>NZ_JPER01000017.1 GCF_000753715.1 Pseudidiomarina salinarum | reverse complement strand
TCGCTGCGCTCACTATTTTTAGCCCATTATTTGGGCGTTATGTGGACTATGGAGAATCACCGATGACATTCAGTGTAGCGATTTGGCGTTCTGCCTTCGCATTCATCCTTTTCATTATGCTGGTAGATGGAGTAGATGCTAAGGATATTCCTCAGCTTCCGCACATCGAGCGGGTAGACGCGAGGATCGATACCCTAATGGAAGAAGGACATTTCCCTGGAGTAGCGATCGCCGTCATGCGCGCAGGCAAGCCGGTGCATATAGGCACCTACGGTATGGCAAACCTCGCTCACGAAGTACCCGTTACGACACGGACCGTTTTCGAGATTGCGTCCTTGACTAAACAGATGACTGCCCTGGCGATCATGACGCTGGTGGAGGAAGAGCGTTTGAGCCTTGACGACCGGCTGGTCGAATGGATCGAGGACGCGCCGCCAGCTTGGGACGAGATTACCGTCGATCAGCTTTTGAGCCATACCGCCGGACTTAC
>NZ_JPER01000016.1 GCF_000753715.1 Pseudidiomarina salinarum | reverse complement strand
AACGCTCTTTAACAATATACCAAGCCAAGCAAACTGTGTGGGCACTTACCGGATTCAGGCAGAAATGAAAGGTACCGTAACAGGTACACCTGACTGATTGGAAAAGTGCTTAACAAATTAGATTTTATTAAGTCATTGATTCAATGGGTCGATTAAACGCTTTTAAATTGAAGAGTTTGATCATGGCTCAGATTGAACGCTGGCGGCAGGCCTAACACATGCAAGTCGAGCGGTAACAGGGGTAGCTTGCTACCCGCTGACGAGCGGCGGACGGGTGAGTAATGCTTGGGAACTTGCCTTTAGGAGGGGGATAACCACGGGAAACTGTGGCTAATACCGCATAATGTCTCCGGACCAAAGTGGGGGATCTTCGGACCTCACACCTAAAGATAGGCCCAAGCGAGATTAGCTAGTTGGTGGGGTAAAGGCTCACCAAGGCGACGATCTCTAGCTGTTCTGAGAGGATGATCAGCCACACTGGGACTGAGACACGGCCCAGACTCCTACGGGAGGCAGCAGTGGGGAATATTGCACAATGG
>NZ_JPER01000015.1 GCF_000753715.1 Pseudidiomarina salinarum | reverse complement strand
AAAGAAAAATTTAATCGCGTCAAACCGCACGTTAACGTCGGTACTATCGGCCACGTTGACCACGGTAAAACTACTCTGACTGCTGCAATCACGTCAGTACTGGCGAAAACCTACGGTGGTTCTGCACGTGCGTTCGATCAAATCGATAACGCGCCTGAAGAAAAAGCCCGTGGTATCACCATCTCAACTTCACACGTTGAGTATGACACTCCAGCACGTCACTATGCCCACGTTGACTGCCCAGGCCACGCTGACTATGTCAAAAACATGATCACCGGTGCGGCGCAGATGGACGGCGCTATCCTGGTAGTAGCTGCCACTGACGGCCCAATGCCACAGACGCGTGAGCACATCCTGCTGTCACGTCAGGTCGGCGTTCCTTACATCATCGTGTTCATGAACAAGTGTGACATGGTTGATGATGAAGAGCTGTTAGAGCTGGTTGAAATGGAAGTTCGTGAACTTCTGTCAGAATACGACTTCCCGGGCGACGACCTGCCAGTTATTCAGGGTTCAGCTCTGAAAGCACTGGAAGGCGACGAAGCTTACGAGAAGAAAATCATCGAGCTGGCCGAAGCGCTGGATACATACATCCCAGAGCCAGAGCGTGACATCGATAAGCCATTCATCATGCCTATCGAAGACGTATTCTCAATCTCAGGCCGCGGTACTGTTGTAACCGGTCGTGTTGAGCGCGGTATCGTGCGTACTGGTGATGAAGTTGAAATCGTTGGTATCAAAGACAC
>NZ_JPER01000014.1 GCF_000753715.1 Pseudidiomarina salinarum | reverse complement strand
CGTGGTACTAAGCGTGATGACATTCAGCGTGGTCAGGTACTGGCGAAGCCAGGTTCAATCAAGCCGCACACGCAGTTTGAAGCTGAAGTTTACGTACTGACCAAAGAAGAAGGCGGACGTCACACTCCATTCTTCAAGGGCTACCGTCCACAGTTTTACTTCCGTACTACGGACGTAACTGGTGCGGTGCAGTTACCAGAAGGCGTAGAAATGGTTATGCCTGGTGACAACCTGAAGTTTGTAGTTGAACTGATCCACCCAATCGCGATGGACGAAGGCCTGCGTTTCGCAATCCGTGAAGGCGGCCGTACTGTTGGTGCTGGCGTAGTAGCCAAAATCATCAGCTAAGGTAGCCCGTGGTTCTACCACGGGAA
>NZ_JPER01000013.1:0-2500 GCF_000753715.1 Pseudidiomarina salinarum | reverse complement strand
GAAAGGCGAAAAGAACCCCGGCGAGGGGAGTGAAATAGAACCTGAAACCGTCTACGTACAAGCAGTAGGAGCCTTCTTCGTGAGGGTGACTGCGTACCTTTTGTATAATGGGTCAGCGACTTATATTTTGTAGCAAGGTTAACCGAATAGGGGAGCCGTAGGGAAACCGAGTCTTAACTGGGCGTTCAGTTGCAAGGTATAGACCCGAAACCGGGCGATCTAGCCATGGGCAGGTTGAAGGTTGAGTAACATCAACTGGAGGACCGAACTCACTAATGTTGAAAAATTAGGAGATGACCTGTGGCTCGGAGTGAAAGGCTAATCAAGCCCGGAGATAGCTGGTTCTCCCCGAAAGCTATTTAGGTAGCGCCTCGGACGAATACCACTGGGGGTAGAGCACTGTTTGGGCTAGGGGGTCATCCCGACTTACCAACCCCATGCAAACTCCGAATACCAGTGAGTACTATCCGGGAGACACACGGCGGGTGCTAACGTCCGTCGTGAAGAGGGAAACAACCCAGACCGCCAGCTAAGGTCCCCAAGTCATGGCTAAGTGGGAAACGATGTGGGAAGGCTCAGACAGCTAGGAGGTTGGCTTAGAAGCAGCCATCCTTTAAAGAAAGCGTAATAGCTCACTAGTCGAGTCGGCCTGCGCGGAAGATGTAACGGGGCTAAGCCATGCACCGAAGCTGCGGCTACATACTTATGTATGTGGGGTAGGGGAGCGTTCTGTAAGCCGTTGAAGGTGGATTGAGAAGTCTGCTGGAGGTATCAGAAGTGCGAATGCTGACATGAGTAACGATAATGGGGGTGAAAAACCCCCACGCCGGAAGACCAAGGTTTCCTATCCCATGCTAATCAGGGTAGGGTAAGTCGGCACCTAAGGCGAGGCCGAGAGGCGTAGTCGATGGAAAACAGGTTAATATTCCTGTACCACTATATATTGCGATGGGGGGACGGAGAAGGCTAGGTAGGCCGGGCGTTGGTAGTCCCGGTGAAAGCGAGTAGGCAAGTGACTTAGGAAAATCCGGGTCGCTCCTTAAGAGGGGATGCCAAGACGCGAGACGAGCACCTACGGGTGCGAAGCTATTGATGCCATGCTTCCAGGAAAAGCCTCTAAGCTTCAGATATATAGTGACCGTACCCCAAACCGACACAGGTGGTCAGGTAGAGAATACTAAGGCGCTTGAGAGAACTCGGGTGAAGGAACTAGGCAAAATAGTACCGTAACTTCGGGAGAAGGTACGCCAGAGCTGGTGAAGTCCTTACGGGCGGAGCCGGAGCTGGCCGCAGTGACCAGGTGGCTGGGACTGTTTATTAAAAACACAGCACTCTGCAAACTCGAAAGAGGACGTATAGGGTGTGACACCTGCCCGGTGCCGGAAGGTTAATTGATGGGGTTAGCGTAAGCGAAGCTCTTGATCGAAGCCCCGGTAAACGGCGGCCGTAACTATAACGGTCCTAAGGTAGCGAAATTCCTTGTCGGGTAAGTTCCGACCTGCACGAATGGTGTAACCATGGCCACGCTGTCTCCACCCGAGACTCAGTGAAATTGAAATCGCCGTGAAGATGCGGTGTACCCGCGGCTAGACGGAAAGACCCCGTGAACCTTTACTACAGCTTGGCACTGAACCTTGAACCTGCATGTGTAGGATAGGTGGGAGGCTATGAAGCGTTGGCGCTAGTTGACGTGGAGCCATCCTTGAAATACCACCCTTGTATGTTTGATGTTCTAACTTAGCCCCATTATCTGGGGTGAGGACAGTGCCTGGTGGGTAGTTTGACTGGGGCGGTCTCCTCCCAAAGAGTAACGGAGGAGCACGAAGGTTGGCTAAGTACGGTCGGACATCGTACGGTTAGTGTAATGGCACAAGCCAGCTTAACTGCGAGACAGACACGTCGAGCAGGTGCGAAAGCAGGTCATAGTGATCCGGTGGTTCTGAATGGAAGGGCCATCGCTCAACGGATAAAAGGTACTCCGGGGATAACAGGCTGATACCGCCCAAGAGTTCATATCGACGGCGGTGTTTGGCACCTCGATGTCGGCTCATCACATCCTGGGGCTGTAGTCGGTCCCAAGGGTATGGCTGTTCGCCATTTAAAGTGGTACGCGAGCTGGGTTTAGAACGTCGTGAGACAGTTCGGTCCCTATCTGCCGTGGGCGTTTGAGAGTTGAGAGGAGTTGCTCCTAGTACGAGAGGACCGGAGTGAACGAACCTCTGGTGTTCGGGTTGTCACGCCAGTGGCACTGCCCGGTAGCTATGTTCGGAATCGATAACCGCTGAAAGCATCTAAGCGGGAAGCGAGCCTCAAGATAAGCTCTCACTGACATGTAATTGTCCTGAAGGGTTGTTGGAGACTACAACGTTGATAGGCGGGGTGTGGAAGCGTAGTAATGCGTTGAGCTAACCCGTACTAATTGCCCGTGAGGCTTAACCATACAACACCAAAAGTGTTTATGCTGAAATTGCGAACACAGGTTCGAATACCCTTTACCAAA
>NZ_JPER01000012.1 GCF_000753715.1 Pseudidiomarina salinarum | reverse complement strand
GTTTGACGCGATTAAATTTTTCTTTTGACATGACTTTTCCTTAACTTAAGTTAAAAGTCCGGTCCCTGAAGAACCGGACCAGACTCTACTTAATCTTTAGTATTCCGAGCGGCAATAACCTGCTCAGCAACGTTGTTTGGTGCTTCCGCGTACTTCAGGAATTCCATCGCATAAGATGCACGGCCCTGAGTCTGCGAGCGCAGGTCAGTAGCGTAACCGAACATTTCTGATAATGGAACTTGAGCACGAACCTCTTTCAGACCACCAGGAGCATCTTCCATGCCCTCGATGATACCGCGACGACGGTTCAGGTCACCAACTACGTCACCCATGAAGTCTTCAGGGGTAACCACTTCAACTTTCATCATTGGCTCAAGCAGTGCCGGTTTAGCTTGCAGTGCGCCTTTCTTGAACGCCATGCTACCAGCAATTTTGAATGCCATTTCAGATGAGTCGACGTCGTGGTATGAACCATCATACAGAGTCGCTTTAACACCAAGTACCGGGTAACCTGCCAGAACACCGTTCTGCATTTGTTCCTGGATACCTTTGTCGACCGCCGGAATATATTCCTTCGGTACCACACCACCAACGACTTCATTCACGAACTTATAGTTCGGAGTTTCATCGTCATTCGCGTCGAATTCCATCGGTTCCAGACGCAGCCAGACGTGACCAAATTGTCCACGACCACCAGACTGACGTACGAACTTACCTTCAACTTCCACTTTCTGGCGGATGCTTTCGCGATAAGCTACCTGAGGTTTACCAACGTTACATTCAACTTTGAATTCACGCTTCATACGGTCAACGATGATATCAAGGTGCAATTCACCCATACCAGAGATGATCGTCTGACCAGACTCTTCGTCAGTTTTAACCCGGAAAGATGGATCTTCTGCCGCCAGTTTACCCAGCGCGATACCCATTTTTTCCTGGTCAGCCTTAGTTCTTGGCTCAACCGCGATAGAGATTACCGGCTCAGGGAATTCCATCCGCTCCAGCGTGATAATGTTATTGAGATCACACAGGGTGTCACCAGTAGTTACGTCTTTCAGACCGATTGCTGCAGCGATGTCGCCCGCCAGGATCTCTTTGATCTCTTTACGGTCGTTCGCGTGCATCTGAACCATACGGCCGATACGCTCTTTTTTGCCTTTTACCGGGTTCAGTACGCTGTCACCCTGTGACAGAACGCCTGAGTAAACCCGCAAGAAGGTCAGAGTACCAACGAATGGGTCGGTCGCAATCTTAAACGCCAGCGCCGAGAACGGCTCGTTGTCGTCAGATTTACGCACGCCTTCAGATTCGTCATCCAGGATACCGCGGATTGGCTTAACTTCAGTTGGTGAAGGTAAGTATTCAATAACCGCATCCAGAACCGCCTGAACGCCTTTGTTTTTAAACGCAGAACCACACAGACAAAGAACAATTTCGCTCTTCAGTGTACGCGTACGTAAGCCGTGTTTGATTTCGGCTTCAGTCAGTTCGCCACCTTCAAGGTACTTGTTCATCAACTCGTCGTTGGCTTCAGCGGCAGCTTCGATCATCTCGCTACGATACTGCTCAGCTTCATCCAGCAGATCAGCCGGGATCTCTTCATAAGTGAAGGTCATACCGCTGTCGGCTTCGTTCCAGTTGATGGTTTTCATCTTAATTAAGTCGATGACGCCTTTGAACTCGTCTTCAGCACCGATAGGTAACTGAATAGGTACTGCATTTGCTGCTAAGCGTGATTTCAGCTGACTTATAACACGCAAAAAGTCTGCACCGGCACGATCCATCTTGTTGACGAATACCATGCGTGGTACTTCATATTTGTTGGCCTGACGCCAAACAGTTTCAGTCTGCGGCTGCACACCTGAAGAACCACACAGAACTACTACAGCACCATCAAGTACGCGCAATGAACGCTCTACTTCAATGGTAAAGTCAACGTGTCCTGGGGTGTCGATAATGTTGATGCGGTGTTCAGGGAACTGTGCATCCATACCACGCCAGAAGGAGGTTACTGCAGCAGAGGTGATAGTGATACCACGCTCCTGCTCCTGTTCCATCCAGTCTGTTGTTGCTGCACCGTCATGTACCTCACCGATTTTGTGAGACAGACCGGTGTAGAACAACACACGCTCGGTCGTGGTCGTTTTACCTGCATCTACGTGAGCTACGATACCGATGTTACGATAGCGCTCAATCGAAGTTTGTCGAGCCACAATAAAATTCCTCTAATGGTTGCTTGTGAATTACCAGCGATAATGAGCAAACGCTTTGTTTGCTTCGGCCATACGGTGGACGTCTTCGCGCTTCTTCACAGCAGAGCCTTTGTTTTCTGATGCATCCAGCATTTCACCTGCCAGACGCTGAGCCATGGATTTTTCACCCCGAGTACGCGCGGCATCAACTAACCAACGCATAGCCAGTGCATTACGACGCACAGGACGTACTTCTACAGGAACCTGGTAGGTAGAACCACCAACCCGGCGAGATTTAACCTCTACTGTAGGGCGCACGTTGTCCAATGCGACTTCAAATACTTCTAAGTGCTCTTTCTTTGACTTTTCAGCCATGATTTCAAGGGCACCGTAGATAATGTGTTCTGCGACAGATTTTTTGCCGTCAACCATGACGACATTGATGAACTTAGCCAGCAGCTCTGATCCGAACTTAGGATCTGGCAATATTTTACGCTGACCTATGACGCGTCTTCTTGGCATCTCAATTTCTCCGATTAATTCAGGGTATTACCCAAAACTTAAAATTACAGTGTTTGGCCTTACTAACGGAGAACCGTTAAGATTTGGGCCGTTTCGCGCCGTATTTAGAACGTGCTTGTCTACGGTCGTTTACGCCGGCACAGTCAAGGGCCCCGCGCACTGTGTGATAACGAACACCTGGCAAGTCTTTTACACGACCACCGCGGATAAGTACCACGGAGTGTTCTTGCAGGTTGTGACCTTCACCACCGATGTACGAAGAAACTTCGTAGCCGTTAGTCAAACGCACACGGCATACTTTACGCAGTGCCGAGTTTGGCTTCTTCGGTGTGGTTGTATAAACACGGGTACATACCCCGCGTTTTTGTGGGCAAGCCTCAAGTGCCGGAACGTTGCTTTTAACAACCGGCTTTTGACGACCTTTGCGCACCAGCTGGTTAACTGTTGCCATTCATTACTCCTGATTTTGTTGATGTCGCTCAACAGAGTGAAAAATCCAATTTCCCCCGACCACGAGCTAGCCGCCCGAAATATGGGGAGGGCGAATTTTAATGGTCATAAATTCACCTGTCAAGGAGTTAAACAAAAGAGCCAGTGCCGAAAAGGGCACTGGCTCTTTACTTTGCTTCAGACAGGCTACTGATTATTCAGCAGAATTGTCCGATTTATCGTCTTTCTGACCGGCATTTAGTGCATCCGCTAATTGCTGTTCGGCTTCTTCGGCAGTCACTTTTGGAGCGATTGTCATTTCGGCCTGTTCAGCACGCTTGCGGGCGCGCTCGCGGTGATAAGCGAAACCGGTACCGGCTGGGATCAAGCGTCCCACGATAACGTTTTCTTTCAGACCACGTAATGGGTCGTGCTTACCTTGTACCGCTGCTTCAGTCAGTACGCGGGTAGTCTCCTGGAACGATGCCGCTGAGATAAATGACTCAGTCGACAGCGACGCCTTGGTAATACCCAGCAGCTGACGCTCATAAGTGGCTGGCATTTTGCCTGCTTCTTCGGCTTTGGCGTTAGCCGCCAGCACGTCAGAGAGCTCCATCATTTCGCCTTCGAGCAGTTCGGTTTCACCCGGGCTGAGGATGATTGCTTTACGCAGCATCTGACGCACTATGGTCTCGATGTGCTTATCATTAATCTTAACACCCTGCAGACGGTAAACTTCCTGCACTTCGTTAACGATGTAGTTAGACAACGCACTTACGCCACGTAAGCGCAGAATATCATGCGGTGCTTCAGGACCATCGGCGATAACTTCACCTTTAGTCACCTGCTCACCTTCAAAGATATTCAGCTGACGCCATTTCGGAATCATCTCTTCGTAATGATCGTTACCGTCAGTTGGGGTAATGATCAGACGACGCTTGCCTTTGGTTTCTTTACCGAAGCTGACAGTACCTGACACTTCTGCCAGAATCGCTGGTTCTTTCGGACGGCGCGCTTCGAACAGGTCGGCAACTCGTGGCAGACCACCGGTAATATCCCGGGTCTTCGAGCCTTCCTGTGGAATACGTGCAACCGTATCACCAACTTTCACTTCGGCGTTATCTTCCAGGTTGATGATCGCATTACCCGGCAGGAAGTACTGCGCAGGAATGTCGGTACCGACGATGTTGACGTCTTTACCTTTCGAATCAACCAGTTTCACCATTGGTCGCATATCTTTACCGGCGCTGGTCCGTTGTCCGGTTTCCAGTACCACGATGCTGGACAAGCCAGTCAGTTCGTCGGTCTGACGGGTCATAGTGACGCCATCGATCAAGTCGACAAACTTCAGACGACCCGCTACCTCGGTAACGATTGGATGCGTGTGCGGATCCCAGTTGGCAACCACTTCGCCTTTCTCAACCGCATCGCCTTCGCCTTTCTTCAGCACGGCACCATAAGGAACCTTGTAGCGTTCGCGCTCACGACCGTATTCATCGATCAGTGTCAGTTCCGTTGAACGTGAGGTGATAACCAGATGGCCGTCACTGTTTTCAACGTACTTAGCGTTGTGTAGCTTCAGGGTACCGGCGTTTTTCACCTGTACGTTGTTGGCTGCAGAATCCCGCGATGCCGCACCACCGATGTGGAAGGTACGCATGGTCAGCTGGGTACCAGGTTCACCGATAGACTGGGCAGCGATAACACCGACTGCTTCACCCTGGTTAACCATATGGCCACGAGCCAGGTCGCGACCATAACAGTGTGAACAGACACCAAAGTCAGTATCACAGGTGATAACCGAGCGAACTTTTACTTCATCGATCGAGTTCTGCTCTAACACGTCACACATCTTCTCATCGAGTAAGGTGTTACGTGGTAACAGCACATCTTTGTCTTTGCCCGGAACCATAACGTCGTCACAAAGCACGCGACCCAGCACCCGCTCACGCAGCGGCTCTACTACGTCACCGCCTTCAATCAACGGCTTCACGAACAGGCCTTCTTCGGTACCACAGTCGTGTTCAACAATGACCACATCCTGCGCTACGTCAACCAGACGACGAGTCAGGTAACCTGAGTTCGCAGTCTTCAGTGCGGTATCGGCCAAACCTTTACGCGCACCGTGCGTTGAGATGAAGTACTGAAGTACGTTCAGACCTTCACGGAAGTTCGCGGTAATAGGTGTTTCGATGATCGAACCATCCGGCTTCGCCATCAGGCCCCGCATACCGGCTAACTGACGAATCTGTGCAGGGCTACCACGAGCGCCTGAATCAGCCATCATATAGACCGAGTTGAAGGAATCCTGAGCTTCCTGCTCACCGTCTTTGTTGGTGACAAACTCTTTCGACAAGTTATCCATCATGGCTTTGGATACTTTCTCGTTCGCCGTTGACCAGATGTCGATAACTTTGTTGTATTTCTCACCGGCGGTAACCAGACCTTGCTCGAACTGCTCCTGAATTTCTGCAACTTCTTCTTCAGCAGCTTCGATGATGGTCTTCTTCTCGTCCGGAATAACCATGTCATCAATACCAACCGACGCACCCGCGATCATCGCGTAGTGGAAACCGGTGTACATGATTTGGTCAGCAAAAATAACCGTCGGCTTCAGACCCAGATCCCGGTAGGTGGTGTTCAACAAGCGGCCGATCTGCTTTTTACCCATCGACTGGTTAATCATGCTGAAGGACAAGCCTTCTGGCAGGATCAGCGACAGAATCGCCCGGCCTACGGTGGTGTCATAGATAGTCGAGGTGTTGGTGCGCTCGCCTTCTTCGCTGATTTCAACTTCAGCCAGACGGACTTTAACCCGCGCATGCAACGCCGCCGCACCAGTGCGGTACGCTTTTTCGGCTTCTTTGGCATTTTTGAATATCATGCCTTCGCCCGGCGCGTTTACTTTCGAACGCGTCATGTAGTAGATACCTAAGACAACATCCTGTGAAGGAACGATGATAGGTTCACCACTAGCTGGCGACAGAATGTTATTGGTCGACATCATCAAGGCACGGGCTTCAAGCTGTGCTTCGAGTGTCAGCGGTAAGTGGACGGCCATTTGGTCGCCGTCAAAGTCCGCGTTATAGGCGGCACAGACCAGCGGGTGCAGCTGAATCGCTTTACCTTCAATCAGTACCGGCTCGAACGCCTGGATACCCAAACGGTGCAAAGTTGGTGCACGGTTCAGCATCACCGGGTGTTCTTTGATAACTTCGTCAAGTACGTCCCATACTTCCGGGATTTCGCGCTCAACCATCTTCTTCGCGGCTTTAATAGTGGTTGCCAGACCACGACCTTCCAGCTTGCCATAGATAAACGGCTTGAACAGTTCCAGAGCCATTTTCTTCGGCAGACCACACTGGTGCAGACGCAGTTTAGGACCAACAGTAATAACCGAACGGCCCGAGTAGTCGACCCGCTTACCAAGCAAGTTCTGACGGAAACGACCCTGTTTACCCTTGATCATGTCAGCCAGGGATTTCAGTGGGCGCTTGTTGGTACCCGTGATGGCACGACCGCGACGGCCGTTATCCAGCAAGGCATCAACCGCTTCCTGCAACATCCGCTTTTCGTTACGGACGATGATATCCGGCGCAGCCAGATCCAACAGCCGCTTCAGACGGTTGTTCCGGTTAATAACGCGGCGATACAAATCGTTCAGATCGGAAGTCGCAAAGCGGCCGCCGTCCAGTGGTACCAATGGACGCAGGTCCGGTGGCAATACTGGCAGCACTTTCAGGATCATCCACTCTGGCTTGTTGCCTGAGTAATGGAATGATTCCAGCAATTTCAGGCGCTTGCTGATTTTCTTCCGCTTGGTTTCTGAATTGGTTTCCGGCAGCTCTTCACGCAGCACTTTGATATCGGCTTCGATATCAATATGCTTGAGCAGGCTCAGAATCGCTTCAGCACCCATCTTGGCTTCGAACTCATCACCGTGTTCTTCAAGCGCATCCAGATACTCTTCTTCAGTCAGAATCTGACTGCGTTCGAGGTTGGTCATGCCGCCTTCAGTAACCACGTATGATTCAAAATACAATACCCGCTCGATATCACGCAGGGTCATATCCAGCATCAGGCCGATCCGGCTTGGCAGTGATTTCAGGAACCAGATGTGCGCAACCGGGCTCGCCAGTTCAATGTGAGCCATCCGCTCACGGCGAACTTTGGTCAGCGTGACTTCAACGCCACACTTCTCACAGATCACACCACGGTGCTTGAGGCGCTTGTACTTACCGCACAAGCACTCATAGTCTTTAACCGGGCCGAAAATCCGGGCACAAAACAGACCGTCACGCTCAGGCTTGAACGTGCGGTAGTTGATTGTTTCCGGTTTTTTAACTTCACCGAATGACCAGCTACGGATCTGATCCGGCGAGGCAAGTCCGATTTTTATCGAATCGAACTCCTCGGTCTGGTTCATCGGTTTTAAAAACTTCAATAAGTCTTTCACGATTTATCTCCTGGCAATTAGCGTCCGGTTACTCAGTCCTGGTCCAACTCGATGTTGATACCCAGCGAGCGGATTTCCTTCAGCAATACATTGAAGGATTCCGGCATACCTGCTTCCATCCGCAGATCGTTGTCGACAATGTTTTTGTACATCTTCGTCCGACCGTTTACGTCGTCCGATTTCACTGTCAACATTTCCTGCAGCGTATAAGCAGCACCGTAAGCTTCCAGTGCCCACACTTCCATCTCACCGAAGCGCTGACCACCGAACTGCGCTTTACCACCCAGCGGTTGTTGGGTAACCAAGCTGTACGAACCAGTAGAGCGCGCGTGCATCTTGTCATCAACCAAGTGGTTCAGTTTCAGCATGTACATGTAACCGACAGTTACATCACGCTCGAACCGTTCACCGGTACGTCCGTCAAATAAGGTAATCTGGCCAGATTCCGGCAAGTCACCCAGTTTCAGGAGTTCTTTAATTTCACTTTCTACAGCACCATCGAATACCGGCGTAGCCGTTGGCAGGCCTTTCTTCAAGTTGTTCGCCAGACGCATTACTTCGTCATCGCTGAACTCACTGATGTCTACGTCCTGACGGGTATTACCCAGGCTGTATACTTTCTGCAGGAAGTCTCGCATTTCTGCGACCTTCTTCTGCTCTTTGATCATGTTTTCGATCTTAGTACCTATGCCACGAGCTGCCAGTCCTAAATGGGTTTCCAGGATCTGACCGATGTTCATCCGTGACGGAACACCCAAGGGGTTCAGTACGATATCAACCGGGTTACCGTGATCGTCATAAGGCATGTCTTCAACCGGTACTATGGTCGAGATAACACCTTTGTTACCGTGACGACCAGCCAGCTTATCACCAGGCTGAATGCGACGGCGTACGGCAAGGTACACTTTAACAATTTTCAGAACGCCAGGCGCCAGATCATCACCTTGGGTGATTTTGCGACGTTTGTTCTCGAACTTGGCGTCAAAATCCTGACGGATTTCTTCATACTGCTGAGCGATCTGCTCAAGCTGTTGCTGGGCACTTTCCTTTTTCAGGTTCTGTGTCAGCCACTTGCTCTGATCCATGCTGGCCAGTTTTGATTCGTCAAAACCATTTGCCAGCAGCAGTGAACGCGCGCGCTCTAAGATACCTTTTTCAAGGATCTTGAATTCATCAGTCAGATCTTTCTTAACCTGCTTGAGCTGCATTTCTTCGATCGCGATAGCGCGCTTGTCTTTCTCAACGCCATCACGGGTAAACACCTGGACGTCAATAACAGTACCGGTGACACCGTTAGGCACACGCAGTGAGCTGTCTTTTACATCAGATGCTTTCTCACCAAATATCGCTCGCAGCAGCTTCTCTTCCGGAGTCAGCTGGGTTTCGCCTTTCGGCGTTACCTTACCAACCAGAATATCACCGCCGTTCACTTCGGCACCGACATAAACAACGCCTGACTCATCAAGCTTGTTCAGCGCAGACTCACCCACGTTCGGGATGTCTGAAGTGATTTCTTCGGCACCCAGTTTGGTATCACGCGCGACACAGTTCAGTTCCTGAATGTGAATGGTGGTCATGCGATCTTCCTGCACCACCCGCTCAGAAATCAGAATCGAGTCTTCGAAGTTGTAACCGTTCCACGGCATGAAGGCCACGCGCATGTTCTGACCAAGGGCCAGTTCGCCCATATCAGTAGACGGACCGTCAGCCAGTACATCGCCACGGGTAACCGGCTCACCAACGTTAACGTTTGGTTTCTGGTTAATACAGGTGTTCTGGTTCGACCGGGTGTATTTCACCAGGTTATAGATATCGATACCGGCTTCGCCTGGTACCATCTCTTCTTCGTTCACCTTCACCACGATACGGCTGGCGTCGACTTTATCGACCACACCGCCACGTTTAGCGACTACGGTTACACCTGAATCCACAGCTACAGTACGTTCAATACCAGTACCTACCAGCGGCTTATCAGCGCGCAGGGTTGGTACCGCCTGACGTTGCATGTTCGAGCCCATCAGTGCGCGGTTGGCATCATCGTGTTCCAGGAACGGAATCAGACTGGCCGCAATCGACACGATTTGCTGCGGAGCAACGTCCATGTACTGGACCTGCTCTTTTGACATCAGGGTAAATTCGTTCTTATGACGACATGGCACCAGATCTTCAGTCAGGGCGCCTTTATCGTTCAATGCCACGTTGGCCTGAGCGATAACGTACTGACCTTCTTCGATAGCTGACAGGTAATCCACATCATCAGTGACCACACCGTTTTCGATACGACGGTACGGGGTTTCCAGGAAACCATATTCATTGGTACGGGCAAAGGTCGCCAGTGAGTTAATCAGACCGATGTTCGGGCCTTCCGGTGTTTCGATTGGACATACGCGACCGTAGTGGGTCGGGTGTACGTCACGAACTTCGAAACCGGCACGCTCACGCGTCAGACCACCCGGCCCTAATGCAGAAATACGACGCTTGTGCGTTACTTCTGAGAGCGGGTTGTTCTGATCCATAAACTGTGACAGCTGGCTGGAACCAAAGAACTCTTTCACGGCCGCGCTGATTGGCTTGGCGTTAATCAAATCCTGTGGCATAACCGCATCCAGATCGCCCAGACTCAGGCGCTCTTTCACGGCCCGTTCAACGCGGACTAAGCCCACCCGGAACTGGTTCTCTGCCATTTCACCGACTGAACGTATACGACGGTTACCCAGGTGGTCGATATCATCGACTTCATCCAGGCCGTTACGTATTTCGATCAGCTTCTTCATCACTTCAACGACGTCTTCTTTCGAAAGCACACCGCTACCGGTCAGGTCATCGCGACCCAGACGACGGTTAAACTTCATACGACCAACTGCAGACAGATCATAACGATCGTCGCTGAAGAACAGATTCTCAAACAGATTTTCTGCTGCTTCTTTCGTTGGTGGCTCACCAGGGCGCATCATGCGATAGATTTCAACCAAAGCTTCCAGACGGTTGCTGGTTGAATCAATACGCAGGGTCTCGCTCACGTATGGACCGTGGTCCAAATCATTCATGAACAAGGTTTCAAACTTCTTAAAGCCTGCTTCGCGCAATTTCGCCAGCAGTTCAAGAGTCAGTTCAGCGTTGGCAGCACCTACAACTTCACCGGTTTTCTTGTCGGTGTAGTCTTTGGCTAATACTTTACCGACCAGATATTCCAGCGGAACTTCCATTTCTGGCTGGTTCAGGCTGGCGATCTGGCTGATATGGCGCGCGGTAATACGGCGGCCTTTTTCAACGATAACGTCACCGTCATCATTTTTAATATCGAACTTCGCAGTTTCGCCGCGCAGACGCTCTGGCACCAACTGCATAAATACTTTCTTGCCGCGGAACTGGAAATAAGTCGTATCGAAGAACATCTCAAGGATTTCTTCGGTGGAGTACTCCAGTGCACGCAGAATAATCGTCGCCGGTAATTTACGACGGCGATCGATACGTACGAACACGTTATCTTTAGGATCAAACTCGAAATCGAGCCATGAACCACGATAAGGAATAACCCGTGCGTTATACAGCACTTTACCTGACGAGTGGGTTTTACCCTTGTCATGGTCAAAGAACACACCCGGCGAACGGTGTAGCTGAGAAACAATTACGCGCTCAGTACCATTGATTACAAAGGTACCGTTTTCAGTCATCAGGGGAATTTCACCCATGTAGACTTCTTGCTCTTTAATATCTTTAACGGTGCCTGCCGCTGCTTCTTTATCATAAAGAACCAGACGCAGTTTTACCCGCAAAGGAGCTGAGTAGGTAATACCACGTACCTGACATTCACTAACGTCAAATACCGGCTTACCCAGGTGATAGCTCACATACTGTAATTCTGAGTTGCCGGAATACGCAGCAATCGGAAATACGGAGCGAAAAGCCGCTTCCAGGCCATTATTGGCCTCTGGATCCGGCTCAATGAATTTTTTAAATGAATCTAACTGGATTGACAATAAGTAAGGCACTTCAAGTACATGAGGCCGCTTACCAAAATCCTTGCGAATACGTTTTTTCTCAGAGTAGGAGTACGCCATGGGGTTCCTCAGCTAGCTGATTGATGACCCTAACCATCGAGGAGTCGATGGTTAAAAACAAACTGTTAAAGCTTGTCGTTCCCGTTTTTGTCACCGCGAGCATGCACCCCAAGAACGGGCAAAAATGATACATGCTTAACAGCGCAAAAAGGCTGGTGACCCAAAAGTCACCAGCCCCAGGCCTAAAAGGCCAAGTTTTGTTTATGCAGTTGCTTATTTAATTTCAACTTCTGCACCAGCTTCTTCAAGCTGAGTTTTTAGTGCTGCAGCGTCATCCTTGCTGATGCCTTCTTTAACGGCAACAGGCGCAGACTCAACCATTTCTTTAGCTTCTTTCAAGCCAAGACCAGTTGCTGCACGAACTGCTTTGATAGCGCCAACTTTGTTTGCGCCGGCAGCTTTCAGGATTACGTCAAATTCAGTTTGCTCTTCTGCAACTTCAGCAGCAGCAGCAGGGCCAGCAGCTACTGCAACAGCAGCAGATGCGTCAACACCGAATTTTTCTTCAGCAGCTGCAATCAGATCTACCAGATCCATTACTGGCATTTCAGCGATTGCATTCAAAATATCATCTTTAGTAAGAGCCATAACTCAAAACTCCTGGGTTATAAATTTCAATTAATTGGTTAAAAAACCAGCTTCTATTTAGCGTCTTTAATTGCTGCCAACACACGCACAAACTTAGTAGGTACTTCGTTCATAGTACGAACGAACTTACTAACAGGTGCTTTGAAGGTAGCCAGCAATTTCGCCAATGCTTCGTCACGAGTCGGAAGTGATGCAACTGCATCCAATTTATCTGCGCCCATCAGACCGTTACCGATCGATAGTGCAGTCACTTTCAGGTGCTTGTTTTCTTTAGCGAAATCTTTGAACAAACGCGCGGCAGAACCAGGCGCATCCAAAGAAAAGCCGTAAACAAGTGGACCTTTCAGTGCGGCGTCCATGTCATCGAACTGCGTATCCTGAAATGCACGCTTCGCCAGGGTGTTCCGAATAACTTTCAGATACACACCTTGCTCACGGGCTTTCCGGCGCAGCACTGTCATGTGCGCGACTTCCATTCCCCGATACTCAGCAACAGCGACGGATAGAGCCTTTGAAGCAACATCGTTAACTTCTTTAACGATTGCTTTTTTTGCTGCTAAACCTAGTGCCACTGATATCACCCCTTTTTTCGGTCCTTGGCAAAACCGCGGACCTTCGTTACACATAGGCAGACCAAAATTGCATCTGCCACGTTGCCACGGTGAATCTCTTAACCCAGAGAGTCTGAGTCGGATTACACCATCTGCGCAGGACATTAAGTGTCGCTTCAGATCCCCTTGCGGGAATCTACCGCGATACCCCTGCGGTCTTGGACGGGAGCCACTTCACTTAGCTTTACCTAAAGTGGCAGCTCCAACCCACAAACCTTATTTAAGCACCAACACTCAATGAGCTCTGGTCGATTGCAACGCCAGCACCCATAGTGGTTGATAAGCTTACTTTCTTGATAAACTGGCCTTTAGCTGTAGAAGGCTTCGCCTTCTTCAGGGCAACCAGTAATGCTTCTAAATTCTCTTTCAGGTGGTCGCTTTCGAAATCGACTTTACCGATAGTGGCGTGGATGATGCCGCCTTTATCGTTGCGATAACGAACCTGACCTGATTTCGCGTTCTTAACAGCAGTAGCGACGTCAGCAGTAACAGTACCGGTTTTCGGGTTTGGCATCAGGCCACGTGGACCTAAGATTTGACCCAACATACCAACAACGCGCATAGCGTCTGGAGAAGCGATAACGACGTCAAAATCCATCACGCCTTTTTTCACTTGCTCGGCCAGGTCTTCCATACCAACGATGTCAGCACCAGCTTCTTTCGCTTTTTCTGCGTTGGCGCCGCTGGTAAATACAGCTACGCGAACGTCACGACCAGTACCGTTTGGCAGCACAGTGGCGCCACGTACGTTCTGGTCAGATTTACGAGCGTCGATACCGAGATTAACGGCAACATCAACGCTTTCTCTGAATTTGGCAGTTGCCAGTTCTTTCAACAGGCTGACCGCTTCGCTGAATTCGTAATCACGAAGTTCAACTTTCTCGGCGATCAGGCGTGCACGTTTGCTTTGCTTAGCCATCTTACAAACCCTCCACATTCAGACCCATCGCACGGGCAGAGCCGGCGATAGTACGTACCGCTGCATCAAGGTCAGCCGCTGTTAAGTCTGGCTCTTTTACCTTGGCAATGTCTTCCAGCTGTGCACGGGTAACCGTACCTACTTTGCTGGTATTCGGACGACCTGAACCACTCTTGATGCCGGCTGCTTTTTTCAGCAGGTATGCGGCTGGAGGAGTTTTAGTAATGAAGGTGAACGAACGGTCTTCGTAGACAGAAATCTCAACCGGAACCGGAGCGCCTTTTTCAAGATCGCCAGTCGATGCGTTGAATGCCTTACAGAATTCCATGATGTTCACACCATGCTGACCCAGGGCAGGACCAACCGGTGGTGATGGGTTTGCTGCACCAGCTGCTACTTGCAGCTTGATGATAGCCTTTAACTTCTTAGCCATGTGTATTGCCTCTTGTTGTGGGTCTAACGCCTTGTAAATCGTCCATTTCTGCGGCCCCTCGGCGATTGCAGAAACGAAGAGGTGACTTACTCAAACGGCTCCCCGATATAAAAAAGGACGCGAATTATAGTCCTATTCGCACCCCAATGCAAGATCACATCGAACGTTTTTCGTCCGCTATCTGGTCGTTAAGCTTTCTCGACCTGAGCGAATTCCAGCTCGACCGGTGTGGCCCGGCCAAAGATAGAAACAGATACCGTCAGGCGGCTCTTTTCATAATCAACGCTTTCGACGGTGCCATTGAAGTCAGCAAAAGGTCCGTCGGTAACCCGTACCAGTTCACCTGGTTCAAACAAGGTTTTCGGCCGTGGCTTATCAACAGATTCCTGCAGACGGTTCAGAATGGTATCGGCTTCTTTCTGAGTAATTGGGGTTGGGCGATCCTGCTTACCACCAATAAAGCCTAATACCCGTGGGATACTTTTTACTAAGTGCCAGCTTTCTTCGTCCATGGCCATTTCAACCAGCACGTAGCCGGGAAAGAACTTGCGCTCGCTCTTGCGACGCTGACCAGCACGCATTTCGACGACTTCTTCAGTCGGCACCAGGATCTCGCCAAACTTGTCTTCCATGCCATGGATTTTGATATGCTCACGCAATGAATTGGCTACCCGACCTTCGTATCCGGAAAAAGCCTGTACCACGTACCAGCGTTTCTTGGCGGTCTCAGTCATAATTAAAACTCCAGTCCGGTGAAGAAGCCAACAACCCGCACGAGAATGGCATCCATTCCCCACAGCAGAAGTGCAATCAGGGCCGTTGCGACCACGACAATAATAGTCGTTTGCGTGGCTTCCTGACGTGATGGCCATACCACGCGGCGTATCTCAGTACGGCTTTCTTTCGCAAACGTGCGAAAACGGCGCCCTTTGTCGGTTAAACCAGCAACAACACCAGCTACGATAACCAGTAATACCACGCCAATTGCCCGGTACAGTACGGACACTTGCTCACCGTAATAGTAGTTACCTACCACTGCCGCAGCCAGCAGCGCAATAGCGACCAGCCATTTAATGCTGTCGAAAGAGCTACTTTGCGTTTCGGTATTTGCACTCATTTATTCAATCCTAGCGTTAAAAAATGCGATAGCGATCAGCTAACATCTGAAATTTGGCAGGGGTGGAGGGATTCGAACCCCCAACCGTCGGTTTTGGAGACCGCTGTTCTACCAATTGGAACTACACCCCTGCATATTCCGGCACAGACGGAATGGACGCTGTATTATACCGATCAGGCCAGTGAAAACAAGATGAGTGGGTGGATTAAAAATCAAGTGCGTAGCCCGTGGTTCTACCACGGG
>NZ_JPER01000011.1 GCF_000753715.1 Pseudidiomarina salinarum | reverse complement strand
GGGCTAAAAATAGTGAGCGCAGCGAAACCGGTGTTTTCAGTGCTATATAAAAAAATTAACTATGATGGCCAGTCGCTAAAAATGATTAAATCATCCCGGTCATTTTATGTCCACCTTGGCACAAATCCGAAATACAAGCGTGCTTTAGATAATGTCCGTTTTTGGCTCATTGCAATCGCCGATCTACTGATGGCAGCAAACTGCGTCTTAACGTCTAATGTAGCTAAAGCGCAACAAGCAAATCTCGACGCCGGCTCGTCACTCCCAAAGCAACGAACCTGCGAAGAGAAACCCAATACTCTAGTTCGGGGTTCCAACGATTACTGAATCGCCCCAGCGCCAACCCTGATACAAGTTCTGCAAGGACTCTACATATGTGTAGCCCGTCCATGGATCAGAGATGACGATACCTCCGGATTGCGGGTCGACACCTTGTAAAACGATAAAATGTCCGACGGGACCATCTGATGGTCGTACAAAAGCTATTAGTTTCCATCCAGTATTTAAAGACCCGTATAGTTCTTCTGGTGAGCGTGGACGTCCGGCCTGCCATGCGCGAAACCCGTAGGCGTGCAGCAACATGACAAGTTCGCTGGTATACGCGGGTCTATCTGTGGGCCATCCATCTAAACGCGCAGATATCTGCTCTTGTGTCTGATAGTAGCCGGCTTGAGCCATTACATCTTGCACTGAAGCAGCCCAACACCAATTTACCGCTCGCTGTCTTTCAATCGCAGGAGATGACCATGAGAGGGTTAGCAATAATATCGTTAATAAGACTAGGGTTAATTTTTTCATTTCTATGACCTCGAAATAAGAATTTGCTCACACGAATATTTATGCCAACAGACATTAAACAGCGTCAAAGGAGGCTGTCATAAATATTCAATCGCTGAAACGCAAATGCCATCCCGAGACCTTCCACAGAAATACTGGTATTTCCCACGGAATTTCAGTTTTTGTGGCGGGCCCAACGAAACCGATTAGTCGGTTACCCGGTCAAGGCAACAAACTTTGCTTTCTTCTGCGAAGTATAGCTAGGCCGCGGCTGTTCGCCAGTGAGAATTTTTATCCCCCCATTTCACTGCCGCGATGTGGCGAATTTAGGTATATCAACTAGACTAGTAAGAGTCAGGGCGCATTAAAAATCCGACTGTTGAAGTAACTCTGACTAGAGGAGGCGTTATGAAACTGCAAGACATTTTAACTGACCCGTCAGCGGCCTACGGCAGCCCCGACGATGTGCTGAAAGACAACGATCTCACTCCTGCTGAGAAGCTTAAAGTACTCGATCAATGGGAATTTGACGCGCGGGAACTTCAGGTTGCCACCGAAGAGAATATGCCAGGCCCGGAAGACTGCTATTTAGAGGATATCCTTAAAGCTAAAGATAAGCTGCTCAAGGGTTAGGACATTGCTGATCACCATGTGAACCAGATCCTGTCTGAAGTGCCCGGCTTGTTCTTCAGACAGCGTTTTCGCACCCCACTGATCGGTCCAGAACGTCCACGCCAGTAAATCGTTGTGCCCTCTTCCGCACTTCATCTATCGCCGGCATTGCACCATTAATGCGATATCGTTCAGCAGGCCTCATTCAAGATCCCAGCTCATTGAATCGCAGTATTCCGCCTGAAATACTTTTTCGCCATAAATTAATGTTGGCGGATTCCAGCCCTCGACTGGGGCGATGATATTGCTGAAGCCAAAAGCCTCGAGCTGATCCAGTGAATAGGTAAAACCTACTATCGGAGCTATTCCAAGACCATGCAGCCATTTATCCATTAATGTAGCGTCATCGAAACCACACACGGTCACAAACTGCGAAACCTGAACATCGGTGAAGAACTGCTCTTCCATTGTTCTCCATTCCCGATACCGTTCATCGCCGTTACTGAGAGCGTTGCTCACGTCTTTCTGATAAGAACTGCCATGCCATCCCAGAATGCTGTCGGGCTGCAGGTACACTTGCTTACCCGCTGGCAGTATATAATTAGCACAGGATGAGGCGCAGAGAGGCCCAACGTAGACATCAAGGCCCTGATCCATAACCAGCCGTGCCAGTGCAATGCCCTGCGACACAAGACCGCCCGGGGATTCTATGTAAAGCGCTGTTATCTGGTGGTCAGCAGCAAGCTCAAAGGCTACTTTGTTATTTTCTTCTGAGATCCTAGCCACGTAGAACAGTGTGCTGCCGTCGATATAAATCTCTGGAGCGTTGTCATAGTCATGGAGGGTGACCGGATTCTCCGGCACTGCTGAACAGGCGGATAAGAGCAGCACCCATGACGCTACGAAGAACTGTTTCACAAATGATATCCCTGTCATGTTTAAAGCTAACTATTTCTTCGTCGATGGCTGGGTACTACTGGTGCTGCTGCTTTTAATCGAACTACCCCAGCTTTTTCGGGCGCGGGCTAGTCTCGCCGCATCAGCCAGTAACCGGCCGGCACAATCATCATATTAAGAAGGGTCGACGATATCAGTCCCCAAAGGATAACGATTGCCATGGGAGCCTGGATCTCACTGCCCGGCTCGCCCAGCCCTAATGATAACGGAACCAGTGCCAACGCAGTCGCCAGAGCCGTCATCAGAATCGGAACTAACCGCTCCTCGGAAGCCTGGACTATCGCATCGCGCAAAGCTACGCCCTGTCCGGTCAGTTGCCTGAAATAATCAACCAGAATAACGCCGTTTCTTGTGGCTATCCCAAACAGCGTGATAAAACCGATGATTACGGCGATATTGATGATGCCACCGGCAAAGTAAATCCCGGCTATTCCGCCTATCAGTGCCAACGGCAGATTAACCATCACCAAAAACGCATCTTTGGCTGATTTAAAGGCAGTTAACAGCAGTAAGTAGATACCCAAGATCACGCCCGCACCAAGTAATAACAAACGCGTATTGGCTCGCTCAGCGCTCTCAAATTGGCCGCCGTATTCCACATAGTAGCCGCTCGGCAAGTCCAAATTCGCGTTCAGTTGCTGTTTGATGTCCTCTACCACGCCAATCAAATCGCGCCCGCTCACGTTGGCCATCACCACCAGATTGCGCTGAACACTTTCGCGGGTGATGGTGTTAGCGCCGCGCGTTTTTTCAATCGTCGCGATTGCTGAAAACGGAACTACGGCGCGGTTCGGAAGCTTGATAAGCGTATTGCGTAAACTATCTATGTCTTCCCGGTAGGAATACGGATACCGCACCACCAGTTCAAACGATGCTTCATTCTCAAGAATACGATTAACTGTGGTACCGGCAAATACTGTTTCGAGTGCGTGGGAGGCTTGTTCTACGGTTAATCCGTATTGTGCCAGCTGCGCGCGGTTAAAATCGAAGGTAACGAACGGGATCTCTGCTTGCTGATCCATGGATACATCGACGGCGCCGGGCACTTCTTTAACCAGGCTTTCAATGTGTGCGCCAAGTTCGCGCAAACGATAGAGCTCACTACCAAATAGTTTTATCGCGATATTGGCGCGGGTTCCCGATAGCATATGATCAATACGATGCGAGATGGGCTGGCCGATGATGACGTTGGTACCACTGAGCATAAAAAACTTGCTCCGCAGGCTTTCCAACAAGGCTTCTTTTGAACGGTCCTTCATCTTCAGCTTGACGTCGATTTCAGAAGCGAACACTTGTTGCGCGTGCGGATCGCGTTCAGCCCGTCCCGTCCGGCGGGTCGTGGCAACAACTTCAGGTTCATCCAAAAGCAAGCGTTCGACGCGGCTGCCGATGGCATCGGACTTCTCCAGTGAAGTTCCCGGAATAGTGACTACACTAACGGTCAGGCTCCCTTCGTTAAACTCTGGTAAGAATCCCCGACCAAACTGAAATGCGGTGATTACCGCGATCAGCAGCACCACCCCGGCGCCAGATAATAAGGCTCGGGGATGCGCTAGCGACCAGTTCAGCAGGGGCCGGTAGCCATTTTTGAGTGCTTTGATGAAGCGTGTGTCATGGGCTTTGAGTACGCTTTCGCCCGACCCCAGTCCATAGTAGCTAAGCACCGGTGTGACTGTCACCGCTACCGCGAGTGAAGCCAGAATAGAGACAATGTAGGCAACGCCAAGTGGTTGCAGTAACCGCCCCTCAACGCCGGTTAAGAAAAACAGTGGCAAAAACACCAGTACAATGATCAGAGTGGCAAATACAATCGAACTCTCAATTTCGCGGGTAGCACGACCGATTACGCTTAACCGCGAGCTACGTTCTGATTCAGCGAGCGCCCGGTTTTCACGCAGTCGCTTAATCACATTCTCAACCACGATAATGGCGTCATCAACTAAAGCTCCCAGCGCAATTGTCATACCGCCGAGCGTCATGGTATTCAGTGAGCCACCGAAATGCCGGATAGTCAGTACCGCCACCAGCAGCGATAACGGAATAGCCACCAAAGCGATACCGGTCGCCCGGGCGCTGAATAAGAACAGGAACATAATAGCGACGACCAGGATAGCGCCGTCACGGAGCGCATTCTTAAGGTTGCCGATTGACGTTGAAATGAAGTCAGCCTGGCGGAACGTATCGGTTTGCAACGTCATACCTTCCGGCAAGCTGCTGTTAATATCCGCGATAACCTGATCAAGCTCTCTGGTAAGCGTCAAGGTATTCGTGTCGGGCTGTTTCTGAATCCCTAACACCACCGCCGATTCAGCATTAAAGGCAGCGGTACCGCGGCGTAGCTCAGCGCCAATCTGAACAACGGCAATATCACGCACCAATACAGGCACACCTTCTTTATTGCTAATCACTGTCTGTTCAATATCCCCCGGAGACTGAATACGACCCAGTCCCTGGATCAGGAATTCTTGCGCGTTCTGCGATACAAAGCCTGCCGATGAGGTCATACTTGCGCCCCGCAACGCGCCGGTTACCTGTTCAAGCGACAAATCATGCGCAATCAGCGCTGCTGGTTGAACAATAACCTGATACTGCTTGACCTGGCCGCCGGTCGAAATCACTTCAGCCACGCCCGGCACCGCTAAAATGCGACGACGAATGGTGTAGTCAGCAGTAGTTTTCAGTTCGATTTCGCTGTGCTTTTCAGACGTCAGCGCCAGAAACATAATTTCGCCCATGATCGACGAAACCGGCGCCATTTGCGGAGCCGAAACTTCTTCCGGCAATTCGTTGCGAAGAGTTTGCAGGCGTTCAGAAACCATCTGTCGGGCCAGGTAGATGTCTGTTTCCCAATCGAATTCGACGGTAATCACGCTAATACCAATGCCGCTCGTTGACCGCACCCGACGCACACCAGAGGCACCATTCATTGCAGATTCGATGGGAAACGTGATGAGTTTCTCAACATCTTCCGGGGGCATGCCATGAGCTTCGGTCACCACGGTAACTGAGGGGGCGGTCAGATCAGGGAAAACATCGACCGGCGCAGTAGCGGCTGAATAACTGCCCCACACCAGTAACACGAGTGCCACTGCGATAACAATCAGCCGGTTGTGCAGCGACCACTGGATAATGCGCTCTATCATAATAATCCTTAGTGTGCGTGTCCGTGGCCAATTTCTTCGCCACCTAGTGCTGCTAACCGAATATCGTAAGCGCCCTTGCTGACTACCCGCTCACCCGGTTTCACGCCGGCAACAACTTCAATCCAGCCACCGTCACGGATTCCCAGGGTAACTTCACGGCGCTCAAAGGTTTCGCCGCCGGTGTGGATGAATACCACATCTTTACCTTCCTGGCGTATCACTGCCGACGTCGGAATCGCGGTAGCGGTCTTTTTTGCTTCGAGCAGTGCATGGGCAGCAACAGTGGTACCAATCATCGGATTCCAGCTGGTTGGTTCAAACGCCAGGGTTACATTGAAGGTACGGGTTTGCTTATCAATGCTTAAGCTGCGTGAAACCACGGTGGCGTTGTCGTCATCAAAGCGGTGCGTTCGCTGTTCATGATCCAGCCAGGCTCCTGAGATAGCCTGAACTGAATCGCTGAAGCGTTCCGGTATAGCCAGCGCAAGCCAGCGATAGTTCTGCGATGAAATCTCGTACAAAACCTGCTGTGGATCCAAGTACATACCGTTCATGGCATGACTCACCAATATAGTGCCCTCGATGGGGCTTACCAGGGCGATGCCACCAGCACTTTTACCCAGTTGGCGCTGTTCGATACGGGCCTGGGTCGCTTCTACCCGATTAGCCAGATTAGTCTGCTGAGTGCGGGCTTTTTGCAACCGCGATTCGGGTATGGCGCCGTTTTCGACCAGTCGGGTCAGGCGTTCAACCTCTTGTTTGCTAAGGGCCAGCTGCGCCTGATAATCGGCGAGCTGTAACCGCAGGGTAATAAGATCCTGATCCGATTCAGCCCGTGGTACGAAAACACCAAGCTTTTGCCCACTGGTTACCGGGCTACCTGAGTTAAGCAATGGCTCAGGAAAAAAATAGCCGGCCTGAGGTGCCCGCACAGTCGCTCGCTGGTTGGCAGGCGCCATGACAGTGCCAAACGCCGGTACCGACAACCGCAATCCTTTCTCGCTAACCGGGACAGTCGCAAACGGCTGTTCCCATTGCTGCTCTTTCAGATAGGTAATATCACCGTCAACCGCAGCCTGCTCCACTTGCACAGCCTCGTCTTGCGCGAATACTTCAACGGTACCCAGGTGATGGCGGCTATCAATCTCATCATTCTGTATATGTACCACTAATTCATAACGCCCCGGATTTTTTGGCGTAACCACCGGCGTAAATAAGCCGTCCCGCGTTGGTGTCTTTACCCGAAAACGCGCCTTGAGCTGATCATTTTGCTGTAGCTCAACATCAAGGGTTCCTTGTTTTACCGGAGAAAAGTCATCAAGTTTTGTCAGGTGGGCTAAAAAGCGTGAACTCTGGCCAGCCCGTAGTGCCGGAAACTCGACAAATAATTCGGTTTGCTCAGTGTAGTGGGTATAAACCAACGCCGGAGGGCCATCCTCAGCATGATCATGCGATGCTTCCTCAGCCTGGCCGCAGCCAGACAGAATAAAACAAGCGAAGGCACTGGTAATAATTTGAGAAAATCGCATGGTCATGTCCTGCATTATGGATTAGTGATGGCTATGTTCTTCGCCATCATCGTGGGTATGCTCATCCTTTGTTTCACCACCTGCTTCACCATCTTTGGTGGCCTGTTCTTCGTCGCCGTAATAGGCTTCGGTTTCAGGCGCCTTTTCGTCATGGGTATGGCTGTCATCGCCATGCTCGTGCTGTTCGGCGGTATCATGACTACCGTCATCCGCATGCGGATGGCCATGGTCGTCACCTGAGCAGGCAGCAATAGTGGTCAGCAATGCCAGCGACGCGAGTACTTGCCAGAATGTTTTCATCGTAAATTCTCCATAGGTTGTTGTAATAAAGCTTGTAGGGTTATCCAGTATTTACGGGCAGCAAACTCCTGAGTTAGTTGCTGCTCCGATAATTCAATTTGTGTGCTTTGTATATCAATGAGTTCACTGACTGAGATCTCGCCCAGCCAGTAGGCTTCAGTGGCCGTCTTCAACATGGTGTCGACGTTCGGAAGTTGTGCCTGTTTTACCCCGGCCAGTGCCGCTTTTAGTTGGCCTTTGACCATTCCAAAGCGCTGCAAGAGTGCTTGCCGGGCTCGCTCATGCTCAATCGCTACGGCAGAGAGCAGCTGTTCATAGCGGGCAGACTGGTATTGCCCGCGTTCGAATAAAGGCAGCTCAACGCCAACCTGAAACGCGGCTTCTGAATGGCTCCCCTGGGAGTTATCAATCTGGCGCAAGCCGACACCCACAGAAACTTCGGGCAAGGCCTTACTACGAGCGGCAGCACCTTGCGCTTCAAGTTGTTTCTGCTGCGCTGAAAGCAGGCGCAGTTCGGGTGTTTCGGTTGGGGGTGACAGCGTATTCAGGGTTTCGTGATTCAGATGAGCGGGCAATAACGGCTCGGCAATATCGACAATCGCCATGCCCGTTACTTGCTCCAGTTCAGCACTTTTGCCGATAACCTGTTGCTCGATATCAATCAGGGTCAGCCGTGCTGCAGACAGCTCTTGCTGCAACCGGAAGTGCGCAAGTTTAGACTGCTCGCCAGCCGCCACCTGCTGTTCGCTCATACTGACCAAACCAGCGAGTTGCTCAACCCATTGCTGATGGGCAAAGTAACGGGCCTGCAGCAGTTTCAGGTGGTATAGGTCCAGGCGCAGCCCGGTGAGCTGATCGCGCACTTTAATTTGCATATCGGCCGATTCAGCCAAAGCCTTATAATCTGCGGCTTGCTGGCGATGGGCCCGGGCACCCCAGGCAGCAAAGCGCTGGGTTAACCAAATAGCGGTTTCATTTTCTTCGCTGCCATCATCGAAGGTCATCGGCTCATAGACTATTTCCGCCTCGGGATTGCTCAGTAGCGCCGCCCCCTGGCGTTCCGCGTCAATCGCCGATTTCTGACTGTCCAGCCACTGCTGCATCCGCTGATGGCGCATAAAGGCCTGGATGACCTGTTGCTCGGTCATGCCCGCGACGCTATCCCGCGTAGCAACCTGAGCGGAGGCCGGTAATATAAAACTAGTGAGCGCAGTGAACACCACCGCGGCGGTCGCGATTTTTCGATACATCATCAGCTTATCCACCCAATCAGCGTTTCCAGCGCGTGGTGCTGCGTGGCAACCGCAAATCCCGTAATTAAGAGAAGCAACAACAGCGGCACCAGCGACAAGCGGCCAACCGGCGCCATTGCCGGCGTCAGCAGTGCCTGCAGGCGTCGTTCGATTTCACCACCATTACTGTTAAGTGCAGGCTCATGCTTGTCCACCTGAACCATGCTCAGCAGCGACTCGGCCACCGCGCTGCGCCCGAACCGCTGTGCCAGCTGAGCGTCTACGCGCTGCTCGCGACGGTTTACCCAGGCTGCACGCAGGGCTTGCCTGGTGCTGCGCCGGTAGAGCAATAATGTAAGTTCGATGCCCCACATTTTAATCAGATCGCGGTTGCGAACATGCTGGATCTCATGGGCAACAATCAGACGCAGCGTTTTTTGGTCTAAACGTTTGCGCAAGCATCGGGAAATATAGATCCGCGGCCGCAATAGACCGCTCACCAGCGCGACTTCGCGCGGGGTGTCCACCCAATTAATCACGCCGGAGTGAATCTGGCGCAGGTGTCGGTTCAGTAACGACTGCCCGCTTAACCGCCTGAACAGACCAATCACCTTAACGCTGACGATAGCAGCCACTGCCAGCAATGCCATCACTGTGATCAGGCTACTCTGCTGCGGGGTGAAATGCTCAAGACATAAGTGAGGATGCCCTAAGCCGTGCTCCAGACAATGATCGGCGATGAAGCCAAGCGCTTTGCCGGCAAACGAAAAAATGAGCGCAAAAACGCATACCAGTAAGCAGGCAACGGGCAGAAAAGTGGCCAGCATCAGCCTATTCGCTGAAAGCTGAGCGCCAGGCCGGAACGTTGTCCGGAACTGCATGCCTGTCTCGACCACAATAATGCCGGCGATAACGGCCAGTGCCATAAGTAGAATCGTTGACATCAGAAGTTCAGGCATCCCCTGACTCCTGTGCCTTCAAGGCGTTAACCAGCTGGCGTAGCTGCTGCATTTTTTCATCACTGATAGCCTGATTTTGTTCAACAAAAGCAGCGATAGTCATTGAGGGGTCGCTGTCAAATTCCGCCATTAATTGCGTCAACAGCTGAGCGGTCAACTGTTCCTTGGTGAGTTTGCTTGCGTAAATAAACGCGTGCCCTTGCTTCTTCCGCGTCAACAGCCCTTTGCGGTAAAGTCGCTCCAGCGTTGACTGAACCGTGTTTTGAGTAAGCGCACGCAGCGGCTTCACGCGGTTGTATACATCCTTTACCGAACCCCCGCCCGATTCCCAGATCAATTTTAAAATCAGTGTTTCTAACTCACCAAGCTTCATGGCATACCGCTCATATCTGTTAGATATCAACCGGCAGGTTAAAACCCCAAAAACCGATTGTCAATCGGTTTTTGGGTGAACAGGCTTTTAGGGGATTGCCCGTGGTGGAACCACGGGCTACGTGTGCTTTAAAATTCGAGGCAGATTTTGCCGAAGTGTTTGCCGGCTTCTTCATAGCGAAAGGCATCGGCTAGCTCGTCCAGGCCGAAGCATTTATCGATGACGGGTTTCACGCCGCTGGCATCAATAGCGCGTACCAGATCCTGCTGGTGGGCGCGGCTACCGACTATCAAGCCCTGTAACCGGGCTTGCTTGCCCATCAGTTTCGCGGTCGGAACTTCACCTTTCATGCCGGTCAGCACGCCAATCAGCGCAATATGTCCGCTTAGTGCGACGGCATTTATCGACTGCGGCAGTGTGCCGGGCCCGCCGACTTCAATCACGTGATCAACGCCTCGTCCTTCGGTTAATTTGCTGACCGTTTTGCCCCATTCGGGGTCGTCTTCATAATTGATCACATGATCGGCGCCCAGCTCTTTGTAGCGCTGCAGCTTTTGGTCGGAAGACGAGGTGGCAAATACGGTTGCGCCGAGGCTTTTGGCTAACACGCATGCAAATACCGAAACGCCGCCGCTGCCAAGTACCAGCACCGAATCACCGGGTTTGATGCCGCCATTCACGACCAGCGCGCGCCAGGCGGTGAGACCGGCCGTGGTCAGGGTTGCCGATTCAGCATGGGTATAATTACTTGGCTGATGGGTAAAGTACCGGGTCGGACGCACCACGACTTCGCGTGCGTAACCGTCAATTCCGTCGCCCGGCGTTGAGCTGAAGTCGGCCACGAGCGCCGGACCGGTCTCCCAGTGCGGAAAGAAAGTGGAAACCACCTTATCCCCTACCTCGAACTCTTCGACGCCCTCACCGACCGCTTCGACCACGCCGGCGCCATCAGCCATCGGGATACGTCCGTCTTCCGTCGGACTGGAGCCGTTAGCGACGCCGTAGTCATGATAGTTCAGTGAGCTTGCCTTAACTCGCACGCGGATCTCGCCCGGCCCTGGCTGGCCCGGATCATCGATCTCGGTTAGCTTGATATTATCGAGTCCGAAGGGTTTCTGAAGTTTCAGTGCTTTGATTTTGTCTGCCATAGTCGTACTCCTTTTATCACGATGGATCATGTATAAAAGGTAGTTGGAAAAGGAGTGGGATACAAAGAAGGCTGCGGTTGCAGTGGAGATGCGGGCCGTTACGTGCGGACGACGTAGACCTGCGGCCTCATATTTGGTAAACATCTAATCATCATTCATGCAGAACGCTCTTACTTAGAAGGATTTCACGTGCGAAAACTCGTACTACCCAATGCTGAATTTCAGCAAAGCTATTGCGCCTACATTAGTGAGCTGGGTAACGAGGAGCGCTATCCCTTTCCACTCGACTTCGACCACCGGGACTTTCCCGCGATGCTCAGACGAATCGACGACTTTCGCATGGGTCGGAATATTCCTGAAGGCTTTGTTCCGAGTTCAACTTACTGGCTGGCTGATGGCAACGAGATCATCGGTTGCACCAATATCCGCCACCATTTAAACGACAGAATAATGCACTGTGGTGGTCATATCGGGTTGGGCATTCGCCCTTCATATCGCGGTAAAGGCTTAGGTAGTGAACTACTTAAGATGAGCATCGACCAGGCGAGAAGCTTTGGGATCGAATGCATTCATATTCATTGCCACACCAATAATGCTGCATCTGTTGCGATGATTGAGTCTTGTGGCGGTGCGCTTGATTCGGTTATTGAGGTTGGTGACGAGCGGGTTAGCCGGTATTTGGTTGAGGTTTGAGTCGATTGCGGGTTTTACCCGTGGTAGAACCACGGGCTACAGGCATAAAAAAAGCCGTCCGGATGGGCGGCTTTTTAACAAATGTGGTGGAGCTGGCGGGAATTGAACCCATTTTTTACCCTTATTTTTTAGTCGTTTAAATTTAATCTAGTTCGATTTTGTCTTTTTCTATCAACGCCAAAGTCATTGCTTCAACATCCGCGTTGCTCATCTTTTCATATCGCATTTCTTTAACTAAATTCATCAATTCATCTTCGCCAAACGACGATATAGCCACCGATGGAGCGGATTCGAAATTCGCCTCGACAAAATCAAGCACACTTGGCGGCATATGGACAAGTATATGCGCACCGTACACCAGATAATATTCCATTACCTCTAATATTTCTTCATATAAAGTAATATACTTAATTAAAATAAATTTATCCTGGTAGCCCTCAAACTTAAAAGAGATCGTCAGACACTCCTTACCACTAAAGTTAGCAAGTTTAGATACAATATCTCGGTATTTCTCAAGTTCTATTAACTTTTCCTCTAACTCATTATGTATACGAATGAAGTAAGAAAGATCCCAAAGCATTACTGAAGATTTACCAACCTTGGTGGGATCAACCGCTTTATAAGTAGTATCGTTGCTGGAGAGTAAGTCGTAAAAGTCTAACGGATTTTTTACGGTTATATGAGAAATGCTTATTTTTTTTAAGTAGGCTAGGTATCGCAAAGAACCTAAAATATCTCTTTTCTTATCGGCATACCAATCATGGACTAAACTGAAAGACTGACTCATTGCTATTGTTGCTGATTTTAATTCGCCTATCATGAGATTAAATTTTCTGACTTTTTCGACTTCTTCAGTAATTTTTGCCTTCTTCATTGTTACAGCGTTATTATATGACGCTGCAAATGCTACTACCAATGAACCTGATAAGGCCATAAATCCATTAAGATAATCGAGCTCAAGAATACTGCCAACCACGCCAAGGATCATGGCGAAGACCGCGCAAATCAAAAATAAGCCACTTATTCCCAAACTTTTAATTTTTATTAGTAATCCATCTACCATAAACTTTCCTTATCATTCCCCAATCCTTATGACCAAGCTGCTTTGCGACCCACATCGGATTTTCGCCGCCTGAAAGCATTGTTGATGCATAGGTATGCCGACATGCATAAGGTTTTAAGTACCTGACTTTAGCCTGTTTTAAAGCTGGCTGCCAATAACGTTCGCGTGGTACTCCATCATATTTCCAACGCTGCCCTGTGGCAGGATCGCGAAATACATAATCTGACTGTCCAGGCAATCTCTTCAACACCGCCAGCGCTTTTGGGTGAAGCTCATGAGTTCTGTTGCTTCCAGCCGTTTTCGTACCAGCTTGTCTGCCTTTCACAATGGACTCGCGAATGAATATAACGCCCCGCTCGAGATCAACATTCTCCCAGCGTAAACCGATTTGCTCACCAGTGCGAAGCCCTGTCCAGAATGCGAATTCATAAAACTCGCGGGCATATCCTTCAGGTAAAGCAGCCAGAATCCGTTCGCGTTCATCAGCATTGAACGGTTGCACCTCTTTGGAGTTTACCTTTAGTCGTTTAACGCTCTTCATTGGGTTACGTTCAATGATGTCGTCGTAGACCAGATGATCAAAGGCTTGGCTTAACAGGCTTTGCACCTCATTGACTGTTTTTGGATTGAGCTTTGCCTTTGTTTGCCAGCATCTGAAATGTGATGCCCGGAAGTCCCCCACAATAGTATCGCCAAAATTCGGTAGAATATGATTATTGAGGCGACCGCTGTTCGCTTTGCATGTGCTGTATGCCCAAGTCTTGTGGCTCTGCGTAAACCACTGTTCACACATTGCAGCTATGGTCAGCAGCGAAGCTTTATCATTCGATAGTTCGTAAGCATTTTTGCTCTGGGGGAACTCAGCAGCATAATCGAATTCACCAAAATCGATTTTCATTTGGACGCGATCACGCTTTTTCTTCACTAGCTTCAAATTTTCGGGGGTAGGTTCAACCCGAACCGTTTCGCGGCAACGCCTGCCGTTAAACAGAAACTCCATGCGAATCGAGTTTTTGCCAATACTGATGCCGGGGTAAATTGAGGTTTTCATAATTTATCCCCTTTCTACCCAACGTTCGTATTCGACGATATTTATAAAGTAACGACGACCTTGCTTGGTAAAGTGCTTGGAGATCATCCAACGACCGCTACGAATCAGTGCATATACAGATTTTCGGGTGAAGCCTGTTTGCTCACAGAATTTATCAAGCTTTACCCATTTTATGGGGTTATTGTTCATTTGAAACACCATGCAACTCGTGGCTATACGAGATAGCCGAAAAAGTTCACGTGCAATAAGATTCAGGATCAAACGCACGACGCGAGTGAGGCGGACACGGTATGTTTCTAAATGATTGGCAATATATCTATAAAGGAGTTTTTTTCGCGGTAACTGGGGGCTTAAAATTTGTTCGTTTCTCGACAGACACCTAAGTCCATCGGAACTACTGTTGCATGGTGCCCCATACTTTTTTTCGTTTCTTCCAAAATGTATATGAGTCTGTAATATGTTTAACTCTGCCAGCCTCAAAACAAACATAATTCAGGTTCCCTATCGTGTCAACAACTTGTTAACTCTCAATCACGAACTGGCTAATCAGTTCTGATTTGGTGTACTGGCTGACTGACGACTGGAATTTAACGATCAGTTCAACCTCGTCATTCATATCAAGCAAACCGACGACCACGCCAATTTCGGCAATACTTGGGTCAGCTGATGTGTTGGGGTACACGGCACAGTGAATCAGCGATACCGCTTCGTCATGGGAAAAGATTGCTGTTTGCATATTCAGTGGATTACCCATTATTTTTCCTTTGATCGTTAACCGTACAGTTATTTACACAAGTCCAAGGCCACTTCATCGATTCACCCGACCTTCGGTCGGCTGAACCGCTTCAGCGGCTCAGATTTCTAACTTACAAACACCGAAATTGAATTCAGCGTGGCAGGCAGCCTCTGAATTCATTCTAAATCTCCACATATCTCGATCTACAGGATCCACTGAGCACAGCGAAATCTCTCGCTGGGCAAGCTATCGAACAGTGATTGAATTTAATGCAGCATAGGCGCCTCGATGTTCGGTGGCTCTTGCGGCAGAACGCCATACCAGCTGCGAAAACGTGTCAGTATCAATTTTACCGAGTGACGTATACCAATAATGCGCGGGCGACGAGGCTCACCGTATTGGTTCACATTAGCTAATTCGTGATAATCCTGATTAGCTGATGCGCTTGAATACATTGGGTGAACGTCAATTCGCCCCCTGTCACCTACTCCGCCCATCAATAGGCAAAATGCTGCCCAATTTGATGAATCAGCCGCTAGGCGTAATTTCTCGAGCGTCGAATCTTTTACAGGGTTTGTTAGCCGACGAAGTTCACGCCAAACGGTGACTCGTGGACCTCCGATTTGAGCAAACTTGCGTATTCCATGAGCCGATGCCCAAGCGCGGGTGCGCCGCGCGGCCACGCGTCCGCCTGCGTCGCTCTCCGCCTTGCCCTTTATGCCGTTTATGTTTTTCGCGATATATTTCGCAAGGTATCCCGCTGCTGAACCTTTGTTGGGATCAATATCAACGAAGTTCACACGGTATTTTCTTGCACCCTTTTCATTCGGGCTTTCTTTCAGCGCATAGTGCTTCACAATTCGTTTCAACGGCTTGAGCTTGTCAGGAGCAATAAACAGTAAGATGTGCCAGTGAGGTGTGCCATCATGATTCGGCTCTGCGACTCGCATCCCATAAGGCGAAATATCGGCTCGCGCGAATTTCGCTCTTATCAGTTGCCAAACGTGGTTCAGATAGTCGTTCGCTTCCTTGGGCGATGTACCATCGAATTTCGGGTTGGGTTTGCCACTTGCTTTCAATATCGGGTGCATCCGTGACGGTGTACTAACCGTGACCATGACAGCAGCATGATGAAAGTGTTCTGCAACCTCCTCGAACCCACGAACGCGCACCATCCATTCAGCAAAAAGAATGTCAGGGTTTGAAATAGTATGTTTGCTAATCTCGGCAAGGCTTACTTGTTCGCCATCTTTGCAGACAAGCATGCTCCGACTCAGAAACTCCTCACTTTTTTGTTGTGATTCATCAAAAAGTGCCAGTGTTTTATCACCACAGTAGATACCACGATGCGCGCTAACAAGGTGCAACAAGCGTTCAACTTCGGCAATCGTTTCATTGGTCTTGGAGCGTATGCGGCGTAGCCAAAACGCACGATCGCTTAAACGCTTCAGTATCGCTTCATCATCGAACTTCAATTCACCCAGTTGGTAATTATCAAATCGTTGTTTGCACAGGTGTAATGCCATGTCTTGAGGGTATTCGCTGCGAATTCTTCGGCAGGAAATAGCTTGAGCGTTTGCGAAGTTGCGGTGACTGTCGGGTTCGGCCAAGTCGAGATCATCAATCCGCAGATAGTCTTGAATGTCACGCAGAAGCATCGAAGCTTGGGCGACATCGTAACTTTGGTAGTCGCGCAAAACACGATTCAGAAGTGTATTAGGCAGCAAAAAGTTGGCACCAGGCGTACTTAAAGGGTGTCTTTTTTGGGTTTCTGGGGGGTATTCAGGGGTACTCGAGCGCACTTGCTCGACCTGATGAAACAGGCGCAAAGCCTTGTTATTGCTGGGAAAGGAAAAACCAGCGCGGGTTGCGCTGGTTTTAGTGTTGGTGGAGCTGGCGGGAATTGAACCCGCGTCCGCAATACCTACATCCTCGGTACTACATGCTTAGTCAGTCATTTAGTTAATCAGTGCGACGCCGGCTGACAGGCTTCGACACTAACGAGCTCGATTGGTTTTAACGCTTCAGCTCCGAGCGAAGCCTCCACGCGAGTCTACTTTAGGGTTAGCCGTCCTGATCCAGTCTCATAGACAAAGCGCTGGGGGACGGGCAGAGCGGGTTATTAAGCCGCTAGTGCGTAGTTGTCGTCGTTTGCAACTATTAGGTTGAGGCTTTTTACGAGGCCAGCCTCACCTCGGCATGCACCTTGGGTTTCGTGTATTCCGTCGAATCCAAATCAGCCCCTGAGTGTTAAGCGTTATTATACATATTTGCGGGGGCTTTGTCACCTTTTTCAAGTACCAGAGCCGCCTTCTGCTTACGCCGCCCGAAGCCAAATGCACGGCGGAATGTAGCGATTGGAATCGGCAGATATTGGCGGTTCGCGGCCGACTGCCAGGGGAAGGTATCCTGGTCGGGATCATTGATGTACACATAGTTGTCGTCGGCGGCGCAAATCAGTACCCAGTGCGGCGCTTTGCTCTCATCAAACACGTAGGTGCTGATAAGCGCGACCACCAGTTTGCCATCGTTCAGATCGGCAACCAGTTGTTGCACGGTGTAATCCCCTACCACAATCGGCACGCCGGCTTCTTTCAGTGCGGCGATGTCGTATTCCTGGATGCGCGCCATGACCTGCTTTTTGTCGTTGTTACGCACGGAATCAAGCAATAACGGGCCCTCTACGCTCACGTGCAGGCTTACCTGCATGCCACGCTTCAGCGCTGCGCGGGCCAGCCCATGCGGGCCGCAGCCGCCATGACCGGAGGTCATAAAAATAGTGGTGGCTTCGCGCCAGATCTCCAGCTCTTCGTAATGGGCATCGTTCGACGGGATATCAAAATAGGCCATCGCCATCAGCAGGCTCGCCGGGCCACAGGTAAAGTCCGTGGTCTGGGTGCGGTATGGCACGAGCCGCTGGGTGCCGTTGCTGCCTTCGGGCAGCTCAAAGCTTGGCAGCAGCTTTTGCAGAATCAACGCGTCGCTGTCGTCTTCATAGTACTCGGCCCGGATTTCCATATCGTAGTATCCGGCCTTGTGGTACATGGTCTGGGCGGCAACGTTGTCGGTTTTTACTTCCAGCCGCATAAACAGGCAGTGGCGCTCATCGGCATCATTCTCGGCGGCATCCAGCAATAGGGTGCCAAAGCCGCGCCGCCGGTGTTCCGGTGCCACCGCCAGTGAATACAGACGCGCCAGCTGGGTGGCCTGGCGGTACAGTACGATGTAGTACCCCACCACGTCGCCGTCACTCAGCAATACCTGAAAGTCGCCGATATCCTGATCGATAAAGCGCCGGAAGCTGCGCCGGCTGATGCGATCGGTAATAAAACTGGCCGTTTCAATACGTTCCAGCGCATCCAGATGCTCACGAGTGGCGCGGGTCAGTAAAACGGTACTGGTTTCAGACATATAAGCTAATTCTCAGGTTGTGCAGTGCAATTTCATCGCCCTATTATACCTGAACCGGCTAATCAGCGCGGCAGTAGTTTTTTCATTGCAGATTCGGTTATCCCATATCGCACCGGGCACCCTAAAGTGCTAAACTAATGCGCAAATTTTCGCACTACCTAAAGGGACCACCCGTGAGCGACCAAAAACCTTCTCTGAGTTATAAAGATGCCGGCGTAGACATTGATGCCGGTAATGCCTTAGTTGAACGTATTAAGGGCGTGACCAAGCGCACCAAGCGGCCTGAAGTGATGGGCAATATCGGTGGTTTCGGGGCGCTGTGCGAACTCCCCACTAAATACAAACACCCGGTGCTGGTATCCGGCACCGATGGCGTGGGCACCAAGCTGCGCCTGGCGATTGACCTGAAAAAACACGACACCGTGGGTATCGACCTGGTTGCCATGTGCGTCAACGACCTGATTGTTCAGGGCGCTGAGCCGCTGTTCTTCCTGGATTACTACGCCACCGGCAAGCTCGACGTCGACGTAGCCGCTGATGTGGTCACCGGTATCGGCGAAGGCTGTGTGCAGGCTGGCTGCGCGCTGATTGGCGGCGAAACGGCTGAAATGCCGGGCATGTACGAACAGGGCGATTACGATATCGCTGGTTTCTGTGTTGGTGTGGTCGAGAAAGAACGCATCATTGACGGCACCAAAGTGGCGGCCGGCGATAAGCTGGTGGCGCTGGCCTCAAGCGGCCCGCACTCAAACGGCTACTCGCTGATCCGTAAAATCATTGAAGTCAGCGGCGCTGATGTCGCCAGCGAACAGCTCGACGGCAAGCCGCTGGCGGAGCGTTTGCTCACCCCTACCCGTATTTACGTGAAATCTGTGCTGGCGATGCTCGAGCAGATCGATGCGCACGCCATTTCACATATTACCGGTGGTGGCTTCTGGGAAAATATTCCGCGCGTACTGCCTGACAATGCCAAAGCGGTTATCGATGACAGCAGCTGGGAATGGCCGGTTATCTTCAACTGGCTGCAGCAGCAGGGTAACGTGACCACCAAAGAAATGTACCGCACCTTTAACTGCGGCGTGGGCCTGATTATCGCGGTATCCGGCGCCCAGGCTGAGAAAGCGGTCGAATTGCTGCGTGATCAGGGCGAAGATGCCTGGGTTATCGGTGAAGTGGCTGAACGCAACGGCGACGAAGCTCAGGTTGAAATTCACTGATGGCGCGTATTGTTGTTCTGATCAGCGGCTCGGGTAGTAACATGCAGGCCATCGTTGAGGCCTGCGAAGCCGGCCGCATTGATGGCCATGTGGTTGCCGTTATCAGCAACAAAGCCGGCGTCCGCGGCCTGGATATCGCGGCCGAAGCCGGCATCGCCACCGAAGTGCTCTCGCATAAGGATTACCCTACCCGCGAAGCCTATGACGCCGAATTACAGAAGCTGATTGATAACTACCGCCCTGACCTGGTGGTCCTGGCTGGTTTTATGCGGATCCTGACAGCGGATTTCGCGACCCATTATCATGGCCGTATGCTCAATATTCACCCTTCACTGCTGCCCAAGTATACCGGCATCAATACCCATCAGCGGGCGCTTGATGCAGGCGATACCGAGCATGGTGTGAGTGTGCATTTTGTCACTGAAGAGCTCGATGCCGGGCCCGTTATTCTGCAGGCCCGGGTGCCGGTGTTTGAAGGCGATACCGCTCAGGATCTGCAACAGCGTGTGCAGACCCAGGAGCATGGTATTTATCCGCTGGTGGTCAGCTGGTTTTGCAGCGGCCGCTTAAAACTCACCGATGCAGGTGTTGAGCTGGACGGCGAGCTGTTAGGCCCGGCCGGCTACGCTGACGAATAGTCGCGGGCTTTTCCGCGGATTATTCCGGGCTACCCACTTCTGCCGTATCAAGCAACAGCGTGGCGACTTCATCGCCGTCTTCACGTTGTTGCATCTTGACCAGCACATAGCCCAGTTGCGGCGCAAACCAGTAATCGGTTTCGCGGCTTGAATTCTCCCGCACCCGCACCACTTTAATCGCGTCAATCTCGCCATAAGGCAGTTTCAGGGTTTCTTGCTGCAGGCGGGCATACTTTAAGTGATCTTCTTCCGCATCGCCCTCAATAACCCGGTAGTTGAACTCAGTGGCGTCCGAGGCCTGCAGGTCATAACGCAGTTGCTCCAGCATGCTCGCCTCGTCGATCAGATCGTCACCCCATTCAATAGCTACGGGCTCACCGTTTGCGGCATTGACCACCTGCTGCTTATCACTGTCAAAGGTCGCGGCAAAGCGTTTGTCCTTGCCGGTGCCGGAGCGGCGATATTCAAAGAAAACCGGCTCTACCTGGCCATCATCGAAGGTGAAGGTACTCCAGTACCGCCGCCGATCAGATAAAAACAGCAGGGATATTTCGGTTTCGGTGTACAACTGGTAACGGCCGTCTTCATCGATTTTCAGCGCCCGCACTGCCTCACCGTAGTGAGACCCGCCCCGGTGAACCATATAGTGCGTTTCGTAGATTTTCAGCTCAGCACTTTGCACAACCAGTGGCATAACCAGCGGCGTAAGCAACAAGGCAAATCCGGTAAGCAGTTTCAGCATCAATGTTTCCTTCATGGTTCGTTATACACATTCAGACCCCGCGTTTTTCGGCCGGTTCCAATTTTCAAACGCGCGTTCAAATTTCGCTTGAAAATGAGCCGCAAACGCGCTAGATTACCGGCATCATAAACTGGTCTGACCTCAAGCATTTAGCCGGAGTTTAAATAATGATAGTCGCGCTTTGGATTATAGTCACCTTACTCGTTTTCGGCGGGTTACTTTATTACCGCAGCTCGCTGCTGGTCACCAGCCTCGGTCTGGTTGCCCTGTTTGCCGTCGGCAGCCTGCTGGGCGTAGTCGGCCCGGTGCTGTGGGTACTGCTGGCGGTGGTGCTGGTACCGCTGAACCTGACCGCATTCCGCCGTGGCGTGGTGTCTAAATCGCTGCTGGGCATGTACCGCAAAATCATGCCGGAAATGTCGACTACTGAAAAAGACGCGATCGATGCCGGTACTGTCTGGTGGGAAGGCGAGCTGTTCCGTGGCGCCCCCAACTGGAAAACCTTGCACAGTATTCAGAAAGCGCAACTGAGCGATGAAGAAAAAGCCTTTATCGATGGCCCGGTTGAAGAAGTCTGCAAGATGCTCAACGACTGGGAAGCGACCCATGAACTGGCTGATATGCCGGAAGACGTCTGGACTTATCTGAAAGAGCACAAGTTCTTCGCCATGATCATCAAGAAGCAATACGGTGGTCTTGAGTTCTCTGCCTATGCCCAGTCGCGGGTACTGCAGAAACTGTCCGGTGTCAGCACCATTCTGGCCAGCACCGTGGGTGTTCCTAACTCACTGGGCCCGGGCGAGCTGCTGCAACATTACGGCACCGAAGAACAGAAAGATTATTACCTGCCACGCCTTGCTGAAGGTAAGGAAATCCCCTGCTTTGCGCTGACCAGTCCGGAAGCGGGCTCCGATGCGGGTTCTATTCCCGATACCGGTGTGGTCTGTAAAGGCGAATGGGAAGGCAAAGAGATTGTCGGTATCCGCCTGAACTTCAACAAGCGGTATATCACCCTGGCACCGGTTGCGACTGTTGTCGGTCTGGCGTTTAAACTATCGGATCCGGAAAAACTGATCGGCGATAAAGAAGAACTCGGCATTACCGCTGCGCTGATTCCCCGCGACACCAAAGGCGTGGAGATTGGCCGTCGCCACTTCCCGCTTAACGTGCCATTCCAGAATGGCCCGGTGCGTGGCCAGGACGTATTTGTGCCGCTGGATTACATCATCGGTGGCCAGAAAATGGCAGGTAAAGGCTGGCGTATGCTGGTTGAGTGTCTGTCGGTCGGCCGGGCAATTACCCTGCCGTCAAACAGTGCCGGTGGCGTTAAATCCATTGCGCTGGCAACGGGCGCTTATTCGTATATCCGTCGTCAGTTCAATTTACCCGTGGGTAAAATGGAAGGCGTCGAAGAAGCCCTGGCCCGCTTAGGCGGTAACGCTTACCTGATGGACGCGGTGACTACCCTGTCCACCAAAGGCATCGATCTGGGCGAGAAGCCATCTGTGATCTCGGCCATCGCCAAGTACCACATGACAGAAAAACTGCGTGAGTGCATGGATGACGCCATGGACATTCACGGCGGTAAAGGCATCTGCCTGGGCCCGAGCAACTATCTGGGCCGCGGCTATCAGGGCGTACCGGTCGCCATTACTGTGGAAGGTGCGAACATTCTTACCCGCAGCCTGATGATCTACGGTCAGGGCGCGATTCGCTGCCATCCTTTTGTACTGGAAGAGATGCTGGCATCAGCCGAGCATAACGCTGAGGGCCTGAAGCGCTTTGATAAAGCTATTTTCGGCCATATCGGCTTTGCCATGAGCAACTTTGTGCGGTCACTGGCGTTCGGTCTGGGCGGCTACCGCTTCAGTTCAGCGCCATTCTCTGACAGCACCAAAATTTACTATCAGCAGATGAACCGCTTCAGCGCTAACCTGGCCTTGTTGTCAGACGTCGCCATGGGCGTGCTCGGTGGTTCACTGAAGCGCAAGCAGCGTATTTCTGCGCGGCTGGGCGATATGCTGAGCTATCTGTATCTGGCCTCGGCGGTACTGAAGCGCTTTGATGATCAGGGCCGTCTGAAAGACGACCTGCCGCTGGTGCACTGGGCTATGCAGGATACTCTGTATAAGCTGCAGGAAAGCCAGCTGGCCCTGCTGGATAACTTCGGCACCATCGGCAAGACCATGCGTGTCATCATGTATCCGTTTGGCCGTATCGCTAAGCGTCCGTCTGATAAAACCGACCGCAAAGTGGCCCGCATCCTGTTGCAACCCAACCCAAGCCGCGAGCGCTTAGGTGAAGGCCAGTTCCTGTCACCGGAAGGCCAGTTTGGCTACCTGGAGCAGGCGCTGAAGGATATCATCGCGGCTGAGCCGCTGTTTGATAAGGTTCGCAAAGCCAGCAATAAGCGTATGGGCTTTATCTTCCTTGATAAAGTTGCGGCAACCGGCAAGCAGTTAGGTGTGCTGAACGATGACGAAGTTGAATTGTTAGAGCGTGCTGAAGCAGGCCGCCTCAAGGTCATTAATGTGGATGATTTTGCCCATGAAGAACTGATGGCGGGTAAAGCCGCACATGAGTGGGCGAAACTGCACATCTGCAAGTAAGTGAAGCCAGTTAAAAGAAAACCGGGTCCATGGACCCGGTTT
>NZ_JPER01000010.1 GCF_000753715.1 Pseudidiomarina salinarum | reverse complement strand
AAACCGGGTCCATGGACCCGGTTTTTTTATGAGCTGCTATTGGTGCTTATTTTATCTGGAACTGCAGTTTGACCGTGCGCCCTGTGGTAGCCACCGGCTCGCCGTCGACCACACGAGGTGCAAATCGCCATTGCTCCAGTGCCTCTAAGCCGGTTTTGGTAAAGCCGCTGTTTGAAGACTCGAGCACCTGCGCGTTCTGGACAAAGCCTAGTTCATCGATGTCATAGCTAACCTTAATCTCCCCTTCAACCCGGCGCTGAACCAGCAATCGCGGATATCGTGGATTCACCCGATACAGTGGTGTCGGTTCCCGTTCATCCTGAATACCATAGCCCATTTTTGCGATGGCCAGACAATGGGCCGTCGCTTCGTCGCTCTTGCCTTGCTGCTCAAGAAAATAAACTAAGCGGGCATGACTCATGTACTTGGCCGTCACCAGTGCAGATGGCAGCTTACTCTCATCTGCAGCGGCAACTTTTTTAAACCGCTTGATCGCCTCATTCTGCTCTTTTCTCGCTTCGAGGTAGCGTCCGGCATGGAAGTTGGCCAGCAGGGCCAGTTCGTGCTCAGCGCCAAAACGCTCTTCCGCGGTGTCGGCAAATCTCACTAAGTCGCGGCTAACGGGGCTGCCGATGCGTAGTAAATGCGCCGCAGCCTCAATTTTAGCGCGTAGCATATGCTCGGGCTGCTGCTCTATGTGGGCGTCAGCAATTGTAACCAGCTCCTCATAATAATCTTTAGTCGCCTCTAAATTGTGCGTACTAAGCGCGACCAATAACGCATCGATCAGTTCCGGAGCATTCTGACCGTACTCTTTACGGGATACAGCGAGGATCTCCCCAGCTAATTGCTGCGACCGCTCTGAGCGTACAGCATCGTTATTCAGCAAAGTCAGGTAATTAATTTTCAGAATAGCGGTACTGATATCATCGGCACCAAAATATTCGATGCCAGACAGATAGGCCTGCTCCGCCAGGGCCGCGAGTTCCCGGTCTGACAGATTTGCATCTAAGGCCTGTTGATAGGCGGTATAATCTTGTTCAAACACCGACTTAGCCTGTTCGTCAGCTATTGCGGGGATTATCGCTAGCAATAACGCCGTGGCCAGCACCGCTTTAGATAATTTCGCCATATGTTACGTCTCAGTAAATTGTTACTGGAATGTAGCAAAACTACCATTTGACCGACGTTGATTCAAACAAAATTTCAACTTTTAGTCCGGGTTTCTGCCGCTTTCATTCGAATTTTTCCTGCTGTTTTGCTAATCGAAGCGGCATTGCGCCTGTAGCGCCGTTTTTTTTGGTGTACAATCCGGTCTTTACTTATAACTATAACTCAGGAGCCGGAGCTGCATGAAGCAACCACAACCATCCGCTGACACCGGTAAACGCGGAGCTTTTACACGTTTTCTGGACACCGTTGAATGGCTGGGTAATCTACTCCCCCACCCCATTACATTATTCGCCCTGTTTGCCATCGCTGTTGTTGTTGGCAGCGGTATTGCCGGCTATTTCGGCTTAAGCGCGCAGGACCCACGCCCGGGCGGCGGCGTTATCGAGGTTGTCAGCCTGCTCAACGCTGAAGGCCTGCAACGCATTGTCACCGGCCTGGTCACCAACTTCACCGGCTTTACCCCCTTAGGCACCGTGCTGGTCGCCTTATTAGGTGTGGGTATCGCTGAACGCTCCGGCCTGCTTTCGGCCCTGATGCGGGCGCTGGTGATGAACGCCCATCCACGCATGGTCACTGTTGCCGTGGTGTTTGCCGGCGTTATCTCCAATACCGCAGCTGAGCTCGGTTATGTGGTACTGGTGCCGTTATCGGCGATGATCTTCCATTCCCTTGGCCGGCATCCGCTGGCCGGTCTGGCAGCAGCGTTCTCGGGTGTCTCCGCCGGTTACAGCGCTAACCTGCTGATCGGTACCGTGGATCCGCTCTTAGCAGGTATCACCACCAAGGCAGCGAACCTCATCGATCCGACCTATTACGTCGGCCCGGAAGCCAACTGGTACTTCATGATTGTATCCACCTTCCTGATCGCGGCGATGGGTACTTTTGTAACGGAAAAAATCGTTGAGCCAAAGCTGGGTAAATATGATCCAGACGAAGCCAGCATTAACCTTTCAGATCAGAAAATCGAAAAGCTGACCGCTATCGAGAAGAAAGGCCTGATCGGCGCTGGTATTGCCTTTTTAATCATGGGGCTCATTCTGGCCCTGACCATTGTTCCTGAATGGGGTGTGCTGCGTAATCCGGAAACCGGCGATGTAGCAGGTTCTCCTTTCCTTAAAGGCATTGTCGCCTTTATCTTTATTACCTTTGCCATCCCGGGCTATGTATACGGCCGCATCACTAAGGTTATGCGCAGCGATCGGGATGTCATTGACGCGATGTCCGACAGTATGAGCACCATGGGCATGTACATCGTGCTGGTGTTCTTCGCGGCGCAGTTTGTTGCCTTCTTCGGCTGGACTAACTTCGGCAGCATCTTCGCGGTGAAAGGCGCCACCTTCCTGCAGGAAATTGGCCTGACCGGGCCGTCGGTATTCCTGTTGTTTATTCTGATGTGTGCTTTCGTTAACCTGATGCTGGGCTCGGCCTCGGCCCAGTGGGCCATTACCGCGCCTATCTTTATACCTATGCTGATGCTGATTGGCTACGCACCGGAAGTGATTCAGGCGGCCTACCGTATTGGTGACTCGGTAACCAATATCATTACGCCGATGATGAGTTATTTCGGCTTAATACTGGCGGTGGCCGCGCGCTATAAGAAGGATATCGGGATAGGAACCCTGATTGCGACCATGTTGCCCTACAGCATCATGTTCCTGATTGGCTGGACTATTCTGTTCTTCGTATGGGTATTCGCGCTGGATATGCCGGTTGGTATCAACACCCCAACCTACTATCCGAACCCGAATCCTTAAGGGTTAAGCGGTTTTCGTAGCAGGCGGTAAATAATCAGTGAGCTGATGCCGCAACCGCCTGTTACGAACACCATCGCCAGGGGATCATAATGCCCCAGCGCATTCACCAGCGCCGACACTAACCCGGCGATAAGAAACTGCAAGCTACCTGTTACCGCCGAAGCAGAGCCCGCCCGGGCTTGCTGCTCAGCCAGCGCACAGGCCATGGCATTCGGGAATACCATCCCCAGGGTGCTGATATATAAAAACACCGGTACCACCACGCCCCAGAAACCCCAACTGAAGTAACCACTGGCCATCAATACCAGGCTGATGAAGCCCAGCAGCGGCAGCGATTTGTTCAGGATTTTGCGCGGATCCCGGCGTTTGAGCAGCCAGCCGTTCAGCTGCGCCATGCCGATAATACCTACCGCATTGGCACCGAACAGCCAGCTGTACAGCGTCGGCGACAGGTTAAAGTGCTCAATGAACACCAGCGGTGACGCCACTATGTAGGTAAATAACCCCGACTGCGCCACCCCACCCGCCAGTGAATAGCGTAAAAACGACGGATCTTTAAGTACCTTCCAGTAAATGGGCAGGCTGCCGCTGATGCGTACGCTCTTATCAGGTAACCGGCTTTCCGGCAGGCGGATATGCACAATCACCATGCAGGCCACCGCCAGCGCGGCAATAATTACAAAGATCGCCTGCCAGCCGAACGCTGCCGTCACATAGGCCCCTGCCAGCGGTGCCAGTATGGGCGCGATGCCCATCACCAGGATCAGAAACGAAAACACCTGGGCCGAGGCCTGGGGCGTGTAGAGATCGCGCACCATGGCGCGGGCAATCACCAGCCCGGCGCACGAGCCGATGGCCTGAAAGAAGCGCAGCACAATCAGGCTCTCGAGGTTGGGCGCGAAGGCACAAGCCAGCGACGTAATAATATAGAGCGTGAGGCCAAAATAGAGCGGCGGTTTGCGGCCGTAGCGATCAGAAACCGTACCGTATAACAGCTGGCCAATGAACAGCCCCATGAAGAACGAGGTCAGCGACAATTCAATGCGGTTGGATTCGGTATTGTAGCTGGCGGCGATATCACCAAATGCCGGCAGATACATATCGATGGATAGTGGCCCGAACGCCGTTAACAGCGCCAGCACCACGACCGTTAAATCAAAGCGCGCTTGATCAGAGACCGGCCGCGTGGTCATCCTATTCGGCCGGTGGAATATAGAGTTGGGTACTGTGCGACTCAGGTCGGGTGATACGCTGCTGCGCCCGGGCCCAGTCGACGAACGACTGCGCATAGTTTACAAAGGTATCGGTTACCCGGCCGTCGGCATTGATTTCCGCCAGTAACTTCCAGCCATCGCTGCCCAGCGCCAGAAAACTGTTGGTGACCATGGTGTAGGTCTGGCTATCGTCGGGGCGCTGCCACTGGCCATCTTGGTTAATTTCCAGGTTGCTGATCCGCTCGCCGCTGGTCGCGGTCATATCCACATCAAACCGGATGCCGGCACCATGGGGATAAGCCCCATCTGAACCGCCTTCGGACAACGCATAAGCCAGCGCCTGCTCTAACAGGGTGCGCAGTTCGGCGCCGGTAATCTCAACCGTCACCAGGGTATTGGAAAACGGCAGCAGCCGGTACACGTCGGCAATCGTCAGCGGGCCTGCAGCGATTTCATTACGTACCCCGCCGCCGTTCTGCAGCGCGAAATCCGCTTGTGGGGCGCTGAACAGAAAGGCCTCAGCGACCAGCCGGTGGGCATCAGACTGACGGCCGATTCCGCAGCCCGGTGTAGTCGCCACGCCCAGCCGCTTCATGCACATGCGTTGTTCCACCTGCGCGATGGACTGCGTGGTCATTTCTTCCAGTTGTTGCTGAAATTCTGCCAGTAGCAGCAGACTCGCTTTATCTTCGGCAACCGCAGTGAAATGCAGCAGCGCTTTAATGACTTCGGGGGCTTCTTCACTTACCAGCAAATGCGGCTGGCCACCGCAATGGCTCACCTGGTCGCCGATAAAATCGATCACCAACTCACCCACTATCTGCGTGTATTCGCCAGCGTGAGCAATACAAACGGGTGCGCCGTCACGGTTCATGGTTTGCGCCGGGTACGGGCCGTCCTGATCCAGGCCATAGGCGGCATAATCGCCCAGCCAGGTGTGGGAATCCCCGCCGATAATGAAATCCACCGCCGGCAGCTTCTGCGCCAATTCCAGATCACTACTGAACTGAATATGTGTCAGCAGGCCAATCTTCTCTATGCCCAACTGGCGTAGCTCATCAACATAATAAGCAGCGGTAGTATATTCGTCCGCGAATTCAGTGGTGGCATCAGGCATTGAGGATTGCTTGGTTTTCACCGCGATATCCAGACCGATAATGCCAACCTTCTCGTCACCGAACTGATAAACGGCGTAAGGCTTAAAGCTGTCCCAGCGGGTTTTCGGGGTTAACGGTGATACGCCCACTTCGGGCATCACGTTCGCGCCCAGTACCGCCGTTGCGCAGTCGCTCATCGCCAGCGCGTTGAGGAAGGTCTTTAAGCCCGCGTCACCGTTATCAAACTCATGATTGCCCAGCGCCATGGCATCAAAGCAGGCCTGGTTCATCAGGGCCGCATCCGCGACCCCTTCAAACACGGTATAAAACAAGGTGCCGCTGATGGCATCGCCGGCGTGCAGTGCCAGCATATTGTCATGACGCTTACGGATGGCATCAATCTGCGTGACCACGCGCGGAAAACCACCGGTTTCGATGCGGTGCGTTTCGCCGTCAACCGTTACTGAGGTGCGCTTAGCCGGCTGCAGGTTCGAGTGATGGTCATTAATATGGCCGATTGCCAGCTGAAAGGCGCCGCCCGTTTCGGGTTGCGCGTTGTGCTGGGCACAGGCGGCGAGAACCAGGCTCGCCGCCAACAGTGGAATCAGCCGCAATCTCATTTCACCAGCCCGATTTCACGCAGGCGTTCCATCAGGTACTCATGGGAACTGATAGGCGCGAAGTGCTGTGGGTTTTCTTCCGTAATGCAGCTTTTCAGTGGCGTGATCATCACGTCGGGATTGAAATGCAGGAAAAACGGAATCGAATAGCGTGAACGACGGCTATACGGCTCCGGCGGATTCACGACCCGGTGCGTGGTCGACGGCAGCACACGGTTGGTCATACGTTGCAGCATATCACCGACGTTACAGATAATAGCGCCTTCGATAATGGTTACCGGAATCCAGCTGCCATCGCGCGCCAGCACTTCCAGACCTGGTTCACGTGAACCCACCAGCAAGGTCAATACGTTGATGTCCTCGTGGGCACCGGCCCGCACCGATGGCGTGCCTTTATCGACGATCGGCGGATAATGCAACGGCCGCAAAATCGAGTTGCCCAGGTTTACTTTATCGTTGAAGAAATCCCGCGGCTGCTTCAGGTACACCGCCAGTGCTTCCAGCACCTGCAGGCCCAGCGCATCCAGTGCGTCGTAAAGTTTCAGGATCTTAGTCTTAAATTCCGGCAACTCTTCCGGAAATACATTAGGCGTTAATTCAGGAAACGGCGGCTCGCCTTCAATTTCCCGGCCAACGTGCCAGAATTCTTTCAGATCCACATGTTTGGCGTCTTTGGCTATTTCAGTACCAAATGGCGTGTAGCCACGTGCACCGCCGCCACCCGGAATATGGTATTTGTTTTTCACATCAGCCGGCAGATCGAATAAGTCGCGGCTGATATCCAGCGCCTCTTCGATCAACTGCTGGTCCACGCCATGATTGGTTAACGCCACAAAGCCATTAGCTTCGTAACCAGCCCCCACATGCTGGGCAAAGTCATCAAAATTCTTGCCGTACAGGCTCATATCAATATGCGGAATGGATTTCATAAGGTCGTTGTCCGGGAATCTGAGAGAACAGGGGTATATGCTATGAATTTACGGTCTTAATCACAACCAAAAACTAGCTTATGCCAGCAATTAAAATCAGCTATGCTAAAGAAAAATATACCCCTGCAGTCTGGAGAGCCGTTTTTATGTCACAACTTCCGAAGTTCCGGCAAATGTATCGCGAACTCATCGCCATTCCGTCCATTTCCGGCATAGGCGATGTACCCTGGGATACCAGCAACCAGCCGGTAGTGGAAAAAATTGGCAACTGGCTGCAGACCCTCGGCTTTCAGATTGCCATCCAGGAGCTTGACCGGCAGCGAGGCAAATTCAATATGCTGGCCCGCTATACCCCGGAAGGCTGCACCAGTGGTGGCCTGTTGCTCTCCGGCCATACCGACACCGTCCCCTGGGATCAAGGCCGCTGGACCCGTGATCCTTTTCAGCTACATGAAGACGAAGACAAACTCTACGGCCTGGGCACAGTGGATATGAAAGGTTTCTTTGCCTTTGTGCTGGAGACCCTGCGGGATATGGATTTATCTAAGCTGAAAAAACCCATTTACGTATTGGCCACCGCCGACGAAGAAACCAGCATGGCGGGCGCCCGTGAGCTGGGCCGCTTTGAAAATCTGAAGCCGGACTATGCCATTATCGGCGAACCGACGTCGATGACGCCGGTGATCATGCACAAAGGCCATCTGAGCGAAGCCATCCGGGTAACCGGCAAAAGCGGCCACAGTTCAGACCCATCCGCCGGCGTGAATGCCATCGAAGTTATGCACGACGTGATCAGTGAATTACGTGAACTCCAGAAAGACTTCAAAACCCGTTATACCAACGACGAATTTAAGATCCCCTACCCGACCCTTAATTTTGGTTCCATTCAGGGTGGTGACGCGGCCAACCGTATCTGCGCCTGTTGCGAGCTGCATATTGATTTGCGGCCACTGCCGGGGATGTCGATGAACGATTTGTACGGGCTGATTGATAAGCGCCTGGATGAAGTGAATCAGAAATATCCCGGCGCCGTGTGCCTGAACCACCTGCACGAGCCGATAGCCGGTTTCCGCTGCGATCCCAATGCCTCTATTGTTGAACTGGCAAAAGAAATCACCGGCAACCAAGCGACACCAGTGAATTACTGTACTGAAGCGGGTTTTATTCAGGAGCTCGGCTGCGAGACCATTGTTATGGGGCCAGGCTCAATTGAACAGGCCCATCAGCCCGATGAATTTATCCGGCTTAAAGAAGTGGATCCGGCATTAAAGCAACTGCGCCAGATGATCCAGCGCGTCTGCATGTAATTAACCGGCTTTTATCTTCATCATGCGTTCGGCAGCCCGGGCCACCGGGCTGAAACTCATGCGATGAATAGGTGACGGTCCGTATTGTTCAAGTAAAGCCAGATGCGCTTGCGTCGCATAGGCTTTATGACGGGCAAAGTCGTACTGCGGATAGTGCTCGTGCCATTCCACCATCTGCCGATCGCGTTCCACCTTAGCAAGAATTGACGCCGCACCAATGCAGGCTTCCAGGCAGTCCCCACCGATTATGGTGCGGGCCGGTACGGTAAGTTTCGGCATCCGGTTCCCGTCCACCAGCACCATGGCCGGCGGCACCGGCAACGCTTCCACGGCGCGACGCATGGCCAGCAATGCCGCCTGCTGGATATTAATTTCGTCTATCTCGGCCGGGTCGCACTGGGCAATCGCCCAGTACAGCGCGTGCTCTTTAATGAGCGCACTGAGTTCTTCCCGGTGCCCCACGGTGAGCTTTTTCGAGTCGGTAATCCCGTCGATAGGCCGGTCGGGATTCAGTATAACCGCTGCCGCGACGACCGGGCCGGCAAGCGGGCCACAGCCCGCTTCATCAGTTCCACAAATCATATTGGCTCTTGTTGTTGTCCAGTTATTGGGTATGATACTTTCGTCGCAACCATAATAACAATAGAAAAAGGCTAAGTTATGTCTGAATCTACCGGAATGCTCAACCGTTTGCTCGACAAAGTCGAGAAGGTCGGGAACAAACTACCCGACCCGGCCGTGATGTTCTTCGGCTTGTTGCTCATCGTCTGGGCATTTAGTTTCCTGCTCTCTGGCATCGAATTTGATGCAGTCCATCCGCTTACTGGCGAAAACGTCGGCGTAAATAACCTGCTCAGCGGTGGCGAAATGGCCGCCTTCCTGGCGAGTATGGTCAATACCTTTATGGGCTTTGCGCCCTTAGGCGTGGTGTTAGTCGCTATGCTGGGTGTTGGTGTTGCCGAACGCAGTGGCTTTATCAATGTGGCCATCAAGCTGATGCTTAACGTGACGCCCAAGGTCCTGCTTACGCCGGTACTGATTCTGGTGGCCATTGTCAGCCATACCGCGGTTGACGCCGGTTACGTGCTGGTTATCCCGCTCGGTGGTGTGATTTTCTACGCTGCCGGCCGCCATCCGCTGGCAGGTATCGCCGCAGCTTTTGCCGGCGTTTCCGGTGGTTTCAGCGCCAACTTCGTGCCATCAGCCATCGACCCGTTACTGCAGGGCTTTACGCAAAGTGCCGCGCAGATTCTGGACCCGGCGATTCAGCTGAATCCGCTTAACAACTACTTCTTCACCTCAGCTTCATCAATCATTGTGGTGCTGGTGGGCTGGTATCTGACCGATAAGGTCATTGAGCCGCGCCTGAAAAACACGCCGGTAGATGGCGATGAAGAAGATATCCCAGTCATTGATGAGGTGACCCCGCGCGACCGTAAAGCCTTTTATAGTGGCGTACTGACTATGGTCGTTGGTCTGGGCCTGTTGTTCTTCTGGACCATCCAGGACAACACCCCGCTGGCTGATCCGCGCACCGGTGAACTTGCCTCGTTCGGCGCGCCTCTGATGCAGATGATCGTACCGCTGATCTTCCTGTTATTTGCGATTCCCGGCATTGTGCATGGCTATGTGGCCGGCACCTTTACCAACTCGCAGGATGTTGTGGGCGCCATGACCAAATCCATGGAAGGCATGGCCTACTACATGGTCATGGCCTTCTTCTGTGCGATGTTCATCAAAGCTTTCGGTGATTCCAACCTGGGTACCCTGTTGTCGATTAAAGGCGCTGGTTTCCTGAGTTCGCTGGCGTTGTCCGGTGGTGTCACTATGGTCGGCATGATTATCCTGGTCGCCTTTATCAACATCTTTGTGGGTTCAGCGTCAGCCAAGTGGGCACTGATTTCGCCTATCTTCGTACCTATGCTGATGCAGATGGGCTACTCGCCTGATTTAACCCAGGCGGCCTACCGCGTCGGTGATTCCATCAGTAACATCATCACCCCGCTGCTGCCCTACTTCCCGTTAGTGGTGTTGTATTGCCAGCGCTACGTGAAAAACACCGGTATCGGTTCACTGGTCGCCCTGATGTTGCCGTTCACTGTCAGCTTAATGGTGATCTGGTCAGCCTTCCTGATCATTTACTGGATGATCGGCATTCCGTTAGGCTTCCAGTCTAACTATATGTATCCGGCAGCTGGCTGAGATGTTTCAGGGTAAGAAAGTCTGGTTAACCGGGGCATCGTCAGGCATTGGCCTGGCGCTTGCCCGGCAGCTCGCCGAGGCCGGGGCTCAGTTGATTCTGACCTCGCGCCGTCCCGAGGTGCTCGAAGAGGTTCGCCGGAGTCTGGCTAACCGCGACGATCACCGCGTGCTGCCGCTGGATTTAGCTCACCCTGAACAAGCCGCTGAAACCGCCCGCAAGGCGCTTGATGGTGAGGTTATCGATATCCTCATCAACAACGCTGGCGTATCACAGCGCAGTCGCGTAATCGATACCGACCTCGCCGTTTACCGGCAATTAATGGAAATCGATTACTTTGCCGTGGTTGCCCTGACCAAACTGGTGCTGCCAGGCATGCTGGAGCGCCGCTCAGGACAAATTGTGACGGTATCCAGTGTAGCGGGCAAAGTCGGAACAAAACTCCGTAGCGGCTACGCAGGGGCCAAATTCAGCGTACTGGGCTTTATGGACTGTCTGCGGGCAGAAACGGCAGATCAGGGGATTATAGTTACCTCGGTGCTACCGGGCTTTATCAATACGCAGGTTGCGCACAATTCGTTGACGGGGGATGGCACTGCCCTGGGTCATGAAGACCCGGACAATGCCGGTGGTATCTCACCTGAGCAGTGCGCGCTAATTTCGCTTAAGGCCATCGCCGACGGTAAAGCTGAAGTCGTTGTCGGTTCCGGCCTGTCGAAGCTCGCGCCCTTTCTGCAACGCTTCGCACCAGGTCTGGTGCGCCGCATGGTCGCAAAAAGGTAATCCGCGCGAGGCGGATTACACCATGTGGACCAGCATTGACGTTGGATCTTCAAGAAACTCCTGCCAGCGCTTATTAAAGCGGGCAATAGTGCCGCCATCAATAATACGATGATCGCCAGACCAGCTGGCCGTCATGATCTTGCGGGCAACCACGTTGCCGTTCGCATCAAAACGCGGTAGTTCCTGCACCTTACCCAGCGCCACAATAGCCGCTTCCGGCTTATTGATAATAGGCGTTGCGACAGTGCCACCAATCACACCAATGTTTGAAATGCTGATGGTGCCGCCTTTCATGTCGTCCTGGGCTACCCGGCCTTCACGTGCCGCATTGGTCAGGCGCGTTACTTCATTGGCAATATCAATGATGCTCTTGTTCTGTACCTGCTTGATGTTCGGTACCAGCAAGCCGATTTTGGTATCCACGGCCATACCGATATTGTGATCATCAAAGTAAGTCAGCTCAGTGCAGTCATCATTCACCTGGGCGTTCATGATCGGGAATTCTTTGATCGCCAGTGACAGCGCCTTGATAAAGAACGGCATCATGGTGATGCGCACGCCTTCGTCTTTAAAGCGCTCTTTTAGTTGCTTCTGCAGTGCGATAACTGCCGTCAGATCAAACTCATCGGCGTAGGTAAAGTGCGGGATGGTGCTGACGGACTTCATCATCGCCTTCGCCATCGCTGCTTTCACGCCGCGAATCGCTTCGGTGCGCTTACCACCTGCCACAAAGCCTTTGGCTTCGCCACGGGTCTGGGCTGCAGTGTCTGCCTTACCGGCCGGAGCCTGTTGCGCGCCGCCGTCAGCGAATTTCTGCACGTCTTCTTTCATCACGCGACCTTTCGCGCCTGAGCCCTGCACCTGGCTGATATCAATATCCAGCTCACGGGCGCGGCGACGGACTGCCGGGCTGGCAATCGCCTTGCCCTGGCGTACCGGCTCGGCCACCGTTTGCGCAGGCTGGGCCGCGGTAGACGGCGCTTTGACCTGCTTGCTGGTGTCTGCTGCGCCTTTGTCTTCTCCGCCTTCAGTGCGGATAGCGAACAGCGGTTCATGAACTTTGGCGGTATCGCCCTTCTGGTAATACAGTTTCTCAACGACGCCGCTTTCTTTGGCGGGGATCTGCACCAGGGCTTTGTCAGTCATAACATCAACCACCGGCTGATCTTCTTCGACCACGTCGCCTTCCTGCACCTGCCATTCAACGATTTCGCATTCAACGATACCTTCGCCGATATCCGGCAGAATGAAATCCGTGACTGACGAACCCGTTGCAGCCGTCGGCTGGCTATTTTTCTCTTCAGCGGGTGACGAGGGGGCCGGGGCTTTGGTTTCCGGCCTGGCTTCAGTTACGCCAGAGTCATCGCCATCGGCGGGCTCAACGGCGAACAGCGGCTCGTGCACCTTGGCAATATCACCCTGCTTATAATACAGCTTAGTCACCACGCCATCTTCTTTGGCCGGGATCTGTACCAGGGCTTTGTCGGTCATCACGTCAACCACTGGCTGATCTTCTTTGACAGTGTCGCCTTCTTCTACCAGCCATTCTACGATTTCACACTCAACGATGCCTTCGCCGATATCGGGTAAAATAAAATCTTTACTCATGCGTAACGGCCCTCTTAATAGGTCATCGAAGCTTTAATGGCTTCGTAGACTTTCAGATGATCAACAAAGTACTCTTTTTCGTGACACAGCGGATACGGGGTATCCAGGCCGCAGACACGGGCAATCGGTGATTCCAGATATAAGAAGCAACGATCCTGAATCGAAGCCGCAACTTCACTGGCGAAACCATTCGTCAGGGGTGCTTCCTGGGTAACCACCAGGCGGCCGGTTTTCATCACCGACTCAGCCACGGTATCGATATCCCATGGCAGGATGCTGACCAGGTCGATGACTTCGCAGTCGATGCCGTCTTCAGCGGCTTTTTCAGCGGCTTTCTCAGCGATCTCAACTTGCGCGCCCCAGGCCAGTACAGTGATGTCTTTGCCTTCTTTGACGATGTCAGCTTTACCCAGCTCCAGGTAGTACTCTTCTTCCGGCACTTCGCCGGTCGAGGCACGGTACAGGCGCTTCGGTTCCATGAACAGTACCGGGTTTTTATCAAAAATCGCGCTCAGCAACAGGCCTTTTGCCATGTGCGGATTCCGCGGCATAACAATCTTAAGGCCCGGCGTATGGGCAAAATAGGCTTCCGGTGACTGCGAATGATAGTGTCCGCCAGCGATACCGCCGCCGTACGGCGTACGTATGGTCAGGCCGCCAACGTTGAATTCGTTCCCTGAGCGGTAGCGGAACTTCGCCGACTCATTCACGATCTGGTCAAAGGCCGGGAAAATATAGTCGCCAAACTGGATCTCTGCCACGGCGTAGCTGCCCTGTGAGGCCAGGCCATTAGCAAAACCAAGGATGCCCTGCTCAACCAGCGGGGTATTAAAGTTACGATGCCGGCCATACTTCTCGGTTAAACCGGAAGTGGCACGGAATACGCCGCCGAAAGCGCCGGTATCTTCACCAAAACTGTACACGTTGTCGTGTTTGGCCATTGCGATATCGAGCGCATTATTGATGGCCTGTAGTAAATTCATCTTTGCCATTAGTCGTTACCCCCTTCCAGCCGCGATGCGGTTTTTGGATACGCATCCGGATATTTGCGGATGTGTTCTTTCAGCTCTTTCAGTTGCTTCTGCAACTGCTGAGGCGGGGTATCGTAAACGTCAGTAATAAGTTCATCGATATGCGGAGCCGGGTATTTTTCAGCTTCTTTCAGTGCTGCCAGCACCGCCGCTTTCTTCTCGGCAAAAATTTCGTCTGCGTCTTTCTCGGTTAACCATTTCTTCTTGATTAGCCAGGTCTGGAAGCGGGCAACCGGATCTTTGGCACGCCAGGCGGCTTCTTCTTCGCGGGTACGGTAGCCAGTCGGGTCATCAGACGTCGAGTGACCAGCCATACGGTAGGACATGCCTTCAATCAGCACCGGCTCGTTCTCTTCCACGGCCAGTTTCCGGGCCAGTTGCGTTGCTTTATAAACCGCGAGCACATCGTTACCGTCAACCCGGATTGTCTTCATGCCATAGCCGATACCGCGTGGCGCGATGCCATCACCGGCATACTGCTCGCCCTGCGACGGCGTAGAGATGGCGTAGCCATTGTTCCGGCAGAAGAAAATAACCGGCACTTTGTAAACCGCTGCCATGTTCAGCGCGGCATGGAAGTCGCCTTCTGAAGCGGCGCCTTCACCAAAGTAACAAATGGTACAGGTACCGGTTTTATCCATCTTCTGGCCATAGGCGTAACCGGTAGCCTGCGGAATCTGCGTGGCCAGCGGTGACGCTATGGTCATAAAATTCAGGTCGGCACAGCCATAATGCACGGGCATCTGGCGGCCTTTACCCAGATCGCGTTCGTTTGAGAACAACTGATCCATAAACTGCTCAACGGTGAAACCGCGATAGGCTAAGGCGCCCTGCTCACGGTACTGGCCCATGATCATGTCGCCGTCATCCAGCGCCGCGGCAGAACCTATACTGGCTGCTTCTTCACCCAGAGACGACAGATAAAAGCTGATCCGTCCCTGCCGCTGGGCAGCAATCATGCGCTCATCCAGAATGCGGATAAACTGCATGGTGTCGAAAATCTTCAGTGCTAAATCTTTGTCCATTTCAGGTGCGTCTGCGCCTTTATGAACCGTGCCGTCCTCTTTGAGGATCTGCAGCATCGGGATCTTCAGTGCGCTGGCATCTAAAAACGATGGTTGCGTCACGATCTCGAGCTGGTGTTGTTTATCCTTCGCCATAGCTTTCTCGTTCTCGGAGTTCATTGGGAATTTTGGGTTGTAAAATTGCGCTCACTTTACCTTTACGTCAACCGACATGCAAATGAGCAACGCCTTAAAAATTGCTTCAGGCCGCTAAGTCAGACCAGTTCCAGCTGATCTAACGGCAGCTCCACCACCGTCAGTAATGCCCGCTGGCCGATGGCAACATCCGCGTTCGGGAAGATGATGCGCTCGCCGGGTTGCTCAACGTGATACTCCACGCTCTCATCAACTGCCAGCAGGTAACCTTGTTCAAACTCGGTAAAGTTGGCCACATCACCCGGAAAGTTTAGTCGGAAGCCTTGCTGTGTGCGATTAATTGTTCGGTACACGTCAAAAATAGTGTGCCGGGTAGCGTCAAACGCTGGTAAATCCAGTTGATCCTGGCTAATCAGCTTACGGAACATGCGATCGGCATCGGCAAAACGGCTCATATCGTTCTCACCAAAGGGCCGCACTTTACCAAGCTCTACCGTGAAAGCATCGGCGCCGTGGCTTCTGACGCTGTAGTAAGAGAAGGTCGTAGTCGGTGCCTGATTTAATAAGATGGTGGTAACACCGCACTCAGCTAAAAACGTCAGCTGTTCTTTTTTGTAAGGCCCACCATGGGTGAACGGATAGACCGCAAATTTTTCGTATGCTGAATCACGGATAGCCGTGTGCAGGTCATAGTGCAGCCGCTGCCGCTTACCATCCGCCGGCGCTTCATTATAAAACTTAGTCACATAGCTTTCGATGTCCGCCGCGCGCTTGTGCTCAGGCGTATCACCGCTTTTATGGGCGCCACTGAACAGCCGGTTCATATTGTAGTCGACAAAGCGTTTGCCAATCATGATGGCCTGGGGGTTGCCGATCAGAAACAAGGTACGCTGACGTAACTGCAGCTTGCCGCTGAAAATATCGTGCAGCATGTCACGCACCATCTCAATCGGTGCGGTTTCATTACCATGAATGGCGCAGGACAGGATCACATCTTTGCTGCCCGGCTGCGCGGGAGTCAGCGCAAATACACCGTAATCCCAGAACTCAACCCGGGTGCCATCGTCCAGTTCGCCGCTGTCGCCCGGCTCAGGCCAGGACGCGGGCGCACCCACCTTTTGCGTGGTCCAGTCGAGAACATCAAAATCGTCAAACGTCACTCAGCGGCTCCTTCTTTTTTTATTGGGCCCGGCTCCAGACCTTTGGTCGCCAGCAAGGCGCGTAATACGGTCGAGCGGAATTCGCGCCGGTACAACACCCCCAGCACTATGGTGGTCGCCACCATAAAGGCTATCGGATGCAGGAACCAGCACATAAATGCGAGAGCAAAGTAGTAGGCACGCAGCCCGTTATTGTATTCATGTCCGGCCTGATCAAACACCTTGGCCGCCTGCCGCGCAAACACATCGCGCTGCTCGTCGGTAAATTCAGTACTGCGATATTGCGGCGCCACCCCAACCAGCACCGAGACGAAACCAAACTGACGGATGGCCCAGGTAAACTTAAAGAATGCGAACACGAAAATGAGCGCCAGGCCAGCCAGCTTAAATTGTACTTTTTCAGGAGAGGTATCGGCAGTAAAAGGCAGTGAATGCAACACTGTGACCATGTTATCAGCAGCTGATAATACCGTCAGCACACCGGCCAGCACCAGCACCGTGGATGAGGCAAAAAATGTAACCGTTCGCTCGACGTTACCAAGCAGCGCAGCGTCGGCAATCTGATGCTCTTTGCGCGATAGCGTGGTCATCCAGTCCACCCGCAACTGCCGCAGAATATTGGACAGACTATGCGTACTGCGGGCTCTGAGACGGGCGAACTGAGTATAGCCAATCCAGACCACCAGATAGAACGTCAGGGCAATAAGATCGTTCAGGGCCATATTCATGATGCTACCTTCCTCAGCTGAAGTGGCAGCGACGCCTGTCGCTGCCGGGTATATCAGTTTAAGGTCAGTAGTTTACCATTATGTGACCGAATTTTGATCTTCTCTTTTCGGCTCACTTGATTCCAGCACTTCCGGTGGCTTCGCCAGCCCGTACCAGGAAAACATGGTACGGGTACCGCGGGTGAAGTCATCCAGTACCAGGTACAGACACGGAATCAACAGCAGGGTAATGACGGTCGCAAACAGAATACCGAATGCCAGTGACACCGCCATCGGGATAACCATCTTCGCCTGCAGGCTCTTCTCGAGCACTATCGGCAGCAGACCAAAAAAAGTCGTCAGCGAGGTGAGTATGATTGCCCGGAAACGAGCCGCACCGGCGTCAACTACTGCCTTACGCAGGCCGGTGCCGGCCCTGCGCGCCTGGTTCACATAATCCACCATGACCAGCGAGTCATTCACCACCACCCCGGCCAGCGCGATAATACCGAACAGACTCAGAATGGAGATGGGCAGACCCAGTATCCAGTGGCCAATCACGGCGCCGATCATACCAAACGGAATAACCGACATAATGATGAGCGGCTGGCTATACGATTTCAGCGGTATCGCCATCAGCGCATAGATAGCAAATAAAGCGAGCAAGAAACCAATAGCCAGCGAGTTGGTTGCTTCAGCTTCGTCCTGTGAAGCACCTTCCAGTTTCGAACCAACCGCAGGGTATTTATCGAGAATTTCCTGCAATGGCCCGGCTTGCACCTGGCGCACAATTTCAAACGGCTCAACCTGGTCTTTATTAACCCGCGCCCGTACGTTCACTGAGCGCTCACGGTTAATCCGCGTAATGGTGTTATAGCCTTGCGAGAACTCGATCTCCGCCAGCTCGGTGAACGGCACCATACCGCCATCTTCCGTGCGTAGTTTCATATCCTCAAGGTTACCAACCGACTGCCGCTCAGATAGCGGATAGCGAACCATTACCCGCACTTCCTCATCACCGCGCTGAATACGTTGGGCCTCAGCGCCATAGAAGGCGTAACGAACCTGGGTGGCGAGTTCTGACAAGGTAATGCCCAGCGCATTAGCCAATGGCTTGAGTTTAAGTACGATTTCATCGTTCCCTTCACCGAAGGTATCTTCGATATCAAAGACCCCTTCGTAGCCACCAAGCACCTGCTTTAACTCGCGGGACGCAGCGGCGAGCTGATCCAGATCGTCGCCGGTCAGCTGAAACTCAACATCAAAGCCGCTACCACCGCCGATACTGCCCTGGAAGTTCAGGTTTTTGACACCGGCGATTTCAGGCACGTTCTCGCGCCAGCGGTTCACTACGGCAAAGCCGTCAATCTGCCGATCTTCACCTTTTTTCAGCTCCGTCATCAGGCTGCCGCCACCGGAACTGCTCATCCACATATTGGTGTGGCGTACCACGCCATCGCCTTCTTCCTGCTCAATTTCTGCGTCAACTTCCAGCAGTGCGTCATGGATGGTCTGCAGCGCCTGGATAGTTGCTTCTTCCGACGAGCCAGGCTGCATCTCAACCCGCGCCTGCACGAAGTCACTGGGAATATCCGGAAAGAATACCCAGCGCACCACACCGCCACTGATGAGGCCAATCATCAGAATGAACATGGCGATAAAGGTTGCCAGGGTGGTATAGCGATAACGCAGGCACTTTTTCAGGAACGGCATGTAATACCGCACCACAAAAACTTTCAGACTGTCCGATATTTTGTTCCGGGTGCGTTGGAAGGCGTTCAGCTTCTCGCCGCGGCCCCGCGAAAACTTCATGTTCGCTATATGGGCCGGCAGGATTAACTTGGATTCAATCAGCGAGAACGCCAGCGCCAGAATCACCACCAGCGCGATAGACTGCCAGATGGTTCCCATGCCGCCGTCAACCATCAGCATGGGAATAAAGGCCACCATGGTGGTGAGCACCCCGAAGGTGGCAGGAATCGCCACCCGCTTTGCACCAATGACCACATTTGCCGTCGACTTGCCGTTCTTCTCAATTTCCGAATAGGCGCTCTCGCCTATGACTATGGCATCGTCCACCACGATACCCAGCACCAGAATAAAACCAAATAACGAAATCATGTTGATGGAGATACCCATCACCGGCATCATCGCAATGGTACCCAGGAAGCAAATCGGGATACCGATCATCACCCAGAATGCCAGCCGCAACTGCAGGAACAGCGATAACATCAGGAATACCAGCAAGCCCCCGCTGACCATATTGCCGAGCATCAGATCGAGACGATCCTGCAGGTAATAGGACGAATCACCCCAATGCGCTACATTCACATTCGGCGGTAACTCTTTTTGCTTGCGCTCAATATAATTACGGACAGTTTCTGCCGCTGCCAGATCGCTCTGATCGCCAACGGAGTTTACCCGCACAAAAGTGGCTGACTTGCCGTCGAACTGGGTAAAGCGACGACGCTCAATAAAACCATCTTTGACCTGGGCGATATCACCCAGGGTCAGGCGCGTACCGTCCGGGCGGTTGATCAGCACAATCTTATCGAACTCAGCGCCAACGTAGGCCTGGTTACTGGCGCGCAGCAGAATATCGCCGTTGGGCGTACGAATGGAACCACCGGCCACATCAATCGATGTTCCCCTCACCGCATTCACAATCTGCTGGAAGGTCAGGTTGTAGCGCTGCAGATCGGATTCTGAAATTTCAATTGAAATCTCGTAATCGCGATCGCCAACTACATCAACTTTGGTAATACCCGAGGCTTTTTTAAGGTCATCACGGATGGATTTCGCCAGCTCTTTTTGCGCCACTTCACTGAGATCACCATAGACGCTGATCCAGATCACCTGCCGCTGCGGCCGGGCCCGGTATATGTTCGGGCTTTCAATTTGTTGCGGAAAGTTCGGTATGGCATCGACCAGCATCTTCACTTCGTCCATGACGATTTGCGGATCATAATCACTTTGTACTTCAACCGAGACCGAGCCACCGCCTTCGCGGGCGGTCGACACAATACGCTCAACGCCATCGACATCTTCAATGGCGTCTTCAATCAGTATCAATACGCCCTGTTCTACTTCCTGCGGCGCGGCACCGGGGAACGGCACCTGAATACTGATCATATTCAGTTCCACTTCAGGGAACATCTCTTTGCGTACCTGGGTTACCTGGAACAGACCCGCAAAGACGATTAATAGCATTAACAGGTTGGCGGCAACCGTATTATTTGCCCACCAGGCGATAAGCCCTTTTTGTTCCGGCGGGATCGGCGCTGGCGGATTGGTCGGCAGATCAGGCCCTTTTGGTGTCGAATCACTCATAGGTAAGGCTCCTGATTAATTACTGCCGACAGCGGCGCTGTCGTCAGATTCACTGGCCGGGGTTTCTTGATTTTCCTCAGGCAAAGGATCGCCTGGCAGCCGCACTTTCATTCCGACCAAGGCGTTAGATAGCTGCGTTAATACCACTTTGTCGCCAGGCTGCAGGCCTTCATCGACGTATATTGTATTAGCTTCGGCGCGCAACACACTCACATCACGCATGCTCAGGCGGCGATCTTCATCCACCACCCATAGTTTGCCGGTAGTGGTTAATGCGTAGCGCGGCAGGGTATAAACCTGTTCGGCTTCGACACCTTCGATGTTCAGCTGTACAAAGCGGCCAAAGCGCAGTGGTGTTTCATGGGTCTGGCCGGCGCGGTTGTACGGGTCTTTGACCTCAACCACGCCATAGATAACCCGGCTGGCCGGATCCAACACGCCCTCGGTACGCACCAGTCGTCCCATCCAGCTGTGACGCTGGCCAGCGACATCCGAATAGAGTTCAACTTCAGGTAATTCTTCCAGCCCCAGGGTGTTGCCAATTTCCGGCAGTTCCAGATAGGAAATATCACGGTCACTCAGCGGCACACGAACTTCTGCTATGTTGGTGCTCATGATCTGTCCGATCTGCGAGTTCATCGACACGAACTGACCCAGATCAACATTTTTACTTTGTAGCAACCCATCAAATGGCGCTTTAATTTCAGTACGGGCCAGGTCCCGCTCTGCTTTAGCAACTGCGGCCTCTGCCGATTGTACTGCAGCAACAGCACTGGCTACCTGTGGCTTACGCAGGCCCAAATCCGGGATTTCACCCATCTGCAACGATTCCCATTCTTCTTTGGCCACCTGAGCACGGGCGCTCTCTTCGGCAAGATTCGAGCGCGCCTGGGCAAGATTGGCCTTCGCGCTTTGTACCGCTACCCGATAATCAGAAGGGTCGATGCGTAATAACACGTCGCCTTTTTTAAAAAAGCCACCGGCAACGAAGTTATCGGCCATATCAATAACCTGTCCGGTGACCTGGGCGACTAATGTGGTACTGTTACGCGCTTCAACGTTACCTTGTCCTGCCACCAGGAAATTGACATCCTCAGGCTGAACTTCTTTGACCTCCACCAGTACGGCGGGTCGGATAGTTTCACGTTTGGGCGGTTCCGGACGCATACTCACTAAAACAACAACCAGTAAGATGGCGACCAGAATAATCGCGGGGGGTAACAAAACTCGTTTCTTAAAAGCCATTAGCAGTAATTCCGTTACAGGTTAAAGACGCACATAGTATGAGGGATTAGACAAGAATAGCTAAGCGCCTTTGTGTTGCGATTTGTTTCAGACTGCAGTGGTAGCCTTTATTTCATCCGTTCAGCAGATAGCTTTCACCCTCTTCCACCGCTCGCGGTGAACCGGCCAGCAGCACCACATCATCCTCAGCGAACGTGAAATCATCATCGATTTCAGTAAGTTCTTCGTCGTTCCTGCGCACTGATTTAATTTTTACCTTAATGTCATCCAGTTCCAGCTCCCGCGGCTTTTTGCCTACCGCAAAGGCTTGCTCCGGCAGTGCCACAGCATGCAGGAAAGTAAGTCGATCGATTTTTTCCGGGTCCATGTCGGTGGTTTCGCCCGGATAAAACCCATGCATATCACCATAATGCTCACGCCGCGCTTTATCCAGTTGCGACAGGATCCGGCGGATCGGAATAGCACTGCGCCGCAGTACCTGTGAAACCAGCATCAGGCTCGCCTCCAGCGTATCCGGAACCACCTGGGTCGCCCCTTCATCCATCATCACACTGAGCTTCATGTCGTCGCGGCTACGCACGATAATCTCTGCCCTTTCGTTCAGTGAACGCACGGATTTGAGCACTGCAATGGCCCGGTCATCTTCGGCGAAGCTGATGATAATCAGCGCCGCTTTGTCAGCATATACGGCCTTGAGGATATCCCTTCGGCCGGCATCTCCAAAGAACACATTGGCACCACCAGCCTGAGCTTCCTGAACCCGCCGCGGATCGTGGTCAATGGCCAGATAGTCAATATCCTCGGCACGCAGAAAGCGACTCACCGTCTGCCCGACCCGGCCAAATCCCAGAATCAGTACCCGGCTCGGTTTCTCCGGAGTTGGGATAGCTTCTTTGGGTAAATCCTCAGCCTTTTTGCCGCGCCAGTTCAGCAGCTTCTTAACGATGGCGTTATTGCGCTGGATAATAACCGGGGTGAGTGCCATACCGAACACGCCGATGCCGACCAGCAGCGAGGCAAAATCCGGCGGCAGCAGCTGATAGGTTAATGCCAGCGATACCAGTACAAAGCCAAACTCACCCATCTGGAACAGCATCAGGCCCGCGGCCCAGCTGTCTTCGCGTCGCTCACCCATCAACCCGGCCAGCCCGCGGATAATGAAAAATTTCACCACCCCAATCACCAGCATCGCCAGGATCACCCAGTGCATATTGCGCAGGAACACGTCCAGATTCAGCTGCATGCCGACGGTAATAAAGAACAGCCCCATCAGAATATCGCGGAACGGCCTGATATCGGCTTCCAGTTGGTGTTTATACTTGCTCTCACCGAGCATCATGCCGGCCAGAAAAGCACCCAGCGCCATCGACAGGCCAAACAAGTGGGTTAAGCCGCCGGCGACCAGCGCTACCAGTAAGGTGGCCAGTACAAATAGCTCATCGGTACGCAGCCGGGCAATTTCTTTGAAGATATGGGGCAGCACCCATTTGCCGATGGCCATCAGCAGTATCACCACGCCGGCACCTTTAAGCAGTGCCAGCCCCAGGCTTTCCCAGATGCTGATATCGTTGGTGGCCGCCAGCAGCGGAATAATAATCAACATCGGGACTACGGCCAGATCCTGGAATAGCAGCACCGATACCGTCACCTGACCTTTCTTGGTGGTCAGTTGTCCGCTTTCTGCCAGTTGCTTAATTACCACGGCGGTAGAGGACAGCGCGACGATACCACCAACCACGAACGCGGCGGCCCAGTCATCCAGCAGCAGTACCGCCAGTAACGCAAACAAAATGGTACAAATGACGACCTGACCCGCCCCCAGCCCGAACACCAGCTTGCGCATGGCGATCATCTTTGGCAGCGAGAATTCGAGTCCGAGTGAAAACAGCAGCAGCACTACGCCCAGCTCAGCGACAAAATGGTATTCATTGGGGTCGGCAATCCAGCCGGTGATGTAGGGGCCGGCAATCAGGCCCGCAGCCAGATAAGCCAGGATAGCGGGCAAACGCACACGGCGAAATCCCCACACCAGTACAACTGCGAGGGCCAGCAGCAATAGTACGTCGGTAAATCCGCTATTCACTTAAGCATCCTTCTTAGTGGTGCCACGCAACAGATAGAGTCCGCCACAAATCAGTGACAGCCCTATCAACGTAGTCAGGTAAATCTCTTCGCCCAATATAGAGTAGATCAGGATCAATGACAAAAACGGACTCAGGAAGATCAGTGCTGATACCTGGCTGGTTTTGCTGGCCGTGCGCATCGCCGTGAGCCAGATTAAAAAGGTCAGACCCATTTCAAAAATACCCACGTAGATACCGGCCACCAGCCCCTGCCAGGCAGGCATCCAGGGTTCTGGCCAAATGAGCGCTGCCGCCAGCAGCCACACCACGCCCCAGAAGAAGCACCAGAACAAGGCAATCACGGGCTGATCATGGTTGCGGGTATTGATGAGCCAGTAACCGGCCCACAGCAAGGTGCTCAGTAACGCGAGGCCAACGCCCGACCAGTTCGTTTGCGCCAGATCCCAGCGCCCGCCGGTGGCAATCAGGGCTACGCCACAATAAGCGATCAGCATCGCCAGCAGCTCGCGGCCCGACAGTTTTTGCTTAAGGATAGGCACCGCCAGCAACGCCATGGTGATAGCCCAGGTATAGTTGATGGCCTGCGCCTGCTGGGCTGGCAGCTGGTTGTAGGCCATAAAAAGTATCCAGTAGTAGGCGAAAGGATTAATAAACCCCTGCAGGCAGTAAAAGCCGATGTGTACACGCGCCACCGCCACCGCCTGGGACCACTTGCGCTGCACACTGATGACCACGGCGAAAAAGACCAGGCTGGTGAGCGCGGCAATAAACAGCAGCTGCCGCGGGGTGAGATAGATTAACGCCAGCTTAAAGGCCGTTGCGACTGTAGCCCAGAGCAATACAGCCAGTAAGCCATATAGGATTGCTCTGCGCTGATTAATCATCGGTAGCTGAGTTCCAGGGTGCGGTCACGCCGCCGGGTTACGGTATAGCGCCCCCAGCTAACGGCAGGGCTGGCGTCGTTGGTGGTCAGCAACATCTGGGTGCGCAATTGCTCCAGCTGCGCGTAGGACGGCATAGAGGCGTTGCGGCGCGCCAGCCAGAATCGCAGTGCTGCGCGTTGCAGTTGCGGCGAAGCCTGTTCCAGCGGCTTACTCTGTAAGTTCCCGCCGCCATCCAGCAAGGGCTCAACCTGAACGCTGAGCAGTTCATCCAGCAACTGCTGCTGCTCGGCACACAAGGACGCGCTGCGCAGCACGGCTTCGCCAAATTGTGGCCAGCGTTGTTCCAGCAGCGGAACCACCTGATGACGTAAGAAATTACGATCTATGGTGGTGTCAAAGTTGGTCTCGTCTTCTATCCAGAACAGCTGATGCTGTTCGGCATAGCGATAAATTTCGGCTTTGCTTACCCGCAGTAGTGGGCGAACCCATTGTTGCTGGTGCTGCCCGGGCGCGATTGCCGCCATTGCCGACAGGCCTTTAGGGCCACTGCCCCGCTTGAGCTGCAGCAAAAAGGTTTCAATCTGATCGTTACGATGCTGGCCCAGCAGCAACACGGCATCCGGCTTTGCCACTTCCGCCATGCGCGCATAGCGGGCTTCACGGCCGGCGGCTTCTTTACTGATTCTGCTGCCGCCCGGCACGGCCAGGATTTCGGTATACAGGGGAAATTGCCGCCGGGCGCAGTCATCCACCAGCCCCTGGGCCCATTCGCCGGAGGCAGGATGAAACTCATGGTCAAGATGAATTGCGAGGTAGTCGTAATGCGGGTGTTCGGTGCGATAGCGATCCAGCAGATCAAGGATTGTCTGCGAATCCGCTCCGCCACCAAGGCAGGCAACCAGTTGCTGCCCCGGTTTCAGATCAAGACAACTGAGGCTCTGTGTAAGTACGGGATAAAGATCGCACAGAGGCTGCTCAGTCGTCATAACAAAATCAGCAGTAACCGAACGACATCAGTTTCTGATAGCGTTGATCTAACAGGCTGCTCTTATCCAGTTTCTCAAGCTTGCCTAAATCAGACAGGATCTGCTTTTTCAGGCGCTTCGCCATCTCGGGGTGGTCGCGATGCGCGCCGCCGAGCGGTTCTTCGATAATGGCATCAATCAGACCCAGTTCCAGGCTGCGACCAGCAGTTACGCCCATGGCTTCAGCTGCTAATTCGGCTTTTGCGGCGCTTTTCCAGAGAATCGAAGCACAACCCTCGGGGGAGATAACTGAATAGGTGCTGTACTGCAGCATGTTCACTTTATCGCCGACGCCAATCGCCAGCGCACCACCGGAACCCCCTTCGCCAATAACGGTGCAGACGATAGGTACGGTCAGCCGCGCCATTACTTTCAGGTTACGGGCGATAGCCTCTGACTGGCCCCGCTCTTCCGCACCGATTCCCGGATAGGCACCCGGGGTATCGATAAAGGTAACAATCGGCAGTTTAAAGCGTTCGGCCATTTCCATCAGGCGCAAAGCTTTGCGATAGCCTTCTGGTTTGGGCATACCAAAGTTACGTTTGATTTTTTCCTTGGTTTCACGGCCTTTCTGGTGACCAATAACCATTACCGGCTGACCATCCAGCCGCGCGGTACCGCCAACAATGGCACGGTCATTGGCAAACGTGCGGTCGCCGGCAAGTTCGTCAAAATCCGTGAACATATGCTCGATATAATCCAGCGTATAAGGACGCTCCGGATGACGCGCCAGCTGTGCAACCTGCCAGGCACCCAGATCACCGAAGATCTTTTTGATGAGCTGTTCACGCTTTTGTTGCAGCGTGCGGACTTCATCCTCAACATTGATATCAAAATCACCTTTGGCACTCACAGACTTTAGTTCTTCGATTTGCGCCTGTAGCTCAGCAATAGGTTTTTCAAAATCTAAAAATTGCAGACTCATTATGGTTCCTGTTTGCCATTAAAATTCTAAAGAAACATGTTTCTTACCAAGTTGGACTTCCAACTCGTGCAATAATTCATCAGCCGGCGTTACATGCCATTCTGTGGCGGCTTTATATTCCGCACTCACATCGTCACGTACATAGCATAGACGTAACGGGCAAGTCCCCTGCTTGTAAGGTGCCAGCAGCTGGGTCAGCTGTTTCAGTCCGGCGCCTGCTAACTGTTCCGGGCGCAGCGTCAGCTTTAATCCCTTGGCATATTGCTCGCGCATCCCGGTGATGGTCATGACTTCGCGCGCGGACATTGTATTGCCCCCGGAGTATTCATCAAAGCTGACCTCTCCTTTCACCACCAATATCTTGTCTTTTACCAGCAATTCGTAGTGATTTTCATAATCTTGCGCGAAAAAGCGCACATCCAGCCGCGCCGTTTTATCATCCAGCGTCACTATCGCCCAGCGATGCCCTTTTTTGTTGACCAGGGTACGCACGTCAATTACCAGCCCGGCAACCGTTGTCACCTGATCACGACCAGTCGGTTTTACGTCGGCCAGCGTACCTGCAGCATAATTGCGCAGCTCCGCACGGTAGCGATTAATCGGATGCCCCGTCAAGTATAGCCCAAGGGTCTCGCGTTCGCCTTCCAGCCATTGCGCTTCGGGCCATGGGGCGACTTTTACGAACTCATGTTCAATTTCAGCACTGTCATCTGAAGTCGTCAGTACCCCGAACAAATCAGACTGACCAATCTCTTCAGCGCGCGCGTGTTGCTCAGCCTGCCGCATCGCTTTGTCCATCGTTGCCATTAAGGAAGCACGATGCGGGCCAAGGCTATCCATAGCGCCGCCTTTGATCAGCTTCTCGAGCACCCGGCGGTTTAGCCGTTTCAGATCCACCCGACAACAGAAATCAAATAAATCGGTAAAGGGGCCGCCTTCATTACGCGCTTGCAGAATGGCTTCTATCGGCGCCTCGCCTACGCCCTTAATCGCACCAATTCCGTAGATAATCTGCTGGTCCGCATCGACGGTGAATTTGTACTGGCCTTTGTTCACATCCGGCGGCAACAGGGTCAGCCCCATTTGCTCGCACTCATCTACCAGCGTCACAATCTTGTCGGTGTTGTCCATATCAGCCGACATCACGGCGGCCATGAACTGCGCCGGATAGTGGGTTTTCATCCACAGCGTCTGATAAGAAACCAGCGCATAGGCGGCTGAATGCGATTTGTTAAAGCCGTACCCGGCAAACTTCTCTACCAGATCGAAGATTTTAACCGCAAGTTCCGGGTCAATCCCGTTATTTTTTGCGCCTTCTTCAAATACCGCCCGTTGTTTGGCCATTTCTTCAGGTTTTTTCTTACCCATAGCCCGGCGCAGCAAGTCAGCGCCGCCGAGCGAATAGCCGGCCAGCACCTGTGCGATCTGCATTACCTGTTCCTGGTACAGAATAACCCCGTAGGTGGGTTCCAGAATCGGTTTGAGCAATTCGTGCTGGTAGTCTTTATCCGGATAACTGATGGCTTCACGGCCATGCTTACGGTCGATAAAGTTATCGACCATGCCCGACTGCAAAGGGCCGGGCCGGAATAGCGCCACCAGTGCGATAATATCTTCGAAGCTATCCGGCTTCAGCTTTTTGATCAGCTCTTTCATGCCGCGCGATTCAAGCTGAAACACCGCGGTGGTTTTTCCGGTTTTCAGTAGCCGGAAGCATTGCGGATCCTGCAACGGAATATCTTCGATGAAGATGGGGTCGTCCCCCTCCTTCGCGCGATTCGCGTTGATCATGTCCAGCGCCCACTGAATAATCGTCAGGGTGCGCAGTCCCAGGAAGTCGAATTTAACCAGGCCAGCGGCTTCCACATCGTTTTTATCAAACTGGGTAACCGGCTGTTTGCCTTCATCGTCGCAGTATAACGGCGAATAGTCCGTGATCTTGGTCGGAGCGATAACCACGCCACCGGCGTGTTTACCGGCGTTACGGGTCACGCCTTCGAGAATGCGCGCCATATCAATCAGGTCGCGGACATCTTCATCCTGCTCGTACATCTCGACCAGACGCGGCTCCACTTCGAATGCTTTTTCCAGGGTCATGCCCGGATCCGGCGGCACCAGCTTGGTGATCTTGTCGACAAAGCCGTAGGGGTGCCCCAGCACCCGGCCAACGTCACGAATTGCCGCTTTCGCTGCCATGGTACCGAAGGTAATAATCTGGCTGACAGCTTCACGGCCATATAAGTCGGCCACATGATCAATAACTTCATCACGGCGGTCCATACAGAAATCGATATCGAAATCGGGCATGGATACCCGTTCCGGGTTAAGGAATCGTTCAAACAGCAGGTCCAGTTCCAGCGGATCCAGATCGGTGATCTTCAACGCATAAGCCACCAGTGAGCCCGCGCCTGAACCCCGGCCCGGACCAACCGGAATGCCGTTATCTTTCGACCACTGGATAAACTCCATAACGATCAGGAAGTAACCCGGAAAGCCCATCTGGTTGATTACTTCGAGCTCAATCGCCAGCCGCTCGTCATATTCTTTGCGCTGTTCGGCCCGCTCCGCAGCATCCGGGAACAACTTCTGCAGACGCACCTCAAGCCCTTCGCGGGACTTTTTAATCAGGTAGTCGCCCGGCGACATTCCACCGGTGGGGAATTCCGGTAATACCGGCGTATCGAGCTGTACGGTAACGTTACAACGTTTCGCTATTTCAACGGTATTGGCCAGCGCTTCCGGAATATCCTTAAAGAGTTCGGCCATTTCCTCCGGGCTCTTCAGATATTGCTGATCACTGTACCTTTTCGGCCGGCGCTTATCGTCGAGGGTGAAACTGTCATGCACCGCCACCCGCACTTCATGCGCATGGAAGTTTTCAGGTTGCAGGAACACCACTTCGTTGGTCGCCACCACCGGCATACCGGTTTTGGCCGCCAGCTTGACCGCCGCGTGGATATAGTCATCCTCGCCGGGGCGACCGGTACGAATAAGCTCCAGATAGAAGCGATCAGGAAAGTGCGTGCGGTAAAACTCCAGCGCGGCTTCTGCTTCATCTTCGTGATGGTGCAGCAGTTTACGGCCGATATCGCCTTCACGGCCGCCGCTGAGCAGTATTAGTCCGTTGCTGTGATCCGCCAGCCAGGGCTGGTCAACACAGGGCTTGCCCTGCCGGTGGCCGGCCAGGTAGCCACGTGAAATCAACTGCGTCAGCTGCTGATAACCATCGTTGTTCATGGCCAGTGCAGTCAGACGACTGGGCGCTTCATCGGGTTGCTCAGGGTCCAACACCCATAAATCGCAGCCGACAATAGGTTTCAGACCGAGTTTATGGGTGGTGCGGTAAAACCGGACCAGCCCACAGAGGTTCATCTGGTCAGTAATTGCCAGTGCCGGCATATTGCGCGTAGCCGTCGCCTCACAGATCGGACCCACCTTATTCAGGCCATCGATCATTGAAAAATCGCTGTGTACCCGAAGGTGAATAAACTGTGGTTCTGTGGTTGCGGCCTGGGACGTCATAAGCTTCTGATTCGTCTTTTTATGAGTTAGCCGTATTGTGCCTCAGCCCGAGCCAATTGTCATGCCGAGTATTGCCGCTTCTGACTAGCACTCTTAGCGCAATAACGGCTATAGTAGGTAGCATTACCGCAGATAAAAAAGGCGTACATTATGTCAATCGGCAAACAACTGGCAGGTCTTATTGGCTGGCTCGTTCTGGTTTATATCGCAGCGGCAATTGGCGGCTTCGGCTCAGCCAACGCACCGGTATTTTATCGTGAACTGACATTACCAGGCTGGGCCCCACCAGCCTGGCTGTTCGGGCCCGTCTGGACAGCGCTGTACACCATGATGGGCGTTGCTGCCTGGCTGGTATGGCGACAGCAGGGCTATGCAGGCACAGCGCGCCCCGCGCTGAAGATATTTATCATTCAGTTAGCGCTCAACGCCCTCTGGAGCTGGTTGTTCTTTGGCTTCTATCTGGGCTTAATCGCCTTTATCGAAATAATAGCGCTGTGGGCATTTATTCTGGCCACCATTATTCTGTTCTGGCGCCAGCGTAAAGCCGCTGCGCTGCTACTGGTCCCGTATTTTGTCTGGGTGACTTTCGCGGCCGCGCTGAGCTACCAGATCTGGCAACTGAATCCTGAAGTACTTTAAGGAGAGGCTGATATGCCAACAATTATTCCGGGCATTTACCGGCATTTTAAAGGCAAGGATTACGAAGTTATCGGGGTCGCGCGCCATTCCGAAACCGAAGAGGATATGGTGGTTTACCGGCCGCTGGATGATAAAGGTGGTAAAGGTGAACTCTGGGTGCGGCCACTTGAGATGTTTACTGAAATGGTCGAGCACGAGGGGATGTACACCCAGCGCTTCCGTTTGACTAAGTCGTAAGCCTGGCCGGGCCAGGTGGTCCCGGAAAGCTGGTTTTTTCATAATCACCTCCTATACTTTGACATGAAGATTCGAAGCAAGGAGGAACAGACATATGACTCGTTTAGCTTTAGTTGCAGGATTCACACTTGTCTTACTCGGCTGCACGAATACCAGTCAGCCTGCCCCGGAAATCACCGCATCGCCAATGGTAAGTGGTGAATGGTACTGCGTTTCTAAAAGCGGTGTCGGTGGTGGCCGGGTTTATGAAGCGACCGGCATGGATCGCGAAGACACCGAAGCGACCGCGTTTGAACGCTGCAATGAGCATTATCAGGCCTGCACTGATCCTCAGTGCGTACAACGGTAATGATGATGCGTTCCATGTTAATAAGCGGGCTCGCCGTATTACTGGCGGGCTGCGCTGGTGCCGCCAATGAGTCTGCTGATGAGCCGGCTCCTGCTGACTTAACCGGCTACTGGCACTGTTATTCAACCAGTGCCTCCGGTATGACGGTTGAAGCCAGCGATACGGTTCGCTCGGTCGCGGCGCATCGCGCCTATCAGCAGTGTGAACGCACCTATCAGGGCTGTTCACTGGCAGAATGTATCCAGCGCTAATGCTTTACCGCTAGCACCTTTTCCGAAGCCGGGTTAGTCAATAACCCGGTTTCGGCATACATGGCCCATAGCATCTTCGGGCGTCCAGAAAGTTTCGATGGCCGCACCCCGTTCGTTCACCCAGGCTTTCCAACTATCGTCGCTTCTCAGTTCAATATAGCCAACTTCATCACCGTTACTATCAAGCACCAGGAATTTACTGGGCGTTTCGGCTTTCAGTTCGCAGGTATCGGTTACCGCCATGGCAGAACCACTAAGGGTGACCATGCCGGCCAGAAAAAAACTAAGGACTAATTTCATTTCACCTCCTTAACCGTTACTCATTCCTTGTTTAGGGCCTTTTTTAATGCGGGGAATTTCCTCAACCCGGGGTTCAGTATCATCCCGATGTTCGTAGCCATATTCGCCTTTTCCGGATTGCCCATGCGCACCAATATAAGCATCAATGCCGTCCTCCCGGATGGCGGTTTTCGCTTCAGCTAAGGCTTCTTCGTCCGACGCAAACTCATCTTCCCACATCGTCGAGTTGTTGCCTTCATCAACAATTTCCAGAATCCAGCCACCTTCATCGCCCCGATAAATATCAATCTCCACGGTCTTATCATCGACAGTGACCTTCTGGGTAAGTGGACTTTGTTCCGGTTCTTTATCAGACATTTACTTCTCCTTGATTGAGCAATTCATTACGCGTAGTTCAGTCTAGCCTGTCAGGTACAGAACCACCAGCGGCACCAGGAAGAACACCAATACCAGCACTTCAAAAATACCTAACAAGGCATAATGCAGCGCATCGAAGGTTTCTCTGGTCATGCTGAACCAGCGATTATGCAGGCGGTATAGCCAGCGGTGGCCAAACACAAAGAAACCGAACCAGATCAGCAGCAATGCGTAGTGTCCAATCACGCACCACAGCAAAAAGCTCCGTATATCGGTCAGTTCAACTGATTGCTCCATGTGAACCTCCTTATTAACTGACAGTGACAACTTCCTTAAGCGTAGCTGATGGTGTCAGGACGCGCACAAAAAAAGGGCGAAGCATCAAAGCTTCGCCCTTTTCGGAACTGACCTTATCTGTGGCGAACGCTTTACAGGCTTGCCAGGATATCGTTCAGTAAATCGCAAGGCCGCATGGCTTTAGAAACCAATGTTGAATTCGGGTTGTAGTAACCACCGATATCCACTGGCTGCCCCTGGATTTCATTCAGTTCATTAATGATTGCGTCTTCGTTTTCAGCGAACTGGTCTGCCAGTTTACTGAAGCGTTCCGCCAGCGCGCTATCTTTGTTCTGCTGCGCCAGTGCTTCGGCCCAGTACATTGCCAGATAGAAATGGCTACCGCGGTTATCCAACTCACCCGCTTTACGCGAAGGCGACTTGTCGTTCTCCAGGAATTTAGCCGTAGCATCATCAAGGGTATCGGCCAGAATCTGCGCACGGTCATTACTCATGCGCTCAGCCATGTGCTCAAGTGACGCCGCCAGCGCAAGAAACTCGCCCAGCGAATCCCAACGCAGGTGGTTTTCTTCAACAAACTGCTGCACATGTTTTGGCGCGGAACCGCCGGCACCTGTTTCAAACAGGCCGCCACCGTTCATAAGCGGCACAATTGACAGCATCTTGGCGCTGGTACCCAGCTCCAGAATCGGGAATAAATCTGTCAGGTAATCGCGCAGCACGTTACCGGTCACAGAAATCGTATCTTTACCGTCCTTCAGGCGCTGCAGGGTATGGCGCGTAGCTTCAACCGGCGACAGGATACGAATATCCAGACCTTCGATATCATGATCCTGCAGATAGGATTTTACTTTGGCAATCAGCTGCCGGTCGTGCGCGCGGTTGCTGTCCAGCCAGAATACTGCCGGCATGCCACTTGAGCGCGAACGGTTCACGGCCAGTTTCACCCAGTCACGAATCGGCTCGTCTTTAACCTGACACATGCGCCAGATATCGCCTTTCTCAACTTCGTGTTCAAAAATCACTTCGTCCTTGGAGTTCAGCACTTTTACCGTGCCATGTGCCGCAATTTCGAAGGTTTTATCATGTGAACCATATTCTTCGGCTTTTTGTGCCATCAGGCCAACGTTAGGGCAGGTTCCCATAGTCGACGGATCAAAGGCACCATGTTCTTTACAGAAATCAATCGTTTCCTGGTAAACACCGGCATAGCAACGATCCGGAATCATCGCCTTAGTATCCTGGCGCTTATCATCACGGTTCCACATTTTGCCCGAATCACGAATCATTGCCGGCATGGAGGCATCAATAATCACATCGCTTGGAACGTGCAGGTTGGTGATGCCTTTATCCGAGTTCACCATTGCCAGTTCAGGCTGCTCAGCAAAGATTTCTTTAATATCTTTTTCGATCTCTTCGCGATGATCTTTCGGCAACTCTTTGATCTTCGATTCGATATCACCAAAGCCGTTGGTTACATCAACGCCAAGCTTTTTAAAGGTCTCGCCGTGTTTTGCAAAAAGGTCGCGGAAATAAACTTTCACCGCGTGACCAAACATGATGGGGTCAGAAACTTTCATCATGGTGGCTTTCAGATGCAGCGACAGTAATACGCCCTCTTCTTTAGCGCGATTGGTTTCTTTAACGTAGAAGTCTTCCAGCCGGGCCGTGTTCATAACAGCCGCGTCAATCACTTCACCAGCCAGCACTTTCACGCCTTCTTTCAGCACGGTCTGACTTTCTGGGGTATTCAGGACAATTTTCAGGGTGTCACTGTTCACCATGGTGGTTGACTGTTCGCTACCGTAGAAGTCACCGTGGTTCATATGCGCCACGTGGGTTTTGGAGTCTTTGCTCCACTGGCCCATGCGGTGCGGGTGCTTCTTCACGTAGTTTTTGACTGAAGCAGGCGCGCGGCGGTCAGAATTACCTTCCCGCAATACCGGATTAACCGCACTACCTTTAATTTTGTCGTAGCGCGACTTGGCGTAGCGTTCTTCGTCAGTTTTTGGTTCAAACGGATAGTCAGGAAGATTATAGCCCTGTTCTTGCAGTTCCTTGATGGCAGCAACCATCTGCGGAATAGAAGCACTGATATTTGGCAGTTTAATAATATTGGCTTCCGGGGTCTTCGCCATTTCGCCGAGTTCAGCAAGCGCGTCATTAACGCGCTGATCTTCCTTCAGGTTCTCAGGAAAGTTAGCAAGGATCCGGCCAGCCAGCGAGATATCCCGGGTTTCTACAGAAACGCCGGCCGCTTTAGTAAACGCCTGAATAACGGGCAACAATGAATACGTCGCTAAGCGCGGGGCTTCATCTGTTTCGGTATAGATAATCTTTGAACCATCGTTCGACATAGTTGTTCCTATTCTTAAGTTCAGAATGATAAAAGGCTTCAAAAAGTGGTGCAGATTATAGCAGGAAGCAGAGGCAGGCACTAGTCAGGGGTGGTTCAGGGCATCACCAGGCGGTGTCAGCCCCCTTCGTCTGGTGCTGCTTCAGGCAGCTCCGGATCGAGCGCGCCGCCTGGCGTAATATACTGGCTATGGGACAGAAATTCTTCAATGTACTCAATGAATTGTTCGGCTTCGGTACCACGCGCATCGATCATTACAATATGTAACCGGCGCAGGTAGTCGTCACTCAGTTCCATCTCCCCAAATTGCCGCGCGTAGTTCACTCCCAGGTACAAATACCGTGCGCGTTTCGCCAGATCTAAATCGGCTTGCGCCAGTATCTCTTCAATAGTTGCGAAGGCCTCGGCGCGGTAACGATTCGCTGTGTCATAATCTTTAACGCTCTGATATTGGCGGGCCAGTACCCGGTTGACGATATTCTGATAGTCCGGATCGATATCGCGCAGGGCATAAAGCGCATCCAGCCGGGCCAGTTTGTCCTCCCGGCTCACCGGTCGAATCGGGTGGGTATCCAGAAAAGCTTTGATACGTAATACTTCATCCGGATTTAATGCAAAGTCGCCGATAAGCGCCATGAATCCGGATTTTTCACAGTGCCAGATCCCTTCGACATCGATCAGCGGCCAGAACACCTGATCATATTTTGAATCCCAGTGGTAAATATAACCGCCATAGCTCATCGGCTCCCGTACTTTGCAGGTTTCGCCGGGTAATAATGGATCAGCGACTTCGCGCTCGCCCCAGGTTGTACTCTGCGCAGCACCAGTTACTACCAGGCAGCCTAACAACGTCAGAAAGGGTTTTATTTTCATTCGAAACCTGCCGCTGAAAGCATCTCATCAACTAAAAAGTGGCACTGCTGATAAATCCCGAACAGTGGGTTGTCCGGATCGATCGGCTGTTTCATCGTCAATGCATATTCAAAGGCTTCCACCGAAGCCAGAAGTTCGCCAAGTCCGCCTTTATTATGTAATACCGCATCACGAACGGCGTCGGTAATATTCAGCTTATTGACAAAATCTTTGGTCTTAACGCCAAGCAGCGTATCAATGCCTGATAGCAGGCCGACCAGAAAGGCGGGTCCGGACAGACGCTGATCAGCAGTATTGAGTTGCATCAGCTCGCTACACATATACGCACGGGTTAGGACAAGCTTGGCTTTGACCGGGGTAGTGCTCTGCAATGAAATAATCAGCAGCACCCACTTGCGCAAGGGTTCAAGCCCTAGCATCATGACCACTTCTTTCAGCGACTCGATGCGCCGCCGCGCCGCATAATATGGGCTATTGGCGATACGCAACAGATTCACAACCAGTAGCGGATCGGTAGATAAGGCTCCAACCAGATCATAGAGATCAGGTTCTTCCGCAAATAGGTGCTCGATTACAAAGGTTAACTGGCTGGCTGCGGACGGCACCCGCGTGCCTTCAATGATGATAGGACGTGCAAGGTAAAACCCCTGAAAGAGGTCAAAACCAAGCTCCCGGTATTCGTTGTAAGTTTGCTCATCTTCAACCCGTTCCGCCAACCACTGCACGGGTAAGTGACGAAGCTTTTCAAAGTGGACTCTGACTTCGTCAATACTAATCAGGCTGATATCGACTTTTATAACGGAGGCCAGACGGACTAATGGTTCCCATTCAGGCTCAAACGCAAAATCATCAAGAGCAAACTGAAATCCCTCTCTGACCCAGGATTCGATTGCCGCAACGACGTCGGGCGTCGGTTGAATCCGCTCTACCAGTTCAATCATAACGTCTTTAGGATTCAGTGGCAGAAACGACCCTGACATCAGAAAATCGGTGGCGACGTTAATAAATACCGGCTTTTTGAAATGCTCAACATGCTCAACAATACCGGTGCAGAGATTAAACAGCACTTCACTGGTTGCCAGGCTGTCACCTACCTCCAGCGCCGTTATGCCGTTGTCATGGCGGTACAGTAACTCATGAGCGACTATCCGCTGCCGGCTATCATATATAGGCTGTGCTGCAAATAACGTCTCTGCCATTTGTTAAACCCCTAATTTCATTTAATCTTTACATTTTTATATCACTATTTCGCAAAACAAAAAAGGGGCTGCCACCAGTAAACGGTGTCAGCCCCCTATTCTCTTTTATATTACTGCTATTTAGTCGATTTTAGGTGGTGTCAGACCACGACGTTCCAGTAAAGCTTCCACTGATGGCTCATGGCCGCGGAAGTTGATGTACTGTTTCATCGGATCGATACTGTTTCCTTTCGACAGTATGGCTTCACGGAATGCCTGGCCGTTTTCAATGGTCAGACCGCCACGCTCGCCAAGAAATGCAAAGGCATCAGCTGCCAGCACTTCAGACCACATGTAGGCATAGTATCCGGCTGAATAACCGCCAGCGAATACATGCGCAAAGAAGGTTGATTTATAACGCGGTGGAACCGCTTCTACATCAACGCCATTGCGAGCCAGGGCCGCTTCTTCGAAGGCCAGCACATCATCAATCTTGGCGGCATCCGCTGACAGCGTGTGGTATTCCAGATCCAGCAACGCTGATGAGATGTATTCCAGGGTGTCATAACCCATGTTGAAGTTTTTCGCGGCCATTACTTTGGCCAGCAGGTCTTCAGGAATAACTTCACCAGTTTCATAATGACGAGCGTAGTTTGCCATGACTTTAGGATGCATGGTCCAGTCTTCCTGGAAAGTTGACGGGAATTCTACGTAGTCACGCGATACTGAGGTACCAGCCAGCGACGGGTATTTCACATCAGAGAACATACCGTGCAGCGCGTGTCCCATTTCATGGAACATGGTGCTGACTTCATCAAAGCTCAGCAGAGTCGGTTCGCCGTCCGGAGCTTTTTTGATGTTCATGTTGTTCAGGATAACCGGCTTGTTACCAAGCAGGTGTGACTGGCTGACATAAGAACTCATCCAGGCGCCACCACGCTTACCGTCACGGGTAAACCAGTCGCCGTAGAACAGGCCAAGAGTAGAACCGTCGACATCTTTAACTTCATAAACCACTACATCATCGGCATAGACAGGAATGTCATCACGCTGATGGAAAGTGATACCAAACAGCTGGTTCATCGCGAAAAATACACCGTCTTCAACAACGCGGTTGAATTCAAAGTATTGCTTCACTTCATCCGAATCGATAGCGTACTGGTCTTCACGAACTTTTTCAGCGTAGAAGGCCCAATCCCATGGTTTCACTTCGAAATCACCGCCTTCGGCTTCAATCATTTCCTGAATCGCGGCTTGCTCTTTGGCAACGTTACTTACTACTGCCGGAACCAGGTCACGGAGCATGTCCTGTGCCGCGGTTGGGGTTTTAGCCATGCTGGTATCCAGCACATACAGGCCCCAGTTGTCATAACCAAGCAGTTTCGCTTTCTGAGCCCGTAGTTCACTTAAACGTGATACCAGCGGACGGTTATCCGTTGCAGTGTTACCGGTACCGCGGTTTGCCGAAGCTTCCCAGATACGCTGACGCAGTTCACGGTTTTCCAGTGACTGTAAAATTGGCTGGCGGGTGGTATTGGTCAGCTTAATAACGTACTTGCCTTCCATGTCTTCAGCTTTTGCGGTTTCTGCCAGGCGGGCAATTTCGCTGTCGCTCAGACCAGCCAGTTGGGCTTTATCGTCAACAACGATCAGGTTCTCATCAACCAGTTTCATCAGGTTGCGCTGGAACTCGGTGGTCAGCGATGACAATTCTGAGTTTAACTCGCGGATTTCAACCTGTGCTTCATCAGAAAGCTGAGCGCCGGCACGGATGAAATCATTATAGGTTTCTTCAACCAGACGCAGATCTTCACCTTCGAGCATCATCCGGTTGTCATAAACCGCCTGTACCCGCGCAAATAAATCAGCGTTCAGCATGATGTTGTCGCGGTGACCCGCCATCTTCGGCGCCAGTTCACCTTGTAAATTGCGGATATCATCATTGCTGTTTGAGCCAGCTAAGTTATAGAAAACAGAGGATACGCGGCCTAGCAGGCGACCTGATCGCTCCATAGCAACGATAGTGTTCTCGAAAGTAGCAAGTTCCGGATTACTGGCAATCGCAACGATTTCTTCCATGTGCTCTGCCATGCCAGCTTCAAACGCCGGGCGGAAGTGCTCAAATTTGATTTGGGTAAAGTCAGGCGCCTGGTAAGGCAGCGTGCTGGCTTCATAGAACGGATTGCTCTCGTTGAATTCGGTAGCAGCGGTTTGTTCTGTCTGAGCAGCAACCTGTGTTGTTTGTTCAGTGGCGTCTTTATCAGAACAGGCAGCCACGGATAGCGTAGCGCCGATAGCAATAGCGATTAGGCTCTTGCGCATAGTCTTTCTCCTTGTTGTAGTGATCCCACTAATGTACCCCCCTGCGCACTCAGGCTCAAGAGTAATTCATAGCGCAAAGTTCGCCATTTAGCGGATTTATGGTTATATCAGGCAACATGAATAACAGGAATCAGAGGCGGCAGCCCATATTTTAACCGGGCTTTGTCACAAAACGGATTACTGCCGTTTACCGAAATATCGAATTCCCGGCAAGGCGATGGACGGTTTTGATAGATGCTGCAACTGACTTGCTGGCCGATCTCGCCTTCAAGGGCGACACAACGTGGTTGTTTTTGGTTGGTCCCCTGCATACACAGCAGGTGCGGATGAAAAGCTTCCGTCAGTTCGCTTGGCACATAGCCTTCAGGCGCACCGGTAGCTTCGCCCCAGTAAAAGGACACACGATAGGATCCACAACAAGCCCCACACGTTAAGCAGGCATTAGCCGAACTCATCGCGCAATACTCCAGGAGATAAAACAATGAAGGATGTTTAAATGGCGGAGCGGACGGGACTTGAACC
>NZ_JPER01000009.1 GCF_000753715.1 Pseudidiomarina salinarum | reverse complement strand
ACAGGTTCGAATACCCTTTACCAAACAATGCTACGAACCAACGTAGCCCGTGGTTCTACCACGGGGGGCCCATGTAGCCCGTGGTTCTACCACGGGAAAAACAGGGTCACATCAAATAGAGTGGCATCTCTGTTACAATCAGCCGTTCATATTGGCTTTATCCCCTCAGGGATAGAGCAACCAGTTTTGCCTGGCGGCCATAGCGAAGTGGAACCACCTGATCCATTCCGAACTCAGTAGTGAAACGCTTCAGCGCCGATGGTAGTGTGGGGTCTCCCCATGTGAGAGTAGGACACCGCCAGGCTTCAAATAACGAAAGCCCCTGTCAGATGACAGGGGCTTTTTTTATGCCTTCCTTTTACCGTTCGATGGTATAGAAGATATCTCCGCCTTGGCCTTCACTACTGGTCGCTGACTCAATAAGCAGATGTTCAGTTAACTTGTAGCGAATAAAGAAGGTGTTGGTATCTTCAAACAGACCCACTCCGTATTTCACATAAAGCTTAGGCGACAGGTATTTGCCGATGTAAAACGAGGTTTCACGCGGGTTAGTCGTAGAATCCAGACCAAACTCATCAAGCCCGAAAGTTTCCTGTACCGAACCGCCAATAGCATCTGTGCCGCGCGAACTGAGCATAAGCAGCGCCTGCAATTGTAAATTGGGATCCGGAGCACCGGAACCTGAACCGCGGCCCAATACCAGATACGAAAGAATTTCAGATTCCGGAAGTGCGGGATTAGAAAACAATCTGAAGTCAGGTGCTAATAAGGTACCGCCAATCTGCGCACCTACAGTGACCTCATCTGCCGCGCCGACGCCGGACGACGTGCGGGCGACCCGCAGATCCAGACCGGGATTATCGAGCGTCCCACCGTTATAAATCAGCACCCCTCGCTGGATATCCAGGCTTTGCCCATAAATCGTATATTCGCCATCGATGACTTTAATACTACCGGTTACCGTCATGGCTTTTTGTGGCTGTTCCGATATCCGGACGCTGCCTGTGACATTCCCGGTAAAGCCATATGCCTCCACCAAAATATCGTCGCCCAGACTGATCCGAACTGAAGCGTGGACTGGATAGATGCCATCTTCAATAAGGGTCACCGGCTCTCCATTCCTGACTACCTGAACATCATTCGAGCGTTCTACTAGTTGATCACCAAGATCTGGTTGCTCAATTCGCGCGTATGGAATGTGAACTGAACCCTCAACATGAATCTGTTGTTCCCTTACTTTGATACGCAAGTCGGGGTTAACATCAACGCGTGCTGAAGGAAGTTGCACCGCCCTGAAGTCCTCACCTTTAACCTGTAGCTCGAGAACGCCGTTTAACGGTTCGACAAAGCCATCAATAGTTATCCAGCCATCGCCCGAACGCGCCTGGCCAGTTATTTCCAGCTGTTCTGCATTTTGGGCCCGATCGATGGCCGCAATTTTGACGTTAGTTAACAGCAGGCCGCTTTGCGCGAAACCGATCTCTTCCGCAGCAAGCTCCAGTGAACCCTGTATTTGTGGCTGCTTAAGCGTTCCGCTAACCGCAACAGAGCCAACCGCCGTAGCACCTTCGTAGCGTAAGTCAGGCAGAACCCATTGCAGCAACGTCAGATCATTAAGGGACATGTCCAGGGAGCCGCTGAGGCTCTGGTTAGTTGCTAAATCGCGGATACTGAAATCACCATAAGCCCGGCCTAAATCATCTTCCAGTTCAGCTAGAGCCGTAACCGTTACCAGGTCACTGTTGCCGTCCCATAATAATTCCCAGAAGGACAGGCGACTGCTGAGTTCTTCATCTAGGGCTACAAAGGTTGTATTTTCGCTGTACAGCCGCCCCGTGGTCGAATGAATTTGCATGGATTCAGGAACCAGCCGCGTGGTACTGCTTAGTTGTAATGTTCCGACTATACGTTCCGCTGCCGCCTCGGTCCGTAACCGGTTAAGTAGCCGTAGCGGCAGACGCTGACCCGCGACCTCTATCTCGAGTAACTGCTGCTGAGGTTTTGCATCGAGGCAGATCTGGGCAGGATTTTCCTGGCCCTGAAGAAGGCATAAGTTTCGAACAGTCAGTTGACCAAGCGGATTACGGGTATCCAGTTCGACCCGGGCGGGTTGTTGGTTGCTCCAGCGGCCAAATTCCTCGGTATCCAGGTCGAGCGTAGCGATCTCAATCGCCAGTTTTTCATTGTAGTTACCGCTAACCCGCGCTTTAAGAGTAGCGCTTGCCGCCACCAGCGGATTATCAACCCATTGCGATAACTCGGGGATTGTCAGTTCAATATCGAGCGTATCCTGATTGCTTATTACCCCGTTGGCAATAAGCCGGGTGTCGCCTGAAATGAGGCGCAGGCCATCGGCAGTCACTTTACCGTCGGCTATTGCTATCCGTCCTTCAGCAGAAATCGGATAACCACCGTCGGCCGCTGGAATAGCGGTGTTAGCTTCTTCGATATCTACCGTGATTGCCAGGGCGTTGCGCCAGTCAATCTCACTGCTCGCGGTCACATTGAAGTCATTATGGGTCGCCTTGAGTGTCGCCAGATCAAGGGAGGTGGTCGTTCCCTTGCCCGCCAGCTGCACAGCAATAGGTTTGTCGTCCAGTGCCAGTACGTCACTTCGTAGTTGTAACTGATAGTCATCAATATGGCCGCTTACGGACAGATTCAAATCGTTGATTGTCAGCGGTCGCTCGTTAATCTGGTAGGGTAATTGCAGATTTCCGGCATTTGCGGTTAATTCGAACTGTGCCTGCGCAGGGCTCTCTGCCAGCATCAGGTAATTGCAAATACGCCCGCTTAGTTCAACCACTCCTGCTGTTGGGCTTACCGGGTGCAGCCGGAACTGGTTGAGTTGCACCTGGTCTTGATCCAAATCCAAGGTTGCCGTTATCAGACTGTCGCCTAGCAGCTGCCGGATATCCTCTGGCTGATCGGCAAGTAACATCTCACTGAATAGTCTGGCTGGGAGGCCATTAATATTTAATTTTGCTTCCCAGGTCGGATCCGTCAGGAGATCATTTAACTGGGCACGCAAACTATTATCGCCGGAGCGCTCGTTAACCTGGAAGCTGCTCGTTAGAGTGAGCTGCTGCAAGTCGCCGCCAAGGTCAGCGGATCCAGTCAACTGCTGCACATCTACGGGCGCCTCAAAGTTGCTTAAGGTCCAGTCGGCATGCAAAGACAAGGCATAGTTCTCTGCCATATCGAGCTGACCGTCAGCCTGCAGTTGTAGCTGTCGGTGATCGAGTTCAAGGGATTGTATGGCGATTACGGTTTGCTGCCACCGCAGTTGAGCGTAAACCCGGTTGATCTGTTGGTGTTGATCGCCGCGGCGGTAATCAATACGGTTCATTTCAAGCTGGTTTACCGTAAGTAACCAGGGCAGTGATATAACCGGTAGCGCGGCGGGCTGTTCTGGCGCAGTTTCTGCAGTAGCCTGCTGAACAATCTCAATGCCACTGGCTTGTAGGCTGCGGACATTAATTTCTCGATCGAGCAGCGCTGTCGGAGTCCAGCGCAGAGTCACATCTTCAATAGTAACGTCCAGTTGCTCAGTGTTATAACGAACGCCACCGAGGGTCAGCTCGCCGAGCAGATTGCCTTCAAGACGCTCATAAGTGACTGGCACTGCGCCGTAAGAAATACCCTGATTGATTAAAAAACGGGAACCACTGGTGGTCGCCAGTAAAATACCGGCCAGGGTCGGTACGATAATAAAGAGCCCGATTACAATCCATGCTAACCACTTTATATACTTCATAGATCCGGCCCCAATGTCAGATGAATTCGCCAGGGATTGCCAGGCTCATCCACGGCTTGTGCTACATCTAAACGTACTGGTCCGATTGGTGATATCCACCGAACGCCAATGCCGTAGCTTTGTTTTATGGTTACCGGCCAGTCCATAAAGCTGTTACCAAAATCACTGAATACCGCTACTCGCCAGGAGTCCGCCACCTTATAATCAAATTCGACACTGCCTGTCACTAAGTAACGACCACCCGTTACGACCCCTTCTTCGTTTCGGGGACCCAGCTGTTCATATTCGTAACCGCGCACACTATAGTCGCCACCGGCAAAGAAGCGCAGTGAAGGCGATAACGAAGAAAAATTGCTTACCGCCATACCACCAGCTTCACCACGTAATAACATACGGAATTTTTCGGTATAGCTATGTACCCACTTTGCGGAAAGTCGTGCTGATACGAAACTGGTTTCCGATAGCAGCGAAGAACTGGCTCCCTGTAAGTTAGCGCTTACCCGATAACCATCTTCAACGAGATTTCGGTTATCAGCCACGCTGGTGCTTTCCACCAGGCTGACTTCGACCGAAGGTATCAGAAAGTTTGATGAACGCATGGGTTGGTCACCGAAGGCAAAATCTTCGCGTTGCCAACCGAGTTGGTAGGTTCGCTGCCAGTTATTAAAATGGCGGGTGTCGCGTGCGGTAAAGCGGTAAAGGGTGGAGCGCTGTTCCTGATAAGATCGGTCGGTAATTTCTCCGGTAAGACTATACTGGTCAGTGACAGGATCTGTGCCGGGTATGATGTAGCTGACAAAACCCGTATTTTGTACCTGAGATAACCGCAATATACTGTTCAGCTTATGACCGCGCGCGTTGACCCACCTACGATCGAAGCCCACAGTAGCCCGCGCCCCGGTATCGGTACCATAACCAAGACCAAACTGATAACGATCGCGCTTGTTGGCTTCTACATCAACAGTGATTGGTACGCTTCCGTCCTGCCGGTTTTCCCAGTCAGGGGCAACTTCAATAGAACTGAAATACTGACTGCCTGAAAGGGCAACCTGAAGATCCAATAACTCACGAGTCTGAAATGGGTCCCCGGCTTCATAATTCCGAAAGCGATGCAGGAAGTCATTATCAAGCTCGGTGCAGCAGAAGGTAGTTTCACCGAAAGCGTAGCGGACGGCGGTATCAAAGAATAAAGTGACGTCCGCCGAGAGGTCGGTCAGTTCCACCTTAACCTGCTGTTCTGTAAAGCGGGCATTATAATAGCCGCGTTCGGTGGCAAGATTACGAAGCTGACGTTTCAGGCTCTCATAAGCTTCATGATGCAACACATTGCCCGATACCAGGCGGTGTTGTTTTAACAGCTTTTGAAATTTGGGGTCTTCACGGCCATCACCAAGTATGCGGATATCAATCTCGTCTAACCGGACTGGCTCGCCCGGCGCGATTGAGTAATGCACCTGCCAGGTTGAACCGACCAGCTCAAGGGATGATTCAATGGTGGGTTGATAATAGCCAAACGGGGCCAGCGCCTGGCGGATCTGCTCTTCACCGCGACGTTGCAAAAATCGCAGGCGGAAGCGGGCGGGTGCCGCCTTGCCGTCAAGTTCCATAATACTCAGGTAGCCCTGGACATTGTCTTCCAGTTCGCCATCAACGCCTTCAATAGTGACGTTTACCGTCGCATCCGCGGGAGCCCTTTGCCGCTCTTCGGACTGTTGTGCGAAGCCTGCAGGACTATGAAAGATAAGTTGGCTTAACAACAACCAGCTACCAACCGTACCGAGTCGAACCATCAAGTCTCCCGACCAACCTATTGATTTATTACTGAGTATATCAGTTCGCCTTAAAAAAGCCGGTGAAAAAAACGGCAGTCAGGCGAACTAGCGGTAAAATCGCTTGCCTGGCAGGTATCTGCCAGTATAATTCGGAGTCTGTTTGCAGGGGTGTAGTTCCAATTGGTAGAACAGCGGTCTCCAAAACCGACGGTTGGGGGTTCGAATCCCTCCACCCCTGCCACTTTTCTGACAGCCGCCGATGCGCTAAGCTGGCATCTATGAAAGAATCTAGTACAACATCTCTTTTTTCACCAGCTCAGCAGCGCGCCATGGCAGCGTTGGGGCTACGTCTTTGGGTGCCCCGACTAGCCAATTCCACTGAACTGACTACTCATCCCAAGTACTACTACCGTCTGCATGACTGGCTGCTCATACTGCCTTCAGCTTTGCCGGTTACCGGCTTATCCTGGCTGGGCGATCTGTGCGTTGCACTAGCTCATGACGAGATATCAGTAAAGCCCGCTGAAGTTACCGCCGCAGTTCATCAGACGTGGGACCCCAACCGTATTATTGACTTAGGTGAGTGGCAGGGCGATCAGCTCAACGCGCTCCAGAAACGTAAAATATGGCAGCTGATCAGTCAGTAATCGGCCCGCTCGGGTGGTCCGCAGCGGTCTGTGAACTCGAGCAAAAGGCAAGCCCCCACCCCTGGTCCGAAGCGGCCTTATATTCTTGTTTTAATGATGATTATCAGAACTGGGCGCTGCGCACCTCAGACGGTGTGCTGGCCGGATATATCATCACACAGCAGGTTGCTGACGAACTGACCATTATGAATATTGCGGTGCATCCTGATTATCGTCGCCGTGGTTATGCCGGACAGCTGATAAACTGGGTGCAAGGGATGGCGGCTCGGGAGGGCTATACCTTATGGCTGGAAGTGCGCCGCTCAAATACGCCGGCGATTGCGCTTTATCAACGAACGGGATTCTCTGAAGTTGGTGTCAGGAAAGGCTATTACCCGACAGCGACCGGTGCCGAGGATGCTTTAGTCATGCGATGGTCGAGTAGTTCTGATAATCAGTGCAAAACTTGTCTTTGATCAACTCCAGAAATTTCCGGGTGTCAGGATCAGCGATAGAATAGTAAATCGTCTGGCCTTCTTTGCGAAAAATAAGCAGCCCTTGCTGACGGAGCACGGCAAGGTGCTGGGAGAATGCTGAAGCACTATGCGGGAAAAATTGATTGAGCTGGCTCACACTTTTCTCGCCGCTGGTTAAGTAACAGAGGATTTGTAAGCGGTGTTCACTAGCTAATGAACGTAAGAACCGGGCTGCATATCTGGCTTCATCTTGCGGCATGTGGCCAAGCGGCAATGTATCCATAATCATTCGTACTCATTTGTTTTAGTAATTCGAAGAGGTCGAACTGTGTAGTTTAAATTGTAGTTTAAAAAATATACAGCCAGATTAGCACTAACAGGTTGTCGGCTCCAGATGATCTTTGGCGTGTCTGCCGAAACTTGGTTTGAGATCTAGAAAAGAGTAAGCTGATAACCGACTAATAAAGTGAATCCACCTAATGACAAAAAAAACTGAAAATGACGTGCCTGCTCACCTTAAGCAGCAGGCTAAACTAGCCAGTACCCGGGCCTATGCACCCTTTAGTAACTTTCCGGTTGGCGCCGCGTTAGAACTAACCAACGGCGAGATAATCACTGGCTGTAACGTCGAAAATTCCTCGTACGGCTTGTCGAATTGCGCCGAACGGACCGCGATTTTCACGGCCATCGCGCAAGGGTATAAGGGCTCTGATATCCGCTCAGTGACTATTTATATCCCCGGATCCGAGGCCGTCGCGCCTTGCGGAGCCTGTCGTCAGGTTCTGGCGGAATTTCTGGCCAGCGACACACCAGTATTCTCGACCAGCGATGGGCAAGAGCGGCAATGGAGTATCGGCGAGCTGTTGCCGGATGCTTTTAGTTTTAACCTGGAAACCCACCGGAACTAAACGACTTATGGAACTCTATGACGTTGCCCGCCGCGCACTGCGGCTTATGGATCTGACCAGTCTCTCGACCACTGATTCCAGGCAAAGCATTACCGACCTATGTAGTCAGGCCAAAACCGAATTTGGTTCGCCAGCGGCGCTTTGTGTTTACCCTGAATGGGTGATCTGGACACGCCAGGAGCTCGACCGGTTGGCGTTGCCGCAGGTGCGTATTGCTACGGTAACTAACTTTCCCGACGGTGGTGACCAGGTCGGCCGGGCCCTGGCTGAAACGGAGCGGGCGGTGGGGGCCGGCGCCGATGAAGTTGATGTGGTATTCCCCTGGCGTGCCTTGCTGGCGGGCGATCGGCAAATCGGCGCTGAGTTGGTTCGGGTGTGTAAAAATGCTTGCGGTGAACGGGCTCAGTTGAAGGTGATTATTGAAAGTGGTGAACTGAAGCGCACCGATCACATCCGCGCCGCCAGCGAAATAGCAATTGGCTCCGGGGCTGATTTTATTAAAACATCCACTGGCAAAGTGCCGGTTAACGCGACGCCCGAAGCGGCAGCCGTTATGCTTGGGGCTATTAAAGAGTCGGGCCGTGACTGTGGCTTTAAAGCGGCAGGCGGAGTACGAACCGCTGCGGATGCCGCTATTTATTTGCAGTTGGCCAGTGACATTATGGGCAGCGACTGGCTTAGTCCGGAGCATTTTCGCTTCGGCGCAAGTGGCCTTCTGGATAATCTGACTGCTGTGCTGAGTGGAAACCAGGGCAATACACAACAAGGATATTAGATGTTTTTACCGCAGGAAATCATTCGCTGCAAACGAGATGGCGGCGAGCTGACTCGTGAGCAAATAGAGTTTTTTGTCGCGGGCCTTACCGCTGGCAGCATCTCCGAGAGCCAGATTTCAGCTCTGGCAATGGCGGTGTTCTTTCAGGGCATGAGTCCTGCTGAGCGTGTCGCATTGACCCTTGGTATGCGTGATTCAGGAACCGTTCTGAACTGGCAATCCTTAAACCTTGATGGTCCGGTACTGGACAAACACTCGACCGGCGGCGTTGGCGATGTGGTTAGTCTGATGCTGGGCCCTATTATCGCAGCGTGCGGCGGTTACGTTCCTATGATATCCGGGCGTGGTCTTGGGCATACTGGTGGCACGCTGGACAAGATGGAATCGATTCCCGGCTATCAGGCTAAGCCAGATCTGGAACGCTTTAAGAAAGTGGTAAAAGAGGTTGGGGTGGCGATTATCGGTCAGACGGGTGAGTTGGCCCCGGCTGATCAAAAGTTCTATGCGACCCGGGATATCACTGCGACGGTTGAGTCTATTCCGCTGATTACTGCATCAATCTTATCGAAAAAGCTGGCGGCTGGCCTTGACGGCCTCGTACTGGATGTTAAGACCGGTAATGGCGCGGTAATGAACCAGCATGAGCGGGCGTGTGAGCTTGCTCACAGTCTGGTTACCGTTGCCCGGGGAGCAGGTCTGAATACCAGTGCAATATTGACTGACATGAATCAGGTACTGGCAGCGTCAGCCGGTAATCGGATAGAAGTTCATGAAGCCATCCGCTATCTGCGTGGCGATTTCCGGGCCCCGCGTCTTCATGAGGTCACCCTGGAGCTGGCAGCAGAGATGCTGGTACTTGGCGGGCTTGCGGAAAGCCGTGATAAGGGGCGTGCAAAGGCGCAGGCTGCCCTTGATTCGGGCGCGGCGGCAGAATCCTTTGCAAAAATGATTACCGCCCTGGGTGGCCCGGCGGATTTACTGGATAACTACCGCCAGCATTTACCGCTGGCACCGGTCGGCAAGCCGGTATTTGCAACTGAAGCTGGCATCATTCAGCAGATAGATACACGCGCCGTGGGTTTGACTGTGGTAGCGCTGGGCGGTGGTCGTCAGCGTAGCAGCGATACCCTTGATTTTGATGTTGGCCTGGACCAGATTATGGAGATTGGCGAGTCAGCCGATAGTCAAACGCCGCTGGCGATGCTTTACGCCCGCGACGAAGCGCAATGGCAGCGCGCGGCCGGACAGCTGCAGCAGGCTTTTACCACAGGCAACACTGCGCCGGAATCGCAACCGGTCATTTATCAGCGTATTACCGGGTAGTCAGGGGGCATCACTATGGCCAGAGCGGTTATTGTTGTATTGGATTCGTTTGGTATTGGCGCAGCTGCTGATGCCGATCGCTTTGGCGATGAAGGGGCGGATACCTTTGGCCATATTGCCCAATACTGTGCTGCCGGAAAAGCAAACGAGCAGCGCTCGGGTCCGTTGTGTATCCCCAACCTGAGCGCACTTGGTCTCGCTGAAGCCAGTGAGGGAGCAACCGGACGCGCGCCGGCAGGTATTGCCAAACCCCAGGCGATACTTGGCTGTTACGGCTGGGCACAGGAGCTGTCATCCGGTAAGGATACGCCTTCAGGCCACTGGGAAATGGCGGGTGTGCCGGTTCTGTTCGAATGGGGGTACTTTACCCGCACTACGGATTCATTTCCTCAGGATCTGCTGGAAGCCATTGTTGAGCAGGGCGATTTGCCCGGTTATCTGGGAAACTGTCAGGCCTCGGGAACGGAGATCATTCAGCGCCTGGGGCAGGAGCATGCGCGCACCGGTAAGCCGATTTTCTATACCTCGGCGGACTCTGTTTTCCAGATCGCCGCTCATGAGCAGAGCTTTGGTCTTGAACGACTTTACCGGCTTTGTGAGCAGGTCCGCGAACTCCTTGAGCCCTATAATATCGGGCGCGTTATTGCCCGGCCTTTTGTGGGCTCTGGCCCTGCAGACTACAAACGTACCGGCAACCGCCGCGATTATGCGCTGCCGCCACCGGCACCAACGATTCTGGATAAACTGACAGCCAGCGGCGGGGAAGTAGTCAGTATTGGAAAAATTGCTGATATCTTTGCGCATCAGGGGATCACCTCAAAGTATAAGGCTACCGGTATTCCTGCGCTGGTTGAAACAACGCTGTCAGTAATGCGTGATGCGCCAGAGCAAAGTATCATTTTCACTAACCTGGTCGATTTTGATACGGATTATGGGCATCGCCGGGATGTCGCTGGCTACGCTCGTGCGCTTGAGCAGTTTGACCTGATGTTACCGCAGCTTATGAATGCACTGCGCCCTGATGACGTGCTTATTCTGACCGCCGATCATGGCTGCGATCCCACCTGGCCAGGTACCGATCACACCCGCGAATATGTACCGGTTCTGGTGTTTGGCCAGAAGGTTGCCCCCGGTTCGATGGGGCGTCGTGAAACGTTCGCGGATATTGGCCAAAGCATTGCCAGCTGGCTTGACCTCGAGCCGCTGGATTACGGCAAATCATTTCTGACCCGGGCATAAAAAAAGCCCGCTCAGCAGTTGCTCTGAGCGGGCTTCGTCAGTTCATATCGCCGGAGTTTATTTACTCATCAGCGGATGTAAACGGGTTACTGCCTTGGCAAGTTCTGCGCGGGTGAAATCTTCCGCTGGCGCAAAAGTTGCGGTTAGCTTCGGCTCCAGATCAAAAGGCCCTTGTACCACTTCGATGCGGGCATCCATTAGCCCCATGTGCAATGCCGCCTGCACATAACCACGAAGCTCTGGCGCGATGTCATCACTGTCACTGAGCGTGACAACCTGATCAAATACCACTACCTGAACATCCTGCTCCGGGTCAAAGTCACGCGCTACGGGTTCCAGACCCAGTGACTGTACCAGTGAGTAAGCCAGTTGCTGACGTGCCACCAGATCATCGCTGCCAAATATATCAGCGGAGTGAGCCGGGAGTACTGAAGCAAAGTCATACGCACGATCTTTCAGTGAGGCGCCTTGTTCACTGACAGCGTTCAGCATAGCGGCATTTTCTGATGTAGCATCCAGATACACCAGTTGGTTACCAGTCTGGGGCTGACGCACTGATCCGCTTAGCGTCAGCACATCGGCCAGGGTCTGCTTAATAACTGTCTGATCTGGATTGAAGCCACTGGATTCAGCGTCCATCAGGCGTTCACTGACCGCATACTCAATAAAACCACGACCAGGATGGTTAGCAGTATCGCTGATACCGTCGTAGCCGTTGGTTTCGAGCAAGCGAATGTTCACATCAACGGCACCTGGTAACCCGATCCCGTTCGTTAAACCAAGTGGGTCAACCGAAAGGCCGCTGACACTACCGATGCCACGTGCGTAGACTTTCCATGTACCCGCCATGCCTGGCGCTGAAGTTCCTACTGAGGAGCCAAGTACTGGCAGACCTATGCCTGAGCCGTAGGTGTTACCTGCCGGATCTTCAAGAACAAAGGCCGTGCCGGTTTCAATGTTGGCGCTTGCCATCACCAGCGATGTGGCTTCATTCACTTCAAAGGTTTCAAAGTCGCTTTCACCGGCAACCGTGTAGTTGACGGTACGGCTGAAGCTGGCGCCTTCGGTAACCTGTGCACTGGCGTTGAAATCACGGTTCAGTTTCACCGTGTCGCCGAAGCGATCATCCATTTCTACCGCGGCTTTTACTGCAGCGTGGGCATTCACATAACCGGCACCCACTTCCCAGGCTTCACGACCTGGCATCACGGTGGCGGTGTCCTGCAGAATTTGCTTCACCTGTTGCCATGTCAGATCAGGATTCGCTTCCAGCATCAAGGCGACAATGCCGGAGATATGCGGTGCTGACATTGAGGTGCCGCTTGAGGTGGTATAGAAAGCCAGGTGTTCAGGCGCGATAAGTTCGGAATCCTGGCTGGCGCTTAAACCGCCGAGACTTGATGTTGAGGCGCGGGCCGAAATGATATCGACACCCGGCGCTGTCACAGTCGGGCGATCTTCCCAGACATATTCCACTCCATCAACGGTGGCGGTACCGGACTTACCATCGACACCACGGGAACTAAAGTCCGCCAGGTTACCGTCTTTATCGCCGGCCGCCACGGTAACTACCCAGGGCGCTTTTTTAAAGTTACCGGTGATCGTTGATTCCCCTGAACCTGAGTTACCAGCTGAAAACACGGTAATAATACCGCGATCGGCCAGTGCTTTCGTTGCGACGTTGGTGGGATGATCGGGATTAAAGTCGGAACCCGTGTCAGCAGTGCTGCCGAAAGAATTCGAAATAACCCGGATGTTGTAATCAAACTGATGTGTCAGCGCATAATCAAAACCGCCCAGGGTATCAAGAATAAAGAGTCCGGCGCCTGAACCATAACCGATAATGTCAGCACCAGGCGCAACCCCGGCATGCAGGCCACTACTCATGGCACCATTACCACCAATGGTGCCGGCTACATGGGTACCATGACCACCGCCAATGTCGGTGTTGGCCACATTCTCCTGGTAAGTAATGGGTAGTAAATCACTGAAGCTGCGCAAATTAGTCTGCGCCAGTACGTTCTGCACCACGTGCTGCGGATACATCAGATCACTATGGGTACCATCAACACCAGAGTCATTGACGACGACGCCGATGCCGCGGCCCGAATAAGGAATACCGTTTTTTCGCAGGTTTTGGTCAGCGCGCAGTTGCTGTACGCCGGTGAGTTCTGTGGCACCGTTATTTTCATAGCTCAGGGTTTCGTTATTCCATACTGAGACGACGTCGTCGCGGGCGTAGATTGCCTCAATCTGCGAAGGCGTGGCCAGCGCACCAACCATAGGCAACTGGTTCAGACTGACACCATGTATGCCAAGGCTAGATAAAAAATTAAGCTGACTGGTGCTGGGGCTGCCAGTCTGATCAAAAGTTATAATGACCTGGTGCAAGGTTTCACTATCGCTAGCTGCGATAAGATCCTGCAAGTTGGGATCGAAAGTTTTTGCCCACAGAGATGCGGCGGGCAGTGAAAGTGCAATAGCCAGTGATACTGAAGTAAGTTTATGCGTTATTTTTGGTTTCATAAGTACACCTGTACGGGTTGGTTGAAATTCGTACTTTAGATTTACATGGGTGCGATCACCGGGCTATAGGGGATCTCCCTCATATTGCGAGCCGGGTAACTGGATAAATAAAGGAAAAAATGATGAGCACACCGCATATCAGTGCTGCCAGCGGCGACTTTGCTGAGATTTGTCTGTTCCCCGGCGATCCGCTTCGGGCAAAATATATTGCGGAGACGTTTTTCGGTCAGCCAAGGTTGGTCACTGCCGTACGTAATATGTTGGGTTATACCGGAACCTATCGTCAGCAGCCGGTCTCGGTAATGGGCAGTGGCATGGGGATTCCGTCGTGCTCCTTATATGCGACCGAGCTCATCCGCGATTTTGGCGTCCGCAAGCTGGTTCGGGTTGGTACCTGCGGTGCCGTGGCCGGACATGTGCAGCTCAGGGATATCATTATTTCGCAGGCCGCCTCGACCGATTCATCTTTTAACCGCAATAAGTTTGGCGGTTTTGATCTGGCTGCTATCAGTGACTTTGGCCTGTTGCAGCAAGTGGTAGCAGAGGCTGCAAAAAGAGACCAGGCCGTGCATGTAGGGAATATATTTTCTACCGATCGTTTCTATAATGAGCCGCAGTTGACTGTCCTGCTGCAGCGGTTTGGGATCCTGGGTATTGAAATGGAGGCGGCGGGGCTGTTTTCGGTGGCCGCAGAATATGGCGCTAAAGCACTGGCGGTGCTTAGCGTTGCTGACCATTTGTTACAGGATACCCATCTGGATGTGGCTACCAGGGAAACCGGCTTTAATGACATGATCGAGCTGACATTAAACGCACTCACTACCTGAACAAATCCTGTTGCGGCTGGCAAAATCCTATTCTTTGTTTGTTTATCCTGACAGGATCGGCGAAAATACGCTTATCAGATAAATGACCAGGAAGACAGAGATTAATGCCCAATAGTGCCCTGCAGAAAGAAGTAGCAAAACGCCGTACCTTCGCAATTATTTCGCACCCGGATGCTGGTAAAACCACCATCACCGAGAAAGTGCTGCTGCATGGTCAGAAATTGCTGAAAGCAGGAACCGTTAAAGGCAAGAAGTCCGGGCAGCATGCGAAATCCGACTGGATGGAAATGGAAAAAGAGCGGGGTATCTCGGTAACCACCTCGGTGATGCAGTTCCCCTACCAGAACGCGCTGGTCAACCTGCTCGATACCCCCGGTCACGAAGATTTCTCGGAAGATACGTACCGCACCCTGACCGCAGTGGATTCCTGCCTGATGGTTATCGACGGCGCCAAAGGCGTCGAGGATCGCACCATCAAGCTGATGGAAGTAACACGCCTGCGCGATACCCCTATTATTACTTTTATGAACAAGCTGGATCGGGATATCCGCGATCCTCTTGAGCTGCTTGATGAAGTTGAGCGCATTCTGAATATTATGTGCGCCCCTGTTACCTGGCCTATTGGCTCAGGAAAAAACTTCAAAGGCGTCTATCATCTCATCAGGGATCAGGTGATCTTTTACAAAACCGGGCAAGGTCATCGCATCCAGGAAATTGATGTGGTCGATGGGCTGGATAATCCGGTCTTGGATCAGCGGTTGGGTGAATATGCGCAAGAGCTTCGCGAGCAAATCGAACTGGTAAAGGGCGCTTCGAATGAGTTTGACAGTGAACTCTTTCTGGCTGGTGAACTGACTCCCGTTTATTTTGGTACTGCGCTGGGCAATTTCGGCGTTGATCATATGCTCGATGGTTTGGTGGAGTGGGCGCCACGGCCATTATCACGGGAAACTGACGATGGCCGCAAAATTGACGCGACCACACCGGGCTTCTCAGGTTTTATCTTCAAGATACAGGCGAACATGGATCCGCGTCATCGCGACCGTGTGGCATTTATGCGCATCGTGTCAGGTCAATATCAGCAAGGTATGAAGATGTACCAGACCCGGCTCGGGAAAGAGGTTCGGATTGCCGATGCGCTGACTTTTCTGGCCGGCGACCGTGAACACGTTGAAGAAGCTTTCCCAGGCGATATCATTGGGCTGCATAACCATGGCACTATTCAAATCGGCGATACCTTTACCTCCGGCGAACAATTTAAGTTCAGCGGCATCCCTAACTTTGCTCCGGAATTATTCCGCCGGATCCGCCTGAAAGATCCGCTAAAACAGAAACAACTACTTAAAGGCTTAGTACAGTTGTCTGAAGAAGGCGCAGTACAGGTATTCCGGCCGCTCGCCAACAATGATCTTATTGTTGGTGCCGTTGGTGTCCTGCAGTTCGATGTGGTTGTCCACCGGCTGCGCTCTGAATATAACGTCGATGCTGTATATGAAAATATCAATGTCGCCACTGCCCGTTGGGTTAGCGCGGAGAGTGAGCGCAAGCTGGATGAGTTTCAGCGCAAGGCGACCGCTAACCTGGCCCTTGATGGCGGCGACAACCTCACCTACATAGCACCAACCATGGTTAACCTGAACCTGGCGATAGAGCGCTATCCAGATATTACCTTTAGCCATACCCGGGAACATTAAAGCATGAGTTATCTGTTCGATACGCACTGTCATCTGGATTTTGAAGATTTTGATGCGGATCGGACAGAAGTGCTTGAGCGCGCCGCAGATGGCGGTATCCGCACCATCATGATTCCCGGCGTAAGCCGTGAACAAAGCCTGCGTGAGCAGGTCCATCATCATGATGTTTTGCTGTTGTATGGTTTTGGCTTGCACCCTTATTTTATCGGAAAACATAGTGCCGGTGATCTGGACTGGGTTGCTGAGCAGCTGGATGCACACCCCGGTGCACCCGTAGGTGAAATTGGTCTTGACGCAACCTGCGCTGATTATCAGCTGCAACAAAAACTGTTTCGCGCTCAGGTAGAATTCGCCGCAGAGTTTCAGCGTCCGCTCATTTTGCATCACCGCAATAGCCAGGCTGATTTACTGGAAGTGATCCGCCCCATGCGCGACCAGTTACCGGCCCTGGCCGGAGTGCTGCATGCCTTTAGTGGTAGCGCGGAACAAGCGCAGCAATGGCAGGACCTTGGCTTTAAGCTCGGCGTTGGTGGCACCATCACTTATGAGCGGGCGAAGAAAACCCGGGACGCTATTGCGCGCAGTGAGCTTGGCGGGTTGGTGCTTGAGACCGATGCACCTGATATGCCCGTATGTGGGCGCCAGGGCAAGCGTAATGAGCCGTTATGCTTACTGGAAGTACGCCAATCCTTACTCGGCCTGCGCAGTGAGTCTGAAGATGAGCTGGACGCAATCTTATGGAAGAGCAGTCAGGAAGTCTTTGCCGGGGCGTTTGCCGCTGCCGAGCGTTCGGGCCGGCGATAACGCCAGCGGTTAAAGGTAACAGCGATAAATACCCCTGCCAGCAGTGCGAAGCCAAGCAAAAACTGTCCGTAGTAACTTAAATAGGCGTGGGTTTTTATCGGCATCGCCAGCAACTGTCGTTCATCTACTGTCAGGTGCAGGTAGCCAAAAATCTGTGAACCGTCGCGGATCTCCTCAACCATGACCCAGGGACTGCTTTGCGGAGTTGCAGGAATCATTGCTGCCTGACTGGTCAGGCTCTGACCGTAACGGTTTTTTACGGAAGCTGCCAGGAACATGGGGCGCTGGCGGATATCATCAACGAGCTTCTGCAGCCGGTCGGTATCATCTTGCGTTAGCCAGTACTGGGCCTCGTGCGCCGCTTGTTGTGCGGTCAACCGCAATACTTGCTGACTGTGTTGCTGTAGTTCCTGCATACTCGTGGTCTGCATCGTGCTCCACAGATGTTCGATCAGCAGAATAAGCAACACAGCCAGGGCAAATCGGCGCAAGCGCCGATAGACAAGCTGCGTGATATTGATAACATGGCGTGAGGTACTGTTCATGCAGCAAATATACGCTGTCGCCTGCTATGCGGGCAACCCATTTAGCAGCAAATAACCGCAAACAAGGAATCTGCCCGCAATGATCGATTTATCCAGGCCCGGTCTTATTGTGTTTGATATGGACTCAACCTTAATCACTATTGAGTGTATCGACGAAATTGCCGGGTTAGCGGGGCGTAAAGCAGAAGTCAGTGCGGTTACCGAAGCGGCGATGCGCGGTCAGCTGGATTTTGCCGCCAGCCTACAGCAGCGGGTACAGGTGCTGGCCGGTATCTCAGAGCAACAACTGCGCACCTTGTTCGATCCGATCCCCGTTACCCCCGGCGCTGCAGAATTAGTGGGCTGGTTTAAACAACTTGGCTGGCGCACCGCGGTGGTGTCAGGCGGTTTCACCTGGTTTACCGGGCCGCTACGTGAAATGCTGCACTTAGACGCGGATATAGCTAATCAGCTGGAGTGGTATGAGCAACAACTAACCGGACGGGTCTCGCTGCCGATTGTGGACGCGCAGGTGAAGGCCGATAGCTTGCGGAAGCTGGCACAGCGCTGGCACATTGATGTAGCGAACACGATAGCAGTCGGCGATGGCGCCAATGATATTCCGATGCTTGAGGCCGCGGGTCTGGGCGTCGCTTTTTGTGCCAAACCGGCACTTAAGGCTATTGCGGATATTGTTATCGAATCGCCAGATCTAATGCTGCTGAAAACCCAACTGGAACAACGAGTGAATCAACATGGCAAAAGCTAAGACAGCCTACGTGTGTACCGACTGCGGCGCGGACTATATGCGCTGGCTGGGGCAATGCACCGAATGCAAAGCGTGGAATACCATCACCGAAGTGCGAATTACTCAGCCGAAGAGCAGCATTAGTGCTGACCGGCGTGGCTTTGCCGGGGCAACATCAGCGCAGGTACAGACGCTCAGCGATGTAAACCTGGATGATGTTCCGCGCTTCAGCAGTACCTATCAGGAGCTCGATCGGGTGCTTGGCGGCGGCATCGTGCCCGGCTCAGCGATACTTATCGGCGGTTCGCCGGGCGCTGGCAAAAGTACGTTGCTGTTGCAGGTTATGTGCAAGCTTGCTGAGCAGGTCACTGCGCTCTACGTAACCGGTGAAGAATCGTTGCAGCAGGTCGCTTTGCGGGCGCGCCGGCTTGGTCTTCCGGTTGATAAACTGAGGATGCTGGCGGAAACCTCAGTGGAAACGATTTGTAATCTGGCAGACCGGGAAAAGCCCCGGGTGATGGTGATTGATTCGATTCAGGTAATGCATCTGGCGGATATTCAGTCGGCGCCTGGCAGCGTCGCTCAGGTGCGTGAGTCCGCAGCCTTTCTGACCCGCTACGCAAAGCAAAACGGCGTGGCTATTTTTATGGTCGGCCACGTCACAAAAGAAGGCTCCCTGGCCGGGCCTAAGGTACTGGAACATTGTATCGACTGCTCGGTCATGCTTGAAGGCTCGGCGGATTCACGTTTTCGCACACTGCGGGGCAGTAAGAACCGCTTTGGACCGGCCAACGAACTTGGCGTATTCGCGATGACCGGGCAAGGGCTGAGAGAAGTCAGCAATCCCTCGGCCATCTTTCTGCAACGCGGCGAGGAACATGGCAGCGGCTCGGTCGTCATGGTGATCTGGGAAGGCACCCGGCCGCTGCTGGTTGAATTACAAGCACTGGTAGATGCCTCACAGCTAGCGAATCCACGCCGTGTAGCGGTGGGCACTGAAACCACGCGACTGGCGATGTTACTGGCGGTATTACATCGCCACGGTGGCTTGCATATGTCGGACCAGGATGTGTTCGTTAACGTCGTTGGTGGCGTGCGGGTAACCGAAACCGGCGCGGATCTGGCCTTGCTGCTGGCGATTGTATCGAGTTTCCGTGAAATACCTTTACCGCGCGACTTAATTGTTTTTGGTGAAGTCGGTTTGTCGGGTGAAATCCGCCCGGTTCAAAACGGTCTGGCGCGCCTTAACGAAGCGGCGAAACATGGCTTCACCCGCGCTATTGTTCCGGCGGGTAACCGTCCGAAAGAAGCCGTGCCTGGTATGACAGTGACCGTGGTTAAAAGTCTGCAGGAAGCCCTGGAAGCGTTATGAGGTTATTCAAGTGGGCCCTGATGGTGCTGGTGTGGCTCATTGCTGCGCCGGTACTGGCTCAGCAGCGCGTGATATCCCTTAACCCTTGTTACGATGACTGGCTACCGAAATGGCTGCCAGCAAGCTCAGAGGTGATTCCTTCCAGCGCGCATCAGAATCGCCTGGAAACCATTATCGCGCTGAAGCCTACCGTAGTGGTGGCCGGTAGCTTCACCGATCACCGGCTGCTTACGGCACTTCGGGAGTTCAGCCAAATTGTAGTCATTCAACAGCCCTCCGACTGGATTCAGTGGCATCAGGAAGTGCTCAGCGCCGGTGCCTTACTTGGTCAGCAGGGCGCTGCCCGGCAGTGGCTTGAACAGCAGCAACACGAATTACGCGAGGTAGCTGCAGGCAGCCGTGATTCGGTACTCTTTGTTATGCCCAACCAGTACACCTGGGGACCAGACAGTTGGGCCGCAAACCTGCTCAACGATTATCAGATCCCCTTTATCACGTCGTTAACCCATGGTCAGCTAGGGCAACTGAGGCTTGAACAGCTGCTGACGCTGGCGCCAGATCGCGTCGTACTTGAGGGGTTCTCAGATGATTATGCCCGCGCGCAGGATTGGCTCTGGCATAGCGCCGTATCGAGCTGGCTGGATGGGCGTCAGCGAAGCTTTGTAGAGCCTGAACTGGCTGGTTGTCCGGCCGTAAAAGCGGTCGACTATCTTGTGCAAATAATCGGAACCGAACAACGATGAAGTTTTTACTGCTGAGCCTGTTATTGCTGGTTATTGCCGTCGTTTACCTTGGTATGGGGCATTCGGGCTGGCAGGGCTGGCCGGGATCCGCGTTACAGCAGGATATCGTGCTACAAATCCGGTTACCACGGTTATTACTGGCGATGGCGAACGGTGTCGCCCTGGGACTTGCAGGTGCCACCTTACAAATTATTCTGCGTAATCCGCTGGCCGAGCCAGGTATTACTGGTGTGGCTGGCGGCGCTGCGCTGGCCACAGTGCTGGCCATGTATACCGGCTGGTTGCTACCGGTAAGCTGGTGGTTGCCGCTGGTGGGCATGTTCGGCGGCGCTGTTAGTCTGTTGTTGCTATGGCTTATTGCCGGTACAAACCCGTCAGGTACCCGCATTATTCTCGGCGGTGTGGCCATTGCCTCATTCAGCGGTGCGCTGATTGCGCTGGTACTGAATCTGGCGCCCAATCCATTTGCTTTTCAGGAGTGGAGCCTCTGGCTGATGGGCTCAGTCGCTAACCGGGGCTGGCCGCATTTGATCCTGATGATACCCTGCCTCGTGATCGGCGCCTTGCTGTTATTTAGTCAGCGGCAGTTTATCGGTGCCCACATTTTTGATCCGGCAACATTGCGCTCGCTCGGTTTTAACTCCGGCCGCGGCTCGTTATTTGTGCTGTTCGCGGTAACCTTACTGGTTTCAGCCTCGGTCATTACGGCTGGTGTGGTCAGCTTTATCGGGTTGCTGGCGCCGCACGCCGTGCGCCTGCTTGGTATTCAGCGACCTTATCCGCTAATGGTATGGAGCGCTGTCGCCGGGGCTTTGTTAATGGCTATCATCGATATGACCATCAGGTTAGTGCCGACGGCGGTCGAACTGCAGCTTGGCGTAGTGGCTGCATTTTTAGGCGCGCCGTTACTGGTATTTCTGTTGCGCCGCCCGTACGGAGATACGCATGCTTGAGCTCAGCGCGGTAAGTGTCAGAAAGCGTCTTGAAGGGGTGTCCTGGACGGCAGCTCCAGGTCAGCTCATCGGTGTTCTCGGCGCCAATGGTGCGGGCAAATCAACCTTGTTAGCGTGCATGGCGGGCCAGCTGTCTCCTGATTCTGGCGGCTGTTACTGGCAGCAACAGCAAGTTAGTCGCATGACGACGCAAGTCAGGCGGCAGGTTATTTCATATCTTCCTCAGCATCCTTCTGTCAGCGCTCCGGTATCGGTTGGTCATGTACTGGCGACCGGGCTGGTCAATTTGCGGTTGCCGGTGGCGCTGGCGGAGCGGGTTAGTCAGGTGGCGCGCGAGTTTAACCTGACTAACCTGCTTAACAGGCCGATGACGCAGCTCTCTGGTGGTGAACAACGCCGGGTGCATCTGGCCAGATCGCTGTCGTCAGATAGTGCGCTGGCGCTATGTGATGAGCCGGTGGCTGGCCTGGATCTCTATTACCAGTTGCGGGTAATGGAATTGCTGCAACAGCGCGCCCGCAGTGGCCAGCTGGTTTGCATTGCGTTGCATGATCTGGCTCTGGCTGCCCGCTATTGCGATAAACTGATATTGCTGCATCAGGGCCAGCTGCTGGCAAGCGGGCAACCTATGCAGGTACTGACAACGGACAATCTGCGTCGGGCCTACGGCATTGAAGCGCGCTGGTGGTGCGATGACGACGGTGTGGCTATGTTGCCAACCTTGTGCAAAGGAGAACACAGTGGCGACTTGTAGATGGATTGTACCCGTTATATTAAGTACGGCAATGACCGCCACTCAGGCTGCTGAAGTGATTGAAGTGCGGGGTATTCAGCCGAGTGCCTGGGATCGGTTAAACAGCTACTCGCTAACCAGTGACGAAATTGACGGCATTAATAGCGTGACGCTTACTGATTTACTGTTGCAGCTGCCCGGGGCTGACGGTAGTCCGACAGCGGCGGGTTCGCCGCCCCAGTTATTTATTCAGGGGCTGCCGATCAGCCGCTGGTTGATCATGCTCGACGGTGTGCCGCTACACAGCGCTACGCTTGGCAGTGCGGATCTGAGCTTCATTGAAACCGCAAACCTGGCGAGCGTCGAGATCCTCTCTGGCAGCCTGAGCTCGCTTTACGGCAGCCACGGCATGGCGGGCGTTATTTTGCTAACCACGCACAAAGAATCATCGCGACTGGCGCTACAGACTGGCTCCCATGGACTGGCTTCGGTCAGCGCCAATGTGGCGGCGCCTGTTAGTGAAAAAACAAGGGGCAGGTTCGGGTTCAGCGTACGTTCCTGGGATGGAATGGATCAGCAAGAACTGCCTGGTACCGAAGATAACGATGGTTTATTTCAGTACAGCCTTAGTGCCGGGGCGGATCATGAATTAAGCAATCAGTGGCGGTTGCAGTGGCAGGGACGGGCCGAGCGCCAGCGGCGTGAATATGACAACCGCTGTTATGACAGTGTGAGCTTTGCCACAGTGCCCTGCGAACCCGAACTCGAGCAACGGAGCGAACAACAGCAGCTATCCGCCAGTCGCCGCCAGGGTGGAGGCCTTGATCAGTTGCAGCTCAGCTATTGGTCAAACCGGGTGACCGACCGCGACAGCGCTTTGCCCGCCGATAGCTGGTCGGGGCAAAATGACAGTTTTGCTACCACCCGCTGGCAGCTTAGCGCACAACAGCAACGGCATTGGCAGATGGCTGGTGAGCGTGTTCTTGACGCTGGCTGGGGCCTATCACTGGTAGACGAAACTGCCGCTGGCTCTGCGGTGAATTATCAAAAGGATCAGCGCACCGTGGCCGGTATTTTCGGCCATATCGGGTTGCAGCATGAAGAAATCGGCACTCAGTTAAGCTGGCGCCTGGAAGATGCTACCGGGCAGTCGCTGCGGCATGCTGTCAGTTGGCGCACCTTGTGGAAGCCAGCGGCCTACGGGCATTGGTCAGTTGAACTGGGCACGGGTTTTCAGCGGCCTGGGTTTAATGATCTTTACTGGCCCCAGGGCGGCAATCCCGATCTCCAGGATGAAACCAGTTATGGTATCCAGTTGCAGTGGCAGCATATGATCAGAGATAACAAAGTAACGTTTTCGGGCTATGCTCGCAGGCTGGATAATTTAATTCAGTGGGTGCCGGACAGTACCGGCTGGTACTCAGCACAAAATACTGAAGAAGCTGAGTTACGCGGGCTTCGCCTGGAATGGCAGCGGCGTTTCGGCGACTTCGGCATCAGCACCAGTATCAACGTTACCGAGGCCAGCGATGGTGCGGGTGAGCCATTGCCATTCCGCGCTGAGGAGTTCGGCCAGCTGCTGCTGAACTACCAAACCGGAAACTGGAACTGGACCTGGGATATGCAGTACCGTGGCAGTCGCAGCGGTAATCAGCAATCGTTACCAGCTTATCTGCACCATGATCTGCGGCTGGACGGTCCGGTTTCACCAGCCAGCAGATTAGTTGTCAGTATCCATAACCTCTTCGACACTGATGTACAGTGGCAGCAAGGCTGGAGGGTTCCAGAGCGACAGTTGCGGCTGCAGTGGCTCTGGAACTGGTAGCATCAGTATTCACTGCGCCACTGATCGAGCAGGGTATAAGCATGGGGTGATTCTGGCTTACTCTGCTTCTGTGTCTGTTGTTGCGGATCCGGGCTACAACTGCCATTAGCTATATGATAGCCGGCCTCTGCCAGCAGCGGATCATCCAGATGGCCCCAGTCACCAACTAAAGTATCCGGCGCCGTGCACTGTGGCGCCAAACCATCAAAGTAGCGGCCGTTGTCGTTAGCGTTTAAGGTTTCAAAATTGACCACAAAGGTTCGTTTGTCACAAATGGAACGGGGCACTTGCCCGACAGGCTTACCGCAGGTGCGACCGCCTATTACCACAACCTCAACAAAGGGTTTCAGGGCATTGATAATAAGTTCAGACGAAGAGCAGCTGGCGGCAGTGGTCAGCACGTAAACCCGGTTCAGGTTGAACTGCCGGACGCCTTCATAAAGCTGAAACAGCTCGGTTTCATTATTTGCAGAATTCTTGTCGTTATAAATATACTGCGTAAAAATTTCACCTAAGACATTATTTCCGGCTGCCTGAGTTGCTGCCTGGTTCGCAAACCGGGTAAGTCCGCCACCGTTGTAGCGCACATCGATAACCAGTTCATCAATATCGGTAAATTGATTATAGGCGCCATTAAGATCCTGGCCGGTGCGCTGAATAAAGCTATTTAACACGTAGTAGCCAACCCGTCGGTTACTGAGATTAACCACTTCAGCAGCAAGTACGGTATTGGTGTCTACTACGGTTTTGGTAAGCACATCGGTAAATTCGGTGCCGTCCTGACGGCGCCAGGTTAGCTCCACCGCCACGCCTTCTTCCGACGCGCCCAGCGCGGCGTTATATTCGTTTTGTTGCAGTAGCGTTGAGACAGGCACCCCGTCAATTGCCAGCAGTTCATCGGAACGGCGCAGGCCAGCGTTATCTGCTGGTGACTCATCATAGACATAGTTGATGAATACCGCGGTATCGATGATTCTCGCGGAAAAACCAAACCCAATAAATTCCGCCTCAACAAAGCGGCTTTGATATTCTTCTTCGGTGAGGATGAAGCTATAGCGATCAACATTGCTACGGATACCCTCAAGCAGTTCATACACTGACGCGTAGTTATCCAGATTTACCGTGGAGGGGATATCTTCATACCAAAAATAGTCATCGCGCATGTAACTTAAAAACTGTTCTTTTTCATTAGTTACCGAGCAGAAATCACTAACGTTGTCGTTGCCGTCGCTCGGATCACTGCTGCCACCGCCGCAGCCAATCAGCACGGCGCTGGCGAGCATAGCGATGGCCAGCCTGCTTGGTCGGAGTCGTGTGCTAGTTTGCTTTTGCATGATGGTCACCAGAGAGGTTAGCGTAATGAAAGAATCTCTATCTTTTATAAGATGCTGCCAGTCCGAAGTCCAGTCTAATTTTGCCTAGTGACGGCTGTCACGAAATTTGGCACACTGCTGGCAGCGCAATCAATGAGTGGTATCTATGACAGCTGTAATGATTGATCTTGAGGGCCCCGAACTAACTGCAGAAGAAAGGGAATTGCTCGCGCATCCCGCAATCGGTGGGGTGATATATTTTAGCCGGAATTATGTTGATCCCGGGCAAATTCAGGAATTGGTGCGGCAGACGCGTGCCGCGGCACGTAATCCGCTGATTCTTGCGGTCGATCACGAAGGCGGCAGGGTCCAGCGCTTCCGCGAGGGCTTTTCAGCAATTCCGGCGATGGCCAATATCGGCCGCTACGCGCGGGATACCAGCGAAGCTCAGCAATGGGCGCAGGAACTCGGCTGGCTGATGGCCAGCGAAGTGCTGGCAGTTGATATTGATATCAGCTTTGCGCCGGTTCTCGACCTTAATGGTATTAGCGAAGTTATCGGCGATCGCGCCTTCGCTGAACAGCCTCAGGCAATAATTCCGATTGCCCGCGCGTTCATTAAAGGTATGCATCAGGCTGGTATGAAAGCCACGGGGAAACACTTCCCGGGACATGGTTCGGTCGCCGCTGACTCACACATCGCGATTCCGGTCGATAACCGCTTATGGGACGAGATTGTTGCCACCGACCTGCCCCCCTTTATGGAGCTGGCGTCCTGTCTGGATGCGATTATGCCAGCCCATGTGATCTATCCTGATGTTTGCAAGCACCCCGCAGGCTTCTCCGAGCGCTGGTTGCAGGACGTACTGCGGGCTCAGCTTGAGTTCCATGGAGTGATTTTTAGTGATGATCTGGCGATGGCTGGCGCCACGGTCGCCGGTAGTATGGCGGATCGGGCTAAGGCGGCTTTGCGGGCCGGTTGTGACATGGTGCTGGCCTGTAATGACAGAGCCGGCGCGATAACGGTTATTGAAACGGTTGCGCCGCTGGTTAATAAAGACCCGCGACGTTATGCCCGCAGCTATGAGCTACTGGCGAAGTCGGCATCGATGAATCTGAATACGCTACGTAACCATCCGCGCTGGCATAGTGCCCAGCAGGTACTGCAGAAGGTTACCGCAGGTTAGTCGCTTACTCGTAGGCTAGGGGGTCGGTCTGATTGTTAGCGGCAAAAGCTTCTAACCGTTCGATACAGGCCCCGCACTTACCACAGGCAAGTTCCCGGCCATTATAGCAAGTCCAGGTTTGGCCGTAGTCCAGTCCCATGGCCAGTCCCGCGGCCAGAATCTCGGCTTTATTATTCTGCAGAAACGGAACGTCGATGGTCACCGGCTGATAATTGGCAATCTGGCTGACATCGTTCATTTTCAGGACAAACTCTGGCCGGCAGTCCGGATAGATTGCATGATCACCCGAATGCGCGCCGTAGCAGACGGCCTCGGCTTCGATAGATACCGCATAGCCGATTGCCAGCGACAGCAGAATCATATTGCGATTTGGCACCACAGTTGACTGCATCGAAACCGACTCATAGTGACCTTCCGGAATATCAATGTCATCAGTCAGGGAACTGCCGGCAAGCAACTGATTGATCGCGGTAATATCGACAATTTTATGGGGTATGTTGGCTTGCTTACAGACGGCTGCGGCGCTGTCCAGTTCGCGCACATGGCGCTGACCGTAGTTAAAGGACAATGCGTAGACCTCGTGGCCTTGTTGCAGCGCGTGGTGCAGCACAGTAAATGAATCCATGCCGCCGGAATAAATCACAACAACTTTTGCCATGTCAGGCGTCCCTTTTGCTTGGTTGATCAGGTACAATTCAGAAAGACCAGCGTATTTTACCGGAATTGGCGGAGAATCCTATCAGCACAGCTTACCCAATTAATGAAATCTTCGAAACCATCCAGGGTGAAGGGCAGTTCACCGGGGTTCCGTCGATTTTTGTGCGTCTGCAGGGTTGCCCTGTGGGGTGCCCGTGGTGTGATACCCAGCACACCTGGGAGCTGAAAGAAGCGGCCCGGGTCGGTGCCTCCGGGGTAGTTAATAAAGCCGGCCCGAGTGAGCAATGGGCTGAACTGAGCGCTGCCGATATAGTGGCACTATTTCGTGAGCAGGGTTACCAGGCGAAACATGTGGTTATTACCGGTGGCGAGCCCGCCATGTATGATTTGCGACCGCTGGCGGCAGAACTGGAACCCCTGGGCTATCGACTGCAAATTGAAACCAGTGGTACTTTTACGCTGCTGGTTAGCGCTGACACCTGGGTCACGGTTTCGCCAAAACTGGATATGCCCGGCGGCTATCTGGTGCGACCCGACTGTATGCAAAGAGCCGACGAAATCAAATACCCGGTAGCAATGCAAAAGCATATTGATGCGCTGGATAATCTCTTATCCCGCTGTCCGCCGCGTCCCGAAGTAAGCATCTCGCTGCAGCCTATCAGCCAGCGTCCGCGGGCAACTGAGCTCGCCATCAAAACCTGTATCGCCCGGAACTGGCGCCTGTCAGTGCAACTGCATAAGTACCTTAATATTGAGTAAGCCCTCCACCTAAGCTGCTCACCATCAAAAATAAGCCTCTTATACTTTAGTCCTCAGGTTACTGAAGCTATCGGAGGGTTGTATGCGCTTACTATCTCGTTTTAAAGCTCAGCTTGGTCAGGGCATGACCGAGTACATCATCATCGTGGCACTGATTGCGGTTGCAGCAATCGGGGTCTATTCCCTGTTGGGTAAAACGGTTCGCAATCAGGTTGCCGGCATCGCTCAGGAAGTTAGCGGTCAAAGCGCTGCCCAGCAAATTAATACCGCGAGATCCGCCGCCCGGCGTTCATCAACGGTCGCCCGCCAGGATGTTAATCTCGGTAATTATGACGAAAGCACTGAGTCCGGGGGCAACTGATGTACCGGCAGCGCGGATATCTTTCGGTACTTTTGTTGCCGTTGCTCACTGCTCTGTTATTGCTGGCGCTGGGGATGATCAGCCAGAGCAGCGATAACCGTGAGCGATGGCTGCGGCAAACTGTTGCTGACAATATGGCAGGCTCTGCCGCTGTTTTGCTTGCTCGAGAGCTGAATCTGCTGGCGATACTGAACCGCGCGTTACTTGGTAATCAGTTAGTGCTAGCGCAATTGGTTGGTATCGCAAGCTGGTACGCCATGATGCAGGATACCGCCGCCAGAGCGGCAAAGATCACGGCCTGGATTCCTTACCTGAATGCAGTTACCCGGCAAATCCAGGTCATGACGGACACCGTCGGGCAGCCACTCAATTATATTCTGCGGCTCGGTATCGCGGTACAGCAGGGGTTGACCACCGCCATTCAGCTTGCACAAGGGCTGATCCGCCTGTCTTTTGCCACACTGATTCCGGCAACACTGACTACAATCGCTGCCCGGCATGGCTTTGAGGAGGAATCCTTTGATCTATTTCATGCGCCGGGCCTGTTGCCGTTGCAATGGCGTTGGTGGGCGTACCTGCCACTGCAAACCACCGCGACTGATGATGATGTCCTTAAAGAACTGATGAGCCACAGCCTTGATCCTTTTAGTCAGGAGCGTAGCTACAGTTGGTTTAACCTGTCCTTTTTTAAAATTCGTAAAGCCGGGGGCGCCCGTCTGCAGATCGACAATGCTGGCAACTGGAGCTGGCAGGCAATGGATACCGTATCGGTGCATACGCGGATTCTATTTAGTCGCGTTGAAGTACCCTGGGGCGACGGTGCAGGCTATCTCGGGCAACCAGTTTCTGCAGCGGCGGCCGATGATTTCGGCGGCAGTCCCCGGATTAACTCGCGTGCTTCGCGCTGGGCGCTGGCGGCGCAAGGTTCGATGGGCCGTCAGGCGACACCGCTGAAATATTTTAACCGGCGACGCTTTGATGTCACTAATCTTCCCGCCGCTATTATTCGCTTTGGCGATGTACTGGCAAGGGCGGGCGTGCGATTCAGCCGGCCGCGTTCGTTGTTTCCCCGCGCGGACGACCGTACTGAGCAGCCAAACCTCTTTAATGCACTTTGGGAGGGCGAGCTGCAGTCGTTAACTATGCAGGACAAACTTGTTCTGGCGGCCACGGGGGAGCCGTCATGAAGTGCCGGATAACGGGTCAGGCGATGCTCGAGGCAATGGGCTTCCTTAGTATAATAGCTGTATTGCTCGGTTACGCCATGCTGGAGCTGCATCGCGCCAGTCACACGGCACAACAGCGCATTGATCGCAGCCGCTCAATTATCTGGCAGGTGACGCCGGATGAGCGGATCCGCGCCGAATCGGACTATCCTTTTGCGGAAAGGACACAGCACGTGTTGGAGCCATTGAGTCGTCTGAGCCAGTTCGAACTCCCACAGGATAATCTGTGGCTGCTCGCTCGCAGTGATGACACCCTTGCTATGGCGCGGCTGACTGACAGCTGGAGTCCGCAGCAAAGTGTGCAGCTCAGTGAACGGCCAGCGCAGCTGACCCCCTCTTATTACATTAGCGAACTGGGCCTTAATTCCGTCTTAAAAATACTGAGCTGGTTGCCGGTTACCCGTGAGTTTGCCCCTGACAGTTTGCGACTGGGGTTCATTAATACCGATGCGACGCCGGCGGAAATTATCTGTGACAGGGAGCCATGCTAAGTGATAGCGGTGGATATGGCCATACCAGGTTGGGAATTCAGACTGATGGGCGAAAATCATAGCCGCACCATCTGGCAAATTACTGCTCCTTCAGTGCCTCAGATTGCGCCCTTAACTGAGTATCTGGATTGTGTACTGCAACAACAGATGGGGGCTATCTGGATCTGTGCTGCCGGTGATGATTTGTGGCTGTTTCAGCGGGATGATACCGGCTACTGGCTTACCCGAACCAAAGTCCGACCGCCTGCCGCTTCAGGGAACCATTATCCCGACTGGCTCGGTCAGTTGCTTTATGACACCGCGAGCGACGGGTTTGGGCTTGCCATTTTTCTAAGTTCACGCAGCGCCACCCAGGTATGGCAGTTTTTAAAGCTCCGTTTTGCTTATCGGGAGCCCAGGCTAAAAGAGGTACAACATGGACAGTTTCATATATTACTGCAAGCTCCCCGACAAGACATTCTGGTGCTCAGGCAGGCGGCTGACTATATCGTGGTGTTGCTCAGCAACCAGCCGTCAGCTGAATAATTTTAGGGGGCAGGCAGCGATTGAAGGACTATTGGCCGCCTTGATGCTGGCGCTAATACTCATAATACCGGTAACGTCGCAAGGTGAGAACTTACCGGAACTTATGGAACGATTGGTCGTGAGCTGGCGATTGTTTAATAGCTGGCTCTGGCAGAATATTTTGCTCCATCCGGTGGTGCAGTGATGAGCGGTAGCACCGTTAAAATAGGTTTGCGCTGGAAGCTCGTGGTGCTGCTGGTGCTCACTTTAGGGGCGGCATTGACCAGCTATCAGGCTATTCAACGCTATATTGCTGAACAAGCGCTGACGCGACAACAGGAACAACAACGCTATATGCAGGATATTCTGGTGCTCAGTACGGATTTGGATGCAGACACACGGGTTGAGCTTGCGCATTTGCAGCAGCGAAAATTTCCACCCAAATATGTTCAGGATAACTGGTTGCAGCCGCAGGATGCGACCAGCCTGATAGGACTCAGAACCAGTCGTTTTCTGGCGCGCGGCGAGCCCCTGACACTGGACAGTTTTAGTCACGATTACAGCAGGTTTTTTAGCCAGCGGCTGGCCCCCGGGCAATACGCAATAACGGCCAGTATCTCGGTTGAAAATTTACATCATGGCATGCTGGCAGTGGGCGATAAAGTCGCCATAGTGTCACCCAACTCAGTCAGTGCCGGGGACAAGCTGCTCGTTGTTACCGATGTGCCGGTGCTGGCACTGGACAATCTTCAGCATAGCCAGCCTGGTCAGAGCGCACTGGCAACTACCATTACTTTCAGTATGAGTGCAGAGCAAGCGATCCAATTTGAAAGCATCCGCGGCAGCGGTTTTCAAATTTGGCTGCAACATCCGCAACACGCTTACAGCAGCCTGACGATGCCGGTTCCGGCTCGTATTCATCAGATGCAACCGGTGAGGGATCAGGGATGAGATTTACCTCGACTTTACTGCTATTTCTTATCACTGCAGTCGCCAGGGCGGAGGCAACCGATTCACATACGCTGGTAACTGGTGATACTCAGGTACTCCGGCTGGAGTCGGTTGTTGATGTAGTGGTTGGCAATCCTGAAGTGATTGATGTGCGCTTGATTGAACCCAATCATCTGGCCATTTCGGCGTTACGTGAAGGGCAGAGCAAATTGGTACTAATTACTGACCAGGGTGAGCAAGTCAGTCGTGAAGTCAGGGTCCGCAATCAGCCTGACGTCGAACTCGAACTGACCATGGCTGCCCTGCAGCAAAGGATGCCCGCATTGCAGGTGATCGCTGAGCAAGGCTTTTATCTGCTGCAGGGCGAGGCCAGTAGCCGCTACCGTGATGAACTGCAGTCGCTCACGCAACGCTTTCCGCGGGTGCTACTGCAGGTGAACTTTACCGAAACCTATGACAGTCCGATGATTGAGCTCGAGGTGCGTATTGCTGAGATAAAACGTCAGCAAACCCGACACCTTGGTGTGCGCTGGCCACAACAGATTGGCGGGCCGCTGTTTTCCAGTGAGGCGGCCAGCGCTGTCAGCTTTCCGGTAGATGTTGCAACCACTATCGAATTGCTGGAGCGGGATGGCCACGCACGGCTGCTGGCGCAACCAACGCTGGCGGCTCATAGCGGTGGCAGCGCAGAATTTTTAGTTGGTGGAGAATTTCCGGTACCTCAGGTTCTGGCGCAGGGTCTGCAGGATGTCAGTTTTCGCGATTATGGTATTGCCTTAACCATGGCGCCGCATCTGCTGCCCAATAATCAGATTAAGACTGAGTTGACTGCAGAAATTAGTTCCATAGATCCGGCGACGTCGGTAAATGGCATCCCCGGGATACTGACGCGGCGGGTATCCTCAATGATTTCGGTAATGGCCGGCGAGTCTATTGTGTTGTCTGGCCTTATCAACCATGAGCAGTCCTGGCAGGCAGATCAATTTCCTGTCCTCCATCAGTTGCCCATACTAGGCCAGCTATTTTCATCATCGCAGTTTCGCGAAGCCGAGACCGAACTGGTGGTTATTGTTACTCCCACCTTGGCAAGTATGACCAAAAAGAAACGCAATCTTCAGCATCAGGCCAGTGAGTGGCGGGATGAATTTCGCTACGCAGTGGGCTGCGTAGGCCTTGTCGATGATGTTGCGCTGGGGGAGCAATAATATGAGTTCGGACAGCAAAGAAGAGCTTAAACATTATCTGCGCGCCCAACTGCAAAGAGCTGCCCATCATCAGCAGTTAAGCAACGCCGAGTTAGCGACTTATGCAAGTCAGCTATTGGCCAATTTTGTGACGGCCAAAGGCCAGGTAGTAACCGCGGAGCAAGAGCGAGAGATCCAGGAAGTCATTGATGACTGTCTGGGCCTTGGGCCTCTTGAAAAGCTGCTGGCTGATCCATCGGTCAGCGAAATAATGGTCAACGATTTTGCCACGGTCTTCGTTGAACGTGAGGGATGTCTGCAACGGAGCAGTACCTGTTTCACTGACGAAGCAAATTTACTGCGGGTTATCGATCGTATTGTATTGCCGCTAGGGCGGCGGCTGGACAGCGCTCAGCCGATGGTTGATGCGCGGCTACCGGACGGTTCGCGGGTAAATGCGGTGCTGGGGCCGCTGGCCACGCGCGGAACTTGCCTGACCATCCGCAAATTCAGTGTCAAAAATTTCCGAATCGGCGACCTGGTCGCTGCCGGGTCATTGAGCGCGGAGGCGGCTGATTACCTGGTAAAAGCAGTGGCTGCGCGGCGCAATATTTTGATTGCCGGAGGCACTGGTACCGGTAAAACAACCTTACTGAATGTATTAGCTACAGAGGTTCCGGCGGGACAACGGATAGTGACTATTGAGGATGCCGCTGAACTGCGATTGCAGCACGACAATTTAATCAGCCTTGAAGCTCGACCGGCCAATGCCGAAGGCAAAGGGCGGATAACCATTCGGGAGCTACTGGTTAACGCACTGCGGATGAGGCCTGATCGGATCATCATCGGCGAGTGCCGGGGTGCTGAAGCCATTGATATGCTGCAGGCCATGAATACCGGGCATGATGGCTCGCTGACCACCCTGCATGCCAATAGTCCGCGGGAAGCACTACAACGGCTGGAAGTTATGGTCATGATGTCAGGTATGGATATGCCACTACTGGCTATCCGCCAGCAAGTGGTATCGGCCATTCAGGTTGTTGTCCAAATTGTAAGGCGAGCCGACGGTAGTCGTGGCGTGGCAGAGATTTCCGAAGTGACTGGTATCGATGGCGGCAGCTACCAGCTCGCATCACTATTTAGCAGTTCCGCCGATAGGATCACGCCAACAGGCATTCCTTCCGAATGGATGGTACGGCGATGAACACCAGCTTACTGATTGTTTGCGGCCTGATTGCGCTGACAACCTTCCTGGTCGGGATGCTGATATTGTTGCTAAACCGTCATCAGGTCAGGCAGTTGCACGACGAACTTCGTGACGAAACGGAACAGACCCTGGCAGAGTTTCTGATCTATATGTCAGCTGGGCGCTTGTGGTTGATATCTGCGCTTATGCTGATGCCGCCAGCGCTGTTCATTGGCGTATGGTGGGATTTATCCGCAGCTTTAATGGGTTTAATGGCCTTTGCTGTTGCCATTCCCTGGCTGCGCCGTTGGCTGCTGATAAAACGTTATCAGCGGATTGGTGTTCAGCTTCCCGACTGTCTGCATATGGTTAGTAGTGCCATGGCCTCCGGCCTCAGCCTGCTACCAGCACTGGAACTGACAAGCAGTCAACTGCAGCGCCCGCTGCGCTCTGAGTTTATCTTACTGGTCCATCGCCTGAAACTTGGCGACGCGCTATCGCAGGCGCTCGATGATTTTTACCGACGCGTACCTACCGAGGCTGTACAGTTTTTTTGTCTCACGCTTACCTTGGGCATGCAGCATGGTGGGCAGCAGGTCGCTGTCTTACAACGTATGGCCACGGCGCTGCAGCAGCAACTTTATGCACGGGAACGATTACAAAGCCTGTCTGCGCAGGCGAGGATGCAGGGCAAGGTCATGTTCCTGTTGCCGATTGGTTTATTTTTTATTTTGCAGCGGCTGCACCCGGCTAATACCGACTTACTTACCGGCACCCGGCACGGCCAGATCATATTGGGTATTTGTCTGGTGCTTATGCTGATAGGGCATTTGCTGATCCGCAGGATCATGGGTAGTGGTCGTTATGAATGAACTGGTAATTCTAATTTGTACAGCGCTTGCGGGTGCGTTATGCATCTGGATGGCGATAGAAATTTACGGCTGGCTAACCGCTAGCGCCCGGCTGCTGAATTTCAGCGCGCGTATCTGTCAACGGCTGCCAGCGCCAGTACAAAAAATTATCCGTTATCAGTTAAACCGTAATATGACTGAGATGACGGCTGCCCAGTGGTTGCTGCAAAAAGCTTTCCAGTTGTTGGTGCTTATCCTGATTCTGCTGATCCCTTTTCACTGGTGGTTTCGCGGGTTATTGATCGGAGTACTCCTGGTCTATCTGCTTTATCAGTATCAGCAGCGGCGCGAATACAGACAAAAGTTATTAAAACAATGGCCCGCTACGCTGGATATGATAGCGATGTTGATCCATGCCGGGCTGTCATTTCGGGCAGTATTGCATACCATCGCTTCGCTGAGCGGCAATTCCGTAGCATTAGCGGAGATCGCCAGGGTCAATCGTCAGCAGCAAGCTGGCTTTAGTATTGAAGAAACCCTCGACGACTTATACAGCCGTATTCGGCATCCCTGGATACATCTGTTTACTGCCGCAGTAATACAGGCCCGGGCGGCTGGCGGTTCGTTAGCTGATACCCTGGAACAGCAAGCCAAGCAGGCACGTAATGCCCAGCTACTGGCGGCAGAAAAAAAAGCGCAGGAAGCCGCGGTGAAGCTATTGCTGCCCCTGTTGGTGTGTTTCTTCCCGGTCACATTTTTGTTAATTCTGGGCCCGGTTTTTTTGGGATTTCTACAAGGAGGTTAATCATGAAACAAGGACGTTTCATTCTTTACCATAACAATCACTGTTTATGGAACGATGTTTTGGTTATGGAATCGTTTCCCCAACGTTTGCTCGGTATGCTTCATCAATCAGGGATTCCGCGACAACGAGCCTATTGGTTCCCTCGCTGTTCCGCTATTCATAGCTGGGGTATGCGCTTTGCCATTGATGTTGTTGGCTTGAATAAGCAACAACAGATTGTCGCTGTTCACCGAAATATACAGCCTGGCCGGGTAATACATATCCCGGCCGCTGCTTCGGTTATTGAATGTGAGGCCGGCTATCCGTTACCGCTGGAAAGCTGGCAGGGTTTTAATCTGCAATTTATTCAGAAGGAAGTTACTTATGGGTAGGGTGCTGATGCTACTACTAATGGTAGCTGCTGGAGGCTGTGCGACTACCGGCTCGCCTGGCCAGGATCCCACCAACCAGAGCTCACTGAAAGCCGCAGAACTGGCTTATCGTCAGGGCGATTTGCACCTGGCGGAGGGCTTGTGGCGCGAAATTGTCGGCGACGAGGATGATCTGTCGCCGGGCTGGTGCTATCTGGGGCACATCAGCTTTCGTCAACATCGCTATGAAGAAGCGCTTAGCTCCTATCAACAGTGCCTTGATTTTCGTCAGCAGCAACCGGCTATCTGGCGGAATATGGCGGCCTTGCGTTTAAGGCAGGCCACCGAGCTACTGCTTACGGGCACCGCTTACCTGTCTGACAGCGGGGACACTGGTGAACAGCAACGGTTTAACCGGGAATACCGTAAGCTATTGCAACAGCTGATGGTGCTACAACAAGTCGATTCCAGGCTATTGCAGGACCTTGCTCATGTACCGGAGTAATGGTTTCGCGTTACCACTAGTTACTGCGCTCTTGGTCGTATTCTCCGGTGCCTGGCTTAATTATCACCCTGAAGGGCAGACTTTACGGGACTTGCGTAAAGCACAGCAGATACATCAGGAGCTGCTGTTCTGGCATCAGGGGGTATTGGCATACCGGAAAGATTATGGCTACTGGCCAGCGACCCTGACGAGTCTGTCAGGCGCTTATTCGCTTCCGCCTATACCTGCCTGGCTGCAAGGTTATCAGCAGCTGGGAAATTTCAGGTTTGTTATTCGTAATCTTACAGAAGATCAGCTGGCACACTTTTATGAACCGCTGGAACAAGTTGCTGAATATGATAATGGCGAATTAGTTATTAGTTTGCCGGCCCCCGGGACTGGTGCTGCCTCATCAAAAAAAGTTATGAGGGTAAGTACGCAACCGCCGGTAATGGAGGTGGCGCTGTCGTTAAATAATCAGATACTATTTAATATTCGCACGCTGGATAGCGATAGCCTCGGCGCAAACGAGATTAAAATTACGAACATAGTGAGCGACACTGCTATCGTCGATAATCTGGCTGTTGCCGATATCTATGGGCAGGACGTAGTAGCAAATGGTTTCTCACTGAACCAGCTCAGTGCCGATACGGCTGCACTGTATCAGGCACTGTGGAACTGTATGTACGTATCAGGCCATTGTTTGAAAGCGCGCAGTACCTTTTAGTCGGCTTCCCGGTCGGCATATTGCTCAGGTTTCTTTCTTAAATCCTGCGTGTTCGAAATCAACTTCAGGTGCAGGTGTAAGCCTGCTTTGGCCAGCAGGTGAGCACTAATAGGCGCCGTGAGAAACAGGAAAATAGCAATGAGCAGCTCATGGGCGCTGAAGTGGGTGGTAACCGAAAAATAAAGGCTGGAGCCGATAATGATCCCGCCCACGCCTAAGGTGGTGCTTTTAGTGGGAGCATGCAGGCGCGACATGAAGTCGGGTAAACGCACCAGACCGACCGAGCCGACAAAGGCAAAGCCCGCACCCAGTAATACAAAAAATGAAATCAGCCAGTCAGCCCAAACAGGTAGGGTAGCCATTAAGTTCTCCTCATTCGATGATGTCGCCGCGCAATAAGAACTTAGCTGCGGCCACCGTACCAATAAAGCCCAGCATCGCAATCAGCACGGCTGCTTCGAAATAGAACATGGTGTGATGCCAGATACCAAAGAGTATCAGCAACGCGAGCGAGTTAATGTAGATGGTATCAAGCGCCAGAATCCGGTCCGGTAAATCAGGGCCGCGGAACAGGCGCCAGATATTCAGCATCAGCGACAGTGCCATCAATAAAAACGCGATCTGTAAGGCATAAATTAACATTGGAAAATCTCCTTCAGCCGACGCTCATAGCGGTTTTTTATCTGTTCAATCATGGCTTCCGGATCCTGCACGTTAAGGCCGTGAATGAGCAGGGAGCGTCCGTCCCGGCTTACTTCCGCAGTAATAGTGCCCGGCGTCAGACTGATAGTACTCGCCAGAATAGTGGTCGGGATTTCGCCGGTGATATCCAGTGGGTATTCGATCAGCGCCGGTTTTACCTTGCGCTGGGGCAGCAGGATAATAGCGGCGATATTAAAGTTAGACAGAATAATATCGATGATTAATAACACGATATATTGTAAGGCTTTGAGCGGCCGGTGAAGCGTTAGCCGGAAGTCCCGTGCACGGTTGGTATACAAGGGAATCAGTAACGCAAACACTGCTCCCAGTACGATCAGGCCAGGCGTTATCGAGTTCTGCAACAACAACCAGAACACCAGCAGAAACAGGCTTAACCAGGGTGCCGGAATAAATTTACTCATGAGCCCCTCCCGATTGGTGTAATACCGTCGAAATATAAGACTGCGGATGCATCAGATCATGGGCAATAGCATCAGTATAGGCGCTGATGGGGCGTGCGAACAATGTCATCAGGACGGCGCCGCTGAGCAATAACGCCACCGCAACCAACTGGCCTGCGGGGCTCTTATCCTCTGCAGCTTTCCCTTCAAAGGTATGCCAGAACATCCGGCTGCCAGCGCGGGCCAGAGCAACCATCACCAGGAAGCTACTGAACAGCACCAGCGGCCATAAAAGAGCGACCTGTGCGCCGGTGCGGGCCGCTTCCAGAATAAATAACTTGCCGATAAATCCTGACAATGGCGGCATACCAATGACCGTAACGGCGGATATCAGGAATAACACACCCAGTAGCGCGTGTTGCGCCAGTTTACGTCCTTTAATTATGCGCGAAGCCGTTTTGCCACGTTGTTTGGCCATGATGTCCACCAACAGAAACAGCGCACCGGTAACCAGCGTGGAATGAAACAGATAGTACACGACCGCGCTGATAGCCCGCTCATTGCCCATACTAAAAGTTGTCAGCATAGTGCCTACTGATATTACCACCAGGTAGGAAATAACAAGTCGCAGGTCCCGGCTGCCGATAACGCCTATGCCGCCTATCGCCAGGGTTGCCAGGCCAAGCCACCACAGCCAGTCATAGCCCAGCATCGCCGCTTCGCCGGCACCGGCGCCGAATATCAGCGTAAATACCCGCAGAATGCCGTAAATACCAACTTTGGTCATAATAGCGAACAAGGCCGCCACGGTGCCGGTGGTCATGGCATAGGCCTGAGGAAGCCAGAAGTACAGTGGCAGAAGGGCTGCCTTAAGACCAAAAACTACCAGCAATAAGATACCGCCGGCGCGCGCTATAGTGGCATCGTCGCCAGTAAGGGCAGCCACTTTAACGGCCATGTCGGCCATGTTCAGGGTGCCGGTAATACCGTACAGCACGCCCAGGCTGATCAGGAAGATAGCCGAGCCGGTGAGATTAAGCAGGACATAATGCAAACAGGCCCGAAGCTTAAGTTTACCACCACCATGCATCAACAGGGCGTAACTGGAAATCAGCAGAATCTCGAAAAATACAAAGAGGTTGAATAAGTCGCCGGTCAGAAACGCGCCGATAATACCCACCAACTGAAACTGAAATAACGCCTGAAAATGGGAACCCAGATTATCTTCACCATGACAGGCGTAGATCAGCACAGGTAGCGCCAGTACAGCGGTAAGCAAAACCATCAGGGCCGACAGGCGGTCAGCGACCAGCACGATGCCGTAGGGAGCTTGCCAGCTACCGAGCGCATAAACCTGGGCGCCTTCGGTGCTGGTGATCAGTAGTAAGGCACTGACAACAAGCAGTACGCTGCATGACACCAAACCAATAATCCGGCGATAAAACTGCGGATTAGCGCCCCAGGGCAGCAGTTGCAACAACGCTGCCAGTAACGGAATCAGTATGGGTAAAATAACCAGATGTTGACTCAGCATTAACGGCTACCTTCTGAATCAGGATGGTTGGGTTCATTGACTTCATCGGAGCCTATCTCACCCCGCACCCGGACGGCCAGAATAATAGCGTAGGCAGTCATCGCGAAACCGATAACAATAGCGGTTAGCACCAGTGCCTGAGGCAAGGGGTCGGTATAAGTTTCACTCTTACCAATCAATGGCAGCTGATCTATCGCCAGGCGGCCACTGGAAAACAAAAACAGGTTAACCGCGTAGGACAGCATGGTGATGCCGATTACGATCGGAAACGACCGGCCCCGTAGTATAAGAAACACGCTGCAAGCGGTCAGAACGCCAACAGTGACTGCGTACAAAGTTTCCATTAATGTCCCTCCTGACGGGGTCTGTGGCGGGTGGTCATCTGGCCAAAGTTAGCCAGAATCATCAGTGTCGCACCAATAACTGTTAGATATACGCCTAAATCAAATAAAATAGCGGTAGCCAGCTCGAATTTGCCAACGATAGGCCACTCGACATAAGTAAAGGCTGAAGTCAGATAATTATGACCAAATACCCAGCTACCAAGACCAGTTAAGAAAGCAATCATCACGCCAACAGAGGTCAGCGTCTGATAGTTGTAATCAAAGCGGCTTTTCACCCAGTCCACACCATTTGCCATGTACTGCAGAATCATGGCCGCCGCAGTGACCAGGCCAGCGATAAAGCCGCCACCCGGCAAGTTGTGACCGCGCAGGAAGATATAAACCGAGACCATCAGTGCCAGCGACAAGATGGTTTGCGCGACGACCTGGACTAACAAAGGATGAGTGGTGCTATGCCAGGGACGTCCGTCGACATCGCTGGATGGCATAAAGGGCCGTAAATTATTAAGCAGTTTGTGAATGCCGGCCGCGGCAATTGCTAAGACCGTAATTTCGCCAAGGGTATCAAAACCACGGAAGTCGACCAGAATCACGTTGACTACGTTCGTACCGCCGCCTCCGGGTACTGAGTTTGCCAGGAAGAAGTCGGAAATGGTATTCGCTGGCCGGGTTAGCAACGCGTAGTTCAGGGTACCAACAACGCCCCCAACAAAACCTGCCAGTAGTACGTCACGCGCTACCCGGCGTCCACTCGAGGCCCGCGGGATCCGCTGCGGCATAAAAAACAACGCCAGAATCATCAGCAGAATACTAACCACTTCAACCACGAGCTGGGTCATTGCCAGGTCGGCGGCTGAGAAGCGAATGAATACCAGACTGACCAGCAAGCCCACTACTGACAACATCATCAGTGAGGTAAGCCGCTGGCGATGGAATATCGCTGTACCAAAAGCGGCGAGTATCAGCGCGATGGAGCCAATCATACTGATAAAGTCTACTGGCAGCTGCGGACGATCGCCGGTGAGCGCCTTAATTTTAAACAGTTCAGGGATAACAAAAACCAGGCAGATAACCAGTAGCGCGGCGATATAACGCTGCAGTGAGCCGGTTTCGATACGCTGCATGAACGCATCGCTTAAAGTCGTAGTGCGTTTTACCAGGCGAGCAAAGATCTCTTTGGCATCGTGGTGATCAAACTGCCGGTTAAAAGTAAATAGCTCGTCCCGGCCAATATAGATGCCGATACCACCGGCAATTGCAAAAGCGCTCATGAGCAAGGGGATATTGAAGCCGTGCCAGATCGCAATGTCAATCTCGCCAACAGTTCCCGACACTGCGGCCAGCGCCGGCTCCAGCAAGCCTGATACCATCAGCATCGGCGCCACGCCAACCAGTATACACAGCGCCGCCAGGATAATGACCGGCGCTCGCATCATCAGCGGCGGCTCATGCGGATCTTTAGGTAAATCTTTGGCCGGCTCCTGGAAAAACACGTCATGCACGAAGCGGATTGAGTAGGCGACGGATAACATCCCGCCTAAGGTCGCTAACACCGGCACCAGCCAGGACAAACCGCCAAAAAGATCCTGTTGATAGCTTTCGGTAAAGAACATCTCCTTCGACAGAAAACCGTTGAATAAGGGCAGGCCAGCCATTGCCGCCGAGGTGATAACTGCCAGTACCATAGTAAATGGCATGGCTTTGCGCAGGCCGCTGAGCTTACGCATATCCCGGCTGCCGGTTTCATGGTCAATAATACCTGAGATCATGAACAGACCGGCTTTAAAAGTCGCGTGGTTAAGTATGTGGAACAGCGCGGCTAGCAGAGCACCGCGACTACCGAGCCCAAGCAGCATCGTGATTAAGCCCAGATGGCTGATGGTAGAGAATGCCAGCAATCCTTTCAGGTCGGTCTTTAACAGCGCAAAATAAGCGCCAAATAGCAGGGTCGCCAGACCAGTAAGCGTCACTATGATGAACCATTCCGGCGTGCCACCCAGTACCGGGAACAGCCGGGCCATCAGGAAGATACCGGCTTTTACCATGGTGGCTGAGTGCAGGTAGGCACTGACCGGGGTTGGCGCCGCCATCGCATGGGGCAGCCAGAACTGGAAAGGGAACTGGGCAGACTTGGTAAAAGCCCCCAGTAATACCAGTAACAGGGCTGGCAGGTAAAGCTCGTGTTCGCGAATTTGGTCGGCAGCGGCGAATACCGCATCCAGCTGATAACTGCCGGCAATGTTACCGATTAATAAGATGCCGGCCAGTAGCGCCAGACCACCGCCGCCAGTAACCGCCAGCGCCATGCGCGCGCCACGGCGGGCATTGCTTTGATGAAACCAGTAACCAATAAGTAAGAACGACGAAATACTGGTCAGCTCCCAGAACAGCCACATCAGGATCAGGTTGTCAGCCGTGACAATACCCAGCATGGATCCCATAAATAGCAGTAAATAGGCGAAAAACCGGGGGCTGTCGTCGCGGCTACTCAGATAATAGTGAGCATAAATCACAATCAATATACCGATGCCCAGTATCAGACCGGCAAACAGCAGTGATAAGCCATCTAAGCGGATGGCAAAGTGCAGGCCGAGGTCAGGTAGCCATGGCACCATCAACTGCGGCACCTCGCCGTTTAAAGTCGCTGGCGCGGCAAGTAACAGTATGGTCAGGCTGGCTAAAGTTACTAACGCTGCACTGCTGGTAATCCATATTCTGGTTTTATGCCGCAATAAGAGCGGTAACAGAGCACCGAAAAACGGTAACAAAACAATAGCTGCTAGATTCATGAGAACCCTTATGTCGGTATCTGATACGAATCATTCAAAAGTTGATGGATTTGAATTTACCATTTAGCTCTGCCGCTTGCCAACTGAATCGGTCGCAGCCCGCACGGTGTCTGACGTATCAGCCAGTGGATCAGCGACTATATAAATAAGTAGAGGGAAGGGGCTTTAGACTGGTCGCGAATGATGTATAATTGACCACCTGCGATTAAGTCCTGCACGGTGGATCCGGATGAATCCGATGCTGCCGCAATTATTTCCTTCTCGCACTACCATCGCCAAAATATATCTGTTACAATTCGCCGCCCTTTTATATGGGGAAAGTCTTGTAAAAAGACACATCGACTCGAGAGAGTCTTGTTTTTATTAATTAAGCGGAGCACTGCAATGATCCAAATGCAAACTACACTGGAAGTGGCCGATAACTCGGGCGCCCGCAGCGTACAATGTATTAAGGTTCTGGGTGGGTCGCACCGCCGTTACGCGAATATCGGCGACATCATCAAAGTTTCTGTTAAAGAAGCGATTCCTCGCGGAAAAGTGAAGAAAGGTGATGTTGTTAACGCGGTGGTCGTTCGCACCAGGAAAGGTGTCCGTCGTCAAGACGGGTCAGTCATTCGTTTTGACCGCAACGCGGCTGTTTTGTTGAACAATAACAAACAACCCATTGGCACTCGTATCTTTGGACCGGTGACTCGTGAATTGCGCTCTGAGCAATTTATGAAGATTGTTTCGCTGGCACCAGAAGTACTGTAAGGAGTCAGTTATGGCGGCAAAAATTAAACGTGATGACGAAGTAGTAGTCCTGGCAGGTAAAGACAAAGGTAAGCGCGGTAAAGTGCTGAAAGTCGATACCACCTCAAACCGTGCTTTCGTTGAAGGCGTTAATATCGTGAAGAAACATCAGAAGCCAAATCCGGCCCTTGGTGTAGCTGGCGGTATTATTGAGCAGGAAGCTCCTGTTCACGCATCCAACCTGGCGGTTTATAACCCAGAGACTGGTAAAGCAGATCGTGTTGGTTTCCGAATTGAAGATGGCAAGAAAGTTCGCGTCTTCAAATCTAACAACGCAATCATTTAATTTTAATTTGGAGTTTTACGATGGCGAAACTGCATGATTTTTACAAAGAATCAGTAGTTCCTGAACTGGTTAAACAGTTCGGCTACAACAGCGTCATGCAAGTCCCTCGGATTGAAAAAATCACCCTGAATATGGGTGTTGGTGAAGCACTGGCTGACAAAAAGATTCTCGACAACGCGGCAGCAGACCTGGAAGCAATTGCAGGTCAGCGTCCAGTTAAAACCGTTGCTCGTAAATCTGTCGCTGGCTTCAAGATCCGTGAAGGCTACCCGATTGGCTGTAAAGTGACTCTGCGTGGCGAGCGCATGTGGGACTTCCTGCAACGTCTCGTTTCGATCGCAATCCCGCGGGTTCGTGATTTCCGTGGGTTGAATCCGAAATCTTTCGATGGTCGTGGAAACTACAGTATGGGCGTACGTGAGCAGATTATCTTTCCCGAAATCGACTATGACAAAGTCGACAAGATTCGTGGTCTGGACATCACTATCACCACTACTGCTGGCACTGATGACGAAGCTCGCGCTTTGCTCGCTGCCTTTAGCTTCCCGTTCAAGAAGTAAGGTGTAGAGTTATGGCAAAAGAGTCAATGAAAATGCGTGAGCATAAGCGTACCAAGCTTGTGGAAAAGTACGCAGAGAAACGCATCGCACTGAAAAAAGTGATCAGTGATCCGACGACGTCGGATGAAGATCGTTGGGAAGCTGTGCTCAAATTACAGAGCCTGCCCCGCGATTCGAGCCCTGTTCGTCAGCGTAACCGCTGTCGTGTAACGGGCCGCCCTCACGGTTTTCTCCGTAAATTTGGCATGAGCCGGATTAAAGTACGTGAGAAAGCGATGCGCGGTGAAATTCCTGGCTTGAAAAAAGCTAGCTGGTAAGCCACGGGAGAAAGCTAATATGAGCATGCAAGATCCAATTGCGGATATGTTTACTCGCATCCGTAACGCTCAGGGTGCAAACAAAGTGACCGTGCGCATGCCTGCTTCTAAGAAAAAACTGGCTATTGCTCAGGTTTTGAAAGAAGAAGGTTACATCGCGGATTTCAGTGTTTCTGGTGAAGTGAAAGCTGAACTGGAAGTCGTGCTGAAGTACTTTGAAGGTAGTCCTGTTATAGAATCAATTGAGCGCGTCAGTCGCCCGGGTTTGCGTATCTATAAGAAACGCAACGAACTGCCTACAGTTATGGGTGGTTTAGGTGTGGCTGTTGTCTCAACTTCCAAAGGGCTGATGACCGACCGTGCCGCTCGCAAAGCGGGTCTTGGCGGTGAAGTCATTGGCTATGTCGCGTAACCAGGAGGTAGGAAATGTCACGTGTTGCTAAAGCACCCATTACCATTCCTGCTGGCGTTGAAATTACGCTGAACGGTCAGGAAGTTACAATTAAAGGTGCCAAAGGCTCGTTGAGCCTTGTAGTTAACGATGCAGTTGAACTCGTAAAAGAAGACAACGAACTGCGTACCCATGCCCGCGAAGGAGTTGCTAACTCTTCTGCTCAGGCTGGTACCGCGCGCTCGTTACTACAAAACATGGTGGTTGGTGTTGCTCAGGGTTATGAGCGTAAGTTACAGCTGGTTGGTGTTGGTTACCGTGCAAATACTGCGGGCCAGAAACTAAACCTGACGCTGGGCTTCTCTCATCCTGTTGAATTCGATATCCCGCAGGGAATCACTATCGAAGTTCCAACACAAACTGAAGTTGTCGTTAAAGGTGTAGACAAGCAATTAGTCGGTCAAGTTGCCGCTAATATTCGCGCATACCGTAAGCCAGAGCCTTATAAAGGCAAGGGCGTTCGTTATGCCGATGAGCAAGTGCGCCGTAAAGAAGCCAAGAAAAAGTAAGGTAGGACGATGGACAAGAAAACAGCTCGCTTACGTCGCTCAACTCGCAGCCGTAAGAAAATGCAAGAGTTGGGTGCAAACCGCCTGGTCGTTCACCGTACACCACGGCATATTTACGCCCAGCTGATTGCACCGAACGGTTCTGAAGTACTGGCAGCTGCCTCAACTGCAGAAAAAGCTATTCGTGACCAGGTTAAAGGTACTGGTAACGTCGATGCTGCAAAAGTAGTTGGTAAGCTGATTGCTGAACGGTCGATTGAAAAAGGCGTTAACAGCGTCGCTTTTGATCGGAGTGGTTTTAGATACCACGGTCGCGTAGCCGCTTTAGCTGACGCAGCTCGTGAAGCTGGACTTCAGTTCTAGGAGACGAACATGGCAAATGCAAATGTAGAAGCTCAAAACAGTGACCTGCAAGAAAAGCTGATCACAGTGAACCGTGTAGCAAAAGTAGTTAAAGGTGGTCGTATCTTTAGCTTCACTGCACTCACTGTTGTTGGTGATGGTCAGGGTAAAGTAGGGTTTGGTTACGGTAAAGCACGCGAAGTTCCGGCTGCTATTCAAAAAGCAATGGAAAAAGCGCGTCGCAATATGGTGACCGTTGAGCTGAAAGGCGACACCCTGCAGCATCCTGTAAAAGGCCGTCATTCAGGCTCACAGGTTTTTATGCAGCCAGCTTCTGAAGGTACAGGTATCATCGCCGGTGGCGCGATGCGTGCAGTACTGGAAGTTGCCGGTGTACACAACGTGCTTTCAAAAGCATATGGTTCAACCAACCCAATCAACGTTGTCCGGGCGACCATTAAGGCGCTTAACAACATGAAGTCGCCTGAGCAAGTGGCGGCGAAGCGTGGATTGCGCGTTGAAGAAATTTTGGGGTAGTGAACAATGGCGAAAAAGACAATCAAAGTAACACAGACGCGTAGCTCAATCGGCCGTTTGCCGAAGCATAAGGCTACTCTACGTGGTTTGGGTCTGCGCCGTATTGGTCACATGGTCGAGCTGGAAGATACCCCAGCCGTCCGTGGCATGGTGAACCAAGTCACTTACATGGTAAAGGTGGAGGATTAAGCAATGTTTTTAAACACTATCTCCCCTGCGCCTGGTGCTAAGACCAACAAAAAGCGTCTCGGACGTGGTATTGGTTCAGGCCTGGGTAAAACTGGTGGACGCGGTCATAAAGGTCAGACATCACGTTCTGGCGGTACCGTGAAGCCAGGTTTCGAAGGCGGCCAAATGCCAATCCAACGGCGTCTGCCGAAGTTTGGTTTTACTTCACGCAAGTCACTTGTGACTGGCGAAGTAAACCTGGCTGAGATTGCAAAAGTTGCTGGTGATACCGTAACTTTGGCTGCTTTGAAAGAAGCAGGTTTGATTCGTAACGACATTCTGAACGTAAAAGTCATTAAGTCGGGCGAAATCAACCGAGCCGTTACAGTTCAAGGCATCAAGGTCACCAAAGGCGCCCGCGAAGCTATTGAAGCTGCTGGCGGCAAAATCGAAGGATAGAGCAAATGGCTAAACCAGGATTGGAATCTAATAGAGCTCAAGGTGGCACGTCGGAACTTAAACGTCGACTGCTGTTTGTACTCGGCGCGTTAATCGTGTTCCGCGCGGGCTCCTTTGTGCCGATTCCTGGTATAGATGCCGCTGTACTGGCGCAATTATTCGATCAGCAAAGAGACACCATCGTTGCCATGTTTAACATGTTCAGCGGTGGCGCACTCGAGCGTGCTTCGGTATTTGCGTTAGGTATTATGCCGTACATTTCGGCCTCGATTATCATGCAGCTGGCGTCGGTGGTTCACCCACGCTTAGCAGAACTGAAGAAAGAGGGCGAAGCAGGCCGGCGTAAGATCGCACAGTACACGCGTTGGGGTACGCTGATACTCGCAACGTTCCAATCTATTGGTATAGCTACTGGCTTGCCAAATCTAATGCCGGGTCTGGTTATTGATCCGAGCTTTGGATTTTACTTCACAGCGATAGTTAGTTTGGTCACTGGTACCATGTTCTTGATGTGGTTAGGTGAGCAGATTACTGAGCGTGGGATTGGTAACGGTATCTCTATTCTCATATTCACCGGTATTGTTGCGGGCTTACCGTCGGCCATTGGTCAGACGGCGGAGCAAGCGCGGCAAGGTGATTTACATTTATTACTGTTATTGCTGATTGGTGTGATTGTGTTAGCAGTGACCTACTTTGTGGTGTTTGTCGAACGTGGCCAACGTCGCATTGTAGTGAACTACGCGAAACGCCAGCAGGGCCGTAAGGTTTTTGCTGCACAGAGTACGCACCTGCCATTGAAAGTGAATATGGCTGGTGTTATTCCTCCAATCTTTGCATCGAGCATTATTTTGTTCCCGGGCACTATGGCAACCTGGTTCGGCCAGGGCGAAGGTGCGGTAGCAAACTTCCTGCAGGAGCTGGCACTGACGTTATCGCCAGGCCAACCTCTGTATGTGATGCTTTATGCAGCGGCAATTATATTCTTCTGTTTCTTCTATACCGCGTTGGTATTTAACCCACGCGAGACAGCAGATAACCTGAAGAAGTCAGGCGCGTTCATTCCGGGTATTCGCCCAGGTGAACAAACCTCACGATACATTGATAAAGTAATGACCCGGCTAACGCTTGCAGGCGCGCTATACATTACCTTTGTCTGTTTAGTTCCTGAGTTCATGATGATTGCCTGGAACGTACAATTCTATTTTGGTGGTACGTCCCTGTTGATTATTGTTGTAGTTATTATGGACTTTATGGCGCAGGTCCAGACGCATCTGATGTCACATCAGTATGATTCGGTCCTGAAAAAAGCTAACCTGAAAGGCTACGGCCGCTAAGGTTGGATAATTACGGAGTGTTGCAATGAAAGTTCGTGCTTCCGTGAAGAAAATCTGCCGTAACTGTAAAGTTATCAAGCGCAACGGTGTTGTGCGTGTAATTTGCAGTGACCCTAAGCACAAACAGCGGCAAGGTTAATTCGATGAAGAAGTCCGCGGCCAAAAAATATTTTGGCTGCGGCTTTGATATGTTTGCAATCAGGCGACCGGTTGAGTATCCTAACGGGCTTTTCAGCTGGTGACCCATAAACTAAAGGAGACGTGTTAGTGGCCCGTATCGCTGGCATTAACGTTCCTGACAATAAGCATGCAGTCATTGCCCTGACTGCGATCTATGGTATCGGGCGTACTCGTTCACAGCATATTTTAGCTGCGACCGGTATCCCAGAAGATACTAAGATCGGCTCTTTGTCAGAAGAAAAATTAGACGAGCTTCGTGAAGCAGTAGGTAAATTTGCTGTGGAAGGCGATCTTCGCCGCGAAGTTTCAATGAACATCAAACGCTTGATGGACCTCGGATGTTACCGTGGCCTTCGTCATCGTCGTGGCTTGCCTCTACGTGGACAGCGCACTAAAACAAATGCGCGCACCCGTAAAGGTCCGCGTAAACCTATTCGTAAATAAGGGGGGAGTGAGATATGGCTAAAACACCAACTCGTTCTCGTAAACGCGTTAAAAAGCAAGTCGCAGATGGCATGGCTCATATCCATGCGTCTTTTAATAACACCATTGTGACTATCACCGATCGGCAGGGTAATGCTCTGTCATGGGCGACAGCTGGTGGTTCTGGTTTCCGTGGTTCACGTAAATCAACCCCGTTTGCAGCCCAGGTTGCAGCTGAGCGTGCAGGTGAAATGGCAAAGGAATACGGTTTGAAAAACCTTGAAGTGTTCGTTAAGGGCCCAGGCCCTGGCCGCGAATCATCAATTCGTGCGTTGAACGCGGTAGGTTATCGCATCACTAATATTACTGATGTGACACCGATTCCTCACAACGGATGTCGTCCGCCTAAGAAACGTCGCGTTTAATAGGCGTCATACGATAGTTGGAGAAAGATCATGGCTAGATATTTGGGTCCAAAACTCAAACTGAGTCGTCGCGAAGGAACAGACTTGTTCCTCAAGAGCGGCGTCCGTGCAATCGAGACAAAATGTAAGCTCGAGAGCGCACCGGGTCAGCATGGCGCACGTCGTGGCCGTCTGTCTGACTACGGTTTACAGTTACGTGAAAAGCAAAAAGTTCGTCGTATGTACGGCGTATTGGAAAAGCAATTCCGTAACTATTACAAAGAAGCTGCCCGTATTAAAGGCAACACTGGTGAGAATTTGCTGCAACTGCTTGAGCAACGCCTGGATAACGTCGTATACCGTATGGGATTCGCGTCTACCCGTGCAGAAGCTCGTCAGCTGGTCAGCCACAAAGCAGTGGTAGTGAACGGCCAGGTAGTCAACATTCCGTCGTTCAAAGTTCGTCCTGAAGATGTTGTGTCTGTTCGTGAAAAAGCGAAGAAGCAGGCGCGTATCGCAGCAGCACTGGAACTCGCTGATCAGCGTGAAAAGCCAGTGTGGATAGAAGTAGACGGTAGCAAACTGGAAGGCCAATTCAAACGCTTGCCAGAGCGCACAGACTTGTCTGCTGAAATTAACGAACAGTTGATCGTAGAGCTTTACTCTAAGTAAAGCTTAAGCATAAAGAGAGGACACAATGCAGGGTTCTGTTACCGAATTCCTAAAGCCAAGGCTAGTCGATATTGAACAAATCAGCCCGACTCACGCAAAGGTGACGTTGGAGCCTCTTGAGCGTGGCTTTGGTCACACGCTGGGCAATGCTCTGCGCCGTATCTTACTTTCGTCAATGCCAGGTTGTGCAGTGACTGAAGTAGAGATCAACGGAGTACAGCACGAGTACAGCAGTAAAGAGGGCGTTCAGGAAGATATCATCGAAATACTGTTGAACCTGAAAGGTTTGGCGGTACGCATGGAAGGCAAAGATGAAGCTAAACTGACCTTGAAAAAATCCGGAGCAGGCCCTGTCTTGGCTGGCGACATTACCCATGATGGTGATGTTGAAATCGTCAACCCGGACCACCTCATTTGCACCTTAACAGGTGATACTGAAATCGAAATGATGATTTTGGTAGAGCGTGGTCGTGGTTACGTTCCAGCTACGGCACGTCAGTCTGCTGACGATGAAGAACGTCCAATCGGTCGTTTACTTGTAGACGCTTCGTTCAGTCCGGTCGAGCGTATTGCTTACAACGTAGATTCTGCGCGTGTAGAGCAACGTACTGACCTGGATAAACTGGTTATCGACATGGAAACCAATGGCACTTTGGATCCCGAAGAAGCCATTCGCCGTGCAGCAACGATTCTGGCTGAACAGCTGGAAGCCTTTGTTGAACTGCGTGATATGAGCGAGCCGGAAGAGAAAGAAGAAAAACCAGAATTCGATCCGATTCTGTTACGTCCGGTAGACGATTTGGAATTAACTGTGCGTTCTGCGAACTGTTTAAAAGCAGAAGCTATTCAGTACATTGGTGACTTAGTGCAGCGTACTGAGGTTGAGTTGTTAAAGACTCCTAACCTTGGTAAAAAGTCGCTGACCGAAATCAAGGATGTGCTTGCATCACGTGGTTTGTCTCTGGGCATGCGCCTGGAGAACTGGCCGCCAGCAAGCCTTGCTGATCGCGACTAAGTTCATCTTTTACAGAGAATTACTGAGAAGGGTATAGGTATGCGCCATCGTAAGAGTGGTCGTCAACTCAACCGCAACAGCAGTCATCGCAAAGCGATGTTCAGCAATATGGCAAGCTCACTGGTTCGTCACGAAGTGATTAAAACCACGCTGCCAAAAGCGAAAGAACTGCGTCGCGTCGTCGAGCCGCTAATCACATTAGCGAAGCAAGATAGCGTAGCTAACCGCCGTTTGGCGTTTGCTCGCACTCGCGATAAAGATGTTGTCGGTAAACTGTTCAGCGAGCTTGGCCCGCGTTATCAAGAACGCCCAGGTGGTTACACTCGAATTCTGAAGTGTGGCTTCCGGAGCGGAGACAACGCGCCAATGGCTTATGTTGAATTGGTTGATCGTCCAGATGTAGATGCTACTGAAACTGAAGAAGTGGCAGTAGAGGAATAAGTTAAGGTGCAGCTTCGGCTGCGCTGAGACAAAATAAAAAGCCGGCCTGCTTATGCAGTGCCGGCTTTTTTAATGCTTGCCTGTAGCGGTATCAGTTGATGAGTTGATTCAGTTCCTGATCAGAGATGCCGTAGTTTTGTGCGACAGCTTGCAGGCGGTCGTAGCTGATACCGGCGCGATGAGCACCCCGCAGGGTTTGTTCGATACGCTGACGGCGACTGGTATTTTCAGTTAGTGTGCTGTCAGTAGTTTCTTTGCCAACCAGATCACCCACCAGGGTAGTAATATAATTGCCAAGAGCTGGTGCGGCTTCAAGTATAGTCTGAACGATCAATTCTAACTGACCTGGCTGCTCGTTGCTGACTTTGGTCAGAATGCTCTGTGCCATCTGAGGCTCAGCACGGACTGCTACGCGGATCAAGTTTTCCAGATGCGTATCGTTCTGTTCGCTGACCGTAGCAACAATATCATCGGCATAGCTGGGTTCAGCTTCAACGGCTACCCGTACGATATCCGCAGGATCGGCAACGCCCATATTCAGTGCCATGGTGACGATATCGCGGGTGAACGCCGGTTCGGCATCAATAGCCGCGCGAATCAGGTGCTGATAACTACTTGGGTAACGATCGAAAGCGGTATACATAATGGCTTCGACATGTTGCGGGTAGTTACTTAAAAGGACGCGCACTGTGCGGGTGTGTGAAAAGTTACGCTTAGCATAATAGCGGAACATCCTCTCGTATGTTTGCGACAGGCGCTTATTCCGCTCGTCCAGTTGATAGTTTTCTGGCGATACGGGTTTTACTAAAGGGGGCTCTTTCGCACTAACAGACGTGCTTACTAGTAATGCTGTTGCCAGCACTCCGGCAATAATCTTCATTGGCGCACCATTTATAGTTAGTCTTTAACAAAGTTGGTAAGGACTGTTTTCCTGACCTTATCAGGGTTTATAGACCATAGATAGGTAAAGATCGTTCAATTTGATTACAAAATAAGCAAACGATCAGTTTAGG
>NZ_JPER01000008.1 GCF_000753715.1 Pseudidiomarina salinarum | reverse complement strand
CCTAAACTGATCGTTTGCTTATTTTTTATTCAGAACCTTTCTCTGAGCCGGTTTTTTGGCCGGATTCTGAATCTTTTTGTTGCTTATTCGTTTCGTCATCCAGTTCGCCTTCGTCGGTATCACCAATAACATGTTCCAGTTTTAGTTTCTTCACTGAACGATATGTCGTGATTGGCCCCGATAAGGTATATAGGAAAAAGAGACTAAAGAGGACTAAAGAAGGTTCGGTCGCAACGATAACAAAGGCCAAAACCACCAACAGGATAACCACAAAGGAAACCCGGCCACGCCAGTCCACGTCTTTAAATGAGTGATAACGGAAATTACTGACCATTAACAGGCCAGCACAAATCGTCAGTATCGCCGCAAGATAGCTGATATCTGTAGGATCAACACCGTACTTGCTGCCTACCCAGACAGCGCCACCGACCAAAGCCGCGGCGCTGGGAATTGCCAGACCCTGGAAGTAGCGTTTATCGGCGGTACCCAGATTCGTATTAAAACGTGCCAGCCGCAACGCGCCGCCCGCGACAAAAATAAATGCTGCCAACCAGCCAAGCTTACCTAAGTCTGCCAGCGCCCAGTTGTACATCACCAATGCCGGAGCCATACCAAAGGAAACAATATCGGCCATGCTGTCATATTCAGCGCCAAAATCACTTTCGGTATTTGTCATCCGTGCTACGCGGCCATCAAGCCCGTCAAATACCATAGCGATAAAAATCGCAACAGCAGCAGACTCAAAATTGTTATTCATCGATGCGACAATTGCGAAAAAGCCGGAAAACAGGCCTGCAGTAGTCAGCAAATTGGGAAGCAGAAAAATACCGCGATTCTTGGTATTAGCTCGTTGCTCATTATTATTTGGCATTTTGGCATCCTTAGTTCGATACAGCCTGGCGCCCCGACTCCTTATGAATCAGGGTCGCACAGGATAGCATAGCTTAACAGCAGCAATAAACAGCCGCTGTTAGCCCGCACTTACTGACTGATGGACAGTTCACCATCCACTTTGTCAATAATAATAGTCCGACCTGGAATAAGTTCGCCGGCCAGCATCTTCTGCGCCAGCGGGTTTTCAAGTCGCTGCTGTATCGCCCGTTTTAAGGGCCGCGCACCAAATACCGGATCAAAGCCTTCGGCAGCCAGCAGATCCAGCGCCTCATCACTGATTTGTACCTGATAGTCACGCTCAGCAAGACGGTCATACAGCCGCTGCAGCTGAATCCGCGCAATATTACGGATGTGATTCTTCGCCAGTGGATGAAACACCACAGTTTCATCAATCCGGTTTAAAAACTCAGGCCGGAAGTGGTGATGCAGAATACCGGTAACGTCCGCCTTCATCTGCTCATAACTTTGCTCATGAGCTTTCTCCTGGATCATATCCGAGCCCAGGTTTGACGTCATAATGATGACCGTATTGCGGAAATCCACTGTACGCCCCTGCCCGTCGGTAAGACGTCCGTCGTCCAGTACTTGCAACAGGATGTTAAATACATCCGGATGCGCCTTCTCAACTTCATCAAGTAATAGTACTGAATATGGCCGGCGTCGCACCGCTTCAGTAAGGTAGCCGCCTTCTTCATAGCCGACATAGCCAGGAGGTGCACCGACTAAACGTGCCACCGAGTGCTTCTCCATAAACTCCGACATATCGATCCGCACCATGGCGGTATCGGTATCGAACATAAAGTTAGCCAGCGCTTTACACAGTTCGGTTTTACCTACCCCTGTCGGCCCCAGGAATAGGAAAGACCCAATAGGTCGCTGTGGGTCAGACAAACCGGCCCGCGAGCGGCGAATAGCATTTGCCACTGAGGTCACCGCTTCATCCTGCCCAACAACGCGGGAGTGCAGTTGGGTTTCCATCTGCAACAGTTTCTCGCGCTCGCCTTCAAGCATCCTGTTCACCGGTATACCAGTCCAGCGCGACAACACTTCAGCTATCTCTTCTTCGGTGACCTTGTTCTTTAACAGGGTCATGGTCTGCCCTTCCGACTCGATCGCAGTTTCCAGTTGCCGCTCCAGTTCCGGGATCTTGCCGTACTGAAGCTCAGACATACGATTCAGGTCGCCGGCCCGGCGCGCGATATCCAGATCGGTGCGCGCCTGCTCTATCTGCGCTTTAATATTCTGGGCGCCCTGTACCGAAGCCTTTTCAGACAACCAGACTTCTTCAAGTTCCGCATACTTACGTTGCAGATCCTGCAGATCATCTTCCAGACTTTCGAGGCGCTTGCGGCTCGCCTCGTCCTCTTCTTTCTGCAGTGCTTTTTGTTCAAGTTGCAGCTGAATGATCCGCCGCTCCAGGCGGTCCAGTTCTTCCGGTTTAGAATCAATCTGGATACGGATACTTGATGCCGCTTCATCAATCAGATCAATGGCCTTGTCGGGTAACTGGCGATCGCTGATATAGCGGTGTGACAGCGATGCGGCAGCGACAATTGCCGGATCAGTAATCTGCACCGAGTGATGCACTTCGTACCTTTCTTTAAGGCCACGCAAAATTGCGATGGTATCTTCGACTGACGGCTCATCAACCAGCACCTTCTGGAAACGTCGTTCCAGTGCGGCATCTTTTTCAATGTACTGCCTATATTCGTCAAGGGTGGTGGCACCCACGCAGTGCAGTTCGCCCCGCGCCAACGCTGGTTTCAGCATGTTTCCGGCATCCATAGCACCTTCTGCCTTACCGGCGCCAACCATGGTATGCAACTCGTCAATGAACAGGATCACCCGGCCCTCTTCTTTCGACAGCTCATTGAGCACGGCTTTAAGACGTTCCTCAAATTCGCCGCGGTACTTAGCGCCAGCCAGCAGTGCTCCCAGATCCAGCGACAGCACCCGCTTATTCTTCAGACCTTCCGGCACCTCGCCGTTGACGATACGCTGGGCCAGGCCCTCAACAATAGCGGTTTTACCAACGCCGGGCGCACCAATAAGCACCGGGTTGTTTTTGGTCCGGCGCTGCAGCACCTGCACCGTGCGGCGGATCTCTTCGTCACGGCCGATAACCGGGTCCAGTTTGCCCTGCTCAGCCCGTTCAGTCAGATCAATAGTGTATTTATCAAGCGCCTGCCGCTGATCTTCGGCATTCTGGTCGCGCACGGTCTGACCGTCGCGCACTTGCGCAATGGCTTTTTCCACTTTCTCGCGGGTTATTCCGAGGCGCTTAAGAATACTACCCAGCTTGCCCTTATCTTCAGTGGCCGCAAGAACGAACAGCTCGGACGAGATGTACTGATCATTGCGCTTCTGGGCAAATTTGTCGCATAAGTTAAGTAAGGTGCTGGTGGCTGCGGAAACCTGAACTTCACCGCCGGTGCCTTCGACCTGGGCTAAGCTATCAAGAGCTTCGGACAACTGTGCCCGCAGACTGGCAACGTCAACCTGCAACAACGTCAGCAGCGGACGCAGCGTACCGCCGTCCTGGTTCAGCAACGCCTGCATCACGTGCACCGGTTCAATAAACTGATGGTCACGGCCCAGCGCCAGCGACTGTGCGTCAGCTATGGCCAGTTGGAATTTATTTGTGAGTCGGTCAAATCGCATAGAAAACTACCTCAATAAAGTTTCATATAACCTGTTACTTAATGTGGGTAATATTTAGGCAATTTCAAGAGGGCAGCGGGATTAATTTTTCCAGATCAGGGAAGCAAAACGGCCAGCGACAGGGGTGCGCCGATAGGAATACCAGCGTTCATCACTATAAGTGCACAAACCGCTGAGGGTGACATCACTAACGCCAGCAAGGTTTAGAACCCGCCTGGCAAGATCGGGCAAATCGGCCAACCATTTATGCTGCGGTTGCGGCAAGAAGTTTTTACTGTCAGTGAGCCCCCTGGCCGCAAACACGTCATAGACATCACCGCCAACTTCAAAATACGGGAGGGTTATTGCAGGCCCAATCCAGGCCCTTAGGTCGGCATTGTCAGTACGCAATTGCTGCAGCGTGCTTTCGATCACGCCCGCGGCGAGTCCGCGCCAGCCCGCGTGTACCGCTGCTATTTCACTGCCATCGCGACTAACCAGTAAAACTGGCAGACAGTCGGCAGTTAATACCGCGCATACAGATGCTGGCTGACGGCTGAATATCGCGTCTGCCGGTGCACCTAAAGCTATTTCAGCAAAATTGCCGGCAACAGCACCATGGTACTGCTGCAGCCAGCGCGGGGTACAAGGTAAGGACAAATCACGCACGAGTTGCCGGCGATGCCGGATAACCGAAGCGGGTTCGGCGAATACGTGTGCAGCAAGGTTACCCGGCGAGGTCACCGTTGAAACTGCCGCAGAAATTCCATCAGGCAACGGCCAGTCGGGAATCAGATAATCTCCCGACAGACTGCTCTTAGTCATGCGGATGTGCTTGCCGGTCACGGCGCAACTGCGCAAGCAGCTCGACAAAATCCGGCGGGGTCGGAGCATCCCAGCTTAGCCATTCGCCGGTAATTGGATGATGCAGTGACAAACGGGCTGCATGCAATGCCTGACGCTTAAAGCCTTGTAGGGTTTGAAGCAGTTCAGCAGAGGCTTGCTGCGGTGGTCGCGGGCGGCCACCATACGTCAGATCGCCTACCAGCGGATGACGAATGTGCGCCATATGAACGCGAATTTGATGTGTCCGCCCGGTTTCCAGCCGCAGTCGCAGATGGGTGTGTGCGCGGAACCGCTCAGAAACCCGATAGTGCGTTACGGCCGGGCGGCCGGAATTTACGACCGCCATATGCGTCCGCTTAGTGGCATGCCGGCCAATAGGTTCATCAACCAGGCCTCCTGCCGTCATCGCGCCATTACAGACAGCTTCATATTCGCGGGTGATCTCCCGTCCCTGCATGGCCGCCACCAGATAGGTCTGAGCCGGAATCGTTTTGGCCACCACCATCAGCCCGGTCGTATCTTTATCCAGACGATGGACGATACCGGCTCGTGGCACCTGATCGATAGGCGGGTGGTAATGTAATAAGGCATTCAGCAAGGTGCCGTCCGGCTTACCCGCACCGGGATGGACAACCAGTCCGGCTGGCTTATTGATAATCAGAATATGGTCATCTTCGTAAACAATATTGAGATCAATAGGCTGGGCACTGTAACGTTGTTCTTCCTCTATTTCGGCATCTACCTGAATTTCCATGCCGGTAAGCACTTTCTCACGGGGCCGATCAACAACCTGCCCGTCGATGGTAACAGAACCGTCGGTGATCCAATTTTTTAGTCTTGAACGCGAGTAGTCCGGGAACAACTCAGCAAGCGCCTGGTCCAACCGTTTACCGTTGGCATGGGAAGGAATAACTCCAGTCAGTAAAATCTGTTCACTCATAAAATATGTTATGGACCTGTGAAAGCAGCCAATGCTGCGTTAGAATGCTTTTAATGAACTGCTAGTGTACCTGTTTGGTGTATCGACCACCAAAAAATTAAATTAACTGAGATTAGAATAACATCATATGAAACTGCGAATTATTCTGGCTTGTCTTGCAAGCATCTATTTAAGCGGGTGCTCTGGTACTCCCGAAAACACTACTGCCGTAGAACCATTAAACGATGCGCAGGCAACATACGAGCGCGCGCGTAACAATATTGCTGCAGGCAATTTCAGTACTGCTGCCCAGACACTACAGGCAATGTCCACCCGCTACCCTTTTGGTCCCTTAGCCCATCAGGTTCAGCTCGATTTAATCTATGTTTATTACAAACTGGCGGATATTGATAAAGCGCTGGCGGCCGTGGATCGCTTCAGTCGGCTGAACCCGAATCATCAGGATATCGATTACGTGCTTTATATGCGTGGCCTGATCAATCAGCGCGCTGATTACAATGCCATTCAGGAACTGGCAGGCATTGACCGCGCTGACCGGGATCCAAGCAAAGCCAAAGAAGCCTTTAATGATTTTGCCCAGTTACTACGCCGCTTTCCTGACAGCAAATATGCAGCCGATGCCCGGCAGCGTATGGTGGGAATAAAAAGCCGCCTGGCACAGTATGAGCTATCTGTAGCGGAATATTATATGAAGCGCGAAGCCTACTTAGCTGCGGCCAACCGCGGTAAATACGTGCTGGAATATTATAGCGATACGCCTGAAGCAGAAAAAGCTTTAGGTATTATGGCAAATAGCTACGGCCGCCTGAATCTTACCGATTTACGTGACAGTGCATTAGCCACGCTGCGCCAGAACTTCCCTGACAGCAGTTACCTGCGCTAACAGACCGTTGACCAGCTGAATAAGACGCAGTTGCTATACTGCGTCTTCGTTTTCCTCGCCAGTCCGAATCCGGATAACCCGCTCTACCGTCGTCACAAATATTTTGCCGTCACCGATCTTGCCGGTTTGTGCCGTTTCCATGATGGCGTCAATGCAGCGTTCTACCTGTTCATCCGGAACCACGATCTCGAGCTTAACCTTGGGCAGAAAATCCACCATATACTCAGCCCCCCGATACAGCTCAGTATGCCCTTTCTGCCGGCCAAAACCTTTTACCTCCGACACTGTCATGCCTGCGATCCCAACCTCTGACAAGGCTTCACGCACATCGTCCAGTTTGAAGGGTTTAATAATGGCTTCTATTTTCTTCATTTCTTAGCCTCCTCAACAAGCTGACGTTCCTGCTCAAAGTGAAAATGGTTGGTGATTGGATAGCGGCGATCCTTGCTAAAGTTTCGCGAGGTAATTTTCGGTCCGGTGGCAGCCTGACGGCGCTTAAACTCATTGACGTCAATCAGCCTGATCACACGAAACACGTCGGCGCGATTGAATCCGGAATCAACAATTTCTTCCGGACTCCAGTCCTGCTCCACATACAGGCTGATGATTTTATCCAGTACCGGATAAGGTGGCAGCGAGTCTTCATCTTTCTGATCCGGAGCCAGTTCGGCTGAGGGCGGACGGTCGATGACCCGCTGTGGAATAACCTCGCCGTTGCGGTTGGCATAGTTTGCCAGCGCATAAACCATCATCTTGGGCACATCTTTTAGCGGTGAAAACCCACCGCACATATCGCCATAAAGTGTGCAGTACCCCACCGCCAGTTCGCTCTTGTTGCCGGTACTCAGAACCAGCGCCCGGGTTTTATTTGAAATCGCCATCAGTATAGTACCGCGGCTGCGGGCCTGCAGATTCTCTTCGGTAATGTCGGCCATAGTACCGGCTAGAACCGGCTCGAGCTGCTGCATAAAACTGTTATAAACCGGCTCAATAGGAATGCTGTCGTACTGAATGCCCAGGTTTTTAGCCTGCTGCAAGGCGTCTTCAATGCTCATTTCAGAAGTATACCGAAACGGCATCATAACCGCGTGGACGTGCTCTCGCCCTAAGGCCTCACTCGCCAGGGCACAGGTTAATGCCGAATCAATACCACCGGATAAGCCAAATAAAACGCCTTTAAAACCATTTTTCTGAACATAGTCACGAATAGACAAAACCAGCGCCTGATAAACCTCCGCGAGGCTATCACCCGGGTGATCCATAGGCAGGTCATCCAGCAAGGTAATACCGGATTTATCGAATCGCAGTGACGCGCAACAGGGCCGACAGTGCGGTAACTCGGCCTGCAACTTACCATCGGGTGTCATCACAAAAGAATGGCCGTCAAATACCAGCTCATCCTGTCCGCCACAATTATTCAGGTAGACAATCGGACAGTTCGCTTCCTGCGCGCGCTGCTTAATCATGGTGACGCGCTGCTTATGCTTTTCATATTCAAAGGGTGACGCGTTAATACTGATCACCCAGTCGATGCCGATATCGGTTAGTTCACGTAATGCTTCGGCACGCCATAGGTCTTCACAAATAACCAGCCCGATCCGATGCCCCTGCCAACTAAAAACACAAGACTCATGGCCAGGAATGAAATAGCGCTGCTCGTCGAAGACCCCATACTGTGGCAACCGATGCTTATGGTAGCGCGCCAGGCATTTACCCCGATGCAACACAGATACGCTGTTAAAAAGTTCGTCGCCAACACAGTGTGGATGCCCGACTATGGCCACGTTATCAACCGCCGCATCGGCAATTTGCTGCACTGATTCATTAATACGGCGTTGGAAATCCGGGCGAAAGAGTAAATCTTCCGGCGGATAGCCGGTGATGGCGAGTTCCGGGAAAATGACAATATCAGACTGATCATACTCAGTCAGAGTGCGGACTATCGTATCGGTGTTTTTGGTAATGGCACCAACAGTAAAATCGAGTTGCGCCAAAGTGACCGTAATCGGTTTCATAAATCGGTGTCAAACTCCACAGAAGACTGGCTGCGCATCATATCCCAGGATGCTGAAACGCGCAAATCAGGCAGCCAGTTCGCCTATCACAAATGACTGGCCAGCGCTTTGAATTATAAGCTGTTTAGTTCCGTTTTGCTGTTGCGCTTCAGCGGCATCAACCCACTGGTAATAAACATTGCGATGCACTTTGGCGACCAACCCCTGACCCATATCGACATACGGATAGTTGTCCCTCAGGATCACCGGATGATTCGCGGATAGTGGTAGTCGATCGCCAATATTCGTGGTGAGTTGCATGACCCTGGGATCGGTATCGGCGATATAGTCCCAACCCACGATAAGAAAAGGCGCATCCTCGACGGTAATTTTAACTTTTTCGGCGGGAGTGATTAAGAAGTAATCGTCGTTTTCGCGGGCCAGTACCGAGGCAAACAGCCTCACTAACTCGATCCGCTGAATGCGGGAATCCTGATAATACCAGTTACCCTGCTCATCGATGCGGATCGGTAGCTCGCCGCAATAGGGCGGATCCCAGAGCTCGGTTGGCGCTTTCTTGCGCTGTTCCAGCGACTGCAAAACATCTTGCAGGTCAAGCATCCTAGTTCACCAGTCGTTTCTGCCTCAATAAATACCACAGCGTTGCTTCGGTGCGGTTCGATACCTTAATCGCTTTAAAGATAGCAGATAAATGAACCCGTATAGTCCCTTCAGTTATTCCGAGTATGGTCGCAATTTCTTTATTCGAGAGTCCCTGTGCCAGCAACTGCATGATCTCGAGCTGCCGCGGTGACAAAAAGTTCTCGGCGCTACCCTGGCGGGAAAAGTTATCATTCAACCGCGATTCGTCCGGCAAATAGCGGTCGTTTTGCAATAAAATCCGAATTGCCTGTTTTGCTTCTTCTGAACTCGCATCTTTCGGCAAATAGCTGCGTACCCCGGCAGCAAGCGCCTGGCGAATATCAGATAGTGGTCGCGGCCAGGTAAACAAGACGATATGCGCTGCGGGTGCCATTTTCTTTATGGTGGCAAGAGTTGGCCGGAGTTCAGCATCTGGCAGTTCCATGTCCAGAAAAATCAGATTGTAGTTACTTTGATGCCGTAAATATTCTTTTGCCAGTTCGAAGGTCGGCGCTTCATAGATCGCAACATCTGATGTGTAACTGGTGATCAGATGGATAAGCCCGGCGCGAATAAAGAACTGCTGGTCAATTATTAGTATTTTCATAGGGGCCTTAGCGCAAGATTCGTTCCCAAAAACAATGAGACTATTGTACACTGTTTAACGATTATTTGCATAGTGCGTGTTGCCAATTTGTAATGCAATGTTAAAAGCAAATTAGATGCACTTCCGCTATAATAAGTTGTACATCGACTAACACTATAAAAAGCCCAACAAAACAACAGGTTGTTAACTTATCATGCGCCCATTCGGAATTCTGCTAATTGTTGCAAATTTGCTGTTTATCAGCGTCAGCCAGGCTGAGACTGTCCTTCTTCACAATTTTAAAGGCTATACGCTGACCGGCTCGCCCGGCGCGGACGCTAAGTTGCGGCGCTTCAGCGCCATCCTGGTCCGGGATGGCAAAGTAGCCGCCATCGGCACCGCCAGTTCGGTGAGCTATTTCAGACCCCTGATTGACACTGAAATCGACCTTCAGGGTAAAACCTTATTGCCTGGTATCATTGACGCGCATGGCCATGTGCTGGGCCTGGGTCAGAATCTTCAGCTTGTCGATTTGCGCGAAGCAACATCGGTTGAAGAAGCCGTACGTCAGGTGAAATCATTTAGCGAACAAGCACCGGTAGACGGCTGGATTATGGGCCGGGGCTGGAATCAGGAGAACTGGACGGTCAGAGAATTCCCTACCGCCGAGGCGCTGGATGAAGCCATCAGTGATCAGCCTGTCTGGCTGACGCGGGTGGACGGGCATGCTGGCTGGGCCAACAGTAAAGCGCTGGAACTGGCAGGCATCGATGCTTCAACCGTGAGCCCCGAAGGCGGCGAAATTATTCGCGACAAACGCGGCCACCCGACCGGTGTGCTGATAGACAATGCCATGGCACTGGTTGAAAAAGCTATTCCGCAGCCGACCAAAGAACAACAACGTAACGCATTGGAACTGGCCTTTAAGCACTTGTTAGCGCGCGGCATTACCAACGTACACGACGCCGGTGTTGACGCGGTCAATCTGCAACTTTATCGTGAAATGGCCGCAGTCGGCGACATGCCGATGCGCGTCTATGCCATGCTAAGTGCCAACGAACCCGAACTGGTATCGATTCTGAGTGAGGGTCCCATTTATACCCCTGACGACCGTTTTACTATGCGTAGTGTCAAAATCTATGCTGATGGCGCGTTAGGTAGTCGGGGCGCTGCGCTGCTTGAACCCTATCATGATGACAAGGACCAGCTTGGATTGCTGGTAACGCAACCGGAGCGACTGCACGACCTGTATCAGATCATTATTCCGATGGGCTTTCAGATTAACACCCACGCTATCGGCGACCGGGCGAACCGGTTGGCACTGGATGAGTTCGAACGGGCCTTCGCCACTATCGGCGGTCGTAACCTGCGTCATCGTATCGAACACGCCCAGGTGGTTCACCCCAATGACCTGAAGCGATTTAAAGAACTGAATATTATTCCGTCAATGCAGCCAACCCACGCTACCAGCGACAAAAATATGGCCGAAGATCGCTTAGGTAAAGAACGCATGAAGGGCGCCTACGCCTGGCAGACGTTGCTTGAGCAAGGGTCAATTATCGCCGCCGGTTCAGATTTCCCGGTGGAACTGGCCGATCCGTTCTTCGGTTTACATGCCGCAGTTACCCGTCAGGATCGGGATAATCAACCTGCGGGCGGCTGGTATCCCCATGAATCCATGACCCTGACCCAGGCGTTCCGCGCTTTCACTCTGGATGCCGCTTACGCCGCAGGCCAGGAGCAAATACTGGGCTCACTGGAGCCGGGCAAGTGGGCAGACTTCATTGTTCTGGATCAAGATCCATTTGCGCAGGATCAGAGTAAACTCTGGCAACAGAAAGTACTGGCCACTTATGTCGCCGGTGAGAAGGTCTTCCCGGCCGAAACTGATTAAAAGCGACAGAGGCATCATTATGAAATTGCACGATTTACGGCGAGATTACGAATTAGCAGAGCTAAAGCGTGAAATTCTCAATGATGATCCTATGCTGCAATTTCAGGACTGGTTTACCCAGGCCAATGAACATGCCGGCCTGCCTGACCCGACGGCGTTTACCCTGGCCACAGTAAACGCTGCTGGCCAGCCGCACCAGCGGACGGTACTGCTGAAGCAAATTGACCCGGACAGCTTCATCTTTTACACCAACTACCAAAGTGAGAAAGGCCGGGATATCGACGCAAATCCGCAAGTCGCTATGCATTTTGCCTGGCTGGTTATGGAACGCCAAATACGTATAGAAGGGTGCGCTGAAAAAGTGGAGCGGGATGCAGTTGATGCTTACTTTGCCACACGTCCGCGGGCCAGCCAGTTAGGCGCGCTGGCATCTGCGCAGAGCGCTCCCATTGCCGAACGCGCTGAACTCGAAGCCCGTTACCAGCAGCTCGCAGAAAAATATCAGGATCAGCCGATTCCAGCGCCGGAAAATTGGGGCGGCTACCGAATCAAACCTAGTCGTTTTGAATTCTGGCAAGGCGGCCGCCACCGGCTACATGACCGCTTCACCTACACCCGAACAGCCGACGGCTGGACCATTCAGCGCCTGCAGCCCTGAGCTTATTCAGATCGGCTCAGGTAACGGCTGCTGACAATGTTCGGCACACCACTGTAACTGCTTCCAGACTGCCGGCGTATACTCCACGCCTCCGTTCAGTTGCCGCTCGCGGGCAGCCAGCGCCCCACTGCCGGGCACCCGCACCGGCTTAGCCGCATCAATGGAGGTGGTTGCAAGCATGCCGTCGACGATAGCCTGGCTCTGGCGCCGGAACTCAAGGGCGTCACCAAAGGCATCCGGATCAATCACCTGTACCCAGACGGTATTGGCATCACCGTCGCCGGCGGCCTGATGACGGCCGTACTGACTGAGTGCCAGGGTCCAGAACTCGCTGAACAGATTCAGGCCGGTGCCTTTGTAACCAAGTTGCTCGCCGCCAAGGGGGGCCAGCACACTGGGAGGTTCCGCCAGAAAGGTGGTGGGATCACAGGTGTAATCGCCAGCCGCGGTGATTAATGCCGCATAAGGCAAATCGCGTTGCTCAGCAATCGCCGTACGCACCTTTCCGGCCGCAGTCATGGACAAACTGATATCAAAAAGTACCGGCGAGGAAGTAGTAGGCACGCCAATTGCCAGCGGATTAGGTGAGAACCAGGCCGATTTTGCGCCAAAAGGCGCCACTGCCTGCTGAGCTGGCGTCGCCGCCATCAGTTGCACCAGCATACCGGCGTCCGTTGCCTGTTCTAAATAAACAGCCAGCGCAGCGACGTGTTGAGTCCGGCGCATAATCACGGTACCGGTGCCGCACTCGCGGGCCATATCGATAGCCGCTGCGATGGCTTTAGGCATGGTATGCAGGCCCGGCAGCAAGTCAGCGTCCCATAACTGGGTTGCCGCCCGCTGTTTTAGCACCCGCGGCTCACCGGCGGGCTTGCTCTGGCCACTTTCGAGGCAATTCAGGTTATAGCGCAGCCGCAACAGCCCGTGGGTGCGAAAGCCGAGCAGATCGCCGGCCACCAGATAACGGGCAATATCGGCTGCTATCTGCGCTGATGCTCCGGCCTGCATTGCACATGCCTGGGCCCAGCGGTTTATTGCCGCCGCATCGACCCGATATATTTTTGATTCGCTCATCGGCCATCTACTTGTTATTGCACGTAAGTTCGATAAGCTTACCAGACTAATAAAAAGAGGAGTATGTTTGGTGTCAACACCTGCAAAAATTCAACGGATTGCTGTATTGACCAGCGGCGGTGACGCCCCGGGTATGAACGCCGCCCTGCGCGCAGTTGTGCTGGCCGGAGAACACTACGGGTTGGAGGTTTTCGCATTTAAGCATGGTTACCAGGGCTTACTGGATAACGATCATATCAGGCTCTGCGGCGCCGATGTGCTGCATATTCTGCAATACTCCGGAACCATTATTAAAAGCGCGCGCTGTAAACGCTTTGTCGATGCTGATGCCGCTGAGCTGGCCGCGAAAAATCTGGATGCGCTGGATATTGACGCGCTGATTATTATTGGTGGCGATGGCTCCTTTCGTGGTGCCGAACATCTGGCGCAGTTCTGGAATGGCCAGATCATCGGCGTGCCGGGTACTATCGATAACGATCTTTATGGCACCGATGCCACCATTGGTTACGCCACTGCTGTCGCCATTGCTATGGATGCGCTGGATAAAATCCGCGATACCGCCGACGCCATGGATCGGGTGTTTATCGTCGAAGTGATGGGCCGCAATGCCGGCTTTATCGGCCTGAGCAGCGCCATGGCTGCCGGTTCCGAACGCATGATATTGCCCGAGCTGCAAAACGACAAACCGCTGACAGTGGCCGCACTGGTCAAACATATCGAACGGGTACAGAAGATTCGTGGTGACGGCAGTTATGTCATGGTCCTGAGCGAGCATCAGTGGCCGGGCGGCGCCGTAGCACTGGCTGAGCAACTGGAAGCTGAATATCACCTGCCCTGCCGGCCGTGTTTATTAGGCCATATCCAGCGCGGTGGTCCGCCGGCTCCTGCTGATCGTATTCTTGCATCAGAGTTGGGCGTTCATGCGGTGGAACTGGCACTGGACGGGCAGACCCGGGTAATGGCCGGGATTAAAAATCATGCGCCTGTGGCCGTGCCGCTGGCTGATACCTGGCAGAAGAAAAATCCGCTGAATAAAAATCTGCTGCGGATCCAGCATGAAATATTCAATCCAGTGAAAAAGAACGGTAACGGACAGTGATAAAGTGGCAATTTAGGTGATTTACGACGATAATATGCCCCCTGAATTATTGCCTTATTTTTAATCGGAGGTGAGTTGCATTGAGCGAATATCAACCTGAACAAATTACCGGCCTTTCGGTAACCACAGATACCCCCGTCCGCGAATTCTTCGGCGCCCGCACAGACCAGGCAGTGTTTAAAGACAGTACCCATATGATTGGGTTTGGCTTTGACGGTACCGCCTGTTTTCGTAAAGGAACCCGTAACGGACCCGACGCCCTGCGTGCGGTTTCTGAGGATATCGAGTCATATTCGCCCTATCTGGATGCGGATTTGCACGACCGTACCTTTTTTGACTTGGGTAATTTGTCCTGCGGCGAAGGTGATGATGTTGAAGTTCAGTGGCAACATGCTTCCGATCAGTTTGACAGCATTTTTGGCGATGTTGGTATTGCTAAAAACCGGGTCCGGATATTAACTCTGGGCGGTGAGCATTCGATTTCCTATGCCGCGGTTCGGAACTACCTGGCCGAGTATCCCGATCTGGTGCTACTGCACCTGGATGCCCACGCTGATTTGCGCGATGGCTTTATGGGATACCATCATTCCCACGCATCTATTATCCGTCGCTGCCTGGATCATTTCGGCGAAGGCCACCAGCTGATTCAGTACGGCATTCGCTCAGGCACCCGCGACGAATACAAATTCATGAAGGAGCAAGGTACGCTGCGAACCTCGCGCCAGGCGTTTCTGGAAAGCGTCGCAGCCATACCTGCCGACCGCCCGATTTATATGACGTTGGATCTGGATTACTTTGATCCCGCTTATCTGCCTGGCACCGGTACGCCTGAGCCGGGCGGCGAGGATTTCCATTCGTATATCAGCCTGATGAAATTACTGCGCCAGAAAAACCTGGTTGGCGCCGATGTGGTGGAACTGTCACCGGAGATCGATCCGACCGGGAACTCCGACGTGTTCGCCGCCAAAGTGGTGCGCGAACTACTGATTATTCTGAATGAAAAAGGAGCCAGTTGATGGCTGATAACTGGAGCATCGAAGACGCCGAAGAGCTTTACGGCGTAAAGCGCTGGGGCGCGGGCTACTTTTCTATTGGCGACAACGGCAGCATTAAAATCACGCCAAACCACCGGCTGCCCGATGTCACCATTGATATGCAGGAAGTCATGGATGAAATCATCGCTGAGGGCATCCAGCTGCCAGCAGTTATCCGGTTTCACGATATCCTGCGCTCACAGGTTGAGATCCTCAATGAAACCTTTGCGCAAACCATTGAAGACGCGAAGTATAACGGCAAATACGTTGGCGTTTTCCCGATCAAGGTCAACCAGATGCGGGAAGTGGTCGAAGAGATCATGGACGCTGGTGAGCCCTACAACTATGGCCTGGAAGCCGGCTCTAAACCCGAGCTGATGGCAGTACTGGCGTACAACGAAAATCCCAATGCCCTGACCATTCTGAACGGCTATAAAGATGAAGATTATCTGACCCTGGCCCTGCTTGGCCGCCAGTTGGGTCGCAAAATGATCATCGTTATTGAGAAGTTCAGCGAACTCGAGATGCTGATCCCGCTGGCTAAAAAGCTTGGCGTTGAACCCATGATCGGCCTGCGTAGTAAGATGATGGTACGCAGCTCTGGTAAATGGGCAGGCTCCAGCGGTGACCGGGCTAAATTTGGTCTCAGCATTACTGAAATACTGAATATCGTCGATCTGCTCAAAAAAGAAGACATGCTGCACTGCGCCAAGCTGTTGCACTTCCATATCGGAAGTCAGTTATCGGATATCCGTAAGATTAAAGAAGCGGTTTCTGAGGGCGCTCGCCTTTATGCCAAGCTGATCCAGATGGGCGTTCCGCTGGAATACCTGGACATTGGTGGCGGCCTGGGCATTGATTATGACGGCACCAGCTCGACCACGGATTCCTCGCGCAACTATTCGACCGAAGAATATGTAGCCGATGTGGTCTACGGCGTTAAACAGATCTGTCAGCTGGAAGATGTACCCCACCCTAACCTGGTCAGCGAAAGCGGCCGGGCCATTACCGCGCACCATAGTTGTGTGGTAACCAATATCGTGGGCGAAATTAAAAATACCGGTGCCCAGTTCGATATTACCCGAGCTGAGGGTGAGCATATCCTGGTAAGCAACATGCGCGAATTAATTACCGCAGCCGACATGCATCCCCAGGAGCGCTATAACGACGCTGCCTCGTTCAAACAAAGCACCTATGAAGCCTTTAAGCTCGGTATTTTGTCACTGGAAGAAATGGCGAAGATCGACACCATGTACTGGCAGATCCTTGCTGAAATACATGATTCACTGGATCGTGAAACCTTTGTATTCCAGGAACTCGAGGAACTCGAAGACATGCTTGCCAGCCAGTATCTGTGCAACTTTTCGATTTTCCAGTCCGCCGCGGATACCTGGGCCATCGGTCAGGTGCTGCCAATCGTTCCGATTACCCGCCTGAACGAAAAGCCGGAAGTGCGTTGCTCCATCGTCGATATCACCTGTGACAGCGACGGTAAGCTGAGCAAGTACATCGAAGGAACCGAAATCAGCGACAACATCCCTATGCATACCCTGCGCAAAGGCGAAACCTACCATGTCGGCATGTTTCTGACCGGCGCCTATCAGGACGTGATGGGCGATATGCACAATCTTTTTGGTCGTCTGACTGAAGTACACATTTACTGCCATGATGACGAAGACGGTGATTTCTATATCGAAGAAGTGGTTCCGGGCACCTCAGCCGAGAAAGTGCTCGAAACCATGCAGTACAACACCGATTATATGGCCAAAACCGTCAAAAAATGGCTCGACCGCGAAGTTCGTAAAGGCAAGATAGCCCCTCGTGAAGGCGTGCGCTGGACCGACTATTACGAGAAATGCCTGGCTGGCACCACCTACTTAAAGGTGTAAAAACAGCCAAGCTGCGTATTTACTGAGCAAACGGTCAAAAACCCCTGAAAAAGCGGTTGACTATGACCCGAAAAACTCGTTTAATACGCCCCACGCCCAGATAGCTCAGTCGGTAGAGCAGGGGATTGAAAATCCCCGTGTCGGTGGTTCGATTCCGCCTCTGGGCACCATTATGATGTTCAACAAAGGCCAGCTACGTACAGCTGGCCTTTGTTTTTTCTGCCCTCCAGCGATTTCGATGTTCAATAACGTTCAACGAGGTATTGCATAATTCACCTCTCGATGTAACATTCTTAGTAACACTGACACTAATTCGCTTTTCGGAGTGTTACAATAAGATGCCCAGAACAACAAAACCCCTTACCCCAACTCAGCTACAAAGCGCTAAGTCCAAAGAGAAAGAATACAATCTCTACGATGGCAAAGGTCTTATGCTGCGCGTTAAACCCAATGGCAGCCCGGCTTTGGATCTTCAACTACCAGCAACCTTTCACCGGCAAACGTAAGAACCTCGGATTAGGTCAATACCCTGCCCTGTCACTTGCCGATGCGCGCAAGAAGCGCGAGAGCTTTCTATCATTGCTGGCGCGCGATGTCGATCCTAAAGAGGATCGCGAAAAACAGCAGCAGGAACGAAAAGCCGCAACTGAAAATACATTTGAAGCTGTTGCTAAGCGCTGGTTTAAAGTACACCAAACCAAAGTCAAAGCAGATACGGCAGATAAGATATGGCGCTCTCTTGAGAATGATGTGATCCCGCGCATTGGGAAGCTTCCTATCGCCTCCATTACCGCGCCCAAAGCCATTGAGGTGATTCAGCAGGTAACAGGCCGTGAGAGCTTCGAAACGGCTCGTAAGCTGGCGCGCAGAATGAACAACGTGATGGTCTTCGCCGTAAACGCCGGAATCGTCCACGCAAATCCGCTAAGCGGCATCAAAGAAATGATTCCTTCAACGAGAGTTCAGAACCGCCCCGCTCTTGCTCCGGGCGAATTACCTGAACTTATGCGAGCATTAAACTTTGCCAATATTAAATTTCAGACGCGCTGCCTGATTGAATGGCAACTACATACTATGGTGCGCCCCGGCGAAGCTGTCACTGCCAAATGGAGCGAAATCGATTACGAAAGCCGGCTATGGGTTATCCCTGCAGAGCGTATGAAAATGCAACGTGAACATCAGATTCCCCTTACGGAGCAGATGCTGGCAATACTTGAACTGATGAAGCAAATCAGTAGCCACCGCGAATATATTTTCCCGTCAATGCGCCAGCCCTTAGAACCCGCTAATAAAGAAACGGCTAACATGGCATTGAAGCGTATGGGTTTTAAAGACCGACTGGTGGCGCATGGTATGCGCGCACTTGCCAGTACCACGCTTAACGAGGAAGGTTTCTCTCCTGATGTTATTGAGGCCGCTCTGGCGCACGTAGACCATAATAAAATCCGGGGTGCCTACAATCGCTCTACCTACCTCGAACAACGCCGTAAAATGATGATTTGGTGGTCCGAACATATAGAAAGTGCCGCCAACGGCAATATGAGTTTAGCCAACGCCCAACGCGGTCTGCGCGTCGTTAACGTTTAGCCAGAAGCCTGGACGAAAAAAGAAAATGCCCCTTATCTATACTGACTCATACTCGGTTGGTGCCCAGTTCAAATATGGCTGGCCGCCAATAAAATCAATTGTTTATTATAACTTGGTTTATGGCGGCCCATCCCAATCGGCTGTGGGTCAGATAACGAGCCAAACTAGGTTTTTGGAAGTTTAGTAGCTACTTTCGACCTTTTCTCTTACGCAAACTCATTTTTAAGAGTCTAGCTTCGATTTTATCCTCAAACTCTTCAGGAAATTCTTTTTTCCAATAGATGAGTGTAGAGGCGGCGATACCGACCGCATCTGAAAGTGCTTTATAGGATGGATATGGCTTATTTCGAAAACTAACAGGACGAGCAGTAAGGCTCTTACCGCGCTCAGTTTTTGTTTGCCATCTGTAGTTAGCGGGAGAGAAAGGTCTACTGCCGTCTGGACGCAGTAAAGACATTCCTAGGTTCGGGTGATCATATGAACCACGCTTGCCAATGTCCTCATGGAATTGCTCGAAGTCGCGCCAACGCTCGCATAGATCGTTGTGGTTTAGTTTCGGCTTCCATATCCTATATAGTGGTGTACCGGCGTATATCTCGGGACAGTGAATCCGTTGCTGTGAAGGTATCTCCTTCCCTTCACGCAAACGGTCTATCGCAGTATGAGACTTGATCTTTCCTTTAGTCTTCCGCTCAACATAATCACCCGCTTCTGTAAGCGAGGAGAATTTCTTACCATCCACTTCAACGGGCTTGCCAGTAGGGCCACCAATTTGACCTCCGGTATTAGCATTAAAACCGTTGGGCCACATAGTGTGCTGTTCGCGTATTAGCTGACGCTCAAGGTCTTTTAATTCGGTTTGGGGGAGGTCTTGAGTTAAACGCATCCATGTAAAAGAGCTGGCGCCGTGCTCACGTAAAGCGCGGTGAAAGCATCTTTCGCTTCCGGTTCTGCTATCCGTTTCGTGCTCCTGGCGCCGCTTTTTCAGCGACTGAGTGGTCAGGCCTATGTAAGCTTGATTGCTACCTTTTAGTTCGGCCTTATAAATGAACCCTGTGGTTTCAGCCATCGTTCGCTTTAAGCCCAGCGCTCGCTCTACCGCTTCATCAATCGAATCGACCCCGTTTTTTATATGTCTCCATACAGTACTTTTAATATGCGATAGACCAATAGTATGAAGAAAATCTGCATAGCTCGAAAACGGTCGGCCGTAATGCTCTGAATAATTCTCCCCCCGATAGACGAATTCTACCGACTTACCGGAGCCGCTAAATGGCTGATAATCGCCAGCAGGAGAACGCAAAGCTAGCTCAAGATGCCGTGCGGTGATGTCGAGCCCTCGCCTGCGCCTTGAGGCGACTCGGTCTCGGAACAGATTGTAAGCCACTTTGGGCGAATCCGATTCATCATAGTACTTATTTAGAGCTGTCTCCTTGCCATCGACGACTACCTTAGTAACTCGATAATTTGTTGGTTTTGTCATTAGAGATTCCTGTTTCTTAAAAGGGGACTGAACTCTATTGATAGCAGTAAAAAAACACGCCATAAATAGGGAATATGTCGTATTTAAGGGCGGATTTTGCTAGATTAAAATCAGATATAAGATATTGATTAGTATGTAATTACTTACATACCTAACGCGCACCGCTGTCGTGCTTAGCGCGGATTTTTATAAGCCTTTTCAGTGGAGCTGGTAGCTGTCCATGAGGGTGAAAATTACATCAATGAGGGTTTCGTTTTGACTAAAATCTGCGTCTTGAAATTGAAATGCTTCGAAGTACATAACTTCATAGTCCGGGTGGTGGACGAGAAAGTCTTTGAGAGAGAAGAGGCTCGGCACTGCTAAAGCTGGCCGGCCGCTATACTCGATACTCCTTTCCCAAACTAATATACAACTAGTTAACCGCTCGTCACTGACTAGATCAAAGAGTTTTGACATCATATCCACCTTTTTAAATTAGACCTCTCTAATAGAGTAAAAACGCTTGCCAAGGCTGTCTATTAGCCGATAACGTATTTTTCAGTGCTATATGATGACTACGGAGAAGAGACTCTGCCACAGCGAGGCCAGAACCCTTGATAACCAACTTAGTGGGAAGTTATGGTCGCTCGCAGGAAGGCTAAGCTCCTGTCCCTCAGCAAGCTATCGCAGCGATTCCTAATTTTTCGGGCGCCAGCCTAGAAATCATGCACAAAGGTTTATATCCCAACATAACCATAAAGACATCTCCCCTATGTGCAGCATAGAAATGCACGGTCAAAAGGATTAACCTAGCAGCAATAACAATACAAGTTTCACTAACTTTTACCGAAAGGATTGCGGGAATGGCAGTAACTCTAAGCGAGTTAGAGCAGCATCTATGGGGTGCAGCAAACATATTGTGGGGTGCGGTCGATTCAGGCACGTATAAAAACTACATCTTTGCTGTATTTTTCTACAAACGGCTTAACGATGTTTGGCAGGAGGAATATGAGCAGCGACTAGCAGAGTATGGAGATAAAGAGCTAGCTGCAGATGCTGAAGAGCATCGCTTTGACTTGCCAGAAGGACATCGATGGGCGGATGTTCGTAAGCACACAACTAATATAGGTGAGCATCTGAATATTGCTTTTCAAGCAATTGAAGATGCGAATTTTAAGTTGCGCGGCATTTTCCAAAGCGTGGACTTCAACAACAAGAATCAATTTAGTGATGAGTTGATTGAACGGCTGCTACAACACTTTGAGAAATACAGCTTGCGTAATAGCAATGTTGAAGCAGATATATTGGGAAACGCCTATGAATACCTCATCAAGCAATTTGCTGATGACGGCGGTAAACGCGGTGGTGAATTCTATACGCCAAAGGAAGTTGTCCGGTTAATGGTTGAATGCCTCGAAATAGACGAAGGCATGAGCATTTACGATCCGACTTGTGGCAGTGGCGGTATGCTTTTGGAGGCATACCGAGCCGTCGAAAGGCACGGAAAAAACCCGCGCTCTTTAAGCTTATTCGGACAAGAGCGCAACTTGAACACCTGGGCAATTTGCCAGATGAACTTATTTTTGCACGACATTGATGATGCAGATGTAAAACGTGGTGATACGCTCAGAGAGCCAAAGCATTTAGTGAGTGACGACAGTCAAGCCCTGCGAAGCTTTGACCGTGTGATTGCCAACCCACCGTTTTCACTAAAAGAATGGGGGCATACGCAGTGGAAAAATGGTGATGCATACGGGCGTGACATTTACGGTTGCCCACCCGCAAGTTATGGCGATTTAGCCTTTGTGCAGCACATGCTCGCAAGCTTAAACCAAAACGGCAAGTTGGCAGTGGTTGTACCGCATGGAGTGCTGTTTCGTGCAGGCTCAGAGGGCAAGATACGACAAGCAATGATTGATGCCGACATCGTAGAAGGTGTAATTGGGCTAGCACCTAACTTGTTCTATGGCGCAGGCATCCCAGCGGCTATTTTGCTGCTCAACAAATCAAAGCCAGAGCACCTGAAGAACAAAGTGATGATTGTGAATGGCGCAGAGCAGTTTGAAGAGGGGCGAGCACAAAACTACTTGCGTGATGGCCATATCGCAACTTTGAGCGAAGCTTACTTGGCTTTTGCCGATGAGGAACGCTTGAGCGCCCTTGTCGCAACAAGCGACATAGCCTCCAACGACTACAATCTCAACATCACACGTTATGTGAACTTAGGGGAAGCCGCAGAACAAATTGATGTGGCAATCGAAGTGCAACGTTTGTTGGAACTCACAGAAGCGCGTAACGAGGCAGAGAAGCGCATGATGCAGCACCTGAAGGAGCTGGGTTATGTTGAGTGAAGTGCCTGAGGGCTGGGCTAATAGCAAGCTAGGTGACTTGGTTAAATTGGAATACGGTAAGTCGCTTCCAGCTAGAGATCGGGTAGAAGGCGAATATCCAGTTTACGGTTCAGCTGGTATTGTCGGAACACACAATGATTATCTCGTATCTGAGCCGAGTATTATAGTGGGAAGAAAAGGGACCGTAGGCGCAGTATACAAAACGAATAAGCCATTCTATGCGATAGATACAACATATTATGTTGTACAGAAGATAAGCTTAGACTTGAACTGGTTAGCCTACTTATTACAACATTTGAAGCTAGTTAGATTGAATGAAGCTACAGGTGTGCCGGGCCTCAATAGAGATAAGACTTACAAGGTCACTGTGGCGCTCCCCCCACTCACCGAACAAAAGCAGATTGCCGAAGTGCTAAGCAGCGTGGATGAAAGCATACAAACCACACAGCGTTTAATTGAGCAAGCGGAGCGCGTCAAGCAAGGCTTGATGGAAGAGTTGTTAACAGGCGGCTTGGGTAGTGAGGCCATTGAGCGTGGTAAAGTGCCTGATGGGTGGGTTGTCACAACTGTGGGTGAATCATGTTTGAAAGTGACGGTTGGGATTGCCTCCTCTGCTACTCATGCCTATACATCCGATGGCGTGCCGCTTTTAAGAAATCAAAATATTAAATATGGCTTTATTGATGACTCGGATTTGCTCTACGTAACAGAAGAGTTTGACGAAAAATACAAAACAAAGCGATTGAAAACTGGTGATGTTATCTCAATGAGAACAGGCTACACGGGGGCTTCGGCGATAATTGACGAACGATTCCATGATTGTCAAACCTTCACTACGTTAATCTCTCGTCCTAAACCTGAGCTGTTGAAAGGGAAATATCTTGTGCATTGGCTTAACTCGCCGCTCGGTAGGCGGCTAGTGAAGCAAAGAGAAGTTGGTGGAGCGCAAGCCAACTTAAACGCTGGAACGTTGAAGCAGTTTCCACTCATATATCCCAGCCTAAATGCTCAATCCAAAATCATTGATGAAATCGATAGCATTTATGCGTTGATCTTGAAGAATGAAACCCATGTGACTCAGTTGAGAGTACTCAAAAAAGGCCTAATGGACGACCTGCTCACAGGAAAAGTAAGGACAGTATGATGAAAGGACGTGGTACGGAATGGCACTTGGCTGAGAAGCCAGCATTGGAATATCTGCAAACACTTGGTTATGAATTCATAGCCAAAGAAGAGCATGCAGCGCTGCGTGGCGCTGAGAACCAAGTTATTTTCCGCCCACACCTCATAGCTGCTTTGCAGCGCTTGAATGGCATTTCAGAGCAAGATGCGACAGCCGCAGCCGCCGAGCTGGCGCGTAAAGAAGACAATGAAGAATGGATTGAGATAATGCGTGGCGATTTCGCACGCAATGTTGAGGGGCAAGCCACTCAGAAAACCCTCAAAGTTATCGACTTTCAAAACCCCAGCAACAATCAACTCGCTGTCACACAGCAGCTCTATGTGAAAGCCGAAAAGAGCCGCATACCTGACGTCGTACTGTATGTGAATGGCTTACCGCTGGTCGTTATTGAAGCAAAGTCCCCCATAAATCATAAAGACAAAAACGGTGAAGCGTTTGATCAGTTAAAACAATACGAGCGTGATATTCCGCGTCTGTTTTTCACTAACCTGTTTAATATCGTAACTGATGGCACAACAGTGCTTTATGGGGCGACTGGCTCCCCTGCTAAGTTTTACGGGTACTGGCGTGACACGCACCCTCGTGAAGATAACTTTGATAACGAGCTGCACAAAGGCTTGTGGTCACTACTTGAGCCTGGCCGTTTGCTGGATTTGCTGGCGCATTTCGTTATATTTGAGCGCGAAGAAGGCAAAGTGCTTAAGAAAATTGCACGCTATCAGCAATTTCGTGCAGTGAATAAGATGGTTGAGCGTGTTGCAGAAGGGAAGCACAAGCGCGGCCTGATCTGGCATACACAAGGCAGTGGCAAATCACTCACAATGGTATTTGCTGCGCTCAAGTTAAAGCACCATAGAACGGTCAAAATTGAAAAAGGGCAAAGCCCAGCGCTTTCCAATCCCAACTTATTAGTCCTTACCGACCGCAAAGATTTAGATACTCAAATTTCGAATACCTTTGAAAATACAGGCCTGCCGAATCCCACCCCAATCAAAAGCATTAGGCAGCTGCGTGAGTTAATGAGCAGAGGCGTAGATGGGCAAACACTACTCAGCACCATCTTCAAATTTGAGGGCAGCACCAAAGCAATTCCTAACAGTGAAAACTGGATTGTAATGGTGGATGAGTGCCACAGAACACAAGAGAAAGACTTAGGTGCAGCACTGCGCGCCACACTCCCCAACGCCACTTTCTTTGGCTTTACAGGCACGCCTGTGAAGAAAAACGACAAGAACACCTATGAAAACTTTGGTGTGGCCGGTGAGGGCTACCTGGACAAGTACGGCATTGATGATGCTGTGCGTGACAGTGCCACTGTGCCCATTCACTACACTAGCCGGAAAACCGAATGGCAAATTGACGAAGCTAAAATTGATAGCTTGTTTGATACCTGGTTCGCAGATTTAAGTGACGAGCAGCTGGCACAGATTAAAAAGCGTGGCGTGCGTTTAGCAGACTTGGTGCGGCATCCCAAGCGTATTGAGCTGATTGCGTTTGATTTATGGACGCACTTCAAAGATTACGCTAAGCCAGATGGCTTCAAAGCACAGCTGGTAGCCTACGACAGAGAAGCCGTTGTGCTCTACAAACAAGCGCTCGATACGCTCATAGCATCAGAATACGAACGACAAGGCATTAGCAAAGAAGATGCATTACGTTTGTCTCAAGAAGCGACAGCCTGTGTTTACAGTAAATCACAAGAAGATGATAAGCCGAGCGAGAACAAGCACAAGAATGAAGTGCGTGAACAGCTGGTGACTTGGTATGTGGATGATACCGCCGAAGATGAGCTGAAAAGGCGATTTAAGATACGACACGAAAACCCACAGATTTTGATTGTGTGCGACAAACTGCTAACGGGCTTTGATGCGCCGGCAGAAGCGGTGATGTATTTAGATAAACCACTAAAAGAGCACACCTTACTGCAAGCCATAGCGCGCACGAACCGCGTGGCTGACGCGAAAAAGAAACAAGGCCTTATTGTCGATTACATTGGCGTAAGCAAGCGCTTAGACGAAGCACTAGCAAGCTACAGAGCAGAAGACGTGCAAAACGCCATGCGCGACTTGGACGGTTTACGCAGCGAGCTCGAAGCGGCACAACGTGAACTGCTGGTGTATGTGAAAGGCATTAAGCGTACAGGCAAAGACGTGCGCGCAGAATATGACGCACTGATTAAAGCCATCGGCACAGAAGATGAATGGATATTGTTCCAGCGTAAAGTGCGTAACTTTGTCACGTTATATGAAGCTCTTGCACCAGATCCTTGCGTTATTCCAATGAGTTACGATCTAAAGTGGTTTGCTAACTTTCTCTTGTTCGGCAAACAAGTGTTTGAGAAAAAAGAAAGCTTTGAGCAAGCTGAGTACAGCGAGAAGATACGCCAGATGCTTGAAGAGCATTTGCACGTGACAGGACTATCCACCATTGTAAAGTTGCGCAGTGTGATTGATGGTGAGTTTTGGGATGACTTTGAAGATGCTGAGGATGAGAGCGAAGAAGACAAGCGCGCAGCAGCATTAAAGAAAACCACAGAGCTACGCAAAATCACCGAAGCCAAACTGGCAGAGAATCAGCATCAGTATGCTAAGTTCAGCGAGAAGCTGAAAGAGCTGATTGAACGCATGGACGACCAGCAACTAAGCTGGGGTGAAAAGTTAAAAGCAGCACAAGAGTATGCCAAGCAGCTGGATGAAGAGGGCAAAGCATACGAGGGCACAGGCATGAGCTATGAAGGCCATGCGCTTTTAAAAGTGATTGAGGCGATAGAGGGTGACAGCGTGCATGCAGATACCCAGCGGCAGCTTGCTGAAACAGCCGAGCAGCTGTATTCAAACATAGAATTAGCACCCACGCTTTGGCATACAAAAGAAGGGCTTAGAAAAGAGCTTAGACAGCGAGTAAGAAAGGCAGCGCACCAACTAGGTTTTAAGAAGTTGAAAGAGCTTCCTATTGAAATTGAAGAGATAGCGATGAAGCACTTTGCCAGGGGAAAATATGAGTGAAATGCCTACAGGTGGTGTTTTAAAGATAGGGAGTCGCACTATCCCCTATCAGTTAAAGAGGAGCGCTCGTAACGGTAGCGTTCGCCTTGCTATGACGATGGATGGCTTTGACGTTTTGGCTCCTCACAGCGCCAATGCTAAAGACGTTGAGCTCGCACTTCTGAAGAAGAAAAAGTGGATCATCGAGAATTACGACGATCTGCAGAAGAAGTATCAAGAGAGCCATAAAATTGCCAGGTTTAAAACCGGGGCAAAGCTACCTTACTGGGGACGCCTAGTACGTCTTAATACGCAACTAACAGAGTCAGCTAGCCCTAAAGTGTATTACGAGAACGGGATACGCATTGAACACCCTGCTTATTCATCGGTAAAAACGCATGACAACGCAGTAGAAGCTGCTATTCACGAGTATCTGACCGCGAGGGTTTCAGTTGAACTAAAATCGCTTGTAAAACGATACAGCGCCAGCTTAGATGTTCAACCCAAGACGGTCAGAGTGAGAGAAATGAAGGAGCGTTGGGGGAGCTGTTCAAAAGCCGGTAATATCTCTATCGATTGGCGTTTAGTTTATGCACCCAAACGGGTACTCGCGTATGTTGTCGCGCATGAATTGACGCACCTTCGGATCAATGACCATAGCCCGAGGTTTTGGAGCCTTTTGAAAAAGGTGTATGGTCATTTTGAACCGGAGCATTCCTGGCTGATGGGCAATGAGCATTTGTTGGGGTATAAGAAATTACTTGTCAGAGACGACAGTATTTAGCAAAAAAATCAATAGAAGCGAAATAATCAGTTTAGTCCTAATGCGATCTAAAATAAGCATAGTAGGGTTTGTGGAAGAGGCAGTCATGCCCTGAAGCATAAGCAAGTTGCTTCAGTTGACCGAAGAAATGCTCAAGTTCACTCGGTGCTTAAAATGCGAGGTGCAGCGCAATAAATTGGCAAAGGTTAGAACGCACGAGTATAGGCAATGACTGGCAGGACAGTCTCTGTTGGCATATAGTTAGTAACTTGGTTAATCTAATAAAAATTTTAGTTTAGCGTCCTGCTCATCACTAAAGAATAGCGCGCTAAAAGGAATCATATGATCACTTCTGTGTGGGTTGATAACTTCAAATCCTTAGTTGATTTTGAGCTACCGCTAGCTAAATTCAACTGTATTGTTGGTTTAAACGGCGCGGGAAAGTCTACCGTTTTGCAAGCGTTAGACTTCGTATCCCAATTGATGAAAGGAGACGTCGAAGGTTGGCTAAAACAGCGTCATTGGGACGTTTCGGATCTCAACTCAAAACTCACAAAAAAAAGCAATATCGATTTTAAAATCGGCTTGGAGATTGATGGCAGTCACTTTATGTGGTCAGGGAGTTTTAACAGAACTTCATTGAGTTGCACCAGAGAATCGATTCACGTGGGGGAAATACGGGTATTGTTGGTGGATGAAGGTTCCTACACCTACAAGGGCAAGCGCCACGAGATTATGTTTGATTATCAGGGGTCAGTTCTTTCTCGTCTTAAGAACAATCTGCAGGACTCGCGCTTGGGTAAAATCAAAGATTCGATGCTTCACATTAACTCTTTGGACCTTATCAGCCCGGAGTTACTACGAAGTCAAAATAGAACTGCAGAGGGCCGGCTAGGGCTTGGTGGAGAAAAGTTGTCCGCGTACATTCACGAAGCGGGGCATGCTTCACAAAGAGCACTGACAAAAGAGTTGTCAAAGGTTTACCCGCATCTCGATCTAATAAAAACGAAGTCTTTGAAATCCGGTTGGAAGCAGCTTCAAATAGATGAAGAATTTGGTAGTAAGAAGCTTATATCTACCGCCCGCCACGTAAACGACGGCATGCTCAGATTAATGGCGATCTTAATGCAACTAGAGATCGGTGAAGCATTTTTAATATTTGACGAAATCGAAAATGGTATCAATCCCGAGTTAATTGAATATTTGATTGATCACCTTGTTAACTCTAAAGACCAAGTATTGGTGACAACGCACAGTCCAATGGTGCTAAATTTCATGGAAGACACAGTTGCTCGAGAGAGTGTTGTATTCCTGTATAAAACTGACAGCGGATTCACTCGTGCGATTAGACTCTTTGACATCCCGTCGATGGAAAAAAAGTTAGAATTCATGGGGCCTGGAGAAGCATTTATTGATACGGATTTAACTCGTCTTAGTGACGAAGCGAGACTTGCATCAGGGAAGGTGTAGTTTGTATATTCTTTTAAGTGGTGAAGGGCCGGGCGATATTGGTGCTTGTGAGGTGGGCGCTGACTGCTGTGCACGAGAACAGTTTACCGAAGGCCCAATGGCAGTAATAGTCGACCAACTAATTGAACAGTCGCTTGATTACGATATGTCACATTTGGACTGTCACCGCGTTTCGTTCGTTTCTGAAGGCTACTTAAAAAGCAATTGCGCCCCAAGAATAAAAAAGCCAATGTCTTTAAGGGGCAAGAAGAAACCGGCTGAAACAAAATATTTTTACGAAAATGCTCGGGCACTAGCGGTCAAAGCCGAGCAGCTGTCAAAGGAAGTAAATGATGTCGTTATCGCGATATTGTTTAGAGACTCCGACGGTACTGCGTCCGCGGGTCGTGGTCTCTGGGCGGATAAGCGCAACTCAGTTCAGAAAGGATTTAGCGACGCCAATTACGAATTTGGCGTGGCCATGATTCCTAAGCCCAAGTCTGAGGCATGGTTGTTGTGTGCTAGTAGTAAATATGACTATAGAGATTGTGAGAAACTTGAGCATGAGTCTGGGAATGATAAGGCTCCCAATCCTCTAAAAAGCCAGTTAAACGATGCATTAGACGGCCAAAGTTCCTCCTGCAGACTGAAACAAATGCTTAAAGATCGGCAAATAGTGGCAGAAAAAATCAGTATGCCTTCATTTAATGCCTTCAAGAGTGATCTAAAAGATGTAGTAGCCCGTGTGACCGCTGGCCATTAGGATGTCGTCCCCCCAGCACAGCGAAAATGGGGGCCTGTCAAAAAACTGAAATTTCATTGAAACTGTGGTGTTATTTTCAGGGAAGAAGTCAATTAATGCGCTTCTCGAAAAATCTTGCTGAGGCGTTCGGCTAAGATAATATGAATCTTTTATAACGTATTACAGGCAGGGATATTAACACATCGAATTATTCACATTAAAAATTACCTGAGACGAGTTAGCGTTAACCTCTAATCGAAACTTAAAACTAACTGGAAACTCTAGAGCGGCAAAGTTACTGCCTGCCAGTGATTCTTCTAATCAATCTTAATTATATCCCGTAAATATTTTTGCGCGTTTCGAACGCTCGCCGACCGCCTTCCAGTATTTCGCAACATTTATCCTGCGTTTCTTTGTTATCGATAGATCCTTCTGCGACAACTGATGACCGATCATTAGATGCTATAAGTGGAATCACGAGTTCGGCGTCGCCTAGCACACCAATATTAGAATTATGTGTGACAATAATTATTTGCCGATTCTCCTTACATCGCCGCAAATTAGTTACAACACTATTGAATATAAATTCTGAGTCTAAATTGTCTTCGGGCTGATCGACAATCAAGGGCAAACAACTATCCGACTTAATTAAGATCGAAAGCATTACCGATTGCTGCTGACCTAAACTAAGCTCACTGATATCCTTAATATCGAGCGTATCGGATTTTGCGTCATACCTAGTTACGGTTAGCTGCGGCCGCTCTTCAAAGGATAGTGATAAAACCTTTTCTAGATCTAGCCCAGACATTCTAGAGCCAATATCTTCGATTTCGGACTGATTAAAGCCTAATCCATCGAGAAAATCATATTGCTTTCGCTTCATTTTTTGGTAAAAGTCCAGCGGGCTAATATTATCGGATATTTTTTTGCTTTTTTCCCAACGATGCCAGTTCATGACTTGCTTTAAGAGCGCAGAAAACTCAGATGAAATATAGCCTTGACCAATTTTTGCATCCACATGCATGCCGTCGACTGACTTTGATAGGTCGCGCTTTATGCGCGTACAAAAGGCTAAACGCTTAGAACCAATTCTTCTTTTAAGATCTACCCTTGATCTGTAAAGATCGGTGCGTTCTTTTTTTACACAAATTAATTCCTTTTCTGACTTTTCTATCTCCGTTGCCTGTCTTTTAAGCCTTGTTATATCGCTTACTAGCGAAATATATTTACCCTCGTCGTAAGGAATTTTCAGCTGATCTAACCTTGCTTTTTCCACCTCTATCTTCTGTCTTGCAGTTTTTTCCTTAGCTCGCCACTCAGTTATTTCTTGACGAAGCCGGCTAAGCTTTTCTTCGAGCGCTATATTTAGTTGGTTTTGAAAATGATCGACGGTTACGGAAAATTCACTCACAATATCAATTACATTTTTTAAATGTTCGCTCCCTATGCGCACATTCCGGGGGTCTGTATTAATTATATGTTCTATTTTGTCTTTGTTTGATAGCAGCTTTTGGTATTCCGACTTCAAGGCAGCGAGAGACGATTCTATATCATTTCTTAATGCTTCTTCCTCTACCAAGCTTCCATGAATTTTCATCAGCGCACCTACGTTTTGCTGCTCGTGAGCTTCCTGTTTATGGACAAGTTCTCTAAGCTCTTTTTCAACGGCTGGCCTTTGAGATATTTCGGCTGTCAGTCTCTGGAGAGCATCGAAGTTAGTTTCTAATTGCGTTATTTTGGAACCGTCTTCACTTTGTAAGTACTTAATATCCAAAAAGCCGTCGAGAAATCCAAGTAATTTAGTATCCTTCTGGTCAATATCCAAGTCATTGGCAAAGTTCGTAAATCCTTGGCTATAAGACTCTACCGGTACGCGAAATAGATCTTGCTCTTGCCCTTCTCTAAAACATTTTAGGGTGCCATGCTCAAGTATAAAATCGAACTCGCGTCCCGTATCATCTTCGTATTGAAGTTCGATCTTACTTGGCCATGCGCTGCTCCTTTTTATCGGAGAAGTAATCTCATTGTTTGAAGCTTCTTGAAGCGCAAGTAGAAGTGTAGACTTCCCGGTACCCCGGCCACCGATAATGCAATTCATATTGTTGCTAAGATCAAGGGTGACACCATCAAGTATCCCTCCCCAAGCCCTAATTTTCTTAAAACGAGGTAACGTCTCCGGCACCTCATCCTCTAGGCGAACTCTAGAATCGTGAATTTGGAGCGCAATCCTTAAACTGTCAAAACTCATTTCGTCCATTTTAAAGCGTGTCAGACGTTCAGCACCGGAGGCATTTTTCCCGAATGCGTTCATACTGTGGGCATCAGATGACATGATCTTTGCAAGTTTATGATTTGGCGGCAGCCCTAAAGTGGAGTTTCTTCTCAACGTCGCATTTCTTCGTTCATGACAGTCGTCAAATTCAGTGTAGTGATTGACTGAGTTCTGATCCGTTATTTCGAGACCGAGGATAGCTTTATGCTCAAAAGCACGGTCAAAGATTTGATTGAATTTTGGTATGCTCTTTTCGAATCCTGAACTTACTTCAATATGTGCTAGAATTCCAAAGCCGCCGTATTTATCAACCTGCTCCATACAGTCATAAATAGTTTGCGAGCAAAACTTTCTCTCTGCATCAAATGTCAACTTCCCGTAAAAGTCTTCCAAGCTTCTTTCGTTAGGGAAGTACGCGAGTAAATGCCCTTGGCTGGTTGATACCTCGATACCAGGTATAACCAAAACGTTTAACTTCTCAGAAAGTTTCAGTGCTAATACTGAGTTAGCTATTTGATTATGATCTGTAATACTTATAATCGAAAGGTTCTTCTCAATAGCTTTCGCCAGTATTTTTTCAGGCGTCATATCTGTATCAATAACATCATATGAGCCTTTTTCCCCAAAGCTATGTATATGTAAATCACCTCTATGAAAAGTTGCACCTTTAGTCATCGAAAAAATCCCTTTATGTATCTTATAATTTATTAGAAATAGAGTTAATAGCCTTATTTTGCACAAAAAATAGACAATTTACAGTAAGATATTTGACCCGTATAAATTTTGCTTAAAGATAACGCCAAACGAAAGGCTATTTGCGCCCTGCCGTCGCGAACTTTATTTGCTAACTGGTCATTGCTACCTTGCGGCTGGGTCGGCCTTTTTCCTTTTCGCAGCCCGATCAACGTTTCCGAAAATTATTCGTCCACTCACCTACAGCTCTTTTCAGCTGCCAGGGGAATCCCAGAACTAAACAGTAGAGGAATATGGTTATATAGCCGCAGAATGGCCACAAGTCGTCATATTGGTTTCAAATCGACAAACCACCGCTAGTTGATTATTTGATTTGATATGAAGCGATACAGAGCGTTTTAGCCGTATAAGAATTTAAGGGGTATAAGAAGCAAAGGTTGATGATGACATTTTTTGTGAGGCACCCGGGTCGGATGCCCCACTTTTTTCTAGGACTCTGCTTCAGACTAAGGCTCTTCTCTCAAGTACTCTAGCTCCGGGCTAGTAAACAAGCGCTGAACGTTGCTCAACCCTTTAGAGTTTTGAACCAAAGCAGAGATCATGGCGTCTTGGTCTCCAGTCTCCCAGTCATTACGAACCTTACTAACTAAGCAGTCAATAAGCCCTTTCCTGGCGAAGTAAAAATCCTCAAAAGACATGCCGGGGATTTTGTCACCGCTGTTAGTCAGTACTCGAGAGGGTTGTCCTCCGGGTAAAGTTCGCTTTCCTAAATCTTTAGAAAGGTAGTCCGCAGCCCCAACCGTTAGCGATGTTCTTTGACGCACCTGCGTCCATAAGACATCTCGACCGTATTCTTCGAACGCTTGCATCAACTCATATAGAGCCGGCTGCCTGTAGCTCTCGTGGGACGTCTTAATCATAACGCTGTTAGGATTAGACGTTCCAAGCTTCCGGAGACTCTTCCGCAGCGCGGTCTCATCTTGGCGCTCGAAAAGAACAAAACCATGTAGATGAATCCCCCGCTCTCCGGCTATCTCAAATACAAATGCACGATTGGGAGTATTAGCCGGCAGAAAGGCATCGAGACGATACCTTAAAGCATCCTTTACCGGCACCACCGATTTCTGCTCATAAATCTTATCTATATATTTCTCGTTTAGATTTATCGTGACTGAACCAAGCATTAAGCCTTTGTCCATGGCTACCCCATACATTTGACTGAAACATGCCCGAAGCTTTTCGTTACGATAACGGCCGTCTTCACCCTTAATCGGCTGATTAACGGCTGCAGGCCCTGCTGGCGCTAGCTCCACACAGTTGTTGAGCCGGGCTTTAATCTCATTGTGATAAGCTAATTTCCAGAGCTCTCCGTAAACAACCTCAACTTCCGCTTTAACGATCGCGTGTTCAAGACGTTCAAATAAAATGCTTCTGTCTATCGTAATTTCCTGAGCTAAGGAATACTCATGGTTAAGCACCAACAGAAGGTCCATGTAGCTGAGAGTGTTTTTTTCCAACAACTTGGACTTAACAGCCTCATTGTTTTTGTGCCAGGAGAGCACGAGGTTGTACGCTAACCGGTCTCTTTTGCTCCGGATTTTATTCAGGTGCTGCTCAATAATAGGTGCTGGTTGCAGCTCTTTTCTGGATGTGACGCCTCGAGTGTTTTGACGTGATTTAACTGAGGCGATTAGGTTGTCAATGCTCATATTACTACTTTCCGTTTGTATAAGTGCGCCAGCTCAATTCTTACCCCTTAAGGCTTAATAACAGGTTAATAAGGGATATACTGGTTAACACGTGAATTTACTAAGGATCCGAAGCAAATCGGACCCACGAATATCAAGGGCTCCCGGCAATTTGGTATGTAAACGAGTACATACCAAAATTTCCGTACTTTTTAGGAGTCACAAAAATCAGAAAAACCTGTCGCACGAGGCCTTGATTCGAGCCATTCGTCTATCTCGCTCTGCAGCCATCCGACACACCTTGACGATATAACTCTGGGCGCGGGTATTTCGTTATTTACCCTAAGTTTGTGAAGCGTGCTTCGGCTGATACCCAACATTTTTACAAGCTGTGGCTGCAGTATTACTTGATTCATATAATGTCTCCTTGTGAGTGAATTAATTTGTCGACGGGAGGGAGACTACACCGGCATCGAAGACATTTGGGTAAGTCACCCAAGAAGCCCCGAGAAACACCTACTAACCCCATACGATCCCATAAGATCCCAAATTCCAAACTATCTCATATGCTTAAAAACCTTTACCGATAGGGGTTTCGAAGACCAGAGCGCAAAGCACCGGAGGGTTTAGAGCTATGAAAGCACAGTTGCGTTAGCGGAGTGAGTGGTATACTTTGAAAAAATGTTGAAGAGACTCGTGCTGGCTATAAGTGACTATTAACGACTGCTTTTGACAAAAAATAGTTATTAGAGCTTGCTAAGCGTCGCCTTCGAATTTGGACTGCTAATATTGCTGGGCGATACAGGTATGAATGTTGAGAACGCACTTCAAGCGTTACGTGAATTCGAAGGAGAGTCGTTAACCTCGAGTCTTTCGGAAATAGAGCGAAATATTCTGGGACTAGGTGTAGAGGGCATAGATGGGTTCTGCGCTGCAAGAGGCATTGACGGTGCGCTGATAAATTCCGCTCTGCTGGTTAAGCGTGTGGTCGGGCAAATTAACGTCATCATGCATGCTGCTGGGATTCTTTGCTCTCTTTCAGAGCTTCTTGAACCTGGAGAAAAAGTCGAAAGCGTTTCTTTAGGGGCGGGTAATACTGGCAGGCAATTTGATCTTGAGACAAATATGCGTATTGCCGAATATAAGTTTATTGACTGGCGAGGTGGGGCTGACACTGTTAGACAGAATGGCATATTCAAGGACTTTTATGAGTTGGCCGAGCACGAAACCCACAAAAGAAAATATCTCTACGTTGTGGGCACGGAGTACCCCCTTAAGTTTTTAACTGGGGGCCGAGCACTTAGTAGCGTTCTCAGCCGGCGTCCAAATATCATGTCACAAATTCGAGCGAAATACGGTAAAGGTATTACCCGTGTCCGGGACTATTATGAGATTAAAAAGGATGAAGTATTAATCTGCGACGTATCGCCATACATCGGTAGAGCTGGCTGATTAATCGGTCAGGCCGTCAGGGCGAAAAAGTCTGTCTGTCTGTCAGGTAATGCCAAAGCAAGAGAGTGGTAAGGGCTACTATAGAAATTTCATGGTATTTTCAAAGGAGAAAACATAATGAGCGATAACCCAGCGAACGTGTATAGCTATTGCGGAGCTTTATCGGACAATAACGGTGCTACTGCAGCCGCAATTGATATTTTGAATCATGCCTGTGCTGCGGCACATGATTCGAGATCAAAACAGAGTCTTCTGGAATGGGCTTCTCGAGGTGATAACTTGAAGAACTTGCGGGATAAAATAAAAGAAGCAGCCTCTTAAATTTAGCTAGTCTGAGGTAAAAATGGATGACCAGCAACGCCGGATCCCTCTAACTAATGGCCGGCGCTATGCTTTGTCCCTAGCATAATTGAGAAATAAGCCCCCAGCTGATAGCCTCTCATGCTTACTAAACCGTATCCGAGAGTAACGGCATTCGGTTGCTTTTTTCTATACGCGGTCGAGGCGGTGTATCTGTAGTATTTAACCACTAAAAGCAAACAACCTACGGTATAGGTGGTCCACGATAAACTTTTTTACGTCTCTGCTTCCGGTGCGCGTGTCGATCTGCTCGGAAAAATGCTGGTAACTGAGCTGGCCTTTACGGTGCATCTCACTTACCAAAGACGTGAGCTCTGGACTCGTGGGTAGTTTTTTTTTGTTTCACGATAGATTTTGTGAAAGCCCAAGCGATTTGGTCAGAAACAATGGCTCTGATTTTAAGTCTTTCATATATAGTTGCGGCAACAGCGAAGTCATCTTCATCGAACGCAAGATACTGCATGTCCTCCGAAAAAAAGTTCTGTTCTTTTTCCAAAAAACCTTCCTTTAACTCATCCCTAAGTTTTGAGGCCTGGTTTTTATCGACGTTTCTCGCGACAAATTTATATAAGGCTGCTGGAAGCCCCTCAAGATGTTGGCGAAGATCTATATGCTCATGAAGCTCATTGGCTGTGATCTGGTCAGTTTTTATATACATAAACTCGTCGTCCGAGCTTAGCTCCAACACCAGATCCGTGCTCAGGCCAAATAGAAACAAAAGAAGCTGTGCAGCATTAAATTTTACGTCTTTCGGTGTCAGCGGATGAAGCGGCTCAATTAACCATTCATTTAGCTGTACATCCCGATCTATCTTGGATCGGATATTTAGGTGAGAGGCTTCATATTCTGACTGAGCGTAAGTGTCTGGTTCGCCTTGGTCTTTCCCCGTATGAACGATAAATCCGAGGGTGTATTCGGAATAAAATACTCGTTTACATAGTGAAGCGGGAAGACGCACTGTTATCGGTCCGGTCAAGTGGTAAGCGATATCTCTTGTGAGCCTTTCCGCATTCGCTGAATGATGCCTAAATAATCTTGAAAGGCAGAATAATTTTGTTGCTGGTGTCGCGGTAGATTGAGCCATAGTATTTTTGAAGATCGATTTTAAAACGCGAGATTCTAGCACAAAAAATCTAGCCGCTTTAGCCTCGTAATTTGCACAGGTTTCGCCCAGATCCTGCACAGATCGGAAATGCTTAAAAATTGAACTGAATGAAGGGATTTTGAACAAAACCCGTACAAAAATGGACATTTTTTTGATATTCTCATTGAGAATCTCTATAAGAAGCAAAGCACCAATTTGCACAGATTTTAGCTATCCGTTTTTTTGCTTCAGGGAAGGATAAACATGAACTATCAAACATACATTCAGGAACACGGTGACGACGGGTTGATTGAGCTGCCGGAGGACGAACTCCGCCGATTGGGATGGGAGCCGGGAACTAATTTGTTGCTGGAACTGGTAGACGGGCAAATTTTTGTTTCTGAAGCGCCAGCTCAAACATTTGGTGAGCGCTTCATATCGAAAGCGAAACGGATCTTGTCCCCGCTAAACAGATCGCTTAGAAAATGATGCTGAATCCGATCTTAGGATTTCTGATTGCAGCACCTTAGCTTAACTATTGCGACCTTACACGCATTGCCCCTGAGCACTAGTTTAGCGCAAAGGGGAACAACTACTATCTCAAACACCGGTAACCCCAAGCTAATGACACACTGGTTGAAACACCGGCCTAATAACGAAATCAAAAAAACCTAATAATTCATAAGCTTTAACGCGTAAATAGACTCCGCCTCTGGCACCATTATTGAGAAAGCCTCGCTAGCAATAGCGGGGCTTTTTTCATTTCCGCCTTACCATGATTCACCACATCAATTGCCTCTATCGGGAAAACCATTAAGCAGATTTCGCATGGCAAGCTAGACTTACTGAAAATCTGACCGAAGGTCTTTGAATTCAGTAAAGGAGAGTTTATGAAAACCGTAGGATATGCAGCGCATTCAGCACAGGATGACTTAGCGCCGTTCCATTTCGAGCGCCGCGATTTGCGCGACAATGACGTTGCAATTGAGATTCTGTACACCGGCATCTGTCACTCCGATCTCCACCAGCTACATAATGACTGGGGCATGAGTCAATATCCGATGGTCCCCGGACATGAGATTGTCGGCAAGGTCATTGATGTCGGCAAAGATGTCAAAAACTATAAAGTTGGCGACAATGTCGCGGTTGGTTGCATGGTCGACAGCTGCCAGCAATGTGATCAGTGTGAACATGGTGACGAACAGTTCTGCCGCGAAGGCATGACGCAAACCTATAACAGCCCCGATCGTATCAACGGTAATATCACTTATGGCGGCTACTCAAAGCATATAGTGGTACGCGAAGAGTTTGTGCTGTCGGTGTCCGATAAGTTAGATATGAAACGCGCCGCGCCTATCCTCTGTGCCGGTATTACTACCTTCGCACCCTTGCGTGATTTTGAAGTAGAGGAAGGCACGCGGGTTGGCGTGATTGGCCTTGGCGGGCTTGGCCATATGGCGGTTAAATTAGCGAAAGCCATGGGCGCTGAGGTTACAGTGCTCACGCACTCAAAAGGCAAGATCGACGCGGCCAACAAGTTAGGTGCGGATAAGGTACTCCTTTCTACCGACGAAGAGCAGATGGAAGATGCCGCCAACAGTCTCGATCTGATTATTAATACGGTGCCGGTCAAACATGATCTCAACCCTTATATGCCGCTACTGGATATTGGCGGCAACCTGGTTATTGTCGGCCAGGTCGGCCCAGTAAACGAACTGAACACCATGCCTATGGTATTTGGTAATCGTGGCGTTTCTGGCTCATTAATTGGTGGCATTCCAAGAACCCAGGAAGTGCTCGATTTCTGTGCTGAGCATGATATTCATCCGGAGTGCGAAATGATTCGTATGGATCAGATAAACGATGCTTTAAAGCGCCTCGAGAAAGGCGAAGTGGCGCACCGGATTGTGATTGATATGGCGACGCTCGAGGCTGCTTAACCAAACGCCGTGCTGCGGATGTTGATTTGATATTTCCGGGTCTGACTACTAGGCTTATTAGTACACGCAGACTATTGCTGGTCGTCGGAGGATAGCTTTCCGGCGGGTTTTAATTCGTAGCATAGAAAGGAGGCGTATCATGCAAGTCAGAGAAGTTATGACAACTCAACCGGTGTACCTGAAAGAAAACGCGACTATTCGCGAAGTAGCGCAAGCAATGCGTAATAACGATACCGGCTTTGAGCCACTGACGGATAAAAAGAAAGTCATTGGCGTGTTAACCGACCGAGATATCGTTGTGCGGGCGCTTGCTCAGGGTAAAAATCCGGACGATCTTGCCCGTAGCATCGCGACTGAAAAGGTACTTTATACCTATCAGGACGTCGAAATCGAAGATGTTGTTCAGAATATGAAAGAACAGAAGGTTCAGCGCCTGTTAGTTCTGAACAATAAAACCGATAAAGATTTAGTCGGAATTGTCTCGCTCGGCGACATTGCCGATAAGTGTAAAGACCCCGAGCTGGCCAAGAAAGTCGCTAACGCGGCCGGCCATTATGAGAGTTGAATCAGCATTGCCTTTACAGAGCCCCGGCATCTTCACGATGCCGGGGCTTTTTATTTTGAAACGCACTTGATGAACTAGTGTTTCGTTAAAATATTGTGCTAATATGTTTTTCATATTATTACACTAACAATAAGAAGCAGCACCTTGCAGCAGACGGCTATTTCCTGGAGTAAAGTCATTCTGACTGGTATCGCTTTCGGCATACCGGCTGCCATAGCTAATTTCTACCTCTCTTTTACGCTTTACGGAAATGTGGCCCTGTATATGGGGCAATTTTTCGTTATTCTCTGCCTGGTCTGGCGCGGCCTGGCCCCGGCGATAGTAGCCGCACTAATATCCTGTACCGCGCTTTACATTTACACCGATAATTATTCGTTCTATATCCTGCTGATCTTAGAGCTGCTAGCGCTCTACTGGCTGTTCAGGAAAGGCATTGTTCTGCTTCTTGGTGATTTAATTTACTGGCTGCTGCTAGGGGGGCCGATAGCGCTTTTCTATCTGTCCCAGGCCTTAGTGCTACCAACTGATTTTCTATTGCTTGTTTATGTGAAACTGCTGCTAAATGGTCTGCTTTATACCTCGCTGGCTGTTTGCGTACTTACTTTTATACCGAAGCAATGGTTGCGATTGCAGCTCTCTTCAGCATCGCGGCGGTTGTCCGGGCGGATCTTTTATTTCTCAATGATCTGTGCCGTGATTCCGTCACTACTGATCGGGCTTATTTTTACAGCGCGCATGACGGATCAGATTGAAAACCATATTAAGTCTGATCTCATGACTAAATCCGAGCGCATTAATCTGGCGACCCAGGACTTCGTCGAACACTATCAAAGTGCTTTAGCGAGCCTGGCTCGCTCTTTCGAGCAGGTGCAGACTGACAGTGCCCGGCAAGAGTTAGTCCGTACCATCTACGAAAACTATCCCGGATTCATTACTATGCTCTATACCGATGCTGAAGGTATGCTTCAGTTCGGCCACCCGGATTCGGTATTCACCGTAATCGAAGATGTCCCCCACGACGAACGTTCCGTAGCTGACCGTGATTACTTTGCAATTCCCAAAAGCACCGGTCAAAGATCTTATGTATCGCCGGCATTCAAAGGCCGCGGCTTCGGCGAACATCCAATAGTCGCTGTAAGTTCGCCCTGGTACCTTAGCGGTGAGTTCCAGGGGGTAGTAGAAGCCTCTCTCGATTTATACCAGTTTGCGGAATTCGCCGACCGGATCGATCTGGATGATAGCTCCCAGTTCGTGGTTATTACCGATGCAAACCAGGATATTATTTTTGCCTCCCCCGAGCTTAATCTTGAGCCGCTAAGCGAGTATGACCCTTTACCCCGGCTGAATGTCTATACCGGCGAGCTGCCACTCACCCGACAGTCCGGGCAGGATTTCCTATTTGCCTACCATGTTAACGAGTTAGGCTGGCGAACCTACGTATTATCCAGTCCCAGCACCATTACCGCCTTGTTTACCAGCAATATGATTATCCTGCTGACGGGACTACTCGCTGTTGGCGTTTTATTCCTGGTCATTGCTCAACGCTTTGCCAAGAATATAACCCGTCCGTTAGAGGCGTTATCGCTGCAATTGGGTAAGCGTCCGGATGAGGTCGTTGAGCCAAAAACCGAAGACATGACCGACGAAGTCCAGGTTATTGCCTTCCAGCTGATGGAAGCCCGAAACCTGATGGTCAGCTTTAATCAGGAGCTAAAAACTCAGGTTGAAGAGAAAACCAGAGCGCTGGAAGCAATGAACGTCAAGCTTGAACAGCTGGCGCGCGAAGATGGTCTGACGCAACTACTCAACCGGCGCAGTTTCGATGAGCAGGCGAAGAAAGTCTATCTGAATTGCCAGCGTCATAAGATTCCGGTCACGATGCTGCTGATGGATATCGATTATTTTAAGTCAATTAATGACAATTTCGGCCACCCGGTGGGTGACCGCTGTATCATTGGCGTCGCCAATCTGCTTAAACAACACTTCAAGCGCGACAGTGATTTAGTTGCCCGTTATGGTGGCGAAGAATTCGCTGTATTACTGACCGGTCAGACCGATAACCTGAATGATCGCATTGACCAGTTCCGCAAAGAACTCAAATCATGTTGTCGGATCGATGATCGAATTATTCCGATGACCGTAAGTATTGGCTGTATTAGCGTGCAGAATGATTTTGAGTTAGCTTATCTGCAGTTAATCTCCAGGGCTGATCAGCTGCTCTATATGAGTAAAAACGCTGGCCGTGATCAGATCCAATTCGACATCATTTAAGAGAATAAGCCAATGCAATCAAAGCGTATATTTATTACCGGTGGTGCCAGCGGACTTGGCTTCGCGCTGGCACAACGATGCGCCAGCGCCGGCTGGCAGGTTTGCATTGGCGATCGCGATCAGGAGCGCGGTGAAGCGGTAATCGGCAGCCTGACAAAACTACAAGAAGATGCTTTTTTTATGCCCTGCGATGTCACCCGCATCAGCGATATCGAAGCGGTCGCAACTGAGCTTCAGCAGCGCTGGGACGGCGTCGATGTAGTGGTTAACAACGCCGGTGTGGCTCAGGTGGGTCAGCTCACTGACACCAGTATTGGCGACTGGCAGTGGATTCTGGATATCAACTTACTGGGCGTGGTTCGTGGTTGTAAGGCATTTACGCCCTTGTTCCAGAGCCAGGGTCACGGCCACTTTGTGAACGTGGCGTCCATGGCAGGCCTGCTCGATGTGCCTAATATGAGCGCTTATAATGCGTCGAAGGCGGCGGTGGTGAGTCTGTCGGAAACCTTAGAAAATGAACTCGCGAAAGACAATATTTATGTGACTGTGGTTTGTCCGTCGTTCTTCAAGACCAACCTCGGCCAGGGCATGCGCTCCACCATCGAAGGGATGCAGGATAAACTGGAACGCCTGATGACCAGCAGCAAGCTGAATGCCGCTGACGTGGCCGAAACCATTTTCGCCGCCATTAAGAGTAAGCGCTCACATGTACTGCCACACCGCGAAGGCCGTATAGCCTGGTACTTTAAGCGCCTGCTCTCACGCAAGCTTTACCGTCGGGTCGTTCACTCCCGGATTAAGTGAAACTCTTGCTGACGGCCGTGCAGGTAATCCACCTGCTTGCCGTCGAAAATAGTGTCTTCTTCCAGCATAATCATTACATCCTGTTGCCAGTCATCGCTGAAGGTGCGGTTATTCAGCTCAATCGAATAAGCGGTGTTCGCGTACATGGGGTAATCCCCGGTTACCGGGATGGCCTGCTGCTTATCCCACATGCCGATAGTTGGCCCCGAGCCATGCCCATAATAGCCAATAGGATGGGTATAAATTGAAGGCTGCAGGCCTGCCGCTTTGGCCTTTTCAAGTGCCGCCAGGAAGATTTCATTTCCGGTTCTGCCTACCGCAAACTCATCTGTCAGATAGTCCTGAACCCGGTTGCCGTTGCTCAGTGCCTGTTGCAGTGAAGCCGGTGCTGCCTGTTCGCCCTGCCGCAATACATAAGCATGCTGCTGGGTATCGGTGTTCAGCCGCAGATAGGTAATACCTAAATCGACATGTAGCAAATCACCAGGCTGCACAATCGCATCGGCCATGCGGGAGTTAGCTTCACCCTTGCGTTGCAACGTGACTGTGGGAGGAAACCAGGCACTCAGCTTCAGCTCAGCAATACGCTCCTGCATCCACCATTCAATATCCGTAGTGGTAGTTATCCCGGGTGTGACCACCGCATCCGAAAAGCCATCAGCAATAATTTGCTGGGCGATACCAACGGCATTACGGTAATGAGGGATTTCGCCCGGGATCCGCGTTTCCAGCCAGCGAATCGCCAGTTTTTCGGCACTGACCACCCGCTGCTGCATAGCTGCAGGCAGATTTTGCATCAGTTGCTCTTTGTCGGTCGCCACCAGGCCATCAGCCTGGGCAAAATAATCAGACTGATTAATACCTATGCGCTGCGGATTGCGCTCATTAATGATAGCCGCCAGCCGCTGCCACTGATCGGGCTGCTGCTCCGGATCCCAGGCTTTCTTAAATATATCGCCGACATCATAACGGGCTACCGCAAGCGCTTCGACGCCACGGTCTGTACCGTCCACAATTCCCCGGTCAAACAACACCAGTATGGTCCGCCGGCGCGCCGAGAACCAATCGCTCGGCAACATAGTGCGCAGCACCGGATCTTCGTTGTACTCACGACTAATCAATACCCACATATCGATATCGGTATCGCGCATGAGTTGCGGCAGCAGGTTATTGATGCGCTCCTGCAGGATTTCATCAACAACTTCGGCCCGTTCCGCTAAGGGTAATGGTTCGGCAACCGCCGGTGTGACAGTCGCTAGCAGGCTCAACAGAAAAATCACTCGTAATGCGCTCATGGTATAACCTTGATGAATGATAAGAATATAAATAATAAATTAACAGAATGGACGCGATCAGGCCTAGTCTGTTTTTATTAACACACGAACAACAAATGGACAGGTTATGACCACTTCTAAATTCGTCAATGGACTCACTATGCCCAACCCGGACCGGCTGACACAAGAACTATTTACTGTGCCCGCCCAGGAGTTCCTGGTCACCCTGGTGCGCCGGTTCCGGCCACAGCTGCAACAACTACTCACCGATCGCGGCGAACGTCAGGCTGCTATTGATGCGGGCGCATTGCCAGATTTTGATCCTGCCACCAGCACCATTCGTGAATCAGACTGGCAGATTGCGCCATTGCCACATGATTTAACCCGTCGGCGGCTGGAAATTACCGGTCCGGTGGATCGTAAAATGGTTATTAACGCGCTCAACGCCAATGTTGACTGCTACATGGCTGATTTCGAAGATTCCCAATCACCGACCTGGGAAGGCCTGATAAATGGCCAGAGAAACCTGCGGGACGCTAATGACAACGCCGGCGCCAACATGGACTACACCGATCCCGACAGCGGCAAATACTACAAAGTGGAAAGCGATCCCGCTTTGCTTATCGCCCGGGTGCGCGGCCTGCATCTTCCGGAAAAGCATATTCTCGTCGATGGCGAGCTCATCCCCGGCGCCCTGCTTGATTTTGCCCTTTATTTTTATCTCAACTATCAACAGCGGCTGAGCCGGAAAACCGGGGTCTACTACTACCTGCCAAAACTCGAACATCACGCCGAGGCAAAATGGTGGGCAGATGTATGCACCTTCACCGAAGATTACTTCGGGCTACCGCGCAGTACCATTCGGGCCACCGTGCTTATCGAAACCCTGCCGGCGGTGTTTCAGATGCATGAAATTTTGCATGCTCTGCGCCAGCATATAGCAGCACTGAACTGCGGTCGCTGGGACTATATTTTCAGCTACATCAAGACCCTTAAGAATCATCCGGATCGGGTGCTGCCTGATCGCCAGGTGGTGACCATGGATAAAGGTTTTCTGAACGCCTATTCACGCCTGTTGGTAAAAACCTGCCACCGCCGCGGCGCACTGGCTATGGGCGGTATGGCCGCCTTTATCCCGAGCAAAGACCCTGAAGAAAATCGCCGTATTCTGGCGAAAGTCCGCGCCGATAAAGAACTTGAACGCGCCAACGGCCACGATGGCACCTGGATAGCCCATCCAGGGCTGGCTGCGACGGTGCGGGAAGTATTTGTCGACGGCCTGCAAGGTGACAATCAGCTGCATGAGTTACGCGAACAGGACGCCCCAATCACCGCCAGCGACCTGCTGGAGCCCTGCCCCGGCCCCCGCACCGAAGCCGGTATGCGCACCAATATCCGGGTGGCGCTGCAATACCTGGCCGCCTGGATTTCCGGCAAGGGCTGTGTGCCTATTTATGGCCTGATGGAGGATGCAGCAACGGCGGAAATCTCCCGCACCTCTATCTGGCAGTGGATTAAGCATCAGAAGACGCTGGACAACGGCGCTGTGGTGACCAAAGAGCTGTTCCGCCACTATCTGCAGGACGAAGTCACAGTGGTGCGCGCCGAAGTCGGTGAACAGCGCTGGCAGGCCGAACAGTTCGAAACTGCGGCTGATCTGCTGGAGCAAATCACCACCGCTGACGACCTAATCGAATTCATAACTCTACCCGGCTACGACCTGCTGTAGTAGCCATACCGAATGTAGCTCTACCTAACTAACAGGACCATACCCATGACAACTATATCGATTACCCAGGCCGAAGCGGCACAGAAGCTTCAGAACGACTGGCAGCAGAACCCTCGCTGGGCTGGCGTTGAACGAACCTATTCCGCGCTTGATGTGGTGAAACTGCGAGGCAGCCTGCAACCGGAAGCCACCTACGCCCGCCGCGGCGCTGAAAAAGTCTGGCGCTTACTGCACGGCGAGGCACGGAACAAGTTTGGTAAAGACTATGTCAACGCTCTTGGCGCGCTCACCGGTGGCCAGGCGGTACAGCAAGTTAAAGCCGGTCTGCAGGCTATTTATCTGTCAGGCTGGCAGGTCGCTGCAGACAATAACAGCGCCATGAGTATGTATCCCGATCAGTCCCTTTACCCGGTCGATTCGGTCCCTGCAGTGGTGCAACGGATCAACAGTTCTTTTGCCCGTGCCGATCAGATCCAGTGGTCAAAGGGCCTTACTCCGGATCAGGAAGGCTACATCGACTATTTCGCGCCCATTATTGCCGACGCGGAGGCTGGTTTTGGTGGCGTACTGAATGCCTATGAACTCATGCATAGCATGATTCGGGCTGGCGCTGCCGGCGTACATTTTGAAGATCAACTGGCGTCGGTGAAGAAATGTGGCCACATGGGCGGAAAGGTACTGGTGCCGACCCAGGAAGCCGTACAGAAACTCATTGCCGCGCGCCTGGCGGCCGATGTTGCCGGCGTACCGACCTTGATCCTGGCCCGCACCGATGCCAACGCTGCCGATTTATTAACCTCAGATGTCGATGCGAATGATTTGCCGTTCTGTACCGGCGAGCGCACCGCTGAAGGCTTCTATCGGGTCACTGCTGGTATTGAGCAGGCAATCTCCCGCGGCCTGGCTTACGCGCCCTATGCCGATCTGCTGTGGTGCGAAACGGCGAAGCCCGATCTTGATGAAGCGCGGCAGTTTGCCGAGGCGATTCATGCCAGATATCCCGGCAAACTGCTGGCTTATAACTGCTCACCTTCGTTTAACTGGAAGCGCAATCTTGATGACGCGACCATCGCTAAATTCCAGTCCGAACTGGCAGCTATGGGATATAAGTTCCAGTTCATCACCCTCGCTGGTGTGCATAACATGTGGTACCACATGTTTGAGCTGGCTCATGATTATGCCCGTAACGACATGTCAGCCTATGTGAAATTGCAGCAGCAGGAGTTTGCTGCCGCTGAGCGGGGCTATACCTTCGTGGCGCATCAGCAGGAAGTCGGCACAGGCTATTTTGACGATGTCACCAATGCCATTCAGGGTGGTGCGTCATCGGTTACCGCACTCACCGGCTCAACCGAAGAGCAACAATTTAAGCCCACGGCCTGATACCTCCGTAGGGATACCTCATCAAAACTGCTAAAAAGACCGTCAGGGATGGATCCCTGACGGTCTTTTTCATGCTAGTATTCGCGCGTTCTTAACAACTCCTCAACCTTTGTCGTTAACTTTTACTAATAACGGGGAATATCTGCGCATGTGGAAGCTGCTGCTGGTTCTGCCTGGTTTAATGCTCTTCTCTCCGGCCGCGTCTGCCGCTGCCGGTCCGCTTGATTTAACAACTGCTACTGTCGGTATTGTCGCCATTATTATCTTTACCATCGCCTACATGCTGGTGATGGCCGAAGAAAAGATCCATATGCGCAAGTCCAAGCCGGTACTGGTGGCTGCCGGCCTGATCTGGATGATGATTGGCTGGGTCTATATCGACCAGGGCCTGCCGACGCTTGCCGAAGATGCTTTCCGGCACAATCTGCTGGAGTTCGCTGAACTCATGCTATTCCTGCTGGTGGCCATGACCTACATCAACGCCCTGGAAGAACGCCGGCTATTTGACGCGCTACGCTCGTGGATGGTGCGCAAGGGCTTCAGTTATCGCCAGCTGTTCTGGCTGTCCGGCGGCCTTGCCTTTGTTATTTCGCCTATCGCGGATAACCTGACGACCGCGCTGCTGATGTGCGCTGTGGTGATGAAAGTAGCGGATGGTGACAAAAAGTTTATCAGCCTCTCCTGCGTAGGTATTGTGATCGCGGCTAACGCAGGCGGTGCCTTCAGCCCCTTCGGTGATATCACCACCCTGATGGTGTGGCAGGCCGGCATCGTGGAGTTCCAGGAGTTCCTGGTGCTGTTCGTACCTTCCTTGCTGAATTATCTGGTACCGGCCGTTATTATGAGCCTGTTTATCGAGAACCGGAAACCCAGCGCCGTGTATGAGCAGGTTGAACTCAAACGGGGTGCCTTGCGGATTACCTTTTTATTTCTGGCGACCATTGCCACTGCCGTTGCCTGTCATACCTTCCTGCATTTACCCCCGGTTCTGGGCATGATGATGGGCTTGGGGTATCTGCAGTTCTTTGGTTACTACCTGCGCATGACCCTGCCCGGCTCACTGGCCCGTAAGCGGGCGATGGCCGAGCGAGCCGGCGACATGGAGCGACTAAAACGGCTAGGTAGCGTAGTCCCCTTCGATGTGTTCAACCGGGTGCAGCGCGCGGAGTGGGATACCCTGTTATTTTTTTACGGTATCGTTATCTGCGTTGGTGGCCTCGGTTTTATGGGTTACCTGTCGTTACTGTCAGAGACGCTTTATACCGACTGGAGCCCTACGTACGCCAATATTGCATTGGGTCTGATGTCGGCGGTTATCGATAACATTCCTGTTATGTTTGCGGTGCTGTCGATGCAACCGGAAATGTCCCATGGCCAGTGGCTGTTGATTACGCTTACGGCCGGCACCGGTGGTAGCCTGCTATCAATCGGTTCGGCGGCCGGGGTTGCCTTAATGGGTCAGGCTCGCGGCTCCTACACCTTTGCCAGCCACCTGAAGTGGACGCCAGTCATTTTTCTTGGTTACGTGGCAGCGGTACTCTCTCATTTGTGGCTGAACGATGAGTTATTCCTGGTATTCGGTTAACCCGGTTTAGCTGAGGATAGCCGTTAATTGTAACGGCTATCCACATTCCAATACATTCCCTTACAAGTCTCCGGCTATTTCTTACAATTCCTCAGTAAACCTTTCAGCGTTCTCGCGCGACTATAACCAGCACAACAACTTCAATAAATAGCGAGATCCTAAACCGTGACTAAAATTGCTGACACCAGTGGTCAGGACGTGGTGCGTGAAGCACCGCGTCGTAGCTATTGGAAATTAATTGTAAGTGCCAGCGTGCTGGTCGTCCTTATCGCTGTGACGCTGCCAATCGTTAACCGCTGGGCGAAAGCCGAAGTATCCGTACCTCAGGATCGACTGCGCATCGCCACTGTGGTGCAAGGCGATCTGGTGCGTGATCTATCGATTCAGGGCCGCGTCATCGCAGCAATCAGCCCGACGTTATACAGTCCGGCTGAAGGTACCGTCACCTATCACGTCGATGCCGGCGATGAGGTTACACTCGGTCAGCTGCTGGTCAGTATCGACAGCCCTGAGCTACAGAGCCGGCTGGAACAGGAACAAGCTTCACTCGATAGTGCGGCGGTAGCGCTTGAGCGCCAGCACATTCAGACCCGTAAGGCGAAGCTTGAGACGCAACGTGACATCGACATGGCCAAAGTAACCTACGTTGCCGCCGAGCGCGAAAAACGCCGCGCTGATGATGCCTGGGCCGCTCAGGCAGTTAGCCAGATTGATTATGAAAAAGCCCAGGACGACCTCGAAACCGCGCGCCTCATCTATGACCACGCCGTAGCCGATGCTGAGCTTGAGGCGGATACCCAGGTGTTTGAACTGCAAACCCGTGAACTAGAGGTCAATCGGCAGCAGGCCCTGGTTGCAGACTTGCAGCGGCAGGTTGATGCGCTGAATATCCTGTCACCTGTCAACGGACTGGTTGGTAACCGGGAGCTTGACCAAAAGAACCAGGTGGCACGTAACCAGGCCGTCCTGAGTGTGGTCGATCTGAGCGCCTTCGAAGTAGAAATTGCCATCCCGGAAACTTATGCCGATGACCTCGCTATCGGTATGGCTGCAGAAATCAATTATTCCGGCCAGACCTATGCGGCGCAGCTGATCTCGATTTCACCGGAGATTCGCGACAATCAGGTGGTGGGTAACGTGCGCTTCACCGATGGCATGCCCCCGGCACTGCGGCAGAATCAGCGGTTGACGACCCGGGTCATTCTCGATCAAAAAAATAATGTCCTGTCCGTCAATCGCGGCCAGTTCCTGGAAAGCGGTGGCGGTCGTATCGCCTATGTAGTGCGTGACGGTATTGCTACACGAACCACCATTGAAACCGGCGTGACCAGTCTAAGCTCCGTTGAAATTCTCAGCGGCCTCACCGCCGGCGATCAAATTATTGTTTCTAATATCGAGCCTTTCGGCAATGCCGAGACGGTGCGTATAACTAACTAAAAAAAAGGCACAGTACTATGCTAAAAATGAATAATATCAGCAAAGTTTTCCGCACCGATGTTGTTGAAACCCATGCGTTGCGTGACTTTACCCTGCATGTTGAAGAAGGCGACTTCGTTGCTGTCACTGGTCCATCGGGCTCGGGGAAAACCACTTTCCTTAATGTGGCCGGTCTGCTGGAAACCTTCGACGACGGCGATTATCTGCTGGACGGACAAAGCGTTAAAGGACTGTCTGACAGCCAGCTGGCCAGACTGCGCAATGAAAAAATCGGTTTTATCTTTCAAAGCTTCAACCTGCTACCTGATCTCAATCTGTTCGATAACGTTGATGTGCCCCTGCGTTATCGCCGCTTCAACGCGGCCGAACGTAAGCGCCGCATCGAAGAAGCCCTGGAGGTGGTTGGCCTGGCCAGCCGCATGCGGCATTTACCTTCGCAGCTCTCCGGTGGGCAACAACAACGGGTAGCGATCGCTCGCGCGCTGGCTGGTCAGCCACGGTTCCTGCTGGCCGATGAACCAACCGGTAACCTCGACACCCAGATGGCCAACAGTGTCATGGATCTGCTTGAACAGATAAACAAAGAGGGCACCACAGTGGTGATGGTTACCCATGACCCGCTGCTGGCCCAGCGCGCCCAGCGCAATATCTTTGTACGTGACGGCCGGGTATCTGAAGTGACCAGTAATGCTGATGCCAGCGAACTGTTACACAAAACCGCGCAAGTAGGCTAAGCACCGGGAGCATATAACCATGTTTATTTACTATCTCCGCTTAGCCATGCTGAGCCTGCGCAAAAACATCCTGCTGACCAGCCTGATGATTACCGCCATCGGCCTGGGTATTGGCGCCGCTATGACCACCATTACCGTCAATTACCTGATGTCGGCGGATCCGATTCCACACAAGAGTGACCGCCTGTTCTATGTGCAGCTGGATAACTGGGATCCCAACAGCCCCTATCAGGAACCTAATGAGCCGCCCGATCAGGTAACCTGGCTCGAGGCCACAAACTTGATGGCCGCCGGCAAAGCTTTCCGGCAGTCCGCCATGGGCCAGTCCACGCTAATTGTTGAGCCGAACCGACCAGAGCAGAAGCCTTTTGTAACGCGTGTAAGAATGGCCTATGCCGACTTCTTTCCGATGTTCGATGTGCCCTTCCTGTACGGCAGCGGCTGGACCGCCAATGATGATCTGGATCGCAGACTGGTGGTGGTACTGAGCAAAGCGACCAATGACGAAGTGTTCGGAGGGGTAAATTCGGTTGGTGAAAACCTCGTCATGGAAGGACGCTCGTACCAGGTGGTGGGCGTACTTGATGACTGGCATCCCCGGCCAAAATTCTTTGACCTCAGTACTGGGGCGTTTAATTTGCCGGAAGATTTGTACGTTCCCTACTCGCTTAAAGAAAGCCTCGAACTGCCAAGCACAGGTAACAATAACTGCTGGCAGCCCGTATCTGAGGATACCTTTCAGGCATTCCTGCAGTCTGAGTGTGTGAACTCGCAATTCTGGGTGGAATTTGAAGATCCCGATGACCAATATGAGTATCTGGCATTTCTCGACAACTACGTTGCCGAGCAAAAGAAACTTGGCCGCTTTCCGCGCGAAACGAATAACCGCCTGAGCAACGTCATGGACTGGATGGAGAACCAGGAAGTGGTGGCGGAAGACGCGCGAATGATGATGTATATGGCACTGATGTTCCTGATCGTCTGCCTGCTGAACACGGTCGCACTGCTGCTGGCTAAGTTTATCGGACGTACCGGCGAGATTGCTCTGCGCCGCGCGGTCGGTGCCAGCCGGCGCACCTTATTTGCCCAGCATTTGATTGAGGCGGGGCTGATAGGCGCAGCGGGCGGCTTGCTTGGCCTTATCCTGGCATGGCTTGGCCTGAAAGGCATTAACGGACTGTACGGCGACCAGATTAACGGCCTGACCAGCCTGGATCCGAACATGATCGCGCTGGCAATTGGTCTGGCGGTAATCAGTACTATCCTGGCCGGCCTGTATCCGACCTGGCGCGCCTGCAGTGTGCCGCCCGCCGGCCAGCTAAAAACTCAATAACGCTCACGAAGAGGATATAACAATGAACCAAATCGGACCTATTTTCCGGGCGTTACTGCGTAATAAGGTTGGCGCCTTCCTGCTCGCCTTGCAGATTGCGCTGACGATGACGATTATCGTCAACGCCATCCATATGATTGAAAACCGCAGCTCGCTGATGGCGCGCCCATCCGGACTGGACGAAGCCAATCAATTCTATCTGACCAGCAGCGGCTATCGGGATGACTTCAATGAGCAGCTTGTTATTGAACAGGATCTTCGCCTACTCCGTCAGCTACCGGGCGTTATTAACGCGACTCAGATCAACGCGATACCATTGAGCGGTGGCGGCTGGTCCATGGGCTTGCGCACTGCACCCGGGCAGGACGGCCTCAATACCGGTGTGGCCATCTACTTTGTTGATGAAAACGGCATCGAGGCGCTGGACGTTGAACTGATCGCGGGTAACAACTTCTCGACCTCGGAAATTTCTTATCGCGAGGCGAATGCAGTCGAATGGCCACAAAATGCAATTATTACCGCTGCTACCGCTAAGGAACTTTTCCCTGACCTCGAGCCGGCACAAACTGTAGGTAAAACCGGCTATATCAGCGGTGATGAACCGCTGACAATTATCGGCATCATTGATCAGTTGCAGGCACCATGGAATGGCTGGAGTGGTGTGGAACGCGTGATGCTGGTTCCGCAGCGCACCTTGTTCGGATCATCCCGCTACTTCATCCGCACCGAGCCAGGCCAGCGCGACCGGATCATGAAAGAAGCTGAAGAGCTTCTGCTCAGGCAGGATGCAGGCCGGCTGGTCCGTAATGTGCGCACTATGACTGAGACCCGCGAAGACAGTTACCGTGGGCACCAGGCGTTGCAGACCGTTCTCTGGATTACCGTGGTGTTGTTAACGATTATTACCGCACTTGGTATTGTTGGTATGGTGACCTTTAACGTCAACCGCCGCCGCAAGCAAATCGGCACGCGCCGGGCGCTTGGCGCTAGTCGTGGTGACATCATGGGCTACTTTATGATCGAGAATTTCATGGTGACCAGCTTTGGCTTGCTGCTGGGGCTGGGGTCAAGTATCGCCCTGAATATCTGGCTGGTTGATGCCTTTAACCTGCCGCGTATTGGCTGGCACTATTTGCCCATCGCCATGGTTATCCTCTGGCTGCTGGGGCAACTGGCAGTATTCGGCCCGGCCCGGCGCGCAGCGGGTATTTCGCCGGCGCTGGCTACCAGAACCACTTAACTTACCGGCCGCGTCGCTGTGTCCGTTATCAACTGACGGAACCAGCGATGCCCGGTATCGTGGTGCAGCAGCGGCGTCCAGATCATCGCCAGATCAAGGGCTGGGATCGCAAAGGGCGGCGGCTTCACCACGAACTCAGGGTCATCAGCATATAACCGCGCAGCACGGCTTGGCACTGTGGCGATCAGGCCCTGCCGCGCAAGATGCATAGCAACGTGATAGTTACGGGTGAAAACCCGTATTTCACGCTTGTGCCCAAGCTTTGCTAAAGCACCATCAACCCAGCCAAGCTTCTGCACATCGTGAGGGTCCATGCCCACCCCTACCCCGAAGCCAGTTTTACTAACCCAGACATGTTCGGCCTTCAGGTAATTTTCCAGGCTGTAATCGTGTAGCAGTGGGTGGTCGCTGCGCATCAGACACGAGAAATCATCCTTCCAGAGTTCTTTCTGATGAAACGACTGCGGCAATTTTTCAAAGCGGTTAATCGCCAAATCTACTTTGCCGTTCTCAACATCATGAAAGCTGATATCACTGGGTGTCATGATGTCCAGTGTCACGGCTGGCGCTTGCTGTTTTAACGAGGCCAGTAATTGCGGCATTAAAGTCGAGGCGGCATAGTCTGAAGCCATAATGCGGAATACCCGGTCACTGGTTGCGGGATCGAATTCGCGGGCGGGCTGAACCATTTCTTCTACTGAATACAGGATTTGTCGTACCGGTTCCTGCATTCGCAGGGCGGTCGCCGTTGGCAGCATGCCTTCGCTGGTGCGCACCAAAATAGGGTCATTCAGCAGTGTGCGCAGGCGTTTCAGGCCATTGCTCATAGCGGGTTGGGTAATATTGAGCTGGGCGGCGGCTTTTGTTACGTTGCGTTCGCGCAACAGCACATCAAGATAAACCAGAAGGTTCAGGTCGATATCTTTTACATTATTCATAGAAAAAATAAATCCCGCTATACGAATATAGCGGGATTATACTTCGGCAGGGCTTTTATTCCCAGAAAAACGGCTTACGTGGTTTGGCTACCGGCACCAGTTGATCCATTGTCGTCGCGTCAAACAGACGACCATTGACCATGGTATGGGTAACGCGATCAGTAACCCGGATATCCGCCAGCGGGTCACCGTCAATCACGATAATATCGGCTAATTTACCGGCTTTCAGTGAGCCAATGTGCTTATCCATACCAAATTCACGGGCTGGGTTAATGGTTGACGTTGCCAGTGCTTCCAGCGGCGTCATGCCACCCTGCGCCATCATCCAGATCTCCCAGTGCTGCGCCAGACCTTCACGCTGACCATGGGCGCCAGCGACCACAGTAACGCCTTCGTCAGTGAGCTTTTTGGCCACATCAGCGTTGTTAAAGTGATTGTAATGGTCATGAGGTGCTTTCTCACGGCGTACTGAAGCCACCAGCGCGTCCTGCGGAACAAACTTGCTCAGCTTCGGATGCTTCCACACATCGGTTTCAGCATACCAGTAGTTTTCACCCCAGATACCGCCGTAAGCAACACCCAGTGTCGGCGTGTAAGCCACTTCGGTCTGCCCCCAGAACTGCTCAATATCATCATAGATTTTGGCAACCGGAAGCGAGTGCTCGATGGTGGTGTGGCCATCGGCAATCATGCTCAGGTTATGCTGCAGCAATGAACCACCTTCGGGTACCACCATCATTTCCAGCTCACGGCCCGCCTGAACTACTTGCTGGCGCTGGTTACGCCGCGGCTGGTTATAGCTTTTCACCGAGAAAGCGCCAACTTTCTTCAGACGCTCAAGGTGGAACTTCGCATCATCCAGGCTATCCACGTGCGAGGTATAGCCCGGCCCGTTTGCACCATACAGAATGGTACCGGTAGAGAAGGTACGCGGGGCGTTAATCAGGCCCGCTTTTTGCAACTCGCTGGCAGCAAAAATTTCTGTGGTGTCGTTGGACGGATCGTGAATAGAAGTCACCCCAAAGCTCAAGGTGGCGTAGGTTTTCCAGTTCTGCTCAGGAATAATCTCATTATCGCCCTGCGGACCATGCGCATGGCCATCGAACAGACCCGGCATCACAGTCTTACCGGTGGTATCGATAACCACAGCACCGGCCGGAACGGTAACGTCAGCTTTGGCGCCAACTTCAATAATCTTGTTGCCGCGGACAATGACCGTGCCCTGCTCAATCACTTCTTCGCCTTCCATGGTGATCACCTGGCCACCAACAAAGGCGACCGTCTGATCATGGATATTGGCATCGGCTTCAAAGCTGATATCCAGACCGTCAGACACCTGCTCAAACGCAGCATCGTCAGCTTTGATATCGAACATGCCGGCCACCGAACTGTGATAAAGCTCAGGTCCAAGGGACCAGTACAGCGCCGAGCCATCAGCGGTCCAGGAGATATTCTCACCGGCCCGGGCTGACAGTTGCTGCACCGGGAATTGTTTATCAGTGGGGCTAATTTTGATTGGCGAACCACGTTCTACAAACGGCGTGACAAATACCTTGAATCGCTCAGCGAAGGCCAGATGGCTACCATCAGGGGCAACGCGGAACTCAGTGGCGTGCTCTGAGGTATACAGGGTGCGCTGTTCGCGGGTAGTAGTATCTACCGAGAACAACTCCTGCGCGGCGCCAGAATCCATCAGGTAAACCCGATCACTGCGGGCACCGAACTGCGGCTGGTAGCCACGCTCACTGATCAGACTGGGCTTGGCTCCGGATTGCAGGCCGACATGGTAAATACCGGGTTCCAGACCATAAGTGTCGGGGGTAATATAGCCGCCACGAATTTTACGGTACACCAGGCTGTTGCCATCCGGGCTGAATACCGGCTCGATAAACTTGCCAGTACCGGTATTGATAATCCGCTCTTTGCCGGATTTCAGATCGCGCACGACCAGACTACCCTGAGCCTCATCATCCCAGGTCGCATAGACAAGCTTGCTGCCGTCGCGGGAATAGGTCGGATAGAGCTCCCAGGCCCCCTCACGCTCAGTAAGGCGCTTAGGCGTGCCATCCGGCAGACTGCGGACATAGAGTTTACCGAGTGCTTCATAAACCACTTCAGAGCCGTCTGGCGCAACCTGCACCATACGTAACATCTTCACTTTGAAGCGATCCTGATCCAGATTTTGCTCAAAGCGCAGCGCTTGCTGGACTTTCTTGGTCGTGCTGACGCTGAACGGGATCACTTTTGCATTACGGTCAGCGATGTCCAGCTGCATGATTTTGCCGTCGGCCCAGAACACCAGGTTCTTGCTATCAGGCGTCCAGTCCATGGTCGGATACACGCCGTGAATGGCCCAGGTTTCCTGCATATCGCGATCCAGCTGTGTGTACAGCCGGCGCTTTTCGCCTGATTCCAGATCGTAAAGATAAAGCACACTGTTGAAGTCTTCGCGCTTCACATAAGCCAGGTACTTACCGTCCGGTGATGGGGTCGGACGAATAGCGCCGCCGGCACCCGCCAGAATCACATCAATTTCGCCCGTCTCACGGTCAAACCGTTTAATTTCATAAATGCCTTCCAGCGAATCTTTGCTGTAGTGGAAGGTTTTGCCCGGGGTGTCATCCTGCGAGAAGTAAATATAGCGGCCATCCGGGGAGAACGCCGGCTCGCCCAGATCTTTCTGATCGTTGGGGCGCTCAGTCAGCATCACGCCGCTACCGCCGCTGCGATGATACATCCAGACTTCGCCGGCACCCAGCGAGCGACGCGCGGTAAAGTGTTTACGCGCTACCAGAAACTCACTGTCCGGACTCCAGGCCGGGCTGTTCAGCAACCGGAAGGTTTCATTGGTAACGGCCCGCGGATTGCTGCCATCGGCGTCCATGATCCAGATATTGTCGCCGCCGTCGGCATCCGAGGTATAAGCGATATACTTACCGTCGGGTGAATACACCGGCTGCATATGCCAGGCAATGCCGCCAATCAGTAATTCAGCATCGCCACCTTTGGCCGGAATCCGATAGATATCACCCAGCATGTCGAACACGACGTATTTGCCGTCAGGGCTCATATCGACGTTCATCCAGGTGCCTTCGTTGGTATTGATCTGAATATCTTTGAATTCACCCTGAGGGGCGCTGACGTCCCACTCAGATTTATCCTGAGCGAAAGTCGGAGCGGCAAGCGCCACTCCGACAGATAATGCTAATACAGTTAATTTTTTCATGCTTAATCGCCTGTTTATTAATATTTCGCCGCTTCGCCTTCAGCAGGAATCGTGTTCAGGATAAATTCACGCAGATCCTGATTCGACAGCTTGAGGTCTTCGGCGCGCAGATACATCATGTGCCCGCTGCGATAGCCTTTAAAGCCAATGCGGTCGCTCATTTTGCCGCTCGGATCGATGTGCCACATGTTGTACTTGCCATCGAAGTAGTTGGTGGCACCGTCAAAGTAGCCTGACTGAATCAGCACGTTCAGGTAGGGGTTTTGTGCCATCGCCTGACGCAGGTTCCGGCCGGTATTATTGTTGGTGCGATCCCACGGATGAACCGGACCGAACATGTTGTATTTCAGGTCGGTTTTGTAGTTCAGCTCTTCGCGCAGGTAATAGTTAATCGCTGGCGTGAATGAGTGCAACCATGAAGTCAGCTCAGCGTTATAGTCCGGGCGTGCGCCAACATCCTTGGCGTCAATGCCAAGGTAACGCGAATCCAGACGACCAATGGTCTGGCCGCGATCACGCAGCAGCTCTTTCCAGAAAAACGACGTCTCGATTTCCAGGTTCGAGCGCAATACCGTGGTTTTATCCAGACCTGAATAATAAGCAACCTGACCGGCGATGCGATCTTTCTCGGCATCATTCAGCAGAGCACCTTTCGCCAGCGCAGGCAGATAGGTATCCATGGTGTAGCCTTCAACTTCTTCCAGTACGTCCAGCAGGTCTTTGTCCTGCAAATCAGCAGGCAGTGCTTTGTGATACCAGGCGGCAGCAGCGAAGTACGGCAGGCGGTTAGCGGCTTTTACCGGACCTTCACGCTCCAGACCTATGTCAGTTGGGGAAACCAGAATGACACCGTTCAGATACATCCACTGACGGTTTTGTAGTTCCAGCGCCAGCCCTGATACACGGGTGGTGCCGTAGCTTTCACCAATCAGATACTTGGGTGACTGCCAGCGATTATTACGGGTGACAAAGGTATTGACCCAGTCAGCCAGGTACTTCACGTCAGCATTCACGCCGAAGAAGAGCTTTTGCTGCTCTTCGCGTGACGGTAGTTCACCGTCTTTAAATGGCAGTACACGTGAATAGCCGGTGTTGACCGGGTTCACAAATACGATGTCGGCCACATCCAGCACTGAGTGCGGGTTATCTTTCACGCCGTAAGGCATGATCGGGAAGCCTTCGTCATCAACTCGCAGGGATTTTGGGCCGGTATAGGCAATATGCATCCAGACTGATGCTGAGCCGGGGCCACCATTAAAAGAAATCAGTAATGGACGCTTCTCAGGCTCTTTCACGTCCTGACGCTTGTAATAGGTAAAGTATAGGGCCGCGATGGCATCGCCTTCTTCGTTGAATACCGGCTGCGTGCCGGTGGTGGCCGAGTACTTGAAGCGCTCGCCGTTTACTGTCGTGCGGTGTTCAGTCACCACCACGTCATCGGGGTTGATTTTGGCTTCAGGTAAATCTTTGGCCGTAGTCATGACACTGACGGATGCCAGGACACAAGCCAGAATCCAGCTCCGGCTGCGATGGAGGCGTGAGCGTTTCATATGTGGGGTACTATTTATCATTATGGTCACCTACTGTTTTACGATGCTTTCATTTAAAGGGAGTCAGCCGCAAAGCTCAAGAGCCCATGAGATCAATCAACGGATTAACGGGCTATGTCGTAACTACATCTCAGCATAACCGGATTTAACGCCAAACAACATTGACTTTCAACACATATGGACTAGCATATATATGAAATACCATATAGGTTTGTGCTATGGATTCCGTATTACTTTTTAAATGCCTCGCAGATGAAACACGCTTACGCAGCTTGCTGCTGATCCAGCGCGAGAGCGAGCTTTGTGTGTGCGAACTCACCACTGCCCTTAACGAGAGTCAGCCGAAAATATCCCGCCACCTGGCGCAGCTGCGCAGTTGTGGCTTGCTGCAGGATCGCCGCGAGGGAATCTGGGTGTTCTATCAGCTTCACCCGGACTTGCCGCGCTGGGTTGTTGAACTAATCGACTTGCTGGCGCGCGAACACGAGACCTACCTGCAGCCAAACCTGGCGAACCTTAAAAATATGGGCGAGCGCCCGCAACGTCGGCGTACTTGCTGTCCTGCCTGACTAAACCGAACCGGAGATTAAGCGATGACGATAAAAGTTGGAATTAACGGGTTAGGCCGTATTGGCCGATTGGCTTTACGTGCAGGCTGGGGCAACCCGGCACTGGAATTCGTACGGCTGAATGACCCCGCCGGTGATGCGGTCACCTTCGCCCATTTACTGAATTTTGATTCCGTGCATGGCAAATGGGATCAGGAAGCAACGGCCAGCGAGGAAGGCCGGGCAATCAGAATTGGCAAACACTCATTAGCTTTCAGCCAGAACAAAGAAGTCAGCGCGACTGACTGGTCAGACTGTGATCTCGTCATCGAGGCCAGTGGTAAAATAAAAACCACCGAACTGCTGCAAGGCTACCTGGATCAAGGCGTAAAGCGCGTGGTGGTGTCAGCCCCCGTCAAAGAATCCGGCGTTCCTAACATTGTGCTGGGCGTGAACGAAAGTGATTTCGACCCGGCGCAACATCAGATTGTGACTGCTGCGTCGTGCACCACCAACTGCCTGGCTCCGGTGGTCAAAGTGATTAATGAGAAGCTCGGTATCAAGCACGGTTCCATGACAACCATCCATGATGTGACCAATACCCAGACTATTCTCGACGCTGCCCACAAGGATCTGCGCCGTGCCCGCGCCTGCGGAATGAGCCTGATCCCCACCACCACCGGCTCGGCAACGGCTATCACCGCTATTTTTCCTGAACTGAAAGGCCGACTGAACGGCCACGCGGTGCGGGTGCCACTGGCGAATGCGTCACTGACCGACTGCGTATTCGAAGTGAAGCGCGAAACCACCGTTGAAGAAGTGAACAGCTTTTTCAAAGAGGCTGCTGAGGGTTCGCTGAAAGGTATTCTCGGTTACGAAGAGCGGCCACTGGTATCTATTGATTACAAAACCGACCCGCGTTCAAGCATCGTTGATGCGCTATCCACCATGGTCGTGAACGGCACCCATGTAAAAATCTATGCCTGGTACGACAACGAGTGGGGTTACGCCAACCGCACCGTGGAACTGGCGGCACTGGTCGGCAAGGCTAATCAGTAAGTGGTCACGGCACTTCGCAATCTCAGCGCGCCGGTTCGCCAGTATCTACTGATCACGGGTAATTACTGGGCTTTTACGCTCACTGACGGTGCCTTACGCATGCTGGTGGTGCTGTATTTCCACCAGCTGGGCTATAGTCCGCTGAGTATTGCGATGCTGTTTCTGTTTTATGAAATTTTCGGCATCGTCACCAATCTGGTCGGCGGCTGGCTGGGTGCCCGCATCGGCCTCAACCGCACCATGAATATCGGTCTGGGGCTGCAAATTATTGCCCTCAGCATGCTACTGGTGCCGGCCGACTGGCTGACCGTGGTATGGGTTATGATTGCCCAGGCACTCTCTGGTATTGCCAAAGATCTCAATAAGATGAGCGCCAAAAGCGCGATTAAGACGCTCATCCCGGCAGATGCCCAGGGCCAGTTGTATCGCTGGATTGCCATTCTGACCGGCTCCAAAAATGCGCTCAAAGGCATCGGCTTCTTCCTCGGTGCACTGCTGCTGTCGCTGATCGGCTTTACCGGCGCTATTTTGCTGATGGCGCTGGCCCTGCTGGGCGTGTGGCTGTTCAGTATGTGGCGACTGGCGGCTGATTTAGGAAAAGCTAAATTCAAACCCAAGTTCCGGGAGATTCTGTCCAAAAGCCGGGCTATCAATACGCTATCGGCGGCCCGCTTGTTCTTGTTCGCCGCGCGCGACATCTGGTTTGTGGTGGCGCTGCCCGTCTATCTGAGCACCCAGCTTAACTGGGACCACTGGCGCATCGGCGGCTTTATGGCGTTATGGGTTATTGGCTACGGCGCGGTGCAAAGCATTGCGCCACGTTTAACGCGCACACACAACGCGGTCGGCTGGGGGCTGGCACTGGCCATTACGCCGCTGTTGATCATCGGTGGCTTGTACTGGCAGTTACCACCGGCAACAGTATTAGTGGTCGGGCTGTTGGTCTTCGGCTTTGCTTTTGCGATCAATTCAGCTCTGCACAGCTATCTGATTGTTAGCTATGCCCGGGGCGATGGGGTTTCTCTTGATGTCGGCTTTTACTACATGGCCAATGCCGGCGGCCGGTTGCTGGGTACTATCTTGTCCGGCTGGGTCTACCAGGCCTATGGCTTAACGGCCTGTCTGGCTATCAGTGCGGTATTTATTCTGATCGCCGCGCTGCTGGCATTGGCCCTGCCACGAACAGCTGATGCGGCTCAACCCTGAACCACCGCGGGTGCCAGCCATTTGGCAGCAAATTGCGCGGCAGCCATAGGCCGATCAAAGTAATAGCCCTGCGCAAAGTCACATCCGGCAGCGCGCAGAATTCGTGCCTGCGCTTCCGTTTCAACGCCTTCGGCAATAGTCCGCAGTCCTAAGTTTTTGGCCATTGCGATAATGGTAGAGACAATAGCCTGACTGTGACGATCTTCGATCATATCCTGTACAAACGACATATCTATCTTCAGATAATCGATGGCAAAGCGTTGCAGGTAGGCCAACGACGAGTAGCCCGTACCAAAATCATCAACCGCAAGTCTGAAACCGGCGTTTACCAGATCATTCGTTATACGGGTAGCCTGCTCCGGATCGACCATAAGATCACTTTCGGTGATTTCCAGGGTCAGTAGCTGCGGCGGTATATCACCACGCAACTTAACGAATTGCTCCACCAGATTCGGATTATCTAACTGCTGTACCGCTAAATTAAGCGATATACTTACGCCGCCACCAAATTGCTCTTGCCAGGTTCTGATTTGCTGGCAGCTTTGCTGCATCACAAAGTCGCCCAGCTTATCCAGCAGCCCCTGCTCGCGGGCTATACCGATAAATATATCCGGCGGCACCTGGCCTAACTCCTCATCATGCCAGCGACACAGCACTTCAGCACCAACTAACTTGCCGGTCTGCAAGGCGATCTGAGGCTGAAATTGAATTGTCAGCTTTTCATTCTCGATAGCTTTAATAAAACGCTGCGTCTGATACTGCCGCTGAATAATTTGCGTTGCCAGACGTTCATCATAAACACACAAATCTGTGTTTAATTGTTTGGCCTGATGCAGTGCGATACTTGCAGCCTGGAGTAAACTTTGCGGCGAGCTGGAGTCATCGGAACTGGCAATACCTATGGTCATCTGTAACTTAAACTCGCGATCACCAATTACAAATGGCTCCTCCAGCATCTGCCTTACCCGCTGAGTTACGGCCAAATGATCGCCTTGCTGATAGTTCTTAATGATTAACGCGAATTCATCGCCGGCAAAGCGGGCCACATATTCATCGTCGCTGATCATCGACTGTAAGCGCTGCGAAACGGCCCGCAGAAGCAGGTCTCCCACATGAAAGCCCTGATGATCGTTGATCTCTTTGAAACGCTGCAAATCAAGAACCAACAAAGCCAAGGATTCATCATCGTAGGTTGCGTCCTGATAAAGCTCGGCTAATCGCTCAGTGAAGGCGAACCGGTTAGGCAAGTCAGTCACTGCATCCCGGTAGGCAAGCCTCCAGATTTTTTCATGCTGCTGCTGACGCTCGGTGATATCCGTAATAAAGCCTTCGATATGCAAAACATTTTCTTCGTCATCAAGGATGATTTGCCCGTGTTCCCACACCCACCGCAGTTCACCGTCGGCGTGTAGGATCCGATAGGCAACCTTAAATTCATTACCAGCATGCAGGCCAGACTCTACCTCTTGTGCGACCTTTTTCTGATCGTCCGGATGGATAATACTGGCGTAGGAAAGTTCATTATTATTGATTAGCTGTTCACTGCGATAGCCGGTTAACTGCTTAACGCCCCGGCTCATAAAATCCATCGTCCAGTTATCATCATAGCGGCAGCGGTAAACCACGCCTGGCAAGTTGTTCATCAGCGCGGACAGGCGCCGCTCGCTTTCGCGCAGACTACTTTCAGCTCGTGATTGCGCCAGTTGCGAACTGGCCTGCGCCGCAGCAACGCGGATAACCTCGCGCGCGGTAGACGAAAAATCACCAGGCGTATTGTGCAAAACAGCAACCAGGCCGAGCGGCTTATCATCTTTGTCGAGCATGGGTACGCCAAAATAGCTTTCAGCTCCCAATTCCTGCAATAACGCATCATCAGGAAAGCGTTGGCAGACGCCTTCCGGAAAAACGCAGTAATTCTCATTCAGCACGTTCTCACATGGGGTTCCACGTAACGAATAGCGAATATCCGGCGCGGGCGCGCCTAAGGAATACATAGCAAGGGATTCTGCGTAGTCGGGATCATCAGCACAAATTTCGACAATCGAAACATGATCGACCCCTAAAATCCGCGCCAGCAGCTCACTCAACGCAGCAAAGAACCGCGCCGAATGGCTATCGGATAAGTTATCTGCCAGCAGCCTGAAGGCCGCTTCAGCATCAACATGGATTGGCGCGCTACTGCTCAATAGTTATATCCTATCTCACTAAGCTTGTTTATACATTAAGCTCCAGCATAAACCTGAAGCGCAAATCGTCAAGCTTTTTAGTAATAAAGAAAACTAGCATCGCACGCTTTTTCAAGAGGTTATCAGAATGTGAATAACCGTTAACTGCGCGAACAACGCTCAACTGTTAAGGGGGACGGTGGACACCTGAGACGACAATCAAACCTGCGACTGATAACACTTTGATATAGAGTTCAGGTATCGAACGTGACAGTTATTTTGATATAGGCCGACGGTCTGCTATGTGCCAAGAGCGGACGTTGACGCTGAAATCAGCCGCCGCCATCAGCGGTCGGCAGCACTTCCTCGTCATGTGCCTTTGATGTAGATGCATCCCCGCCAGCGATTGATTCCTGTAAAGAAAGAACTGCTGACTCTAGATCGTCGAGTCTTTCGTTCGACGATTCTTCAATGTCATTTATTCGTTCAAATTCAGCCTCAATCGCACCAAGAACTTGAGAAACACCATCGTTTTTAATTTCAACAGAAGATGTAACAAAAATGGGAACAAGTATCGAGACCAGGAGACCTATCAATGTAAAACCGAGAGCCGCACGAGTTAAATTAAGCTGGCGTTTCATGGATGAGACCTCTTCTTGGTGTCTCAGCTCTTCACCAGTCTTAAAATCATTTTTCTCCAAGATGCGGAGAGTTTCCGAAACAAATATCTTTTTTTTCGAGTACCTGAAGATTAATGGCTTTAGGTCAGCATCCAGAAACTCGCACCTTGTGTAATGAATGTCGGCCCAGACTTCCCCCAAACTACTCAAATCTAGCTCGCCTACGAAATATGCAAGCCTTTTTTCTTCAAGATATTGGAAAAGGGCAACAGCTGTGAGTAGCTTCTTTGAAATATCTTCGTCTACTTCTTTTATCCAGTCTAAGCCATTTTCCGCTAATGCATCATCACGAACTTGAATGGAGACATCAATTTCACTCTTTAGCTCTATGTAGCAATGATCAGGAAGATGAGTATCTCCATAAAACGAGTCTAGTATGTTTGCCAAAACGTTGAGCGAGCCCACTTTATCGTCAAGCTCGATCATTCTCCGCACTAGCTTTTTTTCGAGGTCACTAAAATCTCTCATTTTTACACTTACTCACATAACGCCGCCAACACGCGCAGCTTTGAAGTGGAGGCGAAGCCGCAACGGAAAAGCTTTCGCCGAGCTTGGCTTTGTTAGCGCCAGCATCTAGCTCAACAAATATTAATCATCAACCTTAACGAATAAACTATATTAATTACTTTCGTAAAACTAGACTGGCGAAATAGCAAACGTTTTAATTGGCTCCGAAGTGTGAGCAAAATCACGCCCGTCAACACAAGTCATCTCGGCAATGAGGTAGTAGTTGCCACCAGTGTGTGCCTTGAACTTTTCAAAAAATTCTTTGGAAACTGTAAAATACGTTCCGAAAGAGTTGCCTACACCTCCGTAGTGGACTGGATACCATTGGTTTACCCAGTATCTCCAAGCACCATTACTTATGCTGCCGCCGAAATACTCTACGCAAGATTCGCTTTGGTTTACTGTGTTGATTGGTGAGTCTCCTACGAAATAGGTAGGTCGAAAATAGCCTCTTGATAGCCAATCAGTTTCCCACCTACCAAAGGAGGAAGGCCAGGTCCATTTTGCTAAAGGAAATATGCCTTGCTCAGAATTCCGCGCATGATCTATTGAATCAAACATTAACTTAGGGTCGTCAATTTCAGGACTTTGAAGAGCGATCAGAATGACCTTTAGATCAAGACATACACCAGAGTGGCTTCTTAGGATGGGGCCGTTGGCATGAAGCAATATTTCATTAGGAGAAGCGGCAAAATCTGCTAAATATCGCTCAAGTTCACTCTGTCCGGGCATGGAATCATCTTTGCTCAAATTGCCAAATACGGGCCAGTTGTAAGGTGGTTCGGAAGGAGATAGATTTACAGCGATAGAGCCAAATGGTAGTGCCTCTTGTGCATATGAATAGCAAACCTCGGAAGGGATGGAGTGCTTGTGCATAGCATAGGCCAATGTACGAAGGAATGCTGACACTATGGAGGTCTCTGCACGCCATGAGAAGCTTATTTGGATTCTATCTTGACGGTAAAACTGATCGCCGCAAAAATCATATGGATCGAACATGTAGCATGGCCTTCTTTTCCATACTTTCTCCCATTCAAGTAGGAATTGCTTCTCAAGCGGTACATTGTGCTCCTGTTCAAGCTCTTGAATAATAGCCATAAATCTCAAGGGAACGCCGTTGGCAAACTTGTCATACTTGGCTTTATTTGGAGTTACGTTATCGGAAAAAATGGAATAGAGACTTGAGAAGTCATCTCGGTCCTCACCCATCAAATCTAATGACGTTAATAGTGCATCGGAAATAGTTGAAGGGTATTGAATTGCTTCTGTAACCTCTTTTTCGGTAAAGGGGGGAGTTTCGACTAGCAACAATACAGATAAAAAATCTACGATATCAGCCTCGTAGGGTTGCTGACTCAAATAATTTAAATATAAGGCGCGAAATTCGATATTTGAGTCATCTTGCAAGAGGGCTGCTATTTGCTTGGCTGTTAGGAGTCGGGCGTATCTATCGGGCCACTTGAAGTGCAATAGAGTTAGATGGAATGGAATATTCTGGATTGATACAGGGTCGTCATACCAATACTGTTTGGTCAAAGGAAGGTGCGCTATATCACCTTCAAGGCTAGATACCATAGTTTCAGTAATTTCGCCCGCTAGAGCAATCTGCCCTGCTGCGACCAAATAAGTAACAAGCTGAGTAGAGGGAACGACTATATTCTCATCCCTCTGCAGGCTGGAAGAGCCTGGTGCCATCGTATCGCGAAGGAGGTTTTCCCAATGCATGCTGTAAGTATTGCCATACTCCCTTAATGCCTCTTCTGATCCAGAAGAAAAATAAGGGTTCCAGCAATTGTTTAGTTTGATATTCCTGACAGCCCACCTATAAGCTGCGCTCTTCCCCTCGGTTTTTTTGCTTAGCAAAAAAATATGATGTAAGCACCTATTCAGTTCGTAATCTGATTTGCTTTGGTCATAGTGGTCGCTGAATGTAGTGAGGATGGAACTCGCTTGGCCTTGATCAACCCAATAGTCAATCCAGTCCGAAATGAACTTTTCACGAATCTGATATGAAACTGAATGTAAGGCTGCCGTAAAATCAGTAAGGTTGGTGGGGTGTATAGTGGATGCTTCAGGACATTCTGTGTTGACATCTTCGTTAGTGGAAGACCGTTCTCTTGGCGGTGGAGGCATGCCTCCAATAACGTGGCACTGGTCTTCGTAAATACCTCTCAGAATATCATTATCTTTGCTTCTTTCATCTAATGCTGTCATTGCATCAAATGTTGTCATGCACCTTAAAAATGAATGCTCTGGCTGCGTAGAAAGTGGAGATGACTTTACGAAACTTTCAAGTATAAGGTGTGTTCTATGCCAATTTTCTTCTGATAGATGATAATCAAATTCGTCTACAAGGCGTTCTGGGTTGTGCTTTGCCAATAATTTAGTGAACCATCCAGGAATATGTCGAATTTCTCGCTCTGATAAATCAAAGACATCAGTTGTGAAAGTTGTTACTCGTTTTAGCCAATCAGAAACTTGGTGACAGTTTGAATCAGAGCATTCCTGTATCGCTTCAAATACCTCATGTAAAGTAATGTCTTTTCTATGGCCATAACCGACTGTATTGAGCGCGGTACGCTCTAGAAATTTCTCGGCTTCATCGTAAAGGCCAAGGTTGACTGCCAACTTTGCCAGATCAAGACTGTCATTTGCCAAGGTTGCAGTATCATCTCTACGGAGCATCTCGGCATCAAACAATTTGGAAAATTCTAAAGATGCAGCTTCTTTAGGGAAATTGAAGATTGAGTTTTGAGTGGCAACATCAAAAAATACGCGAGAGTCCCACCAAATGCTTTTGGACAGGGCGTCTAGCTGATCTTGATTAAGGTTTCCGAATTCATCAAGAGAGTTGCATAAGATATTTAGATGAATCGAGATTTTGGCTAACGCCTTTCTAATGCTGAATAGGACTGCGGTGATTTGATGTCCCATTAAAAAATTATCTGGGCGTTCTAGAATGGCAAAAGAATCAAACAAATCAGATACCTTGAAATCTTTGCCTTGCCTTAGTGTTGTAGCAGTATTCAATGATGCAAAACGGAAGGTTAACCATGCGTTTTCGAGAAATTCCTGAAGATTACTTGGATTGGTGAATTTCGGAGTTTCAATATTTGGGCAATTATTGAAGTTCGATACGAGTGTGCTAAAAAAGTATTCATAAAGCGGAAGATGACGGGTGTCTTCGTACTCAACAGGGCATTCAACTTCGCCAAGTTCGCCTATTTGAGGTTCGTTTCCAGCTAAAAGTTGATAAAGCAGATATATGCTGGACTTAGCATCTCTAACTTTAGGGTTAGTGGCTTCGAGTTTGACGCCTTCGATACTTGCCGCCAAAACTATTTCATCGTAGATGGTCGGAGCAATATCTTCTGGGATTTCAAAGCGGGATAAATCAAGGAGCAAGTGCCTATGTCCATTTTGAACAAGTAGTTCAACAATTTTTCGGAAGGAAGAAGCCTTATCATTCAGTCTTCCATAGAAATCGTTTATGCGGTCTAAATCAGGATTATTATAGCTAGTCAGCGTATGAAGATAATCATCGACTAGGGTGTTTAGGGTCTGGTAATGATTTGTGTCTTCCTGGCGGGCATAAAAACGAATTCTTCGATAGATTTCCTTGGCGCAGGCATCTACGACCCTTTCGTTTTTGTCTTGGAAATGTTTGGCTACAATTGCGATTTCATTGTCTGAAATAATTCTTAGGTTGTCAGCTCGCCAAAGAAGCCCAAAATTGTCTTGCGTAATACTAAGTGAGCAATCGAGAAAATCACTGAAGTCCTGAATCTGAAACTGCGGTCCATTCAGCAGTCTCATTTTTAATATTCGTAATCTTAATAGTTCTGGATATAGACTGCTTTCAAATGCGATGCGTTCACCGATGTTAAAAATGTGCTCGATGTGCTCTAAGGGGTAGCCCTTACAAAGCGATTGTACCAGCCAGTCTCTAGTGGTTCCTTGTAATAACGGAGCTGCATTCCCTAGATTGGCTTCAATAATCCACTCCCAGCCCCACTTCCAATACTTAGGCGCATGTGTGTTGATCCAGGTTTGGGAGATTCTATTCAACCTTTCTCTTGATTGATCGAAAATATCTTTCCGCTTTAAATACACGAATAGACTGCTATGAAAAGGTATTATGCCACTTAATCTCTGCTCTACGAGGTGTTGAATTTCAGAAAAGCTATTTTGAAAAATAAGGCTGTCGTGGAAGCAGTAGCCCAAGTGGGTTTTGTCTGGCCAAGAAAAATCGGCATTCGCTATAAGAAGAAGGATTTCTTTTGCGCTCTCAGAAAGCTGCACCCATAAGTTCTCGTAATACGCGTGTATGTCTCCGTCTGGGCAGGTCGGAAGCTTCTCCACATCATATCTATTTATTTTGTCCTTTGTTAGCTGAAAACTGTTCAGGGAATAAAGAATATGGAGAGGGTAACCATGAGAAATGTCCAACAACGCTTGTGATATTTCTACAATTTCACTACGTTGATGTGCATCATCACCAATTACATTAAGTTCTTCGCTAGACACTAGAAACTCAATTCTTGACTTTATGGCTTCAAGCCCCATGGAGGGGATGTCTAACCAAGATTTATCCCTAGGTGCTGATCGTAACAGTGAATTGGGAAGATGCGCGTCGCTTATCGGCTGCGTTCCAAATAGCAAACAAATCTTATCTTTGAAGGGGATAATCCGATTAACTAGGTGTTCGAGTTGGCTTATATCCGATCTTTCACGATAAACATGATCTAACCCATCAATAATGATAACTAGAGTTTTGTTGTCTTCCGCAGCGTTATCTGCCGCCTTACTTATCCAGGTTTCTAGCTGCTGGGGGTCAAATTTATCGCTATCGAAGTCGTTGGGGTAAAGAGTTTTGATCTGGCTTTGTAAAGACTGAGCTGCATTATTAAAAGCAATTCTGTCCCCTATAAATTGGGGTGATAAATAGTAGTGGTGCCTAATTACAGGTGTCTTCTTCTCAATTAGTTCATCAGTTAAGAATGACAAATATGTGCTCTTCCCCATGCCCGGTAGGCCTGAGATAACTGAACTACCTGGCTGGGCTGTTCTATTCAATATTTCGCTATGAAAATCGTCTGTGGGAGGTGTATACCCCCCTGGAATTTCAAAAAACTGGGAAATTGTTTTTCTAGTTCCCAGAGATAAGATTTCGTTTATATGTGTAAGATAAATTTTGCCATCTGGTGATGGTTTGTTTTTTCTCGTAGCCCAGCGCTCAATAGCTTTCAATAATTGGAGCCAGCTTTCATTGCTAGCATGGTCTGGTACAAGCGAGTCATGTAGTTTAAGTTCTAAGTCGTCAATTGCCTTTTGGCTGTGTTCAAAAATTAGCGTTGCGAAAAAATTCCTGGCCTTTTGTTCTGTTCCTAGCTGGCCAGATATTTTGGACTTAATATCATCGGGTATGAGGGAGTAATCTATTTTGTGTTCTTTTAGACAATTTGAAATAATCTGGTCAGGTATTCTGTTTGTAATAAGCTTGGCAATGGATATTGTACTGGAAGCACCAAACTTCTCGATGTCGGCTGACCATTTTTCTATAAGAGATGTGCCATTGCCCTTCTTCTTGAGTAGCCAGTCAAAATCCAAACGCAAATCTTCACGTTCAGAATCAATTGTGAATTTGACTTGGTAGAGCTCATATTCTCCACTGGCTGTAAAGCAAATAACATCATCAAGGCTCTTTACATGCCCAAGCCCTTGATTACCCTCTATGCTCATCCATTGATACTTCTCTGGTTCGTGAAACCAATTTATCAGTGTACGAATACACATAAGGTCTTGGTACGTGTACCCAACGCGAGTTAGTTGTGATGGTTTAATTTTAGAGGATGTGACCAAAAGAAAAATCCTACTTATGACTTTAGCTAGCTAACACCCAAATAAGGGGCGCAAACATGGCGGCTATAACAGGAACGAAGTGACACAGCCGCCATGTTTGTGTCCCAGCGAACGAAGCGCGTGACTTAATTTGATTGTTAGACTGAACGACCTTTTACTCTTGATGCTTCTTTTAGAGCTTCAATATTTTTTAACTTTTTAATTAAACTCAAATGATTGTTAGGCTTACACACAAAGTACTCATCTGTTTGAGGGCGATAGAAGCCATTAACGCTTTCGTCTCCAATTTCGGCAAAAGCACGAGGAATATCTATAGCTATCTCCTCATGAGTCCAATTTCTACCGTAAACTTTGGAAAATGCAGTAAGATGAGATTCTTGAAGCTCGTAAAATTTCATATCCTTATTTAGGCCGCATGCAAAAATATATGGGATTTTTCCCTCAGATCTACACTGCTGCGCATGCATCGCGACATATCCGGCTGCACCATCAAGAGTTGGCATAAACCAAAGCCCTCCAGGAAAAGAATCTTCCTTTAACCAGCATCCTCTATAAAGGTATTCACTTGACGAGCGTTCTTTGATTGCATTGCTTTTAAATAAGTCTATTAAATTTTTAATATTTTTCGATTCCAAAATTCCTCCATCATGATGTCTAACAGTTGTATATTGCGCGTGCGCATTTAGAAACTCGTCCAGTTTATAGCTTTCGGTTTTTAACTTACTGATCAGGCAGGCATTCCTGACTTGAAAGGTTCCCAATTAGCAAAGGCAATTTGAGCACACTCACTTACAATCTACCGAGGACACAATATCCTACCTTTATTTTTTATTATGTAATTGACATTAAACGACTTAAATACACAACACAACAACAAAACGCGCAATATTGCCGAAGTGAAAGTGCCGTGCATCGCTGGCGACACCCACACTTACTAATAACAGGACGGCTAATCATTAGTTGGAGCAGGCAAAGGGCAGAAGGTCCGCTGTTCGCTCACAGCGGACTAGCCGCTTTGTGCCAGAAGCTGACATTAGCGTCTAAATTCAGCACTCGCGGTTGCGAAATGGAGAGGCAGCCGCAATGCAGTATTCGTGGCAATACCCAGCACTATTAGGCGCGTAGCAGTTGATCGAAGACAATTCTGTATTCGTTATCACATATCCTAGCTCTGTATACATCGCACTCTATTTCGTTCTGTTCAATTGCCTGAAAAACAGAATCCATCAAATCTGTATCTGCGCGATAGCCTAAGAATACAGACTGAATGGTTTCCTTAGGTAAATGCGTGAGAACAATGCTCTGTCCATACTGATCTTTTCCAATCGAACGGGTTTCTATATTTTCCAGAAACCTGAATACTCTCTCCTCCTCTTCATCGGCCCATTCCAAGGCCTTTTCACAAAGAAACTTCTCGTAAAAACGTGCGTCACGAGGAGAGACAGTGGAGCGTACGGTTGTGTAGACGACAGGTAAGGGCTTGGTAATCCGCCCCCTTGCATCTTTTTGATGAAAAAATGGATGATTTTCATCCAGTCCGATCACAAATCCACGACCTTCTGCGGCATAATGAGACCACATCAAAATATTTTTTTCCGTTCGTGATAGGGACAAAATCCCAAAGTTGTCACCTAGCATGGCAACCACTTCGCTCCCGGTATTACTCGCCTTAAATTTGTTCTCTATATTGGCTATTGTATTTTCACGAGTCTTTTCGAGTAGGACCCAATTATCGTCGGTCTTTTCGTCCTCGTCGGTTTTTTCCCAAAGTTCCTCGAAGTCCCTGATTACCTCCGAGATCAACATCTCTTTCGCGGATCTTGCTTCGACCAACGGCAGACACTCAAACGGATCATTGAGCGACAAGAGAGGTGAGAAGCGAATACTTAGAGAGCGCATCACATCTACTCGCTCCGGACCAAAATACTTATAAAGCATCAGCTATCCTGTTCATATGCCTAGCCCCGCATTAAGGTGAGAAAAAAACTTACCACCCAGCGCTAGTAAGTGCGCCGTAAACACAAAGCCAACGATGGAGTGAGAAATGCCAAGCGTTGGGAATCACTCTTAAATTCCTTGCTAGGTTTACAAGTTCGGAAAACGTTGTCTAATAATTTGAGCGTATTTGTGCATCCCTCGTCGCTCAAGTTCTTGGACAAAAATATGCCACGGCGGAATGTTGCTGTAATAAGGGGTTGGGCCCGTTGAAAGGCCACCACCGGGTCCTGTCGAGAGACCACCGCCAGGGCCGGTAGACAAGCCACCACCTGGACCGGTTGATAGACCACCACCTGGACCGGTAGACAAGCCGCCACCTGGACCTGTTGACAGACCGCCATCTGGACCAGTAGACATTCCACCGCCAGGGCCTGTCGACATTCCGCCGCCAGGACCGGTAGACATTCCACCGCCTGGACCTGTCGACCTACCACCACCTGGACCAGTAGACAAACCGCCTTGTGGGCCAGTACTTTGATTTCTTGGCCAACCTATATTTTTCATGTGCAAATATCCTTATAAATTAGCATTACTGCATTGAAGGTTCCGAGTTAGAAAGGCAATTTGAGCATGCTCAGTTACACTCTACCGAGCCCACAATATCTAACCTCT
>NZ_JPER01000007.1 GCF_000753715.1 Pseudidiomarina salinarum | reverse complement strand
TTGTTATGTCATTGACAGTAAACGACGTAAATAAACAACACAACAACAAAACACGCAATATTGTCGAAGTGAACGTGCCTCGCATCTTTGGCATCACCCACACTTACGAATAACGGAACGGCTAGTCACTAGTTGAAGTAGACCCAAAGTCACAAGGTCCGCTGTTCGCTCATCACCGACATCCGTTGTTACCAGTGTCTGAAACAGAAGTGAGTCGGATAGAATTCATACATAAATGGCTCCTCGAGACTAATTCTTATAAGTTATGCGACGTCACTTTATAGATATAAGATGTTAAACAAGGTGTATAATATTTTCGGAAAGCTGATCGATTGCTCTATCGCGATGGCGGTTTATATCTGAATAAACATCAGCTAAAAGAACGTATTTGGGGATCGGACTTTGAATAAAAAAATCATCATAAATGATGTCTTCGAGAATATTGATAGTCGACTCATCCAGGAAGGTGTACCAATAACATTAAGGTACATAAAAGCAACTGGCGAGGTGAGTAAGTACTTCGATAATATTCCCGTACCACTATCGTCTAAAAATTTGCTACCGAACAATGATTTTGGAAATCAACTGACTATTTGGTTGTCTTCGTGGTATGACGCTAAATATGGTAATAATCAACAATACGATTCGGATTTAGGTTTTTTTTACCAAGAAATACGCGGAGACTTATGGCGTTTCAGAGTGCCTGACTTTTACGGGCGCTGCATGTTCTTTATTGATACAAACCTAGAAATCTGTGGCGCAAATAACGAAACCAATATTCTTAGAATGTGTCCACAACTTACGCAAGCCTACGTAAACTCATTAAATGAAAATGAGATGCAACAATTAGCATCAAACTTCAACCTTGCTGTCGAAACGCTACAGATTCTAAACACATGGAAAATAAAGAAAGTTCCACTTTATAAGGATTTTGATGCCGATCTTAAAACGATTTCCGCACAACTAGGAAATCACAGTTCGAATTACGGACAAGCTAGATGGGGTTATCTGCAGTGTGCAGAAAAGATACTGAAGTCTTGGTTATTGGACGCAGGTTATAGAGAGGAAAAGCTTAGAAAAGACTTTGGTCATAACATACGAAAATTACTCTCCGAGTTTAACAAATGTTATATCGAAAGAGTAAGTATAACCCAAATAGATGATATAGCGTGTTCTGCGGGAGCTAGATATGGTGAGGGCGATTTTTCAAAAAAAGATATTATTAAAGCTCAAGAGTGGCTATTTAATTTAGTAAAAAGCATCGGCGATGCACCAAGGCTAGCGATGCGTTGAGCGAATATTAATTACTTTCGCCTACTACGGGCACTCTTGCTAGCCCGGTATAATTAACACAGAAGAAACGGCCGCTTTTCGCTCATAGCTGACTGACAGTCATGTGCCGGGAGGAGACGTTAACCCAAAAGTTCAACTGCGAAGGAGCAAACTTGGCCGGCGCTGCGACGAGGCCCGTTATGTGGATATATAACCTACTC
>NZ_JPER01000006.1 GCF_000753715.1 Pseudidiomarina salinarum | reverse complement strand
TTCTAACCAACTGAACTACCGCTCCACGTTTCCTGATTCGGGGATTTCCGGGTGGGTACCCCCTGAATGCGGAGCGAATATTACGAGCGCGGCCTGCAGTCGTCAACCTTTTTTTCAGTAATTCGGACCGTTTGCCTGATTTTCACTCAAATTAGCCGGTTTCAGGCATTCCAGAGTGGCGGAACACCCGTATCAGCAATAACTTTCAGCCGCTCTTCGTGCGCCTGAAGTTCGCTGTCGGTGGCACGGACAACTTTCAGATCGGGTTTATTGGTTACCGGGGTCCAGCCTGCCGTTCCCTGTGCCTGTTGCTGAGCTTTGGTCTGGGTTGCCAGTTCCAGTTTGGTCTGGCCGCCGGTCATCAGCAAATAGACATCGGCCAGTAACTCAGCATCCAGCAAGGCCCCGTGGAAGGTCCGGTTGGAGTTATCAATGCCAAAGGCGCGGCACAGCGCATCCAGGTTGTTCTTCTGCCCCGGGCGGCGTTCACGCGCCAGGCTCAGGGTATCCAGTATGGCGCAGTAATCCCTGGTGCGACCGAGCCCTTTATTGAGTAAGGCAAATTCATGGTCGATAAAGCCGACGTCAAAGGCGGCGTTATGAATCACCAGTTCAGCACCATCGATAAACTTCAGAAAATCATCGGCAATCTCAGAAAATACTGGCTTATCCTGCAGAAATTCATTGGTAATGCCATGCACCTCAATCGCGCCCTGCTCGACCATGCGCATCGGATTAATATAGGTGTGGAAGGTACTGCCGGTTGGTTTGCGACCGATCAGTTCGACCGCGCCAATTTCAATGATGCGATGCCCCTGCGCGGGATCAAGACCCGTGGTTTCAGTATCAAGTACAATCTGCCGCATAACTATCCCTATAACTATTCTTTTGCTCAAACAGCTCTTTACTAATGGATTTCCACTGGTCACTATACCGCATATCAAATAGCGACTGGCTGGTTTTAGTTATTATGCAGCAGAAGACTGTGCACATCTACACTGACGGCTCCTGCCTGGGAAATCCGGGCCCGGGTGGTTATGGCATCGTGATTGAATATGGGGATCACCGCAAGGAGCTGTCGCAGGGCTATCAGCTGACCACCAACAACCGCATGGAAATGCTGGCGGCGGTTAAGGCCCTGGAAGCCCTGAAGCGCCCCTGTAAAGTGATTTTGACTTCGGATAGCGATTACATGCGCCAGGGTATTAAAACCTGGATCCACACCTGGAAACGCAACGGCTGGCGAACCTCCGCCCGCAAGCCGGTAAAGAATGCTGATCTGTGGATGGCGCTGGACGAAGCCAGGCAGCGCCATGATGTGACCTGGGAATGGGTTAAGGGCCATGCGGGCCATCCGCAAAATGAGCGTTGCGATGAATTAGCCCGCGATGCCGCGACCTCGGATAACCTGTTACCCGATGAAGGCTATACGTCGTCCTGACCGGTTACCTGGGCATACTTTGCTTCATCCCAGGCCTGCATGCCGCCGGCCACCGAAATAACCTTGTCAAAGCCCATGCGCTGCAATGACTCAGCGGCCAGGGCCGAGCGACCGCCGCTGCGGCAGATAAGATAAAGCGGCTCGGCCGCCATTTTCTCTAAGGCATTGTCATAGCCCGCCACGTCCGGGTGCTGATGCAACTGCATTTCAAGCACGCCCCGCGGCATATTTACGGCGCTGTGAATATGCCCCGCTGCGTATTCTGCCGGCTCACGCACGTCAATAACACGCACCCCGTCGGCGGTTTTGCGGTTTAATTCATGAACATCAATTTCTTCTACGTTGGATCGTGCCTGCGCACATAATTCGCTTGCTGTTAACATCATTTCACTCCATTCGGTTAGCCAGTGGCAGCGCGTTATTCAGCCGGTGCTGCTGCTTTTTGCGATAGCGGACCAGCGTTAACGGAAACTGCCGCTTGCGGGCGACCATAAAATACATACTACCCAGTTGCGGAATTCCCCGCGCCAGTGTTGCCAGCCCACGATCAGCCGGCGTCAGTGACTCAATGAGTAAACTGGGCGCCAGATAGCCAGTTTCGACCACTTCAAAGTTTAGCAGAGCCAGCCAGTCGAGCATCCTCGCTTTGGTAAAGTAACGACCGCGCCAGGGATAACGGTCAACCTGTGTTGGCCAGAAGCCTGTCAGCAGCGCCGGACATAAGGGGTTAAAACCGGCCAGTAACAGGTAGCCGTCGGCGATCAGGCTACGGGCGACCTCCCGCAGCACCTGGTGCGGGTCGCGCTCAAACTCCAGCTGCGCCACCATCAATACGGCATCAAGCGAAGCCTCAGCAAATGGCAGGTATTCAGGTTCAGCGTACACGTCAACCTGCCCGGATGACGCCAGTGAGAATTGATGTTTTATATGCAGTTTAGGCAGCTGCAACTGGCCCGAGAGCTGTCCGATGCGGGCCAGATGATAACCGAAAAGTTTGCCACAATGCGGCGTCAGCACCGCTTCCACATGCTGTCGCAGCCAGTTGCCGTGCGGTAACTGCTGCCAGCTGTGCGGCGCCTTTACAGACTTTTCACCCAATGCGGGTTTTAACATCATCGCGGTACACCTGTATACTAAGGTCAAATTGAGCAAATAACAGACGACTATTATGCATGTTACTGCGATACCTGCCCTGGATGATAACTACATTTGGGCCATTCAGCCACAGGCGGATGCCGATGCGGTCATCGTCGATCCGGGTGAAGCCCAACCGGTTCGTGACTGGTTGAAGGATAATGGCGTTGGCCTGGCGGCTATTCTGATCACCCATCACCACTGGGACCACACCGATGGCCTGCTTCCTTTGCTGGAAGATTACAATGTGCCTGTTTACGGTCCGGACAATCCGGATATCAAGGGGATCACTGAACGCTTAAAGCATAATGATAAGGTCACGCCCGCCGGGCTGGATGCGGCGTTCCGCGTGCTGGCAACCCCCGGCCATACGCTGGATCACATCAGCTTTTATAGTCCGGGTTATTTATTTTGTGGTGATACCCTGTTCTCAGCTGGCTGCGGACGCATGTTCGAAGGCAAAGCCGGACAGTTTTTTAACTCACTGCAATTATTTACTGAACTTCCCGGCGATACACGCGTCTATTGTGCCCATGAATACACCAGCGCTAATCTACGCTTTGCGCGGGCGGCGGAACCAGGTAACCAGAAAATCATCGACTATCAGCAGCAAGTGTTAAGCTGGCGCGCTGAAGGTAAGATTAGTTTACCCAGTACCATCGACCTGGAATTACAGGTTAACCCGTTTCTGCGCGCCGAAAACGCTGACGAATTTGCCGAGTTACGAGAGTGGAAAGACCGTTTCTGATCTCGTACACTGCGCTCAAATAACCACAACAACTATCGGAATCCTGTTTCCGCTTTTGAGGACCCTGTTGCATGACTAAATGGTTACTGCTGGCACTTAGTGCGAGTTTACTTGGAGGCTGTCAACTTACCAGCGCCCCTGAGACACAAAATCCACCCGCCACGGCAGCAACAGAACAGCCTTTAGTCGAGGTACCAGCTCCGGCGGACCTGCCGGCTGCGCCGTTAGTGCTTGAGGAGATTGCCGAAGTCGAAATTCCGCCTCAGGCCGAAGCCGATATCTGGCACCGCATCCGCCGGCAGCTGACGATGGAAGCGCCGGAACTTCCACGCCTGGTGAATCAACGCAACTGGTACCTCCGCAACCCGGCCTATATGGAGCGCGTGGCCAAACGCGCCGCTCCTTTTATGCACCTGATTGTGGACGAGATCGAACGCCGCGGTATGCCGCTGGAACTGGCGCTGCTACCTATAGTTGAAAGCGCGTTTGATCCTTTTGCCTATTCCCATGGCCGCGCGGCGGGCATCTGGCAATTTATTCCCGGCACCGCCCGTCATTATGGCCTGGATATTAACTGGTGGTATGACGGTCGCCGTGACGTGCTGGCGGCAACGAACGCAGCGCTTGATTATCTGGACGCCTTACAAAAACGCTTTGATGGTGACTGGTCGCACGCCCTGGCCGCCTACAATTCAGGTGAAGGCCGGGTAGCCAATGCCATCCGCAAGAATAAAAGGGCCGGTAAACCAACGGATTTCTGGTCACTGGATTTGCCACGCGAAACCAGAGCCTATGTACCTAAACTACTGGCACTGGCCGATATCCTTAAGAACCACGATACTTACGCCTATACCTGGATACCCATTGCGAATGAGCCCTTTCTGGCCATCGTTGAAGCCAAGAGCCAGATCGATCTGGCGAAAGCGGCTGAGCATGCCGGACTGGACTTAGATACCCTGCACCACTTCAACTCCGGCTATAACCGCTGGGCAACCGACCCAAATGGGCCGCACCGGCTGCTATTGCCGGTGGAGAACGCTCGTTCTCTGCAGGACTGGCTGGAAAGCGCCGATGCCAAAGAGCTGGTGCGCTGGACCCGCCATAAAGTGAAATCCGGCGAGAGCCTGCTGGTAATTGGCCGCAAATACCACACCACGGCCAAGGCTATCCAGCAGGCCAATAATCTGCGCAGCCATATTATTCGCGCCGGCGATTACCTGCTGATTCCGGTCGCGACCCGCGAGCTGAATGATTACAACCTCTCTGCGGAAAGCCGCTTAGCCAGCACCCAGTCGCAGGAACGCGGTGAATATAAGGTAGAACATCAGGTGGTCAGCGGTGACACCCTGTGGGATATCAGCCGCCGTTACAGCGTTAATTTGCGGGCGCTGGCCAAATGGAATGGTATGGCACCCACCGACCCGTTGCGGCCGGGCCGGCAACTGGTGGTGTGGTTACCTGAAAAGCAGAAGCCGTCGGGAGTGGTGCGCAGCGTGAGTTATAAAGTGCGATCCGGTGATTCACTGGCCCGCATTGCCAACCGCTTCAGTGTCACTATCGCGGACATTGAAAAGTGGAACCAGATTAGTCGCTCGAACTATCTGCAGCCAGGCCAGCAACTCAAGTTGATGGTTGATGTGACCCGCCTGAACTCACAAAGCTAACCTGTTACTGAAGCAGTTTCTGCAAATCGTCTTCGCTGAGCACTGGCACCCCCAGTTGCTCAGCTTTAGCCAGTTTGGAGCCGGCATTATCACCGGCAACCACCGCCGTTGTTTTAGCTGATACGCTACCGGAAACTTTGGCACCTCGCGCCTGCAGAGCCTGCTTAGCCTCATCGCGGGTCATCTGCGTCAGGGTGCCGGTCAGCACGTAGGTATTGCCGGCCAGGGTTGCTTCACTGGTAGCCAGTTTTTCTACCGCTGGCCAGTTTACGCCCAGCTCCTGCAGTTCACTGATAACCTGCTGGTTGTGTTCCTCACGGAAAAACTGGTAAATATGACTGGCTACGACCGCCCCCACGTCAGGCACTTCTTCAAGTTGCTCCGGGGCCGCCTGCATTAAGCTGTCGAGTTCCGCAAAATGGACCGCCAGATTAGCAGCGGTCGCTTCGCCGACCTCACGGATCCCCAGCGCATACAAAAACCGTGGCAAGGTGGTTTCTTTACTGGCGGCTATGGCCGCGGCAATATTTTCCGCTGATTTTTCGCCCATACGTGGCAGGTGGGCCAGTTCGCGCGCCCGCAACCGATACAAATCAGCCGGCGACTTCAGCCATTCCCGCTCGACCAGTTGCTCAATTAATTTATCGCCAAGGCCATCGATATCCATGGCTTTACGCGACGCGAAATGCTTGAGCGCTTCTTTTCGCTGCGCTGCGCAAATCAGGCCGCCGGTACAGCGGGTAACAGCCTCACCTTCGGCCCGCTCCACATGCGAATCGCAAATCGGACAACGATCGGGAAACTCAATAACCTGGGTGTCATCGGGCCGCCGATCGTGTAATACCTGCACCACCTGCGGAATCACATCACCAGCACGGCGAATGGTGACCACATCACCGATCCGAATATCCAGGCGCTCAATTTCGTCGGCGTTATGTAAGGTTGCGTTGGATACCGTCACCCCGCCAACGGCCACCGGCTCAAGCCGGGCCACCGGCGTTATCGCACCGGTGCGGCCAACCTGAAAATCCACGCCACGGATGGTGGTTATCTCTTCCTGCGCCGGGAACTTCCAGGCTATGGCCCAGCGCGGTGCGCGTGATACAAACCCGAGGTCATTCTGTAGCGGAATCGAGTCGACTTTGATCACCACGCCGTCGATTTCGTACCTTAAGGCATCGCGGCGTGACAGGATATCCTGGTAATAGCCATGGCAGGAGCCGCCATCAGCAACCCGTTTCACTTCGTCACTGACTGGCAGGCCCCAGCTTTGCAGCTGTTGTAGCCGCTCATAGTGGCTGTCGGCCAGCGTCGTCCCGGTACTGACCACGCCCATACCATAGGCATAAAAATGCAATGGCCGCTGCGCAGTAATCGACGAGTCCAATTGCCGCAAGCTGCCGGCGGCGGCGTTGCGCGGGTTAGCGAAAACCTTTTCGCCACGCGCCAGCGCTTGTTCGTTGTAGCGCTCGAACGCCTTAACCGGCATAAAGACTTCGCCCCGCACTTCAAGACGATCGGGATAATCCCCTTCTAGCTGCAACGCCAGATTGCGAATGGTCCGCACATTGGCGGTAATATCCTCGCCAGTCTGACCATCGCCCCGGGTAGCGCCACGCACCAGCACACCGTGCTCGTAAAGCAAGCTTACCGCCGCGCCATCAAGTTTCGGTTCACAACAGAAAGCGATCTCGCTGCTACTGTCGAGACGATCTTTAATGCGCTCCACAAAAGTGCTGAACTCATCTTCAGAAAAGGCGTTATCCAGCGATAACATGGGCGTTTCGTGCTGGACCTGACGGAATGAGGTAAGCGGCTTACTGCCTACTTTCTGGGTTGGCGATTCGCTGCTCAGCAGCTGCGGGTGTTCCGCTTCCAGTTGTTGCAGCTCACGGAACAGCCGGTCGTACTCAGCATCAGGAATGGATGGCTCATCAAGCTCATAGTATTCACGGTTATAACGGGTTATCAGCGCCCGCAGTTGCGCCGCGCGTTGGGCTGCGTTGTTATCAGTCATAGTAATTAATGCCGGATCAGGCGTTTACGTTCAAATTCCCGGATGCGCTGGTGAATATGCTGCAACGCTTGCCGGGTTAAAGGGTTCCGCTGTTCATCCAGCACCTGACCTTTATCCACTGCCGCAGCCAGTTTTACCGCCGCGTTATGCATCATGGTAAAGGCCTGAGTCGAGTTGCCCTTAATCGGCAGCGCCAGAAATAGTGCGACGCCCTCGGTGTGGAAGGTTTCAATATTGTCGATATCGAAGGTGCCGGGCTTAAACATATTCGCCAGACTAAACAGCACCGGACCGTTACCGGCGGTATCGACATGACGATGGAAAATATCAAAGTCGCCGTACTTAAAGCCCAGTTCCGTCATCTGCTGCAATAACACAGCGCCCTGAATATCACCGGTCACATGCAAGGCAATCACTTCTTCCGGCTCTTCAGTCAGGATGGGCTCATCGTCATCACGATCAAGGGGTAAGTCCATGCTCTGTTGCGCAGGCTGGCTGACCGTTTCGGTTTTCTCAGGCTTTGGCTTTTCGGTTTTAGCTGGTTTTGCCGCGGGCTTTTCCTGCTGCTGCACAGGATCAGGCTCGGCGCTGACCGATGGCAGTTCAACATCGTCGTCATCGTTACTGGCGCGCATTTTCGGGGTGCTGGTGGCGGGCGCTGCGCCTTCTCTGGCTTCTTCTGCGCGCGGTTTTTTAGCGACCACCCGCACCGGTCCGATACCATCACCGTCGAAGCTGTCTGCATCGGCCTGATGGCGTTTCTGTTCAATGGTAGACACCCGCTCGCGTTGCTTTTGCTCATTACGGCGGATAGTCCACATACCGTGGGCGACGATAGCGATAATCAGCACTAATCCAATCACGCTGAAAACAATTTGCATCATGGTCATGTCTTGTAACTATCCTCTCATCAGGACGCTTCGGTGAGAGCCACCGCTTCGTCAATATCCACCGCGACTAGTCGTGATACGCCAGCTTCCTGCATAGTCACGCCAGCCAGATGCGATGCCATTTCCATTGCCACTTTATTATGGCTTATATAAATAAACTGCACTGTCGCTGACATTTCTTCCACCAGGCGACAAAAACGACCCACGTTGGCATCATCAAGGGGCGCATCCACTTCGTCAAGTAAACAAAATGGCGCCGGATTTAACCGGAATATAGCAAATACCAATGATAAAGCGGTCAGCGCTTTTTCACCACCTGAAAGCAGGTGAATTGTACTATTTTTCTTGCCCGGCGGCCTTGCCATGATAGTGACACCGGTTTCCAGCAAGTCGGCGTCGGTCAGTTCCAGATAGGCACTGCCTCCGCCAAACACTTTCGGGAACAATTCCTGTAACCCCAGATTAACGGCGTCAAAGGTGGCTTTAAAGCGTTGCCGGGTTTCTTTATCTATTTTTCTTATCGCCGTTTCCAGTGTTTCCAGCGACGACACTAAATCCTGGTGCTGCTGATCAAGGTAATCTTTGCGCTCAGCGAAAGTTTCCGCTTCTTCAATGGCGGCCAGGTTGATGGCACCCAGGCGCTGTATCGCGTTCTGTAACCGATCCAGCTCAGTCTGCCAGGTTTTTTCATCCGCTTCGTCCGGCAATTGCTCGAGTACGGGTTTCAGGGGTTGGCGCATTTCCTGCAATACCGCCAGCACATTCCGGCTGCGTTCCTGCAGGGCTGCCATTTCCAGTTGCGAACTCTGCAGTTTTGCCCGGGCTTTTTCGATCTGGCTTTCGACACCCTGCGCGCCGGTACTTAATTCGCGCAACTGCGATTCAAGTTCACTGACCTGATTAGCTTGCTGCCGGCGGCTTTCCTCAGCCTGCTCGCGCTGCTGCAACAGCTCTTCGAGTTGCAGCGCCAACACTTCAAGTTCTTCGTGCTGGCCGGCGTCAGGCTCTGATAACAAGCTCAGTTGCTCCCGGGCCTGTTCATGTTGCTGGTTAACCCGTTGCAGCAAGGTATTGATGTGCTGCAGCTGGGTTTCTATTTGCTGCTGCTGCATCGTCAGCTGCTGCAAATGCTGCTGCCGCTGTTGCATGGCGTCGCGCAGTTGCTGACGCTGTTCCTGCAGTTGCGTGCGCCGCTGCTGCCAGTCGGCATCATCATCAGTAACGCTGCCCTGATCAGCCAGAACTTCAGCCTGCATGGCCAGTTCTTCCCGTTCCACGGCGACCGTCTCCAACTGCTCGCGCAGTTGCTGCTGCCGTTCGCTGTTGAGCTTTAATTTGTCAGTGAAACTCCGCTGCTGTTGTTGCTGCCAGCTGTTTTTCTCGGCCAGTGCCGCGACTTCTGCCTGAACCTGGCTGTAGGCTTCACGTTGTTGCTGTAACTGCTGCTGCAGTTGCGCCAGTGCGTGCTTACTTTGCTCAAGTTCGCTGTTTATTCCGTTAAGCTGGGTGCCGAACCCCTCAAGTTGCTGTTCCAGTTCATCAAGTTCAGCTTGCTGCAGCAATTGGCTGTCGGTTGCGGCAATGCGGGCTGACTGATAACCAGCCGCCGACCAGAGCTGCCCTGACGGAGTCAGCACCATGGGCCACACTTTTGTTTGCAGCAAGGCCTGAGCTTCTGCTTCATCGGCAGCAAGACCAATCTGCTGCAACCATGGCCACTGTTGCAAAGCGCCGCCAAGCTGCGCAGCCAGTGAGCCAGCCACCGCCGGTTCGTTGCCGAGTACCACCAGGCGTGCGCCGAGCTGCGCGGGCCAGTGCGATGGTGGAGTTTCCACTACCCAGGCATCCAGCCAGGGCGCCACCACCTGTTCCGCAGCCAGCTGCCAGTCGCTTGCCACCTGCAGCATGCTTCTGACCTGCCCCAGTACCGGCACCGCCTGATCCCGCAGCCAGTCGCCGACCGCTGCCGGCCAGTCATCGCCCTGCGCTGCCGCCAGTAAATGCTGCAGCGAGCTCTGCCGGCCAAGCGCCTGCTGCTGTTGCTGCTGAAGCTGCTCGCGCTGGGTTTGCAGTAATTCGCGGTGCTGCTCCAATTGCTGTTGCTGCTGAGTCTGTTCAGCTATGGCCGCAGCCAGTTCATCCCGCACAGTGGTTTTTGCGGTCAGTTCATCGGCGCTTGCCGGGTCGGCCGCCGATGCCAGTTCCTGCTCAAGTTCAACGCGTTGTTGATCCAGTGCCGCCAGATCATCCTGTAGCCGCTGTAACTGATGTTCCGCCCGCTCACCGGCTAAACGGACTTGCTGTTCCTGTTCACGCTGGCGCTGCTGACGGTCGAGATAATTCTGGTAGTCATCCTGCCATTTCACCCAGGCCTCTTCATGGGCCTCGAAGCGGTCCGCCGCCAGCTGGTAATCCTGTTCAGCAATTTCCAGCTCGGGTTGCAGCTGTTGCTGCTGTACCTGCAGATCAACCTGCTGCTGCCGGTCATCCTCTTTGGTCTTATTCAACTGGCTCAATTCATGACTGAGTTGCTGCCGGCGCTGCTCGCGTTGCTGCAACTGATTCCGCTCAGCCTGCAGCTGGTGCTCGGTACGGGTAATCTCGTTGCCAAGCTGGTAATAGCGCTGCTGAATCACATCCAGCTGCTCTTTGGCGTCCGCCACCTGCTCGCGCAGTTCGGTGGTACCGCGTTCGCTGCCGCGTTGTTCTGCCAGCCAGCGCTCGAGTTCAGTTTCCTGTTGCTGAATGGTGGTGCGAATTCGTTCCGCCTGACTCTCCAGTTGCAACCAGCGCAATGCCTGCAGTTCAGCTTTAACTTTGCGTTCCTGGCCTTTCAGATCTTTATACCGGCGCGCCGCAGCAGCCTGACGCTGCAACTTATCCAGCTGCGCGCCAAGTTCGTCACGAACATCGGTCAGACGATCCAGATTGTCCCGGGTATGTTGGATGCGACTTTCCGTTTCGCGGCGGCGCTCTTTATATTTTGAGATGCCCGCGGCTTCTTCCAGAAACACCCGCAGCTCCTGCGGCTTGGATTCGATCAGCCGCGAAATCATACCCTGCTCAATAATCGCGTAGCTGCGGGGCCCGAGGCCGGTACCCAGAAACAGGTCGGTGATATCACGCCGCCGGCATTTGCTGTTATTGAGGTAATAATTGGATTGCCCGTCGCGGGTCACCAGACGTTTCACCGCGATTTCGGCATAATTAGCGTATTCGCCCTGGATGCGGCCGTCGCTGTTATCGAATACCAGTTCGACACTGGCCTGCGAGACCGGCTTGCGGGCGGTTGAACCGTTGAAAATAACATCGGTCATGGCATCGCCACGCAAATTCTTCGCTGAGCTTTCACCCAACACCCAACGCACGGCATCAATCACGTTGGATTTGCCACAGCCGTTCGGCCCGACTACGCAGGTCATCTGATGAGGAAATGGAACCTTGGTGGGATCAACAAAAGATTTGAAGCCGACCAGTTTTATGTGCTTGAGCCGCATCGGGTTATTATCGTTATCTATGTGGTTCGTTGATGGCAGTTATCTGACCGACATTAGCAGATATTACGCAATTTTGTAATATCCGGAAAGATTCATGCATGCTTACAAAATGCATCATTTTTATCGCAAAATCGACTGTATAATGACACAGCAAATCAGGTTTACCGAAACAAATAAAGGATAACGCAGCATGAGCCAACCGGTACCCAATGATTTTGGCGGCAGCTATGTCGGCCGCGGATTCGAACTGGCGTTTCAGAAAGGCGTACGGCGCTATGTACTGATCCCTTTAAGTATCAATATTATTCTGTTCAGTATCGCGATTCACGCCATTTTTCATTATACCGGCATTTGGGTGGCGGATTTGATTGAATGGTTACCCGGTTGGTTAGAGTGGCTTGAAATCATCCTCTGGCCGCTTATTGTGATTGCGGTGCTTCTGGTCTTCGGGCTGCTTTTCACCAGTGTCGCCAATATTATCGCTTCGCCCTTTAACAGCTTGCTGGCCGAAAAAGTTGAGTATCGCCTGACCGGCGTGAAGCCGCTCGACGGCGGTGTGAGTGGAATGATTAAAGATATTCCCCGCACTATCGGCCGTGAATTTCAGAAGATCCTCTATTTTATTCCGCGCGCTATCGGCTACGGGCTGCTGTTGTTGTTTGTACCCATCATCGGACAGGTGCTATGGTTTCTGTTCGGTGGCTGGATGATGACCATACAATATGCGGATTATGCTTTTGATAACCACAAAATCCCGTTTGACCGGATGCGCTATCAGCTGCGTCAGAATCGTGGGCTGAGCTTATCATTTGGCGTAATAGTGGCGCTGCTGGCGTCTATACCCATCGTTAATTTAGTTATGATTCCGGTTGCGGTCTGCGGCGCGACAGCCATGTATGTGGACCATTTGCAGGAGGCTTAATGATTCGGTTATTTGAAATTAAAGACGGCAAGATCTGTGAAATCTGTAAGCTCGAAGGCGAACAAAGCTTTTCGCTGGAAACCTTACGCTCAGCCGACTGGATCGACGCCCTGGAACCCAATGATAATGAACGCGAACAGCTTAGTTCGTTCCTGAGTATCAATTTACCTGAGTCCGATGAGATTGAGGAAATTGAAGCCTCTGCCCGTTGCTTTGTCGATCAGGCCGGGATCCACGTGCATTCGCTGTTCCTGGCTATGTCAGAAGGCCGCCACAATACCGTCACTGTTGCCACTATTCTGCAATCTGACCGGCTTATTACCATCCGCGAAACCGATATCGCCGATTTCCGCTTGCTGCGCTTGCGCGCCCGCAAGGGACAGGTGATCTGTAACGATCCGGACGGCTTACTGGTCACCATCCTTGACCAGAAAATTGAAAACCATGCCGACACCCTCGAGGACATTCACCGGCAACTCGAAGATGTCAGTCACCTGGTACTTGAAGATGAAGGTGCTGACCTCGAAGATGCCATCAGTAAACTGGCTAAACTTGAAGACAGTAACGGTAAAATTCGTTTATGCCTGATGGATACTCAGCGCGATATTTCGTTTTTGCTCAAGCAGTTCAAAGACCGTCCTGAATTAACTGAAGGCCTGCGCGAAGTGATGCGGGATCTCGACACCCTGATGGGCCATACCACCTTCCTGTTCGACAAAATCAACTTCCTGATGGATTCCACCCAGGGCTTCATTAACATCGAACAGAACCAGATTATTAAGACGTTCTCAATCGCCGCCGTGGTGTTCTTACCGCCCACACTGGTCGCCAGTATTTACGGTATGAACTTTGAATTTATGCCGGAACTCGACTGGTCACTTGGCTATCCGTGGGCACTCTTGCTTATGGTCGCCTCGGGCTTTGCGCCCTACTGGTTGTTCAAACGTAAAGGCTGGCTGTAACAAATAACAACTGCAGCAAGGACAAGAAAAATAGCGTAGAATAGCGCCCGTTTCGTTAATCCTCAGCAGAGAAGTTTTTTACATGACCGTGAATCAATACAACCCAGGCCAGCCAGCAGCCCCGGCGGCCCCATCCCCCGCGACAATGGATTCGTCAGCAAGCCAGCACCGAATTGGATTTGTCAGCCTGGGTTGCCCGAAAAACCTGGTCGATTCAGAGCGAATCTTAACGCAGCTGCGAACTGAAGGTTACGATATCGTCAACAGTTACGATAATGCCGACATGGTCATCGTCAATACCTGCGGCTTTATCGACAGCGCCGTGCAGGAATCACTGGACGCCATTGGCGAAGCCTTACATGAAAACGGTAAAGTCATAGTAACCGGTTGTCTTGGCGCCAAAGATAATGAAATCCGTGAAGTGCATCCTAATGTGCTGGCGATTACCGGCCCTCACGCTTATGAAGAAGTGATGGGGCACGTGCATAAATACGTGCCGCAGCCGCAACATATTCCGTTTGAAAATCTGGTTCCCGATACTGGCGTTAAACTCACGCCACGTCACTATGCCTATCTGAAAATATCCGAAGGCTGTAATCACCGTTGTACCTTCTGCATCATCCCGTCCATGCGCGGCGACCTGGTCAGCCGTCCCGTCGGCAGCGTACTTGATGAAGCCAAACGCCTGGCCAACGCCGGCGTCAGAGAACTGTTAGTGATTTCTCAGGATACCAGTGCCTACGGCGTCGATGTAAAACACAAGACAGGTTTCTGGGACGGCCAGCCGGTCAAAACCCGTATGCTTGAACTCTGTGCCGCACTTGGCGAATTAGGCATCTGGGTGCGCCTGCATTATGTGTATCCGTACCCGTCAGTTGACGAAGTCATCCCACTGATGGCGGCAGGTAAGATCCTGCCTTATCTGGATATCCCGTTGCAGCATGCCAACAAACGCATCCTGAAGCTGATGAAGCGCCCCGGTTCAGCCGAGCGCACCCTTGAGCGCATCCTGAACTGGCGTAAAATTTGTCCCGATCTGACTATCCGCAGCACCTTTATTGTTGGCTTCCCGGGCGAAACTGAAGAAGACTTTGAAGAACTGCTGCAGTTTCTGCGTGAGGCCCAGCTGGACCGTGTGGGTTGTTTCACCTACTCCGATGTCGAAGGTGCCAAAGCCAACGACTTACCTGATCCTGTGCCTGAGGAAATCAAGCAGGAACGCTATGAGCGTTTCATGCAGTTGCAGCAGGAAATCAGCGCCGCGCGGCTACAGCAAAAAATCGGCCGCACCATGACGGTATTGATCGATGAAGTTGACGCGGAAGGTGCTATTGGCCGCAGTTCAGCGGATGCACCGGAAATTGATGGGCTGGTTTATCTGAACGGTGAAACCGGCTTAGAGCCTGGTCAGTTTGTGGAAGTCCGCATTGAACACGCCGATGAATATGATCTCTGGGGTTCACTGGCCGGTTAACCGGCCAGCTTTACTCATTCAGCGCCATCATCCTCATCATCGCCCTGCCCCAGTAACTGCTGGTCGATTTTCTTCGAGCTTTGTACGCCAAGCTTACGGAAGTTTTCAACCCGCCCGACCAGGTTGCCGCGGCCGGTAGAAAGCTTGTTCATCGCCCCGTCATAGTTCTTACGGGCGGTGTCGAGGGCATTACCGATACGCTGCAGATCTTCAGTGAAGTTCACAAACTTGTCATAGAGTTTGGTCGCATCACTGGCGATGCGCTGGGCATTCTGATTCTGGTATTCATATTGCCAGATGTTATTCACCGTGCGCAGCGCCACCAGCAGATTGGTCGGGCTGACCAGCATGATGTTGTTATCCAGTGCCAGCCTGATTAACTCAGGATCGCGGTCCACGGCCAGCAAAAATGCGGGCTCAATGGGGATAAACATCAGCACGTAATCCAGCGTCCGGACACTATCCAGCTGCTGATAGTTTTTCTTACCCAGGCCTTTAATATGGTTCCGCAGCGATGTGACATGGTCATTGAGGGCGCTGTGACGATCATTATCATCATCGCTGTTGAAGTAACGCTCATAGGCGACCAGTGACACCTTGGAGTCGATGACCACGTCTTTATCGTTCGGCAGATGCACAATTACATCGGGTTTAAACGACTTACCTTCCTCATCGCGGTGATGGCTCTGGGTATCGTACTCATGCCCCTCACGCAGGCCGGACTGCTTCAGGATCCGCTCCAGCACCACTTCACCCCAGTTACCCTGAGTTTTGGTGTCGCCTTTGAGGGCCCGGGTCAGGGCTTCCGCTTCAGCGGCCATCTGTTTATTCAAATCCTTCAGGCTTGAAAGTTCGTTGGTCAGTGAGGCCCGTTGTTTGGTTTCCTCGGTATATTGCTGATCAACCTGCTTCTTAAACGCTTCCAGCTGCTGCCGGAACGGCGCCAGCGTGGTTTCCAGGGTCTGCTTGCTGCTGTCCTGCAGGCGCTGGGATTTTTGCTCAAAGATATGCTGCGCGAGGCGCTCGAATTCTTTCTTCAGGCGCTCTTCGCTGGCTTCCAGCAGCTTCTGCTTTTCATCAGCATGCTTGAGGCTTTCTTCCAGCCGTACCCGCGAGCCCTGGAGTTCAGCCTGCAGCTCGCCGCGCTCCTGCACCACCTGCTGATAATTCTGTTCAGTCAGCAGTAACCGTTGTTCCAGCTGTTGATTCTGGCTGAGCATCGCCTTGCGCGGCGCGCTGGCGATAACATAGCCGAGCAGCAGGCCAACCCCAAGGATTAGCCCCGCACCGGTTACCAGTTGCCACAGTTCAATTTCAAGCATCAGCGCCTTCCAGTTTCAGGCGCCAGATAGCCGGGCCTGTTTCATGAGCGTTTTCGCCCGTACTGTCTACCGCAACAGTAACGGGCATGTCTTCGACTTCAAATTCGTAAATCGCTTCCATTCCCAAATCTTCGAACGCAACCACCCGCGCTTTCTTGATTGCTTTAGCAACCAGGTAAGCCGCACCACCGACAGCCATCAGATACACCGCTTTATGCTGTCTGATGCTTTCTACCGTGGCGGGGCCGCGCTCGGCTTTGCCAATCATGCCCAGAATACCGGTTTTATCCAACATCATATCGGTAAACTTGTCCATGCGGGTGGCGGTCGTCGGGCCCGCCGGGCCAACGACTTCATCGCCAACAGGATCAACCGGGCCAACGTAATATATAAACTTATTGGTGAAATCGACCGGTAACGGCTCACCGCGATCCAGCATGTCTTTAATACGCTTATGGGCCGCGTCACGGCCGGTCAGTAACTTGCCTGACAGTAGCACGGTTTCGCCGGTTTTCCAGCTTTCGATATCAGCCTGGGTCACTTCATCAAGATTGACCCGCCGGGCATCGTCACCCAGTTCAAAGGTAATATCCGGCCAGTCTTCAAGTTTTGGTGGCTGCAGGTCAGCCGGACCGGAGCCATCCAGCACAAAATGAGCGTGACGGGTCGCCGCACAGTTCGGGATCAAGGTGACCGGCTTCGACGCCGCATGGGTCGGTACTGACTTAATTTTGACGTCCATCACTGTGGTCACGCCGCCCAGCCCCTGGGCGCCAATGCCAAGCTTGTTCACGCGTTCGTAAATTTCCAGCCGCAGCTCTTCTTCGGCGTTTTTTGGGCCACGTTCCAGCAGCTCCTGGATATCTACGGGATCCATCAGCGATTCTTTTGCCAGTACCGCTGATTTTTCAGCAGTACCGCCAATTCCCAGGCCAATCATGCCCGGCGGACACCAGCCAGCACCGAGTTTTGGCATGGTTTCAACAACCCAGTCGGCAATGGAGTCGCTGGGGTTTAACATCACCATCTTGGATTTATTTTCCGAGCCACCGCCCTTGGCAGCGATCATGACTTCGATCGTATCGCCGGCCACCATGTCAATGTGCACCACAGCCGGGGTGTTATCACCGGTGTTTTTACGGGCACCCGCAGGATCTGCAACGATCGAGGCTCGCAGCGGATTCTCCGGATTCAGATAGGCACGACGGGTACCTTCATCGACCATCTGCTGTACCGTCATATCGGTTTTGTCCCACTGCACGCCCATACCTACTTTCACAAAGCAGGTAACAATACCGGTATCCTGGCAGATTGGCCGGCGCCCCTGCGCAGCCATGCGTGAATTGGTCAGTACCTGGGCAATGGCGTTCTTAGCCGCTTCGCTTTGCTCTTTGTGGTAAGCCTGTTCCAGCGCCTGCACAAAATCGAGGGGGTGGTAATAGGATATATACTGTAAAGAATCTTCGATACTATCGATAAAATCCGCCTGCCGGATTACTGCCATAACAACCTCGGGGAAACTGAATCAAGAAGTGCGCGTATGATACCGTTTTGCATCCGCCCTGACCAGATATGGTATGCTTTAGGTCTTGATAGCTAAAAGGATTATCCGTGTCGTTAACCGCTGTAGTTTTGCCATTAACTGCGCGTCTGGCAACCCTGTTCGCCCGCTGCGCAGACGAACCCGGCGCTTTGTTGCTGGATAGTTGTGATGATCCTGCCGGTGAATATGATTTTATTTTTCGCCAGCCCGAACGACTCATTACCGACACCAGCCAATGGCCACAACAGCTCGCGCAAGCACTGGCGCAGATTCCAGCCTATGACGGCCCCGACCAACTGCCATTTCAGGGCGGCCTGGCCGGTGCCTTTAGTTACGACGCGGGCCGCGCACTCGAAGTGCTGCCCGAGATAGCTACTGACGATATCCCGCTGCCGGATCTGGCAATCGGGGTCTACACCCAGGCACTGATGCAACGGCGTTCGGATGGCACCACCTGGCTGCTGGCACCACAAGATCAAATCGACGCACTCAGCGCCTTCTGGTTGGCTGACACCGACGCTGTCGCAGTGGTGTTTAAGCTCACTTCAGAGTGGCGCAGCAATTTGTCTGCCGAAGACTACGCTGAGCGGTTTCAGGCAATACAAAACTATCTGCTGGCCGGCGACTGCTATCAGATAAACCTGGCACAGCGATTTTCGGCAGATTTCTCCGGTGACCCATGGCAAGCCTATCTGCGCTTGCGCGAGCGCAACAACGCACCGTTTTCAGCTTTCATGCGCCTGGCCGACGGCGCCATCATGTCCCATTCGCCGGAACGATTCCTGGCGGTGGATCCGCTGGGTAAAGTTGAAACCAAGCCGATTAAGGGGACCCGCCCGCGCCATGCCGATCCCCGGCGCGATCAACAACTGGCCCTGGAGCTCGCCGCGTCAGAAAAAGACCGCGCCGAAAATGTCATGATTGTTGATTTACTGCGCAATGACCTCAGTCGGCTCTGTCTGCCGGGAAGCGTACAGGTGCCTAAGCTGTTCGCGGTAGAAACTTACCCCGCAGTCCATCATCTGGTCAGTACCGTAACCGGCCAACTTGCCGATGCGGGTCAGGCCACTGAGTTGCTGGCGGCTTGCTTCCCCGGTGGCTCAATTACCGGTGCGCCCAAAATTCGTGCAATGGAGATCATTGAAGAGCTGGAGCCCCACCGCCGCAGCTTTTACTGTGGCAGCCTGGGCTACTTCTCGCAGCACGGGCAGGCGGACACCAATATCGCCATTCGCACCCTGGTCGCGGCTCAGAATAAGATTTACTGCTGGGCCGGCGGCGGTATTGTAGCTGACTCGCAGTGCGCTGATGAATATCAGGAAACCCTGGATAAGGTTGCCCGGATATTACCGGTACTGGCGGAGCAGAACGCATGACCCGTGATGAATTCCTGCATCGCTTTTTTCTGCATAACGCGCCGATCGTGCAACGACCGACCCCCAAGCGCCTGCGCCCGGCAGCGGTGCTGATCCCGCTATGGGAGCGTGACGGTGAACTGCATGTTATCCTTACGCTGCGGTCGGCAAAGCTGCGTCATCATGCGAACCAGATTAGCTTTCCCGGCGGCCGGCAAGAGCCCGCTGATAAAAATTTGTACGAAACTGCCTTACGCGAAGCACACGAAGAAATCGGCCTGGATCCAGGCGACGTCGAACTCGTCGGCCAGTTACAGGATTACCCGGTAATCAGTAATTTTATGGTCCGCCCTTATGTTGCTTTTGTGAATCCGAGCGCCCCGCTGAAGGCTCAGGAGCGCGAGGTGGCGGAAATATTTACCGTGCCAATGCACCACGTGATGCAGCAACGCGAACATTTTGTCTACCGGTTACAGCGTTTTCTGTACGATCAGGTATACTTTATACCGTACCAGCACCGCAACATCTGGGGCGCCACCGCAGGTATACTGCGCGAGTTAGCCGATCATCTCTATCCCGAGCATCGCCCACTGTTCCGGTCACTAAATTAAAGAGGAATTATGATTAGCGTTTTTGATCTCTATAAAGTAGGTATTGGCCCGTCGAGCTCACATACAGTAGGCCCGATGCGCGCTGCTTATGACTTCCTGCACGCCGCTGACAAAGAAGTGGGTCTGGATAAAGCCGATAGTATGGTGGTTGAACTCTTTGGTTCGCTCGGTCAGACCGGCAAAGGCCATGGTACCGGTAAAGCCGTCATGCTTGGCCTGGCCGGTGAAAAACCTGAATCCGTCGATACCACGAAAGTAGAGGATTTTCTGAAGCAGGTCGACAGCACCCAGAAACTGTCGCTGTTGGGCAAGCATGAAATCACCTTTCCGCGCGAAGGCGCAATTGTATTTCACCGCCGCAAAACCAAACCCCGTCACGCCAATGCCATGGAGTTACGTCTCTATCGTGGTGATGAGGTGATCTATAAAGATCTTTATTACTCCATCGGTGGCGGTTTTATCGTCCGCGATGCCGACTTTGAAGAAAGCCTCGAAGAGGCCATTGAGCAGTCCAGCAAGCCCATCCCTTACCCGTTTGACAGCGCTGCTGACCTACTCCACCACTGCTCGGAGCATGGTATGCGCATCAGCTCGCTGATGCTGGCCAATGAAAAGGTGTTCCGTAGCGAAGAAGAGATCCGTGAGCGCCTGATGCACCTGTGGAAAACCATGGACGACTGTATCGCCCGCGGCATCCGCACTGAAGGCATATTGCCGGGTGGCTTAAAAGTACGTCGCCGCGCGCCCGGGCTCTATCAGCGCCTGAAGAACGAGCGCTCCACTGACCCTATGCAGGCGATGGACTGGGTTGATTTATTCGCCCTGGCGGTAAACGAAGAGAATGCCGCTGGCGGCCGTGTAGTTACCGCCCCCACCAATGGCGCAGCAGGTATTATTCCGGCGGTGATGAAATATGCTGACAAGTATATTGAACCGCTGGATGAAGAAACCGTCGTCCGGTTTCTGCTGACCTCGGCGGCGATCGGCATTTTGTATAAGAAAAATGCCTCTATCTCTGGTGCCGAAGTCGGCTGTCAGGGTGAAGTCGGTGTCGCTTGCTCGATGGCGGCCGGCGCCCTTGCTGAATTAATGGGTGGCAGTGTCAGTAATGTTGAGAATGCCGCTGAAATCGGCATGGAACACAATCTGGGCCTGACCTGCGACCCCGTTGGCGGATTAGTACAGGTACCCTGTATTGAGCGTAATGCCATGGGTGCGATAAAAGCGATTAACGCCGCCCGCCTGGCCCTGCGCGGTAGCGGCGATCACAAGGTGTCACTGGATAAAGTTATTAAAACCATGTGGGACACCGGCAACGACATGAAGACCAAATACAAAGAAACCGCCCGCGGCGGACTGGCGGTCAACATTATTGAATGCTGACCGCCAGCCGGCAAAAGCTGTCACGGTTAGGGCATAAGTTCCAGTTCTTTACGAATTTGTTCGTCCGTTGGCCGCAGTTGCGCAAGCCCTTTGCGCATGCGGCGCTGGCCCAGGTAATACAAGATGGGTGAGGCGATAAAAATCGATGAGCTGGTGCCTATCACGATCGCAAATAACATCGGCAGGGCAAAGCTTGCTACCGCAGCTCCGCCGGCGATGCCCATCGGCAACAAGGCCAGAAAGGTGGTCACCGAGGTGAACACGGTGCGGGTCAGCGTGGATGAAATGCTCTCATTCAGCAGTTCCAGCATCGGCTTCTCGGGGGTTTTGCGTATATTTTCACGTATGCGATCGAACACCACCACCTTATCGTTTATGGAATAGCCGATTAGGGCAAGCAGTGCCGCAACGGCCGTCAGGTTAAACTCGACCCCCGCGAGAACAAAAAAGCCGATTGTTTTAGTGAGATCCAACGCAATCGTCACTGTCGCTGCCAGTGCAAAATGGGATTCAAACCGAAACCAGAGATACACTAGCATGCCGCTGCCAGCCAACAGGATGGCAAGAATAGTGGCGTCGCTGAACCCCCCGCTAACTTTCGGACCAACCATGTCTACTTTCGGAAATTCCGCGGTCGGATCAATCGATGTGACGGCGCTCTTGAGCAAACTTACCTGCTCAGCTGTCGCGCCCGGTGTCTGATGCTCTGCTGGCATGCGGATGAGGAAACGGCCCTCGGATCCAACTTCCTGAATGGCTGTATCTTCCAGCTGGTTTGCCTGCAGCGTGTGGCGCAGGTGATCGACGGTGATCCCCTGAGTTTGCACCTCAACAACGGTGCCGCCGGTAAAATCAACGCCGTACTTCAGCCCCGGGTGCACAAAGAGCGCGATTGCCGCCAGCGAGAGCGCCGCCGACACCACCAGACCCATCACACGACCGCGCATGAAGTTAACGCCGCGCTCGCTGAGGCGATCCAGCCAGGCAATACCTGAAATCACCAGGGATTCTCGCTCACGCCCGCGAATACGCCACTCCATGATCAGACGGGTAACAGCAATGGCGGTAAACAGCGAGGTTAACAGGCCAATACCGATAGTGACCGCGAAGCCCTTGACCGGGCCGCTGCCAAACAGGAACAGCAGACTGACCGCGATCAGGGTAGTAAAGTTGGAGTCCATAATGGTGCTGTACGCCTTGCCAAAGCCTTCCCGGAGCGCCATCGCCGCTCGTTTACCACGGCGGGATTCTTCGCGGATACGCTCGTTGATCAGAATGTTCGCGTCCACCGCCATGCCGACCGTCAGAATAATCCCGGCAATGCCTGGCAACGTCAGGGTAGCGCCGAGCAGGCTCAGAATACCGAACACCAGACCTATGTTCACCGTCAGCCCGATACAGGCAATCAGGCCCCAGCGGCCATAAAGAGCAACCATGAAAGCAATCACCATACCCGCGCCGAGCAAGCCTGTGGTCAGGCCCATCTCAATAGCGTCGCTACCTAAATCGGGACCAACGGTTCGTTCTTCAATGACATACAAAGGCGCCGGTAACGCGCCAGCCCTAAGCATCAGCGCCAGGCTGTTGGCTTCCTTCGTGGTAAAAGCGCCACTGATCTGGCCGCTGCCGCCAGCAATTTCAGTGCGAATCACCGGCGCTGTGATCACTTCCTCATCCAGCACTATGGCCAGGAGACGACCGATGTTATCCCGGGTCATCTCGCCGAACTGCCGCGCGCCTTCATTATCGAGCTTGAAGTTAACCACGGGTTCGCCAGTCTCAGGATCAAACGCCATATGAGCATCGCGAATACGTTCGCCTGCCATGGCAACCCGTTCTTCCAGTTGATATTGTGCTTGTTCACCGGCACCTGGCAAGGTAAAGACCCCACCCCCGCTCTCCCATCCGTCAAGCGCCACCCAGTGAAAGGTCATTTTCGCTGTGGTGCCCAGCAGTTCGCGAATATCACTCGGGTCGGCAACACCGGGCATCTGCACCAGAATTCCGTCGCTGCCCTGGCGGGTAATGCTGGGGTCGACCAGACCGGTTTCGTCAAGCCGGCGGCGGACCACTTCCAGGCTTCGCTCCACTCCGTCCCGGGACAAATGCTCCCGCCACGTGTCAGTCAGGGTCAACACCAGGCTTCCGCCTTCCTGCTCAACATTAAACCGGCGCGCCCCGTCCGGCGTATCCGTTGCCAGCTTACGGGCAAGCGTCGCCGCTTCGGACAGCCGCTCAGCCTGACGCAGCGGTAGTTCGATCGCCTCATCAGTAACTTTCATGCGCCCGTAGTGAATCTCTGCTTGGCGCAACGACTTCGTCAGCTCATCGGCAATCGCCTGGTATTCGCTGGCAAACAACGCGTCGGTATCCACTTCCAGCAGTAAATGTGATCCGCCCTGCAGATCCAGCCCCAGCGACATAGTGTTTTGCTGATACCAGTCGGGCAACTTAGCCGACAAGTTTGGTGAAAGAAAATTTGGTAATGCGCTCAATAACCCCAGCACGATCACCAGGCCATAGACCACAGCCCGTGTCAGTAACGATTTCATAGGTAATCCTCAGGAAAACTTTTTTAAAACCAGGATGGCTGCCAAAGGCGCAGCCGCAATTCAATGGAGGATTACGCCAGTGGGGGCGCGCGTAGAAGCGGAATCAGAAAGCGGGTTGCAGATCGGGAATCCGATGCCTTCCCGGCAAGGCTATAAGTATTTCCACAATGACCAGGCCAGACGATAACCGAATTGCCGCACCACGAGTTGGGCACATCGCTGTCATCATCCCCTGCGGCATCTCGCTCGTCTTTGCTGAGCTGCGCCCGGGATGAATCACTGTGGATGGCAACGGTCAGCTCATCGAAGGTTCCGATAAACCCAAAATCCGTCGGCTTGGCAGAAGTATGCTGTGGGGTAACAGTAGACAGAAGCACAAACAGCAAGGCAAGCAGTGGCAGTGCTGCCAGAGGCATTCGGATCCGTTGAAGTACGGAATGATGATGTAAGTGCGACATGTTGCTGCCTTGTTTATACTCGCCCGATTATGCGGCGCGGATAAAATACAGTCAATGAGATTATTGCGCTCCCGCTTTAAGTCCGGCAACGGCTGTCATTCAGCACCTATCACCACCCGGTTCCGGCCGTCGCGCTTGCCCGCGTAAAGCATGCTATCGGCCCGCGTAATGAGGGCATCGAGGTCATCATCTTCAGCTTGCGCTATGGCAATACCGATGGTGACACTCAGATTCAGATCGCTCAGTTCATCGGTTAGCGGCAGCGCTTCAACATTGTTCTTTATGCGCTCTGCCACGGCTTGCGCATCGCTGGGGCTGGTATCGGGCAAAGCCACCACAAACTCCTCGCCACCAAAGCGCCCTATCACATCTGAGGGCCGCAGGGACTGCTCACAAACCTCGGCGATTTTAGTTAAAATGAAATCGCCGCGGGTGTGACCCCAGGTATCATTAACTTGCTTAAAGTGATCCACGTCGATCATAAACAGGCAGAAGGGTGTTTTTTCTATCTGAGCACGCTGTAACAACGCCGCGGCCCGCTTCATGAAATGGCTGCGGCTGTCGACTCCCGTCAGCGCGTCGCGCTCAGCCACCATGCGTAACTGCGCCTCCAGCGATTTCCGGTGCGCTATTTCCTTCATCATTTCACGATTCTGATCGCGCTCATCGTGCAGTAGCGCAAATTGCTTGCGCTGCAGAAACTCCAGCCGCAATAAGGCGCAGTAACCCACGACATTTGCCATAATCAGCAATAGCGCCAGCCGCAGCGCTCCAGCGGGTGAAATTCCCACGTAAAGCAACGCGATGACAAAAAAGCCCCCCGTTAAATAGAAGCTCGCCAGTGCGGCTACCGTCAATAAATTCGGTATCAGCAGGTAAAACGCCATTATCGCAACCACCACGGCGGTTATCTGGGTCGCGAGACTTTCAGGGCGCAACGGAATTATTAAGATAATTCCTGTCGCCAATATCCAGAGCGGCAGTGCATGCAACCAGGTGTTACGGGAATAGCCTCCGTGGCGGCCGATAATAAATGCGAGTAGCAGACAAAGGCTTATCACAGCAACGCGCATGGTAAGCAGCAGATAATACTCGCGGGTTAACCCCAGCAGGTTGTAGTCGGTAATGCCAAACATGGCAAACACCAATGCCACCAGAATTAACGCAAGGCGCGATTCAAACCGCACTCTCGTTGCAACGGAACTCCTGTATTCAAACTCTTTGCTATCGTCGCAGAACTGCCCGGTAAGCCAGTGGACGTTGTGTTGTTTTTGTTGTTGTTGTGACAAATTTACTTCCTCTACCGCCGGTGGCTGCAAGTCACCAGACCGGCAGTTCAATGCCGGCAAATAACTGATCAATTTCGTCCTGCGATTTAAGCGCCATAGCTTCATCCACTTTATTGCGAGTCAGATGCGGCGCAAAGCCTTCAATGAAATGATACATATAGCTACGCAAAAAAGTCCCCTTGCGGAAACCAATCTTGGTGGTGCTAGGGCCAAACAGATGCTGCGCGGGAATAGATACTAAATCGGTATCGACCTTTGGATCGTAGGCCATGCTGGCGATAACCCCAATCCCAAGCCCCATCCGCACATAGGTCTTAATTACGTCAGCGTCGGTGGCGGTGAATACGACTTCTGGTTTGATGCCGGCAGCACCGAAAGCCCGATCTAATTCAGAGCGGCCAGTGAAACCATGTACGTAGGTTACTATGGGATAGTCGGCCAGGTCGGTAATGCTTATCTGCAACTGTTTACTGAGCGGGTGATTGGCCGGCACAATGATGGAGCGATTCCAGTGGTAACACGGCAACATGATCAAATCGTGGTACAGGTGCAACGCTTCTGTGGCTATGGCAAAATCAGCCCGCCCTTTCGCGGCGGCTTCACTGATTTGTTCCGGCGAGCCCTGATGCATATGCAGGCTCACTTTCGGATAGGTGTGCATAAAGCGTTTTATGACCGGCGGCAGGGCATAGCGCGCCTGGGTATGGGTGGTCGCTATATTAAGCTTCCCCTGGTCCGGCTGTGTATGCTCATGGGCCACGGCCTTGATCGACTCACACAAGGAGAGGATCTGGGTGGCCACCTGAATAACCTCTTCGCCGGCGGGCGTCACATGAGTCAGATGCTTACCGCTACGACCGAAGATCTGGATGCCGAGCTCATCTTCCAGCATGCGCACCTGCTTACTGATGCCCGGCTGCGAGGTAAATAAGCTTTCAGCTGTCGCTGATACATTCAGATTGTGATTTAATACTTCGACGATATAACGGAGTTGCTGAAGCTTCATGGTCAGGCCTGATGCGAATTACTTATTCTAAAAATATATAACACGTTCCCTAGTTATACCAAGTTTAAATTTCGAGGTTTTTGTGAGCAGTCTTCAGGATCAGTTAAAAAATTTAGGTTTTGCCTCGTCAGCAACCGCTCCGGCTGCGGAAAACGACAACACTGTGGCTATTGATACCAGCGTGCCGGTGCGCATTCAGCGCCAGACCAAAGGCCGCAAAGGGAAAGGCGTGACCGTGCTGATGGATTTACCCGATCAGCCTGCATTGCTACAGGAATTTGCCAGCGCGCTGCGTAAAGCCTGCGGCGTTGGCGGTTCCGTAAAAAACGACACCATCGAGCTGCAGGGCGATCAACGTCAGCCGGCCCAAAAGTGGCTCGAACAAAAAGGTTTTAAAGTAAAGCAGGCCGGTGGTTAAAGCTGATAGGTAAAAATGACCTGTCGCCCGCCATCTTCCCAGTAAAGTTCGCGGGTAAGCTGTTTCAGCAGTTCCAGACCGCGGCCAAAACTTTGTTCTGATTGTGGCGCGCTGAGCGCTGCTTCCCACCCCGCCCCGTTATCAGTAACGGTAAATTCCAGTACTTCCGTGTCGGCATCATAATCGATGCGGATACTGACGGTACCGGACTCAAGTTCAGCCAGGCGCTCGGAGCGCAGCTGATAGTATTGGGCAAAGCCTTCCGGGCTTCGCTTCAGACCGGAATCCAGCTTCAGTAAACCGTGCTCAAGGGCGTTGTTGTAGGCTTCCGCCAACAGCAGGTAGATGGTGGTGCGATGGCTACGTAGCCGGGGCAGCTGGCTAAGCGCGTTGAGAATGTAGCCGACCGGCTCCAGACGCTGCAGGTAGCTCACTTCAAGCCGGGATTCGAAGACAAAAGGCAGGCTGATCTCTTCTATCGCTGGTTTAACTTCATCCAGGCCGGTGGCGCAGCACTGTAAAATTGCCAGCGATAAGTCATCGTGCAGTGGCTGCTCACCACGGAAATGCTCGAGTTCACCAACCACTTCGGGAAAATCTTCCGGCTTGGGGAAACGCTGCAGCAGCGACTCAAGCGCATCACTACCCAGAAACTCAAGCTTATGCCCCAGTAATTCAATCACGCCATCGGTATATAAGGCGATAGAACTATCCGGGCTGGCCCTGAAAGTGGTTACACGGCTGTCGAAATCATTCTCATCCAGTACGCCCAGCGCCATATGCTGCGCATTTAGCCGTTGTAAAATTTTACCTTTATGATCGAACTGCAGGGCCGGGGGCATGCCACCGTTCCAGTAGGTTACCCGCTCTCCATTGGCGGAAAGTTCCAGCAGAAAACAGGCACAAAACATATCAGCGGGAAGTAAGCGATTAAGCCGGAAGTTAAACTCGGTAACCATTTCAGCCACTGATACGCCGCGGTCTGACATCGCAAAAAAGGCCTGGGATAAAGGCAGCGCGCCGGTGGCAGGCGCCAGGCCATGGCCGGTAAAGTCCGCCATCAGCATATAAATATTACCGAGCGGACCCGGTGCGATCAGGCAAAGATCACCGTTGAATTTGGATACCGGTGTCAGGTAGGTTCGGAGATGCGGATAATCCAGATAGTTGCGGCTCAACGCATTGCGGAAGATGTGTTCAACCAGCTGATGTTCGCGTTCGGTCCGGTTCGCATGCCAGGCCAGCGCGTCGCGCGCCATATTGAGTTCCAGCCGGGCATCCTGCCAGTGCCTTAACACCTGAATTCTGTTGTCTAACAGGCCAGCGGGCTCGGGCCACAGCAGCATATCGTTAACCAGCTCACGGCATTGCTCGATGCGCTTAATGCTATCCGTGATAAGCAGTATGACCGGTGGCTTCGGCAGTTCAGTACGGCGTCGCCTTGGCGTATCCTGTTCGCGCCGGAGCGCTGCCACAGCACTGCGGCAGGCCTGGTTATCGCTACCGGACAAAATCAACACCCGTATCAGCGTCTGCGCAGCCGGCGCCTTGCTTAGCGCACTGAGTACGTCGTCCGCCAGCGCTGAGCCATCGTGACTAACCTGCAGATTACTTTCAGCAAGGGTTTCTTCGTTCAAGCAGATTTACTCAATGATAAACAATTTATCGAAACGGGAAATATCCAGAATACTGCGAACTTCAGGACGGCAATTGATGATATGGATGGCTTTCACTGCCTTACCAAGTGACTTGCGCATATTCAGCAGCATGCCGAGTGCTGAACTGTCCAGGTAATCGGTTTCACGCAAATCGATAAGCACCGTTGGCTGTTGCTCACCGATATCATGGTACGCCTGGCGAAATTCCTGGACCAGACTAAAGTCAAACTTGCCCTTAATCGCGATAATAAGTTCTTTGCCGTCATTGGAGAACTGTCTGTGTAACGTCATAAGCTATCGCCTGGTTGATTTAATATGCCTTATGATACTGCCAACAGATCCCGAACAACACAACAAAAACCGGGCCAGGCCCGGTTTTTATTGGTTAGTTCAGCATTACGGCTTCTGCCGGTATTTCTGATACAACTGATTATGCCGATTGTTGAGGTCAACCGCGCTGCCGTCAATGAACATCAGTTCAATATCCTGACTCAGATGGTTCATTACATCACCGCCAGAAACGATCAGCGATGCCTGTTTACCAACTTCCAGCGATCCGATTTTATCATCAACGCCCATGATCTGAGCGGGCTTAATGGTGATAGCCGCCAGCGCTTGCTGCTGGTCCAGACCATAAGCGACCGCATTGCCGGCGGCAAAAGCCAGGTTACGAATATCCCAGTAACCGGGATAGCTTATCGCAAAGTTTACCCCGGCCTGCGCCAGAATGGCCGGCGTCGCATAGGCCTGATCATAGGCTTCATCGTGGCGCGTCGGCAGGCCGTAAGGAGCCCCGTAAACCACATCAACCTCAGCGGCGGCCAGTTCTGCCGCCAGGCGCCAGGCATCCCGGGCACCCATCAGTACCAGATCAAAGCCATACTCACGGCTAAAATCGAGCGCCTGTTCAATCTGGCGTTTGTCCTGAGCGTGGATATATAGCTTGCTGCTGCCGTCAAATAACCCGGTCATGGCTTCCCAACGCACATCGGTACCCTGCGACTCACCCGCCAGTTTGGCGACATAGTAAGCCTGCGCGTCAGTAAATGCCTGATGCAGCTTTTTCAGTGCTTCGGCATTGGCTTTACGTTGCTCTTCCGGACTCCGGCGTTCCCACCAGGCCGTATTCAGGCCAACCCGCGGCCAGCTCAGATGAACGCCCATATCCAGTACTTCAGCGGCATCTTCAAAGGTCCAGCCGTCGGTTTGTAACAAACTGGAGCGGCCACGGATCAGATCACCCTGTGGTACGATTTGAGCATGAGTAATCCCGTTAAAACGCACCGTCGGGATAACTTCTGAATCGGGGTTATAAGCGGTGTGCCCGCTTACTTCCGGCGTGATGCTTCCGACTTCTTCCTGATCATCAGTGGCACGAACCGCTCCAATTTCAACCAGACCTAAAGTCGTATCCATGGCAATCAGGCCCGGGTAGACATGCCGGCCGTCAATATTGATAACCCGGGTATTCTCAGGTAATTCAATATTCTTGCCAATGGCAGTAATAACACCGTTTTCGAACAGCAGATCGGTCTGCGGCTGAATGCCATCAGTGATGGTATACAGGGTGCCGCCCTGCAACAGAACCGGCTGTTGCTGTGGCTCGCCCGGCACCATATCGTGGGCCGCGGCGCTCAGCGTAAAACTTGCGGCCAACACCGCACTCATTAACTTTTTCATTCGTGCTGTCCTCCGTGGGTATGGGCGTGGCCATCGGTCCAGATATCGTGATTGTCTTCACAGTGCCAGGTCGGCTGCTGAGGCTTATAGCCATTGCTGGCGCCAGCACGCTCGCTGTCAGGGCTCTGCAGCAGCTTCTGAATTAACTGCTGCTTCTCTTGTTCCACTGCCACACGGGCCTGTTGGTCCTGTTGCCGGTCAAAGTATTTACGACCGTTGATCCAGGTTTGCTCCGGGCGGGCATAGGAAGTCAGCGGATGCGCGGTCCATAAAACAAAGTCAGCATGCTTACCAGGTGTAATGCTGCCCACATACTGATCAACCTTCAGTTGCTTAGCAGGATTCAGCGTCACCATCTGTAAGGCTTCATGCTCATCCATACCACAGTACGTGACTGATTTGGCCGCTTCGGTATTCAACCGGCGCTGGAGATCATTACTGTCTGAGTTAATGCTGGTCAGCACCCCTTTCTCCGCCATCAGGCAGGCATTTTGTGGAATCGCGTCATAGACTTCGAATTTATATGCCCACCAGTCAGCGAAAGACGATGCCCCGGCACCATGTTTAGCCATTTCCGTAGCGACTTTGTAGCCTTCCAGAATGTGGGTAAAGGTAGTCAGGGTAAAATCGAACTCTTCAGCCAGCCTTAAGAGCATCAGAATTTCTGACTGCACATAAGAATGGGCGTGAACAAAACGCTCGCTGTTGAGGATCTCCAGCAAGGTATCCAGACGATAATCCGGACGCGGCGCTGCGACCTTCGCCTGTTCGGTCTTGCTCAGTTTCTGATAGTCCTGCTGCCGCTTGCGGTATTCATGGGCGGCAAGAAAACCGTCGCGCATAATGGTTTCAACACCCATCCGCGTTTGCGGATAGCGCACACTGTAGTTACTACCCCAGTTGCTTTGCTTAACGTTTTCGCCCAGCGCAAATTTAATGCTTGGCGGTGCCGCGTCAAACTTTATATCGTTTGCCGTAGCGCCCCAACGCAGCTTAATCACCTGCGCCTGGCCACCGATCGGGTTGGCTGAACCATGTAACAGCTGCGCCATAGTAGTACCGCCGGCTAATGACCGATAAATGTGGATATCATCGGGGTTGACCACATCACCAATACGGACTTCGGAGGTGATTGCTTCAGATCCCTCATTTACGCCGCGATCGATAGCGATATGCGAATGTTCATCGATAATGCCCGGTGTTACGTGCATACCGGTGGCATCGATTTCAAGGTAACCCGATGGCGTCCGCAGGTTTTTACCAATCCGTTCAAAATTGCCGTTTTTAATCAGGATATCGGTATTTTCCAGTACGCCCTGATCATCTGCGGTCCAGACGGTGGCATTTTTAATATGCAGGTTGTGCCGTTCTGGCAACGCATCCAGACCATAAGCGACATTCGGGAATGTCACTTTGCTGACGTAACTGGCAGCCGGCTGTTCATTGGTCTTCGCTGTAGCATCCTCAGCAGCGCTCTCACGCTGTGCTGTTATAGCCAGCTCACGTCCATCCGGACCAACAGCGATGCCGCGGTAGCCTGCTTCGGATTGCTGCTGCAAACGGAATCGCCAGGCTCCCTTTACTGCGGCAAACTCACCGTCAACGACAAACTGCAGACTTTCTTCGTCGCGGGTCATACTGCGCAATTTTTGCTTGGTGCCGTCGTATTCGAGTTCGCCGGACAGCGCCTTGCCATCATTAATTGACAGATCAATTTGCTGATTGGCTATATTGAGGTCGAAATTGCCGCTGAAGTCAGCCTGCCGTAACGGCTCAAGCTCAACTTCCTGCCCCTGCAACCAGACTGATTTGATTTCACCTTCGGTAAAAAGATCCCCTTTGGCAATGACAAAGTCAGCAGCATAACCCGGTGCTAGTTTACCGGCTTTGTCGGCGACCCCAGCGATGCGCGCCGGTACCGTAGTCAACGCGGCTAAAGCGCGATCTTTATCGAGACCATGGCGCACGGCTTTGCGCACATTTGGCCAGAAATCATCCGACTTTTTCAAATCATGCAGGGTAAAAGAAAAATCAATTCCAGCCCGGGCGAGTGCTGCAGCATTGCCGGGTGCACGTTCCCAGTGGCGCAAATCCGCCAGATTGACATCAAGATGATCATCGACACCATTTACTTCTGGTGCCGCCGGGAAGTTCACCGGCAGGATAATTGATGAGTTGGTCGCTTTTACTGCCGCCAGTCGGGCATATTCAAAGCCCGAGCCCAGGTAAGTAACAGGCACATCAAAACTGGAAAATACATCATGGGCACGCAGCAGCGATTTATCATCAGTGATTTTAAAGACGATGCCTTCTTGTTCTACCGGTCCCAGTTCAGCCAGTGCGGCATTGAATTCAACCGGTCCGTTATGAGCCTGCTTGCCGAACGCGGTTTCATACCAGTTGGCGTCGGATAAAGTTTGCCGGATAAGCGCAATTGAACCCATCAGCGAGGAAGGGTATTGCTGTTTTGAAGTACCTTTATCAAATGAGCCGAAATGGCGGGCTTCAGCACGGTAAACCGTGTCATTGGGGATTTTATCCGCTAAAGATACCGTTACGCCCTGGCCCTGGAATATACCGTCCAGCCGCGCGCTCTGGACAGCGGTAAAACCTTGCTCAATATACTGCTTCGCAGCTTTCGGATTATTCGCGTATTCACTAACCCAGCGTTTCTGCGCGTGGATTGCATCGTTCGCAGCATTGCCGCCTTCGCGCTTATTATTGTACTGCGGCGCTTCACTCCGGTAAGGAGCATGTTCCTGCTCTTCAACCTCCGGCACACCATAATTACTGTAAGCGTCGATAAAACCGGGGTAAATGGTATGGCCGCTGGCGTCAATTACCCGGGCCCCCGCGGGAGCCTGGTTGTTCGCATCGACAGCGATAATTTTGCCGTCACGGATAACCAGGGTGGCATTTTGTAACTGCTTACCCGGCTCGGTAATGATAGTGGCATTCTGCAATGCGACAAATGTCGGGGTGTTGTCATGTAACCCTTGAACTGGCGTTGTCTGCGACGCTACGGATACCGTCGGTATCACTGCGCAAATTGCTAACGCCAGTTTGCTCAGGTGCTTACTCCTGCTCATCTGGTATATCCTCTGTGAGATTTTGTAGTATTGTTATCCTGGTCTACAGTAAAGGGAACAACACCTTAGACGCAATCAGTTTAGGGATGAAAAGCGCAGTGGAAACGGTAAGCCGCTAAACAATGAATAATAAAACGGAGAAAATCCATGAAACGGCTATTCACGATAACGATTACCCTGGTATCTGTCGGTCTGTTGAGCGCCAGTGTTGGCGCCCAAACCGCCTTTTATGACGCAGAAAAAGCCGTAACTTACCGCCAGAATGCGTTAAATGTGATGTATCACAACTTTAAAACCATGGGCGATATGATCAAAGGCGATGTGCCTTTCGAGTCAGAAATTTTCGCCGAGCGCGCCAATGATTTTGCGGCGATGACTGTCATCCCCTGGGCCGGGTTTCAGGTTGACGGCGCGATGCCGGGAAATGATACCGATGCGTTGCCGGAGATCTGGCAAAACTGGGACGATTTCAAACAGAACTTTGAAAAGTTACAGAGCGATGCGAACAATTTAAAGCAACTGGCAAACGCCGGTGCTTCACGTGCTGAACTCGGCCAGGCCGTCAAAACCACGTCCGAGAACTGTAAGGGCTGCCACGATAATTACCGGGCTGATTAAAATTACTGCAACATGGCTTCAATATCAGAAGCGGCAGTCGGATAAGCGAAACTGGCACTGCGAAGCGCTGTTGCGCCTAAACCGTTAACCATGGCAAAGCTAAACAGGTTAATGGTTTCGGCGGCGGCAGGCCCGATTACATGTGCACCCAGAATTCGCTCCGTCGTTTCTTCAATGAGGATCTTGTAACCGTAGCAGGATTCATTTCGCCGACTGGCAGTCTGCCACTCAGGAACCAGCCCATGATGAATTTTAAACTGACGGTTTTGCGCTCTCGCTTCCGCTTCCTGTAAACCTACCCGTGCCAATGACGGCAGCGTAAAAACGACACTGGGGATCCCGTGATAATCGACGCCGCGATGATCTCGGGCGAGCAGGTTATCCGCAACTGCATGTCCTTCTTTGGCCGCTACAGGGGTTAGTGGTAGCGAGGTTCCGGCGGCATCGCCAGCAGCAAATACTGCCGGGTTTGAGATGCTGCGAAGCTCTCCATTTAACTTGAGTACCCCTTCCTCCGAATCAATATTACCAGCATCCAGATCCAGATCAGCAACTGCCGGAATCCGACCCGCAGCATGAACAGGCAAATCCGTTTCTATAGTAAGGGTTTCTTTTTCGCTTTCCGCTTTAATGGTGAAGCCATTGCTATGTTTCATAACAGCTTTTACTTCGTATCCCAGGTGAACAGTCACGCCAAGTTCGCGCGTACGTTTGACGAGCTGCTCAACCAGGTCGGGATCGAAAGCGCTCAGGGGCCGCTTACTGCGGTTAATAAGTGTCACTTCGACACCGGCCCGGGCAGCGATATGCGCGAATTCAAAGCCAATATAGCCGCCGCCAACCAATAGCAAACGTTGGGGTAGCTCACTGAGTTCAAGAAAATCATCGCTGCTAATCAGGTACCCGGCCCCATCAATGAGTAACTTACGGGGCTCAGCGCCCGTCGCGATAACAATAAACCCGGCATCGAGGACTTTATCATTGACCTGCAGTGAATTCGCGCCGCAAAATTGCGCCTTCCCACGCCAGGTAGCTATACCTTGCCGCACATAACTCTGTTCACGGCTGTCGGGCACCGGATCAGTAAAGGAGCGTTTATGCCGTTGCAAAGCTTGCCAGTCAACGCAGAGTTTTCCTGCTATACCCTTGCCAGCCATTCGACGGCAACCATCAATCACTTCGGCGGCCTCGCGGAGAGTTTTTTTCGGATCACAACCGCATAATGCGCAGGTTCCGCCAAATGGGCGATGATCGACAATAGCTACCGACCAACCCGCCTTGCGGCATTTTGACGCTACCACGCTGCCGGCGGTGCCGGTACCTATAACGATGAGATCATAAGACTTATCTGCCATAGCGGTCAGTCCAGAAAATAAAAAGCAGCCGACGCCAGCAACAGAGCGATGAGGATGCCCCAGGTGCCGTTACGAAGACGTGGTTGTTTGTACGCGGCCCGCTCCTCATCAAGGTCCTGGTAGCCGTGGATCATCGCCATGGTCAGCGGAATACCAATCAGCCGGTAGCCGATAATGGCCAGTACGTGCAGGCCGACAACGGTAAAAATGAAATACACATTAAGATGATGAATCGTCGTCAGTAAATCCCGGGTCGAACTACTGACTAAATGAGCCAGCGGCCCGTCAAACAAAATATCATCGGTGGCAAACAGCCCGGTGCCAATCTGGATGAGTAAAGCCAGCAGAATAGCGACTACTGACCAGCCACCGGCGGGATTATGGGTGGTTTCTGTCTGATGTCGCCCTTCGCGCAGCTCCCGGAAATGTTCAATTACCGCCCGCGGCCCGCGTAAGAAGACGCTGAAACGAGCGGATTCGCTACCAATAAAGCCCCAGATCAGCCGCGTCAGTATCAGTGCGCCGAGCACAAAAGCACCGCGCTGATGCCATTCCATGTAACCCTGGCTGGCAGTCCATATCTGGCTGATGACTAACACCACCATCAACCAGTGATAAATGCGGATATAGCTGTCCCAGATCTTTACCCGGCTCATTTTGTCGTCCTTTTGTTTACCCGTTGTCACGAATTTGCTAGGGTTCTGATTCATTCAGTGTAGGGTATAAATTATGAGTGATAAAGGTCCGAAAGTATTAGTAGTCGATGACGACTATGTGTCACTGGCAGTAATGAAATCAATGCTCAGCCATTACCCGGCGCGCGTGATAACCGCTGAATGTGGCGCCGAAGCAGTTGAAAAAGCGCTGGCCGAACGCCCGCATTTGTTATTGCTTGACTATGAGTTGCCCGACTTTAATGGCATTGAGGTCTATTGCCGGATCTATGACGAACTCGGCGATGAGACGCCGCCGGCAGGTCTGATAACCGGTCACGACGATGAAGATATCAAACAACGCTGTAATGAGGCGGGCATTGAACAACAGCTCAGCAAACCCCTGTCAGTAACTGATTTAGCGGACCTTATGCGTATCGCCAGCAAGGCTGAGTAGCCGCTGCGAGTCATTAAGAAAATCCGTAGAAAATTCACCAAAATAGGCTGCTACTTCCGCAAACTCCTCCAGAAATGCAGCCTTGTTGCCCTGCTCAAGTTCACCAAGAACGGTATCAAAACGTTGCAGATACCGGCGCATCATCGCAAAGTTCTGCGGCTGCGATAAAATGATGTCCGCATAAAGTTCAGCATTCTGCGCGAACAGCCGGCCCACCATCATCAGTTCCAGCCGGTAGATGGGTGAACTGAGTTCAAGTAGCTGCTCCAGGTCTGCCCGCTCGCGGGCAAGATGTACGCCATATACAAAGGTCGATAAATGGCGCATCACCTGAATAAAGGCCATGGCCTGATCGTGCGCCTCAGCATCAAACTCCTGCAGATTAGCGCCCCAGCGGACAATACTGTCTAACAACCACTGATAGTGCGGCTGCCCGCGCCCGTGGCTGACCACAATAAGTTGTTTCGCCAGCGTCTGCTGCTGCGGTCCGAACATCGGGTGCAAGCCGACCACCGGCCCTTTATGCTGCTTAAGCATCGCTTGCAGAGGCCCTTCTTTCACGCTGGTCACGTCGGCCAGAATACAGTGCTGCGGTAATTCGGGCAGTTCGACAATAACCTGTTCAGTAACGGCGATAGGCACACTGATAAGCACCAGGTCAGCCCCGGCCAGGTACTCCTTAGCCCGTTGCCAGTCATTTTTATCAAGGACCTGCACACTGGCCCCAGCCGACTCAAACAAACGAACAAATAGCTGCCCGAGCGCTCCTGCGCCACCGACAACCACAATTTTCTTATTCTGCAGGTGAACATCCGCTGCTTGCTGTTGCTGGTAAGATTCACGGATCACGCGCCGCAATACGTCTTCAATGAGATCAGGGGATAACCCGACGGCAGCCGCCTGCCGCCGGCGGTCCTCCAGCATTTTTGCTTCGCGGTCAGGAACATAGAGCGGTTGACCCAGCTCCCGTTTGACCTTTCCAACATCAGCGGCCAACTGCCTACGGCGTAGCAGCAGTTCAACTAATGCGCCATCGGTCGCATCAATCTCAGTGCGTAACTGCTCAAGTTGTTGCTGCTGATCCATGATTACTCCGTCGTTTGCCGGGAATGCCTGAAAGGTTCAGCTATTGTGCCTGAAGTCAGGCATAAAAAAACCCGCCAGAGGCGGGTTTTTTGACTGCACGCAAAATTATGCGCCCAGCTTCTCGCGGATACGCGCAGAACGGCCTGAACGCTCGCGAAGGTAGTAAAGCTTAGCGCGACGAACCGCACCTTTACGCTTCACAACAATGCTGTCGATAATCGGGCTGTGTACCTGGAAGGTACGCTCAACGCCTTCACCATTCGATATTTTACGAACGGTAACAGCTGAGTGCAGTCCACGATTACGCTTACCGATAACCACGCCTTCAAATGCCTGAACACGCTCACGGTTACCTTCTTTAACCTTAACATTAACGACCACTGTATCGCCCGGTGCATAAACCGGAAGGTCGCTTTTCAACTGCTCATCTTCGATCGCTTTGATCAAATTTTGACTTACTTTTGCCATGATAGCCTCACTTGCCTAGATTAACCGCCCGAGTTGTTGTCAGCGGCCTGATACTGTTGAATGAATTCATCCAGTAGGGCCTGCTGCTCGCCAGTCAGAGCTAGGTTGTTTAATAATTCGGGACGTCGTAACCAGGTTCTTCCCAGAGCCTGCTGCAATCGCCACCGACGAATATATTCATGGTTACCGCTCAGTAATACTGAGGGTACCGCCTCACCATCTAAAACTTCCGGTCGTGTGTAATGAGGGCAATCCAGTAATCCTTCAGCGAATGAATCTTCACTGGCAGAATCCTGATGCCCGAGTACCCCTGGTATTAATCGCGCTACCGCGTCAATCATTACCATGGCGGGTAACTCCCCCCCACTCAACACGTAATCACCAATCGACCATTCTTCATCAACGTGGCGAGTAATTACGCGCTCGTCGATGCCTTCATAGCGACCGGCAATCAGGATTAGCTTGTCATGCTCAGCTAATTGCTTAGCGCCAGCATGATCGAGCTTGCGACCCTGAGGTGACAAATAAATCACCTTAGTACTGGCTCCCAGTTCCTGCTTAGCAGCAGCAATCGCATCAGTCAGCGGTTGCACCATCATCAGCATTCCCGGGCCACCGCCATAAGGGCGGTCGTCGACAGTGCGATGCCGGTCGTGGGTAAAGTCGCGGGGATTAATGAGCTTAAGCTCAAGAAGCCCTTCACGTACTGCCCTGCCGGTCACACCGTTATCTGTAATGGCCTGAAACATTTCAGGAAAAAGGCTGATAACCCCTACCTGCAATTGTGCAGCCATTAAAAATCCGACGGCCAGTCAACAACAATGCGCTTTGCTTCGCGGTCTATCGATTGCACGTACTGACTCTGAATAAACGGAATCAGTCGCTCTGACCTGCCGAACGCATCATTGTTGTTCGCTTTCACCACCATCACATCATTCGATGCTGTGGCCATTAACTGGTCGACAATCCCCATGTTATAACCCTCGGTATTCACCACGGTCATACCAATCAGATCGCGCCAGTAAAACTCATCCTCTGGCAACTCAGGTAACTGTGCGGCCTCAATCACGATATCAGCGCCGGTATACACCTGAGCCTTATCACGATCATCAACGCCCGCCAGTTTCGCAATCAGTCCTTTATTATGTCGACGCCATTCTTCGACCTGAACTGTTTGCGGTTTGCCCTGCTTAATAATCTGCCAGGGGCTGTAATCAAAAATGGCTTCCGCATCATCGGTATAGCTTTGAACCTTAAGCCAACCCTTCACGCCGTAAACTGCGCCAAGCTGGCCAATAACCACGGTTTCAGATGTTGAGTTCATAGCCACCAGATGCGTTTAAATTAATACTTAAGCTGCGCTACGCGCATCTTTGATCAGCTTGTTGACGCGCTCAGATAAAGTTGCGCCGTTGCCCACCCAGTGGTCAACACGATCTAAATCAACACGCAATTTCTCTTCCTGGCCGCGGGCAAGCGGATTAAAAAAGCCGACATTTTCAATAAAACGACCGTCGCGGGCATTGCGACTGTCAGTTACTACCATCTGGTAGAATGGGCGCTTTTTAGCGCCGCCACGTTGTAAACGAATGGTTACCATTACGTTCCTCGATACAGTTTTTAATGTTAAGTAAATAAAAAAGCCTCCGACACGGACAAGCCTGAGTCAGAGCCCGGCAATTCTACTGATTTTTTGTCTGAATGCAAGTTTTCTCTGGCGTGGAGCCTTGCCTCAGTCAGCCGACTGCCTATCGTTTCGGGAGCATCCCCGGAGGCATTTTGCCCCCCATACCGCCAAGGCCGCGCATCATTTTTGCCATGCCACCGCCTTTCATTTTTTTCATCATTTTCTGCATCTGCATGAATTGCTTGAGCAGTTTATTCACATCCTGCACCTGAGTGCCCGACCCTGCAGCGATCCGGCGCTTGCGAGAGCCCTTAATTACATCGGGATGTTCACGCTCTTTCGGCGTCATAGAATTAATAATAGCTTCCATGCGCACGGTCATTTTGTCGTCCAGCTGACCTTTAACCTGTGAGCTCACGTTGCCCATGCCCGGCATTTTATCGAGCATACCCATCATGCCACCCATATCGCGCATCTGGACCAACTGATCACGGAAATCTTCAAGCGAAAATTTACCCTGCTTCATGACCTTGCGGGCAACTTTTTCAGCTTTATCCCGATCAACTTTGGTTTCCAGTTCATCGATCAGCGACAATACGTCGCCCATGCCGAGAATACGCGAGGCGACGCGCTCGGGATGGAAAGGCTCAAGCGCACTATTCTTTTCGCCAACGCCTAAAAACTTAATTGGCTGGCCGGTAATATGCCGGATCGATAAAGCTGCACCGCCGCGCGCGTCACCATCGACTTTGGTCAGAATAACACCGGTCAGGGGCAGCGCTTCACTGAAGGCCTTCGCTGTGTTGGCGGCATCCTGGCCGGTCATGGCATCAACGACGAACAGGGTTTCAATTGGCTTGACGGCGGTATGTAACTGCTGGATTTCCGTCATCATGACTTCATCGATAGCAGTCCGGCCGGCGGTATCTACCAGCACTACATCAAGAAACTTCTTGCGGGCATAATCAATTGCCGCCTGGGCAATAGCGACTGGCTTCTGTTCAGTTGAAGACGGGAAAAACTCAACGTCAACTTCTGCGGCAAGAGTCTGCAGCTGCTTAATCGCAGCCGGGCGATAAACGTCCGCGCTGACGACCAGTACTTTCTTTTTGTGCTTTTCGCGCAAATAGCGCGCCAGCTTACCGACGCTGGTGGTTTTACCGGCACCCTGCAAACCCGCCATGAGAATAACCGCTGGCGGTTGCGTGCTCAGATTGAGGGGAACGTTCCCTTCGCCCATCGCATGTTCCAGCTCCTGCTGCACAATCTTAATAAATACCTGGCCAGGCGTAAGGCTCTTGTTAACCTCAGCACCAATCGCGCGCTCTTTTACCCGGCTGATAAAATCGCGCACCACTGGCAGGGCCACATCGGCTTCCAGCAGCGCCATGCGCACTTCACGCAAGGTATCTTTAATATTGTCTTCTGTCAGCCGGCCGCGACCACCGATCGATTTTAGTGACTGTGTCAGTCGTTGGCTTAAGTTTTCAAACATGCCGATGCTTCCAATCTACTGCGTTAATTAGTTCAATTTATATGGCGACCAGTATACCTGAAATCAAGCAAAGTTTCTTGTTCCTATTGGGTTTCATTGTGACAATGCATATACTTGCTTATCACTTTATAGATCAGGTTAGGTCATGTTGATATTGCTGCTTATTACGCTGTTACTGTATCTGGCCAGCGCCATTGTACTGTGGCGCCGCCTGGCTTATCGCGCTGGCCCGCTGCTGTGGCAACAGTTACTGCCCTTTGCAGCCGTTCTGAGCCATGGTCTGTTGCTATGGCAATATCTCAGCGCCGACGATTTTGACCACCTGAACATCACCAGCAGCCTCAGTAGCGTCGCATTTTTCCTGGCGCTGTTGTCACTGGTGCGCCATAACCGCTCCGGCGGTTTGTTGCTACGGCCGGTGATTTACCTCTTTGCCGCGGTGAGTACGGTACTGCTGCTGGCGACCCCGGTGAACTGGGGCGCATCGCTGGGTAACAATTACGGGCTGGCTATCCATATCGTATTATCGCTGATCGCTTATGCCGTGCTGCTACTTGCGACCCTTTATGCGGTGCAGTTGCTGTATCTGACCTACCTGCTGAAACAGCATAAGGTGAATGCAGTGGCCAGTTACCTGCCGCCGCTAATGACAGTAGAGCGCTATTTTTTCCGGCTGCTCAGTACCGGTACCCTGATGTTGATTGCGGCTTTAATAAGCGGCTTTATTTTTCTCGACAATATGTTTGTGCAGGGGCAGTCACATAAAACTATACTAAGCTCTGTTGCTGCTGTCATTTACCTTGCCGTGGTCTATTTGCACGGCGTTCGTGGTATTCGCGGGCGCGGCCTGGTTATTGCCAGTGTGGTTGCCAGTGTCATACTGACTATCGCGTATTTCGGCAGCCGCTTTGTGAAGGATATATTGCTGGCTGCATAGCAGTACATATGATTTTGTCGCGGTTTACTTGACTTGACGGTCAGGCTGATTACATTAGGCAACTGGACTTCTACTACAGGTATCATTTTTGGACGAAATAGCCACCTCGACGCTGCTGATTATACTGGGCGTCCTTCTGTTCCTTTCCGCTTATTTTTCTGGTTCAGAAACCGGCATGATGTCGGTGAATCGCTACCGCTTACGTCATCTGGTGCAGCAAGATCATAGTGGTGCCAAACGGGTCCAATATCTGCTGGATCGTCCGGACCGGCTGATTGGCCTGATACTGATTGGCAATAACCTGGTCAATATCGCCGCCTCAGCTATCGCGACCATCGTCTGTTTACGCTGGTTTGGTGACGCGGGGATTCTGGTCGCCACGCTGGGACTAACCGTAGTGGTGCTTATTTTTGCTGAAATCACACCGAAAACCATAGCAGCGCTGCATCCTGAGCAGGTTGCTTTTCCCAGTTCGGTTATTCTCAAGCCGCTGCTGACTATCATGTATCCGCTGGTAGCAGCGATTAACTTTGTTACCAACGGTTTTATGCGGCTGCTCGGTATTAACCCCCGCAATATCGCCGGCCGGGATGCCCTTAGCAGCGAAGAGCTGCGCACTGTGGTTAATGAAGCGAATTCAATGATTCCACGCGGTCACCAGGAAATGCTAATAAGCATTCTGGATCTGGAAAAAGTAACCGTTGAAGATGTGATGATCCCGCGCGCTGAAATCAGTGGCATCGACGCCCAGGATGATCTGAAGACAATTATCCGCCAGTTATCCCAGGCGCAGCATACCCGGCTGTTGCTCTATCGCAACGAAATTGACGATGCCATAGGTTTCTTACACGCCCGCGATATTATGCAACTGGTCACCAAGGCAAGTAGTGAAATTGATAAAGCCGAGGTGATACGTGCAGCCAGGGAGATTTACTATATTCCGGAAGGTACGCCGCTTAATGTTCAGTTGCTTAAATTCCAGCGCAGCAAAGAACGCATTGGTCTGGTGGTGGACGAGTACGGTGATATTCAGGGCCTGGTTACTCTGGAAGATATTCTGGAAGAAATCGTCGGCGATTTTACCACCAGTATTTCGCCGCCACCAAGTGAATCTGTGATTATCCAGCCTGATGGTTCGGTGCTGGTCGAAGGCGTCGCCAACATCCGGGACTTAAATAAAGAACTGAACTGGAACTTACCAACCGACGGGCCCAAAACGGTCAGCGGCCTGATCATTGAACAGTTGGGAGATATCCCCCGTCAGCCGCTGTGTATGCGTGTTGATACCTATGCGCTTGAGGTTATTGAAAGTGGCGAGCATATGGTCAAGTTGGTGCGCTTTTTGCCTGATTACTTTATTTCCCGGACAGATTAACTTATCAGTCGAAAAATAGCCGCCACAGCCAGCCCCGCTGCAATTCTTCCTCACAGCTGCGTAACTGCGTGCCATAAATACCGGCGCGCTCTTTAACCCGGCGAGCGACTTTCACTAACCAGGGCTTCTTCACGTAAGTCTGCCGCCGGTAGCCGCCCCAGCCTTCATGGTAATTAAGGTACTGGGCATAAGCATCCCACTTCGATACCCCGTTTACTTTTGCGCTTTTAGTCACAAACCAGCCCATAAAATCGATGGCGTCATCGAAATTATCCCGGGATGCCCAGTTATTGCCGGTTTCACGCTGATAATCAGTCCAGGTTGGTGTTTTTGCCTGGGAATAACCATAAGCACTGCTTACCCTACCCCAGGGAATTACCCATAAGATATAGTCGCGGGGCGGTTTAGCATCGTGTTTGAATGAACTTTCCTGATACATCATCGCCATGGGAACCTGAATCGGGACACCGTATTTTTCGCTCATGCGGTTGGCGGCGTCATACCAGTCACGTTTTTCAAAAAACACTTCGCACAGGTCATCCGGCTTTTGTGGCGGCGCGGTACTACAACCAGCCAGGGCTACCGCACTAACAAGCAGCGTGGTACGCATTGTCCGATGTAATACCCGCCGGCCCATCAGAGGCACTCCGGACTGGCGCAGGCGGCGCGGCGAAAATATTCGGTAAGAAAATCATCAAATGAGCTGCCGGCATCTTGTTGCTCACGATCCTGTTGCTGCTTCAATGACAGCTCAGTCCACTCACTAAATTCGGCATCACTAAAGTAACGCAGTGGCTGCTGCATCGCGTCGCGATATTGAGCGGCAAGCTGCATACCAAATTCACCGTTATCAATATTTTCTTCCCGCAGAATGCGCATAAACTGCCCCGAGAAAGTCAGCTCCGGATTCAGGACCGCACGGTAATGATTCGCGACAGTTTGCTGATAATCGTTGCTGTTATGAGCTGCATCAAATGCGGCAGCGATTGGCTGAAAGTCAGCGAAGAGTTCTTCCAGCCAGTCTGCCAGTGGCCGCTCATACCCTTCGGTCAGTAATGTCAGCTGTGGATTACGGCCATCCAGTACCACCCGGTTGAAATTGCGATCCGCCTCATGCTGCTGCTCAAGATTAAGCCGCGGACTGGGTTGTAGCAGGCAGTACATCAGTAGCAGGTCCAGCAGGCGGATTTGTTCAGCGGTGATACCTATGGAACTGAAAGGGTTCACATCAAGGGCGCGGACTTCAATGTATTCAACACCACCGCGCTCCAGCGCCTGAGTCGGGGTTTCACCTGCGCGCGCCACCCGTTTTGGTCTGATTGGCGAGTAGAATTCATTCTCAATTTGCAGAATATTGTCGTTCAACTGCTGATACTCTCCGCCGACTTTTATACCCAGCCGGCCAAATTCCTTTGATGGCGTGGTAATAGCGCGACGCAGGCCATGGATATATTCTTCCACCGAGTTATAGGTGATCCGCAAATCCGCCTGTTCGCGGTTGGTGTAGCCCAAATCGCTCATCCGCAGCGAGGTGCTGTAGGGCCGGTAGAGCGTGCCCTTGCCATGCTCCTTAAATTCAATATCGCCTTCGGCATGTTTGAGAAAAGATTTACATACCGCCGGCGACGCACCGAACAGGTAAGGAATAACCCAGCAAATGCGCTTATAGTTACGAATCAGATCAAAATAGCGGCGCGAAATATAATGCGCGTCGGGCGTCACATTTTCCGCGGCTGCCAGTTGCTCCCAGATCGCCTGCGGTACCGAAAAATTATAATGCACGCCGGCAATGATCTGCATGCCACCGCCATAGCGCTGGGTCAGGCCTTTGCGGTATAGCGTTTTCATCTGGCCACTATGCGAGCTGCCATAACGGGCAATATGGATATCGGCGACGTCGCCAACAAAACAGGGCATGCTCAGTGGCCACAACAAGTCTTCGCCTAAATGCCGGTAAGTATACTTATGAATATCTTCAAGTTGTTGCAGCGTCACGTCGATGCTCTGGGCTACCGGCGTGATAAACTCCATCAGCATTTCGGCATAGTCGGTCGTTATATAGGGATGCGTCAGCGCAGCGCCTAAGGCCGGCGGGTGCTCAGTGGCGGCCAGTTTGCCTTGCGGGGTGATGCGCAGACACTCGCGTTCAATACCACGACTGATTTGCGTTAACGCCTCGCGGTGCGCGGGCTCAGCGAGAAGCTGCAACGAACTGGAAAATGGTAACTGCAAAAGGATATCCTGCCTTATAACGCAACTCGGTAACTTATGCCGAAAGCTTACTGGTAAATAACCCGCTAGTCCATGCCAGCAATGGCAAAAACAGGCAATTTCGTTACTTGGCGTTAGCCACTGTGCGTGGCATGATAGCCGGGACACTTTATGAGGTAAAACATCCGACTATGTCCGTTAGCTCCGTTTGGCACTGGCTCCGCAGCCGAATCAGCAAACCACAGAAACCATCCGCATCGGCCGTCCCTTCTGCGGCCGAACTGGCGCAGCTGGAAGAGATGCAACGGGCAATCCGCAGTGCTGAGCAGGCCAATCAGGCTAAAAGTGAGTTCCTGGCCAATATGAGCCACGAAATCCGTACCCCCATAAATGCCATTCTGGGCATGACCCAACTGTCGCTGAAAACCGACCTGAACGAAAAGCAGCGCGGGTATTTAAAGTCTATTGAAAGTTCGTCACGGATGCTACTTGGCATCATTAATGACCTGCTGGATTTTTCAAAACTTGAAGCCGATAAGCTAACCATTGAAGCTATTCCTTTTGATCTTGAGGAAGTGCTCGCTAACCTGGCAGATATGTTTGCCTACCGGGCGCATGACAAAGACCTGGAATTTATTATCAGTTTACCGGGCAATATCCCCACCCGCTTGATTGGCGATCCGCTGCGCATCAACCAGGTACTGGTCAACCTGGTCAGCAACGCCATTAAGTTTACCGAGCACGGCGAAATCGTCGTCTCCGCGACCTTACTCGATTTAGACACTGACGAGGTTTACCTGCGGTTATCGGTCACTGATACCGGTATAGGTATGGATGAAGAGCAGCGCGCCCGCCTGTTTCAGGCGTTTTCACAGGCTGACAGTTCCACCACCCGCAAATTTGGCGGTACCGGCCTGGGTCTGGCAATCAGCCAGCGTATCGTTAAGTTGATGAATCAGCATGGCCTGGGCGTGATCAGCAGTCTGGGTCAGGGCTCAACCTTTTTTCTCGAGTTGAAACTGCCGTTACAGCAGGACCAGGATACCAGCGCCCAGAACATGCTCCTGCCGCGGCTGGCTGGGAAGCGGGTACTGGCGATTGAAGACAATCTGACCACCCGCGAAATGCTCACCGAATTACTACGCAGCTACCAGGTGGATATCCGTACCTGTCGCACTGCCGAAGAGGGACTGGAATTAGTCCGGCAACAGGACTTTGATGTCTGTTTCGTTGACTGGCAACTGCCCGGAATCAGTGGCCTGGATTTCTGCCGCGAAATGCAGGACTACGACAATGCACCGCGGCTGATTCTTGCTACCAGCTTTCATGCCAGCGAACTGATCACTGCTGCACATCAGCTCGGAGTCGCCGATCACATCGTTAAGCCTTACACCAGTTCGGCGATAATCAGGGTCCTTTGCTCTGCGCTGGCCATAACCGCGCAGGAACAGCATCGCGATCCACTCAGCTTGCCCTGTGAACTGCACGGTGCGCCGGTTTTGCTGGTTGAAGATAACGATATCAACCAGCATATTGCCCGGGAAATGCTTGAACAGGCAGGCTTGCAGGTTGATGTGGCCAAACATGGTGAAGAAGCGCTCGCCCGGGTAGCTGAACGGGACTACGCGCTGGTGTTCATGGATATACAGATGCCGGTAATGGACGGGCTGACGGCAGCCCAGCGCATTCGTTCGCGTTACTCATACCGGCAGTTACCTATAATCGCCATGAGCGCCAATACCAGCCCGGAAGATGTGGAAAGCTCCCTGGCCGCTGGGATGCAGGATCATTTAAGTAAACCGATTGACGAACAGCTGCTGTATCAGGCTGCTGAAAAATGGTGTCTGCGGGGCGATTATCAAAACAATGCCGGCACCACCACGCTCGAACCACAACCTGCCCCTGTGGCCGGCGCCATTAACTACCCGCATCACCGGGATATTGATTTTACCGGCGCGATGAATCGCTTGCAGCATAACGTCACTTTATACGTGTCACTGGTAGAGCGTTTACATCAGGATTATCAGGAAGCACCGCTGCGGGTGGTCGACTTTCTGGCTAAGGGTCAGCATGATCAGGCACGGCGCTTCTTTCACTCGCTAAAAGGCGCGGCGGCCAATCTTGGCCTGACGCGTCTGCAGGCAACGGCAAGTACCTTAGAGCAATATATGAAAGAGGGACAGGTCGATTTACTGGCTGATCATATCACCCGGCTCGACCCCTTACTGGAACAGGCCCGCCAGGCGGCATCGGATCTGGCACTCTGGCATCAGCGCCAGCAACAAAACAGGAACTCATCATCATGACGCGCTTTTTATTTTTAATTCCCCTGGTATTGTCGATATTATGGATAGTGTACCTGCAAATAAACGGACACTCTTTGCGCCAGGGGCTGCGCGGATTCATCTATATAGCTATTATCAGCGCCTTTATTGCCGTAGTTTACACGCTGCTGCTGTGGCTAACCGGACGTTCCTGAAAACCTTCGCTTAGCCCACCAGCGCCAATAGCAAACCGGCAGCGACTGCTGAGCCGAGCACACCGGCCACATTGGGCCCCATAGCATGCATGAGCAGGAAGTTATTCGGATTAGCCTCCAGCCCAACCTTGTTAACGACGCGAGCCGCCATGGGCACTGCGGAAACACCGGCCGCGCCAATTAACGGGTTAATAGGTTTGCTGCTAAACCGCGCCATCACTTTTGCCATGAGCACACCCGATGCGGTACCTACCGAAAACGCAACTGCGCCAAGAGCCAGAATGCCCAGAGTCTGCACCGACAGAAATTCAGCGGCGGATAATTTGGCGCCCACTGCCAGCCCCAGAAAGATAGTTACGATATTAATCAGCTCGTTCTGTGCAGTCTTGCTCAGACGATCAACCACACCGGCTTCACGCATCAGATTACCCAGACAGAACATACCGATCAGCGGCGTCGCCGTGGGTAGTACCAGCAGGGTTAAAAAGAGCACCGCCAGTGGAAACAGAATTTTTTCACGCCGGCCTACCGGCCGTAACTGTTCCATTTTTACCGCCCGCTCTTCCTTGGTCGTCAGCAGTTTCATAATAGGAGGCTGAATAATAGGTACCAGCGCCATATAGGAATAGGCTGCCACAGCAATAGCACCAAGCAATTCCGGCGCCAGCCGCGAGGCCAGGAAAATGGCGGTCGGGCCATCCGCGCCGCCAATGATGGCGATGGCGGAGGCATCTGCCAGGGTAAAGTTAAAGCCGGGCAGCGAGTTCAGTGCAATAGCACCCAGCAGGGTCGCAAAGATACCAAACTGCGCGGCAGCGCCAAGCAACAGGGTACGCGGGTTAGCAAGCAAGGGACCAAAGTCAGTAAGCGCTCCCACACCCATAAATATCAAGAGCGGGAAAATGCCGGTTTCAATACCGACCAGATAAATGTAATACAGCAGGCCGCCGGGCTCGTTTAAGCCAGCCAGGGGGATGTTGGCGAGAATGGCGCCAAATCCGATCGGTAACAATAACAGCGGCTCAAACTTTTTACTGATCGCCAGATAAAGCAGCAGTGCGCCAACCAGCATCATGCCAGCCTGCCCCCAGGTAAATGCTGAGAGCGCGGTGCTGTTCCATAACATCATCCACCGTTCCATCGGCGTCTACTCCATCATCAACAAGGCATCACCAACATTGACACTGTCACCGTCACGAACCAGTAACTCTTTTACTGTGCCATCCTTATCGGCCTTAATATCGGTTTCCATTTTCATGGCTTCGAGGATGATCACGACTTCGCCGGCAGCAACCTGTTGACCAGGCTTAACCAGGATCTTAAACACGTTGCCCGCAAGCGGCGCCTTAATGGTGGTCTGATCGCCCTTAGCCGTTCCCTGAGCCTGTGAAGCTGTGGTGTCTGTGGTTGAGGTGATATTGCCAGCCGGGCCGACCTCTACATGGAATACTTTCCCTTCCACTTTAACCTGATAGCTGGCCGGTTCATCGGCGGCAGCGGGTTGTGCAGCTGGCTTATCCGCTGCTGACGGCTTATCTTCATCTGCCGTAGGGACCGGCTCAAATGCTGATGGGTCGTCGCGGTTTTTAAGAAACTTCAGACCAATCTGTGGAAACAAGGCATAGGTAAGCACATCGTCAATTTCGTTCTTGGCTAACCGGATACCTTCTTCTTTTGCCTGTTGCTTCAGTTCGCGGGTCAAATCATCCAGTTCATCATCAATCAAATCAGCCGGGCGCACGGTAATAGGTTCTTTACCCTCCAGCACTTGCTGTTGCAGCTCTTTATTGACCGGTGCCGCTGTGGCGCCGTATTCGCCCCGCAGCACGCCTTTAGTTTCTTTCGATATCGACTTATACCGCTCGCCGCTAAGTACGTTCATTACCGCCTGGGTGCCAACGATCTGGGAGGTGGGCGTTACTAATGGGATAAAGCCTAAATCTTCCCGTACTTTGGGGATCTCAGCCAGCACTTCGTCAAACTTGTCGGCGGCGCCTTGTTCGCGCAGCTGATTTTCCATATTCGTAAGCATGCCGCCCGGCACCTGCGCCAGCAGAATGCGGGCATCAACACCTTTGAGCGAGCCTTCGAAGCGGGCGTATTTTTTTCTGACTTCACGAAAATAACTGGCGATTTCTTCCAGCCGCGCTAAATCCAGTCCGGTATCCCGATCGGTATCTTCGGTCATCGCCACCAGGGTTTCAGTCGCCGAATGCCCGTAAGTCATGCTCATTGATGAAATCGCGGTATCGAGCATATCAATGCCGGCGTCAATGGCCTTCTGATAGGTTGCAGTGCTTAAGCCGGTGGTCGCATGACATTGCATGGCGATAGGTACGTCAACGGCCTGTTTGAGCGCTGTGATGAGTTCGTAGGCAGTCTGCGGACGTAATAAACCGGCCATATCTTTGATGCAGATTGAATCGCAACCTAAATCAGCCAGTTCTTCAGCCATTGCCACCCATTTTTCCAGCGTGTGAACCGGGCTGACTGTGTACGACATGGTGCCCTGTGCATGGCCGTCTACCGCCTTGGCAGCTTTAATCGCGGTGCGCAGGTTACGGACATCATTCATGGCGTCAAAAATACGAAATACGTCGACGCCGTTTTCGCGGGCGCGCTCGACAAAGCGGGTAACGACATCATCGGCATAGTGCCGGTAACCCAGCAGGTTCTGGCCGCGCAATAGCATTTGCTGTGGCGTCTTCGGCATGGCCTTTTTAATTTCGCGGATGCGCTCCCAGGGATCTTCGCCGAGATAACGAATACAGGAGTCAAAAGTCGCTCCACCCCAGGATTCCATCGACCAGTACCCGATTTCATCAAGCTGCGCCGCAATCGGCAACATATCGTCGAGCCGCATGCGTGTTGCTAGCAACGACTGATGCGCATCGCGCAGTACCAGTTCAGTGATTTTTAATGGGTTCTTCGCCATCCGTAAGCTCCTCTGTGCAGTGGGTTAGCGCCGGTCACGACGATATTTATGTACTGCTGCGGCCACCGCAGCCATAAGCTGCTCCTGCGGCTGGGCCGCGGTCCTGGCCGACGTACTCGCGGGCAGCTGGTCTGCACCAGCGGTAAACCAGCGCAATATCGCCATAGCGCCAATGAGCAAAGTCAAAAAGGCAAATACAGTCACCATACCGATGAGCATAATTGTTAGCGCTTCTGAGAGTAGTTCGTTCATTGAAATCGCCGCATTGTGTTAGTTTTGTTAACAATCTTAGCTGAAAGCCAGAATAACACAATCACCGGCGGTGTTCGAACGCGTCGGTTTATAGCAGGTATTCATCGGGGGAATGGTCAAAAAAGATGGCGCACTCGGGAGGACTCGAACCTCCAACCGCCTGGTTCGTAGCCAGGTACTCTATCCAGTTGAGCTACGAGTGCGTAGAAGACATATTGTATTAGCTAATCGATAATGGCGCACTCGGGAGGACTCGAACCTCCAACCGCCTGGTTCGTAGCCAGGTACTCTATCCAGTTGAGCTACGAGTGCGTATCGACAGTAAATGGCGGAGAGGGAGGGATTCGAACCCTCGATAGGGCTATAAACCCTATACTCCCTTAGCAGGGGAGCGCCTTCAGCCACTCGGCCACCTCTCCACTTACTTGTGGCGATGAATGATAGCGGCACCGCCAATAATGTCAAACGATTTTTTTGATTTCAACGTGCGTTTGTGGGATTTTTAAACATCTCGCTTAAAATTCCCACACAAAGGTCTATTTCTATAAGAAATCCGTGCAGCGGCCGATTCATTAAGATCAGCTTGTCGGGTGGGATTTATTTCTGATCAGAGCTATCTTCGTCATCCTGCGAGTCAGCGGAACCTTCCTGATGCTCGGCCTGAATACGCATATAGATTTCTTCCCGATGCACTGATACATCTTTAGGCGCGTTTACACCAATGCGTACCTGGTTGCCTTTGACACCCAGTACCGTCACTGTGACCTCATCGCCTATCATTAAGGTCTCACCCACTCTGCGGGTTAAGATCAACATTGTCCTGCTCCTTCCCTATTCTAGTTCAGCGCAGCCGCAACAGCCGCTATCACACGGCCTAACTACACAACCAGCTCTTGTTTTAATAGTTATCACTATTGTTATGGTAGTCTGTTCAGCCATTACACACAAGAGCGCAACGCACACCATAGCCAGATTATTCGAGTCCGCCTGGTCTGTCTACCACAGCTTCACTCTTAAATGGCCAAAACAGCCGATTTATCAGCTATCAAGCGAACTTTCAATATGCTTCTGAGCGGCCGCCAGCGCCTGTGGAATATGTTCTGGCATTGATCCGCCAGCCATAGCCATATCAGGCCGTCCACCGCCTTTACCACCGACTTCAGCCGCCGCCAGGTTAATCAGGTCGCCGGCCTTAATCTGATTCGTCAGATCTTTGGTCACACCGGCAATTAAGCTGACTTTTCCTTCGGCCGCAACCGCCAGCACCACCACCCCACTACCTAACTGGTTTTTGAGATCATCAACCATAGTGCGCAGTGCTTTAGATTCTACGTTTTCCAGTTGCGCGAGGATCACTTTATGTCCGCCAATCTTTTTTGCAGACTTCACCAGGTCACCGCCAGCCTGGGCTGCCAGCTTCTGGTTTAATTCAGTGATGGTACGCTCCAGTGCTTTGCTCCGGTCCAGCTGTTGCTGCAGGCGTTCAGCCAGATGCGTCGGATCGGCCTTCAGCAGGCCAGCAGCCTGGCGCAGCTGCTGTGTCTGCTGCTGCGTGAAGCGGATGGCGCCGCTACCGGTAACGGCATCAATACGACGTACACCCGAGGCGATACCGGCTTCGCTGACAATCCGGAATAAACCGATATCACCGGTTTGTTTCACATGGGTGCCGCCACAGAGTTCCATTGAGTAGTTGCCCATTTGCACCACCCGCACCTGATCATCATACTTCTCACCAAACAGCGCCATAGCGCCCGCTTGTTTGGCGGCTTCGATTGGCATCAGCTCGGTTGCCAGTTCGTGGTTGCTGGCAATTTCTTCGTTCACCTGGCGCTCCAGCATATCGAGCTGCCCGGCGCTGACCGCTTCATAATGCGAAAAGTCAAAACGCAGCCGCTCAGGGCTCACCAGTGAGCCTTTCTGGGTTACATGATCACCTAACAAATTACGCAGCGCCGCATGCAGCAAATGCGTAGCCGAGTGGTTACGTTTAATCGCTTCACGACGCCCGGCATCGACTTGCGCAGTAACCTGATCACCAACCCTGAGTGTCACATCACCCCGGCCATGATGAGCAATGGCTTTGCCGATGTACTGGGTATCTTCGACGGTAAATTGTCCAGCGCCGACAAGCAGTTTGCCGGTGTCACCGACCTGCCCACCACTTTCCGCGTAAAAAGGCGTACGCGACAACACCACAATACCTGGTTGCCCTGCCGCCAGTTCATTAACTGGCTCGCCTTCACTAAAGAGTTCTGCTACTTCACTCTGATCGCCAAGCAGCTGATAACCGGTAAATTCGCTGCGCTGGCTGGACTTAAGACGTTCGTTATAGTCAACCCCGAACTGGGACGCCTGCTGAGCGCGTTGCCGCTGTTGTTCCATGGCGGCGGCAAAGCCTGCTTCATCTACTGTCAGACCCTGCTCACGAGCAATATCAGCGGTTAAATCGACCGGGAAGCCATAGGTATCATAAAGCTTAAATACCAGGTCACCGGGCAGTACATTACCGCTCAGCCCTGCTAAAGCGTCCTGTAGGATCGCCAGACCACGATCCAGGGTTTTGCTGAACTGCTCTTCTTCGCGTAACAGCGCCTGTGCGATCACTTTTTCTTTTTCTTTGAGTTCCGGATACGCGGCGCCCATCTGTTTTACCAACTCAGGCACCAGCTTATAAAAGAATACATCGGTGGCACCCAGCAGGTTGCCGTGACGGACCGCACGGCGAATGATCCGCCGCAGTACATAACCGCGACCTTCATTCGAAGGTTGCACGCCGTCGGCAATCAGGAAGCTGCACGAGCGAATATGATCCGCTATTACCCGCAGCGATTTGTTTTCCCAGTCGTCGGTGCCGATGACTTTAGCCGCCGCTTCAATCAGCGCTTTAAATAAATCGATTTCATAATTGCTGTGCACTTTCTGCATAACCGCGGCGATCCGCTCAAGCCCCATGCCGGTATCAACGGAAGGCTTTGGTAACGGCCGCAGTTCACCGTCTGCCTGACGGTTATATTGCATAAATACCAGGTTCCAGATTTCTATGTAGCGATCGCCGTCTTCTTCAGGTGTGCCGGGTGGTCCGCCCCACACTTCCTCGCCGTGATCAAAGAATATCTCCGAACAGGGACCACAAGGGCCGGTATCACCCATTGCCCAGAAATTGTCTTTAGCGCCAATCCGGGAGATGCGACTCTCAGGCACACCGATCTCTTTAGCCCAGATATCGTAGGCCTCGTCATCTTCGGTGAAAACTGTTACCCAGAGCTTGTCTTTTGGCAGCTGCAATACTTCAGTCAGAAATTCCCAGGCATACTGAATAGCTTCGCGCTTGAAGTAATCGCCAAAGCTGAAATTACCCAGCATTTCAAAAAACGTATGGTGACGTGCGGTGTAACCGACATTTTCCAGATCGTTGTGCTTACCACCGGCGCGCAGACAGCGCTGCGAAGAAGTAGCACGATTGTAGTCACGTTGCTCGTCGCCCAGAAATACGTCTTTGAAGGGTACCATGCCCGCGTTAGTAAATAGCAGGGTCGGGTCGTTACCCGGAATCAGCGATCCCGACGCGACACGCTGATGGCCACGCTCGGCAAAGAACGCTAAAAATGCTTCACGGATATCGGCACTGGTCATATTCATGAACAACTTCCTACAAGAAAACGGTTAAACGAACGGCAAATTAATAGCGCGAAAGCGTACCATGAAAGCACCTTGCCGACTAGTCTGCAACAGCGTCAGATTGACGTTCCAGCGCCTGTTTTATATCAGGATAAGTAAAGCCACGTTGCAGCAGATGGCGAATGCGCCGATCGCGATCTTTAGGGGTTGCGGGTGGCTCAGAACCAAACTTTTTGCAGAGCCGCTCAAAGCATAGTTCAGCCCAATCCGGCTCTTCAGCGGCCAGTGCCTGTTCCAGCAGTTCGGAGCTGATACCTTTCGCGTTAGCGCTGGCTTTAATTTTATTAATACCATCGCCCCGTTGCAGGCAATGCCGGGTCCATAATTCAGCATAGCGTTCGTCACTCTGCCAGCCGCGCGCAATGGCTTCGTTTATGACCACCCGGATGATACTGGCAGCGAAACCGCGCTGGCTGAGCTTTTGCTCAAGCTCACGCACGCTATGCTCACGGCGCCCCAACAGTCGCAGCATAACTTCGTTCGCCTGTACCTGTTCATCATTGTCACTCATGGCTGCTCCTGACTTCTTTTCGGTAACGGCTGAATTAAAGGCGTATTCTATACTCTAAGAGAAATACCCTGCGATAAGCAAAACATTAACAACAAAAAACTAAGGATATTCCTATGCGTATGCTCTCTGGATTTATCATAACAGCAGCTTTGATCGCAGTAGCTGGCTGTAGCCCTGTCAGTACTCCTGAACGTACTATTACGGTGAGCGGCAGCAGTGAGGTCAGTGCTGTGCCTGATGTCATGAAACTCAATTTCTGGGTGACTGAGCGCGGTGCCACCGTAGCTGAACTAAAAACCCAGGTCGACATCACCACCGCGCGGGTGCTGGATTATCTGGCTGAGCAAGGCATCGAAGCCGAAGATATTAGCTCCTACGATTTGCAGGTACATCCTTATTATCACTACGACGACGATGGTGAACGCCACCTGACTGAATATAGTGTGCAGCGGCAAATTAAGCTGACGTTACATACTCCTCAACACTACGACGGCATCGTTAATTTCGCGCTGCAGCAAGGTATCACTAACGTAGGCTCGCCCACTTACGAAATCAGTAATGCCCGTGAGCTCTATCAACAGGCGCTCAACGGTGCCCTCGCCGATGCCCGCGCCAAGGCCGCTGCTATGGCCGCAGAAGGTGATCTGTCGCTAACCGGGGTTCAGCACATTCGCGAGCAATCCGGCGCGCCAGCCATGAGTCTTGAAATGGCCAGTTCGCGGATGCAAAGCGACAAGGTGTCATTACCGGGGCAACAGGATGTGCGGGCTCAGGTCGAAGTGGTCTTCGTCATCAATTAAGCTGACGCTGGCAGCAGCGGTGATTGCGGCAAGTTCAGAGTCATACAGTGCGGCCCGCCGCCGGCCATTATGAACTCACTGGCGGCAACGCCGCTAACCTGCAATTGCGGAAAAGCCTGGCGCATCGTCGCCAGCGCTTCGCTGTCGGTATCGAGACCAAACTGGGGCACAAGAATCGCCCGGGGCAGACGAATAAAATTGACGTAGCTGGGTAAGATGGCCTGGTCACCGCGCCGCCGCACACCGGCCTGTCGTCTTACCGTAATAAAGCGTTCAGCCGGCAGCCACAGCGGTTCGGGCTGGGGCAGTTCAATAATACGGTAGCACTGACCACGGCTATTACGTAGTTGCCGTACCGCGTCAGTTTCCTTCAGGTAGGCATCATAGAAAGCCGATTCTTTCGGCGGGCAGGCACAGACCAGGCTGTCTTCGTCTGCGAACAGCATCTGATTATCAACATGACCACCAGTTTCATCATCAGGGTGAGCCCAGTTGAGCCAGTGGATCTGCTGAACCCCAAGTAATTGCTTTAACTTATGCTCAATCTGAGTTTTCCGGAGCCCCGGATTATTCCGCATCACGCTCCGGCTATGGACAATAAGCGTACCCTGCCCGTCATGGCTGACTGCGCCGCCTTCCAGTACCAGCTTATCAGCCTGATAGCCGATACCCAGCTGACGTGCCAGCCCGCGGGCAAACTGCCGATCATGCTGATGATCCTGATACAGGCCGCCCCAGGCGTTAAAACCGAAGCCCTGTGCAACCGGGCTCTGCTGAAAAGCGGGCTGGCACCAGAGTGGCCCGATATCCCGCGGCCAGGCATCGTTGTAGCTTATCGGAAATAAAGGCACAGCGGCTGGCACCGACGCCCTGGCACGGGTAAGTTCGCGCGGGGTCACACCAAGTACCACAGGATGGAATGGCTGAACAGTCAGTAAGAGTTCGAGCAACTGCCGTTGGGCGGGAACACCCTGCTCACGCCACACATCGGCGCGAGCAGGCCAGAGCGCCAGCAAGGGGCCCTTCAGTTGCCAGTCAGCAAGTAGCATTAGCTGCGTGGTTTGCGGCTACCACGACCTGTTCCGGCCCGTGAGCCGGGTTTATTGGTCGGCTTACGACCTGACTTACCGGCCGGCTTCCCGGTCGGTTTGCCAGCTGGTTTGCGACTCACTGCGGCAGGCTTTTTCGGCGCCGCAGCGGCTTCAGCACGACCAGCCGGGGTCGGTTGCAGCCGTTGGGCCTGATTGCGGCGGGCCCGCGAATAACGCTTCTGCCGCGATTCAGCACGCAGCGGATCAATAAAGCTGCGTTCTTCCGGTGGCAAGCCCACCAGCTCGCGCAGATAATTAACCTTATCAAGCGGCAGCTCACCCCAGCCACTTTGCGGCAGGCCCTGCTCCAGCGGAATCGAGCCATAACGGACGCGCATCAGGCGACTGACCTGCACCCCCTGCGACTCCCATAACCGCCGGACTTCGCGGTTGCGGCCTTCAGTAAGAACAACATGGAACCACTGATTAATGCCTTCCCCGCCACCGCGTTTGATTTCCTTAAAAGCGGCCGGACCGTCTTCCAGCTGCACGCCTTTTTTCAGCTTACGCAGCATCTCATCAGTGACATCGCCAAATACACGCACTGCGTATTCCCGCTCAATCTGGTGACCAGGATGCATCAGTCGGTTGGCCAGTTCACCATCGGTAGTAAACAGCAGCAGCCCGGAGGTATTCACGTCAAGCCGGCCGACCGCAACCCAGCGCGCGCCCTGCATCCGCGGTAGCCGATCATAAACAGTCGGACGCCCTTCGGGATCACGGCGGGTACATAGCTCACCTTCAGGCTTGTGGTACATCAGCACCCGGCAAACAACATCTTCAACTGGTTTAATGGATACTTCGTGGCCATCAATACGAACCTTGGCATCGGCCTCGATACGCTCACCTAAGGTCGCGACCTGACCATCAACGCTTACCCGGCCGGCGGCAATTTTTGCCTCCAGTTCACGGCGTGAACCATGTCCCGAACGGGCCAATATTTTCTGTAATTTTTCACTCATGGGGCATTTTTACTCTGTAGCTGTCGCTGTCTCAGCGGTTGTTTGAGTGGTTTGCCCTGTATCCTTCGCCTTTTCAGCAGGCGCCGGAATAGCAGGTAACTCGGATAAATCCTGTAAACTAAAATAGTCCAGGAACTCGGCTGTGGTGGCATACAACTGCGGTCGGCCCGGTACTTCACGGTGGCCAACCACTTTCACCCAATTACGCTCCAGCAAGGTTTTCATCATCTGCGAACTCACACTGACGCCACGGATTTCTTCAATATCACCGCGGGTGATAGGTTGCCGGTAGGCGATCAGGGCGAGTGTCTCTAATAATGCTTGTGAATAACGGGGCGGTTTTTCCTGCCACAGCCTGCTTATTATACCACCCAATTCAGGCCGCGTCTGAAATCTGTAACCACTGGCCACTTGCTGCAATTGCACGCCGCGTTCCTGATAATCAGCGGCGATTTCATCAAGAATAGCACTGAGCTGTTTGCGGCTGACTTTCTGGTCTTGCAGGTGCTCAAGTAACTGCGTCTCACTGAGCGGCTGCTCAGCGACAAACAAGATCGCCTCGACAATTTGCTTAAGCTGTTGGTTCTGCATAAACAGGATCCCGGTTCGTAACATGGATTTCACTGAAGGCATCCACCTGTACAATATCTATAAGTGCTTCTTTCACCAGTTCAAGGACTGCCAGAAAACTTACCACGACGCCCTGCTTGCCTTCACTGACATCAAACAGCTCGGCGAACCGCAGTCGCTGGCGTTGCTGCAACATATCCATAATCCGGCTCATGCGGGCGCGGGTAGATAGCTTCTCGCGATGAACCTGGTGGTGATGCTGCAGTTCCGCCTGCGCCAGAGCCTGGCTAAAAGCCAGCGCGAGTTCAGCGAGGGTAATATCCGGTAGCGTCTGCTCCACATATTGGCGGGCGTCGGTAGCACTATGGGCAACAAAATTGTCGCGGCCGGTCTGCGGCAGTTCATCAAGATATTGCGCACCCTCACGGATGGCTTCATATTCCTGCAAGCGGCGGACCAGCTCAGCCCGGGGATCCAGCTCTTCGTCCTGTTCAGCTGGCGGCCGCGGCAGCAGCATCCGGCTTTTAATCTCTGCCAGCATGGCGGCCATCACCAGGTAGTCAGCTGCCAGCTCCAGCTTAAGATTTTTCATCATGTCCACATATTCCATATATTGCCGGGTGATAGGCAATATCGGCAAGTCGATGATGTCCAGCTTTTGCCGGCGGATAAGGTACAGCAACAGATCCATAGGCCCCGAGAAGCTATCGAGAATAAGCTCGAGCGCATCAGGCGGAATATAGAGATCTTCCGGCTTATCCAGTAAGGGTTCGCCGCGCACAAAGCCCAGTGGCAGCGACTGCTGCTGTGGATTGGGACCGGACACCGGTGCGCTCATCGCTGATCAGCCGCTGGTAAAAGGTGATACATCGCCGGAACCTTCACGGGTAATCCGCACTTCGTCATCGGCCATATCAACCACAGTTGTCGGAGCTTCCCCGCGGTGGCCGCCATCAATGATGACGTCGACCTGACGCTCGAGCTGATCGCGAATGTCATCGGGATCGGATTCGGCAAAATCATTACCACTTAAAACCAGACTGGTCGACATTAACGGCTCACCGAGAGAAGCCAGCAGGGCCATGGTAATAGGGTCATCCGAAACGCGGATGCCGATGGTTTTGCGTTTATCGTTCAGCAGCCGTTTGGGCACTTCTTTTGTGCCTTTAAGAATGAAGGTGTACCGGCCCGGGGTATTATTTTTCAGCAGCCGGAATGCCTGGTTATCTACCCGTGCATACACCGACAGTTCGGACAGATCGCGACACATCAGGGTGAAATGGTGTTCTTTGTCAATTTCCCGGATCCGGCAAATACGCTCCATCGCACTTTTGTCGCCGATACGGCAACCAATGGCATAGCCCGAGTCGGTCGGATACACAACTACGCCGCCACTGAGAATGATCTGCGTGGCCTGCTGTACCAGTCGGGTTTGCGGATTTTCGGGGTGGATTTTGAAATACTGACTCATAGTCTTTGTTCTACCCTTTCCTTAATGGCTTACCAATCGCTCCATATTGGCACACAGGCGGCAGGCAGACAAAGGTTTTTGCCCAATTCACGCCATGGCTTAGGGGCATGGAAATCAGAGCCCACAGAAGCTTTTAAGCCAATCTCACAGGCAAAGGTCGCCAGCGCTTCCCGTTGCCCCGGCGGTTGCTGGCCAATCGCTACCTCGACACCGTCAAGACCAAGGGATTTACCGGCCTGCAGTAACCTGCGCAGCCATTTGTTGCTGAGCTGATAGGCATGCGGGTGAGCCAGTACGGCCACACCTCCTGCCTGCTGCAATACGCTGGCAGCAGTTTCCAGCTCACACCACTCAGCGGCGATATAAGCTTGCTGGCCTTTACCTAAGTAACGGCGAAAAGCCGTTTCAAAGGACGAAACCCAGCCCTGCTCCACCAGCGCATCGGCGAGATGCTTGCGGGTTGGCATGGTGAGTTCCTGCGCCAGTGGTGGCTGTACTTCAATGCCCGCCCGTTGCAGCTTAGCGACCATAGCAGCATAACGGTCGCGCCGCCGCTGCTGTTGCTCAGCCAGCAGATCAATAATAGCCGGATGACTGGTGTCCATGTTCAGACCCACGACATGAATCTCGTGCTGCTGCCAGCGACAGGTCAGCTCCACGCCATTAATTAACCGCAACGGTAACTTATGTTCTGTGATGGCATGGCGCGCCTCGGGTAACCCGGCAATAGTGTCATGATCCGTGATAGCCAGATGGGTCACACCTTTTTCTGCAGCGCGCAGCACCAAGTCGGTTGGGCTGAGCGCGCCGTCAGAAAAATTACTGTGACAATGCAGATCGTAAACTTCAGACACCGTTAATTAAATCCTCGTTCCTAGTTCAACACCCTGGCGAATGGCGCGTTTTGCATCCAGTTCAGCGGCAACATCCGCCCCACCGATCAGATGAACAGTAACCCCTGCTTGTTTGAGCTCTTCGACCAGTTCCCGCTGGGGTAGCTGGCCAGCACAGGTCACTATAGTATCCACTTCCAGCAGCAATTCTTTATCATCGACGAGCACTTCAAGCCCCTCATCTGTAATGCGTTGATAGGTCACTGCCGGGATCATGTTGACGCCTTTCTTCTTCAATGTAGCGCGATGCACCCAGCCCGAGGTTTTACCCAGGCCGGCACCGATTTTACTGGCTTTACGCTGTAATAAATAAACTTCACGAGCCGAATGCTCAGGAACTTGCGGCTTCAGCGCACCCCTATGCTCATAGTCTTTATCTACACCCCATATTTCATGCCAGTCTTCAGGTACTAATGTCGGCGACATTTCAGTGGTCAGGTATTCGGCCACGTCAAAGCCAATACCGCCGGCGCCAATGAGGGCGACTTTTTTACCGACTTTTTTGTGATCCCGCAGCACATCAATGTAGCCAAGTACTTTGTCTGACTCAATGCCCGGCAACTTAACCTGGCGCGGCAATACGCCAGTTGCCAGCACTACTTCATCAAAGCCCGCCTGCTGCAAACTGGCGGCGCTCTGCCGGCTGTTCAGATGCAAGTGAACCCCGGTATCCTGCAAACGTTTATCAAAATAGCGAATGGTTTCGTAAAACTCTTCCTTGCCGGGTATCTGCTTGGCGTAATTGAACTGCCCACCGATTTCACTGCTACCCTCAAACAGATGGACCTCATGCCCACGTTCGGCAGCGATACAGGAAAATGCCAGCCCCGCCGGACCAGCGCCGACCACCGCCAGCTTGCGCGACTCAGCCACAGGGCTGACGACCAGTTCAGTTTCGTAACAAGCGCGCGGATTAACCAGACAACTCGCCCGTTTATTTTCGAAGACGTGATCCAGACAGGCCTGGTTACAGGCGATGCAGGTATTAATACGATCAGCCTGGTCGTTTGCCGACTTGTTGACGAAATCCGGATCTGCCAGCAGTGGACGAGCCATAGAGACCATATCGGCTTCGCCGCCAGCGAGAATTTTCTCAGCGACTTCCGGGGTATTAATGCGGTTCACCGCAACGATGGGAATCGACAGCTCTTTGCGAACCCGCGCTGTGATCCAGCTAAACGCCGCTCGTGGCACTGAGGTAACTATGGTGGGTACCCGCGCTTCATGCCAGCCAATGCCGCTGTTAATAATAGTAACGCCAGCGGCCTCAGCGGCCTTACCTAAGGCAATAACCTCGTCGTACTGATTGCCTTCCGGAACCAGATCCAGCATCGACAATCGGTAAATAAGGATAAATTCGTCGCCAACCTCGGCGCGAATAGCTTTGATAATTTCCAGCGGTAGCCGAGCACGGTTTTCAAAAGAACCACCCCACCGATCGGTGCGCTTATTGGTGCGTGGACAAACGAACTGATTAATCAGATAGCCTTCGGATCCCATCACCTCAACACCATCATAGCCAGCTTTTTTGGCCAGGCGGGCGGCGCGGGCAAAATGCTTGATGGTTTTTTTAATCTGCCGTTCACTCATCTCACTCGGAGTAAATGGCGTGATGGGTGATTTTATTTTGCTTGGTGCGAGGGAGAACGGATGATAGCCGTAACGACCGGCATGCAGAATCTGCAAACAAATTTTACTATCATGCCGGTGCACGGCTTCGGTTACCTGCCGGTGCTTGTTCACATGCCAGAACTTGCTTAGTTCACTGCCAAAAGGGCTCAGGCGACCCCGAAAGTTCGGGCTGATGCCACCGGTAACAATAAGCCCCACTCCGCCTTTGGCACGCTCCTCATAAAAAGCAGCCAGCTTTTCAAAGCCGTGCCGCTCTTCTTCAAGGCCGGTATGCATGGATCCCATCAGTACCCGGTTTTTAAGCCGCGTAAAACCAAGATCCAAAGGTTCAAGTAAGTGTGGATAAGGGCTTGTCACAGTGACCTCAACTTAAACAGGTGTTTGAATGAGGTCACTGTACTTGTTTCAGTCACAACCGACAAGTAGCCCGATCAGAAGTAATAGCCAATATTAATATTGAACCGGGTATTGGTTTCTTCCGACTCACCAACCATAGACCCGCCAATGAACGGCTGATTGCGCGCGGTGACCAGATCAAAATAGGTATACAGACCACCGGCGGTAACCGCCATGCCCAAGACATTCATCATGGTGTCTTCATCGTAACCGCGCTTATCGGTCATCAGGCTGAAGTCATTGTAGAATGTCAGGTTACTGACCGGCCCAATTTGTACCGGCATGCTGTAGGCCACATTAGCGGTATACATAGTGGCTTCTGAAGGGATGGTATCGTAGTAGGCATAGGCGCCCACGACGATTCCGTCATTGGCCATATCCATATCATAATCATACTGCGCCACCTGGCCCATAAAGGTCCAGCGGTCGATATTGTAGACGCCATGGGCGGCCCATGCCGTGCGGTCACCAACGTCATCCTGGCCATCGTGCATACTGCCCCACTGGCCTGACAAGCCAAGCTCCGCACTCTGTTCTTCGCCCAGATTAAACTTGCGGGCGCCACGTAACGCCCAGCTATTGGACTCCGCAACAGCCAGTGATGGTTCAGCGTAAATACCTTCGCCGTCTAAGCGGACGCCCAGCGGGTCATAGGCATAACGGTCAGTACGGTTACGCACCGCGCCGTCTACACCACCCTGCTCATCGTTTTTGAAGAAGGCGATATCAAGATCCCAGTCGTCGGTGCGATATAACATCTTAAGGCCGGTATCATGATCGTCTTCTAAGCCGATATAGAAATTCGAACTGAAAAAATAGTTGTTTGAGTTGTACGGCATAGTACCGAATGGCACTGTGGTAATCCCTACCTGGCCCTGCCACTGTTCGTTAAAGTTATAACCAACCCAGGCATGCTGAACGGCTTCCATATACTCGAACCAGCGGTATTGCGCAGATAAAATCACGTCACCGATTGAGCCTGAATAATCCAGCCGTAACAGGTCGAAATCAAAATCACCGCCACGATCTTTATTGCCTTCATTATAATCTTGCCAGACGTACTGGGTACGAACCGCCCCGCCGATATTGATCGGAGCGTTTTCTGCGGTCTCAAGATCCTGTTCGAGCTTATCCACCCGCGCTGCCAATGCAGCGCTGTTGATTTCCCGCCGCGATAGGGTAGTGACCTCCGCCGGAGGCCCATCACCACTATCTTGTACTACTATTTGCTGATCTGCCTGCGCCTGATCGCGCTCTTCGGCGGCCAGTGCCCGGGCTTCGAGTTCCGCCACCCGTTGTTGCAATGCCTCAACCTGCTCCAGCAACGCATGCACCTCTGCTGCGGAAACTGGCTTATCAGACGATTCCTGTGCCATGGCGGGCACAGTTAAACTGGCTGCCACGCAAAGAGCTAAAGTATGAATCTTCATGTCACCTCCGATTACCGCAGAATATGCAGAAAATGCATGTGCTTATGATAGTGGTCGATGATGTCGCCGATAACAGCTTCGCGTGACCAGCCCAGAATATCGTAGTCCTGTCCGCCTTCGCGTAAGTGCACCTCAGCGCGATAATATTTCTCTTCCTCAGCAACATTCTCGACATGGCTTTCGCCTTCAACAAATGCCGGGCGAATATGCCCTGCCAGTTGTACGCTGTAGACGAAGTCAATTTCATCGCCATGAATAACGCGATAGATAACCTGGCCTTCGGTCTCCGTGATAACTTCCACGGTCAGGCCTTTCTCACGCATCTCTGCGGCGACTTCCTTATAAGCAGGTAACACCACTTTATCGAGGAACCGCTGGCCTACCTCACGGGTCGGGAAGTCGACAATATTATTTAAGCGATCCCGCCAGTTTTTGGAACTGCTGCCGGTAGTCAGCAAGGCACTGTTTTGCAGCGTGTCGCGTTTGTGTACATCAATGCGCAACGCCTTAATCAGCCCGTAAGTGGCAACTAGCAGCACAATAGTGAACGGCAATGCAGCAGCGATCGTCATGGTCTGCAGTGCGCCTAAGCCGCCGGCTAAAAGCAGTACGATAGCGACTACGCCCTCACCACCGGCCCAGAATATACGTTGCCAGACTGGCGTGTCATCGCGACCATTCGAACACAGCATGTCGACTACCATGGAACCGGAGTCCGATGAGGTAACAAAAAACACCACCACCATCAGGGTAGCAATCATCGACAGCACCGAACTAAACGGGAAGGCCTCGAGGAAGGCAAACAGCGCCACGGATACATCACTTTGGACCAGCTCAGCAAGGCGGTCAGCGCCCTGATTCATGATGAGATCGATGGCGGTATTACCAAAGAAAGTCATCCACATCATGGTAAAGCCAGCCGGAATAAGTAATACACCGGCGACGAATTCGCCGATAGTACGGCCACGTGATACCCGGGCAATAAATAGCCCGACAAAAGGTGCCCAGCTTAACCACCAGCCCCAGTAGAATACCGTCCAACCGCCAATCCAGTCGGTTTTTTCGTAGGCAAACAGATTGAAGGTATTACCGACAATACTCGAAATATAGGACCCCGTATTCTGCACGAAGGCTTGCAGCAGAAACACCGTTGGCCCCAGTAACAGCACAAAGAGCAATAGCAATACCGCCAGGCCCATATTGAGCTCGGATAAACGGCGGATGCCTTTATCCAGACCAGTCGTGACTGAGATGATAGCCAACAGGGTTACCCCGACAATTAGCATCACCTGAACCGTCGTGGTAATGGGTACGTCGAACAGATAGTTAATACCTGCATTAATTTGGGTGACACCGTACCCGAGGGAGGTCGCCACGCCAAATACAGTACCTATGACCGCAAAAATATCGACCGCATGGCCAATCGGGCCATAAATCCGGTTACCGATAATAGGGAATAACGCGGAGCGCATGGTCAGCGGCAACCCGTGACGATAGGCAAAAAAGGCCAGGATTAAAGCAACAATGGCATAGATAGCCCAGGCATGCAGACCCCAGTGGAAGAACGTCAGGTTCATTGCCGCCCGGGCGGCTTCGACGGTGCCGGTTTCGGCTACTGGTGGATCCAGGTAATGCATTACGGGTTCGGCCACACCGAAAAACATCAGGCCAATACCCATACCCGCCGAAAACAGCATCGAAAACCAGGTCAGCTTTGAATAATCGGGGACCGAATGGTCAGGCCCAAGTTTGATGCTACCGAATCGTGAAAAGCCCAGATAAACCACGACCAGCAAAATCAGCGCCACGGCCAGCACGTAGAACCAGCTGGCATTGGTAATAATTGCGCCTTGTAAGGTCTGGAACCAGCTATCAGCGACTTCGGGCAAGATAGCGGCAAAAAGCAGGATAACAACAATTAACCCTGCTGCCGGGTAGAATACTGCGGGATTCAGTCGAGCTTGATCTTGTTTTTGCTCCATGCTGTCCTCTTTTTTATTAATATTTCAACGAAGTATAGAAAATATTCAGAATTTCGCTAATTTACGGACAAAAAAAATCGCAAAAAAAAACGGCTCCCGTAATGGGAGCCGTTTGTCTGTCAGTCAGTAATTAAATGACTTCTGCGCGCTCTACAATTTCAACCAGAGCCCAAGACTTGGTCTTAGACAGTGGACGCGTTTCGCGAATAATCACGGTATCGCCCATCTTGCACTGATTTTCTTCGTCATGTGCGTGCAGTTTTGTGGTACGGGTAATGTACTTACCGTACACAGGGTGTTTAACCCGACGCTCAACCGCAACAGTGATAGATTTATCCATCTTGTCACTGGTCACACGACCTTGCAGAGTACGTATACGCTTCTCTTGACTCATTACGCACCCGCCTTGTCATTCAGAATTGTTTTCACACGTGCGATATTACGACGCACTTGCTTCAACATGTGAGTTTGATTCAGCTGACCAGTTGCCGCTTGCATGCGATAGTTAAACTGCTCACGACGCAAACCCAACAACTCTTCTTGCAGCTGCTCAACGGTTTTATCTTTCAGTTCGTTCGCTTTCATTACATCACCGTCCGGGATACAAAGATGGTTTTGAATGGCAGCTTACGTGCAGCAAGAGTGAAGGCTTCACGTGCCAGCTCTTCTGATACACCGTCGATTTCATACAGGACACGACCTGGCTGAATCTGAGCTACCCAGTATTCCACGTTACCTTTACCTTTACCCATCCGCACTTCAAGAGGCTTCTGTGTAATAGGCTTGTCAGGGAATACGCGGATCCAAATTTTACCCTGACGTTTTACGTGACGCGTCATAGCACGACGAGCCGCTTCGATTTGACGTGCAGTCATACGACCACGGTCAATTGCTTTCAGACCGAAAGTACCGAAGCTGACTTTGTTACCTGCTTGCGCGAGGCCACGATTACGGCCTTTATGTACCTTACGGAATTTTGTACGCTTTGGTTGTAACATTTAGTCTCTCCTTACTTACGGCCTTTAGGGCGTTTTGCTGGAGCCGCTGGTTTTTCTTCGACAGGCATGCCACCGAGAACTTCACCACGGAAAACCCAGACCTTAACACCGATGATACCGTACGTAGTGCCTGCTTCTGCTGTTGCATAGTCGATATCCGCACGCAAAGTGTGCAGAGGAACGCGTCCTTCACGATACCATTCGGTACGTGCGATTTCGGCGCCGCCTAAACGACCGCTGACTTCTACTTTGATACCCTGGGCGCCAAGGCGCATGGCGTTCTGTACCGCACGCTTCATAGCGCGACGGAACATAACACGACGCTCCAGCTGACCCGCGATATTTTCAGCAACCAGTTGTGCGTCCAGTTCTGGCTTACGCACTTCTGAGATGTTGATCTGAGCTGGCACGCCAGTCAGTTTTGAAATTGCCTGACGCAGTTTCTCAACATCTTCACCTTTCTTACCAATCACCACGCCTGGGCGTGCAGTGTGAATGGTAACCCGGATGCTTTTCGCTGGACGCTCGATGACGATTCGGGAAACTGATGCATTGCTCAGTTCCTTCTTCAGCATCTTGCGAACCAGGTGATCGCTGTGCAGGTTATCGGCAAAATCTTTTGTATTCGCGAACCAGGTTGCATTCCATGGTTTGGTGATACCTAGGCGAATACCATTAGGATGTACTTTCTGACCCATAACTTATCTCCTAGCTATCTGATACAACCACAGTAATGTGGCTGGTACGCTTCAAGATACGATCAGCACGACCTTTAGCACGAGGCTTAATACGCTTCATGGTTGGACCTTCGTCTATCATGATTTTAGCGATTTTAAGCTCGTCAATGTCGGCACCTTCGTTGTGTTCAGCATTCGCGATAGCTGATTCCAGCACCTTTTTCAGCAGACCAGCTGCGTCTTTCGGGCTGTAGTTCAGAATATCCAGAGCTTTCGCTACTGGTAAACCGCGAATCTGGTCAGCAACCAACCGGCCTTTTTGCGGAGACAGGCGGGCAAACTTGTGAATAGCAATAGCTTCCATCTTTTGTCTCCCTTACCGTTTCTTCGCTTTCTTATCAGCGGCGTGGCCACGATAAGTGCGGGTTGGTGCAAATTCGCCTAACTTGTGACCAATCATTTCGTCAGAAACGAAAACTGGCACGTGTTGGCGACCGTTATGAACAGCGATAGTTAAGCCGATCATATCAGGGATAATCATTGAACGACGGGACCAGGTTTTAATTGGCTTTTTGTCCCCGGCTTCCAACGCTTTCTCCACCTTATTCAATAGGTGAAGGTCGATAAATGGACCTTTTTTAAGAGAACGTGGCATGTTTAATCCTCAACTCTTATTTGTTGCGACGACGTACGATGAATTTATCAGTACGCTTGTTCTTACGGGTCTTGTAACCCTTAGTCGGTGTACCCCAAGGAGTAACCGGATGACGACCACCTGAAGTACGACCTTCACCACCACCGTGTGGGTGATCAACTGGGTTCATGGCCACACCGCGGACGGTAGGACGAACACCACGCCAGCGCACTGCACCAGCTTTACCCAGTTGACGCAGCATATGTTCTGCGTTGCCTACTTCACCGATGGTTGCACGGCCTTCGGATTGAACCCGACGCACTTCACCAGAACGCAGACGTAAAGTAACGTACGCGCCATCGCGTGCCAGAATCTGAGCATAAGCACCGGCTGAACGAGCCAGCTGAGCGCCTTTACCAGGTTTCATTTCAATCGCGTGAACAGTTGCACCCACTGGGATATTACGCAGTGGTAAGCAGTTACCTGCTTTAATTGGTGCTTCTGAACCTGACTGGATCTTATCACCGGCTTTCATGCCTTTAGGGGCAAGAATGTAACGACGCTCGCCGTCTGCGTACAGAACCAGAGCGATGTTAGCTGAACGGTTTGGATCATATTCCAGACGCTCAACTTTTGCCGGGATGTTGTCTTTGTCACGTTTAAAGTCAACCATCCGGTAGTGATGCTTATGACCACCGCCGATATGGCGCACTGTAATGCGACCGTTATTGTTACGACCACCGTTCTTGCTGTTTTTATCCAGCAACGGGGCATAAGGCTTGCCTTTGTATAGGTCTTCGTTAACCACTTTAACTAGGTGGCGACGACCTGGAGACGTAGGCTTACACTTAACTAATGCCATGTGAATTCCTCCTGTTACTCAGCGCCGCCGACGAAGTCGATGTCCGCACCTTCTTTCAGGGTGACATACGCTTTTTTCCAGTCGCTGCGCTTACCGAAGCGCTGGCCGGTACGTTTGGTTTTGCCTTTTACGTTCACAGTACGAACGCCTTCAACTTCAACTTCAAACAGCTTTTCAACGGCTGCTTTAATTTCAGATTTCTTGGCATTCGTTGCAACTTTGAACACCACGGTGTTCATGTTTTCTGCAGTCATAGTCGACTTTTCAGAAACGTGAGGGGCAAGAATCACTTGGAGCAAACGTTCTTCGCGCATCATGACAATACCTCCTCAAGTTGCTTCACTGCTTCAGCAGTCATCAGAACCTTGTCAAAAGCAATCAGACTAACCGGGTCGATACCCTGTACGTCACGAACGTCAACCTTGTGCAGGTTACGCGATGACAGGAACAGGTTCTCATCAACATCTTTAGTCACGATCAGAACGTCGTTCAGATCCATAGACTTCAGTTTGCTGGCCAGCTCTTTCGTCTTAGGTGAGTCAACACCGAAGCTCTCAACAACGATCAGACGGTCCTGACGAACCAATTCTGACAAAATGCTTTTCAAAGCACCCCGATACATTTTCTTGTTTACTTTCTGTGCGTGGTTTTGTGGTTTCGCTGCGAAAGTTACACCACCACTACGCCAGATTGGGCTACGAATCGTACCAGCACGGGCACGACCAGTACCTTTTTGGCGCCACGGCTTTTTGCCGCCGCCAGATACTTCAGAACGCGTCTTTTGTGCACGGCTTCCCTGACGGGCGCCTGCTGCATAAGCGACTACTACCTGATGAACCAAGGCTTCATTGAACTCACGTCCAAAGGTAGCTTCGGAAACCTCAAGAGCGCCTGTTGCGTCTTTAAATGTTAATTCCATCACCATTCTCCTCAGACGTTACGCCTTTGCCTTGACTGCTGGCTTGATGATGACATCGCCGCCAATAGCACCAGGGACAGCGCCACGAATCAGTAACAAGCCACGCTCTGCGTCTACACGTACTACTTCTAGAGTTTGCACGGTAATTTGCTTGTTACCCATCTGACCTGCCATCTTTTTGCCCTTGAAAACCCGACCCGGAGACTGGTTCTGCCCGATAGAACCCGGCGCACGATGCGACAGCGAGTTACCATGGGTAGCGTCCTGAGTACGGAAATTCCAGCGCTTGATAGCACCTTGAAAACCTTTACCTTTCGAAGTGCCGGTAACGTCTACTTTTTTGGTGTCTGAGAAGAGTTCTACAGTGATTTCAGAACCAACTGAATAATCTTCACCTTCACCGTTCTCCAGGCGAAATTCCCAGAGTCCCCGACCTGCTTCTACACCAGCTTTCGCAAAGTGACCAGCAAGTGGTTTAGTAACGCGGTTAGCTTTTTTCTCGCCTGCTGTTACTTGAAGCGCGCGATACCCGTCTGTTTCCTCAGTTTTAATCTGAGTCACACGGTTTGCATTCACTTCAATCACAGTAACAGGTACAGAAGCGCCGTCTTCCTGGAAGACACGCGTCATTCCTACTTTACGACCGACTAGACCAATAGCCATTGTTAAAACCTCTCGTGTGTAATCCTATTACTGCCCGCTTAACCCAGGCTGATCTGTACATCAACACCAGCTGCCAGATCCAGACGCATTAGCGCGTCTACAGTCTTGTCAGTTGGGTCCATGATGTCGATCAAACGTTTGTGGGTACGGATTTCGTACTGGTCACGCGCGTCTTTGTTTGCGTGCGGAGAAATCAGCACAGTGAAACGTTCTTTGCGCGTAGGCAGTGGGATTGGACCACGTACCTGAGCACCAGTGCGTTTTGCAGTTTCTACGATCTCTGCAGTTGACTGGTCAATCAGACGGTGATCGAACGCTTTCAATCGAATCCGAATTCTTTGATTAGCCATAAAAAATCAAAGCCTCAAAATAAAGAGCATTTAAAAAAGAGCACAGAAAAAAACCTACACCCTGGCACATACCGGGCGAGGTATTTTCAACGAAAATCCATTCAATCCCCTATCGGGACTGCTGTGGCAACCAACTACCAACTGTCAGAACTGTGTTTAAAAAACAGTGAAGTTCAACAATTGTGGCCGCGAATTATACGCTTTCGCGGCCACTTGTCAACGGTTTCGGTAGGATAAAGCGCGGGTTAGTGGTTGGCTGCGTAGTTTTCCGCAGCACGCCACACGCGTATCAGATTCTGATACAGAATCTTTTCGATCTCAGCTTCGTTATAGCCACGATCCAGCAGTCCCTGAATCAGGTTCGGATAGGTTGAAACATCTTTCAGGCCAACTGGCAGCGAATCGCCAACGCCATCGTAGTCAGAACCTATGCCTACATAGTCGATACCAACCAGCTTCACGACGTGGTCAATATGATTAAGCACCTGCTCAAGGGTAGCGTAAGGGTATGGGTTGCTCGCCCGTAACGTGGCGATGCGGGCTTTCGCTTCTTCTGAATCAGCACCCAGTTCTTCGCGAATCTTCTCGGCCTGCTTGGCAATCATGGCATTGTAACGGTTCGCTTGCTGGGTCACGAAGGATGAACCGAAGTTAATCATGATGACGCCACCGTTTTCAGCCAGGCCTTTAATCATTTCGTCGCTCATATTACGCTCAAACCCAGGCGTATACTGACGTAACGATGAATGCGATGCGATCACCGGCACGTTAGTGACTTCCAGCGCCTGCCAGAAGGCCTCATCAGAAACATGAGAGATATCGACCATCACGCCGATGTTATTCATCGCGGTGACCAGTTCTTTACCAAACGGGCTTAAACCATTCCACTGCTTACGAATGTCATAAGACGAATCCGCGATGTGGTTGGATTCAGAATGCGCCAGGGTAATGTAGCGGATGCCACGGTTATAAAATGTGGTCAGGTTATCCAGGTCACCTTCAATTGGCGAGCCGTTTTCCATGCCCATTGCAATTGAAATCAAACCTTTTTCATACTGGGTCATCACGTCATCGACGCTATACGCGATAGCGAACTTATCGGGGGCACGCCAGGCCAGAGCTTCCATACTGTCAATCAGTTCATGGGCAAGCTGATAACTCGCACCCGGAGTCTGCTCCAGATTAGCCGGGATATAAATCGACATGAACGGGACATTGAGGCCGCCAGCTTTAGCGCGGGGGTAATCGAAATCACCACGCTCGGTGGCTACGGTGACGTCTTCCCAGTCTTTTTTCAGACGATAAGGAACGTCAATATGGGTATCAATGATAAGATGTTTCTGCGCCAGTTCATGCGCTCGTTCGCTCGCCTGATAAGGCGGTTTTTGTTCATCTGCAACAGCAACAGTGGTCAGGCTTAAGGCGCCAACCAAACCCAGCAATACCTGCTTTTTCACGATGCAACTTCCTCTTTTAATTGACAACTCTCAACGAGTTTCAGACGAAGTGCAGCCTACCACAACTGCTTCAGCGGGTCATCCGGATTTGCTGCTGCTTATCGCAGCTGAAGCGATAACGACCGTACCTGCAACCAGTGTCCCAAGTACGGGCGCTATCATGATTAGCGTGTACATGAATGGGTTAAGCAGCATCAGCTTAGTCCTCGTTCTTAGTCGTTACCGCTGTATTCAGCGCAGTCAGTTCAACCGCTTCGTCCGCCGGGCTGAAAGCCAGCTTGAGTTCAGCCAGTGTCTGTTGCAACGCATAGCGGGTAGCATTCGCTAATTCAGTTGTCACTGAGCTGGCCTGTTGTGAAAAGGCATCATTCAGATAGCTTCTGGTGCTGCTGTTATCGTCAATGTCAGCCTGGGCAGCGGTACTGCTCAGAGCAAGCGCGGCGGCAACAAAGATAGAGGCAATTTGGGTATTCATGGTAGAGCTCCTGTTTCAGTTACATGGTGGATTACCAGTTAAGTCGACAGGAGTTATGCGAAGGTTGTGCCAGCTTTCAAAACAAAATACTAAGCGATTGATTTTTAATCACATTAATCCGGGTGCCCGCGTTTTATAACGCTACCATTAAGCGATAGGGCGAGCGTCACATGACTTTATGAAGCGGGAGTGGCGAAATTGGCTACATTTTCGGCATATTTGCTACGGGCAATATCGATTTCCGCTAATGCCTGTTCCAGCAATTCGCCGGCGTCGGTCGCTGACGGGCCTTGCTGGCTGAGAACCTGACGCCAGCGCTTGGCGCCGGGAGCGCCCTGGAATAACCCCAGCATATGGCGCACCACATGCCAGCAGCGGCCGCCCTCAGCTACATGCTGGTTAATATAAGGGATCATCAGGCGTACGGCTTCTTCGTCAGTTACCGGCGCGGACTCATCCCCGAAAAACCGATCAAACTGACTCAGGAAAGCCGGATTCTGATAGGCTTCCCGCCCCACCATCACACCATCAACATGTTGCAGGTGCTGCGCGATGTCAGTGATTTGAGTGATACCACCGTTAACCGTAAGGTGTAAATCCGGATAGCGATCCTTCATCCGGTACACCCGCTCATAGTTCAGCGGCGGTACTTCACGGTTCTGTTTCGGACTCAGCCCTTTGAGCCAGGCGGTGCGCGCATGCAGGGTGAAGTGCTCACAGCCGGCTGCGGCTACGGTGTCGATAAACGTCTGCAGAAAGGCATCACTGTCATGCTCGTCAATACCAAGCCGGGTTTTGACCGAAACCCGTATCGGCGCCGCCGCCTGCATTGCCGCCACACACTCAGCGACTGTTTCTGGCGTTGCCATCAGACAAGCACCAAAGCTGCCGCTCTGAACCCGATCAGACGGACAGCCAACATTTATATTTACTTCCTGATAGCCGCGTTCCGCGGCTCTGGCCGTGCACTCAGCCATAGCGGCCGGGTCACTGCCGCCCAATTGTAAAACCAGCGGCTGCTCTGCGGGGTGATACTGGATAAAATCCTGCTTACCGTGAATAAGTGCGCCAGTTGTTACCATTTCAGTGTAAAGCACGGTTTTTTTAGTGAATAACCGATGAAAATACCGGCAATGGCGATCAGTCCAGTCCAGCATAGGGGCTACAGCCAGATAAGGCGACGACAGCTTTGCTCTGTTCATGAGATCGTTATTCACCGGTTAAAAAGGACGCCATAGTCTACTCATCAGGCTCGGTTTTGCAAGTTAAGTCCGGCGCGCGCCGGGCGCTGCTACACTGCTCATAAGCGTAGGCAGCGGCAATAAGCGTGGCTTCTGAACGCGCGGTACCAATAAAGCTGAGACCAACCGGCATTTCATGCACAAAGCCCATAGGCACGGTAATGTGTGGGTAACCTGCCACCGCCGGCGCGCTACTGGCGCTGCCAAGCAGATTATCGCCGTTGATCAGATCAATCTTCCAGGCCGGGCCTGAGGTGGGTGCGATCAGCAAATCCAGCTCATGTTTTTTCAGTAAAGCGTCAATGGTATCGTGCCCGGCAGCCTGCTTGGCACGCTTTACCGCGGCTTCATAGTCTTGCTGGCTTTCCTCGCTGAGCCCCTCGGCCAGGATAAACATTTCCTGGCCGAACCAGGGTAAAATGGCATCTTTGTATTTGCTGTTCGCTAGGATCAGATCTTTCAGCGAGTTAAATCCGGTGTCAGAGGTTTGCGCTAAATAATCGGCGATGTCCTGCCTGAATTCATGAAGCAACAAATCAAACTCATCCCGGGCCCAGCTTAGCCCGGACGGAAAGCGTAAGGCATCAACGAGTGTCGCGCCAGCTTGTTCCAGTAGCGGTAACTGCTGATCAAACAGCGCATCGACCCCGGCATGATAACCGGTCAGCTCACGTACCACGCCAATACGCTTCCCTTGCAGTCCTTGTTCGCTAAGGTAGTCGGTGAAATCGCGGTCATCACTGTAACTGTCGTCATCGCGTTGATCGTTGCCTGCCATTACCTGCAACATATAAACAGCGTCACGAACACTGCGGGCCATCGGACCGGCAGTGTCCTGGCTGCGCGCAATAGGAATAATGCCATCGCGGCTGATTAGCCCACGCGTTGGCTTAATCGCGACAATACCTGTAGTCGAGGCTGGCATGGTCAGCGAGCCGTCGGTTTCGGTGCCGATCGCAAGCGTCACCAGATTCGCGCTTACCGCCACCGCCGAGCCGGAACTTGAACCACAGGTTGAGCGCGTTGGGTCATAGGGATTTTTGGTCTGCCCGCCGAGACTGCTCCAGCCAGAGCTGGAGGCAGTTGACCGGAAGTTGGCCCATTCACTGAGATTGGTTTTACCCAGAATAATCGCACCGGCATCGCGTAGCTGCTTCACCACAAAGGCGTCATCCGGGGCCCGGTGCTCACGCAACAACAATGAGCCGGTGGTCGTCGGCATCCCGTCACCGGTATCAATATTATCTTTGATGGCCACGGGAATGCCGTGCAGAGGCCCCCGCGCCTTACCCTGCTGCCGTTCACGATCGAGCTGGTGCGCCTGCTCCATTAGCAGCTCCGCATCCTGCACCGTGATGAAGGCGTGCAGATTGGCGTCACCGTAGTTGTGGCTGGCGATCTGCTGCAGGTAATAATGGGTGATTTCTGCGGCGCTAAGCTCTCCCTGGTTCATGGCGTCCTGTAACTGGTCGACACCGACCTCACAAAGATTCATAGTGCATCCCTAACTGCTTAACCTATCGCCTATTATAGCAGCCTATCTCATTTTTAAAGGCCGTGGTAAACTAGCGGCATGAACCAAAAAGAAACCCAAAGGCTGGTCGCCAAGGCCGAAAAACTCTGTGAACACCGCGGTGCAAGGCTGACTCCTGCGCGTCGTGAAGTGTTCGAAATTCTGGCCGCCGAAACCGGTGCCATCGGCGCTTATGATTTACTGGATAAGCTCAAGTCAGCTGTGCCTAATGCCAAACCGCCGACGATTTACCGGGCGCTGGACTTTTTGCAGGAACAAGGCTTTGTGCATAAGATCAGTTCATCGAACAGCTACGTGCTGTGCAGCCACTTTGACCATCAACATCCGGTGCAAATGTTGATTTGCGAAGTCTGTGGCTCGGTGCAGGAAATACAGTCTGACGGGGTCTATGATGCGCTGCGCAAGCAGGCTGAAGAACAGGGTTTTAAGGTTGCCAGCCAGACCATAGAAGCCCACGGTCTGTGCCAGCAGTGCGATATCTGAAGCGAGTGCTAAGCACTCGCTGACTCAGTAGCCGTCAGGCTCACTGAGCGCAAGATTGTCAAAGCGCGAGAGATTACCCTGGAACTTCAGTTTCACCGTGCCAATCGGTCCGTTCCGCTGCTTACCAATAATCACCTCAGCAACACCCTGCTCATCTGTTTCCGGGTTATAAACTTCATCCCGGTAAATAAACATGATTACGTCCGCATCCTGCTCGATTGAACCCGACTCCCGCAAATCGGAGTTGATCGGGCGGCGGTTCGAGCGTTGCTCAAGCGAGCGGTTCAACTGCGACAATGCCACAACCGGAATACTCAGCTCTTTCGCGAGCGATTTCAGTGAGCGCGATATTTCAGCAATTTCCAGAGTACGGTTCTCATTATTGCCCGGCACTGTCATTAACTGCAGATAATCCACCATGATCATCGATAAACCGCCAGACTCACGAAACACCCGGCGCGCCCTGGAGCGGACCTCAGTAGGTGTCAGACCCGATGAATCATCGATAAAGATGTTGTTTCGTTCTTTTAAAATATTGATGGTTGAGGCAATGCGCGTCCAGTCTTCATCTTTGAGCTGGCCATTACGGATGCGGGTCTGATCAACATGACTCAGCGAGGCCAGCATCCGCATCATGATTTGCTCGGACGGCATCTCAAGACTAAACACCAGTACCGGTTTGTCATTCTTTAACGCGACGTTTTCACAGAGGTTCATCGCAAAAGTGGTTTTACCCATCGACGGACGAGCCGCAACAATAATCAAATCAGCTGGCTGCAAGCCTGAAGTCATGCGATCCAAATCGTAAAAGCCGCTCGAAATACCGGTGATACCATTTGGATTCTTGCTCCGGCTCAACAGGTCAATACGATCCACCGTACGTTGCAGAATCGGCGCGATCGCCTGCGGCCCTTCGTTCTCATTGGTCCGCTTTTCGGCTATCTTAAATACTTTACTCTCCGCCAGATCAAGCAACTCGGAACTGGTACGGTTCTGGGTATCGAAACCCGACTCAGCAATTTCGTTGGCCACGGCAATCATTTCACGCACTACCGCACGTTCACGTACGATTTGCGCATAAGCTCTGATATTGGCTGCACTGGGTGTGTTTTTAGCGATCTCGCCCAGATACGCGAAGCCACCAACGTCCTGCAGTTCACCGGTAGTTTCCAGCGTCTCCGATACCGTCACCAAATCAATTGGCAGATTGCGCTCAGACAGGTGGTGCATGGCCTGAAATATCAGGCGGTGCCCGCGATGGTAAAAATCATCGCCAATTAATTCGCCGGCGATAGTATCCCACGCCTGATTATCAAGCATCAGACCGCCGAGCACTGACTGTTCAGCTTCAATCGAATGCGGTGGTGTCTTTATTGCGTCAAGTTTAGCGTCTCGGCGCACTTGCTTTTCCGGGCGATTTGCAGGCATTTAAATCTCAAAGTTGGGGTAAATAATCTGTTGGCTGCAGTGACTATACAAAAGGATGTCGCGGGAGGGAAGCGGAACACAGGGTGTTCCGCTTAAACTTCTGATTTAGCGTGATTAATTTCGTAGGTGAATATCGCCACTGACTGTGGTCAGGCGCACCGAGGCGCTACCATCGCCCAGCTGAAAGCTGATACTCTCGCCCGGTCCGAAGCGCGGCCGCTGCGGCTGGTCATCGGTCAGCCGGTTATGAATGCTGCCGCCGGCGTTTGCTTCGGCATCAATCTCAGCATTAAGCGTACCTGTAAAAGTGAAGTTCATCTCGCCGCTAACTGAGCTGGCTCTGACCTGAGCGCGCGGCAGCAGTTCCAGCCGTGTCTGCAGATCGCCACTGACCGTATTGACCTTAAGATTATCGACCGTCCCGACATTCAGGTTAAGATCACCGGATACGGTTTCAGCATGCACTTTGGCCGCTTTTGAGAAGCCTTTGATATCACCACTCACCGCCTGATAGCTTAGTTCATCGCTGCTGGCATCGGCATCGTCAATATCGCCACTGACGGTCTTCAGCTCCACCGAGCCACCGAGTTCGCGACTAAATATATCACCGCTTACCGAATTGAGTATAACGCCACCAGTGACGTTACGGACATCCAGGTCACCGCTTACGGTGCGTACCTTGGTACCGCCGTCAATACGGCTAACAGTGAAGTCACTGGAAACGCCCTTAACATCAAGGGATACACCATGGGGCAAACGAATGGTCAGATCAGAGCCATCGTTATCGTTATAACTGCCCCGTTTTGGCATTTTTACTTTAATCGTCAGGGTGTCGCCACTCAGCGCAAAGATAAAATCTTCGGCGTGCTTATCCAGGGTACCCGTTACGGTCGCCTGATTCTCGTCCCAGCCGGAAACTTCCACTTTGCCGCGCATATTATCGATTACCACCCGGGTGTCGGCGCTGATAGTCATTTGCTCATCGATCTCGCGCCCTTGCGCCAGCACTAAGGTAGGGAGTAACGTCAGGGAAATCCCCAATAATTTAATCGTCTGTATATTCATGTCTTACTCCTTCAGGCTTGCTGCCATTTTGGTGTCGTTTCGTAACTGGTTCGGATTAGGTTTAATTCCTGCTGATGCACCCACTGCAACAGATCCCACAACGCTTGATTATTTGGATCCTGCTTCAACTGCGCAGTTATCTGCCGGGCCGCTTCACGCAGCTCCACTAATTCGGGTTCAAGCTGCTCAAGGTCACGCGATAAGCCAGCCTGCTCGTAACTTGTCAGCATCATGTCACGCTGCTGCTGATGCTGGGTCGTTAAGGTATTAACCAACTGGTAGATCCCTTGCTGTTGCTGCGGTTCCATCTGGATGGCCGTCATCACCCCTACGGCCACCACCATGCTTGCAGCACTGGCCCAGACCCAGTTTAACCAGCGGCCCGAACCTTGCTGCTGACGCGTCAGGCTATGTTCAATGCCCCGCCATAGATCCGTTGGGGGCGTTCTTTCCCCATCCTGCTTCATAGCATCAGCGATCAATTCATCTAATTTCTTTGCTGCGTCGGTTTTATTGGCTGTCATGGCTTAACCACCCCTCAAGTAAACTTCTGGCCCGGTGTACCTGGGCCTTACTGGTACCTACTGCAATTCCCAGCTCTTTCGCAATATCTTCGTGCCGCATTCCTTCAAGGCAGTGTAGAACAAACACCCAGCGCGTCTGCGGCGGCAACCGGCTAATCAGCACATCCAGCTCGGTCAGATCAGCACTATCCTGATGCACCAGCTCCTGTTGATAGCTATCGTCATCACTAAAGCTTAAGCGCTTAAACCAGCGCCGGTGCTTACGTAACTCGGTAATGGCAACCCGCGTTGCTACCGTATGCAGCCAGGTACTGAACTTGCTCTCCCCGCGAAAGCTGCGCAGGTTATTCCAGAGCTGAATAAATACATCCTGCGTCAGGTCCTGCGCCGTTTCGACATCGCCCGCCAGCCGCAGCACCAGTCCGTAGACCCGCCGGTGGTGGATCTCGAACAGCCGCTGAAAGGCCTTTACGTCGCCGGCGGCGGCTTGCCGGACCAATGCCTGGTCCGGATCGTCAAACGCGGCGGATGTTAAAATCGCTGCTGTCACTGGGTGTCCTTGTTATTAGTCAGATACAGCTTAAATCATGTTGTTGCAGTATAAGAGTAAGCTCAGTGCCCGATGGTTTACATCGATGGTAAATTTTATTCAAAAAAAAAGCTGCCCGAAGGCAGCTTTTCTATCACAAATACAGTGAACTTAATGCTTAGTCTTCCGACGGCACAACTTTCACAGTAATTTTCGCGAATACGTCGGCATGCAGATGCAGTTCGATTTCGTATTCACCAACTTCACGTAAAGTGCCGTGAGGCATGATAACTTCGCTCTTATTGACTTCAACGCCGGCAGCAGAAACTGCTTCAGCGATATCACGAGTACCAATAGAACCGAAGAGTTTACCTTCGTCACCAGCTTTTGAGCTGATTACGATAGCACTTAAGGCTTCAACTTTCGCTGCGCGGTCCTGAGCGGCTGCCAGATCACCGGCAATTTTCGCTTCAAGTTCAGCACGACGCTCTTCAAACTTTTGCTTGTTCGCTTCGGTTGCAGGAACTGCTTTACCTTGCGGGAACAAAAAGTTACGTGCGTAGCCAGACTTCACTGCAACCTGGTCACCCAGGCCGCCTAAGTTGGCGACTTTGTCTAATAGAATAATTTCCATTGTTCGCTACCTCTGATTTCTTAAAATCGTTCGCAACGCTGGCTTACTGATGTGAATCAGTATAAGGCAGCAGTGACAAATAACGGGCACGCTTAATAGCCCGCGCCAATTGCCGCTGATACTTCGCAGAAGTACCGGTAATACGGCTAGGAACGATCTTGCCACTCTCAGTAATGTAGTTTTTCAGGCAAGCGATATCTTTATAATCAATTTCTTTAACGCCTTCTGCTTTAAAACGGCAGAATTTACGGCGACGGAAAAAACGAGCCATGATGGTCTCCTCAAATCTTCACAAGTTGCTGGGCATGTAGTACCAGTTTAGCTAAACCGTTTTTATCTTCCTGACGGTTCAAAAATCCGGTTACCTGTACTGCACTTCCAACGGCTAATTCAGTTGCCCACTGCGGCGCTTCGTTACCACTTAATACCACCTGTATGCGAACATAACTGCGGCGGGGTAATCCGGCTTCGAGCTGCTCCGAAACATGTTCCAGAACAAATCTCAGGTGGCTGATGCCAGCCGGACTGCGAGTCAATTGCGGCGGCTTCGTAAGCTGACCGCTGATGATAAATTGATTCTGCAGCGTTTCCACAATGGATGGACGTTACGTCGCCAGCTTACGCCGCGTCGCTGTCGTCCTGCTCTTCGTGACGGCTGTCGCCTTTGCGCTCTTCTTTCTTGGTAAATACCGAGGGTTCAGAGACAGCTTCCTTCGTACGCATAATCATGTTGCGCAGAACGGCATCGTTGTAACGGAAAGCAGTTTCCAGCTCTTCGACAACTTCAGCAGACGCTTCGATGTTCATCAGTACGTAGTGTGCTTTGTGCAACTTGTTGATTGGGTAAGCCAGTTGACGACGGCCCCAGTCTTCCAGACGATGAATAGTACCTTCGCCCTGTTTGATCGTTTCGCTGTAACGCTCGATCATACCCGGGACTTGCTCGCTCTGGTCCGGATGGACCATGAATACGATTTCATAATGACGCATTTCTGCTCCTTATGGTTCATAGCTACTGTCCGGCTCAGTCACACCCTCAGCAGCAAGGAACGCTTTTGGTTTTTAGTTTAAAAACTTCAGACTGATTTAAGCGGCGGGAGTGTAACCGAACTTGGCCTGAATCACAAGCCAAATCACTGCTTTTGTGCTGATGCAGCCTCGCCCGACTCGACCAGATCGATAAGAACTTTAACGAATTGCGCCGGTAGGGCTCCGGAAGCCTCCGCTGGGCCCTGCACTTTAAAGCGCTGTTCGCTGCGGGTATCGGTATCAGCGATAGTTTCCATCAGCGGTGCAGTCAGCTCGCCGTGAATAACCAATTGGCCGGGCTGGCTCAGGGTCACGTCAAGCCGCCATATATAAGGCTCGGTGGAGTCAATAATTCGCCATTCATGGCGTTGCTCAAGGCGCTGCTGAAGATCGAACTGCAGATTGTTCAGTAGCTCTGAGTCGGCGTCTTCAAGTGCGTAGGTGACATACAGCTGAGGCTTATTAGAACGTTGCTCCGGCAGCAAGGATCCAGTCGGCAACCAGGCCAGTGCCAGCATCAGCATAATTACCGCGACCAGAATTACCGGCCGCCAGCGCAGCCCGCCAAGCCTTGGTATAATCATTGCTTAAGCACCTGAGCACCCTGCTGCTGCGCCAGGCGCTGGCGGACGACTTCATAAAGACAGACACCGGTTGCCACAGATACATTCAGGCTACTGACGGTCCCTAACAGAGGGATTTTGATTAATTCATCGCAGGTCTCACGGGTCAGGCGGCGCATACCGTCGCCCTCGGCGCCCATAACAATGGCGGTCGGCCCCTGATAATCAACCTGGTAGACACTTTTTGTGGCTTCACCGGCGGTGCCGATAATCCATACGTGCAGGTCCTGCAAATCACGCAGCGCGCGGGCCAGATTGGTGACCTGTACCAGTGGTACGGTTTCCGCCGCGCCACTGGCAACTTTTCTGACGGTGGGATTCACCGATGCTGATTTATCCTTAGGAACAATCACTGCCGTTACTCCGGCTGCGTCAGCTGTGCGCAAGCAGGCGCCCAGATTGTGCGGATCGGTAATACCGTCAAGGATCAGGAATAAAGTCCGGTCACCGGCTTGTTCAACTAAGCCAGGCAGATCATTTTCGGTGAGTTGCGGAGCTTCCAGCGCGGTCACCACAATGCCTTGGTGATTGCCGCCTTCAGCGCGTTTATCAAGCGTGGCCTTGGGCACAAACTGTGGCCGTACACCCAGCCGCTGCGCTTGTTGTATCAGTTCCTGCACCGCGGTGTCCTGCCGCTCACGGGTGGCATAGACTTCAACTAAGCGCTCCGGATGCTGATCCAGTAAAGCCCGAACTGAATGTAGACCAAAAATACTGATTTTCTTACTCATGTGCTCTTTTTCTTCGCTGCTGGCTTGCCACTCTTACCGCGCTTCCCGCCTTTTCTGGGCGCGCCGCGTTTCCCTCTACTGTCGCCGCTTTTCTTCTTGCCGTCTTTCTTGTCGCCTTTGTCAGAACTATCAGGCTCCGCCAGGCGCTCTTTGCCGGAAGGACTTTCCGCAGCGAGTAAAGTCAGATCGATTTTCCGCTCATCAAGATTGACCGAACGCACCTTCACTTTTACTTTATCGCCCAGACGATAGACCCGGCGGCTGTTCTCGCCGATCAGTAAATGGCGTTCGTTGTCATATTTGTAGTAGTCATTATCGAGATTGCTGATGTGCACCAGGCCGTCAATCTGCATATCGTCGATGCGGACAAAAAGACCAAAACTGGTAACTGAAGCAATCACGCCGGTGAACTCGCTACCTACGTGATCCTGCATGTATTCACACTTCAGCCAGTCGGCCACCTGACGGGTGGCGTCATCCGCACGCCGTTCGGTAGTCGAACAATGCTCACCCAGTTGATCCAGCTGATCGCTCGGATAAGTCCAGGCGCCAGCTAAAGCTGCGGCATCACCATCCTGCTTTTTCACCAGCGCTTTAATCGCGCGATGCAGAATTAAGTCCGGATAACGGCGAATTGGTGACGTAAAGTGCGCGTACTCGTCCAGTGCCAGACCGAAATGTCCCGCGTTGTCCGGGCTATAAACCGCCTGCTGCATAGAACGCAGCAACATGGTCTGAATTAATTCGGCATCAGGTCGATCCACTACCTGTTCGAGCACATCCGCGTAATCCTGCGGGCTCGGCTCTTCGCCACCTTTCATGGTGATACCCAGCTCCGCCAGAAAGGTGCGGAAAGCTTTACGCCGTTCGTCTGAAGGCGGTTCGTGGATCCGGAATAATGCGCCAACTTCTTCATGTTCTTCAATAAAGCGGGCGGTCGCCACGTTCGCCATAATCATGCATTCTTCAATGATGGTATGGGCAACATTCCGACGTACCGGCTCAATCCGCTCGATTTTACGCTGCGCATTGAAAATAAAGCGGGTTTCCAGAGTTTCAAATTCAATTGCCGCCCGTTGCTTGCGGGCTTTTTTCAGCACCCGGAACAAGGCATGCAGATTTTCGATAGTGGTAAGCACCCGGGAATAATCTTCCCGCAACTTAGCATCGCCATCCAGAATCGCCGCTACCTTGGTGTAAGTTAAGCGCGCGTGGGATTTCATTACCGCCGGATAAAACTTAGCTTTACCCAGTTTGCCTTTGGCTGAGATGTGCATCTCAGCGACCATGCACAAACGATCGACATCAGGGTTAAGCGAACATAAGCCGTTCGACAGTTTCTCTGGCAGCATGGGCACAACATAATTCGGGAAATAAACTGAGTTGCCCCGCTCGAGCGCATCTTTATCCAGCGCCGTATTCGGCCGTACGTAATAACTTACATCAGCGATCGCAACCCAGAGCCGCCAGCCATCGCCATCCGGTTCGGCGTGAACAGCGTCATCAAAATCCCGTGAATCTTCGCCGTCTATGGTAATAAGAGGCAGATCCCGCAGATCCTTGCGCCCTTCGTAGGCTTCTTCAGGCACCACTTCGCTGTAGCGGGTCATTTCCTGGTCGGTCGCTTTTGACCATTCGGTAGGAATGTCATGCTCACGAATCGCAATGTCAATTTCCATACCCGGCGCCATGTGGTCACCCAGTACTTCAATGACTTCACCTATGGGGCTGGTGCGGCGGTTCGGTCGGCGGGTAATGCGGACCATGACGATCTGACCATGGCGGGCTCCGCCTTTATCGGCTTCAGGAATAAGAATATCCTGACTCAGCCGGCTATCATCAGGAACCACCATGCCAATATCATGGTCAACAAAATAACGGCCAACGATGTCGCTGTCGTTCGGCTCGATAACGCGGACGATACGGCCTTCACGGCGGCCCTTGGAGTCCGTGCCATGTTCCTGCACCAACACCCGGTCACCATGCAATACACTGTACATCTGATGATGAGGGATGAACAAATCATCACCGCCATCCTCTGGCTTACAAAAACCAAAGCCGTCCCGGTGGCCAATAATACGGCCCTTAATCAGGTTCATCCGATCAGGCAGGCCATAAGCGTTGGCTTTGGTATAAATCAGTTGACCATCCCGCTCCATAGCGCGCAGACGACGTTTCAGCCCGATCAGCTGACGTTCATCCTGTAAATCAAAGCGCTCAACCAGCTCCTCAAACGTTATGGGCTTCAGGCGAGCGGTCACCGCTTCGAGCAGCTCTTCACGTGATGGAATTTCAACCTCGTATTCAGGTTGTTCGTTGGTATCTGGTTTAGTCGGTTCTGTCATAAATCCTCAATGGCTTTACAACACCCCATTGTGTTGTTTTCATTAGCACTAATAATAACAGAAATTCGAGTTAATGCCTTTTTGATTCATGCACTATATACTGACCTGGTCAAATAATAACCAAAACAAGGGGCAGGTCATGGGCATACGTTATATTAAGATTATTCTGGTCACTTTTGTGGGACTTCAGGGATGGTTGTATGTCGCTGGCAACATTGCCAACTGGGATGCGGCGATAGCAGCCATTGGCTATGTACTTAGCATGGCTGACCATCAGGTTTATAGCACCGCAATTTTTCCCGCGGTAACGAGCCCGGCTTTGGTCACCGCGGCATTTTTGATCGTCCTGGCCGGCGAATTCCTGGTTGGCGCTTTCTCTCTGAAAGGCGCATGGGATTTATGGAAAGTGCGCAACGCCAGTGCTGACGTGTTTAACGGGGCCAAGACATTTGCCCTCATGGGCCCGGGCATGGCTATGGTCGTCTGGTTTGGCGGTTTCATCGTTATCGGCGGGGCGCTGTTTCAGATGTGGCAAACGCAAGTGGGCGGAAATTCTTTCAATGGCGCCTTCACTTATGCCATAACGAGTGGATTAGTCATGCTTATTGTGTCTGTCAGAGACTAAGATGGTGCCGAAGGGGGGACTTGAACCCCCACGCTGTTACCAGCGGCGGATTTTGAATCCGCTGCGTCTACCGATTCCGCCACTTCGGCAAAAAGATAAGGAATAACCGGGTAAACTTTGTGGGACGCATTATACGCATGCACAACGCCCAATCAAGAAAATTATTTGTTCTGAATCCTGGCGTTAAATTGGGTATGATACCGCGCAATTTCATCAGTTTTTTTGAGAGACCCCCATGGCGAACCCATCGCAGACACTTCATGCCAGTTTCCCCAGCGCCAGCTTCACCCGACGTCTGGCCGCCTGGGTTTATGATCTGTTGGTTGCTACCGCCATCGTCATGCTGGCGTCTGCCCTGGCGCTTGGCTTCACCGCCCTGCTCACGGCCGCTGGTATTATCACCTTGCAGGGCGATATGGACCACGCTGGCTGGCTGACGAGTCAACCCCTTTATCAGGTCTACCTGGTACTGGTGGTGGCGTTATTTTTTGGCTGGTTCTGGTGGCGTAGCGGGCAGACTATAGGTATGCGGGCCTGGCGGCTGAAAGTACAGCAACGGGACGGCAGCCGGATCACGCCGCGGCAGGCGGTGATCCGAATGGTCACTGCGCTGTTCGGCTTGGGTAACCTATGGGTGCTGGTTGATTTTAAAAACCGCCGGGCCTGGCATGATTATGCCGCCGGCACTGAACTGGTTACCCTCTCCAAAGAAGCCAATCAGCTGTATTACTGGAAAGAACTCTAGTTAGCAGCAGCCTGAGCAATCAGGCTCCCCGCCTTCGCATCATCCAGATCGCTGCGCTGGCGAACAGCAGGCTTGGTAATAATGCCCCCAGTACCGGTGGCATTTGATAGACCTGCGCCAGCGGGCCAAAAATTTCATTACTGACGTGAAAGCTAAAGCCGGTAATTACTCCCAGCAAAATACGAGCGCCCATGGTGGTAGAACGTAACGGCCCGAAGATAAACGACAGTGCAACCAGCAGCATCACGGCCACAGTAACCGGCGCCAGCACCTTACGCCACAGGGCCAGCTCGTAACGTTCAGCCGCCTGCTGGTTAGCGTCAAGGTAGTCAAGATAATCAACCAACCCGCGGATGGACAGTGACTCTGGTTTTACCGTCACCACCCCAAGCTTGTCCGGAGTCAGCGAGGAGGTCCAGACCCATTGCGGGAGCTGTCGGCGATCAATTTGCTCCGGCCTGTGCGTGGTAATAGTCACCTGGCTCAGCAACCAGCGGTCGTTACGATACACCGCCGTCTGCCCTTGCACGACTGAATCCAGAATACGCTCCGCATCAAAGCGGTAAATCGTTATATTTCCTAAGCGTCCGGTATCCTCAACTTCGCCAATATTTACAAAGTGATTGCCATCTTTGGCCCAGACACCCTGCTGAGCGGAGATCAGGCTGCCGCCGGAAATCGCTGTTGCCCGCAGCTCGCGGCCTTTCGCTTCCAGTTGCGGCGCTATCCATTCACCCATTGCCATTACGGCCAGCATCATAATAACGGCGGCTTTCATCACAGAGCCGACAATATTAAGCCGCGAGCGCCCGGACGCCAGCATAACCACCAGCTCAGAATTACTGGCCAGCATCCCCATGCCAATCAGGCCACCGAGCAGAGCCGCCATCGGAAAGAACACTTCGATATCGCGCGGCAAGCTGTAAAGAACAAACAAGCCGGCTTCAGCTACCGAATAGGTGCCCTTGCCTACCGAACGCAGCTGTTCGACAAAACGGATAAGGCTCGACAGGCCACTAAGCACCGCCAGGCTGAGCAGCGAGGTATTCAGTACGGTGCGGGCAATATAGCGATCAAGAATAGTAAACATCAGCTATTCCTCCGCAGCCGGGCGAGCAATCTGAGCCCCGTTGGCCGCCCCTTAAATATCAGTATTACCCCAAACAAGATCAGCAGCCCGTGAATCCACCAAAGCCCTATGGCCGGCGGTATCAGGCCATCAGCCACGGCGGAGCGGGCGGTCATCAGCAATAAAAAATAACCCAGGTAAATCAGTAACGCCGGTGCCATCCTGGCAAACTTGCCCTGCCGCGGATTGACCCGGCTTAATGGCACGGCAATAAGTGTCAGTAATGGCATCGCCAGCGGAATGGCGAGCCGCCATTGCCACTCAGCATGGGCTTCAGGATTATCCTCATACCATAGTTCGGCAGTGCTGTAGGCTTCCAGCTTGCGGATATACTCAGAGCTTTCCTGCTCTTTGATCTGTAACCTGTAACTGGCAAATTCCATCACCTGATACTCGTTATTACTACGATCAGATGCGTAACGGGTACCATTGTTAAGTACCAGCGTCTGTGAGCCGGTTTCACTGGCGATAACATTACCGGTGTCGGCCATCACCACGCTGCCACCGGCAACCTGGTTGTCTTCGTCCAACAGTGACTGGGCCACGAATACTTCGTCCAGTTCGCCGGTTTCGGTCAGCCCTTGTACAAATATCACCGCCTTACGGTTGCTGGCCTGCTGGAAGCGACCGGGAATAATGACACTCAACCCGGTATCGCTGCGCGCACGCTCTTCCACCTGACGTTCCTGCTCCAGTGACCAGGGTACCAGCCATAGTGTTAATGCTGCCGTTACCAGTGCCAGAATAACCGCGACCACCAGGGTAACCCTGGCAACGTACCATTCGCTCACCCCACAGGCGTGCAGTACGGTCATTTCGTTATCCGCATAGATTCGGCCATGGGCCAGCAGGATGCCCAGGAACAGGCTCAGAGGAAGGATTAGCGCAGCCAGCGCGGGCAGATTAAGCCCTAAGAGTTTAATGACTAAATCACCGGGTATTTCGCCCGCTGAAGCGTCTGCCAGCACCCGAATGAATTTTTGGCTGATAAAAATGGTCATCAAAACCACCAGTACGGCGATTTGTGATTTAAATGTTTCTCGCATCAAATAGCGAAATATGCGCACTGGTAACCACTCTTAACGTTGCTTTTTGCTGGAAATACGGCGATTTTTCAGTAAACTTGTCGTTTTCACAAGAATTATTCTATGGCAGCCCCAAGCTGTCAACCGCCGAAAACGGGAGTACGTATGGAGTTCAGTGTCAAAAGTGGAAGTCCGGAGAAACAACGTTCGGCCTGTATCGTCGTTGGCGTGTTTGAACCCCGCCGTTTGTCCGGCGTTGCCGAACAACTTGATAAAGTAAGCGAAGGCTACCTGAGCAACCTTCTGCGCCGCGGTGATCTGGAAGGTAAAGCCGGCCAGATGCTGTTGTTGCACCATGTTCCAAATATCCTCAGCGAACGGGTTTTGCTTGTCGGCTGCGGTAAAGAACGTGAACTTGACGAACGACAGTATAAACAAATTATAGAAAAAACCATTAATACATTGAACGAAACCGGTTCAATGGAAGCTGTATGCTTTCTCAGCGAGCTGCACGTGAAAGGCCGCGACACCTATTGGAAGGTCCGGCAGGCTGTGGAAGCAGCGCAAGCCGGCCTGTATTGTTTCAATCAATTAAAAACCCGCAAAGAAGAACCGCGCCGTCCGCTGCGTAAACTGGTTTTCAACGTGCCGACGCGGCGTGAACTGCCGCTGGGCGAAAAAGCTATTCAGCATGGTATGGCGATTTCTAAAGGCGTTACCAGCTGCCGCGATGTGGCCAATATGCCGCCCAATATCTGCACCCCCCGCTACCTTGCCGAGCAGGCTGAAGCACTGGCGGCACAGCACGATAATATGACATTCACTGCGATAACCGAGCAGGAAATGGCAGAAAAAGGCATGAATGCCTACCTGGCGGTGGGCCGGGGTTCGGATAACGAGTCGGTGCTTACGCTACTGAACTACCGTGGTGGCGCTGATGATCAGGCGCCGGTGGTATTAGTCGGCAAAGGCCTGACCTTTGATTCCGGTGGCATTTCCATTAAGCCCTCGGCGAACATGGACGAAATGAAGTACGACATGGGTGGCGCTGCGGCAGTGCTTGGTACCATGCAAGCCATCGCTGAACTCAATTTACCGATTAATGTCATTGGCGCTATCGCCGGCTGCGAGAATATGGTCGACGGCAAAGCCTACCGCCCCGGCGATATTCTCAAGACCATGAGCGGACAGACAGTTGAAGTCATGAACACAGATGCCGAAGGTCGCCTGGTACTTTGTGATACCCTCACCTATGTCGAGCGGTTTGAGCCGGACACCGTGGTGGATATAGCTACCCTGACCGGCGCCTGTATTATCGCACTGGGAAATCATGCCAGCGGCCTGATGAGTACGCACAACCCACTTGCTCATGAACTGATTAACGCCTCAGAGCAAAGCGGCGATCGCGCCTGGCGCCTGCCATTATGGGATGAGTATCAGGACGCTTTAGACAGCCCCTTTGCCGACATGACCAATCTGGGTGGGCGTGAAGCTGGCACTATTACAGCGGCCTGTTTCTTGTCGCGCTTCACCAAGAAATATAACTGGGCGCATCTGGATGTTGCCGGCACCGCCTGGCGCAGTGGCGCCAAAAAAGGCGCGACCGGACGACCGGTTCCGCTGCTCACGCAGTTTCTGATCAACAGAACGCAAAACAGTACACAGGATTAATATGGCGCAAGGCATCTTTTATGTGCTGGACGGGCTCGATGATGATCAGCAGCTCAGCTTATTCTGTGACCAGATTGCTCAGCGCTGGCGTGAACAGCGCAGTGTGCGGGTCTGGTGCCGGGATCAGCTGCAGGCTGAGCAACTGGACGAGGCGCTCTGGCAGCAACCGGTAGATGCCTTCGTGCCACATAATATCTATGGTGAAGGTCCGCCCCAGGGCGCTCCGGTTGAAATTTGCTGGGCTGGCAATGATGCGCCGGCACGGCGCACTGCAGTGGTGGTGAATCTGATGGACGAGCTACCGCCGTTGCAGGGTGTGCGACTTATTATCGACCGGGTTCCGTCCGCTGAAACAGAGCGCCAGCAGGCCCGGGAACGTTACAAATCCTATCGCAGTCAACGCATTGAACTTCAAACTATCAATGCCGCCGAGCTGACATCCAATTCAGAAAAGTAGAACGAAGTGAAGGTTTCTATGGACAAAACGTATTCGCCAAACGCAATCGAAGAAGCCCTGTACCAGCAATGGGAGCAGAACGGCTACTTTAAGCCCTCCGGTCAGGGCGAGTCTTACTGCATCATGATCCCGCCGCCCAATGTGACCGGCAGCCTGCATATGGGCCATGCGTTTCAGCATACCATTATGGACACCCTGACCCGTTATAAGCGTATGGATGGTTACAATGCCCTATGGCAGGTAGGATCCGACCATGCTGGCATCGCGACCCAAATGGTCGTGGAGCGCAAGCTGGCGGCTCAGGGCACCACCCGCCAGGAACTCGGGCGTGAGGCTTTCATCGATAAGGTATGGGACTGGAAAGCTGAATCCGGCGGCACGATCACCCAGCAGATGCGCCGCTTAGGCGACTCCGTTGACTGGGATCGCGAGCGCTTCACTATGGATGAAGGCCTGTCACAGGCCGTTAAAGAAGTCTTTGTTCGTCTGCACAAAGAGCAGCTGATTTATCGCGGTAAGCGCCTGGTGAACTGGGATCCCAAATTACAGACTGCGATTTCCGATCTGGAAGTAGAAAACAAAGAACAGCAGGGCCAGATCTGGCATCTGCGATATCCGCTTGCTGATGGCGCCCGCACGGCCGACGGCAAGGATTATCTGGTAGTAGCAACCACCCGTCCTGAAACCATGCTCGGCGATATCTGTGTTGCTGTGCATCCCGATGACGAGCGCTATAGCTCGTTAATCGGTAAGTTCGTGGACTTGCCGCTGGTGGACCGCCGTATTCCTGTTATCGCGGACAGTTACGTTGATCGTGAATTTGGGAGTGGTTGTGTAAAAATTACGCCTGCGCATGATTTCAATGACTATGAAATTGGTAAACGTCATAACCTGCCGATGATTGCGATTTTTGATGACGTCGCCCATGTGCGCGCTGTAGCCGGCCTCTATACGCCTACAGGCGAGGTCCTTTCCGACATTGACGGCTTTGACGGGTCACTGCCGACAGCCTATCGCGACCTGGAACGATTCGCTGCCCGTAAGCAGATCATTAAAGACTTTGAAGGTCTTGGCCTGCTGGAAAAAGCAGAAGCCCATACCAACAAGATTCCTTATGGCGACCGCGGCGGCGTTCCCATCGAACCGCACCTGACCGATCAATGGTATGTGCGCGTGGCACCGCTGGCCGAAGTAGCAACCAAAGCTGTGGAAAACGGTGACATTGAATTTGTTCCTAAGCAATACGAGAACATGTACTTCTCATGGATGCGTGATATTCAGGACTGGTGCATTTCCCGACAGCTATGGTGGGGCCACCGAATCCCGGCCTGGTACGACAACGATGGTAATGTCTATGTCGGCCATAGTGAAGCTGAAGTGCGCGCTGAAAATGACCTGGGCGACCGGGAACTACGTCAGGATGACGACGTGCTGGATACCTGGTTCTCCTCAGCCCTGTGGACCTTCTCAACGCTTGGCTGGCCAGAGCAGACGGACGACTTAAAAACCTTCCACCCGACCGATGTGCTGGTCACGGGTTTCGATATCATTTTCTTCTGGGTCGCCCGGATGATCATGATGACCATGCACTTCCTGAAAGACAAAGACGGCAAGCCACAGGTTCCCTTTAAGACCGTTTATGTTACTGGCCTGATCCGCGATGATGAAGGACAGAAAATGTCCAAATCCAAAGGTAACGTGCTGGATCCGCTGGACATGATTGATGGTATCGATCTGGAATCGCTGATTGCCAAACGCACTGCGAATATGATGCAGCCGCAACTGGAGGCGAAAATAGCCAAACGCACCGCCCAGCAGTTCCCTGAGGGGATCAATGCCCACGGCACCGATGCGCTGCGCTTTACCCTGGCGGCACTGGCCTCGACCGGCCGTGATATCAACTGGGATATGAAACGCCTGGAAGGGTACCGGAACTTCTGTAACAAGCTATGGAATGCCAGCCGTTACGTGCTGATGAACACCGAGGATCAGGACTGCGGCACCCAGGGTGGTGAGATGGAGCTGTCACTGGCAGACCGGTGGATTATCGAACAGATGAATGACACCACGGCGCAGTTCCGTGCCGCGCTCGATAACTATCGTTTTGATCAGGCCGCTGGTATCGCTTATGAGTTCACCTGGAACCAGTTCTGTGACTGGTACCTCGAATTGACCAAGCCGATCTTGTTTAACGGCAGTGAAGCTCAGTTGCGCGGCACCCGACATACGCTAATTACCGTGCTTGAGCAGTTACTGCGGTTGTTGCATCCGTTACTGCCCTTTATCACCGAAGCGATCTGGCAACGGGTCGCTCCGGTAGCCGGTGTCAGTGGTGATACTGTGATGCTGCAAGCATACCCGCAGGTGAAGGACCAGCGCTTTGCCAATGCCCGTGACGATATGGAGTGGCTGAAGCAGGTTATTGTTGCGATTCGTAATGTCCGCGGCGAAATGAATCTGTCCCCGGCGAAGCCCCTGCCGGTACTGATCAGCAATGCCGACAGCAATGCCAAAGCACGGCTGGAAAATAATCTGAGCTTTCTGAGTTCACTGGCTAAACTCGAATCGGTGGACTTCATCAGTTCGTCGGAAGAAGCTCCAGCAAGCGCCACTGCCCTGGTTGGCCGCATGGAAATTCACATCCCTATGGCGGGTCTTATTGATACGGCGGCGGAACTGGCGCGGCTGGATAAGGCAATTGAAAAAGCCAGAAAAGATGTGGAGATGGTTAGTCGCAAGCTGAGCAATGAGAACTTTGTCAGCAAAGCCCCGGCGGAAGTGATTGAGAAGGAACGTGCCAAGCAGGCGGAAGCGGAAGAAACTCTGACCCAACTGCAACAGCAGCGGGAAAAAATCGCCGCGCTATAAAGCGCGGCGTTTTAATTGGTATTCGTTGGTATTAGTGCTCCGACTCCTCGTCGGAGTCATCCTCATACTCGTCTTCATCGTAATCTTCGTCGTCGCCGTAATAGGTGCCCCAGCCGTCATAGTCGACGCCGGCTAAGTCAGCAATTTTAGCAACTTCCTGGGTTTGCATATCCAATACATGCGCGTCCAGGCTGGTTTCTGAAACAGCAACAAAAGCAAAAAAGCGGGAGTTGTCATCGAGTTCGAACTCATCCGCATCATCCACATGGTAGCCGGCTTTAACCAGTTCTACCGCAGCCTTCTCAAGCTTACTGAAATCATTACTGGCCAGGTGATGCTCTATCGTATAGATATCATCAGCAGGCGCACCATCGGCAAGCAAGGCTTCAACCGTTTCTTCACTTTGCGCTCGGAGCGCATCCAGATCAACCGCCATAATGGCTTATCCTTGTGCTAATTCGTGATCCAGTTCGCGGATTTTCATCTGCATCAACTGGTGACAGTGCGCTGATAAAGCCCGCACGGACTCTGCGTCGTAATCCTTAATCGAAACTGGTGGCAGCATCTCCACGATGAGTTTACCGTTGTTCCAGCGGTTAAGCTTGATTCGACCATGCAGATTAGACACGCAGATCGGCACAATATCAACTTCTGCCTGCACGGCTGTGCGAAAAGCGCCGGTTTTAAATGGCAATAAGCCTCTGCCATAGCTGCGCGTGCCTTCAGGAAACAACAGAATTGAAATATTCCGGTCTCTGATGGCTGCCGCGGCCTGATCAATGGTACCGCGAGCGCGGCCCGTGTGCTTGCGGTCAATCAGGATATTCCCTGCCAGCCAGTAAAGCTGACCGAAAAACGGAATCCACTTCAGGCTCTTCTTACCTATACTTACCGTGCGATTAGGAATAGCCCCTGCGAGGGTAAAGATATCCCAGGTGTTCTGATGATTGGCGATATAGACGTATGCCTTGTTCTGATCAATTTCATCCGGGATCCGCACTTCCATTTTGATTCCCAGTAAATAACGCATACGCCCGTACCAGCGTCCCGCCAGCGGTGTATTCTGCGGGTGGAAAGGTCGCACCAGACAAATCAGCAGCAACAATGTACTACCTATCACAACAAACAAACCCAGTAGAATTATCCGTACAACTGCGAGCATGATATCTCCGGTTTAATCCTGATTCTCAACGACAATAGCGTCGACCCGCTGCAAGCCCCGCGGCAGCTTATTACCGCGCCGCCCGCGTTCACCGCGGTAGTGCTCCAGATCCGGCGCCTTCAGTGTCAGTTTACGTTTACCGGCCAACAAAGTCACTGGCGCGGCAACTGGTACGATGGCAGCCGCGACCACATATTCCTCGCGTGACTGCGCCCGTAACGTCGGAATGCTGAGCATCTTATTACCCTTACCTTTGGCCAGCTCAGGAAGTTCCGAGACCGGGAATATAAGCATCCGGCCTTCATTTGATATCACCACCAATTGATCGGTTTCGGTGCTCTGAACCTGGCTTGGCGGCAATATTTTCGCGCCCGTTGGGAGGTTCAGTATGGTTTTACCGTTTTTATTGCGGCTGACCAGATCGCCAAAGGTACAAATAAAACCGTAGCCAGCATCGGATGCGAGCAAATAGCGCTGCTCATCTTTCGCCATCAGTACGTGCTCAATGGTTTCGCCGGAAACCAGGTTAAAGCGGCCGGTCAGTGGCTCGCCCTGGGTACGGGCAGAAGGTAGCAAGTGCGCTTCACAAGAGAAGCTGCGCCCGGAGCTGTCGAGGAAGACGACCTGCTGGTTACTCTTGCCCTGGGCCGAGGCGAGGAAACGGTCACCCGACTTGTAGGCCAGCGTAGTGCCGTCCACATCATGGCCTTTGGCCGCGCGGACCCAGCCTTTTTCCGACAGCACTACAGTCACCGGCTCAGCCGGTGTGAGGTCGCGCTCGCTCAATGCTTTCGCTTCCTGCCGTTCAATTAATGGCGAGCGACGTGGATCGCCATATTTTTCTGCGTCGGCCAGTATTTCTTTACGGATCAGGGTTTTCAGGCGGCGATCTGAGCTAAGTAATAACTCCAGTTGCTGGCGTTCCTGCTCCAGTTCGTTCTGCTCACCGGTCAGCTTCACTTCTTCAAGCTTGGCTAAATGCCGCAATTTCAGTTCGAGAATAGCTTCAGCCTGGGTGTCGCTTAATTTAAACCGCGCCATCAGTTCAGCTTTAGGCTCATCCTCATAGCGGATGATCGCAATCACTTCATCAATATTCAGGTAGGCAACCAATAAACCTTCGAGGATATGCAAACGCGCCAGTACTTTGTCCAGGCGATGCTGTAACCGCCGGGTGACTGTGGTCTGGCGAAACTCAAGCCATTCCTTAAGTACCGTTAATATTGATTTGACCTGAGGCCGGCCATCCAGGCCCAGCATATTGAGGTTAACCCGATAGTTCTTTTCAAGATCCGTGGTGGCGAACAGGTGTTGCATCATCTGCTCGGTATCCACCCGGTTAGAGCGTGGTACCACCACCAGTCGGGTCGGATTCTCATGATCCGACTCATCCCGCAGGTCGGTTACCATCGGCAGCTTTTTCGCCTGCATCTGGGCGGCAATCTGCTCAAGAACTTTTGAACCCGAGGCCTGATGCGGTAGCGCGGTAATGACCACTTCGCCGTCTTCGAGTACATATTTTGCGCGCATGCGGATGGTACCGCGGCCGCTTTCGTAAATTTTAACGATTTCATCATGGGGGGTGATGATCTCGGCATCGGTCGGATAATCCGGTCCGTGCATGTGCTCCATGACATCAGCCAGGCTGGCACTGGGTTTCTCCAGCAGCATAGCGCAGGCATGTGCAACTTCGCGGGCATTGTGCGGCGGAATATCTGTTGCCATACCAACCGCAATACCAGTAACACCATTTAACAGGATGTGTGGCAACCGGGCCGGCAACATCCGCGGCTCTTTCATGGTGCCATCGAAGTTCGGACTCCAGTCAACGGTACCCTGCCCCAGCTCTGACAACAGCACTTCACTGAAACGCGACAGCTTGGCTTCGGTATAACGCATGGCGGCGAAAGATTTCGGATCGTCCGATGACCCCCAGTTGCCCTGACCGTCAACCAACGGGTAGCGGTAGGAGAAGGGTTGCGCCATCAGCACCATAGCTTCATAGCAGGCACTGTCGCCGTGGGGGTGGAATTTACCCAAGACGTCACCGACGGTACGCGCGGACTTTTTATATTTCGCCAGTGCGGTCAGGCCAAGCTCTGACATGGCGTAGATAATGCGCCGCTGAACCGGCTTCAGGCCGTCACCGATATGGGGTAAGGCCCGGTCCATGATCACGTACATGGAATAATTTAAGTAAGCGTCTTCAGTAAACCGGCGTAGCGGAACCTGTTCTATATTTTCCATCGTCATTCGCAGTATTCTCCTTACAGCTCAGCCAGATCGACCAGGTTGCCTTTACTTTCCAGCCACTCCCGGCGATCACCGGATCGTTTTTTCGCCAGCAGCATGTCCATTAACTCATCCGTTGCGGCAATGTCATCAACGGTCAGTTGCACCAGCCGCCGGGTATTCGGGTCCATAGTGGTCTCACGCAGTTGCAGCGGATTCATTTCACCCAGGCCTTTAAAGCGCTGTACGTTGACTTTGCCTTTACGTTTCTCGGCCTCAATACGGTCGAGAATGCCCTGTTTTTCATCTTCATCCAGGGCGTAGAAAACTTCCTTACCAACGTCCACCCGATACAGTGGTGGCATGGCCACATACACATGGCCATGATCAACCAGTGTGCGGAAGTGCTTCATAAAGAGCGCACACAGCAGAGTGGCGATGTGCAGCCCGTCGGAATCCGCATCGGCAAGGATGCAAATTTTCCCGTAGCGCAGCTTTTCCAGATCCCCTGAATCGGGATCGACCCCAAGCGCCACGGAAATGTCATGAATTTCCTGCGACCCCAGGATCTGATCAGATTCAACTTCCCAGGTATTGAGGATTTTTCCGCGCAATGGCATTACTGCTTGAAAATAACGGTCCCGTGCCTGCTTCGCTGAGCCGCCGGCAGAATCCCCTTCCACCAGGAAGAGTTCACTGCGACTGGTGTCCTGCGTGGCACAGTCAGTTAATTTGCCCGGCAGCGGTGGTCCCTGGGTGACTTTTTTGCGCACCACCTTTTTGCTGGCACGCATCCGGCGCTGTGCATTGTTGATACATAAATCAGCCAGTAGCTCAGCTTGTTCGGTGTGTTCATTCAGCCACAAACTGAACGCATCTTTGACCACGCCTGACACGAACGCTGCACACTGGCGTGATGATAAACGCTCTTTGGTTTGCCCAGCGAACTGGGGATCCTGCATTTTTACTGAGAGGATGTAGCTGCAACGTTCCCAGATATCTTCCGGGGTCAGCCGGACGCCGCGCGGTAATAAATTACGGAAATCACAGAAGTCGCGCATGGCTTCAAGCAACCCCTGGCGCAGACCATTAACGTGAGTTCCGCCTTGCGGCGTCGGAATCAGGTTTACATAACCTTCCATGACGCCCTCGCCGCCTTCCGGCAGCCAGGTTACCGCCCATTCAACCGCTTCTTCATTGCTGGTGAACGACCCGATAAAGGGCTCTTCCGGCAGGGTCGGCAGTTCCTGAACAGACTCAACCAGATAATCCCGCAGACCATCTTCGTAATACCAGGATTGTTCGGTTTCATCGACCAGGTTGCGGAAGGTGATTTTCAGACCGGGACACAAGACCGCTTTGGCGCGCAACAAGTGACTCATCTTCAGCACCGAAAAGCGCGGCGAGTCAAAGTATTTGGGATCCGGCCAGAAATGCAGGCTGGTACCCGTATTACGCTTACCGACGGTGCCGGTCACGGTCAGTTCGCTGACCTTATCGCCGTTCTCGAAGGCCATTTCATAAACCTGACCATCACGTTTCACGGTGACTTCGACACGGGTCGACAGGGCGTTCACCACCGAGATACCGACACCGTGCAGACCACCTGAAAACTGATAGTTCTTATTCGAAAACTTGCCGCCGGCATGCAGCTTGGTCATGATCAACTCGACGCCGGGCACCCCTTCTTCAGGATGCACATCCACCGGCATTCCGCGCCCGTCATCCTGAACCGACATCGACTGGTCCGGATGAAGGATGACGATCATCTCACGGGCGTGGCCCGCCAGCGCTTCATCAACACTGTTATCGATGACTTCCTGGCCAAGATGGTTAGGGCGTGAGGTATCTGTATACATGCCGGGTCGACGGCGAACCGGCTCGAGGCCGTTGAGGACCTCTATCGAATCTGCTTTGTAGTCTGACATGCGCTCTTCTTATACTATTTGGCACCGGAAATGATGCCCATATACTGTTACAGGACGTTGAGAAACTCAAGCGCCGACGGGAGGTATCGTGCAAATCGGGTAAAGCTGTGATCGCCTCCGTGCTCAATGATCATGCGCTGATTGCGGTAATAGTCACGGGCCGCCCGATAATCCAGCTGCGCATCGCCATTCTGCAATAAAACCAGCAGCTCCACGGCCGGGTCAAGCTGCCGCTCAACCTCGGTTAAGATTTGCTGATCGTTATTACCCAGCTGATAGCGCTCGCCGGTATAGGGATGTTCCCGCACCGGCATATCGCCGGCCAGCCATTGCACCGGTTGCACCGCCGGGTTGATGAGAACCCCGCGCACTGATTTACCGGAACCACGGAGCTGGCTGACGGCGTAATGCGTCCAGAATCCGCCCAGCGAACTACCCATCACCGCTGTTGGCTGACGGCTGCTAAGCAGATCATCAATATAGTCACGGGTAGCTGCCATACTAGCCGGCAGCTGTTCGGCAACAAGCTCCGGGGCATTCGGCTGGTATTTTAAGAATTTCTTCAGTTCGATAATTTTGGGTGAAGCCGGCGAGCTTTCGAAACCGTGCAGGTACAACAGCACTGATTAATTCTCCTGCGCCATTCCGGAACGACTAAGAAGTTGTAGCCACTCCTGCAAAAAATAATTGACCTGATGCTTTTCATCAGCCTGATGCATATCGCGGTTCGGCTGCGGATAAAATGGTCGTAACCGCGCAATACCCTGGCTGCGGATGACCTCGGCCAACTGGGCATCGTGATACAGGCGCACATCCATCTGTGCTTCCCGCAGCCCGGGCAACTGCTGGCTGAGTGCCTGCTGCTGAATACGGATCTCGGTGGTATAAGGAGCCGAATCAGTTACGGCCAGACTGAACCGCAAATTACGGCCAGCCTTTACCACCCGGTTCCCCTGGGCTGGTATGCCACTGACAAGCTTATCCAGCGCAGCATAATTCACTGCTGCCAGACGCTGCAGCGCGGCAAGATCAAACTGATAACGACGAGTGCGGACATCTGTAGTCATGGATGTATTAAATGTTGCCTGTGTAGTTGCAGCCATTGTAACGCAATCACACTGGCTGCGTTGTTAATTTTACCTTGCTCTAACAGCTCAATAACCTGGCTGCGGGGCAGTACATGTACCAGAATATCTTCATTTTCAGCAGCTAACCCACCCTGCCGGGAGGCTTTACTGCTATCGACTAACGCGATATAGACGGAAATCTTCTCGGTACAACCACCGGGGGTTGATAAATAAGTAAGCGCGTAGTGTAGCTGATCAGTAGTTAAGCCTGCTTCTTCGGCGAGTTCACGGTGCGCCACCTGCTCAGCCGGTTCATCATCATGATCAATCATGCCCGCGACGAACTCGAGCAACCAGGGGCTGTCATCCAGATCCAGAGCACCGATGCGGAACTGTTCCAGCAGCACAATAGTATCCCGTTGCGGATCATAGGGTAGCACCACCACCGCATGACCGCGGTCCATCACTTCGCGCTCAAATTCAGGAGACCAGCCGCCGCCAAACAGGCGATGGCGTAACTGGTATACCAAAATACTCAGAAAGCCCTCACGTACTGATTTTCGCTTAACTATTTCAACATCTTTTCGATTAAATTTTTGCACAGTAAACCTTTTTAAGTTATTTGACGTCTTAACTACTCGATTCAGCTTATCGCGGTTTATTGCTGATTGAAAAAATAGCCGAAAACATCACATAATTCGTTACACTTGAACTCAGACTGTTGCAACTTCCTGACAGAATTCCGGCCTATTAAAGAGTAAGCTGGTATGCATTCAACAGTGTATGTAAAATAAATGCCATTAACCTAAAGCAATCTGCTGCTTTCAGATAATTCAGGACATCCGATAACATGAAAAAGTTCGTACTGACCACTCTCATTGGCTTAACTCTTACAGCAGGCCATAGTGCCGCATACGCGGACAACTTAGAACAGGTATTCCAGCTTGCTCTGCAAAATGATCCTACCTTACAACGGGTCGATGCCGAACGTCGCGCCGCACAGCAAGGCGTTGATATTGCCCGCGCCGACTGGTGGCCGCAAATCGGATTCGAGGCTGGTTATAGCCGTTCTACTGCGGAGCGCGCGCAGTTTGACAGCACTGGCTTCTTTACCCTGGATTCAGAAAGCCGCGGCTGGGACGCCGGCGTAAGCCTGACCCAGAGCCTGTTCGATATGAGTGTGTGGGAGCAAACCCAGATCTCCGAAAAGCAGGCCTATCAGGCTGAAGTGACTTATCGTAATACCCGTCAGGAACTTATGTTACGGGTGGTCAACGCCTATTTCACCGTACTTGAGCGGCAGGACGATCTCGAGTTTGCCCGCGCTGAGAAAAAGGCGATTGAACGTCAGCTCGAACAGACCAAACAACGTTTCTCCGTCGGTCTGACCGCCATCACCGATGTGCATGAGGCACAAGCTCAGTTCGACAATGCTGTCGCCCGGGAGATTCAGGCTGAAAATGCGGTCTCGATTGCCCGCGAAGGCCTGCGCGAAATTACTGGCCGTTATCATGAACGCCTGGCAAGTCTGGACACCTCAGCTTTCGATCCGGAAACGCCATCACCTGCCGATGCCCAAAGCTGGGTGAAAATAGCCGAAGATAAGAATTTAGCGCTGATGGTACAACGCGTTGTGGTCGAAGTAGCAGAACAACGTATTGAGCTGGCGCAGAGCGGTCACTATCCGACCGTATCGTTGAGCGGTAACTATTCCACCAATGAAACCACCACTGAAACTCAGGGCAACACCATTGATATGCCGCGCATGGACTCCCGTTCGATCGGCCTCAACTTACGGGTTCCTATCTTTACCGGTTTCCGCACTTCAGCCCAGGCCGACCAGGCCCGTGAGAATTACGTAGCCAGCAGCCAGCAGCTCGAATTTGTGCGCCGTAATGTTGAACGCGAAGTGCGTACTGCCTACTATGATGTCGAAGCATCCTTAGCCAGTATCCGCGCACTTAAACAAGCTGTGGTATCTGCTGAAAGCGCATTAAAAGCAACGCAAACCGGCTTTGAAGTTGGCACCCGGACTATCGTCGATGTGTTGAACAGCACCCAGAACTTGTTTAACGCCCGACGCAATTTATCGACCGCACGCTACGGCTACATTCGTCAGTACCTGACACTGCAGCAGGCATCCGGTCAGATTACCGAGCAGGATTTATCAGCCATCAACTCCAGCCTGGCATATGAAAGTAATTGAAACCCCTAAATTCCAGGCCAGGTTCTTACTGCCAAAATACTGGCTGACCTGGCTTGGAGTTGGGATCCTCTACACGATTTCCTGGTTACCTTATCGCCTACAGTTGGGGATGGGACGCGGCCTGGGCCGCCTTTTTTATAACTTTGTCCCGAAGCGCGCCAATATTGCCCGACGTAATGTTGAACTGTGCTTTCCGGAAAAGTCTGCCGATGAACTTGAAGATCTGGTGCGACGGAATATGGAAAACACCGGGATCGCATTTTTCGAAACCGGTATGGCCTGGTGGTGGCCGGACTGGCGTATTCGCCGCAAGCTGCATGTACACGGCGCTGAACATATTAAGGCGCCACTGGCCGAGGGAAAGGGCGTTCTAATGCTGATGTTCCACTTTCTCAGTCTCGAGGTGCATGCCCGTATGCACGGCTTCGTTAAGCCTGCTGTCGGACTTTACCGACCACACAACAACGCGGTGATGGAGTTTCTGCAAACTCGCGGCCGCGGCCGGTCGAACAAGTACCTGATTCCCAGAACCGATGTCCGCAGCATGCTGCAGGCGCTGAACCAGGGCGAGATAGCCGGCTACCTGCCGGATCAGGACTATGGCCGCAAACGGACCGTATTTGTTCCTTTCTTTGAAGTAGCCGAAACCAGTACCACCACCGGAACCACGCTGTTTGCCGGCAATGCGAACTGTGTGGTGGTGCCATCAACCTGTTTTCGCCGGGCCGATGGCAGCGGCTATGATCTGAGCTTTTATCCCCAGTTCGAAAATTTCCCGACTGGCGATGAGTTAGCTGATGCTACCCGGATTAACAAGATGGTGGAGTTTGCGGTACAACAGGCCCCGGAACAATACCTCTGGGTGCATCGCCGCTTTAAGACCCGTCCGAACCCCGGGGATCCTGATTTATATCAAGGTTAAAGCAGTGTTTCCAGGCGCTGATAACAGCTGTTCGCGCCTGGCTTAAATCCTGCCGCGTTACCGGGCCCTTTTTGTCCAGCGCCAGCTGATGTAACACCCCGCGCTGTTCAATATAGGCGCTGATAAGGCCGCTAACTTGTTCATCACTGAGCAGCCCGTGGCTACCAGCGGTTTCCAGAATCCTGATATTATCGGTGTAACGGGTGAGCTCCGGATACTCACTGCTGTACGCAAGCACCAGATACTGAACTAAAAATTCAATATCGGTAATGCCGCCGACGCCCTGCTTGGTATCAAACTCCTGCTCCCTGACCGCATTGTGTAAATGCTCTCTCATCTTCGCGCGCATGCTGACCACTTGTTCCTGCAATTCCCGCTGGTCGCGGTGCCGCTGCAAGTGCTGTTGGCGCATCGTCGTGAGCTGTTGCTGCAATTCTTTATTTCCATAGACGGGTCTGGCCCGCACCAATGCCTGTAATTCCCAGGTCCAGGCATCTTCTTTCAGATACTGTTCGAAGGTATCCACCTGGGTGACCAATAAGCCGGATTTGCCCGAAGGCCGCAGGCGCATGTCCACCTCGTACAAAACTCCGATCATAGTGCGGGTGGTAAAGATGTGCAGAATACGCTGGGCCAGTCGCAGATAGAATTGCTGAATTTCTATTGGTTTCTGGCCGTCGGTTTCGCCCTCATATGGGGTATTGGTCAGAAATACCAGATCAAGATCAGAACCATAGCCCAGCTCCAGGCCGCCCAGCTTGCCATAAGCCATGACAGCGAGACCGTTATCATCCACCGAACAACCGGGCGGTACACCGTGCTTCTCTGCCAGCTGGAACCAGGCCAGCCGTACCACATGACCAATCATGGCTTCGGCCAGATAGCTTAAATGATCGCTTACTTTCATCAGCGGTAGCGCGCCACTAATGTCCGCAGCCGCCACTTTTAGCTGCAATGCCTGCCGCGCCTGGCGCAATGCATTCATCTGCGCTTCCAGATCAACTTCCTGCTCAGGAATCCGCAACAGGTACTCTTCCAGCAGCCGCGGATACTCAGCGAATTCCGGTAACTGATACAGATGCGCCGGGTCAATGAGTTCATCGAGCAGTAACGGATAATTGGCCAGTTGATCAGTCAGCCAGGAACTCGCCCGGCAGAGTTTCAGCAGTTGTTCGCGGGCCCCCTGGTTTTCGACCAGAAGTTCGACATAAGCCGTCCGGCTCATGATTTTCCGTAATACGTTTAGTACCCGTTCAAGGACGAATTCAGCATCTTCAAACTGAATAATCCGCCCAAGTAACAGCGGTACCAGGCGTGCCATCGCTTTGCGCCCGCGGGGGCCACTACCGCGTTTACGGACTTCCTGGCGCAGCTGATTGACCTGTTGCCAGATCATATTGGCGGTATTTTTTCCGACTCCCGTGTCCTGCAATACACTCAGCGCCGTTTCGTCTTCGACCATATCCTGCCACAGCAACTGCAGCGGACCAGCTTCTTCATCATCCTGTTCCGGATCGCCAATCACCATCTTAAAGTGACCGTGGACCTTGTTCATACTGGTGGCAATATCAGCGGTGATTTGTTCCCAGGGCTGATCAAATACCCGGCTGATACGTTGCTGTGTTTCTTTGTCGTCAGGCAGTGTCTGGGTTTGCTCATCATTAATCTGCTGCAATACATGTTCAACTTTGCGCAAATGCTCATAACAGCTAAGCAGTTCGGTCACCGCCGCCGGAGCGAGCAGATTCAGATCCCTAATAGCGGCGTAGGCAAGGTATAAAGACTGTGTCTGCAGTTGCCGCTCCTGCCCGCCGCGAATCAACTGAAAGGCCTGCGCTATAAATTCAATTTCCCGGATACCTCCCGGGCCCAGCTTAATATTGTTACGGACGCCCTGACGTCGGGTCTCCTGAGTGATCAGGCTTTTCATCTTGCGCAGTGCATCGATTGCTGAAAAGTCGATATAGCGCCGGTAGACAAAGGGTCGTAACAGGCTTCTTAGCTCTTCCTGCCAGGCGGCCTCAGCACCAATCATGCGAGCCTTGACCATGGCATAGCGCTCCCAGTCACGGCCTTGCTCCTGATAGTAGTACTCCAGCGCCGACATGCTGGCCACCAGCGGCCCCGACTGCCCAAATGGCCGCAGCCTTAAATCCACCCGGAACACCCGGCCATCACCGGTTGGCGCATCTAACAGGCCGACCAGCGCTTGCCCCAGCCGGGTGAAAAAAACACCGTTTTCGATCGGTTTGCGGGAATGATCGGTTTCTCCCTGTTCGGGATAGCAGAAAATAAGATCAATATCCGAAGAAAAGTTCAGTTCGCCACCACCGAGTTTACCCATACCGATCACCAGCAGTTGCTGCTCCTGGCCGTCCGCATTCAGGGGGGTGCCATGGCGACTGGTAAAGCGGGGATATAACCAGGCTAATGAAGCGCTGATAAAAGCGTCGGCAGCAGCAGTCAGATGGGCCAGCATCTGTTGCAACGTTAACTGACCAAGCAAATCGGCAGCGGCCAGCGCCGCAAACCAGGCATTGCGCTGTAATCGCAGTTCCTGCTGGGCGCGATTCTCGTCATCAACGCTCGCCAGCCGCTCATCAATACGCTGTCGGTAGTTCTGCGGAGCGCACAGCTGAATCATGCCGTCATCCGCGGTCTGAATCGCCTCAGGTTGCTGTTCCAGCACCCGGCCAATGAAAGGGCTGACTTCGGTCAGAAAGATGCGTTGCTGGTCATTTAACATGATTTAAATAACCCAGTACGGTTCTTGCTTCAGCGCCGAACGCCGGGAATGCTCCAGCGCATACAGCAAAGATTCAAGCTGAACCTCCTGCCAGTTCAGTAAGCGTTCGGTATTGACGTCGTCCGTATCTTTTATGGCTTCACGCAGTAATTTCAGTGCCATAATTTCGCGAATGCCGCGCACCATATCCAACCAGGGTGCACGAAACCGTTCCCGGTCTTCTTCATCAAACAGGTAACCGACACAATAACCCAACTGCAGCGAGCCAAGTAATAGCGGCAATTGCTTAAGATAGTGTTCAGGCCGCAGCTCGCGCTCACGGGTGAATGCTTCTGCAACCTGTTGCCAGTCTTCGCGCAGGCGCTGTGACGCCCAGGCCCGCAACGGCACCTGCATAAGTTGTTCATGGCGCGGCTGACGGTTGCATAACTCACCGAGTTCCAGCAACGTCAGTTGATAATCGTCACGCTTGACCAGATTAAGCACCAGCTCCATCTGCACCGCATGTTCCTGCTGCTCCATGATATGTTCATGCAGCTTTGGTTGCTGCTTCAGAGCACGGTGGTAGGCGCCGTCTTCAGCGGTTAGCTCTGCCAGCCCGTCATAGCGGCTTAACCAGCCTAAGTGACCAAGCATCTGCTCGAGGCGGACAATATGATCACTGACCTCAACCTCCAGCATCATCAGCTGCTGCAACACCACGCGGGCCAGCCGGATACCATCGGTAATACCTGCTACTGCCCGCACTGTGGGCTGCTCCAGCAAGCAGGCATCGTTATGTTGCCAGTACTGCAAGGCATAGGTCAGCGCCCGGTACAATCCAGTGCCAACGTCGTCCTGGGTTTGCTGGCGCACAAAGTCGGCCTGGGTTGATGGCTCGAGTGCGCTCTTGTTAGCCAGCAGATAACCACGGGCGGCCTTGCTAAGGCTTCCAACCCGGGCATCAACCCGGGTAATAAAGCGCCGCGCCATTTTGTACAGCTCGGAGAGATCACCACCCTGCAGCTCAAGTTCTATTTCACATAACGAGCGCTGATTCGCGTCTGCGATGATAATGCCCTCATCAAAAACCAGTTCAATCATTCCATCACCGCTTGGCAGACGCCAGCGCTGGCGGGTAAAGTTGGTCCGAAAAATCTCGTCCAGCTCACGCTGGATGTCAAATAACGGAAAATCATCAGGCCAGATATCTTCATCAAATAAGGTCAGATCGGGTTTGTCACTGGTGGTGGCGGCATTGTATTCAGGCCGCCGGTGCATGCCCCCGATTACATCCCCGGCAAGTTTAACGGTTTGCTCCCGGTCATCGCCGCACTGGCGGATACGCAAGCCCATGTCATATTCGCGCAGCCGCAGATCCGGCGTGTCAAAGTAGCGGTTTGTCAGTTGCAGCTCGGCCGGTTGTTGCTCACCAGCCAGCTGCTGACACAAACGCAATGCAGCCTCGCGTCGCGCTGGTTCAATATAAAGTTTCAGTTCCGTTTCCTGACTCACAGAAGCTCTCGTTAGCTAAATTTTCAGTTAACAATACGGTACTCGCACGCGTTAACCCGGTCAACCTATATGCCCCTTGAATAGCGGCTGAATGCCCACAAGATCAGGTGCATGACATGGATAAAAATATTATGTTCTGATAGGCTTTACGTGCGCAAAAAAAGGCCTATACTTGCGCGCAAAATCCGTCCAGCCACGCTTTTGGCTGAGTGCTACAGGAGACGCTATGTTCAAAGCAAGTGAAGTACTTGCGGCTCAATACTCTGATGCTGACCTTGGTCGACTTCAGCAAGCCATTACCGACAATTATCTTATTGACGAAAATGCCTATGTTAAAGAGCTGATGGAGCTCGTACCGAGCGATGAAGAAAGCTTGGATAAGGTGACGGAACGCACCGCTAAACTGGTTAAAACCGTTCGTGAACGCGCGGATGGCGGTGGTGTCGATGCCTTTTTGCAAGAATATAGCCTGGATACCAAAGAAGGCATTATTTTGATGTGTCTGGCAGAGGCGCTGTTGCGGGTTCCAGATGCAGCTACCGCCGACGCACTCATCCAGGATCGCCTTTCAGGCGGTGACTGGCACAAACATATGGGCCAAAGCGGCTCCTGGCTGGTCAATTCCGGCTCCTGGTCACTGGCATTAACGAACTCTGTGATTAACCCCACCGGTCAACCGATGGAAACACCCCGCGGTGTATTCCGCCGCCTGATCCGGCGTCTGGGGATGCCGGTAGTGCGTACCGCAACATATGCAGCCATGCGCATCATGGGTAAGCAGTTTGTACTGGGGCGCACCATTGAAGAGGCCCTGAAGAACAGCCGTGCCAATCGCACCAAGGGCTACACCCATGCTTATGACATGCTTGGCGAGGCTGCGTTAACTTCCGCCGATGCCCGTCGCTATCATGCCGATTACGTCAACTCAATTAAGGTTGTTGCGAAAGAAAACTTTAACAACCCGAAAGCGCCGCGGCCGACCATTTCAATTAAGCTTTCAGCACTGCACCCACGCTACGAAATGGCGAACCGTGATCGCGTCTTAATTGAACTGGCACAAAGCCTGAGCGACCTGGTCAAACTGGCGAAAGACGCGGACGTTGGCGTTACTATTGATGCCGAAGAGGCTGACCGTCACGAACTGTCGCTGGAGCTGTTTGAGAAAGTGTATCGCAGCGGTGTCTGTAAAGACTGGCCACGCTTTGGTCTGGTGGTGCAGGCTTACTCTAAGCGCGCCCTGCCCACTTTATGCTGGCTTACCGCACTGGCCCGCGAAGGTGGTGACGAGATACCTGTGCGGCTGGTGAAAGGGGCTTACTGGGATACTGAAATCAAGCTGTCGCAAATGAACGGCCTGACGGCATATCCGGTATTTACCCGTAAAGCCAATACCGATGTCTCATACCTTGCCTGTGCGCATTATCTGTTAAGCGATGCCTCCGATGGCGCTCTGTATCCGCAGTTTGCTACCCATAACGCGCAGAGTGTTATGGCAATACGGCACCTGAATGAAAAGTATAAGCGCCGGATCGAGTTCCAGCGCCTGCACGGAATGGGTGCTGATCTCTATGACACCCTGCTGGACGAAGATCCAGACACCACAGTGCGCATTTATGCGCCGGTCGGTGCCCATAAGGATTTACTACCCTACCTGGTCCGGCGTTTGCTGGAAAATGGTGCTAATACCTCCTTTGTGCATAAGCTCCTGGACCCAACGGTACCCGTTGACCAGCTTAGCAAGCACCCGGTACATACGCTGGCGCAGTTCGACACTTACGCTAACAGCAAAATTCCTATGCCGACGCAGATTTTCAGCGATCGCAAGAACTCATTAGGATTGAATATGAACGTTCACTCTCAAGCAGATGATTTTATTGCTGCGGTGCAGCAATACCGTGACAAACAGTGGCAGGGCGGCCCTATCGTTAATGGCGATGTCGTCGATGCGCACCATCGCGTATCGATTTCCAGTCCTCAGGAAATGGACCGTACTGTAGGTACTATTAGCTGGGGCGATAAAGCGCTTGCCGAGAAGGCACTGGAAAGTGCCAATGCAGCGTATCGCCGTTGGCGCGATACCGATGTGGAAATCCGTGCTAAGGCACTGGAGAAATTCGCTGACCTGATGGAAGCGAACCGCGACGAGCTGATTGCGCTATGTAGCCTCGAGGGCGGCAAAAGCCTGCAGGACGGCATCGACGAAATTCGCGAAGCAGTAGATTTCTGTCGCTACTATGCAGTGCAGGCCCGTGAACTTATGAGTGAGCCAACAGAACTGCCAGGCCCTACCGGCGAAGACAATGAACTCTTTTTACAGGGTCGCGGCACCTTTATCTGTATCAGTCCCTGGAACTTCCCGGTCGCCATTTTTGTCGGCCAGGTTGTCGCTGCGCTGGTAACGGGTAACTGTGTTATCGCTAAGCCTGCAGAACAGACCGGCCTCGTGGCCTTCCGTACTGTACAGCTGGCTCTTGAAGCGGGCATCCCGGGTGATGTCCTGCACTTCATGCCGGGTAGCGGCGCCGAAATCGGTTCTTACCTGGTATCCCAGGAAGACATCGGCGGCGTATGCTTTACCGGTTCAACTTATACCGCGCAGGCCATTAACCGCGCCCTGGCTGCCCGTACCGGCAACATAGTGCCTTTAATCGCTGAAACAGGCGGTCAGAATGCCATGCTGATTGACTCCACCGCATTACCTGAGCAGGCAGTGACAGATATCGTAGGTAGTGCCTTTAAGAGCGCCGGACAGCGCTGCTCCGCGCTGCGGGTGCTTTATGTGCAGGACGACATTGCTGATCGGGTTATCGAGTTGCTCAAAGGCGCGATGGCCGAGCTTAAGGTCGGCGACCCTATGCTGCATGAAACCGATGTCGGCCCGGTTATCGATGGCGTGTCGAAAACCAACCTGGAACGACATATCAGTGACATTACGCAGACCGGGCGCCTTATTGGCCGGGCCCAGTTACCTGAATACACTCAGGGCGGTTTATTCGTGGCACCGACCGCGATTGAAATTGACAACATCAACCAGTTGGTGAAAGAAAATTTCGGGCCGATTCTGCACGTGATTCGTTACAAAACCAGTGAACTTGATGACGTTATCAAGAGCATTAACAATACCGGTTTCGGTCTTACTTTCGGTATTCATAGCCGCAATGAAACCTTCGCCTATGACGTAGCGCGCCGGATTGATGTCGGTAACGTTTATATCAACCGCAACCAGATTGGTGCCGTGGTTGGGGTGCAGCCATTTGGTGGCCGCGGCCGCTCAGGTACCGGACCGAAAGCTGGTGGCCCACACTACCTCACGCGCTTTATTACCGAGAAAACCCGCAGCAATAACATTACTGCGGTCGGTGGTAATGCAACCCTGTTGTCGCTCGGCGACTAACAGGGCTGCGGCATGCACCGGGCAATCAGAATTCGTCCGGTTCGTGCTGATACAATGACTGGCTGCCGTCTTCAATAGCGGCGGCCAGACTCTGTATCCGGGGTAACAGTCGCGCCATATAGAAACGCGCCGTTTTTACCTTACTTGCCAGGTACGGCCGCTCACTTATCTTATCTTCAGCGGTGATTGCCATCCGCAACCAGACATAAGCAAAACAGACGTAACCCACCAGATGTAAATATTCAACAGCAACGCTGTTGATAATATTTTCATCTTCTGCTGCCTGCCGCAAAACCATCCCGGTGACCCGTTCAAGCAATTTAGTAGCTTCATCCAGACGCGCGAGTTCATTCTCAAAGCCAGCCGCAGGTTGGGCTGTCAAAGCAGCAATATCTTCCAGCAGCGGTTCCAGCAACTTACCGCGCGAACCACCAACCTTTCGCCCTAACAAGTCCAGCGCCTGAATACCGTTAGTGCCTTCATATATCTGCGCAATGCGGCAATCGCGAACCAGCTGTTCCTGACCCCACTCCCGCACATAGCCGTGACCACCAAGGATTTGCTGTCCCAGCACAGTCGCTTCAAATCCGGTATCGGTAAGAAACGCTTTAGCCACGGGGGTCAACAGGTCTACTAACGCCTGGGCCCGTTCCCGTTCAGCGTCATTATCGCTGAATTTGGAGATATCCAGTTGCTTGCCGACGTAGGTTGAAAAGGCCCGGCCGCCTTCCACGAAGGCCTTCATTGTTAACAGCATCCGCCGCACATCGCCATGGACTATCAATGGATCAGCTTCTTTATCTGCTGCCCGGGTGTCGCGTGCGCCACGCCCCTGCAGGCGATCCTGAGCATATTCAAGCGCAGTCTGGTAAGAACGTGCGGCGGCGCCCAATCCCTGAATACCAACGCCAAGGCGTTCATAGTTCATCATCGTAAACATGGCCGGCAAACCACGATGAGGTTCGCCGATCAGCCAGCCCTTCGCGCCATCAAAATTCATCACGCAGGTCGCAGACGCATGGATCCCCATCTTATGTTCGATGGCGCCGCAGAATACCTGATTGCGCTCGCCGGGCGAGCCGTCTTCATTAACCAGAAATTTCGGCACCAGAAACAGGCTGATGCCTTTGCTGCCGGCCGGGGCGTCAGGCAGTTTTGCCAGTACCAGATGAACGATATTGTCGACCAGATCATGCTCACCGCCGGTGATGAATATTTTTGTTCCGCTAATCTGGTAGCTGCCGTCATCGGCAGGCACAGCTTTGGTGCGGATCATTCCGAGATCCGTGCCGGCATGGGCTTCGGTCAGGCACATCGAGCCGGTCCACTCACCGGCAATCATTTTCGGCAGATAGATATCTTTAAGTTCATCGCTGCCATGCTGATCCAGAGTCATGATGGCACCGGCAGTAAGACCAGAATAGAGAGAGAACGAGATATCCGCAGCGCAGAGGATCTCTTCATACTGGGCCGAGATCGACTTGGGCAGCCCCATACCGCCGAACTCAGGATTTGCGGTTACACCAACCCAGCCACCCGCGGCCAGTTGTTTGAAGTTTTCTCTATAACCAGAGGGGGTAGTGACACGGCCTTCGCTAAACTGAACGCCTTCTTCATCGGCGGCCCGGCAATTAGGCGCTATTAAGGTTTCGGCCAGCTTGGCACCTTCGTCAATAATAGCCGCTGCTGTATCCATATCCAGATCAGCTAGCCTGGAGAACCTGGCCCAGTCCTGATCAACCTGAAATACATCCTGCAGTACAAACTGCATATCCTCGCGCGGAGCCCGATAGTCTGCCATGCCAACACCCTCTTATTTTTATTAAACAATAGATTTAAACAGGTGTTTTAATATCAAGTAATCAGGGGCTTGTCCAGTCCTCCAATGCGGGTTGTTGAAATGCCTGATAATTTTTTGACAGTACCAGGTAAGCCGGAGCAATGCGGACCACCGTCAGCCCCTGCCAGCTGTCCCCTTCAAAGAGTCTGTTGCCGCCCAGCACCACCCAGCGCGAGCTGTCACGCGATGAATACTGATGGCCATCATAAGTAAATGCCGGAATACTGCGCTGAAAGCTGAGATCCAGATCCCGCAAGTCAGGTACCACCGAGTTACGGCCAGCGTCGTCGCCATCAGTAGCGGCAACGGCATCTTCAAAAGCGTTCAGCAGTTCCGGCGACACGTCATTCAGATTGATGGCCTGTGGCAACGCCGGTTGCTCAGCGCCACGCGACTGCATAACGGCCGGCTGCGAACTGGCCTCAGCTACTGCTGCTGGTAGCGTCGGCTGGCGAACTTGCGGGATTGCTCCCAACTGATAACGGCTGCTGGCAACGGTCGTAACCACCGGCTCAGTAATAACCTCCTGAGTCTGGCGATCTGCCAGTAACCAGCCCCCGATGCCCGCGGCAACCACCACCAGAGCGAGCGCCAGCCAGCGCCAGCTCCGGCCAGGGCTGGTATCGACTGCAGACGAAAGCCATACCGGTGGGCGTTCCTGTAGCAGCGGCGAAGACTGATTACGCAAAGCTTTTAATACCGACGACATTACTTGAATTCTCCCGTGACAGCCTGCTGGTTCGTGGGATTCAGGCGTGGACCGCCCTGCTGCGTTCGCGCGCTCAGCCAGCTTAAGGTCACGCCATCTGGCTTGCCGGTTACCGGAATGCCAGCACTAAGCTGCAGGTTCTGGATCTGATCGGTTACCGCCAGGCTCTTGTCGGCGCCATAGCTGACCAGGGCATCCAGCAACCACTGTTGATATAGCTCGCCGTCCTCGCTCTCATAGCCGGGCGGATGCTGCCACAACAGAACAAAAGCGCCGGTCCACTCTGGATCCGGCTGAATATCATGTGCATTTACGAACTGATAGCCCCCACCGCTAAGTTCAAGCAACACCGGGTAGTTAATTTTCATCAGCTGGTCGTAGCGCAAAGTGCCCTGCAAGCAGCCCAGGTCATAGGCTCCAACCCATTCACAGATCGGCTTATCGATGGCCGGCCTGGGCAGCTGCCAGCTGCGGGTCAGCGCCAGCAGTGGGTCTTCGGTGACCGTGATAACCTGACTCTCAGACTCGTCAGCTGCCACTTCAGTCGGACTGCCCTGCTGGTTCAGCCAGTAACTACCTGCAAACCCAGCCAGCAACGCAAAGACTACTGCTACAGCAGCCCCAGCCGACCAACTAACCCGTCGGCGCTGCACCGGTCGGTGTCCATCAAGTTCCACCGCGGCTTCGCGGATATGTTTGCTGGTAACCAGTTGCGATTGCTCGTTATAAGCCGCGAGTAAGGCCCGGTCACACAACAGATTTAAGCGCCGCGGAATGCCTTCACTGAGCTTATGCACTAACGCAATGGCACGGCCATCAAAGAGTCCGCGACTGGCACCAGCCACCTGCAAGCGATAGTTGATATAGCGTTCGGTATCGCTGCCCTGTAACGGCAGCAGATGATAGCGAGCGGTGATTCGCTGAGCCAGTTGTCGCAATTCACGACGGCGCAGCAGATCCTGCAGCTCGGGCTGACCAATCAGAATTACCCGCAGCAGTTTATGCTGGTTGGTTTCCAGATTCGTCAACAGACGCAGTTGCTCAAGCACCTGGGGCTGAAGATGCTGGGCTTCATCAATCAGTACCACGCATTGCTCACCTTCAGCATGAGCCGCGAGCAGAAAACTACTGAGTTTATCGGTAAGTTTTTTATCGGTGATCGAACGTTTGGCATAGCGAATACCGAACTCGTCACAGAGGGTGGCCAGCAGTTCGTGCTCATTGAGCATCGGGTTCAGAATAAAAGCGGTACGTGTTTGTTCCGGCAGTTGTTCCAGCAACGCCCGTGATACCGTGGTTTTACCCGTTCCTACTTCACCAGTCAGTAAAATAAAACCACCGCTTCCCTGCAGGCCGTAAGTCAGGTGTGCCAAGGCTTCCTGATGCCGTTCACTCATATATAAGAACTGCGGATCCGGTGCGATCGAGAAAGGTGCTGTATGTAAACCAAAGTAATTCAGGTACATTGTTATATCGCTACATGTTGTTCTGCGCTTTTACCAGTGTAACCACTGCCATGCGTCAGAGCTAGTCATTCGCGATCATCGAATTAAACCATAGGAGATTGGTGTGCAAATATACCTGGTTGGCGGCGCCGTACGGGATAAATTACTGGGTAAGCCAGTAACAGAACGAGACTATGTGGTAATTGGCAGCACCCCGTCCCAATTACAGAGCTTCGGTTTTCGTCAGGTCGGCAAAGATTTTCCGGTATTTTTACATCCCAAAACTGGTGAGGAATATGCCCTGGCCCGGACTGAGAGAAAGTCCGCTGCTGGCTACACCGGTTTTGCAGTCGACGCCGATCCCTCTGTCACCCTTGAACAGGATCTACGCCGCCGTGATCTGACCATCAACGCTATCGCCGAGAGCGAAGAAGGTGAACTCGTTGATCCTTACCATGGTCTTGCTGATCTGAAAGCAAAAATACTCCGTCATGTTTCTCCGGCTTTTGTCGAAGATCCATTAAGGGTATTGCGGGTTGCCCGCTTTGCTGCCCGTTTTCATGATGACGGCTTTACTATTGCCGACGAAACCATGCAGTTAATGCGCGACACTGCCGCCACCGGTGAACTGGCAACGCTCAGTTGCGAGCGGGTCTGGCGTGAAACCCGTCTGGCATTATCGACCAAGGATCCGCACATCTATTTTGATGTGCTAGCTGACGCCGGCGCTCTGAAACCCTGGTTTATTGAACTTACTGATGACACCCGCCGGGCAACGGCACTAAGTTACCTCGCAGCACTGGAGCGGGATGATACCTTACTGCGCTTCGCTGTCTTTGCCAGTGCTTTTAGCGCGGTTGAGGTGGAAACACTCTGCACCCGTCTGAAAGTGCCAAATGAGTACAGGTTTCTGGCGATTCTGGCCCAACGCATAACACCTGAACAAGTCGCCAGTGCTACGGCCACCGAACTGCTCGCGCTCTTTAATCAGAGCGACAGCTGGCGTCGCCCCGACCGTCATCAACAACTGGCCGCAATCTGGCATGCCCGTGGCGTAGCCGATGAGCGACTGAATCTCATTAATGAAGCCTGGGAAGCCGCTGCAGCAGTTGAGGCAGGCCCGCTGTTAGCATCTGCTGCAAGTCGTGGTGAGGCATTACGCGGCCCCGCTGTGGGCGAGGCCGTTGAACAATTAAGACTGCAGCGAATCCAGGAAGTCCTGGACGGCTCGCAAGGCTTATCCGAAGACCAGCCAGAGCAGCACAGCTCCGAGGATTAGGCGGTAAATCACAAAAGGCAGCATGCCCATGCGCTCGATAACTTTCAGGAAGTAGTGAATACACAGATAGGCCGCAACAAAAGACACCAGCATGCCGGAAATAACCGCCAACCAGGCAACGGGTTCAGGCTGCTGGGCAAGCTTCAGGCCCTGGTAGCCACCGGCCATGATAATAACCGGAATTGATAACAAGAACGAAAAGCGCGCCGCGTCCACGCGTTTCAAACCGATCAGCAAGCCTGCCGTCATCGTGATGCCTGAACGCGAGGTGCCGGGAATCAACGCCACTGCCTGAGCAATACCTATTAATATCGCTTGTCTTAGAGTAAGAGAGTGAATCCCTGCCCGGTCACTTGCCCGCACATCGGCGTACCAGAGTACCAGACCGAAAACGATCGTCGTTATCGCTATAACCAGTGCCGAACGCGTGTAATCTTCAATTAATCCGGCACCAAATAAACCAGCAAGACCAGCGGGTACCGTCGCCCAGATCAACAGCCAGGCCAACCGGCTATATTCGTTATGCTGGCCACGCCACGACGCAAACCAGCCCGCGGTAAGCTCACCGACATCCTTGCGATAATAGGCAATTACTGCCAGTAAGGTACCCACGTGAACTGCAACATCAAAAGCTAAGCCTTGATCTTCCCATCCCAGCACCTGTGAGGGCAGAATCAGATGGGCGGAACTGGAAATCGGCAGGAACTCGGTAATACCCTGAATTAAGGCCAGAATAATAGCTTCAAATGTGCTCACGCTTAAATCGTCCCTGGTAGATGTTGATGAGAATGACGCAGGTGAGGCAAGGCCTCAAAGGTAAATGATATAGGCTCCAATTGCTGGGCGCTACGATAATTCTGCCAGATCTCAGCAAAAGTTTTTCCGGTAACTGGATGCTGGACCGTCGGGGCCAGTTCGGCAAGCGGCCAGAGCACAAACGCATTGGACAGGATCTCGTCACGCGGCAACTGCACCGGACTTCGGCTAATGACCTGGTCGTATAGCAAAACATCAATATCCAGGGTGCGCGGACTGAATTTGGGACCGGAATGCTGATGGCCAAATCGTTGTTCTATCACTTTACACTGCTGGTTCACTGCTGCCGCAGACATTGAAGTGCTTAGTTCAGCGACCAGATTATAGAAAGGTTTACCGTCAAAGCCTACCGCAGCACTTTCGAATACCCGGGATACGCGCAGCGGCTTATGTTCAGCCGCAAAAAAGTCATGCAGGGCTTTTACGCCTGCATGAATATGATATTCACGTTCACGGTTACTGCCGATGCCAAGAAATACACGAGCCATAAATCAGGCCGGAGTTTGCTGTCTGACAATAATAACCGCAGCCTGACGGGCTGCTACAATCGCCTGTGGCTTGCCAACTTTGACCTGCACCCGCATTACTTTAAAATCCTGCATAATCATGGCCGCAACGGCTTCTGCCAGGGTTTCGATAAGCTGCCACGACTGGGCCTTTACCAACTTAATTACTGCTTCACTCAGGGTGCTGTAATCCAGTGCATCGGCTAAGTCATTGGTGGTTGCGGCGCGGGCATTATCCCAGTCCATTTCAAGGTCAATGATGAGTGGTTGCTCGCGTTCGTGTTCCCAGTCATGCACTCCTATATAGGCATCAACCCGCAACCCTTCTACTAGTACCTTATCCATCCGTTATACTCACTTGGTTAACAATAGAAATTCTGCGATAAACCGCTTATGCTATGGGCTTTGCATAGTAACGGAAAGCAGGCCGGAAGCAAAATCCTATGGGTGCCTTGATCATACTAGCCGTACTGACCGCTTATTTATTCGGGTCAATAAGCAGCGCCGTACTTATTTGCCGGCTTTTTCGGCTGCCTGACCCACGGGCCGCTGGCTCAGGAAACCCGGGCGCGACCAATGTTTATCGGCTGGGCGGCAAAATTCCCGCGGCACTTACCCTGTTCTTTGATGTCCTGAAAGGAATGATTCCGGTGTGGGGGTCATACTTTTTGGGTATTGAGCCGTTTTATCTGGGGATCATCGCAGTGGCCGCCTGCCTTGGGCATATTTTCCCGCTTTACTTTCACTTTCGTGGCGGCAAAGCCGTGGCCACGGCGCTTGGCGCTATGTTCCCGGTGGCCTGGGAAATGGCACTCCTGCTGATTGCCACCTGGGTGCTGGTGTTTCGCATCGGCAAGGTATCTTCACTCGCCGCCATTATTACCGTTTCTCTGGCGCCATTTTACGCTTACTGGATTAAGCCCCAGTACACAGTTCCTGTCATTATGATTTCATTACTTATTCTGTGGCGGCATCAGTCCAATATCATGCGCCTGCGCAGCGGCGACGAACACCGCATTAAACGGAAGTAAGCTCGGTCAGCGGCCAGCGCGGCCGGGTTCTGATTGCCAGACTCTCGTGCTCACCGGCCAGCAACCGTTGCGCGCCGGCAAAGGCGATCATGGCGCCGTTGTCGGTGCAGAATTCATTGCGGGGGAAAAACACCTGACCACCGATTTTATCCGCGAATTGGTGCAGCTTCTCGCGCAGATGTTTATTGGCGCTGACGCCGCCCGCTACCACCAGTCGCTTCAACCCGGTTTCGTCAAGTGCCCGGCGGCATTTTATCACCAGGGTATCGACCACTGCGTCCTGGAAGGCACGGGCAATATCGGCATGGGTTTGCGGCGAATCATCAGCGCTGGCGATAGTATTCGCCGCATGCGTCTTCAGGCCGCTGAATGAAAAATCCAGCCCCGGGCGGTCTGTCATCGGCCGCGGAAACTGATAACGATCCGCACGGCCCTGCTCAGCCAGCGCCGCCAGCCGCGGCCCGCCCGGATAGTCCAGACCAAGTAATTTAGCGGTTTTATCAAAAGCTTCACCGGCAGCATCATCGACCGACTCGCCCAGCAACTGGTACTGGCCGATACCGTCAACCCGCACCAGTTGGGTATGCCCGCCGGAAACCAGCAGCGCGATAAAAGGAAACGCCGGTACGTCATCCTCCAGCATCGGCGCCAGCAGATGACCTTCCATATGATGAACCGCCACCGCCGGAATCTGCCAGCCCAAAGCCAGGCTTCTGCCGATACAGGCACCAACCAGCAGCGCCCCGATAAGACCAGGCCCGGCGGTATAGGCAACCCCGCCAAGATCCGCCGCAGTGATTCCGGCTTCGTCTAGCGCAGCTTCAATAAGCGGAAGGGTTTTACGAACATGATCACGCGAGGCCAGTTCCGGTACCACACCACCATAGTCGGCATGCAGTTTCACCTGTGAATAAAGCTTATGAGCAAGCAGGCCACTATCCGTATCGTAAATAGCTATGCCTGTTTCATCACAGGATGTTTCAATACCCAAAACCCGCATGCAGCAACCTCGTTCAGCGACTTATAGTAAGGGCGGCTATTCTAATAGAAATCACTCCAGATCAACAGTCACCCCGGATAAGGCACTTTCACCGCCCCCTTTGTCATCACCGCTTAGCTTAATCCGCAGCCGCAGATCATTCGGCGCATCGGCGTGGCGCAAGGCATCCTCATAGGATATCCGCTTGGCTTTGTAGAGGTCATATAGGGCCTGGTCAAAGGTTTGCATGCCCAGCTCTCTTGATTTGGCCATGATTTCTTTAATCTCGCCCATATCGTTATTGGCAATTTTTTCCGCCACTATCGGGCTGTTTAACAAGATCTCGATGGCGGCCACCCGGCCGCCTTCGACCGTAGGAATCAGCTGCTGCGCGACAATGCCACGCAGGTTCAGTGACAAATCAAACATCAGCTTGCCGATTTTTTCTTTTGGTACCATATGCATGATCCGCTCAATGGCCTGGTTGGCGTTGTTGGCATGCAATGTAGCGACGCAGAGGTGGCCAGTTTCGGCAAAAGTCAGTGCATATTCCATAGTTTCCTGAGAGCGAATCTCACCAACCAGAATCACGTCAGGGGCTTGCCGCAGCGAGCTTTTTAACGCGGCTTCAAAAGACTCAGTATCCGTTCCGACCTCTCGTTGCGTAATCATCGACTTAGCGTGGTCATGAACAAATTCAACAGGATCTTCAATGGTGAGGATATGGCCGCGTGAATTCCGATTCCGGTGTCCAATCAAAGCCGCCAAGGTTGTGGATTTACCGGTACCCGTGCCCCCGACAACTAACATCAGACCACGCTTACTCATGATGAGCTTGGTCAGAATTTCAGGTAATTTCAGATCCTCAGCACTTGGTATCTCAGTGACAATGCGGCGGATGACCATGCCGGCTTGTTGCCGCTGCCAGAACGCACTGACGCGGAAGCGGCCGATACCTTCGCGGAAAATCGCGAAATTCGCCTCTTTGTGCTCCATATATTCCTGCAGGTGTTGTTCACCCAGAGCTTCTTTTACCAGTGCTAAAGCACCGTTATTCCCAAGATTTTTTTCGGTGAGCGGAGTCAGCTCACCGTTTATCTTAGCGCTCGGCGGTAACCCGGCGGAAATAAAGAGATCAGACGCATCGCGCTCGATCATGGCATTAAGTAATCTATCCAGTACCATCACGGCCTCTCATATCCTGCTAGTTATTAAACGCATCTTTACTGCTGGCTTTTGCTTTAGCATCAATCCGTGAAATGAGTCCGTCATTCACCAGATTAATGAGACATTGATCCAGCGTCTGCATGCCATGCGCCGCTCCAGTCTGAATCGAGGAATACATCTGCGCGACTTTATCTTCCCGAATCAGGTTCTTGATCGCAGAAGTCGCAATCATAATTTCGTGCGCCGCTACCCGGCCGCCACCGACTTTTTTCAGCAGCACCTGCGAAATAACTGCCCGCAGTGACTCAGAGAGCATCGAACGCACCATCGGCTTTTCGTCGCCCGGAAAAACATCAACAATACGGTCAATGGTTTTTGGTGCTGAGGTGGTATGTAAGGTACCAAAGACCAGGTGGCCGGTTTCAGCCGCCGTCATCGCCAGTCGGATCGTTTCCAGATCACGCATTTCACCAACCAGGATAACGTCAGGATCTTCCCGCAAAGCTGACCGCAGCGCCGCGGCGAAACTATGGGTATCACGGTGTACTTCCCGCTGATTCATCAGACTCAGCTTGTTTTTATGAACAAACTCAATAGGATCTTCAATAGTCAGAATATGATGGTGCTTCTTCTCATTAATATAATCAACCATCGCCGCCAGGGTCGTCGACTTACCCGAACCAGTGGGTCCGGTCACCAGCACCAGACCGCGCGGAGCGTCCGCTATCGAACGGAAGATTTCCGGACAACCCAGCTGATCAAGGGTAAGCACTTCGCTTGGAATGGTACGCAGTACTGCTGCGGCACCACGATTCTGGACAAATACGTTCACCCGGAATCGCGCCAGATCCGGCACCTCAAATGAAAAGTCAGCTTCCAGGTTCTGTTCGTACTCCTTCCGTTGGCGGTCATTCATAATGTCATAAACCAGCTCCTGAACCTGTTTATGGTTCAGCGCCGGAATATTAATTTTACGAACATCGCCATCAACCCGTATCATAGGCGGTGAGTCTGCCGATAAGTGTAAATCCGATGCATTGTGCTTAACGGCGAAGCTGAGTAACTCAGTAATGTCCATGCGACGGCCTCTTGTCTGGTCTGAAGATCATTTAACTAAAACGTGAACATGATGAATACCATAGCTGAACGCTTAAAAGAAGTCCGCAATCAAATCATTCTGGCCTGTGAAGCGGCACAGCGTTCGCCCGCTGATGTCCGCCTGCTGGCCGTAAGTAAAACCCGCTCCATTGAGGAAATACTGCAGGCACGGCAAGCGGGGCAAATGGAATTTGGTGAAAACTATGTCCAGGAAGGCGTCAGTAAAATTGCGCAATTAGAGGAACATAGTGAAATAACCTGGCACTTTATTGGCCCGGTTCAGTCAAACAAAACCCGCGATATCGCCGGCTCGTTTGGGTGGGTGCACAGCGTGGACCGTGCCAAAATAGCCAGACGCCTGAATGACCAGCGCCAGCACGCGCAGCCACCGCTTAATGTACTCATCCAGGTAAATATTGACCAGGAAGATACTAAAGCCGGCGTGCTGCCGGCTGATATCGCCGAACTTGCCGGACTCATCAGTTCGTTGCCCGGGCTCCGCTTACGCGGGCTTATGGCGATTCCCGCGGCAGCGGCTGATGCAGTCGCCCGCGCCGCCAGCTATGCCCGCATGCAAGGCTTGTATTCAGGATTACAAGCCCAATATGATCAAATCGATACACTCTCAATGGGAATGAGCGACGACCTCGCTACCGCCATTAAGTATGGCGCGACCACAGTTCGCATCGGCACCGCTATATTCGGCAGCCGCCCATCCGACAAAAAATAACTAAGGAGTAGTTCATGACAGCCAAGCTACGTAAAATTGCCTTTATCGGTGCTGGCAATATGACCCAAAGCATTGTTGGAGGAATGGTCCGCAGCGGCTATCCTGCCGACCACATCTACGTCAGTAATCCCAGCCCCGGCAAACTGGAAGCGATTTCCAGCCAGCTAGGGGTGCATACCAGCCAGGACAACGCCGAAGTCGCAACCGCCGCTGACGTGGTGGTACTGGCAGTCAAACCACCGTTAATGGCCGATGTTTGTGAAGCCCTTCGTAAGGCCGTTCCAGCCATTAGTGACAAACTGATTGTCACTATCGCCGCCGGTATCCGTATGCCCAAATACCGCACCTACCTGGGTGATGACATCCGCATTATCCGGGTAATGCCTAATACGCCGTCGCTGGTCGGTAAGGGCATGTCTGGTCTGGTCGCTGATGACCGCGCTGATGAAAGCGATCGTGAGTTTATCCGCTCTGCATTTGACGGCGTAGGTGCTACACTTTGGGTTAATAACGAAGATGAACTGGATATACTCGGTGCGGTCGCGGGAAGTGGTCCGGCCTACTTCTTTGAATTTATGGCAAGCTTGCAAAAAGCCGCGGTGGTATTAGGTTTTGACCGCGATAAAGCCCGGCAAATGGTGCAACAGACCGCCCTGGGTGCTGCAGAAATGGCGATTAACAGCGAGCTGGAACTGGAAGACTTACGTAAACAAGTCACCAGCAAAGGTGGTTCGACCGCCAAAGGCCTTGAAGTTTACCAGGGCGCCGATATTAATGATATTTCGGAGCAAGCGATAAAAGCCGCAGTGAAGCGTAATCAGGAAATGGCTGATTTATTTTAATTTACCGCACGTTACATTGAACAGACAGGATACTTATGGATTTGATGACTTTTCTTATCACTATTGCCTTCGACTTATACCTGACAGTAGTGATTTTGCGTATTTGGCTACAAGTAGTGCGGGCTGACTTTTACAATCCTCTCAGCCAGTTTGTGGTAAAAGTAACGAATCCGTTCGTTTTGCCTTTACGCCGTCTGTTTCCGATGGCAGGGAACTGGGACCTCGCGACCATAGTGCTGGCGCTGATTGTCAGTATCGCCAAGTCCATGGTCCTTATTGCGATCGCAGGCATTGGCATCTACTGGTTTGAGTCCATTGTGGTAGGTTCATTTAACGTGCTTCACCAGTTCCTCGAACTGCTGTTTTGGGTGGTCATTATCCGCGCGTTACTGAGCTGGTTCAGTCAGGGACCAGGCCGTAACCCGATGGAAGTTTTACTGATTCAGCTAACTGAACCCATTCTGAATCCTATCCGTCGTATCATCCCACCCATTGGCGGGCTGGACTTATCGGTTCTGGTTGCCATCATTGGTATCCAGGCACTGCAAATTCTGCTCGGTATGCTGCGTCGGGCCGTTCTTGGCTTTTAAACAAGGGGAATTCGATGACGAGTTTAATGAAATCATTTGCTATAGGATTGATCGCGATAGTCATGGCATTTATGGTTACCGCGCCGGTAATGGCTGAAGGGGTTACCCGGTTAGGCCCCTGGGAAGTCCGGTACAATGCATTCAATTCGACTTTGCTGCGACCAGAAATGGCCGATCAGTACGATCTTGAGCGAAGCCAGTATCTGGCCACTCTGAATATTGTGGTATTTGCTGCCGAAGAACCGGGCAAACCAGCCCAGCAAGTGGAATTGAGCGGCTACGCAATGAACCCTCTTAGCCAGCAGCAGCAGTTAGAATTTCAGGAAGTAATCGAAGGCGAGTCGGTCTATTATCTGGCTCAGACGCGCTTTACCAATGCCGAGACGCTGCGCTTTTTTATCACTATAGAGCAAGGTGAAACGCAGGAAGAACTGACCTTTAGTAAAACCTTCATGGCCAATTAATTTTCGCTTTGGGTTAGCTTCCAGCGGTCGGGGTTAAGTCAGTAGCTTAACCCCGACACTGGCAATTTCACCGTTGTCTCGCAGTTCCCGCACCGTAAGCTGCACCTGACCAAGTCGCAGTTGATCGCCTACGACCACCCGCCGATGAAATTTTTCACCGAAATAGTCGTTTAGCGTTTTACCGGCAATACCATCAGGCAAGTCGCCAAGGGGATAGAAACCGGCCACATCCGCCAGCGTCAGATTGCCACGCAGGCTAAAGTCACCAAAGAAGTCACTGCTGGTCAGATCGCGCGCTTTGCCGCCAGGCGCCAGCACCCTGCTAATTTCATCCTTATGCTGTAGCTTGGCAACCACCAGCGCAATATCACCTTCTTCGAACTGTGGCTCCTGAATAGGAAGTAACCACTCACCATCACGAATAACGCCGACAAATTCAACCGGCACCGACCAGCGCAGCTCATCCCAGTAGTGATCGCAGGCTGGTGAGCGATCACTTACCAGATATGCCCATAACTCCATCGGATCCTTACTACCAACGCTATCAAGAGCCATACGCCTGTCGGGGGCCGCCTCAGCGGGAACTTCCAGACCTAACCAACGCGCCATAGGCACTAAAGTCCAGCCCTGCAATACCAGCGATACCAGCACCACGACAAAGGCAATATCAAAGAACAACTGCTGATCTTCGACCCCGCTTAGCCAGGGATACAGAGCCAGAATAATAGGCACGGCGCCGCGCAGCCCCACCCAGCTCACAAACATCTGCTCGCGCCAGGGGAAAGAAAATGGCAATAAGCTGATAACGACTGCCACCGGCCGGGCAACAAAAATCATGAGCAAGGCGACACTTAACGACAGTGGCAAAAACTCAAGCAGATGCGATGGGGTAACCAACAGGCCGAGAATCAGAAACATCATGATCTGGCTGAGCCAGGCAAGGCCATCCTGAACCTGCAGAATATGCATGAGCTGCGGCAGGCGCGCGCCGCCAATCAGATAGCCCATGAGGTAAACCGCCAGAAATCCGCTGCCACCAATACCGGAGGTAACCGCAAAGATAACCACCGCTGACGCAGCTGCCAGCAGTGGGAAGAAAGTGAACTGGACCGTGATCCGCCGCGCCATAATCACGAACAGACGCCCGCCAAGCCAGCCAATCGCGTAACCCAGTACCAGTTGCTGCAGCACGTCCAGAGCCATGGCCGTATACGAAAACGCCTGACTGGAAACGATAACCGTGGTCATGGTCATCGTCAGGATGACCGCCATCGGATCATTGGTGCCGGACTCAATCTCGAGGGTTGCAGCCACCCGCTGCTTGATTCGTAAATTTTTCGACTGAAAGATGCTGAATACAGCGGCAGCATCAGTGGAACTGAGAATCGCGCCGATAAGCAGCGCAGTCACCCACGGCAGGTCAAATAACCAGACCACTGCCATGGCTGTTATAGTGCAAGTCAGAGCCACCCCGACCGTGGCCAGACTTATGGCCGGCCACAGGGCTACCCGAAACCGTTCTTTATGGGTGCGCATACCGCCGTCGAACAGAATAATAACCAGCGCCAGCGACCCAATAAAAAACGCCAGTTCGGGATTATCAAATTCAATACCCAGCAAGCCTTCTTCACCGGCCAGCATCCCGACTACCAGAAAGGTCAGTAACAGCGGCGCACCCAACCGGTTAGACACCACAGCCGCCAGTATACTGACCAGCAATAGTGAACCTATCAACAGCATGATTCCGGTAATCTCGGTCACTCGCTATCTCCCTTGGTGATGACGCCCCTTAACCCGTATAATAACAGCCAAATTCGAGATCCGGGGAATTCATTATGCGGGAAATTGTGCTGGCTACCGGCAATCAGGGCAAAGTACAGGAACTGCAGGATCTGCTTGCACCCTTACAGTGGCAGGTGTTTCCACAGTCGAAGTGGGGGTTTACCGAGGCTGAGGAAACGGGACTGACTTTTGTTGAAAACGCGCTGATTAAAGCCCGCCATGCGGCATTGCATACCGGCCTGCCGGCGCTTGCTGACGATTCCGGCCTGGCGGTCGATGCGCTGCGCGGTGCGCCCGGCATTTACTCCGCGCGCTACGCCGGCAACGATGCGACTGACAGCGATAACGTCGGGAAACTTCTGCAAGCCCTTGCTGATGTTCCCCCGGCACAACGGCAGGCGAGCTTTCACTGTGTACTGGTCTTTCTCGAACATGCCGAAGACCCGACCCCGGTTATCTGTCACGGCCGCTGGGACGGTCTGATTACCGAACAGCCCCGCGGCACACAGGGTTTCGGCTACGACCCGGTATTCTGGGTCCCCGCAGAAAACTGCACTTCGGCTGAACTCAGTCGGGCAAAGAAACAACAGTTAAGCCACCGTGGCCAGGCCCTGCGCCAACTTATTCAGCAACTTGAGCAGCGCTGATGCAGTTACCGCCGTTATCACTTTATATCCATATTCCCTGGTGTATCCAGAAATGCCCCTACTGCGACTTCAACTCTCATGCAGTGAAGCAGGACATGCCCGAAGCAGCCTACATTAACCGCTTGCTTGACGACTTGCGCGCTGACCTCGACTGGGCGCAGCAACGACCGCTGATCAGTATTTTCATTGGCGGCGGCACGCCCAGCCTGTTTTCAGCGGCGGGTATAGAGCGTCTGTTAGCTGGTGTGCGTAAGTTGCTGCCGCTAGCCGCTGATTGCGAGATCACCCTTGAAGCGAATCCCGGCACGTTCGAAAAGGAACGCTTTAGCGGCTATCTTGAGGCAGGAGTGAACCGCCTTTCAATTGGCGTACAGAGCTTGCAAGAGGACCAATTGCGAGCATTGGGCCGTATCCATGACCCGCAACAGGCAACGGAAGCCGCAATGCACGCCGCCAGCCTGCCGCTACGGAGTTTTAATCTGGATCTCATGCATGGATTGCCCGGCCAGACTATCGAGGCCGCTATGGCCGATCTGGACGGCGTCATCGCTCTGCAACCGCCGCATATTTCCTGGTATCAGCTCACCATAGAACCAAATACTGCCTTTGCCAGCCGGCCACCGCGCCTGCCAGAAGACGATGATCTCTGGGAGATTCAGGAGCAGGGCCACCAAAGGTTACTGGCTGCAGGCTATGAGCAATATGAAGTCAGCGCCTATGCCAAACCAGGCCATCAAAGCCGGCATAACCGCAATTACTGGACTTTCGGTGACTACCTGGGGATCGGTTGCGGTGCCCACAGCAAAACCACCCTGCCCGGCACGAATAAAATCCTGCGCTGTGAGAAGATCAAACACCCACAGGGCTACCTGGATCTTACCCGGCCACTGCGTTACAAAGAATGGCAGGTCAGTACAGATGAACGGCCGTTTGAGTTTTTCATGAACTACCTGAGGCTGATGGAACCGGTGCCCCGCCAGCTTTTTGCCGAGCGTACCGGCTTACCCGACAGCGTCGCCGAACAGGCGATGGCGCCGGCAGTCCGGCTGGGGCTGGTTGAAAGCCAGCAGGACCACTGGCTTACCACCACTTTAGGAAGGCGTTATCTGAACAGTATTCTGGATGAGATGGTTTAGCTGATCCGTTCGAACTTTAAATCCCATACACCATGACCAAGCCGCTCGCCACGTTGTTCAAATTTAGTCAGCGGGCGGTCTTCCGGCCGTGGCACATAGGCATTGTCAGCTGCCAGATTGCGCCAGCCTGAAGCATCCTGCATCACCTCAAGCATGTGCTCGGCATAATTCTGCCAGTCAGTGGCCAGATGCAATACGCCGCCGACAGCTAACTTAGAGCGAATTAATTCAACTAATTCGGGCTGGATCAGACGGCGCTTGTGATGACGCTTCTTATGCCAGGGATCCGGAAAGAAAACCTGAACGGTATGCAAAGCGTTATCGGCTATGCAATCGCGCAGAATCTCTACCGCATCGTGCTCATAAACCCGCAGGTTATGCACGCCGGCCGCCTCGGCCTCTAATAAACAAGCCCCGACACCCGGCCGATGAACCTCAATACCAATGAAATTTTTCTCCGGCGCGGCGGCCGCCATCGCCACCAGTGATTTGCCCATGCCAAACCCAATTTCCAGCACCGTTGGCGCCTGTCGGCCAAAGGCTGCTTTCAGGTCCAGCGGCTCGCTGCTGTATTCAAGCCCCATAGTCGGCCAGCTGCGTTCAAGTGCGCCGGCCTGCCCCTTAGTCAAACGGCCTTCACGTTTAACAAAACTGCGGATGCGGCGGATATATTTACCGCTGGCCTCAGCCTGTTCGAGATTCTGGTGTCGGGATTGGTTTTGATCCTGAGGTTTATCAGCCATGGCGGTCACTTTGGTCAGTTACGGTCGGAAGAAAGTAAAAAAGCGCGTATAAATTTACCGCGCTCATTATGCAAAAAGGCGCGCCGAACGCAAGTTCCGGCACGCCTTTGTTTTTGCTGTTAACTAATCAGCAGAACTAAAGTCTGTATTAGTCTTTAATTGCTGTCTTCTTAGTTACTGACATTTTCGCTTCAACGCGACGGTTGTCCGCGCGGTTAGCTTTACTGGTATTTGGTACCAGCGGCTGTGCTTCACCGTAGCCTACGGTGCTAACACGTGACTCGTTAATGCCAAAGTCTTTAACCAGCGTGTTGCCAACTGCTTTGGCTCGTTCCTGAGACAGCTTCAGGTTGTAGCTTTCCGGTCCGATATCATCAGTATGGCCTTCAATCACAACATCCAGCTGAGGATATTCTTTCAGGAACTCCGCCGTAGAGCGGATAGCAGTATCCTGGCCGGCAGAAATCTTCGCTGAGTCAAAGCCAAAGGTAACCATCAGTCGCTTAGTGATGGTTTCGTCACGGTACATTACGCAACCATCCGCATCGACTTTATAGCCAGCCTGGGTGTCAGGACACTTATCACGGCTGTCAATTACGCCATCACCATCGCTATCAACGGGACGCTGTTCAGGCTGCGGCTGAGGTGCTACAGGTTCCTGAGCCGGAGTGGTATAGGTAGCCGGCTTACCAAAGTACCAGCGCAAACCAGTCTGGAACAAGAACTCAGTCAGATCACCGTCATTTTGCTGAACACCACCTTCTACGGTAAACGCAAGGTTTTCAGTTATATACTCTTTATAACCGGCAGAAACGCGCACAAAGCGGTTAGTCTGGCTACCAAGCTCGGTAGAGTTAATACCTAAACCGCCGTAAAAGTTTTCGGTGAAGCTATAAAGCGCATCAATACCGAACACATTGCCGCTTGAAGTACCGCCGCTTTCCAGGTTACCACGCAGGTGATCCCAGTAAACGCGATAGCCCCATTTAGGAGTGAACTGAAAGCCGCCTTCAAGACCAGCGAAGGAAGCACCCAGGCCGCCTTTAAACTTCGCGATATCGCCATCTTCAATTGTGCGACGATCAGAGTCAGGACCGAACACACCAATCCGCGGGCCTAAATAATATTGCCCTACTTCGCTTGTGTTATCCTGGGCCATAGCCGGGATCGCAGAACACGCTGCAACAACTGCAACTGATAATGCTGTTAATCGTTTCATGAGATGCTCCTTTTTTGTTCTCATTTCCGTTAAAATCATTGGCTCTAATATACACCATAATTGTAAAGATTTCATGGTTGCACTGGCTTTCGCCCGTACTTTACCTTAACTTTGCAAAGCCATAGCGTTCCCTCACCCTAACCAAAGCACTGATTATTCATATGACGCCCACCGATACGCTTGAATATGCAGAAAACGTTATCAGCCGCTCTGATTTAAGTGCCACTGTTAAAAACTGGCAACAACAGCATGGGCGGCATAACCTGCCCTGGCAGCTTGCACGCGATCCCTATCACGTGCTGGTCAGCGAAATTATGCTGCAACAAACCCAGGTTGCCACGGTAATCCCCTATTTTGAGCGATGGCTGGAAAGCCTGCCGACGGTCACTACGTTAGCAGCAGCCAGTGAAGATCAAATTATGGCGTTGTGGCAGGGGCTCGGTTATTACTCCCGTGCCCGCAACCTGCATCGGGCTGCCCGTGAAGTATGTGCAAGCTATAACGGCAAGATCCCTGACTGCCCCGCAGAACTGAGAAAAATACCCGGCATTGGTCCTTATACCGCCGGAGCAATTACCGCGTTTGCTTACGATAAATCTGCCGCCTTAGTGGACGGTAATATCGCGCGCTTATTTTGCCGGCTCTTTGGCATTGCCGAGCCCTTGCCCGCATCAGCAACCAGCAAACTGCTCTGGCGCCTGGCGGAATACTATACGCCGGCCCACGACAACCGGATTTATGCCCAGGGCCTGCTCGATCTGGGTGCTACCCTATGTAAACCCCGGCAACCGGATTGCCCCCGCTGTCCGTTACAGGCAAACTGTGTCGCCTTCCGCACTGGCCGAACTGCTGAACTGCCATTAAAAAAAGCTCGCCGCGCGCTGCCGCAGCGCCATGGCAATTTCTTACTCAGCATTAATGAGACTGGTCTGCTCCTTGAACAGCGACCCGCCGGCGGTATCTGGCCGCGCCTGTGGAGCCTGCCCGAACTGACCGAAACCGCCGCCGAAAGCTTTAAACTGGATGGTGAATTCAAACATACCTTTTCACATTACAAGCTGCAGGCAAAAGTCTGGTGCGCTGTCACCTCTGAGGCAGAGGCGCCTTATGCAACTGCAACCTGCCGCCGGATCCCCCTCGCGCAGCTTAGTAATTATGGCTTACCCGCACCGATAGCCACTTATTTGCAACCTTACCTGACGGTACATTTGCAAAAAGCAGCCAACGGGACTTAAAATTAATCTACACTTAAAAATCTGAGGTTGTTATGAGCCGTACCGTATATTGCCAACGTCTAAAAAAAGAGGCTGAAGGCCTGGATTTTCAGCTTTACCCGGGGGAACTCGGCGAGGAAATTTTTGCCAATATTTCTAAAGAAGCCTGGGCTGAATGGCAGAAAAAACAGACCATGCTGATTAATGAGAAACGCCTCAACCTGATGGATCCTAAGTCACGGGAATTGCTTGAAAAACACATGCGCGAGTTCCTGTTCGAAGGCAAAGATGTCGACATCGAGGGCTATACACCACCCGCGAAGTAAGTTTGAAACAAGCTTCGCGCCGCCGCGAAGCTTGTTCCCGCTATCCCGATATTGCCTGCGGCTAGAGAAGCCCCCCTAAATCTGTTAAACTACCTACTCGTTTTTTCAAGAGGGAACCCCTATGAATATGCCTTCCTGGCAGCGTGCTGTGATAAAAGTAGGCAGCGCGTTAATAGCGCCAGACGAGACAGGAACGAGCAGTAAATACTTACTGGCAATTGCCCGATTTATTATCGAATGCCATGAACGCGGTCAGGAAATCGTTTTAGTTTCCTCCGGCAGTGCCGCGGCAGGTCGTAAATATATCAAATACGACAGTGATACCATTCCGGTTACTGTCAAAAAAGCGATGGCAGCTGTCGGCCAGAATGAAATGATGGCAAGCTGGACCCGCTTCTTCGATTTCCCCTGCGCGCAGGTGCTGATGACCCACGGCGACCTTCGTGATCGGGCTCGCTATGTAAGTATCCGTAATACCCTGCGTACTTTGTTGGAACACGACATCTTACCTATAGTGAATGAAAATGATGCGTTAGCTACCGACGAAATGAAAGTCGGTGACAACGATAACCTGGCCGCTATGGTAGCGACCCTGGTTGACGCTGACGCCCTGTTTATTTGTTCTGACATTGATGGTTTATTCGACGCTGACCCGCGGGTTAAACCAGACGCTAAGAAGATTCCGGTGGTAGAAACTATTACCGAGGAAATCTTCGCTTTAGCGGGCGGTACCACCAACAAGATTGCCACTGGCGGTATGCGCACAAAAATTGAGGCTGCTGAAAAAGCGACCTCGCACGGTGTTGATACTTACATCGTCAACGGTCGTAAAGGGAATACCTTCGAACTGCTACTACGCGGTGAAAACCCCGGCACTCTGTTTAAACGTCAGAAAGACCCGATGAGCAATAAGAAACATTGGTTGCGGCACACATTGGTTTCGCAGGGCGAAATTGTTGTTGATGCGGCTACAGCCAGCTCACTGGCAAACGGCGAACCTTTGATCACCACGGGTATTCTCGATATTCAGGGTGATTTCAATCGCGGCGATGCGGTCGTTATCCGCAGCGGCGATGACGCTGAAGCAATTGCCAAAGGAATATGTCAGTACAGCTCACATGAGTTAATGCACTTAAAGGGCCAGGAAGTAAGTCATATTGCTGAGCAATATGGTTATAGCCCGATAACTGAAGTCATCCACAGTAACGATTTAACGATTCTGGAGGAAGTATGAGTAACTCCGTAGCAACTGAAATTTCTAAGCGCGCTGCAGTAGCAGCCCGCGCTGTTGCCAAGCTTGATGAGAAAGAAAAGAACGCGGTTCTGCAGCTCATGGCCGACGCCATTCGAAAAGCGCAGGACGATATTCTCGCGGTAAATAAAAAAGATGTCGATGCCGGTAAAGAAAAAGGCTTATCTGAAGCCATGCTGGATCGCCTGCAGCTTGATCCAGAGCGTATCGAAGGAATGGCAACAGCCATCGAAGAGATCATCGAACTGGATGATCCGGTCGGTCAGCGTAAACCTTTTACCATCCGCCCTAATGGCCTGGTGGTCGAGAAAATGCGTATTCCGCTGGGTGTTATCTGCATGATCTATGAAGCGCGTCCGAATGTGACCGCTGATGCCGGCGCCCTGTGCTTTAAATCTGGTAATGCGGTAATCCTGCGTTGTGGCCGCGAAGCGATCGAAACCAGTAAAGCGATTGCAGCTGCGCTGCATCAGGCACTGCGTGACAGCAACTTGCCGGAAGACGTCATTACCGTGGTTCCCGATCCTGATCGCGACCTGATGCTGCAACTGCTGAAACAGGATAAGTATATCGATCTGGTTATCCCCCGCGGCGGCGAAGGCCTGATCCACTTTGTCAGCGATAACAGTAAAATTCCTGTTATCCAGCACTATAAAGGTGTCTGCCACTTGTACGTCGATAAAGACGCTGATCAGGACAAAGCACTGGATATTCTGATCAACGGTAAAACTCAGCGTACGGGAGTCTGTAACGCGCTTGAAGGGTTACTGGTACACAAAGATATCGCTGAGGATTTCCTGCCCAAAGCGGCGGCGAAGCTGGCAGCAAAAGATGTCATCGTACATGCCGACAACTTTTCGGCGAAGTATTTTGAAAATGGCGATGTCATCACTGACGATGAATTTGGTGAAGAGTACCTGGCGCTGGAAATCGCAGTGCGCACCGTCGATGACTTTGAAGGCGCGTTAGATCACATCGATCGCTTTGGTAGTGGACATACCGAAGTTATTGTCACCGAGAATAACCTGACCGCAGCGCGCTTTATCCGTGAAGTCGATTCAGCAGTGACTATGGCGAATGCCTCTTCACGCTTTAGTGACGGCGGCCAGCTGGGCTTAGGTGCAGAAATTGGTATCTCTACCAGCAAACTGCATGCCTATGGTCCAATGGGCTTAGAGGCACTCACTACAGAGAAGTTTGTGGTTACAGGTACCGGCCAGATCCGCTAATCAGCGGATCCATTAAACTGGTATCCCGCCATTAACAGAGGCCAGTCGCGTTCTTCCAGCCAGAAGAACTCCGTACTGGCCTCTTTTGCTTTATTGGCTTCTTTCGTGAAAGACCGCAACAGGCGATCCAGGTTTGCCTGACGCCACTCCCCCGGACTTCTGAAACCGCATTTATCAAAATCCACCAACCAGGCCTTACCCTGAACATCAAGCATCAGGTTGTGGCAGTTGAGATCAGAATGATAGACGCCGAGTTCATGCATCTTGCGGATCTCCCGCCCGAGAATTTGCCACTCTTCAGTCGTCAGTTGACGCGCCTGCAGTAAATGAAAAACATCTTTTGCATCAGGGATGGTCTCAACCAATATATCGGCGCGATAGCCCCACAGCGGCGCTTTTTGGTATCGGGCTGCGACCGGCCGGGGTACCGCTAAATCAAGCTCTCTTAACTGCAGCAAGAGGCTAAATTCAGCCATTGCCCGGCTGTGGGCAACGGCTTCACGCTTAAAACGGTCTTTATTGAGTTTACCGACCATGCCGCCGCGGTAATAATGCCGGAGCAACAATCCGTGCCGCCCATCATCAATAAACCAGGCGGTGCTTCTGCCTGTTGCTGATCCCTTAATTTTATTTGCCGCGCGCCAGTATTCCGGGCTGAAGAAGGCATCCGTCAGATCCGGAACCTGCTTCGCATCAAACCAGATCTCGCTGTCGTTATCGGGATTTTTAACAGTTATCATTTTCAGCGTCCTCACCTCGGCTGCGGGGGGTGGTATAAGGCGTTTCACATCGGCCAACATCTGCCGGGTCGCCCCCTGGTCGGTGGCAAACTCATCGCGCGCCGCGGCGGCCAGGGCTGCGCGTAATTCATCATCGTCCAGCAAGCGCTGCCATTGTTCAGCCAGCCCGCTGGCGCTGTCAGCCCAAAGCAAAGCGTCCCGCGCGTTAAGTCGATCGTAAATTTCCTGAAAGTTGAAAACTGTGCGACCAGAAACCACAGGCGTATTGGTTGCAATGGGCTCCAGTGGATTATGTCCGCCCCGTTCAATTAAACTACCGCCAATGAACGCCGCGTCAGCAACGGCGTACCAGAATAACAGCTCGCCCATAGTGTCGCCCAGCAACACAGCGGTACTACTGGTAACCGGCAGTCCCGAACTTCTGCTAACGCATTGCAAACCACTGCTTTCGATCAGTCGCCCTACTGCCGCAAAACGCTCCGGGTGCCGGGGTACCAGGATCAATAACGCATCAGGATGACTTTGCAGCAGTTTCTGGAATGCAGTAATAACCTGTTCATCTTCGCCCTGATGCGTACTTGCCGCTACCACCACCGGGCGCTGGTGTTGTTCGCGCCAGAGCTGCGCCTGATACAACAACTGATCAGGTAACTGAAAATCGAACTTTAAATTACCACGTACCGCCACCTGCTCTGGCTGCATACCTAAGTTGAGAAAACGCTGGGCACTGGTATCTGTCTGCGCCGCAAGCCAACGAATCGCGGGCCAGATCGGCCCCACCAGCCAGGCATAGTTCCGATAAGATCGCGCTGAGCGATCTGACATACGGGCATTTAATACCACCACGGGAATGTTGCGGGAGTCAGCTTCTTCTAGCAGGCAGGGCCAAAGCTCGGTTTCCAGAATCAACACCGCCCGCGGCGCCAGTTTGTTGAAAAAGCGGCGCATAGCTCCGGGGGTATCCAGCGGTAAATAATAGTGGTGAACGCGATCAGTGAATAACTTATAGGCCAGATCAGCGGCAGTCGGAGTCATTGAAGTGAGGGTAACCGGCAATTGTGGGTAAGCTTCCAGCAAGCCCTCAATAAAACCCCGCGCAGCCACAGTTTCACCTACGGATACACAGTGAACAACTAATCCGTCGCGCGCTGTCGGTGGCACCGGCTGCAATGCCAGTCGCTCGCGCCAGCGCTGCCGGTAAGCCGGCGCTTTGCGCCCACGCAGCCACAGGTAAACAAATACCAGCGGTAGCAGTAACCGGATAAGCAGGCGGTAACTAAAGGTCATGACGGCTTAACGCCAGTATTCTTTGATCCAGGTAGTTGGCAAAACTTTGCGATACCACTTACCACTGCGTCCGGCGACGGCGTCATCCGGATGCGGTCTGCCATGGAAGATAATGACCTTAGCGCCTTCAGGAATCCGGGGTTGCTGAAAGAAACTGAGCGGAAACGGGCGCAAACAATGGCGTTTAAAGCTACGGCACCACTCCGCCGGCCAGTATTTCAATTTGCCCTGGCGAGCGACAAACTGGGTAATATATTCCTGTTCATTACGCACATCTTTACGGGCGCCGACAGGATCTTTCTTCAGGTGTTCAAGCGCATCAACGTGGGCACCGATTTCATAACGAAAAACCGAGGTATTACCCGTCGCATCGGATTTATCCCATTCTTTGATCACCATGAAATCGCCGTCCGGCTCAAAGAACTCGTCCAGGCTGTCGACAATCACAATATCCAAATCGAGGAACAAGGTCTGCCCTTCAAGATCATAAAGCGGCTTGGCAAAACAAGTTAGTTTCAGCCACCCATGGGCGAAGGTCCAGGCTTTACGCTTATCAAAGTCCTCAAAACCGATCTCAGGAATAGGTTTGACTTCGACTTCATCCCGGATACCTTCGGGATCATCGCTCAGACAGACAAAGCGAAATGGCCGGGATAAATTACGGCTGACCATAGAATAGAGTGTATTAACGTAATCGGAACCGTACTTGGTTCCCCATTTGATACAAATGACATTTACTGGCTGCATGACTGATCCCCGCCTGTTATTCGGAAAACCTCTTATGCTGCGCATGATGCCAAATTTTACCGGTTGCGGCTATACAAAAAGTAAGCCCGCCGCTGTGGAAACCACAGGGCGGGCTAATAAATCAGAAACTATTCGTCAGTTACTGAAAGCGACGGCTACGACCTTTATCGGCGCGACCATCTTTGCTGCGCGGACCGCCAGCTGAACGGGGAGCGCCTTTAAATGCCGGACGTTCGCCACGAGCTGGCTTATCGCCACGTGGACGGCGGGTAATAGCTTCATCAGCCAGAGTAATGTCCATCTGTGTCTGACGCACCCGGGCCCGCTGCAAAATCTTCAGTACCGCGGTAGGCAAACCTTTTGGCAGTTCAACCAGGCTATGGCTGTCAAACAACTGGATTTGACCAATATAGCGGCTGTCAATTTCGCCTTCATTGGCGATAGCACCAACGATGTCCTGAGGACGTGCGCCATGTTCACGACCAACCTTAATACGATAGGTATCAAAATCGATATTCGCATCACGACTGTCGCGTCCTTCACGGGGCGCACGTTCAGTGCGATTAGCCCGCGCTGACCGATCGCTACGCTCAGGCCGTTCGGCCCGTTCAGCAAACTTCCGCGGCGCAGGATCTTCGCTCACAATTAACGGCCGCACACTGTTCTGCTGGGCAAGTAACGCCGCAGCAATTTGCAATGGGCTTAATTCAGTTTGTGACTGAATACGCTCAATGATCGTCGTCAGTGCGGTCAGGTCCTGACCAGCAACGTACTGCTGAATTTGTTCCTGCAGTTTGGTCTGGCGATGCGCGCTCAACTGCTTCGCATCAGGCACTTCAAAAAATTCGATGGTGCCGTTAGTTAAACGCTCATAATGGCGTAACAAATGCTTTTCTTTGGCGCGATAAAACAGAATCGCTTCGCCGCTACGACCAGCCCGACCAGTACGGCCGATACGGTGTACATAAGATTCAGTGTCACCTGGCAGATCATAATTCACTACGTGAGTGATCTCAGGAACATCAAGGCCCCGTGCAACGACGTCAGTCGCAACCAGGATCTCAATCTTACCACTGCGTAGCTGGCTGACGGTTTGTTCACGTTGCGTCTGGTTCAAATCGCCACTTAATGGTGATGCTTTGAAACCAGCCGCCTGCAACTGTTCAGTCACTTCCATGGTATCTGAGCGAGTACGAACAAAAATCAGTACGCGCTGGTATTCCATCGTTTCCAGTAACCGGGTTAACGCGGTTAATTTAGTCAGGCCACGTACCTGCCAGGCACGCTGACGGATACTCGCTTTCGTTTGCGGCTGCGCAGCGATCTGAATATTTACTGGTTGCTCACCAGCTTCATTAACCAGAAAGGTTTTTGCCAGTTTACGAATTGCCGGTGGCATAGTCGCAGAAAATAGCGCGCGCATTGAAGAAGGTGGCACTGAACTCATAATTGTTTCAATGTCTTCGATGAAGCCCATATTGAGCATTTCATCCGCTTCATCCAGCACCGCCAGGCGCAGCGCGGATAAATCCAGCACGCCTTTTTTCAGCAGGTCGAGCAAGCGACCAGGAGTACCAACCACAATCTGAGCACCGCCACGCAGGGCTTTGATCTGTGGTGGGAAAGGTGAACCGCCATAAACGGTGGTCACTTCCACGCCACGTGCCTGTTGGCCGAATTCAGCAATTGCTTTAGCAACCTGCATCGCCAGTTCACGGGTAGGAGCTACCACCAGCATTTGGGTTTTCCGCAACTTCGGATCCAGCAGGCTTAAACCTGGCAGACCAAAAGCAGCAGTTTTACCGGTACCGGTCTGGGCTTCACCCAGAACATTTTTGCCCGCCATCAGGGCTGGAATAGCCTGCTCCTGAATAGGGGTCGGGACGGTGAAATTCATTTTTTCAAGTTGTTTAAGCACAACAGGAGGCAGGCCCAAATCGGCGAACGATTGGCCAGTCATTACTTCAGTCATATTTTTCTCACATCAAGTTCTGTACATCATTAGGGGGGAATTCGTACGCCTGACGACAGAACACGATGAACACTCTGGCAGGATATCGGCGCTGTTTACCCCAGCGATTCAGGGGTAAGTCCGCTCCCATCAATAGCGGTAATGACCCTGAGGACGCGCACTATACCCGAAACCGCCCGAAAACTCAAGTGAAACTAACATTGAACAATCCTGAGTTAGGTCCAATACTTACAAGTATCTGTTTATGCAAAAGGAGTACCTGATGTCTGCTCATAGTATGAAGTCGCTGACCAAAACGAATGCGTTTATCGACGGTCACTGGGTGCCTGCGGATCAACGCTTCGAGGTCACCAATCCGGCCACCGGAGAGGTCATTGCCGAAGTGGCAGACGCGGACACTGTTTTGGCAGAACGAGCTGTTGAAGCAGCGTACAACGCGCTTGAAGGCTGGCGCACCAAGCCCGCCAAATACCGGGCCGACCTGCTACGCAAGTGGTACAACGCAATGCTGGAAAATAAACAGGCGTTGGCTGAAATCATGAGCGCTGAACAGGGCAAGCCGATTGCCGAGGCTGCGGGTGAAATTGAATACGGCGCCAGCTTTGTTGACTGGTTTGCTGGCGAAGCAGAACGCACCTATGGTGATGTACTACCTGTTACTGACAGTGACAAGCGTAGCTGGATCATCAAACAGCCGGTGGGCGTCTGCAGTGCGATTACGCCATGGAATTTTCCCAACGCAATGATCACGCGCAAAGTGGCACCGGCCTTAGCGGCCGGCTGCACGATCGTGGTCAAACCGCCGCAGCTGACGCCATTATCAGCACTGGCGATTGCCCAGCTGGCTAATGAGGTCGGCATTCCGGACGGTGTCCTGAATATCGTGCCGACCACCGATTCCAAAGGTGTTGGTGAGGTGCTGACTACGCATCCGCGCATCCGTAAGTTCTCATTTACGGGCTCCACCGCGGTCGGGAAACAGCTGATGAAGCAGTGCGCCGACTCCATCAAAAAATTGTCACTTGAACTGGGCGGCAACGCTCCTTTCATCGTGTTTGATGATGCCGATCTGGACGTCGCCGTTGAGCAGTTGCTGACCGCTAAATTCCGCAACGCCGGGCAAACCTGTATTGCCGCCAACCGCATACTGGTGCAGGAAGCTGTTCAGGACGAGTTCCTCGACAAGCTCAAGACCGCAATCAGTAAACTGAAAGTAGCTCGCGGCAATGCCGATGAAGTTGATTACGGGCCACTGATTGATCAGGATGCCATTGATAAAGTAAAACGGCTGCAACAATCGGCGCTCGATGATGGCGCTGAAATCCTTTGTGGTGGTAAAGTGCTTGACGAGATCGGGCCCCTCTTCTACGCCCCCACGCTTATTAAGGGGGTAACCCCGGAAATGGATATCAGCAAAGAAGAGATCTTTGGCCCGGTGGTTGCCGTACAAAGTTTCAGCGATGAAGCAGAAGGTATCCGTCATGCCAATGATACGCCTTACGGCCTGGCCGGTTATTTTTGCGCAACCGACATGAAGCGTATTTATCGTGTCAGTGAATTACTGGAATGCGGTATGCTGGGCGTCAACGCTGGCGCTATTTCGCACGCGTACAACTCTTTTGGCGGAGTTAAACAGTCCGGTATCGGCCGCGAAGGTTCGCGCTACGGCCTGGCCGAATATCAGGAAACCAAAACCATTACCTTAGGTGATCTTGGATGAATTCAGTCATAACAGACTTGCGGGCAACTTATACCAGTGGCTTGACCCGCCCACGCGAGTGGCGGTTACAGCAGCTACAGCAGTTGGCCCTGATGCTTGAAAAGCACGAGTCTGAGCTGCTGCAGGCACTTGAAAGCGATTTAGGAAAATCAGCGGCTGAGGGCTGGCTTACTGAGCTGGGCTTTCTGAAGTCAGATATTGGCTACACCAGTAAGCAGCTAAAAAAATGGATGCGTCCCCGTTCTGTGTCACAGCCGTTACTGGCGTGGCCGGGGCGCAGTCAGGTCTACCCCGAACCGCTGGGGGTGGTGCTGATTATCGGTGCCTGGAATTATCCGGTGCAGCTACTGTTAAGCCCGCTGGTAGCGGCACTTGCCGCTGGCAATTGCGCCGTCCTTAAACCATCAGAGCATGCCCCGGCAACCGCCGATGTACTGGCACGGCTAATTCCCGATTACCTGTCGCCGGAAGCTGTCACTGTTATCACCGGCGGTGCCGATGTTGCGGAGCAATTATTAAAGCAGAAGTTTGACCATATTTTGTACACTGGGGGTGGCCGCGTTGGCCGCCTGGTCATGAAAGCGGCGGCGGAACATCTTACCCCCGTGACCCTGGAGTTGGGCGGGAAAAGCCCGGCAGTGGTGCTAAGCGATGCTGATCTTAAAGTTAGTGCACGCCGCATTGCCTGGGGAAAATGGCTGAATGCGGGGCAAACCTGTATCGCGCCAGACTACATTTTGGTCGATGAACAAGTACGAAGCGACTTTATTGACGAACTAAAAAAGGCGATAGAGAGCTTTTTTGGCGAGGATGCTGAGCTGGCGGAGGATTATGGTCGTATTGTCAATCAGGATCACTGCCAGCGCCTGATTAGCTACCTCGATCATGGGACCATCGCCTACGGTGGTAACTATGATGCCGAACTGCTTTATATCGAACCGACCATACTCACCGACGTCGAGGCTGACAGCCCGGTCATGCAGGAAGAAATATTCGGGCCTGTGCTGCCGGTGCTGAGCGTTCGCAACCTGGCCGAGGCAATACAATTTATCCGCGATCGCGACAAACCCCTGGCGCTATACGGATTCAGCCGTTCGGAGCGTTCATTAAAGCAACTCACTGAACAAACCCACGCGGGCAATCAGTGTAATAACGACACCCTGATGTTTATGCTGAATCCGGAATTACCTTTTGGCGGCGTCGGCGCTAGTGGTATGGGCCGCTATCACGGCCGCTACGGCTTTGATACCTTCAGTCACCAGAAAGCGGTTATGAGCCGTCCGTTCTGGATGGATCCGTCGTTTCGCTATCCTCCCTACACTTCTTTTAAACAAAAATTGATGCGCTGGTTTACTTGAACCTGCCCGATTTAGCCCCATGTAGATCGCATCTACAGCGATTACGTGGGGCAGCTTGTGCAAACCAATAACATCATTAATGTAACCATTGAAAACTTCGAGCAGGTTATTCTGCAGGGTTCTCAGGACAAACTTGTTCTGGTCGACTTTTGGGCTGACTGGTGCGAGCCTTGCAAACAGCTGATGCCGGTGCTGGAAAAACTGGCGCGCGATTACGCTGATCGTGTTGTTCTTGCCAAAATTGATTGTGATGCACAGCAGCAACTGGCCGCCCAGTTTGGCGTCCGCAGCCTGCCGACCGTGGCTTTCTTTAAGGATGGTCAGCCGGTAGATGGTTTTGCCGGCGTCGAACCTGAAGCCAGCATCCGCGAACGTATTGAACAGCACATCCCGGGGCCGGCAGATGATCTGCTTAAAGAAGCACAACGCCTGCTGGAACAGGAAGCGTATCAGGACGCCTACACGGCGGCCAAGCAGGCTTATGACATTAATCCGACCGATGCCGCGGTCCGCTTAACCCTTGCCGATGCGGCCTGCAGTGTGGGTCGGCTTGAGCAAGGCAAAGAGCTACTGAACAGTATCGGCATGGCCGACCAGGACAGTTACTACCAGCATGTGCTCAGTAAGTTGAATCTCGCTGAACAGGCAGCTGACTCGCCCGAGCTACGAGCCCTGGTTGCCGCTGTTGAGGAAGCTCCTGAAGATTTGGAAAAACGGCTGGAGCTGGCAGCGAAGCTCTACCAGGCACAACGCACTGAAGAAGCGCTGGAGCATGTGTTTTTTGTATTGCGCCGTGAACTGTCATTCGGAGATGCGCGCAAACAGGCGCTGGATATGCTCAATGGCTTACCAAAAGGCGATCCGCTGGCGGCCAGATACCGCCGTATTCTGTACAGCATGTTGTACTAGTCGCGCCCGAGCTGCTGCCGGTAAAAACCGACAATTTCCTGTGCCCTTTCCGGTGCCGAAAAACGCTGCATCGGATAGGTTACCCGCTGCTTACCCCGGGCGGCCAGATCTGTCATGGCAGCAGCCAGCGCCTGCACATCGTTTACCGGCACCAGCGATTCAGTGAAACAGTCCTGCAGGTAGCTGGCGCCCTGCGAAGCAGTTGCCAGTATCGGCAGACCAGCGGACATCGCTTCCAGAAATACCAGCCCAAAAGGTTCGCTGCGGGCAGCACTAACAAAACCATCAAAAGCTGCATAGCAGTCCTGCGGACTAGGATGAAATCCTGCAAAAATCACATTTTCAGGTGCATCAGCCCGAAGCTTTTCAAGCGCGGTTCCGCTACCCACAATAACTAAGCACGCGTCAGCAATAGCTGCTGTGCGGAAGGCTTCAATTAACACATCGTGGCCTTTACTGGGCTCGACCCTGCCAAGGGTCCCAAACACGAAAGTGGCATCGCCCGCGCCCCACTTATCCCTTAATTTCGATCTGGCATCGACAGCCGGAGCCAATCCCATAGTCCAGTTGTCTATTTGCCTACTACGTTGGCGGAGTGCCGGCGGCACCTCAGCCAGTTGCCAGGGAGCCACTGCCACCAGCGCATCCATATGAGCATGCTGCGCGGCTTTATAATGGATATGTAATGACGCTACGCATAACGTACTGTTTTTGATCCCTTTTAGCGCTTTGCAGGCAGCGCTCAGATGCGCATGAGCGACTTCAGGTTGCAAACGCCGGACCAACCGCCTCGCACGCCTGCTGGCCAGCCATTTGGGACCGCTAACGAGATAGACCTTAACCTTTGGATCCACATGTTGGGCAATGGCGTTGGCCCGGTCTTCCGCACCGCGCTTATGCAAAATCATAGCGACATCATGATGCTGCGCCTGCAAGTTAGCCAGTTCCACTGCATAGCGCTCACTACCGGCAAAGCTGTGCGTCAGGATTAGATGGATTATTTTCATTTAAAAACCTTTGGTGGCGGACCAATATCGATGCCCGCAGTCCTCAGCTGCCTGGCAAGATCCCGGCGGAAGCACTGGTAATCCACTTCGGTGGAATGCCGCCCACCCGACTCAAATGGCAGATGCGGGTGCGCGATCTCATGCTGAATCGCTGCAGCCATATCCCCGGGTCGCTGATAACGCCGCTGAATCTCCGCCACGGCCAGTCGTGCCTGGTGATCGGCTAACGGCCAGATACAGCCCAGGGGCTGAAACAGGCCGATGAAATAGAGGTTCTGGTATTGTTCGTGCATCATTTTTAAATACAAGGGCGTTCGCTGGTGATGTTCAAAATCAATCAGATCCGCGTCAAAAAACGGGAAGCTGATGCGAAATCCTGTGCAGGCAACAATAATATCAAAATTTTCCGTTGTGCCATCAGCAAATTCCACACCAGTTTCACGATAGCTGGCAATTGCCGGGTGTGGAATTATCCGCCCGTGACGAATGTAATCCAGTAAATCAGAATTGACGGTCGGATGCTGGCTAAGTAGAGGCTTTTCTGGTTTCGGCAAATTATAGCGCTTCTTATAGTCGCCCTGCAGCAACCGCACCAGCCAGGTCAACAGGCGTTGACGCAGCCACACCGGAACCCAAAGCGGCATGCGCGAACCAAGTTCATCGGTCGGTACACCGAACATGAATTTTGGCAAGAACCACTGCGGACTACGCATGCTGAGCGCGACGGCGCCAGCCACCCTTGCTGACTCGACCGCGACATCACAGGCCGAGTTACCGGCACCTATAACTAACACCCGCTTATCCCGCCAACTGTCATCAACACCTTTAAAATCATGGGAATGCATCAACCGGCCAGCAAACTTACCCGGATACTCGGGATACTTGGGATTCCAGTGGTGGCCGTTCGCTACCATTAAATGAGTGAATACCTGCCGCTTGGGCTCACCCTGCTCAGTAATATAAGTTAATTCCCATAACCCCTCCGGCGTACGGGTTGCACGCTTTACTTCAGTATTAAACTGAATCACCGGCAACACCCAAAAATGTTCTGCGTAGCTGTGGAAATAAGCCTGTAACTGACGATGGTTAGGATAGTCAGGGTAATCTTCCGGCATCGGGAAATCTTCATACTCAGACCAGTAACGGGAACTGATAATATGGGTGTTTTCGTACACGCTGGAGTGTCCGGTCTTACTGTTAAATACCCAGTTGCCACCCACTTGATCATTCTTTTCAAACAGGGTGACTTTCAGCCCCTGCTGAAGGCAGTTCTTTGCCGCAGCCAGGCCGGAGGGGCCGGCGCCAATAACAGCAACGTGAATTGCTGCAGCCATAGCTATTTCCTTATTTTTTTTGTTGCGAATACGATCGCATGAAGTGCCTGGCAAAACAATACGAATGGGCAGCTTGCCGCCAACATGTGCATGCGCTAGGATTGGGGCAATTTGGTCCTTCAACAATAATAACGAAAAGCAGGATTTCTTATGAGCGCACCCCGCGAGCATTTTAGTTCCAAAATAGGCTTTATTCTGGCCGCCGCCGGTTCAGCTGTTGGTATCGGCAACCTGGTCGGCTTTCCCGTTGCTGCAACCAAAAATGGTGGCGGTGCCTTTTTAATCTTGTACGCACTGTTTGTGGCTTTTATTTGTTTGCCAGTGATGCTGGCAGAAATGGGGCTGGGAAGAAAAACCCAGCACAGCCCTTACTCAGCCTACAATGAAATAGGCGAAGGCAAAGGGATCTGGCGCCTGGCCGGTTGGTTAGCCACTATTACGCCCTTTATGATTGCCGTTTTTTACATGGTCATTACGGTGTGGATCTTCGGCTATCTGTATCAGTCCGTACTCGGTAATCTGGATCTGCTTGCCAGCGAAGGTTACTTCGGTAAATTCGTTAATAGCTACCACTTTGTCGGCTATCTGATTGCTGTCACTATCATTGTCAATGTCATCCTCATAGGCGGCGTGCGCAAAGGTATTGAGCGCGCGTCAAAAATACTGATGCCCACCCTGTTCTTAATGCTTATCTTGCTGGTCATCTTCGTGTTAACCCTTGATAACGCCATGGCCGGTGTGAAATTCTACCTGATCCCTGACTTCAGCCAGATTAATGGCAGCGTCATTAACGGCGCCCTGGCCCAGGCCTTTTTCTCGCTATCACTGGGCATGGGTATCCTGATAACGTACGGGTCTTATTTCCGCCGCAAAGATGACATCGTCACCTCAGGTAAACTGGTCGCCGTTACCGATACCGCGGTAGCTTTCATCGCCGGTCTGATGACCTTACCAGCGATTTTTGCGATTTACCCGAACACTGATCCTGAAACCCTCAGCGATTCATCAGTGAGTATGATTTTCTCGTTTTTCCCGAATATTTTCCTCGCTCTCTCGAACAGCGTTGGTTATGTTGCAGCAAGTATTGCCGCGACCATATTCTTTTTGCTCGCTTTTGTCGCCGCCATCACCTCGCTGGTATCTATTATTGAGGTTCCGACTTCTTCTTTCATGGAGCAGCGTAATGTCAGCCGCAAAAAAGCACTCTTATTAATGGGCGGCGCCATTACTATATTGACCTTAATTGCCGCCACTTCCTTCGGCATGGTGCCCTGGTTCACGACTTTCGTGTTTTACGCAGACGTCGATAAATCTGTCTTTGACGTCATTTATGATGTCTTTTACGACACGATTTTACCGCTTAACGGTTTACTGATTTGTCTGTTCGTCCGCTATCGCTGGAAACGCACGCAGCTGACCGCTGAGCTGGCAGAAGGTAATGAGGCCTATCCGACCTCATGGCTGGCAAAATATGTCAGCTTTTCGATTGGAACCTTTATTCCGGTTATTCTTGCCATCGTATTCGCCAACACAGTGCTGACCAAATTTTTTGGTTATTCATTCCTGTAATGGCGCGCTGAATGCAGGAATTGCTAAGCAAGTTAAAGACAGCACAACGCCGTGCTGTCTTTTTATTTAATGGCCCGTCCGAATGGCTTCGCGCACAGCAACAGGCCCTGACTGGTCAGTTTCCCGGCATGCTGCATCTGGCTGAACATCACGACGACCACAGCGCAATGCATCGTTACCGTGATTATCTGGGAACCTCCCAGTCAGCCGTTTTACTCGATTTTTCCAGTCAGATACATGCCGATGCACTAGCCGCACTAAGTGGCACTGTGATTGGTGGCGGCGTGCTTTTTGTATTGTTGCCTGCTGCGGATAGTACATTCCGCCAACGGCTATTAAAAACCAGCACCTCATTTGATTTTATCGAAACCCTTACTCCGGCTTTTTCGCTGGACCAAGCGGTGGCAAAGCTGCTTCGTAAGGATCCTGCCCCGGCCGCCCAACCTCAGCTTCCCAATACTGACCAGGCGGCGGCCATCGAAACCATGGTAAAACTTCCCGGTACCTGTCATTTGCTATTAGCCGATCGGGGCCGGGGCAAGAGTACCGCGCTCGGGCTTGCCTGCCGCGCCTTTGTTCAGGCCTATCAGGGGCGCAAGTTAATTGTTACCGGCCCCCGCCCGGTCGCTGTCGCTACCTTGCTTGAACATGCTGGCGAGTCAGTACAGTTTGTTGCCTGGGATCGATTGCTCGGCCATTACGACCCCAGTACCGTCAGGCTCGTTATTGACGAGGCCGCCGCGTTGCCAATGCACATCCTCAAGCAGCTCACCACCACCTTTTCGGTATGGGCCATTGCAACCACAGTGGACGGCTACGAAGGCTGTGGCAGGGGATTCGCGGTGCGCTTTGTTGAATGGCTGGGCGAGCAGAAGGTTTGCAAGGCCCATCAACTAACTGAGCCGGTACGCTGGTCGGCAGAAGATACCTGTGAGGCCTGGTTAAACCAGGCCTTGCTGATGAAATCCAGTATTTCCCAAAAGCAAAAGCCAGCGCTGGCAAAACCCGCTTTTCAGTCTTGCCATGCCAGTCAACTGTCTGAGCAGCAATTACATGATGTGATGGGCCTGTTGCTGGACGCTCATTACCAGAGCAGCCCCAATGACCTGCGTCTGCTGCTGGATAACGATGATCAACGATTGTTGTTGTGCCTGGAGCAAGGCCAGCTGTTAGGGGTGATCTGGTACGTTCTGGAAGGCCCGATCGACGACGATCTACATACGGATATCATGCAAGGGCAGCGCCGGCTCCCCGGCCAAATCCTGCCCCAGGCGCTTAGCTTTTATCTGCAGCAGCCGGCAGCACTGAGCTGGCGATGGTGGCGTATAACCCGGATCGCTGTCGACCCCGATGCCCGCCGGGCTGGTATCGGCTCCCAACTGTTGAACGAACTGATGCAAAACGCTGCTGCCGATGGTGTTGCCGCCATGGGTTCCAGCTTCGGAGCCAGCGGCGATGTACTCAAATTCTGGCTCAGTAATAATTATCAGTTGGTCCGTATGGGCCGGCGCCTCAACATGGCAAGTGGCTACCCGAATGCGCTCATGGCGACAGGATTAATACCGGAAGCAAAACTGCATATTCAACAGTGGGAACGTTACTGCCAAAGCGAAGTTGCCTGGCAGCAGCAACGCCTTGAAACGCTTCCGCGCTCCTTGTGGGGCACTGCCGAAGCCGTTCTGCGTGGCTTTGCCTATGGCAATTTGCCTTTTACCGAGGCGCAGTTCGCCTGGTTCGTCTGCAACCGTATGCACTCAGCACAACAGCTGGGGGTCACTCTACCTGCGCAGTTATTAGAAAAGGCCGCCACCACCGCTGAGCTGGCCCAGCGCTTTGGTTACAGCGATCAGCTTTCAATGCAGCAACAGTTGCGGCAGATGGCCCGCCATTATTTAGAGCAGCTATACCGCTAGAGACGTCTAATTTCTGCTGTGGTTCATGCTGTTTGCGTAAAAATATGCTATCTTTCAACCTTAATGTTCGCCCCTCTACTGATTGAAAAAAGGGTAGTCTTCATGTCTCGAGTATTGATTATTGGTGCCGGCGGTGTAGCTGGCGTAGTGGTAAAAAAATGTGCAATGCTGCCGGAATATTTCTCTGAAATTCATCTGGCCAGCCGCACCCTTTCTAAATGCGAAAAACTGCAGCAGGAAGCTGGCAAAGATCGCGTGGTAGGTGTCTATCAGGTTGACGCTGATCATGCGTCAGAGGTTGCTGAACTGATTCGCAAGGTCGAGCCGGCGCTGGTTATTAACGTCGCCCTGCCTTACCAGGATCTGCCAATTATGGACGCCTGCCTTGAAACTGGTGTTCATTATCTTGATACCGCGAATTACGAGCCTAAAGACGAAGCCAAGTTTGAATATTCCTGGCAGTGGGCGTACCACGATAAATTTAAAGAGAAGGGCATCATGGCGCTGCTGGGCGCAGGCTTTGACCCGGGCGTTACCAACGTCTTTACTGCCTATGCCGCCAAACATTATTTCGACGAAATCCACTACCTCGATATTGTTGACTGTAATGGTGGTGAACACGGCCAGGCATTTGCGACCAATTTCAATCCGGAAATTAATATCCGGGAAATCACTCAGCGGGGTAAATATTGGGACAACGGCGAATGGCACGAAACTGATCCTATCAGCGTGCGTGAAGAGCTTGATTATCCGAACGTTGGGGTACGCTCATCGTATCTGCTGTTCCACGAAGAGCTGGAATCGCTGGTCAAACATTTCCCGACCCTGAAGCGGGCGCGTTTCTGGATGACCTTTGGCGATGCCTACCTGACGCACCTGCGGGTGCTGGAAAATGTTGGCATGACGTCAATTGCGCCGATTGATTTTCAGGGCCAGAAAGTCGTGCCGCTGGAATTTCTTAAAGCCGTACTTCCTAACCCCGGCTCGCTGGCCGAAGGCTATACCGGCCTGACCTGTATTGGTACTTATGTAACCGGTATTAAAGACGGCGAAGAAAAAACCATCTTTATTTTTAATAACTGTGATCACGCCAAATGTAACGAAGAAGTGGGCGCCCAGGCGGTATCCTACACCACTGGGGTACCAGCCATGATTGCCGCATCAATGATGTTGCAGGATAAATGGAAGAAGCCAGGCGTGTGGAACATGGAACAGTTTGACCCGGACGAATTCATGGAGCGCCTGAACAAATACGGCCTGCCATGGCAGGTGGTTGAATGCGATTCACCGTTTAAGCGTTAAGCACTATGACCAATCCTTATTTGAATAAGGCGATTCCGTCACCGGCTTACGTTTGTAACGAGAGCTTGTTGAAGCGCAACCTCGAGCTCATGCAACGGGTGCAGGATGAAAGTGGCGCCCAGATTATTCTGGCGCTGAAAGGCTTCTCTATGTGGAGCACCTTTCCCCTGATCCGCAAATACCTGGTTGGCTGTACCGCAAGCTCAGTGTGGGAAGCTCGTCTCGCCGAAGAAAAATTCGGTCGCGAAGTGCATGCTTATGCCCCCGGCTACAAGCCTGAAGAAATGGAGGTCTTGTTGCCTATAGTGCAGCACATCTCATTTAACAGCCTTAACCAGTGGCAACGCTACCGCGAACAGACGATGGCCAGTGGCGTTTCTGCCGGTCTGCGAGTCAATCCCGAGCACCAGGAAGCGGAAACTGAACTCTATGATCCCAGCGCTCCGGGTTCGCGCTTAGGTGTGCGTGTCGCTGAGCTCGAAAATGCTGACCTGACCGGTATTGAAGGATTTCATGTACACAACCTCTGTGAATGTGACTCCTTTGCGCTGGAGCGCACCTTAAACGCCGTCGAAAGCAAATTCTGTCGCTATCTGCATCAGCTCAAATGGCTGAATCTCGGCGGCGGTCATCTGATGACCCGAGCCGGTTATGATGTGGATCATTTAATCAAGCAACTGAAACGCTTACGCGAAACCTATGACTTACAGGTTATTCTTGAGCCCGGCTCCGCAGTTGCCTGGCAAACAGGCCCGCTGGTTGCTGAGGTCGTTGATATTGTCGAAAACGATGGCCAGATAGCCATTCTCGACATCTCTGCTACCGCGCATATGCCTGATGTACTGGAGATGCCTTATCGCCCCACCATCACCGGTGCTGATAAGCCAGGTGTACTCGCGCACACATATAAACTGGGCGGAAATTCCTGTCTGGCGGGCGATGTCATCGGGCTTTACAGCTTCAGTGAACCGCTGCAGCCGGGAAGTCGGATTATATTTGAGGACATGATGCATTACACCATGGTGAAAACCAGCTTTTTTAACGGTGTGGAGCACCCGTCAATAGGGATCCTGCGGGAAAGCGGAGAGTTCGACCTGATCCGTAAATTCAGTTACGAGGATTTTCGTGACCGCTTGTCGTGAAGCTCCCAAGCAGATCAAAAACAGCGCCCTGATGGCGCTGTTTTTTTATGCCTGGTTTATGGACGATGTTTATGCGATCGGTGTGCGAGCATAGTGAGCGAGCCCCTGCAATACCAATTCGGTGCGCAGTTCGCCCCGCCGTTTTATGTCAGGTGGCAACAACGGCACCGAGCCGCCGCTAAACAACAATCTAAACTGGAACCAGTCCAGTTCTGTTTCAGTCACCAAAAGTGCCTGGCGGACCAAGCCTGAAAAGGCATTTACACAACCATTAGCCAAGCCATCAGGGGTACTGCGGCCAAGCTGATTGGTTTTACCCCAGCCCAATTGCGGATCAGCAAAAACGCGTGGCGCACGCTGCACCACGGATTCCTGCATGAGCTCAACGCCGGGCGCAATCCAGCCTCCTAAATGGTGGCCTTCACCATCAATCCAGTCCACTGTGATGGCTGTCCCGGCATCAATGATAAGGGTTGGCTTCGGCTGTTCATTAAAGGCGCCAATAATTGCCAGCCAGCGATCCACACCGAGATCCCCTGGGGTGGTATAGGCATTGGTGACGCCAAAAGCTGTTGCCTGGCTATGCACCTCATGAGTTTCAGCGTTAGTTTGTTGCAACCAGTCCAGCAGCTGTTGCCGTTTCTGCATATTGCTCACCGCTGCCAGCCATATTGAGGTCAGTTCAACGGGCAGTTCAGCAGAGCCCAGTTCGTCGTAGGGCAGATTAAATAGTGGTTCAAGATGGCCTTCAGCATCCATAACCGCCGTTTTGACTCTTGTATTACCAGCATCAACTAATAATTTTTTATTCATAACGTAAACTGACTTCCCCTGCGTGGTAGCGCTCAATCTTTCCGTTTCGGCTCAGGAGCAATGCTCCCTGCTCATCAATACCCTCGGCAATACCTTCGATAACGTTATCACCCATTATTACTTTCACGGGCTGCAATGCCAGCCGGTCATAGTGTAACCAGGTTCGGATAAAAGGCTTAAGCCCTTTTTCTTCAAATGTCTGCAGCCCCTCACGGCAGCGATAGATCAGATCTGCCGCTAACAAATTACGGTCAAAAGGGCCTTGTAACGCCTGCCGCAAATCAGTCCAGGGCTGATCAATATTTTGCTCTACTGAAAGGGGCATCGCCAGATTAATGCCAACCCCGATGACCGCATTGGCTGCACCGGTAGCCTGACCTTCCAGCTCAACCAGAATTCCGGCAATCTTACGGCCGTCAACTAATACGTCGTTTGGCCATTTAAGTTCAACCCCAAATACACCGAGATTGTGCAGCATTTCCGCTATCAGGGTACCAACGGCAATACTTAATCCCATGGCTCCTGCCATGCCCTGGGTAAGCGGCCAGTGCATGCTCATATAGAGGTTACTACCAAAAGGTGAATGCCATACCTTGCCTCGTCGCCCGCGCCCCTGTGTTTGTGCTTCTGCCAATACAGCAAATCCAGCAGGCGTGGTGACCTCGCGCAATTGTCGTAAATAGTCATTGCTGGAACCAACCACTCGTTCCAGCACCACATCTGCGTTTTGAGCTGTCGCTGAGCCGCTTGTCGCGACCAATTCGGCAAGCGCCGCGGACACACGATCTTTACTGAGCAATTGCAGTGGTTCAGCCAGACGGTAGCCCTTTCCGGAAACTCTGAACACGTCCAGTCCCAGCTTCTCTATGGCGCTGACGTACTGGCCCACCGAGGTACGACTCACACCAAGTAGTTCACCGATGTCCGAACCAGAATGGAACTGGCCATCGGCGAGTAATTCAATAATACGAATAATATTAAGCTCACGTTGCTTCATAACTGGATCAATTCCCTTTCTCCAAGAATACGTACTTCGGCTTCAAGCTCAATCCCGAAGCGCTCAGCTATACTTCCTTTTATTGCGTTCGCCAGTTCAGTCACGGCCTCGCCGTTTTGGGCGCTTCGGTTCACTAACACCAGTGCCTGGTTAGCATGTACCGCAACGCCATTGTGCGACTTACCTTTCCAGCCGTCCTGCTCGATCAGCCAGCCAGCAGCTAATTTAACGCGCTGTTCGCTAACCGGGTAAAAGGGAATGTCCGGATAATTTCGCTGAAGTTCGCTAAGTACTGTTGTTGATACTACCGGGTTCTTAAAGAAACTGCCCGCATTTGGTTGTAATGCCGGATCCGGCAGCTTGTGTTGGCGTACGGCGATTACCCGTTGAAATATTTCCAGCGCTGTAGCTGTCGCCCCCAACTGCTGTAATTCACCGTAACTGGTCACTGGTTGCCATAATTTGGGCAGCGTAAAAGTGACTGAAGTGATGAGCCACCGGCCTGGGTTTTGCTTAAATATACTGTCCCGGTAGGCGAAATTGCACTCCTCAGCAGCCAGCGTAAGATGCTTTTTATCAAGCCTGTCCCAGACATGAATGACAGCAATGAACGGTGCTATTTCGACGCCGTATGCGCCAATATTTTGTACTGGCGCGGCTCCCACCGTACCTGGGATTAGCGCCAGATTCTCAAACCCAAAGATGCCTCTGTCCAGCAGCGCACAAACAAACTGATGCCAGTTTTCACCGGCACCGGCGGTAATCTGCCAGGCGTCAGGCGTTTCTTTATAAAGAATGCCGCGGATTTCGACTTTGACTAACGGCACTTTGAAATCCGTCGTAAAAATAGTATTACTGCCGCCACCGAGTACATAGTAATCAGTGTCAGGTAATTGCCCGCAATCCTCCGCACTTTTCAGATACAGCAGTGTCGCGGCTGTAGCTGGCAGGCGAAAGGTATGTAGAGAGGCCAGAGGAACATTGGTTTGGGTATTTAGCATAGCGCTGATTGTAAACTGAATTTCCGAGCTCTGCTATGGCTCAACTTACCGGAAAGGTAAGGAAGGCATAAAAAAAGCCCCTG
>NZ_JPER01000005.1 GCF_000753715.1 Pseudidiomarina salinarum | reverse complement strand
GGGCTAAAAATAGTGAGCGCAGCGATGCCGGTGTTTTTCAGTGCTGTATAAAAAAGTTAAGTATGATGGCCCGTCGCTAAAAATGATTAAATCATCCCGGTCATTTTATGTCCACCTTGGCACAAATCCGAAATACAAGTGTGCTTTAGAGAAGGTCCGTTTTTCGCTCAAAGCCGACATAAGCGCAAACAAAAATGCCCTCCTGATAGGAGGGCATTAAATGTCTTATTTCCGATAAACGACTTATTTACTGGGATCAATCACTAAAGCTTTTACCGGTACAAATCCGTAGCCGGGCAACTGCACATCAGATTACGGTCACCGTAAACGTCATCAATCCGGTTAACACTTGGCCAGAACTTATTCACCTTAACCGCATCAACCGGATAAGCGCCGGTGGCACGGTCGTAAGGGCGGTCCCAGTTGCTGTCAACGAGGTCAGCCAGCGTGTGCGGCGCGTGGTGCAGCGGGTTGTTATCCTGCGGCCAGTCGCCGTTTTCAACTTTGCGGGCTTCTTCACGAATCGAAATCATCGCTTCAATGAAACGGTCCAGCTCGGCTTTGGATTCTGATTCAGTCGGCTCGACCATCAGGGTGCCAGCCACCGGAAAACTCATCGTCGGTGAGTGGAAGCCATAATCCTGCAGGCGCTTGGCCACATCCACTTCGGTCACGCCGGCGGCGTCCTTCAGCGGGCGCAGATCAACGATACATTCGTGGGCAACCCGGGCGTTGCGGCCTTTGTACAGGATCGGGTAATGATCACTCAGTTTTTTAGCAATGTAGTTGGCGTTCATAATCGCCACTTCAGTGGCTTCGCGCAGACCAGGGCTGCCCATCATGGCGATGTACATCCAGGAAATCGGCAGAATGCTGGCGCTACCAAAAGGCGCAGCTGACACCGCGCCGTTATCCAGCGCAGTACCCTGAATAGGCACGACCGTATGATTCGGTAAGAACGGTGCCAGATGCTTCTTCACGCCGATAGGACCCATACCCGGGCCACCGCCACCGTGAGGAATACAGAAGGTTTTGTGCAGGTTTAAGTGCGATACGTCAGCGCCAACGTAGCCCGGCGAGGTGACGCCGACCTGCGCGTTCATATTGGCGCCATCCAGGTACACCTGGCCGCCATATTCATGAACGGTGTCACAAATGGTGCGGATGCCTTCTTCGTAAACACCATGAGTCGACGGATAGGTCACCATGATGCACGACAGGTTATCGCCAGCTTCAGCGGCTTTGGCTTTCAGGTCGTCCAGATCCACGTTGCCGTTTTTATCGCAGTTGACCACCACCACGTTCATGCCCATCATCTGTGCCGTTGCCGGGTTGGTGCCATGGGCAGAACTCGGAATTAAGCAGATGTTGCGATGGGCTTCGCCACGGCTGGCATGATACTTCTGAATCGCCAGCAGACCAGCATATTCGCCCTGGGCACCAGAATTCGGTTGCAGCGACATATTGTCGTAGCCGGTGATATCGATCAGCCACTCAGACAGAGTGCTCAGCAGCTCGCCATAACCCGCAGCCTGCTCAGCCGGGCAGAACGGATGCAACTGACCGAATTCAGGCCAGGTGACCGGAATCATCTCGGCAGTGGCGTTAAGCTTCATGGTGCACGAGCCCAGCGAGATCATGCTGTGGTTCAGCGACAGGTCTTTATTTTCCAGCTGCTTGATATAGCGCAGCATTTCAGTTTCTGAGTGATAGCTGTTAAATACCGGGTGGGTCAGGATCTCGCTCCGGCGCACCAGTTCTGCCGGAATAGATTTCACTTCGCCAGCGGCAATACGGCTATCAAGGGTTTCGATATCCAGACCGTGATCGGAGCCCAGAATAACCTCAAACAGCACTTCGACATCGGCACGGGTTTTAGCTTCATCCATGCTGATACCAAATACGCCGTTACCATCAACGCGCAGGTTAAATCCGGCTTCAACCGCACGGCGCTGCAGATCATCCGCATTGCCGTCGTAAGCAAAGGTCAGCGTATCGAACCAATGGCTGTTGATCAGCTGTACGCCCTGATCACGCAGACCCAGCGCGACGATGTCCGTCAGCCGGTGAATACGTGAAGCGATGGTGCGCAGCCCCTGTGGGCCATGATAGACCGCGTAGAAAGACGCCATGTTCGCCAGCAGTACCTGTGCGGTACAGATGTTCGAGTTCGCCTTTTCGCGACGGATATGCTGCTCACGGGTCTGCATCGCCATGCGCAGCGCCACGTTGCCACGGGTATCCTTGGATACACCGATAATACGGCCCGGCAGTGAACGCTTGTACTTATCGCGCGTTGCAAAGAAGGCGGCATGCGGGCCGCCGTAGCCCATAGGCACGCCAAAGCGCTGAGCTGAACCCAGTACCATATCAGCACCCATTTCGCCCGGCGCTTTCAGTAATACCAGGCTCATGATATCGGCGGCCACAGCGACCACGCCATTTTGTTTCTGCACAGCAGCAATCAGCTGCTCGATGTTCTGTATCTCACCTTGGCGATCCGGGTACTGTAACAAGGCGCCGAACACGTCATGATCGACAACCTGGCGAGCAGGCGCTACCACCACTTCAAAACCAAACATTTCAGCGCGGGTTTTCACTACATCAATGGTTTGCGGAAATACGTTGTCGGCGACAAAAAATACATTCGATTTGCTCTTGCTGACACGCTTGGCCATGGCCATAGCTTCTGCAGCAGCAGTGGCTTCATCCAGCAAGGAGGCGCTGGCCAAATCCAGACCGGTCAGATCCATCGTCATCTGCTGGAAGTTCAGAATAGCTTCTAAACGACCCTGAGCAATTTCCGGCTGATACGGGGTATACGCCGTATACCAACCCGGGTTTTCCAACACGTTACGCAGAATCACGTTCGGCACCAGGGTGTCGTAATAACCCATACCGATATACGAAGTCAGCACCTGATTCTTGCTGGCGATGGTTTTCAGCTTAGCCAGCGCTTCACGCTCAGTTAGCGGCTCGCCGACCTGTAAAAAGGGATCGCGGCGGATAGCGCCAGGCACAGTATCGCTCGTCAGACCTTCCAGCGAATCCACGCCGAGCTCTTTGAGCATAGCGGCCTGTTCATCTGCGCTGGGTCCGATGTGGCGGGCAATAAATTCGCCGTGGTTTTCTAACTGCTTAAGTGTTGTGGTCGTCATGTACTTCTGGTCCCCTGGGTTCGGGTGGATAGAGATCACTTGAAACACAAAACCCCGGCGTTAAGAACCGGGGTTATGGTATTTACTGTTAAAACTTACTCGTCTTCAATAACGGCCTGATACGCTTCCGCGTCCAGCAAGCCGTCTAATTCGCTTGGGTCAGTTGCCTTGATTTTAAACAACCAGCCATCGCCGTACGGGTCGCTGTTCACGCTCTCCGGCGAGCTTTCCAGCTCTTCATTAATCTCAACAACTTCGCCGGTAATAGGTGCGTACACATCAGAGGCTGCTTTAACGGATTCAGCCACGGCGATGTCATCACCGGTGTCAACATTGGAACCAACTTCAGGCAATTCAACAAACACCATATCGCCAAGCAGATCCTGTGCGTGTTCGGTCAGGCCGATGGTGTATATGCCGTCACCTTCGTTACGTACCCACTCGTGCGTCGCAGTGTACTTGAGTTCTTTAGGGATAGTGCTCATGTTCTGTTCCTTTCAATAAGTTTTAATTAGTATTCTGACAGCATGCTGGCCAGGGTCAGCTTATGCCAACACTGATTTACCATTACGCACAAAACTTGGTTTCACTACGCTAACTTTAACTAATTTTCCCCGGATTTCCACCTCAGCGGTATCGCCCACTTTGGCCGGCACCCGCGCCATGGCAATCGAGAAACCCAGAGTCGGTGAGAAGGTTCCGGAAGTAATCACGCCCTCGTCACCGTTAACCACGACTTTCTGACCGTGGCGTAACACGCCTTTATCTTTCATCACCAGACCAACCAGCTTGTCGTGGTCGCTGGCTTTTTGTTTTTCCAGTGCCGCGCGGCCAATAAAGTCACGATCTTCAGGCTCAAAAGCCACGCTCCAGCCCATATTGGCTTCCAGTGGCGTGACATTCTCGTCCATATCCTGACCGTACAGGTTCATGCCGGCTTCCAGGCGCAAAGTATCACGCGCGCCCAGACCACTGGGCTGTACGCCCAGGTGAAGCAGATCTTGCCACAAGGCTTCAACCTGGTCGGCGGGAACAATAATCTCGTAGCCTTTTTCGCCAGTGTAGCCGGTGGTAGCGATAAACAAGTCACCCACCTGCTCAGACATGAACGGCTTCATGTTGGCCACATCAGCAAAAGCTTTGTCGCCAAGTAGCAGTTTTAACTTCTCAGCAGCTTTAGGCCCCTGCAGAGCAACCATGGCAAGTTCTGAACGCTCGGTCACTTCCACATCAAAGTCCGCGGCAACCGACTGGATCCAGTTCAGGTCGCGCTCACGCGTTGCTGAATTCACCACCAGACGGTAAAAGTCATCGGTAAAATAATAGACAATCAGGTCATCAATCACGCCGCCCTGCTCGTTGAGCATACTGCTGTACTGAGCTTTACCCGGCACTTTGAGTTTAGCCACATCGTTGGCCAGCATATAGCGCAGGAAGGCCTTCGCCTGATCGCCCTTCACATCGACAATGGTCATGTGCGACACATCAAAGACACCGGAGTCGCTGCGCACGGCATGGTGTTCTTCAATTTGCGAGCCGTAATTCAACGGCATTTTCCAGCCGTAAAAATCGACCATCTTCGCGCCAGCATTAATGTGCGCGTCGTACAGAGGGGTGCGGTTCGCCATACTCAGGTTGTCCTGTGCTTCGTTTGTTCAAAAATAGGTGCGAATTATAAAACTCTCAGACCATCGCAACAAATGAATAATGCTTATAAATAAATTAATTTATTTAATAGTGATATAATTTTTATTGCATCAACTTATACCGCGCTTCAGGAGCCGTCGTTATGCAACATTTATCACTGGATGCTTTGCGTGCCTTTATCAGCGTTTACGAACTGCAAAGCTACACGGCTGCCGGCCAGCAGCTGGGCCGCTCGCAACCGGCCATTAGTTTACAGGTTCAGCGCCTGGAAGAACAATTGGGCCGCCAGTTAATTCATCGCACCGGTGGTCGCATTCAGCTGACGCAGTCCGGCAGCGAGCTGATTGACGCCGCGCGGCAGCTGCTGAACCTCAATGACCAGATCCTGGTGCGTTTCACTGAGTCGGCTCTGTCTGGCCGCGTCCGGCTGGGAATTCCCAGCGAGTTTGCCAGTAAGTTGCTGCCCCAGGTTGTCGGCCAGTTTGCCCAGGCCTATCCCAATGTGACCCTGGCGGTGACTTCGGCACTCAGTAAGGATCTGCTGCGTGACGATAACTCAAACTTTGATTTGGTGGTGGCGCTGACCGAGCCGGAACAAAAAAATCAGCACGGCAATCTGGTGGTCCTGAAGCAAGAGCCGCTGGTCTGGGTCGGGCCGGTCGGTATGCAGCCAGGTCTATCGCTGGTCGCTGCGCCGGAAGGCTGCATTTACCGGCGGCGGGCAGTGGCGGCCCTGCGCGGTATCGGACAACCACTGCGGATCAGTTACACCAATGCGGATTTTTCAGGGCTGACTGCCGCCATAGAGAGCGGGCTTGGCATTACTGTTCTGGCCGCCAGTACGGTGCCGGCGCACCTGACCCGGCTCACCTCGCTGCCGTCGCTGGCGGAGCTGCCGGAATTAGGTGAAGTCAGTGTCGTCATGCAATTGGCAAATCAGGATAACCTGGCAGCGGGGCAGCTCGCGCGTTTTATCAGCGAGCGTCTGTAAGTTGCAGCGGTTATTGCCCCAGCGCTGCGTGAATTAACCGCTGTTTCAGCGCCGGCAGCCGGTGCGCCAGTTGCAGACCCAGGCCACGGGTTATCCTGGCCAGCGGCTGGCTGGTGCCAAAACCGCGCTTGAAACTTTCCATCGCCGCAATCATGACGACCGCCGCCGCTTTGCGTTCCCGCTCCCAGTTTCTCAAGGTGCGATGGTGATCCTGCAGGTTATCGCTGAACACCTCCAGCAAGGCGGCAACGTCGGCAAAACCAAGGTTTGCCCCCTGCCCCGCCAACGGATGAATGCTGTGCGCTGCATCACCAATCGCAATCAGCCGCTGCTGTACCCAACGCTGCACATAATGCATCTTCAAGGGAAAGCTGGCCCGCTCCGAGACCAGTTCCAGCGTGCCCAGACAGTGGTCACTGGCAGCCTGTAACTGCTTGCGGAAGGCTGCGTCGGGCATTGCCTGCAGTGCTTGCGCCAGTTCATTATCAGCCGACCAGACAATAGACACCTGATGGGGATCCGCCAGCGGCAAGAACGCCAGTGGCCCACCTGGCATAAAGACCTGCCGGGCAATGCCGCCGTGGGGCTGGCTGGTATTGAGCACCGCAACGATTCCCTGCTGATCATAGTCCCAGAACGTCAGGGGTAACTGGGCTCGTTCGCGCGTGCCGGAGCGGGCACCGTCAGCGGCGATGAGATAATCGCCATGCAGCTGTCGGCCGTCAGACAGCGTCACCTGTACAGCATCATCATCAAGCTGCTGCGCATTCACGGTAGTGCCGGTCGCAAGCTTTACGCCGGCCGCTTCCGCCGCATCCCAGAGCGCCTGCTCAAGTACGGCGTTTTCGACAATGGCACCCAGGTTATCCTGATGGACTTCCGCGGCGTCAAATTCAATACCGCCAAAGCTGTCACGATCCCATACTTCCATGCCGGTATAGGGACCGAGTCGTTCGGCCGGTAATACCGACCACACGCCCAGCTGCTGCAACAGCCCCCGGCTACGGTGCGCTAAGGCGCTGACCCGCAACTCCGGCTTATCGCCATAGTCCGGTCGCTGCCCCTGCTCAATCACATCGACCTGATGCCCCTGCTGACGCAACCCAAGGGCCATGCTTAAGCCCATCATGCCGGCACCTGTGATAATAAAGCGCTGCCGCGTTTTATTCATGTCTGTTACTCCCTCACCGGTTTCAGCTGATCAACATAGCCCATAGTCTGGCGGGCGAACTGCTGTTGTAACGGCGGTAGTATGTCCAGCCCCAGCAGGGCCAGATTCCGACAGAACGTCAGCGGTACATAGCTATTTGAAAAGCCACGCACCAGCAGATCAGTAAGGCCTATCACACGCTTATAATCAGCTTCACGGTGACGCCAGTAGTCGTTCAGCACAGAATAACTGCCCGGGTCGTCGCAATGGCGCAGGATTTCGCTTAGCACAATCGCATCGCGCACGCCCAGATTGAAGCCCTGTCCGGCAATAGGGTGTAAAGCATGGGAAGCATTGCCAATCAGCAGGGCCCGGTGCTTCACATTGGTTTTTGCCAGTTGCATCCGTAACGGAAACTGCAGGCGCTCACCAACGGCAGTAAAACGTCCGGCCCGGTAACCAAAGGCCTGCTGACAGCGCCGCAGGAATTCAGCATCGCTGCTGTTGCGCACCGCTTCAGCTTCCGCTGGTGGCAGGCTCCATACCAGTGATGCCTGATAATCATTCAGCGGCAGTAAAGCCACGGGGCCGTTGTCAGTGAAGCGCTCATAGGCCCAGCCGGCCAGCGGCTGCGATAAGGTTAAGGTGCTGATTATCCCTTCCTGCTGATAATCGCTTTGTTCGGTTTCAATATGTAACGCGTCACGCACTCGAGACCGCTGCCCGTCAGCACCCACCAGCAAGCGCGCTGGCAGCCGATGTTCGCCATCGTCCTGCTGATAGATAATTTCGGTTGCTGTTCTGGAAAGGGTGACGTCACTGAAGCGCGCGCCGGCAATCCACTCGATATTGGGTTGCGCCTGACAGGCTTCATATAATGCCCGATTCAGATCGGCGGCAGCGATCACTTGCCCCAGCGCCGCGACCTGATGCTCTTCAGCGTGCAGCCGGGTGACGCCGCCATAGCCGCGATCGCTCACATGAATATGTTCTATCGGATACGCGGTTTTACTCAGTTGCGGCCAGATGCCTTCGCGCTCTAGCAAGCCAACAGTACCCGCAGACAGGGCAATAGTGCGGCCATCCTGCACCGGTCCGGCGGGTTGAGGCTCAAGCACCTTAACCTGCCAGTCCGGCCGGTGCCGGGCAATCAGCAGCGCACTTAGCGCGCCAACCAGACCGCCGCCGGCAATAACCACCGGGGTTACTTTTGCTGCATCCATTGTTCTATCTCAGCCACGGTTTTAGGCACTCCGGCAGTCAGGTTTTCGTGCCCGTCCGCAGTAATAATGACATCGTCTTCAATACGAATGCCGATACCGTGCCAACGCGCGTCGACATCAGGCATGCCCGGTGGAATATAAATCCCTGGCTCCACTGTCAGCACCATGCCCGCCGCAAACTTCTGCTTTTTGCCGGCAACGTCATATGTGCCAACATCGTGAACATCCAGCCCCAGCCAGTGACCCAGGCCATGGATAAAGAATTTACGGTAACTGGTTTGCTCCCAGTGCTGCGCGAAGCTGCCGGCCAGAATTCCTAAATCCAGTAAGCCCTGGGTAATGGTGCGGGCTGCCGCCTCCTGCGCCGCCGGCAAATTACTGCCCGGCTTAACAGTGGCTAATGCGGCTTCCTGCGCGGCCAGAACCAGTTCATACAGCGCTTTTTGCGGTTCGCTGAAACGACCATTAACCGGGAAGGTGCGGGTAATATCTGCCGCATAGCCCTGAAATTCAGCACCGGCATCGATCAGCAGCAAATCGCCATCCTGCAACTGGCTGCTATTTTCGGTGTAATGCAATATGCAGGCATTCTCACCGCTGCCGCAAATGGTGCCATAGGCGGGTCCGGCCGCACCCTGTAGCGCAAATTCATGGTGAAGCTCAGCGGCTACCTGGTATTCATATACACCGGGGCGGGTATAACGCATTGCCCGTTTATGAGCATCCACACTGATCGCCGCCGCGCGGCGCATGAGCTCAAGCTCAGCCTCACTTTTAACTAAGCGCATCTGCGCCAGTTTCGGTGCCAGATCATGCCAGGCCTGCGGTGCCCGATCGCCTTTCTTCGACGTTTGCCGTAATTCGGCCGCCAGCTCATGCAATAACTGCGTCAGCTCGGGTTTGTCATGGGGGGTATAAACGCTATGCATACCGTTTAATAGCGCAAACAAATGTTCATCAGCATCGGCAATAGAGTAAGCCCCGTCGACGCCCAATGCTTCCGGCGCGCGGTCAACGCCAAGACGCCGGCCATGCCAGACTTCGGCATGGGGATCGCTGGGCTGGCAGAATAGTTGCACCGGTTGGTCATTGTCTGGCTGCAAAACCAGCAGCGCATCCGGCTCGTTAAAGCCGGTCAGATAGTAAAAATCGCTGTCCTGCCGGAACGGGTATTCCGTATCGCGGCTACGGGTAGCCAACTGAGCTGAGGGAATAATAGCGATAGCCGGCTCGTCCTGTTGCTGCAGAAAATCGAGTATCTGCTGGCGGCGCGACTGGAATTCGGAATGGAGTTTCGACATCTATACAGACACCTATACCTTGAGATGCATGAACAAATTAGTGCAGCGTTTTATTGGTTTTACAGCCGGCTTCTGAATTCTGACCCAATTCGGTAAAACACAGCACAGCCGATATTCGCAGGTACTCGACGATTTCAAAATAAGCGCGTTCGGCGTCTTCTTCATCATCAATTGCGAAATCGAGCTTGGCAATTTCGACCATGTCATCAATCGCTTCACGCAGATCGGCAGACAGACCGGCAAGGTTTGTCTGATTGACGCCAAAGCCAACAAGGAACGACTGCACCCAGGCAATCAGCGCCTGTAACCGCTCATAGAGTGGCTGATGATCACCCGGCAGCACCATCTGGTAACTAAGATCGGGATCGCCCATGCCAACCGTTATGTCATTCGCCATTTCTTCGAGCTTTTCGCGAACGGCCGGCGGGAATTGCTGGCCTTCGTTGATAAGATCGCTGAGCAACAGCAACCAGTCATCGCCTTTGAGGCTGGCGCCGCCGGCAACCATACCAGTCAGGATGCCATGCACTTCCGACGCGTTTGAAAGAATGCCGTGCTGCTCAAAAAATTCGGTCAGACGATCATATGAGTGCAAGTTGTTTTCTGAACCATCCGTATCAGACATAGTAAATCTCTTGTGCTGAATTAACTTAGCTATCCTACCATTGCACAGTGCGCCAGGCTAGCTGACAAACCCCTGTTGAACATGTCATACTATAGACGAATATGAATTCGTGACTAACAAGGATCCGGCATGAGTCAGCGCACCATCGACATCAAGTTAATTGATCGCCTGTATACGGTGAATTGCCCTGCCGGCCAAGAAGTCGCTCTGCAGCAAGCTGCGGACAAACTCAACAGTAAGCTGGAGCAGATCCGCAGCGGTACCCGGCTTACTCATCCGGAACAAATTGCGGTTATGGCAGCACTTAATCTTTGTCATGAAAGTGCCCAGACTGCAGAAGCTCAAAAAGAGCGGATTACCGAGCTCGAAGATAAAATCAAGCTGTTGCAGGAAACCCTGGAACAGGTCATGAGCGAACAACGGCCGCGCCGTTAACGACAGCTCGTAATCCGCACATATTATGATTGCCTGGGATGTGCGCCAGCAAGCCTATGTCCCTGAGCCGATGTCATCAGTACAGGGGCTCACTGAGCGGCTATTGTGCAAGCTCGACATGTATCGAGAAGCCTACGGTCGTGATTTGCGCCCCGCCTTGAACCAGTGGGTTCAAGGGCTACGGCACGCAGCGGCATCCTGGGCAATCACCCTTTATTTTGCTGAGGCTTTGGCCTCACGCACCAGTTCACGAACGTCTTCCAGTAACTCCTGCGCATCATAAACAATGCCATCTTTGATGGTGTAGCGAATCCCTTTGGTGCGCATCGGCTCATTGTTGTCGTTCAGCTTATAGTGGCCAGTGCCATAAAGGACCTTGAAGTTACCCATAGGGTTTTCGTCCACAATCAGCATGTCAGCCTTTTTGCCCGGCACGACACTGCCAATTTCACTCTCAAGGCCAAGCGCTTCAGCCCCATTTAAGGTTGCTGCCTGAATAACTTCCAGACTGTTAAAACCCGCTTCCCGCAATAGCTCAAGCTCGCGAATTAAACCAAAGCCATAAATCTTATAGATATAACCTGCATCTGAGCCCGTGGTGACACGGCCGCCATGGTTTTTATAGTCATTGAGGAAAGTCATCCATTTCTGATAGTTCTGGCGCCACGCCACTTCATGGTCAGTGGTCCAGTCAAACCAGTACGAACCATGGGCGTAGCGGCTGGGCGTGAAGAAGTCCCACAGTTGCGGCAGCGTATAATCTTCGTGCCAGATGGCCTGGCGCTCACGCATCAGGTCACGGCTAGCCTCATAAATGGTCAGCGTGGGGTTAATGGTGAAATCCAGGCTGATCAGCTCATCCCGCACCTGCTGCCATTTTTCTGAACCCGGCTCAGCGGCTTGCTGCCACAAGCGGCCAGCTTCGCTGAAACGATCCTGCTCATTGTTATAGTTATAATCGGCCGGGTAGTCCTGAATCACCTGATCGGTAAACAGGGCTTCAGGCAGGCCGTACCAATGCTCCATGGTCGTCAGCCCCAGCCGCGCCGAATCAATCACGTTGGTGCGGGTCACGTTCAGCTGGGCATGATGCATCATGGTACCCAGCTGTTGTTTATTCGCTTCATCCAACGCCGCTTCAATCACTTTGGGCGTGGCACCGAAAAACTTAATCCCGGCAGCGCCCTGACGTTTAATATCGCGGACCCAGGCACGCGCCTGTTCGCCACTGAAAATAGGCTCATCAGCATTCATGCCGAAGCCGGCGTAGGGAATAATACGTGGCGAAACTATGGTGTTGTTCGCGGCCCGCTGTTCGTGCCACTTGACCCAGTCCAGACCATTAAAGCTGCCCGGCTCGCGAATCGTTGTGATACCGTGCGCCAGCCAGAGTTTCAGCACATATTCAGCGGGAATTCCTTCGGCTGAGCCGCCAATATGGCCGTGCATGTCAACAAAGCCTGGCAGGATGTATTTACCACTGACATCCAGTTCCTGATCACCAGGCTGCGCTTCCGGGCGGCCTTGTTCAATAACTGGCACACCGGGATGACCAACACTGATCACTTTGACGATGCGGTCCTGTTCAATAACGATATCGACCGGCCCGATAGGCGGAGCGCCTTCGCCGTTAATCAAGGTCCCTCCGCGCAGAATCAACCGGGTATAGGGGCCTTCGCCCTGATCGCCGCGGGCCGGAGCCTTAGGAGGTGCCGCCACTGCGACCGCCAGGCCGGCAAGCAGAGTGACAAGCAGTGAAGCCGTAGTCAGTAACCGAATCATCATGATATAACACACTTATATTAGCGATGGATTAAGCAAGGATAACAGCGCCGTGAACCGACAGCAATTGCGCCAGCAGCTTCTGCGTCAACGTGGACAACTCAGCACCGCCGAGCGGGAGCACGCCGCCAGCGCGCTCCGCCGGCAACTCCTGGCACTGCCCGAGCTCCGCCAGGCTAACACTATTGGCAGCTACCACAGCATTCACGCCGAACTGCCCACCCATGAACTGAACCTGGAACTTATCCGGAATTATCAGCTGGCGCTACCGGTTTTACATCCGGTAGTAAAAGGACACCTGCTGTTTTTGCGGCAACACGAGCGCACCATCTGGCGCGCCAACCGCTTTGGCATCGCCGAGCCGACCTTGCGCTGCCCCGATATTATTCCGTTGCAGCACATGCAGATTCTGCTGGTGCCGCTGGTTGGCTTTGATGCTATGGGCAACCGTCTGGGCATGGGTGGCGGTTATTATGATCGGACGCTGGCAAGCTGGCGCAAAGGCGGCTATCCCAACCTGCTACCGGTGGGACTCGCTTACGAGTGCCAGCAGGTTGAACGCATCCCCTGTGCCGCCTGGGATGTTCCCCTGCCGATGGTGGTCACCCCCGCAAAAGTATGGGACTTCCGGAGCTGAGCCTGTATAGTTATAGACCCTGTTGTTAACCTGGATATCACTATGGCGACCTCTCAAGACGAACTTAAAAAACAAGTAGCGCAAGCGGCCCTCAAGTATGTCAAACCTGGCTCAGTGGTCGGTATTGGCAGTGGCTCCACCGTAAACTTTTTCATCGATGCACTGGCTGATATGAAAGACGATATCGAAGGGGCCGTATCCAGCTCGGAAGCATCCACCAAGCGCCTGAAGTCACACGGTATTGAGGTGATTGAACTCAACCATGTCGGCGAGTTACCGGTTTATATTGACGGTGCCGATGAAATTGACGAGCACCTGCGCATGATCAAAGGCGGTGGCGGTGCGCTGACCCGCGAAAAAATTGTCGCCGCAGTGGCGGATAAATTCATCTGTATCGTTGACGAGAGCAAGCAAGTGGGTCGGTTAGGCCAGTTCCCGCTGCCGGTTGAAGTGATTCCGATGGCGCGCTCCTATGTGGCCCGTCAGATCGTTAAACTAGGCGGCGACCCGGAATGGCGTCAGGGCTTTGTCACTGATAACGGCAACCTGATACTGGATATTCACAATTTAGATATCCTTGACCCCGTGCAATTAGAACAGCAACTGAATAATATTGTTGGTGTTGTTACCAATGGCCTGTTCGCAGCCCGTAAAGCGGATATCGCCCTTATTGCTACCCCGGACGGAGTCAAAACCACCGAATGAGCCTGGTATCGCTAGCTAAAGATCGTATTCAGATCCTGTTACTGGAAGGGGTCCATGAGAGTGCTGTCGAGGTATTCAGGCAGCGCGGCTACGATAATATCGATTTTGTAAAAACCGCCCTGGATGAAGATGAGCTCTGTGAGCGCATTAAAGATGTCCACTTTGTTGGCATCCGCTCGCGCACCCAACTGACGCCGAAGGTGTTTGCCGCCGCGCAGAAACTGGCCGCCGTTGGTTGCTTTTGTATCGGTACCAACCAGGTCGATCTGCAGGCCGCCCGCCGCCACGGCGTGGTGGTTTTTAACGCCCCTTTTTCCAATACCCGTAGTGTCGCCGAACTGGTGCTGGCCGAAATTATTATGTTGCTGCGCCGCATCCCTGAAAAAAATGCGGCGGCCCACCAGGGCGGCTGGGACAAAGCAGCTAAAGGTTCGTATGAGGCCCGCGGTAAAGTACTGGGGATTGTCGGCTACGGGCATATTGGCAGTCAGCTCAGCATCTTAGCCGAACAATTGGGTATGCAGGTGCGCTTTTATGACGTCGAAAATAAGCTGGTGCTGGGCAACGCCATGCAGGTGCATTCCCTTGACGAGTTATTGCGCCAGGCCGATGTTATTAGCCTGCATGTTCCTGAAACAGCACAAACGCAGTGGTTGATAGGTGCCAGTCAGATTGCCGCCATGAAACCCGGTAGCATTCTGATCAACGCCTCACGCGGTACCGTGGTAGTTATCGATGAACTGGCTAAAGCGCTTAAATCGGGTCATCTGGCCGGCGCCGCTATTGATGTATTTCCGGTTGAGCCCGGCAGCAATAATGAGCGTTTTGAATCACCGCTGCAGGGGCTGAATAATTGCATCCTTACCCCCCATGTTGGCGGCTCGACCCAGGAAGCCCAGGAAAATATCGGCATTGAAGTAGCAGGCAAGCTGGTCCATTACTCAGATAACGGCTCCACCCTTTCGGCGGTTAATTTCCCGGAAGTATCGCTGCCAACCCATGCGGGTTCACGCCGCTTATTGCATATTCACGAGAACCGTCCTGGCATGCTCACGCGCATTAACCAGATCATGGCTGACGACAATATCAACGTATCGGGACAGTATCTGCAGACGGATAGCGAAGTGGGTTATGTGGTCATTGATATAGACACGCCGATCGAGGGCAATCAGGCTGATCGGATGCTGACAAAAATCCGGGAGATACCGGGCACTATCCGTGCCCGGGTATTGTATTAGACAGGCGGCGTGCCGGCAGCTTTATTTTTTGCCGACGCCCGGGCCTTTCACGGTACGTTCCATCGACTCCGCTGAAACGTGCCGGACATCCTTACCCTTCACAAAGAAAATAATGTACTCGGCGATATTCTGACAACGGTCGCCGATACGCTCCAGTGAGCGCGCCGACCAGAGTACATTCATAACCTTCGGAATACCGCGCGGATCTTCCATCATGTAGGTCATTAGCTGACGGGTCAGCGCTTCGTACTGGCGATCCGCCTGGGCATCCATCTGGTGTACTTCATAAGCACTATCAAGATCCATCCGGGCAAAAGCATCAAGCACGTTGTGCAGCATCGACAAAACTTGCTGACCAAGGTTCTCAAGGCTAACCAGAAACTGCTGCTGATCGTTATTAAAACTCTCGAGTGCCACCCGCGCAATGCGTTCAGCTTCATCACCGATACGCTCAAGGTCAGAGATGGTTTTGAAAATCGCGATCACCAGGCGTAAGTCACTGGCTGCTGGCTGGCGCTTGGCGATGATCTGCACACAGGCTTCATCAATCTGCACTTCCATGGCGTTGATGTTGAAATCACGCTGGAGGATTTTTTCTGCCAGTTCATGGTCAGACTTTTCAATGGCGTACAGTGAATCCCGCAACTGCTGTTCAACCAGGCCGCCCATATTCAGTACCTGGTTACGGACAGCCTCAAGCTCTTCATTAAATTTGCCGGAAATATGCCGGCTCATGTTTAACTTATCCATCTCGGCAAGCTCCTGTTAACCGTAACGGCCGGTAATGTAATCTTCGGTTTGTTTCTTTTCCGGGGTGGTAAACAAGGTATTGGTATCAGCATACTCAATCAGTTTACCCATATACATGAAAGCGGTTTGATCAGAAACCCGCGCCGCCTGCTGCATATTGTGGGTCACAATCACCACGGTATATTTGGATTTTAACTCGGTAATCAGTTCTTCGATAGTCAGGGTTGATATGGGATCCAACGCTGAGGTTGGCTCATCCAGCAACAGTACTTCAGGTTCGATAGCAATGGCGCGGGCAATCACCAGACGCTGCTGCTGACCACCAGAAAGACCAAAAGCACTGGCATTCAGACGATCTTTTACCTCTTCCCATAAGGCTGCGCCCTTCAGCGACCGTTCCACCACTTCGTCTAAAGTGCGGCGGTCGTTTACGCCCTGCAGGCGCATCCCATAAACCACGTTTTCGTAAATCGATTTAGGAAAGGGGTTCGGACGCTGGAATACCATGCCTATCCGGCGGCGCAAGGCCGCTGCGTCGACGTCTTTGTCGTAAATATTCTTTTCGTGCAGCCGAATCTCACCGCTGGTGCGGGCGATTTCCACCAGATCATTCATCCGGTTAATACAGCGCAGCAAGGTTGATTTACCACAACCTGAAGGCCCGATAAAGGCAGTGACGCGGTTCTTCGGAATATTCATCGAAATATCATAAAGCGCCTGCGCTTCACCGTAATGCAGATTCAGATTGCGTATTTCTAATGCAGTTTGCTCAGCTGTCAGATTCTCTAAATCAAGAACCTCAGCCTGTGAACTTGTCGGGGTTACCGAAATCATAATGAAGACCTTTTCGCTAAGCTCAAAATTAGTGCTCTAAAGAGCGATATTTTTCACGCAAATGGTTTCGTACACCAATTGCCGTCAGGTTCAGCCCGACGATAACAGTTACCAGTAAGAACGACGTGGCGTATACCAGCGGACGCGCCGCTTCCACGTTCGGGCTCTGGAAGCCCACATCATAAATGTGGAAGCCCAAGTGCATAAATTTGCGATCCAGGTGGAAGTACGGGAAGTTACCATCAACCGGTAGCATCGGAGCTGACTTCACCACCCCAACCAACATCAGTGGCGCTACTTCACCGGCAGCGCGAGCCACCGCCAGAATCAGACCGGTCATAATCGCTGGCGACGCCATCGGCAGAATAATGCGCCATAAGGTTTCCGCCTTCGTTGCGCCCAGTGCCAGGCTGCCTTCACGTAAGGTACTGGGAATACGCGACAACCCTTCTTCCGTGGACACGATGACTACCGGCAGTGTCAGTATCGCCAGCGTAATTGCTGACCACATCACGCCCGGCGTACCAAAGGTCGGGCTTGGCAGTGCTTCCGGATAAAAAATCTGATCCAGTGAACCACCCACCATATAGACAAAGAAGCCCAGACCAAATACCCCGTATACAATCGAGGGTACGCCCGCTAAGTTAATCACCGCGATCCGGATCAGCCGGGTTATTGCGTTACGGCCGGCGTATTCGTGCAGATAAATGGCCGCAATCACGCCAAAGGGTGTCACTAATACCGACATCAGCAGCACCATAAAGACCGTACCAAATATAGCCGGGAACACACCACCATCGGTGTTGGCTTCGCGTGGATCCTCGCTAACAAAGTTGCCGATCTGCTTGAAAAAATGGCCGATTTCCGCGAACAAACTCATATCATTCGGAAAGGTCGCACCCAGAATCCGATACATCGGCAGAGTCACTTCGACCCCACGCATATCGCGCATCACGACTGCATCGCGGTTAGCCTGCTCACGTAACGCGAAGAGTTCTTTCTCAAGCTCCTGATACTCGTCCCGTAGCGCCTGCTCACGCTCTTCAATCGCCTGCTCGGCTTCCAGCGTCAGTTGATCACTAAGTTCCAGCCGGCGGCGCTCGAGACGCAGCTGGTTAAGCTGATAGTTGATGGCGCCAATCTCAGAGCTCTGCAAGGCATCGGCTTCTTCACCGATTTCGACGGCGCGCTCAATACGGCGATCCAGTTCATCACGAAGCGATGCGTCGCCTTCGGTTGCTACCGGCTCGCCATTTTCCAGCACCGCCGCCACATAGCCATAGAAATTACCGTCTTTGCTGCGCTCCAGGCGTGCCAGATCAGCCGGGGTTTCGTCACGAACGATCTGTGGCACCATTATCCAGGCGAAATCTAACGGGACATATTCACGATTACCAACCTTCAACAGGATCCGCCGTAACGTCGGCTCGTCGAAGTTATCCAGTTGTACGCCCGATTCCTGCAGGCGCTGAATGGGGATCTCTTCGCTGTCGTAGATTTCACCGATAATGGTTTGGGTAGTACCGTCATTCGCCCGCACTTCGATCTCGTGAATCGCTGCCGGCCAGAAGAACGACAGGCCTCGCCAGGCGATCATTGCCATTAGCCCGAGCACCGCGATCAGACTCACGCTTACCGCTCCAGCGGTCAGCCAGATCCAGGGTTTTCCTGATTTAAACCAATGCTTCATGAACATCCTCTCGCTTACATCGAGCTATATTTATCGCGCAACCGCTGCCGGACTACTTCAGCCACGGTATTGAACGCAAAAGTGAAGATAAATAGCACAAAGGCCGCCAGGAACAATATCCGGTAGTGCGAACTGCCCACTTCCGACTCTGGCATCTCGACAGCAATGTTTGCCGACAAGGTGCGCATGCCCTCAAAAATATTCCAGTCCATAATCGGCGTATTACCGGTTGCCATCAGTACAATCATGGTTTCACCAACGGCCCGGCCAAGCCCCATCATAACGGCCGAGAAAATACCCGGGCTGGCAGTCAGCAGCACCACTTTGGTCAGGGTTTGCCAGGTCGTCGCGCCCAATGCCAGGGAGCCGTTCGACAGGTGTTTAGGTACACTGAATACGGCGTCTTCGGCAATCGAGAAGATGGTTGGAATAACCGCAAAGCCCATGGCGATGCCGACCACTAGCGAGTTGCGCTGATCAAACGTTATGCCTAGTTCATTAGTAATATATTCACGTACGTTTCCGCCAAATAGCCAGTCTTCTACGATGGGAGACATCGAGAACGAAAACCAGCCCACCAACGCCACCAGCGGCAGCAAAATCAGCGCCGCCCGGCCATCGGTAAACTGGTTGCGCAGGCGTTGTGGCAAATTACTGGCAAGTAGTGCAAACAGCACAATCGCCGATGGCACCAGAATAATAGTGGCAATAATGCCCGGTAAGTAGTTTTCGATCACCGGAGCCAGCCAGAGTCCGGCCAGGAAACCTAAGATAACCGTAGGTAACGCCTCCATGATTTCTACCGTGGGTTTGACCACTTTACGAACACCAGGCGACATGAAGTAGGCGGTATACACCGCAGCCGCTAAGCCGATTGGCACCGCAAATAACATCGCGTACGCTGCCGCTTTAATAGTACCGAACGAAATAGGCACCAGGCTGAACTTGGGCTCAAAATCATCGGATCCTGAAGTGGACTGCCAGACATACTCAGGTTCAGGATAGCCCTCGTACCAGACTTCCTGCCACAGGCCGCTCCACGTCACTTCCGGGTGTTCGTTTTCAAGGTTGAACGAGTGGTATTTACCGCCGCTGTACATCAGCAGGGTATTGGCTCGTGGATCAATGACCACCCGCTCGGCGCTGATCTGATCGGGTTTGCCCCGGTAAAGGTCAGCCTGCGAAGTGGTATGGAATACGCCCAGTTCGCCTTCGGCAGACACTGTATAAAAGGTCCGGCGGTAGTATTCCGGAATAATTTCCTGAATAGCGCTGTCAGCCGCTTTAAACTCACGGATATACTGATAACGCCGCCCTTCTTCTTCAGCTATCTCAAACCACTGGCTGACGATGCCGCTGCTATGGCCAAATAAGATGGAACTGGCACCCGCCAATAACTGCATCGTGGTGACATCGCCTAAACGGCGATCAACCGAGATAATCTGACGCTCAGATAGCTTGCCCGTAGTAGATACATCGTAAACATGCAGGCGGTTACCCTGGCGGATCAGCAACTGGCGAAGGTTGGGCGTCACTTCCAGCTGATCCACCGGGCCGGTCAGGTTGAGGCTATTGAAATTCTCCTTCAACTCAACCTCATCGGTCAGAAAATTACGGGCTGCTTCCAGATAGTTGGTCACTACGGTTCCGTCTGCGGTAACCGCGGCAAATAACATCGACTCGCCATCATATTCATAGGCAAGTTGCGTTAAAGCACGACCCTCGCGATCAACAGTAATCAGATCGTGGCCGTTAACATATTCAATATAAGGCGTGGTACTGCGTATACCCGCAACAAAGCGGTTGCGGAACTTGGGCTCGACAACCTGGGCTTTACCGTCGGCAGTACCATAGGCGTAGCGGTTATTCTGCGGCTGGGTAGCGGTAAAGCTGGTGGGAGTGGTTGGTACAACCTGCTCGCGCAGCAGTATTTCGCCCGGCTGCCAGTTGTTACCCGGTGGTGACTCCAACGCAAAAAAGCTGAGTACGCCGGTATCCGTGAACTGGTATCCGATCTCGGACTGCTCTTCAATCCCCAGGGTCACCACTTCACCATCTTTAGGAATCGTAAAATCACGTTTGGCGTCAACAGAAACGCCTCGGAATATAGGTTCGACCACATAGAGCAGGTAGAAAAAGATCAGTAACAGGGTAATCAAGACCAGAATACCGCCAAGGGTAACGCCCCAGCGCGCGGCGCGATCTTTAAATAACCGGTAGTTACTGGCTCCAAAGTCGCCGGATTTAGCTTTAGCCATCAATGCCTCGGTATCGGAGTGACTGAAATCAAAAATTTAATGCGGCAAGTATAGACGCTAATTATGACAGTACTGTTACAGCACTGTCATATTTCTGACATTTTTAGCTGCCCGCTCAAAAAAGAAAACCCGCCATAGCGGGTCTTCATATCACAGCTTACGGGCGTTTTTTAGTTAAGGCCAAGGCGCTCTAGTTCCTGTTCAACTACCACCAGGGGCAGCGGGATATAGCCGTCTTTATCAACGATCTCCTGGCCTTTTTTCGACAGTACCATGCGCAGGAATTCAGCCGTTGCCGGATCCAGCGGCTGGTTCGGGTGCTTGTTCACGTACACATAGAGGAAACGTGACAGCGGGTATTTACCAGCCAGGGCGTTCTCAGTAGTGGCGTCAACATATTCAGCGCCCGCTTCGCGAGCCAGTGGCACAGTTTTCACACCTGAAGTGATGTAACCAATACCTGAATAGCCAATCGCGTTTAATGAGGTTGATACGGACTGCACCACCGACGCAGAACCAGGCTGCTCGTTCACGTTGTTACGGAAGTCACCGTCGCACAGCGCGATTTCTTTAAAGTAACCGTAAGTACCAGATACCGAGTTGCGTCCATAAAGTTGCAGGTCGCGGTTTTCCCAACTGCCGGTTAACCCCAGGTCGCCCCAGCGTTGTACTTGTTTGGTGGCGCCACATAAACGGGTTGACGAGAAAATCGCATCAACTTCAGGAATAGTCAGGCCCTGAATCGGGTTGTCTTTATGCGCGAACACCGCCAGTGCATCAATAGCTACGCGCACTGCAGTTGGCTTGTAACCAAAACGCTTTTCAAAAGCTTCAATCTCTTTTGATTTCATGGCACGGCTCATTGGCCCGAAGTTAGAAGTACCTTCGGTCAGAGCGGGTGGTGCAGTAGATGAACCCGCGGCCTGGATCTGCATGTTCACGTTCGGATACATGCGCTTAAACTCTTCTGACCAGAAGGTCATCATATTAGCCAGGGTATCAGAACCCACTGACGACAGGTTACCGGACAGGCCGCTAACTTTATTATATTCAGGCAGGTTATCAGTAACCTTCTGGGCTTGCGCGGCAGTTGACGCAGCGCCGCTGACGATAGTTGCCAGGCTTAGTGCAAGAAGTGTTGATTTAAGTTTCATAGTGACTCCAGTAGCCGATGCTAAATAACAGCTTTGTTCCAAAAACAGGCTTAGTGTAGTAGGTCAAGATGACAGTTTGATGACAATGGTAAAAAAAGTGATACGCAGAATTAATCGCGGATCACCAACTCTTCCGGCACCCGCACGGCAAATTTGGAGCCACGGCCCACCACGGAGTCGATGAGTAATTTACAGTGATGATGTTCAACCGCCTGGCGCGCAATGGCCAGCCCCAGCCCTGAACCGCCCCTGGCGCTGTTGCGATCTTTATCAATGCGATAAAAACGCTCGGTCAGGCGTGGCATGTGCTCAGCCGGTATCCCGGGACCATTATCAGTCACGCTGAATTCCATTTGCTGACCGACAGGCCGCCACTGCACCTTAATTTTGCCTTTTGGCTGGGTATACTGAATGGCGTTTGCCAGCAAATTGGCAAATACGCTTCGTATTTCATCCTCGCGGCCGTACATTTTCTGCGTGCCTATCTCAAATTCGATATCATGTTGGCGGCTGGCATTAAGTTGTTCGGCGTCACTTTTAAGGGCATGCAAAATGGCCGGCACGTCCACTTTTCGCTCAAAGATATCCACCGCGCTGCCTTCCATCCGCGACAGCGACAGTAGCTGATCCACCAGTTTACGCATGCGTACACTCTGATCATTCATGTCGTGAACGGCCTTGTTCAGCATGGCGGGTGGTAAACTGGCCTCATCTTCCATCATTTCCAGGTAGCCCTGAATCACGGTAAGGGGCGTTTTTAGTTCATGGGAGACATTGGCGACAAAGTCACTGCGCATCTGTTCGGCAAGTTTGATCTGAGTAATGTCGCGGGCCATCAGCAGGTACTGGTTATCGCTATAGGGCATAATGCGGATTTCCAGCTCAATATCTTCGCGGACCGGTGACGGCAGCGTGATATCTTTACTGAAATCACCGACTTGCAGATAACGAATAAATTCCGGGTGGCGGATCAAATTCGACAGGTGAATACCGGTATCAGCCGGCCATTTCAGGCCGAAGTAAAACTGCCCCAGCTTATTACACCAAATCAGGCCGCCGTCGCGGCGAAAAACGATGGCAGCATCGGGAATGGCTTCGGACGCCTCGCGGAAGCGGCGTAAAATGCTGGCAAGCGCACGGCGACGCTGCTGGCTGCGGCGCTGGGTACGGTAAATACCATCGTAAATGTAGCTCCAGCTGCCAGGGGCATCAGGCGGAAGCAACCGCCGACGGTTCCATAACCAGTCAATCAGCTTGTACTGAAAATAATAGTGCCAGCCTAATAATCCCAGCAGCGCCAGGGTCATTACCAACCAGAATGAGTCAAGGAGCAGCCCCAGCAGCGCGACAGGCAGCAAAAACCAGAACAGGCCGCGCAACATAAATAGGCCGGAATACTTTTTATCCATAAAAGGTTGTTATCCGATCAACGGGCTGAAAAACGGTAACCCACGCCCCGTACAGTTTGCACCAACCGGTCATGACTATGGGCAGCAATCGCCTGCCGTAAACGACGAATATGGACATCGACCGTACGGTCTTCAACATACACATTAGTTCCCCACACGTGATCAAGCAGTTGCTCACGACTATACACCCGCTCGGGATGGGTCATAAAGAAGTGTAATAATTTAAATTCGGTTGGCCCCATATCCAGACGCTCATCAAAAGCCGTCACCCGATGCGAAACCGGATCAAGCCGCAGACCTTCAATTTCGATAGGTTCGTCCAGTGCGGTCGGGGTCACACGGCGGAATACCGCACGAATTCTGGCCATCAGCTCCTTCGGTGAGAATGGCTTCGTCAGGTAGTCATCAGCGCCCACTTCGAGGCCGCGGATTTTATCATCCTCTTCGCTGCGCGCTGTCAGCATGATGATCGGGATGTTGCGGGTAAAGTCATCACTTTTTAGTTTTTTTGCTAACTGCACCCCGGTTCCGCCGGGCAACATCCAGTCCAGCAGAATCATATCAGGCAGCGGATCAGTAATTTTTTCCAGCGCCTGATGATAATCATTTGCTTCTACCGCCTGGTAGCCGTGCTGCTCCATAACAAAGCTGAGCATTTCGCGAATAGCGGCTTCATCTTCAACGATCAGTATCTTTCTCGACATCTGCATCACCTGTTGTCTATCAGCAACGCTAATTATCAGGATACTTTATGACATTTTTATGACTCTGCGACAATTTTGTGAAATTTATCGCAACTGAATGTCAATCCACACGAGTCGGTGATCCGAAGAACTGCTGCGCGCATTCACTAAGTCAGCTTTCGGTTGATCGCTTGCAGGCCAGAATACGCCGGCATCTATTACATGTATGCCCGCCTCAGAAGGTAATACGTAATCTGCGCGCTTACGCCAACTGGCGGTATGAAACTGGCCATGGTCGTTATCCGGCGAATGCTCCAGTCCGCCCTGACTGGACGGAATCGGCGCTGACTGCACAGCCGGATGCTTTAACAGTAAGTCGATTGCGCCTGGTACATTGTCATTGCCTTCTGTCGAGGCATTGAGGTCACCGGCAATAACAAAGCGGCTGTCGGCATCCAGGCCGCCAATCTGACCCTGATCATCATAAATGTATTCGCCCTGACCCGGCGTGATGTAATCCGCCCAGAAGCGAATCTCGTCGTAATTGCGCCGCCCGTTGCGATTCTCTTCACCGTCAAATACCGGCGGCGTCGGATGGCTGACCAACACATGTAACGGTTTGCCTTCAACCTCAATGACGACATCCCAATGCGACTTCGAACTCAGCGGAAACTCCTTCCAGGCCTCGTCGTTGTACCAGGGTTCGTGCGACTCCGGCAGCAGCGGCCGCAACGCGCCTGGCATATCACGCCACTTAAAATCGCGGAACGTCCGGGATGCCTGCTGGTCAATCGGATAACGCGACAGCACCACCATGCCGTACTGTCCCGGATACCAGCCGTAACCCCAGGCGTCATCAGCCTTGCCGGTCGCTGTACCATCACGGTTCAGATCGTAGGGGCTGGGTTCGCCGGTATTAACCGGCGCCAGAAACACATAAGGATAATGGATGGGCGACTCGCCATTCTGGCTTACGCCCAGAAACTCTTGCTGAAAGCGATCGATGCCCTGCCCGGCAGGCAAGTAATCAAATTCATTAAGTACCAGAACATCCGGGCGGGTATGCTGGATAATCTCGGCTACCGCCCGAATTTGCGGGTGATTGTCGTCCAGCGCCTGCGCCAGGGCTTGTGCACCCTGCTCCGCCAGCTCATCGCTGTCCAGATAGTTGGACGCATCCATGCTGACGTTAAATGTTGCTACCCGTAAAGCCACAGGATCAGATTTATTATTTTCAGACATATCGCATCCTGCCAGAAAGGTGAGAAACAGCGCTGCAAGTAACAGGGAATAAGACTTCATGGAATTGGTCGCCTCGGTGATAAGAGTGCTGGGACAAAATAAAATGATAAAGGTTCAATATTCGCTATGCAATTGACTTTATCTTTGCGTAAAATAGCGTCACATTTTTGACACAATCGCGTGGTATAAATGCCTGCGATCAGTCATCAAGGTTGCTTCTAGCGGTATGACCTTGGCTCGATTTTTATTACAACCCACTAACACCAGGAAATAAAGATGAGTACAACTATGCGATTTTCCCGCTTAGCAAGCGTCATTGCTATTACTCTTGGCTTAGCCTCGACAACAGCAATAGCCCAGGAAACTTCCTCTTCAATGCGTGGTGTGATTACCGGTCCACAAGGTAATCCAGCCGCTAACACCAAAATCATCATTGTGCACCAACCAACCGGAACTGTTAGTGAAATGCACACTAATGAAGACGGTGCCTTTTCAGCGAAAGGTTTACGGGTCGGCGGCCCTTACCAGATCACGTTAGACTCTGATCAGTTTCGTGATGCGGTGTTGCAGGATATTTATTTAGATCTGGGCGAGACGTACCGCCTTAACCGTCAGCTTGAAAGTGATGTGATGGAACGTATCGTCGTATCTGGCGCAGCTATTAGCGTTGAGAGCGCTGGAGCATCCAGCAATTACGGTGAACAAACCATCGAGAATATGCCTTCACTGAATCGAGACCTGAAAGACATCGCGCGCCTTAACCCGTTAGTAACGGTTAGCGGCGACGGCCAGATGACTATTGCCGGTGGCGATCCCCGTACCAACAGCATTAATGTCGACGGTATCGGCCAGAACGATGATTTCGGTCTGAACTATGGTGGTTACCCAACTCAGCAAGCACCTATTTCACTCAGCGCGATCGCACAAATCTCTGTAGACGCCGCGCCTTTCTCAGTGAAAAAAGGTGACTTCTCTGGTGGTACTATTAACGCTGTTACTAAATCAGGTACCAATGAGTTCGAAGGTGAAGTTTTCTACGAACTTTCAACGCCTGATATGAAAGGTAAAGTGCAGGACTTACGCTTAAACTATCGCGACCTTGACGACGATGGCTATCGTACCTACAGCACAGAAGAAATTGAGTCGATTCAGGAAATATCCACTTTAGGATTATCTTTCGGTGGCCCCGTTATTGAAGATACTCTGTTCTTCTTTACCAGCTATGAAGAATGGACCCGTACCCTTGATCTTGAGTATGGCTTTGATGGCAGTGGTGCTGCCAACGAATTCTACATCACAGAACAAGAATTCGATGACTTCATGGACGTACTTGGCGGCTACGGTATTTCCGACAGCTTAGGTGGCGACCCGGAAGATAAAGATCGCAAATGGCTGACCAAACTTAGCTGGAACGTCAGTAACAATCATCGTTTTGACTTAACCTACCAGTGGCAGGACAACGCGGAAGAGCGTAATTATGCAACGGGTGGGGCGACTGTAAGCCTGAACTCACGTCGTTACATCTATCACACGCGCATGAATAATGTCAGCGCGCGTTTGTATAGTGACTGGTCCGCTAATTTGATCACCGAAATTGGCGTCACCTATAAAGATGTTGAGACTGACTCGATCACCAATTCTGGGCTTGGCCAAATTGACGTCGATTTGTATAACCGCGGACCAACCGTAGAATTTGGTACAGATCGTTACCGTCACGCCAACGCTATCAGAAATGACAACCTGACTCTGCACGTTGATGCAACCTACTTAATGGGTGAGCATGAAATTGAGTTTGGTATACAACACGAGCAACTCAGCCTTTACAACAAATTTGTTCCGGATTCACGCGGAACATGGGGCTTTGGTTCACTTGACGATTTCGAAGCCGGTATCGTTGATTCAGACTGGAGAGGCAACTACTCCTTTATGTATCAGAATGCCTACACCAACAACCCAGAAGATGCAGCTTATGAAGTCGATCGCTCGACGCTAGCGCTTTACGTGGGCGACACTTTTTATGCTACCCCGGATTTAGAAGTAAATGCGGGCCTGCGTTACGAGCGTATCAGTTCTGATGACACCCCTACGCTGAACCAGAACTTCCTGGATACCTATGGTTATAGCAATCAGGAAAACCTTGACGGTCTTGACATCATATTACCGCGTATTAGCTTCACTTATTTCACCGACAGCAGCCTGGTAGTTCGCGGCGGAATCGGACGCTTCTACGGTGGTTTGCCGAACGTCTGGTATACCAACCCGTTCACCAAAGACGGTATAACCCTGGTACAAGCACCACAAAACGCTGTTAACGATTATTTTAATGGCCGCACCGGTGTTGATTTCACGCGCGTACCGCAAGAAATTAAAGATACTCTGGAACAGGGCAATGGCAGCACCAACTACACCGATCCTAACTTTGAGTTGCCGAGTGACTGGCGCGCCCAGTTAGCCTTCGAGTATGACCTGTCGATTCCTTACCTGGGTGAAGACTACAGTGCGACAACGTCGTTTATTTATAAGCGCATTGACGATCAGGTAGTCTGGTACAATACCGCAATCCAGCCTGTTGGTACCGCAGCAGATGGCGAGCGGATCATTTATGAACAAATTTATACCGGCGATCGTGAGCAAAACTACGATATCATGCTGACCAATTCTCCAGGTTCAGGAAATAACTTTATTTTCTCGCAGTCGCTGGCGAAGGAATGGGACAACGGTATCCGTTTCACTGGTAGCTACACCTATCAGAACCTGGAAGAAAATGGTTCAGGCTCTTCTTCACAAGCACATAGTAACTATCGTCACTATGTAGCGAAGAGTCGTAACCAGGCCTTCAACGCCACTGGCAACTTTGAAATCGAGCACAGCCTGAAGCTTACCCTTGGCTATGCGACTCAATTCTTCAGTGGTTACGATACGCGCTTTAACCTGTATTTTGAGCGCCGTTCAGGTCGTCCGTTCAGTTACGTTATGGGTATGTTCCGTGATGGTGACTTTGGTGACACTGCCTTTGAGAGCTTCTATACGCAGTCAGCTTATTTGCCATATATTCCATCTGGTGCTGATGACACCAACGTAGATTGGGATCAATCAATCAGCTGGGACGAAGTGCAGATGTTGCTTGATAACGCCGGTATTGCTTACGGCGGAGAAGGCTACATTCTGGATCGCAACACCCATAATCAACCATGGGTAACCGAGCTTGACCTAAGTATCCAGCAGGAGCTTCCGGGCTTTATGCCAGGCCACAAAGGTACGCTTTACTTCACTATCGACAACTTCGCTAACCTGTTGAACGATGACTGGGGCATCGAGCGCCGTTTACGTTTCCCGCAGGTAGCGTTGTATGACTTCGGTGGCTTGAATGACGAAGGTAAATACATCATTGAGCCGGCATTCAATGGTTATTACCCGAACAACTTCGATACGGTTGACTTCAGTTCAGCCTGGACTGTGAAAGTGGGTGTTCGCTACCAGTTCTAAAAAGTTAGTTTGGAAAAGTGCAAAAATTGACAAAAGCCCTCGCATCGCGGGGGCTTTTTTTTACCCGCCGTTTGCCATTTCGTTTTACACTAGGCACATTGCAATCGGTTAATGCGTCACAAGGATGCACTATGGATCATGAAGTTTATATGCGCCGGGCGCTGGAGTTAGCGCAACTGGCCGAAGCCCACGGAGAAGTCCCCGTCGGTGCAGTAGTAGTTCATAACGATGAAATTATTGGTGAGGGCTTTAACCAGGTGATCGGTTTACACGACCCTTCAGCCCATGCCGAGTCGCTTGCGATAAGGGCGGCTGGACAGCGGCTGCAGAATTACCGGCTGGTTGGTTCAACGCTCTATGTGACGCTGGAACCTTGCGCTATGTGTTCGGGTCTGATCACCCACGCCAGAGTGAAGACGCTGGTCTACGGTGCCCCGGACCCGCGCACAGGCGCAACCGGAACGGCCATAACCGTGCTTAATCACGGCAGCATGAATCATAAAGTGGAAGTGGTTTCAGGCGTGCTGGAGGCTGAAAGCGCCGCGCTGCTGAAAGCTTTCTTCAGAGCGCGACGCTAAGTGCTAACCTAAGTAAACCCGGGCGTTACGGAACATCCGCATCCATGGACTGTCTTCGTTCCAGTCATCCGGATGCCAGCTGTTGGCAACGGTACGGAACACCCGCTCCGGATGCGGCATCATAATAGATACCCGCCCGTCAGGCGTGGTCAGGCCGGTAATGCCTTCCGGTGAGCCATTCGGATTCGCCGGATATTTAGTAGCAACCTGACCGCGATTATCCACATAACGCATGGTAACGAGATTTTGCTGCTGTGCCTGTTCCAGGTTGTTGCCCTTAAACTCGGCGCGGCCTTCACCGTGGGATACGGCTATGGGCATACGGGAGCCCGCCATACCTGAGAAGAACAGTGAGTCACTCTTCTGTATTTCAACCAGACTGAAGCGCGCTTCAAAACGCTCTGAACGGTTGGTCACAAAGTGTGGCCAAAGCTCGGCGCCAGGAATCAGCTCTTTCAGGTTCGACAACATCTGACAGCCGTTACAAACACCAAGCGCAAAGGTCTTCTGGCGTTCAAAAAACGCACTGAACTCATCGCGTGCCCGGCTGTTGAACAGGATCGATTTCGCCCAACCTTCACCAGCACCTAATACGTCACCGTACGAGAAGCCACCGCAGGCAACCAGACCGTTAAATTTATCCAGCGACGTGCGGCCGCTGAGAATGTCACTCATGTGCACGTCGATTGCGGCAAATCCGGCGCGATCAAAAGCCGCTGCCATTTCTACATGAGAGTTCACACCCTGCTCACGCAATACTGCAATGACCGGATCCCGGCCTGTATTGATGTAAGGCGCGGCCACATCTTCGTTAACGTCAAAAGTCAGTTCTGCCGACAAGCCCGGATCATCCAGCTTGCGCTTGGCTTCAAATTCTTCATCAGCACAAGCAGGGTTATCGCGTAGACGCTGCATCTGATCCGTAGTCTCCGCCCAGATCGCGCGGTAGTGACTACGCATGTGCGACAGCACTTCTTCATCGCGACGGGTAAAGCGGACAACATCTTCACGTACCGGACGGCCAATGGTATGAACGCAGTGTTCAAGACCTGCTTCAGCATACGCTTTTTCAACGCTTTCCAGATCTTCATCAGCGACCTGGATAACGGCGCCCAGCTCCTCGCTGAACAGCACCGCCAGATCGTCATCGCCCAGATTGTCGAGTTCAACTTCAACGCCACAATGACCAGCAAATGCCATCTCGGCCACGGTGACAAATAAGCCACCATCGGACCGGTCATGGTAGGCGATCAGTTTTTTATCGCGTACCAGCTTTTGGGTTGCAGTAAAGAATCCGGCCAATAACTCAGCCTTGTCTACGTCCGGAGTCTGTTCGCCAAGCTGCCGGTATACCTGCGCCAGAGCAGAGCCGCCCAGGCGATTCTGACCGGCACCAAGGTCAATCAGTAGCAGCTTACTCGGGCCTTTATCGGTCCGTAACTGCGGCGTTAATGTGCGGCGCACATCGCGAACCCGGCCAAAGGCGGTAATCACCAGGCTCAATGGTGAGGTCACCGCTTTGTCGCCGTCAGCATCCTGCCAGCGCGTTTTCATCGACATGGAGTCTTTTCCGACCGGAATGGTAATCCCCAGGGCTGGACATAATTCTTCGCCTACCGCTTTTACTGCCTCATACAGACCGGCGTCTTCACCGGGGTGGCCGGCCGCAGCCATCCAGTTCGCCGACAACTTCACATGTTTGAGGTCGCCAATATCAGCGGCGGCGATGTTGGTCAGTGCTTCACCAACCGCCATCCGCCCGGAGGCGGCAAAATTAAGTAAGGCCAGCGGGGTACGCTCGCCCAATGCCATCGCTTCACCGGCGTAACTGTCATAGCTCGCCGCAGTGACCGCGACATCAGCAACCGGGATCTGCCAGGGCCCGACCATTTGATCGCGCGCCACCAGGCCAGTTACCGTACGATCACCAATAGTAATCAGGAAGGTTTTCTCAGCAACGGCCGGCAGTCGCAATAAGCGCTTTGCCGCTTCACTGAGCTTGATGCCTTCGCGGTTCAGCGGTTCACCTGCCGCTTGCTTTGACTGCACATCACGATGCATTTTGGGTGGTTTACCAAGCAGCACATCCAGCGGCAGATCGATCGGCTTATTATCAAAATGACTATCCGATACCGCTAAATGTTCTTCTTCAATGGCTTCACCGATCACCGCAAAAGGAGCACGCTCACGTTCACAGATCTTTTCAAAAATCTCCATGCGATCGGTAGCAATGGCCATTACATAGCGTTCCTGGGATTCGTTACACCAAATCTCCAGCGGTGACATGCCCGGCTCATCATTAGGGATCTTGCGCAGTTCAAATTTACCGCCACGGCCACCATCACTGACCAGCTCCGGCATCGCATTAGAAAGTCCGCCCGCGCCTACATCGTGAATGAAGGCAATAGGGTTCTTGTCACCAAGCTGCCAGCAACGATCGATCACTTCCTGGCAACGGCGTTCCATTTCCGGGTTTTCCCGTTGTACCGAGGCAAAATCCAGATCTTCGGTTGAAGTTCCTGAGGCCATCGATGACGCCGCACCGCCGCCCAGACCTATATTCATCGCCGGACCGCCTAATACCACCAGCTTCGCGCCGACCGGGATCTCGCCTTTCTCAACGTGACTCTCACGGATATTGCCAAGGCCACCTGCCAGCATAATAGGTTTATGATAACCACGGATCTCTTCGCCGTTATGGCTGTTGACCCGCTCTTCATAAGTACGGAAATAACCGGTCAGCGCCGGCCGCCCGAACTCGTTATTAAAGGCAGCGCCGCCTAAGGGCCCGTCGAGCATGATGTCGAGCGCGGTAACGATGCGATCCGGTTTACCAAAATCTTCTTCCCATGGCTGTTCAAAGCCAGGGATCCGCAGGTTCGATACGCTGAAACCGACCAAACCAGCCTTGGGTTTAGCACCACGGCCAGTCGCACCTTCGTCGCGGATCTCGCCGCCGGAGCCGGTTGCTGCACCAGGATAGGGCGAAATAGCGGTTGGATGGTTGTGGGTTTCAACCTTCATCAGAATATGCACGGGCTCGTGGAAATAGCTGTATTCACCCGCCGCCGGAGCACCGGCAGGATACGGATAGAAACGGCCCGCTTCTGAGCCTGTCATGACCGCGGCGTTATCTTTATAAGCCGACAGCACATGGTCAGGCGTTACTTCATAGGTGTTCTTAATCATCTTGAACAGCGACTTCAGCTGCTCTTCACCGTCAATGGTCCAGTCGGCGTTGAAAATTTTATGACGACAGTGCTCGGAGTTCGCCTGCGCAAACATATAGAGTTCAATGTCGTTGGGATTGCGCTTAAGGGCCGAAAAATTATCGTACAAATAGTCGATTTCGTCGTCGGCCAGCGCCAGTCCCATCTCAATGTTGGCGCGCTGCAATGCTTCGCGGCCACCAGCAAGGATATCTATACTTTGCATTGTTGCCGGTTCAGATTCTTTAAACAGAACCTCTGCGGCCGACATTTCAGTAAGCACCATCTCGGTCATGCGATCATGCAGCAAGGCTTTTGCCTGCTCCAGTTGTGCCGCATTCAGATCGCCGCTCAGGTAATAAGCCAGGCCTCGTTCTATCCGATCGATTTGCTGCAGACCGCAGTTGTGTGCAATGTCAGTGGCTTTGGATGACCAGGGAGAAATTGTCCCCTGCCGCGGCACCACTACCAGCAGTTCGCCTTCAGGTAAATGCTGCGCCAGGGCGGGGCCATAGGTCAGGAGCTTCTTAAGGATGGTCTGCGCTTCGTCGTCGAGCTTTTCGTTAACGTCGACAAAGTGCATGTATTCAGCGTAAATGTCGGTGACCGGCAGGTCAGCCTGTTGCAGGCGTTGTAACAGTTTTTCCGTACGGAATGCTGATAAAGCCGGGGCGCCGCGTAAAATCTCCACAGATCATTCTCCAGAGTTGGGAGCTCTATAAGTTGGTGGCTATTATAATCAGAAACAGCAGTCGGGGCTACCAGCGCAGGCCAGACTTTACCAGTTGATTTCAGTCTTCGTCCTGCACCAGCCGGAACCATTTCTGCCGACGCTCGGTTTGCAGATGTCGCCGCTTACGAAGCCAGGCGCGACGGCGCTCTTTTGAGACCAGACGTTTCATTTTTCGCATCACGGCTCCTCATCGCCGCTGCCATCAGCTGGCAGCGTAATTTCAAGTGGCTGAGCCGGTATGCGGCCCCGTTCATCCAACCACACCAAAGTATCATAATAGCGGCGAATATTACCCACATAACGAACGGGTTCATCGCCCCGGGCAAACCCATAACGGGTTTGGCGGTAATATTTCTTCTGTCTCAGTAAAGGTAGTCGTTTTCTGACATCTATCCAGCGATCGGGGTCGGCCCCCTGCCGCTCGGTCAGAACCCGCGCGTCTTCAAGGTGGCCCAGGCCGATATTGTATGCGGCCAGCGCAAACCAGATGCTGTCGGGCTCAGGAATGCGGGCCGGAATGCGGTTCAGCATCTGTTCAAAATAACGGGCGCCGCCACGAATACTTTCATCGGGATCAAGCCGGCTCTCCACCCCCATAGCGGCAGCCGTAGGCAGGGTCAGCATCATCATGCCACGTACGCCGGTGGGCGACAGCGCCTGCGGATCCCACAGGCTTTCCTGGTAACTGATTGCCGCCAGCAAGCGCCAGTCCAGCGTACCTGCATGCTCCTGAAATAACGAGCGATAAATCGGCAGCTTGTTTTCAACTGCATGAATAAAGAGGCTGGTATCAACGTAGTTAAAATTGCTTACATGACCAAAGTGACGATCGATAAGTTGTTCGAGCTGGCCATCACTGCGCAGTTCGCCAAAAAAGTCGATAACTTCGCTGTACAGTGAACCATCACGACCCGGGGCCAGCATCCAGCCAATATCCAGATTTTCCCGAACGGTGAAGGCAACACTGAGATCCGGGTAGTAACGCCGATGAATGTCGAGGATATTACTATCGGCAATGGTGAAGGCAATTTCGCCCTCAACCACTTGCCGCAGTAGTTCACTGGTATCCTGCTCGTCCGTGGCCCGCCACTTAAGATCGGGGTATTCGGCGCGATGAGTCAACAACCAGTCGTGATGACTGCTGCCGGCAACCACCACCAGTTCGCCATCAAGTTCCTCTAACGAGCGGGGACGGTCGCGGGAGCCCTGGCGAAAAACCACCCGTTGGGCAATCTCCTGGTACGGCGGCCCGAAGCGGTACAATTCATCGCGTCGTGGGGTGCGATCAAGTCCGGCCGCAACCAGATCCACGTCGCCCTGGCTCAGCAAGGTAAATAAAGAACCTATGCTGTAACGCGGCACCATGACCAGTTCTACGCCGAGCTGTTCAGCGAAGGTGGCAGCGAGGACGTATTCAAGCCCGGCTTCAGATTCCCGGCCATGATAGTAAGTTGTTGGCCCTACCAGAGTGCCCACGCGCAGCGCGCCACGCTGCTGAATAGAATCAAGATGGTTGGGTTGTGGCTCGGGCGCGCAACCAGCCAGCGCAGCAATCACTGCGAAGAGGCTAAGCCAGCGCGCCACTCAGGCTATTCCCATTCAATAGTGGCAGGCGGCTTGCCGGAAATGTCATAAACCACACGCGAGATGCCATCGATTTCATTGATGATCCGGTTTGATACTTTTTCCAGAAGCTCATAAGGCAAGTGTGCCCAGCGAGCCGTCATGAAGTCAATGGTTTCGACCGCACGCAGGGCAATTACCCAATCGTATTTGCGGGCATCGCCCATAACACCGACCGAACGCACCGGCAGAAATACCGCGAAAGCCTGGCTCACTTCATGATACAGGCCTGCCGCGCGCAGTTCACTGATGAAGATATGATCGGCCCGACGCAGTAAATCGCAGTACTCTTTTTTGACTTCAGCCAGCACCCGAACGCCCAGACCAGGGCCAGGGAAAGGATGCCGGTATAACATGTCATACGGCAGGCCAAGTTCCAGGCCAATTTTGCGTACTTCGTCTTTAAAGAGTTCGCGCAGCGGCTCAACCAGCTTGAGTTTCATATCAGCCGGCAAGCCACCAACATTGTGGTGCGACTTGATGACATGGGCTTTACCGGTTTTTGAACCGGCCGATTCAATCACATCAGGGTAAATGGTGCCCTGCGCCAGCCAGCTGACATCAGTAATACGGCTGGCTTCTTCGTCAAAGATATCGACAAACACGCCGCCAATAATTTTGCGTTTAGCTTCCGGCTCAGGCTCACCGGCCAAAGCATCCAGGAAACGATCTTCAGCAGCCACATGCACAATGTTCAGGCCGTAATGATCGCCAAACATTTCCAATACCTGTTCAGCTTCGTTCAGTCGCAACAGGCCGTTATCAACAAATACGCAGGTGAGCTGATCACCAATGGCGCGATGCAGCAGCATGGCGGTAACCGAGCTGTCGACACCGCCTGAAAGCCCGAGGACCACCCGATCGGAACCAACCTGCTCACGAATGCGCTCAACCGCGTCTTCAATAATTTGCGCCGGGGTCCAGTTGGTGACACACCCGCAAATCTCGACCACAAAATGCTCAAGAATACGCATGCCCTGACGGGTATGGGTGACTTCCGGATGGAACTGCACGCCATAGAAATGGCGCTGTTCATCCGCCATAGCCGCAACCGGACAGGTTGGGGTTTGCGCCACAATGGTAAAACCTTCCGGCTCGGCAATAACTTTATCGCCATGGCTCATCCACACATCCAGCACCGGATTGCCGTTGGCGTTGATGCTATCTTCGATATTATGGAATAGCGGCGAATCAACAATGCGTTCAACCTGGGCATAGCCGAATTCACGTTCCAGTGAGCCTTGTACCTTGCCACCGAGCTGCGCCGCCATGGTCTGCATGCCGTAGCACACACCAAATACCGGCACGCCTGCTTTAAAGACATACTCAGGCGCTCGTGGTGAACCTTCTAAAGTAACTGACTCAGGACCACCTGACAGGATAATCCCGTTCGGGTTAAAGTCTTTTATATCCTGTTCATCAACATCCCAGGCCCAGAGTTCGCAGTACACGCCAATTTCACGAATACGACGGGCGATGAGTTGGGTATATTGTGAACCAAAATCTAAAATCAGTATGCGATGTGCATGAATATCTTGCATGTCGGCTTAGCCCATCCGGTAATTAGGTGCTTCTTTGGTAATTTGCACGTCGTGTACATGGGATTCACCCATGCCCGCCGCGGTGACTTTGACGAACTGTGGCTTGGTGCGCATTTCTTTAATGGTCGCGCAGCCCGTTAAGCCCATGGCTGAACGCAATCCGCCCATCTGCTGGTGAATAATTGCCGCCACCGGCCCTTTATAGGCAACCCGGCCCTCAATACCTTCTGGTACCAGCTTGTCGGCTTCGTTGGTGGCCTGAAAATAACGGTCAGACGAGCCGTGGCGCTGATTCATCGCGCCCAGGCTGCCCATGCCGCGGTAGGATTTATAATAACGGCCCTGGTACAGCTCAACCTCACCAGGGGACTCTTCGGTACCGGCCAGCATGCTGCCAACCATCACACAATCCGCACCAGCGGCAATGGCTTTGGCGATGTCGCCCGAGAAGCGGATACCACCGTCGGCAATAACCGGAATGTTGGTGCCTTTTAATGCATCAACGGCATCGCTTATTGCGGTAATCTGCGGTACACCACAACCTGTGACAATGCGGGTCGTACAGATAGAGCCCGGGCCGATTCCCACTTTAACGGCATCGACGCCAGCGTCAGCAAGCGCTTTGGCGCCGGCGCCGGTGGCAACGTTGCCGGCAATGATTTGTAAATCAGGATAATTTTTGCGAGCCCACATCACGCGGTCCAGTACCCCTTGTGAATGGCCATGAGAGGTATCAATCAGCAATACATCAACCCCGGCTTCCACCAGTGCATCAATGCGTTCATCAGTGCCGGGACCAACACCTACTGCAGCACCAACCCGCAGCCGGCCCAACTCGTCTTTACAGGCGTTGGGTTTATTTTCAGCTTTGGTGAAATCTTTCAGGGTGATCATGCCACGCAGGTGGAAATTGTCATCCACCACCAGTATCTTCTCAATACGGTGCTCGTGCATCAGTCCGAGGATCTCTTCACTACCAGCGTTTTCTTTTACGGTGATAAGGCGATCTTTCGCCGTCATCAGGCTACTGACCTGCTTGCTGTCATCGCGCTCAGCGCGTGTGTCACGGCCGGTAATAATGCCAACCAGTTCGCCGTTGGACTCAACCACCGGGAAGCCGTGGAAGCCGTGTTCCATTGCCAGGCCGCGAATTTCGCCAAGGGTGGTCTGCGGCGACACCGTTACCGGGTCAGAGACCACGCCACTTTCGTATTTTTTTACCCGTCGAACGTGAGCTGCTTGCTCAGCGATGGTCATATTTTTATGTATGAAACCGAGGCCGCCTTCCTGGGCCAGAGCAATCGCAGAATTCGCTTCGGTGACCGTGTCCATGGCCGCCGACACCATCGGGATATTTAGCTCAATAGTCCGCGTCAGACGGGTTTTTAAATCCGCAGTATGGGGCAAAACGGTAGAGTGACCGGGGACGAGCAGAACGTCATCAAAGGTAAGGGCTTCTTGGGCAATTCGTAGCATGGCAACATCTCACTGACTGGCTTTATGTTGCGGGCAGATTTTACTCCTAAACGGCTTTTCAGTAAACTGATTTTTTACTTTTCCACAGGGTCAGCGAAATGCAGCAACCGCATGTTTTTAGTGTGGCCTCGCTTAATGCCGAGGTACGCCAGGTTCTGGAGCAAGGCTTTGGCTCAATCTGGCTGGTTGGCGAAATTTCAAACTTCGCCGCGCCAGGCTCTGGTCACTGGTATTTCACCCTCAAAGATGAGCGGGCGCAAATCAAAGCAGCCATGTTCCGCAATGCCAATCAGCGGGTAAAAATTCGGCCACAGCACGGCATGCAGGTTTTGGTGCGGGCCAAACTGACGGTGTATGAGCCCCGCGGCGACTACCAGCTGATTATCGAGCACATGGAAGATGCCGGCGCGGGCTTGCTTCAGCAGCGCTACGAGCAGCTCAAGCAGAAGCTGCAACTGGCCGGGCTGTTTGACCCGGCCCTCAAACAACCGCTACCGGAAAACATTCGCAAAGTCGGGGTGATCACATCACCAACGGGTGCCGCTGTGCGCGACATCCTGGCCGTACTCAAACGGCGGGACCCGGCTATCGAAGTGGTGATTTACCCCAGTTCGGTGCAGGGGCAAAGCGCCACCGGCGAGCTGCTCAATATGTTGCAACGGGCAATTACCCGCAATGAAGTGGATGTGCTGATCCTGGCTCGTGGTGGCGGCTCGCTGGAAGACCTCTGGTGCTTCAACGACGAGCAGCTCGCCTATGCACTGCATAGCTGTCCGCTGCCTACCATCAGTGCCGTTGGTCATGAAACAGACTTTACTATCTGTGACTATGTCGCAGACGTACGGGCGCCAACCCCATCAGCGGCGGCTGAACTCATCAGCCGCGATCAGCGGGAAAATCTGCAGCGCATCAGTCATTTAGAACACCGGCTGAATCAACTGTGGCTGCGCCAGCAGCGGCAACTGCAACAACGTCTTGGTTATATCCAGGGCCGGCTGCAGCAACAGGATCCGCAGCGACAATTACAGCAAAACGGCCAGCGCCTGGACGAGTTGCAATTGCGCATTGAAGGGGCGATGAAACGGATCATCGACCAGCGCAACCGCTTGCAGGCTCATCAACAGCAGCGCCTGCTCACTATCCATCCACAACGCCGCTTACCCATAGCCCGGCAGCAACTGAGTCAGGTCAGACAACGGCTTCAACAGGCCATCATCAATCTGGTTAAAGATCAGCGCCAGCGCTATCGTGCCGCCAGTCAGGAGTTGCATCTGGTGAGCCCGTTACAAACGATTGAGCGGGGCTATGCGGTGGTGCAGACGGAGGACGGTAAAGTGATCCGTGACCCGGCCCAACTTAATAGTGGCCAGGAATTTAGTGTACGGGTCGCCAAAGGCGAGTTTGTCGCGAAAAAATCTGGTTAGGCGCCGCTTAACCACTGCAGCAGCCAGTACCATAACGGCAGCGTAATAAAACAGCTGATCACGCCGTATCCCACGATAGCCGCCGACAATGTCGGCGCTAACCCAGCCATAATGGCCAGCGCGCCAGCGGAAATCATCGCAGGCATAGCGGCCTCCAGAATGGTGACCTGAACCACCAGCTGGTCGATCCCGAAGCCATACAAAATACCGAGCGCGACCAGCGGTGTAAGCACTAACTTAATCAGTAGCGCAAAATACAAAGGCTTACGATCTTCCTGCGGCAACCGCAGTTTCAGCTGAAAACCAACCGCAACCATAATCACCGGTACCAGCGTCACCGCCAGCGAATCAATAAAGTTATCCAGCAGTGTAGGATAATCCACTGCCCGCAATGCCAGCGCTAACAGCAAGGCGATGAACGGCGGAAACCGGACAATACGCATAGCCAGGGCTTTTGCCGAGGGCTTCGCGGTTTGCCCGCCCGGATCATGTGAGTAAACAGCGGCGACAATACTGGCATAGATCGACAAAATCAAAAATGAACCGAGCTGATCGTACAGCAGCGCATAGGGAATGCCGTCAGCACCAAAAAAAGCTTCAATCATCGGAAAACCGACAAAGGAGGTATTGCCCAGTGGCACCACGATTAACATGGCGCCGGTCGTGGTCCGCGACCAGTTATAACGACAGGCTAACCAGAGAATAACCGGGATAGTCAGGAACAGCAGCAGCCATGGCGTCAGCGCCGGTACCAGCAATTCTGAAGACAGTTCGAGTAAGGGGATTTTTTGAAGAATAACCGCGGGCAAGGCTACGTAAATCACGTAGGCATTAAGTACCTGTCCGGTATTCTGGGGAAACTGCCGGCTACGCTGCAGTAGCAAGCCAATAACTAAGTAGCCGGCAATCAGGAAAAAATTCGCCATATTTCATCTGTTTTATGAAGTATGGCGATAGTCTACTCTGTTCGTATTAAGACTTAAAACTTATGTTCCAGGCCGATTGCGAAGTAGCGCTGTTCAACGTCGATGTTGTCCAGATCACGACCGGTGTACCAGCCAAATACCTTGGTATTTTTGCCCAGTTTGTAGTCCACACCGGCAGCGATGGAGTTCTCGTCGCCATCGGTAAAGTCCATCATCTGGTACTGAACTTTATAGGTGAAGTTACCCACCGGATGCTTCGCGCTTACCACGTAGCCATCCGCTTCGGCGGTACCGTCAACGCGTTCCTGTTGCTGGTACATCAGGCCTACCACGGTCTTTTCAAACCGGGTGGAGGCAACGAAGCGCTCGCTGTCGTAACCCTGCACTTCTGAATCCATGGCCGCGCCAAGATAGAAGTTGGTACGTTTTAAATCGTCATCACCATAAGTGACGGCCAGTGAAACACCGTCATCGACCATGTCGTCTTCGCTCAGGATATAGCTGGCCGCAACACGGAACTCATTAAAACCAGGCGAGTAATAAGAAACCGTGTTTTTGGTCCGGTTCTCACCGGCGAAAATGGCCTTAATATCACCCTCGTAGTCACTAAACAGATCGATGTTGCCCTGCAGGGTTTTCAGCACGGTATCGCGGCGACCCATAGTGATTTCACCGAAGTTACCACGCAAGCCAACATATTGGTTACGCGGGCTCAGGTTGTCACTACCACCAAGATCATCAACATCTACCTGCCATTCAAGCTGATAGATAGCTTCAATATATGAATTAAGCTGAGCGCCGCCCTTGATCCCTACCCGGGAGGCATTACTGACCAGCTCACCTTCACTACCATCCCCATCATCACTGCTCTGCAGGGACAGGTTCAGCTTTCCGTAAAAATCAAACGAAAAGGTTTCGTCTTCAGCTGCGCCAGCTGTAGCGGTAAATGCCAGGGCGGAAACCGCCAGCGGAATAAATAAAGTTTTAGTCATAAAAGCTGCCATAATGTTGCCATCCGATTATCAGGTTCGAGTCGGTAAGAGATGAATTCACCAACTATAGGCGATCCCCTCTATGGCTGCGTATGTTATGTCAGAAATATGACAATTTCATGACTAAATGAACTTTTTTATGCTTTTTTATGACGCTCGCATGACGCTAAGATGACGCTTTAAGGTCAGCCAGGCGTTCAGCTTGCTCCTGCTCGGCTTCTGCGTAGCGATGCCACTGCGCCGCTGGCTTCTTCACATCATCGAATTCCTGCGCCCGGCTGAATGCCTGTAGTGCCTCGTTGAAGTTTTCCTGGTTCAGTTCTGCCATGCCGATTAACAGATACATAGTGCCAGGCTGTTTCAGGCCACCTTTTTTCAGTGCCGTGCGCGCCGCTTCAGCTGCTTCGTCATTGCGATCCGCACTAAGCAATACCTGGGCCCGCTGCGCATCAAGTTCGCCGTCATCACTGAATTCGGCCGCCCTGGCTAAAGCCACGACAGCTTCGTCAATCTCCCGCGCGGCGACCCAGCTTTGGGCAAGCATTTTTAAAGCGCGCGGGGTGGCGGTTACCTGTTCGTTGGCCAAGGCTTTTTCTAACACCAGTGCCGCCTGATAAGGCACATCACTGAAAAAATAGCTTTCTGCGAGGCTCATAATATCCTGCTCGCGGGTCAGATAGCCTTGCTGATGAGCCGCCGCCAGCACCGCCAACTGCTTTTTACTCTCGCCAAGCTGACCATAAACGCCGGCTAGCTGGGTCCAGTATTCTGGTTTATTGAAGTAACCGACCATTTTTTCGAGTAAATCGGCAATCTTTTGGGTCTGGCCCAGTTCAAAATAGATGGCGCGCTGCAATACATACCAGTTTTCGTCGGCTATCTGCTGCTGCGCTTCAACTTGCTTAATAGCTTCTGAGATGGCGCTCAGCGCGGGCTGATACTGCTCGCTCTGATACAAGGCCTGCGCTTTTAGCAGCAGTGCCTTACTCTGCTGTTCATCACCTGCCAGCTGTTGCCACTGGTCCAGATAGCTCAGCACCGCCTGATAGTCGCCCTGCCCCAGCGCCAGCTGCGCCAGGCTATAAAGGGTATTCTGGCGCAGTGAGTTTGGGATCGGATCTTCTGCCACAACCCGCGCGAAATAATCGACCGCCTTGTCGATATTATCCTGGCTGTAATGCATAAAGCCGTAGAAGTTCCAGAGCATGGCACGTTCGTAGCTGTTCATACTGCCGAGCTTGCTCTCAACATTATTGAGCGCCTTCAGGCCCGCCTGAACATCGCCGTTATCGGCCAGCTCCTGCGCCAGCGCCAGCTGACTGTAAACCTGCTCGCGTAACGCAGGCGTGCGCTTGGTATCCTGCGCCAGCAGATCGCTTTGCATGCCCAGAGCCAGCATCAGTACCAGTAAAATTCGTACTATCATGGTCAGTCTCCCATCTCAAACGTCATACGGTTCCGTACGCCTTCTACTTCAACCGGCTCGCCGTCTATTACCCGCGGCTTATATTTGAACTTCAGTACCGCATCCATGGCTGCCTGATTAAAAATACCTTCTGGCTCGGCCTCTACCACCCGTGGGTCGCGCACGGTACCACTGCGGGTGACAGTGAATTCGACTACCACATAGCCTTCGATACCCCGCTGCATGGCACGCCGGGGATAAACCGCCTGCACTTTGACGATCGGCAGGTATTCACCGTCACTGGTATCAAGGCCTAAGCCACCGCTTAACTGGCTGTCTGCAGAAACCTGTGTGCTGAAGTCGAATCCGCTGTCAGTCTGTTCGGCATCCACAGAGTCCATTTGCGGTTGCGGTAAGTCAGGGGGCGGCTGTTCCGGCTCTGGCGGACGCGGCGGCTTACGTTCTTTTTCCTGTACCGATTCGTCCGGCTTGATGCGGACAAAATCAAGTACACTCCCTCGCGGCGGTTCGGATACCGCCCCCTCACCGCCAGTAATCAGCGACTGCATCAGGTAAAACAGCCCCAGAGTCACTAACAGCGCAAGCAGTAAAGCGGCCAGAAAACGCATCATCAGCTGCCTTCCTCGGTGGCGATGGAAACGTCATAGACGCCGGCAGCACGGGCTGCGTCCATCACCTTGATTAAGGTGTCGGTGGTTGCTTTACGGTCGGCCTGGATGACCACTGAACCCTGCGGGTTCTCGGCATAGAGGCGGGCAATGTTCGCCTGTACCGCACGGGCATCAACCTGGCGTTTATTGATCCAGATTTCACCCTTAGCACTGATGGCAACCAGAATGTTAGCGCGGTCCTTCTGCACCGCCGTTGCCGCTTCGGGCCGGTTTACGTCTATGCCGGACTCTTTAACAAAGCTGGCCGTAACGATAAAGAAGATCAGCATAATAAACACCACATCCAGCATGGGGGTCATATCGATCTGCGCATCTTCTTCTTCGATTAAATTAGCAAAATGTTGTTTCATATCGGGTAACCGCCTCGGTTAATGTTCAAGCAACATGCGATCTTCAAGTTTCATCCGTTCACGACGAGAAGCCCGTTGCAGCCAGGTTGCCGCAAATACACCAGACAAGGCACCAACCATTCCTGCCATAGTCGGTATGGTCGCTTTCGACACCCCGGCCGCCATTGAACGCACGTTGCCGGTGCCTGATATGGCCATCACATCAAACACCTCAATCATGCCTGTTACTGTGCCCATCAGACCCAGTAGCGGGCATAACGCAACCAGCGCCTGCAATACCGGCAAGTTGCCGCGCAGCGCCAGATAAACCCGTGAAATCATGGCCGAACGAATCTGCTCAGCCTGCCAGGAAGATTTATCCTCGCGTTCACGCCAGCTGGCCAGTGCCTGCTTCTTGCGTTGCTGATGACCACGCAGGTAGTAGAACATGCGCTCCAGAATCATCAGCCACATCGCAAAAATCAGTACACCGATAATCAAAAGCACCTGCCCACCGCTCTCGATGAAGTCCTGAATGGCGCCGTAAATATCAAGTAACCACACGATTAGTGTCCTCGCTCAGAACGCTCCGCAATGATTCCTGATGCCTGTTCCTGCAGGATGTGCACCAGATTTTTGCTACGCGTATGCAAAGTAGCGAATAACAATGTCATCGGAATCGCGACCACCAGACCCAGCACGGTCGTGACCAGTGCTTGCGAGATACCGCCGGCCATCAGTTTCGGGTCACCGGTACCGAATAAGGTAATCGCCTGGAAGGTGTTAATCATGCCGGTCACGGTTCCAAGCAGACCCATTAATGGGGCCACTACGGAGATAATCTTAATGAAAGTCAGATTGCGGGTAATTGCCGGAACCTCCCGCAAAATCGCTTCGCTGAGCTTAAGCTCCAGCGTTTCGGTATCGGCATTCGGGTACTTATCCTGCACCAGCATGACGCGGCCAAGAGGGTTGTCTTCCCGCGCCTGATCCTGCTTCAGCTGTTTGGATACTTTGCTGTTGATCCGGGTCAGGGTGATATAGCGTTCCAGCGCGATCAGCAGGCCAATCGCACCAAGCACCAGCACGATATAGCCAACGGTGCCGCCCTGATCGATGCGCTCCCATAAATCCGGCGCCTGCACCAGTAAGCCAAGAATCGCGCCGCCAGTAGGATCAAGCCCGAACCGGACATGGCCAGTTTCGGTTTGTTGCAACGTTTCAGCAGTGTCCTGATAGCGTCCGGCAGGCTGACGAATCAGTTCGGCTACGGTAGCAGTGCCTGGTACCAGCTCAAGGTAGCTGCCGTCAGCAACCATATTGAAGGTCCCTACACGGACCACCTCACGTTGTGCCTGTTCACCATCAGCCAGGGTAACCTGGGTGGTAAACTCTGTGACCTTGCCCGACTCTGTCATTTCCTGCAGCAAAGCCAGCCACACCGACTCAATATCAGCAATAGAAGCCAGCCGCGAAGCGGAACTCATTTTCTCTGCCAGCGCCTCAAGCTTCTCGATGCGGCCCGGATACTCAACCGAGATAAAAGAACTGGCGAGCTTACTGCTGGTATCGGCGGTAACCTGCTGTAACACACCGAAGAGTTCGCGCAGCGAGCCCATCCGCTGGGTCAGCGTATCCGTCAGCCCCGCCAGCGCGATTTCATTTTGTTCAAACCGGGTTTCCAGTTGCTCGCTGAGTTGCTCCAGACGGTTCCGCTCGGCAATAGCCTCCCGCAACAGACGCTCCTGATCGGCAGCCTGCTCCCGGAAGCGCTGCTCGCGCTCTTTGTTTTCCTGCGACTGCTCAAACTGGCCCTGCTGCAACTGGCGTAACAGCTGATCCACGTTAATAGGTTCCTGCGGTGCAGCTTGTGCGGTGGATATAGCCAGCGCCGCTGCGATCATTAAACAGTTAAGTAGTTTCATGAATTCAGACTCCTGAACCAGATTGCGGGGCGGGTACGGGTAGCATCAGCAGATCCGGCGCCAGTTGTTTGCGCGCGATGCGAATGGCTTCGCGAACATCAGACGCGTAACTCTGGTCAAGCTCCTGCCATTGCTGTTGCTGTTGATCCCAAAGGCCCATCTGGCTGCCGTCGCGGGTTTTATAAATCAGTGTCAGCCGGCCGATGCGCAGAAACTCAACGTCTTGTGGTTGTCCGTTTACTGTCATGCTGCCGTTGTACGCCTCAATATTGCGGCCGTAGTCGGCTTCAATCTGGAAGGCTTCCATAACCCGGCGGAACTTCTCCGATACGTCCACATTGGCGCGTTCCATCAGTTGTTCCAGTGAGGCCAGACGCTCTGCCCGTTCTTGCGGTAAAAACGGCACATCCAGTTCAATAAACTTATCCAGGCTGTTAATCATGCGCAGCATAAGCGGTGTAATCTGCCGCTCAATGACGCTGACCTCATCAATAGAAGCGTTCAGTTCGGCTTTTTCACGGTTCTGATTATCGGTTTGTTTCTGCAACTGAGCGGTATAAACCTCCAGCCCCTCAATCTGGCGGCTGATTTGTTTATATTGCTGAATGCGCTCTTGGGTAGAATCCGCGATGGTTTCAACCCGGATCTGGGAGTTTTTGGCTTGGGTATTAATCTCAGCAGCGGCATCAACTACTGGTTTCAGAAGGGGATCCTGACCAAATCCTGCCGGACTATAGAGCAGGGTCAGCGAGAGTAGAGTGGAAACAGCGAAAAGCCGCATGACAGCACCTTACACAATGTTGGTAAATGATGCTGCGTACAATACGACGATTATGTGACAGCTTGGTGACCGTCACATGTCAGTTATATGTCAGTTAGTTAGGGTGTCGTCGGTGCTTTTAAGCTGGCGGGTCATCTCACGCATGTCCAGACCACTGGGGTGCTGGAATACGCGCAGGCCAAACTCGGGCAAAATTGACAGTAAATGGTCAAAAATATCCGACTGGACGCCTTCATATTCGGCCCAGACCACCGTATTGGTGAAACAGTACACCTCCAGCGGCAGACCATCCGCGGTAGGTTCCAGCTGGCGAACCATCAGAGTCATTTCCTGATGAATGCGGGGGTGATTACTCAAGTATTCCCTGATATAAGCACGGAATGAGCCTATGTTCGAGATTCTCCTGGTATTAACCGGCTCCTTGCCCGCTTCTTCCAGTTGCTGATTCCACTTATCTATTTCTTCCTGTTTGTCGTTCAGGTAGCTCCTTAACAGGCGAAAGCGATACAGGGCTTTGCGCTCCTCTTCACTCAGAAAGTGAACGCTTTGCTGATCCAGCCACAGACTGCGTTTTATCCGTCTGCCGCCTGACTGCTGCATACCGCGCCAGTTCTTAAACGAATCTGAAATAAAGCGCTTGGTCGGAATAAAAGTGATGGTTTTATCCCAGTTCTGAACTTTGACTGTATGCAGCGCGATATCGACAACGTCACCGTCAGCATTCAGGTTCGGCATTTCGATCCAGTCGCCGACCCGGATAATATCGTGTGAAGAAATCTGGATACTGGCAACCAGCGACAGCAAGGTGTCCTGGAATACCAGCATAAGTACTGCTGCCATCGCGCCCAGTCCCGACAACAGAATCACCGGGGAGCGATCGATCAGCGCTGCAATCACCAGAATTGCCGTAATGACATAGATGGCGATTTTCACCACCTGTATATAGCCTTTTATCGGCCGTTCATGAGAATCCGGCCGCCGTTCATAAATGGCATTAATAACCGTGAGCACGCCACTCAGTCCGCGGGCTACGGTAACCACGATGAACGCCTTACAGACATTATTAACAACAATGATGACTTCTTCGGCGAGGTGTGGCACTGAAGCAATGCCATAAGCAATGACCAGCGCAGGTACCACATTGGCAAAACGCGCAACGATATTGCGCTCGATCATTTTTACGTCAGGCCCGGCAGGCGTATACGTCAGCGCTGTAAGCACACCGCGGAGCAGGATCTTTTTGACAATAAAATTAGCCAGCCATGATCCTACCAGCAACAATGCCAGGTAAGTTACGGTTTCAATATCGGGATGCTGTTGCAGCCAGCTCTGTAGCGCGTCAAACTCTTCCTGCATGACAGTCCTATCAGGGTTAGTGTCGGTAAATTTCGAAACGTAAACCATAAATTAGCACTTCAGCGCCACAAAAAATAGTAACGGGAGCGTCAAAGCTCCCGTTACTGCACTCTTACTAATGCCAGCGATACGCCGGTTCAGCTTAAAATGAATAGCTATATTCCAGGCTCACTGATGTGCCAACGGTCTGCTTCTGAATGACCTGACCATTCTGCATAATCTCAGTGTCTTCACCCAACAGGTTCTGCACTTTTAGCCGCAACTTTGAATTAAAGTCAGGATACCAGGTGTAAATTGCATCCAGACTATGAAACGGCTGCTCAAAGGCATCATCAATTCCGCGGCCGCCAAATACCGAACCGGCGAAGGCGATGCGTTCACCAAACACGTTGTAGACCAGCGCCGCGCTATGTTCACCATCAAGGGTGTCATAGCCCAGTTGGGTATTAATCACGTATTTTGAATGACCGGTCATGCGCCGTTCGTTGTTGGTCAGTTCAACCCCACCGGTGTTCTGAATCGTTATCTCTGAATCAGACAGTGTCAGGTTACCGTTAACAAATAAGCCATCGGTGACCATGGTCAGATCTTTCAGAAACTCGAATTCAAGACCGTAAACATGGCCCGTATCGCCGTTTAAGAAGGTGATGACCCGGTCCGAATCTGTTGCTTTTGCTTCAACCGACTCAATCGGGTTAGTCAGGTCTTTGTAAAACGCACCCAGCGACCAGTTGTCACCAGCCGGACCGTACCATTCCCAACGTGCATCAAAGCTTTGTACGTCGGTACTGATCAGATTCGGGTTGCCCCGTACCTTGTCACTGGTCAGCGGGTCGATAAACACAACTTCGGTTATTTCACGCAAGTCCGGACGCACCGTACTTTTGCCATAGGTCAACCGTAACTGTGTGGTGTCATCAACAAAGTAGGTAAGGCCCGCACCACCAAACCAGTCATCTTCGCGGCGCGTGGTATTTTCGATGGCGCCAATAATAGTGCTGGTTGCCAGGTCAATCTGCGCCGATACCTGTGAGTACTGCTCCCAGCGCGCGCCAGCATTAAGCCGCCACTTACTGGTGGTATAGTCGAATAAACCATAGCCAGCTTCAATTTGCTGCGCGGCCAGGTAGTTGGGATCGGTCAGGGTTGGCGCGCCATACACCTGCAGATTATTATCCGGGTCATTAACGCTATCGGGGCCAAAGAGTTCGGAAAACTCCGTATTGGTCAGTTCACTTAACGGCGTGCTTTCGGTGCTGAAACCAAAACGGCGACCATAAGACTCCCGCGCCTTACGCATCACTTCACCACCGGCTTGTAACAATAACTCATTACCGTCCAGGTAAAATGGCAGTTCGATATCAGCGCCGTAGTTTTCTACCTGATCTTCCAGATCCTGGAATTCCAGTACGGCGGCGTTCCGTGAGCGCTGATAGTTCAGGTTTTGTGGCTGCTCGCCAATGTCCGCGTCGGCACCCTGACGGGTAAAGACATTACCCGGCGCATCGCGGCGCGAGGTGGCATCGGTATACTGCCAGTCGATGGCGATATTATGCAGCTCCGGGAACAAATGGGAGCCACGAAGCTGGTGGGAAAGCAATTCCCGCTCTTCGTAACGGATGTCCGTATCAAAAAATGACAGGTTTTCCTCACCTATGGTATCGATAGTTTCCGTAATACCGCGCTGAATCCGATCCTGGGTATCGCGCAGGAAAATAGACGAGGTTTCCAGCTTATGATTGTTGCCGAACTCGAGGCCGGTATTAAACATACCGCTGAGTTCTACCGAATGGGTGGAGATCTGTGACTCGCTGCGATACTGATTTACCAGGTTCTCGCCGGAGAAACCTAACACCCGGCGCTCCTGATCAGAGTTTCGGGTGGCGCGATCATAGTCAACGGCACCAAGAAAGCCAAAGGTCCAGTCATCCGCCAGAACAAACTGATTGCCATAACTAACTGAGCCTTTGATATCAGGCGAAACACTTTCAGTATAAACATCGTAATCCGTATTCATCGTATTCATGAGATCACGGTTGATGAGTCGCGCCTGGTCCGTCGAAATTTCTTCATAGCGTGCGATATCGGTAAAGTTCACCGAGCCGTAGGTAGCCAGCGCCTGCAAAAATGGCTGTGCCAGGGCCCGCTGATCATCACTTCCCAGCCAGTCATTGGAGTCGCCATAGGCCAGCGCGTCAGAACTGCTCTCTGAGTTCCAGCCGGTACCAATCTGAATTTCAAACGCTTCCTCTTCGGGCAGCGACTTAGTGCGAATATCGACATTACCGCCACCAAAGTGGGCAGGCTTGTCAGCCGAATAGGATTTCTGTACTTCCAGGCTTTCAATGATACTGGCCGGAAACATATCCAGCGGAATAACATTACGGGTAGGGTCAGGTGAAGGAACCTGGGCACCGTTCAGCTGTGTGCTTGAATAGCGCTCGCCAAGGCCACGGATATAAATAAACTTACCATCAACCAGAGTTAGGCCGGTCACCCGACGCAGTGCCGCGGCGGCGTCACTGTCACCAGTGCGGGAAATCTGTTCAGCGCCAAGAATGTCGGCAACAAATGCTTGCTCCTTGCGTTCTTCCACTACCGCAGCTGCTGATCCCTGCAGCCGGGTCCCGGTTGTGACAACCTCTTCGATGGTTTCGGTGGCTTCCTGCTCCTGAGCAAGAGCCATCTGCCCGGACAAGGCTAAGGCGATAGCGAGTCCTAGCTTATGCTTTGTAATAATAGGCGTTCTTTTCATTTGGCTTGCTCCACCAGTTGTGGGGGCCCGGCACGTCCCTGTGCACTGAGCGTGATTACTGATTGTTATTCAGGTCGAATGCCCAGCCCTGAGTCCAGTCGTCATCAGCCGAAACTGCACCAACGAAATCGACATCATCAAAGAACGGGTTAACGGTGCTTAAATCAGCTTTGGCGGTTGGGGAAACCTGGGCACCGCTGGCATCAAGCATTGGTGAAGCTGTGTATAAACCACCATCCAGTACCGTCGCTGTATCAGTCAGGGCGAGGTTATTGGTACCAGCGGTAAACCAGTCTTCCGTGGTCTGGTCAGCGAAGTTTTCTGCACAAGCAATCACTGAGCTTTCGATAACCAGGTTATCAGTAGCGATGTGATCAACGGTCGCCTGGTCATCCAACTCCAGACATTCACCCATCAACTCAGGGCCGGTTACCACAAAGTTATACAGCTCGGCCTGGGTACCGCGACGGAGCAATACACCTTCAGAATCACGGTCTGTGGTAGAGAAATTTGAACCCACGATGGTCATATTGGCGATTTGCGGAGAGGTGAAAGGTTCGGCAGTAAAGTTGCCTGAATTGTTGTCGCCTTCAATACCACGGTTAGCTAACGACTCATTGTGGCGAACATAGATGTACTGGATAGCACCCGACCAACCGTCTGCCCAGTCCAGTGAATCATCACCATTGCCGGTAAGTACTACGTACTTGGCATTGACTGCGCCGCCGAAGAATTCAACACCATCGTCGACATTGTTATGAACCTGAATATTGTCGACCTGTGTCGCATCACCGATGGTATAAAAAGTAATACCGTTGAGTTCGTTGCCCACAGCAACTTCGAAGCCTGCATATTTCACCACGACATGACTTAGCACACCGGAGTTGTCGCTGTTGTCCGCACCGCCATAAAGACCAGCGCCACCTTCTGCTTCGAGATTACAGTTGGCCAGGTCATTCTGGTCGCACTTATTGGAAATACCGCGGCCGAGTAAGATAACACCGCCCCACAGACCGCGATCCGTGTCTTTGTCGACATTGCCGGTCAGGTCTTCATCTGAAGTGAAGGTGATAGGCGCCGTGGCTGTACCTTCGGCAATGATTCTTGAACCACGCGCGATTTGCACGAAGCCATCGGCGTCCTGGAAGGCCAGGGTCGCACCAGCATCAATCGTTAACACAGGACCACTGGAGGGAATATTCGCCGCGTTGTTTTCCAGGCCATTACCAATATAAAGACCATTAGGGAAGATATGCGCACCGTCGTTAGCTAAATCAACTATCCGTAAGTTGGTCATAATCGGATTGTTAGGCGTAGAAAAGTTTGGCGGGTACACACAGTTATCACCGTCTACCTGGCCACGAACTGTGACGCCATCATCAACATAGCTGGCACAGTTGTTTTCAGTACTGCCACCACCAGGGTTCGTTACTGAGTTATCAGTCGAGTTGTCGATTGAGGTCGGTGTCAGGTTGATGTCACCGCCACAACCCGCCAGTAGCAAAGAAGCTGTAATAGCGCTTAAGGCCAGAAAATTATTCGCTTTCATAATGGTCTCCGTTGAGATGTCAGGTACTGCGAGTTAAGTTACGCAGAGCACTCTAGGCAACCAATGTGACAACGGGGTGACGGGCTCGTGAATGCTTTATGACAGCTCTTGCCAGCTGCGCTTAAGGTTGCGCTCCGGCCGCGATTGCTTTAATTTGATGCAAAATAAATTTGAGCGCTTACATGTCTACGTCCAGCATATCCAAGTCACTTTTAACCAGTGTGCTGTCGGTATATTTTTTACTGACATTACTGGTGACTTGTGTGCAGGTGGTGGGCGAATATTACGATACCAAAGGGATGCTGGTGCAGGAGCTACAAAACCAGCAGAGCACGGTAAATGACTCGCTGGCTCGCTCACTTTGGGAATTCAACTCACCACAGGTAGTGGCGACCGCCGAAGGCCTGATTAATATCTCCGCTATCGCCGGCGTGATCGTACGCGATGATACCGGAGCAGTACTGATTAACCTTGGTGATACCCTGCCGATTGCCGAACTGCCGATGAAACCGGCAGAAAATTTCACCATCAGCGAACGTAATGGTCTGTTTGGCTATTTCTCAACCCTGGTGTTCGAATTTTCCGGCAACTCCACCATGGTTGGCGACATCACGCTGTTCTCCACCCGCGATATCGCTATTGACCGTATCAAGGTGAGCCTCTATTTCATTGTCGGTAACGCCATAATCAAGAGTGTGTTCCTGATTCTGCTGTTCAGCCTGGCATTTAACCGCATGCTTAACCGCCCGATGCACGATCTGACTAACCAGATCAGAAACTTCCGGCTGGATGACCTCAAGCATTCGCGGCTGGACCTTAAAGATCAGCGCAATACCGAGTTCCTGATGGTTGAGCAGGCATATAACCAGCTGCTGGATAATCTCGAAGATTATCAGGATGACCTGCAACGCACCCAGCAACAATTATTGCAGGCCAACCGGCAGCTGGATGAGCAGAACGCTATGCTGGAACAGGAAGTGGCGCGCAAAACATCCAGTCTTAGTCAGGTATTAGTGGATCTTGAGCGGCGTAAAAACGAACTCGAATTGCGGCAGGACAAGCTGGAACGGGAGATCCGTCAGCGCCAGCTCATGGAGCAGGATCTGCGCGATACCAATACCCGCCTGCAAAACTCCTTTACCGCGCTTGAGCGGGCGCAGGATCAGTTACTGGAGTCGGAGAAAATGGCTTCGCTCGGGGGGCTGGTCGCCGGTATCACCCACGATGTGAATACGCCTATTGGCATTAGTATTACGGCTGCCAGCTTCATCCGCGAGCGTATTACCAAACTGGAGCAGGCGCTGGCTGACAAAAGCCTTACCCAGGCGCAACTGCAGGAATTTCTTAGCACCGGTAATGAAGGCCTTGAGTTGCTGGAAAATAACCTCAGCCGGGCCTCTGATTTGATTGGCAGCTTTAAACAGGTTGCTGTGGATCAGACTTCGGAAGCGATTCGCGACATCAACCTGAAAAAATACCTGCAGGATGTCATTCAGGCTCTGCGTCCGCGCCTGAAAAATACCCGCCATGAAATTAGCCTGGACTGCGCTGATGATCTGAATATCCGCTGTCCGGCGGGCGCTCTTGCGCAAATATTCACCAACCTGATTTTAAATTCATTAATTCATGGTTTTGAGGATACCAGTCAGGGTAAAATCGCCATCACTATTACCCGGGAACAGGATCAGCTCGAGATCACCTACTCGGATAACGGCAAGGGCCTGACTGAAGAACAAATGAATCATTTGTTCGACCCATTCTTTACGACCAAACGTCAGCAAGGTGGCAGCGGCCTGGGCACGCACATTATTCGTAACCTGGTTAGCCAGACGCTTAACGGTGAAATTGAAGCCGACAGCGCCCCGGGCCAGGGCCTGACCTATCGTTTCCGGATTCCGGTTATCTTTTTATAAATAAGCACTCAGCAAGGATTTTTCATGTGGTTTCGTAACCTGCGTATTTACACGCTCGCTGAAGATTTTGTTATGCCTGCGGATTTGGACCAAGCGCTCAGCGCCTGTCAGTTCGTACCCTGCGGCCGGCAAGAGCTGGCTAGTTTTGGCTGGGCATCACCTTTCGGTCAACAAAGTGACGTGCTCTATCACAAAATTGGCGATAACTATCTGTTCTGCGCCCGTAAAGAAGAAAAAGTACTGCCCACCAGCGTCGTCAATGCGCAACTGGATGAGCAGCTGCAACAAATCGAGAGTGAACAGGGCCGCCGCGTTGCCGGTAAAGAAAAGCAGGCACTGAAAGAAGATCTCGTTCATCGTTTGCTGCCACAGGCATTCACCCGCTTTAAATTGACCTGGGGAATAATCAGCCTGAGCAAACGAATCGTGGTGGTTGATGCTTCCGCCGGCAACCGCGCGGAAGACTTTCTGGGCCTGCTGCGCAGTAGCTTTGGCTCATTGCCGGTCAAGCCCCTGTTCAACGAACAACCATCTGAAGTTTACTTCACCGAGTGGCTGCGTACCTCAGCAGTACCGGGCGACTTTGAATTTGGCAGCGAAGTTGAGCTGCGGGACACCGACGACGAGGGTGGTATCGTCCGCTGCCGGCAGCACGACCTCACCAGTACCGAAATTGACACCCATCTACAGCATGGCAAACAAGCAACCAAGCTAGGCCTGGAATGGCGTGAGCGGATCAGCTTTGTGCTTGAGCATGACCTGGCAGTTAAGCGTTTTAAAGCCACTGATGTACTGTTAGATGAGCAGGACAAACTGGTCGACGCCTCGCCGGAAGATAAAATTGATGCGGACTTCGCGCTCTTTAGCGGCGAGATCAACGAATTTTATCCGGCACTGGTCAGTTTATTTAAAAGCTAAAAGAGCGTAAATTAGGGGCATAGACTTGGGTCTTCCCCCATATTCCCCTAACAACAGACCGAACAACAGGTGAGCCATGAACGTTAAAATAAACCGGATCAGCACCGCTATTCTGATGGTGTCCTCAGTTTTATTAGCCGCATGCGGCCCCCAGGTTAACGAAGAGGCCCTTGAAAAACCGCTTCCGCAACTGGAACTGGTTGAGGGTGCTGAGCAGCGCCTGAACATTTACACTCCGGTCACACTGACAGCTGATTTATCTCATCTGTCAAACCGCCAGCACCACGCTATTGAGTTGCTGATTGAAGCCTCTCAGATTATGGATGAATTGTTCTGGCACCAGGCTTACCCGGGTGAGAAAGAGAAATTGCTGAACAGCCTGGGTGACCCCTTAGTACGGCAGTTCGCTGAAATTAACTATGGCCCCTGGGATCGCCTGAATAACAACCAACCTTTTCTGCAAGGCGTTGACCCAAAGCCACCCGGCGCCAACTTTTACCCTGCCGACATGACCCGGGAAGAGTTTGAAGCCGCGGAATTTCCCGGCAAAATTGATCTCTATACCCTGGTACGTCGCGATGCCGAAGGTGAACTGTACAGCGTCGCTTACAACGTAGCTTATGCCGCGCAGTTAAAGCGTGCCGCCGAGCTTTTGCGGGAAGCAGCTGAGTTCGTTGAAGATGAATCTTTTGCAAATTATCTGCGCCTTCGCGCTGACGCCTTTTTAAGCAATGAATACCAGCCATCCGATATGGCCTGGATGGATATGCAGACCAATGAGCTTGATGTGGTTATTGGTCCGATTGAAACCTATGAAGATCAGTTGTTTGGCTACCGTGCCGGCTTTGAATCCTACGTGCTGGTAAAAGATATGGCATGGAGCGAGCGGCTGGCCCGCTATGCTCAGTACCTGCCGCAGTTGCAGCGTAACTTGCCGGTGCCAGAACAGTACAAGCAGGAAGTTCCCGGCTCAGGCGCGCAGCTCAACGCCTATGAGGTCGTTTACTATGCCGGCCACTCAAACGCGGGCAGCAAAACCATTGCGATTAACTTACCTAACGATGAAGAAGTCCAGTTAGAAAAGGGCACCCGCCGGCTACAGCTGAAAAATGCCATGCGCGCGAAGTTCGATGAGATCCTGCTGCCGATCTCAGAACTGCTGATTGTTCCTGAACAGCGCCAGTACATTACCTTTGACGCGTTTTTCGCCAATACCATGTTCCACGAAGTTGCGCATGGCCTGGGTATCAAAAACGTCATTAACGGCGAAGGCACTGTCCGCGAAGCACTGAAAGAAAAAGCCAGCGCCCTGGAAGAAGGTAAAGCCGATATTCTCGGGTTGTACATGGTTACCGAGCTCCTTGAACAAGGCGTTATCAGTGAAGGTCAGCTGGAAGACTACTACACGACCTTTCTGGCCGGCATTTTCCGCTCGGTGCGCTTCGGTGCATCCAGTGCTCACGGCCAGGCCAACATGATTCGCTTCAACTACTTTGAGCAGGCCGGCGCTTTCAGCCGTAATGAGCTGGGTCAGTATTCCGTGAATATGGACGCGATGCGCACCGCCATGAATAACCTCTCTGAGCATATCCTGACCTTGCAGGGTGACGGTGATTATCAGGGCGTGACTGAGCTATTTGACACTATGGGCAGCGTAAGCCCGCAACTGCAGGCTGATCTTGACCGCCTCGCCGATGCTGCTATACCTGTCGACATTACCTTTAAACAAGGCAAAGAGGTGCTTGGGCTCTGAACCGGCCCGGCACATCGCCGAAATAAGTAACTATAGGATTGTATAATGACCCCGGACTGGGAAGAACTGGAACTCGACGAAGAACTCATTCAGGTGCTGCTGGGTGCCGAGCTGAATAAACCTGCCAAAGTACAGCAGGCGGTGATTCCGGCCGCGCTCGACGGCCAGGACTTGCTGGTGACATCACCAACAGGTACCGGTAAGACGCTGTCGTTTTTGCTACCCGCATTACAGCATTTACGTGACTTCCCTCGTCGCCAGCCCGGCCCGGCCCGGGTGCTTATTCTGGCTCCGACCCGGGAGCTGGCGCAGCAGATTGCTGAACAAGCCGACGCATTTGAGGAGACCACCGGCCTTCGCACGGTGCTGATTACCGGTGGGGTAAACTATGGCAGTCAGCATGAACAGCTGGAAAAGAGCCACGACATCCTGGTCTCAACCCCCGGCCGCCTGGTTGATTTGCTGGGTGCGGCCCGGGTTGAGCTGGAACTGATTGAATGGCTTATTATCGATGAAGCAGACCGGATGCTGGATATGGGCTTTGCCAGCACCGTGAAGCAGATCGCGGCGGCCGCCCGTAACCTGCAACAATCCCTCCTGTTCTCAGCCACACTGGATAGCGTAGGCGTGCGCCGCTTTTCAGCCGAACTGCAGAAAGAACCGCAACATATTCTGATTGAGCCGCCAAAGCGCGAAAAGGGCAAGATCCTGCAGCGCTGGTATCAGGCCGACACCGCCCAGCATAAATTTCAGCTGTTACTGCGCTTACTTCAGGATCACCCCGGGCGCCGCGTTATTTTTGTGCGCACCCGCGACAAAGTCGACGAACTGGCAGGTCGTTTGCAGCAAGCCGGCGTACTGAACTTAACCTTGCGCGGCGATATGCCACAAAGCGACCGGCAAAAAATTATTGCGCGCATGGAAAAATTCGACAACAGCACCCTGATTGCGACCGATGTCGCTGCCCGGGGGCTGGATATTGAAGATATCGAGCTGGTGGTAAATTACGACTTACCGAAGCAGGCTGACGTGTACCTGCACCGGATTGGTCGTACCGGCCGCGCCGGCAAGTCGGGTATTGCGGTAGCGCTGGTTGAAGCCCATGATGCAGAGCTGTTGCGACGTATCGAGCGTTATCAGAAGGTAAAAATGGAACGGCGGGTGTATGACGAACTGCGACCGCAATATAAATTTCCGGACGTGGTCAAACGCAAGAAGAAGCCCAAAACCAAAGGCAAGAAAACGAAATAGTTCAGGTTCTGGCTTTTGCCGAACGGCGTTGATAGCGCCACCAGGCAATCAGGTAATAGGATGCCGCGCCTGCGGCATCGGCCAGTAAATCGCCCATACTCGCCTGGCGGTACGGTAATAAGTTCTGAACATACTCAATCGCCAGTCCATAAGCGGTAAGAATCACCAGCGCCGCCCACACCGGGATCGGAAATGCCCGGTGAAACGTCAGTGCCAGAATAAAAAAGGCACCAAAATGCACCACTTTGTCCGCATGTTCGAACCGCGGCAGGTCGCCCGATGAGACGCGCATCAGAAATATCGCTGAAAGGCCGATCAACACCAGTAAAAAAACTAACCGGGCTGCATTTTTCCTCGTCATCTACAGATCCTTCTGATGTTGCTTTGTTTGCGGACTAAAAACTGCGACATTGCTGAACCCCTGCTCCTGAAGATACAAGGCCTGGATCTGGCTCATTACCCCTTTGTCACAGTACAGCAAATAGGTGGTATCCGGATCAAGTTCGGCAAACTTTGACGCCAGTCGGAAAAACGGAATATGGGTAACCGGTGCGCCAAGTTGTTCAGCACACAGCGGCGATAATTCCTGCACATCGTTTGCCCGGATATCCAGCACAGTCATATTTTTACCAACTTCTGAAATAGTGGCTACGGATTCAACGCGCGCGGCGGCAGCCTCACCAATATCGCGTACATCTAAAACATTGGCGGCCGACACCTGTTGCTCAATAAGCGCGGGGTCGAGTTCAGCCTCGGCTGCTGCGATAGCGCCGCGGTCAGCCTTCACCGTTGGTTTGACCGAAATCACACCACAGTATTCTGGCATACTTCTGGCAATATCTGCGGTGCCAATTTGTTGCGCAATGTTAATGATGTCCTGCTTGTCCATTACGATCAGCGGGCGTAACACCAGTTTTCGGGTCGCCTCATCAATCACACTCAGATTGCTCAGCGTCTGACTGGATACCTGGCCTAAGGCTTCGCCGGTCACTATAGCGGCGGTATTAAGCCGATCCGCGACAATTTCCGCTGCCCGCAGCATTTGCCGCTTGAGTACCACGCCCATCAGGCCGTTATCCACCCGCTCGAGAATCTCCTCTACCACCGGCGCAAAATCAATACTGATGAACTTTAGCGGATGCGAACTGGCATATTGTCGCCACAAATAATAAGCCGTCTGCTGCACGCCGGTTTCATGCTGCGCACCGCCCAGATTAAAAAAGCAAAAATGTGTGCGGGCGCCACGGCGCAACAGCTGAAAACTAGCCACGCTCGAGTCAAAACCACCAGACAGTAAGCTCAGCACTGTCTCCTGAGTTGGCAGCGGAAATCCACCAAGCCCGGGTTGTTTGTCTTCAAACACGCGAATTATCTGCCGATCGACTTCGATGCGGACCTCGGTATCAGGACGTCGCAGGTTCACCCGGGCATCCGGAACATGAGCGAGTAAGCCGCTGCCAATGTAGCGCTCAAGATCCTGTGAACTGAAGCTATGCTGACCTTTGCGCTTCGCCCGTACGGCAAAACTACGTCCGGCCAGGCGCTGTTGCCAGCACGCCAGTACCTGTTCCAGAATCGGGGCGAAATCGGCGGCGCCCTCCTGCTCAGTTAGCGGCAGTTCGTGTGACCGGCTAAACCAGGCAATACCCGGAATACGCTGTAATTCATCACTGATTTTTGCCGCCAGTTCGGACGTATTTTCAGTACTGGTTAAATCAATACGATCCCAGTGCCAGCTTACTGTGACAGGCAGTTGCTGACGGCTCAAGATGCTTTTCAGGTTATTTACCAATACTTTGCCAAAGCGCTTGCGGACGCTATCGCTTTTAATGGTGATTTCAGCATGTAGCCGGATAATAAATTTCATCAGTTCTGGCTGTTCCAATCGTAAAAAGTGGCGCATTATACCTGATTTGACCACACATCGGAATCAGGGTAACTTGTGCGGCTGACGAACTCATAGGTGGATTTATGGCTGATTTAACCTTCGAGCAAGCAATGCAGCAACTGGAAGAAATAGTTGTCCAGCTGGAGCAAGGCGAGCTACCGCTGGAGCAGGCTCTGGAAAAATTTGAAAAAGCAGTCAGTTTATCGCGCATTAGCCAGAATAAGCTGCAACAGGCCGAACAGAAGGTCAGTAAACTGTTGCAACAGCAAGGCGAAGAGGCCCTGGTGCCTTTTGATAATCAGGTTGATGCTCAAGAGGACAATGCGTGAAGCTAACCGCTTTGCTAAATGACTGCCAGCAAGAGATAAATGGATTTTTAACTGACATCATTGCGGCCCGACAGGCGCCCTCCTCACAGTTAAATAAAGCCATGCATTACGCGCTGGTATTGGGTGGTAAACGGGTGCGCCCCTTTCTGACCCTGCAGATCGCGACCTTATGTGACGCGCCCCCGGCCCTGGCCCGCCGCGCAGCTGCGGCCGTCGAATGTATCCACGCTTATTCGCTCATCCACGATGACCTACCCGCGATGGACGACGACGTATTACGTCGTGGCCAGCCCAGCTGTCATGTCGCCTTTGATGAGGCCACAGCAATTTTGGCTGGCGACGCGCTGCAGGCGCTCGCATTCGAGTTACTGAGTCAGCCAGAGCCCCAGGCCCGTGCGGCCCAGCAGCTGGCGATGGTGCAATATCTGGCGGTTGCCGCCGGCGATAAAGGCATGTGTGGCGGTCAGGCGCTGGATCTTGAAGCCACTGCCCGGCAACTTAACCAGTCGCAGCTGGAACAAGTGCATCAGCATAAAACGGGCGCCCTGATTCGCGCTGCCGCTCAGCTTGGCGTGCTTGCCGGTGCCGATGAAGCACAGCGTTACCTTGGCGATTTTGATGCCTATGCGGGCTATCTGGGTCTGGCATTTCAGGTACAGGACGATATTCTCGACGTAACCAGCAGTACCGAGGCTCTGGGAAAGACCCAGGGCAGCGATCTTAATGCCAATAAAGCGACCTATGTACAACTGTTAGGCCTGGACGGTGCCCGTTCAGAAGTAAAGGCTTTACATCAGAAAGCGCTTCATGCCCTTGCCAGAATCCCTTACAATACCCTGGTACTAGAAAAACTTGCAGAATCGCTGCTGACCCGGGATCATTAACACCATGTCTTCTTCGCGTAGTAACCAGCCAGCTTCATTTCCGTTGCTGAATAACATCGACCTTCCTGCCGACTTGCGCCGCCTGAATGATCGCCAGCTGCCACAGCTGTGTGGCGAAGTCCGTGAGTTCCTGCTCAACTCAGTGAGTCGCAGCAGCGGACATCTGGCATCCGGCCTCGGAACGGTTGAGCTGACGGTAGCGCTGCACTATGTGTATGCCACGCCTTACGATCAACTGGTGTGGGATGTTGGCCATCAGGCGTATCCGCATAAGATCCTGACGGGCCGCAAAGACCAGTTGCATAGCATCCGTCAGAAAGACGGCCTGCACCCCTTCCCGTGGCGTGATGAAAGTGAATATGACACCTTGTGCGTTGGTCATTCCAGCACTTCGATCAGCGCGGCACTGGGGATGGCTATTGCCGCTGAACGCAATCAGACCCAGCAGAAAGTCGTCGCCATTATTGGCGATGGCGCGCTCACTGCCGGTATGGCATTTGAGGCGCTGAACCATGCCGGCGACATTAGTCCGGACATGCTGGTGATTCTGAACGATAACGACATGTCTATTTCTGAAAATGTCGGGGCCCTGAACAACCACCTGGCGCGGGTTTTATCCGGTAAATTCTATACCTCGATCCGGGAAGGCAGTAAAAAACTACTGCAGGGGATGCCGGGTATCCATCACCTTGCCAGCCGCGCTGAAGAACATATGAAAGGCTTTGTAGCGCCGGGCATCATCTTTGAAGAGCTGGGCTTTAATTATATCGGCCCCATTGACGGCCACGATGTCAATCTGTTGGTTGATACACTGCGCAACATGCGCAAGCTCAAGGGTCCGCAGTTTCTGCATGTGGTGACGCGCAAGGGTAAAGGCTATGAACCCGCTGAAAAAGACCCTATTGGCTATCACGGTGTGCCTAAGTTCGACCCCACCCTGACATCAATACCGTCAAAACCAGCATTAACGCCGTCTTACTCGCAGGTGTTCGGCGCCTGGCTTTGTGAAATGGCCGCCACCGATCCTAAGCTGATGGCGGTGACGCCAGCTATGCGGGAAGGCTCGGGCATGGTTGAGTTTTCACAGAAATTTCCGGATCAGTACTTCGATGTGGCTATTGCCGAGCAACATGCGGTGACCTTTGGCGCAGGTCTTGCTATCGGCGGCTACCATCCGGTCGTGGCAATCTATTCGACCTTTTTGCAGCGCGCCTATGATCAACTGATTCATGACGTTGCTCTGCAGAACCTGCCGGTATTATTCGCCATTGACCGCGCCGGCGTGGTCGGTGCGGATGGTCCGACTCACCAGGGCGCTTTCGATTTAAGCTATCTGCGTTGTGTACCTAATATGGTGGTAATGACCCCCAGCGATGAGAACGAATGCCGTAATATGCTTTACACCGGTCATTTACTGCAACAACCCGCAGCAGTTCGCTATCCTCGCGGTAACGGCACCGGCTGCTCTTTTGATGAGCACATGCAGCAACTGGAGATCGGTAAAGGTCGCCGCCTGCGCAGCGGTCAGCGCGTTGCCATTCTCAACTTCGGTACGCTGCTGAATGAAGTCAATGAAACTGCTGAGCAGCTGGATGCCACAGTGGCCGATATGCGCTTTGTGAAGCCGCTGGACGCCGCCCTGATCGATGAGCTGGCCAGCGAGCACGAGTTATTAGTCACAGTTGAAGAAAACGTAACGGCTGGTGGCGCGGGTAGCGCCGTTGGTGAGTACTTACAAAGCAGAAATAGCCAGGTACAATTACTGACTATAGGTTTACCTGATGCCTTTATTAAGCATGGCAGCCAGACTGAGATCCGTCAGGAACTACAGCTGGATGCCGCAGGTTTAACCCAGCAAATTAATGACCGCATAGCCACCATGAAGTAATAAGGCACTAGCGAGGCCGGCGAGAATATCGTCGGCCATAATGCCAGACCCGCCATGCAGATTCCTGTCACACCAGCCTATCGGGCCTGGCTTAACCACATCGAAGAATCGAAACAGCGCAAAGGCTATCAGCACGTTGTACCAGGTAAAGGGCACAGCGAACATAGCAATCAGGAAACCGGCAATTTCATCCCAGACTATCGCCGGGTGGTCATCTTCGCCCATTGCTCTGGCGGTATAACCACACAGCCAGATACCAACCACACAGGCCAGTACGGTAATGATGCCATAAACCGGCCAACCAGCCAGCTGTAACAGCCAGCACAGTGGGATTGCCGCCAGTGTACCGAAGGTACCAGGGGCTTTTGGGGCCAGACCACTACCAAAACCAAGGGATAATAAGTGCAGCGGATTTGACAACAAATGGCGGTGCGTCGACATAGTGAAACGTCCTACTTGCGCTGACTAAAATGCTGGAAGCCGTTACCAGCTTCGGGTAGTTCCCATGGCTCGCCCTCAAGTTCGAGTTTCAGCTTGCCGGTTTCACTGGTAATGCGGCCGATACAAATCGGTTTGGTGGGGCTGTGCGCAATTAAGGTATCGAAAACACCCCGCCGCGCTTCCGGCACCGTAAAACAGAGTTCATAGTCATCGCCGCTTACCAGCGCCAGTTCGAGCGCTCGCTCCTGGCTCACGCTTTCGGTAAGGGGCAGTGACAAGGGTACGGCTTCGAGGGTAACCCGGGCACCGACGCCGGAGGCTTTAATAATATGGCCCAGATCGGCGGCCAGACCGTCTGAGATATCAATCGCACTGCTGGCAATACCGCGCAGAGATTGACCCAACGCCACCCGGGGCGAAGGAAAATAGAGCCGGTCGGTGACCCGTTTATAGTGTTCGTTGGTAAGCTTTACTTTTTGCTGCCGGGCAGCAAGTGCCAGGCCAGCATCGCCAAGTGGTCCGCTTAAGTATATCCAGTCGCCAGGGCGGGCGCCGGCGCGTTTTATCGCGCTACCTGCGGGAACCACACCATGGGCGGTAACAGTCAGGCTTAACGGCCCCTGAGTGGTATCGCCGCCGATCAGCTGACAACCATAGTAATCGCATATTTCGCGTAAACCAGCGGCAAAATCCGTCAGCCACTCATGGTCAACTTCAGGCAGGGTAACAGCAAGGCTAATCCAGGCAGGTTCGGCACCCATAGCCGCAAGATCGCTGAGATTAACAGCAACGATTTTATGGCCTAAGGCGCGGGCGGGGGTATCACTGTCAAAATGAACATCGGCCACCATGGTATCAGTGACGATGACCAGCTCACTGCGTTCCGGCAGACTCACCACCGCACCGTCGTCGCCCACACCAATAACAACATCAGGGCGTTGCTTGGAGCGCTGCGTGAAGTAAGTATCGATCAGATCGAATTCGCCAAACGCCATAACCGGATCAGCTCGCTGTCGATTTACTGGCGAGCAGGACGAAGCGAATCAATAGCTTTATCCAGAACGCCATTTACAAAGCGGTGGCTGTCATCTGCGCCGAACGATTTGGCCAGTTCAATGGCCTCATTGATCGCCACTTTGTACGGCACATCAAGGCGCTCGCGCAATTCGAACGCGGCCAGCCGAAGTACCGCCCGTTCAACCTGATCCAGATCTTTTAATGGGCGATCAAGAAACGGCGACACGGCTTCGTCCAGCGACTTGACCTGACCGGCCACACCACGGACCAGGACTAAAAAATAATCCACATCTACTTTACTGGTGTCATTATCAGTCAGAAACTGAGCTTCAATATCGCTCATGCTGTTATCGCTAAGCTGCCACGAATAAATAGCCTGAACCGCCAGTTTCCTGGCCTTACGGCGTGCTGCTGGTTTCATTACATTGCCTCTTACAACTGACTCAGTACATTGACCATTTCTAATGCGCTTAAAGCCGCTTCAGAACCTTTATTTCCTGCTTTAGTTCCGCTGCGTTCAATAGCCTGTTCGATCGAGTCGGTGGTGATCACGCCATTAGCTACCGGAATATTAAACTCATGAACGACACGGCTCAGGCCGCTGTTGCATTCGCCGGCAACAAAATCGAAGTGCGGTGTACTGCCACGAATTACGGCGCCGACCGCGATAATCGCGTCGTATTTGCCACTGGCGGCAAGCTTTCTGGCTACCAGCGGCATTTCATAGGCGCCTGGCACCCGTACCACAGTGATATCGTCGGCACTAACCTGCCCATAATGCTTTAAGGTGGTCAGCGCGCCATCCAGCAGGCTGTCGACCACAAAATGGTTAAAGCGCGATACGACAATCGCAAATTTCTTACCCTGAGCGGCGATTCCGCCTTCAATGACCTTCATGGTGGATTCCTTTTGCTGAAAACGGCGCGATAATAGCACAGATTTCAAGTTCAGACATGCTCTGGATTTTTTCCCTGGGCATGGGCTACCGCGGCTTTAACCCGCGCCAGTTCGTCGTCGATATCATCGCTGATAATCATAGGCTCAGCGATATCTACAGTTTTTCTGGAGAAATCGAACGCAACCGGAATAACCGGAACGCCGGTTGCTTTGGCGATATGCAGAAAACCTTTTTTCCATTCGGTTACTTTACGACGGGTGCCTTCCGGCGCCAGCGCCAGAATCAGCTCGTCGCGCTGCTCGAATGCTTCAATTGATTGCTCAACCACACCCTGAGATTTACGGCGATCCACCGGAATACCACCAAGCCAGCGCATAATGCCGTTGATAGGAAAACGAAACAGGGTGTGTTTGCCAAAAAACGAAAGCCGGAGACCAAGCGCCAGCATGACGGATACGCCGACGAAGAAATCCCAGTTTGAGGTATGTGGAGCAACCGGGATAATCGCCTGACGGGTAGCGGGCAATGTACCTTTGACCTGCCAGCCACCTAACAGTCGCATGCCCAGCCGGCCAAGCCAGCGGCTAACCTTGTTGCCCCGCTGCGGCAGGGGCGCCAGCAGATGATCTGGAACCTTCTCGTTGACGTCCTGCGACATAAAGATTATTGCTCAGTGAGCTCCTGCTTGAGGCTCTCAAGCTTAAGTTTGACGCGCCGCATATTATCCGGGCCTAACCGCAACATCTGCTTCTGTGCGGGCGGTAAAGACTCCAGCGATGGATCAGCGAACTTGTACATCACATCGTCGTCAGTTAATTCAATCACGGTGCCAGCTGAGGGTGTATCCAGCAACAGGTTTATCGCTTCAAGCAAAACCTCATCGGGGGCGGCGTCAGGATAGCCAATCTCACCCAGGGCTTCCTCGGCCAGCGGCTGGTAGTAGTTGAAAAGGTTGACCAGAACCCCGGTATCCAGGCTGACAAACCAATCTACCGTGCTGTTGTAGCGATCATATGAACGCGGGTCGATGTAAATTTTTTCGTTTTGCTCAAGTACCCGGAAGCGGCTCTTAGGTGCCGGTAGCAGCGCGTTGTCACGTACCACCAGGCCGTTGCGAAGGTTGTCGACAAAGACCACAGCGTCGCGAATTAACCGCTCGCTTTGAATTGGCTCAACATTCTGCTCGGCGGCGCGAAGATCTTCCATTACCTCATCGGTACTGTTTTCAAGCTCTGGCAAGTCCGGCGCCGGTTCAGGTATTTCTTCCAGCGGCTCTTCGGCTTCAGTGATCACCTCAACATCAGGCTGGGGCTCAGAAGGCGTAGGCGGTTCACTTTGGGTTACCACCGTTTCGGCAGGTTCAGGAGTTGGCTCGGGCGTCGTATCTTGCTGCTGCCACAGCCAGGCAATAACTGCTACGGCAATCGCAATCACGATAACCAGAGTCGTCATTAACTTCCCCTGACTCGACTTTTGCTCTAGCTCTTCTTCGTGGAGATCTTTCATTCCGCTTACTCCTGTTGGCGCAGCGTATTACTGGTCGCGCTCGGCACGGTAAAATACCAGTTCAGTCTCGCTCGACTGCTCAGCATTATACCGGTAACCCGCTGCTTTAAAGTTCTTTAGCTCAGCTACAGACTGAGGCTGCTCGGTCATAATATAACGCGCCATCATACCGCGAGCTTTCTTCGCCCAAAAACTGATGACTTTAAATTCGCCATTTTTCTCGTCTTTGAATACGGGGGTAATCACCCTGGCATTCAAATCGCCAACCTTAACGCTGGAGAAGTATTCGTTCGACGCAAGGTTTATCAGTACGTCGGAATCTATCGCGTCTAAATCCTCATTCAGCATATCGGTAATTACTTTACCCCAAAACGCATACAGGGTAGTACCGCGGTCAGTATCAAGTTTACTACCCATTTCAAGCCGATAGGCCTGCATCAGGTCTAATGGCCGTAACACACCATATAGACCCGAGAGAATGCGTAAATGTTCCTGCGCATAAGCAATTGCTTCATCACTTAGCTTTTCGGCAGCCAGGCCGGCATACACATCACCATCAAAAGCATAGATAGCCGGGCGGGCATTATCTGGCGTGAATGGCCGTTGCCACTCGGCAAAGCGGGCGGCATTCAGGCCAGCCAGCTTGTCACTGATTTTCATGAGCGAGCCAAGCTGCTGCGGACTCAGGTCACGGCACCGCTCAACCAATTGCTCGGCATGATCGAGTAAACGCGGCTGCGAATACTCTTTGGTGCGCAAATCACTTTCAAAATCCAGATTTTTTGCCGGAGATAATACGACAAGCATTACTTCCTCTCCTTGTTCGCCGTTTGCTCGTGCTAATCAGCCTGCTTAAGGCATTGGCTCGAGATCTTCGCCTTCTTTCTCAACCTCAGGTGGCATCAGATCTTCGCGGCTTACACCCAGCGCCAGAGCAAGCGAACTTGCTACATAAACCGATGAGTAGGTACCTATTACTACGCCGAATAACAAGGCGGTAGCAAAGCCATGAATTAATGCGCCACCTAAGAAGAATAGCGCAAATAGCACTAAGATGGTGGTTAATGAGGTAATCACCGTTCTGCTCATGGTATCGGTCAAAGCACCATCGATAATTTCTTCCGGAGTGCCTTTACGGAACTTACGGAAGTTTTCCCGGATACGGTCACATACCACCACGGTATCGTTTATCGAATAACCGATAACCGCCAGCAAGGCCGCCAGTACGGTCAGATCAAACTCCAGCCCCAGTATCGAAAACAGCCCTAAGGTGAGGATAACATCATGTGCCAGCGCGCCTACTGCACCTACCGCCAGTCGCCATTCAAAACGCACTGCGATATAGAGCAGAATACAAAGCAACGCGGTAAGCATTGCCAGACCACCCTGCTCAGTAAGTTCATCACCAACGTTCGGACCAACAAACTCGATCCGCCGCATATCGACTTTACTGCTGCTTTCTGCGCGCAGCAGCTGCAGAATCTGGTTGCCAATTTCCTGCGCCTTTACACCTTCCTGCGGTTCCAGGCGGATCAGTACATCCTGTTGGGTACCAAAGTTCTGCACCACAGCGCCAGTATAGCCATTATCATCCAGCGTTTGCCGGATGGCCGATAAATCGGCGTTCTGCTCATACCCCACTTCAATCACGGTGCCGCCGGTAAAGTCGAGCCCCCAGTTCAGCTGATTGATACTCAGCGAAACAATAGAGGCAATAACTAACAGGCCACTGAAGATCCAGGTCGGAACCCGAAGCTTCATGAAAGGTATAGTTTTCTCTGTTTTAATTAGCTCTCTCATGTGGCCTCCTAAACCGACAACTTATCGATGCGTTTACCACCCCATACAGCGTTAACAATCGCCCGGGTGCCCACAATGGAAGTAAACATCGATGTCAGAATACCGATCATTAAGGTCACTGCGAAGCCTTTCACCGGACCGGTGCCGATGGAGAACAGAATAACCGCAGCAATAAGGGTAGTAATGTTGGCGTCAGCGATGGTCGACAAGGCGCTATCATAACCATGATGAATCGCCTGTTGCGGACTTCGATTCGCTTTTATTTCTTCTCTGATCCGTTCAAATATGAGTACGTTGGCATCAACCGCCATACCCACCGTCAGAACGATACCTGCCATGCCGGGCAAGGTCAGTGTTGCGCCCGGAATCATTGACATCACACCAACAATCAGCACCAGGTTCGTAGCCAGTGCGGCGTTTGCGACCATGCCGAATTTCTTGTAGTACATCACCATAAAGGCCAGCACCAGCACAAAGCCCCAGACGATCGCCTGAATACCCATGTTGATATTTTCCTGCCCCAGGCTTGGTCCGACGGTGCGCTCTTCAACAATCTGAATTGGCGCAATCAGTGCACCGGCGCGCAGTAACAGCGCGAGATTCTGTGCTTCCTGCTGACTACTGATGCCGGTGATGCGGAAGTTGCTGCCCAGTCGTGCCTGGATGGTCGCTACGTTGATCACTTCGGAGTGGCGTTCAAAAACAATCTTGTCGTCTTCGTCACGCTCGCCGGTGGCTTTAAACTCGATAAAGAGGGTTGCCATTGGCTCGCCGATATTATCCCGGGTTGCCAGTGACATCAGATCGCCGCCCGGACCGTCCAGCGAGATGCTAACCTGCGGCCGCTGGTTTTCATCGAAGCCGGCGGTGGCATTGACGATATGGTCGCCCGTCAGAATCACGTCCTGCTCAAGTAACACATTACCGCCGCTACGCGAGGGGAATAATTCGGAACCGAACGGAACCCGGCCCATTTCTGCATCACGAACGCTGTTTTCGTTATCGACAAAGCGGAACTCAAGAGTGGCCGTTGCGCCCAGAATTTCTTTCGCGCGGGCGGTGTCCTGTACGCCTGGTAACTGCACTACGATACGGTCTGCGCCCTGACGCTGCACTAGTGGTTCAGCAACACCCAGTTCATTTACCCGGTTACGCAAAATGGTAATATTCTGCGATACCGCGTAATTCTGTGTTTCCTGCAACTTGGCATCGGTCATGCGTAACCGGAGGGTGCGGTTTTCAGGCTCTTCAATTAGTGTATAACCGTTATAACGATTGTCGACGTAATCTTCTGCCGCGGCATAATCTTCAGCAGTGCGCAGCGTAACAATAACCTCATTGTCAGCCCGTTCAACACTGGTATAGCGAATCCGCTCTTCACGCAGCTCGGTGCGCACCGTATCGCGCATCTGGTTCTGAATTTTGCGGATAGCTTCCTGCATATCCACTTCCATCAGAAAGTGAACCCCACCGCGCAAATCCAGACCCAGCTTCATCGGCGTGGCCCCGATACTGTCTAGCCAATCGGGGGTCGCCGGCGCCAGGTTAAGCGCCACCACGTAGTTGGTCCCTAATTCCCGCAAAATCGCATCACGAGCGGTCAACTGGTCACTATCACTGGTCAGCCGCACCATGATCTGTTCATCTTGCATAGCAACGGACTTCGGCTCGATCCCCTGCTCGGTAAGAACATCTTCTACCTTACCAAGGGCGGTCATATCGATCGTTGCGTTACGACTGGCAGAAATCTGCACGGCATAGTCTTCACCGTAAAGGTTAGGCAGGGCAAATAACGCGGCTATCGCTATCACCACCACTACCAGCAGATTTTTCCAGAGCGGAAACTTGTTTAACACGTCAAATCCTTATCTCTGCTTACAGAGATTTCATGGTTCCTTTCGGAAGCACCGCTGTTACTGCTGATTTCTGTACTGTTACTTCTACTGACTCAGCTAAGGCAATCACCATAAAATCTTTATCTTCACTGATTTTGGTAATACGACCTACCAGGCCACCGTTCATCAGCACTTCATCACCTTTACTCACGCTGGCAATTAGTTCTTTATGCTGCTTAACGCGTTTAGCTTGTGGACGGTAAATCATGAAATAGAAGATCAGGCCGAACATTAACAGCATGAAAATCAGTTCCATGCCGCCGCCAGTCTGTGCTGCGCCATCTTGTGCGTACGCTGTAGAAATTAAAAAGTCCATAGTATTCCCCTACAAGTTATTAGTATTTAATGAGTCTAAGGATGGGGGCAAACTTTATAGCAAACAAGGCTTAGCCACCAGTTTTTCAGAATTGTGCAGCATTCTAACGAATTTCTGACCAAATAGGGAGAACCAAGTCAGCCGGTTCGCAGGTCAGGACACTAGGCAGCGGCAATAAAGCATGCGAAACTGCCTGAACAAATAACAATAAATAACCATTCGCCATGGATACATTATTTTACTGGATTGATCATTTGGGAGTCGCAGTATTTGCGATCTCCGGCACCTTACTGGCATTCCGCAAAAACATGGATGGCTTCGGGGTGATTGTGCTGGCGTCGGTTACCGCGATTGGCGGCGGTACTGTCCGTGATCTGATCCTGGATTTACCGGTGTTCTGGGCGCACGACCCAAGTTACCTCTACAGTATTCTGGTCGCGGCTTTTGCCACTATTATCTGGCTGCGCTTTCGCGAATACATCCATCAGCGACTATTGCAGTCGGCCGATGCTCTGGGTGTGGCTTTTTTTACCCTGATGGGTGCTAACAAAGCAATGGAAGCCGGTTTTTCACCGATCATCTGTGTGGTTATGGGTACCATCACCGCCTGCTTTGGCGGCATGCTGCGTGATGTGCTGGCGCGTGATATCCCGATGGTGCTAAAAAGTGAACTCTATGCCACCACCTGCATTATCGGCGCCAGTATCTTCGTCATACTGCAACCTTATGCGCCGGTAGTCGCGGTATTGGCCGGCGGCTTCAGCACCTTGTTATTGCGCTTTGGCGCTATTCGCTGGCAATGGTCACTCACGGTATTCCAACCTCATGGCGATCAGCACCGGTAACTTATGCTAAGTACTTCGCTTACGGTCTTTATCGCCATCAGTTATATCGCGGTGCTATACAGCATCGCTTACCGCGGCGAACGTAAGCCACCCAACCAAATAAAGCCCTACCGCTATGCGCTGGCCCAGGGTATCCACTGCACCACCTGGGCATTCTACGGCACCGTCACGCAATCGGCTTACTACGGCTGGTCCATGGCCCCAACTTATATCGGGGCGATGCTGGTATTCTTATTTGCCCATCGCATTCAGATGCGGCTGCTGCACGCCTGTAAACAACAGAACCTGACTTCGATTGCGGACGTGATCAGCAGCCGCTACGGCAAAACCTCTTCGCTGGCGGTCACTGTTGCCCTTATTGCTTTAATCGGCATTATCCCGTACATCGCGCTGCAATTGCGGGCGGTCACCGGTAGCTTCGCCACCGCCACAGGTATGGTTGATCGCCCCTTACCCTGGTTTGGTGACGTCGCCGCGCTGGTGGCGCTGGCGATGATGGGCTTCGCGATTCTGTTCGGTACCCGCCGGTTAAGCCTGGCCGAACAACATGCTGGCCTGATGGATGCCGTGGCCTTTGAGTCAGTAGTTAAGTTACTGGCCTTTATGGGGGTTGGGATTTTTGTCAGTTACTCCATGTTCGACGGCGTCAGTGATATTTTCCTGCAGGCGGCCAACCATATTGATGTGCGACCGGTACTGGAGGGCAAGCCCGGCGGCGCCTACATCTACGTGACCCATATTCTGCTTGGTGCTATCTCGATGTTCTGCCTGCCGCGCCAGTTTCATGTGCTTTATATCGAAAATACCGACCCGGAAGAGTTACGCACCGCCCGCTGGGCCTTCCCATTGTATCTGTTTGCCATCAATCTCTTTATTTTACCAATAGCGCTGGCGGGTTTGTTGCTGGTGCCTGACGCCGCGCGTAGCGATACCTTTATGCTGACACTACTACTGCAGGCCGAGCAGCCGGTAATGACCATGGTCGCATTCATAGGTGGGCTGGCTTCCGCTACCAGCATGGTGATTATCGCCACCCTGGCGCTCAGTATCATGATGTCGAACGACGTGATCATGCCTATGTGGCTGCGGCTCACGGAACAGCGCATGCGCAAGTTCACTTTCACCCCCGGCCGGGTGCTGTTGATTCGCCGCTCAACCATTATCTTCATCATCGTGCTGGCTTACGGCTTTCATAAGCTGACCGAAGCGAATTTACCGCTGGTTAACGCTGGGTTGCTGTCGCTGGCGCTGCTGGCCCAGCTCGCACCAGCGCTGCTGGGCGGCCTGGTCTGGACCCGGGCCAATAAGGCGGGTGCCATTGCCGGCATCACTGCAGGTACGCTGCTCTGGGTGTATGCCCTGCTGTGGCCGTCTATTCATGCGGCGCAAAACCTGACGGATATTGCACTCAGCGACGGCGTGCTCATCAGTCTGGGAGTAAATCTGGCGCTGTATATTATCGGCTCGCTGCTATTTAGTCCCAGCGCCCTTGAACAACGTCAGCGCCATCAGTTTACCGATCCCACCGGCGCGCACCCTGAGCTTTATCATCATCAACCCATCAGTTGGGGCCGCCTGCGTCAGGTGCTGGCGCGGTTCTTCGACAGTGTGGAATTAGAACGTATGAGCCGCCGCCTGCAGCTTGACTTAACCACAGCAGCGGGCGATGAGCTGGTGCCGGGACCGGTACTGGCGCGCGTTGAACGGGAACTGTCAGCGGTAATAGGTAGCGCTGCCAGCCGTATCCTGCTCGAGGCTATAACTCAGCAACCGGGTGTACCTATCGCACAGGTGGTCACCTGGGCCACGCAGGCCTCGCAACTCTATAAATTTAACCGCGAATTATTACAGGCCTCGGTTGAGAACATCCCCCAGGGTATTAGCGTAATCGATCAGGATCTGCGGCTGGTCGCCTGGAACAGCCGTTATATTGAACTATTTGACTACCCGGCCGGTTTTTTGCAAGCAGGTATGCCGGTGTCTGAACTATTACGTTACAACGCCAGACGGGGGCTGCTCGGTGACGGTGAGGAGCCGAAACTGGCTGACGAAATCGATAAACGCCTGAATTATCTGCGGGCGGGTAGTGCCTATCGTTACCAGCGCCAGCAGGGCGATCTGGTGATTGAACTACAGGGCGCGCCTATGCCTGATGGTGGCTTTGTGACCACTTACACCGACATTACCGAACTGGTGGTCGCGCAGCGCGAACTTGAACAGATAAACGTGCAGCTTGAACAGCGGGTGGCTGACCGCACGCGCCAGCTACTTGAAGCCAAGCATGCCGAAGAGCGCGCACACCAGAGCAAAACACGCTTTTTTGCTGCCGTCGGACATGACCTCATGCAACCCTTTAATGCCGCCACGCTATTTTGCGACATGTTGCGCCAGCGACTGGATGGCGAGCAGGGACAGCTGGTACGGCAGATTCAGCAGTCGCTGCAAAATGCTGAAGAATTACTGACGATGCTGATGGATATGACCCGGCTGGAAGCGGGTAACCTGCCGGTTAACCGACAGGCCGTTTCACTACATGACATTATTCAGCCGCTGCTGGAAAACCAGCGCATTATTGCCGCTGAAAAGCAGCTCAAAATTCGCTATGTGCCCAATATGGTCATGGTGGATAGCGACCGCAAGTTGCTCAGCCGAATCATTCAGAATCTGTTGTCTAATGCCGTGCGCTATACCGATCGGGGCAAGATCCTGATTGGCGGGCGACGCCACGGCAACGCGCTGAAACTATATATTATTGATACCGGCCGCGGCATTCCGACGGATCAGCGGGACAATATTTTCCGTGAGTTTCATCAGCTTGAACAAAGTGGGGATAACCCGGGGCTGGGACTGGGGCTGGCCATTGTTGATCGCATGTGCCGGTTACTTGGCATCCCGCTGGATCTGCACTCTGAGGTTGGCCGCGGTACGCGCTTTACGCTGACGTTACCGGTAGTAGCCTGGCACAAAGTTGCACCGGTCAGACCTCTCTCCCTGCCTGAGCGCAATGAAAAATTCCTGAACGGTCGCACTATCTGGGTGGTCGATAACGATGATCGGATCCTGAGCGCCATGCAGCAACTGTTATCCGGCTGGGGCGCTGACGTTGTCGCCTTCGCCAATCGCGAGCAATTACCGACAGCAACCACGACAAAGCCTGATCTGGTGATTCTGGATTATCATCTGGATCACGGGGATACCGGCATCGCTGTGCTGCAGTTGCTACGCGAACGCTACGGTGATGATTTACCGGCTATCCTGAACTCTGCGGATCCCGATGAGCACCTGCGCGAACAAGCCATTGCCCAACATGCTGCGTTTATTCCAAAACCATTAAAAACCGCGGCGTTGAAGCGTTTACTCAAACGGCTGATCCGCTGAGTCCGGCGCGCTGAGCATCTGCTTAAAGCGAATTCCGGCCTGCGTACGATTCAATACCTCAAGTTTGCGCAAAATCGCTGACACATGCTGCTTGATCGTGGTTTCCTGAACATTGAGTTCATACGCAATCTGCTTATTCAGCAAGCCATCAGCCAGGCACTCAAGTACCCGAAATTGTTGCGGGGTTAGCTGTTCCAGACGCCGCGCGAAGTCGAGGGTTTCCGGTACCGGGGCCTGGTTAACCACGTCCACCAGATGCTCAGGCAGCCAGGTATCACCGGCCAGCACCGCGTGCACCGCGCCCTGCAATTCCGCCAGCGGCATAGATTTGGGAATATAAGCACTGGCGCCATAGGCCATTGCCTGACGGATAACCTGTAGTTGCTCGTTGGCAGAAACAATCACCACCAGAATATCGGGGTAGCGGCTACGTAGTGAGGTCAGTCCGGTCAGTCCGCGATTACCCGGCATGGATAAGTCCAGTAGCACCAGTTCAATTTGCGGTTCTTGTTTGAGGATTGCCAGTAGCTGTTCAAAGCTGGCGGCTTCTTTAATATCAGTCGAAAGGGTTTCAGTCAGCGCCTGTTTAAGGGCTGCCCGGAATAACGGATGATCATCAGCTATAATTGCACGCGCCATTGGGGTGTCGGTTTGATTTGGAAACAGATGTTCCATGCTAACGCGTCCATCAGTAAAAGTCAGTGCCTGCCGGAAATCAACTCCGGCAGGCACCGGGCGGGGTTTAGAAACGATACCCCACAGTCAGGGAGATAGTACGTGGATCGCCGTAGTAAGCGGTCAATGTGGTGTCGCCACCTAAACCAGGTTGATACAGCGTGGTGTCGTTCAGGTCACTTGGATCTGGGGTGACGAACTGATAACCACCAACCATGTATTCTTCATCAGTCAGGTTTTTACCATGTAAACCCACAGTCCAGCGGCCATCATCACTGAACCAGTTAATACCCAGGTTCAGAATACCGTAGCTGTCTTGTTTCAGCAGGTTAAGCTCTTCAAACAAGTCATACTTGCCGCGATGGTAGTAATTACCCACTACAGCCATATCACCGATTGCTGACTGGATATTGTAGGTAAAGCCCAGATTCGCAGTCACTTCAGGTGTATTTGAAATGGTAAAGAGTTCTGATTTATCAAAAGTGGCACCGGTATTTGGGTCGGTATCCAGCACTTCTTCGAACTCAGCATCGATGTAACCCAGGCTGAAATCCACATCAAGGGCATCGGTAACCACATAAGTGGTTTCGATTTCGATACCTTTGGCACTTGATTTACCGATGTTACCCAGACGTTGGTTCAGGTCAGTCGCAGTTTCACCCGGCAATACCGAGATGTACTGACGATCTTCGTGGTCCAGCATAAACAGCGTGACGTTAGCGCGCAGACGATCGTTCCAGTCGCTCTTCATACCGATCTCGAATGAATCAACGATTTCCGGATCCGCTGCAGGTTCGTTAATAGTCGCCCGTGGGTTAAAGGTTCCTGATTTGAAGCCCTGACCATAGCTGGCGTAGAACATCACATCCGGATTGTATTGATACTCAACACCAACGCGCGGGGTAAAGCGTGACCAGTCTGCTGATTTCGGTGCGTCAAGTACGCCGTCACCGTCGCTGTCAGAACCCAGTACGACCGGAGTAGCTGCAGCAATGGCGTCTTCATCACGAACGAAGCCGTCGACCCAGCCGTCCAGCGGATAAACCGGAGCAAATAACAGACCGTTACGAACAATCGCTGACTTCTCATCTTTTGTATGACGTGCGCCCAGAGTCAGTGACCACTGATCATTCAGATCAATTGAGCCCTGTGCATAAACCGAGAGGCTTTCACCGTAGCTACAACCGCTGACTTCACGAGTCAGGCCAGGCGTACCAAAAGCGGCTTGGCCAAGCACCGTCAGGACGGCATCAAAGCGACCACAGGAATCGGTATCATCGTAATAAACACCGGCAACCACCTTGTAGGAAGATGCATGGTGCGTGATCTGCAACTCGTGCGACGACTGCTCATCATCGTAGAAAGCTGGCACATCAAAGATCTGCAGTGGGGTACTATCGAAATCAATGTTGGTTGGTGAATAGCTTTCGCGGGTTGCACCGATGTATTTCAAAGACGTATCCGCAGAAATTTCCCAGTTCGCCGTTAAGCTCAGGTTTTCCAGCTCTACTTTGTTCCAGGTTGGCATGGACGAGTACGAGTCATAAACACTGTCAGGGATCTGAATCGGCGCCAGCAAACTTGGCAGTAAGCGGAAACCGCCTTTTGAATTCGAATCGTCTTCAGTTTTATCCCAGTTCAACCGGAAAAACAGGGTGTCGGTAGGATGATACTCAAGCGTTGCCCGCATCGCGGTCAGATCTTTGTTGTAGTTCTCTTTATCCTGGTTCGGATAACTGACTTCCAGGAATTCACCAAAACCGTCGCGGCTCAAATCGGCAATGCCAACGCCCAGATACAGGGTATTGTCGATTAGCGGCATCTGACCAGTCACTTTAATATCGCGCTGACTGTAGCTGCCTACGGTACCGCGGATATTGAATTCAGCATCGCCGCTCATTTCTTTAGTTACGTACTTAATCGCACCGCCAGTGGTGTTTTTACCATACAGCGTGCCCTGCGGGCCGCGCAGTACTTCGATGCGCTGTACGTTCAGAATATCCAGTACCGCGCCTTGTGGACGGGCAACGAATACATCATCAATATAGATACCGACACCAGGCTCATAACCCCAGAGTGGATCCTGTTGACCAACACCCCGGATAAAAGCGGTTAAAGTAGAGTTGGTACCACGGCTGTTCTGTAAGGTGGTGTTAGGAGAAAACTGCTGAACTTCAGTTAACACGGTAATACCGTTGTTTTCCAGTTCCATTTCTCCGACCGAAGTAACGGATACCGGCACTTCCTGAATGCTTTCGGTAGTGCGGCGTGCGGTTACCTCGATTCGCTCAAGGCCCTGATATTCATCAGTGGCAGTGGCGTCCTGGTCCTGCGCCAGTGCTGGCATGGCAACCACCGAAGCGATTGCTGCAGCAACTAACGAATGACGAAATTTGGGTTGACTCATGGTGTCGTTCTCCCGGTTCCTGATTATTGTTGTTTAAAAGCGTTTCTGGGTGTATCAGCACACACTCTTGTTGTCATGGCACAGCTACCCTAACCTAAAGCCACAACTTTGTATTCTGTACGTTAGTACTATGTAAAAACCGGTCGGTCTGCCGCATGATGTGTGCCATCGTCAGCGCAATATCATCAGGTCATGGCATACCTGAAACCTATTACTCAATGAGGTAATGCATGTTAAGCATGATTGGATTGGTTGGTGGGCTGGCACTGCTCATTGTTCTCACCCTGCGTGGAATGAACCTGTTTATCAGTGCGCCGCTGTGCGCCGTCGTGGTCGCTCTGACCAGCAATGTCCCCCTGTTCCAGGGCGATGTAAACTTTGTCAGCGCGTATATGGATGGCTTCGCAAGCTTTGTCGCCGCCTGGTTCTTCATGTTCCTGCTCGGCTCCATGTTTGGTAAGTTCATGGAAGATACCGGTGCCGCAGACAGTGTTGCCAAATGGATTATCGGCAAACTTGGCCGCCAGCAAGCTGTGCTGGCGGTAGTACTGGCCTGTGCCATTTTGACCTACGGCGGCGTCAGTGTATTCGTGGTTGCCTTTTCGGTATTCCCGATGGCACTGGCTTTATTTAAAGATGCGAACCTGCCCCGCCGCTTTATTCCGGCAGCGCTGGCGTTTGGCTCCGTGACCTTTACCATGACTTCAGCCGGTTCACCGGAGATCCAGAACTGGATTCCAATCCAGCATCTTGGTACCTCACCCTATGCAGCCTGGGAAGTCAGCTTATTCGTCGCGATTCTGATGGCGCTATTTGGCTACTGGTGGCTGAAGAAGCTAATCACCAAGGCAGTCAATAACGGCGAGCGGTTTGAAGCACGCGAAGGCGACCCGGTTCTGATTGAACGCAAGTTGCCGTCCCCCTTCAGCGGTCTTATTCCGCTGGCTACCGTGCTGACGCTGAGCTTTATATTCCACGATGACCTGAAACAGAACGCGCTGATTATCGCGCTGCTTGGCGGTGTGATAGCTATCGCTATTATCAACCACAAGTACTTTCAGAATATCTCGCGGGCTATTTCTGAGGCCTCAACCGGTGCCCTGATTGCCATCGGGAATACCGCAGCCGTCGTTGGCTTTGGCAGCATCGCCAAAGTGACTCCGGCATTTACTGACGCCGTGGCCTTTATGACCAGCCTGCCTGGTAATGAACTGGTGAGCGCTGCGGTGGCAGTAAGTGTTATCGCCGGTTTAACCGGCTCAGCATCGGGTGGGCAGGCCATTGCCTTACCTATTCTGGGCCCCCATTATATTGATGCTGGCGTGAACCCTGATCAGTTACACCGGATTGTGGCCATTTCTTCCGGCGCGTTGGACTCATTGCCCCATAATGGCTATGTCGTGACCACAATTCGTGCTATCTGTAATGAAACACACAAAGCGGCCTACTGGCCGGTGGCAGCCGTCACCGTCGCTGTGCCCCTGATGGGTCTGGCCGTAGCTATCGCATTATTTATCTGGTGGTAAGCGTATATGTTTGAAACAACCCAGGCGGCACCGGCATTAGCCGGTGCCATGCAAGCCAGCCAATTACTGATTATCGACCTACTGCGCCACGCGCTGCGCCGGCATCCGCGGCAGGAAATCGTCAGTCGCCGGCAGGAAGGCGATATCCATCGGTATACCTATGCCGACTGCTACCAGCGCAGCTGCCAGCTTGCGCATGCCCTGACTAACGCCGGCATTCAACCCGGCGACCGGGTCGCATCGCTGGCGTGGAATACCTACCGGCATATGGAACTCTATTATGCCGTTAGCGGCATCGGCGCCGTTCTGCACACAGTAAATCCGCGGCTGTTTGCCGATCAGATCCGTTGGATGATTGATGACGCCGAGGATACCTGGCTGTTTGTGGATATTGGCTTCGCCGGCCTGCTCAGTGAATTTGCCAATGAGCTTAAATCCGTAAAAGGTATTGTGATGTTATGCGACAGCGAACATCACCCAAAAGCTGAACTGGAGCACATCTGGCTGCCGGTTGAACCTTATGAACATTTTATTGGGCAACATCCGGCTGAGTTTGACTGGCCAGCCCTACACGAGGACAGCGGAGCGCTGCTCTGTTATACCTCAGGAACTACCGGCAATCCCAAGGGTGTGCTTAGTTCACACCGCGCCATGGTGCTGCACGCCCAGGCGACCGCCAGCCGTGAGTTACTTGATTTGCGCGGTGATACCGTACTGATGCCGGTGGTCGCTATGTATCACGCCGGCGCCTGGGGGGCACCTTATGCCGCCCCACTATCTGGCTGTAAGTTGGTATTGCCGGGCAGCGGCATGAGCGGCGAAGCCCTGCACGAACTCATTCGTACGGAAGAAGTCACCGTGGGGCTGGGCGTGCCAACCATCTGGCTGGCGCTGCATAACTACTTACGCGAGTCTGGTCAGTCGATGCCATCAATGGAACGGGTCTGCGTGGGCGGAGCTGCCTCGCCACTGGGTCTGGTTAAAACCTATGATGAGGTTTACGGCGTCTATTGGCAGCCCATCTGGGGCATGACTGAAACCGGCCCGCTAGCCAGTTCCGCACCGCCCGAGCCGGCCCTCATGACCCTGCCGAAACAGCAACGTTATGCCATCCAGACCACTGCCGGCCGCGCCTGTTTTGGGGTGGATATGCAAATTGTGAATGCCGATGGCGACCCTTTGCCACATGACGGCACCACCAGCGGAGAGTTGCGCGTACGCGGACCCTGGATCGCCAGCAGTTATTACCGGCGCAACGACCCTGACACCTTCGCTGATGGCTGGCTGGCCACGGGTGATATTGCCGTTATCGACCCTGATGGCTATATGAAAGTGGTCGACCGTAAAAAAGACGTGATCAAGAGCGGCGGCGAATGGATCAGTTCGCTCGAAATCGAAAACATCTGTAGTCAGCATCCGGCGGTCAATGAAAGCTGTGTCATTGGCGTGAAACACCCGAAATGGGATGAGCGCCCATTGCTGCTGGTGGTTGCCAATAAAGGCATGGAACTGAATACCGATATGATTTATGAATTTTTACAGGGAAAGATTGCCAAATGGTGGACACCGGACGCAATTCTGATTGTCGACTCATTGCCGCACACCGGCACCGGCAAGCTGGTCAAAAACGAATTACGCAAAGAGTACGCAAATTACCTCGTGGAGCGCAATTAACATGAAAAACCTATTATTATCCATCGGCCTGATCAGTGGCTATCTGCTGGCAGCGCCTGTGCAAGCCGATATGCTGGTCGAAAAACAGACCTTCACCACCGAGAATTTTGCCACGGTAAGCGGTGAAGTGATCCCGGTTGTTAACGTGGGCTGGGAAAGTTACGGCCAGCTTAACGAAGCCAAAGACAACGTGATTCTGATCACCCACTACTTTTCCGGTAATAGTCATGCCGCCGGTAAATACACCGCAGACGACGCCATGCCAGGCTACTGGAACAGTATCATCGGCCCGGGCAAAGCCATTGATACCGATAAATATTTCGTGATCAGCTCCGATACCCTGGTTAACGCGTTCCCGAATGACCCGAACGTGATTACCACGGGGCCGATCTCAATTAATCCGGCTACGGGCGAACCCTATGGCCTCGACTTCCCGGTTGTGACTATCCGCGATTTCGTCAATGTACAGCGTGAACTGCTCAGCAGCCTGGGGATTAACAAGCTGCATGCTGTAGCTGGTGCTTCTATGGGTTCACTGCAGGCGATTGAGTGGGCAGCGGCCTACCCGGATCAGGTCGAGCGGATGATTTCAGTTATCGGTGCCGGCGCGATGGATGCCTGGACCATCATGGCACTGGAGCACTGGGCGCGGCCGATTAAAGCCGATCCCAACTGGAATCAGGGCGATTACTACGAGGGTGTGGCACCACTGGAAGGTATTACCAGCACCCTGGCCATGATTACTCAGGAAGCCATGCACCCGGTGATTATGAATATGCAGGCTCCGCAGCAACAAACCTTGCCAGCTGACGGCCTCGCCAGCGTCACCAATAACCTGCCGGCGGTTGATTACCTGTTTGGCGCCGCCGCTAGTCGCGCTCCGCTGGCCGATGCCAACCACCTGCTGTATCTGGTGCGGGCGAACCAGCTGTTTGTCGCCGGTCATCAGGAAGACCTGGCCAGCGGCCTGCAACGTATCAAAGCAAAAACCCTGTTTCTGCCAGCCAGCAATGACCTATTGCTTCAGCCTTATCTGGCAAAGCAAACCGTTGAATTGTTGGAAGCCCAGGGGAAAGATCCCATCTATGAAGAAATTGACGGCATTTGGGGCCACCTGGACGGCATCTTTAGTATCCAGACCAAAGCTGAAACCATCAAAGCCTTTTTAGCGCACTAATTTCAGGCAGGGCTACTCACCATCTCCGAGTAGCCCTTTTAACCGGCCTTTTAGTTTATCCTGCAAACGATCCTGCAATTTCACCGATAACAGATCCTTTAACCGCTGTTCGCGATTCTCTGCATCCTGCAGCAACGCCAGAATATCGTTCAGATCGTCCTGATTCGCTTCGGTGAAGCCGCTAGCCTCGCTCTGGAGGCGGCTGCGTAACGCTGACAGCTCCTGCTGGCCAGCTTCCAGTGCCGCACTTTTCAGCGCCCCACCAAGCTGTTTATCCAGATCCGAGCGTAAATTAAACTGCGGCGTGGTCATAGCGCCACTAATGTCAGCCTGGATATCCAGCCGCTGTAGCGTTTCCAGAGCATTTGCCACGACTTCAGCGAAACGATTGTCGGCTGCGGCGTTCACCTGCATATCCGACAAACGAACCACACCCGAACCGTCCAGCTGGCTATCACGCAGCGAGACTGAGCCGTCGCTGTCCAGTAGCGCATTGATCAGGCTTGCTGTGAACTCATCGCTGTCGCTCAGACCAATATTGCTGAGGTTAACGCCCTGCAGTTGCCATTGCTGGCGGGCATCCACGCCGGCGTCCGTCATCTTCAGCTCGCCGTTCAGATTCAGGCTGCGCCAGAGTTCCTTGTTGTCGGCAGAAGCGCGAAATACCGTTGGCTGACCCAGTTGCTGATGCTGATGGGTAATATTGTTCCAGTCGATATCAAGCACAGTGCCGAACAGCTGAAACTCAGTGCGGGCCTGTTTAATCAGAAAGTCCGGCGCCGCATCAGCGCCTGTATAAGAAAACCAGATGCCTTCGCCGCGCTGTGGTTTTACCACCGACTCATCAGCGGCGCGGGCAATCATCGGCGCTAACTGCTCGTAGGCCAGCAGGATATACTTACTCCATACCCGCAGCTGTTCCCCAAACAGCACTTCGGTAATCTCACCCAGCCCTTCGGCATTAAACTGCATCAGCTCTTCGACCCGATTCAGATCCTGCTGTGGCGCGGACTTCACCCGATCGAGGTTTTCCCGCAGTACTTTTACCGCTTCTGAGGCTTGTTCCTGAAACTGCTGTACGGCGGTGCGATCTTTTTCAAACTGCGCTTTTAACTGCTCGAACTTTTCCATGCGTTGCTGCAGTTGTTGCGGATTACTGACATCACCTTCACTCAGTGTTTTTACCTGTTCTTCATATTCCGTCAGCTTCTCTTTGCTCGGCAGACCGTCCAGCGCAGTCTGCACCTGCTCTTGCTGTTCTTCAAATGCAGCACGGGCCTGCTCTATCGCAGCGGGGGTCTTGAGATCAACCCTACTGATAATCTCATCGACCGAAGGCATTTCCAGGCCTAAATCCGCCAGTTTCCCTTTAGCCCAGCCCTGCATCGCTGCTTTATCGGGCAGGCTGTACACCTCGCCCGGTGATTCGCGTTCCTGCCGTACCCGGATACCGGTACTGACCACATCTTCAAAGTGGATGCGGCCAAGCAATAACTGCTCCCAGTTCAATACGCCGCGAGCCTGACCAATCACCACCCGGTTAAACTCAGGTTCAGCGGGGTCGGTCATCTGCACACCATCCAGCTGTATGGTCAGGGGCACCCACTGGTGATCGACCCGTTCGATGTTCACTTCGGCGCCATTGAGCGTGCCCAGGCTGCGTTCAAAGGTCCAGCGCAAAATGCTATCCAGCAGTAACCACGAAAATGCGGCCAGTAGCGCCAGGATGATCAAAAAGGCAGCCAATCCAGGCCAGCGCACCGCACTACGACGAACTTGAGTTGCCATATCCGTTACCCCCGTAAACCTGAGTAGATCGCCCAAAACCGGTTGGCTTTCAGCGCCTGTACAATGCGCAGCTGATTAAACCAGCGCTGAATACGGCGTCGGTACTGACTGACAATCCAGAAGCTGACCACCGCCAGCACCGGCGCAAATGCCACACTGATAACAACGCTGCCAATAGTAATGGTGTGATGGAATTGCAGAACCCGCCAGAAAGCCGAGTCATACATGGACTGCCATACCGGTTGCCAGCTCTCAGCGGATAGAATAGCGAAGCCGAGCTGATGGAACAGAGGGTCCAGCAGATAGGCAAAACCCGAAAACAGCAGAAAGCTTAAAATAAAGCCGGTCAGATTTACCCGGAACAGTAATGCAATCAGCAGGATAACCAGGTTGTGAACGCGCCATAATGGCGTCAGCCCCATAATCATGCCCAGCACAAAAGCAAAGGCCAGCGCCCAGGCGCCGGTCTCCGAGTTGAGCGCGCGCAGAAATTTTGCCAGCAGAGTCAGCATGTACAGGCCTCCATCACCTTTAAGTAGCGTAAGTTTGATACACTTAGCTATATTATTGATTAATGAGAATAGCTTACATCCTATTGATGGACGAATGCTTTACGATTATTTTGGTAAAATAGTTCTTGTATTTTTAGCTTAATAAGCATAAAAATGCGCCGCATATCCACCCCGGAGCCGCTATGCAAAACTCTGCTTTAATTATTCTTGATGATATTACCGACTGGCAGCCATACTACCCTAGTCAATCAACTATCACAGCAAGTGAATACTTACTTCAACAGCCTTCAAAAACCCGTACCCAGCTGTTGAATCTGTGCGGTGACTTAAGTTACCTGTCAACGGGATATTACGTGAGTCTGCTGGCTGAAGCGCGGGGCCAGCGTGTGCTGCCGTCAGTATCTACCATCACTGACTTAGCAAACTTCTCGCATTATCAGTTATTGCTGGCCAATACCGATAAACAGCTCAGCAAGTTTCTGGCAACCGCGGATCAGAATGAGCCGGTGACCGTGCTGATTTGCTTTGGGCATGCCCAGCAGCCACAGCTCAGCCACTTTGCCCGGCAGATTTTTGATCGCTACCCGTGCCCGGTGATCTGGGTTGAATTTGCCTATCAGGGCCGCTGGTTTATTAACAAGCTGCGCGCCGGTGGTTTACCTGAACTGAATGACGAACAGCAGACTTTCTTTGGCGATTCACTGGATGCATTCAGTAAGCGGGTCTGGCGCAAAGCGCGTGCCCGCAAAGAGTACCGCTATGACCTGGCGATTCTGCATGACCCCGACGAGCATATTCCGACCAGTGATAAGAAAGCCCTGCAACGCTTCGTGAAAGCCGCTAAAGACGCGGATATCGAAGCCGAGCTTATCACTGCCGATGACTTTAACCGGTTGTTGGAGTTCGACGCGCTGTTTATTCGCGAAACCACGCGGATTAACCATTACACCTACCACTTTGCCAAAAAAGCAGAAGCCAACGGGCTGGTGGTTATTGATGCGCCGGATGCTATCCTGCAGTGCGCCAACAAAGTATTCCTGAAAGAATTACTGGATAAACACCACATTCCTACCCCACGCACTGAACTGCTGCTTAGTCAGCAACCGGTGGACTACGAGGAGATTGGCGGCCGTCTGGGTTACCCGGTGGTGTTGAAGATTCCTGACGGATCTTTCTCGATTGGTGTTGAGAAAGCCGAAAATGTAACCGAGTTTAAGCAGATTGCGGCTGAGCTCTTCAAAAAATCGACGATTCTGCTGGCCCAGGAGTTTGTCCGCACCGACTTTGACTGGCGTATCGGCGTACTGAATAACCGCCCTATCTATGCCTGTAAGTACCTGATGGCGCGTAATCACTGGCAGATCTATAACCATGCCAGTGCCAGTAGCCGCGGTAAGACCGGTGGCTTTGAGACGATCAGCCTGCACCAGGTGCCGAAGGAAATCGTGAAAACCGCACTGCAAGCCACGCGCCTGATTGGTGATGGCCTGTACGGTGTCGATGTGAAGAATACCACCAATGGCCCGGTGATTATCGAGATTAATGATAACCCCTCAATTGACTCGGGCGTCGAAGATTTACTGCTTGGTGATGAGCTCTACCACATCATTATGCGGGACTTTGCGCGGCGGCTGGACGAAAAATAACATGACCACGGAACCGGGCTGGACTATCCGGCCCGCAGTAACCGGTGATCTCGACCAACTCGTCGCACTGGAAGCTGCAACCTTTAATTATAGTCAGCTTGGCCGCCGCAGTTTCCGGCGGCTACTACAATCTCCCAGTGCGACAATCCACGTTGCCATCAGTAAGCAGCACCAACTGGTGGGTTATTCCATGTTACTAAGCCGCAGTAACAGCCGTAACTGGCGGTTGTATTCTATCGCGACGCTGGAAAGTACACGGGGTACCGGGCTTGGCAAAGCATTGCTGATCAACGCGATGGAGTACGCCAGGGCGCAGGGGGCCGCCAGTATTTCGCTTGAGGTTAAAACCGATAACTTGCCCGCCATCCGGCTCTACGAAAAGTTCGACTTCGCGGTCACCGACGTCCTGGTCGGTTATTACGACGAAGAGAACCACGAAGAGAACGACGAAGGTAGCGATGGCTACCGGATGCGGCATACTTTTGCTACTGATCAGTCGTGACGATCAGGGAAATCCGTAAAGACTCCGTCAATTCCTGCCTGCCGTAGCCATTCATAAAGTTGCGCGTAATTTTTGACCCCGGCCGGCAAGTCATCGGCGCGCAAGGTATAGGCATGAACAAAGAGTCCGGCTTTATGGGCATCAGTAACCAGCGTCGAAAACTGCGGCTGGCCTTCGTCATTCACTCCCAGCAACACTTGTGGTCCCCATACCCCGACACCGTCAGCATAGCTGCTAACCGCTTCCAGCCCCGCCGCGGTGCGCATGACATTATAGTCCGCCGGGCTTTCATTCCAGCGGTTTTCGCCGATCAGCTGCACTAGTGGTAAGCGGGTATGAAATTCGCGTTTCAGCCGGCGCACAACTTCCGGGTCGAAGCTCTGCAGATAAACCGGGGTCGGCGGCACCACACCGGTATAACCGTAGTCATGTAACACCCGCATCACCGCCGCGGTGATGTCGTAATTCTGTTCCCGGTGCCAGCGGGCAGCCTTAATCTCTATGTACACACCAACCAGTTCGTTGCGGCTGATATTCAGCCCCTGAATCAGTTCCAGCTGCTCCGCCAGACTCATGATCCGGAACTGCCCGTAGCCAGCCGGAAAGCGCCGGGGGTATCTCACCTGACCACTATTCGGATCAATACGGGCCTGCAAGGTTAGCTGCTGGAGTTCAGCAAAACTGAAATCCAGCACATAATAACGGCCATCTGGCCGGGTTCTTTCAGGGAAAACTTCTGCCACATTGGTTACGGCATCGAGCTGAATATCATGTAATACCACCGGCACTTTATCGCGGGTGAGAACGATATCCTGCTCGATATAATCCGCGTCCATCGCATGCGCCAGTGCTACCGCCACGCTGCTGTGTTCAGGGGCATAGGCTGAGGCGCCACGGTGCGCAATGATAAGCGGCTCCTGCTGCTGTGCTGTAGCGGTGGTCAGCGGTATCAGCTGACCCAGCGCCAGTAAGGCTATTAGCAGCAGTGACTTCAGTTTCATGTCAGCGATACCATACTTTGTCGCCAGCCTGATAGTAGCGCGCCAGCAATTCGGTTACCGGCTCGGCCTGATCGCTCAGGCCCCTGCTGCGGAGATAATCAGGGTTATATAACTTACTTGCCGAGCGCTCGCCCAGATCGCAGGCAAAAGTAACAATAGTTTTACCGGGGCCATGCAGCGCTGCGGCCTGCAGCGCGCCCGCAAGGTTCAGCGCCGAACTGCTGCCCAGCACAATACCGTCATGTTCCCGTACATGGCGCGACATGCTGATAAGGTCCTGATCCGGCAGATTGACCGCCGCATCAATCCGCGCCTGCTTAAAGTTTTCGACCAGTCGCATAATGCCGATGCCCTCAGTCATGGAGCTGCCGTCAGCAATATATTCACCGGTTTTCAGATAACTGAATATGCCTGAGCCGTTGGGGTCAGTCAGCCACACCTGGATCTCCGGATTCTGCTCTTTAAGAAACATGGAGTTGCCAGCAATGGTGCCGCCGGTACCGGCTACCGACACCAGAATATCTATATTACCATCGGTTTGTTGCCAGATTTCGGGGCCGGTATGCAAATAATGGGCTCGCAGGTTGCTGGTGTTTTCAAACTGGTTGGCCCACCAGTAATCTGCACGGGATTCGGCCAGCCGGCGGGCGGTGTGGTAAAAGTGATTTTCATCGCGAAAAGGCACCGGGTTGACCGTTTTCAACTGAGCCCCGTGCAATGCGATCATCCGCTCTTTCTCGGGGCTCTGATCGTTGGGCATCACCGCCAGCATATCCAGCCCGAAGCCGCGGGCGACAATCGCCAGGCCGATGCCGGTGTTGCCCGCTGTGCCTTCAACCACTGTCATTCCCGGCCGCAGTTCGCCGCGCGCCATGGCGTCCGTGATCATCTGCAGTGCCGCCCGGTCCTTAATTGATCCGCCGGGATTCTGTGACTCCAGCTTGATCAGGATCTCGCAGCCGGTTAACTCTGATAGTGAATTGACTCTCAGCAGATCGGTCTGACCGATGAGATCGATCGCTCGTCGCGCATTGCGCATAACTAAACCTCTTTATTACTTATTGAAGTGGCTGCATATCATGGGCCGTGCCGGTGCAGATCCAGAGCTTTTTACAAGCGCTGGCTGTCGGCTGCTGACAACTCTGTAAAACCACAGCGTTGGCACCAAGTTCAGCCGCCGCAATTTTGAGTTCAAGCAGGGCGCGTTCCTGAGTTGCCTCAGGCGCCATAAAATTCCCCTGACAGGATTCACCAACCACCTCGCCCCGGCTAATAAACTCCACATCAGTACGTGATAATTCATAAGGCTTAATAAATTGCACTGTGGCCGCTCGTTGCAATTGCTGCTCAGTCAGGCTATCTGGTGTGCTACTGCAAGCCGCTAGCAGCATTCCGGCAATGGCAACCGTGATTACTTTAATCCGCACTTTGCAGGCCCCTTCTGGTTGTTTCGTCTTACTCACTCAAACATTACGGCCTGTTCCCGCCAGTGTCCAGTCAGAACTTTTCTCAAAATATGCAAAACTTTGAAATTCGTCCTAGAATGGGGCAGCGACTACTTTTCAGGAGGAATTCATGAGTCAGGCCAAGATCTTTATTCAAGAACTATTACAAGAAGCGGATATTGAGATCAACGGACATCGCCCCTGGGATATTCAGGTTCATGACGACGGCTTTTTCAATGATGTCCTGGCGCGGGGCAACCTTGCCCTTGGCGAAGCTTACATGGCCGGTGAGTGGGACTGTGAGCAGCTGGACGAATTTTTCCACCGGCTGCTAAGCGCCCGCATCGGCGATAAGATCAAACCCAGCCGGCTGTTGTGGCATCATCTGAAAAGCCGGTTCCTTAACCTGCAAAATACCCGCCGGGCCTGGAAAGTGGGCGAACACCATTATGATATCGGCAACAGGTTATATCAGCAGATGCTGGATAAACGCATGGTATACACCTGCGGCTACTGGAACCATGCCCAGAACCTGGATCAGGCCCAGCGCAATAAACTTGAACTCACTTGTCAGAAACTGCAACTGCAGCCGGGCATGAAGATTCTTGATATCGGATGTGGCTGGGGTAGCTTTATGAAGTATGCCGCCGAGAATTACGGGGTGGAGTGTGTGGGTGTGACTATCTCCAAAGAGCAGGTCCGGCTGGGCGAAGAATTATGTAAAGGATTACCGGTTGAATTCCGGTTGCAGGACTACCGTGATCTCAACGAGAAGTTTGATGCCATCGTTAGTTTGGGTATGTTTGAGCACGTTGGTCAACGTAACTACAAAGATTATTTTAAAGTCGTAGAACGCTGTCTGCGCGATGACGGCCTATTTTTATTGCATACCATCGGCCGCAACCGCGATGTGCGCGGCACCGACCCCTGGATTAGCAAATACATTTTCCCTAACGGTGAACTGCCCTGCCTGGCCCATATCGACGACGTATCGCGGGACCTGGTATGTGCCGAAGATGTTCATAATTTCGGCGCCGATTATGACCCGACGCTGATGGACTGGTATCGTAATTTTGAAGCTAACTGGCCCAAACTGGAAGGGGAATACGACATGACCTTCTTCAGAATGTGGCGGTACTATTTGCTATCCTGTGCCGGCGCATTCCGGGCGCGGGATCTGCAACTATGGCAGTGGGTGTTCAGCAAACGTGGTGTCACCGGCGGCTATCACCGTCCACGACTGGACAGTGACGCCGCTGATGCTCAGGCTTTGTGATCCTGATTAAAGTCAGTCATAAAAATCTGCCAGCACGCTAAAAATAGCGCCGCCAGTAGCGGACCGATAACGAAGCCGTTGATACCGAACAGCGCCAAACCACCAATGGTGGAGAACAACACCACGTAATCGGGCAACTTGGTATCGCGGCCGACTAACACCGGGCGTAGCACGTTGTCCGCTAAGCCGATCACCACGGCGCCATAGGCAACCAGAATCGAAGCGCTGACCCAGTCACCCGTTGCGAACAGGTATAAGCTGACCGGCAACCAGATTAAGGCCGCCCCGACAGCCGGGATCAGAGATAAGAAGGCCATCACCACACCCCACAGGAACGGCCCGGGAATATCCAGCGCCCAGAAGATAATTCCGCCAAGTGCGCCTTGTACTACCGCCACCACCAGGTTCCCTTTCACGGTAGCCCGGGTAACTTCCACAAACTTTTTAAAGAGCGCATGCTCGCGCTCATCGCCCAGTGGCAGCGCGCGAATCATCAACTGCTGCAATTTGCTGCCGTCGCGCAGCAGAAAAAACGCCAGATACAGCATCAGCGCCAGACTCACCAGAAAACTAAAAGTATTCTGACCAATTGTCAGCGTTTCCCGCGCCAGCCAACGACTGGCATTTTTCGCCAGTTGGGTAATATGCTCACGGATGTTTTCCGTATTCACGCCGAACTCAGCCAATAGTGAATCAAGTAACGGGAAAGCTTCGCGCAGTTGCTGCAAAATAAGCTGGGGATCAATTTCGCCGGTATCCAGCCGCTGGTAGAACTGAATGCCCTCCTGCACAAACATTACACTGAGAAAGATCACCGGAATAACCACAATCGCCACGCAGATAAGCAGTGTCAGCAAGGCAATACTATTGGGATGATCGCCCAGCCGCTTCTTAAGGAATCCCTGCATCGGGGTGAAAATAATCGCGATGGCGCAGGCCCAGAATATGGCCGACCAGAAGGGTTTCAGAATAAGAAAAAAGGCCAGCGAGACGCCAGCGAGCAAAATCAGAAAAGCTTTACGTTCCAGTTGCTCACGCATTTAGTTATCCTTGTGGTTTAGAGCAAACGCGGTAATATTGACAACAAAACAACAAGTGAGCAAGCCCATGAAAACAATAACCGAGCACCTTGCCAGCTACGCCGCCTATCACCGCGACCGCCGTAATGTAGCGACTCATATTCTGGGCGTGCCTATGATTGTGATCGCCATCGAGATTTTACTATCGCGACCGCTGGTTATAACCAGCGTACCCGGCGCTGAAAACCTAACCCTCTGGCTTAGCCCGGCGCTGATTATCAGCCTGTTCGCCTCAGCGTTTTATGCGCGACTGGATCTGGGTATCGGCCTGGTAATGACCGTATTATTGCTGCTCGCCGTATGGCTTGGCGGCATAGTCGCACAGCTTGGTACCGCTGCCTGGCTAAGCTGGGGCATCGGCCTGTTCGTGGTCGGCTGGATCATTCAGTTTATCGGGCATTATTTTGAAGGTCGTAAACCTGCATTTGTTGATGATGTGATGGGCCTCGCCGTAGGTCCGCTGTTTGTGGTTACTGAAGTGCTATTTCTGTTGGGGCTGAAAAAGCAACTCCACCAGGATATTGAATCCCGGTTTCAACACGAATAAAGACATCCGTGTCTGAGAGATCCTTAGTTGGTGTCGTTATTCGCGACTTCGACGGTAGGCGGATTAACCCAGATAATTTCAACTCGTTTTACTGAGCTGTTGTTGGCTGCATCTTCGACGGCCTGTACGTACTCATGATTTACAGTTCGTTTAGCTACAGTCGCAGAGTTCGTCTGCTGACAGCCTGATAAGTTGAAGCTCATTACACTAATACCGATAACAATTAATAAGTACCGCATAATCACCTCCTGGCAGTCTGTTGCCACTGATTAGTTTAGTACAAATTTTAACCAACATGCTATAGGGTCAGTGTAATTTTAATCGCGGCTTCAGGCGGCGGTTAATTTTCTGCACGATAATAAACAGGAAGGTACGAAAATAGCCGTGCACTTCAACTTGATGCATACGGTACAGCGATTTATACATCAGCCGCGCCAGCCAGCCTTCCACCATCATGGCGCCGCGGGTTACACGTCCCATCACTGTGCCGACGGCGGTGTAATCTGCCAACGACACCAGCGAACCATGATCGCGATAGATAAAAGGTTTTAATGGCTGGCCATTAAAATCGCGCTGGATCGCATCATAAACATGCTTGGCCATCTGATGAGCTGCCTGCGCCCGTGGCGGTACCCGCGAACCATCGGGCTGGGTACAGGCCGCACAATCACCAATCACATAAATAGAAGGATCAGTCGTAGCCTGCAGCAGCGCAGTAACCAGAATATGGTTGTTTTTATTAGTTTCCAGGCCATCAATCTGACTCAGGAACTTCGGCGCCCGTACACCCGCAGCCCAGACTTTCAGTTCGGCCTCAATAACGTCGCCACTTTGGGTTTCAAAACCTTTGTCATGCACCTCAGTGATAGGGGTGTCGACAACCACCTTAACGCCGATTTTCTCAAGCTTCTTACGCGCTGAATCCGCAATACGCTCCGGCAGCATCGGCAAGATTCGTGGCGCGGCTTCAATCACGCAGATCTGTAACTGGCTGAGATCAAAATCCTCGAAGCCATAGGCCCGGATTAATTCCGCGGATTTATAAAGTTCCGCCGCCAGTTCTACGCCGGTGGCACCGGCACCGACTATGGCTACCCGCATCGGATGGTCGTAGTTATGCGCCTGCATCGATAAAAAGGTATTCATCAGGGTATGGTGAAAACGCGTGGCCTGCTTCACATCATCAATAAAATAGCAGTGCTCTTCTGCCCCTTTGGTACCAAAGTCGTTGGTCACTGAACCAATGGCCAGCACCAGCCGGGTATAGCTCATGGTGCGCCCGGGCACCAGCTCCTCGCCATCCCGGTCAAAGATTGGTGCCAGAACAATACTCTTATTTTTGACATCAATGTCGGCTAAATCGCCGGGCCGGAAATGAAAGCCATGATTCGCCGCCTGAATGCGGTAATCAACGCCATCGGAGTCGGCATCAAGGGCACCGGCCGCCACTTCATGTAGCAATGGCTTCCAGACATGGGTAAGGTAACGGTCGATAAGCGTTACCCGTACGCGGGGATCGTTTTTATACTTCTTGCCTAAGCGCGTAACCAGTTCCAGACCGCCGGCACCACCGCCGACGACGATAATATGTTGGTCTTGCATAACTGATCCTGACAGAAATAATGCTGGTATTATAGCTGAAGCACCGAGCGCCGTAACGGGATTCATAAGGAAGTTTTTTATCATGCCGGGTTTAACTCAACGATTTACAACTGCAATCCGCACCAAGGCTTTGCTGGTCGCGGCCGCGACATTGCTGGCCTGTACAGCCACTCCGCCACGTTATGCGCCGGTTGCCTCTGATGTTCCTTATCCGGCGGTCGCTCAGTTGCAACCAGGGAATCCGGATCAAGTTGTAAGTTACGGCCCCGATCCACTGCAATATGCTGAGCTATGGTTACCGGAGCAGACGGGTCCGGCGCCGGTAATCGCCTTTATCCACGGCGGCTGTTGGCTGAATGCCTACGATATCGGGCATACCAGGGCTTTTACCACCGCCCTCGCTGACGCCGGTTATGCGGTCTGGTCCATCGAATACCGTCGCACCGGTGATGCCGGTGGCGGCTGGCCCGGTTCCTATCAGGATGTGCAGGCCGCGCTTCAGGCCCTTGCGGAACAGCAACTGGACTTATCGCGGGTGGCATTAATGGGGCACTCTGCCGGCGGCCATCTGGCATTGCTAGCGGCATCAGATGCGCCCGCTGAACTTGGCGTCGATGCGGTGATTGGCCTCGCAGCAATAACGAATCTTCCGGCTTACGCTAACGGCGACAACAGCTGCGAGCGCGCAACACCGTCATTTATGGGGGGCAAGCCGGACGCTATACCGGAGCGCTATCAGCAGGCCAATCCTGCCGCCCGCCCAGCCCACTCCCAAACTATTCTTATTCAGGGTACCGCCGATAAGATCGTTGCTGCCAGTCAGGCCGGGCTACCGGGCGCAACCACCGTATGGGTTCAGAATGCCGGCCATTTTGATATGATTCACCCCGGTGCACCGGCATGGGCACAGATAATTGAATCCCTTAAAACGGCCTTTCCCGAGGAGCCAGGTAAATGACAAGATCGATCACTAAAAAGGATATCAGCAGGCTGGATGAACAGGATCCGCTGGCGAGCCGCCGCGGTCAGTTTCATCTGCCCGCCGATACGATTTATCTGGACGGCAACTCACTGGGGCTGATGAGCTATGCCACGCAGCAACGGGTGGCCGACACTACCACCACGCAGTGGGGCGAGCATCTGATCACCAGTTGGAACCGCCATAACTGGATTCAACTACCGCAGCAGGTTGGCAATAAAATCGGCCGCTTGATTGGTGTGGCTGACGGCCAGGTCGTGTGCTGCGACTCGATCTCCGTGAATCTGTTCAAAGTGCTGGCCGCGGCCCTGCAGCTTCAGCCGGGGCGCAATCAGATCCTCTCGACCGTGGATAACTTCCCCACAGATCTTTACATGGTACAGGGGCTTGAGCAATTACTGGGCGCCAGCCGCTGTCATCTGGTAATGGTGGAAGAAAGCGAGCTAGCGAACAGTATCAGTGAAAAAACCGCCGCGGTACTGGCCACTGAGGTGAACTTCCGCACCGGCCGCCGCCTGGATTTGCAGGCATTAACTGCCACTGCCCAGCTGCATGGCGCGCTGATGATTGCCGATCTCGCCCATAGCGCCGGCGTGATGCCGGTGGAGCTGGATAACTGGCAGGTAGATTTTGCTATTGGCTGCACCTATAAATACCTGAACGGCGGCCCCGGCGCCCCGGCCTTTGTCTACGCGGCGAAGCGGCACCACCGGGCGCTGCAGCAGCCACTGTGTGGCTGGATGGGGCATGTGCGACCCTTTGATTTCAGTCCGCACTATGAAGCCGCTGACGATATGACACAGTTTCTGTCAGGAACACCGCCGGTGCTATCCATGTGCGCCGTAGATGCTGCGCTGGAGGCCTTTGACGGCGTTAGCCTGGCCGAAGTGCGCAGTAAATCCATTCAGCTGTCAGAGCTGTTTCATTCCTTAATTGAGCAGCATGGCCTCAGCAACGAACTACACCTGATCTCGCCGACCGATCCGGTTACTCGCGGCAGCCAGCTATCCTATCGTCATGAGCATGCTTACGGTATCTGTCAGGCACTCATTGAAGCTGGCGTGATCGCTGATTTTCGTGCTCCGGACTACCTGCGCTTTGGCTTTGCCCCGCTGTATACCAGCTATGCCGATGTATGGGACGCAGCAGGTGTCTTAAAAGACGTGTTGGCCAGCAAAGCCCATTTAGACCCTCGCTGGCAGCAGCGCAATACGGTTACCTGAGCGGCTTTAATCGCCGCGCACAATGCGGGTACCAGCGCTCCCCGCCAGCATTGCCGGCGCGTCTTCCAGCCGACCAATAGCAGCAAAGTCACCGGTACGGGCAAAACGCGCGGCGGCAGCGAGTTTCGGCCCCATAGAACCTGCCGGAGCATCAAATGCTTCGGCCTCGGTAACGGTAATCTGGCTGATAGCCTGCTCATCCGGACCATCAAAATCCTTATAAACTGCCTTCACATCGGTCAGCAGCAGCAGGGCATCCGCCTGCACCTCTTCGGCCAGAAGCGCACTGGCCGCATCTTTATCAATCACTGCCTCAACGCCGGTATAGGTGCCGTCGTCCTGTCTCACAATGGGAATACCCCCGCCACCGATACAGATAGCAATCACCTGCTGCTCCAGCAAAATCTTCAGCACTTTGAGGTCCTGAATCTTCTTCGGCTCGGGCGATGGCACCACCCGCCGCCAGTTATCACCGTCTCTGGCGATATCCCAGCCGTGCTTGTCCTTTAATTTTTCGGCTTCATCTTTGCTATAAACCGGCCCGATAAACTTAGTGGGCTTCTCAAACGCCGGATCACCGGGATCCACAGCGATCTGAGTCAAAACGGTGGCCACCGGAAAACCTTCACCAAGTTGATTTTCAAGTTCCTGCTCCAGCAAATAGCCGATCATGCCCTCAGTTTCAGCGCCCAGAATATCCAACGGGAAGGTCTTGTCCGGATCATAGGCGTGGTTTTGCAGCGCCAGCAAACCAATCTGCGGTCCGTTGCCATGGGTTACCACCAGCCGGTGGCCAGCGCGCACGATATCAGCCAGCGCATGCACCGCTTTTTTCACGTTTTCCCGCTGATTTTCGGCGGTGACATCCTCACCACAACGCAACAGCGCATTGCCGCCTAAAGCCGCTACCACGAGCATCATGAACCTCCAAAAAAATAGTTAAATATCTAAACTTAACCCTAGTCGATGACCAGTAGCGCCGTCCAGCACCGCAGCAGAGCCGCCAATAGTTCGCTATACTCTTGGTAAATCATGCTTTAAATCAAACAGAAAAGGTTGTGACCGTTAATATGCATATTGATATTGTTTCTGACATTGCCTGCCCCTGGTGCGCCATTGGTTACGCGCGACTGCAAGTCGCCATGAAGCAACTGGCGGACGGGCACGATTTCACCCTTGAGTGGCACGCTTTTGAGCTCAATCCTGATCCCAATGCCCCGCAGGAACCAATCCTGCCGGCGTTAAGCCGTAAATACGGCCGCAGCGAAGCTGAAATGGAGCAAAGTCAGGAGCAGATGATGCTTATCGCCAGCGATCTGGGCCTGGATTTCAGCAAAATGCAGCAACGGCTGACCTGCAACACCTTCGATGCCCATCGCCTGGTCAAATGGGCCAAACAGTTTGACCTCCAGACCGAACTGAAAATGGCGCTGTTTGAGGCTTACTTCGGGCATGCCGATGACGTATCGGATCACAATGTACTGCTCACCTGTGTCGACCGGGCTGGTTTAGACGCCACCGCAGCGCAAAAGGTATTGCAGTCTGATGACTACGGCGACGATGTACGTCAGGATGAGGCCGTCTACCGACAAGCTGGCGTTACTGCCGTACCCGCTTTTATCATTGACCAAAAATATATAATCAGCGGCGCGCAGGAACCCGAACTGCTTAAGAAAGGCCTGTTGGAAATTGCCGCAGAGACGAAGTAACCGCTTACTAAAAAAACCTTATTGACAGCAGCGCCTGCCCGAATTATAAAATCCGGAATATCGCTACCAGAAGGAAGATCCGTATGTCATGGGCTAAATTGTCGGTGATGGCGGTAAGTGCGTGGTTACTGGCTGGTTGCACCGCAGCTGAACTGGACGCGCTCAATGATTCACTGGCCTGCGTTAACGAATTCCCCAACGATACCTATCGTCAGAATCAGTGCATCAGTTATATGAATGAAGCGCGCGAGGTGGATCAGTACAATGCCTTGTTAAACTGGTGCCAGACGTACGCGGTACGACCAATAGAAGCCGCATCGCCAAAACTGGAACGCGATATCGAAACCTTTGATCGGAACTTCGAATCACTGCGAACCCGCATTGGGCAGGTGTCTGGCTATTACAGCGATTACTGTGATACCCCGGAACGTCGCCGCAGCAATTCCAGCAACGCGGACTATCTGGCCGACCGCAAAGAATTTTTAGAAGGCGGCGCGCAGGAACTGCGGGCTTACCTGGCTAACTGGTAAGCTGCAGCTGCCTGGCGGCCATCTGGCTAGAGCCCGTGCGGATAAGTATCAGGAATTTTGACCGTATCTGCTGTGATATCGATATGATGTAACGCCTGGCTCTCATCGAAGAACACAAAATGGTCGTATCGCTTCGGGATCACCGTAGGTACATAGTTACCATAGCGCTCGTGCCGCGGATTATAAACTACCCCTACAGCGCGGTGAGGGATACGCCGCTCCAGCCCGGGATTGGACTGCAAATCTTCGGAATGTAAGAAAAACTGCTTCCCGGCCTGATGGCAGATATCTTCCCAGCTGCCTTCGCGCGCCGCCGGCAAATTCATATCTTCTACTTTCGACCCCCAGGCGCTGCCAGCCAATACACTGCCCTGATAGCTACCAAAACCGACCAGCGCGACATTGTGGCGGCCGTATTCCTCACGACCCAGTTCACCAAGATTAAACAGCCCCTGATTGCCCATGTCGGTAAAGGAAGCATCGCCGATATGGGTGTTGTGAGCCCAGACAATGCCTTTGGCGTCTTTGCCGTGAAAATCCATCAGTCGCTTCAGGGTATCCATCATATGGCGGTCACGCAGGTTCCAGGTCGATTCGCCGCCGGTCGCCATGATCCGGTAGTAGCGCTCGGCATTATTACTCACGTTGGCATTTTGCTCGGCACTGAAGGCTTCTTCCCGATCCTGATCGTAGGTTGGCGCCTTGCTGCGCACCTCGGCTAACAGGCGGCTGACTTCATCACTGCAGCCCTCAGGCACTAACCGTGTGGATATCGCGTAGCGCTGGCCATCTTCATCACGGTAGGGCTCAAAGCAACGCATCGCCGTTTTTGCTGTTTCATAGGCCTCGGGATCTTCCTCACGCAGATAATCCATAATGGCATCCATCGACTCCCACAGGCTGTAAACATCCAGCCCGAAGAAGCCTTTGCGTTTTTCTTCGTCCCGCGACTCATTGAATTCGCGCAGCCACCGGGCAAACTCATGTACTTCCCAGTTCGCCCACATCCAGGTCGGCCAGCGCTCAAATTTCCTGAGTACTTGTTTGGTATCCTGCGCGGCATCATCGTAATGTTTTACATGGCGATTGATTTCATAACAGGGTGGCCAGTCGCCTTCCACCACGACAAAGTCAAAGCCATAGTCTTCCATCAGCACTTTTGACATGCGGGCACGCCATTTATAGTATTCATGGGTACCATGGGAGGCTTCACCCAGCATCACCACTTGTTTGTCCTTAATCTGCTCCAGCAGCGGGCGCAAATCCTCAGTGCTCTCGAAATCGTGCTTATTGTCCTGAACTGTCTTAAGAATTGAATCTGTCATAAGTCTGCTCCCTTTTGTTATGGGAATGCTGTTATGAAAAATGCGGTTAAACGCGGGTGTAGATCTCCGGTTTCGCTTGCGCCAGAATGCTGGCGGCGAGGCTCACTTCATTAATATCCAGATGATTCTGAAAAGTCGGAGCCTGCTGATTTTGCTCGTCCAGCCAGAAGGCTTCGATGTCTTCGGCCATCTGCCAGATCGGTGAATCGATCTGCGGCTCTACTGCGTTTTCTTTGAGGAAAGCTAAATTGCCTTTCAGGCAGCGCAGCCCTAGTGACAGTCCGCATTCACGAAACGCCAGCCGGTACCGGGCTGACTCATTGGCGTCAAACGAGCGATAAATCGATTCCAGACCCTGCTCAGCGTCGCGCAGCAGGCGTTCTGGCTTAACCGCTGGCGGCAGCTCCATAAAGGCCTGCAACTCAGTCGCCCGCACCACATTAAGCAGGAGCGACCCGACGCCAAGTGCATCATCCGTTGCCCAGTGCGAACGGGCGCAGAGTTCTTTTAGCTTCTCGATATAACCATCAAACTCATACTTGAACGAGCCCGTTTCATCGTAGGCCTGCATCGCGCAAAGCAAGCCTTCCAACGGGTCATGCGCACCCATCATAGGTACCAGCGGGCGTGATAGATCCACGCTCATCTTCCAGTACATTTTGGTGCCTGCTCCTTCCTTATCGGCAATGAAGCGTGAGCCGGCAATGCTCAGCTCAGCGGCCCAGGTCGCGAGTTGTTCGTTATCAAAATGCTTGCTGGCGGTGAGTAGCGCGTTGATCCAACGCGTATGGTAATGGTAGTACTGACCGTCGCGTTCCCACTCCAGGTTCTGATCGTAGCGTTCGTCTTCCTGACGCTCTAACATTTTCTTACCGATACGAAGACCGCCAACAGTGGGGTGTTCACGGGCTTTCTCACCCTCCAGGCCGCTAATCCAGCCGTCACGGGAATCTTTCTCCGCATATTGGCCCAGGTGGCAATGCACCTCTTTAATGGTGCGCAACGCCCGCGCCTCAAAGGCCTTATCGTTATCAATACGCTTGAGGGCGAGAAAATTCAGCGTCGCGAAGGCGTCGGTCCAGAGATAACGCCGGGCGGCATCGCCGCTGTCATTGGCAAGACCGGTACGCTCAGCAAAACCCTGCATCAATTCACGGGCTTGATCCAGCTTGCTGGTGTCTGTTGATGTGCTCATGATTACTCCTTCTCGGCTTTTCCGGTCATGGGCACAAAGCGCACCATCAGCAGCTTGGTCTCCTTGAATTCGTCCTCGCTGATGCGTTCAACCAGAGTCAGTTCCTGCTCTAGTTTGCCAACAGGCGCCAGCAATTTACCGCCTATCTTCAGCTGTTTCTTCAGGGTTTCAGGAATCTTCGACGGCGCTGCGGTCAGCTCAATGGCATCGAAAGGCGCCTCTTCCGGCCAGCCCTCGTAGCCATCGCCATAACGGCTTTCGATATTCCTGATATCGGTTTTAGCGAGGTTCTCCTTCGCCAGATCCGCCAGCCACTCGATAATTTCTATGGAATAAACTTCCTCGGCGAGATGCGACAGCACCGCGGCGTTGTAACCACAGCCGGTGCCAATCTCCAGCACCTTGTCGTCGGCGTTTAGTTGCAGTGCCTGAGCCATATAGGCCACGATATACGGCTGGCTGATGGTCTGTGATTTACCTATCGGCAGGGGCCGGTCATCGTAGGTGTGCTCCTGCAACTCTTCCGGCACAAACAGCGATCGGTCGACCGCCCGCATTGCCTCTATGACCCGTGAATCCTGAACATCTCTGCCTTTTAGATGGCGTTCAATCATCGTTTCCCTGGTGCTCATAGTGATACCTACCTGTGTCTGTTTTCTGTGTGTGTTAAATCTCCAGTTAAATTCGCGCGTTAGTAAAATGCGTAACGATAAGTGTAGTAAGCGAATGTGGGAATGGGCAAATCCAGGCTGAATAACGAGCCGACAGCCGCTATGATAGCGTAAAGATAAGCTGTGGGAGCCCGCATGCAAGACGTAGTTATCGGAATTGATGTGGCCTGTGCGAAGGACAAACCGCTGCCGGTGGTTATCTGCTATCAGGATGGCGATACGCTGCGCCCGCTACTGCTAAACAGCTTCGCTCAACAACCGCCACGAGGGCGAGGGAATCCCTCGACGGTGTCGGCTGAAACTAACCAGGCTTACGCCCGTGAAACGCGGCACTATATTGAAGAAGTGTGCCTACAACACCATCTGAACCCGGTGCGCATTGGCATCGATTCAGCGCTGCGGGCCCGGCCGAATCATATGCACCGACGGCTCGCAGAAAGTGCGCTAAACGCTAGCGGAATCAGTTGCTACAAAACGCCATCCGGTGAAGATTTTGACCGCATCATTGCCAAGGGTCAGGCACATCTTGCGCAGGGCGGTGCGGCCAACCGGATGCCCCATGCCATGCAGCTATTTATGCTGCCCGGAATCGCGATTGCCGAGGAAATGGCCAAAGTGGCGCCCTGTCTGGAGATCTATCCGCAAGCGATAGCACGGCGACTGGGATCGGCTTCATTGCATAAAACCAAAAAAGGCCAGTCATTGGTGCAGCTCAAAGCTGTCAGCGAGCATACTGGCTGGCCCGCCAGCGAAACTGACTGGGCCGAACTGAAACACATCTGCCGAGGCGCCCTGCACGACAAAGTCGACGCCTACAGCGTCGCCTGGGTGGCGAGCTTACCGGAGAGCAAGCGGGAATACTTCGGCGACCCGCAGCAAGACGACGCGATCTGGGTGCCGAAGCTGGACTAAATAGCTGGTTTATTTTGCGGCTGTGGTCTTCTTCCAGTCATCCGTGAGCAAACCGGCGTAGCCCCAGTCTTCCTCATTGATTTCCTGAATAACCACGTGGGTATGCTCGGGTTTTTTGCCCAAAACCCGAACCAGCGAGTCAGTAACATCTTTTACCAGCGCAGCTTTTTGCTCTCTGGTAGCGCCCTTGGTGATCTGAATATTTACGTATGGCATGGCGTTCTCCGGCATGAACCCGCAGGTTTGCGTTGCGGAGATTTTATCTGCTTGTGCTGATTACGGATAGCATTTCTGTACGACAATGGTATCGAGCACCGCGCCACCACGATGTACGCCGCCTTCGAGGCTGTGCTGCGCTTTGGTGCGGCACAGGTAGCCACCATATTCGGCTGTTGCACCGAGGCTAAAGATGCCAAGCTCGCTGATATGGGCTTGCTGGCTGAGCAACTCACCATTCACTAATTTACTGACAGGTTCGATGCGCACTATGGCATCGATGTTTGCCATCAGTACGTCGGCAGCGTCATGCCCGTTGTAATTTGCCAGCGCCGTAGCACCGCGGGCGACATTACCGCCCCCTTCGCTTTGGGTTTTATACCAGTAGCACTGATGAACCAGCCGGTGAAACTCAAGTAAGGATAGGTCTACCACTGCGAAGGATGGCAAACAGAGCTGCTGCAGCAGCGCCAGCTCACTCTCGTTCAAATCAAAGTAGCCAGCAAAACCCGCATCAGAGCGAACCTGCGCACTCACCACATGTTGCAGCCACTTGCTGCCGCTCAGCTGCGAGGCTAAATCGGGGCACTGTGCGACACGCGTTTTTTCCAGATCAGCGCGAAACTGCCAGAGTGATTGATCACCATAGTCTTCGGCGTTGTAGCCGGTGCGCCAGTAAATTAAGTCAACCGCCCGGCCATCAGGCAGTACTAACCGATGATCGGCACCAGTAGCCGCGGCAGCTAGCTGCCGCAGCGTCATCCGCACTACATGGACGCCCAGGCGCGCCACTTCGTCGGTGAGCAACCGCTGGTCATAGATATTGTCTTCATCATCGGTGACAACCATAACCATCAGCGGCGATTCCGAGCCAAACTCCGCCGCAATTCTGCGAGCGGCGTCCGCCAGCAGATGCCCCTGCGCTTCAATCGCCGGATTAGCAGCGTAGGATTCAGGCTGAACAGCAGCTAACGTCTCCAGCCAGCGCTGATTCAAAGGCCCCATGCCGGCGGCAATCGGGTTGGTTTCAACCCAGCGCCATTTACCCCGGTTATCCAGCATCAGATCATGGCGTTGCAATGCGACTGGCAGCGTGCGCACCTGATCAGCGGGAATGCTATTAAGCAGCCGCCAAATCTTACCCGGCACCGAGTCCGAAGCTTCGAGCCCCGCAGTCTGCGCCAGCAGCCAGTCCCGGTCATTGACCATCTTCTGCAACAACCCGCCGAGCAAGCGCGCACCAGCCAGCGCCTGCTGCCACTGGCCATCGGTTAAACGCCAGGGGCTGAGGGAAACCGGGGCATGGGAAAACCCCTGCCCCAAGGTCTCAAGCCCGACCGAACCGCGGCGCAGGCAGTCGCGCCACTCAGCGGCAGTCAACGCGCTGGCCCTGTCATCTCCTGAATAAGCCTGAATGTTCATCAACGCCTCCTACATCACCAGATCAATCGCGAAGCCGGTCAGGCACGCAGTGACAAAAACAACACCAATAAAAGCGAGCAACAACGGCCACTGGAAAATACGCTTAAGGATAATCATCTCCGGCAGGCTGGCACCGGCGCCGCCGATGGTCAGCGCAACCACGCTGCCGTAGCTCATGCCTTTGCCGACCAAACTTAGCGCCAACGGAATCATGGTACTGGCGCGAACGTACAAAGGAATGCCTAACAGCGCCGCAGCCGGAATCAGATACCAGCCTGATACCTGGCTGAACTGACTGAAAAACGCAGCGGGAACGTAGCCGTGTATCCAGGCACCCACAACAACGGCAGCAACCAGCTGCGGCAGAAAGGCGCGGGTTTCTTTCATGGCGCGCTTAAATAGACCCGCCAGGTACTCGCTGAGCGTCGGCTTTACCGGCTCAACGGCACCAACAGAGGACGCGTTGCAACAACCCTTCTGTTCATCGGGGAGGGTGATAAAGCGCTCGAAATGCAGCGCCGAGAGCACAAAACCCGCGCTAAGCGACAGCACCAGTACGCCGGCGGCATATATTAGCGTTAAGTTTGCACCAAATATAGTGAATAGCAGTGCCACCAGCACCGGATTCAGTAGCGGCGAGGTCAACAGGAAAGTCATCACCGGGCCGAAGTCTGCACGGGCGCGCAGCATGCCGACCAGCATCGGTAGTGTTGAGCAACTGCAAAACGGCGTGATTGAACCCAGCGCCGCGGCGGTAAAATAACCGCTGCCGCCGCTTAGCATCGCCTGGATGCGTTTAGCCGGGAAGCGATCCTGCAACCAGTAAACAAGCATACTGATCAGCACAAACAACAGCAGAAGTTCGCTCAGCGTAGTTGCAAAGAACTGCGCGGCAGATAAGAATGAAGTAGACATGACGGCTCCGATATTTTGATTATTGTCGAAACATATTATTTCGACATATATCGAAGTGTCAATCTATATTTCTATTAAATTGGAAATTATTTTCAGGAGCAGTAAACTGAGAGGCAACTAACTGATAGCAACTGTGGATTGGATAGAATGGAACAAACTCTTGAACTCGAACAGGCAGCAGCCCAACTAGCCGAACTCGGCCACCCAACCCGCCTGGGTATTTTTCGCCTGTTGGTACGCGCCGGTCGCCAGGGCATCGCCGTGGGCGACATCCAGCAAGTGCTGGAGATCCCAAACTCCACCCTCTCGCACCACCTGAGCAAAATGAGCAAAGTCGATTTGATGGAGCAGCGCCGCGACGGCCGCACGCTTTATTGCACGCTTAAGTTTGAGCAGGTTGAGGCGTTATTGGGATTTTTGTATTCCGAGTGCTGTATTGAGGCACCGGAAAGCCTGGCGGGGATGAGTGAAGAAAAGCGGGGCTGCTGCGATTAGCCGCCGCTTCACAGGGTAGATTTATTTTATCAGTTAACTCGGCGACCTACTGAGGCCACCACATCAGCACCAGTGCACTGAGAATTATTTGCCAACTTCTCTTCTGCGCATTTACCCGCGAATTCTTCCAGACAAAACTCAAATCGTGTTTGTGTTCTGACAGGTTCTTGCAATCTACCGGCGGGTAATTCTGACCACTTCCATTTTTCTATGTTTTCCTTTGCCGCCGCAGCAAACTCTTTACTCGTGCTTTCGATGACACTTATGTCTTGTACGGTATAATCCGGTGTTATTACATACTCAACAGTGGCACAACCTTCAGTTCCGGAAAGCGCTTCTTCCACTGGATAGCGCGGTGGAAACCGCTGTAAATCAGCCCACTCCGGGCCAGTAAGCAAGCCTTCAACGGTATTGAGATTACCAACCTTATAATCTTTCGAAGGTGCCTGCGACTGACAGGCAAATAAGAACAACGATGCTAAAGCTAATATTAAGTACTTCATAAACACTCCATGTAAACTGATCCTAATGGCGAATTACAGCGCATTGAGTTCACGTTTAAAAAATTCCGAAAGCCGCCCGACCACGCCCGGCCAATCAGTGCGAAGATTATGGCCATCTTTTAATGTCATTAATTCAGCGTCAAAACCATGACCGCGTAATTTATCGTACAACTCGACACTACTGTCATAGCGCACTTTAATGTCTTCGATGCCATGAATAAGCAAGAAAGCTGTTTGCTTTGGTAATTCGTTCGCCCATACCACTGCCGACCTGTGTTCAAGTGCTTTGGTTTTATCTTCGGCGTAATTCGGAACTCTTAACTGATAAATTCGTTCCATCTCTGGTCGGAATTCGAAACCCTTTTTTTTATCGTACTCGCCAGCAAGCAACGCGACTGCGGGTGTATCAAATCCTTGTTTGAGCGCCAGTAATGCCTGGGTGCTTCCGCGACTCCAGCCCATTAGCCCAACGCGCTTGGGGTCGATACTTTTAAACTCAGCAAATAATTCTCTTAGTGCCAAAACATCCTGAACATCAGCACCGCCAAATTCGTCTTTGCTTTCGGGACCTTTCACCGTTGCGCCCCGGTACTGGGAACCGATAACGGTGAAGCCCTGATTCGCGATGTCGAAAACATTTTTGAACAACTGCGTGAAAGTCATTGCGCCAAAAGTCGCATTACCGCCGCGGTTATATACGATTGTTTCGGTAGCTACAGCGCCTTTTGGATGAACGATAAATCCGCGCACCAGTTCTCCGTTAACCGTGTAGCGAAAGAATTTGCAATCCAGCTCTTTCTGAAAGGAGTCGAACTTGTCTTTGGGAAAAGCTTTTCCCATCAAAACCAAGAATTTTTTTAATTTTTCAGGATCTTCGTCCTGATTTTTGGCGCTGATAAAACTCAGCCATTCCTCATGGCTCGAGAACGGGCCGGAGAAGCAGCTCTGTTGCCCCAATAACTTCGTCGTGGCCGAGGCGATGGGACTCACAGAAACAAGACCGGCAACATACAACGTAAGAACTAAAAGTCGTAAAACTTTCATTAAGGCTTCCTTGCTTTATATAATAATCACACGAGTCTTATACATTTTTACAACTATCTCAAGTGTTATTAAGCGAAGGAAGCGTCCATCATTCTGACTCGGACCACACCGCAAACTCATTGCCATTGGGATCGGAAAAGTGGAATCGACGGCCACCCGGGAAGGAAAAAATCTCCTGTACAATTGCACCACCAGCGGATTTAACCCGCTCCAGGGTAGTCTCCAGCTCGCTACTGTAAAGCACTACTAGTACGCTGCCAGAACCGGTGGTCGCGACTTTATCCGACTTAAAAAAGCCGCCATCCAGCCCGGCCTTTTGAATAGCAACATAATCTGACCCGTAGTCGATAAATTCCCAGCCAAACGCATCGCCGAAAAATTGCTTCGTGGCTGCGATATCTTTAGCAGGCATTTCAACGTAATTAATGATTCCTGTTTCTGGCATAAGATCCTCCGTAGTATCCGTTAATCCAATGACTCCGAGTAACCGCTTTTACGCACTATCTCATGCGGGTCGGAGAAACTCAGTAATTCTTTGAGCGCCGTGGTTTCATCAACTGAGTTCACAACGTAAACCTCAAACGCTGGCAGCCAGCTAACACAGCGGCCCGCACTAAAAGAGTATGACAATCTGTAACGTGACTTTAGCGCAGCTACTCGGCCGGATGCCGTCGGCTGTTCGAGTATACGCTCAGCGCAGTCACCGTAACCAGGATCAGTACCATCCCCAGGATCTGCAACGCCGTCAGGCTTTCACCTAAAACCGCAACGCCGAATAGCGAGGCGGTGACGGGTTCAACCATAGCCACTACAGAGGCGACAGCGGGCGCAGTGTAGTTCAGGCCGACAATGTATAAGATAAATGATAGCCCGGCGCCCAGTACGCCCAGAATCAAAAACAGTGGCCATGCTGAAGTCGCCAGCGCGGCCACCAGCTCACTGGCATCACCGAACAAACCAAGTATGACGGCAAGCACAGCGAATGCGATCACCAAAATTGCCTGGGGACTGCCGTGCGGCGCCGCGTACTTAAAACCAAAAATGAATAGCGCATAAGAAAGACCCGAAAGCAGACCGGCGCCGGCCGCCAACAAGGTGACATCGCCATCGTCAATATTGTAAATTCCGGTCAGTAATAGGATACCGACCATCACCATAAGGATGGCCAACCATTTATACAGGCTGGGCTGCTCGAGCTTGAGGACGAATGATACGAGATAGACGAAAACTGGCGCGCAGTACATTAAGGTGGCTGCCACCGCCACACTGCCCTCAGCAATGCTTAAAAAATAAAATCCAAAATTGCCGGCAACACCGACACCGGCAATCGCCGACCAGAACCATAACCGGCCTTTTGTTAGCCCGCTGCCAGCCGGGCGCAATGCCAGCCAGATAAGCACGAACACAAGGCCGAGCGCGCCGCGGTAAAACGACACCACGACAGGATCCCAACCGCGGTCAGTAAGCATGCCCCCAATACCGCCAGACAAACCCCAGCATAATGCCGCCAGCGCCACAAAGGCTGCACTCAGTCCGACTACTCTGCCACTTGAAGCTGGCTGTATCTGGCGGTTTGAATGTAGTGTCATCAGGCCAATCCTCTAGCTATAGCTGCCGGCGAAATTCCGCGGCAACAGATTAAGCGTAGACTAATTTTACGCAGATTATCTTCACCCCAGTCACTCCTTTTCCTCATTAACGTGCTAAGTTAATGCATAAACCGAACGCTCATTGTTGGTACCAAAATTATGCGAACTTTCTCATGTCAGTGCGGTAATACGCTGCATTTTGCCAACACCCGTTGCGTGGTGTGCGGGCTGATGCTGGGCTTTATGCCCGATGAAAAGAAGCTGAGTGCCTTTACCCGGCATGCGGAAGGCGTCTGGCGCGCCGCAGATAATGGTCGACTGTACCGGCAGTGCATAAATTATTCGGTGCAGGATGTGTGTAACTGGATGGTTCCGGCCGAAGAGTCTGGCGATCTGTGTGCTTCCTGCCAGTTAACCCGCACTATTCCCAATCTGGATCAGCCAGAGAACCGGCAGCTTTGGTCGCGTATGGAGCAGGCCAAACGACGGCTGCTCTATACCCTTTACAAATTGGAGCTGCCGGTGGTATCACGCTATCAGGATCCACAGCATGGCCTGGGCTTTGAGTTTCTCGAAGACGAAACTGAAGACGACTATGGCAATGAGCTTACCGTTAAAAACTTCGTTACCACTGGCCACAATGCCGGCATTATTACGCTCAATCTGAGAGAGGCAGAAGCCAGCTCGCGGATGAAAATACGCGAAGAAATGAACGAGCAATATCGCACGCTGCTTGGGCATGTTCGCCATGAATCCGGTCACTATTACTGGGATAGATTGGTCCGTAATAGCCATTGGCTTAGTGAGTTTCGTGAGCTTTTTGGGGATGAGAGCCTCAACTATACCTATGCTCTGCAAAACTATTATCAGAACGGCCCTACTGCGGACTGGCACAAAGTATGGGTGAGTGCCTATGCCAGCATGCACCCCTGGGAGGACTGGGCAGAAACCTGGGCGCATTACCTGCATATGGTCGATACCCTGGAAACCGCCAGTGATTTTGATTTCAGCGTATCCTCGCATCAGGTCATCGACCCGCTGCAGCAGTTACCGCAAAGTGATGAAGCCAGAAGCGCAGCGCATTTTAATCAGCTGTATAACGACTGGTGCCGGCTAACGGCGGTACTCAACGCACTCAACCGCAGTATGGGGCTGGATGATGCCTATCCGTTTGTCCTGTCTTCCAGCGCCATCGATAAATTACGCTTTGTTCACAAGGTGATCAGCACAGCTTATAGCAATCCAAACTAATCTTCTTTTTCCCAGTCGAACCGCGGCAGGCCGGAAAATGCCTGTCGCAGCCCCTCATTCCACTGTTTTTGCATGGATTTATACATGGGGCTAAACGCGCGATATTTATTGTGCCAGGGAGTTTCCAGGCTGCCGCAGGTATACATCGCTACCTCAATAGGTAAGCCCACGCTGATGTTACTGCGCACGGTAGAATCAAGCGAAACCATGGCACAGCGGGCAGCGTCTTCTAAAGATGTGTTGGGCGTGATAATGCGATCCAGAATCGGCTTACCATACTTATTTTCACCGATCTGCAAATACGGGGTATCGTCGGATGCGCTGATATAATTGCCTTGCGGATAAATCATATAGATTTCACAAGGATTATCAGCAATCTGGCCGCCGAGAATAAAACTCGCTTCGGCGCTGGAATTACTCTTCTCGAGCGCCGGCGCATGCTGTAGCTGCTCGCGTTGACTCAAACTGCCGATGTAACTGGCAACATCATACAGATGCTTGCCTTTGCGCAGATTAAAGAGTGCGTCGGGATCTTCCAGATCGGAATTGATGGCGTTGACCACCGCCTGCGAAGTTGCCAGGCTACCCGCTGAAAGCAGCACCAGAGTGCGTTCCCCCTCCCAGGCAAAGCGATTCATTTTACTGTAGGTAGCCACATAATCGACGCCTGCGTTGGTGCGCGAATCCGACGCAAAAACCAGGCCTTTGTTAACACGGATTGCCAAACAATAAGTCACAAACAAACTCCAGAAATCTCGGCTGAGGTTCAGCCTAATTCCTCGTATTCTCTATGCAACCAGAAATAAAAACAAACCATTTTGTCTTTTTCACTGAATTGCCACTATGGTTATAGCTGCTCAATAAAACACCAGAGGGAGTTGTGCATGACCATTCGCTGGGGAAGCTATAAAGTAACGAACTTGTACGATGAGTTATTACGAGCGTCAGGAAAACCGCGTGCTGCAGCCGAAATTATATGTAGCTATTTGCGCGGCCTGTCGGATCAGGATATCGAAGAGTTTAAGGTTGCCGCAGAGTCTGCCATCCACGTAATGGGCATCAGCTTCCGGGTCTATCACGAAGACGAAGGCTCTATCGACCGTGCCTGGCCCTTTGACATTATTCCCCGAATTATCGACAAGCAGGAATGGTTAAAGATCGAGGCCGGGCTGAAACAGCGCGTCAAAGCCCTTAACATGTTTATTGACGATCTGTACAACGACCAAAACATTATCAAAGACGGCGTATTCCCCGCCGACCTGCTGAATAAATCAAAGAACTTTTTGCCTGAATGCAAGGGTGTTCACCCGCCGTTGGGCGTATGGGCGCATATTTGCGGCTCGGATCTGGTCCGGGATAACGACGGCACCGTTTATGTGCTTGAAGATAATTTACGGGTGCCTTCCGGCGTGTCCTACATGCTTGAAAACCGCAAAGTCATGAAGCGGGTCTTCCCCGAAATGTTCCAGCAATACAGTATTCTACCGGTAGACGATTACCCTTCTCACCTCTATGACATGCTCTGTGAGCTATCGCCGCGAGACATTGAGCAGCCGGAAATCGTGATACTGACCCCGGGTATCTACAACTCAGCGTATTTTGAGCATGCTTACCTGGCCCAGCAGATGGGCGCGGAGGTGGTTGAAGGGCGGGATATGTTTGTCGATGAGGACGATGTGGTTTATATGCGCACTATCGAGGGGCCGACCCGCGTGGATGTTATTTACCGCCGCGTTGACGACCATTTTATCGACCCTGAAGTATTTAACCCCGATTCGATGCTAGGTGTTCCGGGGCTGATGCGGGCCTGGCAGGCCGGCAACGTGGCTCTGGCTAATGCGCCGGGGTCAGGCGTTGCGGATGATAAGGTGGTCTATGCCTTTGTGCCTGACATTATCAGGTACTATCTGGAGGAAGATCCGCTGATTCCGAACGTACCCACCTACAAGTGTATCAATAAAGATGAACGCGACTATGTGATTGAAAACATCCATAACATGGTGGTCAAACCGGCCAATGAGTCCGGTGGTTACGGCATGTTGATCGGTCCTCATGCCACTAAAGCAGAATGTGAAAAGTTTAAGCGCCTGGTTCGCAAAGACCCACGCAATTACGTGGCCCAGCCAATGCTAATGCTGTCCACGGCACCGACTATGATTGAGAACAAAGCGGAACCACGGCATTTGGATCTACGGCCGTTTGTATTAAGTGGCAAAGATATCAAAGTCACTATGGGCGGGCTCACTCGAGTGGCCCTGCGCAAAGGATCTATCGTCGTCAACTCGTCGCAAGGCGGGGGCAGTAAGGATACCTGGATAGTAGATATGGAGGCTTAATCAATGTTGTCACGTGTAGCAAGCAATCTATTCTGGATGGCCAGGTACTTAGAGCGGGCTGAAAACACCGCCCGGCTGATCAACGTAAACTCGCACCTGCTCATGGATTTACCCACAACGGTAAAGCTGGGTTGGGAGCCGATTATCGATATTCTGTCGGCCCGGGACGATTTTTACGAGCACTACGAGCAAGCCGATGAACACAGCGTGGTCAAATTTATGGTCACGGATAAGCACAACCCCAGCTCGATTATCAACTCGCTGACCATGGCGAGGGAAAACGCCCGTACAGTCAGGGAAATTATCCCTACCGAAAGCTGGGAGCAGATCAATGCTCTATACCTGTCGGCCATGCAAAACCGCGCATCGATGGTCGGCCGCCGTCACCGCTATGAGTCGCTGACCGCTGTAATCCGCTCTAATCAGACCCTCACTGGCATATTGGCCGGTATTATGACCCATGATGAAGGTTATGCCTTTCTGCGCCTGGGCCGCAACCTTGAGCGCGGGGATATGAGTACGCGGATTATTGATGTGCGTTCAGCGAGCCTGCTACCTGAACTCAATGATGAACAGCCGGCTTTTGAAAACATTCAGTGGATGGGCGTACTCAAATCCATGTCGGCATACCAAATGTACCGGCAGAAAGTTCGCCTGCGTATCAACCGCCCCGATGTACTCAAGTTCCTGTTCCTGGAGGAACGCTTTCCGCGTTCGTTGGCGCACACCCTCAAACAGGCGAAGTCGCTGCTGCATGACCTGCCGCACAACGAGAACGCCATTAAGGCGGTCGACACGCTGCAGTCCAGGCTGTCTGACGGCAAACCGCAATCACTAAAACAGGGAAGCCTGCACGAATTTATTGATGAGATGCAGGTGGGGTTGATTAAGATTGCTGAGGAGATTGATGAGACGTACTTTTAAAGTCCGCCAGCGAGCCGCTAAGCCCAGCCCCTGAGCTTAGCGGCAATGTAAGGTGCGAGTGCTGTCACGGCGAGGACAATAAGCCATATATTGCCACCTGTGAAGGTGTAGGCCTCCAGCAACTCAGGCCATGACTTGCCTTGCCAGAGCCCAAATGAAAACTCGAACGCGAGGGTAAGTGCGAGCCAGCCCAGCTCAACAGGCCGCTGGATTTGTAACCAGGGAAGCGAAAAGTAAGCCACGCCAATAATCAAGGCGCAAAGCAGCAACCCACTCAGTATGAGAGCTGCCGGGGTTCCGAGCGCTGGCATAAGCACAGATTCGCGCAGCACACCGTTGATAATAGCCAGCAGCAGAATACCTGCCCAAATCACCAATGCCTTTAAAGCGACCAGGCTAATCATCGAGTTCTCCTGTTATTAGCGAGACGCCATAGGGCGTGAATTTAATATCATAGCCGAAAGGATTATCCCGCGGAGCTTGCTCTGGCTCCATTCCAGGCAGTCGAAGCCATCAAGCTGATAAGCCACCTTACCATCGGCAATAGAGCCTGAGTTCACGCTATTCGTAGTGGCTCCAAAGCCGGAGAACTTTCACTACGTTTTTGTCATCAAGAACTTGGTAAACCAAGCGATGCTGAATATTAATTCGACGGGAATAGGCTCCCGCAAGATCACCGATGAGCTTTTCAAACGGAGGCGGCTTGCGGTAGGGGTCTTCTGCTATCAGAGCTAACAGTTCCAGGGCTTTGGGCTTGAGACCGCTGGCGGCCAGTTTCTTTGCATCCTTCGAAGCTTGCTTAGTGTAAACCAACTTCCATGTCACCAGTCCAGCTCCTCGTCGCACTCATCCACGCCGGCATCCATCCCCTCGCGAATAGATTCACGCATGCCCGGAACAGAGAGCAGGAAAAGCGTTTCCTGAATCGCCGACCAGTCTTCTTCGGAGATCAGGACAGCCTTGTTCCGCTTACCTGTGATAGTAATCGGTTGGTGGGATTCGGCAGTTTCATCAATCAACCGGTAAAGATTGCTGCGCGCTTCAGTTACTGTGATTCCGGTCATGACATACCTCTTTACTGTCCAATCTTTCACCAAGTGTACGCTTTTTAGTACGTACGTCAAGACGATCGCTTTGTAGAACCGCCAGGCAATGAGCGCCACCCGGTTCGAGCTATCGTCGAAACGACAGAGGATTTAAATGAGTTAGATCCAAACATCGTTTTCTGCAGTTTGCATACTGGTCTCGTCCCCTGTATTCACGACCCCCTGCGGCTCGATAAGTAGAACTTTCGCTTCATTCTCGGCATATGGCTTGTGTTCAACGCCCTTAGGAACAACATACATTTCGCCTTCCGACAAACTTACATACCCATCCCGGAAGTCGATCCTGAGATTTCCCTCAAGCACGATGAATGTTTCATCGGTGTCTTTGTGATCGTGCCAAACGAATTCACCTTGGATCTTGACCACCTTGAACTGATAGTTATTCATCTCGGCAATTACCTTAGGCGACCACTGCTCAGTAAAGAGACCGAGTTTGTTTTTGAAATTTATCGCCTGATAGTTCACATGAACTCCTTACTGGTTGCAGTTAACGACACGCATGCTTCTGGTTGGTGAATGGTGTAGCAACACTAATATACCCGGTAACACGCAAAGTATAGGTTCCTGCCATATCCGGATAGTGGGTACGGAGGCTTAATCATGTTGTCACGAGTCGCAAGTAATATGTTCTGGATGGCGCGCCATGAAAAAGCGGTCGAGGCAACTGAGAAGTTAGAAACGCAGCTAGGTACGCTCAGATATGGTCGCGCGGGATCGTCTCGTCCCAGCTCATGCAGCACACCCGCGTCTCGCCTTCATAGGCATCGAGTTCGGCGCGGATGTAGAAATTGTTCTCGTCCGAGGTCAGGCAGGTATAGGTCCGGGTCTTGATCTTCCAGTCGTCGCGCTGAAGCGTCCGGATCCACTCAGTTTGCCCCCTCACGCTGGTGAAATCGCCCGTGACGGCTGAATATTTCTCCACTGCACGGGTGCCGACCGTCAGGCCGATATCGTCGAAGCGAAACAGGCCGCGATCATCGATGACCTCGAGTTCGGAGCGCTGGTCAGCAAGATCGCGATGGACCAGCCAGCGATGCTCACCCGGTTCGTACACAGTGGTCGAGGGGGGATGCGCGCAGACCGGCGGATCGAAGCTTGCCTCCTCTTCCCCGCCGACATTTTTCGTGCGGCAAGGCAGGATGATCCGGCTCTTGCCCGTATAGACCGTGAGCTTGGTGGATTCCGGTGGGGTCCAGGCCATCGGCCAGTAGACCGTGGATACCGAAACCCGAATTCGGTGGCCCTTCTCGAAGCGCTGGGCGATATAGTTCAAGGGCACCTTAACCCTGTAGCGCTTGCCTGGTTCCAGTAATTCGGGGTGTTGGCGACTGTCACGATGGGTGAGGTTGAGCATTCCGTAGGTCACGCGCGTGATTTGATGGTCGGGCAGGAAATCCGACAGGCGCACCGCGACCATGGCGATCGGCTGGTCGCTCTCCAAGTCGAGTTCGACGACCGGCTGACCAAGAATCTCCACGTCCTCTTCCAGCTCGTGGGTCTGGAAGATCAGTCCGCCGCCGTCCTCGGAACGCTGGTCACCGGCGAGATCCGGCCCGTTGGCGTAGGAACACCATTTGCCGGCGAACAGTCCCAGCGTGACCGGGGACTGGACCTTCATGCCCACCTCCTCGGTCTCCTCACCGCTATCCTCTGCGACGAGGTGGCGTCCGGTCCCGAAGCTGTAGGCGCGAGGCTCGATATCCGGACTCGGCCATTCAGCCTCGACCACCCAGCGGCCTTTGCGGTATTTGTACTGGGGATTGGGCGGGGCGGAGTCCTGCATGTAGGCGCACAGCATGTTCTCGTCGTCCATGCCGAGGTCCTTGCCCTTCAGCCAGTGATCCCACCAATCGAGAAGCTCGCCGAGAAAGTCGATGGCCGGCCCGGGGCTTCCGATATGCGGATAGGTGTGACCCCAGGGCCCGACGAGGCCCTTACGCGGCACGTCGAGATTTTCCATTAGGCGGAAGACGGTATTGGTATAGCCGTCGGCCCACCCTGAGACTGCGAAGACCGGGATCTTGATGTCGCCGTAATGATCGGAAACTGAGCCGTGCCGCCAGTAGCTGTCGCGGCGCTGATGCTGCAGCCAGGTCTTCAGCCACAGTCCGCTACCCGTCAGGCGCTCCATCCACATGTTCTTCCAGCGGTCCCCCACTAGCGCGGGGTCGGGCGGCATGGTGTTGTAAGAGAACATGACGCCAGCCCAGGAGAGATTGTCGCCCAACAGCGTGCCGCCCATGTGGTGGATGTCGTCGGCATAGCGGTCGTCGCTGGAGCAGACCGTAACGATGGCCTTGAGGGGTTCGGGCTGCATCGCCGCAATCATCAGACCGTTGAACCCGCCCCAGCTGATGCCCATCATTCCGACATTGCCGTCGCACCAGTCCTGCTCGGCCAGCCAGTGGATGGCGGCCACGCCGTCATCGAGCTCGCTCTGCAGGTACTCGTCAGTCAGCACGCCCTCGGATTCCCCGCTGCCCCGAATGTCCAGGCGAACACAGGCATAGCCGTGTCCGGCGAGGTATTTGTGCGTGATCTCGTCGCGCACGGTCGAACCGAAGCGCTTTCTGTAGGGAATGTATTCCAGGATCACCGGTACCGGATCGTCGCCTGAATCCTTCGGGCGCCAGACGCGCGCGGCCAGCTTCAGGCCGTCGCCGACCGGGATCCAGACATTCTCCTCCTCGATGATCTCGCGGGGAAAGTCGGATACGCTTTTCATGAGTTCTCGGGGAGCGGCTGAATGTAGATGGGAAGCGAAGCTAGGATCCGGTTATACGCATCCTCCAGCATGTCCTTGTCGTGGCCGCCGAGGAAAATGTCGGCAAGCTCGTACGAATAACTGTCTTGATAAAACATGTCAGAGAGACGCTGATCCTTCTCGACAAGAACGTTCGCATCGAAATCGGGCAGGATACGTTTCAACTCCGCGATCTCTTCGGAGCTGGGCACGCGCTTGACGATGCCATCGGCCTCGAAGCTTCTCAGCATGAACTTGCCCGCGATGGCGTCTTTTCCTTCGCGGTAAGGCATGTCCGGCTCGAGCCCCATCGACAGCTCGATAGCCACCTTCTGGTGAGCCGCGCCGTCGACCATGTGGAATAACGGAGAGTGGGACTTGGAGATTCGGGCGTTGATCTCGAGCAGATGCAGGTCGCCGCTTTCGGGATCGTAGAAGAATTCGACATTGAACGGCGAGTCGTCATAGCCGATCGCCGTCATCATCTTGCCGGTGATCTCGGTGGAGCGCTCGATGACGTCTTCGGGCAGATCGGCGGGATACTGATAGCGCGAGAAGCTGGACGCGTGCTCGCCCCCGCGCAGGGATTCCACCGCGCCGTAGATCCTAGTTTCGCCCTGCCAGACATAGCCTTCCAGCGTGAACTGCCGCTTGGCCGAAATGAGTTGTTCGGCCACGGCGAAATTGCCGTCGATACCGTCGATCTCGCTGCGGTCCTCAAGCTTGTCCAGGAAAGCGTTGAAAGGCTCGCCGATCAGATGGATCTTCTGGCGACAGGCTTGCAACGCCTCATCGAATCCTCCCTCGTCCTCGACCAGAAACCCGAGCACGGAGGAATGACCTTTGACCGGTTTGAGCCAAAACGGATAGTCCGGCGCGTCTTTCTTCGCATTTTCCGGATCAAAGGGATTGATGGCACGCACCTCGGGTGTAGCACCGGGGAAGGCCTCTTTCTGCTTCAGGCGTGCCCAGTACTTATGCTCGCATTTCGCGACCGCTTCGGGACTAGCACCCGGCATTGCGTAGTCGCGCCGCAGCAACGAAACGAGCGAGGTCACGGGAAAATCCAGATAGCCGATGATCGCATCTGGCCTGCCGCCATGCGCGTCGATAATGGATCTGGCATGCTCGTAAAGCTCGTCGAAATCGATGCGCCCGCTGGCTGGCTGAACGTCAGAATATTCAAGTGTACGGATCAGTTCCCAGTTCTCCGAGCCCGGGATTTTCTCGATCAGGGAGAGATTGTAGTCGTCGGCACCGACGACGAAGATCTTTTTTTTGTCGCTGCTGGCCTGGGTCCCATCGTTCATCTGTAATATCCCCATACTCGCTAGACTTTCAGAAGTATAGGACAAGTCTTAATAAATTTCCTATTTCGACGAGCCTGCTAATATACCAAGAACGGGATTTCGCTGCCGGTGAAGTAAATTAAAAATAGGCCAGCTACATAGGCTTAAGATGGTGGCCCCTCCCAGATTTGAACTGGGGACCAACCGATTATGAGTCGGGTGCTCTAACCACTGAGCTAAGGGGCCATTTGGTATTTCGGTAGGGTGCTTTTAGTAAAGCGGGCGCAAGTATATGAAATTTCGGCCCGCTTGTCATGACCCCTCGAACAGAAAAAGGGAGGCTTTTTTACAGTTTTATGCCGTAGAATTCAGCGGCGTTGGTGGCAAAGACTTTGTCGATTGCCTTGGCGTCATCAAGGGCGTTACAGATAGTATCGATGTCGCCAAAGTTGAATGGCCGCTCGGTACGTACTGATGGCAGGTCGGTACCAAACATCAGGCAGTCGGGGTTGGTCTTGTACAGAAGCTTCACGGCTTCGCTGACGTTCACTTCGGTGCGACCAAAACCACTGGCTTTAATCTTACCGCCAGCTTCGGCCAGACGCTGAATCTGCGATACGCCAGAACGCGCCATGCCCAGATGGTCGATTGACACTTTTGGCAGCTTCAGCAGCTTCGGCAGTACTTCGTCCAGCTCGCGGCTATCCACGTACATTTCGAGATGCCAGCCAGCCAGATCCCAGATCCGCTCACCAAAATCCACCAGGTTGTCTAAACCACGTACCACGCGCCGCTTCAGGTTCACCCGTACGCCGCGAATGCCCTGCTCTTTTAATGCCAGAATCTTCGCGTCAGACACACTACTCGGTAAGTTGGTGATACCCACAAAGCCTTCGCCGAGCTTAGGCAGGGCATTGGCAAAGTAGGTATGGTCAAAGCCCTGAACTGAGCCAGACACCAGCGCGCCGCCAACGATGGGCAGGTCTTTGGTGCGATCTTTGTAGTCTTCAACGGTAAAAGGCGGTGGCAAAAACCCCTGATTTTCGATCAGGGGATATGCGCTGTTATAGATATGAAAGTGCGCATCGACAATGCGATGCGGTTGCTGTTTTTCGGTCTGATCAACTTCGATCATAAATCATCCTTTTCAGCGAAATGAGTACGTTTTATTCGTCCAGGAACGACTTCAGCTGCTCCGAGCGGCTTGGATGCCGCAGTTTACGCAGCGCTTTAGCTTCGATCTGACGAATCCGTTCACGAGTCACGTCGAACTGCTTACCAACTTCTTCCAGAGTATGGTCGGTATTCATGTCGATGCCAAATCGCATACGCAGTACTTTCGCTTCACGTTGGGTCAGGCCGCCTAAAACTTCGCGGACCGCGTTACGCAGACTTTCGGCCGTGGCCGAGTCTACCGGCAGATCCAGCGTGGTATCTTCGATGAAATCACCCAGATGCGAATCTTCATCATCGCCAATAGGGGTTTCCATGGAGATCGGCTCTTTGGCGATCTTCAGTACTTTGCGGATCTTGTCTTCAGGCATGACCATGCGCTCGGCCAGTTCTTCCGGCGATGGCTCACGACCCATTTCCTGCAGCATCTGCCGCGAGATCCGGTTCAGTTTATTAATGGTTTCGATCATATGCACCGGGATCCGGATCGTCCGGGCCTGATCCGCAATGGAGCGGGTAATGGCCTGACGTATCCACCAGGTGGCATAGGTCGAGAACTTGTAACCGCGGCGGTATTCAAACTTATCCACGGCTTTCATCAAACCGATGTTACCTTCCTGGATTAAGTCCAGGAACTGCAAGCCACGGTTGGTGTATTTTTTCGCAATTGAGATAACCAGTCGCAGGTTGGCTTCAACCATCTCTTTCTTCGCCCGGCGAGCCTTGGCTTCACCGATAGACATGCGACGGTTGATATCTTTCACCTTGGCGATGGTCAGCCCGGTTTCAATCTCAACTTCAGCCAGCTTGTGAATGCAGCGCTCAAGCTCTGGTTGCAGAACCTTCAGGGCGTCTGCATAGCCTTCGCCGCTGGCAATGGCGGCATCCAGCCAGGCCGTGCTGTTTTCATTACCGGCGAACGACTTCATGAAAGCGCGCTTCGGCATCGCCGACTGTTCAACACACATCTTCATGATCAGGCGTTCCTGCACACGCACACGATGCATCATGTCGCGCATGTCTTTCACCAGCCGATCAAACTGCTTGGGCACCAGACGGAACTGCTTGAACAGGTCGCTCAGGGCGTCAATTTCAGAACGGGCTTTGGCATGGTCGCGGCCGTGCTTGCTGATCGCCTTGCGGGTTTTTTCGTACTGGTCTCGTAACTGACCGAACTTCTGGCGCGCGAATTCCGGATCGATACCGCCTTCTGAGGCGTCATCGTCGTCATCATCGTCGTCGCCATCGTCATCTTCGTCTTCGAGCTCTTCTTTGGACAGTTCAGACCCGATATGGGTTGCTGCAACCGGAGCTTCGTCCACTTCGTTGGGATCGATAAATCCTGAGATAATATCCGTCAGCCGCATTTCTTCGGCTTCACAGGTGTCCCACTGATCAAGTAAAAAGTTAATGGCTTCAGGGTATTCAGCAACTGAACACTGAACCTGATTAATGCCTTCTTCGATGCGCTTGGCGATGTCGATTTCGCCTTCACGGGTCAAGAGTTCGACAGTACCCATTTCGCGCATATACATGCGCACCGGGTCGGTGGTGCGGCCTAGTTCGCCGTCAACACTGGCCAGCGCCTGCGCGGCAGCCTCCGCAGCGTCTTCGTCGGCGGTGTCTTCGCTCATCATCAACTCATCAGCATCCGGTGCGTGTTCAAACACCTTGATGCCCATGTCGTTGATCATACTAATAATGTCTTCGATCTGATCCGAATCAACGATCTCAGAAGGCAGATGATCGTTCACTTCCGCGAACGTTAAATACCCCTGCTCTTTGCCTTTGGCAATAAGCGTTCTGAGCTGTGATTGACGACTCTGCTGCATACAGAAATACCACCTGATATTTATAGAAAAAGTAACCGACCTTAAACGTTATCGAAGATAAAATTCAAGACCGGAAACTATAGCAGATTTTGTCGTTTTGAGCCAGAAATTAATCAGTCGTGGTGCGGGATACGGGCCAACGCCAGGTCGCCGGTACCAATCAGTACGCCATCAGCAAATACCAGTGGAGTGCACTCGTCTTTGGTGGTGTTGCCATCAGCGTGAACCCGATTTGTGCGATAGTACATAACGCGATAGCGCACACCATCCACTGTGACCAGGTCAGAGAAGTTTGGTGTCCCCATCTCATTTTCGACTTGTTTCAGCGTCGCACCCTCATTAAAACTGGCGATAGCTTTACGGTTGCGCTCTTCTCTTTCTTCGTAATCGGCTTTGTCGTAGCTGTGTATGCCATCACCATCGGCAACGACGATACAGCCCTGCAGGCCAAAGCTAAGCGCGGCCACTAAACCTAAAGCGGCTAATTGAGAACCTTTCATGTGTTACTCCAATTCATAATTGTTTGATTTATTGTCTAAATTATCAGGGGTAAGATATGTACTTACAGGCTAACCTTATGCAATAGCGATGCCATACTAGCTATCTTACTGTTATAACTGAAATTTATTATTAAGCTGGCTTAAGCATAAGGCCCCGGGGTGAGGCATCTGACCAACTCGTTAGTCCATTTCACTAATCCGTTAGCTGATTGGTCTATTTTTTCTTGCCTTTGCCGGAGCGGTATTTCAGCAAGGTCATGTATTCCTGCTGCTCGGCACGCGTCAACGGAGTCTGCTGTTCTTTTTCCAGCAATTCACTGGCGCGTTGCTCAACAAACTGGTCGATAAAAAACAGGAAAATATCCAGAAACTCCTGCCGCACTTTCTCGGGATCCAGATGATGGTCCCAGCGCGCTAACTGGCGCAGCGCATTTTCTTCCGGCGTGCCCCGCCACATTTCCAGCAGTTGCGCGCTGTTAACCGGACGCTCACGGGTTTGCCGGTGCATCGCCAGCAGCAAATCAATACCGGGCAGCTTCAGCGCTTTGAGTTCTTCATGCAGGGGCACTTCCTGGCCCAGTTCAGGATGCTGCAACAGCAGGCCGATAGCCCGCCGCATGGGCGTGATTTTCAGGCTTTCCGCCGGGCGACGGCCACTGGCGGGCGCCTTGATATGGTTCGCGATCTGTGAGGTTTCGCGGCGCAACAGGCGGGCCAGCCGTTCCATCAGGGTCTCACGGTAGAAGTCACTGGCGATGCGCTCAATCAGCGGCTTGGCCTGCTTCAGCAGCGTGGATTTACCGGCATCGGTATTCAAATCAAGCGATTCTGCCAGATGGCTGAAAAAGTAATCGGTAAAGCTCTGGGCTTTTGTCAGGCGCTCTTCAAAGCGTTCGGCGCCCTCTTGGCGCACCAGCGAGTCTGGATCCTCGCCATCAGGCAGGAACAGAAACTTGAGTTCAAGGCCGTCGGTCAATAGCGGCAGCGCGTTCTCCAGCGCCCGCCAGGCAGCGTCACGGCCGGCACGGTCGCCATCATAGCAGCAGACCACCCGGGGCGTGGCGCGGAACAACATTTGCAACTGCTCGGTAGTGGTGGCGGTGCCCAGTGAGGCCACGGCATAGTTAATACCGGCCTGGGCCAGCGCCACCACGTCCATGTAGCCTTCAACGATTAGGATTTGCTCAGGCTGTCGATGGGCCTGACGCACTTCATAAAAGCCATAAAGTTCGCGGCCTTTATGGAAAATACGGGTTTCCGGCGAGTTCAGGTATTTCGGGCCATCACCTTCCAGCACCCGGCCACCGAAGCCGACTACCCGTCCCCGCCGATCGCGGATCGGGAACATCACCCGGTCGCGGAAGAAGTCATAATAGCGACCCTTCTCGTTTTTATTGACCAGCTTAAGTTCAACCAGTTGCTCACGGCTGGCAGTGCCGTTCGACAACGCCTTCAGAATGCCATCCCACTCATCAGGGGCGTAGCCAATCTGGAAGGCTTTGACGATCTCGCCGCTGAGCCCGCGGTTCTTCAGGTACTCAATAACTTTGGCGGAGTTCTGGTGATGGCGCAGCTGATGGGCAAAAAAGCGCGCCGCCTTTTCCATCTGCTCGTAATCATCGGCTGCCTGAGCGCGTTTTTTCGCATCGGCCTGCGGATTGGCAGTAGTTTCGCGGGGTACTTCCAGCCCCAGCATGCTGGCCAGCTCTTCGATGGCTTCAGGGAATTCGAGGCCGTCGAACTTCATCAGAAAATCCAGCGCATTGCCGTGCTCGCCACAACCAAAGCAGTGGTAAAACTGTTTGTCCGGGGCGACAGTGAAGCTTGGCGTTTTTTCATTATGGAAGGGGCAACAGGCCTGATAATTACGACCGGCTTTTTTCAGCGGCACACGGCTATCCACCACTTCGACCACATCGGCACGGTCAATTAAGTCATGAATAAAGCTTTTTGGAATCAGCCCTGCCATCGGTGTCCTGTTTATAAACTAGCGCTTATGCGGAAAATGAACCTGATTGTACCTGCAACAACGGAAATGAAAAAGCCGGACTGAGCATAACTCAATCCGGCTTCGAGGTCTGTGCTTCGTAGTGGCACCGCGTTTCGGCAGAGCCGTTACGGTAAAACCAGTATATTAATACAGACGAGTGCGACGTGCGTTTTCGCGCGACAGCTTCTTCGCGTGACGTTTCACAGCAGCAGCTTTCTTGCGCTTACGCTCTGAAGTTGGCTTTTCGTAGAATTCACGACGACGAACTTCAGAAAGTACACCTGCTTTCTCGCAAGAGCGCTTGAAACGACGCAGAGCTACGTCAAAAGGCTCGTTTTCTTTTACTTTAACAACTGGCATTAAAATCTCACCTCAATGAAAAATTCTGTGCTGGATTAATCCCTGCCAGCTAGACCGGCTAAAAATTAACCACGACGATTAAATTTGGTGCTGAATTGTAGCGAGTTCATATGCTGATGTAAAGCCTGTGCATGATTAAAAATGAGCAGCGTTGCAACGCTGCAATTTTTTAACGAATACATTAAACTGTGCGTGTCGCTATGCACCCCGCTACCACGGAAAATTAATCTATGCTGGAAACATTCTTATTTCAGTTCACATCGCTGTTTACCATGATCAATCCGATCGCAGCGATTCCTATCTATATTGCTCTGACCGAAGCGATGACGCCCAAAGCTGCGCGCTGGGTGGCTATGCGGGCATCCATTACTGCCGCCATCGCTTTGTGTGTATTTGCCCTGCTCGGCGAGGCGATTTTTAGCTTCTTTTCGATTTCGGTCAACGGCCTGCGGGTCGCCGGCGGTATTCTGTTCTTCGTAATGGGTTACGAAATGCTTCGTGGCCGCACCGTACCTAAACGCGTAGACGGCGAAACCGAAAGTGACTTTGGCTCGGATGTCGCGGTCACGCCCATCGGCATTCCTATGGTCGCCGGCCCCGGCGCGATTACCATGGTTATCCTGTTTATTCAGGACAGTCCGGACACCAGTAACAGCATCAGCCTGTTCGCCGCCATCCTTGCGGTCTGTGCGCTGACGGCGGTATTTCTTGCTACCGGCCGGCAGCTGCTGGCTAAATTGGGCCGCAGCGGTTCAAAAATTCTGATGCGGCTGATGGGCTTGATCGTAATGCTGATTGCCGTTGAATTCTTCTTCGCCGGCATCAAACCCTACATCGTCGATATCGCCCGCGCTATTTAAAGCCTTATTCGGGGACTTATGCCGGCAACGACGGAACCGGCAGGTCACGCTTGGCGTAAAATCCCGCCACGTGTTCTTCCAGCCGGTCAGCTTCAATCGCGTCCCGTAAATCCTGCATGACTTTCTGATAAAAGTGCAGGTTATGGATGGTATTCAGGCGGCCACCCAGCATCTCGTTGGAACGATCCAGATGATGCAGGTAGGCGCGGCTGTAATTTTTGCAGGTGTAGCAGTCACACTCAGGATCCAGTGGGCCGGTATCGGTGCGATGCGCGGCGTTACGGATCTTCACCACCCCGGTGCTGATAAATAAATGGCCGTTGCGGGCATTGCGGGTGGGCATCACGCAGTCAAACATATCAATACCGCGGCGCACCGCCTCCACCAAATCTTCCGGTTTACCCACACCCATCAGGTAGCGCGGTTTATCCGCCGGCATCTGCGGTGCGGTATGGTCCAGGATCCGCATCATATCTTCTTTCGGCTCACCCACCGACAAGCCGCCAATGGCATAGCCATCAAAGCCAATCTTGGTTAAGCCATCCAGCGAGATGGTGCGCAGTTCTTCATACATGCCGCCCTGGATAATCCCGAACAGTGCAGCCGGATTATCGCCGTGCGCCGCTTTCGAGCGCTCGGCCCAGCGCAGCGATAACTCCATTGACGTGCGGGCTTCGGTGGTAGTAGCGGGATGCGGCGTACATTCATCAAAAATCATGACGATGTCGGAGCCCAGGTCACGCTGCACTTCCATCGACTTTTCCGGTGTCAGCAAAATCTTCTCGCCGTTAATTGGCGAACGGAAGGTCGCGCCTTCTTCGGTGATTTTGCGCAGCTCACCCAGACTGAACACCTGAAAACCGCCGGAATCCGTCAGAATCGGCTTATCCCAGTTCATGAAATCGTGCAGATCGCCGTGCTGCTTGATGATGGACGTACCCGGACGCAGCATCAGATGAAAGGTATTACCAAGGCAAATCTGGGCGCCGGTCGCGGCCACTTCTTCTGGCGTCATGCCCTTAACGGTGCCAGCGGTTCCTACTGGCATGAAGGCTGGTGTTTCAACCACCCCGCGGTCAAAGGTCATACGACCGCGACGCGCTTTGCCGCTGGTCTTCAGGAGTTCAAATTTCATTTCATCACCGAATTAGTTTAGTGCGAAGAGCTTCTGCAGGCAGTATACCTTAGCTCGGTTTACGGGTCACAAACATCGCGTCGCCGTAGCTGAAGAAGCGGTATTTATGCGCGACTGCTTCGCCATAGGCTCGCAGCACAGCTTCGCGCCCGGCAAAGGCGGATATCAGCATGATCAGCGTAGATTCCGGCAGGTGGAAGTTGGTGATCATGGCGTCGATAACCTGGAATTCATAGCCGGGATAAATAAAGATGTCGGTATCGGCGAAAAATGGCACCAGGTCGGTACCGGCCAGCTTTGCTGCCTGGGCAGCTGATTCCAGTGAGCGCACGGAAGTGGTCCCAACAGCCACTACACGCCCGCCGCGGGCCCGGGTGGCAGCAATAGCAGCAACGGTCTCCTGCGGTACTTCGGCGTATTCGCTGTGCATGTGGTGCTCTTCGATATTATCCACCCGTACCGGCTGGAAGGTACCAGCACCTACATGCAGAGTCACATAAGCAAACTCGACGCCTTTATCTTTGAGCTGCTGCAGAATCTGTTCGTCAAAGTGCAGGCCTGCGGTAGGCGCCGCCACGGCACCGGGCTTTTTGTTATACACGGTCTGATAACGTTCGCGGTCACTAGCTTCGTCAGGCCGGTCGATATAAGGCGGTAACGGCATATGGCCATACTGCTCAAGCACTGCCAGCACGGGCTCATCAGTATGAAAACGGAGTTCGAATAAAGCGTCCTGCCGGCCCAGCATCTCCACTTCAACCGCCTGCTCCATCAGCAGCCGCTGCCCGGGCTTTGGTGAGCGATTACTGCGCACATGCGCCAGCACCCGGTGGTCGTCCAGGATGCGCTCCACCAGCACTTCAACTTTACCGCCACCGCTCGCCTTCTCACCCAGCATACGCGCGGGTATTACCCGGGTATCATTAAACACCAGCAGATCGCCTGCCTGCAGTTGTTCAGTGATATCGCGGAACTGGCGATGAGTGACCGTTCCGCTGGGTCCGTCCAGGCACAACATACGGCTGGCGCTGCGCTCTGGCTGCGGATAATGGGCTATTAATTCATCGGGTAATTCAAAACTAAAATCTTTCAGGTTCATGGAGCTACTGGCTGGTTACTTTGCGAGCGCGTACTTTAGCGTTTTTAGCGGCAAAAAAAAAGCGCGCCAGGGGCGCGCTAAGCAGAGAGATATAACAACCGAACTAATGTCTCTAGAAACTATACGTGGTGGCATTCCGTAAAAGATCAAGGGGTCCGTTATTTCCGCTGCAGTTTGTTACTGCCTGTTTGCTGAAAATATGGATCTTGTCACTGTTTCTGCCAACCTCAGGATCCCCTGCACCTTCAATAATCAGGGTAATACTTTCATTGCCTGGTAGCGCTCTCAGCGTATTACCGTAATCGCATAAAGTCTGCGCCATAGTTTGTTCAAACTGAGCGATCTGCTGGTTGCGTTGCTCCATGCGTTCAGCGCGCCGAACTTCGGCTTTCAGTTGCACGTCTTTACGTACTTTCTGAACCTTTTCCCGTGCTTTATCCAGCTTCTCCCGGTTCTTGGCCAATGCTTCCTCAGCTTGTTTCAGCTCTTTCTCGACTTTTTTATCGCCTTTGCCTTCAGCATTACGCTTAGCATATTCAAGATCCCGGACACGACGCTGCAGCTCGCGGGTTTCCCGCGCTTCTTCACGCAGTGTCTCAATTGCTTCAAGTTGTTCCTCAGTAAAGGTGTCGGCCGAAATGAAATTCACCGATTCAGTAACACCCATCGACTCTTCAATATGAACTTCATAAATGTCTTCGATCGCCTCACCCACCCGGCGAATTACCCGATGAACATCAGGTGAATCACCTTCTAAAATCTCGATTTCAATTTCCGGCTCATCCGGCATCGGCGGCATTGGTGGCATTGGCGCATTCCCCATTATCATCCGGCCGCCACCCGCCAGCCGGGTGCGGAATACCACGCCCTGGCCTGCCAGGTAGCTATAATCCAGTTTGCCGGCACTACGCCATAACGAGCGATCGTTGTGGCGCTCCTGCCGCAGTGTGGTGTTAAAGATGCTCGCCATCACTTCAAGCTGCTGCCGCAGTTCGTTGCGCTCGGCGCCGGCGCCCTTACCCTTACCTTTGCCCTGAGCCATAGCTAATGAGCTCACCAGAGCGGTGCTGAGAATGACAGAAATCGCTACTACACTAAGTTTGGTACGCATAATTTTATTCCTTCACTTGAGATGCCGGATAAACCGGATACTGTCGGGGTTCGACATAGTCTTCTGAATATTGTTGTAACAGGTTGGCAAAATACACCTGGTCGTCTTCCCGCTGCGAGTTCACATAGCGGATCAGATCGGCCATGTCGTCCTGGCGCTCGTCACGGCTGGTGGCCAGTACATAGTTCACCAGTTGTTGGTTGACTGTGGTCAGTTCGGCACGGAAATCTTCACGGAAGTCTTTGCGCAGCGTACTGGCGTAATTGGCCAGTTGTAATTTCTGTTCGGCCTGATAGTCGGCTAGTCGCTGCTCAACCAGTGTTTCAATGGTTGCGGGATCCACTCCGTCACCAAAGCGCACGGTAAAGCCATCATTGGTCTGACTGAACTGTACCTGGCCCATAACCAGCAATAATGCGCAGGCTGATACAGCCATCGCTGAAACCGGTAACCAGGGCCGTTGCCACCACGACAGTGGTTGCGTCACGTTCGCATGGCGAAAGGTACTTTCGCGTGACCATTCGGGGACTGTCTCAGGCCGAAGATCATCCGCTGCCGACTGCAGCCATTGTTCAAATTCGGTGTGTTTAGTCATACTACCTCCACCAATTCCTGTAATTTACTGACGGCGCTGTAAAGCCGTGATTTCACTGTGTTCAGCGGGGTATCGAGCTGGGTTGCGATGTCCTGCAACTTCAGGTGCTGAAAAAATTTCAGTTCGACAATCTGACGTTGCTCCAGCGGTAACTGTTGCATTGCACGGATCAGCTGCTGCCCACGTTGCTGCCCTGCATAGATTCGTTCGGGATTATCCCAGTCGGCATCACTGACCTGCTCGTCCAGCTGATCGTCGCTGTGGTGATCACGCCGCCGGCGGTAATGCTCAATACAGCGATGATGGGCGATGGTCATCAGCCAGTTCTTAAATGAGCATTCACCGCGCCAGCCAGCCAGATTACGAAACACCGACACAAATACGTCCTGCATCAGATCCATAGCGTCATCGCGATTACTCAGCATGCGCAGGCCATAGTTATAGACCAGCCCTTCATAGCGCTTTACCAGTTGCAGCCACGCCTGCTTATTATTTTCCAGCGCCCGTTTAATCAGCCGCTCATCTGAAGGTGCAAACACGTGATCTCAGTCCTTATGGATTTGTCACTGTAGTCGTTAGCAAAGCACGAAAAGTTGTTTCTGACTGTAATTTATTTGCAAGCAGGCACAAAAAAAGGCGGCCGAAGCCGCCTTTTTCATCTACAGAGCGCGTTACACGCCGAATGCAGCCTTGATGATGTAGAAGAAAATAATCGACATAATCGCACCGGCTGGCAGAGTCACTACCCAGGATACGACGATGTTTCTTACTACCACCAGATTCAGGGCGGCAATACCACGGGCCATGCCCACACCTAATACCGCGCCAACCAGCGTTTGCGTGGTTGAAATCGGCAGGCCGGTGCCTGACGCGATAACGACCGTCGTGGCCGCTGCCAGTTCTGCAGCAAAACCGCGGCTTGGTGTTAAGTGGGTGATGCCGGCACCGATAGTGGCGATAACGCGACGACCCAACATGGCCAGACCGGCCACGATACCGATGGCGCCGATTGGCAATACCCACCAGGCTAGCTGCGCTTTACTGGCGATTTCACCACCGCTGGTGACGACGCTTACAACTGCAGCTACCGGGCCTATGGCGTTTGCGACATCGTTCGAACCATGCGCAAATGCCATGGCACAGGCGGTGACCACCATCAGAATAGCGAACACTTTCTCGACGTTGGTGTAGTGCATTTCACGGTCATCGGAAGGATTAAACTTGAGCCGCGCAATCGCCCATTTACCAAGGAAAAACACCACAACAGCAACGACCAGAGCCAATGCGTAGCCTTCCATGGTGGTGAAGTCCAGGCCAACGTGCTTGAGGCCCTTGGTAATAGTAACCAGCGAGATCATAAAGCCCGTCAACCCCATATAAAATGGGACATAGCGTTTCGCCATGGCTAACGGGTTCTCCTGATCAAAAATCAGCTTTTGGGCACTCAGAAAGATAAAGTAGGCAATCAAACCGGCAATCATTGGCGTGACTATCCAACTGCCGACAATGCCACCGACTTTCAACCAGTTTACCGCATCCGGGCTTACACCCACGGCCGCAAAGCCAACAATGGCACCGATGATCGAATGGGTAGTAGAAACCGGCCAGCCCAACCAGGAAGCAAGCATCAGCCAGATGCCCGCCGCCAGCAAAGAGCCAATCATGCCAAATACCAGCAGTTCCGGTACATCGACGAAGTAGGCCGAGTCAATAATGCCCTTGCGGATCGTAGAAGTGACCTCACCACCCGCCAGATAAGCGCCGGCGAATTCAAAGATCATGGCAATAAAAATTGCCTGCTTGATGGTCAGCGCTTTGGAACCGACCGAGGTCCCCATCGCATTAGCTACGTCATTGGCACCTATCCCCCAGGCCATGAAGAAGCCAAACACAGCGGCAAGAACGATCAGCGTCGTACTATAGGAAGTTATGATATCCATAGTTTTATCTCCGGCTTAGCCGCGTGCAAGCATGAGTTCAAAACGCGCTCCCACGCGCTCCGCCAGATCAGCAAGATCACCAACCCAGTCCAGGATCTGATATAAAAACATCGCGTTCAACGGGTTCATCTCCCGCTCAAGCGCGCGCAACTGTTTGCGCAACTCGATCTGCAGGGTATCGGTATCCGCTTCAATCGCATCCAGTTCGGAAATCATTTTGTCAACCAGCTGGCGTTCACGACCTTTAAAGCCCACTTCCAGCAGGTCATCAAATTCACCAATGGTTTCACAAGCTTTTTCAGTCGCATCCAGGCATCGATTCAGATAAGCATCAAAGCCTTCAATCATCGACTCAGGGATCAGCATCTGGCGACCCGTGATTAATCCGGAAATGTCTTTGGCTTTATTGGCAATACGATCCTGTTGGGAAACTAGCTCGAGCAAATCAGTACGCTCTACCGGCATAAACAGGCCGCTGGGCAGGTTTAAACGTATATCACGCTTCAGATCATCAGCTGCTGATTCTTTTTTTACAATAGCCTGACGGTGGATATCAGCCTCTTCCCAGTCATTTTTATATACAGCCTGGAAAAACGGCTTCAGCGTAATTGCACAGTCATGTACTTGGGTGATGTGCTCGATCATGGGTTTGATCGGCGACTTGGCAAACATGCCAAGGAATGAATTTGCAGACATAAAAGTTCGCCTATGTTGCTGCTGGTGGTGTTATGTATTTACCTTACTCAGGTGCGCGCATACTAACGAAAACGCTGCGCACCTGCAAAAGATTAATACGCAACCGCATCAAAAACTATAGACGAGGGTTACCGACGTTTCGGTGTCCAGTTTCTTTTTTGACTCATCGTCAAGATTGGAGTTGTGAGAACCAGCCACTGCGAACTTCAGTGCCAGCGAACTATTAATATTGGCGGAAACGGAAATTTCAGCGCGGGTTTTGGTATTTTCTTCACCAATTTCCGTTGATGCCAGACTTTTTAGTACCGAGGTTTTGGTAATATCCCAGTTCAGACTACCAGCAAGACGCAAAATAGCGCTGCTTTCCTGCTCCTGCGGAACCCCATCAATAATTGGCTTATTTACCGCGTAACCAGGACCTGCTTCGTAATCTGCATATAGCTTTTCGCTGTAGCGATACCGCGCACCATAACCGACTGCCACAGTGCCCTGATACTCGTAGCCACTGAACTCATCTGCTTCATAAGAACCGAACACGAACAACGACGAACGACTTTCGGGGTCAAATTTGTAGTTGGATTGGCCCGAAACAAAGAACTTATCGGCGGTTTTTTGCTTTTCGCCTGTGGCCGGATCTTCCTGCTCTGAGCGGTAATAATCCACCACGCCCTTATGCCGCCATTCTTTATAATCGCGGGCCGCGTTTAATTTGGTTTTAAAGGTTTCAGTCTTGGTATTACCAGAGGTATAGAGCAGCCCTAATTCAGCGCTCGCCTCCCAGTCTTCCTGTTCTTCCACATCAAGATCGCTGGCATCGTCGTACATAAAGATGGATGCCGACGCTGGCATCGCCAGGCTCAGCATCAGCAATGCAATAGTAGGTGCAACTGTTGATTTCACGTTTACCTCGTCTTGATCGTCGTAAAAATAAAAAAAGCCATAACCACGGCGCTATTATACCCCGTGATTATGGCCTGTCTAAAGAGGGTTTTAGTTCACTTTAGCGTCTAAATCGCCCCGTTCGTAGCGCTTAAACATATCTTCCAGTGAAACGACCTTAATTTTGCTGGCCTGACCGGCAGAACCAAAGGCTTCGTAACGCGCTTTACAAATTTCATGCATGGCATCGGTAGATGCTTTAAGGAATTTGCGCGGGTCAAAATTACTGGCGTTCTGCGCCAGGTGGCGACGAATCGCACCAGTGGACGCTAAGCGCAGATCGGTATCAATGTTCACCTTACGCACGCCGTGCTTAATGCCTTCGGCAATCTGCTCAACCGGCACGCCGTATGTTTCCGGAATCTCGCCGCCGAACTCGTTGATTATCTTCAGCCATTCCTGTGGTACTGATGACGAACCATGCATCACCAGATGCGTATCAGGAATACGCTTATGAATTTCTTTAATCCGATCAATGGCCAGAATATCGCCAGTCGGTGGCCGCGAGAATTTATAGGCACCGTGCGAGGTACCACAGGCAATCGCCAGAGCATCCACATTGGTCGCCTTAACAAACTGTGCCGCTTCTTCAGGATCAGTCAGCAACTGATCATGGGTCAGCTTGCCTTCTGCACCCACGCCGTCTTCTTCGCCGGCTTCACCGGTTTCGAGCGAGCCCAGAACGCCCAGCTCGCCTTCTACTGAAACACCGCAGGCATGCGCCATTTCGACAACCTTGCGGGTCACATTAACGTTGTAATCATAGTCAGCGGGGGTTTTGCCGTCTTCTTTCAGCGAGCCGTCCATCATTACTGAGCTGAAGCCCAGCTGAATGGAGCGCTGGCAAACTGACGGGGAAGTACCGTGATCCTGGTGCATCACCACCGGAATATGTGGCCATTCTTCAATCGCTGCCAGAATCAGGTGGCGCAGGAAGGGCGCGCCAGCATAGCTACGGGCACCGGCTGAAGCCTGCACGATAACCGGGCTGTCTGCCGCGTCAGCAGCTTCCATGATGGCCCGCATCTGTTCGAGGTTGTTAACGTTGTAGGCCGGCACACCATAATTATGTTCGGCGGCGTGGTCGAGTAACTGACGCAATGAAATTAAAGCCATGAAATTAGTCTCCTGAGTTCCTGTTCTGATCGGCTGTTCAGCCGTTTAACGCGCGCTCTTCCAGAATCGCGACTGCCGGTAGCTTTTTACCTTCCAGAAATTCCAGGAAGGCACCACCGCCGGTTGAAATGTAACTGATTTTATCAGCGATCCCATACTTATCAATGGCTGCAAGCGTATCACCGCCGCCAGCAATTGAGAATGCATCACTTGCGGCTATGGCTTCGGCTATTACCTTAGTGCCTTCACCGAACTGATCAAATTCGAATACGCCGACCGGGCCATTCCATACTATGGTGCCAGCCTGCTTGATGATGTCAGCGAACTGTTGCGCAGTTTTTGGTCCGATATCAAAGATCATATCATCACTGGCTACTTCGCTGACGTCTTTGGTCTGTGCGGTAGCGCTCTCACTAAATTCTTTACCCGTTACCACATCCTCTGGTAGCGGTATATCACCGCCTTTTTCCTGCGCTGCCGCGACCAGCCGTTTCGCTTCATCGACCAGGTCAGCTTCATAAAGCGATTTGCCAACATCATGGCCGGCGGCGGCGATAAAGGTATTGGCGATACCACCACCCACAATAAGCTGATCCACCACCGACGACAGTGACTCAAGCACAGTGAGCTTGGTCGATACCTTCGAGCCACCCACGATCGCCACCAGTGGCCGCGCGGGGTTAGCCAGTGCCTTGCCTAGGGCATCAAGCTCAGCGGCCAGTAGCGGACCTGCGCAGGCCACGTCAGCATACTTGGCAACGCCATGGGTTGACGCCTGCGCCCGATGCGCGGTACCAAAGGCATCCATCACAAATACATCACATAGAGCCGCCAGTTGCTGCGACAACGTATCGTCGTTTTTCTTCTCGCCCTTGTTAAAGCGAACATTTTCAAACAGCACCACTTCGTTGCTGCTTACATCAACCCCGTCGAGATAATTAGCTTCCAGCCGCACCGGCACGTTCAGCGCTTGATTCAGATAATCAGCGACCGGTCCCAGCGAGTATTGCTCGTCATAGACCCCTTCTTCCGGTCGTCCCAGATGCGACATGACCATCACTTTAGCACCGCCGTCAAGGGCTGCCTGAATGGTTGGGATGGCCGCCTTCAGCCGCGCATCTGAGGTGACTTTCCCATCTTTAACCGGCACGTTCAGATCTTCGCGGATCAATACCCGCAGGTCGCTCACATCCAGATCTGACAAGGTTATTACTGACATTCACTATCCCTCTTTAACTATTTGATTACTCAGCTTGTGACAACATCACCTGCACCGTGTCAAGCATACGATTGGCAAAACCCCATTCGTTATCACACCAGCACAGTACTTTGATCAGGCGTTTATCGGCCACCCGGGTCTGGGTGCCATCGACAATACTGGAGCGCGGGTCATGGTTGAAATCAATGGATACCAGCGGCTCGTCTACAAAGCCCAGTATTGGCGCCAGCGGGCCCCGGGCAGCATCAGCGAGGATCTTGTTAACCTGGTTGATATCAACCGGAGTGTTCACCGTTACACTCAGATCCATCGCCGTCACATTGGTGGTCGGCACCCGCACCTGTATAGCTTCAAAACGGCCGGCAAACTTCGGCAAAATACGTTCAATGCCCCGCGCCAGGCGGGTATCGACCGGGATAATAGAACGGCCGGCAGCGCGGGCCAGACGCGGATCACTATGATAGGCGTCGATCACCTGCTGATCATGCATTGCAGCATGAATGGTGGTGATAGCGCCGCTGTCGATACCAAAAGCCTCATCCAGCACTTTGATCACCGGCACGATACAGTTGGTGGTACAGGAACCGTTAGAAACCATTTTATGGGCGGCGGTCAGGTTGTCAGTATTGACGCCGAAGATAGCAGTAAAATCCAGATCCGAAGCGCCCGGATGGGAAAACAACACCCGCGGCATGCCGATATCCAGATAGGCCTGGCCGTGACTGCGCTCCCCATGTACGCCGGTGCAGTCAAGTACCGCATCCAGTTCTAAGTCCTGCCACTGCAGCGCACAAATTTCCGGCTCGGCGCTTACTCTGATCGCGTCATCACCCACCTGCAGCATATGCTCATCAGGGCTGATGACCGCACTGCCAAAGCGCCCGTGGCTGCTGTCATATTTCAGCAGATGGGCCATATCTTTTGCCGGCGCCAACTCATTAATAGCCACCACCTGCAACTGCTCGCGATAACCACGCTCGTATAACGCCCGCAGCACACTGCGACCGATACGGCCAAAGCCATTCAGGGCGATGCGTGCCGGGCGCTGCGTCATAAATCCAGCAACTCGCGGGCAGTTCCCACTACGTTATCTGTGGTAAAGCCAAAGTGCTTAAACACGTCACTGGCGGGACCGGATTCACCGAACGTATCCATGCCGATAATTTTTCCGTTCAGACCGACATATTTGTACCAGTAATCGACATAGCTGGCTTCAATCGCGATGCGCCTGGTCACGGCCGCTGGCAATACCCGCTCACGATAGTCCGCTGGCTGCGCATCAAATACGTCGGTTGCCGGCATCGAAACTACCCGCACCTGGTGTCCGTCTGCCTGCAAGGTCTTGGCTGCTGCCATGGCAATGCCGACCTCTGAGCCAGTCGCAATCAGGATCAGTTCCGGCTTCTGCTCACTGTCGAGCAGGATATAACCGCCACGCGAAATATCTGCCAGCTGGTCAGCACTGCGCTCTTGTTGCGGCAGGCCCTGTCGGCTGAAAATCAAAGCAGTGGGGCCGTCGTCGCGTTGAATCGCGGCTTTCCAGGCTACCGCTGATTCCACCTGATCGCACGGGCGCCAGGTGCTCAGTTGCGGTGTGCAACGCAAGCTCGCCAGCTGTTCCACCGGCTGGTGGGTCGGGCCATCTTCACCAAGACCAATAGAGTCGTGGGTATAAACAAAAATACTGCGCTGTTTCATCAGCGCTGCCATACGTATCGCATTACGGGCGTATTCCATAAACATCAGGAAGGTACCGCCGTAGGGGATCAGCCCGCGGTGCAGCGCGATGCCGTTCATCATCGCCGACATGGCAAATTCACGCACGCCGTAATACACGTAATTACCACTGGCATCATCGGCACTAACGCCTTTGGACTCTTTTGATATCGTCAGGTTGGAGCCGGCCAGATCCGCTGAGCCACCGAGCAGTTCAGGTAACATGGGGGCAAAAGCATTCAGGGTATTTTGCGAGGCTTTACGGCTGGCAACGTCAGCGGGCTCTGCCTGCAATTTGGCAATGTAAGCATCGGCCTGGGCATCAAAATCAGCCGGCAGCTCGCTCTTCAGGCGGCGCGACAGTTCATGCGCCAGCTCAGGATAGGCTTCTTCATACTTAGCGAAACGCTGATGCCAGTCATTTTCTCGGCTGGCACCGGCTTCAGTGGCTGACCAGCCAGCGTATATTTCGTCCGGAATTTCAAAAGGCCCGTGATCCCAGCCCAGTTGTTCACGCGCGGCTTTGATTTCGTCTTCACCCAGTGGAGCGCCATGGCAGCTCTCAGAGCCCTGCTTGTTCGGCGCGCCAAAGCCGATAATGGTTTTACAGATAATCAGGGTTGGTTTGTCGGTAACACTGCGGGCCTTTTCAATCGCGTCTTTAACGGCAGCGGAATCATGACCGTCGATGGCTTCAATAACGTGCCAGCCATAGGCGTTAAAGCGCTGAGCGGTATCATCGGTAAACCAGCCTTCTACTTCGCCGTCAATCGAGATGCCGTTGTCGTCATAAAAGGCAATCAGCTTGCCCAGGCCTAAGGTACCGGCCAGCGAGCAGGCTTCGTGAGAAATGCCTTCCATCAGGCAGCCATCGCCAAGGAACACATAGGTATGATGATCAATGATGTCGTGCTGGTCGCGGTTAAACTGCGCCGCCAGAATCTTTTCTGCCAGCGCCATACCAACGGCGTTGGCCAGGCCCTGGCCTAAAGGCCCGGTGGTGGTTTCCACGCCGGGAGCATAACCATATTCAGGGTGACCAGGTGTTTTTGAGTGCAACTGACGGAAGTCTTTTAAGTCGTCAATGCTGAGATCGTAACCAGTGAGATGCAGCAATGAGTAGATGAGCATGGAACCGTGGCCGTTTGATAACACAAAACGATCGCGGTCGGCCCAGTCCGGATTAGCCGGGTTATGCTTCATGTAGTCGCGCCAAAGCACTTCGGCGATATCAGCCATCCCCATAGGGGCACCGGGATGACCGGAATTTGCCTGCTGTACGGCATCCATGCTGAGCGCGCGAATGGCGTTAGCCAGTTCAGTTCTATCCGTTACTGCAGTTGTCATAACAAAACCCCGAATCTCACTGTAAAAGAAGCTTTAAAGAGAAAAAGCACAGATAACGCGTATTCTCCACAATTCGGGGTTTGTAAGCAAATCAGATGTCGCTGCGCAGCGCCTCTGCCCGGTCGGTTTTCTCCCACGGAAATTCATTGCGGCCGAAGTGACCATAAGCTGCCGTTGCCTGATAAATCGGACGTTCCAGATCCAGCATCAGCACCAGGCCATAAGGGCGCAGATCAAAGTGCTTGCGCACTAAGGCGATCAGCTTCTCTTCGTCGTACTTTGAGGTACCAAAGGTTTCAATGCTGATGGATGTCGGCTCTGCGACACCGATGGCATACGACAACTGAATTTCACAGCGATCGGCCAGCCCGGCGGCAACCAGGTTCTTCGCGACATAACGCGCGGCATACGCGGCGCTGCGGTCAACTTTGGACGGGTCTTTACCGGAGAACGCACCACCACCATGGCGGGCCATACCACCGTAGGTGTCGACAATAATCTTACGGCCAGTCAGACCACAGTCACCCATGGGGCCGCCAATAACGAATTTCCCGGTCGGATTAACGAAAATACGATCCTGCTTTTCCGGGAACCAGGCTTCTGGCAATACCGGTTTGATAATGGTTTCAATAACCGCTTCGCGCAGATCCGACTGACTGATGTCTTCATCATGCTGAGTGGAGAGCACCACGGTATCGATGCCGACCGGCTCGCCATTCTCATAAATAAACGTCAGCTGGCTTTTCGCGTCCGGACGCAGCCATGGCAGTGTGCCATTTTTGCGCACTTCGGCCTGACGCTGCACCAGACGGTGAGCGTAAGTAATAGGGGCTGGCATCAGCACATCGGTTTCATTGGATGCATAACCGAACATCAGGCCCTGGTCACCAGCGCCCTGCTCTTCCCGGCTCGCGCGGTCAACGCCCTGACTGATGTCGGGCGACTGTTTGCCGATGGCATTCAGCACCGCACACGAATCAGCGTCAAAGCCCATATCTGAGTGTGTGTAGCCGATTTCACGGACGGTGCTGCGGGTAATTGCTTCAATATCGACCCAGGCCTTAGTGGATACTTCACCACCAACCAGCACCATCCCGGTTTTTACGTAGGTCTCACAGGCCACCCGGGCCATAGGATCCTGCGCCAGGATTGCGTCAAGTACTGCGTCAGAAATCTGATCTGCAATTTTATCCGGATGCCCTTCGGACACCGACTCTGAAGTAAATAAATGCTTTGCCATAGCCAGTTTGTCTCAACTTTTTTGAAATGGAGATAAAAATTGGGCGTAGTCTAACGAAACTACGCCCGGCTTTCTACATCTAGACGTCTAAAAGTCTTAACCGTCAGGATAAAGAAGTGACTCGGTCACACTTTGCGTCAGCGGGTGATACCCGGATTTCGCTTGCTGGTACACCTCACGAGCCCACTTCAGATTGTCTGCCGTGCGGGCTAGCTCCCGGTACAACGGCGCCACCAGCTTGTTGCGGCCGATAGTTAACAGATAGTTACGCAGCCGATCCCGTGCTGGTTCATATTTTTTAATGATAGACAGCTTTAACCAGGCATGCGCAATTTCAGCATTCTGACTATTGGTCAGATTATACTCGCTGTCGAGTCGCGCCATATTAACCGCTGAGATATCGCGCGGCAGATTATTGATAAAATGCAGCCACTCATGTGTGGTCCAGCCTTCGGTATTGAGCTGTGCGCCTTTGAGCCAGCGCTCCATCTGCTTTTCAACCTGCTCGAACGCATCAGACTCAGGCTTAGGCGCATCCTCCGGTAGTCCCGGCTGGTGAATCCACTCATCGATTTTGTCCTGACTGACTTTGTCCGGATGTTTGGCCAGTAACTCACGCGACAGATACTGCTTGAACTGCTCAGTCGATATACTCTGGAAGGCAAAATCATCAAAGTATTGCCGCAGGAACTTATCAAAAACCTCGCGGCCGAACTGCTGCTCCAGATACACCAGGAACAGCTGCCCTTTCACATAGGGGATCTGTGAGAACACATCATCGGGATGCCGCGTTCCCAATTCAATATTGAGTACGGTATCTTCTTTATCCAGTCGTTCCAGATCAGCCAGCAGATCCTGATAACCCAGCGCCAGCTCCATTTGTGCGCGGCGCTTACCAAACAGCTCCTCCATGATGCGGTTCTCGACATAACTGGTGAAACCTTCGTTGATCCAGAGATCGCGCCAGCTGGCGTTGGTCACCAGATTGCCTGACCAGGAGTGTGCCAGTTCATGGGCAATCAGATTAATCAGGCTACGATCGCCAGAGATAATGGTTGGCGTAATGAATGACAGACGCGGGTTTTCCATGCCACCGAACGGAAAGCTCGGCGGCAGAATCAGCAAGTCGTAACGGTCCCAGCGATAAGGCCCGTACAGTTCTTCGGTCACCTCAATCATGCGCGGGGTATCAGCGAATTCGGCAACGGCATCGTCGACGATGTAGCTCTCAGCAAATACCGCCACCTGATCGCTGATCGATTTAATCTCCAGGTCGCCGACGGCGATAGCAATCAGATAGGGCGGAATGGGTTGTGGCATCGAGAACTGATAATCGCCGCTGCGCTCGGCGCTCAGGCTGTTATCAGCGCTCATCACCGCCAGTAAACCGGCAGGCGTGATAACGCGGGCATTATAGGTCAGCCGCAATGCCGGGGTGTCCTGGATTGGGATCCAGCTACGGGCATGGATCGGCTGCGACTGGCTGAACATAAAAGGATGCTCTTTACCGGCCGTCTGCGCCGGTGTCAGCCACTGCAAGCCACTGGCTGTTGGTGCGGTGCGGTAGTGAATGCGAACCTGGTCAGCGACGTTACCAATATCAATGACAAGTTCCCGGCCGAGGCTCTCATGCAGTTCGCCCAGTTTATAGCTGGTCGCCTGCCAGCCTTGCTCAGAAATCAGCTCAACTTTTTCGATGGTCAGTTCGCTGGTATCCATGTGCAGCTTATCGACGTCCCCGTGGCGTACCAGGGTATAGGTAGCAGTACCATGCAGTTCGCGCTGGGCAAAATCCACGGTCAGCTGCAAGTCCAGGTGGGGTGTTTCCACCTCATCAAGTTTGGCATAACTGTGCGCATCTTCGGCGCGGGCCTGGGTGCTGGCTAAGGCACTAATCAGCACCAAACTCGTACACAGATTCATAAACAACGTTCGCAACATAGTCACTTCCTCATGAAATTAACGCCCTCATGATCTGCTGCCAGCCTGCTAAGGTCAAATGCTTTTGCCTGCTGACGCATGACGGCCCACTCTGGTAAGATGCAAAAAAATGCTTTGGAATCGATCTATGCGGATACCACGGATTTATCATCCGGCCTCAGATTTAACGCCCGGCAGCAGCGTTTCGCTGTCGGAGGAAGCAGCCAGCCATGTCGGCCGCGTGTTGCGTATGGAAGCCGACCAGCAGCTTGAGCTGTTTAACGGCGATGGCTATAACTATCAGGCCCGAATCACCAGCAGCAGTAAACGCGCGGTTGAAGTCATTATTGAGGAAAAACAGCCCAACCCCAGCGAGTCGCCCGTCGCCGTGCATCTTGGCCAGGGCATTTCGCGCGGTGATCGCATGGACTTTGTGCTGCAGAAATCCGTCGAGCTGGGCGTGACTGATATCACGCCGCTGTTTACGGAGCGCTGCGGCGTTAAACTGACGGGCGAACGGCTGGAGAAGAAACAGCAACAGTGGCAGAAGATTGTCATCGCCGCCTGCGAACAAAGTGGTCGCAGCCAGGTTCCTGTGGTTCATAAGCCGGTCGTGATGGCGGCCTGGTTCAGCGACCTCGCACCGGCACTGCGGCTAACGCTCGACCCCTATGCCGATAAGCCCTTGCGCGAACAGCAGCTGACGCAACAGCGGGTGCAGTTGCTCATTGGTCCCGAAGGTGGGTTCAGCGATACCGAAATAGCGCTTGCTGCAGAACACGGATTTTTGCCCGTAAGACTAGGCCCGCGGGTATTACGCACAGAAACTGCCGCGCTGGCGGCGCTTACGGTTATTCAGTATCAGTTCGGCGATTTAGCCTAAACAGATTGATTAAGGAGCAGCAATGAAACTCGCGATGATTATGGATCCGATTGCGACGGTCAAAACCTACAAGGACACCAGCTTCCGGCTGCTGCTGGAGGCGCAGGCGCGCGATTACGATTGCTATTATCTGGAGCTCAGTGATCTCTCCATTGTGGGCGGTGAACCCATGGCCCGCGCACGCGCCGTGAGCGTTCGCGATCAGCCGACTGATTTTTACGATTTGGGCGAGCCCGCTGAAGTGCCGCTCGCTGACTTTGACGTTATTATGATGCGCAAAGATCCACCGGTCGATAACGAGTTTATTTACGCTACCTATATGCTGCAGCTGGCTGAAGAGCGCGGCGCTTTTGTAGTCAACAAGCCGCAAAGCCTGCGTGATTGTAACGAAAAGCTGTTTACCGCCTGGTTCAGTAAGCATATGCCGGAAACCATTGTCACCCGCCGGGCCGAGCAAATTCGCGCGTTTCACGCCGAGCATAAAGACATTATTCTTAAGCCACTCGACGGTATGGGCGGTGCTTCGATATTCCGCGTGGGGCCTGATGGCAGTAATCTGGGCGTCATTATCGAAACCCTGACCGCCCATGGCACACGCTATGCCATGATCCAGCGCTACCTGCCCGCTATTAAAGATGGCGATAAGCGTATTCTCATCATCGACGGAGAACCTATGCCCTACTCGCTGGCACGGGTTCCCTCGGCCGGTGAAACCCGGGGCAACCTGGCAGCGGGTGGCCGTGGCCGGGCCCAGCCGTTAAGTGACAGTGACTGGCAACTGGCCCGGGCAGTCGGTCCTGAACTCAAGCGCCGCGGCCTGTACCTGGTGGGGCTGGACGTGATTGGCGACCGTATTACCGAGATCAATGTAACCAGCCCGACTTGCATGCGCGAGATCGAGGCCGCATATGATATCAATATCGCCGGCAAGTTATTTGCTACCATTGAAGGGTATCTTGCAAAAGATTAACCAGAGGTCTCTATGGAAACACTGTCGAACTTAGAAAATCATTTTCTTATCGCTATGCCGGGCCTGAAAGACCCTTTCTTTCAGCGTTCGGTGACTTATATCTGCGAACATAACGACGGTGGCGCCATGGGCCTTATCATTAATCAACCGGTGGATGTGACCGTTGAAGGCCTATTGCAGCAACTAGAAATTGTGGTGCCGGATAAATCAAAAGCACTGCAGCGACCGGTTTATGCCGGCGGTCCGCTGGCCCGCGATCGTGGCTTTGTGTTGCATTCTCCCGGCAAAGGCTGGCGCAGCTCGATGCGGCTGAGCGATGATATGATGATCACCACCTCCAAGGATATTCTTGAGGCCATGGGCCAGGGCAAAGCGCCGGAGCATTATTTACTGACCCTGGGTTATGCCGGCTGGGATCCAGGCCAGCTGGAACAGGAGCTGTCAGAAAACAGCTGGCTGACCATCCCCGCCGATGCCGATATCATCTTTAATACCCCGTCGCCAGAACGCTGGAAGCGCGCCACCGCTAAACTCGGCATTGACGTATGGCAGTTAGGCCCGGATGTAGGACACGCATGAGTCAGGTATTGGGCTTTGATTTTGGTACTCATAGCATTGGCGTGGCCGTTGGACATTCGCTGAATGGGACTGCCTCGCCACTGGCCGCACTTAAAGCAAAAGACGGCCAGCCTGACTGGGATAAGGTCGCGCGGCTGCTGGCCGAGTGGCAACCCGACTTACTGGTTGTTGGCCTGCCGCTAAACATGGACGGTACTGAGCAGCTGCTGACCGACCTGGCCCGCAAATTTGCCAACCGTCTGCATGGCCGCTTCGGTCTGCCGGTTGAACTACAGGACGAACGTCTGACCACAGTCGCCGCCCGCGAAGAGTTATTTGCCCGGGGCGGCTATCGAAAACTTCAGAAAGATCGTATCGACAGCGCCTCGGCGCAACTCATCCTCGAAGACTACTTTTCCCGGGCGTCCTCAAAAACCTCATAAGTTCTCTTCAGCATATTGCGCCAGGTTACTGCGCACCACGCCGTTGAGGTTAATGGTGGCGCTACCGGGATAATCCTTAAACCGTTCGACGATATAGGTCAGACCCGAGGTCACTGCCGTCAGGTAGTAGCTGTCGATCTGCGCCAGGTTGCCAGAACAGATAATCTTGGTGCCGGTACCACAGCGGGTAATAATGGTCTTCAGCTGTGAGGCGGTCAGGTTCTGCGACTCATCCAGTATCACGATGGCGTTCTGAATGCTGCGGCCGCGCATAAAGTTCAGTGATTTGAACTGAATATTGGCCTTATTCATGATGTAGTTCAGACTCGATTCCATGCTTTCATCATTTTTGTGCAGCACTTCGAGCGAGTCGGTGATAGCCGCCAGCCACGGCGCCATTTTTTCTTCTTCAGTACCCGGCAGATAACCGATAGACTCAGCGATTTCCGGCGTGTTACGGGTCACGATGATTTTTTCGTAAAGCTTCTGTTCGATGACCATTTCCAGCGCGGCTGCCAGCGCCAGCAAGGTTTTACCACTGCCTGCGGGACCGGTCAGGATCACCAGATCGATAGTCGGATCCAGCAAGGCATTCAGCGCCATGGCCTGATAAATATTCTTTGGTTGTATGCCCCAGGCGCGGTAGCTCATCATCCGCTCGAAGCCGATATCATGCAGGCGCACATAGTTGCCATCATAGGCAACGACTTTACCGGCAAACTGTTCTTCTTCATCGATCACGTACTGATTGCGGAACACCGTCGGTAAGACTTTTTGATCCACCTCGTGGAACGTCTCACGCCCTTCCTGCACGCTCGTAACCTCGCCCACGTGGCTCCAGAAATCACCTTCAATTTCGGCGAAACCTTTGGATAGAAAGCGGATGTCATCAATTAACTGATCGGTGCGATAGTCTTCAACACATTTAACGCCGGCACCTTTGGCCTTCAGACGCATATTGATGTCTTTCGTGACCAGCACCACTTTCTCGCCGTTCTTACTTTTTTGTAGCTCCAGCGCCGCCTGAATAATGCGGTGATCATTTTCGGATAAATTCAGCGCCGAATCGGTTTGTTTTAACTGATAGTCAGGATAAATCGCCAGCCGGCCCTCAGCCTGATGGTTGCCTTGTACGCGCGCTAGCGGAACGCCTGCTAATATCTCTTCAGGCGTGGCATCTTTTAGCGCATTTTCCAGCGAGCGGATGGCAACCCGGGCTTCGCGGCTAACATCTTTGTGGCGGTCTTTAATGTTGTCGAGCTCTTCGAGCACAACCATGGGGATAATGACGTTATGTTCATCGAAGTTTAAAAAAGCGAGTGGTTCGTGCAGCAGAATATTGGTATCAAGCAGGTAGTACTTCCGATGTTTTTCTGTCATTCGGGACCTCAGCAGCAGTGGTGTTCTATAATTGTTATGCACTTGCCTTACAGTTACTAGACTAGCGCAGATTTAATGAAAATGGTGTGAACATTAAATATTTTTTCGCTACCATGTGCGGCCTCATTATTATTCAAGTATTTAAGCAAGCACAACGGGCTCTATTTTGATGAATGAACGTGCAGCATCACCCCTTTTTACTGCCGGCCAGCGCTGGCTGAGCGAAAGTGAACTCGAACAAGGCCTGGGTCTGGTGACTCAGTTAGAAGGCCGCTCAGTTACTCTGATGTTCCCGGCGACCGGTGAAATCCGCCATTACGCCGCCAGTGACGCGCCGTTGGCGCGTTATCAGCTGCTGGCCGACGAGCGCGGCCAGCATGCTGACGGCTGGTATTTCCATGTTGAGCAACCGGTGCTTGATAACGGCGTTTATTCGTATCAGGGTACCCGTGAAGATACCGGTGAAGCTGTTGAAGTGCCCGAGGCGCAGCTGGCCGCACAGGTAGCCACTAACCACCCTTTGACCCGGCTGTTAGCCGGTAAAGCTGATCGGCTGGATATGTACCGCCTGCGCCAGCAGGCCCAGCAACTATCCCGCCGCTGGCAACAAAGCCCTGTGGCTGGATTATTAGGCGCGCGCGCCGACCTGCTGCCACATCAACTGTATATCGCCGCCAGTGTCGCCGATCGCTACCAGCCGCGGGTGTTACTCGCTGATGAAGTAGGTTTAGGGAAAACCATTGAAGCCGGCCTGATCATGCAGCGCCGGCTGTTGACTGGTCGCTCACAGCGCATTCTGGTGGTCGTTCCCGACAGCCTGGTACACCAATGGCTGGTTGAACTGCAACGCCGTTTTGCGCTGCGCTTCAGTCTGTTTGATCGTGAGCGCTGTGAACAGGCCGCGCTGGATACCCAGTCGGTTTTCAGTACGGAACAGCAAGTGGTGATACCGCAATCGCTGCTGAATCATCCGTTCTGGAGTCAGGAGCTGCTGGAAGTCAGCTGGGACTTACTGGTAGTGGATGAAGTGCACCAGATTGCCCCCAGCCAGAGCGAGTTCGGCTTCCTGCGCCAGCTGACTGAGGCTATTCCAGCGGTATTGCTGCTGACAGCGACACCGGAACAGGCAGGCCCTGAAGCACATTTTGCCCGGCTGCAGTTACTGGATCCCGATCGCTTTACCGACTTTGAACAGTTTCAGCAGGAACAGCAAGGCTACCGGCAACTCACGCCGCTTGCTAACGCATTGGCCAAAGCCGGCGCCCATAAGCTGCTGGATAAGCTCCTTGATCAGCATGGCACTGGCCGCGTGATGTTCCGTAATTCCCGGGCTCATGTCGGAGGTTTCCCGCAGCGCCAGCTCAAGCACTATCCGCTGACAGACGTCGCCGATGCGTTTGCCGCCAAAACCGACTGGCTGATCGATTTACTCAAAGCCTACCGAAATACCAAGTTTATTCTCATCTGCCGCCAGACTGAAACGGTACTGCACCTGGCCGAGCAACTACGGCTGAAAACCGGCGTCCACGCGGCGGTATTCCACGACCAGTTATCGCTGCTGGAGCGGGATCGCGCCGCCGCCTATTTCGCCAGCCCGGAAGATGGCTGTCCGCTGCTGATCTGTTCCGAAATCGGCAGCGAAGGGCGTAACTTCCAGTTTGCCCAGCACCTGGTCCTGTTTGACCTTCCCCGCCACCCGGATCTGCTTGAACAGCGGATAGGCCGGCTTGACCGGCTAGGCCAGCAGCATGACATTGAAATCCACGTGCCGGTGGTTGAAGATAGCGCCGACGCGGTGCTTTTTGCCTGGTATGAGAGCATGGATGCTTTTACCCGCACCAATGCCATAGGTTCGTTGCTTTATGATCGCTTTGCGGCTGAACTGGAGCCACTGCTTGATGCCCCGGCGGAAGCCGAGCCGATGCTGACTGAGTTGGCTGAAGCAACCGAAGCCGAGGCGGAGCGACTGCGCGCCGAGGTCGCCGCCGGCCGTGACCGGCTGCAGGAGCTGAATGCATTTCGACCGTATGCTGCAACGACGCTCATCGAAAGCATCGAAGCGCTTAATGAGAAAACCGAACTATCCGGCTTCATGCAGGATTTCTGGGCCCGTTTTGGTATCGATTTTGATCTGCTGAACGATGACAGTGGCTGGCTGCGGCCGACCGAACACATGCGGGTAAGTCTGCCGGGGCTGCCTGACGAAGGCATCACGGTAACCTTCGATCGCAGCTATGCGCTGGTCCATGAAGACGTCGAATTCCTCAGCTGGGACCATCCTCTGGTGCAACAAGCACTGGAGCTGCTGACCACTGACTCGTACGGCAGCACCTGCGTAGCCATGTTACAGAATCGCGCCCTTCCCACCGGCGCCTGGTTTATCGAGCTGGGCTTTAGCAGCGCTGCGCTGGCCCCTGCTGACCTGGTCATGCAGGAGTTTTATCCGCGCCAGTCGATTCGGGTATTGCTGGACAGCCAGGGCCGGGATCTGACCGACAAAGTCAAACCGGGCGCGCTAGATAACCAGCTGCAATTTATTGATAAAAAGCAAAGCCGCTTAATCCTGCGCGAGCTGCGTCAGGCTGCTCAGGCCGCAATTAAGCAAGCCTGGCCGCCAGCGGAACAGTTCCAGCAGGAATTACTTAATGAAGCGCGCCAGCGCATCGCCGCACAGCTGGATGCTCAGCATCGCCGCTTGCTGGAACTACAACAGCGCAATCCCATGGTGCGGGATAGCGAAATCGAAGCGGTTGCGCAACGTAAAGCAGCACTGTTGCAGGCCACTGAGCAGCCGGTGCTGCAGCTCGACTCGGTGCGCATTATGATTAACCTGCCCCAATGACGCTCATCGCTTATCACCCGCCAGTGCATCCCTGGCTGGTGATTGTGTATCAGGACGACGACATTGTGGTGATGAATAAGCCCAGTGGTCTGCTTAGCGTCCCCGGTAAGGCACCGGAGCACTATGATTCGGCCTGGAGCCGCCTGGCGCGGGTATTACCAACGATTCGCGTGGTACACCGGCTGGATATGGGGACTTCAGGGCTGCTGGTGTTCGCCCTGCACAAAACTGCGCAGGCAGCATTACAGCGGCAGTTTGAAAAACGTACGGTAGAGAAAAGTTATCGGGCCAGAGTCTGGGGCCGCCCGCCGGCTGAAAGCGGCTCGGTAGACGCGCCGCTGCGCTGCGACTGGCCAAACCGGCCGCGGCAAATGGTGGATGAGGCCGAGGGCCGTCAGGCCCTGACCCACTACCGGGTGTTGCAGCAGCATGAGCACTATGCCGATATGGAGTTAACTCCGGTTACCGGACGTTCCCATCAACTACGGGTACACATGCAACTGCTGGGCAACCCGATTCTCGGCGATAAATTTTACGCCGAAGGCGCGGCTTTTGCGGCGGCTGACCGGCTGCTTTTGCATGCCCAGCGCATCCGCTTCGACCATCCCACCCGCGGCGAGCCTATGTCGTTTGAGTGTCCAGCTGATTTTTAATCAGCTCGTAAGCCGCCTGGATTTCCTGCGCTTTCTTTTGCGCCGATTCACGCATTTCCGGCGGCAGCCCCTGGGCCGCCAGTTTATCGGGGTGATGCTTGCTCATCAGCTTACGGTAGGCCTTTTTGACCTCGCTCGCGCTGGCTGATCGTTCTACCCCCAGCACCGCATACGCGTTGTCCAGCTGGCTGGCCTGATCGGCGGCGCTGCCACCGCTATGCGCACCACCACGAAAGCGCTGGCCGGCCTGGGCCATTCGCAGCCAGTTGTCCAGCTGTGCCCGGTTAAAGCCAAGCGCACGGGTGATCTGTAGCAGCACATCATATTCAGCTTTATCCAGCTGACCATCGTGCAAGGCAACAACCAGTACCTGCTCAATAAAGAACTGCAGGATATCGCGGCGCCAGGCAAATTGCCGGCGGAACTTCTGTACCCGCTCAGTGAGTGGGTAATCACTCCGCTTGCCATCGCGAAAGGCTTCCTGAGCCTGGGCCAGGCCTTCGCCCGATAACCGCAGGTGGCTCATCAATGCCTGCACATAACCTATATCCTGCTCGGTGACCCGGCCTTTGGCTTTAGCCAGGTGGCCCAACACAGCAAACAGCGTGGTACTGAACTGCTGCTGATGGCCACCCTGGGTGCCGGGCCCGCCAGCCGCATGCTTGAGCGCATGATCAAACCAGTGGCCAATGAGCAGACCAATAAAAATACCGGGTATGCGCAGCATCAGAAAACCAAATAGCGCGCCTAAAACTTTTCCCCAAATCATGATTTCTCCTGTAGTTGCTGCAGGCGCTCCGGTGTACCGACGTCTGTCCAGTCGGCTGTAATCACATCAGCCGCTATCTGCTGCTGCGCGATGCCTTGTTCGATTAACGGACGCAAAGCCAGAACACGCGACTCCCCGGCTTCATAATCGGCAAAAAAAGCCGGATGATATAGCCCTATCCCGCTGAAGGTGTAACTTTGCTGACCAGCGCCCCGCTGCTGCAGTAAACCGTCCCGGACAGCGAAGTCACCTTCGGGGTGATGGGCCGGATTCGCCACCACCAGCAGATGCGCTGTCCGCCCGGGCGGCAGACGCGCGGGTAATTCAGCGAAATCCAGGCTGGTAAATATATCCCCGTTGATCACCCAGAACGGGGCGTCACCCAGCAGTGGTAAAGCGCGGATGATACCACCGGCAGTTTCCAGTCCGCCACTTGGCTCAGGTGAATAACGGATTACTAAGCCGAACTGGCTGCCATCCCCAAGATAGGCTTCGATTTTGTCACCCAGCCAGGCATGGTTAATTACGACCTCTTTGATGCCTGCCGCCGCCAGTTTACGCAGATGATGAACAATCAGCGGCTGTCCGCGCACGCTCAGCAAGGGCTTGGGCAACTGGTCCGTTAATGGTCGCATGCGCTGACCGCGGCCGGCTGCGAGGATCATCGCCTGCATCAGCGGGCTCCCGCCAGAGCCGGCATCACGGTATTGGCCAGCCATAACCGGTAGTCATCAAACTCCGGATACGCCGCTGCCACATCATGCAGATAACCAACCGTGCGCGGGACATCCTGCAGGTAACCGCCCTTACCATCGCGGTGATACAAACGGGCAAAAATACCGGCCGCCTTGGTGTGCCGTTGCAAACCCATAAGGTCAAACCATCGCTGCCACTTAGTCAGACTGACTCCTGCGTCAATGACATCCTGCCGCTGCAGCTCATTAAACAGGGAAGCGGAAAGATCGCTTACCCGTTTTTGCGGCCAACGCACGTAACAGTCACGCAACAGGCTGACAGCATCATAAGTGATCGGCCCTTTAACAGCGTCCTGAAAATCGATATAGGCTAACCGCTGGTCGGCACTCACCATGATATTTCGCGCATGATAATCCCGGTGCACGCCCACCTGCGGCTGCTCAAGCGCATTTGCCACCAGGGTGTCGCAAAACGAACGCCAGATAAGTTGCTGGTCATCATTCAGGCGTAGCCCCAGATGACGTTCAATCAGCCAGTCATGAAACAAGTCCAGTTCACGCCGCAGCAAAGCTTCATCATAGGCCGGTAGCGGCCCCTGTGCGGTGGCGGTCACGGCCATTATGGCCGGCAAATCCATCAGCGCCTGCTGGTACCAGTTTTTCATATTGGCATCGCTCAGCTCGCTGAGCAGCAGCACCGAGCCTAAATCGCTCAGCAGCATAAAGCCCTGTGCTTCGTCGAAGGCGATAATTTCGGGCACCGCCACGCCAGCATCGCGATATGCTTCAGCAATAGCCATGAAAGGCTGCAAGGACTCCTGGGGTGGTGGCGCGTCCACCGCAATCAGCGTACGCGCCCCATCGCGGGTGCGAAAATAACGCCGGAAACTCGCGTCCCCTGAAACCGTTTCTAAACGCCCGGCACTATGACCGGTTACTGCTTCACACCACGCCTGAAGCGCAAGTTCTCGTTGATTTTCCAAGGCGGTACCTATAATTCATAAAAACCACAGCCGCGCAAATGGCAGGCCAGCAAAAATTGCTTTATCATACCTTGCACAAGGTTAAGGACAAAATCAGGTATTATAATAAATGCGCAAATTTTTTCGGCGATATAACTGGGGGGCTTTGTTGCTTATTGGCAGCAGTAGTGTCGCCCAGGCTCAGGTACCGGCCGGGTCCGAGTTCGCCAGCGTCTGCCCGATCCCACAACCACTTATCGAACAGCCTTTTACCCCCATTGGTGATTTACCCTTAGGCGCTATCGCAGTGCGCGCTAACCGTGCCGACATTGACTCTGAAACCTCAGTCGCCTCATTTTACGGCAACGTTGAAGTACAGGTTGATGAACAACAGCTGCGTACCGAGCAGGCTCAAATTAATCAGCAGACCGGCAATATCGTTGCCAGCGGGCAAACCCGCTTTACTGACGGCTACTTGCAGGTCGCCAGCGAAAATTTCCGGCTGAACTCCGGCGAGAACCGCGCCTATCTGAGCGGTGCCCGTTATCAGGTTGCTGAAAATGGAGCCCGCGGCGAAGCCGACGTACTCTCTGTTTCACCCGGGCAAGTAACGCTGGAAGGCTCAACCTTTACCACCTGTCCGACGGATAATCCGGCCTGGCAGATGAAAGCCCAGACCATCAGCCTTAATGAAGAAGATGGTCAGGGTGAGGCCAGGCACGCTCGTTTCGAACTGTTCGGCGTACCCGTACTCTATATCCCTTATCTGAGCTTTCCGACGTCAGATGATGCCAAGTCCGGCTTTTTATTCCCGACTATCCGTTCGTCACAAAAGAACGGTTTTGAGTTTGAAGTACCCTATTACATCGCCATCGCGCCTAATATGGATGCGACTATTACGCCGCGATATATGGATAAGCGGGGTCTGCAGATGCAGGGCGAATACCGCTATCTGAGCGAAACCGGCGGCGGCCAGCTCAACCTGGCGTACCTGAATGAAGACGATAGCTGGCAGACGGACAATTCCCGCTATCTGTGGCGCATTGAACATCAGCAGGACTGGAGCCCGCACTGGCAATCCTATGTGAACGGTATTTTTATCAGCGATGATGACTACCTGAACGATTTTGGCAGCGATTTTGCTGGTCGCGCCGATGCTCAGTTGTATCGCCATGCGCAAACCAACTACCTCACCGACAACTGGCAGGTAAAAGTACGGATTGAAGATTTCGAGCTGCTCGGTAACTACCGCTCGCCCTATCGAACCTTACCGCAGGTTGCCAGCGAGTATCAGTGGCAGGACCCTAGGGGTCTGGATTACCGTTTGTTCACTGAAATCAGCCATTTCCAGAATCAGAACGACGATAATGACTATGCCACGCGGGTCCATATTGAACCTCAGGTCAGCTATCACGTTGAAGCTCCGGCTTACGACTGGCTGGCCGAGTTGAGTTACAGCTATACCCAGTATGATCAGAATGCCACCAGCCAGGGGCTGGCGGAAAATCCCAGCCGCGGCATACCTCAGCTACGTTGGCACGGGCGCCTGAACTTTGAACGTGATTTTATCTTTAATAACAGCGGCTATCGCCAGACGGTGCAGCCGCAGGTGCAGTATCTCTACGCGCCTTATGAAGATCAATCCGATATCGGGATTTATGATTCGACGCTGATGCAGGATGATTACCGCGGACTGTTCCGGGCCCGGCGCTTTTCCGGACTGGATCGGATCTCAGACGCGAACCAGGTCACTGTCGGTGCCTCAACCAGTATTTATGATCCGGCGTCGCGGGAAGTTTTTCGCTTTAGCGCTGCTCAGGTTTATTATTTTGAAGAACCACGCACCCAATTACTCAGTAGCGACAGTGCAGTGACCACCAACCGCTCGGATCTGGCTCTGGAAACCCGGTTCCGGATTGCTGAGCGGTGGTATTTTAACGGATCATTGCAATACGATATGGAACTGAATCGCACTCAGAAGAGTCAGACCGCATTAGAGTACCGCAAAGGACCGGTAAATTTGCTGCAGATAAGCCACCGTAAGGCGACCAATATTCTGGGCAATAATATCGAGCAGCTGGGCCTGCAATCAGTACTTGAGCTGGCTCCGCAGTGGCAACTGGCAGCCAACTGGTACTACGATTTGCAATACAAGCGTACCAACGATGGACTGCTTGCGGTACAGTACAGCGATTGTTGCTGGGCAATGCGGGTTGGCGCTTACCGGCGCATTAACCGCAACCTTGAAATACAACAGAATAACCCCGGGTTCGATGCGCCCGAGTTTGATAATGGCATCAGTGTGCAATTTATAATTAAAGGGCTGGGTTCTGATAACCGAAGTTTGCTGGATTTACTTGAGCAAAGCTTATTCGGTTACCGCCATCCGTTTCATCTGAGTAACTAGGTAGTATTCATGAATAAAATGTCTAAGTTTTTCTGTGTCCTGATACTGGCATCGGTCAGTATGATCAGCTACTCGCAAGAGACGCTGGATCGGGTCGCAGTTGTCGTTAACGACGGGGTTGTACTGGAGAGTGAAGTCGACCAGATGATACAACAAGTTAAAGCTAATGCCGCCGAGCGGGGAATGAACCTTCCCAGCGACGAGGTATTGCGGGTTCAGGCCATCGACCGGCTGGTGTTGCGCCAGTTGCAGTTGCAGATGGCCGACCGGATGGGTATTCAGGTCAGCGACGCACAGCTACAGCAGGCAATGCTGGGTATGGCCCGCGAAAATGGCGTGACCATCGATGAAATGCGCGAAGAAGTTGAGCGTTCGGGCACCAGCTGGGCGAATTTCCGCGAGAATATCCGCAACGAAATCATTACCGGTGAAGTCCAGCGTGGCGCCGTTCAGCGCCGGGTGTATGTATCACCCCAGGAAATAAGTAATCTGGTGAAGATGATGGCTGAAATGTCTGAAGACGAGGTGGAATACCGCCTTGGCCACATTCTGATAGCCTTACCTGATCGCGCCACAGCGGAAGAAGCACAAACCGCGCGCCGGAACGCAGAAGCCTTGCTGGAGCGGTTACGCGATGGTGCGGATTTCGCCGAAGCGGCGATTACTACATCATCTGGTTCAGCAGCGCTGGAAGGTGGTGATCTTGGGTGGATGAATATTAACTCGATGCCGACCCTGTTTGCTGAAGTAATCCGTGATAAACCAGCGGGTGAAATTGTCGGCCCGATTAAAAGCGGTGTTGGTTTCCATATTCTGAAAGTACTGGATACCCGCGGTATTGAAACCACGGAAGTTGAAGAAGTCAAAGCGCGCCACATCCTGATCAAGCCATCGGTCATTTTGTCCGATCGGGCCGCGCAGGAGAAACTCAACGAGATCCGTGCAAAACTGATTAGTGGTGAAGCAACTTTTGCCGAGATGGCCGCCGAGCACTCAGCTGACCCGGGTTCAGCTTCACAAGGCGGGGTACTTGATTGGGCAGAGCCTGAAATTTATGCCGATGCCTTTAAAAACGCACTGCAACGCTCCGATATCGGCGACATCAGCGAACCCTTCAAAACAGAGTTTGGCTGGCACATTGTCGAAGTCATGGATCGCCGCGTTCAGGATACCACCGAACGCAACAAGCAAAACCGTGCTTACCAGTTACTGTTCAGTCGTAAATATCAGGAAGAACTGGAAAACTGGCAACAAGAAATTCGCGACCAGGCTTATATCGAACAGGTCGACGAATGACAGTACGGCGTATCGCCATCACGCCAGGCGAACCCAGCGGCATCGGCCCTGACCTGGCAGTTATGCTCAGTCAGCGCAGCTGGCCCGTTGAGTTGGTGGTGATTGGTGATAGCGCTGTCTTAGCACAACGTGCAGTGCAACTGGGAATTCCCCTTACTCTGCACAACTACGATCAAGAGACGCCGGCACAGCCACAAGCAGCCGGCAGTCTCACTGTACTGCCGGTGCGCTGCCCCACAGCTGTAAGTACCGGACGTCTTAATCCCGTCAACAGCAGCTATGTAATCGAAACCCTCCGCCTTGCCGGACAAGGTTGTCTGGACAAAGAATTTGCTGCTGTGATGACAGGCCCTGTCCATAAAGGCGTGATCAATGACGCCGGCATCCCTTTCAGCGGCCATACCGAGTACTTTGCTGAACTCAGCTGCACTGAACTGGTGGTGATGATGCTTGCCACGCCGGGCCTGCGGGTAGCCCTGGTGACCACGCACTTACCGCTGCGCGACGTTGCCAGTGCCGTCACGCAGGATTTAGTAGAACGGGTTACCGCTATTGTGGACAAGGATCTCCGACACAAATTCGGCATTGAAAAACCGCGGATCCTAATCTGCGGACTCAACCCCCACGCAGGCGAGCAAGGCCACCTTGGGCGCGAAGAAATTGACCAGATCATCCCCGCTATTGAGGCGCTGCAAAGCCGTAACATTAACGTGAGCGGCCCCTGGCCTGCTGACACTGTCTTTCAGCCCCGCTACCTTGAACAGGCCGACACAGTTATCGCGATGTATCACGATCAAGGCCTGCCCGTGCTAAAATACAAAGGCTTCGGCAACGCCGTCAACATCACCCTGGGGCTGCCCTTTATCCGCACCTCAGTCGATCATGGCACGGCGCTGGATTTGGCCGGAACAGGCAACATTGACGCCGGTAGCGCACATTATGCGCTGCAATCTGCCATCGACATGGTTCTTAAATAAGACTGGTACATACATGAGTAAAAGCCATTTGGGTCACACAGCCCGTAAGCGGTTCGGGCAGAACTTTCTGCATGACCAATTTGTGATCAATGACATCGTCGATGCCATTAACCCCCAGCCGGGCGAAAACCTGGTCGAAATCGGGCCGGGTCTGGCCGCGCTGACGGAACCCGTAGCCGATCGCGCCGGGCACCTGACGGTGGTCGAGTTGGATCGCGACTTAGTCGCGCGACTGCAGCAGCACCCGTTTTTATCACCCAAATTAACGATTTTTTGTGGCGATGCGCTGAAAACCGACTTCCGCCAGTTCGCCGACGCCGGCAAATTAAGGGTCTTCGGCAATCTTCCCTACAACATTTCGACGCCGTTAGTTTTTCATTTAATGGCGCAACTGGATATCGTCAGCGACATGCACTTCATGTTGCAGAAAGAAGTAGTCGAACGGCTGGCGGCGGAACCTGGCAGTAAAACCTACGGCCGCATCAGCGTCAGCGTACAGCAAGCCTGCCGCGTTGAACCCGTATTGATGGTGCCGCCGGGCGCCTTTACGCCACCGCCTAAGGTTGAATCTGCAGTAGTACGCCTGGTGCCTTATGACGAGTCACCCTACCCGGTAAAAGATCGCAAAGCCTTGCATCAGATTTGCCTGATCGCTTTCAACCAGCGCCGCAAAACCATCCGCAATAACCTGAAGCAAGTGATGAACGACGAGCAACTGGAAGCGCTTGGCATCGATCCGGGCGCGCGCCCTGAGACCTTGTCCGTTGCCGATTTCTGTCGCTTAGCCGACTGGTACAGCACCCAACAGGAGACTCATGAATAGTATCGATATCAGTGTTACCACGCAGTACCTGGCATCACAGTCAGTTCCGGCTGACAACCAGTATGTTTTTGCCTACACCATCACCATTACCAATAATGGTACCGACAGCGTGCAGCTAATAGATCGGGCCTGGCAAATTACGGATGCAGAGCGCAAGGTCACGCGCGTTGCCGGTGAGGGTGTGGTCGGTCAACAGCCCAAGCTGGCTCCGGGTGAAACATTCAGCTACACCAGCGGCACCGTACTGGCGACACCATTGGGCTCCATGCAGGGGCACTACGGCATGATCGATAGCAAAGGGGAATCGTTTAAAGTGGCCATCCCGTCGTTCCGCCTCGCCGTTCCTAATATTCTGCATTAAGGCCGCGCGATGACACGCTATATCGTGGGGGATATTCAGGGCTGCGCCAGCGAACTCCGGCAATTGCTGGATAAAGCGTCCTTTAAGCCCAGCTACGACGAGCTCTGGTGTGTTGGCGATATTATCGCCCGCGGGCCGGAATCTCTTGAAGCGCTGCAGTTGATTCGCTCCCTCGGCAGCGCGGCTCGCTGTGTGCTGGGCAACCACGATCTTAATCTGCTGGCGGTGCTCTGCGGCGTACGCAAAGCCAACCCGGCCGATAAGCTGGATGCCATCCTGGCACTCAGTGAAGACGAACAGCGCGAGCTGATTCACTGGTTCTGCCAACAGCCTCTATTGCGAGAATCCCACGACCTGGTGATGACCCACGCCGGAATCTACCCCTGGTGGTCATTAACAGAAGCCGCCAACTATGCTGATGAAGTGTCCCGGCAACTACGCGAAGCCTGCGCTGACGACAACCTGGCAAGCTGGCTGACAGAAATGTATGGCAACGAGCCGGCACGCTGGTCAGATAAATTAACCGGCGCCGACCGCACCCGCTTTATTATTAATGCCTTTACCCGGATGCGTTTTTGTCACCATGACGGCAGGCTGGACTTCAGTGCCAAGGGAGGCCCTGAAACGGACCATCACAGCGATCTAATCCCTTGGTTTGAACTGGCCCCTATAACGGATAAAAGTCTGGTATTCGGGCATTGGGCTGCCCTGGAAGGGCAAACCGGGCGGGACGATGTGATTGGATTAGATACCGGCTGCGTCTGGGGCAATGAAATGACGCTGTTGCGTTGGCCTGATGGCCGGCGTTATAAACAACCGGCCCGAACCGAACTTCGCTCTGACTAAGTTCGAATTAGTTTAACGTAATGCGCGCGAACTTGCGCTTACCGACCTGATAGACAGCAGTCGAGCCGGCCTTAATAACCAGGCGGGTATCGGTAACCTTCTCACCATCAATCTTAACCGCGCCCTGCTTGATCATCCGCATAGCGTCTGATGTAGAGCCAACCAGTTCAGCGGCTTTCAGCACATTGCCTATAGGCATTTCGCCGTCATCGCTGGTCAGGGTCACTTCCGGCATTTCGTCGGGAATCGCATTTTTGCTGAAGCGCTGGATAAAGTCCTGTTCCGCGGCATCGGCATCGGCCGCACTGTGAAAGCGCGCGATAATCTCTTTCGCCAGCAGCACTTTATAATCGCGCGGATTCGCACCTTGCTGCACCGCCGCTTTGAATTCGTCTATTTCGGCCAGCGGAACAAAACTCAGCAGCTCGAAGTAGCGCCACATCAAATCGTCGGAAACAGACATGATCTTGCCGAACATTTCATTAGCCGGTTCAGTAATACCAATATAGTTACCCAGCGACTTCGACATCTTCTGTACGCCATCCAGACCTTCCAGTAGTGGCGTCATGATCACTGTCTGCGGCCGCTGGCCTTCGTCTTTTTGCAGTTCGCGGCCCATCAGCAGATTAAAGCGCTGATCGGTACCGCCCAACTCAACATCGGCCTTCAGTGCCACTGAATCCCAGCCTTGTACCAGCGGATAGAGAAATTCATGGATGGCAATCGGCTGGCCAGTACCATAGCGCTTTTTGAAATCGTCACGTTCGAGCATCCGGGCCACAGTCTGTCGTGCCGCCAGTTTGATCATGCCGGCAGCGCCCAGATCATTCATCCATTCGGAGTTAAAGCGGATCGTGGTTTTGTCCGGATCCAGGATCTTAAACACCTGCTCTTTGTAAGTTTGCGCGTTGGCAATAACATCGTCGCGGGATAACGGCTTACGCGTCACATTTTTGCCAGTCGGATCGCCAATCATGCCGGTGAAATCGCCAATCAGGAAAATCACCTGGTGGCCGAGATCCTGAAACGTCCGGAGTTTATTGATAAGAACGGTATGTCCCAGATGGAGATCAGGCGCGGTAGGATCAAAGCCAGCCTTGATGACCAGCGGTTTTCCGGTCGCGAGTTTATCCTTGAGTTCATCCTCAAGCAGAATCTCTTCGGTACCACGCGCTATGGCTGCAAACGCATCCGCAACTGAGTGAGTCATGTTCTGAATTCTCCCCGGAAAATCATAAAGCTGGCTACAAAAGTGGCATTGTATTCTATTTATCCTGGGGTTTTAAGCGTAAATAAAGGTAAAGCGACTGGAAAAACGTGGTGCTTCGTATTATTCTGCCGTAAGTTTAAACAATTATTGTGCGCTAAGCGGCTGGAATAATATGAAACAAATTCCACAATTACTGACGAAAACTGTTGCCCGGCTCCCTCGCCGGCATCAGGTGTTGCTGAGCAGTGTCTGTGCAGCGACCCTGGTATTGCTGTTGCTGCCATCCGAGCCAGCCACTGCATCCCGACACAGTGAAGCACCTCAGTTACAAGGCGAACAACTGATCCTTGGCCAGCGCTACCAGCTGGAACTGGAACTTGCCGAACAGCAGGCAGCTGCAGCGGCGAAGATCAGCGAACCTGAAGTTCGCTGGAGCGGTTATCAGATCCGCAGCGGCGACAGCCTGGCACGGATCTTCGATAAAATGGGTTTTAGCCCGCAAGAACTATACAAAGTAACCCGCGATAAGCAGAGCGATAAGCTACTGCGCAAAATTCATCCGGGCGATACTCTGCGCTTTGCTCAGGATACTGACGGTGAGCTGGTTCAGTTAGCTTATCAGTTGAATACCACTGACACCCTGATCATCACCAAAAGCGCCGATGGTTATGTCAGCGAAATTGAACAGAAAGCGGTCGAGACCCGTCCCGCATTTGCGTTCGCTGAAATTAAAACCAGTTTCTGGAATGCCGGTATTGATGCTGGTCTGACCGAACAACAGATTATGAGTATTGCCGATATGTTCGGCTGGGACATCGACTTTGCATTAGATTTACGCGAAGGCGACGAGTTCAGTATCTTATTCGAGAAGAAATACGCTGACGGTGAGTTTATCGGTTATGGCCGTATTCTGGCCGCCGAGTTCGTTAACCGCGGCAACTATTTCCAGGCCATTCTGAACGACGATGACCGTTATTACACCGCTGATGGCCGGGCCATGCGCAAGTCATTCCTGCGCTCGCCGGTTAAGTTTACCTATATCAGTTCAAGCTTTAACCCGCGCCGTCTGCATCCGGTTACCGGTCAGGTGCGCGCCCATAACGGCATTGATTACGCCGCCAGCGTCGGCACCCCGGTGATGTCGTCCGGCGACGGTAAAGTCATTGCCAGCGCCTATAACAACCTGAATGGTCACTATGTGTTCATCCAGCATGGTGAGCGCTACGTCACCAAATACCTGCACCTGAGTAAACGGCTGGTTAAAAATGGCCAGCGCGTCAAACAGGGCGAAACCATTGGCCGGGTTGGTGCTACTGGCCGGGTAACTGGTGCCCATCTGCATTATGAATTCCTGGTCGACGGCGTGCACCGCAATCCACGCACCGTTGAACTACCTAAAGCCGAGTCACTAGCGAAAGCTGAGTTACCGCGCTTTAAAGACCTCGCAGCCCAACGCCTGGCCGTCATTAACGATAACAAGCGTGTTTATCTGGCCATGCGCTGATGAACGGTGAGTTATTCATCGGCTTAATGTCGGGAACCAGCATGGATGGTATTGATGCCGTGCTGGTGAAGGTTCCCGCTGATGATAGCTCCCTGCAGTTACTCGCCCATCGCCACCAAAGCTTCCCATCTGAACTTTCCCGACAGCTGCACGACCTGTGCCGCGCGCGCCATGACGATCTGCATCACTGGGCCATTGCTGATCAGCAGTTTGCCCGGCTATGCGCCGACTTGGTGAACCGCTTGCTGGCTGACCAGGGGCTGGCTGCCGATGCCATTCGCGCCATTGGGAGCCATGGCCAGACGGTGCGTCACCAACCTGATGCCAGCCCTGCTTATACCCTGCAACTGGGCGATCCGAACCGGCTGGCGACGCTAACCGGGATTGCCGTGGTTGCCGACTTTCGCCGCAAAGATATTGCTCTCGGTGGCCAGGGCGCGCCCCTGGTGCCGGCTTTCCATCACGCATTATTTGCCAGCCCTGAGGCGCCGCGAGCGGTGCTTAACCTGGGCGGAATTGCGAATGTCACCTGGCTGCCCGGCGATAGAGAGAGTGTGCTTGGCTTTGATACCGGGCCCGCGAATACCCTGCTTGATCAGTGGTACCAGCGCTGCTATCCCGACAGCTTGTCAGACTATGACACCAATGGTGAGCTGGCCAGCCTGGGCCGGGTTGATGCCAGGATACTGGAAACCTTACTTAGCGATCCCTATTTCCACCGTCCACCGCCGAAAAGCACGGGACGCGACGCTTTTAACCTGAACTGGCTGGCACAGCAGCTGGGCGACCTCGATCAGTTTGATGCTGCCGATATGCAGGCAACTTTAGTGGAGTTGACCGCCGAGTCTGTCAGCCGGGCGCTGAAAGACTGGCTACCCGCACGGCCGGGGACGGTTTATGTGGCTGGCGGGGGGGCCTTTAACCCGGTGTTGATGCAGGCACTGACCCGCAATTTGCCCGAGTGCCACTGGCACTCAACCCAAAAGCTGGGAATTCACCCGCAGCATGTGGAAGCTATGGCCTTTGCCTGGCTGGCCCAGCGCTATCTGCAACGCCTGCCAGGCAACCTGCCTGCAGTTACCGGCGCCAGCCGGTCGGCAGTATTAGGTGGACTTTACCTGCCCGACTAGTTTTTCAGCTTTTCAAAAGCATCGCGGGTCAGGTTTTCATTGTTGCCGTTTTCGCCAACAACAATGCTATCTTCTATGCGGACGCCGCCATAAGGACGAAGTTCGGCGATACGATCCCAGTTGAAATCTTTATTGCCCGAAAAGTCTTCCAGCAACTGATCAACCACGTAAAGCCCGGGCTCAATAGTAAAGACTTGCCCTGCTTCAACCGGACGCAGCAAGCGCAGGAACGGATGGCGAACATCGCGATCGTAGCTATCGCCGCGATCATTGCGCAGATAGCCACCCACATCATGCACCTGCAAACCAATAAAATGCCCCAGGCCATGCGGGAAAAATGCACTGCTGTAACCTTGCTCATAAATACTTTCGGCGCTGCCTTCGACAAAGCCAAAGCGCGATAAAATAGCCGAAATTTTCAGATGCTGTGAAACATGCAGTTCGTAGTAGTCCCGGCCCGGTTTGATTTCCTTAAGCAGATCTTGCTGGGCTTCATCAACCGCATCGATCAGATCCTGGAAGAAGCCTTTTTCGTCGCGCGCGTAGGTACGGGTAATATCCGCACAATAGCCACGGTAGGTCGCGCCAGCGTCAATTAAGAACGAACGCGCCGGGTCGGCTGGTGCTTCGGTATCGTAAATATCATAATGCAGGATAGCGCCATGGTCATTAAGGGCCACTATGCTGTTGTATGGCACCTCAGATTCACGGAAATTGATAGCACGCAGATAGGCCTGGTGAATTTCCAGTTCACTGGCACCGGCAAAGAATGCCGCACGGGCAGCAAGGTGCGCTTTGGCGGCACGCTCATTGGCAACGCGCAGATTCTGTACTTCCCAGTCGGTTTTTATAGCGCGATGGAAGTGCAGATGATCAAGCAGCGCTTGTGGATTCCACGCTTTAACCGGCCAGCTGGCAACCGGCTCGGCAAAATCTTCACCGAGCAGCGCCGCGTCCTTCAGTTTATCACCAAGGTGGCTCTCAATTTTTTTCTGGTCGTCAACGATCACCAGCTCAACGTAATCCTGCCATTCTTCCTTCGGCACCTGGGCCTGGGCATGCCAGAAATCCCGCGGCTGGAACAGAAATACCACCGGCTTCTGACCAGGCTGATAAAACAAAGCGCTTTTCGGGCTTTGGGTTACCGGGATCCAGTATTTAAACAGCGGATTTACACGATACGGATAGGGGTTATCGTCGAGAAAAGCTAATCGGGGTTGGCCGGCATAAACCAGCACAGAATCAAAATTGGAAGCCTCAAGTGCCGCGTCAAAACGCGCTCTGACCGTGGCTATATGGTCCGCATATGCGCTCATAAAAAACCTCGCCTGTAGAATGTAGCAACAGTCTACCCGAAAGCGAGGCTATTCTCACCTGGTTAAACGGAGAAGCTGGCCCCACAACCACAGGTGGTTGAGGCATTGGGATTATCTATAAAGAAGCGCGCGCCTTGCAGGCCTTCTTCGTAGTTTACGGTACCGCCGACCAGGTATTGCAGGCTCATCGGGTCGACCACCAGGGTGACGCCGCTTTTTTCAATTTCCATGTCACCGGGATTCACTTTTTCATCAAAAGTAAAGCCGTATTGAAAGCCTGAGCAGCCACCACCGGTTACATAAACCCGCAGTTTCAGCTCGGGGTTCTCTTCTTCGGCAATCAGTGTTTTTACTTTATTGGCGGCCGCATCGGTAAACTGGATGGGCATAGGTTGCGCTGCTGCAGTCATGATTTCGTAGTACCTCTGAAATATCTGGTGCTATTTTCGCTTACCTGACTAAAAGGGTCAAGTATTGTCGCGGCCCGGGCTACGTTTCACCGATAATAGCTGGTTCCAGTAGAAGCTGCGGGTAAGGGTCTGCCGGTCGCTACCGCTCAATTCCACTTCTACATCAATGCGTTCCGGCAAAAAGCCTGCGGGCAACACAAAGTCGCCGGCATGCACAGTAAAGTAACGCATACTGAAATTACGGTCTTTGTCTTCAATATTAGCCAAATCCTGCAGGTCAAAATAAGTCACTGAACCATCTAATCGCCCGCGTAGCTGCAAGGATACCTTGCCCTTGGTCAGATTGCGCTGCCGTTCAGTCTGCACGATAGCCAGGCGGAAGTGATAATGATCGGCATTGCGGTTCTGTTGCAGCTCCAGCGAATCAATAACCACTCCATCGGCTTCGAGTTCCGGCGCCATGATTTTCTGGTAAAAAGTCAGTTCGCGACGCAGCGCAAAGTTTTCATCCTGCGCCATCAGTAGCTCCTGCTGCAGGCTTTTGCTTGCGGCTTTTTCAATTCCCAGCTCAACTTTTGCCATATGCTGTTGATAATCAAACTGTTCTGTTTGATCATAGAGCTCAGCAATCTGTTGCTCAAGAGCTTCAACGTCGTTCTGCAGGCTAAATACATGCCAGTTACCAAGCAAGTAACCCAGCAGCGCGCCAACTACCAGCAAGCCGGCAAGCACTACTGCCTGCGCCGCGCGGTTCAGGTTCGCTAAGTCAGGGATTTTTTGCTTCTCATTCATGGCAACACTTCTTATGATGGAACGGCGTCATGCTACGCAGGCGGACATCAGTTCGCAACCGAAATATCAGCCACCCGCATGGGAACGAAATTATGGACATCTTATGGTACAAAGCCCTGCACTTAATTTTCATGGTGGCCTGGTTCGCCGGCATCTTTTACCTGCCGCGCCTGTTCGTTTATCACGCCCAGACCGATGTGCCGGAAGTTGACCGGCAGTTTAAGCTGATGGAGCGACGGCTGCTCTATTTTATCACGCCCTTTGCCATTCTGACGCTGATTTTTGGACTGTTACTGATCTATAGTTACGGTATGGCCTGGTTTAAATATAGTGGCTGGATGCATGCCAAGCTGGTTATCGTAGCCGGCCTTTATCTGTATCACGGCTACTGCTTTAAATTGCTGGCCGACTTCAGGCACAATCGCAACCGCCGTAGCCATAAGTTTTACCGGGTATTTAACGAAGTGCCGGTACTGGCGCTGGCGGCGATCATTATTCTGGCGGTACTGAAGCCCTTTTAACGCGCCGAAGCGTTCTTTTTACAGGCTATTTCTGCTAGAGTATCCGTCCAGTGTTTCCCTCACTGTAAGGTTTGTTGAACATGAATTTCACCGGAAAGAATATCCTCTCAGTCGACCAATTTGATCGCCATAGTATCGAGCAAATTTTTGAGATTGCTGATCGGATGTTGCCCTATGCCCGGCGCCAGAAGAGAACTCGCGTACTGGACGGAGCCATTCTCGGAAACCTGTTTTTTGAAGCCTCTACCCGTACCCGAATTAGTTTTGGCACAGCATTCAACCTGCTGGGCGGTGAAGTCCGTGAAACCACGGGGATGGAAAGTTCGGCCCTGGCCAAAGGCGAGTCGCTGTACGATACCGCCCGGGTGCTAAGTAGCTACAGTGATATCATCGCCATGCGCCATCCCAAATCCGGCTCGGTGGCCGAATTTGCCGAAGGCAGCCGGGTACCGGTTATCAACGGTGGCGACGGGGCCAACGAACACCCCACCCAGGCGTTGCTGGATTTGTACACCATTAAAAAAGAACTGGCCTATCATGGTCACGACATCGATGGCATGCATATCTGTATGATGGGCGACCTCAAGTTTGGCCGTACGGTGCACTCACTGTCGCGCCTGTTGTCGATGTACAAGAATATCCGGTTTACCCTGATTGCACCCCATGAACTAGCGATGCCCGATAGTATCCTTAATGTAATTGAACAAGCGGGACATCAGGTAACCATCACCGATCAGGTCATTGGTATTTCTGATGCCGATATCGTTTACCAGACCCGTATCCAGCAGGAACGTTTTACCAGCCCGCAGGAAGCCAACCAGTACCGCGGCAAGTTCCGCTTAAACAGTGAAATCTACACCAAGCACTACAAACCCAATACCGTCATTATGCACCCGTTGCCGCGCGATTCCCGCGCCGAAGCCAATGAATTGGATAACGATCTGAACCAAAACCCGAATTTGGCCATATTCCGTCAGGCAGATAACGGCGTACTGATTCGTATGGCCTTATTTGCACTTACCCTCGGCGTCACTGATCAGGTTGATCGCCATGAGTGTGAGGTCAACTGGTACAGCGATAAGCGCAACGTGTAATTAGCTAACTAACGAGGAATTCAATGTCCCGCTCAGAAGAATTATTTGCCCAGGCACAGCACAGCATTCCAGGTGGCGTAAACTCACCGGTCCGCGCCTTTAACGGCGTTGGCGGCTCACCTATTTTCATCGAGCGCGCCGATGGCGCTTATATGTACGACGCTGACGGTACCCGCTATATCGATTATGTTGGCTCCTGGGGGCCGATGATTCTGGGGCATAACCACCCGGCCATTCGCAACGCGACCTTAAAAGCAGTTGAGCGCGGCCTGAGTTTTGGCACCCCGACCGAAATTGAAATCACTATGGCTGAAAAAATCAAAGCGATGGTGCCATCAATTGAAAAAGTACGGATGGTTAACTCGGGTACCGAGGCAACCATGACGGCCATTCGTCTGGCCCGCGGTTATACCGGCCGCGATAAGATCCTGAAGTTCGAAGGCTGTTACCACGGCCATGCTGACGCACTGCTGGTTAAAGCCGGTTCTGGTGCGCTGACTCTGGGTGTACCAAATTCACCGGGCATCCCGGAAGACTTTGCCAAACATACCCTGACAGTGACCTTTAACGATCTGGATTCAGTACGGGACATCTTCGCCCAGTTCGGCGATCAGATTGCCACCATTATTGTCGAGCCGGTTGCCGGGAATATGAACTGTATACCACCTGCTGCCGGCTTTCTGGAAGGTCTGCGCAGCATTTGTGACGACTACGGCAGTGTCTTGATTTTTGATGAAGTCATGACCGGTTTCCGGGTGGCCCGCGGCGGCGCTCAGGAACATTATGGTGTAACCCCGGACCTGACCACTTTAGGCAAAGTTATCGGCGGCGGTATGCCGGTCGGGGCTTTTGGCGGCAAGCGTGAGATTATGGACTTTATCGCCCCGGTGGGTCCGGTTTATCAGGCGGGTACCTTATCGGGCAACCCCGTTGCTATGGCCGCTGGTCTGGCCGCGCTGACAGAATTAGCGGATCCGGAGCTTTACCGCAACCTGACAGCGAAGGTAACTAAGTTGGTGGACGGTATGCAGCAGCTCGCCGATACCGCTGGTATCCCGTTCACCACCAACCGTGCTGGCTCCATGTTTGGCTTTTTCTTTACCGGAGCGAGCGAAGTAACCAGCTACCAGCAAGCCACGCAGTGCAACATGGAACACTTTAAAGCCTTCTATCACAGCATGCTGAGACAGGGCGTTTATCTGGCGCCATCGGCATTTGAGGCTGGCTTTATGTCCGCTGCACACAGCGACGCTGATATCGACGCCACCCTTGCTGCCGCAGAACAGGCATTCAGCGAGCTAAAAGCACTGAAATAAACTTAAAATATCCGGCGCCACCAGGATTTTTCCCTGGGTTCGCCGGAACAACTCATATCTTCCGTTAATTGCTGCGGCGGAGCCGGTAACAGGCGGGCTTCGCTACAGTCTTCAGGAATTGCCACGCCGGTCACCGGATGAAAGGCCTGCAACTGCAGGCTAGCCGGCATCACTCGTTGCATAGGTCTGATTCCCGTCGTCGCCAGAATCTCGCTCACCACATGCAGCGCACCACTACTGCCGGTTAATCCTATTGGCTGATTATCATCGCGCCCCAGCCAACTGGTAATAACCTGCTGTCCGTCGAATACCACAAACCAGCTGTCGCGGTAATCATTGGTCGTGCCGCTCTTGCCAGCCAACACATCCTTGCCAAAGCGAGCACCCAGGGCCTTGCCGGTGCCTTCGTTAACCACGCCCTGTAAGCCCGTCGTCACCAGATAGGCGGCATCACGGGCAAAAACCTGATGCGCCGCTGGCTGTGGCCGTTCGTACAACGACAGCCCCTGATGATTAGTGACTGCTTTAACCGCCTGCAGTGGCCGGTACTGCCCCTGGCTTGCCAGCGTACTGTAGAGTTCGGTAACCGTCAGTGGCGATACCGCCATCGCGCCGAGAGTCAGTGACGGATAAGCGGCGATTGGGGTGCTGACGCCGGCCTGCTGCAGGCGCTCGACCAGTACCGGCAGGCCAATATCCATTCCCAGCCGCACCGCCGGTACGTTGCGTGACTGCGCCAGGGCATCATAGAGCAACATCGACCCTTTAAAGGTATTGTCGAAATTCTTAGGTTCCCAGATTTGATTATCTGGCCCTGCCAGTTTCACCGGATCATCCGCTATCGGCGTGGCAAGGTTATAGGTTGCCGGCGACTCAAGGGCGATGCCGTAAATAAACGGCTTAATCAGCGAACCGACCGGGCGAATCGCATCGCGGGCGCGATTAAAACCGGCCCGGTGCGGTTGCCTATCTCCAACCAGAGCCGTGATACCGGCTTGTTGGTGATCACTGATCACTACCGCGCCTTGTAATAGTGGGTCTTTACTTACCCGTTCAATCTGCCCCGCCAGACTCTGCTCAGCGGCGCGCTGGGCGATCGGATCCAGATAGGTGAAGACGCGGAGCCCCTCACGTTGCCAGTTCATTGGTAGGTACAGCTGAGTGAGTTCCTGCTTCACCAGCTCGAGATAATGCGCCAGTTGTTGTGTACCGCGGCCACTTTCGGGCGAATGAGTTAACGGCTGTTCAAGGGCCACCAGGTAACCGTCCCTGCTTATCAGATCCTGAGAGAACATCAGTTGCAGAATCATATCGCGGCGCTGCTGCGCCCGTTCCGGATAGCGCCGCGGGTTATAGTAAGAAGGCCCTTTGATTACGGCAATAAGCAATGCGATTTCAGCCGCTTCAAGTTCCTGTACCTGCTTGCCAAAATAGTGGCGGCTGGCCAGCCCGACCCCATGAATCGCTGCCCCGCCATCCTGCCCGAAGTAAACCTCATTCAGGTAAGTCTCAAGGATCTCGTTTTTGCTGAAACGATAATCAATGATCAGCGCCATAAGGGCTTCATTTGCTTTGCGCCACAGTGTCTGGTCACGGGTCAGATACAGGTTTTTCACTAACTGCTGGGTGAGCGTGCTGCCGCCCTGCACTGTCTTCATAGCCGCCAGGTTAGCCAGCGCCGCACGCCCAATCGAACTGACCGATACGCCGGAGTGGTGGTAGAAATCCTGATCTTCAATCAGTAGCAGGGTTTCGATCAGCAGATTAGGAACCCGTTCCAGACCCACCAACAACCGATCTTCGTTGTTGCCACCGGTGATGCGACCAAGATAGGGCGCTTCCAGTGAAAACCGGTTTAGTTCACGACCATCCGGCAAACTCAGCACTCGTGCGATGCCGTCAGCACCACTAAACTCTACTTTTACGGCTTGCGCCATCCGGGGGCCATCCGGGAAATCAAAGGGCCGGCGGTACAGCGCCAGACTATTGCCCTGGCGCAGATACTGCCCTGAGTCGGTCAGTCGCATGACCGGTCGGTAATTGAGTCGCTGCAGTTCCGCTTCCACCGTCGCCAGCGATAACGAGGCGCCCGGGTACAGTTCCATTGCGCGCGCATAGACCAAGGCTGGCGCCTGATAACGCTCGGTACTGAAGCGTTTGGTCAGGGCGCTGTCCAGATAGATAGTATAAAGACCGACCACAACGACCAGCAGCAGAGCCAGCTTCATAGCAGTCCAGAATAAATAACGGAACACCGCTGCACGCTTCCGGGTCATCGCAATTGTCTCTTGGTTTTATGGGTTGCCTGGGCCGCAATCGGGTCATCAGGCCATGGATGCTTAGGATACCGCCCTTTCATCTCTTTTTTTACTTGTTGATAGGCATTTTGCCAAAAACTTGCTAAATCGCTGGTGCGTTGCAATAACCGACCAGCTGGTGAGAGCAGATCGAGGGTCAGGGTCACCCGGTTGAAACAAATTTGCGGCGACACTGGCTCGCCGAACACTTCCTGCAGTTTTACTGCCACCGTGGGCTTGGCTTCCAGGTAGTTAATGTGGTGCTCGCGCCCACCGGGCGCCCGCCAGTGGGTGGGACATTGTTGGTCAAGCAACTGTTGTTGCTGGTAGGTCAACCGACTCCTGAGCGCGGTTAGTGGCTGCCACTGTTGCAGTTCTTTGAGGGTTTTTATCGCCGTCCAGTACGGGGCAGCCCAGTCAGCAAGGGAACTGAGCAGAGCGCTGTCAGAAAAGTCCGGCACTTGCGCTGCGCCGCTGTCGGGCTGACAAGCCGCTAGCAAGCGTACCCGCGCCAGCCATTGCAGCACCTGCTCGTTCCAGTTTAACTGCGCCAGACCGTGCTCCTGAACTCTGGCGACCAATGCGGCCAGCCTTTGCTCAGCGGTGATCGCTGCCGACTGGATTTGCCGATCAAGTACAATAGCACCCAACCTGCGTACCCGAGCTGATTCCAGCCGCTGCTGCGGCCCGCTCCAGGTTATTTCGGTATCACTGGCCACAGCCAGCGCCGGATGGTCCAGGTCCGACTCAGGCAGCGCCAGCGCCGTGCGAATAATTGCATCTGAGTGGTGTTCGCTGAAGTAAACATCCAGCACCAGCAACCACTCGCGGCGCGGCAGGGCATCGTCTCTATGGATTTCTGCGCCACCACCATAGGCGAGCAAGTAGCGGTCACTGCTGCCCCGCCGGCGCGCCACCCGGTCCGGGAAACCCCATAACAGGGCATGAGAGGCCACTTCCGAGACACCCGCTTTTGCTGCTGCGCTATCAACCTGCAAAGCACGCAGCCACTGCCGGTAACGCTCCCGCGTGAGACCAGATAGCCGCTCTGGCGGCAGCGGAAACGCACCTGTTGCGGGCTGACGATCTTCAAGTTGCGCCACCAGCGAAGCAACCTGCGCCCGGACGGCCGCCGGCTGGTCACTGGCCCAGGCCAGCACCCGTGCCAGTCGCGGCTCGGTGCCATACTGAGTCAGTTGCTGGCCAACGGCGGTCAGTTGCCCCTGGACAGTACAGGCACCAAGCATCCTTAACAGGTTTTCGGCGGCCTGCAGGTGAGCGGTATTGGGCGGGGTAAGAAACCGCAGCTGTTCCGGTTCGCTGCCCCAACGCCGGCATTCCAGTAACAGGCCGGCAAGATCAGCCGTATCCAGTTCAGCCGGATTATAATCCGCCAGACCATGTTCATCGTTTTCACCCCACAGGCGGTAGCAGCGACCAGGCCGCAGTCGCCCGGCGCGGCCCATCCGCTGCGTCGCCGAGGCGCGGCTGATGCGGCGGGTCAGTAGTCGGGTAACGCCATGCTGCGGATAAAACTGCGCCTGCCGCTCACGCCCGCTATCCACCACCACATCGATACCGGGAATCGTCAGGCTGGTTTCGGCGATGTTGGTAGCCAGCACAATGCGCTTACGGCCCTGCTGTGGGGCTGAAAGCACCTGCTGTTGCTGCCGCACCGGCACCTGCCCGTGCAGAATAAAGATATCGGTATCCGTCAAGTCACCGAGTTGCTCTGCAGTGCGATGAATTTCGCGTTGCCCGGGCAGAAATACCAGCACACCCAATTCTGCTGCACGCCAGGCTTCGCGAATTACCACTGGCAGGTGCTGCAGCCAGTTGCTGCCAGCAGGCGGCGGCCGGTGCGCCACGGATACCGGAAACTGCCGCCCGGCGCTGATCAATACTTCAGCATTGCCCAGCCAGTCGGCAATCACCTGCGCCGGAATCGTTGCCGACATGATAAGAACCGCTAAATCAGGCCGCAGCGGTAGCGCTTCCTGCAACATTGCCAGCCCCAGATCGCTGGCCAGGTTACGTTCATGAAACTCATCAAAAATGACCAGCCCGATGCCATTGAGTTCAGGATCCTGCTGCAGATATTGGGTGAAGATGCCTTCGGTAACGACAATCAGACGGGTGGTTTTGCTGATTTTCTGGTCACCCCGGATATGGTAACCAACAGTTGCACCAGCCTGCTCACCGAGCTGGCTGGCTAGGAAGTTAGCAATTGAGATGGCAGCCAGGCGCCGGGGCTGCAACAAGATGATTTTTTGCTGCTGCCAGGCATCGGCTTGTAGCAGGGCGAGCGGCAGCGCCGTTGATTTACCGGCACCGGGCGGTGCCTCAAGCACCATCCGGCCGCCAGGTAATCGCGCTATAACATCAGGAATCAGCGCCGTTACCGGCAGCTCGGCTGTACCGCTCATCAGGTCTTCTTCAGAGTGAGTAGTGCTCTTGCAGTAAGTTCGCCGCTATCGTACGGAAACCCAGCGCGGTGGCTCCGGTCGGCACCAGGGCGGTGGCACTGCCGTGGTAAGCGCCGGCGAGGTCAAAGTGCAACCAGTTCTCGCCGTTATTCGGTGCGAAGCGCAACAGGAACCCGGCGGCGTTACTGGCGCCACCGGTACCACCGCCTTTTTGCGGGCGGCTGTTCGCTGTATCAGCGAAGGCCGATGGGCAATTGTCCTGGTGCCAGTTTTGCAGCGGCAGACGCCAGAGCAACTCATTGTGTTGTGCGGCGGTGCCCAGGGTGGCCTCGGCCAGCTTGTCATCCAGGCCAAACAAAGCATTATATTCGTTGCCCACAGCCGCCTGGGCGGCGCCGGTCAGGGTCGCGGCATCGATAATCATCTTAGCGCCGATTTCGCCAGCGTAGAGTAGACCGTCTGCCAGCACCAGCCGCCCTTCGGCATCGGTATTGACCACTTCGACCGTCATGCCGTTCTTGTATTTGATCACGTCGCCCAGCTTAAAGGCGCTGCCATCAACCAGGTTTTCGGCACAGCATAAAATCAGCTTCACGCGTTTTTTCAGCCCGCGCTGAATCGCATAAGCCAGCGCGCCAGCTAAAGTCGCTGCACCGCCCATGTCGCATTTCATCGACAGCATGCCTTCGCTGGATTTCAGGCTGTACCCGCCGCTGTCAAAAGTAATACCTTTACCTACCAGGGCCACATCGACGGGCGCATTGTCGTCGCCGGTCGGATTGTAATCCAACGCCAGCAACAGCGGTGGTCGCTTGCTCGCCCGGCCGACAGCATGAATACCGGCCCAGCCTTCCGCTAACAGCTCGTCACCTTTAATGACTTTAGCCGAAACATGCTCAGGGGCCAGCTCAGTTAATTTGTCCGTCACCCGTTTGGCCAGCGATTCAGGATAAATAGCTTCGGGCCCCAGGTTGATCAGTTCACGGGTCCAGGCTGCAGTGCTGCGTAGCAGATTGAGGTGGTTGGCCGATTCGACATCATCAGCCCAGGTGATCGAATTTTTGGTCTGGGTATCAGTGAAACCTTTGCTGAAAGCCCACTGGCGCTCTATATCCCAGTCTTTACCAGCCAGCTTGACCGACTTAACGCCCATATTATCCAGCTGACGACCGGCCTTCTGAATTTTGCGCAAGCTGTCAGCTTCGTTGTCGCGCAGATAAATAGTGGCACCTTTTTCGCCAAGGATTGCGGCCGCGCTTGCCTTCCAGGCACTCAGTTCAGGTTTGTCTGCTGATAAAAACACAGATAATGCGGTAGACATAGTAGACTGCTCCCAGTATGTTTTTGCGGGTTTATATAGTTATATCCTAGCTGAGCTACATGGGGCTTACAATGCGCTTTCACAACCCGCTGCAGCCGGCCCGGTTGCAGCAACGCTATAAACGCTTTCTTGCGGACGTTGATTTTCCCGACGCCCCGACGGCGCCACTAACCATACATTGCCCCAATACGGGGGCCATGACCGGCTGTGCTGAGCCCGGCATACGCGTGTGGATGAGCGACTCGGACAACCCCAAACGCAAGTACCGGTATACCTGGGAATTAGCCGAAACCAGCAATGGCGAGACCATCTGTGTGAATACTCAGCGCGCCAATACAGTTGCCGGCGAGGCTTTGCAGTCCGGTCTGATTAGCGAAATAGGTCCGTTGCGGGAGTTAAAAGCCGAAGTGGGTTACGGTTATGACAAAAGGCGCATCGACTGGTTTGGCCTTGATCAACAACAGCGCGAAACCTATATCGAGGTCAAGAGCGTGACGCTGGCTACCGGAGCGCAGGGCTTTTTTCCTGACACCGTCAGCGTCAGAGCCAGACAACACCTGTTGAGCCTTATTGATATGGTTAACGAAGGGCACCGTGGCATCGTGCTTTATGTAGTGTTTCATACCGGTATCAAACAGGTCGCCGCTGCCGCACATATTGACCCTGTCTATGCCCAAACCTGCGCTCTGGCGACCGCAGCGGGGGTCGAGTTTTACGCCCTGCATTGCAGAATAACACCACAGGCTATTGAAGCGATTGGCAGCCTGCCAGTTGCAAATGACGAAATGTAATAAATAAATTGCGCGGGTTAAGGGATTCTGGTATATGTACCGCCCTTTTTGAAAATTGTCTTTAAAATGTCCCGTACAGGAGATGTATAAATGCCTCAAGGAACGCCGAAAAAGAGCCATGGCATTCTGGCGCAAGCAGGCTTAGAGCCCTACCAGGAAAAGGCGGGCGAAGAGTATATGAGCGCGGAACAGCGCAACCATTTCCGGAAAATTCTGGAAGTGTGGCGTGCGCAGTTGCGTGAAGAAGTTGACCGCACCGTCCATCACATGAAAGACGAAGCGGCAAACTTTCCTGATCCGGTCGATCGTGCCGCCCAGGAAGAAGAGTTCAGCCTGGAATTACGCACGCGGGATCGTGAGCGCAAACTCATTAAGAAAATTGAGAAGACGCTGCATAAAATTGAAGCCGATGATTTTGGTTTCTGTGATTCTTGCGGAATCGAAATCGGTATTCGCCGGCTGGAAGCGCGGCCGACTGCTGATCAGTGCGTCGACTGCAAAACCCTGGCTGAAATCAAAGAGAAGCAAATGACGGGCGCTTAATTTGGCCTCATCGTCAGCTTCATCACTTCCCTATCGTGGACGCTTTGCCCCGACCCCGTCGGGGCCACTTCATTTCGGATCGCTGATCGCCGCTGTTGCCAGCTACCTTGATGCCCGGGCGCATCAGGGCGCATGGCTGGTACGTATCGAAGATATCGATTCGCCCCGCGCTGTGGCCGGTGCCGATGTTATTATTCTACAGCAACTGCGTGACCATGGTTTTAGCTGGGACGATGACATTCTGTACCAGAGCCAGCGACATGAGCGGTATCAGCAGGCGCTGGATCAACTAACCGCAAGCAATCTGACCTACCGCTGCACCTGTTCACGTAAACAGATTAAAGCCAGGGGCCCTTATTACACTGGTGTCTGTCGCCAGCGTCAGCGGCGTACTGAAGACAGCTCCATACGCTTCCTGAATAATCAGCCGGTACTTGAATTCGACGACGCCCTGATGGGTCGCCAGGACATCGAAGCGCCTTTTGCCAGCGAAGATTTTGTGCTCTATCGCCGCGATAAACTCTATACTTATCAATTAGCAGTGGTCATTGATGATATTGATCAGGGCATTACCGATATCGTCCGCGGCGCTGATTTACTGACCGCCAGCAGCTGGCAAATTAATTTATGGCGCCAGTTTACCGAGCGCTTGCCGCGCTTTGCCCACGTGACTCTGGCTCTCGACGCTAATGGTAACAAGCTTAGTAAACAGAACCATGCGCCGGCGCTGCAGGCAGATCAGGTGCGCGAACAGTTGCAGGCGGCGTTCAGATTTCTTGGCTTGCCTGAGGTGCCATCAGCAAGCCCGGTGCAGATGCTTGAGGCTGCGACCGAGCATTGGGCAGCGACGCATCTTCCCTGAAGCTGCGCAGCAGGATACAATAGCGCAGCAGAGCATTTATTTAACAACGATGATGAAACTTAACACCACTATTTAGTGCGGGGAAATTACTATTATTAAGCGTATCAAGGCCATGGCCGATCGCATGCTGAACCGACAGCCGGCAGCTGCCGAATTACCGGCCAATATTCTAAGTGAACCGGTTATTATCCCCCGGGACAGTCACCCGATTTCCCGTAAGCAGATCCCCGAACACGCTCTGAAAGTACTCTATCGTCTGCATAATTCTGGCTATGACGCTTATCTGGTCGGCGGTTGTGTGCGCGACATGTTGTTGGATATCGAGCCTAAAGATTTCGACGTGGCGACCAATGCCAGTCCCGAGCAGGTGCGCGGCTTGTTCCGCAATTGCCGGCTGGTCGGCCGCCGGTTCCGTCTCGCCCATGTGGTATTTGGCCGGGAAGTCATTGAAGTGGCTACTTTCCGCGGCCACCATGAAGTTAGCGCTGATGAGCAAACCGACAAAGTATCCAGACAAGATAAAGAAGGTATGCTCACGCGGGACAACGTTTACGGCTCTATTGAAGAAGACGCCCAGCGCCGCGACTTCACCATCAATGCGCTCTACTACAATATCGCTGACTTCAGCATCTATGACTTTGCCAACGGCATGCAGGATATCGAAGCTGGCGTGATCCGGATGATCGGCGATGCGGAAACCCGCTACCGTGAAGATCCGGTTCGTATGCTGCGCGCCGTGCGTTTTGCCACCAAATTGAATATGCGTTTGGATAAATCCGTATCCGGCCCTGTTAAAGAGCTAGCGAGCCTGCTACAGAATATACCCGCTGCCCGCTTATTCGAAGAGTCACTGAAACTGTTCGCCGCCGGCAAGGGCGTAGCAAACTTTGAAATGCTTAGTGAATACAATCTGTTCCAGCAATTATTCCCCCAGCTTAAAAGCTATCTGAAGGCGCCGGATGAGGCCCCCTACCAGATGATTCGCCAGACTTTTGCGGATACCGACCTGCGCATCCGTAATGATCAGCGCATCACCCCTGCGTACTTGTTTGCCGCCCTGCTCTGGTGGCCATTGCAGGCACGCATGGAGCAGCTGAAGCTGGAGGGCGGACTGTCGGATATGGACGCGATGAACCTGGCCGCCGCCGACGTGCTGGGGAAACAGGTACAAAGCATTGCAGTACCAAAACGCTTCACCATTCCCGCCCGTGAAATCTGGCAGATGCAGCAACGCATGGAGCGTGCTAAAGGTAAGCGTGTACAGACGCTATTGACGCACCCGCGCTTCCGGGCTGCTTATGACTTTCTGCTATTACGGGCAAAAACCGCGACTCCGTCCGAGCGCCCGCATCTTGAAAAACAGGCCGACTACTGGACCCGTCAGCAGCGCGGTGTAGAGATCCCTTCCGCCGCTGACCAGGCCCGGAGCGATGAAGCTCCGGCCAAGCGCCGTGGCCGCCGCGGTGGCCGTCGCCGCCGTAAACCACAGCAATCTGAATAAGCCGTCATGCCCGCGGTTTATATTGGTATGGGCGCCAACCTTGGCGACCCTTTACTGACACTCCGGGAAGCCGCAAGGGTGCTCGGGCAGCACCCCGACCTGCATCAGGCTCGTTGCTCATCCTTTTATAGCAGCCGCCCCATGGGTCCAGCCGATCAACCTGATTATATCAATGCTGTACTGGCAGCTGAAACCTGCCTGTCCCCGCACGATTTACTCGACTTATTGCAGCAAACCGAGCAACTGTTCGGCCGCGTAAGGCTCCGCCACTGGGGCGAGCGCACCCTTGATCTCGACCTGTTGCTCTATGCCGACGAGATTATCCGCACCGAGCGCTTAAGCGTTCCGCACCCAGGCCTGACCGAGCGCGACTTTGTGATATTGCCGCTGGCTGAGCTGGAGCCCGACCTGAAACTCCCCGATGGGCAGTCGCTGGCGGCGCTGTCGGAGGCTCTCAGAGCCGCACCCAGCCCTCATGACCTGCAGAAAATTACCTGATACAATCAGGCAGATACAAGGTGCATATACCTATACCAACGGGAGTCCGGCATGGCTGGCATGACAATTTCTAAATTGGCGAAGATGAAAGCAAATGGCGACAAGATCGCGTCAATTACTGCCTATGACGCGACTTTTTCGCGACTCTTTGCGGCCTGCGGTATGGACTTTATGCTGGTTGGCGACTCCCTTGGTAATACCATTCAGGGTGAACAGTCGACATTGCCAGTGACGACCGAAGATGTCGCTTATCATACCCGGGCGGTCCGTAAAGGCGCACCGGAAGCCTTCGTAGTCGCTGATATGCCTTTTATGTCTTACGCCACCCCTGAGCAGGCCTATCAGGAAGCGGCGAAGCTGATGCGTGCGGGCGCCAATATGGTGAAACTGGAGGGTGGCGACTGGCTGCTTGAGACCATCGGTGGCCTGGTTGAACGCGGCGTGCCGGTTTGTGCGCATCTGGGATTACTGCCGCAGTCAGTCAATGTGCTGGGCGGGTACAAGGTGCAGGGGCGTGAGCAAAGCGCCGCGGAAAGCACCGTGCGCCAGGCACTGGCACTGCAACAAGCAGGCGCGCAGCTGCTGGTGCTGGAATGCGTGCCGATTGAGCTGGGCAAACTAATCACCCAAAAGCTCAGCATTCCGACCATAGGTATTGGCGCCGGAGCCGATTGTGACGGCCAGATCCTGGTCATGCACGATATGCTGGGCCTGAACTCGAATTATTTGCCTAAATTTGTGAAGAACTTTCTTACTGAAACCGGTGATATCGCCAGCGCGGTTGAGCTGTACGTGAAAGAAGTGAAAGCCGGTACTTTCCCGGGTGCTGAACACAGCTTCGAATAAAGAGGTCAGTTTATGCAGTTATTGAAGAGCCTCGAAGAACTGCGCGCCTGGCGCAAGCAGCAACGCGGCACTCTGGCGCTGGTCCCAACCATGGGAAATCTGCACCGGGGCCATCTGCGCCTGGTGGAAACCGCCAAAGATTACGCCGACCAGGTGGTTGTCAGTATTTTTGTCAATCCCATGCAGTTTGGCGCCAACGAAGATCTGGACAGCTATCCACGTACCTTTGATGCGGATTGTCACGCCCTGGCGGAGCTGGGTGTGAATGCAATATTTGCGCCGACGGTCGAGGACGTTTATCCGCGGGGTTTAGCGCAACAGACTATCGTTGAGGTCCCGGTTATCTCCGATCTGCTCTGCGGCGCAAGCCGGCCCGGCCATTTTCTTGGCGTTGCTACTGTAGTCACCAAGCTCTTTAATATGGTACAGCCGGATGTCGCGGTATTTGGTGAAAAGGACTTTCAGCAACTGCAGGTGATTCGCCTGATGACGCATGACTTAAGCATGCCTGTTGATGTGATTGGCATTCCTACTGAGCGCGCGGACGACGGTCTGGCGCTTAGTTCACGCAATGGCTACCTGAGTACCGAAGAGCGCCGCAAAGCGCCGGTCATTTTCAAAACCCTGCAGGATATCGCCAAACGGATCCGTAGCGGCGAAAGCGACGCTGCGGCACTGGCCGAAGGTTATGCCAGCATTGAGCAGGCTGGTCTGCGTATTGATTATCTCGAGCTTCGCCGCCGGGAAGATTTACTGCAGGCAGATGCCGATGATAAGGAACTGGTCGTGCTGGTTGCCGCCTTTGCCGGTAAAACCCGGCTTATTGACAACCTGCAGTTTGATCGCCCGTCTTAACACTTACCGGGACTGTTCTCTGACCAGTCCCAATTCCCGCAATTCAGTATAGAGCGCGCCTCGCAGGCTCATAGCCTGTCCGGCAATTTCCCGCTGTTCCTGCAGAATTTCAGCCAACATAGCGGGCGTGGTCAGCGGATTCGCCAGCACCACCCGGAATACTACGGTCGGTTCGCGGAAATAATGCGCCGGTGTCAGTTTAGTCCGCGATACGAATGAGGTCCCGGTTTCACGCTGACGCTTCTGAATAAAGCGGGTCAGCGCATTAAGATGCGGCATGATGCGACGGATTTGCTCGGCATTAGCCTGAGCAATCACCTGTTTGACCTTGGCCGGTATAAAGCGGTAAGTCAGGATGCACAGCTGTGGGTCGGTGATGACTTCGAAATCGTCCTGCGCGTTGATAAGTTCAGCAAACTGATGCGCTCGCTCAATACTCTGGTCGATGAGCAGTTCATAACCCCGACGGCCCATTACATGCAGCGCCGAATAAACCAGCATCGCCATACCCGGGCGTGAGCCCTCCATCGTATGCGCGCCTAAATCTTTAGAGCCGTGCCGGATCACATATTCAGCATGGTGCTCAATCGCCCTTACCATGCTCGGCTCACGGAACAGCACCATACCGGCGCCCATAGGCACATACATCTGTTTGTGCGCATCAATGGTCACGCTGTCGGCGCGCTCGGTACCCGCCAGCAGCTTACGGTATTTACCCGACATCAGTGTGGCTCCACCCCAGGCGGCATCCACATGATAGTGAGCACCAACTTCAGCAGCGATGTCCGCCAGTTCACTGAGCGGATCAATGTGCCCGGTTTCGGTAGCGCCAGCCACACCAACAATAGCCAATACCTTACCGCCATCAGCGGCTACCTGGGCACAGGCTTCGCGAAGCTTATCGGTGCGTATACGGTTTTCGCTGTCGGTAGGAATCGCAATCAGGTTGCGCCGGCCGATGCCAAGCACATCCGCTGCTTTGCCCAGTGAGTAATGGCCGCGCTCAGAGACCATCACAGTCAGCCGTTTATAGCCGTAGTGAGCCAACCCGGCCGCCAGCCCTTCATTGCTGATACCCGTGAAGTCTCCGTCGGGTTTCAACAGCATATTGCGGGCCACCCAAAGCGCGGTGATGTTGGCGATGGTGCCGCCTGAGCACATAGCACCAAGCGAGTGTTGTGCGCTGTGCATCCAGCGCTGATAAAAGGCATCATCCCGCTGGTAAACCAGATGATGCAACATGCCCAGCACATTACGCTCGAGCGGAGTGAACGCCTTTGAGGTTTCAATTTTGACCAGGTTCTGGTTCAGCCCCACCATCAACTTGGCCAGCGGCAGCAGAAAATACGGCAGTGCTGAAGTCATATGGCCAATAAAGCGCGGCGATGAGGTATGCACCGAATGGGCCACCAGATTATTCAGCAGAAACTCGGTATGATCAGACACGTAGCGGGGTTGCTCGGGCACACTGCTGTCGCGGAAGTTCTGCTCGATTTCATGCAACGGTTTTTCACGCGCAACAATACGCTCACCCAAAAAGCCCATGAGATTTTCGGATAAGTGTTTTTCAATCTTCCCCAGGGTCGAGTCGGGCGCCTCCGGGATCGTAAAGATCTTCAGCAAAGCTTCCTGACTGACTTCTGCAAAAACCTGATCGCTCAATTGCGTATCCTTTTTCGTATCCGGAAAACCGGGCAACTATTCTGCCTCGATCGCTGAAAAATAGCGACCGTCTTCGGGCAAACTGGCTCGCAGTTCCCATAACTGCTGGCCACTAAGCTGATATTTGCGTTCAAACGGCGTTACCGGCTCATGGCTGGCCAGGAGCGGGTGAATCGTAGCCGAACAGTTGACCAGTGCCAGACTGCTGGCAACCTCGGTCAGATAAATCACCCAGTTCGAGCGCATCACCAGCTCGCCGCCCAGACCAATTACGTACGGCCAGACCGGACCACCGTGCCAGCGCCGCGACAAATGGGCGGCTTTGGGCCAGGGGTTCGGATATAAAATATAGTGCTGGCTCAGCTGCCAGTGGGCTTCCAGCGCCAGCCGCCAGAAGTCGTGCAGATCCGCCCGCACCAGCAGATAGCGTGGACCAGCTTCAGCGCGCTCATAGTGCGCATGCCGCCCCAGCCGGTGGGCGGATTTATCAACCCCGATCACCAGCGCATCGGGGTTCTGTTCCGCCAGCCACGCCGTGCTCTCGCCTACGCCGCAACAAGAATCAAGAATCAAGGGGCCATCCCAGTCGGCCACCAGTTGCTGTGCCTGCTGAAAGGCTTCGCGATTGTGTTCCTGAATGGGTTTGCGAAAGGGTGAGCGCAAATGGCGCATCACCACGGCGACTAAATCGTCGTGGTTACCATGCTGATTGGTGGTTACCGCGCGTGACTCTGCCTTCACGAACGAATACCCACGCCTCGTTGCAGCAGGATGTACGCCGCTGCAAAGAAGACAATATTAAAGGCGATGATAACGCTCAGTGATACCCCCAGGCCAACATCGGATATCCCCAGAAAGCCATAACGGAAGGCGTTAACCATGTACAGTACCGGATTGGCCTGCGCCACTGTTGACCAGATCCCCGGTAACAGGCTGATGCTGAAAAACACGCCGCCTAAATAAGTTAGTGGCGTCAGAATGAACGTCGGCACTATCGAGATATCATCAAAGGTCTTGGCGTGAATGCCGTTGATTAACCCGGCCAGCGAAAACAACGTCGACGTCAGCACCACGGTCAGCACCAGGATGCCACCATGATGGATCTGCACGTTATCAACAAACAAAAACGACACCAGGGTAACGATAACCGCAACGATAAGTGCACGCGCCAGACCGCCGCCGATATAACCGACAATAATGACCGCAGTAGAGACGGGCGCGACCAGCATTTCTTCAATGTTGCGCTGAAACTTCGCGCTAAAAAAGGATGACGCCACATTCGAATAGGAATTGGTGATCACCGACATCATGATAAGACCAGGCACGATGAATTCCATATAGGGACGGCCGCCCATTTCACCGATGCGCTCGCCAACAATGCTACCGAAGATAACAAAATAGAGGGTCATGGTGATGGCCGGCGGCACCAGGGTCTGTATCCAGATCCGCAAAAAGCGCGTGCATTCTTTTATCCAGATGGTCTGTAATGCAACAAAATTAAACGATGATGCCATGTCAGGATCCTGTCTTTTTCTGTTTCGGTTGACGACCTTGCTCGACCAGGTCGACGAATAGTTCTTCCAGCCGGTTGGCTTTGTTGCGCATCGACAACACTTTAATGCCCTGTTTGCTCAGTTGCTCAAATACTCTATTCAAGCCCTGGCTCTTCTGGACATCCACTTCGATGCTAAGTTCGTCAGGCTGCCGCCAGTTGAATTCACCGAGTTCAATTTCGCCCAACTCATCCCCTTCTGCGGGTTCTACATCCAGCACGAAGGTTTCCATGTTGAGGGTCGCCAGCAGGCGCTTAATTGAGGTGTTTTTAATAATCACCCCGTTGTCGATAATGGCGACATTGCGGCACAGGCTCTCAGCCTCTTCCAGATAGTGCGTGGTAAGGATGATGGTGATACCTTCGCGGTTAATATCTTCCAGATAGCCCCACATACTGCGACGCAATTCGATATCCACGCCAGCGGTGGGCTCATCCAGGATCAGTAGTTTGGGTTCATGCAACAAAGCACGGGCGATCATCAGCCGTCGCTTCATACCGCCAGACAGGCTGCGGGCAGGTTCATTGCGCTTTTCCCACAGGCCCAGTTGTTTGAGATACTTTTCGGCCCGTTCATTAGCCAGGTTGCGGTGTACGCCGTAGTAGCCAGCCTGATTCACTACAATCTGCCGCACGGTTTCAAACTGATTGAAGTTAAACTCCTGCGGCACCAGCCCGATCTGCCGTTTTAACTCAACCAGCTGGGTATCGAGATCATAGCCAAATACTTTTACTTCACCTTCAGTTTTATTAATCAGTGAAGCGATAATACCTATGGTAGTGGATTTACCGGCGCCATTGGGACCCAGCAGCGCAAAGAAGTCGCCTTCTTCGACATCCAGATCAATACCCTTTAATGCTTCGAGGCCGCCTTTATAGACCTTGCGTAAACCACGGATAGATAATGCTTTCATAGTGTCAGACTACTCCTCGCCATAACCCCACTTGGGCTGGATTTTTTGTTCCAGGCCAAGATGGTCCAGTATACGGGCCACCACGAAATCGACCAGATCGTCGATGCTTTGTGGCTGATGATAAAATCCGGGCGCCGCCGGCATTACGGTTACGCCCAGGCGCGACAATTTCAGCATATTTTCCAGGTGAATAGCTGAAAACGGCATTTCCCGGGGCACCAGAATTAGCTGGCCGCGCTCTTTCAGCACGACATCGGCCGCCCGCTCAATCAGATTATCACTGGCACCCTGAGCGATAGCTGCCAGGGTACCCGTTGAACAGGGGCATACTACCATGCGCTTTGGCGCGGCTGAACCCGAGGCGACCGGCGAAAACCACTGCTCTTTGCCATACACCTGAAGTTGTTCAGCGGTTACGTTAAAGCGCTCGCGTAAGGCATCGCCCATGGCCTGCGGTGCGGCCGGTAACTGCCAGTTGAGCTCGGTCGCGAATACCACCCGCGCGGCGCTGGAGATGAGTACGTGCACCTGCTGCCGTTGCGCCAGCAGCAGCTCTAACAAACGCAGCGCATATGGGGCTCCCGAGGCGCCGGTAATTGCCAGCGTGATCGCTTTACTTGCGTTAACCGTCATATGATTTATCCCTGCAATTGGGTTAGCAGACGTTGATGAATATTAGCAAATCCGCCGTTGCTCATAATGAGTATATGGTCGCCGGGCTGCACAAGTTCACCCAGCCGTTGCAGAATCTGCTCGACCGTATCATCAGTTTGAGCCCTTGGTACGACCTCCGCAACGGACCATTGTAACCCAGGCGGCTTCAGCATAATAATCTGGTCGGCGGCGGACAGGGATGCCTGCAGTTGCTGCGCGTGAACGCCCAGCTTCATGGTATTGGAACGTGGCTCAAGCACGGCGATAATGCGCGCGTCACCCACCTTGGCGCGCAGCCCCTTCAGAGTGGTGTCGATGGCGGTTGGATGATGCGCAAAATCATCATAAACCCGGATTCCTCTGGCTTCGCCGCGTAATTCCAACCGCCGGCGGGTGTTTTTAAATTCGCCCAACGCGGCACAGCTCACCGCGCCGGATACGCCAACATGGTGGGCCGCGGCAATTGCCATCAGCGCGTTATCGACATTATGCTGCCCGATCAGTGACCAACTGACTTCACCAACCAGTTGCCCCTGGTGTAGAACACGGAACACGCTGCCATCGGGCTGCGCCAGTTCCGCTTGCCACTCGCCATTAGTACCCACGGCCATTTGCTCGCTCCAACAACCCTGCTGCAGTACTTCAGTAACCGCGGCATCAGCGGGCGGGTAAAGCACGCGGCCATAACCGGGAACCACCCGCACTAAATGGTGAAATTGCCGCTGAATAGCAGCAAGATCGCTGAAGATGTCTGCATGATCGAACTCAAGATTGTTGATTATCAAAGTCGAGGGGCAGTAATGTACAAATTTGGAGCGCTTATCAAAGAACGCGGTGTCGTATTCGTCGGCCTCGATAACAAAGAAATCGCTCTCACCCAGTCGCGCTGAGGCGGCAAAGTTAGCCAACACGCCACCAACCAGAAAGCCGGGCTTTAGTCCGGCATAGTCCAGCAGCCAGGTCAGCATGCTGGACGTAGTGGTTTTACCATGGGTTCCGGCCACGGCCAGCACCCATTTATGCTGCAATACCGCATCATGAAGCCACTGCGCGCCCGAGCAGTAGGGGATGCGCTTATTCAGTACTGCTTCAACAGCCGGATTACCGCGACTCATAGCATTACCAATGATCACAAGATCTGGCCGGGGCTCAAGCTGAGCGGCGTCATAACCTTCGATAAGATCAATGCCAAGCGCACGCAACTGATCACTCATCGGCGGATAAACCTGCGCATCACTGCCGGTCACCTGATGGCCGAGCGCTTTGGCCAGCGCCGCTATACCGCCCATAAACGTACCGCATATGCCAAGGATATGAATGTGCATGAAGCTGTCTCAATACGAAAAATTGGCTTAGTGTAGCATGCAGCTACTTAAGGGCGAGATCCCAGGCAGGCATTTTGGCTAAAATTGCGGTAAACTTACGCCCGTTCAACCTAACTGTTCACCGAACTACCTTAATTGCGCGAGGACTTCATGCAACGCCTAATTCCGACCTTACGCCGCGACCAGGTCGACGAAGCTCTGATTTCTGTAATCAATACCCTGCAAATCTGTGCCAAAGAGATTTCGTTCCGGGTACATCAGGGCGAACTCGCCGGAGTGCTCGGTTCAACGCTTGACGAGAATATTCAGGGCGAAACCCAGAAGCATCTGGATGTACTCGCAAACCAGCTGTTAAAAGATATTCTGCTGGAATGTAAGCACATTCGCGCCGTTGCCTCAGAAGAAGAGGAAGGCATCGTTTCAGGTTTTGAAGATGGCAAGTATCTGGTTGCCTTTGACCCGCTGGACGGTAGTTCAAATATCGATATTAATAGCCTGGTTGGCACCATTTTTTCGGTATTACCAACCCCTGAAAGTAATAGCGGCAAGCCGGACATGTTTCTGCAGCCAGGGACCCAACAGACGGCAGCGGGCTACGTACTTTATGGTCCGTCTACCATGCTGGTTTTTACCACCGGCCGTGGCGTCCGGGTATTTACCCTGGACCAGAAAGTCGGTGAGTTTCTGCTGACCGATACCGATGTACAGATTCCCCGACAAACCTCAGAGTTTGCTATTAATATGTCGAACCACCGTCACTGGCAACCAGCCATGCGGGATTATATTGATGATTTGCTATTGGGTACTGAAGGCCCGCGCGGTCGCAACTTTAATATGCGCTGGATCGCTGCCATGGTCGCTGATGTACACCGGGTATTATGCCGGGGCGGACTTTTTGCGTATCCCTGGGACGCCCGTAAGCCCAACAAACCCTACAAACTGCGCCTGATGTATGAGGGTAACCCGATGGCCTGGCTGGTTGAACAGGCTGGCGGGATGGCGCATAGCGGCGAACAACGTATTCTGGATATCGAACCCACCGACATTCATCAGCGCGTCGGTGTAATTCTTGGCTCTGCTGACGAAGTTTCAACCTGTTTAGGGTATTTAGAGGGTTCGCAATCAACCAAGCGAAACGTATAATACGACACAGTTTTTAATATCAGACATTAATAGGACTAGCCATGAGCTTAAATAACGTTGGTGCCGGCAAAAATCTGCCAGAAGAAGTAAACGTAATCATTGAGATCCCGGCCAACGCGGATCCAATCAAATATGAAGTTGATAAAGACACCGGCGCCCTGTGGGTTGACCGTTTTATGTCAACGCCAATGTTCTACCCGTGCAACTACGGTTATGTTAACGACACCTTGTCGCTGGATGGCGATCCGGTTGACGTTTTAGTTCCGACACCCTACCCGCTGCAAGCTGGTTCGGTCATTACCTGTCGCCCGATTGGCGTGCTGAAAATGTCTGACGAGAAAGGCGAAGATGCCAAAGTTATCGCGGTTCCGATCAGCAAGTTGACGAAAGAATATGACCACATCAAAGATATCGGCGACCTGCCAGAGCTACTGAAAGCGCAGATCACGCATTTCTTCGAGCGCTATAAAGAGCTCGAGAAAGGCAAATGGGTAAAAGTTGAAGGCTGGGGCGACATCGCTGACGCCAAAGCTGAAATTGTGTCGTCGTTCGAACGCGCACAGACCAAGTAAGTAAAATAGTATGGGCTCCTGTATCACGCTGAACAATTTAAGCTTCAGTTGGCCTGGAGCCCGGACTCCCCTGCTCAGTATTCCGGAACTCTCGATCGACCAGGGCGAACGGGTATTGTTAAGAGGGCCCAGTGGCAGTGGCAAATCCACCTTGCTGAGCCTCATCGCCGGCATTCATGCCCCGGCACCTGGCCAGCTCGAGGTTCTTGGTAAGGATCTTGGCCAATTAAACCAGTCTGCCCGGGATCGCCTGCGAGCGAATGAAATCGGCTATATTTTCCAGCAGTTCAATTTGCTTCCGTATTTATCGGCCCGGGACAACGTGATGCTTTCCTGTCAGTTCGCGCCGGCCCGCCGGATGCGCCTGCAACAGCAACATACGACCCGCGAAGCTGCCACCGGACAACTGCTGGATCACCTGGGCCTGAGTCGCTCGCATCAGCAGCAGCCAGCCCATCAGCTTAGCGTAGGTCAACAGCAGCGGGTTGCGGCAGCGCGCGCGCTGCTCGGCTCACCGGCTCTGATTATTGCCGATGAACCTACTTCTGCCCTTGATGAAGCCCATCGCGACGAGTTCGTGAAGCTGCTCTTTGCAGAGTGTGAACAGCAAAATACGACGTTGCTGTTTGTCAGTCATGACGCAACTCTGGATCGCCATTTCCCGCGCACCATTGAGTTAACCCGGCTGAATCAGGCCACGGGAGGCGGTACATGATTAAACTCGCCCTGGCCAGCTTATGGAATCGCCGTACCAGCGCCTGGCTGACGGTACTGGCGATTTCCATCAGTGTGGTGTTGCTGCTTGGCGTTGAACGCGTGCGCGAACAAACCAAGGATAATTTCGCCAATACCATTTCCGGCACGGATCTGATCGTGGGCCCGCGTACTGGCTCCACCCAGTTGCTACTAAGCAGCGTTTTCCATATTGGCGCGCTGAATAATACCCTGAGCTGGGAATCTTATACCGAACTGCAGCAATTGCCCGGCGTGGCCTGGCACATTCCGATGGCACTGGGCGACAGCGTCCGCGGTTTTCCGGTGGTCGCGACGACCACGGACTTCTTTGACCATTTTCGTTACGGTGATAAACAACCGTTGCGGTTCCTCAGTGGCCAAGCTTTCGCTGACGAAACCCATGCTGTGCTCGGCGCGGAGGTAGCTGCTAAGCTGGGCCTGAACAGCGGCGATGAGCTGGTTGTTTCACATGGCAGTGGCGGCACCAGTTTCAGTGATCATGATGCCCACCCGTTCCGGGTAAGCGGCGTGCTGGCACGTACGGGCACGCCAACCGATGTAGCCGTTTATATTCCGCTGGCAGGCCTGGGGCTGGTGCACGGTGAATACATCCGCGCTGACGAGCGTCCCGACCATGAGCATGATCATGACGCCGCGGACGAACCGCCGGTTTATACCCTGAGCGCTGTATTGCTTGGCCTTGAGAGTAAACCCCTGGCGCTGCGCTTACAGCGGCAAATCAACACCTATAAGGGTGAACCGCTGACCGCAATTATGCCGGGTATGGCCTTACAGGAATTCTGGAAAACCTTGCGGCTGTTTGAACAGGCACTGCTGGCTATTTCCGTGTTGGTCGTGGCTACCGGCCTGCTCGGCATGCTGACCACCCTATTGGCGAGCTTGCGTGAACGCCGTCGTGAAATGGCGGTCTTACGTTCAGTAGGGGCTGGCCCTGGCACTATTTTTGGTCTGTTAATCAGTGAAGCACTGTTATTAACCTTCTTCGGCGTCGCCATCGGCGTTGGCCTGCTTTATTTAATTATTGTGCTTGGCGGCACCGCGATTCAGGACACCATTGGTATTACCCTGAGTGCCACCGCGATCACATTAAACGAATGGTATCTTATGGCAGCTATTTTAATTGCTGCTGGTCTTCTCAGTTTATTTCCGGCCTGGCGCGCTTATCGCAACGCCCTGGCGGATGGACTTTCGGTAAAATTATGAAGTTATTCAGTACCCTTGTTATTGCATCTTTGCTCGCCTTCAGCGCACCGCTAAGCGCCGAAGAGTATGTGAATACCACCTGGAAAGAGTTGGTTCCTGAAGGTTATAAGCCGCCACCAGTGCGCAGTCAGGCCTTTTATGAGGCAAACCCTGAGCTGGCCAACCAACCTGAGCTTGATGCCCCAGTAGTCGAAAGCCTGGATGGCAAAAAAGTGAAGATACCGGGTTATGTGGTGCAGCTGGAGGGTGATTCTGAGCGCGTCACTGAGTTTTTGCTGGTGCCTTATTTCGGCGCCTGCGTACACGTGCCACCGCCGCCACCGAATCAGATTATTCTGGTGAAGTTTCCGGAAGGCGTGAAATATGAAGATACCTTCGATGCCGTATGGGTTGAAGGGACTATGCATGTGGAGCGGGCTGAAGGCGAAGTCGCCGTGGTCGGCTATCAGCTGACAGCCGCCACGGTTACGCCTTATTACTGAGCAAGACGCTTAGAAGTGTATCTCGAGGCCTAAATAAGGGCCTTTAAAGCTCAGGTCAGAATAAACACCATCGAGATCATCCAGCTCGATGGTGATATCCCGGTAACCCAACTGCAGATTTAAATCCACCGCCAGATTTTCGATTAACCGGTATTCAATTCCCGCTTCAATATCACGAATAGCGCTGTCATCAACGCTGACAGCGTTCGCCATACCATAAACCGTCAGATCTGTGGCCGGAATGCCGATCCGCACATGGCCATAAGCAGTAGGGATCCAACCATCACTGGACATGTTGCCTGAACTAGCGCCGTCGCGAACCGCCAGTACCCCGTCGACGCGTTTTGCTGTCAGGCCCAGATCAACAGACACCAGATCATTATCGAAAATTTCATAATAGAAGGTGTAGTCGGTATGCGACAGGTCGACCATACTATTTACGGAGGTGCCAGCCGGAAAGGTCGCGCCACCAAAACTGAAGTCCTGAGCCAGGCTAATATCACCATATACATCCAGGCTGTTCTGACGAATTTTAATATTGGGGATAAGCGGAATCGGGTGCTCGAGCGCGATATAGAAGCTGCTTTGCTGCTCATCGTCAAAAGCAAAAGATTGCTGCCGGTCTGCGGTACCAAAACTGCCTGAATTGTCCGTATTCCAATACTGCCCGCCAGCATAGATGCCGAGGATAGTATCAGCGCTTGCGGCTGCAGGCATTGCTAATGCGCTTGCCAGAACGAGTGTGAGCGCCGGTTTCATAAGTAGGCTTCCTTTTTTAATTAATGGCCCGAATATCAGCTTGAATGGTCTTCTGTTCACCATCGGCGAAGTGTAAGGTGAATTCTACCTGTCCACCGACGATAAATGGCGATTTTACACCAAACACCATCAGATGATAGCCGCCCGGCTGGAATACTATCGTCTGTCCCGAACCGATCACCAACTCCGGCACCCGCCGCATACGCATCATACCTTCAACCAGTACATGCTGATGCACTTCTACCGCGCGGGCGGCGTCGGTCGAGGCGCCGATCAGTAGCGCTGGTTCGTTACTCTGATTCGTCAGGGTAAAATATCCCGCACCGTTCTCGGTACCGGGAATTGTCTCTTTCACCCAAGCATTACTTACTTCAACATCTGCTGCCTGAACGCTGCCAACAATCAGCAACGAAAGCAGCAGACTGATTACCCCGTTTCGCATGGTACTCAGCCCTTGTAAAAATCATCGTAGTGACAGTTTACACAGCTTTTGGGCGTTTGCGCACCATCAGGTAGATAATTGCCGCCAATAACAGGAACGGCCACAGCCAGCTGAACAGCACTACCGCCAGGGCGAAGACCGCGGCCATCATCGCCAGGGCGACGCTCCCACCAATCATCAGTACCAGCGCAAAGGCACCAGCAACCACCGCAATAACCACAATGCCGGTGATACCGATAGCCAGCAGCATGGCAAATACCCCAGCAATCAGACCCAGGATTTCGTCACCAAAAATAAACAGCAGGGCGATTGCAGCGACAATCCACCAGAAATTTGAACTTGATTTTGATCGCATTGTTTTACTCCAGAAGATAACCCGTTTGTATAAATCTGACAGAGATCATTCAAGAAGCGTGCCAGACGCATAATACTTCAATAACGTTATGATTTTTATTGATTTTAAAGTGCCATGGGCCTCAGCGCTTTTGTTTAGTAGGTGAAACTGCCCAACGAATAGTGGTTTTGACCAAGCAATACCTTTGTTTAGACAAACACGAAATAATGATGGACAGGACTTTTTCGATACCTTATTATTTCGCATATTGCTAAATTAGATGATCGCGAATTGATCGCGGTAATGAGGTTCATATGGTTAATCTGCTACTGACACTATCAACCAGGCACCGACGCTGGGTGTTCTGGGCGTTGGCTGCCCTCACCCTGGCGTTGGCCAGCCAGCTGCCCCGTATCACCATTGATACCGATCCAGAGAATATGCTGCCGGTCGATCATCCGCAGCGAGCCTTTCATAATCAGGCGAAAGAAACCTTCTCCATGCACGATATGATTGTGGTTGGCGTGGTGAGTGAAAACTCAATCTATGATCCCGCCACCCTTACCGCATTGCACTCAGTGGCACGCTTCAGCGCCGGCCTTGACGGCGTGATTGCGGCAGACCTCATGTCACTTGCTGATGTGGACAATATCAGCCAGGCAGAGCCAGGTACTATCCGTTTTGAATGGATGATGAAGACACCGCCGGAGACGGTCAGCGAAGCACTTGCAATCCGCGACCAGGTCGCTGACTTGCCCCTGTTGTATAACACCATAGTTGCCGACAGTGATCAGGCGGCGGCTATTTATGTTCCCATCAAAGACAAAAATGAAAGCTATCGTCTGGCTGAACAGATCCGAGGCCATATCAATAGTCTGGACTCTGCTGATGACTGGCATATCACCGGCCTACCGGTGGCCGAAGACCAGTTCGGCTACGAAATGTTCGTGCAGATGGGGATCTCCGCGCCGCTGGCCGGACTGGTGATTTTCATTTTGCTCTACATGTTCTTCCGGAACGTCCCTTTTATCCTTGCCGCCATGATCGTTGCCATGGCAACCGTAGTGATTACTATGGGTCTGCTGATTGGGCTTGGCTTCACCGTACATATCATGTCTTCCATGATTGCTATCTTTTTGATGCCCATCGCCGTCGTCGATTCAGTGCATATCCTCTCCGAGTTTGCTGATCGGCATAAACCAGGTGATGATGTGAAGAACACCTTGGCTGACGTCATGCGCCATCTGTTTCAACCGATGTTATTTACTTCGGTAACCTCGGCTGTCGGTTTCCTGTCCCTCTTACTGACACCCATTCCTCCGGTGCAGATCTTCGGCGCCTTTGTCGGCTTCGGGATCTTACTCGCATTTGTCATCACCGTTATCTTCGTACCTGCTTATATCAGTGCACTGAAACCGGCAACCCTGGCCAGGCTCAGTAAAGTTGAAGCGGCTCAAGGCGGTCGGTTTGCGCGAACTATTCAGGGTCTGGGAAAACGGTCTGGTCGCTATGCCAAATTCTGGGTCGCTGCCTTTATCGCGATATCCGCTATATCCGTGGTGGGTATCCAGCAGATAAATATTAACGATAATCCTATCCGCTGGTTCAAAGAGGGCCATGAAATTCGTGTTGCCGATAAGGTTCTGAATAAGCATTTTGCCGGAACCTACGATGCTTACCTGGTGCTGCAATCCAAAGCTGACTCTCAGCAGTTGCTGGTGAATGCAATGGATAAGCAACTTTCAAATGCAGCATTAACAACTAAGACCCGGAACTGGCTGGCTGAGCAACGGGATGCTCTGCTGGGCGATATGGCAGCCGGCGAGTTCATCTGGAACCTTGAGGATAAGCTCTATGAAGTGAAGGGTGCTGAAGCAGAGGCTCTCAGTGAGCTGATGCAAAGCGCTGAGCAACTTGGCAGCAACAGTAAAACTTTTACTTCACCGGCGATCCTCGCGTACATGGACGGCTTGCAGGACTATCTGCTGACTACCGGTCTGGTCGGTAAATCCAACAGCCTTGCTGATGTGGTCAAAACCGTAAACCGCGAGCTGGGCAGCGGCGCGCCAGAAGATTACGCTATCCCAGCCAGCGCTCAGGGTGTGGCACAGGTGCTGATGCAATATCAGTCGTCCCATCGCCCGCAGGACTTATGGCACTTTGTTACGCCAGACTATCAGCAGTCGCTCATCTGGCTGCAACTGACCAGCGGCGATAACCAGCACATGACGGCAGTCACCGCGGCGGTTGATACCTACCTTGATACGCACCCGCTACCCGCGGGGCTTGAACTGAACTGGGCCGGTAAAGCATACCTCAACGTGGTGTGGCAGGAAGCCATGGTCGAAGGCATGCTGGCCAGCCTGATCAGCGCTTTTGTGGTGGTATTCGTGATGATGGTGGTGCTGTTTCGCTCGCTGGTGTTCGGTGTGCTTGCCATGCTTCCGCTGACTTTAACCATCAGCTTTATCTATGGCCTGATCGGTTGGATCGGCAAAGATTACGATATGCCGATCGCGGTATTGTCGTCACTGACATTAGGTTTGTCAGTTGATTTTGCTATTCACTTTATTGAGCGGGCCCGCGCCACCCAGGCAGAAACGAAGGACTGGCAGTCGACCTTGTCGATTTTGTTTGATGAGCCGGCCCGGGCGATATCCCGCAATGCCATAGTCATCGCCGTCGGTTTTACGCCGTTGCTATTCGCACCGCTGGTGCCCTACATCACTGTGGGCGTATTCCTTGCCAGTATTATGGCGATATCTGCCCTGGTTACCCTGATCATGCTGCCTGCCGTTATGACGTTGGCACGGCGGCTAATCTTCAAAACGGAGAATTAACTATGAGAATTTTGACGCTTCTTTCATTACTTGCTGTAACTTCGGTGCTGCCGTTCGACCGGGCGCAGGCGCAGGAGATAACCGATCCCCATGCGATCGCCAAACAAGCCGAAATCGCCGCCTATTATGCCGGCGACGATGGCCGCAGCGCAGCTCGCATGATGATTACCGATGCGCAGGGACGTACGCAGTTGCGCCAGTTTATTATCTTACGCAAGGATCACAGTGACGGCGGCCGGCAGGACATGCTGGTATTTTTTTCCAGACCAGCTGACGTGCGCGATACCGTGTTCCGGGTCGCCAAGAATATCGAACGTGAAGACGATCGATGGCTATACCTGCCAGGCCTGGATCTGATCAAACGTATTTCGGCCGGAGATAAACGTACCTCATTTGTCGGCTCGCACTTTTTCTACGAAGATGTGTCGGGACGCGGCACCTCACTTGATGACTTTGAACTTATCAGCGAAACCGATGCGCATTATGTATTGAAAGCGACACCACTGGATCCGGCCAGTGTCGAATTCAGTCACTATGAGGTACGGATCGACAAGAACACCATGCTGCCACTTAAAAGTCGCTTCTATAACGCTAAAGGAGAGGCTTACCGCGAGGTTGAAGCCGTTACCATTGAGGAAATACAAGGCTATCCGACGGTCACCCATTCGCGGGTGAAGGATCTTGTCAGCGGTGGGCAGACGGAAATGCAGTTCCGCTTCACCAGCTACAACCTGGATTTGCCGGACAGCATATTCAGCGAACGAAGCATGCGTAATCCGCCGACCGAATGGCTGGAACTGAGAGACTGATATGCGACTACTACTTATCATCGGCGCTTTGCTGTTGCTACAATTCCCGGCAACGGTCGCAGCCCAGGACAATACCTTGGACGGCGACTGGGGTGATGACTGGGGAATCGAAGAGCCAACCGGCGTGCCGGTATACGGCTTTGTTGAAGCCGCTATGGGCAGCCGGCTAAGCTCAAGCCCTTATCATCAGCGCCTGAGTCTTGCCGAACTGCGCTTACGGTTAGGTAGCGACTACACCTGGCAGGGCGTAACTTATACCGCCAAAGGCGATCTGGCTTACGACGATGTCGCCGGAGGATGGAAGGGTCGCACCCGGGAGCTCAATGCCCAGTTCAGTTTGCTCGACAATCTGGACATCAAGGCCGGCCGTCAGATCCTGACGTGGGGTACCGGCGACTATCTGTTTCTTAATGACTTGTTTCCGAAAGACTGGCAGTCATTTTTTGCTGGTCGCGATGACGAGTATCTAAAGGCACCATCCGATGCGCTGAAAACATCAGCTTACTTTGACTGGTTCAATGTTGATCTGGTCTGGACCCCGGAATTTGATTCTGACCGCTTTATTTCCGGCGAACGATTGTCGTTCTTTAACCCGTTGGCCGGAGAACTTGTTGGTCCGGAGCAGATGACCACTGTCGATAAGCCGTCTGGCGATGAAATCGCTATCCGCTTGTTTAAGACAGTAAGAGGCACCGAGTGGGCACTCTACGGTTATGACGGCTATTTTAAGAGCCCTGAAGCATTAACTGAGCAACTGGTGCCAACCTTTAGCGGATTGCAGGTTGTGGGCGCTTCCATGCGCCGCCCGTTCGCGGCCGGGATAATCAACCTGGAAACGGCCTACCATCGCAGTACTGATGACCCCCACGGGGGGCAGCCATTGGTGCCCAATAGCCAGTGGCGCTTCTTGGTTGGCTATGAGCAGGAGCTGATGACGCGCTTTACCGGCGGTTTTCAGGCCTACCTGGAACACCTTAGCGATTACAGCGCGTTACTGGACAATTTGCCAGCTGGCCAGGATGAGCCTGATCAAAATCGGCTGGTAGTGACGTCCCGTCTGACCTGGCAGAACGAAGCGAGCGATCTGACACTGTCATTTTTTACCTTCTATTCTCCAACGGCGAATGATGGCTATCTACGCCCGACTGTGGATTACCGTCTGAATGATCACTGGTATATCGCCGGTGGCCTGAATCTGTTTTTCGGGGAGCAGCAACAGACCTTTTTTAAGCAGTTTAACGACAACAATAATTTGTATCTGCGGGTCAGATACGCATTTTAATTTATCTTAATCAGGAGTGTTGAGTATGAGTGTAGAGCGTGCATTAACTGCCTTTGCAGGCATAATGGTGCTATTATCGGTAGCCCTGAGCGTCTGGGTTCACCCGGGTTTTATGTGGTTAACGGTTTTTGTAGGCGCCAATTTATTTCAACAGTCATTTACTGGCTTTTGCCCGGCATCCATGGTTATGCGGAAGGTCTTCGGCCTTAAAACCGAACGGGAACTAGCCAAATAAGCATTATTGAGGTTTGTCGAATGGATACTTTGTCTGTTTCCGATATGCAACAACAGGAAGCGCGCGATGCTGCGGCATTTTTGCGCTCGCTGGCAAATGAACACCGCCTGCAGATTCTTTGCCATCTTGCTGCCGGTGAGAAAAGTGTCGGAGAATTAAACCATTATTTTCCGCTAAGTCCATCAGCCTTTTCCCAGCATCTGGCTGTGTTACGGCAGCAGGGCCTGGTGACCTTTCGTAAAGAAGCCCAAAGCATCTACTACTCGATTAACGATCAGGACACTATGGCTTTTATGCAGTTACTTAAAGCTAAGTTCTGTCCCGACTTCGAATAATCTACAGGCATAAAAAAAGCCCCTGTCAGC
>NZ_JPER01000004.1 GCF_000753715.1 Pseudidiomarina salinarum | reverse complement strand
TCAGATGACAGGGGCTTTTTTTATGAAAATTTTTTTAGCGTTTTTATCTATTTAAATCCCCTTTCACGCCTATAAGCGCGCTACCGTACAGACACTCCTCCCGAAAAAGCAGACACTCGCAACCTAACCGATCCTACGTACGAATTAACCACGGTCGGAAATGCCTGTAACACTATTACCGAGAGGATTTAACTAATGCGCTCTAAATTAACTAGCTTTTCTGGCGTCCACAAATGGCTGATGCTGGCAGCGTTTACTACTGCCTTAGCCGCTTGTGGCGATGATGGCCGGGATCCCGTCCTCGGTAACGAAGGCAATGTTGCTTTATCTCCTACAGTGACCGCGGTCACTCCGGCGAACGATGCAACTGACGTCACCGTGGTTGATCCTTTGATCACCGCCCAGTTCAGTGAAGCCGTAAGCCCGCTGACCACAAGTAACTTCACCGTTACCTGTGCAAGCCCCTGTACCAGCCCTACCGGCACTGTAACCATGAATGCCGCCAATACCATGGCAACATTTACGGTCACCAGCCCGGCGATGCTGGATCCGTTAACGCTGTATACCGCAACTATTCATAATGCGACCAGCAGCTCTACCGGCCTGTCGCTAGCCCAGCCCTTTGTTTGGGAATTCACGACCGGTCCGACGCCGGATACTACACGGCCCCAGGTAACGGTAACGCAACCTGCGACCAGTGATCCGGGCCCGACTGCTGGAGTAGCGATAAATACCGCTATCTCTGCAGCATTCAGTGAAGCTATGCTGGCGACTACCATTACCAGCAGTAGCTTTACCCTGACTTGCGCATCACCTTGCGTAGCGCCTACCGGCGCAGTGTCTTACGATGCTGCCTCGCGTATTGCAGTATTTGAACCGGCCCAGGATCTCGCCGTGTCGACCACCTACACAGCGACTATCGTAAGCACAGTGACTGATCTTGCCGGCAATGAGCTGGCGGGTAATCAGACCCCACTGAGCGGACCAAGCAACTATGTCTGGGAATTCACCACAGGCGCGGCGGCTGATACAACACGGCCGCAGGTTACAGTGACTGACCCGCTGACAACGTCGCCGGGCCCGACCACGAATGTTCCGGTCAACACCACTGTTTCTGCAGTTTTCAGTGAAGATATGCTAGCCACAACTGTTACTGGTACCACTTTTACGGTTACCTGTGAAACACCTTGTGTATCGCCTGCCGGTGATGTTTCTTATGAACTGGCATCGCGCAGCGCCGTGTTTACCCCGGACCAGAATCTGGATTGGGAAACCACTTATACAGCCACTATTAGCAGCACAGTTACCGACCTTGCTGGTAACGAGTTATCTGGTAACCAGGGTTCAGCTGGCACCGTAAGTGATTACGTATGGGAATTCACCACCGGTATTACGCCAGATACGACTCGTCCGCGGGTTACTCTGACTGAGCCGTTGACTACCGATCCGGGCCCTACTGCCAACGTTCCGATTAACACTGGTATTACTGCTGTGTTCAGCGAAGATATGCTAGCAACCACCGTTACCGGTACCAGCTTTACGCTGACATGTGAAACGCCTTGTGTGTCTCCGACCGGTGATGTTACCTATGTTGTCGCTTCACGTAGCGCAGTATTTACGCCAGACCAAAACCTGGACGAAGGCACAACCTATACCGCGACAATCGAAAGCACCGTCACCGATGTGGCTGCTAACGAACTTGCCGGCAATCAGGGTTCTGTACTCAACGCCAGCGACTATATCTGGATGTTTACTACGGTTGCTGCGGCACCGTCTACAAACATCTCTGTGGCGTCAACAGACCCCATGGACACGGATATGCTGGCGGTTTGTCCGAATGCCAGCGTGAACGCTACCTTCGACATACCATCAGGTACCCGTCTTGACCCGACGACGGTCAATGACATGACCTTCCTGGTATTTGAAGATGCAGATCCGCTAAACACAGTTACTGCTGAATCTATCGAGCTTGATGTGGCAACCGGCACCATCATCACCTTTATTCCGCAAAACCAGCTGGCAGAGAACGTGACTTATCGCGCCACCATAGTAAGCGGCACCAACGGTGTTAAAGATCTTATAGTCCCGGGCAACGAATTAGTTGCTGACTATGAGTGGACCTTTACTACCACAGCGCCAACCCAAAGCTGTCTGCAGCCGGTTGACCTGAATACCGCAGCACCTTTTGGTACCTTTGGCGGCACCGCCGGCGTAACGAACGAAGGCCTGCTCACCATCATTAACGGTGATTTAGGTACCACAGCCGTATCGACTTTAGTGACAGGTTTTGTTTCTGAGCCTGGCTGTGAATATACCATTACTCCGCTGAACGAAGGTAAAGTGAACGGTAAGATCTACACCGCTCCACCACCGCCTACCGTTGCCTGTCCGCAGGATGGCACAGCTGTTACCGAAGCGATTGCTATTCAGGCTCGTCTTGATGCCCAGGCGGCATACCTGGAACTGACCCCGGCGAATATGCCTGGTGGCCAGAATCCTGGTAACGAAAATCTTGGTGGCCTGACGCTGACTCCTGGCATCTACACAGCACAAAGTGGCGCCTTCATGATTCAGGGCAACGATCTGACGCTGGATGGCCAGGGTAACCTCAACGCCGTGTTTGTCTTCCAGATGGCGACAACGCTGACTGTAGGTGGCCCCGGCGCTGACTTCCCGCAAAGCGTGATACTCACTAACGGTGCCCAGGCGAAGAACATCTTCTGGCAAGTCGGTAGTGCAGCAACGATTAACGCTGCTGGTGGTGGCTTTATGAAAGGTACTATTATCGCGCAGGATGGCGTCAGTATCTCCACCTCAGGAAACGTCAATCTCGTGACCTTAGATGGTCGGGCTCTGTCTCTGGGTGCATCGGTTACGGTGGTGAACACCGTGATAAATGTACCGGCAGAGTAATAGACAATATTAATAAGGTTTCAGTGGAGAGTATGATGAAAACAAATAAAATTACCCAAGCGATTGGTGCACTTGCCTTAGTTGGTATAGCTATGCCAGCAGTGGCAACCGACCAGCCCGGATGGTATCTGGGTGCTGGCGGCGGTCCTGCTCGCGCCACCATTGCGAAAGACGAAATTATCGCTGACCTGGCTAACTCAGGTTTCGAAACTAGCGTGTTCCGCTTCGATGACAGAGAATTCGGCTACAAGATCTTCGCCGGTTATAAGTTTAATCAGCATTTCGCATTGGAAGGCGGTTACTTTAACTTAGGTGAGTTTAACTACACCGCAACGACAGTGCCGGCCGGTACCAAAACGGGCGAACTCGATTTTCGCGGGTGGAATCTTGATTTAATTGGCATGTACCCACTTACCGAGCGTTCATCACTGTTCGCCCGGATTGGGGCGCATAATAGTAAGTCGACAGTCGATTTCGTCGGTACCGGCGCAGTGAATGTATTTACGCCGCATTACCAGAAAACCAGCACCCACTATAAAGTCGGTGCAGGTTACCAGTACCAGGTGAACGATTCAGTAGCGCTGCGCTTTGAAGTAGAACGCTATCGTATGGATGACGCGGTCGGTAACCGGGGCGATATCGATCTGTACTCGGTTAATGTACTGTTCCGTTTTGGCGCCACCAGCCATGCACCTGCAAAACAAGTACCGGTTGTTGAGGAACCAGCGACAGCTGCTCCGGCACCAGCACCAGTGGTTGTGGATCAAGTGCGCTATTGCAGCGAGCTGGATATCGAGTTTGAGATTGCCAAGAATGACATCCAGCGCGTCAATCGCGAGCATATGTTGGTTCTTGCGACCTTCCTGGATAAATATCCGGAAACCCGCGCAGTCATTGAAGGCCATACGGATAACGTTGGCAACGATGCGGACAACCTGCGGTTGTCGCAGGAACGTGCGCAAAGTGTGGTTAATTACCTGACGTCAGAGCATGACATCGATGGTGATCGCCTGACTGCTGTAGGCTACGGTGAAACCCGTCCGGTTGCTGACAATGATACCGATGCTGGCAAGCAAGCCAACCGTCGTATCAATGCCATTATCGGTTGTGCTACCGACATTGAAGGCCTGGAGCCGATTCCAGCCCGCATCACCCTGGCAATGGAACTTGAGTTCCCAACCAATGGTTCAACAATTGATCCTAAGTACCACGATCAACTTGGCGACGTTGCGGAATACCTGGAAGCGCATCCTGACCTTACAGTAACCCTGGAAGGCCATACGGATAACGCCAGCCCTGAGATGGCACAGAAAATCTCGCGGGAACGTGCACAAAGTGTTGCCGATTATCTGGTGAAACACTTCACGGTCGACCGTTCGCGGTTGAATGTAGAAGGCTTTGGTGCGACCCGTCGTAATACCTATAACGTCACGGCTTCTGATCGTCAGGATAATCGCCGCGTGAATATCATTCTCGGCTATCCGAATAAGTAATTTGAAGTGAAGATAACCAACGTGCGTCTGGCAGATTCTGTCAGGCGCACGTTTTTTTTTGCGCTACCGGGGATGGTTGTTATCTGGCAGGTAATCCAGCAGGCGATCACATTCGGTTTTCACCACCTGGTAACATTCACAACTTAGCTTTTCGAGTTTTGCGCGATCTAATACCACCATTCTGCCGCGCTGATATTCAATAACGCCGAGTTTTTGCAGTTTCCCCGCAGCCACCGATACACCTTCACGGCGAACCCCCAGCATGTTGGCGATGAGTTCCTGCGTCATGGTCAGCACATTGGAAGGAATGCGATCTAACGACAATAATAACCAGCGGCATAATTGCTGATCGACCGAGTGGTGCCGGTTACAGACCGCGGTCTGGGCCATTTGTGTCATCAGCGACAGGGTATAACGCAGCAACAGCTCATGCAGCTTACTGTGATGTTTAAATTCTTCTCGGAGCACATGCGCCGGTAACTGATAGGCACTGCCTTCACTCTGGACTACCGCCCGGTGCGGTGTACTCCCCCCGCCAAGAAAGATTGCGGTCCCAAGTATGCCGTCATTACCAATAACGGAAATCTCTGCAGAATCGCCGTTTTCCATCACGTAAACTAGTGAAATGATCGAATTAGTGGGAAAAATAACATATTTAAGCTGATCGCCAGATTCATATAAAGATTTCCCCAACGGCAACTTAACCAGCTCAAGATGGGGAGCCAGCCGGGCTTTCACATCATCGGGTAAGGCGCCGAGCAGGTAGTTTTGGTCGCTCGATGATGGTGGTAATTCGCCATTTGGCAATTGTTTTATTGAATTCAAGTGCAGCATCTTCCTTTGATGTTACTCCGTAATTAATTACGCATACTATCTATTATGGGTTTAATTGTAAGCCGGAGGCGCAAAAAAAAATAAAACAGCCGTCTATATTTCGATTTATTAGAACTTATAATGCAACTAATACCACTATTCTTCCCAATTAATTCAGATAAACTGGCGGATGTACATATAGGGGACAGGATTTTTTGATCGTGATCACTGATAACAAACGTAGTTATGGATGGTTGTCCATATTGATCCACTGGATCTCTGCGCTGGTAGTCATAGGCTTGTTTGCGCTTGGCTACTGGATGCTAACTTTAGGCTATTACGATCCATGGTACCGGCTGGGACCCTGGTGGCATAAATCCTTTGGCATGCTGCTGTTGATCCTGACTTTGGTCCGTGTTCTCTGGCGGTTTGCAAACCCAACGCCGACACTCAGCGGCAGTCGTTTTGAGCGCGTTGGCGCCCGGCTGGGTCACTGGCTGTTGTATGCACTGTTACTGCTGACCATGCTAAGTGGTTATCTGATCTCAACCGCTGACGGACGTGGCATTTCGGTATTTGACTGGTTCACCGTGCCGGCTCTTATCACCAGTATCCCGGCGCAGGAAAATTTGGCCGGTGAAGTGCACTGGTATTCGGCATTGGCCTTAGTGATTTTAGCCGGGGGCCACGCCCTGATGGCGTTAAAACATCATTTCTGGGATAAGCATGACACGCTGAAGCGTATGCTTAAACCGCAAAAATAACCCTCTGACAGGAGATAAAAGATGAAGAAATTATTACTAGCATCGTTGGTTTCAGCGGCATTATTAGGCACCACTGCAGCACAGGCTGACGACTATGTGATTGATACTGAAGGTGCGCATGCATTTATCCAGTTCAAGATAAGCCATCTTGGCTATAGCTGGCTGTTAGGACGCTTTAACGATTTTGAAGGCACTTTCAGCTACGATGAAGCGAACCCGGAAGCGGCAAAAGTATCTGTCGTTATTGATGTTGCCAGTATCGATAGTAATCATGCTGAGCGCGACAAACACCTGCGTAGTCAAGATTTCCTGAATGTCAGTGAATTCCCGCGGGCGCAGTTTGAATCAACCAGTTATGTCGCGAACGGTGATGGTACCGGCGTATTGGTCGGTGATTTTACCTTGCATGGCACCACCAAAGAAGTTGCCATTAATGTGAGCGAAATTGGTGCTGGCCCTGATCCATGGGGTGGTTACCGTCGTGGCTTTGAGGGTGCTATTACCTTCGCACCGGCCGACTTTGGTATCAACTATGACCTGGGTCCGGCGGCTGAAACCGTCGAGATCTTTTTATCTATCGAAGGCATCCGTCAGTAAACTGACGACCACTATCAACAGCACTGCGGGTTACTCCCGCAGTGCCTGCTGATAGGCTTTAACGGCATTGACCGGGTCACCCTGGGCGCTGTATGCCTGCGCTAAATCCAGATAAACCCGCCGTGATGGCGCGACATCAGCGGCTTTTCTTAATGCCCGCTGCGCCAGTGAGTAGTCTTTCGTCAGCAGCGATAACTGACCGAGTGCCTGTAGCGCCATGGCGTCATCGGGCTTGCGTTTAAGCGTGTCCTGAATCCATTCCTGCAATTCGGTACCCGGTACTAATAATTCGCCATCAATGAGGTGGGCCAGTTTCAGATCGCCCCGTTTTAAGCCGCGCGCCGCAACCTTGCCGGCCGCTTCAGTGTGTCCGAAATTGATCAGTGCTGCCAGGTAGGCCCGGCGAATCGGGGCAAAGCGCCGCTGCTCACGACTCAGACCACGCCAGTACTGATGCAACTGATCAGAGCCAGAACGTCCCGCTTCCAGCATCAGCTGATGATGAGCGCGCTCGACCAACTGCTGATATTCCGTGGTATTGAACAGCTGTAGCCGCTCGGCGGCCGGCAGTAGCCTGAGCACCTCCTGCCAACGATGCAACCGCACATAAGCGTCAATAGCCAGGCGCAGTAGCTGTGGATGCTGAGGGTATTCTTTGGTTAGTTTTTCCAGCAGTTCGGTGCGTCGCGCAGCCTGTTCCGGCTCGGCCCGCAAGGTCATCAGGGTCTCGGAGAGCTGTAATTTATCGGCCTGCTCAGAGCGAGCCAGCCAGTCGCGGGCCTGGCCAAGTTCGCCAATATGTTGCGCGGCATACCCCGCGAGCATGGCCGTAACGGCATGATGGTCCAGCTGCCAGCTACGGTTAAAAGCGGCTGACGCGGCGCGGTAGTCGCCGTTTAGCAATTGCCGGACGCCATCATCAAATGCCTGCTGCGCTTTGGCCTGGCGGCGCTTGCCAAACCAGCGGACGCCCCAGCGTGTGCTGCGCACCAGGCGCATGATAAGGCCTAGAATAAAGCGCAGCAGGATCACCGCGATCACCAGGAAAATGGCGGCAGCAACCAGACTCGTTTCGATGGTCAGGTGGCCAATAGCGATCAACACATAGCCGGTATTACCCGACCACAGTGGGCCCAGCAGCAGGCCAGCGGCCAGTAACAGAACCAGGATCAATGCTGTTTTCATTCAGCAACCCCCGCAGTGATTTGGTTGGCGAGGCGGTTCAGGAGGGCGGGCGATTTAAGCTCTTCAGGATAGTCAGGCTGCAGCACCAGATCACGAAGTTTGGTTAACTCGTTGCGGGCAAACTGCAGCCCGCCTTGCTCCGGGTCGCCGGTTTCCTCCAGCAGTTCCAGAGCGGTATCGATACTTGCCTCGTAGAGCGCCTGGCGCCCGGTAAGCGCCGCTTGTTGCGCCAGTTGCAACTGTAACAGGGTGCGTTGCTGCACAAGTTCGATATAACTGTCAGAAAGCATAGGTTCGATAGGCTTGTCACGATATTGCACCCGCACCAGTTGATTCATAAGAGTACTGGCCCGTTGCTGCAGGCGTTCGCGCCAGTTACTCGCGGTGGCGTCAGTCGCGCCGTCGGCATCCCGGCCAGCCTGGCGCTGATGCCAGTTGGCGTCCTGCAACTGAGCGTACAAACTGTTTAACTGCATTGCTGCGTCATACTGCTTTGCTTCAGGCAAACTGCGCAGTAGCATGATGTCATCCGCCAGGGCCTGCAGGGCGGACTGATGGGCTGGATTATCCAGTGCTGCCAGATGTGATTCCGCGAGCTTTAGCAGTTCGAGCGCCGCTTTTGGATCCTGATCAATCCATAGCTTGATAGCGGCGCGGTCGGTCAGATTGCGGGCTTCGAGTACCCGCCAGTCGGTTTCCTGAGAAATATCCAGCGCCGCTAACTCGGCTTGTACCGACTGCACGGCTTGCTGGTAGTCGTTCACCCGCTGCTTCTGCTCTTGCAGATAGGAATTCAGCACGCCGGAGAACTGGTCTAATTGCTGGCGCACATGCTGCCGGCTTTGCTCCTGCTGCTTGTCCAGCTTTTCTTCTATCGTTTCCAGCTGATTCTCAAGGTCGGTCTGACGCGCTTCCAGCGTCGCTGTCTGCAGTTGATAGTTTGGCAGCCAGTAGCGGTAGCCATACCAGGCCAAGGCGCTGACTAGTGCGATTACAATAACGAGTAATAACCAGCCCAGATAGCCGCCCCGACGCTGCTGCTTCGCCGGCGCCTTTTTATTGCTCGCGTCGCTGGGTTTAGGGCCCTTGGGCGTAACGGGCTTACTTTGGGGGGCTTTTTCTTTATTTTTTTCTGCATCAGTTGTCATTGTCGGTTTCTTCCTTAAATTTCATGATGGCCTGCTGCCACGCCTCGGCCATAGCAAAAGAAGCAGCACTATCTGCAATAACGGCCCGGGCGCGAATAGCCGAAGGCATCAAGTCGGCCAGCCGCGAACTGGCTACTACCCAATAACACGATGTTAGCCAGCTTAGCGCCTCTTTGGGTACGGCGGCAAGAAAATAGCCAAGCTGTTCAGCACTGCTGACCATAATCCCCCTGATCTCCTGTTGCCAGCGTTCCATGGTGGCTGGCGCAACCGCTTGCGGCTGCCGTTGGTAAACTTCCAGGTAAGTCACTTCTGCGCCGCGGGCACGCAAGGTATCAGCCAGGAGCTCACGACCACCATGGCCGCGCACCAGCAACCAGCGCTGCCCGGCGATCTGCTGCAATTCCGGTAGGGCCAGCAGCGAATCACTGTTATGCCGGCGCCACGGGCAGGTTACGGGCCGACCGACCACAGCTTTGATGGCGCGGGCGCTGGTGGGCCCGACGGCGTACCAGCGCGCGGCGGGCATTGGCAGTTCTGACGCCCACTCCCGCGCTTGTTGCTCAAAGTAAGTAGCGGCATTCACACTGACCATCAGCGCTGCGTCCCAGCTTGCCGATAAGATTTCGGTGAGACTATGATTAGGATCATCATAGCCGCGGATCGCCACCATGCTGGCCGCTTCGGTTTGTAACTGATACTGCTGATCACTGGCACGGTGCTGCAACATCTGCTGAAGTTCAGCAGCCTGGTCAGCCGGGCGCAGGATCAGCACTTTGTTCATGAATGCAGTTCCTGATCCGCGTACACATCAGTGAGGATTTTGCCGGCGCCGCGTGACAGCAGATAGTCCGCCAGTTCAATACCCAGTGCTTCGGCCTGCTCACGTGGGCCGCGGATATCCCCTTGAATAATCTCACTACCATCGGGCCGGCCTACCAGGCCGCGCAAATGAATAGTGTCGCCATGCAGTTCCGCATAGGCCCCAATGGGAACCTGGCAGCCGCCCTGCAACCGGCGATTCATCGAGCGTTCAGCCAGCACGCAACTGCGGGTATCGTTGCAGATTAAGGGCTTGAGCAAAGCTTTGGTCGACTCATCATCAGTGCGGCACTCAATACCCAGCACCCCCTGCCCGTTGGCGGGCAGTGAGATATCTACCGGCAGCCGCTGGCGAATACGCTGACCGAGATCGAGCCGCACCAGCCCGGCGGTCGCCAGAATAATGGCGTCGAATTCGCCGTCATCAAGCTTGCGCAGACGGGTCTGCACATTGCCGCGCAAATCAGCGATCTGTAAATGCGGAAACTGCGCCAGGATCTGGCATTTGCGGCGCAGGCTGCAGGTGCCCACTACCGCATCTTCAGGTAACTCATCCAACGATTTATAGCGGTTGGAGACAAACGCATCGCGAGGGTCTTCACGCTCGCAGATCCCGAATAGCTCCAGCCCCGGCGGAAACTCCACCGGCAAATCTTTCATTGAATGCACGGCTAAATCAGCACGACCCTCGAGCATGGCTACCTCGAGCTCTTTAACGAAGAGGCCCTTACCGCCAATCTTGGCCAGCGGGGTATCGAGAATGACATCGCCGCGGGTACTCATGGGTACCAGGTCGACATGTAAATCTTTGTGCAGCGCTTCCAGCCGCGCTTTAATGTGTTCGGCCTGCCACATGGCCAGCATGCTCTTGCGTGTTGCTATACGTAAAGTCCGGGTCATGCCTGCTCCGGTCGCAAGGTGATGTCGGTGCCTGCCTGCTTACTAGCGGCTTCGCTCAGTAAGGCCCACAGCTCGGCGCCGGTGCGGTTGTCAATCCACACCCCATCGCGGTACTCAAAGTGGTGGCCATTAAATTTGGTCGCTACCCAGAGCTGATGCAAAGGCGGTTGTTTATTGATCACCATCTTAGTGCCGTTCGTGAACGTCAGTTCAAGAATGTCGCCACCGGATTCGCAATCGATATCGACGCCGCACCCCTCTACCGCTTCTTCAATGGCAAGGATGGTCGCTTCGGCCAGTTCATGATATTCCTGCTCTTGCATGTCTACTCCTGATAATGACATTTGTGCGCCGCAATGCGATGATAGGCGCATGGTTTAATTTGCAAATCACTATAGGTACAGTTTACCGATGTTTATGCTGAAAGTAATGCGTCTGATCATTGTAGCAGGTGCGCTTGGATTGGTCGCCTGTGGCCAGAAAGCACCCTTGCAGCAACCTGCTCCGCCAGCAGATAAAAACACCGGCCTGACGGTGGAATTTGCGGTCATCGAATTGGGTCATCATGACGTTTGAATACCGAAATAAACAGCTCCACGCAGAAGACTGCGCGATACGCGATTTAGTGGCCGCCCATGGCACCCCTTTGTATGTCTATTCCCATGCCACCATTGCCGCTAACTGGCAGCGCTTCGCGGACCACTGGCCGGCACCGCACAAACTCTGTTACGCGGTTAAAGCCAATAGTAACCTAGCTATTCTGAACCTACTTGCCAGCCTCGGAGCAGGCTTTGATATTGTCTCGGGCGGCGAGCTGGCGCGGGTACTGGCCGCCGGTGGTAAAGCCGAAGATGTGGTGTTTTCCGGCGTTGGCAAAAGCCGCGCTGAAATGGTGTACGCGCTGGAGCAGAACATCCGCTGCTTCAATGTCGAGTCGGCGGCCGAACTCGAACGGCTCAATGACGTGGCGCTGGAACTAGGTGTGCGCGCGCCGGTTTCGCTGCGGGTTAACCCTGATGTTGACGCGCAAACCCACCCTTATATTGCTACCGGGCTTAAAGCGAATAAGTTCGGTATTGCCATGAAGGATGCGCGGGGCGTGGCAGAGCGAGCAGCTAACCTGCCCGGCATCGTTCTGTGTGGCCTCGATTGTCATATTGGTTCGCAAATCCTTAAAGTCAGCCCCTTCCTGGATGCTGCCGATCGGATGCTGGCGCTGATCAGGGAGTTGCGGGAACAAGGTATTGAAATTGACCACCTGGATATGGGTGGCGGAATTGGCATCCCTTATCAGCAGGAAGACGCAGCCGATGTGAGCGGTTACTTACAGGCGCTGCGCAAACGCGCTGAAGCGGTCGGTGGCCTGACGCTGCTGCTGGAACCGGGGCGGGCCATAGTCGGCAATGCCGGGGTGTTAGTCACTGAGGTTGAGTATTATAAGCCAGGTGTAGATAAAAATTTTCTGCTGGTTGATGCCGGTATGAACGATCTGATCCGCCCGGCGCTGTATCAGGCGTATCATGCGATTCAGCCAGTGAAGCAGAGCGCAGAAGACGCTAACCTGGTCGATGTGGTGGGGCCGGTGTGTGAGACCGGCGACTTTTTCGGCCATGCCCGGCATCTGGCGGCGCAGGAAGGCGACTTGCTGGCTATTATGAACGCGGGCGCTTATGGTTTTACTATGAGTTCGAATTACAACACCCGTCCGCGTGCTGCTGAGATTATGGTTGCTGGCAGCGATGTGCATGTGATCCGGCAGCGCGAGCAGCTCGAAGATTTATGGAAAGGCGAACAGTTGATGGAGAAACTGCGGTGAATTTTGCCAAAATGCACGGGCTCGGCAATGACTTTATGGTGATTGATAACGTCACCCAGAACTTTTACGTCAACCCTGAGCAGATCCGTCAGTGGGCTGATCGTCATCGCGGTATTGGTTTTGATCAACTGCTACTGGTGGAACCGCCCTATGACCCGGATCTGGATTTTCACTATCGGATTTTTAATGCCGATGGCTCTGAAGTGGCCCAGTGCGGCAACGGCGCTCGCTGCTTTGCACTCTTTGTCCGGCTCAAAGGCCTGAGTAATAAAAACCATCTGCGGGTGAGTACCAAAGCCGGTAAAATGGTACTGCACCATGAGCGCGACGGACAGATCACCGTTGAAATGGGTGAGCCCGAATTTGTACCGGCGAATGTACCTTTTAAAGCAAATAAAGAAGAACTGACTTACGTGATCCGCGAGCAGGAAGAGACAGTGCTTTGTGGTGTTATGGGGCTGGGTAATCCGCACTGCGTTATTGAAACGGAAAATATTGCCGAGGCGCCCGTGGCGACGCTGGGCAAGCTGCTGGCCACCCATGAGCGCTTTCCGGAAGGCGTTAATGTGGGGTTTATGCAGGTGTTAGATCGTGACCGGGTTAAGTTACGGGTATATGAACGCGGCGTTGGTGAAACGCAGGCCTGTGGTAGTGGCGCCTGCGCGGCGGCGGTAATTGGGATGCGCCAGGGAAAACTGGCGGAACAGGTGCAGGTGGAGTTACCTGGTGGCAATCTGACGATTCGCTGGCAGCCAGGACAAACCGTGCGGATGACAGGTCCGGCCGAGCACGTTTTTGACGGATACATAAAATTATGACAAATGAAGCTAAAAAGGCCACCACGCCAGTTGTTGACGACAGTCTGATTGCCTCTTATCTGGAAGAGAATCCGGATTTCTTTGAGCGGCACCCGGCGTTGCTGCAGCAAATGAGCCTGCGGCATAGCCAGCGCGGCGCGGTATCCCTGGTTGAGCGGCAGCAACAAGTGCTGCGTGACCGGATCCGCCTGATGGAAGAAGAAATCACCGATCTGATGACCACGGCGCGGCGCAATGAAGAGCTGTTTCGCTATTACAGCGAGCTGTATGTGAAGTTGCTGGGCTGCCGCAGTCTGGATGAAGTCATGGACAGCTTGCAACAGACCTTCGCTGAGCAGCTGAATATGCCGGCCCTGTCGCTGAAATTTTTTGACAGCCCGCTGGATCTGGATGAACAATTCACCTTTGCCGCAGACACGCACAAGCAACTGCTGAGTAAGCGCTTTGCTGATGGTCCCGTCTACCTGGGACGGCTTACCGGCGATGAGCAGCGCCTGCTGTTCCCTGCCGAGTCGATCGCTTCAGTGGCGCTGTTGCTGCTGGGTGATAAGGGCGAACTGGGTATGCTGGCGATTGGCAACCAGGATGCCGGACACTTTGAACCGGCCATGGACACCTTGCTGGTGCGGCAATTACAGGCGCTGCTGAGTATGATTCTGCCGCCCTTGTTAGCACATCATGATACTGCCTGATGCACTGACCCGCTTTATTAACCATCTGGCCGGCGAGCGTGGTCTCGCCGAGCTGACCCTATCAAGTTATTCCCGCTTGCTGAGCGAAGATATTGAAACCCTGCAGCAGGATCGCATAAGCAAACCCGATCAACTGACACTACCCGTACTTGAGCGACTTTTTGTCAGCTGGCGTCGCCGTGGCCTGGGTGATGCCTCGCTGGCATTACGACTGGCCGCGTGGCGGACTTTCTGTGGTTATCTCGTTCGTGAACATGTACTCGCTGACAATCCGGCCAGCCAGCTGAAGGCGCCGCGGGGCGCTAAACGCCTGCCCAAAAATCTTGATGCTGATAGCATTAGCCAGCTACTGCAATTACCCCAGAACGAACCGCTGGCACTGAGGGATGCCGCCATGATGGAGCTGCTCTATGGTAGCGGCCTGCGACTGGCGGAACTGGTGGCGCTGGATGTTGATTCGATCAACCCGCGGCATCGTGAATTACGGGTACTGGGTAAAGGCAGTAAAACCCGCATTGTGCCCTATGGGCGCTTTGCCGCTGCGGCCATTGAGCGCTGGTTGCCGGTGCGCACCAGCTGGCTGCATGGGCAGCTGCAAGAAGTGGCGTTATTTATTACGCAGCGCCAGACCCGGATCAGTCCCCGTGCGGTGCAGCAGCGCCTGAATCACTGGGGCCAGCAGCAGGGCCTTTCCAGCCCCTTGCATCCGCACAAGCTGCGTCACTCGTTTGCGTCACATATGTTAGAATCCAGTGGTGATTTACGCGCCGTGCAGGAGTTACTGGGGCATGCCAACCTCAGCACCACCCAGGTGTATACGCACCTGGATTTCCAGCATCTGGCCAAAGTCTACGACGGAGCCCATCCGCGGGCGCGGAAAAAATAACTGAACAGGATCTGCCATGCAGTTTTTTCGCCGTCTGCACCCGGTGCAGGCGCTTAGTTTTGATTTAGACGACACCCTTTATCCCAACGCCCCCGTTATGCGTGCCGCTGAACAGGCCGTGCATGCTTATCTGTGTGAGCGTCACCCGCAGGTCGCCCACTGGACCGCCGAAGACTGGGCGCGGCGCCGGCTGCATATTATGGGGCGCGATCAGGATCTGGCCAGTGACATGACAGCGCTGCGGCTTGCCACGCTCTGTGAGGGCTTTCGGGAGGCCGGTGTCGGCGAAGCAGAAGCTGCCGCCGAAGCGGCGCTGCAGGAATTTCTGAAACATCGCAATGCTGTTGAGATGGATACGAGCACCCACGACAATCTGGAACGCCTGGCGGCGCATTATCCGTTGTTTGCCTTAAGCAACGGCAATGTCAGCGTCGATGCGATAGGGCTGGCGCCATACTTCACTGGCATTTTGCAGCCTGGTAAAGGGCGCCGCGGTAAGCCGCACCCGGATATGTTCAGTGAAGCCCGGCAACTGCTGCCGGATATTCCGCCTTCGGGCTGGCTGCATATCGGCGACAGCCCGAGCGCCGATGTGTTTGGTGCGCGCCGGGCTGGCTGGCAGACGGCCTGGTACACTGGCGGCCTGGGCCTTAGCGATCAACTGCAGGTACTGCCTACCCTGGCTTTTGACGACCTCGGACGACTGACGGATTTTCTTCTCAAAGACAAACAGCAGCGCTAACGGCGATAACTGGTTGCATATACAGTACTCGCTGATTAAACTGCCTGCAGACACGAGACTCATTACCAATGGATAAGCAGATGGCAACACACCCTTTACTGGCCGAACTGAATGACAAACAGCGCGAAGCTGTGGGTGCCGATGAGCGCCACATGCTGGTGCTGGCTGGCGCGGGCAGCGGCAAAACCCGGGTGCTGGTGCATCGTATTGCCTGGCTGTTGCAAACGCAGCAGGTATCGCCCTACAGCATCATGGCCGTAACCTTTACCAACAAGGCTGCCGCAGAGATGCGCGGCCGGGTGGAGCAGTTGCTGGGCAGCTCGGTGCGGGCCATGTGGATAGGTACTTTCCATGGGCTGGCGCACCGTCTGCTGCGGGCGCATTATATGGATGTAGGGCTGCCACAGAATTTTCAGATCCTCGACAGTGATGATCAGCAGCGGCTGATGAAACGCATCATCCGCAGTATGAACCTGGATGAAAAGCGCTGGCCGGCCAAGCAAGCACAGTGGTACATCAACGGTAAGAAAGACGAAGGGCTGCGACCGCACCATCTGAACAGTTACGATATTAACGAACGCACCTTAAATGAAATCTACGAAGGCTATCAGGTGGCCTGTGACCGGGCCGGCTTAGTGGATTTTGCCGAACTGCTGCTGCGAGCCCATGAGCTGATCCGTGATAACGCCATTATCCGCGACCATTATCAGCGGCGCTTCCGGCATATTCTGGTGGATGAGTTCCAGGATACTAACTCGATTCAGTACGCCTGGATTAAATTGCTGTCCGGGGCGGGCAATGGTTCCGCTGCGCCAAGCTATGTCGCTATTGTCGGTGACGATGATCAATCCATTTATGGCTGGCGCGGCGCCAAGGTCGAGAATATTCAGCAGTTTCTGCGCGACTATCCCGATGTGCTGACGATCCGCCTGGAGCAGAACTATCGCTCAACGAATACCATACTGACCGCCGCGAACGCGGTGATTGCCAATAACCGGGACCGGCTGGGTAAAGAGCTCTGGACCGAAGGCAATAGCGGTGATCCTATTGAACTCTATGCCGCCTTCAACGAAATGGATGAAGCCCGCTATATCGCCGGCCAGATTGAAAGCTGGCATGAAAAGGGCAATGCCCTGCAGGACGTCGCCCTGCTGTACCGCAGTAACGCCCAGTCACGGGTGCTCGAAGAAGCGCTGCTGCATGCGCGTATTCCTTACCGTATCTATGGCGGTCTGCGCTTCTTTGACCGCCAGGAAGTCAAAGACGCTCTGGCCTATTTGCGCCTGCTGGCCAGCCGCAACGACGACGCGGCACTGGAGCGGGTGATTAATACCCCGACCCGCGGTATTGGTAATCGCACTATCGAGATTATTCGTTCGGCCGCCCGCGAGCGCGCCTTACCCTTATGGGAAGCTGCGCGGCAACTGGTGGTTGAGAAAATCCTGACTGGTCGCGCGTCCAATGCGGTGGCAGGCTTTCTGGAACTCATTAACCAGTTAGAAGATGAAACCGACGAATTCAGCCTGGGACGGCAGGTCGATGTGGTGATTAAACGTAGTGGCCTGATGGCGATGTACGAAGCCGAAAAAGGTGAGAAGGCCGAAACCCGCGTTGAAAACTTAAAAGAACTGGTCAACGCCTGCGATAACTTCGACGCCTTCGGCGGCCAGTACAATGAAGAGGAAGACGAAAACCTCACGCCGCTGAATGGCTTCCTGGCACACGCTGCGCTGGAGTCCGGTGAAGAACAGGCGGACGAACATCAGGATGCGGTGCAGTTAATGACCTTACACAGCGCCAAAGGTCTGGAGTTTCCGCTGGTGTTTATGACCGGCGTGGAAGAAGGGCTGTTCCCCTCACAGCAGTCGATGGACGAACCCGGCCGGCTCGAAGAAGAGCGGCGGCTGTGTTACGTGGGCATGACCCGGGCGATGGAAAAACTGGTGCTGACTTATGCTGAGCAGCGCCGCATTTACGGTACTGATCATATGCACCGGGTAAGCCGCTTTGTAGGCGAGATCCCGGCGGAACTGCTGCACCATGTGCGCATGCAAAGCCGCATGGATCCCAGTGCCGGGCGTGAACTGGGGCGCTTTCATAGTGGTGCCAGTCATCAGGCCTTTGAGCAGACCGGTTTTCAGCTGGGCGAGCGCGTGCGGCACAGTAAATTTGGTGAAGGCACCGTCCTTAATTACGAGGGTAGCGGTCCGCAAAGCCGCATCCAGGTTAATTTTGACGAACTTGGCAGCAAATGGCTGGTGGTCGGTTACGCCCGTCTGGACCGGTGCTGATGGACCAGGGTGTCTACGCTATATAAAGCCAGCGCCGCCCAGATAATCCCGAAAGTCACCAGTTTATCCGTGGCCAGCGGTTCACCGTAAACCCATACCGCCAGAATAAACATCATGCTGGGGCCAATGTACTGGAAGAACCCAAGCGTGGAATAGCGGATGCGCTGGGCTGCCGCAGTAAAGCACAGCAGCGGGGCGGTCGTCACGATGCCGGCGGCCACCAGCAGGCTGTTGAGCTGCCAGCTGTTTAAGGTCATATCGGCCGCTGCAGATTCAGCGATAAACGCCAGATAAAACAGCACAATAGGTAGCAAAATCAGGGTTTCCAGCCAGAGGCCGGTAATTGAATCCACCGGCAGCCGCTTACGAATGGCGCCATAGGTGGCGAAGCTAAAGGCCAGGGTCAGCGCTATCCAGGGCACGGATCCGAACGAGATAATCTGAATCATGACGCCGGTGACCGCCAGTCCGATGGCAAGCAGTTGCATCTTGCGCATCCGCTCAGCAAAAAATGCCATGCCGATAGCCACGTTCAGCAGGGGGTTGATGTAATAGCCCAGGCTGGCATCAAGAATGTGATCATTGTTGATGGCCCAGATAAACAGAAACCAGTTTCCCGCCAGCAAGAACGTCGCCAGCGTGAGCTTCAGCATATGCGAACGATTACGCAGGATCGGCATAATACGATCGAGCCGTCGCAACAGCAGAATCAACATCAGCACCAGTACGAACGACCAGAGGATCCGGTGGCTCAGGATCTCCAGCGCCGGCACCGCCTGCAGCAGCTTAAAGTAAATCGGGGCAACGCCCCACATGGTGTAAGCGGCGATAGCAAAAAGTACACCCTGGCGGCCACGAAGGGCAGAATCGGTCATGGCGAAGCGATCTCAATATGCATATGTATGATACCTGCGCAGCCGGTGACGGAATATTACGTAAATAGTCCGGTTACGGTGGTGCTCAGGGCGAGGGATGCATACAATAGAGCCAATCAATGACCGCCGTCAATCGGAGTATCTGTTTTGCCTTCACACCCCCTGTCAAAAGTCCTTGCCGAAGTATTTGGTTACACGGGATTCCGTGAGGGCCAGCAGCAGGTAATAGACGCTGTCGCAGCGGGCCGTGACGCGCTGGTGCTGATGCCTACCGGCGGCGGTAAGTCGCTGTGCTATCAGCTGCCGGCGATCCAAAGCGATGGCCTGACGGTGGTGATCTCACCGCTGATCTCGCTGATGCAGGATCAGGTTGAAGCCTTGCAGGCTATGGGGGTGGCCGCTGCTGCCTTGCACAACGGCATGAGCAGCGAAGAAGCTGCCGCCATCAGCCAGCAATTACAGGAAAACGCCATCCGCTTACTTTATGTGAGCCCGGAACGCGCCCTGCAACCGTATTTTACCCGGCAGCTACAGCAATGGCCGGTACAGCTCATCGCCATTGATGAAGCCCACTGTATTTCGCAGTGGGGACATGACTTCCGGCCTGAATACGGGCAACTCGGTAGTTTGCGCGAGATGCTGCCGCAAGTGCCTTTTATGGCCCTTACCGCAACCGCCGATGCTGCCACCCAGGCCGATATCGCCAGCCGGCTGCATCTGCACGATCCGGTTATTTATAAAGGCTCGTTCGATCGCCCTAATATCCGTTATGTGGTCGAAGACAAATACAAACCCCAGAAACAGGTGCGTGACTATATTGCGCGGCAGCGTGGCGCCTCGGGTATTGTTTATTGCGGCAGCCGCAAGAAAGTTGAAGACCTGGCTGAAAAGCTGCATCAGGATGGTATTAAAGCCGCCGCTTATCACGCTGGCCTGGACCATAAGATCCGCGAACAGGTGCTGCGCGGATTTGTTCGCGATGATATTGATGTGGTGGTGGCTACGGTGGCCTTTGGTATGGGTATTAATAAGCCAAACGTGCGCTTTGTGGTGCATTTTGATGTGCCGCGCAGCGTTGAAGCCTATTACCAGGAAACCGGCCGGGCCGGCCGGGATGGGCTGCCTGCCGAAGCGCTGCTGCTTTATGACCCCTCTGATGCCGCCTGGATCCGCAGCATTATTAATGAGCAGGCCGATGAAGATCGCCGCCGGGTGGAACAGCACAAATTCGCCGCTATGCAGTCACTGGGTGAGGGGCAGACCTGCCGCCGGCTGATGCTGCTGAACTATTTTAATGAATATCGCGATAATGCCTGTGGCAACTGTGATATTTGCCTGGATCCGCCACGCCAGTACGATGGTACCGTCGACGCGCAGAAAGTGCTCTCGTGCATCTATCGGGTGGAACAGCGGTTCGGCATGAACCATGTGATTGATGTGCTGCGCGGTAGCAAATCCCAGCGCCTCACCGAACTGGGCCATCAGCAGCTGTCGACCTATGGTATCGGCGCCGAGCAAAGTCATGAGTACTGGCTGGCGGTGACTCGCCAGCTGATCCATCGTGGTCTGGTAGTTCAGAATATTCAGCAGTACGGCGTATTACAGCTGACTCAGGCGGCGCGCCAGGTACTCAAAGGTGAGGTGGCGCTGCAACTGGCTGAACCCCGTATCAATCTGGTGGTCAGTAAGCCGCGCGTTGCTGATCGGGGCGACTACGATAAGGTGCTGTTCCGGCGCCTGCGGGCGTTGCGCAAAGCCATTGCCGATGCGGAGGAAGTGCCGCCGTTTGTGGTATTTAACGACACCACCCTGGTGGAAATGGCGGTGCATTATCCCACGGATAAAACCGCCCTGCTGGAGATTACCGGCGTGGGCCAGAAGAAACTCGAACGCTATGGTACCGAGTTTCTGTCCGCCATTACCGCCTATCTGGATGCCGACGATGAGCCGCTACTGAGCTTCTGACTGTTAGCCGGCAGCCAGGTAGTACTGCCACAGCTCCAGCAACACAGGAATTAGTGAGGCCACCAGAATCAGTGCCATGGTAATATTGAAAATACGGCGCATGGTGGCGGTTTTCAGCACTTTGCGCAGCAGCGATCCAAATACCAGCCAGACCCCAACACAGGGGAAGGCCATCAGCAGGAAGGCTGCGGTAATGGCCAGTACTTCCATCACCAGATTGCCATCCACCGTAGTAAATGCGGCCACCGCACCGGATGCCATCACCCAGGCCTTCGCATTCACCCACTGAAACAATGCTGCCTGCCAGAAGCTGAACGGCTTACGTTCGGTTTTTATAATTGGCGAGGGTTCGGCGGTGGCAATGCGCCACGCCAGCCAGAACAGATAGATCACGCCCAGAATCTTAATCAGCTGATGCAGATTAGGAAAACGCTCAAACACCACGCCAAACCCAAAGCCAACCAGTAACACCATCAGCGGGAAGCCCAGGCAAATGCCCAAAAAGTGCGGCAAGCTGGCGCGCACCCCATAGTTCATGCCGGATGACATGATCATCACGTTATTCGGACCCGGCGTGATGGTGGTGGAAAAGGCGAAGAAAAGAACGGCAATAAAAATTTCCATGATCTGTTCACTGTATAAGGGTCTATATTGTAGATACTAAAGAGTTCGCAGATGCCAGGCAATACGAAGGAGATATTATGAAGCTATGGACCTCGGCCCCTGGATTAATGGTTGCCCTGTTGATCACGCTTAGCCCCGCTGCCGGTCAGGAGCAGCCTCAGGCAGAATCCCAAGCAAAATACCAGGCACAGCCCAGCGAACCGCTGCAGGTTGCGGTGCGGGTCAGCCCCCCTTTTGTGATAAAAAACGAACAGGGCGAGTACAACGGCCTGACGATTCGCCTGTGGGAGCGCATTGCCGAGCAGAACGGCTATGATTACGAGTACCGGGAAACCGGCCTGACGGAACTGCTCGATGGGGTTGAGCAGCAGCGCTTTGATATCGGCCTGGGTGCTATTTCGGTAACCGCCGATCGCGAAAGCCAAATCGATTTCAGCCAGCCTTTCTATAATGCGGGGCTTGGCATCGCGATACCCGACAAGACCGGAAATTCATGGTGGTACGTGGCGCAACGCTTTATCAGTGTTGAGTTTATGAGTGTGCTGCTGGCGCTGTTTGCCATTCTGTTGCTTGCCGGTTGGGCGCTGTGGCTATTCGAGCGGCGTCACAACCAGGACGAATTCAGTCCTTACGCCAGTCGCGGTGTGGGTGCCGGCTTCTGGTGGGCCGCCGTTACCATGACCACCGTGGGTTATGGCGATAAGTCGCCGCGCACCCTGCCTGGACGCGTGGTCGCTTTTATCTGGATGTTTACTAGCGTGATTATTATTTCGAGCTTTACCGCATCGATAGCGTCATCGCTCACGGTCGGCCAGCTGGCCAGCCAGGTCGAAAGTCAGGATGATCTGGTCAATGTACGTGTCAGCAGCGTACCGGGCTCCTATAGTGCCGCCTGGCTTGAGCGTCGCAACATTGGCTATCAGAAGTATGACAATCTGGAAGCCGCGCTGGCCAGCGTTGACAACGGCGAGGCCGATGCCGCGGTATACGATGCGCCACTGATGAAGTATTTGCTGCGCCAGCAGGATTTCGAACTGACTACGCTCCCCGCCACGTTTGCTCCGCAGGACTACGCGATTGTGCTGCAGCAAGGTGACGCGCGACGTGAGCAGATCAATCTGGCCCTGTTACGCCATACCCGCACCGCCGAGTGGCGCGAACTGGTCAGCGATTATCTGGGAGATTCCCTGTAAGGAGAAAACCAATGATTAGTTTAGCTTTTGCATTGATGTTAAGCGGTGAAGCGGCACCCGCCACTGTTGACATCAACGAGTGGCAAGTTCCCTGGCCCGACAGCCGGCCGCGCGATCCTTATGTGGTAAGCAACGAGGAAGTCTGGTTTGTGGGCCAGAAGGCCGACTACGCGGCTATTCTGAATCCGCAGACCGGCGAGTTTGAGCGCATTGACCTACCCGATGGTGCCGGGCCGCACAATATTATCGTGGATGAGCGCGGTGCCTGGTACGCCGGGAATAAAGCCGCCCACATAGGGAAAATTGACCATGAGGATCACAGCATCACGCAGTACGAACTGCCGGGCGACGGCCGCCGTGATGTGCATACCCAGGCCTTTACCAGCGATGGCGACATCTGGTTCACGGCGCAGGGTGCCAATAAAATTGGTTTTTTTGATGCTGAAACCAAAGAAATTACCTTGCATGACGTGCCCACAAAAAATGCCCGCCCGTACGGCTTAATCGTGGTGGACGACAAGCCTTGGGCTACGCTGTTTAACAGCAACAAGTTGATCACGGTGAACGAGCAGGGCGAGCTGAAAGAAATTGAGCTACCCCGTGAAAACAATAACCGGCCGCGACGCATCGCTACTACCGGCGACAATCTGATCTGGTATGTCGATTACGTAGGCGGCTATCTGGGTCGTTATAATCCGGATACCGGCGCGGTTGATGAATGGCAGATGCCGGGCGGTAGTCAGTCCTATCCTTATGGGATGGCGTCCGACGATAATGGCTATGTCTGGTTTGCCGAAACCGGCCTGCAACCGAATCGCATTGTCGGCTTCAACACGGAAACCGAAACCTTTACCACGCCCGCCGATGTGCCCAGCGGTGGTGGAACCATCCGCCATATGGTGTTCCACGACGATACAGGCAGTATCTGGTTTGGCACTGACGCCAATACCATAGGTCAGGCGGTAATTAGCTATTAGCTGGTAAGTAGTTTGTCGAACCAGGGCCAGAGAATAATCAGCCAGGTGACGGCGATATTAATGAGCGCGAAGGTGACAGCGGCAGAGGCAATATCTTTGGCTTTGCCGCTGAGCTCGTGAAGTTCGGCGCCAATGCGGTCAATGGCCGCTTCAATCGCTGAATTAATCAACTCGACGATGAGCAGCAGGAGCAGGCTGAAAATCATCAATGCCCGTTCAACCGGTGAAACCGGGGCGAGAATAGCCAGCGGCAGCAACACCACCAGCAACAATACATCTTGTCGCACGGCGGCTTCGGACTGCCAGGCGGCGCGCATGCCGCGTGCTGAATTTACCGCAGCACCGACAATCCGCATCAGGCCTTGTTGTTTAGGTTTCATTTATTGTTCTCAGAGCCATGACCAGTCACCAGCGCCCGCTGCTCCGGCAGGCCCATGCTCAGCACATAAGGGTGTGGTCGTTGCTGCCGTGCGCTAAAGCTTTCTTTGCTGTCCAGCCCCTGCCAGTTGCACTGAATCAATGCCTGCGCCACCGCACCACCCAGACCGCTGCCCGGGCCGAGCAGAATAATATGGTCGGGCGCATACTCCTTCACTGCCACCTGAATGGCGCGGGTAAAGTCGTAGGTTTGCGTTACCTGATGTCCCAGCGTGTAGCCATGCAGCGCTTCTGCCGATGCGATATGACCTGACCAGCAGTGGCCGCGGCCATCGACCAGCGGTGTATGCGGCGCTTTAAACAACACCGGCGGCCAGCGCTCCAGCGCCGCCTCCGAGGCCTCACTCATCAACGACGTATGGAAGGCGGCATGACCGGGTAACAGCAGCGGAAAGCGCTCATCAACCATGGGTAATGCGGCAATGGCGGCTTCGCAGGCGGCGGTGGTGCCGGCCAGTACGGCATAGCCCCCATAATTAATCGACATCATCAGGTCGCCCTGATGGGCAGCCAGCTGCTCAGCAACGCGGGCACGGTATTCGGCGCTGGGTTGCCAGTTGCCATCAACCAGCGGATAGATAAATTGCGCGCCTGCGCCGCCGGCGGTCAGTTGCGCCATATTGGTGACCAGGCGGGTACTGGTGTCGACGGACCAACAGCCCGCGCAAGCCATAGCGGTATACCAGCCCATCGAGTTACCGGTAATGGCAACAACGTCGTATTCATCCCGGTTGATCGCCAGAAAGTCGGTGTAGCCGGCCGCATAAATCAGTGCGGCAGCATTGTCGGGGCTTTGATGGACACGACTCTTGTAAAGGTCCATCTGATCAAGTTCAGTTACCGTGGGGCAGTCCAGTTCAGCACGAACAGCGTCGATTTGATGGATAATATCGCGAACTTTTGCCCCATCTTCGGCGATTTTCGACGAAATTGAGCCGAGTTCCGGCTTATTGTAGGTGCCACGCCCCGGGCAGACGACTAATGCGGTTTTTTTCATGAGTGCGCCCCCAGCAGTTGTTCTGCCTGTGCCTGGATCTGATCCACCGACGGCAACACGGCATAAGCCGCTTTGCCAAGCGGAATAAAGCTGTCCTCAGCGTTGAGACGGCTGACCTGATAGTGGCCCGGACGGGTTTCGTGCAGGGCTGTGAATAACTCTTCACTGAGGCTGCCGCGACGCCGGCATTCATCCACAATCAGTACCTTTTTACAGTTGCCCAGCGCCGCGATGATCTTGTCGGTGTGTAGCGGTACCAGACAGCGTAAGTCGAGTACGCGAATCTTATGGCCGGCAGCGGCGAGCTTTGCTTCCGCCTGACGGCTCAGATAATAGCCATTACCATAAGAAATAATAGCCAGCTCATCGCCACTACCGAATACCGCCGGTTCGCCCAGGGCCGGTAAGGGCTGATCCGGATCCGGATAATCACATAGCCAGCCGCCATCGCCTTCTTTGTGCAGGTCACGGGTCATGTACAGCGCAATCGGCTCCAGCATCACCACCACGCGCTGCTCGCGGGCAGCCAGCTCAGTGGCCTGACGCATCAACAAAGCGCCGTCATGGCCGTTAGAGGGGCACAGCAGGATAATCCCGGGGATGTCCCGGAACACCGCAAAGGAGTTGTCGTTGTGGAAGTGGCCACCGAAGCCTTTCTGGTAAGCCAGACCTGCGATGCGGATCACCATCGGGTTGCTGTACTGACCATTGGAGAAAAACGACAGGGTGGCGGCTTCGCCGCGGATCTGATCCTCAGCGTTATGCACATAGGCCAGGAACTGGATCTCCGGCATGGCAATAAAGCCTTGCTGCGCCATCCCTATGGCCAGGCCCAGAATGCTTTGTTCGTCGAGTACCGTATTCAGTACCCGGTTGGGGCCGAAGGCCTCCATCAGATGCTGGGTGACATGATACACGCCACCCTTTTTGGCGATGTCTTCGCCACAGAGCACCAGGCTGCGGTGCTGAGCCATCAGGTCATGTAAGGCCCAGTTGATCAACTTCGCCAGGTGCTGGCGCTTGCCAAGATTATGTTTATCGAAGTTGAACAGGGTACGGCGCTGCTCGGCACCGGGCAGCTCTGGCAAGGGCAGCTGGCGCGTCGGCGGCACTATCGCCTTCATGATAGCTGCAGCGGACTCCAGCTTGGGTTGCTGACTGGCCTGCTGTGCGACGCGGGCGATGCGTTGTTGTTGCTGAACGACATAGTCAGCAAGTTGTTCATGGTCAAATAAACCCCGGCTAATGAGGGCCGCAGCGCTGTGCAGAAGCGGGTCGCGTTCGGCATCACGGGCGATTTCCTGCTTGCTGCGATAGGCGCTTTCGGCATCGGCACCGGCGTGGCCAAATAGCCGCACGGTGCGCAAATGCAGCACCGCCGGCTTACGTTTATGGCGCACGTAATCGGCAGCTTCACGGGCCACCAGATAGGTTTCAGCGAGGTTGCTGCCATCGGCGCGGAAATACTTGAGTGCCGGCCGCTGGCTCAGTTGTTGCTGGATCCAGCCGTTAGGCGTATGGGTTGAGATACCCAGGCCATTGTCTTCACAGACTAGTAGCAGCGGCATAGGAATCTGCTGATAGGCCGCCCAGCTGGCCGAGTTAATGGCCCCCAGCGCGGTGGAATGGTTCGCCGACGCATCGCCGAAGCTACACATGGCGATGGCGTCGCGCGGCCAGCGGCCCTGATGCTCAAGCCGCTGGGACAAGCCAATGGCAAAGGCGGTACCCATGGCTTTGGGAATATGTGAGGCAATGGTGCTGGTTTGCGGCGGCACATTCAGTGCCAGGCTACCGAGCACTTTATGCCGGCCTCCGGAGATCGGGTCATCGCTGGAAGCCGCAAAACTTAGCAGCATGTCATAAAGTGGCGTGGTACCCGGCAGTTGTTTCGCGCGCTGAATGAAGAAAGCGCCGCTGCGGTAGTGCAGGAAGGCCGGGTCGGTTACCCGCAGTGCTTTGGCGACAGCGGCATTGCCTTCGTGGCCGGCGCTGCCGATGGTATAAAAGCTCTGGCCGGCGGCCTGCATCAGTCGCGACTGCAGATCCAGCAGGCGGCTGGCTAACTGCGATTCAAACAGCTCAAAGAGCTCACTATCTGTGAGTACGGCTCCGGCGGCATGGGCCTGTGGCAGATTCTGCTGTTGCAGACGCTGCACAAACTCCGTCAGCCAGGGATGCATGGACGCTGCCATATCGAATTCCTTAGCTGATCAGATGCTGAATGCTTGCAGGCCGGTTTGGGCGCGCCCCAGAATTAACGCGTGCACATCATGTGTTCCCTCATAGGTATTGACCGCCTCGAGGTTCATGACATGACGAATCACGTGGTACTCATCGGCGATACCGTTGCCGCCGTGCATATCGCGGGCGACGCGGGCAATATCGAGCGCCTTGCCACAGGAGTTACGCTTAATAAGTGAAATAGTCTCCGGCGCTAACTCGCCGCTGTCCATCAGGCGTCCGGCCTGCAGGCAACTGAGCAGGCTGATAGTGATCTCGGTCTGCATATCAGCAAGCTTTTTCTGGATCAGCTGGTTGGCGGCCAGCGGGCGGTTGAACTGCTCGCGATCCAGGGTGTACTGGCGCGCCGCGTGCCAACAGAACTCCGCCGCGCCCAGTGAACCCCAGGCAATGCCGTAACGGGCTTTATTGAGACAGCCGAAAGGCCCCTTTAAGCCGCTGACATTCGGCAGTAACGCAGATTCAGGCACTTCGACATTGTCCATGACGATTTCGCCGGTCACCGATGCGCGCAACGAGAATTTGCCTTCAATTTTCGGCGCCGACAGACCTTTCATGCCTTTGTCCAGAATGAAGCCGCGGATCTCGCCATCCAGCTTGCCCCATACTACAAACACATCGGCGATGGGCGAGTTGGTGATCCACATCTTATTGCCTTTAAGCACGTAACCGCCGTCGATTTTGCGCGCGGTGGTGCGCATCGAACCGGGATCCGAGCCAGCGTCGGGCTCAGTCAGGCCAAAGCAGCCAACCCACTCGCCGGTGGCCAGTTTGGGCAGGTACTTCTGCCGTTGCTCTTCGCTGCCATATTCATAGATTGGGTGCATCACCAGCGAGGACTGCACGCTCATGGCGCTGCGATAACCGCTGTCAACGCGCTCGACTTCGCGCGCCACCAGGCCGTAACACACATAATTGACTTCGGCACAGCCGTATTTTTCCGGCAGTGTTGCGCCTAACAGACCAAGCGCACCGAGTTCGGTCATAATTTCCCGGTCAAAGCGCTCTTCACGGTTTGCCATCAGCACCCGCGGCATGAGCTTTTCCTGACAATACTGGTGGGCGGTGTCGCGAATCATCCGCTCTTCTTCGGTAAGCATGTTGCTGAACAGGAATGGGTCTTGCCAGTCAAATGAAGGACGTGCCATGGAAAAGCCTCGTTAGTAATGGTCATTGGTTACTTTATGAGTAGCAGACTACTCTGAAATTGCGTAAAGTTAAATAATATAAAAACTAGATTAGATATAGTTTAAAACTATGGATTTACGTCAACTCACCTATTTTGTCGCTACCTATGAGCAAGGCAGTATCAGCGCCGCCGCGCGTACCTGCGCCGTTGCTCAGCCCAGCCTCTCGAAAGCGCTGCAACAACTCGAAGAAGAGCTGGGCACCACCTTGTTCTTGCGCCAGTCGCGTGGGGTAACGCCCACGGATGACGGTGACCGCTTATACGGTCATGCCGGACGCCTGCTGAGCCAGATGCAGTCATTAAAGGCCTCATTTGGCCAAAGTGTAAAGCGCGTGCAGTTCCGGCTGGGGTTGATCCGGGCCCTCGGCGTCGAACGGATGAGCCAGTTACTGCGTGACTTCAGTACCGGTGTTGAAGGCCTCGAGTTGCATCTGGTTGAACCCGAAGACGCCGCCGATGCCCGTATTATCACGCCGAAATTGCTCAAGGCCGGCGAGCAGTTCCTGCCAATCTGGACGGATAATTTTCAGCTGGCGCTGCCAACTGGCCATCCACTGGCACTCAAAGAACAGATCAGCGTCGCCGACTTTGATCGCCTGGCCCTGATCAAACGCACCCCTTGTGAAGCCTGGAGCCAGTTCTATCCGGAACTCATCCGGCATGGTATTCAGCCTGATATCCGGGCGGATATCCACACCATCGAATACGCGCTGGGGCTGGTATCGGCCGGCGTTGGCTGTGCCCTGGTGCCGGAATTTGAGAGCCTGCGGCAACGTCAGGATGTGCAATTACGCCCCGTTAACGGCTTCAGCCTGCAGCGTACTATCGGGCTGGCCTACCCGCGCAGTCGCGGCGAACATGAACCGCTGACCTGGCTGAAAACCGTCTGCCAGCAAACCGCAGATAGCTAACGGGGTTAGTCTTCAGCAGGTATCATCGTCATACAGTCGATCGGGCAGACCTTGATGCAGGCCGGCTCAGCATAAAAGCCGATACATTCGGTGCAGCGGTCACTGGCGACCTCATAGTGTCCGGCGCCCATGCTAATGGCATCATTGGGGCACTCAGGCACACACATGTCGCAGTTAATGCAGTCGCTGGCAATCACCACGGGCATCAGCTGACGTCCTTAATGGTGATAGCCGGGGCTGGCGCAACATGAATCTTGATCAGCATCGCCAGTGCCGCCTCAGCTTCGCTCAGGGTTTCCGGCAACTCAATAACCACCTGGTGGCCAGAGCCCGGCGCCCGGCCGATGGCCTGGCCATCTTTGTCGGTCAAGTTCTGCAAGGTAAAGTTCAGGTTGCCGGATGGCTTCATCAGCAGTAGCTGATCATGCCGGTTAAAGGCATTTTTTACCTCGATGCGGGCGCGCTTACCCTGTATACCAATCACTTCACCCACCAGTTGCTGATTGCCCTGGCTATGGCTGGTCTGATAGTTCTGCAGATCCGACGGCACATGGCGACGTAAAAACCCTTCGGTAAAGCCGCGGTTGGCCATACCCTCCAGATCAGTCAGTAGCTGGGGATCAAAGGGCCGGCCAGCGGCAGCATCGTCAATAGCCTGTCGGTAGACCTGAGCAGTGCGCGCCACGTAATAAGGCGACTTGGTGCGGCCTTCGATTTTCAGTGAGTGCACACCCATGCTGGTGAGCGCCTCAACATGCTCTATGCCCCGCAGATCCTTTGAATTCATAATGTAGGTGCCATGGATATCTTCGTCCATCAGCATCAACTCGCCGGGTCGCATGGGTTCTTCCAGCAATTTTGGTGTGGGGTGAGGACGGAACTGCCCGACGTCATCTTCTTCGGCATCGTGCACCTGATAAGGCCAGCGACAGGAGTTGGTGCAGGCACCCTGATTCGGATCCCGCTTATTGATGTAGCCGGACAGCAGGCAGCGACCCGAATAAGCCATACAGAGCGCGCCATGCACAAACACTTCGATCTCCATGTCCGGGCATTGGGCCCGGATTTCAGCAATCTCCCGCACTTCCAGCTCGCGCGACAGGATAACCCGCTCGATCCCCTGCTGCTGCCAGAACTGCACAGCGGCCCAGTTCACGGTATTGGCCTGTACCGACAAATGCAGTGGTTGCTGGGGATAGTGCAGGCGCAACAACATGACAATGCCCGGATCCGACACAATAAGCGCATCCGGCTGTAACGCGATGACAGGTTCCATGTCTCTGACGAAGTGGGTGAGCTTGGCATTATGCGGGGCGATATTGACCACCACATAAAACTTTTTGCCGGCGGCGTGCGCTTCGGCGATGCCAATAGCCAGGTTGGCTAAATCGAATTCGTTGTTGCGCACCCGCAGGCTGTAACGGGGCTGGCCGGCGTAGACAGCATCGGCACCGTAGGCGAAGGCCAGCCGCATGGCTTTCAGGCTACCGGCAGGAGAAAGCAGTTCAGGTGTGTTCATGAATTGAGTCAGCAGATCAGAAATGGCTGCTTATTCTATGGATCCGCCGCCGGATAACCCTGATCCAGATCAACAAAAGCTATGCTTGCCGGACCCCGCGCTATTCCTTTGTGGGTAGTCTGTACCCTCCCTTCATGGCAATAACAAAAGCGGGCGGCAGTCAGTAGTATAGCGCCATCACACGCCGAGCCGCTGTGTCTAAATCCGCTTGCCGGACACGACCAGTGTGCCGTGGTCTTACTGACCACCGGGGTTACGCTGGAAACGGCGTTACCTCCCGTTATCTGGAAAGGTGTCGCTTATGCTTATGGACCGTTTTGCCCGCCGCTTTACTTACCTGCGGTTGTCGGTAACAGAAAACTGCAACTTCCGTTGCAACTATTGCCTGCCTGACGGGCCGGACTGCAGTTCACGCACGCCGGAATTGTCGCTACCGGAAATCCGTCGGCTGGTGACAGCCTTCGCTTTGCTCGGCACCACCAAAATCCGTATCACCGGCGGTGAACCCTGTCTGCGTAAAGATCTGCTCGATATTATCGCGACCTGCAAAGCGGTTCCCGGTATTGAGAAGGTCGCGATTACCACCAACGGCTACCGCCTGCAGCGCGATTTGCCCGCCTGGAAAGACGCCGGGCTGGATGCCATTAACGTCAGCGTCGATAGCCTCGACCCGGCCACCTTTCACCTGATCACCGGGCAGAATCGTCTGCCTTATATTCTTGAAGGCATCGATCAGGCGTTAGATCTTGGCATTCCGAGCGTCAAAGTAAATACCGTATTACTGAAAAACTATAACGGCAAAGCACTGCCGGAGTTTCTCGACTATGTGCGTGAACGTAACCTGGCGTTGCGCTTCATTGAGCTGATGCGCACCGGCGACAACGTGCAGTATTACCAACGCAATCACGTCAGCGGCAACGACATTAAGCAGCAGTTGCTGGCAGATGGCTGGGTGCAGCGGGAAAAGCCCCGCAGCGCCGGGCCTGCTCAGGAATTCAGTCACGCTGACTTTGCCGGCCGCATGGGGCTTATTATGCCTTATAGCCCGGATTTTTGTGATGACTGCAACCGCCTGCGGGTATCCAGCCTCGGCCAGTTGTTTTTGTGTTTGTTCACCGAGCACCATCAGGACATGCGGCGCTATCTGCAAAGTGATGATCCCGAGCGGTTGATGCAGGCCCTGCAGGGCTTTGTTAAAACCAAGAAAGCACACCACTTTCTGCACAACGAGCAGAGCGGCTCAACCCGTCATCTGGCGATGATCGGAGGCTGACTATGGCCGTTTTTACTCATTGCACAGGGGTGATTCTGGCTGGTGGCCAGTCCCGCCGCATGGGCCGCGATAAAGCCTTGCTGCCGCTGGCCGGTCGCACCTTACTGGAGCATATGCAGTCGCTGCTCGCACAGGCCGGTGTGTCAGAGATCCTTATCAGTCGCAACCAGCCCGGTTTTATCACCGACAGCTATCCGGGCAAGGGTCCTTTAGCCGGGCTTGCTGCGGTACTGCCTTACTGCACAACGCCACAGTTACTGGTGGTGCCCGTAGATATGCCGTTATTGCAGCCGCGGATGTTGTGTCAGCTGCTCGCCGCCGCTGCAGAATCACCGACGGCCTGGTACTTCGGCGAATCGCCTTTACCCTGTGTACTTCCCAATTCAGCGCAGTTAAAGGACTACCTGACGGCACAACTGGAGTCGGATAAAGGAGACTTTTCAGTGCGGGGCCTTTTGCACTATCTGAACGCCAGCGCGTTACCTGCCAGTGATGCGCTGCAGCTCGTCAACACCAATACCCCGCAGCAGTGGCAGCAGGCGCTGCTGCAGCGGGCTCAGCCAGACAGGTTATCGTCATGACAGTAAAAACCAAACCAGATCGGGCCTTTCAGCCTTTATCCATTGCCGTGGCAACCGTCTCGGATCGCCACACCAGCGCCAGCGACAGCACCGGTGACTGGCTCTGCCAGCAACTGACTGCGGCCGGGCACAAGCTGAGCGAAAGGCGCATCCTGGCAACCAATACCTATACCATCCGCGCGCAGTTATCGGCCTGGATTGCTGACTCAGTCACCCAGGTTGTGCTGTTAAACGGCGGCACCGGATTCGCCGCGAATAATAGTGTTCCCGAGGCTATCAGCCCGCTGTTTGATCGGCCGGTGGAGGGCTTTGGTGAACTGTTCCGGCAACTGAGTCTGGCGGATATCGGGTCTTCCGCAATACAGTCTCGGGCGCTGGCCGGTATTGCCAACGGCACCCTTATTTTCGCCATGCCAGGCTCCGGCGGTGCAGCGGCGCTGGCCTGGAACCAACTGATAAAACCCCAGCTGGATTCACGGCAGGGGCCCTGTAATTTTGTCGCCCATGTGAAAAATGGCGCCGACCTCAGCTGCGGAGAGTCAACATTATGACGGACAGCAAGAGTTTTACCCATGTGGACGCTCAGGGTGCGGCGCATATGGTTGATATCTCCGGCAAAGTGCCGGGCCAGCGACAAGCTATCGCCGTTGCCACAGTGCAGACGCGGTCTGATGTGATTCAGCTGATTGAAGAAAATGGCCTGAAAAAAGGCGATGTGCTGGCGGTAGCGCGGGTGGCGGGAATCATGGCGGCCAAGCGCACCAGCGATCTCATCCCCTTGTGCCATCCGCTGGCGCTGACCAGAGTGTCGGTCAGTTTTCAGCTCGACCGGGAAAATGGACAGATTGAAATCACCGCCAGCTGTGCGGTACAGGGCCAGACCGGCGTGGAAATGGAAGCGCTTACGGCCGCATCGGTGGCGGCGCTGACCATTCACGATATGTGTAAAGCCGTTGACCCGTCGTTACAGATAAATGGCATCCAGTTACAGGAAAAAACCGGTGGCAAACGAGGTCACTGGCAACGGGAGCAGAATCATGCTGACAGTTAAACTATTTGCAGCGCTACGGGAGCGACTGGAGTGCGCCAGCCTGACGGTGGATGCAACCGGCATCAGCCGCGTCAGTGAACTAAAACAGGTACTTGCAGCGCGTTCACCGAAGTGGCAACGCGAACTGTCGCACAACGATGTGCTCTGTGCCGTCAACCAGCAACTTGCCGCAAGCGATATGCCGCTGCAGGCGGGTGATGAAGTGGCGTTTTTTCCGCCGGTAACCGGAGGCTGATGATGCAACCGCGGATCCAGGTGCAAACCACTGATTTCGAACTGAGCGAGGAATACCAGCGCCTGCGGGATAACCCTGCCTGTGGCGCCGTGGTCACCTTTACCGGATTAGTGCGGGAACTGGTGCAGGGAAACCTGACCGGGATGACGCTGGAACATTACCCGGGTATGACCGAAAGCGCACTGACTGACATTTGCCAGCAAGCCGCGCAGCGCTGGGAGCTTGGTTCTATCACCGTCATTCACCGGGTCGGCAGTCTGGGCTTAAACGACCAGATCGTTTTTGTCGGTGTAGCCGCTGCCCACCGGCAGGCAGCTTTTATGGCCGCAGAATTCATTATGGATTATCTGAAAACCCGCGCTCCTTTCTGGAAGCAGGAGCATACTACCGCTGGCAGCTACTGGGTCGACGCCAAAACCAAAGATCAACTGGCCGCCGCCCGCTGGCATACTTCGGAAGCAGAGGGCTGACACCATGTCGAAACGCCCGCTGACACCCTGTTTGTGGATGCTTTGCTGGCTATCAGTTGCCTGGTTTGGTGTGCTATCGGTAAAGGCCGCGCCGCTGACCCTGGCTGCCGCTTCGTCATTGCGCGATAGCATGAACGCGCTGGTGCAGCAGTTCGAGCGGGATCACCCTGAGCATCCTGTGCGCATGGTTTACGGTTCGTCAGGCAAGCTGGCCAGCCAGATCATGCACGGCGCCCCCTATGACATCTTTTTTTCTGCCCATGCTGACTATAGCGACCGGGTCGCTGCCGCCGGGCTGGCAGGCGCGCCGCCGGTGGCATGGGCTGAGGGTCGGCTGGTGTTATGGCATCCGGCGCATCCCGGCCTGAAGCCGGAAGACTTAAGCAGCGCTGCTATCCGGCATATTGCGATTGCTCAGCCCCGCCATGCCCCCTATGGTCAGGCGGCAATGGAGGTGCTCGGCAGGCTGGCAGATGATCAGCTTCAGCAGCGGCTGGTATTCGGTGAAAATGTTGGTCACGCTACCCAGATGGTGCAAAGCGGCGCCGCCGAGGTTGGCCTGATTGCCCTATCCGTAGTGCGCGGCACGGCATTGCGGGGTACCAGTTATACTGAAATTAACCCCGACTGGTATCAGCCGCTTACGCAAACGCTGATGCTGACACGGCAGGGTGCCGATCATCCCAGCGCACAACTTTTTCTGGCTTACCTGCAGCAACGCGAAGCCCGCGATCTCTTTGCCGGGTTTGGCTACCTGCCGTTGACCCAAAGCCTGGAGCCATTCCATGTCGCCGAATGACTGGCAAGCCGTCTGGCTGACCCTGCAACTGGGGCTGGCAACCACAGTGATCCTGCTGGTACTGGCGACCCCACTGGCCTGGTGGCTGGCCTTCAGCCGCAGCCGCTGGCGTACTCCGGTGCAGGCGCTGGTGGCTTTACCGCTGGTGCTGCCGCCTACGGTACTGGGCTTTTACCTGCTACTGTTACTGGGCCCACAAGGCGCTATCGGTGGCACGCTCGAGGCGCTCGGTTTTCGTCATCTCGCCTTCAGTTTTACCGGTATCCTGATTGGCAGTGTGCTCTACTCCCTACCTTTTGCGGTGCAGCCCCTGGCGGAATCGTTTCGCACCATGGGTGTGCGGCCGCTGCAAATCGCCGCCAGCCTGGGGGCCGGAAGCTGGGATCGTTTTCGCTCGGTGGTGCTGCCGCTTTGTAAGGGCGGCTTTATCGTCGCCGCGACCCTGACCTTTGCCCATACTCTGGGCGAGTTTGGCGTCATTCTGATGGTCGGGGGCAGTATTCCCGGAGAAACCCAGGTGCTGTCGGTGCTTATCTATGACCATACCGAAGCGCTGAATTATGGCGCCGCTCAGCGGTTGTCGCTGGGGCTGCTGGTGTTTGCACTGGCAGTACTGCTCGTTGTCTACGGTTTTAATTATCGCGGGCCCGTCCGGCAGCGGCACCACCAGCAGGCGGAGCAGTAACAATGAACCTGCATATCAAAGTAGCGCCGCAGACAGGTTATTTTTCGCTGCAACTCGAGCAGCAGGTTCCGGCCCACGGGATCACCGCGCTCTTCGGCCCTTCAGGCTGTGGCAAAAGCTCACTGCTGTCGATTATTGCCGGCCTGGACCGACGCCGTGCTGCGGACGTCCGGTTTGGCAGGGAAATCTGGCAGGCCGGAAAGCAGTGGCGCCGGCCAGAACAGCGCCGGATCGGGCTGATGCTGCAGCTCCCTAGCCTGCTACCGCACCTCTCGGTTATGGATAACATTCTGTTCGGTTACCGGCGCGTGCCGGCCGCTGAGCGCTATGTTGAACCCGAAGAAGTGATTACGGAACTGGGGCTGGACGCCTTTACGGCTCGCCAGGTCACCGAGTTATCTGGTGGCCAGCAACAGCGGGTGGCGTTGGCCAGGGCGTTGCTCAGCCAGTCGCATCTGTTGCTTCTTGATGAACCGCTGAGCGGTCTGGACCAGCAGGCCCGCGGGCCTTTGCTCCAGTATCTGCGATACTTCGCTGGCCAGTATGGTGTGCCTGTGATCTGGGTTAGCCATGATCTGGATGACGTGGTGCAGATCGCTGATCACCTGCTGCAGCTTGAACAAGGCCGGGTCACCTCTGCTGGCCCGCTTACTGAGCAGCTCAGGCAACCGCCGCTGCTTTTTACCGGCGGCATGAGCGTACTTGAGGGCGTAGCGAAAGCATCATCGGAGCCTCATCATATTGGTGTCGAACTAGGCGCGTACCGGTTATCGGTGCCGGCCCCGGCCGGGCGGGCAGCGAATCAGTCCGAAGCGCGGTTGCGTATGCGTGTGCTGGCGCGTGATGTCAGTCTTAGTAAAGCGCAGCAAGCACATAGTTCAGCGGCGAATCAATTGCCCGCCACTATAGTGGCTCAGCATCCCGCCGCCCACCCGGCGGAGTGCCTGGTGGAGCTTGATGTTGAAGGGCAACACCTGCTGGCGCTTATCACTCATAGTTCATGGAATCGTTTGCACTTAGCACCGGGCGATCGGGTATACGCTGTGGTGAAAGCGGTGGCGCTACACTGAGGCGCTCAGAAAATTATCGGCAAAGCCCTGCAGGCGCTGAGTACGCGGTGAATCCGCCAGCCAGACTTCAATCAGATGAACCTGCGCCGGGTCGGTCCAGGCGGCGGTAAACGCAACCTCCAGCTCAGCAGTGGTGCGCACACGCACCGCTGCCGCGCCCATTCCCCGGGCGAGCTGTTGATAATCCCAGTGAACCAGATCGGTGCAGTTGAGGTCCGGGGCAAAGGCGTTAATCATGTCCCATTTCTGATTATTAAACAGAACAATTACCGGGTTAAAGCCATAGCGCTGGCAGTGCCCGAGCTCCAGCCCGGTCATCAGAAAAGCACCGTCACCAACCAACACTAAAGGCCGCTGCCCGGTCGCCGCCTGCAGGCCGATCGCTGCCGGCACGCTATAGCCCATTGATGCGTAGTAAGAGGGCGCCAGCAACTGGCTTGGCTTCGCGTGCAGTGAGGCAAACAGGCAGTCGCCGATATCACTGATCACCGGCACCAGTTCCGACTGTTGCATTAACAGAGAGTCGATGGTTTCGACCACACTGGTGGCGTTGAAGCCATTACTTTTAGCCGGTGCATGTGGAGCGGCCAGCGGGGGCTGTTGTACTGGCGGTAGATCGTCAGTTAGCAACGCATTCAGCACAGCCGGTAAATCCACTTGGTGAAAATGCTGGCCATCAACACAGCTGTGCTGTTGCTGCAGGTTAATCACTTTGTCGGCGGGGAACAAATCCTGGTGGGCGGCAAAGTTACTGTCGGTATGAATGACGCCGATCTGCAGGATCAAATCAGCGTCAGCAAGCAGCTGCCGGGGGCGGCTGTCACTGCCGTCGAGAAATATCCCGGCATACTGGGGATGTTGCTGGTCAATACAGGCCCGCCCTAAAAATGTGCTGATTAGCGGAATGCCGAGCTTCAGCGACAGATCTTCGACGCTCTGGCGGGCGTTAAAACGCCGTACATCAATGCCGGACAGGATAACGGGGCGCTGGGCTTGTCGCAGCCGGCGGCCAAGCCATTCACAGAGTCCGGTCAGCTCGGCGGCAGGCATGGACGGTGGCGTGTAGCGCGGTAATGGTGCGACCGAAAACTGCACGGCATCGCGGGGAATTTCAATAAGTACCGGGCGCGACTGTTGCACGCACTGACTTAGCGCGCGACGCAAGTCCGCCGGCGCGGTTTGCGGATTATCGAGTCGCACCTGGCAGGCAGTGACTTCCTGATAGACCGCCCGCTGCGAGTCCGGATTGCGCGCCTGGTGGTGGATCTGCAGGCCGCGGCTCAGTTCGTGGGCGGCGGGGAAGCCGGCAATAACAATGAGCGGTACATGCTCCACATAAGCTTGGGCCACAGCGTTCACAGCATTTAATGCGCCGGCGCCATAAGTAAGAATGACAGCGGCAGGGCGATTGGTGATCCGCGCGGCGGCATCGGCGGCAAATGCCGCTGAGGGCTCATGGCTGAGGCAATAAAGCGGTAGCGCATCGCGCTGCTGCAGTTGCTGGAACAAAGGCAAAACGAAGTCGCCGGGGATGCCGAAGAGTTGCTGAACGCCAAACTGCTGCAATTCACTGAGTAACTGGTCGACAAATTTCATAGTGGCTTTTCCTGCCCGGCTGACTGGTTTGCACACCAGTGTGTGCTGTCAGCCGGGCAGAGACATTGACGGCGATCAAGGGCGCCGGAGTTACTGCATGAATAATGGTGTCAGTGCTATTGCAGCAGCCGATCGAAAGGCAGTACGGTAACGATTTCACCAGCTTCGACATTGCCGCGATCCTGCTCTAACAGAATAAAGCAGTTTGCGTTGGCAACCGAACTCAAGACCCCTGAACTTTGCGAACCCACCGGGCTGGCTTCCAGCCGTTCACCGAGTTGTTCCAGCCAGCCGCGCTGAAAGTCGGCCCGGCCAGGTTTTTTACGCATCGGCTTGCTGGCAACAGCACGGTACACGGTCGGTTCAGGCCAGTTCTCACCGGCCAGATAGCGCAGCAATGGCTGTACAATCTGGTTAAGGGTCACCACTGCTGCCACCGGATTACCGGGCAGGCCGCAGAACCAGCAGTTACCGAGCTTGCCAAAAGCGAATGGCTTGCCAGGCTTCATGGCAATCTTCCAGAAATTAATCTCGCCGAGTTGTTCCATGACTTCTTTGGTGTAGTCAGCATCGCCAACGGAAACCCCGGCGCTGGTAATAATCACGTCGGCCTGTTCCATCGCTTTTTTAAAGGTTGCGGCGATGGCATCAGGGTCATCTCTGACGAGTCCCAGGTCAACCACGTCAATGTCCAGGCGCGAGAGCATGGCCTGAATAGTGTAGCGGTTGCTGTCATAAATTTGTCCGCTCTGCAGCGGCTGACCCGGAGGCACCAGCTCATCACCGGTGGAAAATGTGGCCACTGTAAGGGGTTTGTTGACCATTACTTCGGCAATCCCCATCGACGCCAGCAAACCGATATCGACCGGGCGTAGACGCTGCCCGGCATGGATAATGGTTTCACCGGCGGTCAGGTCGCTGCCAGCCAGGCGGATATTGTCGCCTTCGATCAGGGGGGATCCGCAAACAATGCTTTGGCCGCTGCTACTGGTTTGTTCCTGCATGATGACGGCATCAGCGCCAGCAGGGAGCATGGCGCCGGTCATAATACGAACGCAGCTGCCAGCTTTGATCTCGCCAGCAAAAGGATGACCGGCGAGGGCTTCACCAATGATTTCCAGTGTGCTGCCCGTGTTCGCGTCAGCGGCGATTACGGCGTAACCGTCCATCGCTGAGTTATCGTAGCCCGGCACATCCAGCGGCGCCGCGATCTGTTGCGCGGCGACCTTATCCAAGGCGTGTATGAGTGGGACTGTCACCTGATCTGTGTGGGGGGATACGGTCTTTCTAATGGCTTCAAGAGCGTCTGGCAGACTCAGCCAGCGAGCCTGATCAGACATTGCTGCCACCTTGTTTGTTGACCATCCAGACCGCGGCTTCAACCCGTGAACGTAAGCCCAGTTTTTTGAGCAAATGCTTCACGTGAACTTTGACGGTGCCATCTGAGATATCCAGTTCGCGGGCGATGACCTTATTGCTCATTCCTTTGGCAATCAGGCTCAGGATTTCATGCTCACGATTGGTCAGGCTATCGAGCTTGGCCGGCTCCTGGCGGGACGGACGGCGCAACGCAGTAGCCAGCACTTCGGTGATGACTTCGCTCAGTACCATTTTGCCTTCGATTGCCCGCTGAATTTGCTCAAGCAGCAGTTCCGGATCCGTGTCCTTCAGTAAGTAGCCATCAGCACCATTGGTAATCGCTGCCACCACATCTTCATCAGCATCCGATACCGTCAGCATGACGATCCGTGAGGTCACGCCTTCATCGCGCATGCGCTTGAGGGTCTCAAGACCATCCATTCCCTGCATATTGAGATCAAGAATAATTAAATCAGGATCCAGTTCGACCGCTTTACCGATCGCATCTTTGCCGTTACTGCATTCGGCGACCACTTCAAGCCCATCTTCTAACGAGATAAGCTGCTTGAGACCTTTACGCAATAGCGGATGGTCATCGACAAGCATAATGCTGGAAGGTGCATGGGACATAACTGTTCTCCTTTGATTTCTGTGTCCTATTTTTGCACAAAATGTGTGGTCACGCATTTGTGGATCCGCCGGTTACCTGAAGGGGGCGATCAAGCGTAAAAATAAAAGCGCATAATAAACAATCACATAAATAAATTAATACCCATTTGTGGGTAGCCCGGCTGCCACTTAATACCCGCTTTCTTAACTCTTCCGTTGGCTTGCTGTAAAGCCCGTCAGGCGGCAAAGTTCAGCATCAGGATCAGAAGTAAAGTGAACGCACTATGCAGGCTACGACAACGCCGCTCGTACTCGACAAATTAACCACAGCGTCCATCATTACAGGCACCGCCATGTGGATGAGCTGGAGTGTGCTCGTGGTATTGCTGTCAGCCGCTATGCCAGAGTTTACTGTAAGCCAGTTGTTTGGTCTGCTGGCGCTGTCGGGCGTGGCCGCAACCCTGGCCCACCTGCTGTTGTTCGCGCTTGGCGACAAGGCGATGCAGGCCAGCTTCGCGCAAGCCGCGACTGTATTACTATTGATTCCTGCTATCGGCCTCATCTGGTTGTTGCAGGATAGCACTATCAGTTATAGCAGCCTGCTACTGCTGGCGTTTATCTGTGGTCTTGGTGGTGCGCAGTTTATGGCGCTGGGCGATACGCCGCAGCACCAGCGCTCGCAGTTGGGCTGGTGTCTGGGCGTGAATGCCAGCGTGCTTGGTATCGGCATTATTCTTGCTCAGGTGAGTGTGCCGGTACTCACTGCCATGCCCTGGGCGGGTGAACTCAGCGGGATGCCCTGGACCACCCGCGCAGCCACGGGCAATATGCTTGGTAATATTGCAGCGGGGACGCCCATGTGGCTGGCTAACGTGGGCTGGTTCATGGCGTTGGCGTTGCTGGTGATCATTGTCCTGCGGCAAGTTCCGCTATGGTCGTCATCCGCACCAATGTACGTGCCGCGCCGCACCAGATCTTTCGCCCGGTATCTTATTTTCCGCAACAAACATACCTGGTTGATGGCGCTGCTTTACCTCATGGCTTTTGGCTCTTTTATCGGTTTTGCTATCACTTTTCCGCTGAGCCTGCAGTTCCTGTTCGGTTTAAGCCGGGTTTGGGAAGGTGGTGAACTGATTCAGGTGGTCAGCAATGATCATGCACCGAACGCGCTGACTTATGCCTGGATTGGACCATTGCTGGGGGTGTTGGCGCGGCCGCTGGGTGGCTGGCTGGCCGATCAATTCGGTGGCGCGCGCGTAGCCCAATGGTGTGCGCTGGCGCTGGCTGTGGGCTGCAGCATCGCTGCGCTGGTCGCTTATCAGGCGTTTTATAGCCGCACGCCCGAAACCTCGTTTTTATCCTATATTCTGGCTTTTCTGCTGATTTTTATTGCCAGTGGCATCGCCAGCAGCGCAATCTTTAAAGCAATCAGTGAGATCTTTCCGCCGGAACAGCTGGGTACGGTATTGCGTTGGGTAGTCGCGTTGGCCTCCACTGGCGCTATTTATATTCCGCTATTATGGAGCCTGCATAGTGCCACCGCGACCCCAGCCTTTGCCTTGCTGGGATTTGCGGCGTTTTATGTTATCTGTGCGGGAATTATCCACTGGATTTATTTGCGGCGCCATAGTGAATTTTACAACCCTTAGATCCGGCACTCAGGGTTCGATGGCGACGGGGATGCGCTCCTGCATATATTCCGGCGTGAAGCTGAAATAGACCCCGGTGCCACCTTCCGGACGGCGGGTGATCTGCAATTCACCGCCCAGATGGCGGGCTCGCTCAAGCATAATAGCCAGGCCATAATGATTCAGTTTCTCGGCGCTCTCAGGAATACCTATACCGTTATCTTCAACAGCCAGCTCAATTCCCGCTTCCTGGTCTTGCCGCAACCTGACAACGACTTCGTCGCCCTGACTGTGATGGATAGCGTTCTGGCAGGCCTCACGGATGATCTGCAGCAGGTGAATCTCTTCGTGAGGCGCCAGCGGCGCATTCGCCAGTTGGAAATCCAGCCTGACATTCATGCTGGACTGCTCGGAAAATTGCTTCACTGTAGTTTGTAAGGCGTGCAGCAGTCCGGCACCATCCACTTTCAGACGGAAGGTCGTTAATAACTCGCGCAGCTGCCGGTAGGCAGCATTAAGCCCTTCACGTAATTCGCCGGAAACATCGTCAATGATGGCCTGATCGTTTTTGGCGATGCCCTTATCCAGCCGGGTAACCTGAATTTTGAGATAAGACAGGGCTTGCGCCAGTGAATCGTGCAACTCGCGGGCTATGACCGTACGTTCCTGAATCAACGCCAGGCGGCGCACTTGTGCTTCTTCCTGTTTCAGGCTGAGCGCCACCGCCAGTTGATCGGTGACTGACTGCAGTAATTGTAGCTGCCAGTCGTCGAGCCGCTCCGTTGCGGGCTGCCGGGCAACCAGAACACCGTAATAGCGTTGGTCGCGCTCCAGCGGGAAGCGATAAACCCGAAGGCCTTCAATAACGCTGACGCCGCCACCTGCACTCACACACTGGGCGCAGTCGGCACCGACGCACGGGTCGTCAGGGGCATTCTGTGGCTGCACCTGCATATAAGGTTTGTCACCTGTTTCCGTGATCAGGCAGAGCTCCAGATCATCAATGTGCGATGCTTTTTTCAGGCCTTCAACGATCTCCGTAAAGTCGTTGTAGCCGGGCGAATGCTCAATTATGGTGCGTGCTGTGTCGTACAAAAATTGTAGTCGCTGATTACTTTGCTGAATGGCTTTGGTTTGCTCATCCACCCGCTTCTCCAGATTGCCGTACATATAGGCAATGGCATCGCTCATCTTGTTCAGGGTATTTGCCAGTACGCCCAGCTCGTCGGACATCGGGTGGCTCACGCGCGAGGTGAAATCGCCCTGTGCCACCCTGCGGGCGGCTTGAGTCAGAATAGTTAGAGGCTGACGAACCCGGGTTTTAAGCCAGAAGAAAATAATGAAGGCCAGACCGATAGTCGAAAACAGTGACAGCACCTGAATCAGGCGAATAGCACGGATGCGGCGCTCAGCTTCCTGCTGCAGACCGCTGACGAAATCGTTAAGCTGCGCGATACGTGGCTGTAAATAGCGTTCCAGGTTGGCGGAGGTGATCTCACCAGCGGCCAGGCGCTGCTCAAACTCCAGCCAGCTTTGCCGGGCTTCACGGAATTGCTCACCAAGGTCAGACGCCTCTTCGGTAAACCGGTTAAAAACAAAATGCGACCAACGTTCATCAAGGGTTGTTGCCACTTCGGCGGCCGCGGGGCTATTGGGTTGATGGAGCTGAAACCAACTGTAGCGGTAGCTTTGCATGCGCAATGATCCCGCCACGTTGATTGCCATGGCATCTTGATCAGCTTTTTCGGAAAGCCAGTAGGACGCCAGCAGTGTACCTATGGTGAGAGCTACCATGCAGCCCAGGGCCACACCGATTCGGGTAACGATTGAAACTTGCCGCATAATACCTTTACATCTTCTGCAGAGATTAAAAAACAACCGATGCATAGTTTAACTGTAAATCTATCCCTTCGCACTAAGGTTTAGAGTAATACGGGCTACCTCTTTTGTACTCGCCCGGCAGAATCCTCCTACCCCCATTTTTGCGATCACATAAAAAACAATGGTTTAGCGTGATAAGCATCTACCTACTTGTAGGTAAATTACTGTATTACCTATAGTTTTCCGCCAATTGGGGGCGTAGCTTTATATCGCAGACTTGTTCAGAATTAGCCCTGTATCGACATAGACCAGGAGTTTGAGGATGAGTCACCTACTCGACAAATTGCGGTTTTTCAAAATCCGTAAAGAATCATTTGCTGATGGCCATGGCATGACCACTGACCAGGATCGTGCCTGGGAAAAAGGGTATCGCCAGCGCTGGCAGCACGACAAAGTTGTGCGCTCGACGCACGGCGTAAACTGCACCGGCTCCTGTAGCTGGAAGATTTACGTGAAAGATGGTCTGGTGACCTGGGAGACTCAGCAAACTGACTATCCTCGCACCCGGCCCGACCTGCCTAACCATGAACCACGTGGTTGCCCGCGTGGCGCCAGCTATTCATGGTACATCTACAGTGCCAACCGGCTGAAATATCCGAAGATGCGGCAGCAACTGATGAAGCTGTGGCGCGAAGCCAAAGAGCAGCACCCTGACCCGGTGGATGCCTGGGAATCGATTGTCAGCGATCCGGTGAAAGCCAAGAGCTACAAAGAACGCCGTGGCTTAGGCGGCTTCGTGCGCGCCAGCTGGGAAGAAGTAAACGAGCTGATCGCCGCTTCGAACGTATACACCGCAAAAACCTATGGGCCCGACCGGATCAACGGCTTTTCGCCAATCCCGGCAATGTCCATGGTGTCTTACGCCGCTGGCTCTCGTTATCTGTCGCTGATCGGCGGTAACTGCCTGAGCTTCTATGACTGGTATTGTGACCTGCCGCCAGCCTCACCACAGGTTTGGGGCGAGCAAACGGATGTGCCGGAATCAGCTGACTGGTACAACTCAAATTACATTATTGTCTGGGGCTCAAACGTGCCGCAGACCCGTACCCCAGATGCGCACTTCCTGACCGAAGTTCGTTACAAAGGCACCAAAACCTGTGTCATTACCTCAGACTACTCGGAAGCCTCGAAGTTTGGTGATACCTGGTTGTCACCGCGTCAGGGTACTGACTCGGCGTTAGCCATGGCGTTCGGCCACGTGATCCTGAAAGAGTTCTACGTTAACAAGCCAAGCAGCTACTTTAACGACTACGTACGTCGTTATACCGACATGCCGATGCTGGTCATGCTGGAGCCGGGTGAAAAAGTGCTGAACCAGGGCCGCTTCCTGCGCGCCGCGGATCTGGTCGACAATCTGGGCGAAGCAAACAACCCGGACTGGAAAACCATCGCGATCAATGAAGATGATCAACGTCTGACCAGCCCGAACGGTGCCATTGGTTACCGCTGGGGACAAAAAGGCAAATGGAACCTGGAACAGAAAGATGGCAAGGGCGATCTGAAGCTGGCCCTGACCTTAAAAGACAGCCACGATGAAATCGTTGAAGTTGGCTTCCCGTATTTTGGCTCTGCTCCGCATGAGTATGAGTACTTCCAGCATACCCATCATGATGAAGTGCAGATCCGCAAAATTCCGGCTAAGCGCATCGAATTGGCTAACGGTGAAACGACGCTGGTAGCCACTGTATTTGACCTGATGCTGGCTCAATACGGCGTGGATAACGGTATCAACGACGAAAATCGGGCACAGAGTTACGATGATGACGTGCCTTATACGCCGGCCTGGCAGGAGCAAATTACCGGGGTGAAACCGGCTGATGTGATTCGCATCGCTACTGAGTTCGGTCGCAATGCGGACAAGACCAAAGGTCGTTCAATGATTATTGTCGGTGCCGCGATTAACCACTGGTACCACATGGATATGAGCTACCGTGGTCTGATCAACATGCTGATGATGTGTGGTTGTATCGGCCAGAGCGGTGGTGGCTGGGCCCACTACGTCGGCCAGGAAAAACTGCGTCCGCAGACCGGCTGGCAGCCGCTGGCATTCGGTCTGGACTGGCAGCGTCCACCACGCCAGATGAACGGCACCTCATTCTTCTATAACCATTCCAGCCAATGGCGTTATGAGAAGCTGGATATGAGCGAAGTGGTGTCGCCTCTGGCCGATAAAAACAAATGGAAAAGCTCCATTATTGACTACAACACCCGCGCCGAGCGCATGGGCTGGTTGCCGTCTGCGCCGCAGCTGGGCGTAAACCCGCTGACCATTGCCGACAAAGCCAAAGCAGCCGGTAAAGAAGTTAAAGCGTACCTGGTTGAACAGCTGAAAAGTGGCGATGTACCTTTCGCCTGTACTCAGCCTGATAGTCCGCAGAACTTCCCGCGCATTATGTTTGTGTGGCGCTCTAATCTGCTGGGTTCATCAGGTAAAGGCCATGAATACATGCTCAAGCACTTCCTGGGCACCACCCACAAAACCTTTGGTGACAACCTGGGCGAGTTGGGCGGCAAGCTGCCGGAAGATGTCGAATGGGTAGAGAAAGGCGCTGAAGGCAAAGTGGACCTGTGGGTGACGCTGGACTTCCGGATGTCAACAACCTGTCTGTATTCAGACATCGTGCTGCCAACCGCGACCTGGTACGAAAAAGACGACATGAATACTTCGGATATGCATCCGTTTATTCATCCGCTGACTGCGGCCGTGGATCCGGTGTGGGAAGCGCGTAGCGACTGGGAAATCTTTAAAGGCATCACGAAAGAATTCTCAAAGGTCTGTAACGGTCACCTGGGCGTTGAGCAAGACGTCGTGACCACCCCGATCATGCACGACTCGGCCGGTGAAATGGCGCAGCCATACGGCGTTAAAGCCTGGTGGAAAGGTGAGTGTGAGGCTATTCCAGGCGTGACCATGCCAAATATTACCGTGGTGGAACGGGATTACCCGAATACCTACCACCGCTTCACCTCGCTTGGCCCACTTATGGATAAGTTAGGTAACGGTGGCAAGGGCATCAACTGGGACACCCAGGAGGAAGTCGATTTCCTCGGCAAGTTGAACCGGGTTCACCATGAGGAAGGGGCGAATAAAGGCCGGCCGATTATCGACAGTGCCATTGACGCCTGTGAAGTCATCCTGTCGCTGGCGCCGGAGACCAACGGTCACGTGGCGGTGAAAGCCTGGGCCGCGCTGGGTGAGCAGACCGGACGGGATCACACCCATCTGGCGAAGCCAAAAGAAGACGAGAAGATTCGCTTCCGCGACATCGTGGCGCAGCCACGCAAGATCATCTCTTCGCCAACCTGGTCAGGCCTGGAAGATGAGCATGTGTCGTATAACGCGGGTTACACCAACGTGCATGAAATGATTCCATGGCGGACCCTCACCGGCCGGCAGCAGTTCTATCAGGATCATGAATGGATGCGCGATTTCGGTGAAACCTTATGTGCCTATAAGCCGCCGATTAACCTGAAGACAGTGCAACCGGTGCTGAACAAGAACAGCAATGGCAATAAAGAAATCGTACTGAACTGGATCACCCCGCACCAGAAATGGGGTATCCACAGCACCTATTCAGAAAATCTGCTCATGCTGACGCTGTCACGCGGTGGTCCGATTGTCTGGATGAGCGAAATCGATGCCAAGGCAGCCGGCATTGAAGATAACGACTGGATCGAAATCTTCAACGTCAACGGTTCAATCAGTGCCCGGGCGGTTGTTTCTCAGCGGGTTCCGGAAGGTATGAGCATGATGTATCACGCCCAGGAGCGCTTAGTGAACATCCCCGGTTCGGAATTGACCGGAACGCGCGGCGGTATCCACAACTCAGTAACGCGGGCGGTGATGAAGCCGACCCACATGATTGGTGGTTACGCGCAACAAGCCTATGGCTTTAACTATTACGGCACAGTGGGCTGCAACCGCGATGAGTTCGTGGTTATCCGGAAGATGGATAAAGTCGACTGGCTGGATACCGAATAACGTTGGAGTGAGGACAATACGATGAAAGTAAGAGCTCAAATTGGCATGGTGCTGAATTTGGACAAGTGTATTGGTTGTCATACCTGCTCCATCACTTGTAAAAATGTCTGGACCTCACGCGAAGGCGTCGAGTATGCATGGTTCAACAACGTTGAAACCAAACCCGGTATCGGTTTTCCGAAAGAGTGGGAAAACCAGGACAAGTGGAACGGTGGCTGGGTACGCAATAAGAAAGGCAAACTGGAACTGAAAATCGGTACCAAGCGGCGGGTGTTGGCGAATATTTTCGCCAACCCGGATCTGCCGGAAATCGATGATTACTATGAGCCGTTTGATTTTGATTATCAGCATCTGCACACGGCGAAAGACAGCAAACACCAGCCGATCGCCCGGCCACGCTCGCTGATCACCGGTAAGCGTATGGAAAAAATAGAATGGGGCCCGAACTGGGAAGAAATCCTCGGCACCGAGTTCGCTAAACGTAAGAAAGACAAAAACTTCGATGAAGTGGTACAGAAAGACATTTACGGTCAGTTTGAGAAGACCTTCATGATGTATCTGCCACGGCTTTGTGAGCACTGTCTGAACCCGGCCTGTGTGGCAGCCTGCCCGTCAGGCGCTATCTACAAGCGTGAAGAAGACGGCATCGTGCTGATTGACCAGGACAAATGTCGTGGCTGGCGGATGTGTGTATCCGGCTGCCCGTACAAGAAAATCTACTTCAACTGGAAAACCGGTAAGTCTGAGAAATGTACGTTCTGCTATCCGCGCATCGAAGCCGGCCAGCCGACCACCTGCTCAGAAACCTGCGTGGGGCGGATCCGCTACCTCGGCGTGCTGTTTTACGATGCGGACCGCATCGAAGAAGCAGCCAATACGCCGAATGAACAGGATCTCTATCAGGCGCAGCTGGATATCTTCCTGGATCCCCATGATCCAAAAGTGCAGGCTGCTGCCCGCGCTGAAGGTATCGCTGAAAACTGGATTCAGGCAGCCCAGCGGTCGCCGGTTTATATGATGGCGATGGAATGGAAAGTTGCTCTGCCATTGCACCCTGAATACCGCACCTTGCCTATGGTCTGGTACGTGCCGCCACTGTCGCCAATTCAAAGTGCGGTAGAAGCTGGTCACGTGGGCATGAACGGTGAAATACCGGACCTGAAATCGCTGCGGATACCGCTGCGTTACCTGGCCAACATGCTGACCGCTGGTGATGAAGCACCGATAGTGCGGGCGTTGGAGCGAATGATTGCCATGCGCGCCTACAAGCGTTCGGAATATGTCGACGGTGTCGAAGATCTGGACGTACTAAGTCAGGTTGGACTGACCAAGCCACAGGTAGAAGAAATGTACCGCTATATGGCTTTGGCTAACTACGAAGACCGTTTCGTGATTCCGACCAGCCACCGGGCTTACGCTGAAAACGCTTACGACCTGAAAGGCAGTTGCGGCTTCAGTTTCGGCAATGGCTGTAGCGATGGCAATAACGACGTCAATTTGTTCGGCGCGCGTAGCGGCGGCGTTCGCCAGGTCATCCCGGTGACCATGAAGGAGTAATACCATGCACGTTTTACAAGTTATATCGCTGTTACTGGACTACCCGCAAAGCGGCGTAGCTGAAGCCCGGGATGATCTGCAGGAGATCATCCAGGCCTCACCATTAACGGATGCGAACAAGGCGCAGCTAAGCGCATTTCTACAGCGCCGGACCACCGGCGATCTGATGGACTGGCAGTCTGAATATGACGGTTTGTTCGAGCGCGGACGGTCGTTGTCGTTGTTGTTATTCGAACATGTACACGGTGAGTCGAAGGATCGTGGCCAGGCCATGGTTGATCTGATGAATCAGTATCACGAAGCCGGGCTGGACATCGGTATTCGGGAGCTACCGGACTACATTCCACTGTATCTGGAATTTCTCTCTACCCAGGGTGACGAGAACGCGCGGCTGGGTCTGGCTGAGGTCGGGCATATTCTGGCGGTATTAGCGTGCCGTCTGGAGAATCGTAAAAGCGATTACGCAGCACTAGCTTATGCGTTGCTTGATCTGTCAGGAGTCGAGGTGGATCTGAATGACTTGCGTGAGCAGGTGGTAAAAGAAGAGCGGGACGATACACCAAAAGCGCTGGACAAAGTATGGGAGGAAGAGGTTGTGACCTTTACCGGCAGCGATAGTACCGAGGGTTGTCCAACGGCGCAGAGCCGGCCATCAGAGCTGCAACGCCGTGACCAGTTTATTCCGCTGAATACGGATGATTTGAGTAAGCCAGCCAAACCGGTTGGGATCTGAGGAGATAAGTCATGAACAGTTTAAATATGTTGGCTTTTGGGATCTATCCTTACATTGCCCTGACGGTATTTTTTATCGGCTCCTGGATCCGTTATGACCGCGAGCAGTTTACCTGGAAAGCGGCTTCCAGCCAGATACTGGAGAAGAAGCAGTTACGTCGCGGTAGTATCGCCTTTCATGTCGGTATTATCGCTATATTCTTCGGGCATTTCTTTGGTCTGTTAATGCCAAGCGAGCTCTGGTACGCGCTGGGCATTAGCACCCAGACCAAACAGCTGGTGGCGATGGGCGCGGGTGGTTTCTTTGGCATTATCTGCTTTTACGGCCTGACTATTCTGATCAGGCGCCGGCTGTTTAACCCGCGGATCCGCGCAACCAGCAATCCTATGGATATCGTTATCCTGCTGCTACTTTATGTGCAGCTGATTCTGGGTCTGATATCGATTTATGTGTCTATGGGTCACCTGGACGGTGCCGAAATGGTCAAACTAATGGCCTGGGCTCAGAACACCCTTCTTCTGAACGGTGGACAGGCTGCGGCAGCGATGGAAACTGTGCACTGGATCTTTAAGCTGCACGTGTTCTTAGGTATGACGCTGTTCCTGGTTTTCCCGTTTACGCGTCTGGTGCATATGTTCAGCGTTCCGATGCAGTATCTCACCAGGAAACACCAGATCGTTCGCAAGCGCTTTGCCCGCTAAACGACAGGAGGAAACTATGATTAACGTCAATCAGGTGACTATTGCGGAACCAGCGATAATGGAAGAAATGCAATACCACCCTTCAGATTCGCAAGAGCAGGCGATGCAGCGTGCCGCTGAGTCACTGGTTATCGGGGAATTACTGCGGCAGCGCGCCGCAGCACTGAACCTGACAGTAGGTGACGAAAGCGATCAAGCCAGTGACCAGGATTTTCTGGATGCGCTGATAGAACGAGAGGTCAGTGTGCCTGACGCCGACGAAGAAGCCTGCGCAACCTACTTTCAGCAGAATCCGGATCGCTTTACCACATCGCCGTTACTGGAACTCCGGCACATTCTGCTGGCCGCCGCACCGGATGATGAGTTGGATCGGGTAAATGCCAAAACCATGGCCGAGCAGATTATCGCGCAGTTGCAGGGAGGCGAAGATTTCACCCGCCTGGCAAAAGCTCATTCGGCCTGTCCGTCCAGCGCTACCCAGGGTAGCCTGGGGCAAATTAGCAAGGGTCAGACGGTACCCGAGTTTGAACGCCGGGTATTCACTGCCAGCGAAGGCTTATTGCCGCATCCGGTCGAAACCCGTTACGGCTTCCATGTCGTTTCTGTGGACCGAAAAATCGAAGGGAAAGCCCTGCCGTACGAAGCGGTGAAGGGTAAGATTGCGGAGTACCTCAGCGAAAAAGTTCACCGTAAAGCCATGGCGCAGTATATCCATACCCTGATCCAGGATGCGGATATCGAAGGTTATGATTTCTCGGTATCGGATTCGCCGCTGCTTCAATAATTATTTTTTAGTCAAGGTATACGGCGGGCTTGTTCAGAGCCCGCCTTTAATCAGATTATTGCGTTGCAGTACCTTATGGGTGCGGCGCGCCAGCTTTTCGACAAAAGCCAGATCGGCAAGGGTAGGCCTAACCCGCTGGTTGTTCAGATCAACCTCCCACTGACTAATTTCAGTATCGAGCATTTCCAGCATTTTCTTTGAACAACCCCGACAAATCCCCTGGCACATATCGGCTTCTTTCAGACCAAAAGGAATATGTGAGCGAATGGTTCGGATAAGCTCCCGCATGGCCATTTCGGTCGATGGCTTGCGGACATGTGGGACGCTATCGGATAGCGCCGGGATTTGTACATCCGGGACCATAGTCGGACTCCTTTTTTATACCCCCTTTTCTACCCGGGTAAAATTATATAACCCACTGATATAGAGGGATATATACCCTTGGGTATACCCCTTTATTGCCGCCCGAAGGGCGCGGTTAACAGATAATATAGAGGCAGTTCTGGTAGCCACTTTAAGGAAAACCTTATGTCTGTGTTAAACCCGCTATGTGTTGCCCTGATAGTTACTGGCGCTGCGATTGCGGCCCCGGTCAATGCAAATACCTTCAGTACCGATGATATTGATCTTGATTTGTCGTTCCGTTACCGCCTGGAACAGGTGAATACCGATGCACCTCTACAAGATGCTCTGGCGTCGAGCCTGCGCTCTCGCGTGAAACTCACCACTGCCAGTTATAACGGCTTCTCGGCGCTGGCTGAGATTGATAACGTCAGCTACATCGGTGGCGAAACATTTAACAATACGGTCAATGGCAAAACGGACTACGCGGTCATCGCCGATCCCGATGGCACCGATATCAATCAGGTGGCCCTGCGCTATCAGCATGATAAAGCCGGTACCTTCACCCTGGGGCGGCAGCAGATAAACCACCTGAACCAACGGTTTCTGGGTGGCGTGGGCTGGCGCCAGAATGAACAGACCTTTGACGGGTATCGCTGGCAGTTTAAGGCCAGTGAGCAGCTGCAATTGGAGCTGGCGCATCTGGATAACGTCAACCGGATCTTCGGGCCGAACGGCGCCAACGCCGACCAGCGGGGCGACTTTCGCATCGCCCTCGGACAATGGCAGTTTGCTGCCGGACACCGACTGGCGCTATTTGGTTATGACTTTGACTTCCGTGACTGGGATGTCCGGGACAGCCTGACCACAGGCATCGATTACAGCGGCAGTTTCACCGTTGCTCCTGACCACCGGCTTACTGTGCAGCTGGCTGGTGCCCGGCAAACGGACCAATATCAGGCCCCGGTTGATTTCACCCACAATTATCACCGTATCAGTGGTGGCTGGACTTATCAGTCGGTGACCGTCGAACTGGGCCAGGAACGCTTAGCGGGTAATGGTCAGACCGCTTTCCAGACGCCGCTGGCAACCCTGCATGCCTTCCAGGGCTTCACCGATTTGTTTCTGGTTACTCCCGCTGCGGGAATCAGGGATAACTGGCTGAAGCTGAACTATCAGAGCAACTGGGCAAAATTCGCCTTCGGTTACCATGAGTTTGGCGCCGACGCGGGTAACAGCGATTACGGCCAGGAGTTCAATGTCAGTGTCAGTAAGCCCCTGACCAAACAGCTTGCGGGCCTGCTCAAAGCCGCGCGTTATGAAGCGGATAGCTTTGGCAGTGACACCAGTAAGTTGTGGTTCCAACTGGTGTATACCCTGTAATTTAGTTGATCACGATCAAGGTAATCAGTCCCAAAAGGCCTAAGCTAAAACACAATATATAGTTGCTAAAACGAAATCGCACACTAAATATGGGGTTTTATGCTTAGGTCCTCTTCAGTTTCAGACCATCATTTGCGCTATAGCGCAGAGCAGGTGGTATTTCAGGAAGTCCCGGGGCAAGTATCACTTGCCTACACCATTACCGGGTGCCCTGTTGGCTGCAAAGGATGTCACAGCGTCGACAGCTGGCCGGTTGGTAGCGGACAACTGCTGACACCGGATTATTTCGCCGGGCGGCTGCAACAGTACCAGAAGCTTATTTCCTGTGTGTTATTTCTCGGCGGCGAATGGCAGCTCGAAGCGCTTATCGAATTGCTCAGGCTAAGCCGCGAAAAGGGTTTACATACCTGCCTGTATACCGGCTACGACGATGTTTCGCTTGCCATCCGCCAGCAACTGACTTTTTTAAAAACCGGGGCCTGGGTCGAGGCTCTTGGCGGGCTGAACAGCCCCACCACCAATCAGCGGTTTGTCGACCTGCGTAATCAGCAACTGCTGAACAGCCGATTTATCACAGACTAAGAACAACAAAGCGAGGGGATTGCCATGTTACGTTTACAACCAGAACAAATAGACCAGAAAATGGCGTTTATTCAGGACTATCTTAGCGCTGCCAACGCCGCCGATGGTTCGAAGATGGATGCCAATGCCAATGTTACCCAGAAGAATATTGCTACGCTGGAATCCGAACTGATGAAAGACTTCTTCGTACAGGTGAACCGTAAGCAGGTCAGCACCAAGATCGCCGAATTATTTGGTGAGGAGCTGGGTGCCGAGTACATTCGTCAGATTGAAGACCACGAGATTTATGTGCACGATGAAACCAGTCTGAAGCCTTATTGTGTGTCGGTAACCATGTATCCGTTCTTACGCGACGGCCTGACTAAGCTCGGCGGCGAATCGCTGGCGCCGAAACATCTGGAAAGCTTCTGCGGCACTTTTGTTAACTTTGTTTTTGCCGTCAGTTCGCAGTTTGCCGGCGCCGTAGCAACGGTCGAGTTCCTCGCCTATTTCGACTATTTTGCCCGCAAAGATTATGGTGATGATTACCTGCGCACCCATCGGCATCAGATCGAAAACCACCTGCAGCATGTGGTTTACGCACTGAATCAACCGGCCGCTGCGCGCGGCTATCAAAGCGTGTTCTGGAATATTTCGATCTACGATCAGCATTACTTCGACAGCATGTTCGGTGACTTTGTTTTTCCTGATTTCAGCCGCGCCAGCTGGCAGTCAGTCAGCCGGCTACAGGAGTTTTTCCTGAACTGGTTTAACGACGAGCGCAAGAAAACCATCCTCACCTTCCCGGTAGTGACTGTGGCGATGCTGACCGAAGAGGGGCAATGCAAGGATCATAATTTTGCCAGTCAGATTGCCGGTGAACTGGCGCAGGGCAACTCATTTTTTGTTTACCTGTCGGATAACGCAGATTCATTGGCATCCTGCTGCCGTCTGCGCAGTGAGATCAGCGACAATACCTTCTCCTATACCCTGGGGGCAGGCGGTGTCGCCACCGGCTCGATCAACGTGATTACCATTAACATGAACCGGCTGGTACAGGATGGCCGTGACCTGGCCACGGAAATCGACAAGATCCAGAAATATCAGGTGGCGTACCGCCGATTGATGGAGAGCTATCTTGAGGCCGGGTTGCTGACCGTATATGACGCGGGCTTTATCTCGCTGGAGAAGCAGTTCCTGACCATCGGCATTAACGGCATGGTGGAGGCGGCGGAGTCGCAGGGGCTGGTGGCCAGCAATAACCCTGACTATATCGAGTTTGTGCAGCGTCATCTTAAAGTCATATACGACGCCAACAAAGTCGCCAAAAAAACTTACGGCTATATGTTTAATACCGAATTTGTGCCAGCTGAGAACCTGGGTGTGAAGAACGCCAAGTGGGATCGCGAAGACGGTTATTTCGTGCCGCGCGATTGCTATAACTCTTACTTCTATGTGGTGGAAGACGATCAGCAAACCAATTCATTGGATAAGTTTATTCTGCACGGCAGTGAGCTGACAGATTACCTTGACGGTGGCTCGGCGCTGCACCTGAATTTAGACGAAAAGCTGACGCAGGACGGTTACCTGTCAATGCTCAACATCGCCGCCCAAACCGGCTGCAATTACTTTTGCGTGAACGTGAAGATCACCATCTGCAACGCCTGCGAGCACATTGATAAGCGCACCTTAGCCAGCTGCTCAGCCTGCGGCTCGGCGGATATTGACTATGGCACCCGGGTAATCGGCTATCTGAAGCGCGTGTCAGCGTTCAGTGCCGGCCGCCGCAAAGAGCATCAGGCCCGTCATTATCATCGCAAGAAATACGATCAGAGTATTGCCGGAGCGACGGCGCACAGCATGGTATTACGCCGCGCCAGCTAAGCGGTGCTGGGGTTAGCCTGAGGAAACTACTCACAAAGAGGGAGCCTGGCTCCCTGTTTGTGTGTATGGGGCAAAACCCCCCGGTTTGCTATGCTAGGGCTTCTATTTTTCCGGCGGATTTATTGCTCATGATCATTGAAAGTTATAGCGACCTCATCACGGCTGCGGGTCAGCAGCCAGAACCTCAGCGATTGTTATTTGTGCTGGCCCGGGCTGAACTGCCTGAGGACGCCACCCAGAGTCAGAAGAGCCGCTTTGCGGAGCGCAGCGGTGGCGCGCTGGAGCCGGTGCTCTGCGTCGATAAATTGCCGGAAGAAGTGCCGGAATTCGAGGTTTTGCTGGAAGAGTCCAAACGCACCGGGGTTGACTGGGATATCGTCTTTATCGCCAGCATGGAGGGTCGCGCTGGCCACCCGCCCAGCTCCGACGAAGCCGAACAACCGCTGACGCTGATGGTGAATAAGATCAAAGCTGGCAGCATTGCCGACTTTATCACCATCAACCGTGACGGCGATTTAATTCACCTGTTTGCCTGATTCAGACGACTTTGGAGTAGCGTGGCGCTGTCGCCTGATCGCTCAGGTAGGCATCGAAGCAGGCACAGATGCTACGCACCCAAAGGCGGCCTAAGGCGGTAACCTGGATCCGTTCGGCATGAATGTCCACCAGGCCATCCTCTGCAAAAGGCACTAATTTTTGCCGCGCTGCGGCAAAGTAATCCCAGAAATCCGCCAATTCCCACTGCTTGCTGAAAGCCGGAATATCCAGTTCAAAATGACAGATGAGCTGAGATATCAGGGCGGCCCGCAAGCGGTCATCAGCGCTTAGCGCGAAACCTTTCACGACCGGCAAATCGCCCTGCTTTATCGCCCGGTAGTAATCAGGCAAGTCTTTAGCATTTTGCCAGAGTACGCCGTCAATCTGACTGATCGATGAAGCGCCCAGACCCAGCAAGGCATCCTGTCCGGCAGTGGTATAGCCCTGAAAATTACGTTGCAGGCGGCCCTGTTGCTGAGCCATCGCCAGCTCGTCATCGTCTTTAGCGAAATGATCCATGCCGATGAACTGATAGCCAGCCGCAGTGAAACGGGTAATCCCCAGTTGCATGAGTTCGAGCTTAACCGGCGCGCCCGGCAGGCTTTCATCCGGGATCTTCCGTTGCCCGGCAAAGCGCTGCGGTAAGTGAGCATAGCTGAACAATGATATGCGGTCCGGCGCCAGCTCAATAACCTGTTCAATTGACGCCAGGAATGTTTCGGGCCGCTGATAGGGCAGACCGTAAATGAGATCCAGATTAATGGACCCAAAACCGAGTTCACGGCTCAGTTCCAGCTGGTGTTTAATCAGCGCTGTATCCTGCACCCGGTTGATGGCGATCTGAACCTTCTCGTCGAAGTCCTGGATGCCGTAGCTCACCCGGTTGAAGCCCAGTTGCCGCAAATGGCGTAGCTTGTCATCGCTGCAGCTGCGGGGATCAATTTCGATACTGAGTTCAGCGTCTGTAGCAACGGAAAAGTGGCTGTTGATCAGCTCCATCAGCCGCGATAGCTGGATTTCAGTGAGAAAGGTCGGGGTGCCGCCCCCAAGATGCACCTGTTCGACCGCACGGCTACCCAGCAGCTGCTGGTACATCGCCATTTCTTTTGCCAGGGCGTCCAGGTAGATGTCCGCTTTGTGCTGATGCCGGGTGATGACTTTATTGCAGCCGCAGTAATAGCAGAGCTTATGGCAGAACGGCAGATGAATATAAAGACACAAGGGGTTATCGGTATTGGCCAGGGTTGCGGCCACCTGACGAACCGGAAAATCGTCGCGCAGGGCCAGAGCGGTCGGGTACGATGTGTAGCGCGGACCGTTGATATTGTATTTGTCGATTAATGCCTGACTCCAGGTCACTGCACTCATTGGCCTTTCCCGTTAAAACTCGAAATGTTGAGCTGAATTTTACTTGATCGGGATCAGAAAATTGATACTCCTGAAGGGTTACTTAGTTGACCCCGGTCAAGGATTGTTGCGTCAGGATTTGTTCAGCTACTTGATCTGACAGCCGATACAGGAAGCCCGGTAGCCGCTCTTTCAGTTCAATGGTGTCGAGCAGATTTTTGATCTGCAAGCCCAGCTCGGTGTCGCCGGCAATTAGCAGTTTGCGCCGGAAGAACAGCGTATCGGGATCGACTTTGTTGGAGATCATTAGCAGCAGGCTCGGCATTTCGCCGCGCATGGTCACATCCGCCGCCTGCTCGCGTACGCTGACCTGCAGCCGTGGCCTGGCTTCATCGGCCGCCACCGATACATAGAAGCTGAAATCCAGATCCGTTACCTGCACCCGCACCCAACGGTGCTGCAGGAAAGCAAACTCGCCGCGGCGCAATTCATGGCGCAGTATCTGGTTCATGGCAGCGCTCATGCTGGCTGCTATTAATGCGTCCGGCGTGTAGCGCAGGCATGCCTTTGTCACTGCCGGTAACTGTTCTACTACTTTAGGAATAACCATTCTTAACCTCGTATTGGCGCCCCTGAATAAAGATGCAGGGATTATAATAGGCATCGGTTATCTGGGTTCAGGGCACAGGTCAATAAACTCGCTGTTAAGAAGGGATACAACATGGAACTTCTCTGTCCGGCTGGCAGTATGCCTGCCTTAAAAGCTGCTGTAGAGAATGGCGCCGATGCTGTTTATGTCGGCCTTAAGGATGAAACCAACGCCCGTCATTTCGCTGGCTTAAACCTGGACGAAGCGGGGCTGGCCGAAGCCGCGCGGGTGGTTCACCGGCACGGTAAAAAGCTGCATGTGGCCATTAATACCTTCGCCCATGCCGATACCTGGGAAACCTGGCGGCGGGCGGTCGATATGGCAGCCAGAGCGGGCGCCGACGTGCTGATTCTGGCCGACCTGGCGGTGCTTGCTTATGCCGCCGAGCGCTATCCTAAGCTGGAACTGCATTTGTCGGTACAGGCTTCGGCAACCAACGCCGCGGCGATAGAGTTTTACCGGCAGTTCCGCATTCAGCGGGTGGTATTGCCACGGGTGCTTTCCATGAACCAGGTGCGGGCCATCGCGCGCACCACGGATATCGAACTGGAGGTCTTCGCCTTTGGCAGCCTGTGTATTATGGCCGAGGGTCGCTGCTATCTGAGCTCCTACATGACCGGCGAGTCACCTAATACCGCCGGTGCCTGTTCGCCGGCGCGCTTCGTGCGCTGGGATGAGACCGAAGACGGGACGTTGGAGTCACGGCTCAACGACATCTTAATTGATCGCTTCGCACCGGGTGAAACCGCCGGTTACCCGACCTTATGTAAAGGGCGTTTCGAAGTGGGCGGCGAAACCTACCATGCGCTGGAGGAGCCAACCAGCCTGAATACCCTGAGTCTGCTGCCCGAACTTTACCGCGAAGGCATCGCCTCGCTGAAAATCGAAGGCCGGCAACGCAGCCCCGCCTACGTGGCGCAGATTACCCGGGTCTGGCGTCAGGCCATTGATGCGGTGATGGCGGATCCCACGGGTTTTAGCGTCGCGCAGGAATGGGATCGGGTGCTGGCATCGCTATCAGAAGGCAGTCAGACCACCCTTGGCGCTTATCACCGGAAATGGAAGTAATCACCATGAAATTTTCTCTGGGAGCAATTCAGTACTTCTGGCCCAAGCAAGTCGTACAGAACTTTTACCGCCAGGCGGCCGACTCGGCCGTCGACATTGTTTATCTGGGCGAAACCGTTTGCAGCAAACGGCGCGAACTCAAATATGAGGATTATATGGAGCTCGCCCATATGCTGCGCGAAGCGGGCAAGCAGGTGTGCCTGTCGACAATGACCTTACTTGAGGCACCGTCCGAGCTACGCGAGCTCAGAAGATACTGCGACAACGGTGAGTTTCTGGTGGAGGCCAATGATGTCGGCGGCATCAGTCTGTTGCAGGAAAATCAGCTACCTTTTATTGCCGGTCCGGCCATCAACTGCTACAACCATCACAGCGTACGGCGGCTGCTGAATATGGGCATGACGCGCTGGGTGGTGCCGGTAGAGCTATCCCGTGACTGGCTGCAGGATTTGCTGGGCCAGACGCTGATCACCGATGTTCGGGGCTGCTTTGAAACCGAAGTGTTCGCGTTCGGGCATATGCCGCTGGCCTGGTCCGGCCGTTGTTTTACGGCGCGCTCAGAAAACCGGCCAAAGGATCAATGTGAGCTATGCTGTATTCAGTATCCTGAAGGACGTACGGTAACCAGTCAGGATGGCCAGCAGGTGTTTGTACTCAATGGCATTCAGACGCAGTCAGGCACGCGCTACAACCTGGTTAACCAGCTGGGCTCAATGCAGGGGCTGGTGGATGTGGTGCGGCTAAGTCCGCAACTGGATGATACCTTCGACTGGCTGGAGAAATTCCGCGCGAATCAGCATGGCGAAACTCAGGTACCTTTAGCTAAGCTCGACAGTAACGGCTACTGGCTGAACTTGGCTGGTCTGGTGCAAAAATAACAGGAGAGAAGCATTATGGCAGCAACAAGGGTTGCGAAAATCGGCATTGTTACCGTCAGTGACAGGGCGAGCGCCGGAGTCTATGAGGATCTGTCAGGCAAGGCCATTGAGGCTACCCTGAATGATTATCTGATCTCTGAGTGGGAGCCGGTCTACCGGCTCATTCCTGACGAGCAACCGGAAATCGAACTGACGCTGACAGCATTGGCAGATGACGAAGGCTGCTGTTTGATTGTCACCACCGGCGGTACCGGTCCGGCCAAACGCGATGTAACGCCCGAGGCGACGGAAGCAGTTTGTGATCGCATGATGCCCGGCTTTGGCGAGCTGATGCGTACGGAATCATTAAAATATGTGCCTACCGCCATTTTATCCCGACAGACGGCCGGTTTGCGCGGACAGACGTTAATCATTAATCTGCCGGGTAAGCCCAAGGCCATCCGTCAGTGTCTGGATGCGGTGTTCCCCGCAGTCCCCTACTGTATTGACCTGATGGACGGGCCCTACCTTGAATGTGATGAAAACGTCATCAAGCCGTTCCGCCCGAAGCAATAATCCGACCGTTTACTCATCCTCCAGAAAATTATGCGCCTGCGCTTGTTGCAGGCGCTGCTGGTATTGTGCGGCCTGATTGGCAAAGAACATGGTAATCATGCACACGGCCAGTACGCCGTAGAGAATCATAAAGCAGCCCGTCACTATACCCAGTACATCCTGCGCCAGACCGAACAGGATCGGCAGGGTGCAACCACCCAGCGCGCCCATGGCCGCAACAAATCCCCCAGCTGATCCCATGTGCCGCGGATAGTAATCGTGAATGTTCTTGTACACGCTGGCGCGGCCGAATCCCTGGGCGACGCCGATGACAAAAATCAGGCCGGTGAACAACCAGACGTTCATGCTGATTTCCAGTTGCACGTCTTTACCCATACCGTGGATGATCAGGGTGGTAGGTGGGTAACTCAGGAAAAACAGGCACACCAGACAAACCCAGAATACACTCCAGTTAACCGCTCGTGCGCCGTAGCGATCAGCGAACCAGCCGCCCAGTGCCCTGACCATGCTTGAGGTGGCGACAAAAAACAGGGTAAAGGCCATGGCCTGAGTTTCGGTCATGTCGTAAGCCTGCATATAGTATTGTGGCAGCCACAGCAGTAAGGCCAGAAAGCTGCCGAACACAAAATAGTAGTACAGTGAGAAGCGCCAGATGCGCGCATCACGAATAAGCTCCGCCAGCGGCAGCGAGCGACTGGGCAAAGCGGTACTCAGCGTCGCCGCAGACGGCGAGAACAGCCAGAACAACAGAATCATAGCCAGTAACGCACCGGCATAAACCGGGCCCACCCAGTTCCAGCCAAGGGTAAATACTATCAGTGGTACCAGCATAAAAGTAATCGCGACACCGGCGTTACCAACTCCAAATAAGCCCAGTGCCAGCCCTTGCTGTGCCGAGGCGAACCACTCAGATACATAACGCACACCCAGAGTGAAGGATGCGCCACTGATGCCAAGCCACAGACCAATAAGCAGGTAGCTGGTGAAGCTCTCAATCACAGGCAGTAGCAGCAGCGCCGGAATGAGCGACAGCATCAGGGCGATCCATAATTTGCGCGCATCGTAATGGTCGGCCAGCATCCCGAGCGGGATCCGCAAAATGGCGCCGGAAAAAATCGGTGCGGCCAGCAGTAAACCGTATTCAGTCGCGCTCAGCACCAGTTGTTCCCGAACGGTCAGGCCCATTACTGCATAGAGCGTCCAGATCGAAAAGCAACCGGCGAAGGCCAGGGTCGCAAGCACCAGCGAACGCCAGGCCAGCGGGTGGGTAGCATGCATAACGAGTCTCCGGAACAAGTCGTGTTCAATAGCTTAACCGAGTTTGTATTTGTTTCACGAGCATTAAAGCAGTACCTCTCAAATCCTCAGTAACGCCATGGCTATTTTTGTTCTACCACCAAAGAGATAAAGCGCCCTTACAAGGTCGGCTCCGGCGCCCGTGATGAGGCTACCTATATAGTGATATGGCCAACAAATTCAGTTGGTTATAGTCGGTTCTGCAGGCCTTTGTCCGATGGATTACCGGGCGCAAAAACTTATAATTGAGGCAGTTGAATCTCACCCCCTTGATTGCATTTTGGAGGACACCATGTCCGAAACTCATATAGTAGATGACAGCCGCAAACTCCGGCTGCTGAATTTCGCTGATCAGAAGATCAGGATGCTGCATCTGACCTGGTTTGCGTTTTTTCTGACCTTTGTTATCTGGTTTGCCCATGCGCCGCTACTAATCCATATCAAAGAAGCGCTGGATCTCACCACGGCCCAGGTGAAAGCACTGCTGATACTGAACGTCGCCATCACCATACCGGCCCGGATTGTGGTAGGCATGCTGGTTGATCGCTACGGGCCCCGAATCATTTACTCGTCGCTGCTGTTTATCTCGGCACTGCTTTGTATCGGTTTCGCCTTTGCCAATACCTATGAAGCGCTTGCGCTGTTCCGTTTCCTGCTTGGTTTTGTCGGTGCGGGTTTCGTTATCGGTATTCGCATGGTTGGTGAATGGTTCCCGCATCATCAGGTGGGAACGGCGGAAGGCATTTACGGTGGCTGGGGTAACTTTGGCTCCGCTGCCGGCGCGATGTTGTTACCGACCATCGCATTGATGTTCGGTGGCGAAAACGGCTGGCGCTATGCGATTGTCAGCATCGGCGTGGTCAGCGCCATTTACTCGCTGGTGTTCTATAAGTTTGCCCGCAACACACCGAAAGGATCCGTTTACTTTAAGCCGAAGAAAAGTGGTGGCATGGTGGTCACCAGCTGGCGCGCATTCTGGGCGTTGATCCTGATGAATATTCCTATGTACCTGGCGCTGGCAATGCTGGCGTGGCGTTTGTCGCCGGCGGGCGTCAACTTGTTCTCAGACAACATGATGTACCTGATGTGGGTGCTGCTGGCGGTGCTTTTTGTGGTGCAGACGCAGCAAATCTGGCGGGTTAACATTGAACACCTGCGCGCTGGGGTGCCGGAAGTCGATCGCTACAGCTTTAAGCAGGTCGGTATCCTGAATATTGCCTATTTCGCGACTTTTGGCTCCGAGCTGGCGGTGATTTCCATGCTGCCGCTTTATTTCCTCGAAACCTTTGAAGGCTTATCAGCGGTCGAGGCGGGTTTGCTGGCTTCCGGTTTTGCGTTTATGAATCTGGTGTCACGGCCTATGGGCGGCTGGTTCTCAGATACATTCGGGCGCCGTAAAAGTATGCTGTTTCTGATTGCCGGGCTGGCCGTTGGTTATTTCCTGATGGGCCTGATGGACAGCTACTGGTGGATCCCAATGGCGGTGCTGGTCACTATGGCCTGTTCGTTCTTCGTGCAAGCCGGTGAAGGCGCGGTGTTTGCCATAGTGCCGCTAATCAAGCGCAGCATGACCGGGCAAATTGCCGGTATGGCAGGCGCTTATGGTAACGTCGGCGCGGTGGTCTATCTGACCGTGCTGAGTTATGTTGATTACAGCACCTTTTTCTATGTGATTTCGGCTTCCGCTGCAGTAGGCTTAATCGCAGTGGCCTTCCTCAATGACCCTAAAGGACACATCGTGGAAGTAGGCGAAGACGGCACCGTGCATCGGATCGCTGTAGGTTAAACCATGTAAGGAGATAAACAGTGACGGAGTCGGAATTGGAATTAACTTTCGCCAGCCTTTCTGAGGCTGGCATGAAGGCAACCAATGAAGATGCCGTCGCTGTTTACTGGCCGGACTCCGGGCATATCCTCAGACATAAAGGCGCCTGCTTTGTGCTGGCCGACGGTGTCAGTACGGCAGAAGCAGGACAAACCGCCAGCGCTCTGGCCGTCAAAAATTTTATTCAGGATTATCCGCAAACCCCCGACAGCTGGTCGGTCAATCATAGTGCCCAGCAGGTGGTGGCGACCATTAATACCCAGCTTTACCAACTGAGCCATCAGTTTCAGCACGAGCAAAAAGGCTATTTATGCACCTTTACCGCGCTCGTTCTGAAGTCACAGTCCGCTTATTTTTTTCATGCCGGTGACAGCCGTGTTTACCACTGGCGTGATGGCTTGCTTAGCCAGCTATCCCAGGATCACACCACCATTATCTCTGAACAGCGCCAGTTTCTGGGCCGCGCCCTTGGCATGGACTCAAAGGTGGAGCTGCAGAACGGGTCGGTGGCGATTAAGCCTGGCGATCGCTTCCTGCTAAGTAGCGACGGTATCCATGATTTCATTGAAGATACCCGGCTGCAGCAGTTCTTATCGCAAGAGGCCGACCCTGAATACATCTGCGCAGAACTTAAAGCCGAAGCCCTGGCGAATGGCAGCGAGGATAACCTTAGCGCCATCCTGGTGGTGGTGCAGGCAGTGCCTGAACAGAGTCTGGATGACTACAGCCAGCAACTAGTTCGGTTGCCGTTTCCGCCAGCCCTAAGCGCAGGGATGAAAATTGACGGCTGGCGGGTAATCCGGGAAATCTTTGCCAGTAGCCGCAGCCACCTTTATTTAGTGGAAGATGAAGCCACTGGCCAGCAACTTATTCTTAAGTGCCCGTCAATTAACTATGAAGACGATGCGCTGTATATCGATCGTTTTATCCGCGAAGAGTGGATTGGCCTGCGAATTCGTTCACCGCATGTGGTGCGCGTATTTCGCCAGCAGCGGACCCGGCACTACCTCTATTACCTGATGGAATATATCGATGGCGAGACCCTGGAGCATTGGTTTGCGCGGCAGCCCAAGCCGCTGAAGCCGTCAGTGGCTATCGGCCTGGTAAAGCAAATTGCCGCCGGCGTCGGGGCATTCCACCGGCAAGGGGCGGTGCATCAGGATCTCAAGCCCGGTAATATCATGATGGATAAGGAGGGTACCCTGAAGATTGTTGATTTCGGGTCGGTCTACGTCGCCGGGCTGGCGGAAATATACAGCCCCTTGCAGCATGAGGTTGCGCTGGGGACTATAGACTATTCAGACCCGAATTATATTCTCGGACATAACTCCGGCGAGCAGGGCGATATCTATTCCGTAGCAACTATAGCTTATGAACTCTTTACCGGGCACTTGCCTTATGGTGAGGCCATTGAAAACTGTACTACTGCCCGTGATTTTGACAAGTTACGCTACCGTAGTGCCAGCCATTATAATGGCGTGATCCCGGCCTGGTTCGACCGGGCGCTGCGGCGCGGTGTCAGTCTGAATCTTAATGAACGCTACCAGAGCCTGCAGCAGCTGCTCAAAGACCTGCAGCGACCCAATCCGGACTTTCTGCATGATGAAGTGAAGCAGGAGCGCAAAACCAGTTCGCTATTGTTCTGGCAGTTGCTGTCGGGGTTCTGGTTTATCACCCTTATCCTGGTTATCTGGTTGTTCCTGCTGCGGCGGTAATGGGCTCGCTGGCAATAAAAAAGGCGCCGTAGCGCCTTTTTTTGTTGCTCCCGCTTACGGGTTATAGAACTCACCGTTTTTACGCAGGTAGAAGAACCAGTTAATAACCAGGCAGAGCGCGTAGAACGCCGCAAAGCCAATCATCGCTACTTCGGGAGTTGCTGCCTTTATTTGCTCGCCAAACACCTGTGGGATATAGAAAGCACCGTAGGCGGCTACTGCTGACGTCCAGCCAAGTACCGGGCCGGCCTGTTCTTTGGGGAACACCACGGCGATGGTTTTAAAGGTAGAACCATTACCGATACCGCTGGCAGCAAACAGACCCAGGAAAATAAGGAAGAAGGGTAAGAAGTACTGTTCCGGACTTTCGGACTGATAAGCCAACTGCATGTAGTAAGCAGCGCCCAGGGCGCAGGCGACCATGGCGGCAGAACAAATCTGGGTAACTAACGCGCCACCCCATTTATCGGACAACCAGCCACCCACCGGACGAATCAGGGCGCCGATGAAAGGCGCAATCCAGGCGTAGGTCAGGGCGCTTGGCGCATTCGGATTGGGCGTAGTGTGAGTCATCACGCCATCAACCATGACATGGCTGTAGCCGAAGATAACCTGAATCGATAGCGGGAAAGCCGCAGCGAAGCCAATGAATGAGCCGAAGGTCATGATGTAAAGTACGCTCATAACCCAGGTATGTTTATTACCAAAGATCTGATACTGACGATTCAGGCTGGTTCGAATTTTTCCCGGCAGTGCTTTGAGCAGGAATACCGTTAGCACCAGTACCAGCACGATAATCAGCTCTTTCGGGATGCCTAACCCGGCGCCATTAGCCGCTTCCGGAAGTAACAACCAGAGGCCAAAAATTGACGTGACAAAACCAATGCCATACATCGCCAGAATAATGGCGAAGGATTTACCCGCACTCGGCAGTGCCGGAGTAACTTCTTCGGTATGGATATTGTTCATACCGAACCAGATAGCAAAGGCTAAAGGTACGAGGAATAAGGCCCACAAGAATCCAGCGTTCTGAATCCAGGTTTCTGAACCGGCCGGAATGCTACCAATTAAGGTGCCGCTGGATTTTTCCAGGATCATTGGCTCGCCACCGCCAACCAGACTGAAGGCGCCGAACGTCATAAACAGCGGCACCAGGACTTGCATGGTAGTGACACCAAAGTTACCCAGACCAGCGTTCAGACCAAGTGCCAGGCCTTGTTGTTTCTTCGGAAAGAAGAAGCTGATGTTGGACATCGAAGCAGCAAAGTTACCGCCGCCGATACCCGACAACAGAGCCATCAGCTGGAACACCCATAATGGCGTGTTTTTGTCCTGCAGGGCGATGCCGGTTCCGATGGCCGGAATTAACAACAAGGTCGTGGTAAGGAAAATGGTATAGCGACCGCCGCACAGCCGGACGAAGAAGCTTGCCGGAATCCGCAGGGTAGCGCCGGTTAAGCCAGCAATCGCTGACAGCGTGAATAATTCACTGGCGGAATAAGGGAAGCCCAGATTGAGCATCTGGACAGTGATGATGCTCCAGAACATCCAGACGGCAAAACCGCACAATAGACTGGGGATCGAAATCCACAGGTTCCTGTTGGCAATTTTCTTGCCTTTCTGTTCCCAGAATTTTTTATCTTCCGGGTTCCATTGCTTCAGATCCGACATGGTAGAACTCCTTGAATGGTATGCTAGATTTTAAGCAAACTATGGGCGAAGCGGATGGTTGGTACAATTCACCTTGAGGGTTATAGAAATGGTGCTGGCGGCCCATTTAGGAGTACCTCTTTTTTGCCCGGCCAACCCTTAAGGGTTCTTGTATGATGGCCTTCACGCTAAACAGGATGACTGGTGCGCTATGATTCAGATTACTGATCTTCAGGTTGAACAAAAAATGTGGCCGCTGCTGCGGCAGGCATTTCGCCCTATGTTTCTGCTGGGGGCATTGTTCAGCGCCCTCGCCATGTTGCTGTGGATGCTGGTATTAGCCGGGTATATTCAGTTGCCGGTTTATGGGCAGGTGCTGTTCTGGCATAGCCATGAGATGTTATTTGGTTTTGTAGCAGCGATTGTGGTCGGTTTTTTACTCACTGCGGTGCAGAACTGGACCGGTTTACGGGCCACCCACGGCAATACACTGATGATTCTGACGCTGGTATGGCTGGCCGGGCGACTGGCATTGCTATTTGGCAGTTATCTGCCGGTGTGGCTGGTGGTGAGCGTGGATCTGTTATTCCTGCCCCTGGCGGCAGTACTGCTTGCCATCCCGCTACTGGCGGTGAAGCAGCAGCGTAATTTATTTTTCGTCCCGGTACTGCTGTTACTGACCTTGTGTAACGGACTGATGCATTACGGTTTGCTCTCGGGCCATTTTGAAATCCAGCAGATTGGCAGCCAAAGCGCGGTCTGGCTGATCACCTTGCTGATGGCCATAGTCGCCGGCCGGGTGCTGCCTATGTTTACCGCCAACGGCACCATGACTGAAAAGGTACAGCCGATCGCCTGGCTGGACCGCATCGCGCTGGGCGGCCTCTGGCTGATTTTCCTGGTACAGATTACCAACTCAGATCGCTTTATTCCGACGACCGGCATGGCAGCGATCTTCGCTATTACCGCAATCGCCCTGGCGATTCGCTGTGGCCGGTGGAAGATCTGGATCACCTGGCGGGTACCCTTGCTTTGGTCACTGCATATCGCCTACTGGTTTATTCCGATCGGGCTGGCGCTGTTTGCACTGCGTTATCTGGGCTTGCCGATCAGCAACAGCCTGGCGCTGCACGCGTTAACCGCGGGTGCTATGGGCGGAATGATTCTGAGTATGATGGCACGGGTGTCGTTAGGACACAGCGGACGGACCCTGAAGCCCAAAGCCATTATGTCGGTCGCTTTCCTGCTGGTCATTACCGCGGCCGTATTAAGAACCCTGGCTGCGGCGCTCTGGCCTGAATTTATTATGAATTGGTATTTATTCAGTGCTGCGACCTGGGTTCTGGCTTACCTGATTTATGTGGCTGTGTACCTGCCGGTACTCACTACCCCGCGCGCTGATGGCCGACCGGGCTAATTACAGTCGCGACAAGCAGGATGACGTGGCAGGCTGAATTGCTGCCACTCACCCTGCAGGGCATCGTATAAATGAATGCGGCCGTACAGGGGCGACCCGACGCCGGCCAGTATTTTCAGTGCTTCGACAGCCTGAGCGCAGCCAATCACACCGACAACCGGCGACAGCACACCCGATTCCATACAACTGAGTTGTTGCTCACCAAAGAGCGCGCTCAGGCAGCCATAGCAAGGCCCGGCGCCATTGTTAGCGAAACATGCCAGTTGTCCTTCAAAGCGAATAGCGGCACCGGAAACCAGCGGCACGCGATGACGTACGCAGGCCGCGTTGACCGCGTTGCGGGTCGCCAGGTTGTCACAGCAGTCAATCACCACCTGTTTGTTGCGTATCAAGGCATCGATGGTTTCACCTTCGACATGCTCCGCGACAGTGTGCACAACAACTTCGGGGTTGATGGCCCGCAAGCGGCCGGCAGCTGCTTCAACTTTAAGCTCGCCCACCTGCTGATCAGTAAATAATGTCTGCCGCTGCAAATTGTGGCGGTCAATGGTATCAGCATCCACCAGCGTAAGCTGTCCCACACCGCTGGCAGCCAGATAAGGGGCAACGGCGCACCCGAGACCACCTACCCCGATGATCAGCGCGTGACTGGCCAGCAGCGCCTCCTGGCCTTGTATATCAAAGGACGGCAACATCACATGGCGACTGTAACGCAACAACTGGTCGCGGGTTAATTCAGGATTGCTCATGATTTCTCTTCCTGTGCAGGCGGCTTGGTCGCCGGCGCCTGTTCAGGCCGCAGACAAAGCCAGAGTGCGACGGTTGCCATTATGCCGATAACAACCAGTTTGATGGTCAGCATGACCGGCGATAACACCAGCATGACCGAACTGCCCGTCATCATGGCCACGGCAATAACTTTAGTGCGGCGACTGACCACGCGGTGCTCGCGCCAGACGATAATCTGCGGGCCATAGGTAGGATGGGCAAGTAACTTCTGTTCGAGCACCGGCCAGCCTTTACCGCCGGCCCAGGCGGTGACCAGTAAAAACGGCACCGTAGGCATAATCGGCAGCGCAATACCGATAATCGCCAGCAGCAAAAACAAAACCGCGATGGTGCGCCAGATAAGCAGGCGAAAAAATACTGTCATGCAATAGCCACCACGTGTTACTTCACTCCCAATTTGTGCGCCAGTTTATGCAGGTTACTTGGATCAAGGTCTAGTATACGCGCGGCCTGTGCCCATTTATAGTCGCTCTGCTTAAGCGCCTGTTCAATGAGCTGGCGCTGCACCTGCTGTAAGGTTGCTTTCATATCAATGTGCTTGCCAGCGGGTAGCTCAAAGGACTGCGCGCTGATGGCCGGAGCCTCTGGCGCCATGGGTAGATCCAGCAGGCTGGCATCAATACTGACAATATCATTGCGCTGCGCGCCCTGGCTGAGTGCCTTGATGGCAGCCCGGCTAATGGTATGTTCCAGTTCGCGCACATTGCCCGGCCAGTCATAATGGGTGAGCATGGTTTCGGCCTCGGTCGACAGGCGCAGTGAGCGTAGTCCCAGCCGCGCCCGGTTCAGCTCCAGAAAGTGCCCCGCCAGTAGCGAGATGTCGCCCCGGCGCTCACGCAGCGGCGGAATCGGCAAGGGGTATACTGAAAGCCGGTGGTACAGGTCAGCGCGAAAGTCGCCGTTCTTTATTTGTTGCTTGAGGTCGCGGTTGGTGGCGGCAACTATCCGTACGTTAACTACATGGGAGCGGTCACTGCCAAGGCGCTGGATCTCGCCATTCTGCAGTACCCGCAACAGTTTCGCCTGTACAGAGGCGGGCAGCTCACCCACTTCATCCAGAAAGATGGTGCCATTATGGGCGCTGTCGAAGCGGCCACCGCGCTCAGCAGTAGCGCCGGAAAAGGCGCCGCGGGTGTGTCCGAATAGTTCGCTTTCCGCCAGGCTCTCCGGCAGTGCCGCACAGTTGACATACACCAGCGGTTGTTCTGCGCGCGCCGAGCGGCGATGCAACTGCCGGGCAAATAATTCTTTACCAACGCCGGTTTCACCCAGTAACAGCACCGGCAGATCGGATCCGGCAACCACATCCAGTTCCTGTAGCACGCTGTGCAGCGCCGGGCTATTGCCAATGATTTCAATACCGGTATCCGGACTATGGGCAAGCGCATATTCATTGTCACGGCGGCTGTTGCGCAGCGCGCGAATATTCTGTTCCATCTGGCCGATGCGAATGGCCGCCTCCACCAGCAAACTGGCACGCTGTAGCGCCTGTTTGGCTTGTTCGTCGAAGGTTCCGGGCTGCAGCGCGTCAAGGGTCAGGACGCCCCAGCACTGGCCTTCAATATAGAGTGAAATCCCCATGCAGTCGTGTACCGCCAGATGGCCGTCAGGGCTGGCTTCGATGAGCCCGTCGTAGGGATCAGGCAGGGTACTGTCAGGCTCAAAACGAACGGAATCACGGGCCGCTAAAATGGTCGCCAGCCGCGGGTGCTGGGCGATGATGAAACGCCGGCCCAGGGCTTCACGAACCAAGCCGGTGGCGGCCAGCGGCTTGAGGATATCCTGCTCCTGCTTTAACAGCACCACGGCACCGCAGGCAAAGTGCTGCCGCAGCGTGGACACCACCTTTTGCAGCCGCACGACCGCTGGCAAGTCGGTCACCAGGTCAGCCACCAGGGTCGATAACAGGCTCTCATCATGCATGGTATAAATTACCCTTTAATGGTTTTTTTAACCCGAAAAATCAGGGTGTAATTTACCACTTGGCCGCAAAAGCCGATATAAATCAAAGTGGGTAGATCTGGCATCAAAGTTGCAATGTTCTGTAAGGACGAACAGGCAAAATTACTTTTTTCAAACGAGGTAAACCTTATGAACACAGCAAGCTTGCAGCACTGGCGTGAACAACCCGTCCGGGATCTAATTGAACATATTCTGGAAAATTATCATCAGAAGCACCGTCAGCAGTTGCCGGATTTAATTAACCTGTCACGTAAAGTGGAATCGGTTCACGGTGATCACCCGCTGGCTCCTGCAGGCCTGGCCGATCATCTGAGCGAAATGTTTCAGGAGCTTGAAAGCCATATGATGAAAGAGGAACAGATTTTGTTCCCGATGCTGGCTGGCGGCATCTACCCTTCCGGACCCATTAACGTAATGGAAGAAGAGCATGAGCAACACGAAGCCATGCTGGAGCAGCTTATGGTGCTGGCGCATCAGTGCAAAACACCGGCTGGTGCTTGCGGAAGCTGGACCGCTCTGTATGCGGGAGTCATGGAACTGATTACCGATCTGCGTGACCATATCGAGCTTGAGAACACGGTGCTGTTCGTGCAACCGGCACCGGCGATGCGCGTGGCTGCTCACGGTGAGGGCACTTGCTGCGGCTCGTGCCAGTAATGCTGATTACAGGGTTGTTGCCACGGACGGCGATAGCCCTGTTCCTTTCACGATAACGCCAGGTTACCCCGCAAGCCGTTCTAAACGATCCATTGCCAGTATCTCCACCAGTTTGTTTTCCACTAGCAGAACGTTTTCGTGTTGCAGGCGTGACAAGATCCGGCTGATGGTTTCAACAGATAAGCCGATGTAATTACCAATATCGGCACGGGTCATGGATAACCGGAAGGACTTTCCTGACAAACCGCGATCGGCGAAGCGCTGTGACAGGCCGAGGAGAAAGTGCGCAAGGCGCGCATCAGCGGCGCGGTTATTCAGGCTGCCGAGTAACTGTTTGCTGGTATAGAGCTCACTGCTCATCATGCTCATTAGTTCGCGCCGTAATACCGGCATTTCAGCGGACAAGTCATCCAGCGAGTTGAGTGGTATCTCACAGAGCATGGTGGTTTCAAGGGCCTGGGTAAAGCTGCGGTGACGGCCTGTCGCCAGGGCATCAAAACCGACCAGGTCGCCCGGCAGATGAAAGTCAATAATCTGCTCAACCCCATGGTCGTCCAGAGTATAACTTTTCAGCGACCCGCTGCGTACCGCATAGAGGTACCGAAGCGGTGCATCAGCGGTAACCAACAGATCCTTTTTATGTAAGGGTTTATGGCGCTGAATAATGGTATCCAGTCTGGCCATATCGCCTTCACTCAGGTTCTTCGGCAGACAAAGCGGTGCCATACTGCAATTCTGACAATGTATGTGCGAGATCGTATTAACCATTAATTTTTCCTGATTTAGATCAAGGACAGCTAAAGTAATTGCATTATACCCGGATTGCCGTTAATTAAATCTTATACAGAAGGACTACCTATTTATTTCCAGCGTTGGGTACGTTTATAGGTTATAACTAGAGAAGTTCACATAATAAGGACAATAATAATGCATTGGACAGATATTAATCTATGGGCGGTTTTGGTCGCAGCCCTGCTGAATTTAGTTATTGGCGGCATCTGGTATTCACCAGTTTTATTCGCGAAGCAATGGCAAAGCGCAGCCGGGCTTTCTGATGAGCAGCTTAAATCGTTCAACCCTCTGAAAGTCTTTGGCTTAACCTTTATTTTTTCGTGGATAATCAGTCTGAATCTGGCTTTCTTTCTGGCATCGCCCGGAACTGACTGGCAGTGGGGCTTAACTGCGGGAATACTTGCCGGACTAGGCTGGGCTACCATGATTTTTGCGGTGATTGCGCTGTTTGAGCAGCGTAGCTGGCGCTATATTTTAATTCATGGCGGTTATATCACGGTTTACTTCGCTGCGATTGGCGCGCTATTAGGTGGCTGGAAATAAAAAACGCCGGCGGTAAGCCGGCGTTTCACTTCTTAAAGAGTTATTCCTCTTCGGTTTTCGGTCGTAAATTTTTCACGACTTCTTCAGCGTTAAAGCTGTAATCAGTATCCGGGATCGGACCGGCACCCATTTTAATCTCCAGCACTACTTCAATATCACTGTCGACGCGACCACCAAGGTGGATACCAGCAGAAAATGCGGTGCGGGGATAACTGCGCACGAAGCAGCCGGCCGCGCTGCAATAAGTCACCATGTCGTGCGATGTCAGGTAGTTTGGATAGGGGTTCGGTACGCGCTCACGGTCGATCAGGGTATCGCGGTGAACAACCAGGAACCAGTCATAATCTTCCTGCAACGTGACTTCAGCTGCGCGCAACATGGCATAGTTCATAGCTTGTGATTTATCGGTGCCGCGCGCTTTAAAGCTGACCCGGTACTGGGTATCGGTCAGCTTAGTTTCACTGTAGCCATAGCCGCCATCTCTGGCAGCACGATAGTCTGGTTGGGATGAACAAGCTGCCAAAGTAAAGGTTAACGCCAGAAGTGCTAAGTGAGTTACGTATTTCATCTGTGCCTCCTCGTTCTCTGATAGCTTCAGTATAGCAGTGGCCAGGGATTTCGCTTGGCTAGCAGGAGTGCAAAAAAAAGTGCCTGGCATGCAGGCACTTTTTTTTGGTTAGTTCAACTGAACTATGGAGCGATTGCTACATTCGCGGACCGCGGCCCCGTAAGGCTCCGGCAAGCAAAGAAATAACCAGTAGAACAAGAAAGATAAAGAAGATTATTTTGGCAATATCAGCTGCAGCTCCGGCAATACCACCGAAACCCAGCACCGCCGCAATAAGTGCGACAACCAGAAAAATCAATGCCCAACGTAACATAGTATGCTCCTTGTTTTGTTGCGTCTTCATAAGGAAATACTATATCCGGATTTTTTGCAACTTTATTAACGAGGGCAGCTACCTGGCGCGGGCCAGAATCCGATCTAAATGGTTGGCAAAAGCCATGCGATCGCGCTGGCTTAAAGGCGCCGGACCGCCGCTCTGGATGCCACTGCTGCGCATGGTATCCATAAAATCGCGGATGTTCAGGCGACCACGGATATTCTCGCTGGTAAATAATTCGCCGCGCGGGCTCAGCGCCTGGCCACCTTTCTCGATCACCTCAGCGGCTAGCGGAATGTCGCTGGTGATAACCAGATCGCCCGGTTCGATGCGCTTAACGATTTCATCGTCGGCCACGTCGAAGCCGGAGCTGACCTGCAGGGTACTGATGACTTTTGACGGCGGTACCCGCAGTGGCTGATTGGCCACCAGGACCAGGGGAATAGCTTTGCGCTCTGCAGCGCGGTACAAAATTTCTTTAACGACACCAGGACAAGCGTCGGCATCCACCCATATTTTCATCTAAAACCCTGAATCTGGTTGCTTGAGGAACTCGAGTTCCGCTGGTGTCGAGCGCCGCCCAAGAATGTCATTGCGATGCGGATAGCGCCCGAAGCGCTCAATTATAGCCTGATGTTTGAGCGCGAACTGGTAATTTTCATCAATGCCGTTTTCGCGGTACAACTCAATCGCCTGCTGCTGGATAAGTCGCGATTCGCTGTGCATATAAGGCAGGTAAAGAAAACTGCGCTGGACCGGATTCAGGAGTAAGTGTGCGCCAACACGAATGGCTTCCTGTGCCAGTACCAGGGCCACGGTGTCCTGGGCGAAGGATTCGGGTTTGCCGCGGTGAATGTTACGCGAGAACTGATCGAGCACGATGATTTCTGCCAGCCGGCCTTCGGGCTCATCGCGCCAGTGCGCAAGTTCCCCGGCGGCCGCCTGGTCCAGATAGAGCGCAAAACGATCGCTGATGTGCTGATCGAGCTTGTCGTCTTTGGCCCACCACTGGTCGGGCTGTAATTCGTTAAACCAGAACGCGAGTACTTCGGCTGGGGCTGGCATCTGAAGTTTCCCTTGTTGCATTTTGTTGATAGTGAACCTGATAGTTAATAAGCTAGCGGAATAACTCCTGGCGGGCAAAAAAATGATTGGTAATTACGACTGGCTGCTGTTTGACGCAGATGACACCTTATTTCACTTCGATGCATTCGCCGGATTACAGCGCATGTTCCGCGGCTATAACGTTGACTTCGCTGAAGCTGATTATGATGCTTATCAGTCAGTTAACAAGCCGCTGTGGGTGGACTATCAGGACGGGCTGATTAACGCCCAACAACTGCAGGAACGACGCTTTACCTCGTGGGGCGAGCGTCTCAATATCACCCCTGGGGAACTCAACAGTGCGTTTCTGGCAGCCATGGCGGAAATCTGCGAGCCGCTGCCGGGCGCCCACGAGTTGCTGAGCGATCTGCGCGGGCAGGTGCAGCTGGGCATTATTACCAACGGTTTTACCGAACTACAGGAAATCCGGCTGAAACGCACCGGGCTGCATGCGCATTTTGACCTGCTGGTGATTTCCGATGAAGTCGGTGTGGCCAAGCCTGATATCGCCATTTTTGAGCACGCGTTCGCGCAGATGACCAACCCCGAGCGCAACCGGATACTGATGGTTGGGGATAATCCACAATCGGATATTCAGGGCGGGCTCAATGCCGGCATTCATACCTGCTGGTTGAATCATCATGGCGTCCCTGCTCCCGAGGGCATTGAGCCACACTACGAGGTGGCGTCGTTAAGCGAATTACATCGTGTGTTGATGGGTGCCGGATAAATGCTGCGGAGTCTGCTCGCTACGCTGGTAGTTATTCCGCTCGCGCCCTGGCTTATCCGCCAGGGGCGACGGGTACGGCGCGAAACCCCAAGGCTAGCCGAGCCTGCCGGCGAGCGGCAGGGCCAGGCTGGCTCCGGACCGCCATTACGGCTGCTGATTACCGGTGACTCGGCGGCGGCCGGGGTCGGTGTGGATGACGCTAACGAAGCGTTCACCGGCCAGCTGCTACGCTGCCTGGAGGATAACTTTTCCGTGCAGTGGCAACGGCTGGCCCAGTCGGGGCTGAACTGTGCTGAACTGCTTGTCTGGTTGCACCTGCAACAGCCGCAGCGCTTTGATACGGCGGTGGTTTCAATCGGGGTAAATGATGTGACCGGCAATACCGGTCGTGGTCGCTGGCAGCGCAATCTGGTTGCCCTCTGCCGGCTATTGGAACAGCGCTATGGTGTCAGCTACATTATCCTGACCGCAGTACCACCGATGGATAAGTTTCCGGCGCTACCGCAACCCTTAAGATGGTTCCTGGGCGGCAAGGCGCGCGAGCTAAACGCTGTCATGGCGCAAGTGGCTAAGCGCAACCCGGTGGTCCGGCTGTTGCAGTTCGACATGCCGTTTGCGGAAGACTATATGGCCGCCGACGGTTTTCACCCTTCAGCTGCGGCATGCAGCCTGTGGGCAGGCGCCGCTGCAAAGGTTATTTCGGACAGTTTTTCGGGCGAATCAGCCAGCGAAAAAGTCTGAGTTGCGCGGGGATATAGAACAGATATTCCGGATGCCATTGCACCCCGATCACCCGTGGGTGTTCGAGTCGTTCGACCGCCTGGGTAATATCATCAAGGTCATGGGCCACCACCCGGATACCCTTGCCGGCATCTTTAATTGCCTGATGATGGAGACTGTTGACCCGCAGCTTGGTCTTTTTACAAACCTCAGCCAGCCACGAGTCTGACTCGATGAAAACCTGTTTGGTAGGCATTATGCCAGGGCGGTTGTAGGTCTTTTTGCGTAAGAACCGGATGTCATTATGCAGGTTACCGCCCAGCACCGCATTAATCAGCTGCGCGCCCCGGCAAATCCCAAGTAACGGAATTTCTTTATCAAACGCATACTGGATCCATTCCATTTCCAGCGCATCGCGGGCCGGGTCCGTTTTAACCTTGGCTTCAACATCGCCGCCATAGTGCTCCGGGCCGATGTCGCTACCGCCGCCGATGATAATTGCCTCTAGCGGCTTGCCGGAGGCCTCATGCCGCACACTGATACGCTCGGCTTTGGCACCGACCAGCCATAACGCAATACGCGTACACCACCAACTTGGCGACCAGCGTCGGCCGTCCCCGGTAACCCCTACTCTTGGTCTAGCCATGTAGTAATTTCTTCCACCCAACGGTTGCGGCTTACGCCAATTAGCGGACGCTTCGCACTGATGAATTTTTCGCACAGTTCGGTGCGCTTGTCGTGGTCGTAGGCCAGTTTCTCAACCTGCCACCAGATATTCCACTCACGGGCCAGCGACCAGTCCGGATCACCGATGCGACAATCGGGCAAGCGGTAATGAAAGGTCGGCCGCGACTTGATCTTCTTGTCATCAACTACCGAGCGGACGCGATCTTCGTCGATCTCGCACAGTAACGGTAACATATCTAACGCCCGGTTCCGGCTCGGATTAAACTCCAGATAATCATCCAGCAGTTGATCCATATCCGGATTATCCTGCTTCAGAATTTCAATAACGTATTCTTCCGGATAGAGATCAATAAAGGGGCTTAGTTTGCGGGTATTGTTGACATGATGGGCTTCCACCAACCACCACTGCAACAGGCTGTATGCCTGCAGGTAGGCATGCAGGGTGGGGGCATCAAGCTTGGGGATCTCCGGATTGATATGGGTGCCATAGGCCGCAATCATAGACTCGGAAGTACCCTTGGCATCGCTTTGCTGCAACGCCCGGATGAGCGGATCCAGTTGTTGCAGATGACGGAACTCAATTGGCGGGCAGACAATCTCGACCGGCACCAACCAGGCAGCGGCCTTGCTCAGGTGCTTTACCCAACTGTCGTCAGGCAAGCCATCGGCGTCCTCGCCTTCTTCTTTGGCTTTACGTTTCAGGTAGTCCCAGTCGAGCTCAACCTTAAACTCACCAAGGCTGGTTTTTATAGTGCGCGCCGCCGCCGTTTCCTCCACGGTTTCGCCGTCCAGAACCTCCAGTACTAACTGCTCGGTATCGGCCAGTGAAATACCGGAGAATTCGAGTTCGATCCCTATAGTTCTTGGTTTACCCTCAGCGTTATCCACTACCGGAGGCTGCTTGTATTCAGTCTCAGCTCGCTGGTTTTGCGCCACACCTGCTCCTTATCAGTATCTGAATTACTGAGTACGACAATGTTTTGCAGTACTTACAATACCTTAAGCTTAGGCCAGAACAACTCACTTTGCCTAATACAGGGGGAAAGGTCAGGCGGTCTAGAATATATAAATGAATCCGACGCCGACTTCGGCCTCGTAGTTACTACGAGCGATTGGGCTATCCCGAACCTCACTACTGTAATATTCGAAAAGTGCTTCGCCATAAATCTGCCAATTCTCATTGATGTAATGGCGATAATTGTAATCGATGCCGATTGAGCGTAATCCACCACTCAGCGTGGTTTCATCTAAGCCGGATGCAGCCGCTTGGGCTGCGTCTATGCCGAAACCTGTGTTGGCGTATTCGCTGTCGTGAAAAACCGCAACGAGATTAACTTCGGAACCGGTGCCGTCGATTTGGTTACCGAAGCGGTGGCCCACTCCAAACAGACCAAGGGTTCCGTCACCACCGGTGACAACACGACCAACCAGCCAATTGCGCCAGTCGGCAGCGAAAGCGCGACGCCCTTGCAGCACAAGTTCAACGCTCTCATCCTGGTCGCCGAGGCCATCCAAATGACCGTCATCGGAATCACTTTCTTCACGCCCCTCATCAAAGGCTACGGCGGCCTCTAATAGCCAGGTATCGGAGCGAAGACCACGCCACCCAAGCGCTTCACCGGCAAAGAAGAAAACGTCATCACCGCTGCGCCATTGTACTGCACCAGCAGGCTGGAGTTCGAAGCCGAACTCATCAGACCCTTCATAGGCCGTTTCGTATTCAATACCCAGGCCCAGCCCGAAGCTCCAGCCATCTTTACCCTTCGAGAAGTCCTGGACTGAGGGTAAAGGCACCAGAGCTGTTTTTTCGTCCTGTGCTAATGCTGTTTGAAAGGAGAGAGCAGTTATTAACACCGGAAACAGTAAACCCGCAAATTTTATCATTTAAATTCCTCTCTGATATCTATTGGTATAGAACAACTTATCAGCATATACGTGAGGCTTTGGTGAACAGATCACGCTCTAAGTCGAGCTGTCTTAGTATAGAGTGGCCGTTACAATTTTGCTTAATCAGGCGTCCTGGCCGGCGGCGTAGGCGGAGCTCCAGGCCCACTGGAAGTTGTAGCCGCCGAGCCAGCCGGTCACATCCAGCACTTCGCCGATAAAATAGAGGCCGGGCTGCAGCTTGCTTTGCATGGTCTTGGAGCTGACTTCGTCGGTGTCGACGCCGCCCAGGGTAACCTCGGCGGTGCGGTAGCCCTCGGTGCCATTGGGCCGGATGGTCCAGTTGTTGATAGTGGAGGCGACTTGCTGCAGCAGGGCGTTACTGCAGTCGGCCAGGTTATGATCCGGCCACTGATACTGGTCGCTGAAGGCCTGCACCAGACGTTTTGGCAACCATTGCTGCAACACGGTACGCAGTAGCGATCGCGGGCGCTGCTGGCGCAGTGTGGTAAGTTCAGCGAAAAGGTCCGTGCCCGGCAGCAGGTCCATTTGTACCGGTTCGCCTGGCAGCCAGTAGGACGAAATCTGCAGTACTGAGGGCCCGCTCAGGCCGCGGTGGGTAAACAGCATAGCTTCTTTGAAGCTGGCTCGCTGATTACTTGCGACACTGTCTACCGCCAGCCCGGACAGCTCCGCATAGCGCTCTTTATCGGCGTCATGCAGGGTAAATGGCACCAGGCCAGCCCGCACTGGCAGCACGCGGTGGCCAAATTGTTCTGCCAACTGATAGCCCAGCGGCGTGGCACCGAGCTTGGGCATGGACAAGCCGCCGCAGGCCACCACTAATTTTTCGGCGCTGATATCGCCCTGATCGGTTTCGATCTTATAACCTGTGGCTACCGAACTGATGCCCGTTACCGAAGTACGCAACTGCACCCGCGCGCCGTACTTTGAACACTCGTTCATCAGCATCGCGACGATATCTTTAGCCGACTCATTGCAGAATAGCTGGCCCAGAGTTTTTTCATGGTAGGCAATGCCATGGCGCTCAACCAGGGCAATAAAATCCCATTGGGTATAACGACTCAAAGCGGATTTACAGAAATGCGGATTGGCCGAGATGAAATTCTCGGGGCTGGTATACATGTTGGTAAAGTTGCAGCGCCCGCCGCCGGAGATCAGGATCTTTTTGCCCGCCTGTTTGGCGTGATCCAGCACCAGCACCGAACGGCCGCGAGCCGCCGCTGTTGCTGCGCAATGCAGGCCGGCGGCGCCGGCACCAATCACTACTACATCGTACTGCGTCACTTCTTCTGTATCACCTCAAGTACGTGGTCAGCGCGGCTGACACCAAAGGTCTGGTCTTCTTCAACAAAGAGGTCGGTGACGCAGCCGTTATGAATGATCATGGCGTAGCGCTTGGCGCGCTTGCCGCCAAAACTGCCGGTGTCTTTAATCAGGCCGATTTTCTCGTGAAAAGAGCCGTCGCCGTCAGCAAGCATGCGTAATTTGTCGCCAACCTTGTTATCTTTGGCCCAGGCATCCATCACAAAGCAGTCATTTACCGAAACGCAGACAATGCTTTCGACACCAGCGTCGCGGAAGTCGGATGATTTCTCAATGAATTCCGGCAGATGCTTTTCTGAACAGGTGGGGGTAAAGGCTCCGGGCACACCAAACAGTACATGCGTGCCTTCACTGAAAATCAGTTCTGGATCATATTTATCAATACCGGCTTCGCCACGTTGTGTCAGCACGGCAGAAGGAATCGAATCGTTTTTCTCAATCATGAGGATACTCCGGAATAATCGGTAAAATAGATGTCAAACCGGTGCTTCTTACCGGTAATCTGACTCTCGGGTTTGCGACCGGCGAGGAAATCAGCGTGCTGGGGCCGTTTTACCACCACCCGTTTACGGGCAATTGCCAGCGCAGGTTCCAGTAACGCATCGGCATCGTCATCAGCACCCACCAGCTGTTGGAAAATCTGCATATCTTTTTTAACTGCCGCACGTTGTTTTCTGTCGCCTTTCGGATACATAGGATCAAGATAGACCACATCGACGGGATCGGCGAGCCATTGCCGTGGCTGCAGGCTGTCGGTACCGGCAAAATACAGCCGCGCGCCGAGTTCAGGCGCCACTTGTGCCAGGCGCTGCAGCGCGTCGGTCAGCAAGGCAGCGACCACCGGATTGCGCTCATTCAGTGCCACCCGGGCGCCAAGCTGCGCTAACACCAGCGCGTCGCGGCCCAGACCCGCGGTAGCATCAAGGATGTGCGGGTTTGCGTTGCGGGCGAAGCCGCAGGCGCGCGCAATGGCTTCGTGCTTACGCGAAGCCTGGGCGGCGCGGAACGCGGTTTTGCCTTCAATAAAGTCGATGCGTAATGGCAGCATCTTCGGATACGCGGTCCAGCGCAGGGCAAGACCGTCGGCATCGAGTTCTAACACAAAAGGAGTGGTGGCAGCATCTGGTGGTTGTTCCAGCCAGTCCAGTTGCCAGCGCCCGGCAATGTCGCGGGCGGCTTGCTGTAGTGCCGGATCAGCGGCAGTGACAGGCACCGATTGCACTAGGGCCGCCGCTCCATATCAATATGCGGAATGCCATCCTCCAGGTACTCGGCGCTAATCTCGGTAAAACCTAAGCTTTCGTAAAATTCCCGCAGATAAACCTGGGCGCCCAGCTGAATCGGGCCATCAGGTGCTTCGCGCTGGCACCACTTGATGGCCTCTGCCATCAAATCGCGGCCCAGGCCTTTGCGGCGCACGCTACGGGCAGTGACGACCCGGCCAATGCGGCTCCAGGGGCTGGTATCATCGGGTTTAAACAGGCGCGCGGCAGCGACCAGCTGGTCACTATCGTTGTAGGTAAAGATATGCCATGCCTGCGGATCTTTGCCGTCAGCGTCCAGATACGGACAATCCTGCTCGACCACAAAAACGTCCTGCCGCAACTGCAGCAGATCATAGAGTTCGGTAATGGTTAATTCGGAAAAGTGTTTTATCTGCCAGGTCATAGGCCAACCTTCCGTAATTGGTGTTTGAGGTTTATCACATTGGCCCCCTCAGCAAGGGGACTGTACAAGGCCAGCAGTTCAGCCACTTTGCCGCGCTTAGCGCCATTCTGACTGATAAAACGCGCAACCTGCAGGCTTTGCAGCGAGGCATCCTGATACAACAGGCGGGTCAGATCAGTGTCATGGTTGCTGATGAGCACCGGAATACCGCGTTTCTGGGCGGCATGGGCGGCGCGACGAGCCAGCTCGTGCTGATGTTCAAGGGTAAAGCCGCCCGTTGCGTAACTGGTGAAGCTGGCGGTGGTGGTCAGCGGTGCATAGGGGGGATCGCAATAGACCACGTCACCCTGGCGGGCCCGTCGGAATACCTTCTCAAAGCTCAGACAGGTAAAGGTCGCGCGCCGCGCTTTGTGAGCGAAGAACTCAATCTCCGCTTCGGGGAAATAGGGGCGCAGATAGCGGCCAAAGGGCACGTTGAACTGGCCTGAACTGTTATAACGACACAAGCCGTTGTAGCCATGGCGGTTAAGATACAAAAACAACAGCGCGCGCTCGTATATATCACTGCTCTGATTAAACTGCCGGCGCATCGCATAATAGGCGGCTGATGAATTATAGGCCGGCGTGAACAGTTTCTTAGCGTCACTGATGAAACGCTGGGGACGCTTTTTTACGGTCTTGAACAGGTTGATCAGATCCGGGTTCACATCGTTGAGCAGATAGGATTCATAGTCAGTATTGAGAAATACCGAACCGGCACCGACAAAAGGCTCAATCAGCTTGTTACCGGCTGGCAATAAGGCGGTAATTGGCTCGATCAGATTGTATTTTCCGCCCGCCCATTTAAGAAAGGCCCGGTTTTTTTGCATGGTGTTGTTATCCGGTCAGTCGTGTTCGTTGCAGGCACTGTTGCAGGCACTAATGGCACTGGCAACGCGATCCCAGTCGGTGACCGTGCGCAAGCAGGCGGCCCCGATAGCAGTCGGCAGTACCAGTCGCAGTTGCCCGGCTTTGACCTTTTTATCACGTTGCATGTAGTCCTGCCACTGGCTTAACGGCATACTCGGCGCCACCACGGGTAGGTTGCAGGCTTGCAATAGGCGTCTGATGCGTTCGGCATCCTGGTCGCTCAACTCGTCTTGCTGGCGCATAAACTCTGCGGCAATAGCGGTGCCAGCGGCAACAGCCTCACCATGATGCCAGCTGTCGTAATGGCTGGCTTCAATGGCGTGACCGAATGTATGCCCCAGATTGAGCAGGGCGCGCTGATTCTGTTCGCGCTCATCGGCCGCCACAATTTCTGCTTTGATTTCACAACTGCGGCGTACGGCATAGGCGACTGCCTGCGGCTCACGCTGAATCAGGTCCTGGCTGTGTGCTTCCAGCCATTCGAAAAATTGTGCGTCGTGGATGATGCCGTACTTAATAACTTCGGCCAGACCGCAGGCGTAATCACGGTCAGTTAACGTAGCGAGGCAGTCGGTATCTATGATCACCGCTCGCGGCTGATAAAAAGCGCCAATCAGGTTCTTGCCGCCGGGGTGGTTCACTGCGGTTTTGCCGCCCACGGATGAATCCACCTGCGCGAGCAAGGTCGTGGGGATTTGATAGAAGTCGACGCCGCGCTGATAAGTGGCGGCGACGAAGCCTGCCAGATCGCCGACTACGCCGCCGCCGAGCGCGATAACTGCACAGTCGCGGTTGAAGCTGTGAGCAATCAGGGTATCCATGATGTGCTGGTAATTGTGCAGGCTTTTTTCGCCTTCGCCATCACCGATGATGTGCGTAACTAGCTGGCCATCGCCCAACGCCTGTTGCACTTGTTCGAGATACAGCGGCGCCACGATCTGATTAGTTACAATCAGGATCTGATTTGGGAGTTGCGGGAGCAAACGGGAGAGTTGGGCAAAGAGATCGCGCCCGATATAAATCGGATAGCTGCGCTCATCCAGGCCGACGGTAATGCATTGCATAGGTGTCTGCATGAGCGCCTCCGAAAGTTACAAGCCGACTTTCTCGATAATTTGGTCGATTACAATCTTAGCACTTTGATCGTCGGTACGGACAATCACGTCGGCGATTTCTTCGTACAACGCGTTGCGCGAATCAGCGAGGCTTTCGAGCACTTCACGCGGGTTTTCAGCTTCAGATATCAATGGCCGGCGCTTATCGCGCTGAGTGCGGGCCAGCTGCTTATCAATGGTGGTTTGCAGATAAACAACAATTCCGCGCGCTGACAAACGGTTACGGCTTTCTTTGCTCAGGATAGAGCCGCCGCCAGTGGCCAGCACTATACCGGTATTCTCAGTCAGTTCTTCGATAACTTTTTCTTCCCGCGCACGGAAGCCCTCTTCGCCTTCGAGCTCGAAAACCCACGCAATATCAGCGCCGGTGCGGCGTTCAATTTCTGCGTCAGAGTCGAAGAATTCAAGATGGAGTTGTCGGGCTAACTGTCGCCCTATTGTGCTTTTACCGGCCCCCATAGGGCCAACCAGGAAAATATTACGTTTTTCAGCCATATTGTTGCTTTACATCACTCATTAACTAGCTGTGACTCACGGAATCCGGAGTGTCTCGAGACCATCCTTAACCCAATTCAAAAAGAGGGCGGATTATCGCAAGTAACAGCTATTTAAGCAAGGTTTAAGGCAGATCAGTGACAATTCTCGGCGTTACAAAAATCAGTAATTCACGCTTTTCATGGATCTGACTTTCATTGCGGAAGAGCACGCCCACATAGGGAATATCGCCCAGCAACGGCACCTTGGTAATGTCATTCAGGATCTGTTGCTGATAAATACCACCTAATACAATGGTTTCGCCGTTTTCAACCAGAACCTGAGTGCCGATTTCCTGGGTGTCTATGGATACCGCAGGGCCAGTTGGTGTGCTCACCGTATCGCCGCGGGTGTTCTGGGTAATTACCAGATCCAGGATAACGCGATTATCAGGCGTGATTTGTGGTGTCACCCGCAGGCCGAGAACAGCTTTTTTGAACTGCACAGAAGTCGCACCGGATGAGGCACTTTCCACATAGGGGATTTCAGTACCTTGTTCGATGTAGGCCGCCTTCTGATTGGCCGTTGTGATGCGCGGACTGGCGATGATTTCACCCTTATTCTCACGCTCCAGTGCGGAAAGTTCTAAATCCAGAATACGGCCATCGGCCATTTTGGCGATCTGCATCCCGAAGGTTGCCGCCGGATTAGAAACCGGCAGATTCACATTGAAGTCACCGGCAACATCAGTATCTGAACCGAAGAGATCGGGCTCGGACAGGTTCGGATCAGAAAGCCCCCACTGGATGCCTAATTCATCGCTGATGTTATCTCGGACTGTGACCATACGGGCCTCGATGATCACTTGCTTGACCGGAACATCAAGCACTTCCACCATGGCTTTGACGTTAGCGATTTGCTCACCGGTGTCGCGCACCAGCAAGGTGTTGGTACGATCATCCACAGTGACCGCGCCGCGGGACGACAGCAGGTCAGAACTTTCGGTGCGCAGGATCGAGGCGATTTCGCCAGCCTTGGCATAGTTTATCTGAATATAAGAGCTACTCAGCGGTGCCAGTTCGGACATCCGTTGCGAGGCTTCCAGCTCTTGCTGCTCGCGCTGAGCAAGCTCCTCGGCCGGCGCGACAATCAGAATGTTCCCGTCAATACGCTTGGCGAGGCCTTTCACCCGCAGGATAGTTTCTAACGCACGCTCCCAGGGTACATTTTCCAGACGCAAGGTAATATTGCCTGTTACCGACTCGCTCGCTACCAGGTTCAGGCCGTTTTCTTCCGCGAGAATCTGTAATAGCTGGCGTACCGGCACGTCCTGGAAGTTCAGGGATATAGGTTGCTGACTGCCATCGGCAACCGCAGCGCTGCGATCGTCGTCAATATCAAATAGCTTCAGATTGAGTCTGTTATCTAGGCGTTCCAGCTGGTGGCGGAAGGCTTCTTTGCCCGTTACCGTGATCAGGGTATTACCATTTTCACGGAAGGTTTCGATATGCGCGACCGGCGAGGCGAACTGGCTCACGTCGAGCACATACAGCAGGTCTTCCGGTAGAGCAGTGTCAAATAACGTCAGTTCCAGCCGGTTACCGATGGTACGAACTTCGTGTTCGGCATTTTCCGTATTCAGTGACAAACGCAGTAAGCCAACATCATCCGGCAGGCGGGTGAAATCAATATCCGTAACGGCTGCACCGGAAGGTGAGCTGTCGGTGGTGGTGGTTAGCCGGGCCTGTTGCTGAGGGCTGGTTCTCTGGGGAGCGGCCTCGCTGCGCTGTTCACTAACCACAGGCGCCTGACGCGCGTCAGGGATGCTTGCCGCGGCGATAAAGACCAGCACCATCACATCATTGGAACGGCTCATCAGGTGCTCAAGCGGTTTGGTGGTGGTTACCCGCAGCAGTAAATCTTCACGCTGGGTTACCAGTTCGACTGACTCCAGTAGCGGATGGTTGGCCACGCCAAGGGGGCCATCGGTGTAATCGGATTCAGTGCCAAGTAACAAGAATTCATGAACTAGCGGATCTGTGCTGCGCCGGACGATAGGGGAGTCGACACGACCGGCGAAATGCGCTTCCAGATTGAAGCGATCTTTGGCCAGCGGGATCTGCTCTACCCGCACCAGCTCATTAGCGGCCACAGACAGCGGCATCATGAGCAACAGCAAAAGGATACGGAATAAGTGCTTCATGAATCAGAACTCCTTTGTGAACCGGCCAGCGTCAGGGTGGTATCGCGCTGTTGCCAGCAACCGTCCCCCGTCGGCAGCCATTCGCGGATAGCTATTTGTTGTGAGGTGACTGCAACCACTTTGCCATGATTGAGTCCGATATAATCGCCTTCTTCGACCCGGTAGAGTCGTCCCTGATTCGATATGACCAGCGCGGTATAACCGGTGCCGCCTTTACTTAAAGTACCTGTCAGCGACAACTGGTCAAGCGCAACCGTCTCGAGTTCGCCGCGCTGGCGCTGTAAATTGGGCTGTGGACAGTTGGCACCGCTGGCCACCGACGCTGCAGCTTGCATCGGCGTGGCGGTAAAGGGGTTGCGGTAATCATCGCCGGTATAAGCGATGCGTTGCAACTCGGGTAATGGCTCAATGGGTTGAATACCAGGCACGGCTTCACTACGAACCTGCGCCGTAAAGGCTTCAAGATCCTGATGGCTGGCTTGTCCGCAACCAGACAATACGGCGGCCAGGGCTGCGATTAAAGCAACTTGGCGTGCGTTCATGGTTGCGTCCTCAACGTTTGCTGGCGATAGGTCTCGGCCTGTACGGACAACCGCAGGCCTTCGTCCATGTCGCGCCGCTGCAAAGTGAAGTCCTTCACACTAATGATCCGATGCAGCCCGGCTAACTGGCCGACAAAATCGCCAATCTGATGGTAACTTCCCACCAGTTCCATGCGCATGGGCAAGGCAGTGTAAAACTCGCGGGAGGCAGGCGCTAACCATTCAATACGATCAAACTTCAGGCCGCTACGGGTACCTACCAGCGTAATATCATCCAGTAATTTTGGGGTTTCATCATCGTTGGGTAGCATCGCCAGCAACACTTCCAGATCCGCATTCAGCTGTTTAAGCTGTTCCCGGTACGCTGGTAAATTGACGGCAGTCTGGTACTTGCTCCGGTAATCAATTTTGAGCTGCGCTTCTTTACTTTGCTCACGTTTGTAACTGGCCCACTCATCGGCCAGTAAAAAGTGATAGCCCAGCCCCAGTGCGATTAGCGCCAGGATCACCAGCACCCCAATACGGAATGGCCGCGGCCACCAGGGCAGTTCATTAATATCCAGTTCGCGCAGGCTATCCATGTCTATTTTCATGGGTTCACCTCTTCAGTTTCCGCAGGCGGGGTAATGGAGACAACCAGAGAAAAAGCACTGAGCTGTTCGCCACGGTTGGTTGGCACCCGATCCGCAACCACTTCACGCAGTTCCGGCTGGCTGAATATCTCGGAGTTTTTCAGTTCGCGCAGGAACTCGGCTACCCGGTTGTTAGAAACCGTGCGGCCGTTAATCGACAATTGCATACCTTTCTTTTCAGCTGTCAGCAGGTGTACGCCTTCAGGGGTCCGGCGGGCCAGTTCGTTGAAGATTAATATAGCGGTATTACGGTCCTGATGCAGCGACTGAATCAGTTTCATGCGGCTGACAATTTCGTCTTTCTGTTCATTGATATCCTGAATTTCAGCGATCTGCGCATCAAGTACCTGGATCTGGCCCTGCAGGAACTGATTACGGCGCTGCTGTTGTTCCTGATAGCTCCCAATAATGGTATAGGCGACGAACAGGATAAAGGCAGCCAGGCCAATCGCGAGTCCGGCATGAATAGCGAATAAGGTTTTCGCGCGCTGGCGGGCTGTTTCACGCCAGGGGAGGAGGTTTACGTGTGCCATGGGGTAAAGCTCCGTAACGCCAGGCCAAGCACTTCCACAAAGCGCGGGCCGTGGGCGCGCAAATGGGAGTAGCTGTCTGCTAATTCAAAATGGTCAAAGGGGTTCAGTGACAGTACCGGCTCATCAATCTGTTGATCAATATAATCGCTTAACATGGGCAGCATCGCGCCGGTGTTCACCAGTATCACGCCGGCAAAACCTTTTTTCGGCGCATTACTCTGATAAATCTGGATACCGCGGCTTACCTGCGACCACAGGTTAGTCAGTGAATCCTGAATAATGAGGCTGGAGTCCGATCCGGTTTCACCCGCGCGCAGGCGGGCCAGAATTTCGCGATACTCGCCGTTACCATTGTCATCCAGAGCTTTTAACAGAGGTTGTAATCCGCCGGTCTGAAACCGGGTAAAAGTCACCTCGCCCTGAGCGATAACTATAGTCTGTACGGCGGTGATGCTGATATCCAGCACCAACACCGGCAACGGGCTTGCAACAATTTCAGGCGCCAGGTGCGGCAGCAGATAGTTGCAGCTGCGCAAAATAGCCTGGCTGTCGACGTCCATGATTTTTACTTTGAAGCCGGCCTGTTCCAGGGCTTCTACCCGGCTATCAACACTTACTGTGCGGGTGGCGGTCACTAATATACGCTGCTGGCCTGGTAGCGTCGGATGCTCTCCAAGGCTCTCGAAATCGTAGCGCACTTCAGCGATGGGGAAGGGAATCAGCGCTTCGGCTTCTGATTCAATTTTTTCGGCAATGGCTTCATCATCCAGTTCGTTGCCCACGGCGATTTGTTTGGAGATAGCCTGACTGCCCGATACCGCAGCGACAACCTCTTTGACGGTGCTACCGGACTTTTTGCGTAATTGCTGGAGCGTCTTGCTCAGCTGCTCAATATCGGTAATTTCGTCATCTGTAATTAGGTTTTTCGGCAACGGCAATTCGGCCACGCGGGTGATCTGGTATGAATCCCCTTGCGGTAACAGTTCAAGCGCCTTAACGGCATCCGTGTTAATATCAATGCCAAGACCGGGTGTTTTACCCAGACCAAACAGCCCCATAATACGGTTCTCCCGACTCGACATGCGGATTGTATTTTATTATTAAAATTCTTATATGCCGATACTCATAGTACGCGCAAAAGTAAGTATAGTGCAAAAAATCCTCATGTTATTTCAATAACTATTATGATTCTTCAATTATCTTTCTATAATATGCAGCCCTGGATAGCAACCAGCAAAGGAATCTTGAGTGAAATTTGTAAAGTGGTCCCTATATAGCTTACTCGGTCTTGCGGTCGTGGGTGTGCTGGTGGTTGGCTCACTGTACTTATACTTACGGGCTGATCTGCCCAGTGTAGCTGAACTCAAAGAAGTTCGCCTGCAAACCCCGATGCAGGTTTACTCATCGGACGGTGAACTGATCGCGCAATTTGGCGAGATACGGCGAATTCCTCTGAAACTTGAAGAAATCCCGCAGCCGCTAATCAATGCATTTCTGGCCACTGAAGATCAGCGCTTTTATGAGCACTTCGGCATTGACCCGATCGGTGTGGGCCGGGCGTTCTTCCAGTTGGTTACCAGCGGCGAGATTCAAAGTGGTGGCAGTACCATCACCCAGCAGTTGGCGCGAAACTTCTATCTGAGCTTTGAACAAACCTGGTCGCGTAAGGTGCGTGAAGCCTTTATTGCGCTGCATATTGAGAGCCAGTTAACCAAAGATGAGATTCTTGAGCTGTATCTGAACAAAATTACCTTTGGCCATCGGGCGCATGGGGTTGGCGCTGCGGCCCAGGTGTATTACGGCAAAGACATAAAAGACCTGACGCTCGCCGAGATGGCCATGATTGCCGGCTTACCGAAAGCACCTTCAACGATGAACCCGATTTCCAACCCCGAGCGCGCCAGAGACCGCCGTTCGGTGGTTCTGGGCCGGCTGTTGGCTGAGCGTATGATTACGCTGCCGGAATACCGCGCAGCCTTAGCTGAACCTGTCGAAGCCCGGCTGCACGCACCGGAAGTGACGATGACCGCGCCCTACCTGGCGGAAATGGTGCGGGCTGAAATCGTCAGCCGCTATGGCGAAGATGACGCCTATAACCTGGGACTTAAAGTGTATACCACCGCCAGCGCCAAACAGCAGCGGGCGGCACAGCGCGCCGTGCAGTCAAACCTGCACGCTTATGATGAGCGCCATGGTTACCGGGGCGCGGAAGCTGAGTTGTTCGACGCTGACAGTCCCTGGCCTACGGAGCAGGTTACTACTTATTTACGTAGCGTTGAACAAATTGGCCTGACGTATCCGGCTGTGGTGATGGAAGTGAGCGAGCGCTCAGCCCGGGTTATCGCCCAGGTAGGGTCTGCGATTGAACTCGACTGGGATGGCCTGTCGTGGGCACGTCCCTATATGAATGCTGAACGCCAGGGCCCGGCGCCTAAGCAGGCAAGTGACATCCTGAAAGTTGGCGACCAGGTGCGGATCCGGCTTACTGATAAGGGCTGGCGGCTGGCGCAGGTTCCTGAGCCGGGTGCGGCGATAATTGCCCTACGCCCTCATGATGGCGGTATCGCCGCCGCGGTCGGCGGTTATAGCTTCCGGTTAAGCCAATACAACCGTGCCATTCAGGCCGAGCGTCAGGTTGGCTCTAACATTAAACCCTTTATCTATTCCGCCGCGCTGGAAAACGGCTTTACCCTGGCGACGTTGGTCAACGATGCGCCTATCAACCAGTGGAATCCGGGTAGCGGTGTTGCCTGGCGGCCGCGCAACTCGCCCGATGTTTATGAAGGGCCGATTCCCCTGCGTGAAGCGCTGGCAAAATCGAAAAACGTGGTGTCGGTACGGCTGTTACGCGCTATGGGTATCAGCACCGTGGTGGATTACCTGACGCGCTTTGGCTTTGACTTTGATGAACTGCCCCGCAACGAATCGCTGTCACTGGGTTCAGCGTCGATGACGCCACTGGAAGTAGCGCGTGGCTATGCGGTATTTGCCAACGGCGGCTATCTGATTACCCCCTATTTTATTGAGCGCATTACTACCGCTACCGATGAAGTGATTTTTGCGGCCCGGCCAGCGGTTGCCTGTGTGCTATGCGAAATCGGTGAGCGGGAGGTCCTGCAAGCGCCGCAGGTGATTACCGAGCAGAATGCTTTTCTGGTTACGCAGGGAATGAATTCGGCGGTATGGGGTGGCGGCAGTTGGGCCCATAAAACGGGCTGGAACGGCACCGCCTGGCGTATTCAGCGCTCAAGCAAGCTGGTTGACACAGTCGGTCGTAATATCGTCGGCAAAACCGGTACCACCAACGATGTGAAAGACACCTGGTTCTCGGGTTTTGTCAGCGGTCTGGTGACGACCAGTTGGGTCGGGTTTGATAATACCGAACGGCCGCTTGGCGCTACCAGCATGAATGCCAACCTGAGCAGCGATGAGCAGGAAGTCAGTGGCGCTGAAGGTGGTGCTAAGACGGCCTTGCCGATGTGGATTGATTTTATGGAAACCGCAGTGGAAGACGTTGCTGCTGAGTCCTTTGATGTGCCGCCCGGAATCGTTTCCGCGCGCATTGATCTGGAAACCGGAAAGCTGAGTCGCGAGAGCGATTACACCACACGTTTTGAGTACTTTTTGCCGGGTACGGCACCTGCTGAATTTACCGAAGGGAAGTCGTCACCAAACGTGTTTGATGACGACGACGATTCCATCTTTTAAGCAGGCTTATTAATTAAGCCCTTTTTTGCTGAGGCGGCTAAGCAGCTGGTTTAAATCAGACTGTACGCCGCCGGCAGTCACTTCTTTACCGGCCCCCGGGCCACTGATAACCAGTGGCATTTCGTGGTACCAGTCGGTATAAATCACGAAAATATTCTCACCCGGGATCAGGTTCGCCAGCATATCGCCTTCAGGGATGTATTCGATGCCCACCCGGGCACGTACGCTGTCATCTTCCTGTACAGCGAAGCTGGCCAGCAGACGCGGTACCTTGCCAGTCTTCTGGGCATCGGCATAAAGCGCATGCATCTCGTCATCGAGCTCCGGCAACCGGTCCATAAATTCGCTCAGCGAGATGTCGGCGAGTTGCTCAGGCAACAGGCTTTCCACGTCGATGTCCTGCCAGTCGAGCCGTAAGCCGATTTCGCGGGCCAGGATCAGCAGTTTACGGACGATATCCTGACAGGACAAATCTTCCCGCGGATCAGGTTCACTCAGGCCGCGCTCTTTGGCTTCGCGCACCAGATCGCTGAATTTCACCTCGGTGTTAAAGTTCTCAAACAACCACGACATGGTTCCCGAGAAAATCCCGGAAATACTGCGGATGGCATCGCCCGAGTTACGCAAATCGTTCAGGGCATAATTCAACGGCAAGCCTGCACCCACGGTAGTGTTGTAATACCACTCACGCTCATACTCATGTTGAATGGTACGGATCTCGTTGTACTGAGATTCGTTCGAGGCTCCGGCCCGCTTATTGGCGCTGATAATGTGCACACCGTTGGCGAAAAAGCTCGGATAAAGCTGCGCTACCGACACCGCATCGGTTAAATCCAGCATCACCAGTTCATCGTAGGGCGCGTTCGGTAATTCCGGGATCAGCTGACTGAGATCATAAGGCCGCGCCATTTGGTCAAAGCTGGCTTCCCAGTCGTTCAAATCAACGCCGTTGTAGTCCAGCCACATGCGGGTGGAGTTCAGGATGCCGATAATCCGCACATCCATCTGTTCGTTGATGCGCTCGCGCAAGCGCCGGTATAACGCCAGCCAGGCACTGCCGATGTTACCACGGCCCACCACCAGTACCCCGAGGCTACGGCGGTAGTTAAACAGCTGGCTGTGTAAGCGGTTAAGCAGGCGGTTATCCATTTTTTGTTCAAGGATAGCCACCACGGCGTTATTGTCCGGAGTGAAGCTCAGCCGCTTAAGGCTCTGCTCACTGAGTTCCTGCTTAAAGGTTTTGTATTGTTCGGTTTCCTGAATGCGGTTACCAACCAGGGCGATCATCGAATAGCCCTGCATCTGCACCACCTGGTTGCTGACGTCGATTTCTTCCAGCCAGCCTTCCATAAAATACAGATGATTCTGATGGTAAGCGTAGTAGGCATGCTGGGTGTCGAGGTCATTCCAGCTAATCAGCGGAGTTAGCTCCAGTTCTTCAAATTGCTCCACCAGCCTGGCGTCGCGCAGACTGACGCGAAACAGCACCACTTCAGCCAGCGCCGTCAGCACTTTGCCGCGCGGCTCGGTATCTTCATACTGGCCAATACGGGTCTGCTGGTTCTCGACTTTCAGGCTGGAGCGCACCGCAATAACCATGCGGTCACGGTTAACCGGCTGGAAGGTGCGCGGATGCAATACCGGGCTACCCAGACGCGCCAGTTCCTCGGCTTCCTGCCAGTCAAGAATCGGTAGGCTGACCACCCGCTCTACTTTCCGCGGGTCGGCTGAGTAAACACCGGCAACGTCTTTCCAGATAGTAACTTGTTTCGAATCAATCAGGCTGCCGACCAGGGTGGCTGAATAATCACTGCCATTACGGCCTAAAATGAGCGAGTTTCCGTCGGGGTCGGCGCAGATAAAGCCAGTAACAATAAAGCGGGTGCCTGGATGCGGGGCGATGCGGTTAAGCAAGCCAGCGCGGGAAGGCTCTACGCGGATGAGTGGCTCAGGCGCATCATCAGCGACCAGAAAGGTGCGGGCGTCAATCCAGTCGGCTTTGCCGCCCTGTTGCTGCAATAAGGTAGCGAGCAGTCGGGCTGACCAGAGTTCGCCATAGGAAAGCAACTCAGCACGATTATCGATGGTCTCTTCGTTGTTGAGCCAGCCGTACCAGCGTTTAAAGTCTTTACGCGACAGGTCCATCATGCGGGCTTTATGGTCCGCACTGAGCAGATCGCCAATCAGCCCCTGCTGATATTTTTCCAACTGCTTCAGCAGCACTTCGGCCACGCCTTCGTCGGCGTTTTGCTTGGCATCAATAATCGCCAGAATTCGGTTGGTGGTATCGCCGGCAGCGGATACCACCACCAGGTCACTGGCGCCAGCGTATTCGGTAACAATACGGGCCACACGGCGGTAACAATACGCATCAGCCAGGCTGCTGCCCCCGAATTTATGTACCTGTACCTGCTCGGCTACAGTGTCTATTTGCTGCGAACTAACGTCGACCTCAACCACCATGATGCGTGTGCGTTCCCCTGTTGAAAAATAAGCACAAAAAGCCGATTATACGGCGCTATTGCAGTGCATTAAAGCAACATAACCCAGGCTTGGCAAATAAAGCCGTATAGACAGCTATGCGTATAAAGTTGACTGCGTCGCGCACCTCGGTACAATTCACCTGAATCAATTCACTACAGACGTCAGGGTTTTTCTCAGAGGGTGCAGTATGGAATGGGATGGCAACTATATATATCCGTATGTTGAGCACGGGCAAAAGAGCGAACACGTAAAAAAGATTACGGTTTCGATCCCCACCCGCGTACTCAAAGTACTGACTGACGAACGTACCCGCAGGCAGTGTAAGAACCTGCGTCACGCCACCAACAGCGAGCTGCTGTGTGAAGCGTTTCTGCATGCTTTTACCGGCCAGCCACTGCCTACTGACGATGACTTGCGCAAAGACAATCCGCATAAGGTGCCGGCAGAGGTGCGCGCTGAACTTGCCCGCCGTGGTCTGCCGATTCCTGAGGACACTCCGGACGACAATAGTTGACGATCAGCTAGCCTACAGCCAGTATTCCAGCGCGATTTCGTCGCAGTTATCTTTGCGCGGGCAGATATCGCAATCCTTCATGACTTTTTCAGGCAGCTTTTCTTTAACCGTCAGCCGGAAATTCAGCTTACCGAAGAACTCAGGCACCCGGGTCAGCACTATGGTCCGGCTAATTCCCAGCTCACGGGCTTTCCACAGCAGCCAGGCGACCAGTTCGGCACCCAGCCCTTTACCTTGCGCCTGCGGAAATAACCCCAGCGACCGGATCTCAGCCAGGCCGGTGCTATACACGTAGAGCGCGGCACAACCGACGACTTCATCGTTAATTTCCGCCACCGCAAAGCCATGGATCGCCTGCATGATATCCGCTTTATTGCGCGGCAGGTTCTCGCCCTGATCGGCCCAGTAAGCGATCAGTTCGCAAATCTTATCTACATCACTTAAGCGTGCCTGACGTACGTGCTTGCTGGCGGCTTCGGCGGCATGCAGCCAGTCCTGCGCATGTTTAAGGCCAAGCTGCACAGCCTTAGGAGCTGTGCCCCCGAGCGCGCTACGCTTATTTAATCCGTAGTTAATTTCGAGGAACGGGTAGACATCCTCTTCGATCAGGTCGCTTACGGACTTAAACTGTGCCAACGACAGCTGGTCCAGGGAAAGCCCCTGCTGCTGCGCCATCAGTACGATTTCGCCGGTAATATGGTGGGCATCGCGAAACGGCAGGCTTTTACTGACCAGGTAGTCCGCCAGCTCAGTGGCATTGCTGTAGCCAAGCGCCGCCTGTGTTGCGGCATGCTGCTGGTTAACGGATATCTCAGGCATGGCAAAGGCCAGCATCTGCAGGCACTGCTGATAGGTCAGCAGGGCGTCGAACAGGCCGGATTTATCTTCCTGCATATCTTTGTTGTAGGCCATCGGCAGGCCTTTCAGGGTAACCTGCAGGGCATGCTGATGGCCCATTACGCGACCGGTTTTGCCGCGCAGCAACTCAAACAAATCAGGATTTTTCTTTTGCGGCATCAACGATGATCCGCTACTGATACGGTCGCTCATGGCAAAACAACCCGACTCACCTGAACAGTAAAAAATAACATCTTCGGCCAGCCGCGACAGATGCAGCATGCCATTGCTGGCAGCGTTGAGCAGGTCCAGCGCAAAGTCGCGATCCGATACCGCATCCAGGCTGTTTTCACTGGCTAGCCGGAAGCCCAGATCGTGGGCCAGTGACTCGCGATCGAGCGGCGCGGTAGTACCCGCTAATGCCCCACTGCCCAGCGGGCATACGTCCATGCGCTTTACCGCATCACGCAGCCGGCTGACGTCCCGCTGCAGCATTTGTACATAGGCCAGCGCCCAGTGGCCTGCCACAATGGGCTGGGCGCGCTGCAGGTGGGTATACCCCGGCAGCAGCGCATCTCGGTAGCTTTCAGCGAACCCCAGCAGGGCATTGATTGCCGCCAGATTGGCCGTGATCAGCTGCTGCGCCAGCTGCTTGCAGAACAGCCGCAGATCAGTCGCGACCAGGTCATTACGGCTGCGCCCGGTATGCAGTTTTTTCGCGGTAGCGCCGATTTTGTCAATCAGCTGGGATTCAACCCAGCTATGGATATCTTCATCGTCAGCCCGCAGTGGCAATTTCGGATCCGCTGCTACTGCACGCGCCAATTCGCTCAGCGCTTGCTGCAGTTGCTGGTTCTCTTCAGCCGTGAGTAGTTGTGCCTGATGCAGTGCCGCGGCCCAGGCCTGAGAGGCCTGGATATCAAAAGGCGCAAGCACATAGTCAAAGCTCAGCGAATCATTAAATTCTTTAAATTCAGCAGCGCTTGGCGTACTGAAACGTCCACCCCAGAGACTCATTTTGATTCCCCTTGATGCAAGGCCCGGATCCGGCTGGCCAGACTATAAAGCCGGATGAAGCCTTCAGCATGCTTCTGGTTATACACTTCATCTTCATCAAAAGTCGCGAAGGCGCTTGAGTACAGGCTGTTAGGCGAGCGCCGTTGAACAACGGTCGCCTGGCCCTTATAAAGTTTGACCACCACTTCACCGGTAAGTGGCTCGGCAATGGTTGCCGCAGCGGCCAGCATGGCGTCACGCAGCGGGGTAAACCAGCGGCCGTCGTACATCAGCTGAGCGAATTCGTTACCGATGCGAATGCGGTAATCCAGCGCGCTGCGGTCCAGCACCAGACTTTCGAGGCCTTGCAGGGCCGCGTACAAAATAGTGCCAGCGGGCGTTTCATAACAGCCGCGGGATTTCATTCCCACTAAGCGGTTCTCCACCATATCCAGCCGGCCGACACCGTGGTCGCCACCCAGCACATTAAGCTTCTGAATGGCTTCAACCGGGGCGACGGATACTTGATCCAGGTGGGTCAGTTCGCCCCGCTCGAAGCGCAGTTCCAGGTACTGGGGCTTATCGGGCGCCTGTTCCGGTGAGCGGGTCCAGGTCCAGACCTGCTCAGATGGCTCACACCAGGGGTCCTCTAATTCGCCGCCTTCAGTGGAGATGTGCCAGAGGTTGGCATCGCGGCTGTAAATCTTGGTGGCTGAAGCACTGCACGGAATATTGCGCTCCGCCAGGTAAGCCAGCAACTGCGGCCGTGACCGCATGCTCCACTCACGCCAGGGCGCAATAACCGTCAACTCAGGCGCTAATGCAGCGAAGGCCGACTCAAAGCGCACCTGATCGTTGCCCTTGCCGGTGCAGCCATGGGCCAGCGCATCAGCGCCGGTTTCCCGTGCCACCATAACCTGGGCTTCAGCGATAATAGGACGGGCGAGAGCGGTTCCCAGCAGATACTGCCCTTCATAGATAGCACCGGTTTTCAGGGTCGGATAAATCACCTCGCGGGCAAACTTATCTTTCAGATCCACCACCCGGCAACTGCTGGCACCTGAGGCGATGGCTTTGGCTTCGACACCCTCAAGCTCTTCATCGCCCTGACCGACATCGGCCACAAAAGCGATGACGTCACAGTCATAGTTCTCCTTCAGCCATGGCACGATGGCTGAGGTATCCAGACCACCGGAATAGGCTAAAACCACCTTCTTTACTGACTTATTCACTGATGTATTCATGCGCCAACTCCGTTCAATAAACTAACTAAAATAGCGTTCTGTGCGTGCATGCGGTTTTCTGCCTGCTGCAATATCAATGACTGCGGCCCGTCGACGACTTCGGCAGTTACCTCGCGGCCGCGGTAGGCTGGTAGGCAATGCATAAAGTACCGGGCCTGCAGCCGGGCCATTAAATCGCTGTTGACCTGATAGGGCGCGAAGTCACGTAACACCTGGTCGGCATCGCGCTGCTGGCCCATTGATAGCCAGGTATCAGTATAGATAGCATCGGTAGCCTGTAACTGGCTTAAATGATGTTCCACAGTGATGCTACCGCCGCTGGCTTTGGCAAAGCCCTGCGCCTCAGCGAGCAGATCCGCGTCTGGCGCATAGCCCTCAGGCGTGACCACCTGGAAGTGCATGCCGCTCAGGCCGGCGCCTGCCATTAACGCGTGACAGACATTATTGCCATCGCCCAGCCAGGTCAGATGCACTTTACTCAAGTCGCCCAGGCGTTCCTGCAACGTCAGCAGATCCGCCATCGCCTGGCACGGGTGGCAGCGATCGCTAAGGGCATTTATCACCGGCTTGTCGGAAGCTGCGGCTAGTTCAATCAGGGTGTTCTGTTCAAATACCCGCGCCACAATGGCTTCATGCCAGAGCGCCAGGTTCGCGCCAACATCGCGGGCTGGTTCGCGTACACCCATCAAATTGGCCGCATCCAGAAAGATGCTATGCCCGCCCAGTCGGTTAATTCCAGCGGCGAAGCTGGCCCGGGTACGCAGCGACGGTTTTTCAAACAGCAGCGCAATGCTTTTGCCCTGCAGCGCATTTGACCATTGTCCGGGCCGCTGCTTAATGGTGTGACTGAGTTCCAGCAACCCAGCAATCTGTTGCGGGCTGTGATCCCGCAGCATAAGAAAATCCTGCATTAGTTATGATTCCGTATAGCTGATTTTTGAAAATAGAGGCAAATTACAGACGAATGCGGGTACCGGCGGCTTCACCCTTTGCCAGACGGGTGAGCGCTGTGGCGTCCTGCCAGCCAGCCACCGCGATACTTCGTCGCGAAGCACGGGCAGCCTGCACGGCAGCGTTGAGTTTCACCAGCATGCCATCGCGGACAGTGCCGTCGGCAATCAACTGGTCGGCCTGGTCGGCCTGGATCAGTTCGATGAGTGCGCCCCGGGCATCAAGGATGCCAGGCACATCGGTGAGCAAAATCAGGTCGGCATGAAGAAGCTGGGCGACGGCACCAGCGGCCAGATCGGCATTGACGTTAAGCCGCTCGCCGCTGGCGCTGATGCCAATTGATGACAACACCGGAATAAAGCCACGATCAATAAGCAATTCGAGTAACTGTGGATTACCTGGCGCAGGCACGCCAACGGCGCCTCGGGCTGCGTCGGGCGAACAGCGAATACTATCGCCGGCAAACAGGGTCAGCCCGACGGGGTTAAGCTGATGCTGTTGGGCCAGTGCACAAAGCTGGGAATTTAAATCGCCTGCCAGCACCCCCGCCACAATAGGAATATGTTCGGCGGGGGTGATTCGCTGGCCGGCGGTTTTAACGCTGGTGAAGCCAAGCTGCTGCAGCTGTAGCTGAACCTGATCGCCGCCGCCATGCACCAGCACCAGCGCCCGTAACTTCGCCAGGCGCGCAATGGTTGGCAGCAACTGTGCCAGCGCATCGGTATCAACCAGCACCCGGCCACCGAGCTTGATTACCAGCGGAGTGGTCATATTACACCGCCAATGGTGTTCAGCCCGGCCGTGTCGGGTAAACCATAATACTGGTTGGCCAGTTGCACCGCTTGCGCTGCGGCACCTTTGAGCAGGTTATCAATAGCCACACAAAGCACCAGTTGGCGGCCGTGCCGCTGCCAGTGGATGTCGCAGAATGGCGTACCGGCAACATCGCTGATTGCCGGCGGGCAGGCCCGCATTCGTATTAATGGCCGGTGGGCATAAGCATCGGTAAAGGCTGTATTTATTTGCTCCGCCGTGACGTCATCGTTAAGTTCGACATAGATGGTTTCAAGAATACCCCGCTTAAAGTTTCCGAGGTGCGGCACAAATAGCACTGGTCGGCCAAGTACCTGGGCAATTTCCGGCTGATGCCTGTGTGTGCCCACCCCATAAGCCTGCAGGCTCACCTCGCAAAAACTGGTATGGACAGCCGCTTTACGCCCGGCACCCGAAACCCCGCTGACTGCATTAATCACCGGCGTGCAGGTCGAGCTGATAAAAGGGAGTACCGGCAATAGCGCCAGCGCTGCGGCGGTCGGATAACAACCGGGCACAGCAATCAGCGCCTCAGTACCGCTCAATTCGGTCCACTCGGCAAGACCATAAGCGATGCTTTCATCCGGTAAAGGAAGCGCAAAACCGTAAGCCGATTGGTGGATGCTGGCATCGCGCAGCCGAAAGGCGCCCGATAAGTCAAATACGGTCAGGCCGGCGGCAGTTAGCTGCGGCGCCAGCTCGGCGCTGATTTCATGAGGAAGCGCTAAAAAACACACCTGGACCTGCCCGGCGAGTTCGCTGAGCAGGTCCGGGTGCCAAGGTTGCAGAATTAAATCAAGCCGATCCGTTAATTGCGGATACAACTGGCTGACAGGTTCTGCCGTACGTGCGCTTGAGGAAAAACTGTAACGAACGTCAAAGTCAGGGTGGTTGTGTAGCAGCCAGATCAGTTCAACACCGCTATAGCCGCTGGCGCCAAATACTGCGCACGGGATGGTTGAAGATGTTGTTCTTGCTTGCACTGAATCACACTCGCCTTAACAGTCAGGTCTGGTTGAAGCACCAGGTTTCAGGCAGTATAGTGAATAAAAAACCATAAAACAAGCATAAGTATTTATAAGTTTGCAGCAGTTTATATTGGCACGGCTCAAAGAGCGTACCGCAGGATGAGCTTTCAGGGGGGCAGTGGCGGAGTCTACTCCGCCATATAATCCTTTGGTAACTCAATACGCGCAGAACCTGAGGCGACCGCCGCTTCAGCTACCGCCCGCGAAACCCGGGTGCGCAGACGCGGATCCAGCGGTTTGGGGATGATATAGTCCGGGCCAAATTCAAGCGCATCGACGCCGGCTGCTGTTAATACGTCCTTTGGTACCGGCTCTTTGGCCAGCTGGCGGATAGCTTCAACTGCAGCCAGTTTCATCTCATCGTTGATCATCCGCGCCCGCACATCTAACGCACCGCGGAACATGAACGGGAAGCACAGCACATTGTTCACCTGGTTCGGGTAGTCTGAGCGACCGGTGGCCATGATCAGGTCTTTACGTACCGCCAGAGCCAGTTCGGGTTTGATTTCCGGGTCGGGGTTCGAGCAGGCGAACACGATGGGCTTGTCGGCCATCAGTTTCAGCGCGTCAGCGGGTAACAGGTTAGGGCCTGACACCCCGACAAACACGTCCGCCTCGGTAATAACTTCTTCCAGGGTGCGTTTGTCGGTATTGTTGGCAAACAGCGCTTTATATTCATTCAGATCTTCGCGGCGGGTATGAATAACCCCTTTTGAGTCGAGCATATAAATATGTTCGCGCTGGGCTCCGCATTTAATCAGTAACTCCATGCAGGCAATGGCGGCGGCGCCGGCACCCAGACACACGATCTGCACCTTGGCCAGCTGTTTGCCCTGAATCTCCAGCGCATTGAGCAGGCCGGCGGCCGTCACGATGGCGGTGCCGTGCTGGTCATCATGAAATACCGGTACGTCGCAGCGCTCAATCAGCGCCTGCTCAATTTCAAAACACTCCGGTGCTTTAATATCTTCCAGGTTCACGCCGCCAAAGGTGTCAGCAATGTTGGCCACGGTATTAATAAAGTCCTGGGTGGTGCGGTGAGTCACTTCGATGTCGATGGCATCCAGCCCGGCGAAGCGCTTAAACAGCAGTGCCTTGCCTTCCATCACCGGCTTGGAAGCCATAGGGCCCAGATTACCTAAACCCAGAATGGCGGTGCCGTTGGAAATAACCGCCACCAGGTTGCCTTTGGCGGTATAGCGGTACACATCTTCAGGATTTTCGGCGATAGCGCGAACCGGCTCGGCCACGCCCGGGCTATAGGCCAGTGCCAGATCTTTACTGGTTTCCGCTGATTTGGTCAGCTCAATACTGATTTTCCCGGGAGTAGGGAAAGCATGGTAATCAAGCGCTTGCTGGCGGAAATCGGTCATGATGCGGCATACCTTTATAGTAACGTTGATGGTCAGATTATAGTCAGACAATAGAGCTAAATGCAGATGTGAGCCATTGTAGATGGTTCTGGAGGAATAACAAATCATACCTGATGGGGACACTGTGGGGGCTAACTCAGCACCATGACAATGATTTTTCAGTTGTACGAATCGCAACCAGTAGCAATTCCCCAGCGGTGCGGGCTGGCGGGAGATCGGAAATAAAAAAAGGTGCCTTTTGGCACCTTTTCTCAAATTCTTTACAGAAGCGTCTGTTTTACGACGGCTTCTTACCGCCCAACACGCTGAAACGCTTGTTGAACTTGTCAATACGTCCACCGGTATCCATGATGCGCTGCTTACCAGTGTAGAACGGGTGACACTCAGAACATACGTCCAGGTGCAGGTCGCCGCCACGGGTAGAACGGGTGGTGAATTTGTGACCACAAGAGCAGGTCACGTTCATTTCTTTGTAATCTGGGTGAATACTGTCTTTCATAAGGGTTACCTCAATTGGGCCGCATCGCCATCCGATCTTATGCCGAATACCACACGTGGTTAATAGTTAATCGATTCGTTTAACAAGGGCGCGAATTCTACCCTAACGGGTGTCGCTGATCAAGTACCCTGAAGCGGTGCTTTTGGCGCTTGCGGATTGCCACCGTCGCCCGCACAATAACCGGCTATGACAGCGTTAGCCGATTCACCAACAGTCTATGTGATTCAGGTGGCACTGCCGGTTCCTTTACAGCGGGTTTTTGACTACGACTGTGAACAACTTCCGGCGGTGGGCGCCCGCGTACGCGTGCCCTTTGGCCGCCGCGAACTGATTGGGATCTGCACCGGTGAGGCGCGCCAGCCCGATCCCAGTATGGCTCGCAAAAGCATACTGGCAGTACTGGATGACACTCCGGTGTGGCCGGCGGCTTTGTGGCAGTTGCTACACTGGGCCGCTGATTATTACCAGCATCCGCTGGGCGAAGTACTGCATCACGCCTTGCCCGGGCTGTTGCGCCAGGGCGAAGCGCAGGATTATCAGGCCACCGAGCGCTATGAGCTGACGGCCGACGGCAAAGCGGTGGAACTGGACAGCCTCAAACGGGCACCGCAGCAACAGCGGCTGATTGCCGCGCTGCGCCGTCAGCCTTTGCTCAGCCGTGATATCCGCACCGAAGAATTCTCGCCCTCCGCGTTGAAGAATCTGCAGGAAAAGGGCCTGGTGGAACGCGTCCGGCACGTACCGGCGCAGCAGGCTGACTGGGCCTTTGGCCTGGACGCTGAGCCCCTGCAACTGAATCTGGAGCAGGCACAGGCAGTGGCTACCCTGGCAGCGGCGGGTACGCCCCAGACCTATCTGCTGGAAGGGGTGACCGGCAGCGGCAAAACCGAAGTCTATTTGCAGGCCATGGCCGAAGTGCTGCGCCGGGGGCAGCAGGTACTGGTGCTGGTCCCGGAAATCGGCCTGACCCCGCAGACGCTACGCCGCTTCCGGCAGCGCTTTACGGTGCCGGTGGTGATGCTGCATTCAGCTTTGACTGACCGCGAGCGGCTGGATGCCTGGCTGGATGCCCGCAACGGTGCCGCCGCCATTATTATCGGTACCCGGTCGGCCATTTTTACGCCCTGTGCCCGGCTGGGCATGATTATTGTTGATGAAGAGCACGACAACTCATTAAAGCAGCAGGAAGGTTTTCGTTATCACGCCCGGGATCTGGCGGTGATGCGCGGCCATGAAGAGCGGGTACCAGTGATCCTTGGCTCGGCCACGCCCGCGCTGGAAACCCTCAATAACGCCCTGCAGAAACGCTACGGTTTGCTGCGGCTGACCAAGCGCGCCGGCGCTGCCAAGCCGGCCCGGCATGTGGTGCTGGACATTAAAAATCTGCCGCTGAAGTCAGGACTCTCCTCGCCGCTTATTAAACTCATGGAGCAGGAACTCAAAAGTGGCCAGCAGGTGCTGCTGTTCCTGAACCGTCGCGGTTTTGCTCCGGCGTTGCTTTGTCACGAATGTGGCTGGCTGGCGCAGTGTCAGCGCTGCGACGCCTATTTTACCGTGCATCAGCACAGTAGGATGTTGCAATGTCACCATTGCGGTACCCAGCAGCGCATCCCCCACCAGTGCCATGATTGCGGCTCAACGCAGCTGGTCGGGCGCGGAACCGGTACGGAACAGCTCGAGCAAACCCTCACGGAGTTATTTCCTGACTATCCGGTGCTGCGCATCGACCGCGACAGTACCCGGCGCAAGGGCAGTCTGCAGCAGCATTTAAGTGATGCCCGGGATAACAAGTTTCCGATTCTGGTGGGCACCCAGATGCTGGCCAAAGGGCACCATTTTCCCGAAGTTACCCTGGTGGCGCTGCTGGATGTTGACGGTGCCCTTTATAGCGCGGATTTTCGTGCCGCCGAGCGACTGGGGCAGTTGTACACCCAGGTGGCCGGTCGAGCGGGGCGCGCCAGTAAACCCGGCACCGTGGTGCTACAGACCCACCATCCTGAACATGAACTGGTGCAGGATCTGGTCAACAATGGTTACCATCACTTTGCCCGTACGGCCCTGCATGAGCGCGAGCTGACCATGTTGCCGCCCTATACCCAACTGACCTTATTCCGCGCTGATGCCAATGATGCTGAGCTGGCGCTGGGCGCGCTCGAACGCATTGCCAGCTTCTTTCCTGAGCTGGAAGGCGTCACGGTGCTGGGGCCGATGCCGGCGGTGATGGAACGCCGGGCCGGACGCTATCGTTACCAGTTGCTGCTGCAATGCGCCAACCGTGGTCTGCGCGCCCAGTTACTCCGCCATGTGCTGCCGCAACTGGAAGCCTGCAGTGAGTTACGCCGGGTGCGCTGGTCGGTGGATGTCGACCCCCAGGATTTTAGCTGACCCAGCCGTGCAGATAGCGGTTTTTTTTCCCGCCCCAAAGCAGTAAACTAGCGGCCTTACTCGTTGGTTGTCCCACTTAAGGTTTTGCGATGAAGGTTGTGCAATGAAGGAACAGTTGGAACAAATACTGGCCACTGCCGTGGCTACTCTGCAGCAACAAGGTACTTTGCCGGCTGATGTACAACCGCGTCTGCAGCTTGATCGCCCGCGCGATAAAAGCCATGGCGACTTTGCAACCAACCTGGCGCTGATGCTGGCCAAGCCTGCTGGTATGAACCCGCGGGCGCTGGCCGAAGCCCTGATTGCCGCCTTACCCGAGAACGACCTGATCGCTGAGGCCTCAATTGCCGGCCCGGGCTTTATTAATTTCAAAGTAAGCCAGCAGCAGTTGCTGCAGCAACTGGAGTACGCCTATCAGCATCCGCATGCGGGTATTGAACCGGTCGCTCAGCCGAAAACCGTGGTTATCGATTACTCATCGCCTAACCTGGCCAAAGAGATGCACGTGGGCCACCTGCGCTCAGCCATCATCGGCGATGCGGTGGTGCGGGTACTTGGTGTGCTGGGTCACAAGGTTGTCCGTCAGAATCATGTGGGCGACTGGGGTACCCAGTTCGGCATGCTGCTGGCGCACATGGAAGAGCTCGACGCCGATGATATCGCCATGGAGCTGAGCAATCTGGAAACCTTTTATAAGGCATCCAAGAACCGTTTTGATGAAAGCCCCGAATTTGCCAATCGTGCCCGCGAACTGGTGGTCGCCCTGCAATCTGGCGACGAGCGTTGTCTTAAGCTCTGGAAGCTGTTTATTGATGTGTCCTTAAGCCATTGTCAGGAAGTCTATGACCGCCTGGGAGTGCTGCTGCGCCGCGCCGATGTGATGGCCGAAAGTTCCTATAACGATGATCTGCCGCAAGTGGTTGCAGAACTTCGCGAGCAGGGCCTGCTGGTTGAAGACCAGGGCGCGCAGTGCGTATTCCTGGATGAGTTCCGTAATAAAGAAGGCGAAGCGCTGCCGGTTATCGTGCAGAAGTCCGGCGGCGGTTATCTTTATGCCACCACGGATCTGGCCGCCGTTCGTTACCGCCAGAACGTACTCAAAGGCGATCACCTGATCTATTTTGTCGATCAGCGCCAGGGCCTGCACTTTCAGCAAATCTTTACCCTGGCCCGCAAAGCTGGCTTCGCCCGCCCGGATCTGGAAATGGATCACTACGGTTTTGGTACCGTGATGGGTAAAGATGGCCGGCCCTATAAGAGCCGCGAAGGTGGCGTAACCAAGCTGGCTGATCTGCTGGACGAAGCCGAACGCCGTGCGCTGGAGCTGTTGCAGGCCAAAGGTTCGCAGCTGACGGGTAAGGAACAGGAGCACATTGCCAAAGTCGTCGGCATCAGCTCAGTGAAGTATGCGGATTTATCGAAAAACCGCATGAGTGATTATATTTTTGACTGGGATTCGATGCTCAGCTTTGAGGGCAATACCGCGCCTTACCTGCTGTACGCTTACACCCGGGTGACCAGCGTATTCGCCAAAGCCGGCATTGAGCCGCACGCTATAGTTGGTGATTTTGTGCTGCGTGACGAGAAAGAACTGGCGCTGGCGAATATCCTGGTACGTTTTAACGAAGTGGTGCATGCTGTCGCCGATAAAGCGCTGCCGCATTACCTGTGCGGCTACCTGTTTGACGTAGCCGGTGCCTTCTCCAGCTTCTATGAGGCCTGTCCGATTCTGCAGGAGCCTGATGAAGCGGTGCGTACCAGCCGCCTGAAACTGGCCGCGCTGACGGCCAAAACGCTGCAGCAGGGCCTTGATCTGCTGGGTATTGAAACCCTGGAAAAAATGTAAGTTATGGATTACGCCAATCGCAAGCGGCCGCCCCGTAAGCCGGCAAAGAAAGCCTCCGGCAAAGCCAGTCGCAAGCCAGCGAAAGCCGGGGTATCCGTACCCTGGAGTCTGGTCGCCCTGGCTGCCGTGCTGGTGGTTGGTCTGATTTGGTTTTTAAGCTCCATATCAGGTTCAGCGGATAAATCCGGGGCTGCTCCCCAGGCTCAGGACGTGCCACCGGCCAATACCTCAGAAGTTGTAGCTGAACCCATCCCTGAAAAACCCGGTGACCGCTGGCAGTATATTGACGAGCTGGAAAATCTCGAAGTTGAGGTGGATGTTCCTGAGCGTGAAATCGGTCCGCCAAAGCTGATGCAATGTGGTTCATTCCGCAACGAATCCGATGCCCAAACCTTGCGGGCACGTATCGCCATGACCGGGCTGGAGTCCCAGGTGCGTTCGAGTACCGGTAGCAACGGCCTCTGGTACCGGGTCATCCTGGGCCCCTACGAAACTAAGCGCGATGCCGAGCGCGACCGCCATAAATTGCAGCGGGCGCAGGTATTCGGTTGCCAGATCTGGAACTGGAACCTCTAGTTCAACCAAGGCGGCCCATTGAATTCACAGATTTCGCCCTCATAACTGCAGCATAGCAACTTAAGAGGATAAAACTGTGACTACGATAGTATCCGTTCGCCGTGGCGACAAAGTCGTCATTGGCGGTGATGGCCAGGTTTCACTGGGCAACACCGTGATGAAGGGCAATGCCCGCAAAGTACGCCGCTTATACAATGATGAAGTACTGGCCGGTTTCGCCGGCGGTACCGCTGACGCCTTTACCCTGTTTGAGCGTTTTGAATCCAAACTGGAGCAGTACCAGGGCAACCTGATGCGCGCCGCCGTTGAATTGGCCAAAGACTGGCGCACCGACCGCGCCCTGCGCCGGCTTGAAGCCCTCTTAGCCGTGGCCGATAAACATACCTCACTAATCATTACCGGTAACGGCGACGTGGTGCAGCCCGAGAATGATCTTATTGCCATCGGCTCCGGCGGACCTTTCGCCCAGGCAGCCGCCACGGCCCTGTTGGAAAACACCGACCTGAGCGCACGTGAAATTGTGCAAAAAGCCCTGACCATAGCGGGTGATATCTGTGTGTATACCAACACCCATCAAACCATTGAAGAACAGGAGTCGGTATCCGATGTCTGATATGACCCCCAGAGAAATCGTTGACGAACTGAACCGCCATATCATTGGCCAGGACAACGCCAAGAAAGCCGTGGCTGTGGCCCTGCGTAACCGCTGGCGCCGGATGCAGCTGGATGATGACCTGCGCCAGGAAGTGACGCCCAAGAACATTCTGATGATCGGCCCCACGGGTGTGGGTAAAACCGAAATCGCGCGGCGGCTGGCGAAGCTGGCGAATGCGCCTTTCATCAAAATCGAAGCGACTAAGTTCACCGAAGTTGGCTATGTTGGTAAGGAAGTGGAGTCGATCATCCGCGATCTGACCGATACCGCATTCAAGCAAACCCGTGAGCAGATGATGCAGAAAGTGCGCTTCCGTGCTGAAGAGGCGGCCGAAGACCGCATTCTGGACGCCTTATTACCGCCGGCGCAAACATCGAAAGGCGGCTGGGCTGATACCGATCAGCCGGAACAACGTGAACAGAGTAATACCCGTCAGGCATTCCGCAAGAAGCTGCGCGAAGGCCAGCTGGATGATAAAGAGATTGAAATCGATATCAGCATGCCGCAGATGGGCGTTGAAATCATGGCTCCGCCGGGCATGGAAGAAATGACCTCACAGCTGCAGAGCATGTTCCAGAATATGGGCAGCGGCAAAAGCAAGCCACGCAAGATGAAAATTAAGGATGCCTTTAAGCAACTGGTGGAAGAAGAAGCCGCCAAAATGCTTAACCCCGAAGAAGTGAAAGAAAAGGCGCTGCACTCGGTGGAGCAGAACGGCATCGTGTTTCTGGATGAAATTGACAAGATCTGTAAGCGCGGCGATGTCAGCGGCCCGGACGTGTCACGCGAAGGCGTGCAGCGTGATTTGCTGCCGCTGGTGGAAGGCACGACGGTGTCGACCAAGCATGGCATGGTGAAAACCGATCACATTCTGTTTATTGCCTCGGGTGCGTTCCAGATGTCCAAGCCATCGGATCTGATCCCTGAGTTACAGGGCCGGTTGCCGATCCGGGTGAGCCTTGATGCACTGACCAGCGCTGACTTTATCCGTATTCTGACCGAACCCAATGCCTCACTGACCACCCAGTACAAAGCACTGATGGCCACGGAAGGGGTTACGGTGGAGTTTACTGAGAACGGTATCAAGCGCATCGCGGAAACCGCATTTCATGTGAATGAGACCACCGAGAACATCGGTGCCCGCCGGCTGCATACCGTGCTGGAGCGGCTTATGGAGGAAGTTTCGTTTAAAGCGAGCGACCTGCATGGCGAGACCATTACCATAGATGCAGAGTATGTAGACCAGCATTTAGGTAAGCTGGCCCAGAACGAAGATTTAAGTCGTTTTATTTTATAAAGTGAAGTCTGTCAGGCTTTGCTTTTGCCTTGAGCCGTTACCAGCTATACTCTGCTGGTAACTTTCAGGCAGGGGAACGGCAATGGAATACAATACTTCAGAACTTTGCGATTTATACCCCGACATGGTCGACGTGGTTGAACCCATGTTTATCCATTATGGCGGGCAGGTATCCTTTGGCGGTCAGTTGGTGACGGTCAAGTGTTTTGAAGATAAAGGTCTGATTGAAGAAGTGCTTCAGCAGCCGGGCGTAGGCAAGGTTCTGCTGGTGGACGGGGGCGGTTCTACCCGTCGGGCGCTGATTGATATCGGCATTGCTGAGCAGGCGCTGGATAATGGCTGGGAAGGCATTGTCTGTTATGGCTCTGTACGCGATGTGGATGCCCTGGATGAACTCGAAATCGGCATTATGGCGCTGGCTTCAATTCCGGTTGGTGCCAGTAGCGAAGGCGTTGGTGAAACCGATGTCGCAGTGAACTTCGGCGGTGTGACCTTCCTGCCCGAAGATCATATCTATGCCGATGCCACGGGCGTGATCCTGTCGCCTGAACCCCTTGATATTGAATAATCCGCTATGTATCTGAAACCGATTGATCCGGCCGCCTGGGTTAGCCCTCGCGCCGGAGAAGTCCGGTTGGGACAGACACTCGATTGTCTGCCCGAAACCGCGAATCAGAATAACCTCACCGAAGCACTTGAACGGGCCTGGAAACAGGGCCGGCGGATTGCGCTGCTGGGCGTGCCTGAGTCTATTGGCCCGCGGGGCAACCTGGGCCGGGGCGGTGCTGAGCATGGCTGGAACGCTGCGCTTAAGGGCCTGCTGAATCTGCAGGCCAGCCCGGTGGTGCCGTATCAGAATTTACTCATTTTAGGCGCCGTTGATTGCAGCGATCTCGAAGCCGAAGCTGCTGATCTGGATGTGACCAACAGCGATGAGCTGGCGCGTCTGCGCGAGCTTTGTGGCGAGATCGATAAGCGCGTGAGTCAGGTGGTGAAGCCGGCCTTTCGCGCTGGCTTTGATGTGATTCTGATCGGTGGTGGCCATAACAATGCTTATCCGCTGCTGCGCAGTCTGGCCGAGGCCACGGATAAAGCTGTGGGCGCCGTGAACCTGGATCCCCATGCGGATTTTCGCACCCGCGAAGGCCGCCATAGCGGTAACGGCTTCAGCTATGCCTACATGGATGGTGCGCTGGCGCACTACCATGTGGTGGGCCTGCATGAAGGCAAAAATAACGCCACCAGCTTGCAACAGCTGGCAGCCGCACAGTTTACCTACCGCAGCATTCACCAGCTGTATCGCAATAACTGGGCGAGCGAGCTGTCAGCAATCAGTACGCTCGCCGAGTCCTGGCAGGTGCCGCTGGGCATCGAGATTGATGTGGATGCGCTGCAGGGCGTGCCCGCCAGTGCCATTAATTTCAACGGCTTGTCGGTTGCTCACGGTTATAGCCTGATTGAGCGGCTGGCAGGGCAGTCGGCCACGCGCTATCTGCATCTGGCTGAAGCCGCGCCAGGCCTGCATCCCGCCGGCCGCGAAGCCGGCGACGCCGTCTGTGCGCAGCTACTTAGTGAGTTAGTGCTTGCTTACCTGCACGGCTATCAGCGGCGTACGCCCTGATACCAGCAATCGATTAAGGGATTGGTGCCGAACTGGTAGCTAAGTTCGGCGATCTCCTTGCAACTCCATAAACAGATATCCGCCCGCTGGCCGGCGACCAGCTGTCCCCGATCCGATAAACCAAGTGCCTGTGCCGCGTTGACCGTGGCGCCACGCAAGCAGGCTTCCGGCGTCATCCGGAACAGCGTAGCGGCCATGTGCAGCATCAGCTGCATACTCAGAATTGGCGAGGTGCCGGGATTGGCATCGGTGGCAATGGCGATGGGTACCTGATGCTCACGCAGTAATTCCAGTGGCGGCAATTTGGTCTCGCGCAGAAAATAAAAGGCGCCGGGCAAGAGCACCGCAACGGTACCGCTGGCGGCCATGGCTTTCACGCCGTCTTCATCAAGATACTCCAGATGGTCACAGGATAGCGCCTGATAGCTCGCGGCCAGGGCGCTGCCGTGCTGGTTCGTCAGCTGCTCGGCGTGCAGTTTAACCGGCAGCTCGCGTTGCCGGGCGGCCTTAAACACCCGCTCGGTCTGGGCCGGTGAAAAGCCCACTGACTCACAGAAGGCGTCTACGGCATCAACCAGACCTTCGTCGGCCAGCGTGGGTAAAATACGGTCGACGATTTCGTCAATATAGGCATCGCCGCGGCCTTTAAATTCCGGCGGAATGGCGTGCGCGGCCAGCAAGGTAGTCTGCACGGCTACCGGATTGGCTTCGCCGAGGCGCCGGGCGGCTTGCAGCTGCTTGCGTTCATGTTCCAGTGACAAGCCGTAGCCCGATTTAATCTCCACCGTAGTCACCCCTTCGCGCATCAGGGCATTGAGTCGTGGCTGCGCGGCGGTCACTAACGCGTCTTCGCTGGCCGCGCGGGTGGCGCGTACCGTTGCAGCAATACCACCGCCGGCCGCAGCGATATCGGCGTAACTGACACCATGCAGTCGTTGTGCAAATTCATCGGCGCGGGATCCGGCCCATACCAGATGGGTATGGCAATCAATTAAACCGGGCGTAACCACGCCGCCCTGACCATCAATGACTGTCGCATCCGGGGTTTCGGGCGCGTCGGCGGCGGGTCCGGCAAATTCAATTCCGGCCTCGCTGAAAACCAGTACGCCGTTGGCCACCAGACCGCACTCTAAGCCAGCCATAGTGGCAAGTGTCACGTTTTCGATACGCTGCTGCTGGGCTGTTGACATAAATTCTCCGAAAAATGTTCTTGTATATACAATTAGGGTTTCTTACACTCTAGCACATTATGCACTGAACTCCATCGGTGCCAGGAGGACTTATGGCTAAATTCTCGACCATAAAACAGCATCTTTACAGCAAGATTGCATCTGGTGAATGGCCGGAACATCATCCCGTCAGTTCCGAGAATGCGCTGGCTCAGCAATTTAAAGTCAGCCGTATGACGGCGCGGCGTGCGCTGCAGGAACTCGCTGACGAAGGGCTGGTGATCCGCAGTAAAGGGTCCGGCACTTATGTGGCACCGATAAAGTCCCAGACCTCGTTTATGGCCATTCGTAATATTGCTGATGAAGTGCGCAGCCGTAATCACGATTACCGGGCCCATGTTCATGTTCTGCGTAAAGAAGCTGCCACTGCGCATGTCGCTGAGCTGCTGCAGCTGGACGCGGGTAAGCCGGTTTATCACTCGGTAATTACCCACTTTGAGAATGATCTGCCGGTGCAGGTCGAAGAGCGCTATGTGAACCCTGAATTAGTCAAAGGCTATCTCAGTCAGAACTACGAGGAAATCACGCCCCATGAGTATTTGTGCGAGGTGTCACCGCTTACTGAAGCAAGCCACGAAATTGAAGCTATTACGCCATCTCCGCAATTATGCCAGTGGCTGAAGCTCAGCAAACCTGAGCCATGCTTACGCATTAACCGGCGTACCTGGAGCGCGGCCGGGGTGGTCACCTTTGCGGTGCTCACCCACCCGGGTTCGCGGTTCAGTTTAGGCGGACACCTACATTTCGGTTCGGCAAGGGCTTAAGCCGCAACCCACTACTAACAACTATCGAAAATGACGAATAAGGATGTACCATGACGTTTACCAGACTCGACGAGAACCGCAGTATTCGTGCTGACCATGGCAGTGAATTGACCACCGTTAACTGGCAGGTGGAAGCGGCCAAACGTATGCTGATGAATAACCTTGATGCCGAAGTCGCCGAACATCCGCATGCGCTGGTGGTTTATGGCGGAATTGGCCGGGCAGCCCGCAGCTGGGAAAGTTACGATAAAATTGTTGAAGTACTGGAGCGCTTGCAAGCCGATCAGACGCTGCTTATTCAGTCGGGCAAACCCGTCGGCGTATTCCAGACGCATACCGAAGCGCCGCGCGTACTTATCGCCAACTCAAATCTGGTACCTTGCTGGGCCAACTGGGAACACTTTAACGAGCTCGATAAAAAGGGCCTGATGATGTACGGCCAGATGACGGCCGGCTCGTGGATCTATATTGGTTCACAGGGCATTGTCCAGGGCACGTATGAGACCTTCGTGTCGGTGGCAAAACAGCATTTCTCCGGTAGCACTAAGGGCCGCTGGATTGTGACCGGCGGCCTGGGTGGCATGGGCGGCGCGCAGCCTCTGGCAGCCACCATGGCAGGGTATTCCATGCTGGCGGTAGAAGTGGATGAATCACGCATCGATTTTCGCCTGCGCACCAAATACGTCGACCACAAAGCCACCTCACTGGATGAGGCCCTGCGCCTGATCGAGTCGGCGCGGGCTGAGGGGCGGGCGATTTCAGTCGGGCTGCTGGGCAATGCCGCTGACGTTTTTGCTGAACTTGCCGAGCGCAATATTGTGCCGGATGTGGTCACCGATCAAACGTCAGCCCACGATCCGCTGCACGGCTATGTGCCCCAGGGCTGGTCGCTGCCGAAATACCTCGCCCGTCAGGAGACAGATCCCGAGGCCACTGTGATTGCCGCCAAAGAATCCATGGCGGTGCAGGTAAAAGCCATGCTGAAACTGCAGCAGCTGGGCGCGGCGACGCTGGATTACGGCAACAATATCCGACAGATGGCCAAAGATATGGGGGTGGATAACGCCTTTGATTTCCCCGGCTTCGTACCGGCTTATATCCGCCCGCTATTTTGCGAGGGCATTGGCCCCTTCCGCTGGGTCGCATTATCGGGCGACCCGGAAGATATCTACAAAACCGACGCCAAGGTCAAAGAGCTGATTCCCGACGATAAGCATCTGCATAACTGGCTGGATATGGCCCGTGAGCGCATCAGCTTCCAGGGCCTGCCGGCCCGGATCTGCTGGATTGGCCTGAAAGACCGTGCCCGTATTGCCGTAGCTTTTAACGAGATGGTTAAAAACGGCGAGCTGTCGGCGCCGATCGTTATCGGCCGTGACCATCTGGATTCGGGCTCAGTCGCCAGCCCGAACCGCGAAACCGAAAGTATGCTGGACGGGTCGGATGCGGTATCCGATTGGCCGTTACTGAATGCCCTGCTGAATACCGCTGGCGGCGCTACCTGGGTCAGTCTGCACCATGGCGGTGGGGTGGGCATGGGCTACTCACAGCACAGCGGTGTGGTGATTGTGGCCGATGGCACCGACGAAGCCAAAGCCCGGATCAGCCGGGTGTTATGGAATGACCCGGCTACCGGCGTTATGCGCCATGCCGATGCTGGCTATGAGATTGCGCAAAATTGCGCCCGCGAGCAGAAACTCGATCTACCGATGTTGGAGACCAAATAATGGCAACAAATTTTGTACTGACGCCAGGCGCGCTGGCCTTATCTGATCTACGCAACTGGTGGCAACAGGCCACCCCGCTACAACTGCACGACGATGCCGCAGATAATATCGAACGCTCGGCCGCGACCGTTGCTGACGTATTGAAAAAAGGCAAAGTGGTGTACGGCATCAATACCGGTTTTGGCTTACTGGCCAATACCCGTATTCCCAAAGAAAAGCTCGAAGACTTGCAACGCCGGATTGTCCTCTCGCACGCTGCCGGTACCGGTGACCTGGTGCCTGATGCCGTGGTGCGGCTGATTCTGCTGCTGAAAATTAATTCACTTAGCCGTGGTTTTTCCGGCGTGCGCCGGGTGGTGATTGACCATCTGACCACCATGCTCAATCATGAAGTTTACCCCTGCATTCCGGCCAAAGGTTCAGTCGGCGCCTCGGGCGATCTGGCGCCGCTGGCGCACATGTCGCTGCCACTGCTGGGCGAAGGCGAAGTGCGCTATAAAGGCACCCGCATGCCAGCCACCGAAGGCCTGGCCAAAGCCGGGCTGAAACCCCTCGCACTGGCACCTAAGGAAGGGCTGGCACTACTCAATGGTACCCAGGTATCTACGGCGCTGGCACTGCATGGTCTGTTCGCCATTGAGCGGGTGTTCCACGCCGCGCTGGTGAGTGGCGCTATGGCCGTGGAAGCGGCGATGGGTTCACGCGCGCCTTTTGATGCCCGTATTCATGCGGTACGCGGCCAGCCGGGGCAGATTGCCGTAGCGCAAAGCTTCCGGCTGCTGCTTACCGAGACCTCAGAAATCGCCGCGGCCCACGCCGAATGCGAAAAAGTGCAGGATCCCTATTCGCTGCGCTGTCAGCCCCAGGTTATGGGCGCGGTATTCGACCAGCTTGAGCACGCGGCTAAGATCCTGGTGCGTGAAGCCAATGGCGTTACCGACAATCCGCTGGTATTTACTGATAACGGCGACATTATTTCCGGCGGCAACTTCCACGCTGAGCCGGTGGCCATGGCGGCGGATATCATCGCGATTGCCGCCAGTGAAATTGGTGCGCTTTCCGAGCGTCGCAGTGCGCTGTTGATCGACCATCACCTGAGTAACCTGCCACCCTTCCTGGTTAACGAAGGCGGCGTGAATTCGGGCTTTATGCTGGCCCAGGTGACTGCAGCAGCGCTGGCATCCGAGAACAAAACCTATGCCCATCCGGCCTCCATCGACAGCCTGCCGACCTCCGCGAACCAGGAAGACCATGTATCCATGGCCACCTTCGCTGCCCGGCGGCTGACAGATATTGCTGAGAATATCCGGGATATCGTTGCCATCGAATTACTCGAAGCGGCTCAGGGCCTGGATTTTCGCCGGCCGCTGAAAGCCGCCGCTGCCATTGAGCAGGCACACAGCTGGTTGCGTAAAGACGTGCCGTTTTATGATCAGGATCGCTATTTCGCGCCGGATATTAAAGCGGCGGCAGACTTGATCAGCAGTGGCAAACTTGGGGAATTAATTCAGGAAGGGGCACGGTTAGAGGACGCTTAAGCGTCCTCGTCTTCGTCTTTTAATGCCTGGCAATCAACGCAAAGCGCTACTTCAGGCTTTGCGGCCAGGCGGGCGGCGGAAATCTCGTCGCCACATTCCACACAGTAACCGTATTCACCGGTGCGCAGGCGCTGCAAAGCCGCGGTCGCCTGCTCAGCTTTGCTGGTGCCAGCCTGCTCGGCGGCGATGGTTTCGAGTTTTCCGCGGATACGCAACAACTGCTGGGCGGATAGTGATTCACTCATGATGGCGTCCTTTTAGTCCGGTTTCTCTGCTAATACAACAAACTGCCCAGAAAATTCAGCGACTGGCTTGTGCCCGTCAAATACCTGGGACTTCAGATTCACCCTCGCGTTACGACCCTGCGTCAGTGCCGATAAGTCACCAACCATAGAGGCCAGCTGCGCGACTGCCCGCGGTTCCCGCGAGATGGGCTTGTGGTAGTGAATCGAGCCGTCGGCCAGTACCACCGCACCCTGTAATTTTCGTTCGCGCAATTGTAAATGCAACAGCCCCCAGCATGTCAACGTGGCCAGCGAATAAATACTGCCGGCGAACATGGTGCCGTGCACATTAATATTGCGTGACAGCGTCGCCTGGGTTTCAAACTCACGGCCGGTGTACTGACTGATACGTATGCCCATGGTTTCTGAGATAGGGATGTCGTTATGCCAGGTTTGCTGCAGTTCCTGACACCAGTCGGGGCGGTAAATAATGCGGTTATGGTCGGTCAGGGTTTTACGTAACTGGTGCTCGGCCATCGGATTCTTCAGGGTGTCGGCTTCTTCGATAATGTCGTAACCGCATTTCAGATAAAACCCCAGGGTATTGTCGCGCGAATTGATAATGATATGGGTGGCGCCTTCGCGTCGGGCCAGGGTTTCGAGTTCGTGCACAATGGCCACGCCATGGCCGCCGCCACGATGCTCCGGCGCTGACGCCATAAAGCGGATCTGGCCTTCGTCAGGGCTGTTAAAATGCAACCGCCCCACTGCGATAGCCGCGCCGCTATCGTTAATGACCATACGGTGAAAGCCGACCTGATCGTATTCGTCCTGTTCCGAGCCACGCGGCCGCTGAAAGGGCTCGCGCAACACGCGCCAGCGCAAGTCGTAATAGCGCTTAAACTCGTCGTCTGTAGTTGGCGTGATAACCTGAAACATAATTAGGTTTTACCTGTTGAAGTCAGTAGAAAGGTTACCGGGCCATCGTTGGTCAGGGTCACGGCCATATCGGCGCCAAACGAGCCCGTAGCAACCTCAATTCCGCCCGCCCGTAGCTCGCTTACGAATAGTTCATATAATGGCTCAGCCTGCGTCGGCGGTGCCGCGCTCGAGAAGCTGGGTCGGCGGCCGCTCTGGGTGTCCGCCGCCAGGGTGAACTGCGACACCACCAGGCAGCCCCCGTTAATATCTTTTACGCTCAGGTTCATCTTATCATCGGCGTCGCTGAATACCCGGTAACCGGCAATGCGCGCAGCCAGTTGGCGCGCGTCTCTGACCGTGTCGTCACGCTCGACGCCAAGCAACAACAACAGCCCCTGGCCGATTTGCCCGGCAGGGGCGCCATCAATATCAACCCGGGCGCTGGTAACCCGCTGCAATAAAACCTTCACGCCTTATCCGACTCCTGGTCTGTCTCTTCACCGTCGTCCACCACGCCATCGTCCTCAACTTCGTCGTCCTTGTCGTCAAAGAACTCCTCAATACTGACGGTAAACTCAGCGCCGATCAGCACGATAGTCCACGACAGGAAAATCCAGATCAGCAGAATAGGCAGCGCCGCCAGCGCGCCGTAAATGGCCTGGTAGGTGGTAAAGCTGGCAATGTAATAGCCAAAGCCTGCTTTGCCCAGTTCAAATAACGCCGCTGCCAGCAGCGCGCCCCAGATGGCATGGCGTACCCGTACCAGCCGGTTAGGCATAAGTACGTACAGCAGCAGAAAGGCCAGCACCGACATCACAAAAGGCACCACATTGAATAAGAAGCCGCGGATACCGGAAACATACTCTTCGGCAAAAGCTGTGAGCGAAATCACATAGGAGCTGACCAGCACACCGGAGCCGATGAGCAATGGGCCCAGCGTCAGGATCATCCAGTACACCGCCAGTGCCATCGCCAGCCGCCGGCGTTTTTCAGTACGCCAGATGCGATTAATAGTCGAATCAATGGTCGATACCAGATTAATCGCCACTACAATCACAAAGATCGCCCCCACTGCGGTCATATCGGATACATTGGTGATGAAGCGATTCAGATATTCTTCGATGACTTCGCTGGAAGTGGGCACCAGATTCGAGAACAGGAAGGACTCAATCTGATCGCGTACCTCGCCAAACATCGGGAAGGCTGAGAAAATCGAAAACATCACGACAATCAGGGGAACCAGCGCCAGTAAGCTGACAAACGTCAGGTAGCCGGCGATGGTGGTAATATGATCGGTCCCGCAGCGCTGCACAAAGTAACGAACAAACTCCACGGCGCAGCGCAGTTTGGCCCGCCAGTCTATCGATGTGGCGATCTTCATGAGTACTCCCTCTGCGGTCATTTGCCGCTGGTCTAATCCTAAACAGGTTTTATTGCGTAATTGACTTTAACAAACTTGAATTACAGGGAATATAGCATGATTGTCGTGTTTGGTGGCGGCGGTGGATTAGGGCAGGCGCTTATTGATGCATATATCAGGCGCGGCGAGCAGGTACTTGCGGTAAGCCGGCAACCGCGGCCAGCGGAGGGCGCAGCCAACTGGCTGCAGGTTGCCGGCTATGAGTCGCAGCAGCTCACCGGGCTGAAGGAACAACTTGAAGGGGAACGAATTGATGGCGTCATCAGCACCCTGGGGATTCTGCATAACAGTGAATTTATGCCAGAAAAACGCCTGGAAGATATCAACAAAGCGCAGCTCAGCGAGAATTTCTATGTAAATGCGGTACTGCCAGTGTTGTTGTTACAGACTATGTTCCCGGTACTACCGGTAAAACAGCGCTGCTTCTGGATACAGCTCAGCGCTAAGGTGGGCAGTATCACCGATAACTACCTGGGCGGCTGGTATAGCTACCGCGCCAGTAAAGCGGCACTGAATATGTTGCTGAAAACGGCATCGATTGAAAGCCAGCGTACGCATAAGCAGCTGATTATCGCCGCCGTGCACCCGGGCACTACGGATACCGACTTATCGCAGCCGTTTCAGTTGCGGTTGCCAAAGGGCAAGCTCTATTCGCCGGAGCAGTCCGCTGAGCGCATCGTCAGCGTGGCTGAGCAACTGACTATGGAGCAAAGCGGGCAACTGCTACACTGGGATGGTTCGGTTTTGCCTTATTAATAAATCAGACAATGCGAGGATGGCATGACAATATTAATTTTGGCCGGCAGTAGTCGGAAGGAATCTTTTAATAAAAAACTACAAAAGCGGCTGGCTGAGCGGGCCGAAGAACTGGGCATGAACTGCCATGTGTACCCGCCGGAAGATCTTGATGCGCCCATTTATAACGGCGACGATGAAGTTGAAAAAGGCGTGCCAGCCAGTATTCATAAACTGGCAACGGCCATCCGCGATGCCAATAAGATCATCGTGGTGACCCCTGAGTATAATGGCGGGCCGCCTCCACTGCTGAAGAACGCGGTGGACTGGACCTCGCGGCTGGAGCAAATTCCGTGGGAGAATAAAACCGTGCTGTTGGCCGGCGCCTCGCCCGGACGTTTAGGGGCCATGCGCTCAATGAACCATTTGCGTATTAGTCTGGGCGATCTCAAAGCCTGGGTGGCACCGTTTTTTGGCAGCGTGCCGCATGCCAGTGATGAAACCATCGCCGGGCTGGATAATGATTTTCTGGATGAGTTCTTGCGCCAGGGCGACTAAGCTCTGGCAACAATCAGGACAGACGAATACCGGCCAGGTAACTGTCGATGGATTGCTCGGCGACCTGCTCAATGTCAAAGTAGCTGTTATCCAGTAGCCAGTTGTACATCAGGCCGTCGATGAGGCCGAACATGCCAAGTACCACGGCTCTCGCGTTCAGGTCAGGTTTTACCTGGCCTTGCGACATGGCTTGCAGAATGAGGCGCTCACACTCATCAATACAGGAGTTGCGACCCTGCAGGTGGCGGGTATGGATAGGCTGAGTCTCGGCCACGTATTCGCACTTGTGGAACAGAATATTAAGCAGGGCCTGCATGTGGTCGTCGTACTTGACCTGCTGCACAATGCGCATTGAGCGCAGCCGCAGTTGTTCAAGCGGATTATCGGCATAGCTCTGGGCCAGTTTGTCACGCATTTCGTCAACCGGCAGGCGCACGCGTTCGACCAGTGAATCGATAAGATCGAGCTTGTTGTCGAAGTGATGATAAATGGCGCCACGGGTTACCCCGGCGGCTTCGGCCACCTGCATCATGGACGTATTAGCGACTCCCAGGCTACTGAACAGGCGTTCGGCGGCATCGAGTAATGCGGATTTGGTTGTCAGGGCATCTGCTTTGGTACGGCGAACCACAATCGACCTCGTGTTATAATCAGAGGGTACGATTATAAACCAAATCCTATAAACATGCATGCATGTATGTATATGGACAGGATTCTAGTCAATCAGCAAAAAAGGATGAATTTATGGCGCAAGATATTGACCAGCGTATGGTACTTGATGCGTATGAGAAAATTCATGAGCATGGCGAAGCCAAACAAGGCAAACATGTGCTTAACGACATCACCGCGTCGACCGATCACGATGGCTACCGGGTTTATCTGGAGGGTTGTAATGTGAAGCTGACGGTTAATTTCCATAGCTCCTACAATCTGGATTATAAAACAGAGCATGACCTGGATCGCTTCCTGCGTCGCCTGGAAGATATCAGTAAGGACTACCATAAGCCTGGCCGTAACGAATGAAGCACATCAAAGTCTACAGTGCGGCGGAAGAAGTCGCCCACGCCCTGACTCACGGTATTGGCGCCATCGCCAGTATCGTGGGTCTGGTATTTATGATCATATGGGCGAACGCCTATGGTGACACCTGGCACCTGGTCAGCGTCTGTATCTACGGTGGCAGTCTGATCCTGCTGTATTTAGCCTCAACCCTTTATCACGCGTTTCCCTGGCCGCGGGTGAAAGCCTTTTTCCAGCAGATGGACCATGCCGCCATCTATGTGCTGATTGCCGGCACTTATACCCCTTTCGCGCTGGGTAATTTGCGCGGTCCCTGGGGCTGGTCGCTGCTGGCCGTGGCCTGGACCATTGCTATCGTCGGCGTAATTGTTGAGTTAAGCGGCAGTAAACGCAAAGAATGGTTGTCGCTAACCCTGTATCTGGGGATGGGCTGGATGGCGGTCGTGGTGATTAAACCCATGCTGGGTACCGTTGAATTGTCGGGCTTATTGTTATTGCTCGCCGGCGGCCTGGCCTATACTTTCGGCGTTATTTTTTATGTCTGGAAGTCGCTGAAATACCACCACGCCATCTGGCACCTGTTTGTGCTTGCCGGTAGTGTATTGCACTTCTTTTCCGTGTTCTTTTATGTACTGCCGCAACCGGATCTACTCTGATGCTGGTACCCGCCAATCTGAAATTTCGCTGGTTCTTAATCAGTGCCGGCGTCGGGGTCATCCTGACCATAATCATTAGCGCCATCCTTACTCAGGTAGCTACTTCCCGCCTTGAACATCAGGTCGGCAGCGGCCTTGGTGAGGTCGCTTATCAGATGTCAGATAAGCTTGAGCGGGGCATGTTTGAGCGCTACCGCGATATGCAGGTGGCGGCTACCCTGATTGAGCAGATGAGCGTGCGGGAAGATTACCTCAGTGAAATTGACGCCATGCTGTCGATGCTGCAGCAGTCGTATCCCTATTATGCCTGGATTGGCGTGACCGATACAGAAGGCGTGGTAAAAGTCAGCACGGGTGGCTTGCTCGAGGGGGAAGATGTCAGCGCCAGGCCTTGGTTCAGGCAAGCCCGTGATAACTATTTTATCGGCGATGTGCATGGCGCCTTGTTGCTTGAGCAAAAGCTCAATCCTGACAGCGAGCAGCCGCTACGCTTTGTTGATGTGGCGATGCCGCTGCATAACAAGCAAGGCGAGTATATCGGTGTAATTGGCAGCCATCTCGACTGGACCTGGGCCGAAGAAATGCGTGCCTCAATTGCGCCATCGCTGGAAAACTACGATGACGCTGAATTACTGATTGTGAGTTCCGAAAGGCTGGTATTGCTGGGGCCGCCAGAGCTTCGTGAAAAACCGCTACCGCTAAATCTGAGCGAGCAGCTGAGAACCAATAATTATGCTGTTGAGACGTGGCCGGATGGTAATCAGTACGTAACCGGTTATGCGGAAACCACGGGTTACCGCGAATATGAAGGACCGCGCTGGCAGATTCTGGTACGGATCCCGGTATCCAGTGCCTTCGAACCCATTGAAGCATTGCGGGTACAGGTACTGTGGATTGGGTCGGGTATCGCGTTAGTACTGGCACTAGTGGGCTGGCTTAGTGCGGAACGCATGGCGCGGCCACTGGCTAATATCAATAAGCGACTTGAACGTGAAATGCAGGAGCGCACGGCAGAACTGCAAACCACCAATGCCCGGCTGGAGCAACTGGCCACCACCGACTCACTGACCCGGCTGGCGAACCGGCGGGCCTTACTGGTCGGTGCTGAAGCCATGATGGAGCGCGCAGCCCGCAAAGACATGCCGCTGGCAGTGCTGATGCTGGACCTGGACTACTTCAAGAAAATTAACGACAAATACGGCCATGCCGCGGGTGATGAGGTACTGGAGAGCGTCGGCCAGCTGTTATCCAGCACCGTACGACAAATTGATATCGCGGCCCGTACCGGTGGTGAAGAATTTACCATCTTGCTGGAAGACAGTACCCTGGAGGGCGCAGTACTGGTCGCCGAGCGGCTGGTGCAGCGAATGCAGCAGCTATATTTTGGTGCCGATGGTGAAAGCTTTAACGTGACGATGAGTATCGGCGTGACCATGTGGGAGCCGGGTGAGCGTATCGATAAAACCTTTGCGCGGGCAGACGCCGCTTTATATGAAGCCAAACAAAAAGGCCGTAATCGGGTGATTACGGCCTAATCAGTTTCTTACCTTTCAGTGACCCGTGTCAGTGGCAGCTTAGCTGCGGCTGGCGCGCTTACGGTCGTTTTCAGTCAGCAGACGCTTACGGATACGAATCGACTTCGGCGTTACTTCTACCAGCTCGTCATCATCGATAAATTCCAGTGCCTGTTCCAGAGTCAGGCGAATCGGCGGTGACAGCGTCAGCGCATCATCGGTACCAGACGCACGGACGTTGGTCAGCTGCTTACCTTTCAGACAGTTTACCGTCAGGTCGTTGCCACGGTTATGCACGCCGATGATCTGGCCTTCATAAACTTCATCACCGTGAGAAGCCATCAGTTTACCGCGCTCCTGCAGGTTAAACAGGGCGTAGGTCAGCGCTTTACCGGTGGCGTTTGAAATCAATACGCCGTTCATGCGCTGGCCAATACGGCCGCCTTTGTGCGGACCATAATGGTCAAAGGTTTTGTACATCAGGCCAGAGCCAGACGTCAGTGTCATGAACTCAGTCTGGAAGCCAATCAAACCACGGCTTGGTACGGTAAAGTCAACGCGTACGCGGCCTTTACCATCTGGGGTCATGTTGGTCATTTCCGCTTTACGGATACCAAGCTTCTCCATGACCGAGCCCTGATGTTGCTCTTCGATATCCACAGTCAGGTTTTCGAACGGCTCTAAGGTAACGCCATTTTCTTCCTTCAGGATAACTTCCGGGCGTGATACGGCTAATTCGAAGCCTTCACGACGCATGTTTTCAATCAGGATACCTAAGTGCAATTCACCACGACCTGATACACGGAAGCGATCCGGGTTGTCGGTTTCATCAACACGCAAGGCTACGTTGTGCTTGAGTTCGTTTTGCAGGCGCTCAAGGATCTGCCGTGAGGTCACGAACTTACCTTCTTTACCCGCGAACGGTGAGGTATTGACCTGGAAGGTCATGGTTACTGTCGGCTCATCAACGGTCAGTGGCGGCAGCGCTTCAACGGCGGTGGTAGCACAGAGGGTGTCAGAGATTTTCAGCTCACCTAAACCGGTTACCGCGATAATGTCGCCGGCGCTGGCTTTGTCGGTCTCAATCCGGTTCAGACCCAGGTAACCAAATACCTGCGCGACTTTGCCGTTACGCTTGCTGCCGTCAGCACCAATGATAGTGACCTGCTGGCCAACTTTAATTGAGCCACGCTTGATGCGGCCGATACCGATGAGGCCCACGTAGCTGGAGTAATCCAGCTGCGAGATCTGCATCTGTAACGGACCGTCACGGTCAGCGTCAGGTGAGGCAACTTTCTCAATAATGGTATCAAACAGCGGGGTCATATCGCCGCCCTGGTTCTCATGTTCCAGCGTCGCGAAACCGTTCAGCGCTGAGGCGAACACAATCGGGAAGTCCAGCTGTTCATCAGTGGCGTTCAGGTTAACGAACAGGTCAAATACCTGATCGACAACCCAGTCAGGGCGTGCGCCCGGACGGTCAATCTTGTTGATAACCACAATCGGCTTCAGGCCGTGCGAGAACGCTTTCTGGGTAACGAAGCGCGTTTGCGGCATCGGGCCGTCAACAGCGTCAACCAACAGCAGTACCGAATCGGCCATCGACAGAACCCGCTCAACTTCACCGCCGAAATCGGCGTGGCCCGGAGTGTCCAGGATGTTGATGCGGTAGTCTTTGTAATTCAGCGCAGTGTTTTTCGCCAGAATCGTGATACCACGTTCTTTTTCGATATCGTTCGAATCCATGATGCGTTCTTCCGCATCACCACGACTTTCCAGCGTGCCGGATTGTTGCAGTAGTTTATCAACCAGGGTGGTCTTACCGTGGTCAACGTGAGCAATGATCGCAATGTTGCGAAGCTTGGAAAGTTCAGTAGCTGGGATAGTCATTAATTAAAAAGCCTGTAAAACGCGAGAGGGAACCAAGATTGGTTAAAATAGCGGCGCATTATACTCTTTCTGGCGGAGATAAGAAAGCATTATCCATTTAGCCCCTCCAGTCGCCAATAATTGCACTATACTGGTGCGTAAGATGCGCTATAATGGTGCAATAAGCGGGTGCCGATACGGCCCCAAATCGCGGGCAAATAACTAAGCCCATAAAAACTAAGCGTATTAGCGATCTGGCACAGCCTTTGCTTTAAGTCGGTGCAGCAACTACATTTAGCTAAGCTAACAAAATTCATCGACAGCTCGATCGTGGAGGATCACATGTCAACACCACAAGAAGTAATGGAATTTATTAAAGAACATGAAGTTAAATTCGTTGATTTGCGCTTTACCGATACCCAGGGTAAAGAGCAACACGTGACGATCCCACTGTCGCAGATTAACGAAGAGTTCTTTGAAGAAGGCAAAATGTTTGACGGCTCGTCCATCGGCGGCTGGAAAGGCATTAACGAATCCGACATGGTGCTGATGCCTGACTGTGATTCGATTGTGCTTGACCCCTTCACTGACGAACTGACCCTGAACGTGCGTTGCGACATCCTTGAGCCAGATACCATGCAAGGCTACGACCGCGACCCGCGTTCAATCGCCCGTCGCGCCGAAGAATACCTGCAAAGCGCCAACATCGCTGACGCCGCCTTCTTTGGTCCGGAGCCAGAATTCTTCCTGTTCAATGATGTGCGTTTCCACACTGACATGAGCGGTTCGTTCTACAAAATCGAAGCCGAAGAAGCTAAGTGGAGCTCAGGTAAAGAATACGCCGAAGGTAACCTGGGTCACCGTCCAAGTGTGAAAGGCGGCTACTTCCCGGTACCACCAGTTGATTCCGCGCACGACATCCGCAGCACTATGTCCACAGTAATGGAAGACATGGGCCTGGTAGTTGAAGCCCATCACCACGAAGTGGCGACTGCAGGCCAGAACGAAGTGGCCACGCGCTTTAACACCCTGGTGAAAAAAGCCGACGAAATTCAGGTCTACAAGTATGTGGTGCACAACGTTGCCCATTCATACGGCATGACCGCGACCTTTATGCCGAAGCCTCTGGTTGGCGATAACGGTTCAGGCATGCACGTGCATATGTCACTGATCAAAGACGGCAAGAACCTATTTGCCGGCGACCAGTACGGTGGCCTGAGCGAAATGGCGCTGTTCTACATCGGCGGTATCATCAAACACGCCCGTGCCATTAACGCCTTCTCAAACCCGGCCACCAACTCGTACAAGCGTCTGGTGCCAGGTTTTGAAGCCCCGGTGATGCTGGCTTATTCAGCCCGTAACCGCTCAGCCTCAATCCGTATCCCGATTGTCGCCAGCGCCAAAGGTCGTCGTATCGAAGTACGCTTCCCGGACCCGGCCGCTAACCCGTACCTGTGCTTTACCGCCCTGTTAATGGCTGGCCTGGACGGTATCAAGAACAAGATCCACCCTGGCGATGCCATGGATAAAGACCTGTACGATCTGCCGGCGGAAGAAGCCAAAGAGATCCCAACGGTCTGTCATTCACTGGAAATGGCGCTGGAAGCACTGGATAAAGACCGTGAATTCCTGACCCGTGGCGGTGTCATGAGTGATGAGATGATCGATGCCTACATCAATCTGAAGATGAAGGAAGTCATGAAACTGAAAATGACCACGCATCCGATCGAATTTGATCTCTACTACAGTGTCTAATCTGGTATAAACCGGGTTAAACGCTTATAAACGAAAGAAGGAGTGACCATGAGTAAGCCAGCTACATATTCTGTCTTGCTCTGGTCAGCTCTGCTGCTGACCGGAGCCTCAGTTCTGTTGACTGCGCCCGCCGACAGCCAGCAAGTGTATAAAAAACGCAAAGCCGACGGCACCGTGGTGTACACGGATAAACCGACGGCTGACGCCGAAGCTATCACCGTGGATCCCATGGTGACCGAATTTGATATTCCCCCCCAGTTATTGCAAAGCCGCCCAACGGAAACCGAAGACGCTGAAACCTATGAGGGTGTCGAAGTGGATGTGCGCATTCTCACCCCTGAGCCGCAGGCAGCCATCCGCGCCAATGATGGCGAGATCCGCGTAAGCTGGGAGGCAGACGTGCGTAACCTCGACGGTTACCCCATCTATCAGCTGCGGCTGGATGCCGAGCCGGTGTATGAAGGCCCGGCCACCGAAGTGCTGCTGCGTGACGTCGCCCGTGGCGAACGGCGGTTGCAGGTAAGGGTGCTGGCGCCGAACCGCGAAGAACTGGCGCAGACCGACACCATTGAAGTCTATGTGCTGCGCGCCTCGATCCTGTCGCCGGCGCTGAATAACAATAACCAGGGTACTGGTGGTACCAATTAATGGGGCAGGCAACGAGTTGCACCAATTTGGTGCATCCGCATCTGGATACCCTGATGACCGGCGTGGTCACGCTGGACCAGCATTTGCATATCAGCTATATGAACGCCAGCGCCGAAAGTATTCTCGACGGCAGCCTGCGCCGGCTGAACGGCGTGCCCTTTTTCAGTCTGTTCAGTTACACCAGCCTGGACCCGGCCATTCTGCGCCACGCCCTGCAGGACGAACAAAGCGTATCGGACAGCGACGTCAGCCTGATTTTTCATGATGGCCATCGCATCACCATTGAGTTTGTGGCCCAGCCACTGCGCGGGCAGGATGGCGATCTTCAGATTTTGCTGGAGCTGCGGCAGGTGGATCAGATCCGCCGCATTAACCAGGAAAACTCTCAGCAACAGCAGCTGCACGCTGCCCACAGCATGATCCGCGGCCTGGCCCACGAAATCAAAAATCCGTTAGGCGGCTTGCGTGGTGCCGCCCAGTTGCTGGCCGGTGAACTGCAAGACGCTGGCTTGCACGAATATACCGATCTTATTATCAGCCAGGCCGACCGGCTGCGGAATCTGGTGGACCGGATGCTGGGTTCACACCAGTTGCCCGAGCGCAAACCCCATAACCTGCACGCGATACTGGAACGGGTGGTGCAGGTGGCGCAGCTCAGTACCGGCAAGGCGATTAACTGGCAGCGCGATTATGACCCCAGTCTGCCGGATCTGACCGCCGCCGGCGAAGGCCTGGAGCAGGCGTTTCTGAATATCGTGATGAATGCCTGCGAAGCCATGGATAATTGCGGCGCGCAACAGGGCACATTAACCATCCGTACCCGCATTATTCATCAGCAGACGATTTATGGTAATCGCTACCGGCATTGTGCGCTGGTGGTGGTGGAAGATACCGGCTGCGGCATCCCCGAGCCAATCCGCGATACGCTGTTTTATCCGATGGTCAGTGGCCGCGCCGGCGGCACCGGGCTGGGTCTGTCGATTGCCCAGAACATCATTCACCAGCATGCCGGCAAAATCGAAGTGCAGTCGGAACCGGGCCATACCCAGTTTCTGCTGTATCTGCCTTATGCCGAAACCCTAAGTTCCGGAGGGCAGCATGGCGCTGAGTGATGACAGCATCTGGATCCTTGATGACGACAGCTCTATCCGCTGGGTGCTTGAGCGGGCCCTGCAACGCGCCGGGCTGACCAACCGCAGTTTTGCCAGCGCCGCGGAACTGTACGAGGCACTGAAAACCGCGCAGCCCCGGGTGCTGCTGACGGATATCCGCATGCCCGGCGATGATGGCCTCAAAGTGCTGGAATTTGTGAAGCGCGAACACCCGCAACTGACGGTGATCGTAATGACCGCCCATTCGGACCTCGACTCAGCAGTCAACGCGTTTCAGGGCGGCGCCTTTGAATACCTGGCCAAGCCCTTTGATCTGGACGATGTGATTCACACCCTCAGCCGTGCCCTACAGCGTACCCCGGCCCCCGCCGACGAGCCGGTAGCGGCGGTGGATCAGGTCAGCGGTATTATCGGCAACGCGCCGGCGATGCAGGACGTATTCCGTGCCATCGGCCGGTTGTCGCACTCCAGCGTTACCGTATTGATTAACGGTGCCTCGGGTACGGGTAAAGAGCTGGTGGCGCGGGCGCTGCATGACCACAGCCCGCGCGCGCGCAAACCTTTTATCGCGCTCAATATGGCGGCGATTCCGTCGGATCTGGTCGAATCCGAGCTGTTCGGCCATGAAAAAGGCGCTTTCACCGGTGCCACCCACCGCCGTCATGGTCGCTTTGAACAGGCCCATGGCGGAACCCTGTTCCTGGATGAAATTGGCGACATGCCGCTGGCGGTGCAAACCCGCTTGCTGCGGGTGCTGGCCGAAGGGCAGTTTTACCCGGTGGGCAGCTACCAGCCCGTCAAAGTGGATGTGCGGATCATCGCCGCCACCCATCAGAACCTCACCGAGCGTGTGGCGCAGGGGCTTTTCCGCGAAGATCTATTGCATCGCCTGAATGTGATCCGCCTGCAACTGCCGACACTGGCCGAGCGCCGCAGCGACATTCCGCAGCTGGCGCGGCACTTTCTCAGGCGCGCTGCTGATGAATTAGGAGGCGCGCCTAAACGCCTGAGCCCGGCCGCAGAAGCGCGGCTGAGTGCCGCGCCCTGGCCGGGCAACGTGCGGCAACTGGAAAACATGTGTCGCTGGCTGACGGTGATGGCACCCGGCGACGTAGTGGATGTCAGTGATTTGCCAGACGAACTTGGCGAACCTCTGGGCGAACCTCTGGCCAAGGGCGCGGTCGAAGAATATGACTGGCAGCAGGCATTAAAACGAGCGCTCAGCCGGCAGTTGGCGAACGGCGAGCAGGATATCCTGCAGGAGCTGGTGCCCGAGGTGGAACGGCTGGCACTTGAGTTAGCGCTGGAAGCTACCGGCGGCCATAAACAGCAGGCCGCCCACCTACTTGGCTGGGGCCGCAACACCCTGACCAGAAAGCTGAAAGAGTACGTAAAAGTTAAGTAAACCCGCTATCTATTCGCTGCGCTCTTTACATAATGCTTAAGCTGTAAATGACAAATACCAGGATTTTAGGATGAGCAAATTACTACTTGTTGATGATGATGCTGAGCTAAGCGCCATGTTGGAGCAGATACTCACCAAAGAAGGTTACCAGCTGACCCTGGCGGCAGACGGCGAGATTGGTCTGCGCCGCGCCCTGAGCGGCTCCTATGATTTGATTTTGCTGGACGTGATGTTGCCCGGTATTGACGGCTTTCAGCTATTGCAGCATCTGCGGCAGCAAGCCCGCAGTACGCCGGTGATCATGCTTACCGCCCGTGGCGATGACGATGATCGCGTTGCCGGCCTCGAACTGGGCGCCGATGATTACCTGCCTAAGCCTTTTAATCCCAAAGAACTGCTGGCGCGCATCAAAGCTCTGTTACGGCGCACCCCGAATACTTCGGTAACGCCCGAGTTGATAGACTATGCCGGCTTTTTTATTAACCCGGTCGATAACGAAGTGCGGGTTGATGAAACCCCGCTGGATTTAACGCCAACCGAATTCGATATCCTGCGCACCCTGGTGCAGGCCGCCGGCCACGTGGTTAGCAAGAATCAGCTATCGGTAGCGGCACTGGGCCGGCAACTGGCGCCATTTGACCGCAGCCTGGATGTGCATATCAGTAATATCCGCAAAAAAATCGCGGTAGATCCGGAACGTATCCAGACCGTCCGTGGTCGTGGTTATCGCCTGCTGAAGCTGGCTTAGGCTGACAATGGGCACCCGCTGGTATCAGTCTCTGTCGCTGCGGCTGCTGCTCATGTTCTGGGCGCTGCTGTTTGCGGTGGCCAGCTCGGGTTATGTGCTGGGCTTATGGTTCAGTAAGCCCGCCGAACCCACCCCGGTACCCGAAGACGTCTACAATAGCCTGACCCCGTTACTCTCCGATTCTGCCACCTTTCAGTCGCTCAGCCCGGGCCGGCTGCTGGCTGGCAACTACCGGGTGGCCGCCACCGTGGCGCCGACCGGGCCAGAACGCCTGCAACTGGATGCCACCCTTGCCACTCGGCACCAGCGCCTGCTGATCCGGCAGCTCGAAGCCGAAAGCGCACAACAGCTACCGGTCAGTAATTTTATGTTGCTCGGGCCGTTCCGGCAGGGCGATGCCAGTATTCTGCTGACCCGGCCACTTAATGACGCCGAGCGTCAGCAACAGGTGCTTTCTGAACAGCAAGCCCAGGAAGCTCAGACGCTGGCACTGTTAATCGGTAGCGGGCTTATCGCGATTCTGCTTGGTGTATGGCTGGTGCGACCGCTGCGTCAGCTCACCTACGCCATGCGCGATATTGCCCGGGGCGGCGATGTACCGGATTTAAAACGCCTGCCCCAGCGCAACGACGAACTGGGCGAGCTGGCCCGGGCAATGCATACCACTGCCCACGATCTGACGGTATCCCGTGATGCCCAGCGCCGCTTACTCAGTGACGTATCGCACGAATTACGCTCACCGCTGGCGCGCATGCAGGTGGCGTTGATGCTCAGCCATGATGAAGACGAACAGGCCAATAACCCCCATGTGGCGCAGCTGAACCGTGATCTGGACCGGCTCGGCGCCATTATTGAACGCATCCTGTCGTTGTCACGGCTGGAAAACGGTCTCGTGCATTTATCTACCACCGAGCTGGATACCCGTGAACTGGCGGAACAGCTGGTGGCTGACTTAACCTACGTTGACGCGGGCCATGGCAGTCGCGTTAAGGTGCTGCCCGAAGCGCCGGCACGCGGTGACTGGCCGGTTATTTACTCCGATGCCGAGCTGCTGCGGCTGGTGCTCGAGAACCTGGTGCGCAACGCGCTGCAATACAGCGGCGGCCCGGTAGAGCTCAGCTGCCAGCGGCAGGACCATGAATATATTATCGCCATTCGCGACCATGGTGAGGGCGTGCCGAAAGAGCAACTGAAAAAACTCTTTATGCCGTTCTTCCGCGGTGACCCGTCGCGCCATCATAAAGCTGGCGTGGGCCTGGGGCTGGCCCTGAGTCTGCGCGCCGCCAAAGTGCTGGGCGGCAGCGTCGAGGCACGCAATCACCCTGATGGCGGGCTGGAAGTCTGTGTTAAACTTCCTGTAGAAGAACCAACCGAATCCGACTAACAGAGAGAGAGAGCTGAAGGTGTATCCCGGCGATGATGATGCCCAGTGGCGTCAGTTTCACGAGACCACAGTAGCGCCGTTCTGGCACGAACACGTCCAGCCCAGACAGCTGCAATGCGAAGACGATATCTCCGTGCACTGGTATCTGTATGTACCTGACAGTGCCCGCGGATTAATCCTGATTAGTCCCGGCCGGCTTGAAGCCGCGCTGAAATATCAGGAATTACTCTGGCAACTGGCGCAGCAAGGATATGCCGTCGCGATTCTTGATCACCGCGGGCAGGGGCGTTCTGATCGGCTGAGCGACCACAGCCACCACGGCCATGTGCACCATTTTGATGATTTTGTGAATGATTTCGCGAAGTTTGCCGAAGCGGCCGGCAATGAATGCCCCGAACTGCGGCAGTACCTGCTGGCGCACTCCATGGGCGGCGCCATCGGCGCACTGTATCTTGCCCGGCACCGGCACCACATCCACCGCGCTGTGCTCAGCGCCCCCATGTTCGGCATCTATACACCCGGCCGGCCGCGCTGGCTGGTTAGTCTGATCGCCCGCACCGGAACCCTGCTCAATCGCCTGCTGCAGCCCAGCCGGCCCTGGTATTTCTGGGGCATGTCGGATTACCGGGAAGTCCCTTTTGCGGAGAATGATCTCACCCAAAGCCCGTCGCGTTACCAGCTGTTCCGCGATCAGTACGCCAAATACCCGGAGCTGCAACTCGGCGGACCCACCTACAACTGGGTCGATCAGGCCCTCAACGCCACGCGCCGCGCCCTCACCGAAGCCCCCAAAATCAAGATCCCGGTGTTATTACTTCAGGCGGGGGCTGACACCGTCGTGTGCCAGGCGGCACAAGAGCAAATCATGGAGCGGTTCCCGCATCCCGACAGCCGCATCTTACGGATTAAAGGCGCCCGGCACGAACTGCTTATTGAGCAGGATCGCTATCGTCAGCCGGCTGTGAAGGCGATGCTGGAGTGGTTTCAGACGGATTGACTATTTATCCCGAACTACAGAAGCCGGATCCATATGGATAATCACGTCGGTATCTTCGAAGAGGTCCCGCACCCGGCGCTCGGCATGATCGGCAATATCATGAGCGGCGCGCAGCGATAGATCGTCATCCAGCTCCACATGGCACTGAATGAAGCGGGTTGGCCCGGCACCGCGGGTACGCAGGTTATGCAGTCCGAGAATACCGGGGGTTTCCTTGATGGTCTTCACGATGCGCTCTTTTTCGTCATCGGGCAGCTCACGGTCCATCAGCGACTGAAAGGCACCCCAGCCGATGCGCACCGCGCCCACGCCCAGATAGATGGCAATCAGCACCGCGAACAAACTATCCACCCAGTACCAGCCGTAGGCACTCAGCAGCAGCGCCGCGATAACCGACGAATTAAGCAGTAAATCCGATTTAAAGTGCAGGGCATCAGCAGCAATGGCCGATGACTGGGTATGCTTGACGGCGATCCGCTGCAGCAGTACCAGCGCCAGCGTCAGGGCAATGGCGAAAATCGACACATAGATACCGATTTCCGGCTGCTGCACCGCCTCGCCTTCTACCCACTGCTCAGCACTGTGAAACAGCAGCAGCGTTGCCGAGCCGATAATCAGCGCCGATTGCATCAGCGCCGCCATGCATTCGGCTTTGCCATGCCCGAAACGATGCTCTTTATCGGCAGGCACCACTGCATAGCGCACCGCGAAGAAAGTGAAGAGCGACGCCACGCTGTCGAGCAAGGAATCCGTCAGCGATGCCAGCATACTGGCCGAGTTGGTCATAAACCAGGCGCCCAGCTTCACCAGGATCAGCGTTAGCGCCACCGACACCGAAGCGCGGGTAGCCAGCTTCACCCAGAACGCATAGTCGCGGTTCTGGTAGTTCTTACTCTGAAGTTTGGCTAAAGCTTTACGCATGAATTAATCCGTCTGGTTAGGATGATCCACTGAAATTATGCTGGCGCCAGGCCTCGTAGCTGATGATAGCCACGGCGTTAGCCAGATTTAACGAGCGATTATTCGGCATCATCGGGATGCGGACGCGCCGGGCCGGATCAATCTGATCCATCACCTCAGGCGGCAGCCCCGCGGTCTCGGAGCCAAACAGCAACACATCATCAGCGGCATAATTGACATCAGTGTAGGATACCTTGCCTTTGGTGGTGCAGGCAAAAATCCGTCGCCCCGCCATCGCCTCAGCAAAAGCGGCAAAATCAGGATAGCGGGTGACGCGGCTTAGATCATGGTAGTCCAGTCCGGCCCGGCGGAGTTTCTTCTCCTCAAAATCGAAACCCAGCGGCTCGATCAGATGCAGATGGCAACCGTTATTGGCAGCCAACCGAATGACATTGCCGGTGTTAGCGGCCATCACCGGCGTGTGCAGAGCAATATGAAACATAGTCGTGGTCGAACTCGCCATCAGGGATCAGGTTGCACTTCAGCGCGGACTTCAGGCGGCAGGCTGAACAGGAATTTGGAGCGCTCCAGTTCCACCGCGTTATAAATCTCGGCGATCTCGCCCGAGGCCACCATTTTGCGCATGCGTAGATCAAACCAGGCTTTCATGTCGCGACCACGCGGGGTGTCCTGAAAGGCCATGTGAATGGGCAGGCTGCCGTGCAGCGGCAACTGTTTGTAGGGGTAATCCATCCAGTCCGGCATGTTCTCGCGATAATTCACCACCGCGCCAATGCGGGTGCCTTTATCCAGCATGGCAAAGCAGTCCAGGCTGTTGTTGGCATGGTAGTAGGACAATCCTTTGGGCAGAAACTCATGGTAACCGTAACCGGCCACATGGCAGACCGGGCGTTTCAGAATCCCGGCTTTCAGGCGCTCCATGGCTTCATCATCCAGTGTGAAGGCATACAGCGGGCGGTCATAATCAAAGTGCACTTCGGACACAATGGCGTTCGAGGGCTGGTGGCCGGCGTATGAGCCAACCAGAATATCAAAACGCTGTTCGCTCAGGCCCAGAATAGCGCGCTGATAGGTGTTGGCATTGAGTTCAAGTTCATCAGAGACCGGGCCAAAAATGCGTTTGATGATTTCCCAGTACGCACCGGAGCCATTGAGGTTGGTGTAACGGCGCCAGTAACCGGCAGTGGCAGACACCTCACCAAATTCAGGTGGTGCTTTAAAATGCGGGCCTGGCAGCGAACTGGCATCGTGTTCGCGCATCAGCTCAACCGTACGGCCTTCTTCGTGCATGCGGTTGAGGATAGCCTCCAGCTGCGGAATCAGGTCAGCATAGTTCTTATGCAGATAGTGGTAGGCGATGTCGCTGTTAAACGGCACTTCAATCAGGTGCCGGTTTTCGGTTAAGCCCAGTTGCTGCGCTTCAAAGTTATTGAGGATAATGGCTTTAACGCGTTTGTTCTCAAACAGTAAGTAAAGCTGTTCCAGATCCACCGCCTGCACGGTCGGGCGCTGATAGTCGTGCTTTTTCAGCAGATTCTCGATGCCCTGCATGCCGCGGATATAGGCCAGGTTCTCAATATCATCCAGCGAGCAGACCCCGCACTCACGGCGATCGGCAATCAGCACCAGCTGGAAAGCGAACAGCGGAAATTCGACCCGGCGCAGATTGGTGTATTTTTCCTCCAGTCCGTGCAGGCGACCTAACTCACCGGCGATGCGGCCATTGTTGGCTTCAACCAGGCTGCGGGAGCGGGGCATTTCGACATATTTCAGCGGGATCCCGAGTTCGGCGTAAGCTTCTTCGAGTACCGCAAGAACGTAATTGGTCAGCGGGCTGGGTTCAGGGGCGCGGAACACCAGTTCTTCAGGTGCCACCAGCGGCGGCTGCGCACGAGCGGACTGGGTTGCTGCAAGTGTCAGCACCAGTAATGTAGCTAAGCCTGCAAGCGATGTAAGTCGTTTCAAAGCGCGTTATCCGGAATCAATAGTAGCTAAAGTATAGCAGTTCGCGGTACGAAAATAACCAGCTAAACTTTATGGCATCTGCGTACTCTAACATTGACTGAAGCTAGCTTTGGCATTAGGTTGGGGCGCGTCAAATCAGGAGTAACGACATGCGGACACAAATTTTATCTGTTTTAGCGGCAGCTGTGAGCCTTGCCTTCAGTGGCCCGGTAGCTGCACAGGCATCAACAACAGAAGCATCCGGTAGCCATCAGCTGGTGCTGATTGGCGGCGAATTGCAAGCCTGCTCGAGCATGGCCTCAGACCGCTGTGATGAAACCGGCTGGATCGATACCAGCACCATGCGCACCGACCGTTTTCTGAACCTCACCGACAAGTACGTGCATCCATTGTTGCATGACGACTTATGGCCGGCGCACCGCCGCGAGATTCGTGATGAGCTCGACGCCGCGCTGGATACTATTAAAAACCGTATTAAAGAAGATGTGCTGCCAGAGCGGGTGTTCCAGGACGAGTTTACCCGGCGGGTCACCAAGCATTTATACGATAGCCTGTCGAACCGCGAATGGGACATGATCATCGACCATCTGGAAATGCCGGTGCAGCCAAACCGCCGCATCGCCGTAAACCTGGAAGAGAGCCTGAACAAAGCCGCGCCGGCGCTGATGAAAGCCTTTATAGCTGAGGCGCAGCGCGTCAGTGACGGCAAGCCGAACGTGCTGGTCGTCACCGCTGCTGCCCGCGACTCGCTGAATGCCGCCGGTTACTACACCAGCCTGCTGGCCGATGCTGGCGCCAACGCCAGCTGGTTGCCGATTGACGCCGCGGTGAACGCCGCCCAGCGTGGCAAGCGCTGCGACGAGCTCGACAAGCTGCGGGCAGAGCACCACAATGCCTTCCAGCGCGCCCGGGTGCACGGTGAACGCCATAACGAGCAAGTGGAATTCTGTAAGAACCCGCAAGCCGGTGTGCAGATGGTCGCTAATGCCGACGCCATCTTCTTCGCCGACGGTGACCAGCACCGCCTGCGTAGCGCGCTGCTAAATCCGTTGAGCCAGCCGACTGATCTGCTGACCGCCATCTATCAGCGCATGCTGGATGATGAACTGGTGGTGGGTGGTGAAAACGCCGGCGCTATCGCGATGACCGGCCGGCCGCTTATTACCAACGGTACCAGCCGCATGGCTATGAAAGAAGGCGCGCGTTCGGCGCAGCCGCCGGCACCGGCCTGTAACCTGGATGAGACTTGCCCGCGGGACTTAAACCCCGACAGCCTGACCTACCATCCGCTCGGTGGCCTGGGTCTGTTCCCCTATGCCACTCTGGATGCTGAATTTGCGGATAAAGGCCGTCATGCCCGCCTGATGCGCCTGACGGCAGCCACGCAAACCCAGTTGGGCGTCGGTATCGATGATGAAACCCTGCTGCTGGTGGATGTGTTGAATAACAAGTTTAAAGTCAAAGGTAAGCGCGGCGTCAGCTTTATCGTTGGTGCCCAGGATGCCGCAACCGCGGCGGCCTCGACCTTCCATTACGTGACCGATGGGGCCTACGGCGATATTTCGGATCAGGACATCACCAACGTGACTCTGCCCACCGAGGGCGGCATCGTGACGGAAGACCCGACCACCCGCTTTATGGGTAAGCGCGGCGCCATTGATTCACTGCGTCTGATTTGCCGCGAGCGGGATTCGTTCACGCTGGTCGAGGATGCGTTTGAGATGACGGTGCTGGCTGATGAAGGCACCATCCGGCAGAGCGCCGGTGGTGAGTGTCAGGTATTAAATGCCCGGATGGGCGTGGCCTGGAAGCCAGCGCAAAACATGTAAGCACTTATGAGACGCCGTAGGCTTCCCGATAGGCGGCCACGGCGTCAAGATAAGCTTCCATATCCGGGTTGTGCTGTAAGTAAGTGATTACTTCGTCCAACCCGACAATGCTAATAACAGGCGCGTTAAAGTCACGTTCCACTTCCTGAATCGCGCTCAGTTCGCCCTTGCCTTTCTCCTGGCGATCCAGTGCAATCAGCACCCCGGCCAGTTCCGCACCGTTGGCTTTGACAATCTCCATGGACTCGCGAATGGCGGTGCCGGCGGTGATCACATCATCCACCAGCATGATCCGGCCCTTGAGCGGCGAACCGACCAGGTTGCCGCCTTCGCCGTGGGTCTTGGCTTCTTTGCGGTTAAAGCAATAAGGCACATCTTTCTGATAGGTATCAAAGAGCGCGATGGCTGCGGCCGTAGCGATAGGAATGCCTTTGTAAGCAGGGCCGAACAGTACGTCGTAATCGACGTTCGAATCTTCCAGCGCGGCAGCATAGAAGCGGCCGAGCCGGGCCAGGTCCGCGCCTTTATTAAACAGGCCGGCGTTGAAAAAGTAAGGGCTTACGCGCCCGCTCTTCAGCGTGAATTCGCCAAACTTCAGCACGCCGCGGTTAATGGCAAATTCAATAAACTCACGTTGATAGGCTTTCATCGGTTGTTCCTGGTTTCAAGTTCTGACGCTTAATTTAAGGCCGCTTTCTGGATATCCATCAGCTCGCGAATCGAGTGACGGGCCAGCTCCAGCATTTCCTGCATTTCTTCAATCGAGAAGGCTTCGCCCTCGGCAGTACCCTGCACTTCGATAAACTTGCCGGCTTCGGTCATGACCACATTCATGTCGGTTTCAGCGGTGGAATCTTCAGCGTAATCCAGATCAGCCACCGGTACGCCATTAACGATACCGACAGAAATCGCTGCGACCAGGCCTTTCAGCGGGTTCGACTTGACCATGTTGAGCTTGCGCATCCAGTTCAGCGCATCGACCAGCGCCACGCAGGCACCGGTGATGGACGCGGTGCGGGTGCCGCCGTCGGCCTGAATCACGTCGCAGTCGATGGTGATGCTGTTCTCGCCCAGCGCGGATAAATCCACACAGGCGCGCAGCGAGCGTCCGATCAGGCGCTGAATTTCAACGGTACGGCCGCCTTGCTTGCCGCGGGCAGCTTCACGGTCTGAGCGGGTGTGGGTAGCGCGTGGCAGCATGCCGTATTCAGCGGTAACCCAGCCCTGGCCTTTGCCTTTTAAGAAACGGGGCACGCCACGTTCAACGCTGGCGGTACAAAGCACCTTGGTTTCGCCAAACTCCACCAGCACCGAACCCTCGGCGTGACGGGTGTAATTACGGGTAATAGTGACGGGGCGAATTTGTTGGGCAGTACGACCGCTTGGGCGCATAGGGCATTCCTCTTGACTGATAGCTGGCATCATAAATTTATGGTCGCAGATTATAGCAGTTCACGGGGGCGCTGTCGTCGGCTGGCTGCCAGTGCGCAAATGGTGATAAACTTAGCGGCTATGTGAGGTTTGCAACAACAGGGATTTAATATGAGCCAGAGTAAGATTCAGAGCATGACAGGCTATGCGCGCCACGAGCTAAAGGCCGGGTGGGGCAGCGCGGTATGGGAGCTGCGTTCAGTCAATCAGCGCTATCTGGAGACTTACTTCCGGCTGCCCGACGCCATGCGCGGCATCGAAAACACCCTGCGTGAGCGTCTGCGCAAGCAACTGCAGCGCGGCAAAGTGGAATGCAACCTGCGCCTGCACATGGAGCAGGCCGAGCAAACCGCCCTGAATCTGAACGAGGAACTGGCCAAAAGCGTGATCTCCAGCGCCAACTGGATCGCCAACCAGAGCTCCAGCTCGTACCTGAACCCCATCGACGTGCTGCGCTGGCCCGGCGTAGTGGCTCAGCAGGAAGAGAACCTGGATGCCGTACAGTCCGACGTGCTCAAAGCCTTTGAAACCGCCCTGGCCGAATTTATTGAAAACCGCGAAAGCGAAGGCACCGCCCTGAAGAACCTGCTGGAAGAGCGCCTGAGCGGCATCTCCGAACAAGCCAGCTTCGTGCGCAGCCGCATGCCCGAAGTGCTGCAGTGGCAGCGCGAGCGCCTGCAGACCCGCTTCGCCGAAGCCCAGGTCGAACTCGACCCCCAGCGCGTCGAGCAAGAGCTCATCATGCTCGCCCAGAAAGTTGATGTTGCCGAAGAACTCGACCGCCTGGATGCTCACGTAGCAGAAACCACCAAGATCCTGCGCAAAGGCGGAGCCTGCGGCCGCCGCTTAGATTTTATGATGCAAGAATTTAATCGCGAAGCGAACACCCTGGCCTCAAAATCCATCAACGCCGAAATCACCGCCGCCGCCGTCGAACTAAAGGTCCTAATCGAGCAAATGCGAGAACAGATCCAGAACATCGAATGATGATGTAGCCCGTGGTTCTACCACGGGCAAAACCTCCCCCACCATCTCATGTCGATAAAATCAATAAAAATCGACATATAATGTTGTAATGTCGATTCGATCGACATAAACTGACATTAAATGACAACGTGTCGAAATTTCGGGGAAATTTAAACATGAACTGGCAAGCCGAGCAGCCCTACAATCAACTGCCTCTCCTTCCACCTGACGCTGACGTGCTTGAAACACGGAAGGTCCTGAAGGCTTGTATTTCGGCGCGCGCTGCGTTGGCTGAGTTAAAAAAGGCTGGAGAGCTAATTCCTAACCAGAGTATGTTGATCAATTTGCTGCCACTTCTTGAGGCGAAAGACAGTTCTGAAATTGAAAACATCGTAACAACAACGGATCAGCTATTTCAGCACGCTCAGGAAGATAAAGGGGCTGATCATGCAACAAAAGAGGCGCTACGTTACAGAACTGCGCTCTATCAGGGCTTTGTACAGTTAGATAAGAAACCTTTGTGCACTGCCACAGCGATTGAGGTATGCAGCACACTTAAGCATACCCAAATGGATATCCGTAAAGTTCCCGGCACCATTATTGGTAATCAAACGACAGGTGAAACAATCTATACGCCGCCAGTCGGAGAGGAAGTGATTCGTAACCTCTTGTCCAACTGGGAGCGCTTCCTTCACGAGGAAGATGATCTTGATCCACTCATTAAAATGGCTGTTAGCCATTACCAGTTTGAAGCTATTCATCCGTTCCATGACGGAAATGGCCGAACCGGCCGTATCCTCAATGTTCTATATCTGATTGAGCAGGATTTATTAACCTTGCCGATTCTCTACCTGAGTCGCTATATCGTGCAAAACAAGCAAGATTATTATCGCCTGCTTAACCAAGTTACCCGTGAACAAAACTGGGAAGAATGGCTTCTGTTCATGCTTAAAGGTGTCGAACAAACGGCGATATGGACCGTCGAAAAAATCGCAGCCATTAAAGAGCTTATGGAAAGCACGACGGACTATATCCGGACAGAACTGCCTAAAATATATAGCTATGAGCTGGTACAGCTTATCTTTGAACAGCCGTATTGTCGTATCAGCAATCTGGTTGAACGAGGAATCGCCAAACGACAAACGGCTTCGACGTATCTGAAAGATCTTGTCGATATCGGTGTTTTAGAGGAAGTACCATCAGGAAAGGAAAAACTCTTCGTTCACCCCAAATTAATGCAGCTAATGACCCAGTAGCCCGTGGTTCCACCACGGGTAAAGCCCTCCCCCACGCGCAATCTCACTACCTCAACCGCCGCCACCCCGCTTCGCCCGATACATCGCCTGGTCGGCATGATGCAGCAACTCTTCCACCGTTTCGCCATGCTCGGGCGAAAGCGCGAGGCCAATGCTCAGGGACATCACGACTTCGCCATCGGGTAGCTTAAACGGGTGACGCATGGCCTCGTCGATTTTGTCGGCGACGCCCTTTACCGATGCCATATCGTTGACGCCATCCACCAGCACCACAAACTCATCGCCGCCGAGGCGGGCGAGGGTATCGGTGGCGCGCACCGCGTGCTTAATGCGCTGCCCGACGCTGCTTAACAGCGCATCACCGGTGGCATGGCCGTATTCATCATTCACTTCTTTGAACTTATCCAGATCCAGATACAAGAGGCCAAGCCCGACGCCATCGCGTTTTGCCCGCGCCCGTGCGGAATTAACCCGGTCATAGAACAGCGCGCGGTTGGGCAGACCGGTTAACGGGTCCATCAGTGCCATCTGCTCAAGCCGCTTGATGAGCTGCTCGCGCTCCTGTTCCATGTGCTTGTGTTCGGATACATCGCGGGCCACACCCACACGCATCTCGTCACGCTCAGACCAGCGCGCCGACCATAAGATATGTGCAACAGAGCCATCCTTACGGATATAGCGGTTTTCAAAGTGATAGACCTGCTCACCCGTGTTGACGCCGGTGGCGGTGTTGCGTGTGGCCTGACGGTCGTCGGGATGAATGAAATCAAACATATAGCGGCCGACCATCTCTTCAGGGCTATAGCCAAACACCCGGCGGGCGCCCGGGCTCAGATAAGTGAAATAATGGTCCTCGTCGACCACGCAGATGCAGTCGAGCAGCAAGTCCATATATTCAGCAAGTTGAGCGAATGCGGCTTTGTTCATAGGGGTATAGCGTTGGCCCGGAGTCCTTTCGTTGTATTTGTAGCCTAACACGGGTGCGCGTGCGGGTCCTCTGAATTAAAAAATGTCCCCACCATCGACGATATCCGATTAAATAACCGGGCCTGATTGAATCATCTGTCCTCATTCTCCGCTTTCTGCGAATAATTTTTTCTGCACCTTCTGAAATTTATCCTGAATCCGCATAAACTTTCTCGCTATCCTGCTTAGAATGTCTGAATAGCAAAAAAATAAAAAGCAGGGAGCTCGCATGTTGTGTGCGCAAACGAAAGAGTCATCATTAAAATCCGCATGCGGCATCGCGCTGGCGCTGCTTATCAGCACAGTCACGGCAAACGCGGCGGGGCTGCCCCACAGCAAAGAAGGCGAAGCGCTCACCAAGTCTGGGCCGGTAAAATACACTGCCACCATTGAACAAGTGCGCACCTTTGATACAGATGGCGTCCACAGCGCGGATATGGTGGTCACCTCGTACACCACCGAAGCCGCGCATGACAAGCCGGTGATTTTCCTGTTCAACGGCGGCCCTATTGTGCCGTCGGTGTACCTGCATATGGGTTTATTGTCGCCCTATCGCGTGGCTTTCCCGGACAGCACCGAACTGGCAGCCGATAATTCCGTAGCCTGGCAAATCGAGAAAAACCCCTACTCTGTGCTGGATATCGCCGATCTGGTCTATGTGGATCCACCTGAGACCGGTTATAGCAGAGTGGCCGAAGGCCGCGCTACCAATGAGTTTTACAGCGTAACCGCTGATGCACAGCAGGTTGCTGACTTCATCACCAACTGGCTGAAGCAGCATCACCGCGAGCAGGCGCCGGTATTCTTATTTGGTGAAAGCTACGGCACCATGCGCGCTACGTCTGCCGCGCGGCAGCTAGTCAATAATTACCAGCAGACGAATCTGCAGGGCGTGCTGCTGTTCGGTCAGGCCGTGAATATGGTTGAGTATTCCCAGCGTCCGAACAACGTCATCAGCTACGTGGCTTCACTGCCAACCCTGGCTCTTACTGCCGCCTATCATGGCAAATCGGCTTACGGTGATTTAACTGAAGAGCAGCTGTTCGATAAAGCCTGGCAGTTTGCGCAAAACCAGTATCTCAGTGCCCTCGTTAAGGGCCGCGCCATCAGCGAGCACCAGTTGCATCAGGTAGCTAAAGAGCTGGAACGGTTCACGGGGATATCCCACCAGTTCTACATAGAAAACCGGTTAAAGATCAGCAAAGTGCAGTTTCGTACCGCTTTGCTGCCGGGCAAAATTCTCGGCTATTACGATGCGCGTTATGTCGCAGACTATGATCCGGAACAAGCTGTTGATGCCTCGCGTGCTTTAAGTGAAGGATTTCAGAAAGGTCATGCAGACTACCTGAAAAACAAACTGGGTTATGCTTCTCCCGAAGACTATATCTTGTCGGCGCCGGGCATCACTTCTCTGGCTGACTGGGAATGGGGCGGTAACAGCCCGTTCAGCCATTTCAATTACGCTGCGCACCTGGACGAAGTGTTCGCAGAAGTGTCCGACTTCCACCTTTTTGTGGGCTCGGGGCACTATGACCTGACCACTACGTCGGGCGCCGCCACCTATCTGGTGCAGCAAAGCAGCTGGCCGGAACAGCAGGTTATGCTGCGCAACTACGTTGGCGGGCACATGGCTTACACCGTCGATAAAAGTGCCAGAGAACTGACCGACGATATTCGCAGTTTTATTAAAAGTGCCACTCAAGGCGAAGAATAAACGCAGCAGGCGGAGACGTAATGACAACTGATGTAACCACATCGCAACTGAAGAAAACCATGGGGCTGACCAGTGTCGTGGTGTTCGGCACCGGGACCGCGATCGGTGTATCCATATTCTCGGTGTTTCAGCCGGCTGCACTGCAAGCCGGATCCGGCTTACTGCTTGCCATCCTGCTCGCCGCCATTCCGATGGTCTTCTTTGGCATGTCCTACGCCTATCTGGCGTCGGCAGATCCGCGCACTGGTGCTTCTTATGAATGGCCGCGTCGCTATTTAAGTCCTATTGTCGGCTTCCTGGTGGTCTGGCTGCGCCTGCTCACCAACGTTGGCGCCATCACCGTGCTCGGCCTGGTGCTGGTGAACTACTTATCGATGGTCACCGCGTTACCCCTAAAACCCACCATGGCACTGATTTTCACCGTCGTATTCGGGGTGAATCTGCTTGGTGGCAAAAGCGCCGCGCGGGCGCAGCTGGCGATGATGGTTCTGCTGGTGATCATGCTGGGCATTTTCGTCACCACTGGCTTTACCAAGGGCGACATTGCAATGGTCGGGCCAATTTTCGATAACTCCTGGTGGGCCATCCTGGGCGCAGTACCGCTGTTGATCAGCTTGTTTTTAGGTATCGAAACGGCGGTCGAGATGGGCGGCGAAATCAAGGATGCCGAGCGCACCATTCCCAAAGGCATTGTGCTGGCAATCGCGCTCACCGCTGTAATTTACTCCGCGGTGGCCTACGTGGCCTTGGCGCTGATTGGCCCTGAAGCATTAGCCACCAGCAGCGCGCCGCTGTTCGATGCCGGTCAGGTGGCCATGGGCGACTGGGCGTTACTGGTGATTGTAGGTGCGGCAACGGTATCCATTCTGACTACGGTGAATTCACTTGCGCTGGTGTTCTCGCGCACCTTGTTTGCGCTGGGTCGCAGTCAGGCATTGCCGGCGGCTTTAGGCAAGGTTTCGGGCGTCAACCAAACCCCGCGGATAGCCATTCTTACGGCCTATGCGCTGGTGATGTGCGGCTTGTTCCTGCCGCCCAGCCTGACCTTCTTGTTGCTGGCAGTAAACATTCCGACCATGTTCAAGTACATGGCCTGTTCAGCCGCAGCGGTGCAGGTGGTGCGTAAGTTCCCGGTCATCCGGAAGCGCGCCAGACTTAAATTCTCGCCAGGCTTTGTCAAAGTGACCTCGTGCATCAGCGTAGTGCTGGCGGTGGCGGTTATTTTGCTGGGGCTGTCCGCCGACTGGCGGCCGTACATATTGATTGGCGGCTGGCTTATTGCAGGCTGGATATTCTGGCTGCTTTATTCACGCCAACGGGTTATCCCGGTGGTGGCAGACGCAGAGGAGAATGCCCATGGCTAGATCGCAGACCCAGGCTGAGGCGAACCTCACGAGCAAACAGGCCGCCAACTACGCCAACAGCTATGCGCAGTGGATCCGCAGCGTGATGACCTCAAACAACACCAAGGACTATGCGCTGATCGGCAGCTCGTTTAACGAGCCGCTCGACCTGTTAAAAGAGACTTTAAAAACCAACTTCTGCGATAATTTTACCGATTATTACCAGAGTGTTTTCGTGAACGGCAATCCGCGGGTGGTGGATTTTCTCAGTCGCCACTACGATGTGCCGTCGTCGCAGTTATTGTGTACTACCGGCGCCACTACCGCGCTGTCGCTGATCTACCGTACCTTCACGCAACCGGGGGATCATGTGCTTATTGAATCGCCGGCGCTGGATGTTTTCCGCATCCTCGCCGAAGAGCGGGCCCTCAACATCGACTGGATTGAACGTCGGCCGGAGCTTGATTTCGCGCCGGACCTGGACCAACTGACGGCGAAAATCACCGATCAGACCAAGTTAATCGTGCTCTCGAATTTGCACAACCCGTCGGGCGCCCGGCTGAATGACGATATGATCCGCAAAGTCGCCGGCATCGCCGCGCAGCACGGCTGCCTGGTGGTCATGGATGAGGTCTACCTGGGCTACGCTGAAGCCAGCAGTTCGTCGCGCACTGCCGCGCATCTGGGCGATAACATCATCGCCATTAATAGCCTCACCAAAACCCATGGGTTAAGCTCGTTGCGCTGCGGCTGGATTATCGCTGCCGAACAGTGGCTTGATCCGCTGCGCCGCTTCAGTGACCTGCATGAATATGGTATCTCGAAGATTGGCCATGCCATCGCCGGGCTGGTGCTTGAGCAGCGCGCGCTATACAGCGATTACCGCGAGCAGCAAATGGCGGCGATGAAACCCGTCATTGACGCCCATCTGCGCGAACTTATTAAAGAAGGTCTGATTAACGACTACTTACCTGAATACGGCTGCATGTATTTTCCGGTACTTAAGGGCGTGACAGACACCAAGCATTTTGCCGACTGGCTGTTTAAGCGCTCTGAGGTGGTGATAACACCCGGCGAGTACTTTGGTTTTGCCGGTGCTATCCGGGTCGGCGTGCCAGAAACGATAGATAACTTACATGTGGCGCTGGAGCGGTTAACCGCCGGTATCCGCGCCTACATACGCCAGCCATAAGCTGGCAGGCAACAAACAGGGAGCTTTGACATGGGTCGAATGATAAGCCGCGGACTCTGCGCGCTGGCACTGACGTATACAGTAGCGGCAGCCGCGCAGACACAGCCGGTTGCGGTCACCGTCAGTTATGCGCCAGTGATCGGGGACGACCGCGTGCAGGCCCTTGAAGTCACTCTGGAAGTTGACGGCAGGCACTTTGCTGCAAACGAGACCGTATTCAGCCTGCCGCAGGTTATTACTAACGTGGGCAGCGTCGCGCAAACGCTTGGCGATTTGCCTGCCGCCGACGCTGATGGTCCTTTCACCCTTAAAGCCAGCTTAAACCCGACTGAAAACCCGACTGAAAACCAAAGCACCGACCAGGCTATCAAGCAGTGGCAAGCCAGCCGCGCCACTACGGGGCCTATAACAGTTCGCTATCAGGCCGAAGTACCGGAACAAGCCGGTGCCCTGGGTGTTGCACCACCTATTGAGCTGCGTGCTACCGGCGAATCTGTTTCCGCCGGTACCGGTATTGTGGTGCTGGAGCCTGCTATTGAGGGCGAATTGCAGTACCGCGTGCGCTGGCCGCGAGCCGCAACCACCGGCAAAAACAACAAAACCGGGGTCAGCACCCTGGGTGTAGGCGATACCGGTTTTCAGACCTTCAGCAGCCCGGCTGAATTCAGCGCTACCTACTTTATGTACGGCGATATCGGCCACTACAGTTCAGAGCGGGGTGAATTTGTAACCGCCTGGCAAGGTCAGCCGCCCTTTGATGCCCTGGAACTGATGCAATGGGCCGAGCAGCTCTATGCGTATTACAATGACTTTTTTGAAGTGGACGAGGCCGCGCAGTATGTGGTGTTCATGCGCAGCAACGACATCAACCCGGGCGGCGGCATGGCGCGCGGCAGCTCTTTTATTCTCACCTACGATGAGCACACCGATGCCGAGAAGCTGAAAGGCACGTTGTCGCACGAAATGTTTCATACCTTTTTGGGCGGTTTAGCTAAACCCGGCGGGCTTGAGTCGTCGTGGTTCAGCGAAGGCCTGGCGGTTTATTATCAGTGGCTGATCCCGCTGCAGGGCGGTATGGCCAGCGACGAACAGTATCTGTCCAGTTTCAATTCGACCGCTGTCCGCTACTACACCAATATCATGAACGACACCCCGAACAGCGAGGTGCCGGAAGGCTTCTGGCTGGATACCCGTATCCGGGTGCTGCCGTACGATAGGGGCTCACTCTATTTTGCCGCGCTCAATCACCGCCTGCAGCAGGCTTCTGACGGTGAGCTATCGTTAAATGATCTGCTGGTTTATCTGCGTGAGCAGGAACAGGCCGGTGAGTTGCTTACCGAAGATCTGTGGCTGCAGGCACTGGAGAAATTTGCCGGTGTCGCGGAAGTTACGCGTTTTCAGCAGGTACAACAGGGCGCACTGGTGGAACTGCCTGATGCGGCACTGGGGCCACGCTTTGAACGCTACACCGATACCTTCCGCCGTTACGAGCTGGGCTTTGCGCCGGCGGCACTGACAGAACAACCGCGCCGGGTTCGAGGCTTAATTGAAGGCTCAAACGCGGCAAAAGCTGGGCTTAAAGAGGGCGATATCATCGTCGACCCGGTACCGCAGGACTCCATTCAGGGTAACCAGCAGGCCACCCTGACGCTTAAAATTCAGCGCGGCGACGAGATATTCGACGTGACCTATCTGCCGCGCGGCGAGCAGGTCAGGGCACCGCAATGGCGGCTGAAAGATGACGAATAAGGACTAAATTTATCAACAAATTGTTACATGTTAGATGGTTTATTTACTTCGCAGCGCGTATGAGGCATGTTAATGCTGAAATGCCCCGTTAATTAGAAGCTAAACAGAGGCCATTATGCAGGTACAACTGGATAAATTTGATTTGATGATACTCACCGAGCTGCAGCGCGACTGTTCTATTTCAACCAGCGAGCTCGCCGACCGGGTCGGGTTGTCACAGTCACCATGCTGGCGCCGTATTCAGCGGCTCAAAGACGACGGTTTTATCAAACGTAATGTGGCGGTGCTGGATAAATCCAAGCTCGGCCATCTGAATTATATTTACGCATTTTTGCGTATGGCAACGCTGAAAGATCATGAGCGTGATGAGTTTATCCGGCACATTGAAAGTACGCCGGAAATTCTGGAATGCCACACGGTGTTCGGCGATATGGATATTCTGCTGAAAGTGATCGCGCCATCGGTGGAATGGTACCAGACCTTTGTATTTAAAAAGCTCAGCCAGCTGCCGGGCGTACTCAATGTGCAGTCGACTATTACCCTGCAAGAAATAAAATTTACCACCGAGCTCCCCGTTCAACGCATTATTAATCTCACCAATACCAATCAATAAATGAGAGGAAACAATGACCAGCTTTACCCCCCTGCAAGGCGACGATGTTGCAAAATGGCTCGACTATCCTGGCTGTATTGAGGCGGTACGCGCCGCCATGCAACAGTTTTCAACCAGCGATGCCAAGCAGCCACTGCGCGAAATCTACCGGGTGGGAGATGAAAGCGTGTTTGCCATGATGCCGGGTATTTTTGACGAGGACATCGGCTTTGGCAGTAAGATTATCAGCGTCTATGACGACCCCGAACTGAAAAAGTCCATTCACAGTGGTGTGGTGGTGTTGTTCGACCGTAAAGTCGGCAAGGTAACCCATGTTGCGGACGCCCACGAAGTGACCAAAATCCGCACCGGCGCGGCGAGCGCCGTAGCCACCGACGTGCTGGCGCGCGCTGACGCCAAAACCCTGTTGATTGTGGGCACCGGCACGCAGGCCGAATCGCACCTGCTGGCGCTACGCGAAGTGCGGGATTTCGAACGCGTGCTGGTGGTGGGCCGCAATTCGGAGCGCGCGCAGCACTTTGTCGATAACATGCAGGAACAGACCGGCCTGGCGATCGAAATTGCCGATAACGTGCAGGCGGGTGCCGCCGAAGCCGATGTGATCTGTACCTGACTACCTCGCCAGAACCTATTCTGCTGCATGCCTGGGTGCGCCCCGGCACCCATATCAATGTGGTTGGTTCGAGCTACGATGGGCCGTACGAAATTGATATTGAGCTGGTTAAGCACAGCCAGTTTGTGGTGGACAGCCGCGCCTCGGCACTGGCCGCCGGCGCCGAGCTAAAACGGGCTATAGCCGCTGGTGCAGTGGACGAAAGCCATATTCACGCCGAAATTGGTGAAATTCTGGCCGGGCGCCAATCCGGACGCGAATCGGAGCAGGCAATCACCGTCTATAAATCACTCGGGCATATCTGTCAGGACCTCGCTGCGGTCAATTATATTAAGCATCGGATGCTTAATGAATAGATAACGCTCTGTGGACAGTTTTTGCGCAATATTTTTTCTAAATCCGCCAAAAATACCCGTACAAACGCATAAACTCCTTTCGCGATCTTCGCTAGATTCGATAGCAGAGTAGTCTTTTAAACTTTCTGCCACTTGTGACGGTGAATAACTATGAAAATAACAAAATTAAGCGCACTCATTCATATCGCTCTGTTTGGAGCACTTGCAATGGGCAACGCCACGGCTCAAGAACAAGAACCTCAAGCTAGCGAAGAGAACAACGAAGAAGTAACCCAGCCTGATGAACGCATTCAGGTAACCGGCTCACGTATCCGCCGCGTTGATATGGAAACCTCAACCCCGGTTTCGGTGATCGGTGAACAAGAGATGGAAGCGCGTGGTTACACCAACGTAGCGCAGGCCATGCTCGATTCGCCGCTGACCATGGGATCGAATGTTCCCGAGAACGATTTCAGTGGCAGCTCGGTGGGTAGCGGCCAGTACTTTATCAACCTCTCAAACTTAGGTAGCCAGCGCACCCTGAGCCTGGTCAATGGCCGGCGTATGGTCAGCACCAACTCGGCCGGCAATGGCGCCGGCGGTAATCAGATGGACGCCAGCATTATTCCGGTGGGCCTGGTTGAACGGGTCGAGGTGATTCAGGTTGGTGGCGCCGCCGTGTACGGCAGTGATGCCATCGCCGGCGTAGTGAACTACATTCTCAAAGATGATTTTGAAGGCGCCAATTTCGACGTGCAATACGGCGATACCGAGCGTGGTGATTTTGGTAATACCAGCTTGCGCGCCACCTTAGGCCGCAACTTTGATAACAACAGCGGCAACCTGGCGCTGAACGTGGAATACACCGACAGCCCGGCGCTGTTCGGCGTCGACCGGCCATGGACCGAGAACGCTTACTCAACCGTGGCGAACCCTAACTACGGCGGCCCCGGCAGCGGCACATCAGCGCGCCTGCCAGTAAACGACCACCGCTTTATGGAACACAACCAGCATGGTGTGCTGTTCAGTATTCCGGCGCCGCTGCCGATGTTCCTGGTCAGCAACGACGGTAATCCGCTGCGCTTTGACAGCGACGGCAACCTGGTGCCTTACGACATTGGCACCTACTATCAGCCAGCATTCTCGGACGGCGGCGAAGGCTATAGCCGGGCGCAGATGATGTCACTGCGTTCAGCCATTGAGCGCCTGAACGTGAACCTGCTGGGGCATAAATACCTGGATAACGGCATTAAAGTCAGCACCGAAATGCTGTACTCCAAGGTTGAGCGCGATGACCCGCAGGGTACGCAGTTGTACAACTCAACCTTATTGCGCGGCGATGCCGGGGCCATTGGTTTTACCCCTGGCAACCCCTTCCTGACCGATCAGGCACGCGACGTACTACTTAACTCCAATTACTTCCTGCCTGGTGCAGGCACCCTGCCGTACGTGGGCCAGCCCATTTATGTATCAAAAGCATGGGAAGACCTGGTACCAACCCGCAATATTGCCAATGACACCGAAACCTGGCGCGTCCTGTTTGGGCTGGATGGTGACTTTGATTACAACAACCGATTCTATTACTGGTCGGTATCGGCATCAGCCGCTGGCAGCGAAGGGTCTACCCAACGCTGGGGTGTGCACACCGCGAACTTCGCCAATGCCATTCAGGCCACCCGTAATGCCAACGGTGAAATTGTCTGCGCCGACCCGTCAGCGACTGGTTGCGCGCCGCTGAATCCGTTCGGTAATGGCAACGTATCCCAGGCCGCCCGCGATTATGTGTCGGTCGAACTTGAAGATACCTACAAGAACACGCAGAACAACTTCCTGGCCACCCTCGGTGGTACGCTGGCGGAAATCAGCGGCGGTGAAGTGATGTTCTCGGTCGCTTATGAATACCGTCAGGAAGAAGCGGAGTTCTCAGGCAACGAAGCGTCATTGCAGGGCGTTAGCCGTAATCAGCCGATCACACCAATATCCGGCGACTACGATACCCATGAGTTTGCTTTCGAGGTTGATGTCCCCCTGATTGGTTCGCATCAGAACATTGCCTTTGTGGAGTCGCTCGACTGGAATGTGGCGCTACGTCAGGTCAGTAACAGCCTGGCCGACAGCGAACTGGTCTGGAACACAGGTATCAACTGGCGTCTGAATGAGAACTTACTGGTTCGCAGCACCATTGGCCGCAGCTTCAGAACCCCAAGCTTAACCGAACTGCTGTTACCTGAGCGCACCCAGAACATGTCCGCTGGCTTAGATCCTTGTGATCAGCGCAACATCGATGCCGGTGCGGCACCGGGCGTGCGTCGTGCCAACTGCGAAGAAATGTTCAATGAACTGGGTATTGATGGCAGCGATTTTACCTCGCAAGCCCAGAATATTCTGTTCCCGGGCGTACAGTCGGGTAACCCTGATCTGCAAAGTGAAACAGCTGACAGCTTCTCAGTCGGTTTTGTCTGGCAGCCAGCGTTCGTTGAGAACCTGACCTTCAGCTTAGATCACATCGATATTGAAATTGAAAACGCCATCGAAGCCTTTACCTTAGAAAACGCCTTACAGGTTTGTTATGACTCAACGGTGCAACCGACGGAGATCTGTAACCTGTTTGAACGTGATGACGAGGCGCAGATCGTTGATGCGCGCAGCAGCTTCGTAAACGCCGGCTACAAGAAATATCGCGGACAAAACGTCGCGGTCTTCTATGGCCATCAGTTTGAAGAATCGCGTCTGGACGTGAATCTGCAAGCGACTCACGTGTCACTGTACGAGCAAAGCGTGTCTGGTTTTGAAGTAACCCGTTACGAAGGCACGCTGGAGCAGCCCGACTGGCGTACGCAGCTAACCCTGCAATACCATCGTGGTCCGGTTAGCGTGGGCTGGTTCATTGATTACCTGCCACGAGTGAAGCAAGACTACAACGCGACCATCGAAACCAGCCCGAACCCGGAAGTGGCTTCAAATACCCGCCACAGCATGTCGGTGAATTATGACGCGAGTCAGAATCTGTCGGTACGCTTTGGGGTGCAGAACGCATTTGACCGCGAGCCGTCGTATCCGACTGTGGGTTATGGCGACATCCTGGGACGGCGTTATTACGTTGGCCTGAACTACAGCTTCTGAACCATTACTCATAAAAAGAGCTAAATCGTTATGAAACAGATTGTAATGGCACTAGCAGGAGTCTGGTTACTGGCCGGTTGCGGCCAGAACCTGCCGGCAGACGGCCCGGGTTTATCTGTACTGTTAGCTCCGTACGGCGAAAGCGAAGTTGAGGGCATGGACGTGACCTTGCGGCTGTCCGAACCCGGTGCGGCTGCTGGCGATGCACTGCTGAGCATGCCGGTAGTGCTGGTGGGTACGCCCACCGCCGCCTATTCAGCTGAGCAGGTGCAGGCAGCGGATGAACAGGGTGAACTGGTACTCACCGCGCGGGATGAAGATCCCACGTCGTCGGGTCAGTACCGCAGTTACCTTGTGCCGCGCGATACCGTCGGTGATGTGACCGTAAGTTACCGCGCTGAACCGCGGCAGGTGGACAAAAACACCCGCAACGGCCCGCTGTTTGATGTACGTCCGCAAGACGGTGGCATCATGGGCGCCGGCGTGTACTTCATGCTGCTGCCCAGTGACGAACAGGCGAAGTACGATGTCGGCATGGACTGGGATTTCAGTAACGCTCCGGCCGGCACCTCAGGCGCCTGGAGCTTAGGTGAAGGCGAGCAGGAACTGACCCTGACGGTGAGTAACCTGCGCTTTGCCTATTACGCCGCCGGCGAGGTAAAGCGAGCGGTAGATGACCCTGACGCGGCTTTTAACCTGTACTGGATCACCGAGCCGCCGTTTAATATCGAAAAGCTTGCCGCCAATATCACCCGCCTGTTTAAAACCATGGCAGAATTCCACGGCCAGCCGGATGCCTCGTATCGGGTATTTATCCGCTCGAACCCCCACGCGGGTGGTGGCGGTACCGGCTTTATCGATTCGTTCGCGTTCTCGTGGGGCATCGATGAAGATGCCTCTGAAGATGGCCCGCTGATGTTGTTGTCGCATGAGATTGCACATAACTGGACCGGCCTGAATGGCAAAGACGAACCACACGCCTTAACCGCCTGGTATTCCGAAGGCACCGCCGAGTATTACAAAGTGGTGATGGCCCACCGGGCCGGGCTGATGAGCCGCGCCGAAGTACTCGAAACCATCAATGACATGGCCGAGGGCTATTACAGCAATCCCTACGTGGCAGCGAGCAATGAAGCGGCCGGTGAGATGTTCTGGAAAGATGGCTTAGCCCAACGGGTGCCTTATGGTCGCGGCTTTATGTATCTGACCAATGCCGACGCGAAAATCATCGCGGCGAGCGATGGCGAAGCCACTTTAGATACCCTGGTGCTGCAGATCAACGCGCTGCAGGACGAAGGTGAGAATATTGGCAATGAGCGCTGGCAGCAACTGTTAGCAGGCTATATTGGCAATGAAGCCTTTACTGATCATCAGGCCATGGTAAGCGGCGAGCTGATTGTGCCGCATCCGCAGGCCTGGGGACCGTGCTTTGCGCCCTATCAGACGCAAGTGCGCGGCTTTGAGCTGGGCTTTGACCGGATGAACTTAGGCCAGGTAACCAACTTAACCGCCGATTCAAATGCCGCTATTGCCGGGCTGCTGGAAGGCGACAAGATTGTCAGCTTCACCCCGTTGCGCACCCTGCGTGATGACGTTGAAGCGAAGATGACGATCATTGTTGAGCGCGATGGTGAAACCTTCGATTACACCTACCTGCCGCGGGGCGACTCCTTACCTGCCTGGTTATGGCGCGACGTAGCCCCTGAAGTTGACGACTGCCAGATCTAAACGTGATCCCTGAGGGTTCTGAGTAAATGCTCAGTATCTTCAGGGGTATTAAACACCGATACCGACACCCTGAAACTATTCCTCGATACCGTTAAATTCAGCCCCCGTTCTTTAAACAGCGGCGCGAGCTTCTTGCGTGCGTCTTTATAAATACAGGTGACCAGCGGCGCCTCTGAGCCCTCCGGTGTATAGAGTTCGAAACCAAGCTTTGGCAGTTGCTGCTTCAGATGGCGGGTATGCAGCTGGGCATGCTGCTGCACTTTATCCACGCCGATATCCAGCAACTGCTGCAGCGAATAGCTCAGCTGCGCAATCACCGCATGCTGGCGCGTGCCCAGCGCGAATAAGCCGCGCGCATCGTCAGCAAAGGCGTACTCGACCACATGCTCGCCGGGCGGGTCGTGGGGCTGATTATGGCTGCTGTACTCCGAGATACCATAGTAGCCGTAGTTACCCTGCCGTAGCTTATCGTGGGTGTGCTTAGCGGCATAAATAAAGCCCAGGCCAAAGTCACCCATCAGCCACTTGTAGCTGGCGGTGGCCGCGAAATCCACGCCACTGTGGTGCAGATCCAACGGCATGCAGCCAGCGGCGTGGATGATATCGGCGTATACATAAACACCTTTCTGGTGAGCGTAATCGCAGATGGTTTTTAAATCATGGGTAAAGCCGTTGACGGTGGACACCAGTGACAGCGCGATCAGTTTGGTGTCGGGGCGAATCGCATCGCGGATGGCTTCGGGGGATATCTGGCCGTTCTCGTCACGGATGAAGGTAACCTCCATGCCCTGGCGTTCAAGCTCGCGGTACATCGGCAGTGAGCCAAAAAAGTGCAGGGTGTCGGTAATAATATGGCCGCCGGAGTGCGGAATATTCAGCGCCCGCAGCACCATCTGCTCGCCGGTGGTGGTGCTTTGCACGTACGTCAGTTCGCTGGGGTCCGCGTTCACTAACTGCGCGAACTGTTCGATGGGCTGCGAAGCCGGAAGCTTGTACCCCTCAGCCTGCGGCAGATGGGCGCGGCTGTTGAAGTAATCCTGCACGGTTTGCAGCGCCCCCAGGCTAAGTGGATGGCTGCTGCCGGCGTTAAAGTTCACCTCGTCGCCCTGCACAAACTGCAGCGGGCCGAACTCGCGCAACTGCTCTGGTTTTAGCCCCGCGGTTTCGGAAGCGCCAGGGTTCAGCAACTTGTTCATCGGGTGGGCCGCGGCATAACCAAAGGCGGTGGCCACCGGCACGGCAGCGGCCATAGTCAGAAATTGCCGGCGCGTGAATTTGTTTTGCGGTTTCATAACAGGTCCCGTTGGCGTGTTCGGCTTTTATTTATCATGAGTTATGAATCTACCACACGCTGGTTAAATCCTAATGCAAATTGCGCTTGAGATGCGGGGCTTTGAGCATAAACTTTGCGGGTTTTTGGCATCACTGCATAAATATTTCGTTCTGTGGAAATTAGCGGGTGAATTAGCACAAAAATATCTGTGCCGGGCGGTACACTGATAGCAGTTAAGAATTTTATAAGCGGACCAATATATGCCAATGCCTATACGTAAGCCTGTATGTAAGAAAAATACCATTCTAGCCGGATTCATGCTGAGCCTGGCCGTGTTACTGAGCGGCTGTGTGCAAACCGCCGACACGTCGGATGCGGGCGGCGCCGACGCCGTGGCTGCCACTGTGCCTGAGGCGGCCAGCAAACAGCACTCGGTGGTGATTGGCGGCGAAAGCCTGAACTATACCGCCAGCTGGACGCCTTTGTTGCTGCGCGACGATGACGGCCAGGTGATCGCCAGCATTTCAGGAACATCCTACGTGGTGGAAAGCGACGCGCTGCGTCCACGCCCGGTGATTTTCTTCTTTAATGGCGGGCCAGGGGCGTCGTCATCGCCCATGCATTCAACCTTAGGCCCGCACCTGCAGGATGAATTTGAGACCCACGTGCTTGCCGAGGCCGACATGGTGTTTGTGGATCCTGTTGGTACCGGGTTCAGTCGTAATCTATCTGATGAAACGCCGTACTGGAGCCGTGAAGGCGACGCCAGCGCCGCCCGTGATTTCATCGAGCACTGGCTGAGCGAACATGATCGGGTGTCAGCCCCCTTCTATGTGGCGGGGGCCAGTTATGGCAGTTTCCGCCTGGCGATGATGATGCCAGAGCTGCAGAAACTGGGTGTAGATGGCGCGATCTTTATCTCGCCCGCTATTGATTTCAGTGGCGGCGCCGGTGAAGCCACCAACAACCGCACCTTTGTGCACCAGCTGCCGACGATGGCGGTAGGTGCCTGGCATCATAAGGTAGCGAATCAGGAATTTGATTCCGTCGAAGCCGTTTATGAACATGCCCGCAAGTTTGCGGAAAACGACTATTTTGATCTGCTGCTGGCCGGTACCCGCGCCTCAGTTGAAGAACGCCAGAGCGTGGCGGAGCGCATGAGCAAGCTGACAGGCATCGAAGAAGAGCTGCTGCTGAAGCACGACCTGCGCCTGCCCAAGCAGGTGTTTCTGGAAAATGCCGTGCCCGATTTATTGCTGGGCCGGTTAGATATGCGGGTAACGCGTCCCGCCGCGCAGCCACCGGCTAATCCGGATCGTCCGGCGGCGGCCAACGACCCTTCGCTGGGGCTGGGCAAGAGCAACAAGATCATCTCCAAAGACTGGAAGCAGTACTTAAGCGAAGAAATTGGTGTGCAGACCGAACTGGATTACTACGCCCTTAACCTGGACTTAAACTTCGCCTGGGAATGGCGCGCCGCCGAGAATTCGCCGCGGTTTGTGGTGAACCCGCTGCATCGCGTACAAGAGGTGATGCAGGCCGACCCTAAATTCCGCGCTTTTGTGATTGGCGGTTATTACGACCTGACCACGCCAGTGGCCGGCACCGAGTACTTATTTACCCGCACCGGCTTTGATCCGGAGCGTATAGAGTTTGCCTTCCTGCCAGTGCCCCATGCGCCCTTTGACGATGATGCGCACCGCAATCAACTGATCAACCAGGTGCAGGAATTTATCGCCGTCAGTGCCCAGCCGGATACCGAATTCGCCGTGGTGCAAAACGGCGAAGTGGTCGGCTCGATGGATGTGTTTGACACCGCCGCTGATTCAGTGGAAGTGATTTACCAGGTAGACCAGAACGGCCGCGGCGCCAAATTACGGGCGCTGATCGATATGAATGCTGATGGTTTTCCGGTTGACTGGCGCATTCATGGCACCTCGCTGATGGGCGGCGGTGTGACCGAGCACTATACCCTGAGCGATGGCGTGGCAGAGTGGACCAGCCAGGCCGATGCAGGCAGCGAAGAAACTGAAACCCCGTTGCTGTACGCCACTAATGATGGCACACCGTGGGAGCTTGGCCTGTATGCACGCCAACTGCTGGCCAGTGAAGATAACAGCCTGGCCGTATTGCCAGCCGGGCAGATGCGCATTGAAGAAGTGGCATCGTTGTCGGTTCCTGCGGTTGATTCTGATTCTCACGGGCAGGTGCCGCTGACAATTTATAAAATCTCCGGCCTGAACCGGGAGCCCGATTACATCATGCTGGACGACCACCATGAGTTGTTCGCCGTATTCAGCGGCGCGGAGTCGCTGATTGTGCGAGCGGGCTACCGTGATCTGACGCCACAGCTGTTGCAGCATTTTTCTACCGCCCACGACCGCAACATCGCGCAGATGCAGCAGGGGCTGGCTCATGTGCCGGAGCAACCGGTGCACATAGTCAACGTGCGGGTACTGAACGTAGATGACGGCACCTTGTCCGAGCCATCCGTGGTGATCGTTGAAGGCGAAACCATTCACGCCATTACCCCGCTGGCGCAGTATCAGGCCACTGACGGCGTGGTACGCGTAGACGGCGAGGGCGGCACCCTGGTGCCCGGTTTGTTTGATATGCACGCGCATACCAAGGACACCTCAGGTATGTACTATCTGGCGGCCGGGGTAACCGGCACCCGTGACATGGGCAACAACAACAGCTGGCTGCTGGAGCATCTGCAACAGCAGGAACGCGGTGAAGTGGTTGGCCCGCACATCTATCGCTCGGGCTTTATCGAAGGCCGCAGCCCTTACAATGCCGAACTGGGCATAGTTGCCGGCACCCTGGAAGAAGCGCTGGCGGCGGTGGACTGGTATGCCGATCATGACTACCCGGCAATCAAACTCTACAACTCGATTCACCCGGAGTGGCTGGAAGCAACGGTGGCACATGCTAAGCAGCGCGGTATGCATGTGTCCGGCCATGTGCCGGCCTTTGTCAGCCCCGATGAAGCCATCCAGTGGGGTTACGACGACATTGCCCATATTAACCAGCTGGTACTCGGCTGGCTGCTGGAAGAAGGCGAAGACACCCGTACTACCTTACGGCTGACAGCGATGCAACGCACCCACTCGCTGGATCTGGAATCCGAACCCGTACAGAACACCGTCGCCCTGATGAAAGAGCATGACGTAGCGCTTGAGACCACCATGGTGATTCTGGAGCGGCTGATGGCCAGCCGTGCGGGCGTGGTACCGCCAGGCGATGTGGACTATCTGGGTCACATGCCAATCGGTTATCAGCGCTATCGCAAACGTACCTTCGTGCGCCTGCCCGACGCCGAAACCGATCAGGCCTATCTGGACAGCGTGGCGCGACTGCTCGACATCACCAAGATGCTGCACGACAGCGGCGTAACCATATTGCCGGGCACCGATGCCCAGGACGGCTTCACCCTGCACCGCGAAATCGAACTCTACACCCTGGCCGGCATCTCCAACGCCGACGCCCTGCGCCTGGCAACCCTAGGCCCAGCCGAATACCTAGCCTGGGGCGATAAAACCGGCAGCATCGAAACCGGCAAGCGCGCTGACTTTTTCTTAGTTGCTGGCAACCCGCTGGCGGATATTAAAGCCATTAAGCAGCCACGGTTGGTGTTGAAGTCTGGTGAGCTGTATTACCCTGAGGAAATCTATACCGCGTTGGGGATTCTTCCTTTCGCTTCACCGCCGCCGGTTCTTCCGTAACCTGTAGCCCGTGGTTCTACCACGGGCCAAACCTCCCCCACAACCGATCTCTACCATCGCGCTTCGCATAATGTTAGTTAGGAAGAATGAAACCGGACAAATATATCAATATCTATGACTGCAAGGAATCTGGCAAATCAGTGACGATTCCAGTTGGCTTGATTTTTTTGTAGGAAACTGAAAGCTGCGAACGGATTTTGTCATTTCGGGCGTTCTAGTTTTCGGAACCAGTCGTCGCTGCGAAGATTCACATCAGACCATCGCTTAATTGTGGCTGCGTCAATTCCTACTAATTCTGCGAAGTGGGTGTACATCAAATCAGTAAAGCTGCTATAGATAATCCAGCTCGCATCTTGTCGGTGAGACAAAGCTTGAAGCATGGGAGTAATTTTACATTGGCTATGTTGCTGCTTTTCCTCTTGTAAAATATCCAGCGCCCCTCTTATTCCTACTCCATAATGAAAAATCTTGTGCCGAATCTGGACAAAAAAATCGGCCGTTGCTTGAGAGACCTTCAATCGCTTACTCAATTTGTCAGCTTGTAATGTTCGATTGGGAAACAAAGCTTCGAGCGCAATGAACCCATTTAACAAACGGTCATCGATAACGCCGCTATTTCCCGCGAGTTCAATAAGAAATCGCAGATACGTGCGCGACTCAGGCTTCGCTTCAATGAACGCTTTAATCTGAATGAGCGAAGAGCTGGGGTTTCTGTTTAACGCGCCATAGCTTACGGTCGAATGATCTATGAGATTCAGAACGGCCCGCTTCTCGCTTAGTTTTGCCAGAAAGCTAATTTTTTGACGAAGGTATAGCGCTAAAGCCAGGCGCAGTGTTTCTTCATCTTTGCTGAAAATTTCATCTTTAGCGTTAACGACGATTATTCCGGCCAACGACGGGTGTGTTTGGCCGTACGATTGAATTTTGACGATCTGGCTTCCTAGGGCAAGACTGGTCTTGAAGGCCTTTATGCTTTGGGCTGCACCAATAAACATCAATTGGCAGCCATTCATAGGATCAGACTGTTCGAAGTCGAATGCTAAATTTGAGCTGGGAAAGGTAAGATAACCAGCTTCCAATGTTAAAGTGTGCCGCTTGCCGGGTTTGTGTGCGAGCTGAGTGATTAATAATGGCTCATTTTCGTTATAAGACGAGAGGTAGTTTAAATTTACGTTGGCCAAGTGTTTAGCTGACAATATTCCGGCAGCGCTCTCAATTTTTATATTCTTTAGTGCCAGGCTATCGGCGCCTATAGATAGCATTTCCAATTCAAAAGGCTTGTCCGAACTGATCGGTGAACAATGAATACGCGTTCGGCCATTAACTGCTTGAATCGCCAGTTGGACTTCAACGACCCGACCTGTATTATCGCAGTGAAGCTCTCCGGTTCCGGTTAAATCGAAGAAGGACATCCTTTTCACCTTATCAGTAAGTTGGTTGGTGGTTTTGGGGGATACTCACCGATGTTTTATGCCATTCAAAAACGAAACGATCTTCCTGTAATCCCCCCGAAAAATCGGCGCATTTATAAGTAGAAAGCTCTGTTAAACTAAAATGAAGGACTGTAAATGCGCAAATCACGAGTCCTCTTCTAAACGGCGAAACGCCAATGTCTGCCAATTAACCCGTGACCTTTTAAGCTGATCCTTGTCATGAGTCGACTGCAATAGTTCGAGGCCGCATTGCTGTGCCTGCTTGATGAGTTGTTCATCACGCTGTGGGTGACTTTCGCGGATATCATCAAAGCCCCCGTGGCGGAGGCTAACAATCCATAGGCCGTTGGGCTTCAGAAGCTGCGCAATACGGACTAGAGCTTGGTGCTGCTGCGCTGGAGTCAGGTGCATCCACACTGCACTAATGAGAATTAGATCGTAACCCCCTGAGATATGGGAAAGTGTCGGCAGCATGTCATTAATCCAGGTAACCTTCTCAGATTTAGCCTCACCAATAGTACGAAGTTTTTCTGCCGGCTCTACCGCTGTTACTTGCATCCCGCGCTTGGCTAACGCCAAAGCATCGCGGCCAGAGCCTGCACCTATATCTAATACTAAGGCACCAGCGGGAAGTTGTTCTAACCAGCTCAAGCAATCAGCATGGACCTGTTCAAAGGTCAGGCTATCATATTGCTCAGCCAGCCTAAGCGCATTGGCGCTGTAAAAATCGATGTTGCGGCTTTTCGTCATCAACTATGTTGTCCTGTGCGTTAGCTTATAAAACCTGAAGCTCGAAAACATTACTGATGGGTTGAGTCTGATTGCAGCTCCCAGACCACATTCATCGGTTTACTTCCCTCGTGCTTCAGGTACCTTACTTCGCCATAGTAATGAAAGGGAGCAGCCACCCCATTTTGCAACTTGTGTTCGCGCACAAACAAAAATACTCGGCTACCTAATTTTTCGTGGTAAATAATATCCTTGCCTCTCTTGTTCTCAGGGCTAGTACTATTTTGTGATTGCCAATGGAAGTGTGCATTATCGATGAAGTGATCATGGTATTGATGCGCAGCGGCGCGGCCTTGCTTGTTCAATGTAACCAGCAGTACCTGCGCTTTTTGATCGGCCAGAACAACATGCCCGGACTGCCAATTTCCCGGATTAAACTCGACGCCAAACAGTGGCGGGATCTCTTCCCGTTTGAAATTTCTTCCTACAAAGAGTGACATCGGATCGACTTTTTCTTTGAAGCGGGCGAATGTCATCATGCTCTCGTCAGCAGGTAAATCCTCATACTCGGGGTTATTCGCCTTGAGGGTATAACTACCATCTGGATTTTTAAGTACTTTACGTAATAGGTACTGGTTATCACCTGCCTCGTCCTGCCGCTCAATCGCTATAATCTGGTTACTTATACTGCCAGCACTCGTTGGTGTGACCTGTTCAAATAAAAGATAATCACCATCATAAATCGGATTCTTTCCACCATTCATTGAGTTTCCGGAGGCCTGAGCTATGAAGTTTTTCTCCGTCAACAAACGACCCAAACCTGCCGGGGCCGCTACGTACTCTTGAACTTCGGCATTACCTGTTTTGAAATGGCCACACGCGATTTTGATATTGGGAAAAAACGGAAGCTGATCTGATCGTTCTTCAGGGAGTATGGGATCGGTTGCACTGGCTTCTGGCCGCTCAACTGGCAATGAATTTTGCGCATACTGCGACAAACGCCAGGCTAGGATTTCTTCGGTCATTGCGTTAAACGTTGGTAGTTCCTCAGCGTCGAGTGACTGCAGGAAACCAAACTGCATTCCCTCCTGAGAAAACCACTCGATCTTAGACGCTTGCTCCGCAGTAGACCAATATTTTATTGGCATATTACGCCAATGCGATAACCAAGTGCGCGCGTTGATCGACTCTAAAGGTCGAAGACTTTGAGGTAAGTCTTCGATCCAGGTGGGGTGGGCTAAATACCACTGCTTACCCCACTCAGCTAGATCCTGTATAGCAACAGATTGATTTATTGCGCGGTGTTCCAGCAAGGTTTGAAGCAAAACGAGTTTATAAGACTTTGAAGTTCTGGTGATGGTCAAATCGCGAAACCACTGTGCATGCCGTTCCAATGCTTGCACTTCCTCGTGCCCAGCATCTCCTTGTTGGTCAATAAACTCCCACCAACTTCCGTAATTCGCCCGCAGCCTTGTTAAATTGGCTCCACTAAGCCAAAACTCCTTTAACGTTGGACGTCGGTTTAGGCTACCGTTGAGCGCGGCGTACTGTTCATCCAGTCGGTCGCTGGCAAGCTCTTCTAAAAACGCTATAAAGCTTAGGTCATAATTTACATAGCAGCCGTCGGGCAAGAGCGCAGCCGGTCTTTTTGCAGCCTCAACCAGTTGCTTGCGGGTAGGTTTACCAGTGAAGCTTGAGCCAAACAACATTTCAGGGCGGTTCAGGAAGCTGTGATGGTTACCGACAAAGTCCAATACAACCAGGTTATCCTTTTCACCCGAAATACGCAGGCCGCGGCCGAACTGTTGCAAGAAAAGAATTTTAGACTCCGTTGGGCGCAGCATCATGACGGTATCGAGCTCGGGCAGATCAACACCCTCGTTAAATAAGTCTACCGAGAAAAGTATCTGTAATTTCTTGCTGCTAAGTAGCTCAAGAGCTTCTGAACGCGTTAGATTCGATTCAGTGTGAACACTTGCAGCTCGAATGCCAGAATTCATGAAAAACTCAGCCATGTAATCGGCATGTAGGCGTGAGGCGCAAAACGCTAAGGTGCGTTCCTGAGATTTTTCCTGCCATTCTCGCAATATATGGCGGGCGCGGCTGCGCGTCGCGAGCTGAGTGGACAGCTTCGTAGGGTCGAATCGACCGTTTCGCCATGGAATATGTTCGTAATCTACCTCACTATCAAAGATACCAAAGTAGCTAAATGTACAAAGCTGTTTATCCTTAATGCCAGCAAATAAGTCTCTGCGGTAAACCAGATTGTGATCACAGAGTCGTAAAATATCTGAGCCATCCGTTCTATCAGGTGTTGCAGTTAGCCCCAACATAAATTTTGGCTGAAAATACTCGAGCAATCTAAGATAACTACCCGCTGCAGCATGGTGAAATTCGTCGACAACAATATAATCGAAGTAATCTGGTGCGAAAGTTTTCAGATGCGCGGCGCGCCCTAATGTCTGGACGGACGCAAAGAGCAGCGCTGCTTTTCTATCTTTTTGCTGACCTGTGAAACGGCCGACGCGTTTATGCGGCATTATATTCAGGAAGCTCTCTTCAGCTTGCAGCAAAATTTCTTCGCGATGAGCCACAAATAGTACGCGATTTGCGTTAATCTGATGCGCGTCAAAAGCAGCCAGATAAGTTTTACCCATCCCCGTTGCTAATACGACAAGCCCCTTTTTCCAGCCTTCGGCTCGAGTCTTGGCCAAGGCTTGAAGTGCATCTTTTTGGTGTGGCTTAGGTGTTGGTATTTCAGGCTCGGGCTCTTCTTGATCAATAACTGGTATAAGGGTGAGCGGTGCCTGACGGGCTTTTTCATACCGATGCTGATAGCGCTCTATCCAGTCGAAACTCAGCTCTTTAACTTGTGGCTCCGACAGCAGGCTCAGGAACTTCTGGCGCAACTCATCCAGTCGCTGTGACGCCAACGAGTCAGCTTCATTCGGGAAATCTAGATGGTAGTTCCATTCCAGACCGTCAGTGAGCGCCTTAGCACTAATATTGCTTGAGCCTACAAAGGCGTCAGCGGTTTTCATCTGTCCATCTTCAGAGGCAAAAAAAATGTAGGCTTTTAGGTGAAAGCTCTCTCTTGCGCCAGCCTCAAAGACGCGGATGTCTGCTCCTCTCTCAGCTAAAAGCATTAGCTTCTTCAGCGCTTTGGGATCCGTGATGCACATATAATCACTGGTAAGTATCGTAAGGCGAACGTTTCGAGTTTCAGAGAGTAGCTTGGCTTCGAGGTCACCAAAAATAAGATTCAACCCTGTTGAACGGATAAATGAAACGGCAATCTCAATCTCGGTGGCATGAGCCAGGGCGCGGCGCAGGGCGGGCAGCAGTTGGCGTCCGTTACCACCGGTCAGAAGATATTGTTGATTCATGCCCAGATATCCTTGTTAGCTGCCAGTAAACTTCTCCAGTGCGGAATAAAATAGAATGTCTGGCTTCTGTGTAATCTCAGAGCTCAATGAGTTGTGCGACATCACCTTATTTTTGCTTTGACTACATTGCCAGGTTTTACTCAAAGCAACAAGGGAATAACATTTACCAGCGGAAAAGATCACTACTAACCCACTGATTGATTCAAGGCGCTTAAAAGGTGTGGGAAGTCCAATCCAGCGAAGTTTACTGGCAGTGTAATCCCCTCATTTTAAGCAGCAGTTATTTACCAACATGGCTCGCAAAGCTTATGAGCAGAAAATGTTGAACAATTTTATTACTGTTTTAATTGATGGGATCTAAAGGTATTGTTTATCTATAGCCCCAAGCCGACGACAGTCATAATGAAAAAGTCACCACTAAAGTCTAAGCCGCTTAACAACCCAGGCGAGTCACTCGAGAAGCGACTAATTGATATCGTTTTCGACGATATTTTGTTCTTTTTTATAGTAGCTATCGTGGTATTCGTCCTGGCTTTGATGGAGTGGTATCGGTGGTACTTTGAGACTTTACCAAACCCAATTTTAATGTCGGTACTCGCCGCCATAGTTGTGGTAATTGCTGGCTGGAAAGTAGTCCGTGGTTTTCGCGCTGCCAATGCGGTAAAGCTTGGAATCGCCGGAGAAAAGGCTGTTGGACAGTTCTTGGAACGGCTTCGCATAAAAGGCGCGCAAGTCTTTCACGATGTGGAAGGAGAGAACTTCAACCTTGATCATGTGGTGATTCACCGCTCGGGAATCTACGTGGTTGAAACCAAAATGATGTCCAAGCCAGCCAAGGGGAAAGCGGAGCTTGATTTCGACGGTGTTCAGATCAAGTACCGAGGCAAGGCAATTATGGGGGACCCGGTTACCCAGGTTAATGCGGCGAGTTACTGGCTTGCTGAACTACTTAGCGAATCGACAGGCCGCAAACTGCCAGTCCGAGGTGTAGTTGTTTACCCAGGCTGGTACATCAACACATCCGACGCGGGCAGCCGCACTAAGGTCTGGGTGCTAAACCCCAAAGCTTTACCTGCCTATATCGAAAATCAGCCCGAACAAATACCAGCAGAAGACATCTATCTATGTGCTTATCATTTAAGCCGCTATATACGCACCAAATGAACCACATTGTGCTTATATGCAAATGACATCTATGACCGATAAAACCCTCCACTATTACTCGCAGAATTCCGAATCGCTGGCCTAACCACGATCTGTGGAACCTGCTGCCCGCCAACGCCGAAGTGAATCGGCAGGAGTCTGACAAACTGCCCCGCCGCGAGCGTCTGATGAACTCCCGTGAGCGCATCACCGACTGGTGGTACGACGCCTGGGGCGACCGCCGGGATGAGTTTTTCACTCAGGCCAACTTCGCATTGCCCAACCTGAACGCCAACAACCGTAACTTTGATGATGTGTTTGAAGCTTTCACTCTGCAGCGGGATCGTATTAAGGATTTTCAGCAGTTGCAGGACTGGTGATCATTACTTGGCATAGATTTGGAAGCTCACCCATAACAGCGCGAACTCTGCATAGATGCCGTTAAAAACAAATATCCCCGAGATGGTCGTTAACGCGGCATAAAGATCGTTATTTGATTAAAGTATCTTTAAAAAAGTGTTGTTTGAGGCGAAGTCATCGTTTAAGTTGACTTTATGTTTACAAAAGGATTTGCGAAATTTCCATGGGAAGACTAAAAGCAGCCCCTACTTTGATAGTGGCGTTTCTCTTTTTCGTATGGGGGCTTATACCCACTGCCTTCGCTTCGACAACCAAACCTGAAGTCGTCTGGGCGGGGGTTGGCTTTTCAGGGAACTGGGGAGAAAGAGCTTCGCTATATCCCTTCACCAGTTCTTTTTTTTGCAACTCGCAAACCGCAACATGCGATCCGGAAGAGTCAATAGAGACATGGGCGCGTCAGAGGCTACTTGGTGATCAGCAGCGTGACTATCCGTTTTCCGTGAAGTTAGGACAGTTAGACACTGAAAGGCTAGAGCAGATTGGCTTGGTGATTACTATTGCGAATGAGTCAATTTCTTCTGAGAAGATGATCGTTGGAGACGCCAGCAAAACAACCTTTTTAACAAGCTACAGTATCATTGGCAGCGCGCTATTTTTTGATGTGCAAAGCAAGAAAATGATCTTTTCGGTCCCTCTGGTCACTCGCTACACCACCGCCTATGAGCAGCTGCCCGGCGCCGACCATCACCGCCAAGTGTTCAGAAACCTTCTTCAGGATGAAACCAGAGATCTTAACTTTTTTTCTGAAATGGCTCAGCGACTCAGGCGGAGCAAATTAGATTTCAGCCCATCAGCATATGTGCGTATCACTCAATCAACTTTTGGGGATGCGGTAAAAAAACGTTTTTCCAGTGCGGGTTATGTCAACACAAGTGAGAAGTTTCTTGCGACATTCTTTGAAAATGTTTTCGTAAAAGAAACCGGCTATGCATTGATCCCTAATGCCGTGGGGCATGCGGTAGGGAACAAGATCGCGACGCGGATTCCGAGCGGCGACTTAACTATTGAACTGCCGGAGCCGGGTTATGAAATGACCTTACATGTAGCTAAATTGATGTTCAGTCGCAAGCCGGGCAGGCGATCGGACTCGCTTTGTTGGGGTGGAAAAATTGAGTGGCGAATGAACGAACTTCTATTTGGCAGCGAGAGAGTTGGTCATGCAGATATAAAAAACGTTAATTGTGCTGTGGTAGGTAAACAGACCCAACTATCCCATGACGTCGAATTTATGAAATTACTGCTAGGCACTGCAGAAACCTTCGCGAAGCAATTTAGCAAACCTGATCGGGGTTGGCTGAAAAAGCATACCGATGACGAAAAGGTGGCCCGCCAGGGGATTGAAAAAATTCATAGTATCTTTGCGACAGACCTCTAAAAAGGATCCCGGAAAATGAAAAAGCTTCTGTTTATTATTCTATTGACGTTAGTACCGTTCGCGCTAATCGCGAAGGAGGTGCGAGGTGTCGGCGCAGTCGAGTATAGCTGGTTTAGTGACGACGTTAAGGCCGAGGCCATAGAGAAAGCAAAGCAGGATGCATGGCGCAGTTACACCTCCAACTTTACCGCGGCACAGATGACGATGTATCAGTCGGAATTAAAAAGTCAGTTTGAGGCAGAACTTCAGAATCTTCTCTCAAACGTCCAGGTGGAAGGTGAAAAAAACGACAAGAGTGCCGATTTATACACGGTTGCGATTCGGGCAAAGATCAACGAGGCGTTGGTTCAGGAGCTATTCCGTCGGAACGCAGCTGCATCAAATCAAGATTACCGTGACGCTTCCGATTTTGGTTCTTTATTTCTGGCGAAAGTGGCCTTATCACAAAAGCGCTTTGATGACCGCCGCACCGATGTCGAACGAACGACCAATAACTCAACCGTTGAAGAAGACTATGGCAGCGATGAGAACTCATCAATAGATAACGTCAACACTTCCGACATGACAGTGCGGGAAACCGGCGGGAGCACCGTAAGCCGGCGAGCTGAAACCGAATTTGCCGTGAATGAAGACTACAACGCTTCTTTAACCGACGTGGTATTTGAACGCCTTGAAGATGCTGGCTATTTCCCTCTGGAATACGTTGAGCTGACAGACTGTGGTGCGCCTTTTATGGAAGACGTTTACGGTGAATTCAGAGGTAATGCGGGTATGAGCTCGCGAATGGAGAAGTCGATTCGTGACGCAGCAATTGATTGTGGTTGGTCTTACATCGGCATTGGCTCTGTAACTCTAAGCGGTCATCGACAGGATAATGCCACCGGACTAAGAGCCGTGGACGCAAACGTTTCTTACAGTGTCTGGAGTATTGAAGATGGGCGTGCTCGACGTGTTGCTTCAGTGCGAAACAAAACCCATACAGCTATGCATGAAAGTGAACTTGCGGCCGAGCAGGAAGCTGTTATCAAGGCTGCTGAGTATGCAATGGATACTGTAACTGCAAAACTTCAACAACGACGTGTTCATTAATAACTATCAAATGAAAAAAGGAATCTTCTCATGACTACAAAAGCGATTAAGTTTATTGGTACTGCGGCAATCATGATGGGTATAGCCTCATTAGCATTACCGGCGCAGGGACAAAGTTTCGGTGATCTTGCCGGCGCTCTGACAAAGAAAAAAGAAAGTTCGCTAGATTGGGGGTCTGTGTCAGGCGAATCCGATACGGCCCTAATTAATCTTTATCAGGGGCAAGGCAAACTTTCAGCCGCAGTGGCAGACCTTGCTGATGTAGTAAGCCTCAGTGAGCAAGCTGCAGAACTGCGTGCTGGCGCTATAGCTGTTGAGGCATGCGGAGCAAGTTCATGCCCCGAATATTCAGAAGTAACTGCACAGGATGCTCAAGTTCAGGAACAAGTTCTCAGAGAGCTGGAAGCACAGGCTGGCTCGTTATCAACGGAGCAAAAAGAAAAAGCAGGAGATGCATTACAGAAGTACGTGCTTGGGGGTATTCAGTTCGCCAAGGGCGTTAGCGACGCGAAACGCCTCGGTCAACTTGCTGCAGACGCCCCAATGCTACAAAAGCCTAAATTTATCGGTTTAATTAAAGCGGTGCCCACTGCAGCCAAGGGTGTCGGTAACCTGGTTCAGACCGCACCGAAATTATTCAGGTTAGCTTCCGCGGCTGATATTAAAGAGCCCGAGGGTGCCGACGCTATGATGGGTGCCTTATAAGGAGGAGCTATGCTTACTACCGGACAACGGCTGACACAACTATCTACCCTGATTGCATTTGCTGCGTTCATGTTGCCCACAGCGGCTGCAGGAACCTGTGATGAAATGATCGCGGAAGCGCAGGCAATTAGTGGGGCTGTCCCTCGTTTTGAGGGCGGCCGTTTAATGTCGGTATCTATGTATGGTGAAGGTACATTCATAGCCGCGAAGCGCAGCTTGATTGCTGACGCAAGATTACAAGCGGAAATGCGTGCAAAGTCGGCCTTAACACAGTTCTTTGAAGAGGAAATTGCTCGTAACTCGCTGGTTGAGACGCTGACCGAGCAGGCCGAGTTAACCGACGGTGACGGCAATACCGAAGCGCAGGCGCTAGAAATAAGGCGTACTGTAGAGGCGATCGGTAGTAATTCTTCTGGCGTCATCGCGGGTATTATAAAACTGGATGAATGCGTTGATAGTGAAGAAAAGTTTGTTTTTGTACGAATGGGTTGGAAGCCTCAGTTTGCGCAGGCCGCGCATGGCGCGCAGGCTGAGCAGCAGCGTGCTGCTGCTGAGGCTGTACCTGGCAGTACAGAGTCTTCAGAAGTCAGAGAAAATAAAGGCTCAGTAGAGCTAATTGAGTTGAATACAACCGGCACTGGTGCCAGCCGTGACGACGCCATTCGTGCTGGGCTGCGGTCAGCCGTTGCGCAGGTTTTTGGTGAGCGTTTCGCGTCCTCTCAGTTAGTGGAAAACCAAATGGCCTCGGTCGAAGTCATGAACTCCGAAGGCGCGTCTTTAGGGGTAAGCGCTGAGGCGCGCCGTTCTTCAGAAGTTAGCTCCAGCCAGACTTCCGGACTCATTCACTCTTATCGGATCGCTGCGGTTCGTGAAGAGAGTAGCGGTTATACTGCGGATTTAGCCGTTACCCTGGCGAAGTACTCGAGTTCGCTGGACCGAAGTAAGAAAAACCTTATTGTCTTGTTCCCTACGGGACAAGGCGATGTTCAGCTTTTGGCAATGTTGCAAGACCAGATTGAGCGTCGCATGGCAGCGTCAGGTAGCTACAACCTGCTCGATCGTGAGTTTCAGGGAGCTGCACAACGGGAACTCGGGCTTTTGGCTAGCGGGAATAGCAGCGTCGAAGAACTGGCTCGTCTGGGGAATCACGTTGGAGCTGATGTTTTACTGATAACCGAGATCAGTGACTTTTCAGAACAGATTACAGAGCGAAAAGTTGGAGATCGCGTTATAAACCGCGCCATTTTGAATGCGATAGTGACCGTGAAAATGATTGATCCGGCAACCACACAAGTATTACTCAGTGATGTGGTCACGCTCCGAAATCGACGTATGCAGCAAACCGAAACAGCGGCTTATGCCAATGTTATAGCGGAAAGCGTAAGTAGTCGAGCTGGCGGAGGTCAGGTTGATAATTCTGCTTCGTCAGGTGACCCCGCCGCGGCAAAACGAGCCGCTGAGGAAAAGAAAAAAGCGATGGAGAAAGAATATGAAGATAATTGGTAAGAGTTTTATTGCTGTAGCAATGCTCAGCGCTTCGTCAGCCACTTTTGCACAAGCATGTGCTGAGATGGAAGCAGAGGCTGGAGCTATTTCCGGGGTGGTACCGAAATTTGATGAGGCCGGTCAACTGGAGTCAGTATCTATGTACGCTGATGCCACCTTTATCGTACCTAAGCGAAGCTTGATTCGTACCGCCCGGGAAGAGGCCGAGCTTCGCGCTAAAGCGGCGTTATCACAGTTTTTTAAAGAAGAAGTTTCACGCGGAACCTTAGTTGAGTCACTTACCGAACAGGTCGAGTTGACGGATGGCAAGGGGAATACCGAGGCGCAGGTATTAGAGATAAAACGTGCGGTTGATAGCATGAGTAGCAGCACAGCAGCAGTTATCTCCGGAATAATCAAACTCGATGAATGCGTCGATATTGAGCAAAAGTACCTTTTAGTTAGAATGGGATGGAAACCTTCATATATTAAAGAGAAGGCTGCCGAGCAAAGCAAAGTCACTGAATCAAAGGGCTATCGGAAGAAAAGTAGTTTAGCTGATGAGTTTTAAGTCTTTAGCTTTAGCAGCGGCACTGATGTGGGTGATCTGCTTTTTTCCGGCGGCCCAGGCTGGCTGCTTGGATCAGGTTACCGGTGAAAGCGGGAATAATTTCAGCACAGCGGTTATGTGTACCAATACGCTTTCGCAGCCAAGCTATCAGTTTTCGTTTTATGAGAATGCTGACATTTTTTATGGCATGTTTAGTTTCGACAAGCGCAACGCTGGATGGCTGTGTGTCACTCACGGTAATATTGAAGGTGATAATCTGAAATGTCAGAAAAGCGGGCTGCGAAATGTACAAGCTGCTTATCAAAACGGTAATAGCCGCGTGGAAATGATTGACTTAGATCATCGTGATGCGACTGACCGTATGGCAGCCATTCTTGATTCAGATCTAGACTTCAGTACCGCAGGTAGGTCTGCCGATATTACTGAGGTTGGCTGTCTGGCAGCGGTTAATAATTCTGCGATCTATCTTGCCTATAGCGCTTCAAATATCTATTCGTTATCTAACTGTTTATTTGCGTTCGAAAAGTTTCTCTCCAAAAATCCCCGTCTTGCGCTGAAGCTGAGATAAATCAAGAAGCCTTTAAGTTTTATACCCCCACCACTCACCCGCCCAATCCCCCCACCCACCGCCGACACGTTGACATCCGCCGCCACAAACGATATCAAGGTTACAGACTAAAAACGAATAATACCCTGACGGAGAGAACCCCATGTTTGAATATAAACGTATCGCGCTGGCCGTGTCGCTGGTGTTAATGACGACCGCGTGCTCAGAAGCACCACAAACCAACAATACAAATACTGCCGCTGAAAACGCGCAAACCGAGCAAGCCGCCAAGGCCGAGCTGACCGAATCGCAGAAGGCTAACGAGCTGTTTGAAGCGATCTTCATGGAAGCTGTCATGCGCAGCCCCATGTATCAGTCGTACCTAGGTATCAAAGATGACCAGGATAAGTGGGACGACATCTCGCCCGCGGCGACTGAAGAAGAGCTGGCACTGCAAAAAGATCAGCTGGCGCGCGTGAAGGCTATCGATGAGTCCAAACTCGATAAGCAAACCAAAGTCAGCTACCTGCTGATGAAGCAGCAGCTTGAGCACGACATTGCTGACTATCAGTGGCGTCACCATAACTACCCGGTGAACCAGATGTTTGGCCTGCACTCAAGTGTGGCTTCACTGCTTATCAACCAGCATCGCATCAACGAAGTGGTTGACGCCGAAGCTTATATTTCGCGTCTGAACGGCTTACCTGAGCTGTTTGACCAGCTGGCTGAAAACCTGCGCATCCGTGCCGAAAAAGGCATTATCGCGCCCAAGTTTGTGTATCCGTACGTGATCAGCGACAGCAAGAACATCATTACCGGCGCGCCTTTTGATGATGGCGAAGCCAGTGCGCTCTGGGCTGACTTCTCTGGAAAGCTCGACAACCTCGAAATTGACCAAAGCAAGCGCGACGAACTGATGAGCGCGGCCAAACAGGCCATGCTGGAGTCAGTGAAGCCGGCCTACCAGAACCTGGTCAGCGCCATAGAAGAGATCGCTGCGCAAGCCGACACCAAAGACGGTGCCTGGAAATTCCCTGACGGCGAAGCCTTCTACAACAACGCGCTCAAGCGCACGACTACCACCGACCTCACCGCCAACGAGATCCATGAGATCGGCCTGAGCGAAGTGGCCCGTATCCACGATGAAATGCGTGTGATCATGGAGAAAGTGGGATACGAAGGCACCCTGGAAGAGTTCTTCGTATACATGCGTAACAACGAAGACTTCATCTATCCGGCCACCGAAGAAGGGCGCAAGCGTTATCTGGATGAGGCGACCGCCTACATCGACAGCATGAAAGGCCGTCTGGACCAACTCTTCCTGCGTCAGCCAAAAGCCGACCTGATCGTGAAAGCGGTGGAGCCGTTCCGTGAAAAATCTGCGGGCAAGGCCTTCTATCAGCAGCCATCTATGGACGGTTCGCGTCCGGGCACCTACTACGCCAACTTGTACGACATGGCGTCGATGCCGACTTACCAGATGGAAGCCCTGGCTTACCACGAAGGTATTCCGGGTCACCATATGCAGATCGCCATTCAGCAAGAGCTTGAGGGCATTCCGTCGTTCCGTAAGTTCGGTCGCTATACCGCTTACAGCGAAGGTTGGGGCCTGTACAGCGAATTCCTGCCAAAAGAATATGGCTACTATGAAGACCCATACTCTGACTTTGGCCGCTTAGCCATGGAGCTGTGGCGCGCTTGCCGCCTGGTGGTTGATACCGGCATCCATTCGAAAAAATGGACGCGCGAAGAAGGTATTGAGTACTACGTGAGCAACACGCCAAACGCCCGTGCCGATGCTGTCAAAATGGTTGAACGTCACATTGTGATGCCAAGCCAGGCCACCGCGTACAAGATTGGCATGAACAAGATCCTGGAACTGCGTGAGAAAGCCAAAGCCGAACTCGGCGATGCTTTCGACATCCGTGAATTCCACGACGTGGTACTTGCCAGTGGTCCGGTACCGCTGAATATTCTTGAGCAGTTCGTCAACGAATATATTGCCTCGAAGAAAGGTTAATAACCTGACGGCTTCTTATGCAGTGAGCCGTTTGCTCCTGCTATTCGGCTCACTTCATGAGCCGAATAGCGGGGCTGGTTCAGCGTAACGACACAGATGCTCGAATTCATCAGTACATTTTTCATGGGTGCCGTTATATCCGGCGGCCTGATTGTGGCCATTGGCAGTCAGAATGCCTTCTTGCTGAAAACCGGCCTGACTAACAATCATCCGTTCGCGGCGGCGACGGTCTGTTTTGTCGGGGACATTCTGCTGATTGGTGCCGGGGTGTTCGGCATTGGTGCGCTCTTCTCGGTCGATAGTATCTGGGGGCTGGCACTAAGCCTGGGCGGTGCGGCGTTTTTGATCTGGTACGGCAGCAGAGCGCTGAAAGCGGCGATTCAAGGCGAAAGTACCCTGCAGGTAAGCGCTGCTGAGTCACCCCGCAGTTCGTTAAGAGCCACTCTGGCCATGGCCCTCGCCATGACCTTCTTAAACCCTCATGTTTACATCGATACCGTGGTGCTGGTCGGCGGCGTGACCGCCAGCCTGGCCGACCATCTGCGGCCCTGGTTTGTCGCTGGCGCCTTGCTGGCATCGGCTACCTGGTTTTATAGCCTGGTGTTTGTCGCAAAAAAACTGGCCCATATACTGAATAAGCCCAAAGCCTGGCGCGTCATCAATACCCTGATCGCTGCCTTGATGTTCCTGATTGCCGCCAAGCTATTGGTGCAGGTGCTGACCGCCACTTGAGCTGGGTCCTGTAGCGATTTCCCGGGTCACATTTGAATCATTGTACAGAGTTATGTACAATGATTATTGCGTCAGCGACTTAAGGACATTTCAATGACTATCAAGGTTATTTCATACAGCGAGGCGCGCTCTGGTCTTAAGCGCCACATGGAAGCGGTGTGCGAGGATCACATTCCGACAGTTATCACTAATCAGCGTGGCAAACCTGTGGTGTTATTATCTCTGGAAGATTTCAGCCGCATGGAAGAAACCATCCATTTGCTCAGTTCACCGGAAAACGCTTCGCGGCTTGCTGACTCGATCGCGCAACTTAAGGCAGGAAAATCCGTGTCTCAAGAGCTGAACGATGCCGAAAAAGAATAAGCCGCTACTGAGCGGGACGGCAATTGCCTGGGACGATTATTTGTCCTGGCAGAACGATCCGGTAAAACGAAGAGCAATTGATGCGCTCATCAGAGCATGTATGCGCACTCCTTTTGCCGGCATTGGTAAGCCAGAACCACTGCAGGGCAGCTTGTCAGGATTCTGGTCTCGTCGTATCGATCGCAAACATAGGCTGGTGTACCACTTTGAGGAAGGCTACCTGACAATTCTTCAGTGTCGCTACCACGACCAGAAATGATTACCTAATAGCTCAAGGTCAGAACCAACTTCCGCGCACCCGCCTGGTCCCTGTGCTCGCAGAGGTAGATGCCCTGCCAGGTGCCCGTATTTAGTTTGCCGTTGCTGACGGGCAGTGACACGCTACTTCCTAACAGGCTGGCCTTCAGGTGCGCCGGCATATCATCAGGGCCTTCGAACGTATGTTTATAGTAGGGCGCATTCTCGGGCACCATTTTATTGAAATGACTTTCAAAGTCTTCGCGTACCGTTGGGTCGGCGTCCTCATTAATGGTCAGCGATGCCGAAGTATGCTTGATAAATACGTGCAAAAGCCCCGCCTTAATGTCACCTAACTCCGGCAGCGCCTGCAGCACTTCGTCGGTGATAATGTGAAAACCGCGCGAGCGGGCGCGCAGCGTCATTTCTTTTTGTTTAATCGGCATGGTCGACCTCCTGGCGAATCAAATACTAGCTAATCATCAACTGAAACCCCAGCATTGCGAGAAATGCCAGCACGATGAGCGCGCCCATGCTTTCAGAAGATAAATCTTCTTTGGCGTCAGGCACCAGTTCGGCGAACACCATCCAGATCATCGCGCCGGCGGCGAGACCAAAGCCAAACGGCAAAAATGGCTGGAAGATGGTGACAAAGGAATAGGACGGTATAGCCATCAGCGGCTGCGGCAGACTGCTTACGACCGCCCAGAAGGCAGCCCAGGGTACGGATACACCGCGCGGGACCAGGATCAGCGCAATCGCCAGACCTTCGGGAATATTATGCACCGCAATCGCAGTGGTGATAAACACTCCGAGCTCGTCACCGCCGCCGTAGGACACGCCCACACCCACGCCCTCGGCAAAGGAATGGGCAATCATTACCCCCATGATCAGAAAGGCTTTTCTGGCATCCGCGCCTTTCAGTTCCCGTACATGGGGTGAGCCCCGGCTATCAATCCAGCGGTAAGCCAGCACAATGAGCACTAAGCCAACCAGCATGCCGAGCATGGTTAGCCAGGTATCCTCGTTAAAACCTTCAGCGATAAGGCTATGGCTGGCGGCCAGCATCAGGCCGGCCGCGATCGCTGACCCAATACTCAGCCAATGCTTACCTACCCGGCGGGTAAACAGGAACGGGAGGGCTCCCAGACCCGTCGCCAGGGCCGTAATTAACGCGGCAATAAATACGCTAAACAGGTTAACCTCTACATTCATGTTCGCCCCGGTTTAAAAAAACGATACCCCAAGGGTAGTAGATAAAAAGCACATTTTCTGTATTGCGAATCATTCGCATTTACACTAATATCTGCCCCCATCAATTTTAACCAGCAAAATGAAAGGGTGCACACCGTGAAAGCATTATCAGCGATCGCTTTAGGAATGGCAGCTGCCGGAATTTCTATCACAGTAGCTCACGCTGCTGATCCACAAACCTATGAAGTCATGGAGCGGCTGCAGATCACTGGTCAGCAGCAAAGCGGCTACCTGATCGAAGAGCAGGAATCAGCCACCAAGCTGGATATCACTGTTAAAGAAACCCCGCAAATGGTGACTGTGATCACCAGCGAAGAGCTCAAAGACTTCGCGCTGCACGATCTGAACAGCGCGCTGGAAAATTCCGCGACCATCAACGTTGAGCAGGTCGAAACTGATCGTACTTATTTCTCGTCGCGCGGCTTTGAACTGAATAACTTCCAGGTTGATGGCCTGGGTCTGCCGCTGATTAACAGTAATACCCACGGCCGCATGGACGCGGCGCTTTATGACCGCATCGAAGTGGTGCATGGCGCCAATGGTGTAATGACTGGTGTGGGTAGCCCGGCTGCTACAGTGAACCTGATCCGTAAGCGCCCGACCTCTGATTTTCGTGGTTCAGTGAACGCTACGGTCAGTTCATGGAGCGGCAAGCGCCTTGAGGGCGATGTGTCCGGTGCCTTTACCGATTCACTGCGCGGCCGCCTGGTCGTGGTTGGTGACGAAGGCGAGTCCTACCTGGACCGCTATGAGAACCAGACGCAGGTGGTTTATGGCGTAATTGACTACGCACCCACAGCGAACACTCTGATTACTTTAGGCCACAGCGAACACGACAGCGATACCGACGGCAACATGTGGGGCGCGCTGACTTTGTATTACGGTGACGGCACGCCGACCGATTTCGATCGTTCAACTAACATCGCAGCGGACTGGTCTACCTGGGTCGTAAAAGAAAGCCGTAGCTTCGTGGATATCGAAACCGCATTGAGCGCGCACTGGAACCTGCGTGTGGCCTACAATCGGGTACGCACCGATGAAGACAGCTTTTTGTTCTACACCTACCTGGGCGACGCTGCCGCAGGCCTGGACCCGGAGACCGGACTGGGTCTGGTGGGCTATGGCAGCGAGTATGACCTGGATGACAAGCAGGACACCCTCGATGCTTACGTCAGCGGTAGTTTCGCTGCCTTCGGCGAACGCCACGAGCTGGTATTCGGTGCCAACTATGCGCGCTTAGATTACACCGACATGTCGCTGTATGACTTCCATACCGGCAACGGCTTTCCGGCAATGCCGGCGCTGCCAGACTGGAACGGCAACACGCCATTCCCTGAGTTCACCGACGGCCTGGCCGGCAGTGAAATCGATAACACCCAGAAAGCCGTTTATGCCCAGGCGCGTTTTTCAATCAACGCTGATATGAAAGTGTTAGTGGGCGGCCGTTACAACGAGTTCACTACCGACGGTATCGGCTACGGCGTGGATCAATCGCGTGATGACGGTCAGTTTATTCCGTACTTTGGTGTGACCTATGACATCAGCGATGCCACTACTGTATATGCGTCGTATACCGAAACCTTTATGGCGCAGAACCAGCGGGACGCGAACTTCGAGCGGCTGCCGCCACTGACTGGCACCAACGCCGAAGTGGGTGTGAAAATGGAACTCTTTGAAGGCGCTATGCTGTCTGCTGCGTACTTCGACACCGAACAGAAGGACCTGGCCGTTGCTGACGGCACTGTTATGAACCCTAACACCGGCGTACCAGAGACTGTGTACCGCGCGGCAGTTGGTGTGAACAGCACTGGTTTTGAAGCCGAGCTGGCCGGTGAAATCATGCCGGGCCTGCAGGGCAGCATTGCCGCCACCGTATTTGATGTTGATGGTGATGACACGGTTGAAGACTATACGCCTGAACAACTGTTCCGCGGCTCGGTGACCTATACGCCGGCTATGATGGAAAACCTGAAGTTTGGGGTGAGCTATCAGTGGCAGGACAGTATTTCGCGCTTCCAGGGCCTCGTTGGCGACATGTATGCCAATGCCGGTGAAGAAATCATCACGAGCCAGGATGCGTATGGCCGCCTGAACCTGATGGCTAGCTATCGCTTCAACAACGCCTGGAGCCTGAGCCTGAACGCCAATAACGTGACTGACGAGAAATACATCAACAGTCTGTTGTGGCCAACTCAGGGTTACTACGGTGCCGAGCGTAACTACTCAGCTACGCTAACCTTTTTATTCTAAAAGACAGGTTTTCTGACTGATGCGAAAGACGCTTCATAAATGGCACGGTTGGGCGGGGATCATTTTTATGGTCCCCTTTCTCGTTGTTTGCCTGACCGGCAGTATCATTGTTTTCAAAAAAGAGATCGACGCCTGGTTGCTCTCTGATCTGGCCTATATGGAGCCAACCGATCAGCCGCGTCTGCCATTAACTGAGCTCACTGCTCAGATCAACGCGCAACTGCCCAACTATGAAATTGGTAGCTGGGAGATTTTCCCGCAGGGCCATGATGAATCCGATCGCATCTTCGTGATTGAGCGCGGCACCGATGCATGGTCGAAAAGCTATCTGAACCCATATACGGGCGAAGTGTTGAGCGAGCCTGCGGAACCGGGCCACTATCTGACCGACTGGCTGGTGGAGCTGCATTACACGCTGTTGCTGAACGATATTAAGGGCCTGGACGAGCACTTAGGCCTGATCATCAGCTTTATTCTGGCGCTGTTTCTGGTGTTCATGGGTATCTCCGGGCTGATCATCTACCGGCGTTTCTGGGCGCGGCTGTTTACCCTGCGCTGGAATCAGCAAATGCTGATGGTATTTAGCGATCTGCACAAAATGTTTGGCACCTTTGCTTCTCCCATTCTGCTGATCCTGGGTATTACCGGCGGCTACTACAGCGGGCTGATTTACTACGAAGAGTGGCAAGAGCATAGCGCTGGCGCCGAGCACCACATCATGGATGAGCGGCTGTATTCAGATGATCTGAATATCGACGCTCTGGTGATCGACAGCCAGCAGCGCATTGAGGGCTTCAAGCCAACGTATCTGCTATTTCCGTTTGAGCCGGAATTGCCGTTTACTGTATTCGGCCGCGCGCCAACGGAGAACCCGCTGCTCAGCAATTACGGCAGCGTATCGAATTACGACCCGCACACCGGCGAGTATCTGAACACCTACAACCTGAATGAGCAGGGCAGCGGTGCCAAAACCCTCGACAGCTTCCGCCGTCTGCACTTCGGCACCTGGGGCGGTATGACCGTGAAGGTTATCTGGAGTATTGTCGGCGTCATCCCGCTGCTGCTAGCCATCACCGGCACCTACCTCTGGTACCAGCGCCGCAACAAGCGCGCCCGCAAGAAGTGATCTTCAGAAGCCTGCATAATCCGCAGGCTTCTTTTTAGCTAACGGTAGGAATTGACAATTAGACGTCTAAACGTCTATAATCCACCCGCAACATCAAGAGAAGAGCAACGCTCTCGCCAACCTGCTTTCGGGTAAGGTGGCCTCCGACTCCCAGTCGGGATGTGCCTATTATGAGAATAGGAATCATCAGAGATTGCTCTCCGTTTTTTAACTACTGAGGAGAGACCGCATGAACCAACCCCATGATTATGATCCAACCACCGCCCCTAACGCTTATCTGAAGCGCGTATTTACGCAGCCTGTACCGCGACAAATCACCTTCTCTGCTATGCTCGGCTCACGTCAGATCGAGACCATTTCGCTTGAGCAGTATTACTCTGCGTTGGCTAAGGATAAAGACTATTCATTGATCCAGTCCGTCATTACTGCTGACAAGAGCCATCCATCGCACTCACTGCATAGTCCTGTGCGTGGCTATATACTCGTTATCGATCAGGAGCCTGTAGCCACATTCGATTCGGGCGGCAATCCGGCGAGCTTCAATATTGAAGGCGAACTGGAACCCATAAGCAGTAGCGTCGAATCCGAAGATGGTACGCGGTTTGAAATCCACGAACCTGATGCGATTAGCTCAGCTGACAAATTGTACCGGCATTAGATCTGCCGGTTTTCGAGCGCTTGCATTGCCCCAAATAGGTTTCCCCTTCTTATTGCGCCAGACCCGCGCAGCACCTAAACTTAACGGCACACTAGATGGCAGTAAAAGGTAGACAACTTATGAAACTCACGGTTGAAGTAAGTAAGTATCCACTTGCGGAAGAGTACAAAGAGCCGATTAAAGGCTTTATTGACGAACTGAACAAACACGAGAAAGTAAAAGTGATTAGCAATACGCTGAGTACGCAGTTGTTTGGTGATTACGACGACGTGATGGCTGCGCTGCAGGGCTGCATTCGCTGGTCGTTTGAAAAGTATGGCAAGGTCGTCTTTGTTTGTAAGTTCCTCCACGGCGATTTGCGGCCATAAAATAGTAAGGTATTTATGAGTACACGATTTCATAAGCGAGTCGGGCGGATGCTGCGGCAGCCGTTCCGCAATCAGGTTTTGTCTAAATATGGCAAGGCGGTATTGGCGGATACCTGGAACGGTATGTTGTTGGTGGAAGCAGGTGATTTTGCTGTCGGCCGCAAGCTGCTTGATAAGGGCGAATATGACCGCCAGGATATTGAGTGGTTGGCGGAAAATCTGGGCGGTAAGGCCGGCCATATTGTGATAGTGGGTACTCACATCGGTTCGCTGTTGATTCCGCTGTCAAAAATCAGCGAGCGGGTAACCGGGTTCGAAGCTGATCTGACAAACTTTGAACTGGTGAGCCACAATTTACTGCTGAACCAGGTCTCCAACGCTAAGGTGAATAACAAAGCGGTTGGGGCAGAAGCTGGTGAAGTGACGGTGCGCCGTAATACGCTAAATACTGGTAACTCGTCGATATCGCTGAAGCCGGTTAAAGACCTGCCAACGGTTGATATGGTCACGCTGGACACCTGGTTAGCTGACGACAAAGATACAGTCAGCCTCATGGTGATGGATATTGAAGGCCATGAGCTGCATGCTTTAAAAGGCGGGAAGGACACGCTGGAACGCACTGAGATGCTGTATATCGAGTATTCGCCATCGCTACTGGAGAACCATGAATCGACCGGCGATGCCTTGCTGGAATACATCGGCCGGTTTTTCTCAGATATGTACATTCTGCACGGCGAGGTACAGCATTATTCGGTTAAGGAAGGTATGGATTACCTGGCTTCGTTATCCGGTAAACGGGGCCTTCTGCGAAATTTATTATTCACCAAGAAGCCCCTGCACGGCGCCTGATCCAAGCTGATCAGGCCGCGTCTTTACTGGCCTCGCCTTAATTTTTGCGCCGTTTTTTGCTATACTTACCCGTGAAAAGCACTTAAGAAATTGGCACACGAATGTTAGCTAAGAGAAAGGAGACTTTATGACTAGCCCAACCGATCCGAATGCCCGCAAAAATGAAGAAGGCCTGACTGAAGAAGAGCGTCGCCAGCAACAGGCGAAGCAGGATAAAGAAAATCAGAGCCGTGAAGATCAGCGTCGGCCAAATAAGACCCACGATAATCATTCACAGACTGACAAGCAGATTGCGCCCAAGCAACGTGGCCAGGACGCACAGTAAGCCTTAGCGCTGAACCTTTATCTTTGAACCATGTTCCGCGCATGTTTGACCAGCTCGTCCGGATCTTTGATCCGCTCGGGCTTGGTCACACCGCTTTTACAGGCCGGGCGCTCGCCTACCTGATCCAGCCAGCGTTGCAGGTGCGTAAGGCCCTCCGGGCTAACCCCTGACCAGTCCCAGGTTCGTACCCAGCACCAGTTAGCAATATCCGCCAGACCAAAGTTCTCACCCGCCAGATAAGTTGACTCACTCAGACGCCGATCCAGTACTTCAAACAACCGGCGGGACTCGTTCTGATAGCGATCAATAGCAGGCTGAATTTTCTCCGGGAAATACCGGTAAAACACATTTGCCTGACCCATCATGGGGCCGACTGCGCTCATCTGGAACATCAGCCATTGCATCATTTGCGAGCGTTCTTTCATATCCGCAGGCCGCAGCTTGTTATATTTCTCGGCCAGATAAAGCATGATGGCACCGGATTCGAACACCGCAAAATCGTCGTTATCGCGGTCCACAATGACTGGAATACGGCCGTTCGGATTGCGCTGCAGGAACTCCGGCTGTTTCTGTTCATTCTGGCCGAGGTCGACGGCAATCAGGTTATAGTCCACGCCCATTTCATCCAGGGTGACTGTGACTTTATGGCCGTTGGGTGTGGGCGCTGTGTAAAGGTCAATCATATGAATCCTCCTTCGTCTCGGACTAAACGCTGGCCGATGAACGGCCTTTAATGCGCTGATACCATTCCTGCAGATGAGGCAGCTCAAGCTCAGACACACGGATTTGCACAACCCGCGCAAATTCAACGGTGGTAAAGGCATTGATGTCCGCCGCTGTGAAGCGGTCACAACAAATATAGTCGCGATCGGCCAGTTGGCTATTCAGAAACTCCATAAAGCTGATGATATTTTTATGGCACTCTTCGCCCCACTCAGGAATGGGCTTCATGCGATCTTTGAAATAGCCGGTGGAATGCTGAAAGCACATGCCCGTTGGCATAAAGAAGTAAAACTCCACCCAGCGCAGCCACTGTTCCACAAGGGCTTTTTCGCGCGGCGTGTCGCCGAGCATGGTTGGGGCATCAGGGTAGGCCGCTTCAAAGTAACGGCAGATGGCCATGGTTTCGGCGATATGGTTGCCGTCATCCAGCTCCAGCACCGGTACCTTTTTCATCGGGTTACGCGCGGCGAATTCCGCCGTCCGGTTCTCACCCTTCAGCAGGTCAATTTCAACAAACTCGACCTGATCCAGCAGCTCTTTTTCGGCAAGAAACATCCGCACGCGGCGTGGGTTGGGTGCGATAGCCGTTTCATATAATTTCATACAACCTCCCTTCGATGGGTCTGTGGTTTGTCAGCAATCCTCTCAGCCTATCATGTTAGCTAATCTGTGCTAGGCTTAAATGTGAACCCTTGATTTGTTTCACTAACTATACAACAAGGAGTAATTATGGATATTTTATATACTGCGAATGTGACTGCTACTGGCGGCCGCGATGGTCGCGCAAAATCCGATGACGGCCTGCTGGATGTAAAACTGACGCCACCTGAAGCACTCGGCGGCTCCGGCGGCGCAACCAATCCCGAGCAGTTGTTTGCGGCTGGTTTTTCCGCCTGTTTTCTTGGCGCCATGAAGCATGTCGCCAAAGAAGAGAAAATAAAGATTCCCGGCGATGCGCGGGTGCAGGCGAAAGTTGGCATCGGCAAGCAAGAGCCGGGCTTCGCTATTACCGCTACCCTGGATATTTATGTACCGGGTATGGATGATGACACCGCCGATAAACTCATCGAAAAAGCGGATAAAGTTTGTCCTTACGCCACCGCGGTGCGCGGCAATGTGGATGTAAAACTTAACATCCATACCTCCAGCTAAACCAGTTGTAATATGAATGACGCTGCGAGCTGATAAACTAAACTGAAACATTGGTTTAGGAGCACGACATGAGTCAGCATCAGTCATTAGTTCGCAGCACCTCATTACCCGGCGCCATTTTACTTGGCCTGGGTTCCATTATCGGAACCGGCGCTTTTGTCAGCGTCGGTTTTGGCGTTGAATTAGCCGGTAACTGGATCATCTGGGCCATCCTGCTGGCTGCGCTGGTTGCTACCTGCAACGGTTTATCCAGTGCCCAGCTGGCCGCCATTCACCCAGTTAGCGGCGGCACCTACGAATACGGCTACGAATTTCTCACCCATGATTTAGGCTTCACTGCCGGCTGGCTTTTTGTCTTAGCTAAAAGCGCCTCCGCGGCTACTGCTGCTTTGGCGGTCGGTTTTGCCATTACCGGCTGGTTTGGCGGGCCGGTATGGCTGACACAGCTGATTGGCGGCGTGGTGTTACTGGCGCTCACTTTGCTGGTACTGGGTGGTTTACGGCGCTCCAACCAGGCCAATGCAGTGCTGGTAGGGCTCGCAATTCTGGGCTTGCTTATTTTCATCGGCTACAGCTTCAGCCTGCCGGCACCAGACCAGCTGCAGCTGCCCATCCCTAAGGGCGAGCCCGGTGGGCTATTAGCTGCAGCAGCGCTGCTATTCGTGGCCTACACCGGCTATGGGCGCATCGCCACCATGGGTGAAGAAGTACAGAATCCCCGCCATGTGATACCGCGCGCTATTGTGGTTACTATGTTGGTTGTGACCCTAGTGTACCTGGCTATTGGCTGGGCCCTGCTGCAGTATCCGGCCTTTACCCGCAGCGAGGATTTTGTGCTGGCGAATCTGATCGAAGCTGGTCATGGTGCCGGGGTAACGCGCTGGCTGGTAACCCTGGCAGCATTGATTGCTATGTGCGGCGTTATTCTTAACTTGCTGTTAGGGGTATCGAGGGTGATACTGGCTATGGCCCGCCGCAATGATCTGCCCAGAGGGCTTGCGCTGTTAAACCCGGCGCGCACCTCAGCTCCGGCGGCCGTATGGCTGACCTTTGCCGTAATGATGGTACTGGTGGCTATCGGCGATCTCCGACTGGCCTGGTCGTTCAGCGCTTTTACCGTGTTGATTTACTACAGCATAACGAACCTGGCGGCGCTGCGAATTTTACCGGCGCAACGTTTTGTTCCCCGTTGGATTTCAGTACTAGGCCTGTTGAGTTGTCTGGGGTTAGCCGTTTTTGTAGATTTGACCGTAGTCATTACAGGAGTTGCACTCATGTTTATCGGGCTGGTATGGCACAGGACACGCTATAGCCCGGTTTAAAAGCGAGGCATTTATGCCGACAGAAGTGCTTAGTCCGGTAGTAACCAACCTGGTTGTGGTTGGTTTGATCATCGCAGTTATCGTTGCTGGCGCGAGCTGGTTTCGCAGTAATCGCGCCCGCAAGCGGCTAGAGCGCCTGCTCGAAGCAAAATATAAGGCGCTTGGTGCGCTGGTGGCCAATAAATCCCTGAACGATAAGCTAAACGAAATATGTGGCTTGATTGAGTCGCAAATTCCGGGATCCTTCTGCACCATAATGCGGGTGGGCAATGACAAAGATGTGCTCAACGCTGTCGCAGTAAAGCAATTTCCCCAGTCTTTTTATGATGCGCTGCAGAACTTCCCTATTTCCGAAAGCTCGGGCGCCTGTGGGCCAGCAGTTTTGAGCGGACAGCCTGTGATCGTGCCGGATTTGAAGGGGGACGAGCGTTTTGATGGGTTCCGGGGCCTGATGAAGAAACACAATCTGCGGGCTGCCTGGTCATTCCCGGTGTTTGCCATTCAAACGGGAGAAGTCGTTGGTACCTTTGCGGTCTATTTCTGCAGCCACCGCCGGCCCACTAAACCCGAAAGTACTTTGATTGAGCGCAGTCGGGATTTAGTTTCTTTAGTCATTGAACAGAATGAAGAGCGTCTGCGCCGCGAGCGCAGCGAGCAACACCACCGTTCATTGTTTACCTATAACGCTGACCCTGTATTTACCCTGGGTCTGGATGGTGTTTTTCTTAGTATGAATGATGCCGGTGGATCACTCACTGGCTTTGACAAGGCGGATATGGTCGGTCAGCACTACGAGATGGTGGTGGACGAGGCGGACCGCGACTGTACCCGTAAACATTTTGAAGCTGCGACCAAAGGTAAAGCTCAGTCTTATGAGATCAGATTAACCACCAAGGGGGGCGAGAAGCGCACTATTCAAGTGACCAATACCCCAATCTTTATTGATGGAGAGGTAACCGGTGTACACGGTATTGCGCGAGATGTGACACAGCAGCGTGAAACAGAAAAGAAACTGAAAGTTCTGGAGCGCAGCGTCGAAGCCAGCGTAAATGGTGTTCTCATCTGTGATGCGAATAAGCCGGGATTTCCTGTCATATATGCTAATCCGGCCTTCACCGAAATAACCGGCTACAGCGAAGAAGAGCTTATGGGTAAATCCTGCAATCTGTTGCAGGGGGAAGAAACAGATGAAGAAACCGTAGAGGAGATTCGGGAGGCATTGCGGAACCAGCGGGAGATCCGAACCGTTATCCGTAATTATCGCAAGGACGGAACACCGTTCTGGAACGAACTAAGAATTGCTCCGGTGTCGGGTGACAGCAATGTCATCACCCATTTTGTCGGCGTACAAACGGATATTACTGAGCGGGTAAACCGTGAAGAACAGCTGGCTTTTCATGCTGCTCATGATGTTTTAACCAGATTGCCCAACCGCACGGCACTGGAACAGCGCCTGGATGAGGCGCTGGCAGAGTGCGGTGATGAGTCGGATTGCCAGGTGTATGTTCTCTTTATTGATCTGGACGGTTTTAAACCCATCAATGATAGCCTGGGTCATCGTATAGGTGATGACATTTTGGTACAGACTGCGAACCGGTTACGTAGCGCGTTACCGAAGCAGGAACTCCTTGCCCGCTTTGGCGGCGATGAGTTTGTCGCTGTGCTCAGCCACTTAGACCATCGTGATCAGGTACTCACTCTGGTTGAGCATCTGCTGAATCAATTTCATGAACCCTATCGCATTGAAGATATTGAAGTGTCGCTGTCGGCCACCGTGGGCATCGCTGACAGTGGCTTGCCCTTTCATCATCCGATGGAACTGATTCAACGGGCCGATGTAGCCATGTATGAAGCTAAACACCGCGGTGGTGGCGCCTGGCAGTGGTTCTCGCACGCGATGGACGAAGGCATGCAGCTGCAGGTTGAGATGCGGGCATTTATTCACGATGCTATTAATCAGCAACAGTTTGAGTTGTTTTATCAGCCAATCATTAATCAAAAGGAAGAGATTGTTGCGGTGGAGGCACTGATCCGGTGGCAACACCCGCAACGCGGCTTTATTTCGCCAGCTGAATTTATTCCGTTAGCTGAGCGTAGCGGGCAGATCATTGCCATCAGTGACTGGGTTCTGGAACGGGCCTGTGGGGATCGGGCGCGGCTGAAAGAGCTGGGCATCCCCACCATTTCTGTCAATTTTTCGCCCATCCAGTTTTACCGCGATGATTTTATCGACAAGATTAAAGCCGCCGTGGAAAACTTTGCGATTAAGCCCGGTGAAATTGTTATTGAAATCACCGAGAATGTGCTGGTACGTGACAGTGAGCAAATTCAGTGGCAACTTGAGCAGTTGCAGGAACTTGGCTTCTCCATTGCCATTGATGATTTTGGTACTGGCTTTGCCAGCTTACGTTATCTCGGGACGCTGCCGGTCAATATATTAAAAATTGACCGCAGCTTTGTGCAGAATATTGACCACAATCAGCGCAACGCCGCCATTGCCCGGGGCGTGTTAGCCATGACCTCGGAACTGGGTATTAAAGCGGTTGCTGAAGGTGTGGAAACGGATGCCGAGCACGAGTACCTGCGGAAGCATGACTGCGCGCTGATGCAGGGCTTTAAATTCTGTAAGCCGCAGCCTCTGGACAAGCTCGCTGACTGGGTAAAAGAGCAAAAAAAAGTGGCCCGTAAAGAGCCACTTAAATAAGCCTGTCCAGGGAGTCAGACCTTAGAAGTTATATTCCAGTCCAATCGAAACCATTTGTGGTTTGTTAGGCCGCGCACCGTCCGGTCTGCGTGAGATAATCACTTGCTCGTCAAACAGATTGTCGACTTTCAGGAATACTGTGGCTGCCGGGGTCAGCGGGTAACGGCTGATGAAATCCAGGGTAAACAGAGACTCAGTTTCTGCGAACGCGCTGGTGCTGCGGTTACAACCTACGCTTACACAGGTTTCGCCCATGTATTTGGCAACAAAGTGATTATCCCAGCCACTGTTGTGCTTCAGGCCCAGTTGCATGCTGAACACATGCTCCGGAATGTCGGCCAGTTCATCGCCATCCATCACCCCGGTAACCGGATTGTCGGCACTGATTTCAGCGCTTGAGTAGGTGTAGTTCAGGTGTGCTGGAATAACAAACTCGCCAAAGCTCCAGGCATTGCCTAATTGCATCTCGATACCCTGTACCAGGGCTTCGCCAGTTATGAAGTTGCCTGAGGTAGCACCGTTGCTGCAGGGGCTAGCCAGTGAACAGCTCTCTGCCTGATTGTTAAAGTCACTACGGAAGCCAATCACTTCAGCGAACAGGGCGGCGGCCTGATAACGGGCGCCCAGTTCATAGTTGGTGCTGGTTTCTGGCTCGTCAGATGCCTTAGCGCCCCCACCTAACGGTGCGAAGCCGCGGTGCACGCCACCCAGCAGCTGCCAGTTGTCATCAACGGTGTAGGTGAAGGACGCGCCTGGTAGCACTTCAGAGGTGCTGTTGCTGCGTTCGCTGCCCAGTACTGAGCGATCCACGGTGCTGAACTGCTGGCGGTAGCTGTCGACGTTTTCATAGCGCACCGCCAGGTTGACCATCAGATCAGCAGTCGCCTGCCAGCTATCGGTAACCCACAGTGACACCGCGTCAGCGCCTTCGAGACGGTTATTGCCGCCAGTGGGCTGAATGACATCCTGGAATACCAGGCTGCCGTTAACCTGATCATAAACTTCCACGGGCTGGAAACGATCCATCTCGTCAGTATGGTCGCGGGCACCCAGTTGCAGCTGGTGGTCGCCAAGGTCTAGGCCTAAGTTCAGCTCGATACCATAGGATTCATAAGCACGGTTGTTGTGTTTGTAATCCAGGCCCTGAACGTCCTCTTGGCCGTGCAAAATCGCCAGTGCATTAGCATCGCCATTGTTAGCGGCGTTAATCAGCGAGCCGAAGCTACCTTTGAACCAGTCGCGCTTGAATTCATTACGATAACCGATGGCTGTCAGGGTCATGGTGTCAGTCAGGTCAACATCATAGGTCAGGGTGAAACCTTTATGTTGGTTGTCCATCTGATCAATTTCGGTTAAGCCATAACGGCGGTTCGGGTTTTCCGCAAAGTCAGTATCGGTCAGGCCCGCGTAGGTTTCGTTGGATACCTGTTCTGAGTACTGGAACTTCGCCAGAAGGCTCTGACGCTCACCCGTCCAGCTGAGCTTAACCAGATAATCTTCGATCTCAAAACCAGAATCCTGGTTGCTGCGATCGATGTCTTTAAAGCCGTCGGTGCTGCGCTGCACGGTATCAAACAGGAAGCCGAAATCGCCGTGGCGACCGCCGTAAAAGGCATGGATGTCCTGGGTGTTGTATTCACCGATTTTGGTGGTGACCTGGCCGCTATTCTCTTGTGGAATAGGTGTGGTGATCATATTGATCACGCCGCCTGTGGTCTGTGGCCCATAGCGCAACAATGGCGCGCCCTTTAACACTTCAAGGGTATGCAGGCGATAGGCTTCAGGGAAATAGTATGCAGCCGGGTTCGAATATGGGGCCGGGGCGATCATCACGCCATCTTCGAGCAGGGTGACCTTGCTGCTGCGACCGCCGCTGGCGGCGCGGATGCCAATGTTAGGGCGCAGGCCAAAGCCTTCCTCTTCACGCACATAGACACCGGGTACGGTTTTCAGTAACTGGTTAATATCGGTGCTGTTTTCGATGGTGATTTGTTCTTCGTCGATAACGGCGCTGGAGCCGGCGACGGTGCGGGCGTCTTGCTTGCTACCGACAATCTGGATGATTTCGAGCTGGCCGGCGGCGGTGGTGCGGTCACGATCTGGCTGATCAGTCTGCTGCGCAGTGGTTTGTGCAATGGCTGGTACGCTTAACAATGCCAGTGAAATGGCGCTTGCTATAACAGAGCGGTTCATAGCTTTTCCCCGAATGATTAATGGATTATTGTTCTCGGGGAAGGATTATAAATGCAAACCATTCGCATTTGCAATGACAAATAAGAATTATTCCTATTTAGGTAGATACTGATTAGCCGCTGTTAAACCACAAACAGATTCCGGTACATGCGTTCGGCATAATCGTCCGTCATGCCGGCGATGTAGTCGCATAAAATACGATCGGCGCCTACCTGGCCTTCCTGCTCATAAGCTGCCTGCCAGCGGGCCCGGGTATTGCGGGGCAGCAAGCGCTGCGGTTCAGTATGAAAAGCAGTAAATAAATCGCCCAGCATAGTCTGGCTGCGATAGCGCAGCTGCTGGATTTCGGGCTGGTTAATCACATGCTCAAACACCACTGCTTTGAGGCTGTTCAGCAAATGGCGTTCGCTGTCGGGCAGACAAGCGTTGTAGCGCACCAGGGGCTCGCTGGCATCCGGCAGCACCTGTTCAAGGCGTACTGTGGTCACAAAAATATTCACCAGCGCGCCGATGGCATTTTTACGCAGATGGTGTTCACTGCCGAACAACTGCTCACTGAGCTGCTGCATCAGTTTCGCCAGCTCCGGATCCAGCTGCTCGAGTACCTTACCCAGGTGCTGATGCCATTGTGCTTCGTTCAGGGTGCCAGTAACCACGGCGTCTTCCAGGTCATGCACACCATAGGCAATATCATCGGCCAGTTCCATCAGCGAGGCGTCCAGCGACTTGTGCAGGGAGCGCTGCCAGGGGCTGGCTTTAAGCCGCTCTACCTGCTGGAATAGTTCACGATCCTGCGCGTTTAAGGGCTCGAGCACCCAGTCAAGCAGATCAGCGTCACAGGCAAAGAGCGCCTTGGCCGGTTTCCACTGTGCCAGGCTGCCGGGCCGGTCGAAGTTATCGGGAGCTGGTAGTGGTGGCATCAGTACCGGGTATTTCAGCAGACCGAGCAGGCTGCGCCGAGTCAGATCCATGCCGTGATCAGGGTGATAGGCCTCAAGCTTACCGACAATACGAAACGTCTGGCCGTTGCCTTCAAAGCCGCCGGATTTGAGCATCTTAAAATTCAGTGCGGTTTCGCCGCCATGACCAAAGGGTGGGTGGCCGATATCATGGGCCAGGCACAGGGTTTCCATCAGGTTCAGATCAGGCAACAGGGCTTTCATGGTGTCATCACACACATGTTGCAGCTGGTTAATCAGTGAGGAGCCGATCTGTGCCGCTTCCAGCGAGTGCGTCAGGCGCGTGCGGTAAAAGTCATTCTCACCCACGTTCATGATCTGGGTTTTCGACTGCAGCCGGCGGAATGCGGCCGAATGCAATACCCGGGCGCGATCCCGTTGCCATGGGGTACGGCGGTCGCCGGGCCGGTTGAGCGGAGCTTCTGATCGGCGAGCTTGCCAGTGGGCATTCATGGGCAGACATCCTTGCTTGGTTTGTTCTCTATAGTACGGGAGGGCGCGCCCTGCTGACAACCTCCAGTTATTTGTAAAATAAGGATTTGTGGACCAGACTTAATGCTTATTCTGAACTAACAGAACAACTTAGCGAAAAGGAGCGCCTGTGGAATCCGTTGATCCGACCTTTTGGCAAATGTATGGTGAAGCGGCCAAAACCGCTTTAGGTTTCTTCTGGAAAGCCGGTTGGGCTTTCGTTCTGGGTTATGCCATTTCGGCCATGATTCAGGTGTTTGTACCGAAGCACCGGCTGGTCCGCCACATGGGTGAGGCGTCGGTGCGCAGTACCGCGTTGTCCACCGCTTTTGGCACCATTTCGTCCAGCTGCTCCTTTGCCGCGCTGGCGGCAGCACGCTCGCTCTTTGTTAAGGGCGCGCACTTTATCCTCATTGTGGCCTTCATGTTCGCCTCGACCAACCTGGTCATCGAGCTGGGTATCCTGATCCTGATCTTTCTTGGCTGGCAGTACCTGGTAGCAGAAATCATCGGCGGCCTGATACTGATCACCATCAGCGCCATGCTGATTAAGTTCACCTATCCCAAAGGCTGGATCAAAAAAGCCCGGGAGAAGGCCGAGGGCGATGCGCCCAAAGAAGAGGATTTTTCGCCGCTTGAGCGCATGCGCAGCGCCAAGGGCTGGCGCATGGTCGGTAATCAGTTTGTGATGGAATGGCAGATGGTCTGGAAAGAAATCCTGATCGGCTTTACCGTCGCGGGGTTTATGAAGGTATTTGTACCGGACGCATTCTGGAAGGCGCTGTTCCTGCACGGTTACAGAGACACCCTGCCGGAGTTGCTGATTGTGCTGCAAAACGCCATTGTCGGGCCTTTCGTGGCGGCGCTGACCTTTATTGGCTCGATGGGGAATATCCCGCTGGCCACGGTACTGGCCGGGTCAGGGGTAAGTTTTGCGGGGGTTATGGCCTTTATCTATTCTGATCTCATGGTGCCGCCGCTGGTGCGCGTCAATGCCAAGTACTACGGCTGGCGCGTCGCCTTTTACATTGCCGGCATCATGCTGGTATCTATTGTCGCGACCGCGCTGATCCTGCACTTCGGCTTTGCTGCCTTTAATCTGATCCCGGAAGCGACCCAAAGCGCCGTGATGAGTGAGCAGTTCGCCATTGACTACACCTTTTTCTTCAACCTTGCGTTCGTGGCGCTGGCTGCATATATGGTTTACCTGCACTGGCGGCATAAGCAGCACAGCGAGCATGGGCACGACCATGACCATGGTGACGGCGGCGGTTTTTCGCTACAGGACTGGGTTGTGCTGATTTTTATACTTGGCTTGGTGGGCGGTATTATTGCCTTCGCAACCACTGGCGGGGTGCCGTCGGGCGCGCAGTAAGCGACGTTGTCAGCTTGTGAAGATCACCACATCATCGCTGATGTAGTCGATGCGCAGCTGGTACTGGCTGGCGAGCCAGTCCATGGTGTCGCGGTGAAAAAAAGTGATATGAGTGGGGTCGTTTTTGTATGACCAGCCCGCAAATTGTTGCGGATCACGCCAACGCTTGGTCATGATGGTCAGGTAGCCGCCGGGTTTGAGGCAGCGAAGCAGCTGTTCAATGATATTGCGGGGGGCACTCAGGTGTTCAGCCACCTCGGTGGCGGTGATAAAGTCATAGGTTTCGCTGAGTAACTCCGGGCGGTTGGCGTAATAGTAGTCGTAGTCAGCGCAGGCAAAGCCTCTGGCGCGCATCATTCCCGATAATGTCGGCCCCGGCCCTGAACCAAAATCCAGGCCGCTCGCGCCCGGCTGCAAACGCTCGGCTAACGGCGCCACTGCTCTATTTAAAAAACGACGATAGCCCGGGTCATCAGGGTTGTTTTCGTGTAAGTCATAAACGGCTTTTTCTGCTGCTTCATCCAGGTGGTATTGCGCAGGCACCCACACCAGCTGACAGTCCAGGCAGCGCTTGAATTCGCGGCCAGCCAGCGGGCCTTTGGGCTGCTGGTAGAACAACTCCGAAGCGGCGTTTTTACACAGCGGACAGTTCATGGTTTCTTGCTTTGTCGATCAACGGCAAGCCGTGCGCAGTTGCGGCCTTCTGTTTTTGCCCGGTACATAGCCTGGTCGGCAAGCCTTATTAAGATATTGCCTTTAATACTATGCTCAGGGAAAAGTGCAACGCCAATACTGGCGGTTATCATGAGTGATAAATCATTAATTAAAAATGGCCGGGCCAGTTCAGCGCAGATACGCTCAGCGACATCTGTGGCGACAGCTTCTGCGATTTCCGGGGGCTCAAGATCATTCAGCAAGGCAATAAATTCATCGCCGCCGGCCCGGCAAGCAATGTCTCCCTGACGTAAGGTGCTAGACAGCCGGCGCGCCACCTCCATCAGGAGCAAATCACCGACGTCGTGACCATGGGTATCGTTTACCGGTTTAAACTTATCCAGATCAATGAAAAGCACGGCCAGGGCTCGATTTTTACGGGTGGCCCGGGTCACGTTATGCTCGAGAAGTTCATTGAAGTGGGCGCGATTAGGTAGCCCGGTTAGCATGTCGGTGTGGGCCATTATCGCGATTTTATCGCTGCGTTTCCGACGTTCGGTCACATCGTGCAGGTAGCCGCTACGCACTAGGCTCCCATCAGCGAGCTGCTTGCCCCGTTCATAAGCTTCCAGCCATATCCAGCTGCCGTCGTGCTTCTTTATGCGAAATTCAAAGTGACGGGGTTTACCATGAGCTGCTGCTTCGTCGCCTTGGGTGAGAACAATATCAATATCTTCAGGATGAATGAAACTAAGGATCACGGTGGCGTCTTTTGCGACACTCGCTGCGGGCACCCCAAACCATTCAGTCATGATAGGGCTGATAAAGGGAAAGCTAAGGCGCCCGTCAGCTTCTTTTTTGAACTGATATATGGCGCCCGGAATGTCCTTAATTAATTGGTGCCAGTCCATATTGATAAACACCGTACTTAAAAAGTTGGTGGATAATTAATCACGAAAGTTTTCAAACTGCAACGGCTGTTCGATATCGGACTGCTTTAATACGGCAATAGCTTGCTGTAGATCATCTCTTTTCTTACCAGTGACACGAACTTTGTCACCCTGGATGGAGGCTTGCACCTTGAGTTTCTGATCTTTGAGGAGTTTTACGATCTTTTTCGCAACGGGCTGCTCGATGCCCTGCTTGAAGGTAATCGGCAGGCTATGGAGTTTACCGCTATGAATGGGCTCATCGGGCATTTCGGTACCGGCCAGATCGATGTTCCGCTTGGCGCAATGGCTATTGAAGATATCCTGCAACTGACGTACCTGGAATTCCGATTCGGAAGTCAGGGTTACCGTGAGGTCTTTTAACTCGATGCGCGCTTCGACGTTGCGAAAATCAAAGCGGGTGGTTACTTCGCGGTTAGCGTTATCGACGGCGTTTTTCAGTTCAACTTTATCGACTTCTGAAGCGATATCGAAACTAGGCATAGTAAGCTCTCATGCGTGTGGGATAGTTAGCTGTAAATGCTATCCCACAACGACAGAGGCCGCAACTTTTGGCGGCTAGCGCTGCAGGGCGGCCTCGTTGACAATGCCATCCTGCTTGTAGATCACGCCGTCCTTCATCACCATGTCGATATCGCGGGTCAGGTTCATGTATTTCAGCACGTCACCACGGATAGCGATGATATCCGCTACTTTACCTTCGGTGACCGAGCCATAGCGATCCTGCACACCCATCATCACCGCCGGCCAGTAGGTAGCGGCGCGAATGGTTTCCATCGGCCCAAAGCCAAGGTCATCAACCCATACGGCCATTTCATGCCAGGTGCTCTGGCAGTGAAACTTCATCGGGATACCAGAATCGGTGCCGATTAGTAGCACTACGCCGGACTCTTTAAGCTGCTCAATTTTGCGCTTCAGGGTCGGTTTGCGCAGGGGCACCAGCTGGGAATAGGTCAGATGGCCGGGATCCTCAATCGATTGCTGAATATCAGCGATGGTGTCAGGCTCAAGGCCGCGATGCCAGCACTTGTCATCCAGATGCTCAGGGTTCTTGATGGTTTCTTCGTAGCTCCACAGGCCTTCAACGGTTGGCGTCCAGAACAGCAACCCGTCGAAGATGCCGGTGGCGGTGCGTTCTTTCAGAGCGGTCATGACATCTTCAGGATATTCCGGAGCGGTGGTAAGACCGGTATGTTCGAAGTTATCCACACCCATCTCTACGCCCAGACGGATTTCATCAGGTTTGTGGGCGTGGGCTACCACCTTCATGCCACGCTTATGGGCCTGATCGATGATTGTTTGGGCGATTTCGCGAGGCAAATCATCCTGGTCAATCAGCTTAACAATCTCCATGCCGGCATCGGCCAACATATTGACCTTACGGACGGCGTCTTCTACCGTTGGCACCGCCCAGCGGTAATGGCTTTGCCACTCATCAACTTCATACTGCAGGAAGGGGCCTGAGGCATATAGGTTGGGGCCGGGAATAGCGCCGGTTTCCAGCCGTTCTTTGATAATACGGGTATCTTCCAATGGCGCACCCAGATCGCGGACGCTGGTGACGCCGGCAAGTAGCAGTTGCACCAGGCTGGCGGGCATAATTTCATCCACAAAACGGTCTTGATAAGCGCGCTGCCAGTGGACATAATCCGAATGGCCGGTTAGCTGGATATGGGCATGGTTTTCCCAAAGGCCGGGTAGCACGTCGTGGCCTTCGGTGGAAACCACGCGATAACCATCGGGAACCGGCAGTGAATCGATCTGCCCGACTTTCTGAATAATACCGTCATCAATCAGCACCACACTGTCTTTGACCGGAAGCGCGGCAGTGCCGTCAATCAGGCGGCCGCCAACCAGAGCGATTTTCTCAGCCTGGGCGACGCCACTGGCCGAGGCGAGCAGTGCGCCAGTTATCAGAGCCGTAAGCAGTTTCTTCATGATTATTCCCGTCTTTTTTGTTTATCATGTAACCAACTTAACCGCAGCTAAGGGGTAATGCAATGCGAACTATCGCAGAATACAAGCCGCTGGCAGGACAGCAATTTGCAGTTCTGGTAGTGGGTGTCGGCCAGGTAGGTAGCTGCTGGCTGGACCAGTTTGCCCCAACCCTGCCACCCACCGCGCGGGTCCACAGCACCCACAATTCCAGCACCCCGTTGACCACGGGCACCATCGAACAATTAAATGATAAGGGTCAGACCCTGTTGGTTTTGGATCTGACTGCGTCGGAAAAGGTAAGCCGCTGCTACCCGGAGTGGATTCGCGCCGGGGCTAATATTATTAGCGCCAATAAATATGCGGGTGCGGCGGATACCGCTTTTTATCAGGAGGTGCAGCAAGCCTTGCAGGAGAACAACCGGCAGTGGTTGTACCGGGCGACGGTTGGTGCTGGTGTGCCGATCCCTCAGCTTGTGCGTGAATGCACGGCGAATAATGACCCGGTGTTACGTGTGGAGGGCAATTTCTCCGGCTCGCTGACCTGGATTTTTCAACAATACCGGCCCGGCGATAAGTTGTCGGAATGGCTGCGTAAAGCCAGTGAGGCCGGTATCACCGAGCCTGACCCGCGCACTGACCTGGGCGGCATGGATGTTGCCAAAAAACTGTTGATTGTGGCGCGCGAGGCGGGCTGGGATTTTGATCTGGCTGAAGCCGACATCCAAAACCTGGTACTGGCGTCTTCTTTAGATGAAGAGTTGGATGCGGCTTTTGATGACTGGCGCCAGGCGAATTACCCGGATGCTACGCAATTCTGTTATATCGGCAGGTTAGTGGCGGATGGCCAGCACGGGGTTAAAGCGAGTGCGGCACTCGAGCCGGTCAGCGCGGATTCGCCCTATGCCGGCTTAGCGCCGGATCGCGCTTATTTCCAGGTATGGACGGCGGATCACCCGGCGGGCACTATCACGGTTGAGGGCCCTGGCGCTGGCCTTGAGGCAACCGCCGGCGCCGTGCATAAGGATATCCTGGAGGCTATCGCGCGTTAGTGCGGGTAGCCTCCGGTTATTACGAGGTCAGCATTTCGTCAGGCAGGGGTACTTCGATGCAGGCGCAAAGGGTGGCTACCAGCTTTTGTTCGGTGGCGGAAATCATATCGTCTTGCTGCACGGTTTCCAGCCACTGCGAAACCAGTTTGGACTTGGCTTTTGGTGACCAGTTGCGGCAGGTGGTCAGCGCCTTGCTCAATCTATCCAGGTCGACGGTATCGCCCCGTTCGGCCTGTTCCAGGGCGGCAATAGTGGTGTCAGCAGCTTCCTGATCGCCGAGTTTTTTCGAAAAATGATTGCGCGGCAGCAACTGGCGGGCCAGCAGCTGATACAGGCACCAGGGAAACAGCCGGTGCTGCGCGCCCATGGCATCCAGCTCGCGGAACAGCTGGGTGCGCTCGCTATCGCTGGCGCGGCGCAGGGCAGGGATAGCGATTTCCACCAGCGCCAGGATCTGCGCCGCGCTCAGGTCAGTCTCAGCGCCTTCTTCCAGATAGCTGAACAACAGGTCTTTGATCAGGCTGGGGGCCTGTTCAGGAGAGTGAGCCTGTTCGAGCAACAGCGCCGGTAGTGCCAGGGCTGCCAGGCGCGACAGGGCGTTGGGCTCAGGCTTGCTGGCGACTTGTTCCTCTTCGCTTTTACTGAAGGCCTGGCGGGGCTCGGGAAATTTACCGTTCCAGCCGGGCTGAATGCGTTTGATGCGTTTTTCCAGGGGCGGATGGGTTGCCATCATACTGAACCAGTGCGACAGCGCCTGCCCAAAAAACAGATGGGCGGTCTGGTCAGCATTCTTATGCTCTACCTTACTGCCATCGTTATTATCATGATTGCGGGCGCCGATTTGTTTGAGTGCGCCGGCCAGGCTGTCGGGATGGCGGGTGAACTGAACCGCGGCGGCATCCGCCAGATATTCGCGCTGGCGGCTGACGGCGGACTTGATCAGATTGCCAAACAGGATACCGATACTGCCGATCACAATCAGCGCTATGCCCAGCAGTGGTAAGGCGTTATTGCGATCGCGGCTGCCGCGGCCGAAGTGCGCAGAATAAAGCAGCATACGGCCCAGATGGGCGACCACCAGAATGCCGGCCAGCGCTGAGATTAAGCGGATGTTGAGTCGCATATCGCCATTCAGAATATGACTGAACTCATGGGCCACTACGGCCTGCAATTCTTCCCGGGTAAAGGTTTCAATTGAGCCTCTGGTCAGGCCGATGACGGCATCGCGGGTCTGGTAGCCGGCGGCAAAGGCATTAATAGCGGACTCGTTGGGCAGGATATACACCTCAGGCACCGGCATATTGGCAGCGATAGCCATCTCTTCGACCACGTTCTGAACTCGGCGCTCAACCGGATCCTGGGTATCGGGCGACAGGCGCACGCCGCCCAGACTTTCGGCCACCACATGGCCACCGGGACGCAGTTGCAGCCATTTCATGCCCATGACCAGCAGAATACCTATGCCGACAAAGAAAGCGGTCCAGCTGAGCATGCCCGGCTCGGCGGTGAAGTCACCCTGCTGACTGGCATCCACTACGCCGAAAGCAATCGCCACTACCGCAGTAACGAAGATGATGATCAGCGCAAAGGCGACCACGAACAGGCCAACCAGCAACCAGGTGTTGCGGCGGGCCTGCTGCTGGTGTTCAAAAAAATTAACCATGCTGAGCAACCACCCGGTTTAGAATTCCACTTTCGGAGCGGCCTGAATTTCAGCGCTGTCCTCAAATTCCAGCAGGTTCGCATCACTGCCATGACCAAAAAATGGTGCCACTGCTACCGGCGGGAACGATTGACGATAGCTGTTGTACGTCATCACCGAATCGTTATAGGCCTGGCGAGAGAAGGCCACCCGGTTTTCAGTGCTGGTGAGCTCTTCCGACAGTTGCATCATGTTGGTGTTGGCTTTCAGATCCGGATAGGCCTCCATCACCACATTCAGCCGGCCCATGGCACCGGTCAGTGCGCTTTCTGCGCCACCTAATTGTTCCATTGCCTGGGTATTAGTTGGGTCTTTGGCCGCTTTGGGCAGGGCTTCAGCCGCCTGATTACGGGCCTGCACCACAGCTTCAAGGGTTTCGCTTTCGTGTGCTAAATAAGCCTTGGCGGTATTCACCAGATTCGGGATCAAATCGTGGCGGCGCTTGAGCTGAACTTCGATTTGCGCGAAAGCGTTCTGAAATTGGTTTTTTAACCGCACCAGCTTGTTGTAAATACTGATCAGATAGACCAGTGCCAGTACCGCTATGATAATAATAATCCATCCGATTGACATGAACGGGATCTCCTCTGGTTAAGGTATCGCACCTGTTAAACCAACATGCTATGATTCCGCCTTATTAGCAAGCCATATATATGTAAGATTTCATGACCAAACCCATTGCCACTGACGGAAATCTGTTTATTATCGCGGCGCCCAGTGGCGCCGGTAAATCCAGTTTAATCCGTGCGTTACTGGAACGCCACAACGATGGCAGCATGCAGGTGTCGGTTTCGTGCACCACTCGCGCGCCTCGTCCGGGTGAGCAGAATGGTGTGCATTATCACTTTCTGAGTGTCGACGCCTTCCAGAAAAAGATAGCAAATAATGAGTTTTATGAGTGGGCGCAGGTATTTGATAATTATTATGGCACGTCGCGGACGGTGATCGAGCAGACGCTGGCGCAGGGTATCGACGTATTTCTGGACATTGACTGGCAGGGCGCTCGGCAAGTTCGGGAAGCCTATTCGGCATGCCAGTCGGTTTTTATCGTGCCGCCCAGTCTGGACGCACTTGAACAGCGGTTGCGTAACCGCAATCAGGATTCGGACGACGTGATCCGCGGGCGTATGGCCAAAGCCCAGGGCGAAATGTCCCATTATCATGAATTTGATTATTTATTAGTCAATGATGATTTTGACACTACCCTGCTGAATTTAGAGCATATTGTGCTGGCGCGGCGACACCGAATGGCATTGCAGCAGACCCGTCATGCCGCTACACTCAAAGATCTCTTGGCGAATGCGCGTTAAATCCGTATAATTCCTGTCCCGTTTTTGCACTCGCATCACGTAATAAAAGTGGAGTAAGTATGGCTCGCGTAACTGTAGAAGAAGCTGTTGACCGTATTGGCAACCGATTTGACCTGGTGCTGGTAGCATCTCGTCGTGCCCGCCAACTGGCAACTCAAGGCAAAGATGCCCTAGTGCCGTGGAAAAATGAAAAAGCCACCGTTATTGCTTTGCGTGAAATCGAAGAAGGTTTGATTGACGCGAAACGTCTGGACGCGCAGGAGCGCACTGAAACAGCTCAGCAGGATGCTGACGAACTGGCAGCGGTTGACGCTTTGCGTGGTATTGAGTAACCCGGGTGTATCTGTTTGAAGGCCTCAGGCAGCAATTAACTGAGTACCTTCCACCGGAACAGGTGGACAGAACCGCTGCGGCCTTTCAGCTGGCCGCAGATGCTCATAGCGAGCAAAAACGCCATAGCGGCGAACCCTATATTACCCACCCTGTCGCGGTAGCCGGCTTGCTGGCTGAGATGCGACTTGATCACGAAACCATCATGGCAGCGCTGCTGCATGATGTGATCGAAGATACCCGTTTTACCTATGAAGATTTAGCCGAACAGTTTGGCGCTACCGTGGCCGAGCTGGTCGAAGGCGTGTCTAAACTGGATCGCCTGCAGTTTAATTCGCAGGAAGAGCTACAAACGGAAAACTACCGCAAGATGATCATGGCCATGGTCCATGACATCCGCGTGATTCTGATCAAACTGGCTGATCGCACCCACAATATGCGCACCATCAGCCATCTGCGGCCGGATAAACGCCGCCGCATTGCCCGCGAGACCCTCGAAATTTATGCGCCGCTGGCGCATCGCCTGGGTATCCACGATATTAAAAACGAGCTTGAATTACTCGGCTTCCATGCGCTGTATCCGTGGCGTGCCCGGCTGCTTGAATCCCAGGTTAAAAAAGCCCGCGGTAACCGCCGTGAGCTGCTGGAGCGGGTGCAGAAAGAAATCGAAAAACGCCTGGCTGATGCCGGCATTAAGGCGCGGGTGATGGGCCGTGAAAAACATCTGTACAGCATCTATCAGAAGATGCTGCATAAAGAACTGCGCTTTGAGCAGGTGATGGATATTTATGCTTTTCGCGTGATGGTTGATGAAGTGGATACCTGCTACCGCGTGCTGGGTTCCTTGCATAATCTGTATAAGCCAATTGAAACGCGTTTTAAAGACTACATCGCGATTCCCAAATCCAACGGCTATCAATCGTTGCATACTTCGCTGAAGGGCCCACACGGCATTCCGGTTGAAGTGCAGATCCGCACCGAAGAGATGAACCTGATGGCGGATCGCGGGGTGGCTGCGCACTGGCTGTATAAAACCGAAGAAAGCAGTGGCACTACCGCCCAGGTGCGCGCTCGTCGCTGGATGCAGAGCTTACTTGAGCTGCAGCAAAGTACGGGTAATGCTTTCGAGTTTATTGAAAACGTGAAATCCGAACTCTTCCCGGAAGAGATCTACGTGTTCACGCCGGAAGGCCGCATAATTGAACTGCCCCAGGGCGCTACGCCAGTGGATTTCGCCTACGCCGTGCATACGGATATCGGCAATACCTGTATCGGCGCACGGGTAAACCATCGGGTGTATTCGCTGAGCAAACCGCTGGAAACTGGCCAGACCGTCGAGATTAAGACCACGCCGGGCTCCCGGCCGAACATTGCCTGGCTGAACTTTGCCGTAACCGGCAAGGCGCGCGCCAAGATCCGCCAGTACCTGAAAGGCCAGGAAACCCGGGAAGCCGAACAGCTGGGCGAGCGGCTGCTGCGCGCCGCGCTCGGTACGTCCAACTACGACGATATCCCGGAGCGTGAATTTAAGCGGGTATTAAAAGAAACCAAAGTTGAATCGGTGCCGTCGTTGCTGCGCGAGATCGGCCTCGGCAATATGATGTCAGTGGCTATCGCCAAGCGCCTGCTGGGTGAATTACAACAGCTCAAAGATGACCAGATCGGCCCCGCCCATCGCAGCCTTGCGATCCGCGGCGCCGAAGGCCTGCTGGTCAGTTTTGCCAAGTGTTGCCGGCCCATCCCCGGCGACGACATCATTGCCCATGTGAGCCCGGGCAAAGGCCTGGTGATTCACCGCCGTGAATGTAAGAACGTACGCGGCTTTGAAGACGAGCCGGGGCGTTATTTCCCGGTGCAGTGGGACAATAAACCGGAAGCCGAATTTATTACTGAAGTGCGGGTTGAAATTGTTAACCATCAGGGCGCCCTGGCGAAGCTGACTTCCGCCATCGCAACCACCGGCTGCAACATCCACGGCTTGAAAACCGAAGAGGTGGACGCCAATATTTACTATATTGATGTAGCCCTAACTGTTCATGATCGCAAACAGCTGGCTGACGTTATCCGGCATATCCGAAAAATGCCGGACGTGCAGCGGGTTGCGCGACTAAGGAAATAAAATGTCAAAAGTTATTATCAGTACTGAAAATGCCCCTGCTGCCATCGGGCCCTACTCGCAGGCAGTGAAAGTCGGCACCACGGTGTATTTGTCCGGCCAGATCCCGCTGGTACCCGGGACCATGGAATTTATCAGTGACAACTTCCGCGACCAGGCAGTGCAGGTATTTAAAAACCTGAAGGCTGTGTGCGAAGCCGCCGGTGGTGAGCTGCAGGATATGATTAAGTTGCAGATTTACCTCACTGACTTAGGCCAGTTCGCCGTGGTTAATGAAGTGATGGCGGAGTTTTTCCGTGAGCCGTACCCGGCGCGCGCCGCGATCGAAGTCAAAGGCCTGCCGAAGGGCGCGCAGATTGAGATTGATGGCGTCATGGAGCTGCCCAGCACCGACTAGGCAGCTCGCCTGTTATCAGACCGGCACCACCTCAGCCCGGCCTTCCAGTGGCCGGCGCCAGATAATCATGGCAATAGCTACCCCAGCCAGAATAAAGGAGTAGCCGGTATGGATGCTCACTTCCAGGGGCGATAAGCCAAAGCTGGCCCCCATCAGCAGCGCCTGCGCCCCATAAGGCAAGGCGCCCTGCACCACACAGGCGAAAATATCCAGTAAGCTGGCGCTCTGCCGTGGTGCCAGATTCCCCTCTTCAGCCAGCCGCTTGCTGACTTCACCAGAGAGCAGAATGGTTACCGTGTTGTTGGCCACGGCAAAGTTCGTCAGGCCGGTCAGGCCAGCGATACCAAAGGCCGCTCGTTGCTGCGGGTGCTTAAATAGCTTACTGGTCACCCGGCCGACGGTTTCAGATAAAAATTTCAGGCCGCCCTGCTCGCGAATCAAAGCGGATAAGCCGCCGATTAGCAGCGACAACAGGAAGATTTCCTGCATGCTGATAAAGCCTTCGTAGATATCCTTGCTGAACGCAATCCACTCATAGCCCACAGCCACCATGCCAAATAACGCTGCCAGGATAATACCCAGCATCAGCACCGCAAATACGTTCAATCCCATTACCGCCAGTACGATGATCAGAAAATAGGGCAGACTCAGCCACAGGTTGGCCTCGGGAATTTTCGGTGGCACCGCGCCGGTATCGTAAGTAAATAACCAGATCAGGGTAATGACTGCGGCGGGCAGGGCGATCTTTAAGTTCGCCTTGAATTTATCGGCCATGTTACAGCCCTGGGTACGGGTGGCGGCGATGGTGGTATCGGAGATAATCGACAGGTTGTCGCCAAACATGGCGCCGCTCACCAGTACGCCAGCGAGCAAGGCCAGATCGATTTCCGCCGCCTGGCCCAGCCCTAAGGCGACCGGAGCCAGCGCGGCCAGGGTGCCCATGGAGGTGCCCATGGCGGTAGATACCACGGCAGCGATCACAAACAGGCCGGGCAGCAGGAACTGCGGCGGGATCACCTGCAGCCCCAGCGCCACCATGGCATCCACGCCGCCCGTGGCAGCAGCGACCGTAGAGAAGGCGCCTGCCAGCAGGTAAATCATACACATGGTGACAATATTGCGTTCACCGACGCCGGCGACAAAGGTGTCTATCCGATCTTCGAAATCCTGCTTACTGAGCAATACTGCCAGAATAATGGCGGGCAGAATCGCCACCGGGCTGGCCAGCTGATAAAACGCATAGTCAACGCCGGTGAACTGAAAATAGATACCGGTGCCGAGAAACAACGCAAGAAAGAGACCAAGGGGTAGCAGAGCCCTGGCGCTGGCAGTTTGAGTCATAAAATTCCTTAACGGTTAGCTGATTTTTTTATTATTAAAAACTATTTAGACGTCCAGAAGTTTATATGGCTTAACAGCCGGCTGCAAGCGATTGCGGTTGCCAATTCTGCCGACATCGTCATACTTATAAGTTCGTTTTACACAGGAACCGATAGGAAGTCTATGACCCCCGATGATCTGCACTTGCAGTTACGCAATCTGCGCAATGATGATTATGACCAGTTAAAAGCACTGATGGATAAGGTCTATCCGGATATTGGCGGAGCCTGGGGTGAGCACACCATACGCAAACTGATTAAAGAGTTTCCTGAGGGGCAGATTTGCCTGGAAGACGGTGGCCAGATCGTTGGCGTCGCGCTGACGGTGACGGTGAAATATGCGCGCTTCAGTAACCCGCACACCTATGAAGACCTGATGGACGCCCGTGAGAACATTCTTAACGACCGCAAGGGCGATGCCCTCTATGGGCTGGATGTACTGATTCATCCGGACTACCGCGGTTTCCGTCTGGGTCGCCGGCTTTATGACGCCCGCAAAGAGCTGTGTCGCCAGCTGAACCTGAAAGCCATTCTGGCGGGTGGCCGTATTGTGAACTATCACAAATATGCTGATGAGCTGTCCCCTGGTCAGTACATTGAGCAGGTGCACCGTCGTGAAATTTACGATCCTATTCTGACCTTCCAGTTAGCTAACGATTTTACCGTCAAGCGACTCTTGGGTAAGTACATGCCGGAAGACAAGCGTTCGGCCGGTTTTGCCACCCTGCTGGAGTGGGATAACTTCTTATACGAACCGTCGGACAATATTCTTGGCAGCCGTATTCGTAACGTGCGGGTGGGCGCTTTGCAGTGGCAGATGCGTGAAATTGACTCGGTAGAAGAAATGCTGCGGCAGGTGGAATATTTCGTGGATGCGATATCCAGCTACCAGAGTGACTTTGCGGTATTCCCGGAGTTTTTCAACGCACCCGTGATGGGCCTGACCGATCAAAGCCGGCAGAAAGATGCCATTCGTTTTCTGGCTGGTTATACCGAACGCTTCAAGCGCGAGATGTCGCAGATGGCGGTGAGCTATAACGTCAATATCATTACCGGTTCAATGCCAATCAATGAAGATGACACCATTTATAACGTCACCTACCTGTGTCGCCGCGATGGCACCATTGAAGAACAGCGCAAAATTCATGTCACGCCGCACGAAAAACGCGACTGGGTTATCGAAGGCGGCGACAAGGTACAGGTATTTGATACCGATGCCGGCCGGGTCGGGATCCTGATTTGTTACGACGTCGAGTTCCCGGAGCTGGGTCGCATGATGGCGGCAGAAGGCCTGGAGATTCTGTTCGTACCCTTCTGGACGGATACCCGCAATGCCTACCTGCGGGTACGGCACTGTGCTCAGGCACGGGCCATCGAAAATGAATGCTATGTGGTGATTTGCGGCAGTGTCGGGAACCTGCCACAGGTGGAGAGCCTGGACGTACAGTACGCCCAGTCAGCGGTATTCTCACCATCAGATTTTGCTTTCCCGTACGATGCGGTGCTGGCTGAGACCACGCCGAATACCGAGCAGCTGATCTTCTCGGATCTGAACCTGGATGAGTTACGTTATCTGCATCATGAGGGTTCGGTGACCAACCTGAAAGATCGCCGCACTGATTTATATGAAGTTATCCGTAAGCGGTAACAGCGGTTGCAACAGCACAACAATGAGGATGCACCATGCCAGTAAAAATGCTCGCGCCTGCAGACGAGGCCTATAATTACCCGCTGCTGATCAAGCAGCTGTTGCTGTCCAGCCAGCGTTACGCCGGTGACAACGAAATTGTCGGCGGCAATAATGGCAAACGTTATAGCTATGCCGAATTTAATGAGCGTGTGCAGCGGCTGGCCAATGTGCTGACCGAAGCGGGTGTAAAGCAGGGCGATACCGTCGCGGTACTGGACTGGGATACGCCCCGCTACCTGGAATGCTTTTTTGCCATTCCGATGATTGGTGCGGTGCTGCATACGGTCAATGTGCGGCTGCCGCCTGAGCAGGTGGTTTACACCATGAACCACGCCGAAGATGACCTGGTGCTGGTGCACGATGATTTTCTGCCGCTTATCGCTAAAGTTAAAGACGACCTGAAAACAGTCAAAGGTTACATCCAGTTATCTGATGCGGATGCGCCGCCTGAAGCGCCGCTGGATACCATCGGCGATTACGAAGGCCTGCTGGCCGCGGCCATGACCGAATTCGACTTCCCGGACTTTGACGAAAACGCTATTGCGACAACCTTCTATACCACCGGGACCACGGGCAGCCCCAAAGGCGTGTTCTTTTCCCATCGCCAACTGGTATTGCACACCATGGCACTGGCCGCTACCACCAGCATGAACGACAACATGCAGCTGTTGCAGTCCAGCAGCGTCTACATGCCGATTACGCCGATGTTCCATGTCCACGCCTGGGGCGTTCCCTACGTGGCCACCATGATGGGCCTGAAGCAGGTTTATCCGGGGCGCTACGAGCCAGCCATGCTGCTTAAGCTCTACATGACTGAAAAAGTGACATTCTCACACTGCGTGCCAACCATTCTGCAGATGATTCTGAGCAGCGAAAAAGCCAGCACCATTGATTTTAGTGGCTGGCAGGTGCTGATCGGTGGCAGCGCCCTGACCCAGGGGCTGGCGCGCTCCGCGCTGGATCGGGGGATCCAGGTGTATACCGGCTATGGTATGTCAGAAACCTGTCCGCTGCTTAGCACCTCCTGGTTGCCGCTTGACGCGGCCGATCTGGAGCTGGATGAGCAGGTGCAGTTGCGCACTAAAGCTGGTCGCCCGGTGCCGCTGGTGAATATGCGCATCATCGACAACAAAGGCCGCTTTGTGAAACACAACGGTGAGGATATGGGCGAGGTGGTGGTACGCGCGCCCTGGCTGACCCAGAGCTACCTGAAAGAGCCGGAAAAAGGCAACGAGCTGTGGGAAAACGGCTGGCTGCATACCGGCGACGTGGGTACCATCGACAGCTCATACACGCTGGAGATTCGTGATCGCATTAAAGATGTCATCAAAACCGGCGGTGAATGGGTATCCTCATTGGATATCGAAAACCTGATCAGTAAGCATCCGGATGTGGAACTGACCGCCGTGGTTGGGTTACCTGATGATGAATGGGGCGAGCGGCCCCATGCGATGGTCACTGTGCGCGCCGGCGCTCAGGTTGACCATGAGACCATCGCTGAGCACCTGCAGCAATATGTAAAAGACGGCGCCATTGAAAAGTGGGCGATTCCCGACACTGTTACCGTGGTGGATGAAATTCCACGCACCAGTGTCGGCAAAATCGACAAGAAAGTGATACGCCAACAAATCAAATCATAAGTTGGCGTAATCCACTACCCAGTTCACATAGAGCTCAGTCCCGGTTTTCAGGGCATCTTCGTCGGCATAAAATAACGGCGAATGATTGCTCGGCGCCGTGGCTGGGTCCTGCCCTTCCGGGGTAATGCCCAGGAAGACGAACAGGCCGGGCACTTCCAGCGCGTAAAACGAGAAGTCTTCAGCGCCCGTTACCAACGCATTCACTTTCACGTTTTCTTTGCCCGCGACCCGCTCCATGGTGGGTAACATGCTGCGGGTAAGCTCCGGATCGTTAATAGTAACCGGATAGCCTTCGTCGATATGCACGTGGGCTGTCGCACCGCTGCTGGCGGCAGTGGCCTCGGCGGTTAGCTTGAGCTTTTTGAAGATCTGCGCGCGGTTTTCCATATCGAAGTTACGGATGGTCCCTTCCAGATAGACTTCGTCCGGAATGATATTATTGCGCACGCCACCTTCCACAATACCGAAGCTGATTACAGCTGGCGCCCGGGTAATATCAACCTGGCGGGCCACTATCGTCTGGGTATTGCTAATGATCTGACCCGCAGCGACGATCGGGTCAACGCCACCCCAGGGCCGCGAGCCGTGGGTCTGACGGCCTGTCACGTTAATTTCAAAACGATCCGAAGACGCCATCAGTGGCCCCTCACGATAGCCAATTTCGCCGGTATTTCCGGCTGACCATACATGGATACCAAATACCGCATCGGGTTTGTTGTCAGCAAAAAGACCCTGCTCGAGCATCAGTTCCGCGCCACCTTCTTCGCCTTCAGGAGCGCCTTCTTCAGCTGGCTGGAAGATAAACATGACATTACCCTGCAGCTGATCCTGCATAGCCACCAGTTTTTCCGCCGCGCCCATTAGCATGGCGACATGCAGATCGTGGCCACAGGCATGCATCACGCCCACTTCTTTGCCGCGATACTCGCTAACGACAGTAGATTTAAAGGGCACATCGGTCTGTTCGGTTACCGGCAGCGCATCCATGTCAGCGCGCAATGCCACGGTCGGGCCCGGCTTAGCGCCTTTGAGCATAGCGACCACGCCGGTATGCGCGATGCCGGTTTGTACTTCCAGCCCCAGACTGCGCAAATGATCGGCAACCACCTGGGCGGTGCGGAATTCGCGATTACTGAGTTCAGGGTGCTGGTGCAGGTCACGGCGCCACTCAATGACTTTTTGTTCGAGTTCCGGTGAAATTTCCACGGTTTGCTGGGCAGCGGTGGTGCCGGAAAAGCTGATGCCGGCAATAAGTGCCAGCGATAAAGTAGAAAGTTTTAACATGAGAGAGCCTCGGTTTTTATTGTATGCATTATTGTCTGTATCAGTCTGCTGTATCAGCGGCTGCGGTAGCGTTCCAGTTGATGGCCTGCCAGCGGCCGTCGCGTTTTATTAACACGCCCGTATTCAGGAACCTCCGGCCGGGACTTTCCGGCTTATGGTCCGCTTCAGCGCCGAGCGTGAAGTTCACAATTACGGCTTCACCCAAAGGTTTGAGTTCTATATTCTCCGCGTAGTACCAGATAATATCGGCATCGGCATCGCCATCAGCGCCCGGTGTTTCAGCACTGCGTACCCCTTCCATCAATTGCGCTTTCCCGTAACGATGTCCGCTGGAACTGGTATAGGTGAGTTCTTCCGCCCAGAAATCATCATGGACCTCTGGGTCGTTAATGCTGGCGCCGGCCAGGAACTGTTCCAGTGCCGCAACGACCTCTTCTCTGAGATTATCTTCCTGCGCTGCCGCAGTGTTCAGGCAGCCTATGGCCATGAGTAAAGCAAAACTAAAAGTGAAAACGCGCAACATAAGCGAGCTACCCCTGTGAAATAAACAAGAGCTCCAGATTAGACTGACGGCACTTTGCTAGCAAGTAAGTTGTTCGGGTATCTGCAGATCGGCGGGTAAGAGGCGGAAATAGTCGTAATCGGGCACCGGCGCGGTCACTGTGAAGTGCTGGCCCTGGTAGTCAAAACGCAGTTGCCAGGCATGCAGTTGCAGATGCTCAGCCGGAGCGCGGCCGTAGCGGGTGTCGCCGCAAATCGGCGCGCCCAGACTTTTCAGCGCGACCCGTAACTGATGGGTGCGCCCGGTGAGCGGCCGCAGGATGTAATAACGCAGCCCCGGCTGCAGCGAGTAACTGATAAACCTTGTTTGCGCCGGACTGTTCTGGGTGTGTAGCAGACGCCAGTTGCCGCGCCGGACTTTATCCATGTCGCCGCTGATCAGGCCCTGCTTTTTATTCGGCTTGCCGGCGGCAATCGCCAGGTAGAACTTGGTGATGGTGCGCTCGGCAAACAGCGCGCTGAGGCTAGCGGCCGCGGCCTGGTTGCGGGCAATCAGCAAGGCGCCGGAAGTCGGGGTATCCAGCCGGTGCACGGGGAACAGGGTTTCACCGGTCTGCGCGGCCAATTGGTGCACCACGCTGAGCTCATCATCATTGGCATGCATGGGGGCGCCAGCGGGCTTATTGAGTACATAAAAGTCGGGGTGCTGAAACACTAGGGTTAACTCGCGCATACCGCTATACTGGCCCCGAACGTTTCGAAAATGTGTTGGAAATCATCATGTCACCTGAACGCTTTGCGCGAATTAATGAACTGCTGGACCAGCGCCAGCCGGATCTGACTCTGTGTCTTGAGAGTGTACACAAAAATCATAATTTGTCGGCGTTAATTCGTACCGCCGATGCGGTTGGCATCCCCGAAGTCCATGCGGTCTGGTACGACCGCCGCGAACGCATCCGCAAAGGCACCGCCATGGGCAGCCAGAAATGGGTGCAGGTACATCATTACGACAATCTTAAAGAGGCCGTTGATCGGTTAAAAGGCGAAGGCAAGCAGGTGGTGGTGACCAACCTGTCGGCCCAGGCCGTGGATTTTCGCTCACTGGATTATACTAAGCCCACCGCTATTATCATGGGTCAGGAACGCCACGGGGTAACTGATGAGGCCATCGCGCTGGCTGATCACGAGGTGGTGATCCCTATGGTGGGCATGGCGGAGTCGCTGAACGTATCAGTGGCCGCCGCCATTGTGCTCTATGAGGCGCAGCGTCAGCGGGTTGATGCCGGCATGTATCAGCAGTCGCGGCTGGCCGCCAGCGAGCGTAACCGCGTGCTGTTTGAAGGCGGGCATCCGATTTTTGCCCGCATCTGTAAACGTAAGAATATGGCCTACCCACAACTGGATGAGCAGGGCCAGATTCTGGCTGATGACGACTGGTGGCAGGCAATAAGGGCGAGTCGCTGATGGCTGATGGCCTGCACCGTATTCCGCTAAGCGCCCTGAAAGGGGTGGGGCCGAAAATGCAAAGCCGGCTGGAAAAGCTCGGCCTGCTGAACGTGCAGGATATTCTGTTGCACCTGCCCCTGCGTTATGAAGACCGCTCACGCATCTATCCCATTAATGCCCTGCAGCCGGGCAGCACGGCCACTGTGGTTGCGGAAGTGATTAAGGCTGAGGTGGTTTATGGCCGCCGGCGCATGATGCGCTGCCGGGTGCGCGATGCCAGTGGCGTGCTTAATCTGGTGTTTTTTCAGTTCAGTGCTGCCCAGTTGCAGCAGTTGTCCCAGGGTACCCGGCTGCAGCTGTTCGGTGAAGTGCGCCGCGGATTGCAGGGGCCGGACATGATCCACCCCGAATACAAAATTATTACCGGCGAGCAACCGGTGCTCGGTGATGATGCCCTGACACCTGTTTATCCCACCACCGAAGGTGTACAACAGGCGACCCTGCGCAAACTGAGTGAGCAGGCACTTACTTACCTCAACAGCAAGGCGCTACCGGAACTGCTGCCCGAGGCATTGCGTCCGGAAGGTTTGTCGCTGGAACAGGCACTGCGCATTTTGCACCGCCCGCCGCTGGATGTGAGCCTGGAGCAGCTGCAACTGGGAACCCATCCGGCGCAGACCCGGCTGGCTACCGAAGAGCTGCTGGCGCATCAGATGAGCCTGCTCAAGCTGCGCGCCTTGAAGCAATCGCACCAGGCCCGCAGTCTGATCCCCTCCGTTGAGTTGCAACAGCGTTTTCTGGGTCAGTTGCCGTTTGCGCCTACCGCCGCCCAGCGTCGGGTGGTGCAGGAGATTCAGCAGGATCTGGCCGATGACATCCCGATGATGCGGCTGGTCCAGGGGGATGTCGGCTCGGGTAAAACCCTGGTGGCGGCGTTGACGGCACTTACCGCTATCGGCCAGGGCTATCAGGTGGCGCTGATGGCGCCGACTGAAATTCTGGCTGAGCAACATGCCCTGACGTTCCGCCAATGGCTGGAGCCGCTGGGTATTGCTGTGGGCTGGCTGGCCGGCAAGCAAAAAACCAAAGAACGGCAGGCCAATCTGCAAGCTATCGCAGCCGGCGAGGTGCAACTGGTGGTGGGCACCCACGCTCTGTTTCAGGCCGAGGTGACCTATAAAAATCTGGTGTTAGTTATTATCGATGAGCAACATCGCTTTGGCGTGCATCAGCGGCTGGAATTACGTCAGAAGGGTGTTGACCAGGGCTACCAGCCGCATCAGCTCATCATGACGGCAACGCCGATACCGCGCACGCTGGCGATGACCGCTTATGCCGATCTGGCCACCTCGGTCATTGATGAGCTGCCGCCGGGACGTACTCCGGTAACTACCGTCGCTATCCCCGATACCCGCCGTGACCAGGTGATCCAAAGAGTGCAGCAAGTCTGTACAGAACAAAAGCGACAGGCTTACTGGGTTTGTACCCTGATCGAAGAATCTGAGGCGCTGCAGTGTCAGGCCGCCGAAGATACCGCCAGTCAGTTACATGAGTTGCTGCCAGACCTGCGGATAGGGCTGGTGCATGGCCGCCTCAAAAGCGCCGAAAAAGAAGCGGTGATGAATGCCTTTAAGGCCCATGAACTGGACTTACTGGTTGCTACTACAGTCATTGAAGTCGGGGTGGATGTGCCCAATGCCAGCCTGATGATTATCGAGAATCCGGAGCGGCTGGGCCTGGCGCAGTTGCATCAGTTGCGTGGCCGGGTTGGTCGTGGCGCGGTCGCCAGCCATTGTGTACTCTTATATCATGCGCCCTTGTCGAAAACCGCCACCCAGCGGCTGGCGGTGCTGCGCGACAGCAATGATGGTTTTGTCATCGCCCAGCGCGATCTGGAACTGCGCGGACCGGGCGAACTGCTGGGGCAAAAACAGACCGGTCTGACTGAAATGCGGGTCGCGGATTTAATGAAGCACGCGCATTTACTGGAAGCGGTTCAGGAACTGGCACAGACCGTCTGGAACAACTACCCTCAGACCGCGGACGCGCTGATTCAACGCTGGTTACCGCGGCGCGATCACTACGCCCAGGCGTGATTTCGTAGTACACTAACGGGCAGATAGCCGCAGAACTCAAATTAAGGCAGTGGTATGAAAGATTCGAATTCAGAAACCATAGATTTTGGTTACAAGAAGGTCGCGAAAGGCGAAAAGCAGGGCCTGGTCGCCAACGTGTTTAATTCCGTGGCGAAAAAGTACGATGTGATGAACGATGTCATGTCGTTTGGCATCCACCGGCTCTGGAAACGCTATACCATCGATTGCAGCGGCGTTCGCAGCGGCATGAAAGTGCTGGATATTGCCGGCGGCACCGGCGATTTAACCGAGCAATTCTCGCGCCGGGTAGGCCCCACCGGTGAAGTGGTGCTGGCGGATATTAACAACGCCATGCTGGAAGTTGGCCGCGATAAGCTGCGAAACCGCGGTATTGTCGGCAATGTCCGGTATGTACAGGCCAATGCTGAAGAGCTGCCGTTCGCGGATAACAGTTTTGATATTATTACCATCGCCTTTGGCCTGCGCAACGTGACCGAAAAGCAGAAAGCCCTGGAATCCATGCTGCGGGTACTGAAGCCGGGTGGCCGCTTACTGGTGCTGGAATTTTCTAAGCCGGTGCTGCCAGTACTATCCAGCGCCTACGATTTTTATTCGTTTAATGTATTGCCGCAAATGGGCCGGATGGTCGCCGGCGATGCTGAAAGTTATCAGTATCTGGCCGAGTCGATTCGTATGCATCCGGATCAGGAAACCCTGAAAGGCATGATGGAAACCGCTGGCTATGAGCAGGTGACCTTTACCAATCTGACCGGGGGCATTGTTGCCTTGCATCGTGGGTTTAAATTCTGATGCTATGGACGGTACTCCCTACCAGTGCTATTGAAGCACTGCTGAATCAACTGCTGGCACTCGACAGTGCCTCGCGCAGCCGCTTGCAGAAGCTGCAGGGCAAGCGACTGCGGGTTACCCTGGGCGAGCTGGGCAAGCCGCTGACCCTGACCGCTACGGATCAGCAATTGCTGCTGAGCTGGGTCGATCAGGAGCCCGTTGATTGCCATATTATTACCCGCCTCGCGGTACTGCCGGAGCTGCGCGACAGCGCGAATATTACCCGTCTGATCAAAGCCGACGCGCTGGATATCGAAGGTGATCCGATGCTGGCACAGGCCTTTAGCAAACTGATTGCTGATCTTGATATCGACTGGCCGGAACAGCTGTCACAACGTATCGGCGATGTGCCGGCACAGTTTGTGGTGCAGGCCTGGCAGCGCAGCCAACGCTGGCTGAACCAGCGCCGTGAAGACCAACAGCAGTGGCTGCGCGATGTGCTGATTGAAGAGCAGCGACTGGCGCCGGGGCAGCATGAATTTGCTGAATTTACCGAAAACGTACAGGCATTGCGGGCGCGGGTTGACCGAATTGAATTTGAGCTTAAAGAGCGGCAGCGAGGGCAATGATGCGGATTAGACGACTCTACACCATCGCACGGACTTTTCTTCATTATGGCCTGGATACCGTTATCCCGGCGCGCTGGCTGCCGTGGTCGGTCCGTATGGCCCGTTACACGCTGTTCTGGATGCCAAACCGGCACAAGGACAAAGAACCGGGCGTACGCGTGCGGCTGGCGTTGGAATCGCTGGGGCCGGTGTGGGTTAAATTTGGTCAGATGCTGTCGACCCGCCGCGATCTGCTGCCGCCGGATATCGCCAATGAACTGGCGCTGTTGCAGGATAAAGTAAAGCCGTTCCCGGGCGAACAGGCGCAGCAGTTGATTGAAGACGCGTTGGGTATTGACTATATCCACGCCGAATTTGATAACTTCGAGGTGCGGCCGCTGGCATCAGCGTCCATAGCGCAGGTACATACTGCCACCCTGAAACACGGCGATGATGCCGGTGAAGATGTCATTATTAAAGTTATCCGGCCAGATATTTTTAAGGTGATCAGTGCCGATTTACGCCTGATGGAAACCCTGGCAGCGGTGCTGGCTAAGCACCTGCCGGATGGCCGCCGGCTGAAGCCGCGCGAAGTGGTTCGCGAATACCGAAAAACCCTGCTCAATGAGCTGGATCTGGCCCGCGAAGCCGGTAACGCGATGCAGCTGCGCCGCAATTTTGAAGACTCCGAACTGTTGTATATCCCGAAAGTCTATGGCCACTATACCCGTGTTTCGGTGCTGGTGATGGAGCGCATCGACGCCATTCCGGTCAATGACGTTGAAACGCTTAATATTATGGGCGTGGATATGAAAAAGCTCGCCGAGCGGGGGGTTGAGGTGTTTTTCACCCAGGTATTCCGCGACAGTTTTTTCCATGCCGATATGCATCCGGGCAATATTTTTGTCTCGCGGCAGAACCCTGAGAGTCCACAGTATATTGGTATTGATTTTGGTATCGTCGGTACCCTGAACCGGGAAGATAAGCGCTATCTGGCCGAGAACTTTCTCGCCTTCTTCAACCGGGACTACCGCAAAGTGGCCGAACTGCACGTGGATTCGGGCTGGGTGCCGGCCCATATCAACGTAGAAGAGTTTGAATCGGCTATCAGGACGGTTTGTGAGCCGATCTTTAATAAACCGCTGGCGGATATTTCGTTCGGTCATGTGCTGGTGAATTTGTTCAATACGGCCAGGCAGTTTGAGATGGAAGTGCAGCCGCAACTGGTATTGCTGCAAAAAACACTGTTGTACGTGGAAGGCCTCGGGCGTACCCTTTATCCACAGCTTGATCTCTGGCAGACCGCCAAGCCTTATCTTGAGCGCTGGATGAAAGAGCAGCTGGGCTGGCGTGCGGTGGTGCGGGCACTGAAGGAAAATGCACCTTACTGGGCCGAGAAACTTCCCGAAATGCCAATTCTGCTGCATGATTATCTGAGTTCACAGAAGCAACAGCAGAATTTTCAGCGCCAGGCTTTTGCTCAGTTCGAAGCGAACCAGAAACGCTTGCAGCGCGGAATGTGGTGGGGCTTTATTACCGGGGCGCTGCTGATTAGCACCACCTTGCTATGGATCGATCAACAACCTTGGTGGCTGGTTGCAGCTGGCGGTGCCGCGACTTTGATAAGCGGTGCTGTGAGCTGGTATCGCAGCCGCCGCAAAACAGTTTAATGACGAGGGTTATATGGGTATTAGCATCTGGCAGTTACTGATCGTTCTGGCAATTATTGTATTGCTGTTCGGCACCAAGCGTCTGCGCTCTATTGGCAGTGATCTGGGCTCGGCGATAAAGGGCTTTAAAAAGTCAGTGAGTGATGACGACAAAGAAGACCCCGCAGTGACCAGCAAGAGCGATTCTGACCGTAAGGACAGTTAAGGCTTATGTTTGATATCGGCTTTTGGGAGCTGATGCTGATTGCCTTGCTGGGGTTGCTGGTATTGGGTCCGGAACGTTTGCCCGGCGCTCTGCGGGCGCTGCAGCGCAGCATTGGCACCGTGCGTAGCTATACCAGCAAGGTTCAGGCTGAACTGAACCATGAGTTACGGATCAAAGAGCTGCATGACCATTTGCAGCAGGCTGAGAAACTGGATATGGATAAACTGCCGCCTGAACTGCAGCGTTCGGTTGCTGAATTGAAATCTGCCGCGGCCCAGGTGCAACGCCCTTACCAGAAAAAAACTGAAGACAAACCCAATGAGTGATTCTCCGCTGCTCGACCACCTGCTGGAATTACGTAGCCGGCTGCTGCGCAGCCTGATCGCGGTGTTGCTGGTATTTGCGGTACTGGCATTTTTTGCGGATGAACTTTATCAGCTGATCGCGGCGCCACTACTGGCGAGTCTGCCGATCGGTGGCACCATGATCGCCACCGATGTTGCCACGCCATTTTTCACCCCGTTCAAGCTGGCACTGGTGGTGGCTATCGCCCTGGCGATTCCCTTTTTATTATGGCAATTGTGGTCTTTTATCGCTCCTGGCCTGTACCGTAAAGAAAAGCGCCTGGTGGTGCCCTTGCTGGTGTCCAGTACCCTGTTGTTTTATGGTGGGGTAGCATTCGCCTATCTGGCGGTACTGCCGCTGGCGCTTAATTTTTTAGCCGGTGCCGCTCCGGAAGGCGTCACCGTGGCAACAGACATTGCCCGTTATCTCGATTTTGTACTGGCGATTTTTCTGGCGTTTGGGATTGCCTTTGAAACGCCGGTCGCTATTATCTTATTGTGTTGGAGTGGCGTTACCAGTGTTCAGTCGTTGCGTAAAAAGCGACCTTATGTCATTGTCGGTGCCTTCGTAGTAGGGATGATACTGACGCCTCCGGATGTCATCTCCCAGACGCTGTTGGCAATTCCAATGTGGCTGTTGTTTGAACTTGGTCTGATGATCGCTGGTCTATATCAGGGCTCGGAAAAAAAACCGGAACACCAACCCGGAAAACAGTAATTCAAATTAGGAAAGATTAGTCATGCTAAAACGTGTATGGATCGGCAGTGTGATATGCAGTACTGCGGTCGTTGCGCTCTTCAGTCACCCGGTGGCAGCGCAGTCGGTGTCCGATGAGCAACTGGCGACTTGTGCGCAGATTGAAAACCCGCTGCAGCGGCTTGTCTGCTTTGACGAGCTGGCGGCTGGCGGCGACTATAAGCCGCAACAAGCAGCCAGCAAGAGTCAAAAGTCCCGTGCTGATGACTTTGGTAAAGAGCACCTGAAAGATAATAATGACGATGGCGCCGATAAGCGCTATGTCGAAATCGTGAAGAAGACCAAAGACCCTTACGGTCGCTGGATTCTGCAACTGGACAACGGTCAGCGCTGGCAGCAGACCGACAGCACCACCTATCAGCTGCCGGAAAATGCCGATTACTATATCGAACGGGGAATTCTTAACAGTTTTTACCTGGGCCGGTCTGATCTTAATGGCCGTATTAAAGTGAAACGTATCGATTGATAAGGGCTGCTATGCCGTGGTTTGACTGTGGGGTAAATCTTACCAGCTCACGTTTTGCTGATGGCGTCGATCAGGTTATTGCCCGCGCTGATGCCGCGGGTGTTACCCGGCTGCTGGTGATTGGCACTAACCTTGAGCACAGTCGCGCCGCCATAGCACTTTGTGAACAGTTTCCCGGGCAGTTGGCTGCCACAGTCGGTATTCATCCCCACGATGCAGCAGCGGTTCCCGCTGACTACCTTGATCAGCTCGCTGAACTGGCCGGTCATCCCGCGGTGGTGGCCATCGGTGAGTGCGGGCTGGATTTTAACCGCAATTTTTCACCACAGGATCAGCAGCGTCGGGTATTTCAGGCGCAGCTGGACTTAGCCGCAAAAGTGGGCAAGCCAGTTTATCTGCATGAACGCGACGCCCTCGACGACCAGCTAAAAATACTTAAAAACTATCAGCATACCGTACCGAAGATGCTGGCTCATTGCTTTACCGGTGGTCGTGAGGCCCTTGCCGCTTATCTGAAGCTGGACTGCTTTATTGGCATTACCGGCTGGGTTTGTGACGAGCGCCGGGGTCAGGAACTACGTGCTGCCGTGCCGCTGATCCCCGCCGACAAACTGGTACTGGAAACCGATGCGCCGTTTTTAATTCCGCGCACCCTAAAACCCCGCCCCGCCATGAATGAACCCTGCTGGCTTCCGGAAATTGCCGAAGTTGTCGCTGGCTTGCGACAGCAGTCGGTAGCCGAACTGGCAGAGCAAACCTGGCAAGTCAGCCATGACCTCTTTGCTGCTAAGGCCTGGAGGCGCCCCTGAGCCGCACAAAGCTCGTCCTGTTGGCATGCGGACTACTGCTGTGGTCAGCGTATTCTTTTGCCACCAAGCTTGAGCCGACTATTTACTATCAGACCGACCCCGCTCATCAGCTGCAACTTACCGATCTGATCGAGCAGGGTGAGTGGCAGCGCCTGCCATTGGGTAGTGAAGTTTCCTTTGGTTATACCACCGACACCTACTGGTTTAAATCCCGCATTCCCGCTGCTAACGAGGATCGAATCCTTTCTCTTGGCTACCCGTTACTTGATTCGGTCGGCATTTTTTTCGTACGCAATGGTGAAGTCATTGAAACCTACCATGTTGGCGATAAGCAGCCCTTTGATGAGCGTCCGGTAGAGCACAAGAACTTCATTGTTCCCTTACCTGACCGCCAGGCGGCTGAGGTTTACCTGCAGGTACGCACTGAAAGCTCTATGCGGTTCCCGCTGGAAATCTGGCAGCCGCTGGCGTTCATGCAGGAGCAGCAATACCTGGTTGCGGCTACCGCCATGTATTTTGGCTTGCTGTACTGCATGGCTATCTACAATTTATTCAGTTTCGGGGTGACCCGCGATCCGGCTTTTCTTAAGTATTCGGCCTATATTGTCAGCATTGGATTGCTGGTCGCTGGCCTGGATGGTACCGGTTACCAGTATGTCTGGTCCGAGTGGCCCTGGCTGCAGGATCGTATCGTTACCATGATTGGCAGTCTGGTATTTCTGTTTGCCAGTATGGTAGCGGCCCAGGTATTGCAGACGAAAACACGCAGCCCCGGGCTGCATAAGGGATTGGTTACTCTACAGTTTATCTACGGCGTGATCTTTATTCTGAGTATGATTTTGTCCTATGCCGTACTAATCCCTTTTGTGCTGACGCTGGCGGTGTTTGGCTGCTTCTATCTGATGCTGACCGGTGCCGTGCTATGGCGGCGGGGGCTGACCTATGCTCGTATCTATACCCTGGCTTTAGGCAGCTTGCTATTTGCGGTTATCTGTAACGCGCTGGGCTATCTTGGCCTGTTCGAATCGGTATTTGTGCAGCGGTACGCCATCATGATTGCGTCAGCAATTGAAATTATGCTGCTGTCGCTGGTGCTGGCCATCCGGTTCAATGAAGACCGCCGGGAACGGCTGGTGGCCGAACAGCAACTGAATACCCAGCTTGAGGCCATGGTAGGGCAGCGCACCGCAGAACTGGAAGCGGTGATGGGCAAGCTGCGGGAAGCCAACAGCGAGCTCGAACAGAAAAGTAATGAGGATCGCCTGACCGGACTCTTCAACCGGGGCTTCCTGGATGAGGAATTACCGTTGGAAATCCGGCGTGCCCAGCGCAATAAACAAAGCATGGCGGTATTGATGATGGATATTGACCACTTTAAACCGATTAACGATGAGTATGGGCATCTGGTTGGCGACGAAATTCTGATCCAGTTGAGCGACTTATTAAAAGACACCTGCAAACGGGCGGGCGATCGAATTTTTCGCTATGGGGGCGAGGAATTTGTTATTCTGATGCCTGTTACCGACGAAGCTGGCGCTCAGGAGATTGCCGAGCGACTGACGATGACTATCCGCGAGCATGTGTTCAGCACCGACCATGGCATGATGCAGATCACCGCCAGTATCGGCATCGCGGTCTACCATCCGTCGGTTTATGAAGTCAGCGAAAGCGAACTGCTTGCGGTAGCCGATGATGCGCTGTACCGCGCAAAACATGCCGGACGCGACACCGTTCGGGCAGCCCGGGTGGCAAACCCTAATTCTAAGTACACTGAGAGTTTTTAAATGCAATCAACACCAACATCGTCCTTCCCGTTTCGCCGTTTACGCCGCTTACGCCGCCACGAATTCAGCCGGCGGCTGGTGGCTGAGAATCAGCTTACTGCGGCCGACCTGATTTATCCGATGTTTGTGCTGCCGGGCGAACAGCAGCGCGAGCAGGTTCAGTCGATGCCTGGTGTCGAGCGGCTGTCGATTGATTTACTGGTAGACGAGTGCCGGGAGATTGCGGCGCTTGGTATTCCGGCGGTGGCACTGTTTCCGGTAACACCTGCGGCGGACAAGTCACTGACCGCTGAGGCGGCGTGGGATGACGATGGTCTGGCCCAACGGGCGGTGCGGGCAATCAAAGCGGCAGTGCCGGAACTGGGCGTGATCACCGATGTGGCGCTGGACCCGTTTACCACCCACGGCCAGGATGGCATCATTGATGACAGTGGTTATGTCCAGAACGACGTGACGGTATCGGCGCTGGTACAGCAGGCGCTCTCGCATGCCCGCGCCGGTGCCGATGTGGTAGCCCCTTCCGATATGATGGACGGGCGCATTGGTGCTATTCGTGAAGCACTGGAAGAACATGGCTTTCACAATGTTCAGATCATGGCTTATTCAGCCAAGTACGCATCCGCCTTTTACGGTCCGTTCCGCGATGCCGTGGGTTCAGCTTCGAACCTGAAAGGCGGGAATAAGAAAACCTATCAGATGGATCCGGCTAATAGCGACGAAGCACTGCATGAAGTGGCGATGGACATCGAAGAGGGTGCCGACATGGTGATGGTGAAGCCCGGCATGCCGTACCTGGATATTGTCCGGCGCGTGAAAGATCAGTTTGCGGTGCCCACGTTCGCGTACCAAGTCAGCGGTGAATACGCCATGATGAAGGCTGCCATCGCCAATGGCTGGTTAAGTGAGGAGGTGATTATGGAATCGCTACTGAGCTTTAAGCGGGCTGGCGCTGACGGCATTCTGACGTATTTCGCTAAGCACGCGGCGCAGCAACTGAAAGTTTAAGACTCTCGGGTCGCCGGTGCCTGGGTGCTGGCGACCAGATTATGTAACAGACCTTCCCGTAAGGCGCCCTGCGCGCGAATAATCTCTTTAATTCCCAGCACCCGTTCCAACGCGATCAGTATGGTCAACCCGCCGATGAACATCGGTTGCCGTTCGCGGCGCACCCCGAGTTGATCAAGCCGGCTGATGTTACCCAGGGCAATACTACGCTGCAATACATCCTCCAGCCAGGTACTTTCAATGACTGTTTTATTTTCCCGTTGCAAGATGTCATACAAGGCGCGGAAGGTACCCGAGGCGCCGCAGGCAAGTTGCCAGGGGTGTTGCAGAAAATCGTTGGCGTGGGACTGCACCAGCTCGGTAGCCGCCTGAATCGCCTTATCGCAAGCTTCGACGGTGATCGATTTATCGCTGAAAAAGCGGTTATGCCAGATCACGCAGCCCATATCCAGGCTGCGCAGATGGCGGGGATCTGTGCCGGTACCGACAATGATTTCGGTACTGGCGCCGCCGATATCCAGCACCAGCATCCGTTGAGCTTCCGTTGCCAGAGATAAGGTGGCACCCTGATATATCAGAGCGGCTTCGGTTTCACCTGAAATAATTTCGATGGGAAAGCCAAGCACCTGCTCAAAGGCTTTGATTATCTGGTCGCGGTTGGCGGCAATGCGAAGTGTGGCGGTGGCCACACAACGTACCCGTGCGGTGGGAATGCCGCGCAACAGTTCCGCAAAGCTGGACAGGCAGGCAAGACCACGATGAATGGCTTCATCGCTGACGTAGTTATTGCTGTCGAGGCCATCAGCCAGCCGGACTTTCTGGCGTTGTCGGGAAAGCACCTGGCTGCCGCCGGAGCGGGTCGGTTGGGCCAACAGCAAATGAAAGCTGTTGGACCCAAGGTCGATTGCGGCCATGCGCGACGAATGCGCCATGTCGTGTTACCTGGAGTTCCCCTGGCGCCCGCCGCCGCGACGTTGCTGGCCTCCGCCACCACCACCGGTGCCACCGCCACCACGGCGGCCACCACGGGTGCGGCGACGGGTTGGCCGAGGCGTCTTGATATCGGTCAGCAGTGCTTCCGGTGCATATTTCGTCACTGGAATAGCGTGGCCGATGTATTCTTCAATCGCGGGCAGGTTATAGACGTATTCTTCGCAGGCCAGGTTAATGGCCTTGCCACTGGCGCCCGCCCGGCCGGTACGGCCGATACGGTGGACATAGTCTTCGAAGTCGTCCGGCAGGTCATAGTTATAAATATGGCTGACTTCCGGGATATGCAGGCCGCGGGCGGCAACATCGGTGGCGACCAGAAAATCAAGATGTCCCTCAGTAAAGTCATCAAGGATTTTCAGGCGCTTGCGCTGTGGCACATCGCCGGTCAGCAGACCAACACGGTGGCCGTCGGCTTCCAGCCAGTTGAAGAGTTTTTCGCAGACATGCTTGGTATTGGCGAAAATAATGGCTTTTTCCGGCCAGTCTTCTTCAATCAGCGTCAGCAGCAGCTTAATTTTATCCTGCTTCGACGGGTAGAAGAGTTCTTCGGAAATCCGTTCACCGGTTTTCTGCAGGGGCTCGACCTCAAGCTTGGTGGGCGAGTCCATGTGATCGTAGGCGAGTTCCTGCACCCGTTGTGACAGGGTGGCAGAGAACAACATGCTCTGGCGGTCTTTAGCCGGCGGCATCTTGCTGAGCATGAAGCGGATATCTTTAATAAAGCCCAGATCGAACATGCGATCGGCTTCATCAAGTACCACCACTTCAATTTTATCCAGCGGATAAATGCCCTGCTTGTAATAATCCATCAGGCGACCGGTGGTGCCGATGAGAATATCTACGCCTTCTTCGAGGGCCTGGCGTTGACTTTCATAACCCTCGCCCCCATAGATAATACCAATGCGCATATCGCAGTGTGTTGCTAATAATTCAGCATCATTTGCGATCTGGATGGCAAGTTCACGCGTAGGAGCCATAATAATAGCGCGGGGGTAACGTTTTTCGCCCTCGCGTGGCTTATTCAGCAGGGTGGTGAAGGCGGCTACCAGAAAGGCGAGCGTTTTGCCGGTGCCCGTCTGGGCCTGGCCCGCAACGTCTTTACCCGTCAGTGCGACAGGTAAGCTAAGCGCCTGGATAGGCGTACAGTATTCGAAACCAGCGTTTTCTAACGCGGTTAAAACCTGCGGATGCAGGTCGAGATCGGCGAACCGTGTCTCTGTCAGGTGTGTTTTACTCATGGCGTAAGCATATCAGTTTGCGCTAACATTCAAAAACAGAAATAATAGTGTTTTATTATTTCACGCGAATTCAGCAGCGGAGATTATCATGAGTGATAGAATTGTTCAGCTAAGTGATGATAGTTTTGAGGCAGATGTCCTCAATTCAGATAAACCGGTACTCGTCGATTTCTGGGCCGAATGGTGCGGACCATGTAAAATGATTGCGCCCATTCTTGACGATATCGCCAAAGAGTACGGTGATCGCATTACTGTTGGTAAACTGAACGTTGATCATAACAATCAGACGCCACCTAAATACGGCATCCGCGGTATCCCGACTTTGCTATTATTCAAAAACGGCGAAGTTGCCGGCACCAAGGTTGGTGCACTGTCTAAGGCGCAACTGGTAGAGTTTATTGACCAACACCTGTAAGCGGTAAGTGATAAGGTGACAGGCCGGAACTTACAGGTTCCGGCTACGTTTGTCTGGCTCCGGCTTAAATAATCGATGAAAAACTGGACGTTTCAAATTTTAGGTGTTACTTTTCGTACATAGCTTTTCTTCAGGTTGCCAGCCATACGGCCGCCAGATAGTCAGACCCCAGACAAAACTTAAATCAAACCTTATTCCCATTGGCCAAATAAAAAAGTCATCAGCCCCCCTATGAATTTAACAGAATTAAAAAATAAACCTGTCAACGAGCTGGTTCAGCTTGCCGAAACCATGGGCCTCGACGCCATGGCGCGTACCCGTAAGCAAGATATCATTTTCGCTATTCTTAAAGCGCACGCCAAAAGTGGTGAAGATATCTATGGCGACGGTGCCTTAGAAATTTTACAGGACGGTTTTGGCTTTCTGCGGTCAGCCGACTCGTCGTACCTGGCCGGACCGGACGATATCTATGTATCGCCCAGCCAGATCCGCCGCTTCAATTTACGGACTGGCGACACGGTAGCCGGCAAGATACGGCCACCAAAAGAAGGTGAGCGTTATTTTGCCCTCCTGAAAGTCCGCGAAGTAAACTACGACAAACCCGAAAACTCCCGTAATAAGATCCTGTTTGAAAACCTCACGCCGTTGCATGCCGAAGAGCGTATGGTGATGGAGCGTGGTAATGGCAGTACCGAAGACATTACCGCCCGGATACTGGACTTAGCGTCGCCAATTGGTAAAGGTCAGCGTGGCCTGATTGTGGCGCCACCAAAAGCCGGTAAAACCTTATTACTGCAGAATATCGCCCAGTCAATTGCCGCGAACTACCCTGAGTGTGTACTCATGGTGTTGCTGATTGATGAGCGCCCGGAAGAAGTAACCGAAATGCATCGCCTGGTAAAAGGTGAAGTGGTTGCTTCGACCTTCGATGAGCCAGCCAGCCGCCACGTGCAGGTTGCCGAAATGGTCATCGAGAAAGCCAAGCGCCTGGTTGAGCACAAAAAAGACGTGGTTATCCTGCTGGACTCGATTACCCGCCTGGCCCGTGCCTACAACACCGTAATTCCAAGTTCAGGTAAAGTACTGACCGGTGGTGTGGATGCCAACGCGCTGCACAAACCGAAGCGTTTCTTTGGCGCAGCCCGTAATGTGGAAGAGGGCGGCAGCCTGACCATCATTGCGACCGCGTTGATCGATACCGGCTCAAAAATGGATGAAGTTATCTACGAAGAGTTTAAAGGTACCGGTAACATGGAATTGCATCTGAATCGCAAGATTGCTGAAAAGCGTGTGTTCCCGGCGATCGACTTCAACCGTTCAGGTACCCGTCGCGAAGAATTGCTGACCACGCAGGAAGAGCTGCAGAAAATGTGGATCTTGCGCAAAATCGTTCATCCTATGGGCGAAACTGAAGCGATGGAATTCCTTATCGATAAGCTGCAAATGACCAAGACCAACGAAGAGTTCTTCGAGTCAATGAAGCGGCAGAAAGGCTAATTGCGATGCGGGCGCTGCGACTCAGTTTAGTTGGTGTCGCGGCCGCCCTGAGCGCGCACGTTAGCGCTACCGAAACCCAAACCACCATTCAAGCCTATGCGGCTGGTTATAAAGCCGCATTTACCTGTAGTGCTACCTTCAATGCCGGCAAGACCATGGCGCAGATTAATGCGCAGGAACTGACCGGTATTTACCCGCTGGTGCAGGATCTGGTTACCGAAATGCCGGTATTTATTGATCCTGAACTGCGCATGGTACAGGTGGCTTATGATGATCTGCCACCACGTACCGCCGTCTGGCGGCCGCAACTGGGCTGCGTGCAGTTGCCCGTTGGCGCCACCGCCGGGGTTGTCGGTGCCATGCCACGCTTAACAGATCCGCAGCCCGCGCCGGCCACGGATAGTGGTGCCCCATGGGTGCAACTGAACCCAATCAATAGTTCCACTGGTAATGAGTTGCTGGATACTGCCATCAGTGGTGCGTTCACCGATTATTACGGTGCTGGTGCCCGCACCACAGCGGTGCTGATTGCCACGCCTGAGCAAATTATTGCCGAGCAGTACCTGGACGGTTTTACCCCGGAAACATCGCAGCGCACCTGGTCGGTAGCGAAAAGCATTGGTGCCAGTGTGATCGGTGTCGCGGTGCAGCAGGGCCTTATCAAGGTCGACGAACCTGCTGGGTTGGCGAATTGGTCACATCCGGCCGACCCGCGCGGGCAAATCACGCTGGAACATCTGCTGCATATGGCCTCAGGGCTGGATAGCAACGTTGCCGGCAACCGCACCGACCGGGTTTACCTTGGAGGCGGGCTGGTCAGCGATACGGCCACGCAGACGGCGTTGGAAGTGCCGCCCGGCACGCGCTGGAAGTATGCTAATAACGATACTTTGCTGGCGCTGCGAAGCTTGCGTGAGCGCTTTGCCGATATCAACGATTACCTGAGCTTTCCGTTTAAGCAATTACTTAATAAGATTGGTATGCAGCATACCTTCCCGGAAACCGACTGGCAGGGTAATTTTATTCTGTCCTCGCAGGTGTGGACCACCTCGCGGGATCTGGCGCGACTGGGTATTTTGCATCTGCAGAATGGTCGCTGGGATGATGAGCAGATTTTGCCGGAAGACTGGCTGAGTTACATCAGCACGCCGGCACCGGTTCAGCCCGCTGAGCAATCTTCAGCTGGTAACGCGATACCCGGTTATGGCGCACAGTGGTGGCTGTTTAATGAACGCTTCCCTGAGCTACCGGACGACACCATTGCTGCCCGCGGCAACCGCGGTCAGTATTTATTTGTGATCCCTTCAGAAAACCTTGTCATTATTCGTCGTGGCCATGATCTGGCTGGCGAGCCGCCATTCCGTGAACATGAATTTGCCCGCGATGTACTGCGGGCGCTTAAATCAGTTAACAAATAAATCACTCGTCACTGCGCAGCGCGAGCTCCACCAGTAACGGGAAGTGATCGGAACCAAATCCTTTTAACCGCTTTATCTCCACCAGCATAAAATGCTCACTGTGAAAGATATGATCCAGTGGCCAGCGCAATAACGGAAAGCGCGCGTGGTAAGTGCTGTAGATGCCCCGGCCCAGGCGGGGATCCAGCAGTTCGCTCTCGCGCAGAAACTGCCTTGTGGTATGTGACCAGGCCACATCGTTCAGATCGCCGGTAACGATCACCGGACCATTTTCCTGAGCGGTCTTGTCGGCAACTTTTAATAGCTCGACATCGCGCAGTTTGGTCTTTTTAGGGTCGATAATACTCGGGGGCGAGGGATGCAGGCAGTGCATGCGCACCAGCCGCCCGCCGGGCATTTCCAGATCAAAGTGCATGGATGGTATGGTGTCATGCACCAGAAATTCGATTTCTTCATTCTTAAATGGCCAGATCGAGTAAACCAGCATGCCGTAGCTGTTGGTCTGCGGCTGACGCAGAATGTGCCCGTAGTCATCTTCGATGTCAGTCAGCTGTTCCATCCACCATTTATCGGCTTCAACCACTACTACAACATCTGGTCGCTGCTGGTTAATCATGCGCACCAGACCGACCGCATTGCGGTTGTACTGGAACACGTTGACTACCAGAATACGCAGATGCTCATCGATATGTTCACCACTCTGGCCCCGCTTATAACGGGCAACCTCGCGTTTGCCCAAAAACGTATAGGGAAAAATCCACCATAGCTGCCAGGCGCCGCAAAACAGCTGCACGGCAATCAGTGCCCAGGTATATGGACTGGTGGATTCAAGCCAGTAACCGCTGGCTATCAGCAATAATAATGCCACGAACGCCTGCTGCAGGCGGGGGAAATCCCACAAACGCGCCCACCAAACCGCCTTACGCGTGAGTGGCAACAGGGTGGTGATCAGTAGAATCAGGGTAAATCCGGTAATAATCCAGTTCGCTAACATAGACCTCATGTCTCAGTTTTTTAAGTATATGCTTAAGGCTAGCCTACTTCGGGGGCGCTGAAAACTTTTATAAAACTGCGTATACTGAGCGCATATCACAAGCCAACAACGAGTGCCTGGTGTGAAATATCAAGATTTGCGAGATTTTATCGCGCAGCTGGAGCTGCGCGGCGAACTGAAGCGTATCCGGCAGGAAATTGATCCTTACCTGGAAATGACAGAAATTGCCGACCGTACGCTCAAGGCCGGCGGCCCGGCGCTGCTGTTTGAGAATGTGAAAGGCCATAGTATGCCGGTACTGGCGAACCTGTTTGGTACGCCGGATCGGGTCGCCCGTGGCATGGGGCAGGAATCTGTCGAAGCCCTGCGCGATGTGGGCAAGTTGCTGGCCTTTCTGAAAGAGCCTGAACCACCCAAAGGCTTTCGCGACGCGCTGAATTTATTGCCGATGTATAAGAAAGTGCTGAGCATGTCGCCCAAGGTCCTCAAAAAGGCCCCTTGTCAGGAAGTGGTCATGACAGGTGATGATGTGGATCTAACTAGTCTGCCGATTCAGCATTGCTGGCCAGGGGATGTGGCACCCCTGATCACCTGGGGTCTGACGGTAACCCGTGGTCCTGACAAAGAGCGTCAGAACCTTGGTATTTATCGTCAGCAACTACTGGGCCCGAACAAGCTGATTATGCGCTGGTTATCCCATCGCGGCGGGGCGCTGGACTTTCAGGACTGGCAACGCCAGCATCCGGGTGAGAATTTTCCGGTGGCGGTGGCGCTGGGCGCCGATCCCGCCACTATTCTGGGCGCGGTGACGCCGGTACCGGACAGCTTATCTGAATATGCCTTCGCGGGTTTACTGCGTGATGGTAAAACCGAAGTGACCAAGTGCCTGAGTTCGGATCTGCAGGTTCCCGCTCATGCCGAAATCATTCTGGAAGGCTATATCGCGCCGGGTGAAACCGCCCCAGAAGGCCCCTATGGCGATCATACCGGCTACTATAATGAGGTCGATGAATTTCCGGTGTTTACCGTAACCCATATCAGCCATCGCAAAGCGCCGATTTACCACAGTACCTATACCGGCCGGCCGCCGGATGAACCCGCTGTACTCGGGGTCGCGCTCAATGAAGTGTTTGTGCCATTGCTGCAGAAACAGTTTCCCGAAATCGTTGATTTTTACCTGCCGCCGGAAGGCTGTTCCTACCGCGTGGCGGTGGTCACCATGAAGAAGCAGTATCCAGGCCACGCGAAGCGCGTGATGATGGGGGTATGGTCATTTTTACGGCAGTTTATGTACACCAAGTTCGTGATTGTCTGCGATGATGATATCAATGCGCGCGACTGGCAGGATGTGATCTGGGCCATGACCACCCGCATGGATCCGGCACGCGATACCGTGCTGGTTGAGAATACGCCGATCGATTATCTCGATTTCGCCTCGCCGGTATCGGGTCTGGGCTCCAAGATGGGCATGGATGCCACCAATAAGTGGCCGGGCGAGACCGACCGCGAATGGGGCGTTCCTATTGTCATGGACGAGCAGGTGAAGGCGCGCATCGACGATATCTGGGATGAACTCGATATTTTTTCCACCTCGACAACTAAATAAGCTGACAGGATACGCTGTATTTATGAAACAACTGCACTGCCAGGTTTCCTCAATTGAATCCCTCACCCCAGCCGTTTTTTGTGTGCTGCTGGAGCTGCCTGAAGCCATTAGTTTCGCCGGTGGTCAGTACCTGCAGGTGGTGATGGATGAACGGGATAAGCGGCCATTTTCAATTGCCTCCTGTCCGTCAAAAACAGATACGCTGGAACTGCATATAGGGGCGGCAGATGATAACCCCTATGCGCTTGAAGTGTTGCAGAAAATGCGCGAAGACAAAGCCGTAACCATTGAGGTCCCGTTAGGAGATGCCTGGTACCGTGAGGATAGTGAGCGCCCACTTATACTGATCGCTGGTGGCACCGGATTTTCCTATACCTGGTCGATTCTCCAGGATCACTTGCGTAAAGATCCGAAGCGGCCGGTAACCCTGTACTGGGGCGGTCGTAAAGCTGATGATCTCTATTTTGACCGTAAGCTGCTGGAACTGAGCGAGCGCAATCCGGCATTCTCCTATCGGCCGGTGATTGAAGAGGCGCAGGCGGGCTGGCACGGAGCGGTTGGTCTGGTCCACCATGCGGTGCTCGCGGAGCAGGGCGAATTAAGCGATGCCGACGTGTATGTGGCAGGGCGCTTTGAAATGGTACGCCGCATCCGTGATGATTTTCAGTCCCGTGGGTTGCCACTGAATCAGCTCTATGGGGACGCCCTGGCGTTTATCTAGGTATTTAATATAAGCGGACGAGCTGTTATACTCGCCGCGCTTTACCAAGGGGTGCTGCTCGCGCAAGCGACTAGCTGAGATGCTGTTAAGCAAACCCTTTGCACCTGATCCGGTTAATACTGGCGTAGGGATGGTAGCTATCATACTCCATTGCAAAGACCTGCCCGACCGGATTATTTCTGACTGTAGACGTAGAGGAAATGATCCATGTTTTTTACCCGCAAGACTGCCTTAAGTTCGGCCATAGCTTTATGTATTGCCCCTGCCGCCCTGGCTGCTGAAACGCTGCCTGAAGAGCCGGCAGAACGTATTACTATCCGCGGTGAATACCGTAGTGTTCCGATTAACGAAGCCGCCACCAGTGTCAGCGTTTTAACCCGCGACGCGATGACGGAACGCGCGGCGGTACACATGGAGGACGTTCTGAATGCTATCCCCAATGTTAACTTCTCAGGCGGCACGTCACGGGCGCGCTTTATTCAGATCCGTGGTATCGGCGAACGCAGCCAGTTTGTTGACCCGATCAACCCGTCGGTTGGTCTGTTAATTGACGGCATTAATTACAGCGGTCTGGGCCAGGCGGCGCAGCTGTTTGATATCAGCCAGCTAGAAGTGTACCGCGGTCCGCAAAGCGGACGTTTTGGCGCTGATGGCCTCGCTGGCATGATGGTGCTGGAAAGCACCCGCCCCGGGCCTGAGTTCAGCGGAATGGCGCAACTGGGCGTAGGGAATTACGATGAGCTCAAAGGTGGGCTGGCAGTAGGCGGCTCACTGGGGCAACTCGGTGAAGCGCGCGCCAGCATTTATCATCACAGTGATGATGGCTTTATCAACAATATTTATCTGAATCGTGATGACACCCAGAACCGCGACGAACTGACCGCCCGTTTTAACCTGTACAGCGAGCTTGGCACCAACTGGCATCTGCGCACCACCTTACATGGCTTAGACCAGAATAACGGCTATGATGCATTCTCGCTGGATAATAACCGCGATACCTTGTCTGATGAACCGGGCGAAGATGATCTGAGCAGCCAGGCGGCGCGTTTTGCCCTGACTTATATGGGCTGGCAGCATAGCGAACTGCAACTCAGCTACAGTACCTTAAGCGCCGATAGCACCTACAGCTACGATGAAGACTGGAGCTACGTGGGAATCGCCCCGGGCTGGGAGTATTCATCGTTCGATAGTTATATCCGCGACCGCCGTGACCATACCCTTGAAGCGCGTTGGTTAAGCACCGCACCGGTGGATATGGGCGGCGTGGCGACTGACTGGGTGGTCGGCATATATCGTTATCAGCGTGATGAAGAACTGCGTCGCGATTTCTTTAACTGGGATCTGTATACCCAGGCCACTTTTTTCAGTAACTACGAGAGCCGCCATAGCGCTATCTATGGTGAGTTAACCCACCAGTTAAGCAGTTCGTGGCAACTGCTGACCGGGTTACGTGCTGAGCGCTACGAGAATCCTTATCAAGACAGTAATGGTGTGACCGCACGTCCGGAAGACACCATGTGGGGCGGTCGTATCAGCCTGAGCTATATGCCCGATAACGATTCGCTGTGGTACACCACTTTGGCTCGCGGTTATAAGCCGGGTGGCGTCAATGGCGCGGCGCTTGGCAAAGCACAGGATCAGCAACTGAGCGAAATTGAAGACTTCTTGCTGGCCCGCGCAACCTTTGCGCCGGAACTGCTGACCAGCCTGGAACTGGGGTATAAGTACAACAGCGCCGATGACCGGCTGGCGCTGCGCAGCGCCGTGTTTTATCACAGTCGCGACGATGTGCAGCTGAAGAGCTGGATTAACCGCGATCAAAGCTTCGTTGGCTATATTGAGAATGCTGCCAGCGGCGAAGCCATGGGCGCAGAAATCGAAGTGAGCTATCAGGTCACTGGGCCACTGCGTAGTTTTGTGAATCTGGGCTGGCTGGATACCGAAATTGAAGGCTTTGTTACTGAAGATGGCGAAGATATTAGTGGCCGTGATCAGGCCCATGCGCCAAACTATCAGGTCAACGCTGGTATTGACTATCAGCTGACAGACGCGCTGCAGCTGACGGTGCAGGCTGATGCCAAAGACAGCTTCTATTACTCGAACTCGCACAATCAGCAGTCGGACAGCATGGTATTACTGCACACCAATCTGGCCTGGCAGCTGAATAACTGGCAGCTAAGCCTATGGGCACGCAACCTGACCGACGAAGAATACGGTATTCGCGGCTTCTATTTCGGCAACGATCCGCGGATTGGATATGAGCCGGAGTTGTTCGAACAATTTGGCGAGCCACGCCGGTTTGGCATTACCGCCACCTATAAGTTTTAACGCGACGGGCCGGCAGAAGCTGCTAACGGAGAGTAGAGCATGGATTGGATCATTACACAGCTGAGTCTGACCTCACCGCTGGAAGCTGCTGCCGTCGCCCTGGCCATTCTTTATCTGGTTCTGGCAGCGCACCAGTCACAGTGGTGTTGGGCCGCTGCCATTATCAGTTGCAGTATCTACGCCACGCTGATGTTTTCGGTACAGTTGTACATGGAGTTTTTACTGCAACTGGCCTACATAGCACTGGCCGTTTACGGCTGGTGGCAGTGGCAATATGGCGCCGGCGCTGAGCCAGCTGCTGAACGCCCTGAATACAGCTGGCGCTGGCACGCGGGCTGGATCCTGCTATTGTCCGGTGTCGCAGCCTTGATCGCCATGTTACTTGAACTTTATACTGACGCAGACGCCGTCTGGCTGGATAGCTTTACTACGGTATTCAGCTTATTTGCTACCTGGCTTTTAACCCGCAAGTTGTTTTCTAACTGGCTATACTGGTTGGTAATAGATAGTATTTATGTTTACCTCTATGCCAGTAAAGGCTTCGTCGCCACCGGCGGATTATTTGCCGTGTACCTGATACTGGTGTTCTATGCGATGTGGCAGTGGCAGCGACAAAGGGAAACGACAGAGACATGCAACAGCAGTGGTTAAGCGATTTACCTGTTCATGGTGTGATCAGCACCGAGCCCTTGCTGCGGGGCGTTGCCAACGACGTCTACAAGATAGTCACTACCAGTGGCAGTTATGTACTTAAACACTTTCGCTTTGACCATCCTTACGGCCTGAACCGGGAGCAGGAAGTGGCTGTTCAGCAACAGTTGGCGGCCGAGCACCTGGCCCCGCCGGTTCTGCATTTTGATCCTATCCAGGGATTGCTGCTACAGCCTTTTCTTGATGGCCCCGACTTAGCTCAGAGCCTTGAGACCGTAACGGATAAAATCCAGTTGCTGGCCGATGTCAGTGCCCGTATTCACCGGGTGCAGATTGAGGTGCCGCCCTGGTCTCTGCGTAGTCGGTTGCAGCGTTATTGCGATCAACTGCGGGAATTTGAAGCAGACCGTGGTCGGCAGTTCGCCAAACGATTACAGCGCCATCAAAAACTGATCGATAGCTTCGGCGCCCACCCTGTGTTCTGTCATAACGATCTAGCCTTTCATCATGTGTTTCTCAACGGTGATCCCTTAGTCATCGACTGGGAGTATTCAGGGTTAGGCGAGCGCTATTTTGATCTCGCCAGTACGATTCAGGTTAACCAGTTTGATGATGCGCAGCAGCGTGCCTTCGTTAACGCCTACGAAGGCATCGCCGGCTTTCAGATCAACAGCAAGTTGCTGGAAGACTGGCTGGCACTGGTAAATCTGGTCAGTCAGTTATGGTACGAACTGCATCACAACTTGCAGCAGAAACACATATAACCGGATAAACAGACGATGGCGAATGACAAAGCACTTACGGACCGTATGTATGGCTATCTGGCCGAGGATGAAGATGCCCGGGTATGTAAGGACATCCCCGAAGCAGCCTGTAATGACCAGCCCCAGGCCTTTATGGCCCATATTTTTGCGCTTACCCTGACGAAACTTGGCGATTCCCTGGTCAGTGCCCGGCTGGTTTTGCCCTGGATGTTGTCGACGCTGGGCGCCCCGGCGGTTTTTATCAGCGCGCTGGTGCCGCTGCGTGAATCCCTGGCTTTGTTACCCCAGTTGTTTATCGCCCAGCGGTTGCGTGAGCGCCCCGTCCGCAAATGGTTCTGGGTGGCCGGTAGTATCGGTCAGGCACTGGCGTTAGCTGGCATGCTCATCGCTGTGCTGTCGTTGCGGGGGGCCGCGCTGGGCTGGGCGGTAGTGAGCTTGCTCGCGGTATTTAGCCTGGCCCGTGGTGTCTGTTCGGTGACCGTTAAAGATGTGGAAGGCAAAACCGTTTCAAAGAGCCGCCGTGGCCGCCTGTCTGGCATAGCGGCAGCCGCTGCCGGGCTGCTGTCGGTACTCACGGCGCTGGTTATTATTTTTTCGCCAACCCTGCTGGGTGAACAGCTCAATAACGGCAACGCCACTCTCTTTGTTGCCTTACTGGCGTTTGCCATCATGCTCTGGACCAGTGCCGCGCTGATCTACGCTCAGGTACCCGAAGTAGCGGGCGCTACTGAAGGGGGTGGTAACGCTATAGTCGAGGCGCTCAAATCCGTGCGTCTGTTATGGACCGACAAGCAATTCGGACAGTTTGTACTGACCCGATCACTGCTGGTGTCCTCCGCTTTTGCTATTCCCTATGTGGTGGTGATGATTCAGCGTAGCGGCGAGAGCTCGCTCACGAATCTGGGTGGCATGATGCTAGCCAGCGGCCTGGCCGGCTTAATGGCCGGGCGCTTCTGGGGCAAATGGTCGGATCGCGCCAGCCATCACGTGATGGCCGCGGCGGCCTTGATGGCGGTGTTGGTGATGGCTATTGCGCTGGCACTGTTCGTCTACGCCGATAACTGGTTGTTACTGCAGCCCGTGGCCGCATTGCTGATCTTTACTGCGGCTGTGGCGCATCATGGCGCCCGTGTTGGCCGCAAAACCTACCTGGTGGATATGGCCACCCAGGAAACCCGGGCCCAGTTTACAGCGGTTTCAAATACCGTCATTGGCCTGGTGCTGCTACTGGGGATCCTGTTGGGGGTGCTCGACACCTATTTTGGTGTCGAGGCGGTTATGCTTGTACTTATAGCGCTCGGCCTGACCGCGGCCGCACGCGCTATGCGCCTGCCGGCGGTGGAATGACATCAAAATCCTGTGGCCGGGCGAAAGCTGATTCTATTGCTTTGTAGGTGTTCTCCACCGCGAGAACGCGATGAAATAAAGCAAAATGATATTCGCGATCGGTACTAACGCCAGCAGGCCCAGCGGTCCGGGATAGCCAATCCGCTGGCAAATTCGCCAGAAAGGCACAACAAGGATGATTCCAAAAAGTAACATACCTAAGAATCCCATTCCGCCAAACATCTCATGACCGCCCATAATTTGCCTCCTTTTCCAGTTTTTAAATATCTTACTGACAGTCAGTCTAGTTCCGATTCTGTGGATTTTCCATTTAGTGCTTAAGTTGTCAGGCGCAAGCAAAAATTTTTTGCTCCGAAGGGAACAAGGTGGTCGTTCAGCTGCTACTTTTAAATCAGAAATAGTTTGAGAACGCGGGTAGCCGCGTAAAATTATGTATAGGAGCGACTGAAAGATGAGTAGCGAATATAACGTTGGCCGCAGGAAATTTGTGAAATCGGCAGTAACGCTGGCCTCTGCATTAGCTATTGCCAGGGTAGCCCCAACCTGGGCTATACCCCAGGGCCGAAGTTTTAAAGATCAAGTAATGAAAAGTGATGAAATTGATTTAATGATCGCCCGCACACCGTTACCAGTTGGCCAGAAGCTGGGAAAGCCGATAACAATCAATGGCCAAATGCCGGGGCCATTGATTCGGTTGACTGAGGGGGATCGTGCAAAGCTGAATGTAACCAACCGGCTTGCTGAGGACACTTCGATTCACTGGCACGGGATTATTTTACCCGAGAATATGGATGGCGTGCCGGGCGTTTCTTTTGAAGGCATTAAACCAGGTAGAACGTTCAAATACAGATACGATGTACAACAAAATGGAACCTACTGGTACCACAGTCACTCCGGGTTGCAGGAGCAGCTTGGACATCTGGGACCATTAATTATTGAGCCCAAAGATGGCGATATAGGAGCGGATCGGGAGCATACCATTGTGCTAAGTGACTGGACTTTTGAAGACCCCGATGAAGTATTCAGGAAGCTAAAAGTTGCGGAGGGCTACTATAACTACCAGAAACGCACGATATTCGACACTATCGAAGATATTCGCAAGAAAGGGCTTAAGAAAACATGGAAAGAACGCGCTATGTGGGGAGAAATGCGGATGAGTGCCCGGGATATTGCTGACGTTACCGGAAGCTCATATACCTACCTGATGAATGGCCGTGACTCCGCGATGAATTGGTCCGGGTTATATAAGCCTGGTGAAAAAGTTAGGTTGCGAATTATTAATGGCTCAGCAATGACCTTTTTTGACGTCCGTATACCAGGCCTGGAAATGACCGTGGTTGCCGCCGATGGGCAGCCAGTTAAACCGGTCGCAGTCGATGAGTTCCGGATAGGCGTAGCAGAAACCTACGATGTGGTTGTGCAGCCAAAAGATAGACGGGCTTATACGATTTTTGCCGAGAGTTTTGATCGCAGTGGCTACGTGCGGGGAACTCTTACCCATGAGCTGGGTCTTGCGGCGCCTGTTCCGGAATTACGTAGCGCTCCTGAACGTGGCATGGCTGCTATGGGGATGTCAGAAGAGCATATGGGAATGGGAAATAATGGCGAGAATGGACACGCCATGGCCCATAAAAAGACGCTGCCGGTTGAAAATATTGAGATAAAGCACAGTGAAGAGGAGCATGGCGCTGGCGCTGCTATGGTTGCAACTAATCCGGTGTCGAGACTTAATGAGCCCGGACTGGGGCTCGAAAATGCTGATCACCGTGTGCTTGTTTATGCCGATCTCATCGGTGCGCAGGAATGGCCAGATACTCGTGAACCTGGACGGCAAATTGAGCTGCATCTGACCGGCAACATGGAACGTTACATGTGGTCATTTGATGGTGACATGTTTACTGAAGTTGATGGGCCGGTTCAGTTCCATCAGGGTGAGCGTCTGCGATTAGTTCTGGTTAACGATACCATGATGGACCATCCAATCCATTTGCACGGAATGTGGATGGAGCTGGAAAACGGCCAGTACCCGAGGCCGCGAAAGCATACCATTAGCTTGAAACCGAGCGAAAAAGTATCGCTACTTATTTCTGCCGACGCTCCCGGCAGTTGGGCGTTCCACTGTCATTTACTGTATCACATGCATGCCGGCATGTTTCGTGTCGTCAACGTTGCGTAAGGAGGGCTCTATGCGTAATAAATTAATAGCTATTTGTTTGCTGCTATTCCCCCTGGCATCGTACGCCGGGCATGCAGAGCCTGATTGGCCAGAACCCGTGGAAAAATATTATACCGGTCAAATTTTATTTGATCGGCTTGAATTATCCCGCTCTGATAACGAAGAAAATACTGCAGTCTGGGATTTAATGGCATGGTACGGAGGAGACTATCATCGCCTGGTAGTAAAGAGCGAAGGAGAAAATACGCAGGATGACGGAGCAGCAACGCATCTGGAAAGTGCTGAAATTCTCTATAGCTATCTGATCTCGCCGTTTTGGTCGCTGCAGGGAGGTATTGGAACGCGCGGAGAACTTTCATCAGCTAACTCAATGGAAAACTATGCAGTCATTAGCTTGATGGGTTTAGCGCCATATTGGTTTGAGATGGATAATTCACTGATAATTAATGAAGAAGGTGATGCGCAGTTTGTAATAGAGGCGGAATATGAATGGCTATTGAGTCAAACCTCCTATTTGCAGCCACGGGTCGAATTGGTAGGGAATATTAGCGATTCAACTAAATACGAACGCGAAAGCGGCCTTAGTAATATACGAGTGGGATTACGTTACCGACATGAGATAACCCGGGAATTTGCGCCTTATGTGGGTATCTACTGGGACAGAGCGTTGGGCAACACTGCAGATCGAGTGGAAGCTAACGGTGGTGATATAACCGAAAATGGATTGGTAATTGGCGCAAGAGTCTGGTTTTAAGGAACACTAAAAAACATATCACGAAGCTTTAGCGGAGGATTAATGGCCGAGCATTCGGATAGTCACGGCGATGACTATCGTAAAAACAGCTTAAGTTTGTGGGGCGCGGTATCGCTAGGTACGGGCGTGATGATCGGTGCCGGGATTTTTGCATTGACCGGCCAGGTCGCCGACCTGGCAAAAGACTGGTTTGTGATGGCGTTTATGGCTGGTGGGGTTATTGCCGGGTTTAGTGCCTATTCATACGTTAAGCTGACGCAAGCGTACCCATCTGCAGGTGGGATTGCTATGTTCCTCAGCAAAGCCTACGGGAAAGGCAGCTTAACGGCGATATTCTCACTGCTGATGTACTTCTCGATGGTTATCAACGAAAGCTTGGTTGCACGTACTTTTGCCTCTTATAGCAGTCAGGTCATTAATTACGAAGCGCAGTGGCTAATCCCTGCTCTCGCTGTCGGTTTGATCGCATTCGCGTTCTTTATCAACATTCTGAACAACGAATTTATTCAGACATTTTCGTTTGTTATGGCGGTCATCAAAGCGTTAGGGATAATCATGCTTGCCATCGGAGGGCTCTGGGCTTCCGGTATCGACTTCGAGTCTATTTCGGTAATCCCGCAAGATGCTGGTGCTGGTGGGGTTTTAGCGGGCGTCGCACTAAGCATATTAGCTTATAAAGGGTTCACAACCATCACCAATAGCGGTGATGAAATAAAAGAACCAAAGAAGAATGTTGCGCGGGCCATTGTGATATCGCTATTTATCTGTGGTGGCGCCTATCTGCTGGTGACACTAGCTGTTGGTTCAAGTTTGTCGATTAATGAAATTGTTCAGGCTAAAGATTATGCGCTCGCAGAGGCCGCCAGGCCGGTCTACGGTAAGATAGGACTTTGGATAACAGTTGGGTTTGCCATCATTGCTACGGTTTCAGGCGTCATTGCCAGTGCTTTTGCTGTCTCAAGAATGCTGGCCATGTTAACGAAAATGGAATTGGTACCGCATAGCCACTTCGGTATGCCAGGGAGCATTCAAAAACATACGCTGGTTTATACTGTAGTAATGGCAATGCTATTGGCTGCCTTTTTCGACCTGGGGCGCATTGCGTCGCTGGGGGCTATATTTTATATCATCATGGATATCGCCATTCATTGGGGCGTATTCCGGTATTTACGTAAAGACGTAAATGCGAATCCGATCATACTGTTGACGGCAATTGTCCTTGACGTTGTGGTTCTCACTGCGTTCATCTATATAAAATGGGAAAGCGACCCGCTCATCATCTGGACCGCGTTGATTGGTATATTTTTGATATCGGTTGGCGAAGTTATCTTCTTAAAATACAAGCGGGAAACTAACTAATAAATTTCAGGAGTTTTTTTATGAAAGTTGAAAGCTTACGCGACGTGCTTAAATGGACAGTTACCTTTCATCAAAATCTTAAAGAGTGCTTAAAAGAGTGCGCGACAAAAAATGAAGATGAGCGTGCGCGTCTTATCTTAATTTATCTCTCAGAGCACGAAGGGAGCTTAGAAAGGATCATTAGCGGGTTCGAGACAGTCACCAATAAAAACGTTCTGGATACCTGGTGCTATGACTATCTTAAAGAACATAAAATCATCCCTCATGGCCACTGCGACTTTCCGTTCAGCAACCTGACGATGGACGAGGTAGTTAAAGAGGTTACCGCGGAACATAAAAAGGTTATTGCCTTATATGAACACCTCCACTCTCGCGTTGATACCAACTCCGCGCAGGAGTTTTTAGCTACCATCCAAGCGGTCGAAGAACATGAAATCCGGCGCATGGTTCAAGCGGCTAATCGCTTTTCCGATTTGTGAGTTGCAGAAAAAAGTAGGCGACTACCAGAGTAGGAGAATAGACAAAAAAAATCGCTGCGTACTACTGATAGATTATCAGCAGCGCACAGCGATTCCGAGGTATGGCTTACTTACCGCGGATAAGCCCGTACAGCCCGACTATCGTAGCCACGGCACCACCAATCAGGTACCACAAGGCTCTATCCGTCGGCTCACCAGTAAGTTCCTGGCTCATTTCAGATAAAGGTGCGTTGTAGGCCTCATATCCGAAATAAAGCAGAATAATGCCAACCACCAGCAATGCAAGTCCTAATACTTTGTTCATAGTTCGCTTCCTTTTCTTTTCAGAGGTTTAAGGTACTACTACGAATCAGCATAGCAGGTAATGTTAATTTTAGTTACCTAAATATGACGTCAGCATCCAGGCGGTTTTTTCCTGTTCCTTGATGTAATCACTCATCAGGGCAGAGGTACCTTCATCGTCAGCATCGCCGGCTAATGAAAGAATTTCACGCTGCAGGCGGATGGTGATCTGATAGCTGTTCAGGATCTCACGCACACAAGATGGACCGTCATGGACATCTTTTACTTCTTCGATGTCGCTGTTTTTGATGTAGGTTGAATATGCATGCTGCGGGCGCTGACCCAGCGTCAGGATGCGCTCCGCGATTTCATCAATTTTCATCAGCAAATCGTTGTAGGTTTCTTCAAATTTCTCATGCAGTTCGAAAAAGTTCTCACCTTTAATGTTCCAGTGAAAACCACGCACATTCATGTAAAAAATCTGATAGTTAGACAGTAACAGGTTGAGGCGTTCCGCCAGCTGTTCTGTGTCTTTTTGCTTTAAGCCGATTACGTTTAACTGTTGCATAGAAACTCCTTATCATCGCGTTTGAGTTTTTCAAAATTACGATGTAAACAGTATAGCTTGCCTGCTGCAAAAGAAAAAACGATTACGCTCGATTGCTTTCATCGATTTTTCCGTCGCGTATGTGCGCTTCACCACGCTGCTTTGCCAGCTGGATCTGCTTTTCACGCTCGGCGAAACGTTCTTTCTGTTCCGGCGTGGTTTTATCGTGGCAGTGCGGGCAGCTGACACCGCGGACATAAAATTCAGAGGCTTTTTCATCTTCGGTTATCGGCATACGGCAGGCGTAGCACTGATCATAACCACCCTGTACCAGACCGTGACCGACGGTGACGCGCTGATCAAAGACGAAGCAGTCGCCGTTCCAGGTGCTGTTTTCTGCGGGCATCTCTTCCAGGTATTTGAGGATACCGCCCTTCAGATGGTAAACCTCATCGAAGCCCTGCTGCTTCAGGTACGCGGTGGATTTTTCACAACGGATACCGCCGGTGCAGAACATCGCAACCTTCTTATGTTTGGCAGGATCCAGATGGTCCTGCACGTACTGGGGAAAGTCACGGAAGCTGTCGGTTTTTGGGTTCACAGCGCCTTCGAAGGTGCCTACCGCGTATTCATAGTCGTTGCGGGTGTCGATCAGCAGCACTTCAGGGTCGCGGATGAGATCGTTCCAGTCTTTTGCATCAACGTAGGTGCCGACGATATTTTTCGGGTCGACCCAGTCCACCCCCATAGTGACAATTTCTTTTTTGAGTTTCACTTTGGTGCGGTAAAACGCCTGGGTTTCACTGGGGGACTCTTTGTGTTCAATGTCCGCGAACTCAGCCCGGGAGCGGATAAAACGAAGCACATTGTCGACACCTTCACGGGTACCACAAATAGTTCCGTTAATGCCTTCGCGGGCTAATAGCAGGGTGCCTTTTACCTGGTTCTGGATCAGGTTTTCATACAATGGCTGGCGGTAAGCTTCAAAATCGTTTAACTCCACAAACTTGTAGAGTGCGGCGCAAATATACATCTGTTCTGTCCTTCTTTTGGCGGTTCGGATCGCAAATCCGAGGTCAAAAATTGCTCGCATATTTTACCATAAGCCTAATCTGATCTGAATGGATTTGTAACGCGGTGCTAGTGTGTCGGATGCTATTTGGGTAGGATGATCCTCACGGTCTGCAGGGGATAGCACATGAGCGAATTAACACCAGGATTTATTGTTGCGCACAGTCACAGGTTAGAAGAGCTGACTGACCTGGTGGTGCAGCTCACCAGCAACTACCCCCTGTCACCGCTGGCGACTGAAACCATGCTGGTGCAGTCCAATGGTATTGCGCAGTGGCTTAAGATTCACCTGGCCGAAGAAGCCGGTATTGCCGCTATGTTGGAGGTGACCTTGCCGGCCCGCTTTCAGTGGCAGGCGTATCGCGCCGTACTCGGACAACAACTGCCAAAAACCTCACCTTTTGACAAAGATCGGCTGACCTGGCGCATCCTGCGGATACTGCCTGATCATCTGCAGGAAGCAGAATTCAAAGCCTTGCACGACTATATTGCCGACGATCAGGATCAGCGCAAGCTTTATCAGCTCAGTGAGCGCCTGGCCGATCTCTACGACCAGTATCAGATGTACCGCGCCGACTGGCTGGCTGACTGGGCCGAAGGGGGGCAGCTGCAGGCCGATGAAGATAACCACTGGCAGCCGCAGTTATGGCGCTATCTGCTGGCGGACGTTGGTGAACATAGCTGGAACAACCGGGCCGACCTGCACCGGCAGTTTATCCAGGCAGCTTCACAGCTAACCCCCGCCACACGCCCGGCGGGCATACCGCCCCGCATCGTGGTGTTTGGCATCTCCAGCCTGCCGCAGCAGGTACTGGAATTGCTGGATGCCTTAAAAGGGTGCTGTCAGATCGTGCTTTGTGTGCATAATCCCTGCAAATACCACTGGGCAGACATCGTTGATGGCCGCGAGCTGCTCCGGCAAATGGACATTCAGGCGCAGCGGCACCGGTTTAAGTCCGGCATGTCGGAAGACACCCCGGATGAGCAGTTGCATGCCCAGGCGCAACCATTGCTGGCAGCCTGGGGCAAACAGGGCCGCGACTACATCCGGCTGCTGGATCGCTTTGACGAAACGCGCCTGAAAGCGGCGGAATTTAATGAGCTGAATTTTGAGTTATTCGACGTGCAGCCAACGGCAAACCTGTTACAGCAGTTACAGGACGATATTCTGGAATTGCGACCGCTGGACGAAACCCGGCGGCAGTGGCCGGATTATCAGCCCTCTGATCAGTCGGTGATGGTGCACTGTGCGCATAGTCCGCAACGCGAAGTCGAAGTATTACATGACCAGCTACTGGCGGCTTTTGCCGCCGATGCCAGTCTCAAGCCGCGGGATATTATGGTGATGGTGCCGGATATCGACGCCTACGCGCCCCATATTGATGCGGTTTTTGGCCGGCTTGCCCGCGATGACGCACGCTATATTCCGTACACCATTGCCGACCAGGGGCAGCGCCATCGTAATCCGATGCTGATTGCGCTGGAGCAGGTGCTTACGCTGCGTCAGAGCCGTCTGACCATGAGCGATGTGCTGGATTTGTTGCAGGTACCGGCGCTACAGCGTCGCTTTGGTCTCAGTAGTTATGACGTGGATCAGTTGCGTGACTGGATCCACGGTGCTGGCATTCGCTGGGGGTTGCATGGTGCCCATCGCGAGTTGTTGGGGCTGCCGGCGGGCGATGGCGTGAATAGCTGGCAATTCGGGCTGCGCCGCATGCTCTTGGGTTACGCCACAGGCGAGCCGGAGGCCATGGCGACTAGTGCCGATTCAGACTGGCTGGGGGATGAGCCTTACAGTGACGTGGCGGGACTGGAAGCCGCCGCGGCCGGCGGGCTGGTCGAGCTCATTAATACCCTCGATCAACATTTCCGGGAACTTGCCACTGACCGCACGCCAACGCAGTGGGCCGACTATCTGACCGAATTGCTGGACTCGATTTTTGCCGCTGAAGCGGATGCGGATGTGGTTCTGCTGAGCCGGCTGCAGCAGCAACTTGAACAATGGCTGACCGCCAGCACCGAAGCTGAGTTCGACGACACCCTTCCGCTAACGCTGGTGATTGAGAGCTGGCTGAGCCGGCTGGATGAACAAAATCTGCAACAGCGGTTTCTGGCAGGCAGTGTAAATTTTGCGACCCTGATGCCGATGCGGGCGATTCCGTTTCGCTATGTGTGCCTGCTGGGCATGAACGATGGTGACTACCCGCGGGCGCAGAAACCGGTTGATTTTGACCTGATGGCGCGTGATTACCGGCCTGGCGACCGCTCGCGCCGGGAAGATGATCGGTATTTGTTTCTCGAAGCCCTGTTGTCGGCCCGCGATTGCTTTTACGTGAGCTGGAACGGTCGCAATATCCGCGATAACAGTGAGCGGCCGCCGTCGGTGCTGGTCAGCCAGCTGCTGGAACATCTGCGCTACGGCTGGCAGGCTAACGAGCTGGTTACTGAGCACCGGCTGCAGCCGTTCAGCCCGGCTTACTTTGAACGCGCGCAGCCGGAGTCCGGTAAGCTGTTCACCTTCGCGCAGGAATGGCGGGCTGCTCATGTTGAAGCGCCGGCAGTGGCTACTGGCGGCGAACTCGCCGAATGGGCGCCGGACAGTGCGTTAAGTACCAAACAACTAGCGGATTTTCTGAAAGAACCGGCACGACTGCTTATGAACCAGCGGCTGGGCGTTTATTTTTCTGCCGAAGACTTCAGCAGTCTGGACGAAGAAACCTTTGTGCCCGATGGCCTGCTGAACTGGCAATTACAGCAACCGCTGTTCGAACAGCTGTCGGAATTATTGCAGGCGCATCAGGGCGCCGTAGACTGGCAACCCGCGATGCGCAAAGAACTCACGCGCCTACAGGGACAAGGACTGATTCCCGCTGGCGCTGGCGGCGCGGTGATTCGCCAGCAGATTGAGGAAACCCTAACTGAACTGGCGCAGCAATTAGCCGCCTGCCTGGCGGACTATCCGCAAACTGTCGGTGCCGTGGCGCTTACCGCAGAGGGCAGCGGTGATGCGACTTCATTGCGGGTGGCTGACACCATGACCCGGTTGCGCTCCAATCAGAGTGGCGGCTGGTTGCAGCTGGCTGTTACCGCCAGCAAGCTTACCGAAGCCAATGGCACCCCACGCCTCAAGCATGCGCTAAGGTACTGGGTGAATCATGTGCTGCTGAACACCCACAGCGCCACCAGTACGCTGGTGCTGGGGCAGGTGGGCAAGATCAGTTTTCAGCCAATGACAAAGCCGGCCGCGCAGGCCTATCTGCAAACCCTGCTGAGCTGGGTACAGCAAGGCTACCGGCGGCCACTGGCAGCGGAGTTTGAAACCATCTATCAGGGCTGGCGCAGCAGCTACGGGAATAAGCTCGGTGAAATTATTCATGATTCTGAACCGAAATTTGATGATGAGGCTGCCGCGGCGTTTTACAGCGACGGCAACAACCAGCGTGCCGCACAGGTTGAACGGGCGCCTTATGTGGCGCGCTTTTACCCGGATTATGAGGCGCTGGCCACCGGTGATGAGATGATGGCTTTTGGCCAGCAACTTTATCTGCCGGTGGTACGCGCGGCGCTGGAGGATGCAGTATGAGCAGCATGCCTTTGCAGCCATTGCGGTTTCCGCTGCACAACAGCCGACTGATCGAAGCCAGCGCCGGCACCGGTAAAACCTACACTATCGCCGCGCTCTATTTGCGCCTGGTGCTGAATCACGGCGAGGACGACGAGCGCTTCGGTGATTTTCTCAAACCCGAACAGATCCTGGTGGTCACTTTTACCGATGCGGCAACCGAGGAACTGCGGGATCGTATCCGTGCCCGCCTGAGTGAAGCAGCGGCCTATTTTCGCCGGCAAACCGATAAGGCCGATGACTTTTTGCAAGCTTTGCGCGGCGACTATCCTGACGCTGAAGCCTGGCCGGCACTGGCACGTAAACTGGAGCTGGCGGCGCAGTCGATGGATGAAGCCGCAGTCCATACTATCCACGGCTGGTGTAACCGGATGCTGCGCGAGCACGCCTTTGCCAGCGGCAGCCTGTTCAGCCAACAACTTAATACCGACACCAAACAACACTGGCTGACGGCTGCGCGCGATTACTGGCGCACCTTCATTGCTCCCCTCAGCGAGCACCAAACCGAGGCGTACCGCCTGTTAACCAGCGAGCTTAGCACCCCGGAGGCAATATACAGCCGGGCGCGCAATCTGCTCGGTGATGTCGATACCGACAACCTGGCATCGCCGGCGGAATTAATTGAGGACGTATTGCAGGCCGGGCAGCAACTGCGGGACGAATTTCACAGCCAGCCCTGGCACAGCTGGTTAGCGGACGCCCGGGCGTTTCTGGATGAAGTGATTGCCAATAAACAGGCTGATGGCAGGAAGCTACGCCGGGATTGGGTCAGCAACTGGCTGTTGGCGCTGGATGAATGGGCCGCGGCACTGACAACGAATCAGTCCGCGCCGCTGACGCCGGCACTGAGCGAATCGGCCTGGCAGCGACTGAGCCCTGACGGACTGCGGGAAGCACTGAAGATCCCCTTGCCGGATCACCCCTTGTGGCAGACATTAGCGGCGCTGCATCAGACCCAGACCGCATTGCCTGCGATACGCACGCCGTTGCTTCGCCACGCTGCACAATGGCTGCAACAACGCTTCAGTGCCTTGCAGGAGCAGCGTGCCGAGATGGGCTTTGATGACATGCTGACCCGGCTACGACAAGCGCTGCGCAGTGAACACGGTGAAGCCCTGGCCGCTACTATCCGGGAGCAGTTTCCGGTGGCCATGATCGATGAATTTCAGGATACCGACCCGATCCAGTACGAAATCTTCGATCGGGTATATCAGTTGCAGCAGCCCGCTCCGCAAACTGGGATTTTCCTCATCGGCGATCCCAAGCAGGCAATTTATTCGTTCCGTAATGCCGATATTTATACTTACCTGCGGGCGCGCCGCGCAACCGCCGGGCGGCACTATACCCTGGCGGTGAATTTCCGTTCCACCGAGGCTATGGTAACTGCCTCGAATAAACTTTTTGAACGGGCCCGGGATTATCCACGTGGTGCCTTTTTGTTCCGCACTACCGGCGAAGACCCGGTTCCCTTTACCGCCGTGCGGGCGAATGGCTTGTCGCGCCAGCTCATCATTGCGGATAAGCCCGGCCCGGCATTGCGGCTGGATGTGCTGCAGGCCGCCGATAAAGCGAAGAAACCGGTGCTGCAGGCAGCGCTGGCGGCGAAAACCGCGGAACAGATTGTGCGTCTGCTGCAGGACCCGGCCAGCGGCTTTAAGGCCGATGACGGTCACTTTGAACGCATTAATCCCAGTGACGTGGCGATACTGGTGAATAGTGCCAAAGAAGCTGCCATCATCCGCGGCGCGCTGCGTGAGCGGGCGGTTCAGAGCGTGTATTTATCCGACCGTGATTCGGTGTTTGCCGGCGCCATGGCCGCTGATCTGTTGCTGATTTTACAAGCTGGTGCGGCGCCGCGGGAGCCTGGCTTACTGCGCGCGGCGCTCGCCACCAGTTTGCTGAATTTGTCGCTGGCGGAGCTGGACTTGCTCCATACTGACGAGCTGGAATGGGACCGCCGCGCCGATCAGTTTCTGGGTTATCACGAACTCTGGCAACAGCGGGGGGTGCTAGCTATGTTGCAGCGGGTGCTGCATGATTTCGCGGTACCGGCGCGGTTACTGCGCGAAGCCGGCGGCGAACGGCGACTCACCGATATCCTGCATCTGGCTGAATTGCTGCAACAGCAATCCGCACTGGTGGAAGGGCGCACCGGTTTGCTGCGCTATTTATCTGAACATATTCAGCTGGCGCGTGATGAAGGCAACCGCACTGACGCCACCGAGCAACAGGTGCGGCTGGAGAGTGATTCGCAACTGGTGCAGGTGATTACTATCCATAAATCCAAAGGCCTGCAGTATCCGCTGGTATTTTTACCCTTTATCAGCAGTTGCCCGCCGCAGCAGTACCGCATCAGTTATCCGGCCCGGTATCACAATGCGGAGGGCGAACTCTGCCTGGCTTACGACAAAGCCGATACTGAAGGCACTCAGCAGGCGGATTTGGAGCGCCTGGCCGAAGATATCCGTAAGCTTTATGTCGCGGTAACCCGCGCTCAGTTTGCCACTTTCATCGGCGTTGCGCCTTTTCCCGACTTCAAAGATACCGCCCTGTGTTATCTGGCCAGCGGCGAATTTGGCGGCAAAGTAGATTTTGACGGCGTCGTCGCGCAGCTAAACGATTTACCTCAGCAGCCGATCGAAACCTCTGGAGAGGTTACCTGCTATCAGCCCGGGGCCCCGGATAGCCTGCCGCTGGCCAGTTGCGAGATACCGCCGGAGCATCGCATGGAACGCTGGTGGGTAGCCAGCTATAGCGCGCTGAAATATGGCGAGCAGATTGCCGCGGATGACGTGAATGCGCTGAACTCGCTGGAAGCGCAGCACGAACAAGCCAGCGAACTGGCCGCCGCCCCGGAGCGGGAGCCGGACCCTGACAGCCTGCATGCTTTCCCGAAGGGCGCCCAGCCCGGTACCTTTTTGCATAATCTACTCGAAGATGCCGCCAATACCGGCTTCGCCGCCCTGGCTGATGACGACGACAAGCTCTGTCAGCTGGTCGCCGGACGCAGCCGGCTTGAGCCCTGGCACAGCCACCAACAAATCCTGCAGCACTGGCTGCGTGACTACCTGCAAACCCCTTTTATAACCGCGGGTGAGGGGGCTGACACCTCTTTTACCCTGGCCGGATTAACCAGTTACCAGGCAGAGCCGGAGTTCTGGTTCGCCACCCATCAGGTTCGGGCGCAGCAGTTGGATCAGCTGGTGCGTGAGCACATACTGCCAGGCCAGGCGCGGCCACAGGTGCTGCCCAGCCAACTGAATGGCATGCTCAAAGGCTTTATCGATCTGGTGTTCGAACATGAAGGGCGCTTTTACGTGGCGGATTACAAATCCAACTATCTGGGACCGGATGCTGGCAGTTACAGCCGCGCTGCCATGGGCGATAAAATTCTCAGTAGCCGCTATGACATGCAGTACGTCATTTATACTTTAGCCTTGCATAAGCTGCTGCAGGCCCGGCTTGGCGAGCGCTACGACTATGACACCCATATCGGCGGTGCGGTTTATCTGTTTATGCGTGGCTATCAGGCGGATACCGGCGGCGCTTTTTTTGACCGGCCGCCGCGCGCGTTAATTGAACGTCTTGAGCAGCTGTTTGCTGGTGAGCAGTCTGCTGTTGCCGGAGGAGTACACTGATGGATGTAATGCAGGAACTCGAGCGCTGGCATCAACATGGCTGGCTACGCGCGCTGGACTTAAACTTTGGTCGCTATCTGCAGCAAAAAGCACCGGCTGATGCGCCGCTGGTGTGGCTGCTTGGCGCGCTGACCAGTCATCAGCTGGGACGCGGGCATCCCTGTCTGGATATTCAGCTGTTGGCGCAGGATGCGGATAGCTATTTATTGTTACCGCCGGAACAGGCTACCAGCGCCAGTCGGTCTGAATGTGTCAGCCCCACCAGGCTTTTGCAGGCAGCCGGTTTGAGTGACGCGCCCGCACAATTGCAGAGTGCGCTGGCTGGCGCGGCCGGTGGCGCGAATTCACCCTTGGTGTTTGCCGCGGACAGACGACTTTATCTGCGTCGGTTCTGGCGCTATGAAAAGGCTATTAAGCAGGATCTTGAGCAACGCATGAACTGGCAGCCCGACCTGAATCTGAAGGAGTTGTCCGGCGTGCTGGACCAGCTATTCGGGCCGCCGGGCGAAGCCATAAGCTGGCAACGGGTTGCCTGCGCCATGGCCGTGCGTAGCGGCTTCAGTATTATCACCGGCGGTCCAGGTACCGGTAAGACCTACACCGTAGTGCGGCTGCTGGCGACGTTGCAGCGGATGCAGCAGCAGGCGGGTGCGCTGACCATCCAGTTGGCGGCACCAACCGGCAAAGCCGCGGCCCGCATGACAGAATCCATTCGTAATGAACTGGCCACCATGCCTGATATTGACGATATCCGTGAGCTGTTGAGCCCGCCGGCGGTGACTTTACATCGCTTACTCGGCACCCGGCGGCAGGGCCGCGGTTTCCGGCATAATGCCCGCAACCCGCTGGTAACCGATGTGGTGATCGTCGATGAAGCCTCTATGGTAGATATTGAAATGATGGCAGCGCTGGTGGCCGCGCTACCAAGCCATGCCCGGTTAATTTTACTGGGCGACAAAGATCAACTGGCGTCAGTGGGTGCCGGGGCGGTACTCGGGCAGCTATGTAGCGGTGCCGAGCAAGGTCATTATCAGCCAGACGTGGCGCAGTGGCTGGAACAGGCCAGTCGCCAGCGTCTGCCCGAAGCCATGATAGATGGCAATGCGCCGGTCTCCGGTGGTAGTCGTTATAACCAGCATACCGTGATGCTGCGTAGCAGCCGCCGCTTTGATGACACTAAGGGCATCGGCAAGCTGGCCGCAGAGGTGAATAACCAGCGCACGGACTGGTTACGCAACTGGCTGGCGGATAGTGAAGGTTTGGCCGATGCTGACCCGCGGTTCGCAAATATTGTCTTGCTGCAGGTGCAGGCTCCGGGTGCGACCGCAATGAAGCAACTGGTGCAACAGGGCCTGCAGCCGTTTCTGCAAAGCTTAAGCAAGCGCCCGGAGCAAGCGGCTACGGATGCTGATTTTGATATCTGGGCGGGTGAAGTGCTCGAACACTATGGTGCTTTCCAGATCCTTACCGCGGTGAATGAAGGCGACTGGGGCATGCGGGCGCTTAATGAGCGCGTTATGAACTGGCTGGACAAGGATACCGCCGGGGCTGAGCCCTGGTATGCCGGCCGCCCGGTAATGATTACCCATAATGACTATAATCTTAATTTACGTAACGGCGATATAGGTATAGCGCTGCAGCGCCGGCCAGGTGAACCCTTGCGGGTGGCATTTAAAACCGCAGATAACCGGATCCGCTGGTTGTTGCCAAGCCGGCTGACTCAGGTTGAAACCGTCTACGCGATGACAGTGCACAAATCCCAGGGTTCTGAATTTGTCCATACGGTGGTGGTGCTGCCGGATCGCGAATCGCCGGTACTGACTAAAGAACTGCTTTATACCGGCATAACCCGGGCCCGGGAGCGCTTTACCTTAGTGGCAGGCAGCCCGCGGGTGGTGCTGGATACAGTAAGCAAACGAGTTGAGCGACTAGGAGGCCTGGTATGAGCCAAATTCAGATCTCGCAGCGGGTAAGCATCCCGGAGAATGAAATCGAATGGCAGTTTATCCGTTCCAGCGGCGCGGGCGGGCAAAACGTGAATAAAGTGGCGACCGCGGCACAGCTGATCTTCGACATTAATGCCTCATCGCTGCCAGAATATTACAAGCAACGCTTGCTGCAGAAAAGTGATCACCGCATCACCCAGAGTGGAAAAATCATCATTAAAAGCCAGGAAACCCGCAGTCAGCTAAGCAACCGGGAAGCAGCCCTGGCGCAATTCATCGCGCTGGTTGCCAGCGTTAATGTGCAGCGTAAAAAACGCATTCCCACCAAGCCGACCAAGGCCAGTAAAGTACGCCGCATTGAAGGTAAGAAAAAGCGTGGCGATGTGAAATCCTTACGGAAAAAACCAATCTAAGCAGCTGCGGGCGCAAAATTTTGCGCTCTTGCACGTCCGACCACTTAGCGCCATACTGGCTTTTGATAAACCGTACTAACAACAAAATACGAATATCCAACAAAATAATAAAAGGTACAGATATGTCTAAAGCACAGGTGTTTAAACGCAGGTCGCTGGCAACTCTGGTCGCGACCGGAGCTCTCTTTACCCTGGCGAGTTGCGGCAGCAGCAGCGATGATGAAATCATCCCACCGCCACCACCCCCACCACCAGCCGGGCTGATTGCTTTTGCCCCAGACGGGAACCTGGATGCGTCAATTAAGTGGACCAATTATGGCGTGCCTTACGTGACAGCGGGCAACCTGGAAAGTCTGGGTTACGGCGTTGGTTATGCGTTTGCGCAGGATAATATCTGTATTCTGGCCGATCAGGTCATCAAATTTAACTCGCAGCGCGCTAAGTATTTTGGCCCTGACCGGGTGCCTGGCTCTGGCGACTCGGACAATATTCTCAATGACTTCGGTTATCTGACTTTGGGTATCCGCGAGAACGCCGAGGTGGGTTTTGAAGAGATAAGTGAAGAGTCTCAGGCGCTGATAACTGGCTATGCCGCTGGTTACAACCGTTACCTTGAAGACACCGGGGTGGCCAATATCGACCCAGCCTGTGCCAGTCAGCCATGGGTGCAACCCATTACCCCGATTGACATTATGACTTATGCTCAGGGCGTGGCTTTATTGCCTGGCGCCGCGAACTTTACCGGGCCTTTATTTTTGGCCATACCGCCAGATGAAACGGCAGCTGTTACCAATCAAGCCACAGGCGAAAGCCTCAGTATGGCGCACCTGGCGTTAGCGCATAATCAAATCCCTGATACCAATCCGAGTGAATCGGGCTCCAATGGCTGGGCAATTGGCTCTGATCTATCTGCTTCAGGGCAGGGTATGCTGATTGCTAACCCGCATTTTCCCCATACCGGCAATCAGCGCTTCTGGCAGTTCGGTATCGAAGTTCCGGGTGAGATGAAAGTTGTCGGCGGCTCGCTTTCGGGTATGCCAGGCATCATCAACATTGGCTTTAACGAGAATGTTGCCTGGACCCATACCTTTTCAACCGCAGCACGTTTTACCGTACATCGTCTGACGCTGGATACCAGCGACAGTGATGGTACTACCTATATGCTTGATGGCGAGCCCGTTGCTATGACCAGAAAGCAGCACGAGATTGAGGTTGCTAGCGGGCCTTCTTCGTCGATTCTGCTGCAGCGCAGCAGCTATCACAGTGAGTTTGGTCCTATTATTGTGATTCCTAACGCACTGCCATGGGGCACCGACGCAACCGGTCAGGAAGTCGCTTATGCGCTGCATGACGCTAACCTGCCGAATTATGACATCCTCGAACACTGGCTGGGCATGAACCTTGCAACCAGTATCGCCGATTATAAACAGACATTTATCGACTATACCGGCACCATCTTTAACAATGCTATGGCGGTAGATAAAGAAGGTAATGCGTTCTTTACCGATGGCTCTTCGGTTCCCGATATTGATCCCGATGCCATTGCGGACTGGGCAGCAGATCCGCTGTATCAGGCACTTACGCAACAGGCGGGCTTGTTTATCTTCCCGGGCAACGAAAGCCGCTTTATCCCTCAGGGTAAAGTACCCTATGAGCGGGCGCCGAAGCTTGAGCGTAGCGACTTTGTTCAGAACTCCAATGACAGCTTCTGGCTGACCAATCCGGAGGCGCCTATCACGGGCGTATCACCACTATGGGGGCCGGTTGGTAACCAGCAGTCGCTGCGCTCACGGCTGGGCCAGAAAATGCTGGCAGAGGGTGGCTCCGTTGACGGTCGTTTCACCCGCGCAGATCTGGTCGATCGCCTGATTGGTAACCGGAATTTCCTTGGTGAAGAAGTACTGACTGACTTGCTTGCTGCTTGCCAGGCTCAGGGTGAAACACCGGTCACTACGGCGAACGGCGGCGTAAACATCAAGCCCGGCTGCGATGCACTGGGCGCCTGGGACGGCACCATGAATCTCAGCAGCGTCGGCGCGATGATGTTCCGTGAATTCGCAACAGAATTTAACCGCAACCGTCAGTGGCAGGTACCCTTTGATCCGGCGCAGCCAGTAACGACACCAAATACGCTGGATGCGAATGACACTGTCCTGCAGCAGTTCGCTGTGGCGCAACAACGTATTACCGATGCGGGCTTTAATGTGGCCGCGACGCTGGGCTCGGTGCAGTTTGTTGAGAAGAGTCTGGCAGATGGTTCACCTTCGGGTGTGAAACTGCCATGGGGCGGCTCGAATAACATCGAAGGCGGCTTTAATGTGTTCCGCAGCAACATGGGTAACGATGGTACCTTGCTACCGCGTCATACCTATCCACAGCTGCCGGGATCAGAACTTAGTGCGGTCGGGGGCGGTTACCATGTGACTTATGGTTCCAGCTGGATGTTCGCTATGGAGTTTACTGATGCCGGCCCGGTCGCGGATGGTTTACTGACGTACTCGCAATCATCCAACCCGGAGTCAGACCACTTTGTCGACCAAACTTTGTTGTACTCCAGTGAGCCGCAGTTACGCACGCTGTATTTCACCAATGAAGACATTGATGCCAATACCGTAACCGAACTGGAATTAACGGGAACCCGGCCTGAATAAAGGCCGGTTTACTGGGCTTCGTGGAGTTCGAAGCGACCTTCCAGACGTTGCAGGTCGTCGTCGGCTCCGCAAATCTGGTAGTTGCCAGCCAGTTCACTTTGAGCTGGCTGTTGCCATAAGGTAATTTTCGCCGGTAAGGCTACCGGACGCTTAAAAGCCACATCAATTTTTCTGATCGCCTGACCGGTCTGCCGTTCAATTTCAGCGTGAGCGCGTGCGGCCATATACATGCCGTGAATAATCGGCTGTTCAAAGCCGAACCAGCGCGATAACAGCGGATGAAGGTGGATGGGATTAAAATCACCTGATAAGCGGGCATACTGCCGGCTGGTGGTCGCATCAAGTGACCAGCTCTTCACCGCCTGCCAGCTTTCGCCTGGTGGAACGGCGGACTTCTTTTCCCGGGGTTTCGGGGTGCGTGCTGCCTGCTTCGGACGTACCTGATATTCGCTGATGCAAGTGGCTACATGGGTGCCATCCTGCCAGAACTCCACCACAAACACCGGCCGCAAACGCCGGGCTGAAACGGTCGGGCCACGCTCAGGTAACTGGATGCTGGCTTGCATGACAAAATCAATATCGGCGGTAACCGGCGCATGCTGTTCCAGACTATTGCTGACGTGAACCAGGCCAGGGGCCGGCCAGGGGAAGCGCTCATCAAGCATTTGTGCCAGGTGGGCCCGTTGTGCCAGGCAATACATCAGGGTGAGCGGAACGCTGCTGACAAAACCACCAAATGCCTGATGGTAACGTTTTAACTGTTCGCGGTTGAATGCAGGCGCCTGGTAGGTTCCCTTTAACTCACTTGCCGCCGCTGTTTGCTGATCGTTACGCGCAACAGTAAACAGGGAACGAAAAAACATTCCCGGAAGATTTGGTAAGTGACTAGGTGGTTCCATCTGCATATGAGCTATCCTCGCGTACACTGATGCCAATATAACATATTTTTGACTTTGACAGGCAATCCTGGCTAGCATCAATTTCATTAGGTAGTATACACGGACTTGCCTTCGGTCAGGACAAACCTCTGTTCACCATTACGGAAATTTAACCGATGAACACCCAACCTCAGCTTGAGCAATGTAGAAATTGCGATACCCAGCTACAGGGCGAATACTGCCATCAGTGTGGTCAGCAGAACCAACTCTATCTGCGTAGTATCTTTGCGGTGGTCGGCAACCTGTTCGGTGAAATAGGCCATTGGGATTCGCGTTTCTACCGAACATTGAACGGGTTAATGTTGCGGCCTGGGTTCTTATCAAAAGAGTTCGTAAAAGGGCGCCATGCAGCCTATGTTCCGCCTTTGCGGTTGTACTTCTTTATTTCGCTGATCGCGTTTCTGGTGCTGTCGCTAACCATCGACTACGAGGCGCTTACGCCGCCTGCTGCCGCTGCTCAGAGTGCCGAAGCGGCGATGACTGACAACGCGCCCCCGATGCTTGATGTGGAATTCGCGGATGCCAGGATCAGCCTGCCATTTCTTACCGAAGAAGATGAAGCAAAATTAAAAGAAAAGCTGGCTTATCTGTCCCAGCATCCGCAGGTGCTGGTGCAGAAGCTGGTATCTCTGGCGCCGCAGATTATCCTGTTGATGATGCCTTTCTGGGCGCTTTATCTGAAAATTATTTATGTATTCCAGCGTCGCTACTATCTGGAGCATCTGACGGTGGCACTGCATACCCATGCGTTCTTATTGTTGTCGCTGACTATCCTGACGATTGTTTCGCAAGCCGCAGACTGGCTGACGGCCAATACCGGGATCAGGGTGTTTGATCAGATTGCTGACTGGACCGAGAACATCCTGCTGATCTGGATGGCGACCTACATGCTCTTCACCCAGAAGCTTTTCTATAATCAGGGTTGGGGAAGAACCCTGATTAAGTTCGCGCTATCAGCCCTGGGCTATGTGGGGCTTCTGAGCCTGGCCTTTGTGGCCATGGTGATTATTGGCGTAATGACCGCCTGATAACGACAGGTTAGTTGTTGTCGTCATCCTTGGTGTCATCTTTTTTCTTTTTGGCTTCTTGTTCTTTTTCTTTGGCTTGCTCTTTCTCTCTGGCTTTATTCTCTTTGGCCTTTTCTTTCAGGCGTTCGCGCTGAGCCTTGCGCTCCGCTTTACGCTCTTCCTGTTCAGCTTTTATCTTTTCCCGGGCCTCGGCGATTCTTTCGCGGCGCCGTTCGGCTTCAGATTTGGCTTTTTCAGCCTGCTCTTTTGCCTCTTCTGCGCGCTCCTGACCCTGCTGCGCGTTGGAATCCTGCGCCAATACCGTGCTGATTAAACCCAGGCTCAGTGCAGCCAGTATTACTATCTTAAAAAATGTTGTCATGATGAATTCCCTATTGTTGCCTGTTATTTCTGCCAGCTGCCTTCATGTCGCAGCAGCCAGACCTTTTTATCGAGTCCGCCGGCATAACCTGTAAGGGTACCGTTGCTACCGATAACACGATGACAGGGGATGATAATTCCCAGTGGGTTACGACTGTTTGCCATGCCAACGGCGCGTACGCCTTTGGGGTTCTGAATAGCCCGGGCGATATCACCGTAACTGGCGAGCTTACCAAAGCCAATGGTATTTAGTTGCTGCCAGACCTGTTGTTGAAAGGCAGTGCCCCGGGGTCGCAGCGGCAGGTCGAACTGCTGTAGGCGTCCCTGAAAGTAGGCTTCAAGTTGCTCTAAAGCACGATCTAATACAGTGCATGAGGTTTTGCCAGTGGCCCCGGACTGGTCAAAGCTGACCTGGCAAATCGCTTCGCCATCACTACATACCGTGACGGGCCCTAACGGAGAATCCAGACTGGCCTGATACATACAAAACCTCATAATCGAAGTGCAGAATCTGTCTCTATTATGAACTATAACCGGCCAAAGCGCATCGACAGTAAAAGTAAACCACCATATAGTTGGGGATTATTAACCACACAGCGACTAATAAGAAGGTGGATTATGGCCAGGCAAGCACGTTACAGCGTAGGCCCCGCAGCACTGGTTGCGGCGGCTTTTATCGGCCCCGGAACCGTGGTGACGGCCACACTGGCCGGCGCGAATTTCGGTTATGCCCTGTTGTGGGCGCTGGTATTTTCGGTACTGGCGACCATGGTATTACAAGAGATGGCGGCACGCTTAGGCGTCGTTACTCAGCAGGGGCTCGGCGAGAATATCCGCGCAGCGATAACCCGGCCGGTATTGCGCTGGCTGGCTGTGGCCCTGGTGCTGGCCGCTATCGTGGTCGGTAACAGTGTCTACCAGGGTGGTAACCTCACTGGCGCCAGTTTAGGAATCAGTGATCTCATTGGCTCCGATCAGGCCAGGGGGCTCACGCCACTGGCGCTTGGCATTCTGGCGGGGATTATTTTATGGATTGGCAGTTACCGGCTGATTGAGCGGGTATTGATCGGCCTGGTAGCGCTGATGAGCGTTGCCTTTATCGCGACCTTTATCCTTACTCGCCCTGACTGGGGGCCCCTGCTAACCGGCCTGTTTATCCCTTCGCTGCCGGTTGGCAGCATACTGACAGTGGTGGCGCTGATCGGTACCACGGTGGTGCCATACAATTTGTTTTTACATGCGTCCAGTGCTGCACAGCGGTGGCAGTCGGCCGATCAGCTACCCGCAGCGCGCCGCGACCTGCTGATCGCTATTCCTGTCGGCGGGCTGATTTCGGTGGCCATTGTCGCCACGGCAGCGTCAGCATTTTTTGGTCGCGCTGTGAGTCTGGAAGGAGCTGCTGATTTAGGCCAGTCACTGCACCCGTTGTTCGGCGATGCAGCGACCTGGTTTATGGCAACCGGTCTGTTCGCAGCAGGTATTTCATCCGCAATGACGGCACCACTGGCTTCCGCTTATGCACTGAGCGGGGTGCTCGGCTATCCGCGTGATTTGAAGAGCTGGCCGTTCCGGCTGACCTGGCTGGCCATACTCATTATCGGAATAACCATTGCCTCGCTGGGCATCCGGCCGGTGAGTGTGATTTGGTTCGCGCAGGTAGCAAATGGCTTATTGCTGCCGATTATTGCGCTGTTTCTGCTATGGGTTTGTAATCAGCCGCGGCTGGGCAGCTATCGTAATTCGATGAGTCAGAACCTGCTGGGTGGGGTGGTTTGTCTGATTGCGGTGGGGCTCGGCCTGCGAAGCTTAGCCAGTGCCTTTGGCTGGCTGGGCTAATTGCCAAATAGCATTTCAAGCTCGACGCCAACGATCCAGCGTGGTTTGCGCGGGTCGGTGAGCAGTTCGCGCGGCCAGTGGACCCCAACCCATCCCTCGAGGAACAGCCATTCGCGCTTGAAGCGGCTGCGATGCAGAGCGCGCAAGCCGTAGTCCTGCATCGGAACTTCGTGGCGGGTTTCACCGTACCACCACACTTCGCCGCCGACGGCGCGTTCGGGGTGGTACATGAAGTAGAGCTTGTTTGAGGCATGCCAGCGCACACCATCAGTGCGTTCGGCAAAGGTGCCGCGGATCCAGAATTTATTAAACCAGCGCTCACTGAACATTTTCTCGTGCTCAATCGTCTGGGCGATACCAAAACCATCGCTGTCACGCCAGAAACCCACTGACTGCAGGGTCATTTCGCTGGCGTCACCAAGAATCGTCCCGTAGCGATAACGAGCCCGTACATAAGGGTCGAGATCCAGTCCACCGCGGAAGCCGGCGCCGAATGACAGGCTATGATCAGCTTCAACGTAAGGGTCGAAACCCAGGCCAACCATCCATTCTTCGTCAGGGTCATTACGGCGAATCACCGTAGGACGGGTTTGTTGGGTGTCGTTGATGAAGTCATCAAAATTGCCGCGGCCGATAATGGCGGAAAGCCGCTTTTCGGCATGGGGGAAAACCAGATTGGCCCGGAAGCTGGAATCAATTTCGAAGCCATCATGTTCGTCCCATACCGGGCTGATAGTCAGGCTGCCATAGCTGCCAGGATAATCAGCAGGATCAACCTCTTCAGCAAATAGCGAATCGATCCACAGCGCACTGCGGTCGACCGTATTTTTAAGCCCTGTCCGAAAACTATCGATTAGTGCTGGTTGCTGCTGATCGGTATCGTCTTCGTTCTGAGCCTGAGCCGGTATAACCGCACTGCAGAGTAGAACCAAGCTTAGCGATAACACGCGGTAATACATTCAGCCTCCTCCCTGTCCTTCTCTCGACGATACAAGGAAACCTGACAACTAACCAGTTAATATTTGTTAAATGCTAACCCGTTTATAACGTCGGTATTCAGGATCCCAGAAATTTTTATCAATGCGGCTTTGTAAGGTTTCATCACTGATTTCTAAAGCAAATCCCTGTTGCTGCGCAACTTTAGCCACAGCAAAAGCAATCTCTTTACTAAGCTTAGCAATCCCTGTAATCGGTGGCAGTAAATGTTCGCTCTCACCCGTAACCCGGGGCGACGCTTCGGCCAGCGCCGAGCTTGCCGCTATCATCATTTCATCGCTGATCCGGCTGGCTTTGGCAGAAAGAACGCCCAGTCCGATGCCAGGGAAAATATAACTGTTATTGCACTGAGCTATCGGATAAAACTTACCCTTATAAGTAATTGGCTCAAACGGGCTGCCGGTTGCCAGAATCGCATCGCCATCGGTCCACTCAATCACGTGCGCTGGGTGGGCCTCAACCTGGCGCGAGGGGTTAGAAAGCGGGAAAATAATTGGCTGGCTGGTGTACTGATGCATGGCCCGGATAACCTGTTCAGTAAACAATCCAGGCTGACCGGAAACGCCGATGAGTATGCCGGGTTTGGCGCAGTGCATTACATCCACCAGCGATGGGTACTCACCGCTGTGCTCCCAGTCTGCGATACGTTCACGCGGTTGCACCAGCGCTTGCTGAAAGTCATAAAGATCCGGGTGCCCTTCCACCAGCAGCCCCAGCCGGTCTACCATGAAAATACGGCTGCGCGCCTCTTCATCGGTCAGACCTTCGTTGACCATCTGCTGAATCACCTGTTCAGCAATGCCGCAGCCGGCAGAACCTGCCCCGACAAAGGCAACGCGCTGCTCGCTTAGTTTGGTATTTTTGGTTTTACAGGCAGCCAGCAGCGTACCTACAGTCACTGCCGCAGTGCCCTGGATATCGTCATTGAAGCAGAGAAACTCATCGCGATATTTTCGCAAAATAGGCATGGCGTTGGGCTGCGCAAAATCCTCAAACTGAATCATGGCTTCGGGCCAGCGCCGCCGTACCGCATGCATAAATTGATCAACAAAATCCATGTACTCATCCTGACTGATGCGTTCATGGCGCGCCCCCATGTACATAGGGTCTTCCAGTAGCTTCTTGTTATTGGTACCCACATCCAGACATACCGGCAGCGTATAGGCCGGGCTGATGCCGCCACAGGCGGTATATAAACTCAGTTTACCGATGGGGATGCCCATACCACCGATACCCTGATCGCCAAGCCCGAGAATGCGCTCGCCGTCGGTGACGACGATCACTTTGACTTTGCGTTTGGTGGCGTTATGGAGGATATCGTCCAGATGGTCACGTCCTTCGTACGACAAGAACAGGCCCCGGGCGCTGCGGTAGATATCAGAAAATTGCTCACAGGCATCTCCTACCGTTGGCGTATAGATGATCGGCATCATCTCTTCGAGGTTATCCTGCAGCAACCGGTAAAATAATGTTTCGTTGTTATCCTGAATAGCCCGCAGATAAATATGCTTGTTAATCGCGGTATCAAAACTGGAATACTGTCGGTAGCAACGCTCAAGCTGTTCTTCCACGGTCTCGTAGCGCGGCGGTAACAGGCCGGTCAGATTAAATTCAGCGCGCTCTTCATGGCTGAAGGCACTACCTTTATTTAATAACGGGGTTTCCAGCAGATTCGGGCCTGCATAAGTAATATACAACGGATCCTTCATGAATCACTCTCCATACGCTACAAACTAATGCCTTCTATTATTGCAAAAAAATCGGCATCGCACATGGAAATGCTGGCATCCTTGCCTGCTGCTGAGCTTGTTTTTCTAGGTAAACAGCTGATTGCCCGGATTCATGAGGATCCAACTGGTCAGAATATACTTGTCATTGGATACGGGCACGGTGCCCCGGTGTGTATGCGTGAAATAGCCCGGGGCAATGACCATCCGACCCTGTTTGGGGCTGATGCTGCGTTGCTGGTAATAAAAGTCGGTACTGCCACCTTCACCGACATCATTGAGGTAAAACATAAAGAGTAGCGTTCGATGCAAGGCCTCAACCCCCTGCTTCTCAGGGTAAACTTCGCAATGCCAGTAATTGTAATTGCCCTCGCCACGCCTGTAACGCTGGGCCTGGATAGGGCCAAGGCGATAAAGCAGCTGCATGTAAGCTTCTTCATTGCCGGCCGCCACTTCGTCGAAATTTTCGTGAGTCAGATTAACCGGCTCACCGGTTTTGGGATGGCGGATTTGCAGCGCGACCGGTGCAATCAAAGCAAAACGGTACTTCTTAAAATAGGCGACGGCATGCTTGCGGGTGGCGTTGCGGATCACCTCAAGATAGGTTTCGTATTCCGGGTGCTGGTTCAGATACAAGTCGTCACTGACTTTTTTCGTGGTGTCCACGCCACTGCCGGTGCGGCCCGGATTTTTATGCGGACTACGGTCGAAAACTTCAACAAATCGCTGACAGAACTCCGGGGGCAGGGCGTCATCGTAAACTTCAATAAAATCTGCGGTCACAAGCTTGTCCTGGCTGGTTAGTTGGTGTGTTTTTAATGCCTGTCGACTGATAGTAACTGGATCCAACAATTAGTTACAATTCATTGGTGAAATAACACCCTTGTTGCCGGAAGATGCTCTATTCTGAAAGCTCAGCTGAATAAGGTTAGCCCGACGTTAGCCAGAATGAAGAGAGAATCAGTCATGAAACTACCACATGTATTCGTTGCCGCTGCTATCACCCTGATGGCTTATGGATATCCGCTGTCAGCCCAGCCGGAAGCAACCAACGCCGAGCAAGTTGAAGCGCTTAAAACCCTGGTGCAGTCGGTGTATCAGCCCGATCTGCCGGGTGCCACGGTAGTGGTATCGAAGGGCGGAGAGGTGATTTATGCCGGCGCTCAGGGTATGGCCGATTTAGAAATGCAGGTACGGGTGCAACCTGACCATATCTTCCGTCTGGCGTCTGTCACCAAACAGTACACCTCGGCAGCTATCTTAACGCTGATTGATGAAGGCAAGCTTGAACTTGAGGACCCGGTTTCGCGCTGGTGGCCCGACAGTGGTTATGGCGATGTGACCGTTCATCAGTTATTAAACCACACGTCAGGGATAGCCAGTTACACCAGTATCCCTGGTTATATGATGGATGAGCGCATCCGACGCGATCTTACCACGGACGAGCTCATTGCCACCTTCAGCGAGCTGCCGGTAGATTTCGCGCCCGGTGCTGAATGGCGTTACAACAATTCGGGCTATGTGCTGCTCGGGGCCATTATTGAAGAACTGACTGATATGCCCTGGCATCAGTATATTGCGGATAAGCTGCTGCAGCCGCAGGGTATCAGCAAAACTGATTTTTACCCTGACCAACAGGTGGTACCTGGCCGGGTGCACGGCTATCACCTGAGCGCAGAGGGGCCGATTAATGCGCCCTGGTTAAGTATGAGCCAACCTCATGCCGCAGGTGCGCTGTCCGCGACCGCAGCCGAGGTCGACAAATGGCAATATGCGCTGCATACCGGCAACGTGCTTCCCGACGAGTTGTATCAGCGAATGATTGCACCCAGTGAGGTATCCGGGCCTTATGCATACGGTCTGCAAAACGGCTCGGTGCGGGGCTGGCCGGTGCTTGAACATGGCGGCGGAATTCACGGCTTCTCAACCTATGCGTTATGGATGCCGGAGCAGGAGATATCGGTCGTGGTGCTGACCAATTATGTTGGCTATTCGCCAGCTCCGGGCGTTGTTGCACATCGGCTGGCTGCGATTGCTGCAGGTAAACCTTATCCGGTAGAACAGCCGCGTATTGAGTTATCAACTGAGCAGTTACAGCCGATTGAAGGGACCTATCGTATCAATGAGCAGACCACCCGTACGCTCAAAGTAAAAGATGGCCAGTTAGTCAGTCAGCGCCAGGGTGGTTCTGAATCACTCGCCTATCCGGTAACACCGGATCGCTTCGTAATGGAGCATTCTGTGGTTTACTTTGACATTGTCCGCGATGAAGCGGGACAAGTGACAGGTGTTAACTTTTATCAGCAGGGTAGTAGTGAACCGGAATTCGCGGAGAAAATAAGCGATGAAATCACGCAGCGCGAAACCGTGGACCTGACCGCTGAGCAAAAAGCCCGGTTATTGGGTGACTACCAGTTGCAACCAGGCTTTATTATCACCATCCGCGATACGGATGACGGCCTGACCGCGCAGGCAACCGGGCAAGGGGCTTTCCCGGTGCTCGCCGAGTCAGCAGCGATACTGTTCAACGACCAATACGGTATAAAGATGGTATTTGAGGTGCCTGCCGAAGGCCCGGCAACAGCGTTAACGCTGCACCAGGGTGGTCAGCAACTGCCGGCACCCCGGGTCACTAGCGTAGAATAAGCATCGGGCTTTTGCTGGCCTGCAGCATGCTGGATGTGGTGCTGCCGACTAAAAACTGACGGATCCGGGAATGGCCGTAGGCGCCCATCACCATGATGTCGATGTTGTGCTCAGCCTGATAAGCATGCAGGGTGGGCTCAACGTCGCCGGCGCGCAACGCAATGTGCACTTCATGGCCGTTTTCCGCCAGTTGTTGCTCCGCCCACTTCAGCTTTTCCCAGTTGTCGCTGGTATCCGCGTCGACCATGACCACGTGCACCGGCATCCCTTTAAACAGCGGACTTTTAGCTAACATCTCCACGCCCTTGCGGGTGGTCGCGCTGCCGTCAAAAGCCAGCATTGCACTAGCTGGCGCTGAAAATGAGAAAGGTGTGAGCAGGATAGGACGGTGCAGCGTGCGGATAACGGTTTCCAGCTGACTGCCAATGTGTTGCGGCTTATCGCTGCTATCTTCGCCGTGCAAGCCCAATACCACCAGCCGGATATCACCTTCCATCTCTTGCAACGTATCAGACAGGTCGCCATGACGCTGGCGCAGCTGAATATTTGCGATTCCGTCTTCGCGTGCCCGGCTTTCTGCCGCTTCCAGCATCACGTGCCCTTCTTTGAGTGCTACCTTGGCGCGCTGAGCGTCAAGCTCTGCCAGCTCTTCCAGCAAATGTTCACGGCTGCCCAGGCCGATATTACCGGTGACATCAGGCGCCACCGGATAGCGGTTCAGATCCAGTACATGCAATAACATTAAGGGCGCGTCCAGCTGTAAAGCTGCCCAGGCAGAGTAATCACAAACGGCGGTAGCGGCCGCAGAACCATCGATACATCCAACTACATTCGTCATTGTCTTGTCTCCTCAGTGTTCGCCTAGTGGCCGCCCATAATGTCTTGTCCGGCATCGGGTTTATCGTGTACACCAAAGCGATCCACAATGGTCGCGCTGGCTTCGTTCAGGCCGCGCACTTCAACTTCAGCACCTTCGCGACGGAATTTAATCACTACTTTGTCCAGCGCCGCGACTGCTGTGATATCCCAGAAGTGAGCGCGGGTCAGATCAATCACCACCCGATCAACAGCTTCTTTGAAGTCAAAGGCATCGACAAATTTATCTGATGAACTGAAGAACACCTGCCCGACGACCTGGTAAGTACGCTCGAGACCGTCCTTATCGATAGTCGACTGCACATGCATAAAGTGGCCGATCTTATTGGCAAAGAATACTGCCGCCAGCAGCACCCCAACCCCAACCCCAAGGGCCAGGTTGTGGGTGGCAACCACCACCACCACGGTCGTTACCATCACAATGTTGGTCGACAGCGGATGCTTCTTCATCTTGCGGATAGAATCCCAGCTAAAGGTACCGATAGCAACCATGATCATAACAGCGACTAACGCGGCCATTGGGATCTGCGTCAACCATTTATCAAGTACCAGAATCATGATCAGTAGGAAGATACCAGCCGCGAAAGTCGACAAGCGGGTCCGGCCACCTGATTTGATGTTAATAATGGACTGGCCGATCATGGCGCAACCGGCCATACCGCCTAGCAGTCCGGCGCCAATATTGGCTACGCCCTGACCTTTACACTCGCGGTTCTTATCACTGTTGGTGTCGGTCAGATCGTCCACTATGGTTGCCGTCATCATGGATTCCAGTAAGCCCACTGCAGCCAAAGCGACCGAGTAGGGCAGAATAATCATCAGGGTTTCCAGATTAAGCGGTACGTCCGGCCATAAGAAAATCGGCAGGGTATCAGGCAGTTCGCCCATATCACCGACATTGCGAATATCCAGGTTCAGGAAAATTGCGACCAGGGTAAGCACCACGATACAGACCAGCGGCGACGGCAATGCCTTGCCGATCACTGGTACGTACGGAAATAAATAGATAATGCCCAGCCCCGCTACGGTCATGGCATAGACATGCCAGGTCACATTCGTCAGTTCCGGCAACTGCGCCATGAAAATGAGGATAGCGAGCGCGTTAACGAAGCCGGTTACCACCGAGCGCGATACAAAGCGCATCAGTGAACCCATTTTCAGGTAGCCAGCACCCATCTGCAGCAAACCCGTTAGCAAAGTGGCTGCCAGCAGGTATTCCAGGCCATGATCTTTTACCAGCGTCACCATTAGTAGTGCCATGGCGCCGGTGGCAGCACTGATCATACCCGGCCGGCCGCCGGCAAAAGCGATCACGACTGAAATACAGAAAGATGCATAGAGCCCGACTTTTGGATCTACGCCAGCGATGATAGAGAACGCGATTGCTTCCGGAATAAGCGCCAGGGCAACCACAATACCGGCTAACAAATCACCACGGATGTTAGAAAACCAGCTTTGTTGAATGGTCTTGAACATGAATTGGATTCACTTTTTAGTCAAAAAAAACAGAATAAACGGATACAGAAAAACCTGAGTCGTGGATGACTCAGTCAGCAGTAGGGGGGCGGAACGCTAGGGTGGCGTTATCTGCATGCTGTAATGTATCTCTTCAGGGTTATGATAAAGGTTATCGTCAGTGCGACGGCGCGCGCATACTACCGCAACAGTATAGTACATGCAAACTGGGGACCACCAAGAAAGCTTGTAAGATACCGGGTTATCGACTACAAACAATAGGTTAGAAAGCTACGAAACGAGCCTAATCATTCATTATATTTAATCGGGTGCCACTATATGTCCTATATCCATGACACGATCGAGAAACTCAAGAAATCCAGTCCGGCGCAATGTGAGTTTTACCAGGCGGTGGAAGAAGTTCTCGAATCGCTGGCTCCCTTGCTGGAGAACCATCCGAAATATCAGGAGCACTCAATTATTGAACGTCTGGTTGAGCCGGAACGACAGATCATGTTCCGGGTGCCGTGGGTGGATGATAAAGGCAAGATCCAGGTTAATAAGGGCTACCGCGTCGAATTTAATTCAGCGCTGGGACCATATAAGGGCGGGCTGCGCTTCCACCCCAGTGTCAACGGCAGCATCATCAAGTTTCTCGGGTTTGAACAGATTTTTAAGAATGCCCTGACCGGCCTGCCAATCGGTGGCGGCAAGGGCGGCGCTAACTTTGATCCTAAGGGCAAATCGAACAGCGAAATCATGCGCTTTTGCCAGTCATTCATGAACGAACTGTATCGGCATATCGGGCCAACCACAGATGTGCCCGCGGGCGATATCGGCGTAGGTACCCGCGAGATCGGCTACATGTTTGGTCAGTACAAACGCCTGGCGAACAGCTTTGATGGGGTGCTCACCGGTAAAAGTACACTCTGGGGTGGTTCGCTGGTGCGTAAGCAGGCAACCGGCTACGGCGTGGCCTATTTTGCCTGCTGCATGCTTGAAGCGCGCAGTGAAAGTCTGAAACATAAGATTTGTTTAGTTTCGGGCTCCGGAAACGTTGCCATCTATACCATCGAAAAACTGTTCGCTTTGGGTGCCAAGCCGGTCACCTGTTCGGACTCCGGTGGCACTATCTATCATAAACACGGTATCAACGTTGAAACGCTCAAAGAAATAAAAGAGGTCCGTTCCGGACGGCTCACTGAATATGTCGACTGCCACCCCGATGCGGAGTACACGCCCCGCGACGAGTATCCAGAAAACGGCCATTCGGTATGGCGCTATGAAGGCCAGGCGGCCTTCCCTTGTGCTACGCAAAATGAGCTTACCGCAGACGATGCTGAAGCCTTGCTGAGCAACGGTTGTATTGCAGTCGCTGAAGGAGCCAATATGCCCTCCACGGAAGGCGCTATCGATAAATTTATTGATGCGAAAATCGCCTATGGGCCGGGCAAAGCAGCGAACGCCGGTGGCGTAGCGACCAGTCAACTCGAAATGGCTCAGAACGCCAGCATGTTGCGCTGGAGCTTTGCTGAAGTGGATGAAAAACTGCAGGACATCACGCGTAATGTTTTCCGCGATGCTAAAAATACCGCAGAAGAGTTCGGCTCACCACATAACCTGGCTCTGGGTGCCAATATTGCCGGCTTCCGGCGGGTAGCTGATGCCATGATCGATCAGGGCGTGGTCTGACAGGCGCTAGCGAAGCGGCAAACTTTTTACTAGGCTTAAAGTGTGTAGATAGTTAAAGGAGGTACTTATGGCACATCCTAACGACCCGTTACCAAGACCGGACACCAAGAAAAAACGTGAAGAACTGGCGAAAGCCAAAGATGAAGAAGCGCGTCGCGCTGAAGAGCGTGAGAAAGAAAAAGAGCACGACCGGGGCGACCGCGCGAACCGTTGATTCGACGCCCGGAAAGATAAAAAGAGCCGCATTAGTGCGGCTCTTTTTGTTTTTGTCGCAGTTATTTACATTTCCCTGATTGACAAAATATCCGCTTCTGCCAATGATGCTTGCCAGTCTTTATTTCGCGCGTTATCTGCGCTTCACTCTACTAAGAGCACTTATGAAAAAATCATTGTTACTTCTGGCATTGTTCCCGGCACTAGCCAGCACCTATGCAGCAGCTGATGAAGGCATGTGGATGCCGCAGCAACTTCCGGCCATTGCCGCTGAGCTGAAAGCCGCGGGTTTAGAACTGGATCCAAATGATCTGACTGAGCTGACGGAATTCCCCATGGGCGCGGTAGTAAGCCTGGGCGGTTGCTCTGCGTCTTTTGTATCGCCACAAGGCCTGGTAGCAACTAATCACCATTGTGTTTACAACAGCATTGCCTACAACTCGACGCCGGAAAACGATTTGCTGGCCAAAGGTTTTTTAGCCGCGACTATGGCTGATGAAGTGTCTGCCTCACCTGGCAGCCGCATTTACGTTACCAAAGCGGTCGATAATGTTACCGCTAACATCATTGATGAGAAAACCGATGCCCTGAGCGGCAAAGCCCGCGTTGACGCCATTGAAAATAATCAGAAAGCGCTGGTTGCCGAATGTGAGCAGGATGAAGGTCACCGCTGCAGCGTGGCTGCCTACTACGGCAGCCTTGAGTATTACCTGATTAAACAGCTGGAAATAAAAGATGTCCGTTTAGTGCACGCACCAGCTGAAGGTGTCGGCAAGTTCGGTGGTGATACGGACAACTGGATGTGGCCGCGCCACACCGGCGATTATTCGTTCTATCGCGCCTACGTGAGCCCTGAAGGCAAGTCAGCTGACTTCCACGAAGACAACGTGCCCTATACGCCTGATTTTCATCTGAAGCTGGCCGCGGAGCCGCTGGAAGAGGGTGATTTTGTGATGGCGTTGGGCTATCCCGGCCGTACCAACCGACATCGGTTGCCATCGGAAGTCAGCAACACCTTTGAGTGGAGCTACCCCAATACGGTGAGTCACTATGCGGCGACATTGGCGGTTATTGCCGACGCCACGCAGGACAATAAAGATGCTCAGCTGAAATATGCCAGCCGTGTGGCGGGCCTGAATAACTACCTGAAGAACCGTCAGGGCATGCTCGACAGCTACGGTCAGACCGATTTGCTGGAGCGTAAAAACGCTGAACATACAGCGCTGAAAGCTTGGGCCACCAGCACTCAAGCCAACCGGGATGCCTATGCGGCTGATCTGGAAGCTATCGAAACGCTGTTACAGCAGCAACAAGCGCAAGCCCGTGCGGATTACCTGCTGGATAACGCGCGACCGCGTTTGCTGGGTACAGCCCGTGCGCTTTACCGCTTAGCTCAGGAACAAACCAAACCTGATGCGGAACGTAAAGCAGGCTATCAGCAGCGGGATTTACCGCGCTTTAAGTCTTATGTAACGGGTCTGGATCGTACTTTTGCTGTTGAAGTGGAAAAAGCTCTGGATCTGCATAACCTGACCAACTACCTGGCACAGCCGAAAGCGCAGCGTGATGCCGATTTTGATCAGGCCTTGGGCCTCACCGACGGCATGACCAAAGTTGAACTGGTTGCGCTAATCAACAGCTGGTATGACAACACTGGTTTAACTGACCTAGCAACCCGCACGGCGTTGCTGGACAGTGCCCCGGGGCAGTTTGCTGACAGCAATGACCCTTTCCTCCAGGCTGCTGTGGCACTCTATCCTGGTGATCGGGCGCAAGAAGCCGCTGATGAAGAACTGGCGGGTAAGATTCAGCAGGCCTATGCCAGCTACATGCGCGCTAAAATCGCCTTCATGCAGTCAAAAGGTCAGGCGGTTTATCCTGATGCCAACAGCACCTTACGCGTTACCTATGGCAACGTAGCCGGTCGCGGCCACGGCACTCATGATGGTACCGCCTGGACTGCCTTCACTACGTTACGGGGTATTACTCAGAAAGCCACCGGCGAAGGGGAATTCAATGCACCCCAGGCGCAGCTGGACGCGATTGCCGCGAAAAACTACGGGCCGTACGGCGTGGCTGCACTGAACTCCGTACCAGTTAATTTTCTGGCCACCCTGGATATCACTGGTGGTAACTCAGGCTCAGCCGTACTGAACGGCCGGGGCGAACTGGTCGGCCTGGCCTTTGACGGTACGCTCGATTCGATCATTTCGGACTGGGATTTCAACCTCGACAATACTCGTTCGATTCAGGTCGATTCCCGCTTCATGCTGTGGCAGATGCAAATGGTTGACGGTGCCCACCACCTGCTCGAAGAAATGGGTGTAGCGCAAGCCAACTAAAGGTTAACCTCGGAGTGGCAGCGAACCTCGCTTACGAGGTTCGCTGCTGACTTAGCAGCCGCAACTCCAGACGTTTCAGTTCGAGCAACATGGATTTGCGATTTGACTCTATCCAGATCCAGAGTTTTGTTGTCACTTGCATGATCAGTGCCGTCAGAAAAAGCACACCCCAAAGCACCCGCTCATCTCCCGTTGTCGTCAGAAAATGATAGCCGGCGTAGACCATGGCGACAGTTAACAGAATAGCCAGTAAATAACCGACTACCATCACCCAGCGCATACCGGGCCTGAAGCCAGCGGCAAGGTGTTCAAATAATCCCCGATCATCTGCCATCATGCGATCGAGCTCCTGTGCTTGCTCGGACAAGTCCCGTTTAATTTTATCGTCGATGCTCATAACCTAATCTCCCTCACTATAAAACGTCTGTAACTGTTGGCGCGCCCGATGCAAACGCGATTTCACTGTACCCAGCGGTAATTCAAGAGTTAGTGAAATGGCTTGCAGGCTGAATTCATGCAGGTAAAAAAGCTCCACTATTTCTCGCTCTTCGGGCTTGAGCGCTTCCAGTAGTCTGGGAATCCGCTCCGGCTCCGACTGGCCGTCGGCGGCAATGTCTGCCAGCGCGTCGTCGCCGGCATGGCGCTGTTCAGCGGCAGACTTGCGCCAGTCACTAATTTCCCAGCGTAAAGCACGATAAAGCCAGCTCTGGAAAACACGAACGTCATTTAGTTTATGTACCCGCCGAGCGACTTTAATCCAGACGTTCTGAACTAAATCATCAGCGACTGCCTGACTGCTGACCCGATAGCCGGCAAAACGGCGTAGCCCCGGAGTGAAATACTGATACAGCAAGCTATAGGCGCGTTTCTCGCCTTGCTGAAATGCCAGTACCAGTAAATCAATCTGTGCCTGCTGCATGAAGGTTCTTAACCTGGTTGTTTGATGCGTCCCACCAACAAGACGAGTCATCTTAGCGAAAGGTTCGCGCAATAATGAAAAAATGCCTATTGATGCTGTTGCGCGGCTTTTAACTATACTGTCAGTAGCAGCGAAAAAGAACAGTGTGAGTTGTAGCGAAGGAGAGCGGCGTGGCAAAGAAACTCGTGATATTTGATCTGGACGGTACTCTGGCGAACGTTGAACATCGGCGGCCGATTCTGGAACAAGACAGTAAAAACTGGCGGGAATTTTTTGCGGCAATGGGCGAAGATATCATTAATAAGCCCATCCTTGAGCTCTATATCATGGTGTCATCTTCCTCGACCCACCGCAGTATTATTCTTACCGGCCGGCCTGAGAAGTATCGCAAACTCACCGAACAGTGGCTGGTCTGGAACGGGGTGTCTTTTGATGAGCTTATTATGAGAAAGCGGAGTGATTACCGGGCGGATCATGTCATCAAGGAAGAAGCGCTCGATGAATTACTTTCGGCAGGTAACGAGATTGCTTTTGTTGTCGACGACCGGCAGAGTGTGGTGGATATGTGGCGGCGGCGCGGAATAACTTGCTTACAATTTGAGCAGCCAAAAATAGATCCCACAGGTTCCTGAAATAGAGTAAGCCGTTATAATGCTTCCCAAATAACAGTTAGAGAAGAACAATCATGCCGGTAACAATCCGCAACTCCGCACGTCTGTCTTTTCGCCTGATGGACGAAACTGATGGCGACATTATGTATGAACTGGATCAGAACCCCGAAGTTATGCGCTATATAACGCCGGGTCGGGTACCCAGCCGCGACGACATCACTTCGATATTTATTCCGCGCATGCAAAAATACCGGAATCCTGACAAAGGCTGGGGGCTATGGCAGGTCGCTACGCTGGCTGATAATGTTTTTATCGGTTTTATTTTAGTGCGTCCCATGTTTTTCTTTTCCGATGAACGAGACGATACCAACATCGAGCTGGGCTGGCGCTTTAAACAACATACCTGGGGACAAGGATACGCCACTGAGGCAGCGCGCCATGTAGCAAATTTTCTGGCCGCACAAGATCATTCGATTAAACGCTTTTCGGCGGTGGCGCACCCGGAAAACGAAGGGTCTATCAATATTATGAAGAAGCTCGGCATGGACTTCGTGCGCCAGTTTCAGCATAAAGATCCCCTCGGCGAGTTCGACGTGGTCCATTACGAACAGCAAGTGAAGGCGGTTTCCTGATGAAATTTGCTTACTTTTATGAGCGTGCGGTTGCCCGTAGCGGTGGCGAGGAGGCGTTACAAAAGCGTCTACCCATGATTGCCACAAAGGCTGAGCTCGAAGCGCGCGACGACAGTTTTTATCTGGCGGAAATAACTCGCTGCGTATTCCGGGCTGGTTTTGTCTGGCGCATCATCGACCATAAATGGCCGGGTTTTGAGGCGGCCTTCAGCGGTTTTGTACCGGTGTACTGGCAGCAGGTGCCGCCGGAGCGGCTGGATGCCCTGAGCGGCGATGAACGTATCGTACGCAACATGCAAAAAATCGACACCGTCCCGCTCAACGCCCGCATGATTGTTGAGGCCAGCGAAGAATATGGCAGCTTTGGCCGTTTTCTTAGCCAGTGGCCCTCAAGCGATCAGGCCGAGTTACTGATCTGGTTAAAAAATAGTGGCTCCCGGTTAGGCGGTGTGACCGCACAGTACTTTCTCCGCCGCGTCGGCTACGACGGTTTTGTTTTATCCGCCGACGTGGTGACTGCCCTCGAAAACCATAACCTCATGGATGCCTCACCGACCAGCAAGAAAGGCCTGTTGCAGGCGCAGAAAGCCTTCAATCAATGGCATGCCGAAACCGGATTGCCATACAGTCACCTTTCGAAAATCCTCTCCTGCACCCTGGACGCCGTTCGTTAGTTTATTTTTAACAATAAAGCAACATAGAAATAAAGTGATTTTTATGTCTATACTAGACGTATATCAGGGAAACACGTGTTAGGGACGTTGACTATGGGCACTTCGAACGTAGATCCCGGCAGTTCTGGGTGGCGGAATACAACACGCTTTTTTGGCATCATCCTGATACTGCAAATTATACTGGTACCGGTATCAGCAAGTAAAACCTCAGGTATCCCACAAGATAAAGTCATCTTCGCCGGCGACTCAGCTTACCCTCCCTTTGAATGGTCAAGCGGTAGCGGCCCCCGGGGATTTAATATTGACCTTGCCCGGGCGATTAGTGCGAAGGGTTCGGTCCCGGTTGATTACAGACTGGGCGAATGGCGCGATACAGTCCGAGCGCTACAAGAAGGTGAAGTCGATGTCGCCGCTATGTTTATCTCACCAGAGCGCGAAGCGCTTTTCCGCTTTACTACCCCGTTCTACGTTCTCAACCATGCTATCTACGGGCCATCGTCACATGCTCCGGTTCGTGGTCCCGAGGATTTCGCAGGGCAACGAATAGCAGTTGAAGAGCGGTCCTTTGCTCATGAACAGCTAGTCGCGCAAAACTTTGGGGGCGAAATTGTCCTTGCCGCCGGTACTGCAGAAGCTCTCCATGCGGTTCTTAACGGGCTGGCAGACTGCGCGATTATAGCGGAGCCGACAGCAGAAATTTTGATTGATAATCTGGATTTGCCGCTTTTGGCGGTGAGTCCGCCTTTCTGGCCACGCAGCTATGCCTTTGCGGTAAAGCAGGATCGCGAAGGTTTGTATTTATGGTTGCAGAGTTCGCTGAGTTTAACGCTGACTTCCGAAGATTATCTGCAAGTATATGAAAAGTGGGAGTCTCAAATACGACCCGGTAGCGAATCCTTTATACAGGTCCCATTTTACATTGGCTATACAGCTATTACGGCGATTTTGCTGATGATGACCTTATTCCTTTGGTCCTGGACATTAAGAAAGCGGGTAACCAGCAAAACCAACGAACTGGAAACGGCCGTAAAGCGCGCGCTTCGCTCCGAAGACGAAACCCGATATGTGGCGAACTGCGAAACTGAAACCGGTCTGGCACGGCCTCATTATTTCGCGCAGTTGGTAGAAAAGAGACTGGCGGAGTGCCCGGCAGACTGTGAGCTGTTAGTATTCAAACTGGTATCCCTGCACGAAGTGAGGGGCACCCTGGGGCAGTCCTACTCGAAAGAACTCATTCAGCACATTACCAGTCAACTGAAAGCTGAGGTTGATGGCCCCTCATGCTATTTTGGCCGGGGAATTTTTGCATTATTTTCAGACCGCGATGAAGTAAGACGTTTTTTCAGCTCGATAGCATCTACCCAGAGCGAAAAAATGCCTTATACGCAATTTGCGGCAGGTTCAGCGTATTTCCCTCAACATGGCACAACCAGCGAAACCTTGCTAGCCCGCGCCGACCTGGCGCTCTCCAAAGCGCTGCATGAATATGAAGAATGGGTGGTTTATGACCAGTCAATGGATCCAAACCCGATAGACGTGGAGATAGTCGCGGCATTCCGATTGCGTTCTCTTGAAGGTATGTACGCTGTTTTTCAGCCGCAAATTAATATTGAAAGTAACCGGGTTATTGGCGCTGAAGCACTGGTCCGCTGGCAGCATCCAACCTTGGGTGCGCTCTCTCCTGTTGACTTTATTCCGCTGGTGGAAAAGCTGGGATTCGTTTCTCAGGTCACGGACCTGATGATTAATGAAGCGGTGCGTCTGTCAGCACAGTTACGGAGAGCGGATCGACCGATTGTCATCAGCGTCAATGTGTCCACTTTGGATCTTGCCGATCCTGACTTCTTTGAGCGGATGAAGCGGACCGTTGAACAACACGGGGGAGATTTTCGCGACTTAAAACTGGAGCTCACCGAGACCAGTTTCTCGAATGAAAGTGAGTGCATCAGCGATGTATTGCAGCAGTTGAAAGAGCTGGGTGTCAACGTTTCTATCGATGACTTCGGCACCGGTTATTCTTCGCTGGCTTACCTGAGTATGTTCCCTATCCAGGAGCTGAAAATCGATCGTTCCTTTGTTGACGGTATGGTCGATAACAAGAAGAACCGCAATATTGTCCGGGCCACCCTGGTGCTTGCAGAGCACCTTGGGTTAACCGCTGTGGCGGAAGGAGTAGAAGATGGCAAAACCCTGGCAATGCTGGCTGAATTTGGCTGTGGGTTCGCACAAGGCTATTTTATTTCCAAACCCATGCCCGAAGCTGAATTTCTTAACTTTCTTGAAGAACATTCAACCCCGGACAAGTTACCCGACTAACCTGTGTCTAACGCAGCGTGACAAATTCTTCAGCACTGGTTGGATGCAAGGCGATAGTGGCGTCGAAGTCGGCCTTGGTGGCGCCCATTTTCATGGCGACCGCAAAGCCCTGCAGGATTTCATCCATGCCTTCACCTAACCCGTGAATGCCGATGACTTTTTCATCCGGGCCATAACAAACCAGCTTGAATGTGCTCATGGCACGGTGGGGCGTGACGGCGTTGTACATGGCAGCGAACTGTGACTTATATACTTTCACTTCCTCTTTGCCATGCACGGCGATGGCTTCGGCTTCGGTAAGCCCTACAGTACCAATTGGCGGGTGGCTGAATACTATGGTTGGGATCTGGCTGTAGTCCATGCAGGCATCGCTTAAGGCCGGATTAAACAAGCGCTCAGCCAGCAGGCGCCCCGCTTTAATTGCGACCGGCGTCAGCTGGGCTTCACCGGTGATATCGCCAACGGCATAAATACCTTTCACGTTGGTATTCTGATAATCATCGGTACGGATATAGCCCATGGCATCGACTTTCACGCCAGCGGCTTCGGCATTAATTTTATCGGTTGCCGGCTCGCGGCCAATGGCCCAGATCACGCAATCGATGCCAGTAATCGACTCCCCGTCTTTAGAGCAGACAGTCAGCTTGCCATCGTCGTCTTTTTCAATGCGATCGGTAATGAATCCTTTGCCAAGATTCATCCCATCCTTTTCCATGCGCTCCAGCAAGGCATCGGTGATATCCACATCAAAATGGCGTAATGGGCGATCGCCGCGTACCAATAAGTGGGTTTCTGAACCCAGTGCGTTCAGTACGCCGGCGATTTCCAAAGCAATATAGCCGGCGCCGATGACCACCACTTTTTCCGGCTGCTGTTCAAGTGCAAAAAAGCCGTCGGAATCGATGCCATATTCGGCACCAGGAATTTCGGGAATAATGGGGCGGCCACCAACAGCGATGGTGATGTGATCGGCGGTGATTTTTTCGCCGTTTACTTCGACGGTGCGTTCATCTACAAAACGGGCAAAACCGTCGATTAGCTCAACGCCATTATTTTCAAAACCGCGCTTGTAGCCGCCGTGGATGCGTTCGATATAAGCTTCACGGTTGCGTACCAGACGGCCCCAGTCGAAACCTTTTTGCTCAAGGTCAAAACCGTAGGCTTTGCTGTATTTGATTGCCTCAGCAACGTGGGCGCCATACCACATAACCTTTTTGGGCACACAGCCCACATTGACACAGGTACCACCGACAGCCTTGGCTTCGATTACTGCGGCTTTCGCGCCGCGAATGGCTGCGCGGTTAGCTGAAGCGATACCGCCGCTACCTGCGCCGATAGACAAATAATCGAAATGTCGGGCCATGCCTTGTACTCCTGTTGCGTGGTAAAGTAGCAAAATAATTACTCACTATGATCGCTCAAAACTGCCGAGGGTGCAACGCGAGGTCGGTAACCAGAAGGCGCAATGGAATCGATGAAGTTAATCTATAAAATTAATCGTAGCCGGCGACGGCGCTCACTGGCGATAAAAGTCGCCCGCGGTGAAGTCAGTGTACAGGCCCCCTGGCGCATGCCCGAAACGCAGATCCGCGAGTTTGTCGAGCATAAGCGCGACTGGATCATGCGTCACCTGGACCGTCAGCAGCAGCAACTGCAGGCGCTGCCTGAACGAACCTGGCAGAGCGGCGAGCAGATCCGCTGGCTGGGTCAGCCGCTGACTCTGGTCGTCAGCGAAGCGACCCGCAAAAGCTGTGAGCGCGTTGGCGATGAACTGCAGGTGGTGATTACCAGCCGTAGTAACCCGGAGACCGAACCGAAAGCCACCATAGTGCGCTGGTATAAAGCTCAGGCCCAGCACTGGCTGGATGAATTTTTTGCCAGCTGGCCACAGCAACATGAGCTCAATCCCGTTGCCTGGAGTATTGGCAGTTTTACCGGTAAGTGGGGGCATTGTACCCGCAAGGCGGAACTCAAATTTAGCTGGAAGCTATGGCTGGCGCCGGAGTGGGTGGTCCGCGATGTGGTGATTCATGAATTGTGTCACCTGCGTGAGTTCAATCATAGTCGTAAGTTCTGGGCCTTAGTGGCGCAGCATTCGCCGGATTATCAGCGCGCTGAAGCATGGCTGCGGCAGCACGGTATGACCGTGCTGAATCCGCAGTTTTTAGATTATGCTGAAACCGGGCAAGCGGATTAACGTCCACCCGCCGGTAAATGGCGTTGCAGGAACTCAGCCATCATGGTCCGTAAATGCTGGCTGGTGCCGGCACCTTCGGTAATGCTGTGACTGCGGTTGGGGTAGGCAAAAAACTGAAATTGCTTGCCCTCTTCAATCAGCTCGTTAACCAGTCGTTCAGTGCCCTGAAAGTGCACGTTGTCATCACCGGTGCCGTGGGCCAGCAGTAAATCACCCTGCAGGTTGGCGGCATGGGTAATGGCCGATGTTTCAACGTACGACTCAGCGGCTTCAGGCAATAGCCCGGAGTAGCGCTCCTGATAGATAGTGTCATAGAGCGTCAGATCCGGCACCGGCGCTATGGCCATGCCCATATGGTAACTCTCAGGATAGCGGAACAGCGCATTCAGAGTTTGGGTGCCGCCGCCACTATGGCCCCAGATACCGACCCGGTCTCCGTCAATGAAATCCCAGCGGTCGAGCATGGCCTGCAGCGCGTCGTACTGATCGCGAACCGTGACTACGCCCAGTTGCTGATAAATCGACCGCCGCCACTCAAAGCCGCGCGGGGTATTGGTGCCACGGTTATCAATTGATGCCACTATATAGCCCTGCTGCGCCAGATAGGTGTGGTACAAAAAGCGCTCGCCGCCCCATTTGTTGGCCACGGTCTGGCCCCAGGGCTCGCCATAGACATAAAACAGAATCGGATAGTCCTGTGCGGGGTCAAAATTCGGTGGTTTCATCAGAAAACCATCAAGCTCCAGCCCATCCCTGGCGGTGACGCGGAAGAACTCGAAGTCGGCCCGGGCAACCTGATTAAAGGCCTGCTGTGCGGCGTTATTATCTTCAATCATGCGCAGCGAACGATGATCGGGCAACGTGACCATATCGGTCTGTGGCATTTGCTCGACACTGGAGTACGTGTGTACTGCATAGCCGGCATCGGCCGAGAGCTGATAGCTGTGTGTGCCCGGCTGATCCGGCGTGAGACGCTCAAGCTTACCACTGCCATCTAAGCTGGCGCGGAACAGGTAGCGTTCAAGTGGTGAATCCGGCGAGGCGATGAAATAGACCCAGCCGTTGGCTTCATTGATTTGCAGTACTTCAATGACATCCCAGTTGCCCCGGGTAATGGCGGTAATGCGGCCGGTATCGCGCTGTACGCGGTACAGATGGCGCCAGCCACTGCGCTCACTCAGCCAGGTAAAGGATTCGCCGTCGTTGATAAACTTCACGTTATCAACGTAATCGGCCCAGCTGTCGGTGGTTTCGCGTAACAGTTCCTTCGCCTTGCCGGTATCGGCAGAAGCAATGAAAGCACGGTTCACCGCCTGCGAGCGGGTGAGCTGCTGTATCAGTAACTGCTCGCTGTTACCTGCCCACTGCATCCGGACCAGATAATGCTGACGCGGGTCGCCGGGGATCTGCATCCAGGTGGTATCGCCGCCTGCCGCCGGCACTACACCAATGCGCATGGCGGCGTTGGTTTCGCCGACCTTCGGATAAGGGAAGGTCTTCAGGGTCGGATAGAGTTCATCGGTATTGTTGATCATGGTGAATATCGGTGTGCCGGAAGTGTCCAGCTGCCAGTAAGCAACTGAACGGCCATCCGGGCTCCAGCGAAAGCCATCGCGCAGGAAAAATTCTTCTTCATTCACCCAGTCGAAGGTGCCGTTGACTATGGTGGAGGTCCCGTCATGGGTCAGGATAGTGATCCGCGAGCTGGCCAGATCTTCAACATAGATATTGTTATTCATAACGTAAGCAACCCGCTCACCCTGGGGGTCAAACTTGGCGAACTGCAACGTGGATGGCACCGCATCGCCCCCCAGTTGCTGAAGCTGACGGGAGTTCAGGTCAAATACCCAATAGTCGCCGAGGGTATGGGTGCGCCACGAGCGTTTGGTGTTGGTAAAAATCAGCAGTTTATCGCCGTCTGCTGACCAGCTGTAGTCTGCCACCGACAAGGGCGCGCTGGCACCGGCTGGTTGTAACTCGGAGGCTTTAACCAGTACCGTGCGTTGTTGGGTTTCGGGATGGTAGCGCACCAGATGGTGTCCGGCACCACTGTCAGCTTGCTCCAGATCCGTATAACCGCTGCCATCAGGTAACCAACGGGTTGAGCCAACGGATTTAGCGCGGTACGCAGAGCTGTTATAAAGCGCATCAAGGGTCAGCAAGTTTCCCTGTACGCGCGCAGGCGATTCATTGTCCGCCGATTCATTGTTAGCAGAAATTGTGCTACAACCGGCGATAGCCAACAGCATACAGACGCTGACGAGCGCTTTTAAGCTAAACCTGTGGTGCATGATGAATCCCTTATTATGATGGTAGCTAACGCGTGCTTGCCTTGAAAAAGCCGCTATTGGTCCACACATGGTTAGAATAGTTACTTAATTATCAAACGCATTATTCAAGAGGACGTTCCATGAGTCAAAACCCTTTGCTCACTGATTACCATTTACCGCCCTTCGATGCGATAAAACCTGAGCATATAGTGCCAGCCATTGAGAAGCGTATTGCTGACTGTAAAGAAACCATCGCTGAGGTGCTGGCGCAAAACGACTATAGCTGGGACGGTCTGGTGGCACCACTGGAAGAAGTGGACGATAAGCTCGAACGCAGCTGGTCGCCGGTGTCGCACTTAAATGCGGTGATGAGCTCACCAGAACTGCGCAGCGCCCATGATAGCTGCCTGCCGTTGTTATCCGAGTACGGTACTTTCGTGGGGCAGCATGAAGGCCTGTACAAGGCGTTCAAGGCGGTGCATGAACGGGATGATTTTGCGGAACTCAGCGAAGCCCAGCAAAAAGTAATTACCGACACCCTGCGGGACTTTAAATTGTCAGGGGTCGCGCTGCCAGCCGACAAAAAGCAGCGTTATGCCGACATCATGACGCGCAAATCCGAGCTGTCTTCAACATTCAGTAATAATCTGCTGGATGCAACCGATGGTTTTCACTACCTGGTAGTCGATAAAGATCAACTGCAAGGCATGCCTGAAAGCGCCATCGCTGCCGCCGAAGAAGCGGCCAGAGAAAACGATCAGAAAGGCTGGCGACTGGGTCTGGACATTCCCAGCTATTTGCCGGTAATGACCTACGCCGACAGCAGCGAACTGCGCCGCACTATGTACATTGCCTTTACCACCCGCGCGTCGGACCAGGGGCCCCAGGCGGGCAAGTACGACAACAGTGACATTATGAAAGAAACCCTGGCACTGCGCGACGAGCTGGCGCAGTTACTTGGCTTTCCGAATTACGCCGAGTTGTCGCTGGAAACCAAAATGGCTGAATCGCCGGAGCAGGTGGAAAGCTTCTTACTGGATCTGGCCGAGCGCTCGTTGCCGCAGGCGCGGATTGATTATCAGGAAGTAGTGGATTTTGCCCGCAGTGAACACGGTGTTGATGATATCGAAGCCTGGGATGTGGCCTATTACAGTGAAAAGCTGAAGCAGAAAAAGTACGCGATTTCGGATGAACAGCTGCGCCCTTATTTTCCTGAACAGCAGGTGCTGAAAGGTCTGTTTGAGGTGGTCGAACTCTTATTCGGGTTGCAGATGGAAGAGCAATCTGATGTTGAAGGCTGGCACCCGAATGCGCGCTATTTTGAAATCCGGGATAACAACGATGATGTGCGTGGCAGTTTCTGGCTGGATCTCTACGCCCGTACCGGTAAGCGTGGTGGCGCCTGGATGGCAGAAAGCTCGGTGCGTCGCATCAAAGCGACCAAAGAGCTGCAGTTGCCGGTGGCCTATCTGACCTGCAATTTCAATAAGCCGGTTGGCGGTAAACCGGCGCTATTCACCCATGATGAAGTGCTGACGCTGTTCCATGAATTCGGTCACGGACTGCACCATATGTTGTCCAAGGTTGATGTTGCTGGTGTATCTGGCATTAACGGTGTGGCCTGGGACGCGGTCGAGTTGCCGTCGCAGTTTCTGGAAAACTGGTGCTGGGAACCCCATGCCCTGGCGCTGATCTCCGGCCACTATGAAACCGGTGAACCGCTGCCGAGCCATTTGCTGGATAACATGCTGGCGGCGCGTAATTTTCAGTCGGCTATGCAAATGGTCCGGCAGCTTGAATTCAGCTTGTTTGATCTGCGTATTCACCGGGATTTTGATGCCAGTAAGGATAATCAGATCCAGGCCATTCTGGATCAGGTCCGGGATCAGGTGGCGGTGCGTAAACCACCAGAATATAACCGCTTCCAGCACAGCTTCGGGCATATCTTTGCCGGTGGTTACGCCGCCGGGTACTACAGCTATAAATGGGCCGAGGTGCTGTCGGCGGATGCCTTTGAGCGCTTTGAGGAAGACGGTATTTTTAACCGGGATACCGGCCAGGATTTTCTCCGGGCTATTCTGGAGCGCGGTGGTTCACGCGACGCCATGGATTTATTCCGTGAGTTTCGCGGTCGCGAGCCGCGGGTGGATGCGCTGTTGCGTCATTCAGGAATTGTCGACCCGACTAAGCCTATGGCAGCACCCAGTTCACAATCAGAATCAGACTAAGTACGAACAGCACGATAAAGATAATACCGATGGTGATGTAGGTAGCGGGGCTTCCGCTACCGAAGTCGCGTTGCCGGTTACGCTCGGTTTGCACGCCAAATAAGGCGGCAATAATACTTAAGGCAACACGGAGCAGGCCGGGCTTGTCTTGCTTCTGTTCTGAGGAGCTCATCGGGTTAGCGTAGCTTGTTGCTGGAATAGTCTCGCTGCGCGGTGTCGCCGAAGAGTAATTCGAATAAATCAAGGTAGTGGAACTGAGTAGAGCGGCTACCGGTAAACCAGGAACTCCAGGTCACTTCTTCGCTGGCTGCGCTGCAAACCAGTTTAGCCTGCTCGGCTTCAGCATAACGCATGAGTTTGTCGCATTGCTGAGCAAGGTTCGCAGCTTCGACCTGAGACGCAGGATTACTCATTGCGCTAAGCAGCACAATTCCGCAAATTACCGCAACTGAACCGAACCGGTACGTCATGGACATTTCCTGAGTAAGACCTAAGTTAAACCTGCGTAAAGACAAGTGCTCATAATTTAACAGGAAAAGGACGCATCTGCCAAGCGTCACAGCGGTTTTTTTGACTGTTAAGTGAACGCCCGTCTGGTACACTATGGCCAATTTCAGACAGGCTTGAGGTTCTCATGGCGGATTATCTTATTGCTCCTTCCATATTGTCAGCTAATTTCGCGCGCCTTGGCGCCGAAGTTGATGCAGTGCTGGAAGCCGGTGCCGATGTGGTGCACTTTGATGTGATGGACAATCACTTTGTCCCGAATCTGACAATAGGCCCGATGGTATGCAAAGCGCTTCGCGATCATGGGGTGACGGCGCCGATTGATGTCCATCTGATGGTGCAGCCCGTTGAGCGAATGATCGACAGCTTTGCTGAGGCCGGCGCGTCGATTATCAGCATTCACCCGGAAGCGACCATGCATGTTGATCGCTCGCTGCAACAAATCAGAGACGCTGGCTGTAAAGCCGGGCTGGTATTTAATCCGGCAACGCCGCTACACCACCTGGATTATGTGCTGGATAAAGTGGATGTGATTTTGCTGATGTCGGTGAACCCGGGCTTTGGCGGACAGAAGTTTATTCCGGCCACCCTGGATAAGCTGCGACAGGCCCGCCAGCGCATCGATGAGAGCGGTTATGATATCCGGCTGGAAATTGATGGCGGCGTAAAAACCGATAATATTGCCGAAATAGCTCAGGCCGGGGCCGATATGTTTGTCGCCGGCTCAGCGATTTTTAATGAACCCGATTATGCGAAGGTGATCGCGGCGATGCGTCGCGAACTGGCTTCGGTAGCACATTCGAAAAAGTAGTAACAGGAAACCCCGAATCATGAGCGGTAAACCCATTGTATTAAGCGGCTGTCAGCCATCCGGACAACTGTCTGTCGGTAATTATATCGGTGCCCTGCGCCAGTGGGTGGCGATGCAGGATACTCATGACTGCCGGTTTATGCTGGTCGATCTGCATGCCATTACTGTGCGTCAGGATCCGGCCAGGCTGCGTGAAGCGACATTAGATGGACTGGCGCTATATATGGCCTGTGGCCTGGATCCGCAGCGCAGTATTATTTTCGTGCAGTCCCATGTGGCCGAGCACGCGCAGCTGGCCTGGGTGTTAAACTGCTACACCCAGATGGGCGAACTGAACCGCATGACGCAGTTCAAAGATAAGTCACTGCAGCATGCGGGTAATATTAATGCCGGGCTTTACACCTATCCGGCGCTGATGGCCGCAGATATTCTGCTGTATCAGGCCAACCAGGTGCCGGTGGGCAATGACCAGAAACAGCATCTGGAACTGGCCCGCGATGTCGCCACGCGCTTTAACAACCTGTATGGCAACGTGTTTACCATTCCGGATCCTTTTATTCCGGAAGTGGGCGCACGGGTTATGAGCCTTCAGGATCCGACTAAAAAAATGTCGAAGTCAGATGAAAACGAAAATAATTTCATTGGTTTACTGGAAGATCCTAAGCGCATTACCAAGAAACTGAAGCGCGCCGTAACTGACTCTGACGAGCAGGCCCGCATCTACTTTAATCCGGAAGAGAAGCCCGGCGTGTCGAATCTGTTGTCGATGTTGTCGGCGGCAACCGGTAAGCCGATTGCCGCACTGGTTCCGGAGTATGAAGATAAGCTTTATGGTCATCTGAAAACCGATACCGCTGAGGCTGTGGTGGCCATGTTGGAACCCATTCAGCAGCGTTATCAGGATTACCGTAATAACATGGATTACCTGAATAAGGTGATGGCATCCGGAGCTGAACGGGCCAGTGCTCATGCTGCGCAAACCTTAGCTAAGGTCTATGATGTAATAGGGTTCGTTCCGCGTCCTTAAATTCATCTTTCGCAGGCAGGTGGTGTAAATGACAGCTTCGATGCCTAAGATTTATCAGTATCCGGATCAAGTTGCTGACGCTATTATTCAGCAGGTTGGCAAAACCATCGTGCTGGGTTTGCCGCTGGGGTTGGGAAAAGCCAACCATATAGCCAACGCGTTGCTGCAGCGGGCGGTGAAGGATTCCAGTATTCAGCTGAAGATAGTCACCGCGCTGAGTCTGGAGGCACCCCGGCCGGGCAGTGAGTTGGGCCGTCGTTTTTTTGAACCTGCCCGCGAGCGTCTGTTCGGTAATTATCCTGACCTTGATTATATCCGGCTGATCCGCGAGCAGCGCCTGCCGGATAATATTCAGGTCAGCGAATTCTTTTTTATGGCCGGCCAGTGGTCGACTAGCCCCGTTGCCCAGCAAAGTTATATCCCCGTGAATTACAGTCATGCGCTTGGCCTGTTAGTGGATCAGGGTGTGAATGTGGTGGCGCAGATCCTGGCCCGCGAAGGCGATGACTTCAGTCTGAGCTGTAACCCCGATATTACCGCCGACCTGTTGAAATTACGCCGCCAGGGCAAGCTGAAATTCGTGCTGGCGGGCCAGTACAACAGTGAATTACCTTTTATGGGCGGTGACGCCCAGATTGGTGCCGATCAGGTGGACGTGCTGCTGGACAGCGAAGAAACTGATTTTGAACTCTTTTCAATTCCCAAGCGTCCGGTCAGTTTTCAGGATCAGGCGATTGGCCTGCATGCCGCACGGCTGGTACGCGATGGCGGTAGTCTGCAGATTGGTATCGGCTCGATTGGTGATGCCATTGCCCATAGCCTGATCTTACGGCATAAACAAAATCGCGATTTCCGGCGGCTAGTGGCAGACATGACCGCCGGGCAGCCGGCGCTGGCCGATGCCGAAGATACGCCGTTTGCCGTGGGGCTATATGGTATCAGCGAGATGTTTGTTGATGGCTTTTTGCACCTTGCCGAGCACGGCATCCTGAAACGCGAAGTCGACGGCGCCATTCTGCACGGCGGTTTTTTTGCGGATTGCCGCTCGTTTTACCGGCGGCTGCGCGAAATGAGCAGCACTGAGCGCGCCCGTTTCGTCATGAAACCCGTTAGTTTTACGAATCATTTATACGGGCAGGAGCATGAGAAGCGGCAGGCCCGCGAGAAAGCGTCCTTTATTAACAATGCCATGATGGCGACTCTGCGTGGTGCCATTGTTTCTGACGGCCTGGCTGACGGGCGGGTGATCAGCGGCGTTGGCGGGCAACACGATTTTGTTGATCAGGCGTTTGCGCTGGAAGATGCGCGGTGCATCATTACCGTTAATGCCACCCGTACCGAAAAAGGCAAAGCGCGTTCGAATATCGTCTGGAACTATGGCCATCAGACTATTCCCTGGCATTTGCGCGATATCGTCGTCACCGAATATGGTGTGGCTAAGCTGCGTGGTAAAACTGAATCTGAAGCGATTAAAGCCATGCTCAATATCAGTGACTCGCGGTTTCAGGATGAACTGCTGGAGCAGGCAAAACAGGCTGGGAAAGTAGAGAAATCCTGGCAGATTCCGTCCGCATGGCGCGACAACACGCCTGAACGTCTTAATACGCAGCTGTATCGCGCGCGACAAGAAGGCTTATTGCCGAAGTTTCCACTTGGAACCGACTTTACTGAAACCGAACAGCGGCTGCTGGCTCCTCTGGAGCTGCTAAAGGACCGAAGTCATTCGAAGTGGGCGCTGACAAAAATGATCTTGTCCGGATTACTGGCCGGTACTCCCAACGAGCACGACCAGGCTTGTCTCGAGCGCATGCAGTTAGCCAGCCCCAGCGGATTCAAAGAACGTATATATCAGAAGCTGCTATTGGCAGCGCTGGCTGAAAGCCGCGTATGACAGGTATTTTCGCATGTTGCTGATGGTGGATAACTACGATTCGTTTACGCACAATGTGGTGCGTTATTTTCGTGAACTGGGCGCCGACATTCAGGTGGTCCGCAACGATGCACTGACACTCAGCGCGATTCGTGAACTTCCACTAACCGGATTGGTGATTTCACCAGGCCCCTGTACGCCAGATGACGCCGGTATCTCGCTGGAACTGATAAGAGCCTTCGCTGGCACGCTGCCGATACTGGGGGTCTGCCTTGGTCATCAGGCGATCGGCCAGGTATTTGGCGCTAAAGTGGTGCGCGCCGGGCGTGTCATGCATGGCAAAACCTCATTGCTACATCATAACAGTGACGGCCTGTTCCGCGGTTTGCCCGAGTCATTTACTGTGGCCCGTTATCATTCACTGCTGCTGGATCCGGCAAGCATGCCGGCCGAGCTCATGGTCGATGCCTGGACCGAAGATGCAGAGGGTAACCGTGAGGTCATGGCGATTCGCCACGCTTCGTTGCCGATTTGGGGTGTGCAATATCATCCGGAAGCAGTGCAGACTGAGCAGGGCCATGCGGTACTTGAAAACTTTTACCGCGCCACAGTTTCTTTGCAGTAGTTATTCGTCGCTACGCGGTTAAACCGCATACTTATGCAGCACCCCTGCAAGCTTAGCTAAATCACTGTCAGCCCTCAGTTTTTCTGCGCCGGCGCGCAGACAGAGATGCTTTTTTCTGCAATAATATGGCCATCAAAATAGTCGTAGTGAATAGCGAACAAGGGGAATTTATGTCAACGTCCAAATCAGCACAACAACCAGTCAGTCGCGCCATGTTCGACGATGTCATGGTACCTAATTACAATCCGGCTAAGATGATTCCGGTCCGCGGTGAAGGCTCCCGGGTCTGGGACCAGGCCGACACCGAGTATGTCGATTTCGCTGGTGGTATCGCGGTGAACTGCCTTGGCCATTGTCATCCGGCGATGGTCAGCGCGCTGACCGAGCAGGGCAATAAGCTCTGGCATCTGAGCAACGTATTCACCAATGAGCCGGCTATCCGGCTAGCCAAAAAACTGACTGACGCGACCTTCGCCGAGCGGGTTTATTTTGCCAATTCGGGCGCCGAAGCCAATGAAGCGGCGCTGAAGCTGGCGCGTCGCTGGGCGCTGGATAACCATGGTGAACAGAAGCAGCAAATTATTGCCTTCACCAAAGGTTTTCACGGTCGCACCTTCTTTACCGTGACCGTTGGCGGTCAGCCTGCTTATTCTGAAGGTTTCGGACCTAAGCCCGGCGGTATTGAACATGTTGCCTATAACGATCTCGAAGCGCTCGAAAAGCTGATGTCAGAGAAAACCTGCGCGGTGATGATGGAACCTCTGCAAGGCGAAGGCGGTATTATCAGCCCGGATCAGGAGTTCGTTAAAGGCGTACGTGAGTTATGTGATAAGCATCATGCGCTGCTGATTTTTGATGAAGTTCAGACTGGATTTGGCCGCACCGGTAGCCTGTACGCATACGAGCAGCTGGGTGTGACTCCGGATATCCTGACTACAGCCAAGGCGCTTGGCGGCGGTTTCCCGATTGGCGCGATGCTGACGACCGCAACGATTGCCTCACATCTGAAGCCCGGCACTCACGGTAGTACGTATGGCGGCAATCCGCTAGCCTGCGCGGTGGCTGAAGCTGTATTTGATGTGGTGAATACCGAGGAAGTACTAACCGGTGTGAAGCAGCGTGAATCGCTGTTCAAAAAGCTGCTGAACGACATCAACGACCGCCACAATGTCTTTAAAGATATTCGCGGCCAGGGGCTTTTGCTCGGTGCCGAATTGAACGATACCTGGGCCGGTAAAGCCCGGGACTTTCTGAACGCTGGTGCAGATGAAGGTGTAATGGTGTTAATTGCAGGCCCTAACGTGATCCGGTTTGCGCCATCGTTAATTATTCCTGAGCAAGATGTAATTGAAGGTCTGGCACGATTTGAACGTGCGGTAGCTAAACTGGCGGGTTAATCCGGCGGAGATAATTTATGTTAGTGGTTCGTCCTATTACGCCCCAGGATTATCAGGCGCTGTATACCTGCGCGGAAGAATCCGGTCATGGCTTTACGTCGCTACCGGTTGACGAAGACCTGCTGCAACGGCGTATTGCCCGGGCGCAGGAAGCTTTCGCCCTGGAGCAGGTCAGTAAGCCCGGTGAAGAAGGCTATCTGTTTGTGATGGAAGATACTGAAACGGGCGAGATTGTCGGCTGTAGCGGTATTGAAGCAACCGTGGGTTTGTCGGATGCCTTTTATCATTACCGCTTAGGTAAGGAAGTGCATCATTCCAGGCAACTGGGTGTCTATAACGCGTTAGAAACACTGACGCTGTGTAACGATTACACTGGCGTGAGTGAACTCTGCACGCTGTTTCTGCGCGAGCCCTTCCGGAAAAATATGAACGGCCGGGTATTATCCCGTTTCCGCATGTTGTTTATGGCTGAATTCAAAGAAAGGTTCAGCCAGTATGCCATCGCTGAGATGCGTGGTGTGTCCAACGACGACGGCGAGTCGCCGTTCTGGCGCTGGCTGCAGCAGCACTTCTTTTCGATGGACTTCATTGATGCAGACTATCTGACGGGCATTGGCGAGAAGACCTTTATCGCCGAGCTCATGCCCCGGCAACCCATCTACGTAAAATTATTAGATGCTGAGGCTCAGGCTGTGGTTGGCCAGGTACACAAAAGTACCCGCCCGGCCTTAGGCATGCTGGAAAGTGAAGGCTTCCGCTTCCGCGGCTATGTCGATATTTTTGATGCCGGCCCGACAGTGGAAGTGGAAGTAAATAATATCAAGAGCGTCCGCGAGAGTAAGCGCTTACCAGTGACCATTGGCGAGGTTGCAGAAGGACCACTCTATATTGTCTGTAATACCCGCGTAGCTGACTTCCGGGCGCTGCAGGCACGGGTCAAAGTGACCGCAGAAACCGTCACCATTGACGCTGACAGCGCTGCTGCGCTGCGGGTGCAACCTGGTGATCAGGTTCGCATTGTCTCACTGACAGGAGAAAATTCATGACAGCAAAAAATTTATTTATTAATGGGATCTGGACTGAAGGGCAAGGCGACCAGTTTAGTTCAGTCGATCCAGCGCGCAATGAAACCATCTGGAGCGGCAAAGCAGCTATTGATACGCAGGTTGAGCAAGCGGTTATCGCCGCCCGTGGTGCCTTTGTTGCCTGGGCTGACAAAAGCTTTGATGAGCGCCTGGCGATTTGTAAAAAGTACGCTGAGCTGCTGGAAGAGAACAAAAAAGAACTGGGCCTGCTGATCGCCCGTGAAACCGGCAAGCCGCTGTGGGAGAGCCTGACAGAAGTTGGCGCAATGATTGGCAAGGTCGCTATTTCTGAGCGGGCTTACCATGAGCGTACCGGCACCGTCGAAAATCCGATGCCTTCGGGTAAAGCCTTTGTCCGCCATAAGCCGCACGGCGTGGTGGCGGTATTTGGCCCCTATAACTTCCCCGGACATTTACCCAACGGCCATATAGTGCCTTCCTTGCTGGCAGGTAATACGGTGATCTTCAAGCCCAGCGAGATGACTCCTTATGTGGCGGAATATTGCGTTAAGCTCTGGGAAAAAGCTGGCTTGCCAGCTGGGGTGCTGAATCTGGTTCAGGGCCTGGTAGATACCGGCAAATCCTTGTCCGCGCATCCGCAGATCGACGGGCTGTTCTTTACCGGTTCTTCCGGTACGGGGCACATTTTGCATAAACAGTTTGCCGGTCGGCCGGATAAAATTCTGGCGCTGGAAATGGGCGGAAATAACCCGCTACTGGTTAAAGACGTTGCCGATGTTGATGCCGCCGTACACGATATTGTGCAGTCAGCATTTATCAGCTCTGGCCAGCGTTGTACCTGTGCCCGACGGCTGTTCCTGGAAAAAAGCGACAACGGCGATGCGATCCTTGAGCGTCTGCTGGAAGTGGCTGAAAACATTCAGGTTGATGACTATGAAGCCGACCCGCAACCCTTTATGGGCGCGATGATCTCTGCCAAAGCTGCCAGCGATATGGTTAGTGTGCAGCATGAACTCAGCGACGCCGGCGCGACCGTATTATTGCGTATGGTTCAGAAAGATCACAATCTGGGCTTCGTATCACCGGGGATCCTGGATGTCACTAACGTCGATGAGATGCCTGATGTTGAGCATTTTGGTCCGCTGCTGAAAGTTTACCGTTACACCGACTTCGACGAAGCGATCAAAGAAGCGAATAACACCGAATTCGGGCTTTCTGCTGGTATTTTATGTGATGAAGAAGACACTTACCGGTACTTCTTTAAGCGTATCCGTGCGGGTATCGTCAACTGGAATAAGCCGATTACCGGTGCCAGCAGCGCGGCACCTTTCGGTGGTATAGGTGCCAGTGGTAACCATCGCCCCAGCGCCTACTACGCCGCCGATTACTGCGCTTATCCGGTCGCCTCGGTGGAAGCAGACAAAGTGGCTCTACCTGAAAAGTTATCGCCGGGTCTGAAATTTTAAGCTGACTGACTACGAGGACAGAACATGACCAAGCCTGCCACTATGAGTGCCCGCGTTGACTGGACGCAGGGCCTGCAATTTACCGCCACCAGTGGCTCTGGCCATCAGGTGCTTACCGACGGTGATAAGCAGACGGCGGCCAGTCCGATGGAGTTGGTACTGATTGCCGCCGGCGGTTGTTCGTCGGTGGATGTGGTGATGATCCTGGAGAAGGCCCGGCAGGATGTTACGGCCTGCCGGTGCGAAGTGACAGGAACCCGGGCCGATCAGGTGCCAGCGGTATTTACTGATATCCATCTGCATTTCGTGGTCACCGGCAACAACATCGCTGAGGCACATGTTGAGCGGGCAGTACGCTTGTCTGCCGAAAAGTACTGTTCGGTGGCAAAGATGCTGGATGTTGCTGTGGTCATGACCCACAGCTACAGCATTGAGCCGGCCTGAGCCACCATCGATGAATTATCGCCACAGCTATCACGCCGGTAACTTTGCTGATGTACTGAAGCATTCGCTGCAGATGATTTGCCTTGATTACCTGCGGCAGAAAGACAAACCATTTTGGGTGCTGGATACCCATGCCGGTATTGGTATGTATGATTTGCGGGGCGAGCAGGCAAGTAAAACAGCGGAGTGGGAGCAAGGTATTGCCAGGCTGCTGGATGCTGAGAATCCGCCTGCTGCGCTCAGTGCCTACCTTGATTGTGTCCGCGTTCTTAATCCTGACGGCGAATTACGCTGGTACCCGGGATCCCCCTGGTTGAGCGCCCGGCAGCTGCGCTCGCAGGATTCACTGGTACTTTGTGAATTACACCCTGAAGATGGCGGCTTGCTTGAGCAGAATGTGCGCCGCGATTTCCGTTCTGCCGGGTCAGTCAAAGTCATGACAGAAACCGATGGTTATGGTGCTGTAAAAGCGCTGCTGCCGCCGCCAGCAAAGCGCGGGTTAGTCCTTATTGATCCACCGTTTGAGCAGCGCGATGAATTCATTCAGGCAAGTACGGCGCTCGGCCAAGGGCTACAGCGCTGGGCTAACGGCACCTATGCGGTCTGGTATCCGATTAAAGATCCCCTTAATGTCGGTGTTTTTCATAAGCATGCTGTGCGTCTGGCGGGGGCTGATAAAGTGCTGGCGGTGGATTTAATGATCCGGGCACCGCACGATCGCACCAGACTAAACGGCTGCGGTATGTTTTTTATTAACCCGCCTTATGGGCTGCTACAACAGCTGACCGAAGTGATGGAATTTCTGACCCCATTGCTGGCCCAAGGCGAAGGCGCGGAATGGCGTGCGACCTGGCCAGCTTAGCGGCTAAGCTTATCCAAGGGTTCGCCCCGGCGCTTCCTCTCAATGATCTCTTCAATCAACGGCGCCAGAATAAGCTCCATAGCGAATACCATTTTGCCACCGGGCACCACTAAGGTATTCATCCGTGACATAAAAGCACCGTCGATCATCTGCAGATAATAAGGGAAGTCGACATTTTTTATGCCCCGGAACCGGATCACCACAAAGCTCTCGTCGAGCGACGGAATATCTTTTGCGCTGAACGGATTCGAAGTATCTACGGTGGGCACCCGCTGAAAGTTAATATGGGTACGGGAGAATTGCGGCACGATATGGTGAATGTAATCCTCCATACTGCGCACTATGCTCTGGGTGACCGCTTCGCGCGAATGGCCGCGTTCTGAGGTATCCCTTAGTAGCTTCTGGATCCACTCAAGGTTGACGATCGGCACCATACCAATCAGCAGATCAACGTACTGGGCTACATCATAATCTGCACCGCTGACTCCGCCATGCAGCCCTTCATAGAACAGCACATCGGTATTTTCCGGGAGTGGCTCCCAGGGTGTGAAGGTACCCGGCATCTGATTGTAGGGCACCGCGTCGTCGAAACTATGCAGGTACCGCCGGATCTGGCCGTCGCCGCTTTCGCTGTACTCGCGGAACAGTGCTTCAAGGCGGGCAAAATCGTTGGCTTCAGGGCCAAAATAGCTGATGTGCCGGCCTTGTTCCTGGGCTTTGCGAATGGCCAGGTCCATCTCGGGCCGGGAGTAGCGGTGAAAGCTGTCACCTTCGGCAAAAGCAGCGTTGATGTCCTGGGTACGGAAAATATGCCGTAATGCCTGGCTGGTGGTGGTTGTGCCGGCACCCGATGAGCCAGTCACTGCAATAATAGGGTGTTGTACCGACATATGCCCTCCGCGAAGTTGAGTGAATGTTATACGGCCTCAGCTGCGAGGGGTCAAGTTCAGGACGGGGCTGATCAGTAATGTGGTGGTCGTTCGTTGCCGGCATCCGGTGTTGCGTTGGCGCTCTCATCCTGCACTTGCTGGAAGCGTTCGCCGAGCAAAGCGACCTTACGTTGTAGTTCGTACAACGCATCCGACTGCTGGGTCAGTAACTGATTCAGCGTTTCGATGGTATCTTCCTGAAACGCCAGTTGGCTTTCGAGATCAGCAATACGCTGGCTAAGTTGGTTATCTTCGGTGGCAGCCATAGGCAAATGCCCCTGTTTATGTGTAGTATAGGAATTGCGATGAATTACACCTTGTTCTGATAGAAAATTCAATCCTGGAGATAGGCATGAAGCAATTTAAAGTACCACTGGCTATGACGATAATCGCGTTAGCTGTAGTGGGGTGTACCAAACAACAAGAACCTTATCCTGTCAGCGAGCAGGCCCCTACTGAAGAGCGTGGCAAAATGGCTTACGCACTGGGCGCCTCGGTTGGCACTTTTGTTGATTCAAACTTAACCAGCCAGGAAGAAGTTGGCTATGAGCTTGATCGCAGCCTGGTTATCGCTGGTTTCGTAGACTCCCTGAAAGCTGAATCAAAAATCAGCCAGGAAGAAGCTGATGAACTATTAGCGCAAATGCAGCAGGAATTTATGGAGCTGCGTCAAAGCGAACTAGGCTCAAAGGCGATGGAAGAAGGCGAAGCTTATCTTGCTGAGAACGCCCAAAAAGAAGGTGTGACGGTCACTGAGTCAGGCCTGCAATACGAAGTCATCAGCGCAGGTCCGGAAGGCGCACCAACCCCTGAAGCCACCGATATCGTTGAAGTTCATTATGAAGGTAAGCTGATTAACGGCGAAGTCTTCGACAGCTCATTTGAGCGCGGTGAGCCAGCAGTATTCCCACTGAACCGGGTCATTGCGGGCTGGACTGAAGGCGTACAACTGATGCCGGTTGGTTCAAAATACCGTTTCGTGATCCCGGCTGATTTAGCCTATGGCGATCGCGAAGTTGGTGGTGGCGCTATCCCGCCTAATTCGACACTGATTTTTGAAGTCGAACTGTTGGATATCAAAGAGCCGGCAGAAGAAGCGCAACCAGTTGAAGAAGGCGGGCAATAATAGCCGCTGAAGTTAGCAAAATGTGCTACAAAAAAAGCCAGTCAGTTGACTGGCTTTTTTAATTGTTTCGTTGTTTATTCGACTTCAGGCTCGGGGGCTTTGATTAACTGGTGTTGTTCCAGCGTTTGCATCAGCTCGTCTTCAAACTCCATCCGTAGTTCAAGCGCTTCACCAAGCTGTGACAGGGCCGCATCGAAGCCCGGTAATGGAGCTTTCGGCGCTAAGTCGCCAAACGTATCGTTGAAATCAAGTGCAACTTCGGTGGTATCCGCAATCAGCGGAAACAGTCGGTTAGCCAGATCACGGGTCGATTGGGGCAGCTCTGCAGCGTTACTGATCAGCTGGTCATAAATTTCAAAGTGGCCGGCAGATACATAGTCCACCAACGAACCACAGAATTCCCGTAGCTCATTTGTTTCCGGCAACACGTTATGCTCTCTTTCGTACGGCGGCAAGCCCGCCAACTTAAAATATTCAATCAACAATAGCTGGCGAGCTTGTAGCCAGTTATCTATTGCCTGGTGAGCGCCAATCCATCGCTCGGTTGTTTGCTCATGACGACTTAACATGATCTTCCCCTAGGTGACTGATAGCCCCCATAATCGGATGATGCTAAGCTGGCGTCAACTATTTTTACATCGGATTTAGTACGTTTTATGACCAAACCTAATCAACGCCCCGGTCCGAATGAGCCAGCGTGGTGGTTTATTGTCGCGGCTGGTGAACTGGTTCTGGGCCGTGATGAGCCTCTACCGCCGCACGGTATGGCGGCCCAGATGCCGATGCCTGATCTGTCGGAGTACAAGATTGTCTTTTTAGGCGAACTCCGGGAGCGTAACTGCTATCTGGTGCTGGCTGATTATGGCGACACTCAGTTTGCTGAACTCGGCGAATTCGGTAACGTTCGCGAACTGCTGACAGTCGGCGATGAAGCGCTGTTTGCAATCGCGGCACGTGCTAAGCAGGTCAGCGAATTCCTTTCTACCCATCGCTTTTGCGGTCGCTGTGGGGTACGCATGCACGAAGTGGACTGGGAGCTGGCGATGCACTGCCATAGCTGCCAGCATCGCTGCTACCCGCGTATTTCGCCCTGTATTATTGTAGCTATCCGCAAAGGCCGGCAGGTATTGCTGGCGCGCGGCAAGCGTCATCCGGAAGGACTGTTTTCGGTGCTGGCCGGCTTTGTCGAAGCCGGAGAAGCAATTGAGCGCACGCTGGAACGGGAGGTGATGGAAGAGGCTGGCATCAAAATTAAGAATCCCCGGTTTGTTGGTACCCAGTCGTGGCCGTTTCCACACTCACTGATGATTGGCTTTACCGCCGAGTGGGAATCAGGCGAGTTGCGGCTCGATCCCTTTGAGCTGGAAGAAGGCGACTGGTTTGATATTGATAAGTTACCGCGCATCCCGTCGGCAGGAACTATCGCCCGCAGACTAATAGATCGACTAAAAACTGAAATTGATCAGGAAACCGAAAGCAGAGGCTGATAAAATGCCGCCCACTTAAGGTAACGGATTCGTATCGCCATGACTGAACTAAAAAATGATCTCTATCTTCGTGCTTTATTGCGCCAACCCACGGCCCGGACTCCTATCTGGATGATGCGCCAGGCGGGGCGCTATTTGCCGGAGTACCGCGAGTTACGTCAGCAAGCTGGCGATTTCATGAGTCTGTGTAAGAATCCGGAACTTGCCTGTGAAGTGACGCTGCAGCCGTTGCGTCGTTTTTCGCTGGATGCGGCGATTCTGTTCTCTGATATTCTGACCATTCCCGATGCTATGGGTTTAGGCCTTTACTTTGAAACCGGCGAAGGTCCTAAATTTAAGCACCCGGTGCGCGACTTAAAGGCGATAGAGCGGTTAGGCGTACCTGATCCTGAGCAGGAACTACGGTATGTAATGGACGCGGTACGCACCATCCGCCGCGAACTGAAAGGTGAAGTGCCACTGATTGGTTTCTCCGGCAGCCCCTGGACACTGGCAACTTATATGGTCGAAGGCGGCAGCACCAAGAACTTCAGCCAGGTTAAAAAACTGATGTTTGCCGAACCTCAGGCTATGCACCTGCTATTGGATAAGCTGGCGGACTCGGTCATTTTATATCTGAACGCCCAGATTGCTGCTGGCGCGCAGGCCGTGATGGTATTCGATACCTGGGGCGGCGTGCTGAGTCCGCGCGATTACCGTGAGTTCTCGCTGCGTTATATGGACAAGATCGTTAAAGGGCTGACCCGCCAGGCCGAGGGCCGGCAGGTACCGGTGACGCTCTTTACCAAAAACGGTGGCGCCTGGCTGGCTGATATGGCGGCGACCGGCGCCGATGCCCTGGGCGTCGACTGGACCATGAATATGGGCGATGCCCGCGCTGCGGTAGCCGATAAGGTCGCCTTACAGGGCAACATGGACCCCAGCGTATTGTATGCATCGCCCAACCGCATTGAAGAAGAAGTTGGCCGTATTCTGGCCAGCTACGGGCAAGGTAATGGCCATGTATTTAACCTGGGCCACGGTATCCACCCGGAGGTTAATCCCGAGCACGCCGGGGCCTTCATTAATGCGGTTCATAAGCTGAGCCCCGCCTACCATAAATAATAATCGCTGATTTGCGGTTAACCCCATGTATTGAGCGGTAAGCGGGACTTCCGCTCGATACAGCTGCGTTACAATAGGGCATCTGATTTCGTCTGCCTTGCTGTGCAGTCTCTGGGGTTTTTTTTATGGCAATTCGCAAAATATTTAATCCACTCACACTGTTTGTCGCAATCTTTGCACTTGCAGCGGCATACTTCTGGTTTATCCACGAGCCCCAGGGCGAGCAGCAGCAACAGCAGGCGGCGGTGCCGGTACGGGTGCAGATCGCAGAAATGGCGGAATACCGCGATGTCATTGAAGCCCTCGGCACGGCGCAGGCCAATGAGTCGATCGTGGTTACCGCACAGGCGCAGGAAGTGGTGGTTGCCGTTCACTTTGATGACGGCGACATGGTTGAGGCAGGTGAGTTACTGGTTGAGCTGGATGCCCGCGAAGAACGTGCCGGGGTTCAGGAACTGAAATTTCGACTGGCAGAAGCTCAGCGCCAGTATCAGCGGCTATTGGATCTGTCCCGCCAGAACGCTGCCTCACAGCAACAACTTGAATTACAGGACGTACTGGTAAAAGAAACCACCGCGGCGCTGGCTGTGGCCGAAGTGCGCCTGGCCCAAAAACAAATTATTGCCCCATTCGCCGGTCGCCTCGGCATCCGTCACATAAGTGTCGGCTCACTGGTATCGCCTGGCCAGGAAATCACTACGCTGGATGACGTCGCCCCTATCAAGCTTGATTTTAGTGTTCCTGAACTATACTTTGCCAGCCTGCAGATCGGCCAGAAGATCACGGCCCGCAGCGGTGCTTATCCGGGCGAAGAGTTTACCGGTGTCATCCGTGGTATTGATTCACGCGTTGACCCGCTTACCCGATCAATTCTGGTGCGCGCAAATATCCCGAACGACGACGCCAAACTACGCCCGGGCATGTTGCTGCGGGTGAATCTGCTACGCAGTGTAGATACCACCATGATTCTGCCCGAAAAGGCGATCGTACCGATGCAGGATCGCCATTACGTTTACGTGGTTGGCAGCGATGATATTGCCCGCCAGACCGAAGTCGTGGTGGGTCGTCGCAAGCCCGGTATTGTCGAGATTGTCAGTGGCATTAAGCCGGGCACCAGAGTAGTGACCGAAGGCATGGTGCGTTTACGTGACGGCGTTGCTGTTACTGTCCGGGAGGGCTAACCATGTTGCTGTCTGACGTTTCGGTCAAGCGCCCGGTATTCGCGTCGGTAGTCAATATCCTGCTGATCGTTTTCGGTATTGTCTGCTTCACGATGTTGCCATTACGAGAGTATCCGGATATTGACCCACCGGTAGTCTCTATTGATACCCGTTATAACGGCGCTTCAGCGGAAATTGTTGAAACCCAGATAACCCAGATCATTGAAGACCGCATTAGTGGCATTGAAGGCATCAAAAATATTAATTCGAGCAGCCGTAACGGCCGCTCGCGCATCAGCATCGAGTTCACTCTTTCCCGCGATATTGATGCCGCGGCCAATGACGTCCGGGACCGGGTGTCACGGGTGTTAGATAATCTGCCCGAACAGGTCGATCCGCCGGAAGTGTCCAAGGCGAACTCCGATGAAAGCACGGTAGTCTGGTATAACCTGCGCAGTGAAACCATGAGTATTCTGGAACTCACCGACTACGCCGACCGCTATATCGTGGACCGCCTGTCGGTAGTTGACGGCGTTGCCCGGGTTAATCTGGGCGGCGAACGCCGCTATGCGATGCGCATCTGGCTGGATCGCGAGGCCATGGCAGCGCGCAATATTACCGTTGCTGACATTGAAAACCGGTTACGTTCCGAAAACGTCGAGCTACCGGCCGGAGAGGTTGAGTCGATCGATCGGGAATTTACTGTGCGGGTGGCCCGCACCTATCTGACCCCCGAAGATTTCAAGCGCCTTTCCATTAAGCGGGGTGACAATAATCAGCTGGTACGCCTGGGCGAAGTCGCCCGCGTTGAAATGGATGCTGAGGACGATAAAACCGAATTCCGCGGCAACGGTATCAACATGATTGGTATCGGCGTTATCAAACAATCGAAAGCCAATACCCTGGAAGTGGTGGAAAACGTCCGGCGCGAAATGGACTTAATCAGCCAGACCTTGCCAGGCACTATGATCATTGTGCCCAGCTACGATTCATCCATATTTATCAAAGGGTCGATCGATCAGGTATACAACACCCTTGCCATTGCCATGGGCCTGGTGGTGGTGGTGATTTACCTGTTCCTGGGGAATGTGCGGGCCACCCTGATCCCGGCGATAACCGTACCTGTTGCGATCATTGCCTCTTATATCGCGCTCTTCGCCATGGGTTTTTCAATTAATTTGCTGACGCTGCTGGCACTGGTGCTGGCAATCGGGCTGGTAGTTGATGACTCCATTGTCGTGCTGGAAAATATTTACCGCCGGGTTGAGGCCGGCGAGCCGCCGTTGCTGGCGGCCTACCGCGGCGCCCGGGAAGTGGGATTTGCGGTGGTAGCAACTACCCTGGTGCTGGTCTCAGTATTTGTACCACTAGCCTTTCTGGAGGGGAACATCGGGCAGCTGTTTACCGAGTTTGCCCTGGCGATTGCGGCGGCGGTGGTGTTCTCAAGTATCGCCGCGCTCACGCTATCGCCAATGCTTGGCTCTAAGATCCTGCGCCGGCAGGAACGTTCAAGCCGCATCGGCCGAACCATTGAAAAGACCTTCAACTGGGTTGAGACCGGCTATGTGCGCGTGTTACGCCGCACCCTGGCGTATCCATGGATGGCAGCGGTGCTGGTTATTATCTCAGGCTTACTTGCTTACAGCCTGGTGCAACAGATCCCGCAGGAATTTGTGCCGCCGGAAGACCGTGGCACCTTCTATGTACAGGTACGCGGGGCTGAAGGTGCAAGCTTTGAATCCAACGCCGCACATATGCGCGAGGTCGAACAAATCCTGCTGCCGTATATCGACCAGGGTAAAATTGACCGCCTGATTATCCGCTCGCCCGGTTGGGGCGGCTCAGCAGGTATCGCTATTGTTGGCGCCATTCCGTTTGATGAGCGTGAGTGGTCTACTTTTGATCTGATGAAAGAGGTTTCCGATAAACTCAATACGGTGACCGGCGTTCAGGCTTTCGCCTTTATGCGCAGCGGCATCAGTGGCGGCGGTGGCCGCCCGGTGCAGTTCGTGCTGCAGGGAAACACCTATGAGCAACTGGCGGCCTATCGCGATGTGGTTATCGAAGAAGCCAGTAAGAATCCGCAATTGCTTAATATTGACAGCGATTTCCGCCAGACTTTGCCGCAACTGCTGATTCGGATCAACCAGGAGCGCGCCTCTGATATGGGTGTTTCGGTTGGCGATATCGGTCGTACGCTTGAAACCATGCTCGGTCAGCGCCGTGCCACCACCTATCTCGACCGGGGTGAAGAATACGACGTTATTCTGGAGGGTGAGCGCGCGGATTACCGTAGCCCGACGGCGATCGATAATATCTATGTGCGCTCAAACTCCAGCGGCGAACTGATCCCGCTATCGAATCTGGTCACTATTGAAGAACGGGCTACCTCTGGCAGCCTGAACCGGTATAACCGTATGCGCAGCATTACCATTGAAGCCAACCTCGCTGAAGGCTACTCACTGGGCGAAGCGCTCGCTTACCTTGAGAACATCGTACAGGAGCAACTACCTGACGATGTCTCGATTGATTACAAGGGCGAGTCGCAGCTGTATAAAGAAAGCGGCAGCTCGGTCATCTTTGTCTTTATTCTGGCGCTGGTGATTGCTTACCTGGTATTGGCCGCTCAGTTTGAGAGCTTCGTGCATCCGCTGATCATCATGCTGATGGTGCCCCTGGCTTTTCTGGGGGCGGTAATCGGCCTGTATCTGGCCGATATGAGTCTGAATATTTATAGCCAGATAGGTATCGTCATGCTGATTGGTCTGGCAGCTAAAAACGGTATTCTGATCGTTGAATTCGTCAACCAGCTGCGCGATGCCGGCGTCGACTTTGATGAAGCGCTGGTGCGTGGTTCACAGCAGCGGTTGCGGCCTATCGTTATGACGGCGTTTACCACCATCATGAGTGCGGTGCCCCTGATTCTGGGCTCAGGCCCTGGTGCTGAAAGCCGGATGGTAATAGGTATGGTGATTTTCTGTGGGGTAGCCTTGTCAGCGTTTCTGACGATTTTCGTGATTCCGTCACTGTATTCATTGCTGGCGCGCAACACCACCTCGCCATTGCAGCTGACTCATAAGTTAGCGGAACTGCAGCGTGAGCATCCGGTGAGCGGTCGCAACTAGCAAACTGGCTGCCGGGCTAAATATTCTTCTGTAACTCAGGGGGAGTCACCGGCAGTCCGTTAAGAATATTAATACTGCGCCGTGGGTCGTTGGTGAAAATGCCATCGACGCCCATGGTCTTCATCTCATAGATATCTTCAGGCTCATCCACGGTATAGACAAACACTTTCAGGTTACGCTGATGGGCGTCTTCGACAAATTCCTTAGTAACGAAATCAACATCGGCGTGTACCGACCAGGCATTCAGCTCTTCGGCAAACTGTGCATAGGTGAGCGGACAGGCAGAGGTAAGCGCACCAATAAGTTGTTCAGGATGATCCTGTTTGAGCTGCTTTAACCAGTGATGGTTAAAGCTCGAAATGATCAGTTGTTCAGGTTTGAAATTGGCGTTATTGACTGCGTTTAGCAAGTGACGGGTAAGGCCGCGGCGGATGTCCGCGCCCTTCAGCTCAATATTGACCAGACAGCGGCCGTTAATAAATTCCAGCGCTTCAGCGAGGGTTGGCACCGGATGCTGGCCAAAAACTTTTAGCCGGCGTACCTGCGCCAGGGTCAGATCACAAAGACGGCCGGGATGGGCCGCCAGTCGCGTCAGATAGCGATCGTGAAAGACAATCCACTCATCCTGCAGCGGGTAGATATCAAACTCAATACCATCGACACCGGCATCCAGCGCCCGGCTGAATGCCGGCAGGGTGTTTTCCGGTGCCTCAAAGCTGGCGCCGCGGTGAGCCAGGATTAGCATAGCTTTTAGTCACGTTCCCCGATGACTTCGCCGACCCGGGTCACATCAAGGGGTTTGAGATCCTCATCAAAGTCGATGACATCTTCAGGAAACAGCATAATGACCGTCGACCCGAGCTTAAAGTGTCCCATTTCTTCTCCCTTTTTCAGGTGAATCGCCTGATCACCGCCGGCGGGGTATTCCCAGCTATGTACTTTAGGCCCTCTGGGCGGTGTAACAGTGCCAGACCAGACCGTACCGATACTGGCTACTATAGTAGCGCCAACCAGAACCATAGCGAACTTGCCAAAGTCACTGTCAAAGATAGCGACCACGCGTTCGTTGCGGGCGAACAGGTTAGGAACATTAGCGGCAGTCATGGGATTGACTGAGTACAGATCGCCGGGCACATAGATCATCTTGCGCAAGGTACCGTCCCACGGCATATGAATGCGATGGTAGTCGCGTGGGGCCAGGTACACAGTCGCAAAGTCACCGTTACGGAAGGGGTGTGCATCGCGCGGGTCGCCGCCGATCAGCTCAGTCAGACTGTAATAATGGCCTTTGGCCTGAAAGATGCGGCCGTCTTCGATATCGCCAAACTGACTCATAGCCCCGTCGACCGGATGGGCAAACTGTTGCTCGCCGGTTGCTTTGAAAGGGCGCGCCTCTGGCTTCAGATAGCGGGTAAAGAAATCATTAAAGCTTTTATAGTCTGATGGTTTTTCCATGATCGCTTCAGACATATCTACTTTATAGCGCCAGATGAAAAAGCGAATAAAAATTTGCGTCAGCCAGCCCCAACGGGCCGCTGCGTACTTACCGACCAGGCGCGATAAGCCATGTTTGGGGGTAAGGTGTTGTATCTGAACTTTAAATTTATCCAGGTTCACGTCTTCGATCCTTTAGCGGTAGCCCGTGATGGCTTCTTCAGCGTCATCGACTCAATAATTCGGTGGAAATTGTACAGCCTAAGTTCATGCAGGTCACCATCCACCACGGCTTGTTGTAATGCACAACCGGGGTCATCGACATGCTTGCAGTCGCGGAACTTACATTGCCCCAGAAACGGCCGGAAATCCCGGAAGCACCAGGCTACACGCTCGGGTTCAAGGTGCCAGAGGGCGAACTCACGGATTCCCGGCGAATCGATGAGTACGCCGCCGTCGGGTAGCGGATAGCGGGTTGCCACGGTAGTGGTGTGCTGACCCAGCCCGGAGCCACCGGAGATTGGCCCAACGCTGGCATCAATATCCGGCAGCAAGGCATTGACCAGTGACGATTTGCCGACCCCGGATTGCCCGACCACGATAGACACCTGTCCTTCTAATACGTCGTGGAGCGGTTTCAGACCACCAATTTGTTTGGCACTGACTTTAAGCACCCGATAGCCGATATCCTGATACATCTGCAGCGCGGCTTCGATTTGGTTTTGTTCTTCCGGCGGCAACTCACTCATCAGGTCGGCTTTATTCAGTACGATCACCGGGGTGACTTCAATGTCTTCACAGGCAACCAGATAGCGATCGATGATTTGGGTCGAAAATGCCGGTAACAGGCTGGATATAATCAGGATCTGATCGACATTGGCAGCAACCGGCTTGAGGCCGTCATAATAATCGGGGCGGCTTAGTAAGGAGCGCCGTGGCTGGACGGCTTCGATGACACCGCCGACATCTTCAGCGGAGCTCGGATCCAGCCGGCGCCAGACGACTTCATCACCGCAGACCAGTGATTCCACGGTACGGCGGATATGACAACGCATGGGCGTATCATCGGCAGTCACAATAATTGCTTGCTGGCCGTACCGGCTGATAACCACACCGGCTTCGGGACCGCCCACTGTATCTGCGGTTGTTTCGGGCTCAAGCCCGGCCTGATCGAGCCGCTTTTGCTGATTGGCGCGAACCCGCCGAATCTGACCTTTATTTAGACGTCGCTGTTTTGCCACCACTACCTACTTTATGAAAACCGGTTGAATTAAATATAATTCAGTTAATACTGGTAAGAATCATACCTCATTACGCACAATAGCGCCTGAAGTTAATTGTAACTGAACCCTAAAGGATAGTTGTTATGAATTCGCCCGCAAGCCAAGCAGCACAGCGGTTAATCTGGATTGACCTGGAAATGACCGGCCTTAGCCCGGACTACGATCATATTATCGAAGTTGCCACTATTATAACCGACTATGATCTGAATATTTTGGCCGAGGGGCCGGTACTGGCGGTGCATCAGCCACAGGCTAACCTGGATAAAATGGATGACTGGAATGTGCGCACTCACACTGGCTCCGGCCTGGTTAAGCGGGTGCAGGAGAGCGCGTTCTCTGAAACCGATGCCAGCAATGCGACGATCGAATTTCTGCAGCAGTATGTAACGCCGGGCAGCTCGCCGATGTGCGGTAACAGTATCTGCCAGGATCGCCGTTTTCTGGCGCGCCATATGCCTGAACTGGAGGCATTTTTTCATTACCGGAACCTTGATGTCAGCACCGTTAAACAGTTGGCAAAGTACTGGGCACCGACGGTGGCGGAAGGGGTGACAAAGCAGGGCGCGCATACCGCGCTGGCGGATATTCGTGAATCGATTGAAGAGTTACGCTATTACCGTGAGCACTTTTTCATCATTCAGGGCGAATAAGCTACAAAAACGGTTGCAAAGGCTACTGAATTCAGTAAAATTCGCCTCCGTTGTCACGTTTGGCAACAGAAGTTTCTGCGGGAATAGCTCAGTGGTAGAGCACAACCTTGCCAAGGTTGGGGTCGCGAGTTCGAATCTCGTTTCCCGCTCCAGACTTCCTCCGAATAATTATCTTACCGATGCGGGAATAGCTCAGTGGTAGAGCACAACCTTGCCAAGGTTGGGGTCGCGAGTTCGAATCTCGTTTCCCGCTCCAGATTCCGAAAAACCCTGAACGCCGAATGAATCTGGCCTTCAGGGTTTTTTTATGGATGAAATTTGCCGCAGGGACTATGGTTAGTTAACCGTTCAATTCATTTGAAAGGAGCTAACTAATGGCAAAAGTTTTAGTTTTATATTATTCGATGTACGGGCATATCGAGACCATGGCGAACACCGTTGCTGAGGGAGTTAAATCCGTTGATGGTGTCGAAGTGGATGTAAAGCGGGTGCCTGAGACTATGTCGGAAGAGCAGTTTAAGGACGCCGGCGGCAAGACGGATCAGGCTGCACCGGTAGCCAGAGTCAGTGATCTGACCGACTACGACGCGCTTATTGTTGGTACCCCCACCCGGTTCGGCAATATGTCAGGACAAATGCGCACCTTCTTTGATCAGACCGGCAAACTCTGGCAGGAGGGTTCGCTGGCTGGGAAGCTGGCAAGTGTATTTACTTCTACCGCGACCGGCGGTGGTGAGGAAATGACCATTACCTCAACCTGGACCACTCTGGCCCATCAGGGCTTCATTCTGGTGCCTTTAGGTTATACCCATTCGGCGATGATGGATGCCGATGCGGTCGGTGGGGGCACACCTTACGGTGTTTCAACCATTGCGGGTGCGGATGGCTCCCGTCAACCGGATGACCGTGAGAAAACGCTGGCCCGTCATCAGGGGGAGAAAGTTGCCAGGCTGGCACTGAAACTGTTCGGTTGATAAATCACATTCATTCCTCTTGACCTTCCCATGAGGGGAAGCTTTATCATAGTCTTATCTTCTGTGATCAGGCTAATTGCTAAGGCTTCCCCATGACGTCAGTCAGACAACTTCAGTTTAAAGTGAAAGGCATGAGCTGCGGCTCGTGTGTTAAGCGTGTGGAGAAAGCGCTGAGCGCCGTACCGGGTGTTATCAGTGCTAATGTGAACCTGGCTACTGAGCAGGTTATGGTAGAAGCCTCTGCTTCAGTGAATGCCGGCCAGCTGGCTGAAGCCGCTGAAAAAGGTGGCTACCAGCTCGAAGCCATGGGCGGCGTCAGCCAAGCTGAAGACTCTGGCGAGACGCCATTTTACCGGCAGGACTGGTTTCCGGTAGCTGGTGCCGCCGTACTGACGATACCGCTGGTACTCCCCATGATTGGTTTATTATTCGGTAAACACTGGATGTTGCCGCCATTCTGGCAATGGCTGCTCGCTACACCGGTGCAGTTTTACTTTGGTGCGCGCTTTTATCGTGCCGGCTGGCTGGCGCTTAAAGCCGGCACAGGCAACATGGACCTATTGATTGCAATAGGCACCAGTGCCGCTTATGGTCTGTCGATATATCTTTGGTTTACTTTTACCGGCCATCATGGCGGTCCGGAGCTCTATTTTGAAACCAGCGCCGCGGTACTTACCCTGGTGTTGCTGGGTAAGTACCTTGAGCATCGTGCCAAAGAAAAAACCACCGATGCCCTGCGCGCACTGGAAAGCCTTCGCCCGACAGAAGCCCGTATTTTGCGCGACGAGAAGTGGATAACCGTTGCGGCCACTTCGGTGGTGGACGGACAAAGGGTTAAGGTATTACCCGGCGAACGGATCCCGGTTGATGGCGAGGTGATTTCCGGTCAAAGTAACGTCGATGAAGCCCTGATCAGTGGCGAAAGCATTCCTCTGCATAAAAGTACCGGCGATAAGGTGATTGGCGGTTCGGTAAACCTTGATGGCGTGCTTCAGTTGCAGGCGGCCGGAGTGGGTACCGAATCCACTTTATCAAAAATCATCCGTATGGTTGAGCAGGCGCAGGGCGCTAAAGCACCGGTGCAGGCGCTGGTGGATAAGGTGGCGGCGGTGTTTGTACCGGTCGTGCTGGTGGTAGCTTTATTCACTTTATTGGGCTGGGGGGTTATTGGCGGGGCCTGGGTTGCCGGTATTCTCAATGCGGTGGCCGTGCTGGTTATTGCTTGCCCCTGCGCACTAGGTCTGGCTACGCCCGCTGCGATTATGGCAGGGACGGGTACGGCCGCCAGGCTGGGCATACTGGTAAAGGATGCCGCGGCGCTGGAGCAAGCCAATCAAGTCGATCTGGTCGTATTCGACAAAACCGGCACACTGACGATGGGGCAGCCGGTACTCACGCAACTTACGGCACTGAACGGCACTGAGCACAAGCTCCTTGAGCTGGCTTGTTCACTGCAGCAGCACAGCGAGCATCCGCTTGGTAAAGCGGTGGTCGCAGCGGCGGAACAGCAACAGATTTTGCCGCGTGTTACAGATGATTTTCAGGTGGTGGCGGGGCACGGCGTAAAAGGCGCCCTGGATGATCAGCAACTGCTGATGGGTAGCAGTCACTGGATGCGCGAACTGGGGCTTGAATTGCCGCTGGAGCGGATTGAAACCAAAGGCGCTTCAGTGGCCTGGCTGGCCCGGCAGAATAGCAGCGAAACCGAACTCATCGGGCTGTTTTGTTTCCGGGATGCAGTAAAACCAGAAGCAGAGCATACCATCAGGCAACTGCAGCAACAGGGTATCCGGGTAGCCATGTTAACGGGTGACAGCCAGGCCAGTGCTGAACTGGTTGCTGCTGAGCTTGGCCTTGATAGCTATCAGGCGGAAGTGTTGCCAGGAGACAAAGCTGATTTTATCGCCCGCTATCAGCAGCAAGGCTATCGGGTCGCTATGGTGGGCGATGGTATTAACGACGCGCCGGCCTTAGCCCAGGCGGATTTAGGTATGGCGATGTCGACTGGCACCGAAGTGGCGATCAGCGCTGCGGATATGACCCTGATGCGGGGTGAAACCCAACTGGTAGTGGCGGCACTCAGATTATCCCGGCTGACGTACCGTAAAATTAAACAGAACCTGTTCTGGGCCTTTATTTTTAATACACTGGGTATTCCACTGGCAGCGCTGGGCTACCTGAATCCGATCATTGCTGGTGCGGCAATGGCGTTCAGCAGTTTATTAGTGGTAAGTAATGCATTACTGCTGCAGCGCTGGGGTAACAAGGAGTAAGCAAATGGCAAAACCATTAACTATTGGCGAGGCTGCCGCGTTGACCGGTGTTTCGGCCAAAATGATCCGGTATTATGAAGAAATCGGAATGCTGCCGGCGGCCGCCCGTACAGAATCGGGTTACCGGTTATATAACGGGTTCATGCTTCAGCAATTAGGCTTTATCCGCCAGGCAAGGAATCTCGGCTTTTCGCTGGAAGAAATTCAGTCACTCGTGAAGCTTTGGCGAGATCCTTGTCGTGAAAGCCGGGAGGTGAAAGCCATTGCTGAGCAGCATCTGGCCGATATCAGCCAGAAAATTGCTGAGCTGAACCGCATGCAGCAGGCTTTGCAGCAGTTGGCAGCGGATTGCCGCGGGGATAGCGCTGCCAATTGCGCCATTCTCGATGCCATGATTCCCGAGCACTTACTGACTGCTGCCGTTTAACCAGAGGATAAAGCTCATCATAAAAGGTATAGAGAGTCTGCTTTGCCCGCTTGATGGCGGTTTACTCGAGCGAACCGGTAATAGCTGGTGCTGTGCCCACGGCCATAGCTTTGACATTGCCCGGCATGGCTACGTTAACCTGTTACCAGTACAGAACAAGCGCTCAAAAGATCCAGGTGACAGCAAAGCCATGGTGCAGGCGCGCCAGCGTTACCTCGGCCACGGCTTCTATGCGCCTGTTGCTGATGCGCTGACCGCCAGGGTACTCCAACTTAATCTTGGCAGTGTGCTTGATGCTGGCTGTGGTGAAGGATACTACCTGAGGCAGTTAGTCGATGGAGCTGAAACTGAGCAGATTCCGCTGAAGGCGGCCGGGCTGGATATCTCAAAGTGGGCAGTTATGGCAGCGGCCAGAGGGGAACAGCGGCTTACCTGGCTGGTGGCTTCAAATGCGGCAATTCCGTTAGCTGATGCGAGCGTCGACGGGGTGGTTTGCGTATTTGGGTTTCCCGTTGCCGGAGAGTTCCGCCGCGTTCTGCGTCCGGGTGGGCATTTGTTGACTATTGATCCTGGTCCGGATCACCTGGTTGAGTTAAAGCAAATTATTTACTCGGATATTAAAGCTAAACCGGTATATCAGCCCATGCCTGAGAGCTCTTTTGAACTTATCTCAGAGCAGGTGATTAATTTCCCGATCGGGCTCAGAACGAATGACCTCGTTCAGGATCTGTTGATCATGACGCCACATCTGTACCGCGCCAGTAGTGCAGGGCGGGCCAGGGCCAACGCGCTCGATAACCTTAACCTGACGGTTGATATGCGGTTACGAACTTACCGCTGCTGAATAACTGTACGAGCATGTTAAAAACTAATTGCGTGACGTAGTTATTCTGTTGTGAGAAACTGCCCCTGTGGAATAATTGTTCACTTATCAGGGATGGTCCGACAATGAAAGCTACTCTGTTTTTGCTTCCTGCTCTATTCAGTCTCGTTGTTATCACTCCCGAAGCAGCAGAAATAAATCTTGCGAAGGCTGAGACGCTGGGCTGTATCTCTCTTGACGAGATCAGTAATAGCAACAGCCCGGCAGAAATTTTTGGTGCCCTGACTTTGTGCATGGATAAACAGGATTATCAAAGTGCGGCCGCGCTTTACACCGTGGGAACCTTGTATGCAGTTTATGATACCAAACGGGTAGCGGACGAAAGCGCCCATCAGGCGATTTCTTTGTTGCGGATGTACGCTTTGAGTGGTCGCCCGGAGGGGGCGCTGGAACAGCTACAGGCGGAAGTTTCTGAATTATTAACTGACAACACGGAAGTATGTAAGGATATTCTGAAAAGAGGAAAACCTACTTATCGGCCTACTTATATGACGGAATATAGTACGGCAGAACGAACCGATAGTAACCCTGAGCCGCAACTCGTGGAGGACTTTAATGAGCAGGAAGCCTGGCGGGATTCGCTGGCGATAGTACCCCACTGCTGAAAGGCCGGCATAGCGCTGCGTTGAACGCTATGCCGGTAATAACTTAAAACCAGTTAAATGCCAAAGTCATCAAAGCGAATCTGATCGCGTGGTACACCTGCCTCGGCAAGCATCGCCATAGTCGCTTTCAGCATCGGCGGCGGACCGCAAACGTAGACATCCAGCTGATTAACATCCTGATTCCGGATCCAGGCTTCAACTTCCTCGTGCACAAAACCTGTTGCTCCTTTCCAGCCTTGGTTTTCCTTAGGTTCCGAAATGACCGGAATATATTCAAGCTGGTCAACACCGGTGAACTCGTTACGATAACAGAGCTCATTCACGTGGCGCGCGCCATAAAAGAATACACAGCTACGCGGCTGGCTGCGGCTTAACTCGGTTTGCAGCAGCGCCCGTAATGGGGCAATGCCTGCACCGCCACCAATAAACAGCTGCGTACGCTGGCTGTTTTCACTGAGTATGAAATCACCAAAGGGACCTATCGCTTCAATGGTGGCGCCTTTTTCCATACCACACAGGTAAGTAGAACCTATCCCGGGTGGGATTTTCTCACTGGGTGATGGCATCTGGCGAACCGTGAACACGAAACGATGCGGATCCGGGCTGGTAGCCATTGAATAATGGCGTGTCAGCACCTGCTCGCGGTGCGGAATACAGAACTGCATGAACTGGCCCGCCTGATAACTCACCGCTTCGCTACTGTTGAAGGTAAGTTCAACGATAGAGGGTGACAGCAAGCGCCGTGTTGCCAGCTCCAGCGTTACGGTAGCAGCATCATGATCAGGCAGTTTGATGCTGTACTTGTCGTCCACACGATGTTGGCAAGACAACCGCAAGCCACCTTCAATCTCTGATTCGCTGAGCAGAATTTTCTCAGCGGGCGTAGGTGCCGGCAGGTCGTCGCCTTCCAGGGTGACTTTACACAGGCCACAGGTACCGCCTCCGCCACAACTGCTCGCTACGGGTTTCTGCTCACGTTGCAGGTGCTCCAGCATAGTGGGCTTACGCCGCGGATTCATATCGCCTTTTGCAAAGTTATTAATCAGCAGAATTAACCCGGACAGCGAGAACCATAAAGCCAAGAGCCCGGCACTCCAGATCAGGAGGTGATTAAAGCTGCGGCCCCCACTGTAATCCATAAAATGCAAACGGAATGCCCAGTCTGCCAAGGTCCATGGCGTGTTCCGGTGGTTCAGCATCTGGCCGGAGGCAGCATCAATATAGATGCGGGTATTCAGATCATCCTCGAGATTCACCTGATAGCCAGCGTCGTCCCAGTTGAGGATCTCATCTGAACCTTGTATGGCCGAAACTTCCTGCACGTCACCAGGGCCATTGTAGGTGCTCATGGCAATGGTCGTCGCCAGTTCGGGGCTGGTAGTCCAAACCGCACCGGTGAGGCCATTCAGATAATGGGTATCATCGACTGAGGTCACGATAAATTGCGGAATACCAGCAATGCTGTGCAGACGAATCGTTTTCGCATCCGGATAGCGCTGGCGGATGTCGGCAACGTCTACCGTCGGGGCGACCTCACTTAACATCGCGTGATCACCGTGTTCAAGGTACTGGTGCCCAGACATACCGTGGTGGCCATTCAGACTGAAATAGAAGCCACTAACCAGCCATAACAGAACCTGGATAACGATAATTAAGCTTACCCAGCGGTGCAGCCATTGGAAAAATCGCATCATTCTGCACCTCCAGGACGCTTACGGCGGAAACTAATGGTGTAAACCAGCAACACAACGCCGGTGATCATTAAAATAAAGGTGCCAATCATGAATGCCTGCAACCACCAGGATTCTATGTCGGTGCGATCCTCATAATCCATGATGTGGGTCATCCAGAAAAAATCGAATCCGCGCCAGAAGGTATGACGTTTTACCAGCATTTCGCCGGTCTCCGGAGACAGATATAAACTGGTATTACCGAAATCATCGTAGTTAACCTGCCAGATAGGCAATAACTTCGGATTTAACTCCGTCGGTGGATTTTCAGTAAGGTAAACCACTGAACTCACCTTGGGCTCGCCTTTGGCGTAATAGCGATTGGCTAGCTCAACGATATGCTCTTCGCTTAGCTCAATCGGCGCCAGTGAAGTAGCATCAAGTAGCTCGGTACCGTGATGACCTTCAGCGATATAAACCGAATGCAGCTGCTGGTTTATCCAGCGGGTATCTAACGTGACTGTTTGACTATGCGGGTAATTCTGAATTACCGCGCTAACAGGCTGGACATCTGCGTCAGGGGGAACAACGGTAGTGATATCCTGAACCAGGTGATCACCATGAATGAAATCAAGATCAAAAAACACCATGTAGGCGCCGCTAATGCTCCAGATCACCATCTGAACGCCAAAAATAACGGACAACCAACGGTGCCAGACTCGCCAACGACTTGTACGTTGCTGTTGGGGCATGAATTACCTCAGAAATTTAATCTGGAAAAAGGCCGCCTGCAGAACAGACGGCCAACCAGGGAAGTTATCAGAACGCGTAGCGAAGTTTGACGTATAACTGACGACCAAGTAAATCATAAGTCATGGTGTCGGTGTTAGCATCAGTCCAGCTTTGTATAAATGGCGGTTCTTTATCGAACAGGTTATTCACGCCGCCGGTCACGCTTAGCTCGTTGTTGACGTAGTATGTACCTTGAACGTTGTGATAGAACACACTCGGCGCTTCAGCACCAATATCACCAGGTGACGCGTTAATGTCGTCAGCGCCGCCGATGTACTGAATACCATAATGAGCGCGCCAGTTATCGCCTTTTACCGTTGCTGATGCATTTGAACGCCACTGCGCATAGCTGCCGCGGCCGCCGGTAATATAGCCGGCATATTCAATCTCCGGCGCACCTTCAAATGGCGCAAAGGTATACTCTTTCAGGTAGCTGATATTCCAGTCAAAGTTCGTATCAAAACCGGCAATCTGAGTCTGATAGAACATTGCTGCGTCGATACCCGAGACATTTTCTGTCGCGGCATTGGTAGGCTGTGCTGACAGGAAGTTGATTTCGCCGGTCAACGGATCACGGGTGAAATGCTCATCGGAACAGAACTGATGTGACATGTTGTCCGAGTTGTAGCATACCGCCAGCTTGGTTGAGCCAGGGATCCGCTGAATCGCGTTTTTCACGTCGATGTCGTAGTAATCCACAGTTAACTGAAGATTTTCGATATAAGACACATCCCAGACAAATCCGGCGGTGAAGGTATCGGCATCTTCTGGTTTCAGGTTTGGATTACCGCCTACGGTAGTCAGTACTGTGGCACCTAGCTGAGTATAACCGGCTGGTACACCATCGGCGCTACAGTTAGCTGCAACCACAGGATCTTTGCCCGGCTGATCCCAGCCATCACATGGATCCGTGGTGGTCAGGTTACCTTCAGCTACGCCTCCAAAGAGTTCCGGAATGTTCGGAATACGGAACGCCGTCGATTTGGTAGCGCGTAATTTCAGATCGTCCGATACTTGCCAATGCAGGCTGGCTTTGTAGTTACCATCGCTGCCAAAGGTGTCGTAATCGCTGTAGCGGTATGCAAGGTCAAGACTGATATGTTGTGCAAACTGCTTGTCAGCGACTAACGGAATTGAGGTTTCTGCATAAACTTCATTAACCGTGTACTGGCCTTCAATTGGTTCAGCCTGGTTAGTGTTCATAATACCAGCCGCAATTGAGGAGTCCGGATTACGCCAGCCTTTCTCTTTACGATGCTCGACACCGAACGCTACTGGTACCCAACCTGCTGGTAAGCTGAACAGGTCGCCGGTGATGTTAGCGGTTAATGAGCGCTGCTCGTTACCACCATCGCCACTGGTACGGAACATGATGTGATCCAGTGCTTCGTCGGTAAGGTCGCCAAAGCCCAGCAAATCAATACACGGGATACCGTCAGAGCCACAGGTGTTTGGATCCAGACCCTGAGCCAGGCGTTGGGTATTTACGATATTGGTCATGCCGTCGACTGCGGTATTACGGCCGTAGTTATAAGCGACTTCCCAGTTCCAGCCCTCGCCAACAACGCCGTTCAGGCCAGTGACAACGCGGAAGGTATTGACGTCCTGGAAAAAGATCCGTGGTCCGCCTTCCAGCAGCCGGCGACCGTCCAGCCGGATATCTTCACCGGTAGGGTTGGTCGGATGGCTCGCATCAAGCTCTATACCACGCAAGGTGCCAGGCGTCGCCAACTGATCAGAAGTCCGGTTGTTATAAACAAACTCGCTAAAGAACGTGGTATCTGGCGACAGGTGGTAGTCACCAAAGGCAGTGAAATTCCAGTTACTTACCGGGTTAACCGAGTTCAGGAAAGGGAAATAGTCAAAGTTATGTATATCTGGATCATAGGGTGCGAACGAGTCGCCGTCGCCACTTGGATCCTGATTGAAATTGATTCGTTGACCAGCGTCAGGACCGGTTAAGATGGTCGCCCGGCCACCAACGGTGCTGGAACTACCAAAACAACGTAGCTCACCCGGAACTGTTTCAGCCAGCGCGCATTTTGCCTGGTCCGACATATTAAGAGCGTCAGATGAACGATAACCAACGGTTGCCATCACGCTGCCTTTGTCACCGGAAGTACCAAGGATCAAGTTAACGCTACGATCCTGCGCGTCGCCACTATCAGTAGCGCCAGTGCGGGCTTCGATCGCGAAACCGTCATAGCTCTTTTTGGTGATGATGTTTACAACACCAGCAACCGCGTCTGCACCATAGATGGCTGACGCGCCGTCTTTCAGCACTTCAACACGCTCAATCACTTCCACCGGAATCATATTCAGGTCGACAGAACTGTTCGCGCCGGTGCCACCGTTCACGATACGACGACCGTTAAGTAGCACCAGAGTACGGTTAATACCAAGACCGCGCAGGTTTACCTGGGCCGTACCGTAACCGTTGCCGGTCCAGTAGGCGTTGCTCTGGTTACCGGCAAAACCAGCGGATGCTGACATCCGTTGCAATACCATTTCGAGCGAGGTCACGCCTGATGTTTCGATATCTTCGGCGGAAAACACCTGTATCGGTGCTGCACTTTCAGCTTCGGTACGCTTAATACGTGAACCGGTGACAACAATGCGCTCATCGACTTTAGCCTGATCGGTATCGCTTGCCTGAGCGGATACGGTCATTGGAGTGATAGCGGTTGCAACGGCTACTGCCACGGTTGAGAAGAGTAGTTTTTTCATATTGTCACCCTGAATAAATTATCATTATAGTGTGTGCTTTGTGACGGAGTTCTCACCCGGCCAAGTTGTTTATACAACTCCTACAATAAGAGCTTCTGAACAATAGTAAAGTGTTATGAAATGAAAAGTTGTATAAAAAACGTCATATTTGGTGGTATTTTCCGTGGTTGTATAGTCAAGTCAGACACAGCTAACTAAAAGCGCCGCAAAGGAAAAAATGCCAACCGACAGGAAAAAACAGGGCAAAATAAAAAAGTTGTTCAGGATGAAAATATAAGTGCTAATTATGCATTTATATTCATAATTTATTAGGCCTTAATTACGGCGTAGGCAATCCATAGCCAGCCAATAATAAAGGCCGCTCCTCCGACTGGAGTTACCGGGCCGAACCAGCTGATGCCGGTCAGGCTGAGCAGGTACAGGCTACCGCTGAACAAAATGATGCCCGCTAACAAAATCCAGCCCCCGGTCCGCAGCCCCCGGGCATTAGGAAAATACAGCAGTAGCAGGCTGACGAGCAGTAAGCCCAGCGCATGGTAAATCTGGTACTGCACCCCCACCTGAAACACCGCCAGCATATCGGCACTTAACTGTTGCTTCAGGGTATGGGCCGCAAAGGCGCCTAAAATCACGCCCATGGCCATATTAAGGGCACCCAGCATCGCAAATAGTTTCATGGCTGAACTCCTGTGTAGCAGCCCGATGAATCGACATGGATCAAATCGCGCTTAGCTACCATACTTATAGTGGTTTAATTATTTATTAGCTTACCAGATTTACTCAAGGAGGCATTCATGAAGTTAGGTTTTGCTCGAACTGCTTACCCCGTTATTCTTAGTGCAAGTGTGGTACTGGCTGCGCTGATATCGCAGGATGCGCATGCCGTGAATGGTAAGAAGTCGTACGCGGCGAACTGCCAGGCCTGCCACCAGGCTGAAGGGCAAGGCATTCCTGGTGCATTTCCTCCGCTGAATGACAACCCGCATATTCAGCAAGATAAGCTGCATATCGCCAGAACGGTATTAAAAGGGATGTCTGGTGAACTGGAAGTAAAAGGTAAAACCTATAATGCGGCAATGCCGGCGCAGCCCCATCTGACTGATGTTGAAATCGCGCAGATAGCCACCTACATCCTGCAGCAATTTGATAATGGCGGTGGCACAGTGACGCCGGAAGAAGTCGCAGAGGTGCGCGAAGAAGTGAATAAATAAAAAAAACTTATTGACAAGATTCCGATTCATCTCTATATCGTCAGTGTCGCTATAAGCAAAACCAGTTTTAGCTAGTTGTTGGTCTGGAGGAAGAGGCACAAAATGGCAACGATGAATCGTGATCTGATCACTAAGAAGGCGTTTAACGACTTCAAAAATTATCCTTACGGCTTTGCCCGTTCAGGGGATTTCTCCATTCGTGAAAGCGACTTGCTGGCTAAGCATGGCAGCCTGATCGCTGCGCTGATGAGCGGTGAAATTGAACCTGAATCGGCAGAAGAGCAATCATTACTGGCAGTTGCCCGTGGCGAAAAAGCGGCAGAGACAGTGGTTGAGAAGGCCTGGTCAAAGTATCAGGCGCGTATTAACCGCCCGAAAGTTGGCAGCATGTATGGCCGCAGCCGCTACACTGACGATGTCTTTGAAGTCACCAGTAGTGATGATGATGATTTGGTAGTCGAAGACTAATTCAAAAAAGCCGGAGCGCTGCATGATGCCGCGCGCCGGCCCTTGCTGTCTTATTGCTCGCGGGCGATTGCCCGATGAGCGATGTCATTGCGGTAGTACAGATCCCGCCAGTCGATTTCTTTGACCGCCCGATATGCCGCACGTTGCGCTTCAGTAACATTGTCGCCGATGGCGGTGACGCATAAAACCCGGCCCCCGGCAGTGACCAGGTTACCTCGCTCATCGGTTTTGGTACCCGCATGGAATACCTTGGCACCTGTTGCCTCGGCTGCATCGATTCCCTGAATCACATCGCCTTTCAGATAGTTATCAGGATAGCCTCCAGCCGCTAATACCACACCAACTGTAGCGCGTTCATCAAACGCGATGTGTTGCTGCGCCAGATCCTGTTTACAGGCGGCCAGACATAGTGCGACCAGGTCGGATTGTAAGCGCATCATAATTGGCTGAGTTTCGGGATCACCGAAGCGGCAATTGAACTCCAGCACTTTGGCCGTGCCATCAGGGGCTACCATCAGGCCGGCGTATAAGAATCCGGTATAGGGGTGACCTTCATCCGCCATCCCTTCAATAGTCGGCTGAATCACGTGATTCATAACCCAGTCATGAACCTCAGGCGTCACTACCGGAGCGGGAGAATAAGCGCCCATACCACCGGTATTAGGGCCTTTATCGCCATCGTCACGGGCTTTATGATCCTGACTTGAAGCAAAAGGTAAGGCAGTTATCCCGTCTACCATGACGATGAAGCTGGCTTCTTCACCAACCAGAAACTCTTCGATAACGACCCGGCTACCGGCTTCGCCAAAGCGATTACCAGCCAGCATGTCATCAATGGCGGCAAATGCGTCGGCTTCGGATTCAGCAATGATCACGCCTTTGCCGGCTGCCAGGCCATCGGCTTTAATAACAATCGGCAGACGGTTTTGTCGTATATAAGATTTAGCTTGTTCGATATCGGTGAAGGTACCGTAAGCGGCAGTTGGTATGTTATGACGAGCCAGAAAATCCTTGCTGAAAGCTTTGGAACCTTCCAGTTGTGCAGCTGCCCGGGTCGGTCCAAAAACCTTCAGTCCGTCGGCCCGGAACTTATCAACAATACCCGCTACCAGAGGGGCTTCAGGACCAACGATGGTCAGCCCGACCTTGTTGGTTTTGGCGAAATGCAGCAGGCCATCGATATCCTCTGCGCTGATATTCACATTCTCAATGCCTTTTTCACTGGCGGTGCCGGCATTGCCGGGGGCTACATAAACTGTTTCCGCCAGGGACGATTGCGCTGCCTTCCATGCCAGCGCGTGTTCGCGGCCACCGCCGCCAATAACCAATACATTCATGCTCAGACTCATTACTCGTTCGTTGTTTCAGGTTTCACAAATCGCAGGGTGAAGCGGTCACTCTCGCCAATACCAACGTAATAATCCCGGTTATCTTCGCCTAAGCGCAGCGTTGGGGGCAGGGTCCAGACACCTCGTGGGTGATCTGCGGTATCATCAGGGTTGGCATTCACATCGCTGCTGGCATCCAGCACAAAACCAGCTTGCTCGGCCTGTTCAATCACCCAGCTTTCTTTCATGTAGCCGGTTGAGGCCATATCTTCATCAGGCCGGTCCTCTGGCAGACGATGATCAACAACGCCCAACACGCCGCCCGGTTTAAGTGCTTCGTAAAAATCGCTGAAGGCACCTTCAACGCCTTCCTCACCATGCGCCATATACCAGTTGTGCAGGTTACGGAAAGTCAGCACCATATCGGCGCTGGCAGGTGGTGCGATGTCGCTGTCGGCCAGAGGCGCAAATTCAGTGAGGATAACGTCCGAGAAATAGGGATCATTAGAGAGCCGCTCGGCAAAATCCTGACGTGACTTAGCATAATAGCTGCGCGTATCAGAGGCCGGGAAGTGCGCTGCGTAGAGTTGTCCCTGGGCTTGCAGGTAGGGTGCCAGAATCTCGGTGTACCAGCCGCTGCCGGGCCAGATCTCGACCACGGTCATATCAGGCTCAATACCAAAAAACTGAAGCGTTTCGACCGGGTTACGAAATTCGTCCCGGAGTTTATTGGAGGTTGAGCGGGCCGGGTGATTCTGGGCTTCACCAAGGGTGATAATCTTCTGATTACTGGTGTCGGTTGCCTGTTCGGTTTCCCGCGGTGCATTGTCGCAGCCAGCCAGAGCCAGCACGGCCAGCATACTTGCAGTAGTTAACATTGGATGTCTCATAACCTATCTCCTGTAGAGGGTATTCGGTAACTAACTAATTATACTGCTTATCCTAGTCGGCTTGTGGCAAAGGGGCAATGTTAACTGCCTGTTGCTGGCGTTAGTGGCAGCATTAGTGCCGAAAATGTCGCATGCCAGTAAAGACCATGGCAATGCCATGCTCATCAGCGGCGGCGATGATTTCGTCGTCACGAATGGAGCCACCCGGCTGAATAATTGCTTTAATCCCGGCCGCCGCTGCCGCGTCAATGCCATCGCGGAACGGAAAGAATGCATCCGAAGCCATCACTGAACCGGTTACCTCAAGGTTTTCATCTGCTGCCTTAATACCGGCGATTTTGGCGCTGTACACCCGGCTCATCTGACCGGCTCCGACACCAATGGTCATGCCGTCACGGGCATAAACGATGGCGTTGGACTTAACGAACTTAGCCACTTTCCAGCAGAACAGCAGATCCTGCAGTTGCGCTTCATCAGGCTGGACCTTAGTCACCACCTTGAGGTCGCTGCGGTCGATTTTGCCCTGGTCGGAATCCTGCACCAGCAAGCCCCCGGCTACACGTTTATAGTCAAAGCTGACTGGCCGTTGTGCTGACCATTGGCCGCACTCCAGTAACCGGACATTGGCTTTACTTGCCACGATGTCGCGGGCTTGCGCGCTAACAACCGGAGCGATGATAACTTCAACGAACTGGCGATCGACGATAGCCTTGGCGGTGGCCGCGTCAAGTTCACGGTTGAAAGCAATGATGCCACCGAAAGCTGAGGTAGGGTCAGTTTTGAAGGCGCGCTCATAGGCATCAAGTAGCGAATCGCCAATAGCCACACCGCATGGGTTGGCATGCTTGACGATAACGCAGGCAGGTTCGGCAAACGACTTAACGCATTCCAGCGCGGCATCGGTATCAGCGATATTGTTGAACGACAGCGCTTTACCTTGCAGCTGTTTTGCTGTTGCCACAGAGGCTTCGGCGGTTTCAGACTCAACATAGAATGCTGCTTGCTGATGGCTGTTTTCGCCGTAGCGCAGATCCTGCTTTTTCTGCAGTTGCAGATTATAAGTACGGGGAAATTTGCTGGTCTGTTCAGCCAGGCGTGCGCCAAAGTAATTGGCGATCATCCCGTCGTACTGGGCCGTGTGCTCAAAGGCTTTGATAGCCAGGTCAAAACGGGTATCCAGGGTCAGGCTGTTGTCATTAGCGTCCATTTCGGCGATTACCCGGCCGTAATCTTCAGCATTGACAAGGATGGTGACATCCCGGTGATTCTTAGCTGCGGCGCGCACCATGGTCGGGCCGCCGATATCGATATTCTCCACCGCATCTTCATGAGAGCAGTCTGGGTCAGCAACGGTTTTAGCGAAGGGGTACAAATTGACAACGACCATGTCAATAGGCGCGATATCCTGCTCGGACATCACCTGTTGGTCACAATCGCGGCGGCCTAAAATGCCACCATGTATTTTCGGATGCAGGGTTTTCACCCGGCCATCCATAATTTCGGGCTGACCAGTATGTTCTGATACATCGGTCACTGCGATGTCATGCTTGCGCAGCAGACTCGCAGTACCACCGGTCGACAGCAACTGCACACCACGTTGCTGGAGATTACGGGCAAAATCAACAATACCTGTTTTGTCTGAAACACTCAGCAAGGCGCGTTGAATAGGACGATGTTGCATTGAATTCACCATTGTAGCCATAAATAAAAAAGAGCACACCAGGCGCTCTTTTTTGTTTTGAAATTAGTTCATACCGTATTTTTTTAGCTTCTTCCGCAAAGTACCGCGGTTGATGCCCAGCATGGTAGCAGCGCGAGTCTGATTACCCCGAGTATAGGTCATAACTTCTTCCAGCAGCGGAGCTTCTACTTCCGCCAGTACCAGATCATATAAAGCTTCAGGGTCAGCACCTTCCAATTGCTTAAGGAAGGAATTAACCGCCTGCTTTACCGAGTCGCGCAGCGGCTTGGGCTGAGCATTGTTACCAATAGTGGTAAATGGAGAAACCTGGTCACGATTTGTGTTGTGATCAAACATAGGTGCGCTCTATCTCTTCTAGTTTACAGTTACAAAATAATCCGCCAACGCATCAAGTTGCTGCTGTGCATCCTCAAATGCGACAAACTGGCGGCGAAATTCACTGGTGGGATACTGCTGCTGCAAGTACCACCCCACATGTTTGCGGGCTATCCTGACTCCCGTGAAGTCGCCGTAGTGCTCATGCAGCCGACGAACATGCGTCTGCACCACTGCGGACACTTCCGCCGGAGTTGGCGGAGCCAGTTGTTCACCAGTTGCCAGGTAATGCGCAATCTCGCGAAACAACCATGGATTGCCCTGGGCTCCGCGACCAATCATGATCGCATCGGCACCCGTGTAATCTAAGACTTCTCTGGCCTCTTGTGGTGATGTGATATCGCCGTTGGCGACCACCGGAATCGATACCGCAGCCTTGATGGCCTTAATGGTGTCGTATTCCGCTTCACCTTTGAACATACAGGCCCGGGTACGGCCGTGAACTGCCAGGCATTGTATGCCCGCCTGCTCAGCAATACGGGCAATTTCCCGGCCGTTCCGGTTATCCGGATCCCAGCCCGTGCGTATTTTTAACGTGACCGGCACATTCACCGCAGCAACCACTGCAGAAACTATCTGTGCGACGAGTTCCGGATACTGTAGTAACGCGGAACCGGCCAGTTTTTTATTCACCTTTTTTGCCGGACAACCCATATTAATATCGATGATCTGGGCGCCGTGCTCGACATTATGGCGAGCGGCTGCAGCCATCAACCCGGGTTCTGAGCCGGCAATCTGCACTGCTTTTATCCCCGGCTCGTCGGCATGACCCATGCGATACCGTGATTTCCTGGTATTCCATACCCGCGGATTGCTCGACAGCATCTCAGACACTGTAAGCCCCGCCCCCAGCTCATGACACATGCGCCGGAAGGGTAAGTCAGTCACCCCGGCCATCGGGGCCAGAATGACAGGATGTTTCAGATGATAAGCTCCGATCCGCATCGGTTAAAAACTGTGCAAGTAAAGGGTCGGAAATTTTAGGGAATTTGGGGCAGAAAGAAAAGGACGTAATTTGTACAAAAGCCGTCTTTTTTGCAATTTTGACTCTTGACAAATTACGCCTGGGTTACTGTTTGCGCGTGGCGTGGAGCATCACCCATTCATTTTTAAGGCGCGGCTGACTAAACTCGAATTCACTCAGGTAAGCTTGCTGTACGGAATCAATCTGGCGTTCCAGAATGCCAGACATGACCAGTTCGCCACCCGAGCCAACGTAGCCGCTGATAACAGGAGCTAACTCCCGTAGCGGGCCCGCCAGTACGTTTGCCAGTACCAGGTCGGCCTTCAGACTGGGTTGATCGGCGGGCAGGTAAACCTCAAGCCGGTCGCCGACACCATTGCGTATGGCATTGTCGCGGCTGGCGATAAGGGCCTGCTTATCAATATCAATACCTATGGCACGTTCAGCGCCAAGCAAGAGCGCGGCGATCGCGAGGATGCCGGAACCGCAGCCAAAATCGACCACGGTTTTGCCGGTCAGATCCTGCTCATCCAGCCAGCCCAGGCATAAAGCGGTGGTGGAATGGGTGCCGGTACCAAAAGCCATGCCCGGATCCAGCATAATATTAACTGCTTCAGGCTCAGGAATATCACGCCAGCTCGGACAAACCCATAAGCGTTTGCCGAACTGAATCGGGTGGAAGTTATCCATCCATTCCCGTTCCCAGTCTTTATCTTCAAGCTGATCGGTTTTGTAACTGAAGTCAGCAGGTACCAGATCGGACTCCCGTAGCGCGCGTACTACCGGGCTGATATCGGTATCGGCTTCGAATAAACCGGTTACCAGCGTTTCATGCCAGTAAAGGATCTGATCCAGGGGTGGTTCAAATATCGGATTATCCTGCGCATCGCGGTAGGTGACCGCCAGTGCGCCTTCTGCTTGCAGCATGTCACCCACTAAAGGTGCATGCTGCTCAGAAGCCGATAGAGTAAGCTGAATCCAGGGCATAAGGCTTAATGACCGCCCATACCAAGTTTCTTCTCCAGATAATGGATATTGGTTCCGCCTTGCTGGAAATTCTCATCCGCCATGATATCTTTCTGCAGCGGCACATTGGTCTTGATGCCTTCAATAATCAGTTCGCTCAGGGCGTTGCGCATGCGGGCAATAGCCACTTCGCGAGTTTCGCCGTAGGTGATTAGCTTGCCAATCATTGAGTCATAGTTAGGTGGTACCCGGTAGTCCGCGTAAACATGCGAATCCCAGCGTACGCCCAGACCGCCCGGGGGGTGGAAGCGCGTTATGGTGCCGGGTGAGGGCACAAAGGTTGCCGGGTCTTCGGCGTTAATGCGGCACTCAACGGAATGGCCGCGAATCACCACGTCTTCCTGAGAAAAAGATAACGGACGGCCAGCGGCAACGCGCAGCTGTTCTTTAATCAAATCGACACCGGTGATCATTTCGGTCACCGGGTGTTCAACCTGAATCCGGGTATTCATTTCAATGAAGTAGAATTCATTATTTTCGTAGAGGAACTCGAACGTACCGGCGCCGCGGTAGCCAATCTCAATACAGGCTTTTGAACAGCGCTCACCGATGAACTTACGCAGTTCCGGAGTAATACCGGGTGCTGGCGCTTCTTCCACCACTTTCTGGTGGCGGCGTTGCATCGAGCAGTCACGCTCGCCAAGATAAACAGCGTTGCCCTGACCATCAGCCAGCACCTGAATTTCAATGTGGCGGGGGTTCTCCAGGAATTTTTCCATGTAGACCACAGGGTTGCCAAAAGCGGCACCGGCTTCAGCCTGGGTCATGCTAATAGCACTAAGCAGTTCATCTTCTTTACGTACCACGCGCATACCGCGGCCACCGCCGCCACCAGCGGCTTTGATGATCACCGGATAGCCAATCTTCTTGGCAATTCGCATATTTTGCTGATCATCGTCGTCCAGCGGACCATCTGAACCAGGCACACATGGTACACCGGCTTTTTTCATAGCGGCGATAGCGGAAACTTTATCGCCCATCAGACGGATAACATCGGCGGTGGGGCCGACAAAAATAAAACCGGAGTTTTCGACCTGCTCGGCAAAATCAGCATTTTCGGCGAGAAAGCCGTAACCCGGATGAATCGCGGCGGCGTCAGTGATTTCTGCGGCGCTGATGATCCGGGGGATATTCAGATAGCTGTCAGTAGCAGGCGCCTTACCGATACAAATCGATTCATCAGCAAGCAGCACGTGCTTAAGATTACGGTCCACGGTGGAGTGTACCGCGACTGTTTTGATACCGAGCTCTTTGCAGGCGCGTAATATGCGCAATGCAATCTCGCCCCGGTTTGCAATTACAACCTTGTCTAACATGATGGTGTCCTGATCTGGTGAGCTTACTCGATGATAAATAGCGGCTGGTCAAATTCTACCGGCTCGCCGTTTTCTACCAGAATTTGTTTGATCACACCGCCTTTGTCGGCCTCGATCTTGTTCATCATCTTCATTGCTTCAACAATGCATAACGTCTCGCCGGCTTTGACTTGTTGGCCAACGCTGACGAAGTCAGGGGCGCCTGGCGCCGGAGCTGCGTAAAAGGTACCGACCATAGGCGAGCGCATAATATGACCGCTAACTTCCGGTTCAACTGGCTCAGCAGCAGGTGCCGGAGCGGCTGCCTGGGCTGGCGGTGCGGGCTGTTGTAGCTGTTGCACTGGCGCGTATTGCATGGGCTGACTATAGCTGCTGCCCCGATGAATACGCACTGATTCCTCACCCTCGGTAATTTCCAGTTCGGCAATGCCTGATTCTTCGACCAGCTCAATCAGTTTCTTTATTTTACGAATATCCATGATCTGTAATGACCCCAGTAGTAAGTTATTTAATTGGTCAGGACGTCAACTGTCGCTGTGCGGCTTGCAAGGCAAAGGTATAGCCCTGCGCACCCAGCCCACAAATGACTCCGGTGGCGATGTCTGATAAATACGAATAATGACGAAATTCTTCCCGGGCGTGAATATTGGACAAATGAATTTCGATAAAAGGAATGGCGACGCCGCTTAAGGCATCCCGTATCGCTACGCTGGTATGACTGTATGCGCCCGGGTTAATCAGGATAAAATCAATGTCGGTGCTGCGCGCTTCGTGGATCCAGTCAATCAGCTGATGTTCAGCGTTAGACTGTCGGCATTCCAGGCTGATCCCCAGATGTTTTGCCTGATCTAGCAGCCGCTGCTCGATTTCGGCGAGCGTTTCTGCTCCATACAGTTCCGGTTCCCGCGTTCCCAACAGATTCAGGTTCGGGCCGTTTAGTAGGAGTACTCTGCTAGTTTGTGCGTTATTTTCAGTCATTATGCTGCTATCTGCTGCGATGTGATTGATAAAGTGAGTTGACTCTAAATTTAGACGCCGACGGATTAACTATCAACTCATTATAATTAAAAAATACAGTAAAGCAGTAAAATACTGGTCTTATCACCGAAGTTCGCCGCAGTATCCCGAACAAAAACAACTTATTGCAGTTGCTCAACATGGCGGGCAAAGGTTTCCGCCGGCATAAAGCCGGTTACCCGCGCAGAACTTAACTCGTCGCCCTGATAGAAAAACAAAATTGTCGGCAGACCCAGCACCTGGTATTCCCTGAGAATCGCATTATTCGCCGGGGTGTTGGCGGTGACGTCCGCCTGCAATAATAGGGCGTTGCCAAGCGCTTTTTTTACGCGTTCGTCGGTAAAGGTGTAGCGTTCAAATTCTTTGCAGGCGACACACCAGTCAGCATAGAGGTCGAGCATCACCAGCCGATTTTCCTGCTCGGCCGCGCTTAGTTGCTGCTTAATCTCAGCAAGCGACTGCACTTGCGTGAAGGGCAGCCGATCTTCCGGGGCATGGGGCCACCACTGGATCATCAGTATGGTTGCTATAGTCAGCCAAATCGCGCTGAACACACCGGCAGCCCGGGTCGAAAGTTCACGCCAACCGCTGAAAATCAGATAGCAGGCGCTGACAAAGATAAAGCCAATCCATAGCCAGTCAGCGATCACATAGGGGAGCAATCGCTCGACCAGCACCAGTGCCACGGCCAGTAATACCACCCCGAACAGCCGCTTCACCGTATTCATCCAGGCACCGGCTTTGGGCAGCAACTTGCCTCCGGTCACCCCAAATAGCAGCAGCGGTAGCCCCATGCCGACACTGAGGGCATAGAGCACGGCACCGCCAATCAGCAGGTCGCCGGACTGCGCGATAAACAGCAGGACACCAGATAAGGGCGCAGTGGTACAGGGCGAAACGATGAGTCCGGACAGCGCACCCATCAGGAATACACTCGGATGGGCACCGCCGCGACGCGCCTGGACGATATCATTCAGGTACTGTTGCACGCGCTGGGGTAATTGCAGCGTGTAGGCGCTGAGCATGCTCAGCGCGAGCAGGATAAACAAGGTGGCCAGGGTAATCAGGATCGCCGGATGCTGTAACATCGCCTGATAACGTAGACCCGCCAGAGCCACCACGACACCAAGCAGTGAATAGGTTATTGCCATGCCCTGTACATAGGCCAGCGATAGCGTAAAGGCGCGGCGGGTACTGATTGGCTCGCGCTGACGGGCACCATGCTGCTGGCCCATGATAATGGCTGAAATAATCGGGTACATAGGCAATACGCAGGGCGTAAATGCCAGGCCAATGCCGAGCACCAGGAACATTGCCAGCGATAACCACAAAGGCTGCTGGTGAAGAAAGTCCAGCAGGCTGTTGGAGGTACTCTGCTGACTGTTGGCGGCAACCTGTGCCACGTTAATCCCGGTACTGCCGTCACCGGCTACAGCATCCAGATAAATGGTCTTGTCAGTAGGTGGATAGCACAGGCCGGCATCAGCGCAGCCCTGATACGAGACAGTAAACGACTGGTCGGCAGCGGCCTGATTCAGTACATAAGTTATGGAAACGTGATCACGATAGACGATGGACTCACCGAAGAATTCGTCAACGTGCTCTTCACCCGGCGGGTAAACCGGCAGTTCCGCTAATTCAGCAGCAGGATCAGGGCTGAAGCGATGTTGATACAGATAATAGCCATCGGCGATATCCCAGCTCAGAATAAGTTTGTCGCCCTGTTGGCGAAAATCAAACTGAAAGGCTTCATCGACGGGCAAAAACTTCTGCTGCGCGAACGGGTCATCATCCGCGGGGAAGTTACCGGCCTGACCGAAGGCGGGCGCCGTGGTAGTTAACAAAAGCGCGAAAAAGAGACTGAACAGAACGGCTAACCGCATCATGAGCGCACGACCTGTGCCAGCCAGTCGAGGTACTCATTGCCGCCTTCGCTTACCGGCACCGCCAGTAACTCAGGCACATCATAGGGGTGCGCCTGCTGTAGGGCGCTGAACAATTCCGGTAACTGACCGGTGGTGGTTTTGATCGTCAGTACTACTTCGTCATCGCTATGCAGATGATCGTCCCACCAGTACATCGAGGTACTGGTCGCGCCGATGTTGACGCAACCCGCCAGGCGTTGCCGTAAAACCTTTTCAGCGAGGGCTTTGGCGGTGCCCCGATCAGGGCAACTGCAGAATACAATCCGGAAGTCAGTAGACATAATCAGTACTCGTTGAAGCAATCAGATTAAGTGATGCCATCAGTATACGGAAAACTGAAAAAATTTTTAGCTAAAACCTTGTGATTGGCAATTTGCCCCCCATAACTGTGGCACACAACATTTTTAACTGCCCTGTGTCAGTTTCTGAACAGGGAATTGTTATCAACCCACAACTTAGGTTTAGGAGTCATCAAAGATGAAACTTCGTCCCTTACATGATCGTGTGATCATTAAACGTTCTGAAGCAGAAACCAAATCTGCCGGAGGCATTGTGCTAACTGGTTCAGCCGCTGAGAAATCAACTCGCGGTGAAATCGTAGCCGTAGGCAACGGTCGCATTCTGGACAACGGCGATGTCAAAGCGCTGGAAGTGAAAGTTGGCGATAAGGTGCTGTTCAACGAAAGCTATGGTGTAAAAACGCAGAAAATTGAGGGTGAAGAATACCTCATCATGAGCGAGTCAGACATCCTGGCAATCGTCGAAGGCTAAGCTATCCGGTTACTAACGCATTCTGAAGAGGAATAAGAATATGGCAGCTAAAGAAGTTAAGTTTGGAATCCCAGCCCGTCAACGCATGCTGAAAGGCGTAAACGTTCTGGCTGATGCCGTGAAAGTGACACTGGGCCCGAAAGGCCGTAACGTGGTTTTAGAGCGCTCATACGGTGCGCCACTCATCACTAAAGATGGCGTAACTGTTGCGAAAGAGATCGAACTTGAAGATCGTTTCGAGAACATGGGCGCGCAGATGGTGAAAGAAGTCGCTTCTAAAGCAAACGATGAAGCGGGCGACGGCACCACCACCGCTACCGTACTGGCACAGTCTATTGTCAATGAAGGCCTGAAAGCTGTGGCTGCGGGCATGAACCCGATGGATCTGAAACGCGGTATTGATAAAGCCGTGATTGCTGCCGTCGAAGAGCTGAAAAAGCTATCTCAGCCATGCGATAACAACAAGGCTATCGCTCAGGTTGGTACTATTTCTGCGAATTCTGACAGCACTATCGGCGAAATCATTGCTAAGGCGATGGAAAAAGTCGGCAACGAAGGTGTTATCACTGTTGAAGAAGGTCAGGCCCTGCAAGATGAGCTGGATGTAGTCGAAGGTATGCAGTTCGACCGCGGCTACCTGTCACCTTACTTCATCAATAACCAGGAAAGTGGCTCCGTCGAACTGGACAGCCCATTCATTCTGTTAGTTGACAAGAAAGTTTCCAACATCCGCGAATTACTGCCGGTATTGGAAAACGTTGCTAAATCAGGCAAGCCATTGCTGTTGATCGCTGAAGACGTCGAAGGCGAAGCTTTAGCGACTCTGGTGGTAAACAATATGCGTGGCATCGTTAAAATTGCTGCGGTTAAAGCGCCAGGCTTCGGCGACCGTCGTAAAGCTATGTTGCAGGATATCGCCGTGCTGACAGGTGGTACCGTTATTTCTGAAGAAATTGGCATGGAGCTGGAAAAAGCTCAGCTGGAAGATTTAGGTACTGCTAAGCGCGTTGTTATCAATAAAGACAACACCACTATCGTTGATGGTAACGGTGAAGAGGACGTGATTGAAGGCCGGGTTACTCAAATCCGCCAGCAAATCGAAGAAACGACTTCTGATTACGATCGCGAGAAACTGCAGGAACGTCTGGCGAAATTAGCCGGTGGCGTTGCCGTCATCAAGGTTGGTGCAGCGACTGAAATGGAAATGAAAGAGAAGAAAGCGCGCGTTGAAGATGCCCTGCACGCAACCCGTGCTGCGGTTCAGGAAGGCGTAGTACCTGGTGGTGGTGTAGCCCTGGTTCGTGCAGCGAGCAAGCTGCAGGATCTGCGCGGCGATAACGAAGACCAGAACGTCGGCATCAAACTGGCGCTGCGGGCGATGGAATCACCACTGCGTCAAATCGCCTCAAACGCGGGCGCTGAAGGCTCAGTGGTTGCCAACAACGTGAAAAACGGTGAAGGCAACTACGGTTACAACGCCGGTAACGACACCTACGGCGACATGCTGGAAATGGGTATCCTGGATCCGACCAAGGTCACCCGTTCAGCGCTGCAGTTCGCGGCTTCTGTAGCGTCCCTGATGATCACCACCGAAGCCATGGTTGCTGAACTTCCAAAGGAAGAGCCAGCAGCACCTGACATGGGCGGCATGGGTGGAATGGGCGGCATGATGTAAGCTGCTCTGGTCACTATGACGAGCAAAAAACGGCGCCCTCGGGCGCCGTTTTTATTTGTGTCTGTCACACTTTGCTATACTTAAGCATCATACTTACTGTTAGCCACCAAGGAGGTAATTATGCGTAAGTCTATTATTGCATTAATGACAGTAGCGTTTGGTATGACAGCAACTACCGTTTCCGCAGCAGAAACAACGGTTATTTTTGAACAACCTGACGAGTATCAGGATATTGAAGCAGTTAATTCCAAACAGGATGAGTTTGAGCAGATGATCATGGAAGGCCTGCGCAAGCATATTGTAAAGCTCGGTGAAGAACTGCCCGAGGGCTATAACCTGGAATTTGTGGTCACGGACCTGGACCTGGCCGGCCGTGTAGAGCCAACGTTTGGAGCAACCACCAGCAGCTACATGCGGGTGCTTGACCGGATTGATTATCCGATGATTGAGTTCCGCTATAAACTGACCGATGCCCAGGGTGAAAACATCAAGTCAGGCGATGAACGCCTGCGCGATATGGGTATCACCAGCACAATGCGCGCCGCAAAAGAGTCGGGCCGCGATGTGCTCTATTATGAGAAAGAAATGCTGAGCCAGTGGTTTGATCGTCATCTGAAACCAGCGGCAAAAGAATAACCGCTGGTTTTATAAAGGCGTTTTACTCGGTTCACCGGCGACTTCCCGTACCAGCTTAGGTACCAGAAAGCCCGGTAACCGGGTACGCAGTTCAGCTTCTATCGAGCGGGCGCGGTCATCGCTAATGGCGAAATGGCTGGCGCCCGCTACTTTATCCAGCTGATGTAAATAATAAGGCAGCACTTTTGCTGCGAATAGCGCTTCGCTAAGTTCTGCCAGCGTTACCCCTTCATCGTTTATCCCGCGCAACAACACACTCTGATTCAGTAAAGTAATGCCGTGACTGGCCCATATAGTTGTGCCTGTGCCGAGATCCGCTGAAATTTCGCGTGGGTGATTAGCATGCAACACCAGAATTGCCTGCAGCCGGCTTTTCTGCAAACGCTGAGCCAGATCCTTGGTCAGCCGGCTGGGGATTACCACCGGCAGGCGGCTATGAATGCGCACCCGCAATAACTGCGGTAATGCTTCAAGTTCAGTCAGCAACTGGCTTATCTGATCATCGGTCGCCAGCAGCGGGTCGCCACCGCTCAAAATCACTTCATTGACATCTGGATGCGCCTGGATATAGCTGAGCAGCTCACTACGCTCCGCCCGGCCAAAGTGATGTTCCTGGTAGGGGAAGTGGCGGCGGAAGCAATAACGGCAGTTAATAGCACAGCCACCGCGAAAAATAACCAGTACCCGCGACTGGTATTTATGCAGCAATGCTGACTGCGAGCTTTGCTCGTCAAGCGGATCCGTTACAAAGTCAGGGTGCTCAGTAAACTCATCAGCCAGGGGCAGTACCTGCAACAGCAAGGGATCGTGCCGGTTACCCGCTTCCATCAAGCTGACAAAATGACGGGGTGCGCGCAGCGGGAAAAGCCTGCGGGCGGCGATATCGCTTTCCTGCAGTGAATCACTGATATCCAGCAATCGCGCAAGCTCAAGTGGATCCGTTATCGCCTGTGCGAGTTCCTGTTGCCATTGCGGCCGGAGGGAGACAATTGTTGATGCGCTCACGCAAGTCCTTAAACTGGTTCAGTAAATAAAATCTGCCACTTATGCAGTGATTTTACCTGAAAAGCGCCGCGCTTTGGTTTATTATTGCGCGCGAAATCGCTTATTTTCAAAGCATACGAGGGATCTATGGCGAATTACAGTACCAATGAATTCAAAGCAGGCTTAAAGATCATGCAGGACGGCGAGCCGTGCTCCATTGTCGAAAACGAAATGGTCAAGCCAGGCAAAGGACAGGCGTTTAACCGGGTCCGTATCCGCAAGTTAATCAGCGGCAAAGTAGTCGAGAAAACATTCAAGTCGGGCGATTCAGTAGAAGCTGCCGATGTGGTTGATGTCGATTTGGCCTATTTGTACAGCGATGGCGAGTTCTGGCATTTTATGAACAACGAAACCTTCGAGCAGATCGCGGCCGACGAAAAAGCTGTGGGCGACACTGTTAAGTGGTTGGTTGAGCAAAATATTCACACCCTGACGCTGTGGAATGGTAACCCGATCGCGGTTACGCCACCGAACTTTGTCGAACTTGAAATCACTGAAACGGACCCTGGTCTGAAAGGTGATACCGCCGGCACTGGCGGTAAACCGGCCACGCTGAGTACTGGCGCTGTGGTGAAAGTACCGCTATTTGTTCAGGTCGGGGAAGTCATCAAAGTCGACACCCGCTCTGGCGAGTACGTATCGCGCGTGCAGAAGTAGTATCAAGGTACCGGAATGATGCAGCTCGACGAGTCATGGCAACCTGATGCCAGCCTGGCGATGCTGCATCAGCGGGCTGCATTATTGCGGCAGATCCGTGAATTTTTTTATGCCCGCGATGTACTTGAAGTCGATACGCCAATTCTTAGCCGCTTTGGCGTAACCGATGTTCACTTAAGCAATGCGATTTCTTATCTGGGCAAAGATACCCGTGCCTGGTATTTGCAGACGTCCCCTGAGTACGCGATGAAGCGGTTACTTGCCGCCGGATCCCCCTCGATTTACCAGCTCGGTAAAGTATTCCGTAACGACGAACTCAGCACCCGCCATAACCCTGAATTCACAATGCTCGAATGGTATCGGCTTGGTTTCACTATGACCGAGCTTATTGCCGAAGTGGATCTGCTGTTGCAGGTTACGTTGAATGCTGCGCCCGCCCACCGCATCAGTTACGGTCAGCTTTTTATTGACCAACTGCAGGTGGATATCTTCAGCAGCAACGGCTTTGCCGGGCTGCAACAGGCTCTGCAAGGCTTTCCTGCGGTGGCTGAACTGGCCGCCCGTGAAACGGATTTTGATACCCTGCAGCAATTAGCACTGGCACTGATTATCGAACCCCGCCTGGACCCATCGGTGCCCGTTATCCTTTACGACTATCCGGTCAGTCAGGCTGCACTGGCACAGGTTTCGGCTGAGGATCCGCGGGTAGCTTGCCGGTTTGAAGTATTTTATCAGGGCATGGAACTGGCCAACGGCTATCAGGAACTCACCGATGCCACGCAGCAATTGCAGCGATTTCAGCTGGATCAACAACGTCGCGAACAGGCCGGCTTACCGGCTATGGCGATAGATTCAAGATTAATGGCTGCGCTTGAAGCTGGGCTGCCGGCCTGTTCTGGGATTGCTTTAGGCTTTGATCGCTTGCTGATGATTCGTACTGGAGCGCAGCATATCAGAGAGGTTCTGCCCTTTAGCATCACCCGCGCCTGATCCCTTCCGAATCTTATTTTCCCCGATGCAACTTGCGCAATAAAAGGTGATGTTATAATATAACACTGTAACTTCGACAGGGCAGCCGAGCAGAATATGCGTTTTTTAGGATCACAACGATCAATTGACAGAACAGGGATTTGGGTCACCACCATTTGTGCGATCCATTGTCTGTTGCTGCCTGTCATCCTGCCGATGTTGTCACTGATTGGTTTGTCATTTATCGGTGAAACGTTACTGGAGCGCACAATTCTTGGAACCAGCATCGTGGTCGGACTAATTGCCCTGGTGATGGGCATGCGTCAGCATGGCCGGACTTTTCCGGTTTTATTCCTGATTGCTGGCGGCGTTATTTACTGGCACAAAAACATTCTGGGTGCCAGCGGCGAACCTTTTGTGATTTTAGTGGGTGCCGGCCTTATTATCGCTGCACACTTCATCAACCTGAGGCTGATACGAGCCAGACAAGTGGCACCATCGCGCAACGCCGCCACTCAAACTGCCTAAGCCACCTGAATTAGCTGCTAAATTAACTCCGACGCTTTAGTACCACACCTGTTTCGATATGATGGGTGTATGGGAATTGATCAAACAGCGCACTTTGAACCACTTCATGAGTCGACGCCAGGCTGGCCAGATTTTCCACCAGTGTTTCCGGGTTACACGAGATATAAATAATTGTCGGGTAGTTCCGGACGAGTTCTGTGGTCGCCTCATCAAGCCCGGCCCGCGGTGGGTCCACCAGGACTGTCGAACAGTCAAAGGTCTCAATTTCCGCTTCATCGGCACGGCGAGACGTTCGTTCACCTGCGAGCACAGCGCTGAAGTCCTCTGCTGACATCCGCACCAGGGTTACATTATCAATTCCGTTTAACGCACAGTTGTAGCGGGCAGAAGCCACCGAGGTTTTACTTATTTCAGTTGCCAGCACCCGGTCAAAGTTCTGTGCCAGCGGCAGGCTAAAGTTTCCGTTACCACAATAGAGCTCGAGTAAATCGCCCTGACTGTCGGCCGTGGCCGCCAGCGCCCATTCAATCATGCTGGTATTTACTGCCGCGTTAGGTTGGGTAAAGCTGTTTTCAACTTGCTGGAAGTGAAACGGTTGATTATTGATCATCAGCGTTTCAGTGACCCAGTCCTGCTCAAGAATTACCTTTTGCTTGCGTGAACGGCCGATCAAATGAATGATGCCAAATTGTTGCAGGTGGCTTTTCAGATCGCTTGCTGCCTGCTCCCATTCATCTTCCAGCGGGCGATGATAAATGAGCGAGATCAGCGCCTGTCCGGTGGTGGTGGTTAAAAATTCAACCTGGAACAGTTTTCGCCTCAGTACTGGCCGGCTTCGCAGATAATCAATGATTTCCGGCATCAGCGTATTAATCAGAAGGCTGCCGGCCGGAAACGCATCCATCCTGATTTTTTCCCGGGTTTCGGGATCAAACATAATGTAATAGAGGTCATCACCCTCATGCCAGACCCGGAATTCGGCGCGCATACGGTAATGGAGTGGCGGTGACGGATAGACTTGCGGTTGCTGCGCCACGAAAGGCTTAAGCAGTTGCGCCAGATAGTCGCGCTTGGCTGACAGTTGGCTGGCATAGTCTTGCGTCTCAATGGTGTGATGGGTCATTGGCTCTCCGAAGGTGAAACGACTGCGAATTGTAATGACTTGATAGACAAAGTCTAGCTTTTCACTAATTAAGAAAATTTACTAAAAAAACAGCATTTGTTATTGAATTGCTGCGCTGGATGTAACAGGATGTTTCAGGTCCGCTATAAAAACAGTCAGTATGAAGCGGTGAACAACAAGAATTCCAAAATATAACAATAAAGGAAATTGATCATGTCCACGTATTTAAACAAAAAAGGGGCTTTTGCCCTTGCCGCTTTATCGATGGCGGTTTCTGCCGCGGTATCCGCTGCACCTGCTGAGCAGGAGCGCGTTATTGTCGAGTTTAAACCCGGAGCCAAGGCGCAGATCGAGCGTGCGGTAACACGGGCTGGCGGTCAGCGTCATGTAGACCTGTCAAACTACAATGCCATGGCAGTTAGCCTGCCGGCGGCGGCAATTAAAGGCCTGCAGAATAATCCAAACGTAGTCTTGATTGAAGAAGACGTGCGCCGTGAACTCTATAGTACGCAGTATGAGCCAGGTTTACCTTACGGTATCGTTCAGGTCCAGGCTGATCTGGTTTCTGATGGTGCCGCTGGTACGCGCAAAGTTTGTATTATTGATTCGGGCTATGACCTGGGGCACCCTGATTTGCAGACCACAGGTGTAACGGGCAAATATGACAGCGGTACCGGTAACTGGTATACCGATGAGAACGGCCATGGTACTCATGTAGCCGGTACTATTGCTGCGTTGACCAATAGCACTGGTGTGGTTGGTGTGCTGCCGAGCGGTCAGGTCAACCTGCATATTGTTAAGGTATTTACTGCTAGTGGCTGGGGCTATTCATCATCCTTAGTAGCTGCGGCAGATGAGTGTGCGGCCGAAGGCGCGAACGTTATTAATATGAGTTTAGGTGGCACCCGTGCCAGCAAAACCGAAGAACGGGCCTTTGCCCAGCTGGACAGTGCTGGCGTATTAAGTATTGCCGCGGCAGGGAATGACGGCAATACCCGCGACTCTTATCCCGCTTCTTATGATTCAGTCGTATCAGTAGCGGCAGTTGACGCGAATGAACAGATCGCTGCTTTCTCACAACAGACGGCCCAGGTTGAACTGGCGGGTCCGGGTGTGTCGGTACTTTCTTCGGTTCCACGTGGTACCGGTGAACTGGTAGCGCTGGATGTTGCAGGCGTTGCTTTTGATGCCAATGGTATGGACGGTGGCGCGCGCGCAACAGCAACCGGTGCGCTGGTTGATTGTGGTATCGGCGATCAGGCCTGTGCTGGCGCAACGGGCGAAATCTGCTTAATTCAACGCGGTACCATTAGCTTTGCCGAAAAAGTACAAGCGTGTGAAGCCGGTGGCGGTGCAGGTGCTATTGTCTATAACAATGAGCCTGGTGCGTTATTAGGTACGCTCGGTGAGTATAGTGCGAGCATTCCGGCTATCGGAATCTCTGATACGGATGGTGCTACGCTGATGGGACAGCTTGGTAGCTCAGCTACTGTGCAGGTTACCGCAAGTGACTGGGCCTTCTTTGACGGCACTTCTATGGCAACCCCACACGTTGTTGGTGTAGCTGCTTTAGTCTGGAGCCACCATACGACCTGTACTAATGCGGATATTCGTGCGGCATTACACGCATCAGCGAAAGATCTGGGTGCAGCTGGTCGTGATAACGCCTATGGCTATGGTCTGGTACAAGCCAAAACAGCAGTTGATTACCTGACTGCGAATGGTTGTGGCGGCACGTCCGGCGGTGGTGACACCGGTGGCGACGATGGCGGCAGCACCAAACCAGGAAACGGCAAGGGCGGCGGTAAGAAATAACCCTCAGGTTGCCGAAGTGAAACAAAAAGCTCGCATTTGCGAGCTTTTTTTATGCGTCCTGTTCAGAAACGCAGCAGTCGGCAA
>NZ_JPER01000003.1 GCF_000753715.1 Pseudidiomarina salinarum | reverse complement strand
TTGCCGACTGCTGCGTTTCTGAACAAAGGCTGTAGGAAATCTGCACAGAGCGTATAATTCGCCAGCATTACGGCTTTCTGCTAGGCTTTTAGGTTGATGGGTAACAGATCAAAAAGACAACAAAATTAAGAGGATTCAGTCATGAGTGGGGATATTCGTAGTTATCGTGGCATCGAGCCCCGATTCGGAGAACATGTTTATATTGATCCCAGCGCGGTTATTGTTGGTGATGTTGAAATTGGCGAACACAGCAGCGTCTGGCCTTTGGTTGCCGCCCGCGGCGATGTGAACCATATCCGCATCGGCAAGCGCACCAATATCCAGGATAACTGCACGATTCATGTCAGCCGGGTCAGTGACCGTAACCCCGAAGGGCATCCGGTACATATTGGGGATGAAGTCACTGTTGGCCATCAGGTCATGTTGCACGGCTGTAAGATTGGCAGCCGGGTACTCATCGGCATGGGCGCAGTGATTATGGACGGCGTGGTGGTTGAAGACGATGTGATTATCGGCGCCGGCAGCTTAATTCCGCCAGGCAAAGTGCTGCGCAGCGGCTATCTGTATGTTGGCAGTCCGGTCAAGGAGCTGCGGCGACTGAGCCAGCAGGAACTGGACTTTCTGCCCGAATCAGCCGCGAATTATGTCGAACTGAAAGATGACTACGGGCTGAACGTCTCGCCGGTATAACCGCTTAATGAAAATCCCGGGAACGGTTGGTGCGCATCCCCAGACGCGCCAACTGTTCACTTTCGTCAAATAACTTACCGGCGATCACATGCATCACCTCACCGTGAATTTCGACGATTCCACGTACCTTTAGCAGGCGCGCGGTCAGATACGGCTTGCGGAACTGCCGCGCAGTGGTCTGCCAGATCACCACGTTCACCAGCCCAGTTTCATCCTCAAGGGTAATAAAAGTCACGCCACTGGCGGTTCCCGGTCGTTGCCGGCAGGTAACCAGGCCCGCTACCTGAACCACCTGTTGATGCCGGCACCCGCGCAACTCCGTCGCCGTCTTGCAACCGCTGAGCCCGCCTTGTTCCCGTAGCAACGCCAGCGGGTGCCGCCGCAGGGACAAACCTGTGGTGCGATAGTCGGCGGCAATATCAACAAACTCACGGGGCGGTGCCAGCTCCGTTGCTTCGTCCTGCTGTTGCGCTTGCTCCTGAGCAAACAAGGGCAACTGCTCCTCTTGCAGGGCCAGACTCTGCCACTGGCTCTGATAGCGATGACCACTCAGATTCGATAACACATCCGCCGCCGCCAGCCGTTGCAGCTCCGTAGCCGGAAGCCCGAACTCGCGTAATTGCTGCTGGGATGAGAAACCGCCGGCCGGGCGCTGTTGTAGGATCGGTGCCATAACCTTTTCCGGCAGCCCCCGGATCAGCCGCAGCCCCAACTGAATAGCAAGCTGCCCTTGCATTGGCACTAACTGATGATGCCAGTCACTGTGCTGGATGTCGGGCGGCAGTACCACCACATGATGCCGCCGCGCATCCTGCACCAGTTGATCTGCCGAATAGAACCCCATCGGCAGACTGTTCAGCAGGCCACAATAGAAAGCCGCCGGATAGTGACACTTCATCCAGGCTGAGGCATAAGCCAGGTTTGCAAAGCTGGCAGAGTGTGACTCCGGAAAACCATACTCACCGAAACCACAAATTTGCTGGTAGATACGCCGGGCAAACTCGGCGTCATACCCCCGTTTTTGCATGCCGTCGATCAGCCGCGCTTCAAACTGCGCCAGTTCACCACTGCTGTGCCAGTTGGCCATAGCGCGCCGTAGTTGATCCGCCTCACCACCGCTGAAACCGGCCGCCACCATGGCCAGTTTGATTACCTGTTCCTGAAAAATCGGGACCCCGAGGGTGCGTTCAAGTACCTGGCGCACTTCCGGACTGGGAAAATCGACCGGCTCCTCACCGGCACGGCGGCGCAGATAAGGATGAACCATGTCGCCCTGAATAGGCCCGGGGCGCACAATAGCAATTTGCACTACCAGGTCATAAAAGGTGGCAGGTTTCAGTCGCGGCAGCATATTCATCTGCGCCCGGGATTCAATCTGAAACACCCCAACCGAATCGGCGCGCTGCAGCATCTGATAGACCTTAGGATCTTCGGTGGGTATGGTGGCGAGATCCCAGTCCAGCTGATGATGCTGTCGTACCAGCGCGAACATTTTCCGCAATGCCGTGAGCATCCCCAGCGCCAGCACATCCACCTTGATCAGCCGTAAAGTCTCAAGGTCATCTTTGTCCCACTGGATCACCGTGCGCTCCGGCATACTGGCATTTTCCACCGGCACCAGTTCAGCCAGCGACCCGGCCGCAATCACAAAACCACCCACATGCTGGGACAAATGGCGGGGGAAGCCCCGTAACTGGTCGGTCAGCTCCAGCAGCCAGCGGCCGCGTGGGGTGCCGGTCAGCCCCGGCACCTGTTGCTGCAACTGCGCCTGCCAGCTGGTTTCGCTGTCACGGCGATCAATATGCCGCAGGTAATGACTCAGTTCCTGCTCGCTGAAACCCAGTGCCTTACCGGCATCTCGCAGCGCACTACGCAGCCGGTAGCAAATTACCGTTGCCGCCAGCGCTGCCCGGTCACGACTATATTTCCGGTAAATATACTGAATAATCTCTTCCCGGCGCTCGTGTTCAAAGTCCACATCGATATCCGGTGGCTCATCCCGCTCTACCGAAATGAAACGCTCAAACAGCACATCGATTTGGTCCGGATTCACCGCGGTAATCTGCAGGCAATAGCACACCACTGAGTTCGCCGCCGAGCCACGGCCCTGGTATAAGATGCCGCGCTGTTGCGCAAACTGCACCAGATCCTGAATAGTCAGAAAGAAATACTCGTAACGCAGCTGCGCTATCAGTTTCAGTTCTTTTTCGAGCTTCTCCCGCACTGCGGCAGTCAAACCATTGGGAAAACGCTGCGCCGCGCCCTGGTAGGTCAGTTCACACAAATAATCCGTGGCAGTTCTGCCAGGAGGGACCAGTTCAGCGGGGTACTCATAACAAAGTTCGCTCAGACAAAAGTCACAGCGATCGGCAATGTCCGCCGCGGCGGTCAGCCAGTCGGCGGGGTAGCATTGCTGTAATTCAGCCGGACTGCGCAGCCGGTATTCCTGATTCGGCAGTAAGGTCGATACCACTTCGGTTAGCGGTTGCTGTTGGCGGATTGCCGTCAGCAGGTCATGCAGCGGCTGGCGACCGGCGCTGTGATAATAGACTTCACAGGCAGCCAGCACCGGCAGTCCAGTTTGCTGCTGATAGCGCTGATAGGCCCGGTATTTAGCGGCATCATCCGCCAGATAGTGACGACTGTAGGCTAACCAGCAGCGCTGCGGGAAAGCTGCTGACAACGCCTGGCCATAGTCCGCAACGGCCTTGTCATCCTGCGGACGCCAGTACAGCAGACAGTTATCCAGCTGCGCCATAAAGTCGGCTGCGGTCACCTCATAGTGGCCTTTCTTGCTGCGCCCGCGAGCCGTGGTAATTAACCGACATAACTGGCCATAGCCGCTGCGGTTGGTGGCCAGCAAAATCACCGTGCCCAGTTCAGGCACCTTGAACTCACTGCCAATTAACAACTTCAGGCTGCTATCCCGGGCTGCCAGATAGGCTTTCACCACGCCGGCCATGGAGCACTCATCGGTGATCGCCAGCGCCTGATAGCCCAGTTGCTGCGCCTGTGCGATCAGTTCGTGCGGGTGAGAGCCGCCCCGCAGAAAGCTGTAATTACTCAGACAGTGCAGGGCAACAGGGGCGGGCATAGCCGCCAAATCAGGTGAACCAGCCATGTAAAAACCATCCATACTCTGACTGATAAATCCAACCCTGCCGCTGGTGCTCATCAAGGGCAATGAAATAGTCGCGCTGCACCGCCTGATCATCCCACCAGCCGCTGCTAATCCGCTCCGGACCCCATTGCAACTGCCAGTGTTTCGATTCGGTAGCCTGCGGCTCAGGCAGCAGCCATAACGGCCGGGGCAGGGAAGCTGTACCGGCCGACGCTTGCTGCTCGCGCCAGGGCTGACACTGATGGGCGCGTTCCGGCCGCCAGTCGGTTACCGGCATAGGAACCTGCACCGCAGCAGCACCCAGCCGCGCCTGTAAGCGGCTGACCAGCTCACCCAGTGGCCGCGCGGCGGTGGTGGCGTGATCATCGCTATCCGGGTCACCGTGAATTAACGTGCCAGCAGTAGCGGTTCGCGGTTCCAGCGCACCGGCCTGCACACTTAGTTCAAGCGCGGGATGCGTAAGCTTATAGTTCTCTAACTGCAACTGGCATAAGTTCAGCAGATCCTGTTGCTGCCACACCGCATGGGCAAAGTTAACCCGCACCTTGGTTGGCGGGCGATCCCGGTGATAGGCCTGTAGCGTCAAGCCGCGCAGGCTCAGCTGGCGAATTTGCAAAAACACTTCCAACTGCTGCAACAAGCGTTTCAACGGGAATAAGAGCTGCGGCCAGTTGCTCACTTCACTGAGTAAGTCCAGTCGCTGGTAAAAACGCGCCGGAGGCCGGAAATAGTGCTGCGGCGGCAAGTAATCGCCACGCAACTCGGCCAGATATAAAGTCACCGCCTTGCCGAAACGGGCGCCCAGTTCAGCGGCAGGCCGGCTCAGCAGGGCGCCGACAGAATCCAGACCTACCTCCTGTAGCCGCTTGATTTGTGCTGCTGGCAGTTTACTGGCAGTGATTGGCAACTGCTGTAACGCCGCGGATACCCGTTGTGGATCGCTGCACAGACCAGCTTGACCGGCCTCGGCCAGCAACCGCGCACTCAGCGGACTATAACCGCTGGCCAGCGCCAGCCGCACCGGCCAGTCCTGCAGTCGTTGCTGCAAACGCTGTTGCAACCCTTCGTAGCCGCCATAAAGCCGCAATAAACTACGCACTTCAAAAAGCAATCCCTGAGGTGGGTATAAGGCAATCTGCGCCACATCCTGATAAATCACCTGAGCTAATTGTTGCAGGATCTGCTGCTCGCGCCAGCTCTGATAGTCACGCAACTGCAGTGCGGGTACCAGGGTGGTGGCGGTGACTTCAGCCATACCCACACTAACCCCGGCATCCAGTGCGGCCTGGTTGGCCTGCACCAGATAGCGCTTACCCGGCCCGGCGTTCTGCGCCAGCGCCTGAGGCTGTTGCTGCTGCTCAGCACTTTGCAGTGCCGACTGGTAATCGATCAGCAACTGCGAAGCATGCAGGTACAGCCAGCCATTGGTGGCTGGCGGCGTGATCTTACTGGTCATGCGAGCACTTTTGCCTGGCTACGCCGCCGGGTGGGCAAATACTGATCTATCGCACAGGGAAATGGCGGCAGTGGCCAGCCATAGCGCCGCTTCAGAATGCGGATCTGAAAGTCACCGTCGCGCCATACCTGCAACCGGTTCACATAAGCTCTGGCCTCAATCTGGGGCTGGGCTCTGGCCATAGTTCCGGCCATAGCTCCGGCCATAATAAAAACCAGTTGCTGATGCCGCTCGGCACATTGCTGCAGCCGCCGCACTAAAGGTGCCGACAAATCAGGTAGCCAGGCAATGATCAGACCCACCTGGCCGCCGGCCTGCAGACACTGTTCCAGGGCCCAGACCGCGCGCAGGGTGTCGCTTTCACGGATAAGCAGCTGCGTACCAGTGAGCTGCTGGTGCTGCAAGCCTGGTGCATAAAGTTCGGCCGGGGGGTTCAACCAGACCACAGGCTGGCGTTGCTGTCGCAGTACCGGCAACAGCAGCGCCAGCTCGCCACTGAAAGGCCGCTCGATCTGCAATTCATTCACACTGCCGCGCAGCCAGCCACCGCCCAGCGCCTCATTGAGTTCAGGCCAGCCGCTATCAATAAAGTCACTCGCCTGTTTGTGGAGTGGAGCCTGTTGTCCTTGCCAGACCCACCCTTTGCTGACTAACTCTTGCAAGTTCTGCAACTTTTGCAATGGCTGAGCCATAAAACCACCTCACCAACTACTGTATAAACATACAGTATAATTTAGTGGTTTTTTCTGCTGCTGGCAAGTCGTTTACTTTTGCGTATCATAAGAAATCCAGGTCGGACTACAGGGGCTTCCTTATGTTAACCACGGTGCTGCTGCCTCTTAAGGTGGTGATCAACTTCAGCTTCGCCGCTATCATCACCGCCATTATCGGCTGCCTTATTATTTTAATCGGACTACCTAAACTGCTGCTGCCTGTTCCCGCCGTGCAACGAATGCTGTCGACCCTGGCGAACAGTGTGTTCCGGCTCTGGGGTTATGCCATGTCGATGCTATTCGGCCTCACCCAGCCGGTACGCTGGCATATCGAAGGGGACAGTGAACTGCACCGCGATCGCTGGTACATGATCCTCTGTAATCATCAGAGCTGGGTTGATATTCCGGTCCTCATGCATCTGGCCAGTCGCAATATGCCGATGCCGCGATTTTTTCTGAAACAGGAGTTGTTCTGGGTACCGGTTATCGGACTGGGCTGCTGGACTCTGGATATGCCTTTTATGAAGCGCTATTCGCGGGCACAAATCGCCCGTAATCCGAACCTACAGGGCAAAGACATTGCCACGACCCAGAAGAAATGTGAAAAATTCCGGCATATACCAACGACCGTTATCAACTTCTGTGAAGGCACCCGCTTCACCGTGGAAAAACACCAGCGCAAGAACAGCGCGTTTCAGCACCTGCTCCCGCCGAAGGCCGGCGGCACTGCTTTTACCCTGCAAACCATGGGGCACCAGTTCGACGCCATCCTGGATATTACTATCGCTTACCCGCACAGCAGTAAGTCTACCGTGTGGGCGTTGCTTAGCGGACAATTACGGGATGTTTATGTCAATGTGGAAACACTACCGGTCACAGAGGATCTGATTGGTAGTTATTTTGAAGATGCGTTATTTAAAACCCATTTTCAGAACTGGCTGAACAGCCGCTGGCATCGTAAGGACAAAATCATGGGCGGCTTACTCGAACAAGCCGGGCAGCCGCCCACCGTCACTGTGGGTTATTTTTCCAGTAAGTAACCGGCAAGTTTAACGAAGTCGCCGATGAAATCCTGGCTGTCACGGAAACCCGCCGGATCCATTTTGTATTTGCCATTAACGATAAAGGTCGGCGTTGCATTCACGCTCAGGTTACTGGCGTTGCGATCCATTTTGTTCGCCATGCCGCGTACCGAAAAGCTGTTCATTGCCTTATCCAGTTCTTCCGGTGGGATACCATGCGCCGCAAAGATATCCTGCAGATCTTCTTTACTGCCAATCATATTGTTATCAATAAAGTTGCGCTTAAAGATCGCGTCGCTGATTTCTGCATCTTTGTTTAACTGGCGCGCCACCAGGTACGCCCGCGACAGGCTGATGCCCATGCCTTTGTAGTTGATAAAAGACACATGGTTTTTGACAAAATTTTCCGGATACTCTGTAGCCAGCGCCTTGGCGACCGGTTCAAACCGGTAACAAGCACTGCATAAGAATGAAAAATATTCACGGACTTCCGGCTTATCGGTGGCGGTTTCAGCGATCACTTCATAGTGTACGCCTTCTTCGAACTGCTGTGCCGCAGCAGGCCACATGACTAACGCCAAAACAGCAAAAAACAACTTTTTCATGGGTTACTTCCTAGTTTCTATCAACGATTAAAGTTAGGTTGCAGATCGATAGGCTCTTCCTGCAACACTGCAAATTGTTCTTTCAGGGTCAGCACTTGTTGTTCCCAGTACCGCTGCTCGGCAAACCAGGGGAACGCCCGTTGAAACGCCACATCATTCCAGCGCCGTGCCAGCCACGCCATGTAGTGTATGATGCGAAAACTGCGTAAGGGTTCAATTAATACTGTCTGCCGGCTATCAAATTCACAAAATTCTTCGTAACCACTGACCAGGGCATCCAACTGCAGGGTTCGTTCCTGCCGATCATCACCCGCCAGCATCATCCATAAATCCTGAATCGCCGGGCCACTGCGGGCGTCATCAAAGTCGACAAAAGTCAGCAGATCATCATGCAGCAGCATATTGGCAAGATGACAGTCGCCATGCAAGCGTTGCACATCAAAAGGGCTGAAATCAACCTGTCGTAACTGCTCAGCCAGGGGTTCAGCAATGGCCCAGAAAGCGGTCTGCAGATTATCCGGCAGCAGCGGTGACTCGCGCAAGGTGTTCAGCGATTCAGTGACAAACTCATCATAGTTAACTGTTGGCCGGTGAACAAAGCTTCCGGTACGGGCAACGGCATGCAGCCGCCCGATTTGCCGGCCGATACGCTCTAACTGATCCAGGTCACCCGGCTCGACGGCACGCCCGCCAATACTGGGAAATACCGTAAACCGGTAACCGCCATAGCGGTGCAGCGTTTGTTGTTCCAGCACCAGAGGAGTCACTACCGGCACTTCTTCCGCAACCAGCTCAGCGGTAAACCGATGCTCTTCCAGGATCTGCTCATCACTCCAGCGTGCTGGCCGGTAGAACTTGGCCACATAGCGCCGACCGTCGTCAGCGACAAACTGATACACCCGATTTTCATAACTATTTAACGCCAGCAAACCCGAGGCCGGATCCACTCCTACTGACGCCAGGGCGTTAGCGATAAGATCCGGCGTCAGTCCGGTAAAGCTAAAATCCTGACTATCGGTTTGCTGCTCATCATCATTCATAAATAAAACTCGTGACATGGCGCTGTACGATATCACCTTCGATGCTTTTTACCACAAAGGTAACATCCTGCACCCGCTCAGTAACCTGCTCAGGATTTACTGCCAGAGTCACCGGAACATTGGCCACTTCACCACCATCAACGGTCACCCGGGTATCGCCTTTCAGCTGCGTATTAGTAAAGCCTTCGGTGTCAACCACAAAAGTCTTCGGCAACTGGGATTTATTGAGGATCTTCAGGGTATAGCTATTCTCCACCCAGCCTTCCATATTGATAGAATAAAGCTGATTGCGATCGCGCAGAATATCGACCTGCAGCGGCACCCGAGTGGCAATCTCCCACACCAGCAAACCGGCCATCAGTAGCATCGCCACAAAATAGCCAATGCTCTTAAACCGGAACTTGCGGGTTTTGCCACCTTCCAGATTGCGTTCAGTGGTAAAGCGGATTAACCCGCGCGGATAGTTCATCTTATCCATCACGTCATTACAGGCATCCACACAGGCACCACAGTTAATACACTCGTACTGCAGGCCATTGCGGATATCAATACCGGTCGGACACACCTGCACGCACATGTTGCAGTCGATACAGTCACCTAATCCCAGCTCACGACGATCGGCTTTGCGTGGCCGCCCGCCACGCGGTTCGCCCCGGCGCGGATCATAAGAGACCGTGACCGTGTCCTTATCAAACATGGCCGACTGAAAGCGCGCATAAGGGCAGATATGGGTACACATGATCTCGCGCATCCAACCCGCGTTGCCATAGGTACAGAAAGCAAAGAACAGCACCGAGAAGGTGGCCCAGAAGCCCGTATCAAAGGTGAAAAAATTCACGAAAAGTTCACGTATATCGGTGAAGTAACCGACAAAGATGAGCGCGGTAAACAAGGAAACGATAATCCAGGAGCCGTGTTTAGCGGTTTTGCGCCACAGTTTATCAAAGTCCCAGGGGCGTTTGTCGAGCGCCATGCGCTGGTGCCGGCTGCCTTCGATCTTTTTCTCAAACCACATGAAGATAAAGGTCCAGGTGGTCTGCGGGCACATAAAGCCACACCACACCCGACCGTATAAGGTAGTGACAAAAAACAGGGCAAAGGCTGCCACTATCGTCAGCCAGGCCAGAATGGTTAGATCCTGAGGCCAGAGTGTCATGCCAAAAATCCGGAAGCGCTGCTCAGCGATATCCAGCAATACCGCCTGCTCGCCGTTGAACTGCAACCAGGGAATAATCACAAACAGCGCCAGCAATAAGAAACCGAAGCCACGCCGGAACCACTCCAGCTTGCCTTTGGTATCCCGCACGTAAATACGACTACGGGGCGCGTAATTATTATTGCTTTGATTGGGATCCGGCCGCTGGATTTTCACCCGGTCAGCCGCAACTACCTTCACCTTCTGTTCCATAACAGTACCGCAGATGTCGCTGTGAATCGTTCTCGTGCGGCTATTTTACCACATAAAAAATGAGGGTGATCCCTCATATAAAAGCCAGCCTAATACTGCAACTATTTAGCCGTTACAAAATTGATTCATCGCATGATTCATCTAAAAAGACAGTAAGGAAACGATTATGAAAAAATTCACCTTATCCACGATCGCGGCGCTGACGCTTGCCGCCGCGCCCGGCCAGGCGGCCGCAGAAGCTATTATCGGTGAACAACTTCAAGCTAAAATGCCGACCCTGGCCGTGACGGACACCGTAATGGCAGTCATTACCTATAATCAACTTGAGCCAGTATCCGAAGCGCAAATCCAGTCACTATTAAATCTGAACATTACCGATGGCGTGCAGTTCTCTTCGCTGCCTATCATCGGTGTTGTCGCCACTCCCGCACAAATTCAGGCCATCGCGCAGCAAAGTGACGTGCGCTCAATCTGGCTGAATCGCGATCTTGAGTACTTCAATGCCGACGCGCGTCAGATCACCGGCGTTGCACAGTTGCAGAGCAATGCATTTTTCCAGCGCAATAGTACCCAGTTCACAGGTAAAGGTGTGACCATCATGGTCAACGATACCGGGGTCGATGCATCGCATCAGGATCTTCTGTTCGGTGACACTGTGATTGAAAACGTTCAGGGCCTGACCCACGCTGAAGCCATTAGTCTGGTAGCACCCACCGAGGGGTTTGTACTTGAAGGCCAGATCAATACTGACCTGAACAGCGGGCACGGCACCCATTGCGCCGGTACCATTGCCGGTAGCGGCCTGATGTCCGACGGCAAATATATGGGCGCTGCACCCGATGCCGACATTATCGGTTATGGCTCAGGGGCAGGCATTTCGATTCTTGATGCTGTTGGTGCCTATGATTACGCCATCAATAATGTGTACGCTTTTAACTCGCCGCTACGGGTGATGAGCAATTCCTGGGGCAGCAGCGGCAAATTCAGTCCGGACAGCCCGGTCAGCATCGCCTCCTATAAAGCATACAAACTGGGTATTTTATCGGTATTTGCGGCTGGCAACTCAGGCCCCGGTGAAGACAGCCATAACCCATATGCGCAGATCCCGTGGGGTATTTCCGTGGGTGCCGGCGATAAATTTGGCAAGTTGGCCGGCTTCTCATCGCGCGGCCTTGATGGCGAATCAGGCACCTTCACCATGCCGGACAACACCACCTGGACCTACCACAACGAAGTGACCATAGTGGCACCCGGTGTGGATATCATCTCCACCCGCGCCAGCACTAACCTTTCAGCTAACGGTGGTGATGCGGATCTGGATGCGATAGAAACCGAATATGTGCCTTTCTATACCATGATTTCCGGTACCTCAATGGCCACCCCGCATGTCGCCGGTATTGTCGGCCTGATGCTGGAAGCCAATCCTGAGTTATCACCGCTGGATATTAAGCGTCTGTTGCAGGAAACGGCTACCAACATGCCCGGCCTCGAAAAATGGGAAGTCGGCGGTGGTTATGTAAATGCACGCGCAGCTGTTGCAGCCGCCCTGGGTAACAACCTGGATTATGTTTCCAGCGTCAACAACCTCAGCACCTTTAACGCCAACGCATTACTGGAGCCCGGCGATCAGGTTGAGCAATTTGAAGTTCTGTATAGCCCGGTCGGCGAGCCCGACACCTATAGCTTCCAGGTTGGCCCGGAAGTGGCCTGGGTTAAAGCCAGCGCCAATACTGATGCCAATACTACCAAGCTGGTGCTGGTTGCACCGGATGGCACCGAATATTTCGGCAACCTGACCTTACCGGTACTGGAAACCGGCATGCGCGTTTCGGCACCCGGTCAGGAAGGAACCTGGCAGGTTTACGTCTACGGCCTGACGTCACTATCCGGGGTTGATCCGGATCCAATTGACGCGACCAATGGCCCGGGCGTTCCTGAGATTATCAGTGGCACTGTCAGCTTCCTGAACAGCGGCGGTTATGAAGGTGTGGATGATATTGAAGGCCATCCGCAACAAAATGCGATTGAGTTTGCTGTTTCGGAGCGTTTAATGGATGGCTTTAATACCGTTAAATTCCGCCCTGATCATGACCTGAAACGTCAGGATCTTGCCCAGTATCTGGTAATGGGTGCGGCAGTGCGCCAGTATCGTGACCTGCTCAATGAGCCAGCGCCATCCACCGGCCAGGTAAAGCCCGGCTATGAAGCTGTTGCCGAAGCCGTTTCCAGCCCCGCCTCAGCGCTCAAAGATAACCTGCATCAGCAGGATCCCTTGTTCATCAATGAGAATGGCCAATTTGACGGGCAGGGATCGGTCAGCAAACTGGACTTAGCTTATATGATGGTTACTGCATTAGGCCTGCAGGATCAGGCTAAAGCCTTCGGCGCGGATCAGGACATCATTGTCGATTACCGTGGTGAGCAGGTGGTATTGCAGGACCAGGACAGCATTCCCGCACACCTGCGTGGCTATGTACAACTGGCGATCAACTACTCGCTGCTGAACGTGCGCTTTGCTATTGAGCAGGATCCATTTGGCCTGGAGCCAAGCTTAACGGCTGCATTCCTGCCGACTGAAATCATCAGCCGTGCCCGTTATGCCGTGATTGCCGGCCGCTTCTATTCCAATTATCTGGAATCCCTGTAACCCCTTGGGGGGCTCACCAGAGCCCCTTTTTTAGATGTAACGGGTGACATTTTGTACAGCACGCGGTAGTTTAGAATTAAATTTGTATCAAAATGTAACAACCTGTGAGGGCACGACTATGACGTTTTTACGCTTTATATTGCTGTCAGCTTTGTTCCTGCCAGCTGCGGTCAGCGCCACCACGATTGATGTGAAATTCAATCAGGCTGCGCATTCAGTAAAGGCCGAAATTAATTTATCGCCGGCGGTTAGTCTCGATTTCTCTATCGGTTTTGGTAATGCCGTTGGACTCACCCCGCAAAACTTCACTATCAATGCTGAGCTGATCAGTCTGACTGACCCCCGCATTGTGAACCGCTTACCGGACAGCTTGCTGACATCATTACCGTCAGCGTTTCCGGTGCTTATCTCGGTTGAACCGGATCCCGCCAGGGGCTTTGCCTTTAGCGGTACAGCGGATATCGAGCTGTATACCAAGACGCTGCATTACACCGAAGGAACACCGCTGCGGCTGTTTCATGCGCATGGCAACGAGAGCTTCCAGGATATTACTACTATGACCGGCGCCGGTAGTTACCGTGTGCGTGGTAGTGGCGGCCAGTTCTCCGACTTTGTCGTATTGGTAGACTTGCGCAGCAACCTGACTGTCATCAATGAAAAAGTGACTCAGTTACAGAGCTTTACCAGTTCGGTGCAGCAACAGCTGAGCTACGATGCCGAACTGCAACTGACTACTCTGGTGCAGGATATCGCCGACGCAGTTGCACAGAGTCAACTGGTGCAGGCAAGTACCGCCGTAAATGAACTGATTCGTGTGCTGGAGCTTGATGATGGTGTGCTGTATCCCGATGTCTGGCGCTCTTCGGACGACGTCATTAACGTCCGCGGCCGCCTGCTAAGTATCAGTCGCACGCTACGTTACAGCTTGCGGATCCACTAAGCAGGTGCGCCATGCCCGTTAACTGCCAGATACTCTATCGTGATCGCTTTGTACCTAAAGCGACCTTATTTGAGCAGCGTGGCTATTTGCTTGGACGCGATCCGCAGTGCGATATTCATGTTGATCATGCCGATGTTTCCCGGCGCCATGCCCATCTTCGCTACGATGGTGAAAGCTGGCAGCTAACCGATTTAAATAGCAGTAACGGCACCTTTATCAACGGCCAGCGTCAGACCCGGATTCAGCTTGACGGTCCGATGCTGGTAACACTGGGTTCACTGGATTTCCAGCTGACCCCGCTAAGCCATCGTGAGCTGACCACGGATATTAACCATGCCGCATGGCTGCAAAAGCGTGTGCAGTCCGCACTGCAACAGTGCGCAGCTGCCGGCTCAGTTGCCGCCATGCTTGATAGTGCCCGGCGCACAGCGATGCCATTGCTCAACAGTGACCGGGCGGCACTCATTTTTCTCGATACCGACACCTCAATACAGGCCTGCCGGGGCTACCCGGAATGGCTTGATGACGGCAGTTTCAGCGGATCAACCACCTTGATACGCCAGGCCGCCAAAGCCGCTGTGCCGATAGCAGCAAACAACGCGCAGACTCACCAACACCTGCAGCATCAGCCCAGTGTGCAGCGCCACCGCATTAAAGCAGCGATTGCCTGTCCGGTGCTTCAGGCCGGTCAGGTTATTGCGGTTTTTTATGCTGACAGCCTGCATGATCACCACCTCTTCACGCAGCAGGACATTGATTTACTTCAGGCCTTTGCTCGGCAACTGGCCATGCACCTGTCACTGGCCAGTATTGACGAGCAACTGGAGCAGCTGGAATCCCGCCTGCATCAGCAGTACGCCTGAGCGATTTGAAATAATTCATGCCCCGGTTTATCTGTGATACTTTGTAGTTATCCTACATTGAGCTGTAACGGAGCGTGCCGGCCTTGGTTCAGGATGACTCGCGATCGACTACTGTGAACAATGATACCCAGCCCCTGCAAGGCGCTGCGCGCCTGCCGGCGGGCTTGCTTTTGGCTGAGCGCTTTAAAATCATCGAGTTGCTCGGTCATGGTGGCCAGGCGCAGGTCTATCGCGCTTATGACCAGGTATTGGGTATCGATGTCGCGCTGAAGGTCGTGCTAACCACCCACCGGCTGGCCCAGGCTGAAGTCGACAGCATGCGCAATGAAGTCTTACTAGCGCGGCAACTGAACAACCCCCACATCGTACGCATTTATGAATTTTATCAGACACAGGACTACGTCTTTTTCACCATGGCCCTGGTATCTGGCCAGTCGCTGTCGGCAATATTGGAACAGGGTGTCGAACCAGTCCAGCTTGATCGCTGGTTCAGTCAGTTGCTCGATGCGTTGCAAATCTGCCACGAAGCTGAAATTGTTCACGGTGACATCAAGCCTGCTAACCTGATGATCAATGACCAGAATGAACTGGTGCTGGTTGACTTTGGCATTGGTAAACACCTGGCGGCGCCGTTACAAACGGCAGGCACCAGCGAGTTTCTGGCGCCGGAAGTGAAGGAGTCGGGCAATCTGTCAGCTGCCAGTGATCGCTATGCGGCGGGCAAGATCATGGCAGAAATGCTAAGTGCGCTGACCGCCGCTGAGCGGCCCCGCCGGTTTTCTGGCTGGCGCATGCGCCGCCAGCGTATCGCGGTGGGGCTGCAACACCCTCAACCGCATCAGCGGCTTTCAATTGCCGCCTGTCGTGATCTCTTGCAATCCGCCACCGCCAACCGGATGGCGATGCTCGGCTGGGCCGCCGGTGTCGCGGTGTTAGCCGTTATTGGCGTGCTGCTGTGGCAACAACAAAACACCCTGCCGGTTCCCGCCGTTACCGAGCAAGCAGCGACAGTAATCGCCATCACCACCGATTCGGCGGATCAAGAGTTACTTGATGTCGCTGAATTCACACAACTTTCACTGCAGTCGCTACCCAGCGTCTATGCCCTTGATGTCAGGCAGGTACGGCAGATCCAGAATAATCTGGCGATCGCGCCAGCCAGTTCACAGCGCGATCGCGAGCGTCTGGCGGAACTAATGAACAGCAATCTGTTAGTGGTGCTAAGCCGTCGGCAGCTTGGTCAGGATAACCTCATTCACCTGTTAGTTACCGAGGCCCCCGGCGATCGGGTGCTGATAAACACCAGTTTCGACCTGGCCACTAACCGGCTGGCAGCAGTACCGGGGCTGATTCTTGAGACCTTGTCGGAGGAACTGGATCAGAGTGCGGTACCGCTTGAACTTGACGAGTCCACTGCCACCTTGTTGCAAGCTATTCAGCACGCGCTTGCTGATGGCGACCAAGAGCAGGCACTGGTACTACTTAACCGCCTTAAAGAAGCCGATGCCGGCCGCTTCTGGCTGTTGCGGGGCGATGCATTGCTGGCAGCCAGCAAAGGCAACTACGAGCAAGCTGCGACCGTACTCGATAAGTTACTCGCTGACTATCCTAACCGGCCTGACTTACTCGCTGAACGCGCTGCCCTGGCATTTGCAACCAATGATCTCAGTGAAGCAAAGAGCTACTACCAGCAAGCGGTGGCCGGCGATCCCAGCCAGGCCATGTGGTGGTTCGAACTTGCTAAGATCAAGATTATTCAGGGCGATATCCGTCCGGCGCTGGATAACGAGTTACTGCAGGCACTGGTACGTTTTCGTCAGAGTGAAGATGCCGCGGGTCAGGGCTTGGTATTGAATGCTTTTGGGGTGGCTCATCTACGCCTGGCACAGTTCAGTACGGCCGCCGACTATTTTAGCGAAGCGCTGACCTATCGAACTGCCGAGTCGGCACCATCGGATCGCGTCACTACCTTGTCGAATCTGGCTACAGTTCAGGCCATTGAGGGTAACTACCAGCAGGCGGACCAAAACTTACAGGAAGCACAGAAACTGGTTGCTGCGTTAAATGATTCGCTGGGTGTCGCTCACATTGAAAATGAGCGTGGCTTACTGATGGAAGAGCAAGGCTTTTACACAGAAGCACTGGCGCACTACAAAACAGCCCTGGATATCCGGCTGCAGGCGGGAGACGATTACCAGCAAAGCCAGAGCATTAATAACGTCGCTTTTATTCATTTCTTGCTCGGCGACTTTAGTCTGGCTGAAGTCTACTGGCGCCAGGCACTTCAGGCTCTCGAAGATATGGAAGAAACCGCGGTACTGCATAGCACCCAGATTAACCTGGCCCAATTACTGGTGATCCGCGGCCAGTTTCAGCAGGCCGAACAACTGCTGGCCCAAATTCTGGCCCATCAGGATATTAGCCCGGAGGCAGAGTTCGCCACCTACCTCCAGCTCAGCAGGCTTAACTTCGCACAAAGCCGGGTCGCAGTGGCCGCAGAAAATATCTCGCAGGCCATATCTATAGCCGAGCGAATTAACGACAACCGGGCGGTTACCGAGAGCTTGCTGTGGGCCGCCGAAATAGCCGTTAGTTTGCACCAGCATGAACTACTCAATAAGTATCTGGCGGAACTTGCGCCGCTGGCGCCCGAGTTTAATGTTGAGCAGGAATTGTATTACCAGTGGTTGCTGGTACGTCAGCAATTGCAAGCCAATGCGTACGACGCCCACACCAGTGGGTTATTACTTATCGATAGTGTTCTGAACCGGTCAGTATCGCGCATTTCCGAAGCCAGAATTTTAGCTGATCTGGCAGGTCGCTTTACCTTGCCAGCCGATCACGCCATCTGGCCGCGGCTGGAGCAAATCATCAGCCCGGCTATGTACGAAGCTTATCTCGCCTATCTGGCCGCACAGAGCAAGAGCGCTGTGCAGCAAACTCTGCGTGCACAGCTGGCGCGTTATCCCCTATACTGGCGCAACTTTGAGTATTACACCGAGCTACCTGGTAGCGAGGCAGATGTGCTTGCCGCCAGCGCCCTACAACGCCTATACGGGCTGATGAATGATGAGCAACGACAAGCCTACCAAGAATTTGCCGCCCGCCGAGCTCCTTGAGCTGGTGCGGCAGATGCGAACGCAGCAGGAAGCGCTGCGCGAGCAACTGCGCCATGAGCAAAACGCCTTGCAGACTTTGGCGCGCCGGTTATGGCTACAGCAGGAGCATGAACGGGCACGCTTATCGCGCGAACTTCACGATGGTGTCGGCCAGTTACTGACCGGCCTGAAAACGCAGCTCGGGCAGAGTGCCGCGGCGGATCCCGCGCTGACCCCTTTATATGAGACCGCCAGCGACGCAGTCGAAAGTATTCGGTCGTTATCGCGACTCATGCACCCAACCGTACTCACTGACCTAGGTTTAGCCGCCGCGATATCGTGGCTGGACCGCCAGCTGCTGCAACCTGCAGGCATCCGCTGTCAGCCCGAGCTGGATATCCCCGCCGATCTTGAGATGGACCTGCAAATCTTTCTGTTCCGGCTTATCCAGGAAGCCATGGTGAATACCGTAAAACATGCTGGCGCTCAGCAGTTCTCGATTTATCTGCACCAGGCCTCTGATAGTTTACGCCTGGATTTACTGGATGACGGCAAGGGCTTTGCGGCCAGCGCAACGCAGCCAGGTATTGGTTTGCAGAGTATGCGCGATCGCTGCAAGGCCTTCGGCGCCGACATCAGCGTAAGTAGCTCACCCGGCAACGGTTGCCAGATTTCCGTCTGCCTTGCGTACCAGCAACCGGGCACGGCCTTTTCGCCGGAGGTATTATGATCAGGCTGATCCTGGCTGATGACCATACGCTGGTACGCAACGCGATCGCCCAGGCACTGGAAGCAACTGGACAATTTCGTGTCGTCTGCCAGTGTGCTGATGGCACTGAGCTATACCAAGCTGCCCTTAATGTGGCCGCCGACGTGATCCTGATGGATATATCGATGCCAAAAATGAATGGCTTTGTGGCGCTGGACAAAATCCTGCAACAGCGACCAGATAGCAAGATCATTGCCCTGAGCATGCACAACGAAATGGAATATATAGACGCAATCCGCAGGGGCGGCGCCCGCGGCTATGTTTTTAAAGACGCGACCACGGAGCAACTGACGCAAGTGATCTTAAGGGTGATTGGCGGTAAGACCTGGTTTCCGCAAACAGCAAATGGCAGCGATGCGACCAACCCGGCTGCCGGCGAAACAGCTGGCCCATCGCTGGATGTGCTGACACGCCGTGAGCGAGAAGTGTTTTTTCTGGTGGTGGCCGGGCGCTCCACCCGCGAAATCGCCAACCTGCTGGCAATGTCGCCAAAGACGGCGGAAAACCACCGCGGCAAGGTACTCCGGAAACTCAGCGCCTCGAATACCGTAGAACTCATTCATTTCGCAGCGAAGCGCGGTTTGCTCGAGCCTTAGTTGCGGCCGCGCTTGCGACCGAAAGCTTCACCCTGCTCGCCGACCGACAGGGCCAGCACGGTATCCAGCAGTACATTGGTGCCAGCTTCCACATCATGCCAGTGCGACCACTCATCGGGGGCGTGACTAACACCGTTTACAGAAGGGATAAAAATCAGTCCGGCGTCGGTAATATCGGTAAAGAACTGGGTGTCGTGACCAGCTCCGCTGGGCATCCGCAAATAGCTGAAGCCACGCCCTTTCACCTGCTCCTCGATCAGATCCGTTAAGCGCTCTGAACACAGCTTAGGCTCCAGCCAGCTCACTTCTTCATATTCGAACTTCAGGCGGTGCTTACGGGCGATAGCCGACAGGGTTTTGTGACAGGCTCGGGCAAGTTCTTTCATCACATCTTCATGCATATCACGGCCGACAATAGTAAATATCGCTTCGCCGGGCACCGTATGCGGATGGCCGGGCTTCAGCTCGACTTTACCAACAGTAATCCGGGTTTTATCAGTGCCATTTTCGTTAATAATACGCTCAATCTCATGGGCAAAATCCGCCAGCCCGGAGAACGCATCACTGCGCATATCCATCGGTGCGGTACCGGCATGATCGGCCTTGCCTTTAAGGTGCACAATCCATTTAAACACTCCGGAGATGCCATCAACCACGCCAATCTGCTGGTCTTTCTGGAACAGGACCGGGCCCTGTTCAATATGCAGTTCAAGAAAAGCCTTCAGTTGCTCGGGCTGCCAGGCGGCATCCAGCGCTTTCATCACATCCAGCCCCTGCAGCCCCATCGCTTCTTTTAAGGTTACGCCATCGGCATCATGGGCAGACAACAGCCAGTCGGGATTCAGCGTCCCCGTTATCGCCTGCGAGCCAAGCATGCCACCAAAGCGGCCCTCTTCCTCAGCCGTGGCCACGCCCCACACCGGGCTATCCAGCTCCACCCCGGCGTCTTCAATAGTCTGCAGCACTTCCAACGCCGCTATCGCCCCTAAGGCGCCATCAAACATGCCGCCTGCGGGCACGGTATCAATATGCGAGCCCATCAGCACCGCTGGCTTATCCAGCGGCTGGTTACCGAAGAATACATTGCCGGCCCCGTCCATATAGGTGTCCCAGCCAAGTTTTCTTACTTTTTCCTGCAGCCATTGCCGGCTTTGCATATCGGCATCGCTAAAGCCAACCCGGTAAATGCCGCGGTCGGCCTCGTTATAGCCTATCCGGGATAGCTCGATTAAATTCGCTTTGAGTCGTTCGCCATTGATTTGCATAGCACCTCTCAGCTGCAGGTTCCGCAGCCGGTTACTTAAAGTATTGAGTACTAAGTGTAGGCGAAAAAAAACCCGAACCACAAAATGGTCCGGGTTAAAGGGTTATAACAACCAGTTCACAGGGAAATCAGGAGTAGCTTAACCGCCATAAATGACAGTGTTATGACAATATCTTTAGCCTATACGCCGGGCTGTTGCCGCTGCGTTCAGTACCGCGGCCATTTTGATCGAATGCTGAATAGCCTGCGCCGAAATATTATGCTTAAGCAATACGCCTACGTGCGAGTCAATGCACATACCGCAACCGTTCAGCGCCGAAACTGCCAGTGAATAAAGTTCAAAGTCAGCCTTCTCAACACCAGGGTTCGCCATCGCATTCATCCGCAACCCGGCTGGCAGTTTGGCGAATTGTTTATCGGTGCTCAGATGCACAAACCGATAGTAGATGTTATTCATCGCCATCAGCGTGGCAGCCAGTTTTGCTGCGCTGTCTACATTGGCTTCGATCTTGCCTTCCGCTTCGGCCTGAACCGCAGCGATTAACTCAGCATCGCCAATTGAATAGGCCAGGGCCAGGGCGGTGCCGTAGAATTGGGTCGGAGTCATACCAGAGGTATCGACATTACCGAAAATACTCGACAGGTTGAGTTTGGTATCTTTACCGTGCTCACCGAGCTGCTGTTTATAATCTGCAATGCTCATAAAAATCTCCTTGGAAAAAAGAGGTGCCACAAGCGTGGCACCTCAAAGGACATCACCAAAAGTAGGGGAGTGATGCCCGCTTACAGGGTCTCGCCACCAACTGCGCGGTTACATGGGCACAGTTCGTCAGTTTGCAGGCTGTCTAAAATACGCAGCACTTCAGTTGGGTTACGGCCAACATTCAGGTTGTTCACAGAAACGTGTTGAATCACGTTGTGCGGGTCAACGATGAAGGTCGCACGCAGGGCTACGTTTTCAACTTTGTCGCGGATACCCAGGCCATCGATCAGCGCACCTGAATCAGCAAATGAATACTGTTGCAGGTTTTTCAGATCCGGGTGTTCACGACGCCATGCCAGCTTCACAAACTCGTTATCGGTGCTGCCACCCATGACCACTGCGTCACGGTCAGCAAATTCGTCATTCAGCTTCGCGAACTCAACGATTTCCGTCGGGCATACAAAGGTGAAATCTTTCGGGTAGTAGTAAATAATTTTCCATTTACCCGAGAAGCTTTCGTTGGTGATGGTTTCAAATGCGCTTTCGCCATTTTCTTCCGGCAGGTTAAAGCCAGGCTTTGCTGCTACAACCGAAAACTCTGGTAATTTATCGCCTACTGTTAACATATACGTTCTCCTTGTGGATAAAGGGTAGTTATCAAATTCTGAAGCGCTTTCGCCTCGAGTCGGAGAGCATAATAAGCCGCATGCCTTATTTGTTAAAACGAATAAAACGGATTATCATAATCGGTAATACCAATTAAAGTGGAATAGACCGATGAGCAAATTGCCGAGTCTGAAGAATCTGAGTTATCTGCTGGCGCTGCATCAGCACCAGAACTTTAACCGTGCTGCAGAGGCCTCTCATGTCAGCCAGTCCACCCTGAGCAGTGGCATCCAGAATCTGGAAGAGCAATTGGGCTGCCAGCTGATTGAACGCGACCATAAATCCTTTTTGTTCACCAGCATGGGTGAGCAGGTGGTCGATCAGGCCCGGCAAATTCTCACCTCGACCGAAGAATTGCTGAACTTCGCCCAAAGCCAGGGCAAACTGATGGAAGGCCCGATGCGGTTAGGCTGTATCCCCACCATCGCGCCCTTTTTACTGGGTGATCTAAGCAAATCCTTACAACGCCAGTACCCCAAACTGCAGCTTAACTTCCGCGAGGACACCACCAGTAATCTATTGTTGCACCTGCGCAACGGCGAACTTGATGCGCTGGTGCTGGCGTTACCGATCGACTTGCAGGGTAATCTGAGCTACGTACTGGGGCGTGATCCATTCAAGCTGGTCATGCATAAACAGTTAGCAAGCGACCTGAGCGAGCCGGTGATTTATAACCAGCTTCCGGATCAGTCAATCTTTCTGCTGGAACGCGAGCACTGCCTGACCGGCCACGCCGTAGCCGCCTGTGAGCTGGCTGACTCAGCGAAGATTAACCCCTTTACCGCGACCAGCCTGCACAGCCTGGTGCAAATAGCGGATGCCCGCTTAGGCGCGACCTTTTTACCGCAGATGGCCATTGATCGGGGCATTTTAAATGGTACTGACCTGGTGGCGCTGAAACCTTCAGGACACCAGGCCGCACGGGAGATTGGGCTGGTTTACCGGGCAACGACCAGTCGCCGGCAGACGTTCCGCAAGCTGGCCGAGTCGATCGCCGCATTATTGCCGGAGCCGACCTTAAGCTAACTCGTGCGAACAGCAAATTTAGCCTATATTAGAGTAACTTTGGTTTTGCCCACTTAGTCTGCAGACAGTTACCAGGAGCACACACTATGATGAAGAAAACAGTTCTGGCCACCGCCATTCTTACCTTAAGCCAGCTGCCCACAGCACTGGCGCCCGTCGCTGCTGAAGAGGTGTCCACCGAACGCCATAAAGTCAGCATCAATACGCTGGCTTCGGGCTTAAGCCACCCCTGGGGCATGACTTTTCTGCCCTCGGGCGATCTGCTGATCACCGAGCGTGGCGGAGACCTGCATAAGGTCAGCCTGGACGGCACCATCAGCGATCCCATCAAGAACGTACCTGAAGTGGTCGCGGAGCGGCAGGGCGGCCTGCTAGACGTTACCCTGGATCCGGATTTTGCCAACAACAACATGATCTACCTGAGCTACTCGGAAGCAGCGCAGGATGGCGGCACCGGTAATAGTACTGCGGTAGCGCGGGCCGAACTGGCGGGCGACAGCCTGCAGAATGTTGAAGTTATTTTCCGCGGTGTGCCCAAATACGAGAGCAACGCCCACTTTGGCTCGCGCTTGGTGTTCTCGCCTGAGGGGCACCTGTTTATTACCCTTGGTGACCGTTATTCCGCGATGGATGATGCCCAACTACTGGATAACCATCACGGTAAAGTGGTTCGTATCTGGCCAGACGGCAGCGTACCGGAAGATAACCCCTTCGTGGACCGGGATGACGCGCTGGATACGATCTGGTCCTACGGACACCGCAACGTGCAGGGTGCAGCGATTCATCCGCAAACCGGTGAGCTGTGGATAAGTGAACATGGCCCCAAAGGCGGCGATGAAATCAATATTTCCCTCGCCGGAGAAAACTACGGCTGGCCGGAAGCCACCTATGGCGTCGATTATGATGGGACTATTATCAGTAAAAAGACCCATTTAGAAGGCGCTAAACAACCCCATTACTACTGGGTTCCGTCCATCGCCACATCCGATATTATCTTCTATACCGGCGATAAATTTCCTGACTGGCAGGGCGATCTCTTTGTGGCCGCATTACGCGGCTCGCACGTGGCCCGTATCGACCTGGAAGGCGAGCGCGTCATGCATGAAGAAACCCTGTTTGATGAGGCTATTGGCAAGCGCATTCGCGACATCGAACAAGGTCCCGATGGCTATATTTATGTCATCACGGATCAACCCAAAGACGCTGAACTGATTCAGATCAAACCCGCCAACTAATTGGGGTAGCCGACAAACTATGTTGTCTGATTATACTGCTGTACTGACGCTGGCTATGGCCAGCGTCGCTTTTTCTGCCACCGCGCAGGAGCAACCCGTACCGGCGACTGAAGTGATTGAAATAACAGGTTCAGCCGTCCAGTTAAACCGCGAAATTCCCGCGGCCGTCACCAGCCTGAACGTCGCAGAACAACCACCGGGTCTGCGAATTGATGCGGCTGAGTTATTGGGCGGTATCGCAAGTGTGCAGGCCGACAGCCGCGCCAACTATGCTCAGGATACCCGTATTACCTTACGGGGCTTTGGTGCCCGCTCAGCCTTTGGCGTTCGTGGCGTGTTGCTGCAGCTTGACGGCATTCCGCTAAGTATGCCCGATGGCCAGGCCCAGACCTCAAGTATTCTGCTCGATGAACCCGAGCAGATTCAGGTGATTCGCGGCCCGCTGGCAACCCTTTATGGCAATGGTGCTGGTGGCGTCATTGACTGGCGCTCGCGCGCGCCGGTGACCAGTCAGTTGACCCTCAAAGCCATGGGCGCCGCTAATGATACCTCGCGCCTGCTGCTGCAAAGCGACCTGGTGGGCGATGATCAAGCGCTGCGTTTAATCGGTGCCCGCTTTCGTACCGATGGCCCGCGCGAACACAACAGCGCCGAGCGCGATCAGCTGGCATTGCGCTGGTATCATGATTTGACCAATACCCTACGCCTGGTGCTGCGCATCGACGACAATCACGCGCCTTCACTCCAGGATCCGGGTAGCCTGACCCCAGCGGACTGGCGCACCGATCCCACCCAGACCTTTAGCCGCGCTGAAACCTTTAATACCCGCAAGTCGATTCACCACCAGCAAGTGTCGGTGAGCCTGCAACAAGAAACTCTGGATAACCGCTGGCATGTCAGTGCCTGGCGTGGCTGGCGTGATATCGAGCAGTATTTGCCCTTTGCCGGTGATGATCTCACCAGTTCTGGCGCCGTCATTGACCTGCAGCGCCAGTTTAGCGGTATTGATGCCGCCTATAACTGGCAACTGGTACTACCGATTACCGCGACCCTGGGAGGTACCATCGCCGAGCAGAAAGATCGCCGCTTCGGCTATGTGAATGACTTTGGCCAGCGGGGCGAGCTGCGCCGTGACGAGCTGGGCACAGTGACTAATCAGGCATTGTACGGCCTGCTTGAATGGCAGCCTGCGGAGCAATGGCGGTTTCTGACCGGGCTGCGCTACAGCGCCGTCGACTTCAGTGTGGATGATTACTACACCAATCCGGTTAATCCTGATGATAGCGGCGCGCAGGATATGAATGCGCTGAGCTGGAATCTCGGTCTGACTTATCTGGTCAGCGACAGGCTCAGTGTTTTTGCCGCCCGCGGTCGCGGATTTGAAACGCCGACACTGACCGAGCTCGCTTATAGTCCGCAGGGCACCGGGCTGAATACACAGTTGGGTCCGGCGCATAGTCAGCAATGGGAGGCCGGGCTGAAATGGCGCAGCCCAGCGTTACGAGCGCAGCTGACGGCTTTTGTGATTGATACCAACGATGAAATTGTGGTGGATCAGAGCATAGACGGCCGCACGACTTACGTTAATGCCGGCCAGACGGAGCGCGAAGGTGCTGAGGTGGAAGGCAACTGGCAGATTGCGTCGGCCTGGGATCTCCGTTTTTCTGCCACCTGGCTGAACGCAGAATATGCCAATGGCAACCGCTTGCCTGGCGTCGCGCGCCGGCAAGCATATGCGCAACTGAACTGGACCAGCCGGCCGGTGGCAACGTTCCCCCTTCAGGCCAGCCTGATTGCTGACCACCGCAGTGATGTCGCCGCCACAGATGATAACTCGGTGCTGGCGCCGGGCCACACGCTGTGGGATCTGGCGCTGAGCAGCCAGATTAACTGGCAAGGGCTGGAAATTGAACCCTGGTTAAAAATTCACAATCTGGGCGACCGTGACTACGTTGGTTCAGTCGTCGTGAATCAGGGCAGCGGACGCGCTTTTGAGCCCGGGGTGGGCCGCGAAATACAGGCCGGCTTCAGTGTTCGTCATCGTTGGTAAGCCAGCGATATAAGGTGCGGCGGGTAACGCCCAGAATGCGGGCGGCCTGCTGCTTATTCCCTTGCGTATAAACCATTACTTTTCTTACGTAGTCGGCCTGTAACTCCTGCATCGAAGGCCAGTGGGCTGGCGCGCTGACCGGCGCCGCCACCTCCTGCGCTTCTTGCTGCCGCAAGCGCGCGGGCAGGTGCGCCGGCTCAATAAACTCACCGTCACAGAAAGTATAGGCCCGCTCAATGGCGTTTTGCAGTTCACGCACATTACCGGGGAAACGATAGGCGTACAGCAGATCGCGAGCCGCTGAAGATAACCCCTGCACCGACTTGGGCTGCTGTTGCTGCAACTGGTCAATAAAGTGCTCGGCCAGCAACTCAATGTCGTCGCCCCGCTGGCGCAACGGCGGCACGTGCAAACTAAAGGTCTCCAGCCGGTAAAACAGGTCAGCCCTGAACTCGCCGCCAGCAACGCGCTGCTCGAGATCCTGATGGGTGGCCGCCAGGATCCGCACGTCTACCCGCACCTCCTGATCGCTGCCGACCGGGCGCATGGTGCCTTCCTGTAATACCCGCAGTAACTTAGCCTGCAGCGGCAGCGGCATTTCACCAATTTCATCCAGCAGCAGGGTGCCTCCGTCCGCTTCTTTAAGCAGCCCGGCACGGGCTTTCTGAGCACCGGTAAAAGCACCGGCGGCATGGCCAAAGAATTCACTTTCCAGCAACTCGCTGGGGATGCCGGCGCAGTTTACCGCTAAAAAAGGCCCGTCGCGGCGCTGGCTCAGTTGATGCAGCGCTTGCGCGACCAGCTCTTTACCGGTGCCACTTTCACCCAGTATCAGGACGCTGCCATCAGCTGCGGCAATTTGTTCAATTTCCGAATACAGCTGGCGCATCACCCGGCTGGCACCAATGATGCCGCCGGGCCCTTGTTGCTCCGCTTTAACGGAACGCCGGTAGGCTTCCACTTCGTTGCGCAGCTGATGGTAGTCCAGCACCCGCGAAACGCTCACCAGCAGGTGCTCCAGATCCAGCGGCTTGGTCAGAAAGTCGTCTGCTCCCTGGCGCAATGCATCCACGGCCTGGTCAACAGTGCCAAAAGCGGTGATCAGGATCAGCGGCGGCTGGCTGTTACGCTGTTGCAATTGTCCCAGAAGTTCCAGCCCCGACATGCCAGGCAGCCGGATGTCACTGATAATAAGCGCAGGGAACTGCTCGTCCAGCTGCACCAACAAGAGTTCGGCGGTTTCAAAGGCAATGACCCGGTAGCCGGCGCTTTCCAGTTCTTCCTGCAGCAATTCACGCAGGCCGGGATCGTCCTCAACCACGGCAATCAGGTGCCGCTGTTTAAGCGTGGATATTTTCATATTGAGGTTTCCTCAGCTTGCGTCGGCCGGGGCAGGCTAACCACCGCCTGACAGCCGCCGTCAGGCCCTGGCTGCAGCGCGAATTCACCGCAATGGTCGGCAATAATATGGGCCACGATCGCCAGCCCCAGACCGGTGCCTTCACCCTGTGCTTTGGTGGTTTTAAACGGCTTGATGAGTTCATCCTGGTCGGCATCGGCGGGAATACCGGCGCCATCGTCGCTGATCAGGATCACAACGTGCTGCTTCTGGTCACGGACTTGCTCGCGCACTTCAATGACGACTTGCTGCCGGGCAGCCTGCAACGCATTGCGTAACAGGTTCACCAGTGCCAGCTCGAGTCGCTGGGGGTCGCCACTGATAGTGATGGTGGCGGTGGGCATATCGACCGTTATGGCCGGACCATCGGGCTCGAATTCATAAGAGGTGCTTAGCTGTGCCTGACGAACCAGCTCCTGCACGCTCAGTGGCTGCCAGGCAGTGACCGGGGTACGGCTAAAGGCCAGCAGTTGCCGTACCATCTTAGTCAGTCGCTGCACCTGCCCTCGTATCGCCGTCAACTGGCGTTGCGATTCCACGTCTTGATGTTCCTGCTGCAGTCGCCGCGCCCGGCCGTCGATAACTGTCAGGGGCGCACCCAGTTCATGGGCCACGCCGCTGGCAACCTGGCCGATGGCCGCCATCTTTTCACTTTCCCGTAACTGATAGTTCAGCTGTTGCTCATGTTCCCGACGCGCTTCAATTTCCTGCTCCGCCGCCTCAATGCTATCGAGCATCCGGTTAAGCCCTTCCGCCACCTCGCGCAGCTCTCCCGGCCCCTGCACCGCAGCGCGATGCTTGCGATCACCCTGAGCGACGCGGCGCATGCTGGTGACTAAAGTTTCAATGTGGCGGCCGACGGCACCGTAATGACCAAAAATCAGAATCGCTACCGTGGCCACCGCAACGATCAGCCAGCTGCCCCAAGCGATGCGACTTAACTGGGCAAACGATTGCTCAAAATCCTGCGCCCGTCGGGTGATTTGCAACAGGCCGATGATGCGACCACCGCGGTCGTTGATCGGCAGAAACTGGGAGAATACGTCACGCCCGGCCACTTCACGATAACTGTCTTGCTGCTCACCGGTACGGACCACCTGCTCCGCCAGAATACTCTCGCTTAAGTCGCGTTCAACGATACCGGCTGCGGCCACCAAGGTGCCCTGGGTGTCGTATACCGAAGCGCCGTAAACCCGGCCAATGCGGAATACTGAGTCCAGATTCGAGCGCACGGCCTGAATATCGCCCTGCATCAATGCATCAGCAACAGGTAAGCGGATGGCCCGGCCGATCAGCTCCAGATCACCACGCAAGCGTTCATCTTCCAGTTCGCTGGCGCGCTCAAGACCAAAACCTATGGCCAAACCGGATAGCACCAACATGGGCAACACCACATAAAGCAGCAGAGTTCGTTGTAAACCCGACAGCCCCCAGCGGTGTGATCTGTATCTTTTTGTCACGCATCACTCCTGCTCAATATGTATCAATAGTATACATAGCGTGTTCTACAAATTCACACCGCATTTTTTTGTACATTTAAAACAGCATGTTACAAGTAATAAAAAGTTGGCACAGGGCTTGCTTAGATCATGGCGACATTTACTTTAAGGAGAATGACATTATGAAAAACACATTAACCGCACTTGCTATCGCCGCTGCGTTCGCCGGTTCTTCAGTTGCTATGGCTGCGCCAGCACCACAACAAGCCGCGCAAAACCAGCAAATGGCTGCGCAACAACAAAACATCGAAATTACTGATTCGATGCTGGAAAAATTTCTCGCTGCCATGAACGCAGTCCAGAAAATTAGCTCCAAATATGCTGAAGAGTTCCAGAATGCCCAGGATGCTGAACAGGCACAGTCTATCCAGCAACAGGCTCAGGAAGAAATGATTGGCGCCGTTAACGATTCCGGCTTATCTCCGCAGGAATACAACGCCATCGTTCAGCGCGTTCAGCAAGATGAAGAACTGCGCACTCGCTTAGAAGCGATGACTGAATAAGCCAGCCGGCTTTCAAAAAAGCGCGCTAACTAAAAAGGGCAGTCAGTTTAAAACTGACTGCCCTTTTCTTGTGGCGGATTCTTATAGCTACCGAATTAAGCGGTTAGCTTCTTCTTAAGTTCGGCCGCCAGCTTCCTTGACGAGGCTGGATTCTGGCCCGTAATAAGCTGTCCGTCGACCACCACACAAGCTTCGGAATCAGCAGCCCGCTCGAATTTGGCACCACACTCTTTTAGCTTATCTTCAACCAAAAATGGGACAACGTGGTCCAGGCCGGCCGCCTTTTCTTCACTGTTGGTCAGGCAGGTCACCCGGCGCCCCTTAACAATGGGGTCACCGTCACGCGTTTTAGCATTTACCAGCGCTGCCGGACCATGACAGACCGCCGCCACCGGCTTACCCTGACGCCAGAAATTCTCAATCAGGTCAATTGAACGTTCATCTTCGGCTAAATCCCATACCGGGCCATGCCCACCAGGATAATAGACCGCGTCAAAATCTTCCGCGTTCACTTCGCTCAGTTTCAGCGTGGTGGCAACCTGCGCCATGGCATCTTCGTCATCAAATAAGCGAACGGTAGCCGGGGTTTGTGCGTTGCTTTGCTGGCTTTTTGGATCAATTGGCGCATGGCCACCTTTGGGCGATGCCAGGGCGACTTCAGCACCCGCGTCTTTTAATACATAATAAGGAGTGGCGAACTCCTCAGCCCAGAATCCGGTCATTTCGCCGGTTTTGCCGAGTCGATCGTGTGACGTAAGAACAATCAAAACTTTCATATACGTGCTCCTGTCTTTTTGCGAGTACATCTAGTTTAATGGGACTCATTACAGCCGTTTCAACCCAAGGACTAATTCGCATGGCGCCCGAATGGAAATCTGTATCGAAAGATTATCAGACGTACCTCCAGCTGAAAGGTGGCTTTAACATGGCCATACTGGCCGTCGCGTTGTCTGTCTTCAGTATAGTAGAAAATATCGGATCCTGGCTGCCGGACTGGTGGATCCTGGCCTCAGGCTGGCTGGTTCTGACGCTGTTTTTGCTGCTGTTCTGGGCGCCGCGCCGATATCGGTTTACCGGCTATGCCGAAACCGACGAAGCCATGTATCTGCGCCGGGGCGCGCTCTGGCGCCTGCAGCGCGGTGTACCGCTTAATCGCATCCAGCATGTGGAAATTAAAGAGTCGCTGCTTGAGCGGATGCTGAGCCTGTCCCATCTGGTTATTTATACCGCCGGCAGCAGTGGTGCTGACCTGGCTATCCCGGGATTGAAGCCCGATGAAGCTGAACGTATTAAAAGCAGCCTGATCACTGAAGTCGCCAACGAGCCGGATGCCGATGAGCTGAGCGAGTAACCTGAATGAGTGAGCTGAACTGGCAACGTACCCCACCCATTACCATGGTCTTTTTTATTCTGCGTGAAATAAAAAGACTGGTCAGCAATGTAACCAACCTGATTCCGGTACTGGCAGTAGTCGCCGTGAGCGGTACCCCGGCCAAAGCCGGAATCCTGGTCGCGCTGGCATTTTTTCTGTTTACCATCGCGGTCGCCGTGATGCACTACAACCGGTTTCTGTTCGCCATTGCCGACGATGCTATCCACTTACGCACCGGCATTATGAACCGCCAGAATCTGACCCTGAAATTCGATCGTATCCAGCAGGCTGAATTAAATGAAACCTGGTACTTCAGACCCTTTGGCCTGACCATTCTTAGCGTTGATAGTGCCGGCGCCGGTGGCAGTGAAGTGGAGATCCCCGGGCTGAAAACAGAACTGGCACAACAGCTGCGACAACAGGTGCTGGCAACGGAAAAAACCGACGACAAGAAGTCAGGTGAAGCGGCTGATTCCGGCTCGCAAGAACAAAGCGAACCTGATTATCAGCGCCAGTTCAGTTTGCCGGATATTATCCGCGCCGGGATTATTGATAACAAAATCTTCGTGTTGCTGGCGGTGCTGGCTTATCCGTTAAGCCAGCTGGATATCATGGAAGACTATATCGTGCCGTGGCTGGAAACCAACACCCAATGGCTTGATACCGATAACTGGTGGGTCGCGCCTTTGCTTGGTATTGCGGTGCTGGCGGTGCTGTTCGTGCTGGCCATTGGCGTTAGCATTGTCCGCTATTACGGGCTATCCCTGACCATTGACGGTGGCCGTTATCAGGCGCGCGGAGGCCTGTTCACTATTCGCACCCTCAGCTTTCGCTACCATAAACTGCAGCGGGTTCAGATTCGTCAGAATCTGCGCGCCCGGCTACTGGGCCGGTGGACGTTGCGGGTGAGCCAGTTACGCCCACGCCAGCAGGCACAAGGGCAATCAGCATCACAATTTACCCTGCCGGTGGTTACGGCTCCGGTTCTCGCTGATTTACGGAAGTTGCTAAAGTTACCAGCGCCGGAGTCACTCGGCTGGCAGCGCATTTCCGTGCTGGCATTATTAGGGCCATCGATCTGGCTGGCCGTGCTGGCACCGCTTGGAGCTTACCTGATCTACCGGCAGGTGGATTCGCTGATGCTGGCAGCAATTGTCAGTGCCGGACTCTGGTTACTGTTACAAATTTATATTGTGCTGCGCTGGATGCGTTTCAGTTACAGCACCGGCGAAGACTGGCTGGCGGTACGCCGCGGCGTGCTCAGCCGGCGGGAAAACTGGTATCCGCTGTATAAAGTGCAGCAGATTGATGTGAAGCGCTCGCCCTGGTTGCGCGTGCTGGGCTTCGCCGATCTGATCCTCAACACCCCTGCAGGATCTGAAGATATCCGCTATCTGACCCGTTCCCAGGCCGAACAATTGCAGCGTCAGTGGGTCAATGATATCGCCCGCAGCCATAAGCCCTGGATGTAACGGCTGATTTAAAACCAGCGGCGAACCCGGCGACAGTACTCACAATAACTGTCGCCGAACTTCGCTAACAGCATGCGCTCTTCCGGCACAATCTGAAAACGGTTCATGTAAATAACAAACACCGGCAACCAGATAAGCGCCGGCAGGCTACCTAACCATAGCGCCCAGCCAATTAGCATCATTAAAAACCCCAGATACATGGGGTTGCGGCTGAACCGGTAAATGCCGTTCTGAACCAGACTGCTGCTGAGATTTGGATCCATTGGATTCACCGTGGTCGCGGCGCGCCGGAACTGCCAGACCCCGGCCGCGGCAATCAATACCCCTGCCACAACAAAGCCGACGCCAGCCTGGCGTAAATCGCTGAAGTGCCACGCGCCCGTAGGCCATAGCCAGTTGGTCAGCCACATCAGCGCGCCGATCAGCAAAACCAGCGCAAGGGGAGGAAGCTTGAGTTCCAGGTTGGACATCGGCATGGCTCCGTAAATTTGTTAGTATTTACTGATTATTATTACGCGGGCGCTTATGTCACACAATACAATTGAATTAAATCGCCAACAGCAGCCGCTGGACCATCTCGAATCGGTCTGGCTGTTTGGTTATGGCTCGTTAATTTATAAAGCGGATTTTCCGTACCTGCAGCGCCGCCCGGCACGCATTCACGGCTGGCAGCGGCGCTTCTGGCAGGGCTCTCACGATCACCGCGGCACGCCGCAGGCGCCTGGCCGGGTTGCCACTCTTGTTCCAGTTGAAGATGCCCACTGCGCCGGAATGGCTTATGAAGTAACGCCTGATGTATTTGAGCACCTGGATCATCGCGAGAAAAATGGCTATCTGCGCTTCTTTACGCCGTTCGAATGGTTAGATGGCGGTGGCTCAGTCGAAGGTCTGGTTTACGTTGCCAATGCATCAAACGCTGCCTGGCTGGGCGAAGCCGACGAGCAGGAAATAGCCCGTCATATAGCCCGGTCAGAAGGCCCGAGCGGGAAAAATAGTGAATACTTACTGCGGCTGGCCGAGGCGCTGCGAGAGATTGACGAGCAGGACGATCATGTTTTTGCCATCGAGCGCGAACTACGCCGGTTAATGGTTTAGACCTTTTTCACAAACTCGGTTTTTAGCTTCATCGGCCCGATACCATCGATTTTGCAATCAATGTCATGGTCTCCGTCCACCAGCCGGATCCCTTTCACTTTGGTCCCCACTTTCACTACCAGCGATGAGCCTTTTACCTTCAGGTCTTTGATGACAGTTACGCTGTCACCATCCTGCAGCACATTGCCATTGGCATCGCGGAATACTTTCTCATCACTGCCTGCCGGTTCGGCTGGTGACCATTCATGGGCACATTCAGGACAAATCAACATGGTTCCGTCTGGATAAGCGTAAGCTGAGCCGCACTGAGGGCAATCCGGATTAGGCGAGTGGTTATCGGCCATTAATTAATCTCTTCGCAGTATAATGAGGTCGGTATTGTACCCTGCCGCAGCGGCTAAGCGAACTGTTGTGCTTCTTCCAGAAAGGCAAAGCCGCGCTTGCGACCAATTTCGTAGCCCCCATGCAAGGCATCAAGATTACGGGTAAAGCGGCCGACACGAAAATCCGCGGGCGGTGCGATCACATGTATTTTGCAGTCATCGGGCGGGTTGGTAATAAACTCCAGACTGCGGTTAAATTTATCCGGGCGGTCGGTGATGGCCTGCCGCAGTACCAAGTGATTAAGCAGAAAGTCTTCAACCGGGCCGGGCAAGGTATACACCTGCTTTCTGACCCGCAATGACTGAGACAAAATCACGGTAATCTCACGTGCGCCCATCTCGTAGGCTTTCTCGACCGGAATCGAGTCGGCCACGCCGCCGTCTGTCATCGGGATACCGTTTACCTCCGGGTAGTCACGGTAAATAAACGGAATCGCGCAGGACGCCGGGAACAAGTCATGCATGTTATCCCTGGTCACCTCGATATAGCAGGCCTGGCCAGTATCCACCCGGGTGGTCACCACATATAATGGCACCTGGCGGGCCATATAGTGCTCCAGATCTAACTCCAGGTCTTCAAAGGATTGGCGCCATAACCATTCGACGTCACAAAAATGGCCGCCGGTCAGATAGCGAAGGGGGTTAAGGAAATTGGAACTCTGGGCATGCTCAGTGAGAATGCGCAGGCTGCGCTTATGCTCCTTAGCCAGGTAGCCAATCAGGTTGGTAGAGCCGGCGGATACGCCGATAGCAAAATCAAAGGGGTTATAGTCCTGCTCCATAAAGGCATCCAGCACGCCGGCCGCAAAGACCCCACGCATTGCCCCTCCTTCGACTACCAATGCTCGTTTTGCTGATGTCATACTGCGATCAATTCCTTTTCTGATTTCTTCCTCTGCGAAGTGATTTTCAGACTACCTGTTAACTATAAGAAAGAATTCGGGATTCAGCAAAAAAGCAGCTTTACCTGCTCTTTACACCCCGTCGTTTCTCACTTTTCTGGATTTATGCTACGTTTGAAGTACGCACATTTAGTCAGCGTAAAAAGGAGTAGTACTTATGAAACGTATATTAATCGCAAGCGCCATTACTGCAGCTTTATCAGCACCAGCCATGGCGCAGAACACACCATCGTTCGATTTTGTTTCTGCCGACTATCAGCGCGTTGATTCCTTTGGAGAGGACTTTGACGGCTTTGGTGCCGACTTCTCACGGTCGCTTACCCCAAATGTTTTCGTTGAAGGCGCTGTCGCTTTCTTCAGCGAGTCGGGCGTCGATCTCGACAACTATGATATAGGCCTTGGCTATCGCCATGCGCTGTCGAGCCAGACCCATGCCTATGGTGTGGTATCGGCTATCCATACTAATGTGGAATTCGATAGTCCGGGCTTCATGCATACCGACGATACGGGCTGGGGCTTAGCCGCCGGTGTACGTCATCGTCTGAATGACATGGTAGAACTTGATGCTCGTCTGCAGCACATCGACATTTTCGATGATTCGGATATTGGTGCCCGCATTGGCGCTAAGTTTTTCCGCGGCGTCTGGAGCTTTGATGTTGGCTACAACCATCAGGATAGTGAAAACTCAAGCGTCAATCTTGGCGTGAGCTATCACTTCTGAATCTGATTTATGAAACGGTAAGGGGCCCTCGGGGCCCCTTTTTTTATGCCGCTATTTATTCGATTTTATAGCGGTCAATCAAATCACTTCCGCATAGCTTCGCCGGGGTGTAATAGCCCGGCGCCGGGCGCTGCTCAAGGATATGCATAGCCACATCAACAGCCCCCTGGCTGGTTAACTTATAGCCGTTCATCACTTTAACCCGCAGTGATTTGCTATCCCCTTTGCCATTTTTTGCTTCGCCCCAAACATAAGTGACCGCCTTTTCACGTTCTTCTTCATCGGGCCCGGCAGGCTGCTGTTCTATATTTTTCTCCAGCATATTGCGCAGCGGCTTAAAGCGAAATAGCCAGCGGAACCAGTTCATCCGTTTCATGCGCTTAATCAGCCGCGGCGACGCCGGGATATAAACTTCAATATTTGGAATGCTGGTGGTGTAGTACGCCGTTGCCACATCGCCCCACGGGATAGTCATCGCACACTTTTCGCCGTTACCGAAGTCGATCTTCCGGGTGTGATAGGCCAGCGGCACATTGACGACATCGCCTCCACGGCGGACCGCGCCGCCTTCAGCAAGCTTACGCATACCGGTGCGTGCGGTGCCGCGACTCATCCGCGACGAGGAGTCAAAGCCGAGCACTAAATCGATGGCGTCTGGCAGCTGCTCTTTAAGCTGTGCCGCAACACAGTCCGTCGGAATCACGTCAAAGCCGACGCCGGGGCAGAGCACCACGCCCGCAGATTCAGCCAGTTTGTGCGACGCATGAGCAAACTCAAATACCGAGATTTCTCCGGTAATGTCCAGATAGTGGGTTTTGGTTGCCAGACAAGAGGCGATCATTGGCTCGGCCGTTACTTCAAAAGGACCGGCGCAGTGAATCACCAGATCCATATCCGCCAACGCAGCTTCCAAAGCGCCAGGCTCATCCAGGCTAACCACGACATAGTCACGGTCGAGTTCTTCAGCCAGTTTTCTGACTGCTTCGCCGTTGCGTCCGGCCAGCACCGGCTTATGCCCCTCAGCCACTGCATGTCGGCTGATCAGTTCACCGGTATAGCCGTATGCTCCATATATCATCCACTTCATGGTATCTGCCCGCCTGATTACTAAAATGACTATAAGATATAACGTTATGGTTCTTAAATTAGCACGGCTTTCCGTTATGATCCCGCTCTGTTCGTGAAAAACTCCGAGGTGTCTATGCGCAATATCGTCATCATGCATGAAAACGAAGAATGGCTTGTCCCTCTACGCGCTGCCTTTTCCGGGCGCGGCGTGACGCCTCAGGAATGGTTTTTAGATACCGGCAAGGTGCCTTATAACCAAGTCCCTGCCAATGCTGTTTATTACAACCGCATGAGCGCTTCATCCCACACCCGTGGGCACCGCTTCGCACCGGAACTTACCCGCATGGCACTGACCTGGCTGCAGCAGCATCCCGCTACTGTGGTTAACGGTACTCCGGCGCTGGCGCTGGAGGTCTGTAAGTTATCTCAGTACGCAGCCCTTGAGCGCGCTGGCTTGCAAGTACCGGCAACCCACGCAGTGGTGGGCCGGGAAGAGCTTATAGCGGCGGCTGAAAATTTCGGCTACTGGCCCCTCATACTGAAACCAAACCGCGGCGGAAAAGGCCTGGGTGTGACCCGCTTTGACTCGCGGGCCGCGCTGCAACGATTTATCGATGGTCCTGAATATGAAGAACCCCTGGACGGGATCTGGCTGCTACAGGAGTATATTCAGCCCAAAGCGCCTTATATAACCCGCGCTGAGTTTGTCGGGCGCGAATTTATTTATACTGTGCAGGTGAATACCGAAGGCGGTTTTGAATTGTGTCCTGCCGATGTCTGCAGCGTGGATGATGCTTTTTGCCCGACCACCGAGCAACCTGTGGAGAGTAATGAGCATAAATTCACCATAACCAATCGCTTTGACGACCATAGCATCATCAGCCAGCTACAGACTTTTCTGCAGCAGGCACAGATTGATGTGGCCGGTATTGAGTTTATTGAAGCCGAAGACGGTCAGTTATACGTTTATGATGTGAATACCAACACCAACTATAACCAGGCCGCTGAGCAGCGTGCTGGTGTGGCACAAACCGGCATGGGCGCGCTGGCAGATTATCTGATCGGGCTGGCGCAGCAATAACGGTTACCACGCACTCGAGTCAGCCGGTGGATTCGCCGGCCTGACCACCCAGTCCGGCTCCGCAAACTCACCAATAGGCCGGATCTCACAGAACTCAGCCGCCGCGCGGATAATCGCTGCCACTTCCTCGTTATGCCGCGACTCCATCGCATCGCGATCAGCTTTGCTGTCCCAGTGGGCAATAGCGATTAATACCTTTGGATCGTCCAGTTTCCGGTGTAATTCGGTACCCCGCGCGCCGGGCGCACGCTGGATAATTTCGCTGGCCCGGACCCAGGCAGCAGCGTAATCTTCGGCACTATGGCCCTCTTTAATATGCACTTCGAAAATGTATTTCATTTACCCTCCATTCGTTCTGTGAGTGCTGCCAACCGCCTTGAATTTTCAGGCGTTACGGTCTATTTGATCAGGTAGGTTTTCTTACGGAGATACAAATGACTGTAGAGGTACCGGACGATCCATTATTTCAACCGCTGCAATTTGGCACGCTGAAGTTGCGCAACCGTATCATTATGGCACCACTGACGCGATCCCGCGCAAGCCAGCCCGGTGATGTGCCGACTGAGATGAATGCCCGGTATTACCGGCAGCGCGCCAGTGCCGGCTTTATTATCGCCGAGGCCACCCAGGTATCCCCGCAGGGCAAAGGCTATGCTTTTACCCCGGGCATTCACTCACAGGAGCAGATCGAGGGCTGGCGCAAGGTAACCGATGCGGTACATGCAGCCGGTGGCCGGATTTATCTGCAGCTCTGGCACGTTGGGCGGATTTCGCACCCCGACCTGCAGCCCGACGGCCAACAGCCGGTGGCGCCCTCAGCGATCCAGCCGAAAGGCGCGCAAACGTACACCAGCAAAGATTCCGGTATGGTGGATATCCCCGAACCGCGGGCACTTAAAACGGAAGAAATCCCCGATATTGTAGAGCAGTTCCGGCAGGGCGCTAAAAATGCCCGCGACGCCGGCTTTGACGGCGTGGAGTTACATGCCGCTAACGGCTATCTGCTGGATCAGTTTCTCCGCAGCGGCAGCAACGAACGTACTGATAAATATGGCGGCTCGGTCGAGAACCGCTTACGCCTGCCGCTTGAGGTTGTTGAAGCCGTTGTTGATGTGTGGGGCAAGGAGAATGTGGGCATTCGCGTAAGCCCTACCGGTAGCTTTAATGACATGAAAGATGATGATCCGGTAGCAACTTACGGGCTGCTGGCGAAACGCCTGGATGATCTTGGTATATCTTTCATTGAAGTGGTAGAAGATTCATTTCAGGGCAATCATGCGGACGATCGGCCAGAAGACGTAATTATGGCCATACAAACCGGCTTTAAAGGCGTCTACATCGCCAACGGCGAATACGATGCCAAAGAGGCGCGCCAGCGCATCACCGAAGGCCGCTGTGATTTGGTCAGCTTCGGGCGACCTTTTATTGCCAACCCGGATCTACCGCGTCGCTTCCGCGAAAATGCCGAACTGAACGACTGGGACTCTGACACCTTTTATGGCGGCGATGAGCGCGGCTATACCGATTATCCATCGCTCGACGAGCAGGATCCACTCGCCCGGCCGTCATAAAAAGTAGTCAATCGGCAGTAGCGACATTAACCACACGTAAGTGCGCCGCCACCAGCTTGTTTCAGGGTCCGTCTGGTGGCGGATAAGCTGTTGCTCACTCCGCTCAATCCAGATCAGCTCGCCTTGCTCGTCCAGCACCAGTTCATAAGCCCGTGCAGGAACCCGGGTTTCAAAGGTCTGTTCCAGTGCTGCCGCCAGCTCCGGACTTTCGATAATAAATCCCAGTTCGGTATTGAGATTGGCTGAGCGCGGATCAAAGTTAAAGGATCCGATAAAAAGTTGTTCGCCATCGATGGCTGTGGTTTTCGCATGCAGGCTTGAGCCCGCCGACAAGCTGAAGTTGCCCGCCGGTTCAGCTTCATCAGTCAGCTGCATCTCGGTAGGCCGCAGTTCATAAATTTTGATGCCGGCCCCGAGCAGTTCCTTGCGCCATTTTATATAGCCAGCATGGACGATCGCCAGGTCGGTAGCCGCCAGCGAGTTGGTCAGTATCTTGATGTCCACGCCCCGCTCAGCCAGCTGTGTTAGCACTTTTACGCCGGATTTGGTTGGCACCAGGTAGGGCGTCACCAGATACAGATGCTGATCCGCTTGCAGAATAACATTCTCAAGTTTGGGATACAGATGCCCGCCATCGGGCGCTTCGCCCAGGGCCTTGCGCGGATCGTCGCTTAACATGGTGGTCGGTGCCCACGTCAGCTCTAATTTATGGTCAACCAGCTTTTCAAAAAACTGTGCCTCCTCAATAGCTTCCAGATATTTTGCTGCCTGCTCGTTGCTTCTGTACCGTTGGACAATATCCTCCACCGGCTCTGAGCCGGCAAGCGGATTATCTACCGAGCGCACGATATCGATCGGATAAGCCGATTCGCTGTTCCAGTAGGCATCAAACTCCTGCTGCACGTCATCAACCACCGGCCCGATTGCCAGCACATCCAGGTCTGAAAAAAGAAAATCATCGGTAGCGCCAAAATAGGAATCGGCAATATTACGACCGCCGATGATGGTCACGCTGCCATCCACAGTAAAGGTCTTGTTGTGCATGCGTCGGTTGGCACGGCTGAGGTCGATAAAAAAGCCCAGCCATTTATGGGAGCGCATCACGAAGGGATTAAACAGGCGCACCTCGATATTGGGGTGCTGATGCAGACGGCTAAGTTGCGCATCAAGCCCGGTGGTTTCAAAATCGTCGAGCAGCAACCGCACCCGCACACCGCGATCGGCGGCATTCACCATCTCCTGGGTCAGGATGCTGCCGGTATTATCCAGTCGCCAGATGTAATACTGCAGGTCAAGACTACGTTCTGCGCCCTGAACTAACTCGACACGCGCCGCGAACGCCTTGCGGGAGTCTGCCAGAATATGGATACCCGAAGTGCCAGGATGCTCTGCGGCCTGTTCTGCAGCCGCGGTTCCCAGCGGTGTTACTGTGGTTATAGTGGTGGGCAGGGCATAGCTTTGCTCAATCCCTTGCCGCGGCGGCAGCTCACATCCCGCCAGCGACAACGCCAGCAGTAGCGCTGATAGTCCGCTTAGTCGTCTCACCATTGTCATCCCTTGCAACGCGTTGACAGCTAAATTTTGCCGTAGAATTAACAGTATAGACACTAAGTGAGAGACCGATAGCCGTATCGCTTAATCAGTTAAAATGTAAAACACGCTTGACACGCTAAAGCACCGGCGCTAAGCTGAGCGCAAAGTCAAGCTTCATTGACTTAATAACAAGGAACATTGACATGACTACAACCACAAATCGTTCATTAACTAGTACCCGTAAACCGTTACTTCTCTGGACTATCAGCTGGTTGCTGATACTTGCCGGCAGCCAGTACCTTCTTAATACCCAGGGCGACAGCCTGCAGGCAATCGAATGGCTAGTCATCATTTTGCCTTCACTAATTGCTATTGGCCTTGCTAAATCGTACTGGAATTACCTGAGTCAGGCAGACGAACTGGCCCGGGCTATCGAATTAAAAGCACTGGCAGCGGCGCTGATCGCCGGATTTATTGTCTGGCCAGTGAAAGTGCTGGCGGAACAAGCGGGTTGGTCTTTTGATGGCTGGCCGAACCCCGTGGTTGTGGTGATGGTAATCAGCTATCTGAGCGCGCTGGTACTGGGCTGGAGGGCTTATCGTTGAAAAACCGTATCAAAGTACTTCGTGCTGAACGGAACCTGACACAGGCGCAACTGGCTGAAGCGCTCGGCGTTTCGCGCCAGACCGTTAACGCCATAGAAACCGGCAAATATGATCCCAGTCTGCCGCTGGCGTTCCAAATCGCCAGACAGTTCGGCTTAACCATAGAGAACATTTTCGACCCCGAATAACCAGCTATACTTTGAGCTGAACCGGATAAAAATTAGTTCGCGCGGCAAGGGAGCTTCAATGACTTTTGTTATTCAACAACTGGACTGGTACAAACGCAGAAAACCAACGGACGCACCAAGGCCGGTCAGTGTGGAGGTTCCAGATTTCAGGAAAGAAGTGAATCACTTCTGCGATATACAGGTGATTTTTGATGCCGGCGATGTCGCCACACTGAAAGGTCGGGTTACTCAGAACCCGATTACCGGTATCTGGTCTGTGCACGGAATCAATAGTCTTGGCCAGAGCATTTCCGCCCGTTACGTGGAGGACTGACTGATGTCGGAGTATGTCGAACAAGGCGATGTCTGTTTCTTTTATCGACCCGCCATTGATACCGACGAGGTAAATAGCATCGATGATATTCAGCGGCTGTTCGTGGTACTGGCACCCGACGGTGACGATCAGGCGCGACTCTTTGTCATCGGGCAGAAACGCCTGCCAGAAATCATTGAGGGCGAGTCCAAATCAAGTGAACGCGGCTGGATGATGAACCTTATGATCGCCGAACCGAAACGCATTGGCGAGCGGCTGGGGCCGGACACCTACGAGACAAAAACTGAAGGAACACGTGAACTCAGCGCCGCGGTACCGGTTGGGGAAGGCCGTTATGAAATTTTCGACGCTGGCGACAGCACCTTTTTTGCGTACCGGCTATCGCAGCCAGAGCACATCGGCGAGGCCCAGAGTGAACTGGGGATACGTCATGAGGCCAGCTATGTGATCTCGGTACGGAACCCATCGCTGGAGGTGTCGGGCTTTCCTGATGCATCGCCGGATTATCCGGCCCATCTCAAAAACAAATTTGGCGATAAACGCTGGATCCGGATTGATGACAGCGAGTTACTCAATTATGAAGATGCGCAACTGGTTCTGGTGGGCGCCAAAGACGATTTGAGTGATACCGGCGCCGATCTGAGCGGCAAACCGGATTTATTCGCAACCCTGGAACTGAAAAAGCGTGACTGGCCGACAAAATCGCTCAACAAAGGAGAATTTGCCGATCCCAACAATGAAGGATAAGCCGGAAAGCTCGGGCAAATTACAGCGCAGCATCGGTTTCCCGATGCTGGTGCTCTATGGTATGGGCACCATGGTCGGTGCTGGCTTCTACGCGCTCGCCGGCAAGGTGGCCGGTACCGCAGGTTTATTCGCACCCATCGCGTTTGGTCTGGCAGGGTTGTTAGCACTCTTTAGTGCCCTGGCTTTCGCTGAATTATCATCGCGGATTCCCCATGCTGGCGGATCAGCTCGTTACCTGGAAGAAGTTTTTGGTAAACAGTGGCTGTCGGCCATAGTCGGCTGGCTAATCATTACCACCGGCATTGTTTCAGCAGCAACGCTGACGGTTGCCACGGTGCGCTTTATCCGTGACTTTGTGAGCCTGCCAGAACAACTAACCTTAGTTGCGGTGGCCCTGATTATGGGTGGCATCGCCGCCTGGGGCGTGCGCCAGGCTGTAGGCGTGGTAGCCGGGATTTGTGTATTACAGATAGCAACGCTGCTGTATGTTGTTTTCGGCTCGGCTACCCTGCCGGATCCCACCGCTGTCAGCTGGGCCGAACTACTACCCCCGCTGGAAAGCACCGCCTGGCTGGGTATTCTGAGCGCGGCATTCCTGGCCTTCTATGCCTTTATCGGCTTTGAAGACATGGTCAACATGGCCGAAGAAGTAAAAGATGTGCGCACAACCATGCCCTGGGCTCTCATCCTGGCCCTGATTCTTACCGCACTCTTATATATGGTCGTCAGCACCGCTCTGATGCTAACCATTCCGCCAGAGACTCTGGCCTCAGCTAAAACACCCTTAGCAGAAGCGGTTCGCCATCATGGCGCCTGGGCGGTCGGCGCCATTGGTATCATCAGTATCCTGTCCGCAGTAAATAGTGCGCTGGTGCAAATTGTGATGGTCGCCCGGGTAGCTTATGGCATGGCCGAGCGCGACTATGCGCCGGCGGTGCTGGGCAGGGTCAGCGCCCGCACAAAGACGCCCTGGGTGGCTACGGTATTAGCGACGCTGGCTATTATAGTGCTGGCTTTGTCACTGGAAATGACCACTCTGGCGAATGCGACCAGTGTGGTATTGTTGAGCGTGTTTACTGTGGTGAACATTGGCTTATGGTGGTTGAAAGGCCGTGATAAAGAGCAGCAGCCCGCTGGTCGTTTTAGTTTGCCGCGTAGTGTTCCACTGATCGGCGCCGGGGTTTCAGTCGCGGCACTGTTGTTCAAATTATGGCAGGCACTTACATGACAACCCAAGACACAGATATGAAGCAGATCAAAAACAAAATTGAGCAATTAGTCACTGAACTGAATGAACAGCTTGAATCCGATCAAACCGCTACGGTGGAGCTGGATCAGTCCCGTGTGGGCCGGTTATCGCGCATGGATGCCCTGCAGGGTCAGCAAATGGGATTGGCGCAGAAGCGCCGTAACGAACAGCGTGTCAGAGCCCTTGAGGGCGCTCTGCGCCGTATCGAAAGCGGTGACTTCGGTTACTGTTTCGTTTGCGGAGAAGAAATTGCGCCGGAGCGACTGAAGTTTGATCCGGCCGTAACGCGCTGTATCAGTTGCACGGAGTAAGAATATCCAGCTCATGAGCCAGACGCTTTAATACGCGCGTCTCACGATGAATCGACAGACCCATGGTCGCCGGCGCCTGCTTAATCACCTGTTCGTTATGTTTTATCGCATCAGCTAACGCGACCCACTCCGGCCGCATGCCATTGGCCACTTCATAGTGTTCCATTCTGGTCGCGACAGTTTCCTGCGCAACCTCACAGTGATACCAGTACGACTTCTGGTACATGATCGGCCACTGCGGCTTCCAGTAAGGCTGGTACTCGCTGACCATGCCGAAAGGCTCTGGCTCGCCCACTACGATAAGGCCCGCCTCTTCATGAAGTTCGCGCTTTAATGCGAGGATCCGATCTTCATCTTCATCGACACCGCCACCAGGGAAACTGAAGTCATCGTAACGCCCGGTGTAGAGCAGCAAAATTTTATCCTCGCGCATCACGATGCCACGCACCGCCTGCCGGTACAACTTCTCACCCGCAAGATCCATAAGCGACGGATGCACGATATCTGCCAGTAAACGCATAAACTCTCTTTTTAGCTTACCGGTCGGCGGGATGATTAACACCATCATTGACCGGAAAATCGGTTAATTCGAAGGGATTCACGCCTTCAAGACAGCCGACATTATAGCCATATTGCTCAGGATTGGAACGCCGCCGATGGTGCGTATTCCGGCGCTATAGCGCCGACGCTATTTTGACAAAAGCATTTTTAACGCTAATCCTTTTCGTGTCGACTATTAATTCTGAAGCTTGAGAGGGGGCAATCCAATGAACGCCATTTCCACCAAACAACAGCTGCCCGTTGATAAGGCACGCCGTTACCTGGAGCCTGGTCCGATTGTACTAGTGTCGTCGCACCACGACGGCGAATCTGACGTCATGACGCTTGGCTGGCACAGCATACTGAATAGATCACCATCACTGGTGGGCTGCGTTATATCTGAGCAAAACTATAGTCATCATCTGATCAGACAAAGCCGGGAATGTGTGATTAACCTGCCCACGACGGAAATGACGAAAAAAGTGATCGGGATTGGCAATACGACCGGTGCGAAAACCGATAAGTTTTCGGAATTTGACCTCTGCACGGAACGCGCGCAGCAGGTGAGCGCGCCGCTCATCAAAGAATGCTACGGCCACTTCGAGTGTCGCCTGTACGACGATGCCCTCATCGATCGCTACAACTACTTTATCTTTGAAGTCGTCGCTGCTCAGGTGATGACGGACCCCGAATACCCAACAACGCTGCATTACACCGGCGACGGGATATTTATGGTCGCCGGCGAAATGATTAACCGCCGGGAGTTGTTCTCAGACGATATGCTGGATTAACCGGCGCTTGCCGATTAGTTGTCGGACTCGAAGCTCTGCATATACGGGTTTTTATCGGTACGTTTGATATTGATAAAGTTATACCCGGTAGCCTGGTGGCAGCTGTTACAGCTGTCGATCATGCTATCGAAGCTAGAGGAAATACTTTTCCAGTCACTCCCTTCCGCCGCGCTTTTAAACGCCTTGAATTTAGGCGCCAGCATCCCCTTCACCAACTGCCCGATAGGCTTGCCATCGGAACTTTCTATGCTTTCGGCTTTCTCAATATATTCTTCCAGCTCATGGGCGTAGAAATCGAGCAAGCCCGAGTTTTTGTGATCAATGGCCAAACTGGATTTATGGGTCATGGTCTGCAACATGGACATGGTTTCCAGTAACTCTGGTTCGCTGCCTTCGTCTGCCTGCGCGACGCTGCTTATCATGCCAGCACAGAGCAGGCCCGCAGCTACATGCGTACTAAAATTGATCGAATGCTTGTTTGCCATCAGGTAGCTCCTTCACCAATTAATTGTGGAACACACCTATAAGTTATAGATGGGGGGACGCACTTAACGCAAGCGCCCCCTTAATAGCAGCTGGTTAAAACTTGGATATCACCTGGGGATTCCGCTTCTATTGCTTACTGGGGCAATCAGCAGGTAAATAATCCACGCGAACCAGGATACAAAAATGACCGCCAGAACCCAGGCAAGTTTCTCGCCGCCGGCGGTTTTATTTGAACCAAGGATCAGTAATATTGGTAGCAGCCAGATAAAACCAGCTACGACAATCATCAACAAACCAAATTCGGCATCCATGATAGCTCCTTTTAAAGTGAACAATGCAGTCTAAACGGTGATCTGGCCTTTCAGGTACTGAACGGCGGTGCCGGAAATAAGCACTCTGTCGCCGTTAACCCGGCAGTAAAGCACACCGCCACGCTGTGAGGCCTGATAGGCCACTAACTCATTTTTACCCAGGCGTTCGGCCCAAAATGGCGCCAGCCCGGTGTGAATCGACCCTGTTACCGGATCTTCATCGCCGCCATTTGCCGGCCAGAAATACCTCGAAACGAAGTCATAGTCCCTGGATTCGGATTGGCATGTCACCACCACATCATGTGGCTTAAGCTGAACCAGCGACTCGTTATCGCGAAGCACAGACTTAACGTCGGATTCCGATCGGTAAACGACAAAGTAAGCCTGTCCATTACGGTAGACCTCATGAGGCGTGATAGAAAGTCCGGCCAGTAAACTATCAGGGATAGCCTCTACTTTCTCAGGCTTTGTGTTCGGAAAATCCATCTGTATCTGGCCCGAGCCCGTTTTGGTAACGGCCAAATCCCCAACTGCTTTCGCTGAAAAATTAAGGCTTTTCACTTCTGGCTTTTTGTTAAACAGCACAAAGGCCGACGCTAAGGTCGCATGACCACAAAAAGGAATTTCCGTGATTGGCGAAAACCACCGGATCGCATAGCCTGATGCTTCACCCGGCACCAGAAATGCCGTTTCTGACAAGTTGTTTTCTGCCGCAATAGATTGCATTAAGTCGTCGGCCAACCAACTATCCGTGATGATCACGGCGGCCGGGTTCCCGCCGAAAACAGCATCCGTAAATGCATCAACTACATTGATTTCAAGTTCCATTCTGCTCGCTTATTATCACTCGTTTTTGGTGGTAAGTTACGACGCTAAGTTATAACCGTCCAGCCACAAAAAAGCCAGATACGTTTCGCTCGTATCTGGCTTTTTCACCTTGTATTTTAAGCGGCCTCTATCACATTTTTTTGCCGTTGATATAAACCACCGCGTTACCGGCGTTGTCCAGTTTCACTTCCGGCTTATCGCCATAGACAACAAAGCCGTCGTTGCCGCCAGCAACTTGCCCTGTGGCGGTGGTACCGCTTACCTTATCGCCGGACTGGATCGACACCTGATAACCGGCCAGAGAGCCGCTTACCTGCTGAATGCGGCCGCCGCTATGAATAGTGTAACCGGTTGTACCAGAAGCTTCGGCGCCGGCGATCACAACGGTGTGATAGGGTTCACCGTTTACCAGAACCTTGGCGTTATCCGGATTCTCAAGGGTAACAGTAGGCAGTTCGCCTAATACAATAAAGCCATCTAAGCCACCACCTACGGCGCCTTTGGCACGGTCGCCGCTGATATTGTCATTAGCCTGAACGGTGACGTTTTGACCCGCCAGTGAACCTTTCACCTGGCGGATATCACCGCCTCCGGTAATGGTATACGAAGTGCTGCCCGAACCGGCGCTGCCATCAATGACCACCGTATTATAAGGTTGGCCATTAACGAGGATTCGCGCGTTAGCAGGGTTCTCCAACGTAATACGGGGCAATTCACCGGCTACTAAAAAGCCATCGGCTCCGGCGCCGACAGCGCCTTCAGCGCGGTTACCGCTGACCTTATCGCTGCCCTGGATAGTGACATCAATGTCGCCTATCTTACGCGCTACCTGTTCGATCGCGCCGCCACCTTCGATTGTGTAGTTGGTACTTCCGGAGCCGGCGGATCCGTCAATCACCACAGCGCTGACCGGTTCGCTCTCTGCACGCAGCTCGTAGCGCATCGACTTGGCAACACTTTTCCCTTTAAAGGTGACAGCTACCAAGTGCCCATAGGCAGCGGGAAAGGTTTTACTCCAGGTCTTGTCGATATTCTGAGGGCCCGGATCTATGGTAAATGACCAAATCTCGTTGCTATCAACATTGTGATCAGTCGGGTCAGAGCCTGGCCCGAAGGTGCATACACTGACGGTAGTCTTCCCTTTAAATTTCACCTTCTCCAGGTTCAGGTGCAGTGCGCCGGTCACCGGTGCTGGCGTTATGTACAGACGAGTACCGCGGCTGGTCACTGTACCTTTTTGGGTTTCGCCAAGCGGTAACGAGCGAGGCCCAATATGCGCCCAGTTGTTGCCGACCATATCATTCCAGTTGGAAATCATATTACGCGTCGCTTGGTCGGCATCGTCGGCGACTGTCATGCATTTAGAGTATATTTTTTGTGATTGCAGTAAGCCCACGCCAGCTGTACCTACCACAGCGGCACCCGTAACGCCGACGCAGCCAACGTTTTTAACTACATCATCGTATTCTTTCCAGAGATCAGCCCCAACCTGGGCTGCGGTTGAACAGGCATTATTGGCATGGACTGCCGGGGAAAAACCAAGAGCAGTTGCTGTGGCCAGGGCAACCAGGGGTTTAGCCACTCCTTTTGAAGCTGTGCCAGACATACCTTTCCTCCTCGCTTTGCTACGGATGGATTAGGCGACCAGCTCCCTCTGCCGAAAAACCGTTAACGAAACTGGCCCCAAGTATAAAAAAAGCTTAGATGCTGAACGAACACATTTCAAACGATGTATCAGAGCGGCCATACAATCAGCAGCAAGGGTAATGCTACAGCAACCACGATAATCTCCACTGGCAGCCCTAATTTCCAGTAGTCACTAAAGCGGAAGCCGCCGGGGCCAAGAATCAGCGTGTTGTTCTGATGACCAATGGGCGTCAGGAAGGCGCAGGAAGCACCTATGGCGACGGCCATCAGAAAGGAGTCAGCATTCACGCCAAGGGCGTTGGCGATGCCGATAGCTATCGGGCACATCACCGCCGCAGTAGCGGCGTTATTCATCAGGTCAGATAAGAACATGGTAACTACCAGTATCAGACCCAATCCTACTACGGCATTGCCCTGGGCTACGCTTTCAATCAGAAAGCGGGCTATCAGATCGGCGGTACCGGTAGTTTGCATGGCATTAGCTACCGGGATAAGCGCACCCAGCAACACGATAACCGGCCAGTCGATGGCCTCATAAACTTTGCGTGGTGGCACCGTCCGCAGCGCCATAGAAGCCAGTACGCCCATAGCAAAAGAGATGACTGCCGGCACCAGTCCAAATGCGGCACCACCAATGGCAAAGAGCATAATCAGACTGGATTCCCATACTTTGCGTTTGTCGGGAATGCGCAGCTCCCGCTGCGCCAGTGGCACACAGCCATTATCGGCGGCAAACTCACTGATTGCCTCTGGCGGCCCCTGCATCAGCAACAGGTCGCCCGACTGCAGATTAATAGAGCGCAATCGTTTCATGGTGCGCGAGCCTTCACGGGATAGCGCCAGTAAATTAATGCCATAGCGGGTTCTTAGTGAAATATCACTGGCTGAACGTCCGCTTAGGACAGAGCCGGGCCGCACGGCCAGCTCCATCAGCACTATATCGTCTGTTGGCGGTGCTTCATCCTCGGCTTCCTGCTCCTCCTGGTCCTGTTCTTTCTGTTCGTCCTCGTCCTCGTCGGCTTCATCCAGTTCCACCGACTCTTCGAGCTTAAGCCCCAGGGTCGACAGTACCTCGGTTAAGGCATCAGCCTCGGCTTCAATCATCAGAATATCGCCAGCGTGTACGCGCCGGCCAGGACTCGCAGCAATAAGCCGGACTTCTCTTTGCACGATACCAATAATCTGAGCATCCGCATCGGCCAGCTCAGCCTCGATTTCCCGTAAGCTCAAGCCAGCGGCTTTACTGTCTTCCTCGATTCTGACTTCGGTAATATAGGCACCCGCTTCAAATCCTTCCACACCGGATTGTTTACGAGCCGGTACCAGCCGCCAGCCGATAATTAAAACAAAGGCAATCGCAACGGCAGCTACCGGCAACCCGATGTAGGTAAAATCAAACATGCTAAAACTACCCAGGCCAGCTTCGGCGCGAAAGCCCGAGACAATGAGGTTAGGCGGTGTACCAATGAGCGTCGTCATGCCGCCAAGGATAGTTCCGAAGGCCAGTGGCATGAGGACCTGCCCGGGCGTCAGCTCAAGCCGGTGGGCTACGTGAATCGCCACCGGCATTAACAGTGCCATGGCGCCTACGTTATTCATAAAACCGGATAGAAAAGCGCCCAGCCCCATCAGCGCAGATAGCGTGACCAGCCTGCCCGCCTTAGCGGGCAGCACAGTGCGGGTGAGGGCATCCACCGCACCAGAATTTTGCAGCCCCTGACTTAACACCAGCACAGCGGCAACGGTAATAACGGCCGGATGGCCAAAGCCAGAAAACGCATCGGCGGGGGCAACCAGACCCGCCAAAACACAGGCAAGTAAGGCACCAAGCGCCACCATATCATGGCGCCAGCGCCCCCAGAGAAACATGACTACCGTGCCGGCTAATATAGCCAGAATTAACCACTGTTCTTGGGTCATAGGTGCCTCAGGTTAATTCTTTGAGTTTTACTCTACCGTCACCGATTTAGCCAGGTTGCGCGGCTGGTCCACGTCGGTGCCTTTGATGATGGCAACGAAGTAGGAGAGCAACTGCAGCGGCACGGTGTAGACGATAGGCGCGATGATTTCATCGCAGTGACAAACATTGATGACGCGCATGCTCTGGTCGCCTTTGAAGTGGGCGTCTCGGTCGGCGAATACGTACATGATGCCGCCGCGCGCGCGTACTTCTTCCACGTTGGATTTCAGCTTCTCGAGCAATTCGTCATTAGGTGCCACCACAATAACCGGCATGTCGGCGTCGATCAGGGCCAGCGGGCCGTGCTTGAGTTCGCCGGCGGCATAGGCCTCGGCGTGAATGTAGGAAATCTCTTTAAGCTTCAGCGCACCTTCCATCGCAATCGGATACTGCGAGCCACGGCCCAGGAACAGGCTGTGATACTTATCAGCAAACTCCGGGGCCAGGGCTTCGATTTCGTCGCTCAGCAGCAGGGCTTCTTCCAGCCGTGCGGGCAGGGCCTGCAGGCCTTTAACAATGGCGTCCCGTTGCTGCGGCTTAAGATTGCGGTGCTGACCAATTGCTAATACCAGCATCAGCAGGCCAACCAGTTGCGTGGTGAAGGCTTTAGTCGATGCCACACCAATCTCTGCGCCGGCGCGGGTCATATAGGCTAAATCCGACTCACGCACCATAGAGGAGGTGGTCACGTTACAGATAGTCAGGCTACCTTTGTAGCCAAGCTCTTTAGAGAGACGCAGAGCCGCGAGGGTGTCAGCGGTCTCGCCCGACTGAGAAATGGTCACCAGCAGGCTGTTTGGGTGCACATAAGACTGCCGATAACGAAACTCTGAGGCAATCTCAACATTGCAGGATACGCCGGCCAGGGATTCCAGCCAGTAGCGCGCGACCATGCCGGAGTGGTAGCTGGTACCACAGGCGACGATCTGCACATGCTCGATGCTCTTCAGCAGTTCCATCGAACCCTTGCCAAAGGCGTCGTCGGCAACCTTACCGTTAACCAGCCGATCTTCCAGGGCGTTGCGAACCGCCGTTGGCTGTTCATGAATTTCTTTGAGCATAAAGTGGCGGTAGTTACCTTTGCCGCCGGCATCATAACTGCCATCGGATTCAGTCACTTCACGTTCAACCCGCTCACCCTGCTTGTCATAAACTTTGACTTCGGTGCGGTTGATGTCGGCCATGTCACCTTCTTCAAGGTACATAAAGCGGCGGGTCACTGGCAGCAGTGCCAGTTGATCCGAGGCGATAAAGTTCTCGCCGATACCCAGACCAATTACCAGCGGGCTGCCCGACCGGGCGACGACCAACCGGCCCGGCTCGCGGCAATCCATGACCACGGTACCATAAGCGCCTTCGAGCTGACGCACGGCAGCTTGCACTGCAGCGAACAGATCCGAGCGGCTTTTTTGCTCGTGATGAACCAGGTGGCAAATAACTTCCGTGTCGGTATCAGAAGTGAACGTGTAGCCCAGCCCGGTCAGGCGCTCGCGTAATTTCTCGTGATTCTCGATGATGCCATTGTGCACAACCGCAATACAGTCAGATGAAATATGCGGATGCGCGTTGGCTTCAGTCACACCGCCATGAGTTGCCCAACGCGTGTGCGCGATGCCGGTGGTGCCGCTTAACGGCGTATCGCCGACTGCGTCTTTAAGAGCCTGCACCTTACCGGTGCGGCGCAGCGACTCAATTTGACCATTCTCGTTAAGTACCGCCAGACCAGCTGAATCATAGCCGCGGTATTCCAGGCGTTTAAGGCCTTCAATAAGAATTTCACTGATCCGGCGTTCTGATGTTGCACCGACAATTCCACACATAAATCCGTTATCCTTTTCGCTGCGGCCGCTGCCAGCCACTGATATTTTTCTGTTTGCCCCGGGCAATGCCGAGTTCACCGTCTTCAATGTCTTTGGTTACGGTTGAGCCAGCGCCAACCGTCGCGCTCTTCCCAATACGTACCGGCGCCACCAGCGAACTGTTGGAGCCAACAAAAGCACCATCATCGATGCGGGTGATATGTTTATTTACACCGTCATAGTTACAGGTGATGGTGCCGGCGCCAATATTCACGCCTTCGCCGATTTCGGCATCACCAAGGTAAGTCAGGTGGCTGGCTTTTGAGCCTTTGCCCATGCGGGTTTTCTTGATCTCGACGAAGTTACCGATCTGGGCCCCTTCAGCGAGGTCAGCGCCAGGCCGCAGCCGGGCAAAAGGCCCTACGGAACAGTTTTCCGCCAGCGTGGCATCGTCAATTACGGTATGCGAGCGCACGCGCGAGTTCGCGCCGATACGGCAGTTGCGCAGGATGCAGTTACTCTCAATGACCACACCATCACCCAGTTCGACCTGGCCTTCAAAAATCACATTGACGTCGATGACGACATCGCTGCCAACCTGTACTTCGCCGCGCACATCAATCCGGGCTGGGTCCATAAGGGTCGCGCCGTTGAGCATCAGGTGTTCGGCCTGGCGCTGCTGATAAGCGCGCTCAAGGGTAGCCAGCTGCACCCGGTTGTTCGCGCCTTCGACTTCGTTAATGACTGCAGGTTGGGCGGTGGCGATCTTTACGCCTTCTTCCGATGCCATGGCCACAATGTCGGTCAGGTAGTATTCGCCCTGGGCGTTGTCGTCAGACAAGTTCGCCAGCCAGCGCTTCAGTGCCGCGCTTTGCGCCACCATAATGCCGGTATTTACTTCAGTGATTTGGCGCTGTTCCAGTGAGGCATCTTTTTGCTCCACGATACCCAGCACCGCGCCTTGTTCATTACGGATAATACGGCCGTAACCGGTAGGATCGGGCAGTGTAACGGTAAGTAGCGCCAGTTCGGTGCCATTAGCGGCTTCAATAAGCTTCTGCAGCGTCGACAGCCGGGTCAGTGGCACGTCGCCATAAAGAATCAGTACTTGCTCATTATCGCCAAGATGAGGGACCACCTGCTGCACGGCATGACCGGTGCCTTTCTGCTCGGCCTGCTCGACAAAATTCAGGGGCTGACCGGTGAGGGCGTTGCGGAGCGCTTCGCCGCCGTGGCCATAGATAACATGGGTCGTCGCAGGGGATAGCTCGGTCGCCGTATCAATAACGTGCTGAACCATCGGCTTGTGGGCGATAGGGTGCAGAACTTTCGGGAGCGCGGAGCGCATCCGGGTGCCCTTGCCAGCAGCAAGAACGACTACACTGAGAGACATGAATCCATCCGTTCTCGTTGAATTTGTTTGAAGTTGGTTATTTTACCGATTTTACATAAGATTAACAGGCGAAAAAAAGACCCGGCAGACTATCTGACGGGTCTTTTTCAATTTTTTAGCACTATTTGTTAGCACTCATGCTGCCAACTGCGATTATTTGCGGCGTACCTTGCGAATAATCTGCAGCTGAGCCAATGCCCGGGCCAGTTCCGCAGCTGCTTCCGCATAACTGAGGTCAGAACTGGAGTCTGCAATTGCTTCTTCAGCTTGTTTCTTGGCCTTCAGAGCTTCCTGTTCATCAAGCTCTTCACCGCGAATCGCTGTATCTGCAAGCACCGTGACATTATGTGGCTGCACTTCAAGCACACCACCGGCAACATAGATGATTTCTTCCTCACCGCCTTTCATCACAACCCGCACCATACCTGGCTTAATGGTTGTTAATAAAGGGGCGTGGCCGGGGTAAATACCCAGCTCACCTTCGCTACCGGTCACTTGCACGGTCTCTACCGCACCAGAGAACAACATCTCTTCGGCGCTGACCACGTCAAGCTGTACAGTTTTAGCTGCCATTTAAACCTCCCGGTTCTTACATTTTCTTAGCTTTATCGACCGCTTCTTCGATGCTGCCAACCATGTAGAACGCTTGTTCTGGCAGGTCGTCATAATCACCGTTTAAGATGCCTTTAAAGCCAGCGATTGTGTCTTTCAGAGGCACATACTTACCTGGCGCGCCAGTAAATACTTCGGCTACGAAGAATGCCTGCGACAGGAAGCGCTGAATTTTACGTGCACGGGATACGCTGAGTTTGTCTTCTTCAGACAGCTCGTCCATACCCAGAATCGCGATGATGTCTTTCAGTTCTTTGTAGCGCTGCAGTACGGACTGTACGCCACGAGCGACATCATAGTGTTCTTTACCGATAACCTGCGGATCCAGCTGACGCGAGGTTGAATCCAGAGGATCAACCGCCGGGTAGATACCCAGTGACGCGATGTCACGTGACAGTACCACGGTCGCATCCAAGTGAGCGAAGGTGGTTGCTGGTGAGGGGTCAGTCAAGTCATCCGCCGGTACGTAGACCGCCTGGATTGAGGTGATTGAACCGGTTTTGGTTGAGGTGATACGTTCCTGCAGAACGCCCATCTCTTCCGCCAGGGTTGGCTGGTAACCTACCGCTGAAGGCATACGGCCTAACAGTGCAGATACTTCAGTACCGGCCAGAGTATAACGATAGATGTTATCCACGAAGAACAGAACGTCGCGACCTTCATCACGGAATTTTTCCGCCATGGTCAGACCGGTCAGTGCTACGCGCAGACGGTTACCCGGAGGCTCGTTCATCTGACCGTAAACCAGCGCTACTTTGTCCAGTACGTTGGAATCCTTCATTTCATGGTAGAAGTCGTTACCTTCACGGGTACGCTCACCCACACCGGCGAATACTGAGTAGCCGCTGTGCTCGATCGCGATGTTCCGGATCAACTCCATCATGTTAACGGTTTTACCAACACCGGCACCGCCGAACAGACCAACTTTACCGCCTTTAGCAAACGGGCAAATCAGGTCGATAACCTTGATGCCGGTTTCCAGTAGCTCGGTAGAGCTCGACTGCTCTTCGTACGATGGCGCTTCACGGTGAATCGACATGCGCTCTTCTGCACCGATTTCGCCCGCTTCGTCAATTGGCTTACCCAATACGTCCATGATGCGGCCTAAGGTCTTCTGACCTACTGGCACCATGATTGGCTCACCGCTGTTTTTAACGCTTGCTCCACGACGCAGACCGTCGGTAGTACCCATTGCGATTGCCCGCACGATACCACCACCTAACTGCTGCTGTACTTCCAGGGTCAGACCCTCGAGGCCACCGTCGGTCACCTGCAGCGCGTCGTATACCTTTGGCACATCTGATTGTGGAAATTCGATATCCACAACCGCGCCAATTATTTGCACGACCTTACCTTGACTCATGACATATCCTCTAACTCTAAAATTCTTGCAAGCTTCGCCTTATACCGCTTCGGCGCCCGATACAATTTCCGAAATTTCTTGGGTAATCGCTGCCTGACGTGCTTTGTTGTACACCAGCTGCAACTGATCGATCAGGTCTTCGGCGTTGTCGGTAGCGGCCTTCATGGCGACCATCCGAGCTGCCTGTTCACTGGCGATATTGTCCACAACACCCTGATAGACCGTACTTTCAACGTAACGGCGAATCAGTACTTCAAGAATCGGCTGTGGATCTGGCTCGTACAGGTAATCCCAGGTACCTTTTTGCAAATCTTCCCGGGATTCTGCTTTTGGCAATGGCAGCAGTTGCGTTACCGTTGGCTCTTGCGACATGGTGTTCACAAACTTGTTGTACACCAGGTACAGACGATCCACTTTGCCTTCGTCGAAAGCATCGAGCATCACCTGTACTGTCCCGAGCACGTCATTCACGCTTGGCTTATCGCCCAGACCAGATTTTTGCGCCAGTAAACGGCCACCAAAGCGTTTGAAGAAACCTGTTGCCTTGCTACCTATGGCTGCAAAGTCGACTTCAATACCGTCTTGCTGCTGCTTCTGTGCATGCCGGACCACCGCTTTAAATTCATTGGTGTTCAGGCCGCCACACAAGCCGCGGTCGGTTGAAATCACAATGTAGCCAACCCGCTTAATTTCCCGCTCTTCCAGATACGGATGACGGTATTCAAGCTTGGCATGGGCAACATGGCCGATCACCTTGCGAATGCTGTCCGCGTACGGACGGCTGGAGGCCATACGTTCCTGCGCCTTTTTCATTTTGGACGCAGCAACCATCTCCATTGCACTGGTGATCTTCTGAGTATTGTTAATACTCCCGATCTTGGTTTTAATCTCTTTACCGATGGCCATGATATTCTCCTGTTAACTCAACGACTGATGACCACAGCGTTATGCACGGCTGCGGTCATCCTTGCGCTTACCAAGACTGCGTCTTTTTGAAGGATTTCAGACCTTCATGCAGCTTGGCTTCGATGTCGTCGTTATAGTTGCCAGTTTTGTTAATTTCAGCTATCAGCTCAGCGTACTCGCTCTTCATGTACGAAATTAACGCACTTTCGAAGTCGAGGACTTTGTCCATTTGCACATCTTTCAGATAGCCTTTTTCGGCTGCAAAGATAGAAACGGCCATTTCCGCTACGCTCATTGGCTGGTATTGGTTCTGCTTCATTAGCTCAGTAACGCGCTGACCGTGCTCTAACTGCGAGCGGGTCGCTTCGTCAAGATCCGAAGCAAACTGAGCGAATGCCGCCAGTTCACGATACTGTGCCAGGGCCAGACGAATACCACCACCTAACTTCTTGATGATCTTGGTCTGTGCTGCACCACCAACCCGCGATACCGATACACCGGCGTTAACCGCAGGGCGGATACCGGCGTTGAACAGGTCAGTTTCAAGGAAGATCTGACCATCGGTGATTGAAATCACGTTGGTTGGTACGAATGCTGATACGTCACCGGCCTGAGTTTCAATGATAGGCAGGGCTGTCAGTGAACCGGTTTTGCCTTTCACTTTTCCGTCGGTGAATTTCTCAACATAGTCTTCATTGACTCGTGCCGCCCGCTCAAGCAGACGTGAGTGAAGATAGAAAACGTCACCAGGATACGCTTCACGACCTGGCGGACGACGCAGCAGCAATGAGATCTGACGGTAAGCAACTGCTTGCTTAGACAAATCATCATAAACGATCAGCGCGTCTTCACCGCGGTCACGGAAGTATTCACCCATGGTACAACCAGAGTAGGCTGCCAGGTATTGCAGTGCAGCTGACTCAGATGCAGACGCAGCAACAATGATGGTGTTTTTCAGCGCGCCGTGCTCTTCCAGCTTACGTACTACAGAAGCGATGGTTGATGATTTCTGACCGATAGCTACGTAGACACACTTAATGCCGGAATCTTTCTGGTTAATGATGGCATCGATTGCCAGGGCACTTTTACCAGTCTGACGGTCACCGATAATCAGCTCACGCTGACCACGGCCGATTGGCACCATGGCATCAATTGACTTGTAACCAGTCTGTACTGGCTGGTCAACCGACTTCCGCTCGATAACGCCGGGTGCGATTTTTTCTACCGCTTCGTAGCCTTCAGCTTCGATTGGCCCTTTGCCGTCGATTGGTGCGCCCAGGGTGTTCACAACCCGGCCCAGCAGCGATGGGCCTACTGGTACTTCCAGGATGCGCCCGGTAGATTTAACTTTTACGCCTTCTTGCAGGTCCGCATAAGGACCCATAACCACGGCGCCGACAGAGTCGCGCTCGAGGTTCAAAGCGATAGCGTAACGATTGTCAGGAAGCTCAATCATTTCGCCCTGCATACAGTCGGCAAGGCCGTGAACGCGGATAATACCGTCTTTAACAGAAACGATAGTACCTTCGTTACGAGCTTCACTGACCACTTCGAACTGGTCAATACGTTTCTTGATCAGTTCTGCGATTTCATTCGAATTCAGTTGCATGCTCAAGTCCCCAATTAGGATTGCAGTGCGTGGGCAAGCCGAGTCAGCTTACCGCGCACCGTACCGTCAATCACGGTGTCACCGGCTTTAATATAGAGGCCACTGACGATCGCTGCATCGACACTGCAATTCAGCTTAACTTTGCGTGAAAAACGTTCTTCTAACGCTTTTACCAGATTGTCCTGCTGCTTTTTCGTCAATTTCACCGCAGAAGTAACATCAACCGCGATTTCCTTGTCGTAATCAGCACGAAGCGCGCTATATAGCGTCTCCACTTCAGGCAAAGCTTTCAGTCGGCCATTTTCAGCCATGACGCGCACGAAGTTCTGGGCTTTCTCGTCCAGTTGTTCGCCGCACACTTTAATGAAAACTTCGGTTTTCTTATCTGGTGTTTCGGCGCTGTTCAAAAACGTGGTCATCTGATCATCTTTTGCAACAGCTGCTGCGAAGCTAATCATCTCGTGCCACGATTCGATTGCGTCCTGTTCTACTGCAAAATCAAAAGCTGCTTTTGCATAGGGGCGAGCAACCGTAGTCAATTCTGACATTTGCACAAACCCCTTTGGTTAGAGTTCAGCGACCAGTTTTTCAACGATGTCACTGTGAGCGTCTTTATCAATTTCACGCTCGATAATTTTTTCTGCGCCGGCAACAGCCAATACAGCTACTTGCTTACGCAGTTCTTCGCGTACGCGGTTGCGCTCAGCTTTGATTTCCGCCTGGCCAGCTGCGATCAGTTTTTCACGCTCTTGCTCGCCACGCTTCTTACCGTCATCAATCGTCTCTTCGGCGCGTTTCTTCGCCTGGGCGATGATTTCGGAAGCTTGCGCTTTCGCATCATTAAGTTCGTCAGCTATCTTGGCTTGCGCCAGCTCAAGGTCTTTTTCCGCACGTTCACCGGCGGCAAGGCCATCAGCTATTTTCTTCTGACGAGCTTCAATCGCATTGTTCAGCGGAGGCCAAACGAACTTCATGCAGAAAAGCACAAAGACGATAAACGCGATCAATTCTCCGATCAGGGTCATGTTTAGGTTCACGACCTGCCCTCCCTTAGTTCAGTTGTTCGAGTAATTGGCTTGGGCCTTAAAGTACGAACAACAGTACCATGGCAATACCAACGCCGATCATCGCTACCGCATCGATCAGACCTGCCAGGATGAACATTTTAACTTGCAGAGACGGTGCTAATTCTGGCTGGCGTGCACACGCTTCCAGGAACTTACCGCCCATGTTACCGAAACCGATCGCAGTACCGATTGCACCAAAACCGATCAGCAGTGATACAGCGATGTATTTAAGACCTAATGCTAGTTCCATTGTTTTCTCCGATATTTCAAAGGTTAAAGTTAAAAATAAAAAATAAAACGTAATGCTAAAACTTAGTGGCTTTCAGATGCTGCCATGCTCAGGTATACGATGGTCAGCATCATAAATACGAAAGCCTGCAACACGATTACCAGGATGTGGAACACTGCCCACACAAAATGCAATGGCAACTGCATCAGGCCAATCGCACCAATCAGAATAAATATCAGCTCACCGGCATACAGGTTACCGAACAGACGCAGTGCCAGTGAGAACGGCTTGGAAACCAATGCGATCAGTTCGAGAATCAGGTTGAACGGAATCAGGATGATCTGCACGAACATATTGTTCGAGCTGAACGGATGCAGCGTCAGTTCTTTAATGAACCCACCGACACCTTTCATTTTGATGCCGTAGCCGATCATCAGGAAGAATACGCCCAGCGCCAGCGCTGCGGTCATGTTCAGATCCGTAGTCGGTACAACTTTCATGTACACATTCTGCGGGTCCATGCCAAATGCGGTTTCGCCGATCCAGCCGGCAAAGGCGGGCAGGAAGTCAACCGGGACTAAATCCATCAGGTTCATCAGGAATACCCAGACGAAGATGGTTAATGCCAGGGGCGCTATGAGTTTACTTTTCACATGGAAGGTATCGCGTACGTTGTCGCCAACGAAGTCCACGACCATCTCAATGAAACACTGAAACTTCCCGGGTACACCGGTATCGGCACGGCTGGCCGCCCGACGGAAGATCACCAGGAACAGAATACCTAGTCCGATCGACCAGGCGAGGGTGTCAATGTGCCATACCCAGAATCCCATATCCTCACACGCTTTATTGAAGGCAATACCATCTTCGGTATTACACATTCTGGCGTTGGTCAAATGGTGCTGAATATGGCCTGTCAGCGTTAACTCGTCACTTGCAGCCATCTCATTTCCCAATTTACGTTGATTTTAAAAACAAAATCGGTGCCAGCCATTGCACGATTAAGGTTGCGATGTAGCCGCTAACAACCGCACTGAGCGGGAGCGAAGTAAACACCAGTAAAACAACCAGCAAGGCTACGGTCAGGATGATTTTTATCCCTTCACCGGCAAAAAAGTTACTGACGACTTGTTGCGCCGCCCGCGCACCGCCTACAGCAAAAGCGCGCCAGGCAAAAAGTGCTGTGGGTATCATCACGGCCAGACCGCCGCCGACAACACCCCAAAAATATTCGTACGAGTTAAGCAGTGATAACACACAAGCCAGTAAAAATATCGTGCCAGCCTGAACCCGTAATAGGCGCGCAGCAAGCTGTTTTCCGGTACTTGTCAGTGTTTTTGTCACAGGCTTAAACCTCTTTAAAAAGCCCGCGATAGTATAAAGATTTGTGTCTTAATTGCAAACAAATCAAACAGGCTAACTGTCGTCATTCAGCTGAAAATGGGTCAGAATTCCGTCCAGTTCATCTAAGCTACTGTAATTAATGACCACCTTGCCTTTCCCTTTTCGGCCGTGGTTGATAGCAACGGCGGCGCCAAGATGGTCACTGAGGCGTTGCTCCAGGCGCTGAATATCGGCATCGGGTTGCTTCGGCTCGGGGCTGCTCTTGGGTGGCTCGAGGATCTGCCGTACCAGCTTCTCAGCTTCACGCACGGTCATGGCCTTAGCGGCAATAACCCGCGCGGCCTCAGCTTGTGGCTCGCCTTGTAAGGCCAGCAGCAATTTGGCGTGGCCCAAATCAATATCACCACGCTCCAGCAAGGTTTTGGTTTCGCCCTCAAGATTATTCAGACGCAGCAGGTTGGTGACGGTGGCGCGGGATTTACCAACGGCATCGGCTACTTCCTGGTGAGTTAACTGAAATTCGTCAAGCAAACGTTGTAACGCGGTGGCCTCTTCCATGGCATTTAAGTCTTCGCGCTGAATATTCTCAATCAGCGCCATGGCCACGGCCGCTTCGTCCGGCACATCTTTCACCAGGCAGGGTACTTCGCTCAGGCGCGCCATCTGCGCAGCGCGCCAACGGCGTTCACCAGCAATTATTTCATAGCTTTCATGGCCTAACGGGCGCACGACAATCGGTTGGATAATACCCTGTGATTTTACCGATGAAGCGAGATCTTCGAGCGCTTCCGGCGACATATCTTTGCGCGGCTGATACTTACCCGGCTGCAACCATTCGATGGGTAATTTCTGCAGTTCACTCTGGGTAAAGTCAATGGGCGGCTCAGCGGACTGCTCCAGATCGCGGGCCGTTTTGCTATTGGTCAACAGGGCATCTAAGCCGCGTCCTAATCCTCGTTTTTTGGCAGACATAACGCGTTTTATCCTTGGGCTTCAGCCGCTGCTTCGGCTTTTTTCAGTTTTCCCTCGCGACGAATGAGTTCGCCGGCAAGGGATAAATAAGCTTTAGCACCAGTTGATGATTTATCGTAATACATCACCGGCGCACCAAAACTGGGCGCTTCGGCGAGTCGCACATTGCGGGGGATGACGGTGCGATACACTTTATCGCCAAAATGGGTTTTCAGTTGTTCGGAGACATCATTGGCAAGTCGGTTACGCGGGTCGTACATGGTTCGCAGAATACCTTCAATGCCCAACCGTGGGTTCACTGCTTCGGCCAGCCGTTCGATGGTATCCATCAGCGCGGTCAGACCTTCCAGCGCATAGTACTCACACTGCATGGGTACCAGCACCGAATCAGCGGCTGCCATCGCATTCACCGTCAGCATACTCAGCGAGGGCGGACAGTCGATAAAAATAAAGTCATAGTCGTCGACTATTGGCCGTAACGCGTTGGCCAGCCGTTGTTCGCGGGCAAAAGCTTCCATCAGCTTAATATCAGCGGCCGTGGTGTCACCGTTAGCGGCGACCAGGTGATACTTGCCATTGGTATCGGTAATAATGACTTCTTTGGCGGGCTTCTGATCAACCAGAAGCTCATAGGCGGTGTTTTCGACCTCATATTTATCCACACCACTACCCATAGTCGCGTTGCCTTGCGGATCCAGATCGATTAACAATACCTTACGGCGGGTCGCTGCCATCGACGCCGCCAGATTGACTGCCGTCGTGGTTTTACCCACTCCACCTTTCTGATTTGCAATGGCTATGATTCGGCCCACTGGACACTAACCTCTTGTTTTTATAATAACCAGATGGCGTTCGCCTTCTGCTCCCGGAACCTGTAACCGGTTAATCGCTTCAATTTCAAATTCAGTACCAAAAGTCTGTTCAAACTGCGCCAGCTCTTCGGTTGGGTAAACGCCTTTAAGGGCCAGGTAACGACCCTGCGCACCGGGCAGATGCCGGCACCAGCTGAGCATATCATTAAGCGAGGCAAAGGCTCTACTTATCACGCCGTCAAATTTGCTGTCAGGCTGGTAATCTTCAACCCGGCTCTGCACTGCAGTGACATTGGTTAATTGCAGCTGGTGGCACACCTGGCGGATAAAACGGATGCGCTTACCCAGGCTGTCGAGCAATACAAATTCACAATCGGGCCGGGCAATGGCAAGTGGTAATCCGGGCAGACCGGGGCCGGTTCCGACATCGATAAAACGTTGACCCTGAAGATAAGGTAACACAACTAAACTGTCGACAATATGTCGGCTTAGCATCTGCTCGGGATCACGCACCGAAGTCAGATTATAGGCCTTATTCCATTTGTTCAGTTGTTCAACCAGGGTGAGTTGTTGTTCAAGCTGCTGGTCGGTCAATTCAATTCCGGCCTGGGCCAGCAGCTGGTCTAATTTTTTGCGCATAACTGCCTGTTTTTCCCTTTAAGGTCTTCCGTTTAAGCGCTCTTGCGCAATAGTCCCTGTTTTTTCAGATGCACCAGCAGCATGGAAATCGCCGCCGGGGTAATCCCGGAGATCCGCGCCGCTTTACCGACGGTTTCGGGCTGATGTTCGTTCAGTTTGGCGATCACTTCGTTGGACAGGCCTTTGATTGACTTGTAATCGAAATTCAGCGGCAACCGTGTATTTTCATGGCGCAACTGTTTAGCTATTTCATCCTGCTGGCGAACAATATAGCCGGCATATTTGGTCTGAATTTCGATCTGTTCAGCAGCTTGCTGATCGGTCAGGCCCGGGCCCAGTTCCGGCACACTCATCAGCGCATCATAAGTCACCTCAGGCCGGCGTAATAGTTCTTCGACGTTTACTTCGCGGGCAATGGGTGTTTTAACCAGGGTATTAACTGCTTCGGCAGCGGCATGGTGCGGATAAATCCAGGTACTGCGTAAACGCTGTTGTTCTTGCGCAATACCTTCAATTTTCTCATTAAAACGCGCCCAGCGGGCATCATCAACCAGCCCCAGTTCACGGCCTTGCTCGGTCAGACGCATATCGGCGTTGTCTTCCCGCAGTAATAACCGGTATTCAGCACGTGAGGTGAACATCCGGTACGGTTCTTTGGTACCCAGGGTGGATAAATCGTCAATTAAAACGCCCATATAGGCCTGGTCACGGCGCGGTGCCCAGCCCTCTTTGCCTTGTACCTGCAAAGCAGCGTTGGCACCAGCAACAAGCCCTTGGGCGCCAGCTTCTTCATAGCCGGTGGTACCGTTGATCTGGCCAGCAAAGAACAATCCCTGGATATATTTGGTTTCCAGGGTTTGTTTCAGATCCCGCGGATCAAAATAGTCATATTCGATGGCATAGCCTGGTCGGGTAATATGCGCATTTTCAAAACCTTTAATCGAACGCACCAGTTCTACCTGCACGTCAAAAGGCAGGCTGGTAGAAATACCGTTCGGGTAGACTTCCTGAGTGGTTAAGCCTTCGGGTTCGACGAAGATCTGATGCGAGTTTTTATCAGCAAAACGCATCACTTTATCTTCGATCGACGGACAGTAACGCGGTCCTACGCCTTCGATTACGCCTGAATACATCGGTGATCGATCTAAACCACTGCGAATGATCTTGTGGGTTTTTTCACTGGTATGGGTGATATAACAGGAAATTTGCTGCGGGTGATCGCTTTGCTTGCCCATAAACGAAAAAATGGGCGTGGGCTGATCACCGGGCTGTTCCTGCAGTGCCGAAAAATCGATGGTTTTGGCATCAATTCGTGGTGGGGTACCGGTTTTTAACCGATCAACCCGTAACGGCAATTCACGTAGCCGTTTGGATAACGCATTGGCTGGTGGATCACCGGCCCGACCGCCCTGATAATTATCCAGACCAATGTGAATTACACCACCAAGGAAAGTTCCGACGGTAAGCACCACGGTGGTGGCAGAGAATTTCAGACCCATCTGGGTAACCACGCCAACAACGCGATCCTGTTCAACGATCAGATCATCACAGGCTTGCTGGAACAAACTTAGATTTGGCTGGTTCTCGAGGATCGAGCGGATCGCAGCGCGATAGAGCTGCCGATCAGCCTGGGCACGGGTTGCCCGAACTGCAGGACCTTTCGATGAATTAAGCGTTCGGAACTGGATGCCGGCATGGTCTGCAGCGGTTGCCATAGCGCCGCCTAAGGCATCGATTTCTTTAACCAGATGGCCTTTACCAATACCGCCAATAGCCGGATTACAAGACATCTGGCCCAGGGTTTCCATGTTATGTGTCAGCAACAGGGTTTGACTACCCATACGGGCTGCTGCAAGAGCTGCTTCCGTACCGGCATGTCCACCACCAATGACGATGACGTCATAATGCTGATGGTATTTTGAGTTGTCTGACATAGAGAATTTCCCTTGTTGTACGTATTAAAATTTCTGGCAAAACTGAGCCGGCTATTTTAGCGCGAATTGCTGCAGATCAAAATGGTTAAATTCTGAACAGGATTAGCCTTTAAAGATCTTTAGTAGTTAGTAGAGATCTTTTGTTTTGATCTTTTATTACTATTACTACTAGCAACGGCTTTTCTGTGGATAAGCGCTTTGAAGCCATATTCCATGAGGATCTCAAGGATCTGTAAAGCTGTGTTCAGACGATGATCCTTGCGGTGATCAAACGGTGGATAACCAGACCACTTATCCACAGGGTAGGTTATTCACATAGTTATACAGCGTCTATCTACAGTGCTTAGACCGACTTATTCTTCTTTTATACACATGAGATTGGTAAAAGATCGTCCCCATGTTGATGCTTTTTTGTCCGGATCGTCGATCGACATATCTATTTCCAGTCGATCCAACAATCGTTTTGCCCCCGCTTTGGCAAGTTTTTCGTCACAATCACGACCCGCCGCACAAAAGGTGTCATAGCAGCTGTCGCCAACTGCGATCACTGCATAGCGAAGGGTTTTAAGATCCGGTTGATCGCGATGCAGCTGTTCAGCAAAGTCGAGCATGCTGTCGGCATAATCACCGGCGCCGTGGCTGGCAACACAACATAGCCAGATGCTGTTTTCATTAACGTCCTCAGTTAGTTGATGGTAATCCGGCTCATAATGCATGGCCGTGGTGAAGCCAGCAGCTTCGAGCTGTGCGGCCAGTTGATCGGCCAGGTACTCGGTATTGCCTGAGGTTGTGGCAACCAGAATATCTATGTTTTGCGGTTTACTTGGGATGTTATTTGGCATGAGTTACTCGTAGCTTAAAAACGATAAATCGCTGATTTTTACGGCCAAAGGTCATGGTATCAGGATCTAAACATTGATACAGTCACCGCCTACTCTTCTAATTCTAACAACAGAGACCCTATCCATATGAAATCAAAGCTAATCTGGTTAGGTGCTGTCCTTGTAGCGACGGCGCAGTTTACGGTATTACCGGCACATGCCGAGTCCGCGATTCAGCAAACCAAAGGGGACTTTGTTGATAAATTCCGGCAGCTGGATGAAAGCCTGCCTACCCCGAACGTTTACCGCAGCGCAGCTGGCGAACCGGGTGAAAAATACTGGCAGCAGCGTGCTGATTATACAATAGATGTGCGGCTTGACGAAGCGAAGCGGCGACTTGAGGCTGCTGAAGTTATTACTTACCACAACAACTCACCATATACATTGAAGTACATCTGGATTCAGCTGGATCAGAATATCTTTCGTGGTGATTCCATCGCGGAGCGCACCGCAACTTTTAGTAGCAAGCCCGAAAAAAGCCTTGGGGGCATTGATAAGCCCGCGCGGATCAGCCTGGGTGATTTGCGTCGTCAGCAGTTTATGGCGGATAACGAACTCGGTTTTGCGATCAATAAGGTTGCTGATCGCTTAGGTAAAACGCTGGATTTTGTCATCGTTGGCACCAATATGCGGGTCGATTTACCCCAGCCATTGAAGCCGGGTCAGCAAACCGAACTGGCCATCGATTTTGCTTTTAATATTGTTGAAGAAGATGCGGTTGGCGCGCGTTCAGGTTATGAGCATTTCCCTGATGATGCCCGCGAAGGTGGTAACGACATCTTCCTGCTGGCTCAGTGGTATCCGCGCGTTGCGGCCTTTACCGATTATGAAGCCTGGACCAATAAAGAATTTCTCGGTCGTGGTGAATTCACTCAGGAATTTGGCGACTTTGAGGTCAGCATCGATGTACCGGCTGATCATATCGTATCGTCAACCGGCGAGCTGGCGAATGCCCGCGAGGTATTAACGGCCGAACAACGGAAGCGCCTGAAGCAATCTGAAAGTGCGAAGCGGCCGGTATTTGTGGTTACGCCGGAAGAAGCTCTGGCGAACGAAGCTGAGGGCACAACTGAGCGTAAAGTGTGGCGCTTCAAGGCTGAAAACGTGCGTGATTTTGCCTGGGCATCATCGCGGAAGTTTATCTGGGATGCCCGTGGCTATCAGCAGGGCGGCAGTGTACAACCGCTGGTTATGGCAATGTCATTTTATCCCAAAGAAGGCGGTGAGCTCTGGGAGAAATACTCCACTGAATCCGTGATTCACACCATGGATGTGTACAGCCGTTTTTCGTTTGATTATCCGTATCCGACAGCCCAGTCCGTCAACGGCCCGGTTGGTGGAATGGAGTACCCGATGATCACCTTTAACGGTCCGCGTACTGAATTGCAGGACGATGGCAGCCGTACCTACTCGCTGGCAGAAAAGCGGTTCCTGATTGGCGTGGTCATTCACGAGATTGGGCATATTTACTTCCCGATGATCGTCAACTCCGATGAGCGCCAGTGGACCTGGATGGATGAAGGCCTGAACAGTTTTCTTGATGGTGTCGCTGGCCGCGAATGGGATCCGTCGATTCCATGGGGCGTCGAGCCGCGTTCAATTGTCGATTACATGAAATCCACCGAGCAGGTGCCGATCATGACCCAGTCAGACAGTGTGTTGAACCTGGGACCGAACGCGTATACCAAGCCAGCCGCAGCACTGAATATTCTGCGCGAAGTGATTCTGGGTCGCGAGCTCTTCGACTTCGCGTTCAAAGAGTATGCTCAGCGCTGGATGTTCAAACGTCCTACACCGGCGGATTTTTTCCGCACTATGGAAGAAGCCTCAGGCGTTGATCTGGATTGGTTCTGGCGTGGCTGGTTCTACTCTACGGATCATGTCGATATCGCCTTGCAACGGGTCTATAAGCTGCAGCTGGATACTCAGGATCCCGACATTGACTGGGAGCGTCGCCGCCAGGAAGAAGCAGATAAGCCGGTATCTCTGTTCGAACAGCGCAACAAGGCCGAGGGCCGCCGTACCTGGGTTGAACTCAATACCGACGTGCGCGATTTCTATGATGAAAACGACCCTTTCACTGTGACCAACAAGCAACGCAAGGAATATCAGGAGTTTCTGGAGAAATTAGAGCCCTGGGAGCGTCTGGCGTTCGAGCGCGCTATTGAGGAAGATCAGAACTACTATGTACTGGAATTTGAGAACCTCGGTGGGCTGGTGATGCCGATTCTGCTTGAGGCGACTTATGCTGATGGCACCACGGACATGCTGGAGATCCCAGCGGAAATCTGGCGCCGCAATGCCAAGGCCGTCAGTAAATTGATCGTGACGGAAAAAGAAGTTGTTGGCTTTGCCGTGGATCCGAACTGGGAGACGGCGGATGTCGATATTGAGAACAACTATTATCCGCGTAAGATTATTCCGTCACGCATTGAAGCCTTTAAGTCGGAACGCAAACTGGATCATATTTCGCGGGATCTGATGCAGGACGCCAAAGAGAAGCTGAATTAATGCGGTATATTGCTTTAGCGTTATTCGGGCTGATGTTGATGGGCCAGGCGACGGCCCATCAACTGAAGACGGCTATTACCACGGTCTTGTTTAATGACCGGACCGGGAATATTGAAGTCATGCATAAATTCTTATTGCATGATGCTGAACACGCGGTGCAGCAGTTGTTTGATAAAGCGGGCAATATGCATACCAGGGACGCTACCCGTAAGCAGTTCAGTGACTATGTGTTAACGCGCTTTAAGATGACGGATCTTGATGGTCAGCCACTGCCATTAGAGCTGGTGGGCTACCAGGTCGACGGCGCAGATTTCTGGATTTATCAGGAAGCGCCGATCCCCGCTGAACTGGAAGGCCTGCAAATGCAGCACAAAGCTTTGCAGGATATCTGGTCAAGCCAGCAAAATCTGGTCAATGTAGAAGGGCGTGGTGCCATTCAGAGCCTGAAATTTTCAGCAGCGGATGACTGGCAGCGGGTTCGCTTTGCGCAATAGGCTAAGCTAGCCTAAGTTATAGGCTAATTTGTTGCCCGGAGATTCACGACTATGCTGCGTACTATTCTGGCCTTTATTATTGCGATTATCGCCGCGGCGCTGGTAGCCAGCGTCATTCAGACCCAGTTTAACCTGGCAGCGCTGTCCGAACTTACCCTGGATATCGACATCAACACCCGGATTTCGACGATAATCCACGATATTATTCATTTTTCGCCGACAATCGCTGTAATTTTATTGGCAGCATTACTGATAGCCTTCCCCGTCGCGTACTTTCTGGCCCAACGCTGGCCAAGCTACGAGCGCTGGTTATTTATGGCTGCCGGCGGTGTCGGGCTGGCCGTTGCCTTTTCCGTGGTCGACGCGCTGGTACCTATGCCGACCTTAATTGCCGCGAACCGGACGCTTTTTGGCTTCGTGCTGATGAGTCTTACCGGGGTACTTGCTGGCTGGGTTTTTGACAGGCTCTGGAATCCGCGTCGTTATGAACTGAAGGAGCCTGTTGCATGAAAACTGTGGTCACCGCGGCATTACTGTCGTTGCTTACCGTGCTGCCGGGCCACGCGCAAGTTGCCGAAAATAATTATCAGGCCGAAGAAGTCGTGACCGGATTGCATTATCCCTGGTCGATAGCCAGCCTGCCCGAAGGCGGCTGGTTGGTGACTGAGCGCAGCGGTGGGCTAAAGCACGTTACGGCTGCAGGGGTCGTGACAGCAGTTGCAGCCGAGTTTCCTGACCTTTATGTCGAGAGCCAGGCAGGCTTGTTTGAGCTGCAGCTGACGCCTGATTTTGATAATACCCGGGCGGTGGTGGTCAGCTATGCCTGCGGTACCGGGGATGCCAATAATACCTGTGTGGTACGCGGCATTATCCCTGAAGATCGACCCTACCGGCTGACCGATCTGCAGATGATTTTTACGGCCCAACCCAAAAAGGCGGGCGCGTCACATTATGGCGGACGCATGACCTGGCTGGCCGATGGTACCTTGCTCATCGGTTTGGGTGATGGTTTCGATTATCGCGAGCAGGCGCAAAATCTGGATAATCATCTTGGCACTATTGTACGTATTCATGCGGATGGACGCGTGCCGGATGATAATCCCTATCTGCATAAACAAGCACCGGAAATATACAGCTATGGGCACCGCAATGTGCAGGGCCTGGTGTATGATCCCGTGCGTGACGCTGTGTGGCAGCACGAACACGGTCCGCGTGGTGGCGATGAGCTCAATAAGATTATCGCTGGCAAGAACTATGGCTGGCCACTGGTAAGTTATGGCATCGATTATAGCGGCGCCAGGGTCACGCCCTTTGACGATTTGCCGGGGCTGGTATCGCCCCTGTATCACTGGACCCCGTCACTGGCACCCGCAGGTTTGGCGTTATACAGCGGCCATGCGCTGGAAGGCTGGCATGGTGACTTGCTGGTGGCGCATCTGGTCGGACGCCGCCTGCAGCGTTTTAGCCAGGATGCCAGCGGTGAATGGCAGCTGACCGAAGAATTGCTCAATGAGTACGGCGCGCGCCTGCGGGCCGTGCATGTAGGCCGCGATGGCGCGGTGTATGTACTCACTGACAGCGACAATGCAGCACTGCTGCGGATCACCCAAAAAGGTACTGACTGATGAGAAATATGTTGGCCTGGTTCGGTCCGGCGTTGTCCGGCCTGGTGTTGGTGGTGGTACTGGTGCCTGCGGCGAAAGCTTACGGTGGATCCGGTCACGAGCTCTTTTGCCAGATGGCATATGAACTGAGCCAGCCGGCGACTCAGCAGAAGCTTGATGAAATGGCAGACGCGCATCCCGATTACGAGAATTTCGCGAGCATCTGCAACTGGGCGGACCATATTAAGAGTGATGACCGCTGGGACTATGCGAGCCCGCACCATTATGTGAATTTTGCCCGCACCGCGGATAAGGTCACCGAACTCGACTGCCCTTCGCAGGGCTGTATTTTGTCGGCCATCATGCATCACTATAATGTGCTTGAGCATAATCGCGACAGCTGGACCTCGCTGGCTTTTCTTGCGCATTTTATCGGTGATTTGCACCAACCGTTACATGTTAGTTATGCCGATGATTTGGGTGGTAATCGCGCGCAGCTCGAGTTTTACGGTGAGCCGGCTAATCTGCACTGGGTGTGGGACAGTGGCATGTTGAGTAAACGCGATATTGAGCCGCTAACGGGCAAAGTTGCGGCGTTACTCGATGGTATCAGCCCCCTCGCTCATGAAGTGCAACTGGACCGGGAGACGGTGTTAGCATGGGCCAATGAGTCAGCAGCTGTTACCCGCGGGGTCTATACGGACTTCAGTAAATACCAGCAGCTTGATGACAGCTATACGGACCAATACGGTCCGGTGTTGGAGCGGCGCCTGCAAAAAGGCGCGCAGCGCTTAGCCGCAGTGCTGGATTATTTATACCAGGGGAAAGACTAAGTCAGGCTTTTGAACTGATCCGCTGGGGGGTGCGCGGCTGGCTGCCATCGGCACCATAAAGGCTGCCGCCACCGGCAGCATCGCGCAGAATATTAAGCATGTGCTGGTTATGATGCAGGCGGTGTTGAATTAATTCGCCATTGAGGCTATTCAGCCGGGCGGTACGATCGGCCAGGTCTATCAGTTGATTCCAGACCGGCAGGCAGTTGGCCTGGTCGGCAGCCCGGCGTGCGCCAGCTGCGTCATCGCTATAACCTAATTTAATCTGCGCGTCACGGCGGAGCTGTTCTGCTCGCTCTAATTCGTCATGGAGCTGGCGCTTGGCCTGAGCAATCTGTTGCAGGCGCTCGCCGTCAATGGCGCCATCACCTAGCAGGCGTTGTTCCTGCTCCAGCTCATCGAATAGCCGGCTCAGGCGATCACATTGTTGTTCTAACAGCCGGGGCAGACTCATCAGGGATTATTCAGCTTCGCCGGTAAGACCGTCAGTCATGCTGCGTAGCAATGACTCGGCGATATTTTCCGTATTCATCGACAGACGACCGTCGCGAATCGCTTCGCGCAATTCTTCAACGCGCGCCATATCGATATCCTGACTGGCATCCTGAGGCAACTGGCTGAAATGCGTGACCACATCGCCCTGGGCCCCGGTAGCCTTACTCTTGTCAGCTGCCGACGTATTGCGGGTGGCCTGCGACGAGCGATTTTGCTCAGTCTGGCTTACGCTATTAGGTGGTTGAAATCCATTCACTTTCACAGTGAGCTACCTCGTAAATTTGTTTGCTAACAAGATTATCGGCAATTACGAAAAATACTTTAGTCTTATTACCGGGTGCCGGCTGGACGAGCTTGCCGCGGGCCTGTTACTTCAACGCGCAGGACCAGCCGGTTATCTACTTTGACCCTGATTATATCACCGGCTGCGCCAGTATCCAGCGACTTCCCCGTTCGCTGTATTGAAAAGCCTTTGCCGGCCGCAGTAATAGTGACTTCATCACCAAAATTTACCAGCCTGAGCTGTTCCAGCAGATTACTCTGTAGCGGCGTACCAGCACTAAGATTACGTCGGAGTTGCTGACCTCTGAGCGGCTCAGCCGCCAACATCGTATGGCGCGGTAAATCACTTAGCTGGCCACGCTTCACTTCGACATCAGCCTGAGCCAGGGTTTGGCCCCGGGTCAGCTCCCGCGCTGTCACCAGATAATCCACAGTGGCGTCCACTTCAATCTGCACCAGGTGCTGGCGCGAACTGGCGTCACAGGTGACACTGACCACCAGTCGGCCCACCATCTGTTCCGGAATATGGTTAAGAAAAGCGACGGGCTTACGGCACCCGGTCAACTGCTCGCGGGTTCGCTCGTTACTGAGCAACGTGACCTGGTGATCAAGGTAATGTTCCGGTATGCGCTCAGCGATAACTTGTTTAACCGCCGCCAGCCAGGGCTGATCAGCTGCTGCCGCCGGCGCGGACACAGTGGTAGTGAGCAACAGACCCAATAGCAGTAATAAAGCAGAAAAACGCATATGAATTCCATCTGGATTATCTCTTATGCCCAGATTATAACCAGCGACGCAACCAGCCAAGGGCAGAAATGGCGCACTAAAAGCCGCTTTTTCTTTGCTTTGTATTGCTCCGGGTAGCAGTAATCTTCATGGTGTAGAGGAGGGTCTGCATTATGATCGACAAATTAAGCAATGCATTGCAGTTTCAGCAACAGGCACTGGCGCTCCGCGCGCAGCGGCACGAAGTCCTGTCCGGCAACATCGCCAACGCCGATACACCAAACTATAAAGCCCAGGATTTCAATTTCGCTGCCGAACTCAAGCGTGCGACGGCGGCACAATCCGGTGGTGGCCTGAAATTAGCCACTACCAGCAGCGGCCATCTGAGTACAGGCAGCAATAATGGTGTGGCACCACATATGCAATACCGCACGCCCTCGCAGTCCAGAATGGATGGTAATACGGTCGAAATGGATATTGAACGCACGCAGTTTCTCGATAACTCGATGCGTTATCAGGCGGATATTCAGTTTCTCGATGACCGGATCACTGGTATGCGTAAAGCCATGCAGCCAGAACAATAACAGTAGCCGGAACGGAGCACATCACTATGGCTAACTTTTCGATTTTCGATATTGCCGGATCAGCCCTGGCAGCGCAGTCACAGCGCATGAACGTAGCCGCAAGTAACATGGCGAACGCGAACAGTGTGAGCGGTCCTAATGGCGAAGCCTACCGGGCCAAACAAGTTATTTTTGAGCAACAGCTGCAGGCGAACGGCATGAGCAGCGTAAGAGTGCAGCAGGTCATTGAATCGGATGCGCCCGGACGCACCGAATATCAGCCCGGCCATCCACTTGCTGACGAACAGGGCTATGTGACCATGTCGAACGTCGATCCGGTTGGCGAAATGGTGAACATGATTTCTGCATCGCGTTCGTATCAGGCCAACGTCGAAATACTCAATACCAGTAAAGACTTGATGATGCGCACCCTGACGATTGGCAAAGGCTGAGGACGTTAATTTATGAGCACTATAGATACGGCAGTACTGAACCAGATAAATCGCAATCCCAATGGCGGGGTGGCTTCCAACAGTGCCGAGATGCGCGATAACTTCATGACCTTGCTGGTTACGCAGCTACGCAACCAGGATCCGTTGAACCCGATGGAAAACAACGAGATGACCTCGCAGTTGGCGCAGATCAATACCGTCAGCGGTATCGAGTCATTGAACGACACCATGCAGACGATAAATGGTCAGATGGATGCTGCCAAGGCCATGCAGGCGGCCGGGCTGATCGGAAAGGCCGTGCTGGTGCCAGGCGATAAGTTAATGGTTGGCGAGAGCGGCCAGACCACGCCATTTGGTATTGAGCTTGATGCTCCGGCGGGCGATGTAAAGGTCACTATTTACAATAACTCTGGTGTGCCGGTTCGCCAGCTTAATTTTGACCAGGTGGGCAGTGGCTCGCAGTCATTTGTCTGGGACGGTGTTATGGATGATGGTAGCCCAGCACCGGCGGGTTCATACAAATTTAGCGTCGAAGCCGCTAACAACGGCGAGGCAGTCAGCTTTAAACAGCTTAATTATGCTCAGGTGATGGCGGTGAGTAATACCGCTGATGGCCTGCGCCTCGATTTAGGCGGAATATTTGAGCCGGTGCGGCTTGAAGATATCCGGCAAATTATTTGATCAGCGTGATCACTTACAAAAACTAAGGAGCTCATCATGGGTTTTTCACAAGCACTTTCAGGATTACGCGCTGCAGCAGTTAACCTTGACGTGATCAGTAACAACATTGCTAACTCACAGATTGTGGGTTTTAAAAGCGCCCGGGCGCAGTTTTCTGACATTTATGCCAATGCTCAGGTCGGTTTAGGTACCCGGGTTGCCGCGGTACTACAGGATTTCAGCGAAGGTAACCTCGAAACCACCAATCGCTCTATGGATCTGGCTATTAGCGGTAAGGGCATGTTCCGTTTTGACCAGGGTGGTCAGGTTCAGTATTCCCGCAACGGTCAGCTGAGCATGGATAAAGATGGCTACATTGTAAACGTGCAGGGCGCACGGTTAACGGGCTACCCAGATGGTGTGGACGTTGGCGGGCAGCCGCAGGTTCTGCAGGTTCCGGCGCAAGGCCTGGCAGCAAGTGCGTCGACTCAGATTAGCGCAACTTTCAATCTGGATGCGGCCACGCCAATTCTGGATCCGGCGACTGTTACTTTCGATCCAACCGATGTGAATACCTACTCCTATTCAAACAGCGTGACCATGTTTGATTCGTTGGGTAACCCACAACAAGCGCAAATGTATTTTTCAAAGGTCGGAGCCAATCAATGGGAAATTCGGGTCGGTTCTGACGGGGGAATGGCACCGGAAGTGGGTACGGCAGAATTCAATGGCAACGGCGTAATGATTAATACCGCCAATCTGGGCGGCTTTACGTTTAACCCGGGTGGCGGCGCTAACCCGATGTCGGTGGCTTTAAATCTGAACAACACCACGCAGTTTTCCAATACCTTTGAACTAAGCAGTGTTTCTCAGAATGGCTATGGCTCGGGTACGCTGATGCAGGTCAGGATAAGTGATGCCGGCGAAGTGGTCGGTACTTATTCCAACGAGCAACAGCGCATTCTGGGTACCATCGCGTTAGCCAATTTTCAGAGCATGGAAGGCTTGCAGCCAGTTGGTGATAACGCCTTTATCGAAACTACGAAATCCGGTCCGGCCATAGTAGCTACCGCCGGTGTTGGGCAGTTTGGCTCGATTATGTCCGGCGCTGTGGAAGCGTCGAACGTGGATCTGACCCAGGAACTGGTCGCTATGATTATTGCCCAGCGTAACTACCAGGCGAATGCGCAGAGCATCAAGTCGCAGGATGAAGCCCTGCAGACTACGATGAACCTTCGTTAATAGTTAGGAATTCGCTATGGATGCCATCTTATATACCGGAATGAACGGCGCCCGTTCAACGCTCGACGAACAGACCGTTATTACCAACAATCTGGCCAATGTTTCCACCAGCGGCTTTCGGGGGCAGTTAGCCGCAGCGCGTGCGGTGCCGGTTAATGGCCCGGGCGTGCATGAGACCCGGGTGGCAACGGCTACTGGTACCGGTTTGTTTGATACCACAGCCGGCCCGGTACAGACCACCGAGCGTGAGCTTGATGTTGCTATGCAGGGCAATGCCTGGCTGGCAGTGCAGACGCCCGCTGGTGAAGCCTATACCCGTCGGGGCGATTTGCAGGTTGACGCCCAGGGCGTACTGAAAGTGCAGGGCATGACGGTGCTTGGTCAGGGTGGTCCGGTGATGGTACCCCTGGGTACGCAATTATCGATTGGTAACGATGGCACCATCAGCGGTATTGGCCTGGGCGCAGACCCAGATGAGCTGGTACCGCTGGAGCGGCTGAAGCTGGTTACCGTGGGCGAGGCGCAACTACTTGAGCGTGGTGAAGATGGCTGGTTCCGCGGGATCAACAATGCGGTATTGCCGCAGGATGAAACGGCGCAGCTTCGCTCCGGCGCGCTGGAAGGCAGTAATGTCAGCGCGGTCGATGCCATGGTCGCGATGATCGATAACCAACGCCGCTATGAAATGCAGATGAACTTTATTAATAAAGCCGATGAAACCGCGAAGCAGGCCAATAGCCTGCTGTCGGTAAGAGGCTAAGCAGGGGTTAAGTTATGATTAAATCATTATGGACGGCAAAAACCGGGTTAAGCGCACAACAGCAACAGCTGGATGTGATCACCAACAACCTGGCTAACGTCAATACCACTGGCTTCAAGCGCTCGCGCGCGGTTTTTGAAGATTTGCTTTATCAGAACATGCGTCAGCCCGGAGCCATGAATAATGCCCAGGATGCGCTGCCGTCAGGTTTACAGACCGGTACCGGCGTGCGGGCCGTAGCTACTGAGCGGTTACATACTCAGGGTAATTTGAATAACACCGAAAACTCCCGGGATTTGGCGATCAGCGGCAAAGGGTTTTTCCAGGTGCTGATGCCGGACGGCAACATAGCCTATACCCGGGATGGTAGCTTTCAGGTGAATGAAGATGGTCAGATGGTGACTGCCAACGGTCATCCGCTGGAACCAGCCATTTTCCTGCCGGCCAATGCCATGAGCGTAACTATTGGTGAAGACGGTATCGTTACGGTTAAACAGCCGGGCGTTGCTGATAACCAGCAGGTTGGTCAGATCAGCCTCGCTACCTTTATGAACGAAACCGGCCTGGAAGCGGTCGGCGGCAATCTCTACGTCGAAACAGCTTCTTCTGGTGCGCCTACGGAGTCACTGCCGGGCATGAACGGTACCGGCACGCTGTATCAGGGCTTTGTTGAAGCATCCAACGTGAATGTTGTCGAAGAGATGGTCAACATGATCCAGACCCAGCGCGCCTATGAAATCAACAGTCGCGCGGTACAGACCAGCGATGAAATGCTGGGACGCTTAGGGCAGTTATGATGAACAGATGCGGGCATTGGCTATTTCTGGCGCTTATTGTGAGCGGGGTATCGGCCTGTAGCAATGTTCCTGATCCGGTACTGGTTGAGCCTTATCAGCCGGTTACGGTACCGCAGCCAGCCGCTGGCGAGCCCAATGGCGCGATTTACCAGGCCAGCCGGGGTTATATCCCTTTATTCGAGGATCAACGTCCGCGGCGGGTGGGCGATATTCTCACCATAGTGCTTGAAGAAGAAGTTAATGCTACCAAAAGTTCAGCAAGCCAGGCCAGTCGCAGCAGCTCGATGGGGGTTGACCTTGAAGGCCTACCGGATGCGCTTGAGCAATTGGCAGAATATGGTTTTACCGTCAGCAGCGATAACGAGTTCAGCGGTGGCGGTAACTCCAGCGCTAATAACCGCTTTTCGGGCACCATTACGGTCACCGTGATGGAAGTTCTCTATAACGGTAATCTGCGAGTGCGGGGTGAGAAACAAATCGCCATTAACCAGGGTACCGAAGTCATCCGGTTCTCCGGTACTGTAGATCCGCGCAATATTAACGGCCTGAACAATGTGGTGTCGACGGCAGTCGCTGATGCCCGGCTTGAGTATCTGGGCGGTGGCTACATTAACGAAGCGCAGCGGATGGGCTGGTTACAGCGATTCTTCAACAAAATTGCGCCGTTTTAGGCCGCGTCAGGAATACAGGAGTGAGCGCAATGCGTGGTGTAGCACTAATTAGCTTGTTAGCAATGCTTCTCAGCGGTACGGCGATGGCTGCCGAACGGTTGAAAGATATTGCCAGTTTTGCTGGCGTACGAACCAATGATCTGGTGGGTTACGGCTTGGTGGTTGGCCTTGATGGCACTGGCGACCAGACCATGCAGGCGCCGTTTACCGGACAAAGCATGACCAATATGCTCACCCAGCTTGGGGTCTCCATTCCGCCCGGCACTAATATGCAGTTGCGCAACGTGGCAGGCGTCATTGTAACGGCTAAAGTGCCTGCGTTTGCACGACCCGGCCAGCAAGTAGATGTGGTTGTTTCATCTATTGGTAACGCCCGCAGCCTGCGTGGCGGTACCTTATTGATGGCACCGCTGAAAGGTGCCGATGGCAACGTGTATGCGCTGGCGCAGGGCAATCTGCTGATTAACGGTATCGTTGCCGAAGCGCAGGGCTCGTCCGCAGTAATCAACCATCAGGCGGCCGGCCGGATTTCCGGCGGGGCCACGATAGAGCGCGCGGTCGATCTGGACCTGGGCCGCAGCCAGGGGATCCTGGAACTTAACCTTAAAGAAGCTGACTTTACCACGGCATTGCGGGCAGTAGAGCGGATCAACGAGGAATTCGGCTACCAGGTGGCGCAGGCTATAAATGGCGGCACCATTACGCTGGACGGCCCCGCGACCGCTAATGAACGGGTGCGCTTTATGGCGCGTATTGAGAATATTGAAGTGAATCCGGCCGATGCGACCGCCCTTGTGGTACTGAATTCGCGCACCGGCTCGATCGTACTCAACGGGTCGGTGCGTTTGCGTCAGGCTGCTGTTGCTCACGGTAATCTTTCAGTCACTATTACCCGCCGACCAGTAGTCAGCCAGCCACCGCCATTCAGTGGCGGCGATACCGTGGTAGCGGAAGTAGCGGATATTGAGATTCAGCAGGAAGAAGCTTCACTGCAAGTGGTAGAAGGCACCGAGCTGATGCAGGTGGTGCAGGCGCTGAATAACCTGGGTGCGACGCCATCTGACCTGATGGCTATTCTACAGGCGCTGGAAGCTTCGGGTGCGCTGCGCGCCAAGCTGGAGATTATCTGATGAGTAGCACTATAACCGGGTTGGCGATGGATACCCAGCAACTGGCGCAGCTGAAAACAGATAGCCAGCACCGACCTGAGGAAGCCGCTAAGGCAGCTGCCACACAGTTTGAAGCCTTGTTTTTGCAGCAGATGATGAAGTCCATGCGCGAAGCAGGCGGCGATTCCGTATTTTTTAACAGTAATGCGATGAAAACCTATACCGAAATGTTCGATCAACAGATGTCATCTGAACTTGCCAGCAAGGGTATTGGTTTAGCCGACAGACTATTTGCCCAGCTTCAGCAAAAGCCGTGAATAAGGCTCAAGTTCAGGGCTGTGATGCCGATAATCAGGGGTATCATCAGAGGGTATATTCATGAGTATTTTTTCCATCGGCCTGAGTGGCCTGCATGCAGCACAAACCGCACTGCATGCCACCAGTGGCAACATCAGTAATGTGTATACGCCGGGCTATAACCGCGAAGTGGTGCTACTTGGCGAAAATAACGGCGATGGCGTAAAAGTGAATGATGTGCAGCGGCAATTCAATCAGTTTGTCGCAACCCGCCTGAATGCGGCCAGTGGCTCACTGGCATCTCTGGACACCTATGGCACCCAACTCAGGCAGATTGATAATTTACTGTCAGATGATGAAGCCGGGCTGGCGCCGCTGATGCAGAAATTTTTCAGTTCGATCGGTCAGATGGCAAGTAATCCGGGCGATCCGGCGGCCCGGCAGGGCGTGATTGGGACCGCCAGTACCATGGTTTCGCAGTTCAGCTCTTTCGGTAATTATCTGGACGATATTGGCCGCGGTGTTAATGAGCAGATTTCTCAGGAAGTTACCGGGATCAATAGTCTGACCACGCAGATAGCTCGCCTGAACGATGAAATTCAACTCGCACGAGGCAGCGAAGGCAATGCACCGAACAGCCTTTTGAACCAGCGCGACAATCTGGTGCACGAACTAAGCCAGCGGATCGATATCCGGGTGAATGAGCAAGATTCAGGCTCTTATACAGTCGCTTTAGGTAACGGCCTGCCGTTGGTTTCCTCAGGCACACAATATCAGTTGCGCGCAGAAGCGGGGCAGGCAGATCCAACCCGGACCATGGTGTCTTACGTTGATGGATCGGGTAATTCGCGTGAGCTGGCGGAGGACCATTTTAAACGGGGTAAGCTAAGCGGACTACTTGAATTTCGCAGCGAAAGCCTTGATAAAATGCAAAACCAGTTAGGTCAGCTTGCCTATTCGCTGGCCTCGGCGTTCAATGAAGTTCACCAACAAGGTGTTGATCTTAAGCAGCAGCCAGGCGGCGCCTTATTCGGGATTGGTGCCCCAAGCGCGTTTAGTAATACCCGCAATACCGGCGGTGTCGAAGCTGCAGTTAGTATTACTGATACCAGCAGCCTGATGACCACGGGCTTTGATATACGCTATGGTGATGGCGGCTATGCAGTGACGCGTCGGGATAACGGCAAACCCGTGGAAGCGACATTCGATGCCGCTACCAATAGTCTCAGTTTTGGCGGCATGGACGTTACGTTGTCCGGGACCCCTGCTATAGGTGACAGGTTTCGGGTGGAACCGCTTAATAATGTCGTCAATCAGTTCGAACTACTCGTTACCGAGGGCTCTGAGCTTGCGGCAGCGCAATCGAATAGCACGGGTGATAACCGGAATGCACTGGCACTGTTGGAGCTTCAGAATCAGCGACTGGTGCAGGGTAATGCGACCTTCAATCAGGCCTACGGCGGGATGATTAGCACCGCCGGTAACCAGATGAGCGTAGTGCAGGCGAACTTTGCCGCACAACAAGGGCTTACTGATCAGCTTAATGCCCTGCAGCAATCAGAGTCAGGGGTCAATCTCGATGAGGAAGCGGCCAACCTGATCCGTTATCAGCAATATTATCAGGCCAATGCCAAAGTAATCGAAACCGGATCCACCATCCTCGATACGATTTTGAGCCTGCGTTAACCCTTGCGGAGTAGCCTTATGCGCATTAGTACCATAACGATTTATAATCAGCACACCTCATCAATGAATAAGCAGCAGGCAGACGTTATGAAAGTTGGCCAGCAAATTGCCAGCGGCAAACGCGTGACGACGATTTCTGATGATCCACAGGCAATGACGCAAGCCGTGGCGTTAAGCCAGTCACAGGCCGTTACCCAGCAGTTCGTTGATGCACGTATTGGCGTTAGGAACTCGCTGGGTCAGGAAGAAAGCGTACTCAACAGCGTTACCGAGATTTATAGCCGCGCGAAGACGCTGATGGTGCAAGCAGCTAATGGTACGCTGGGTGACGCCGACCGATCCTCCGTTGGTAGCGAGCTAAAAAGTTTATACGAGTCACTTGTCGGCCTGGCAAACAGCGGCGATGGCAATGGCCGGTATCTGTTTGGCGGCTACCAGGATGACACCGCTCCGTTTGTCCGCCAGCCCGATGGCTCAGTCAGTTTTAACGGTAGTACCGAAATCAGAGAGCAACGGGTTGATGCTGACCGGTTGATGGCAACCGGCCATACCGGGGACGAGATTTTTCGCCAGGTGCATAGTAGCGCTGGTTACCTTGTGGATGCGAGCCCGGCGAATGGGGGCACCATGACGTTTGGCGCGGTTGAGATTCTGGACCCTTCTGATCCGCAGTTCGGGCAGGCTTTTGATGTAAACTTTGGCGGTACGGCAGCCGCACCAACCTATTCAGTTAATGGTGGTGCAGCAGTAGCTTATAACGCGCCGCAAGATATTGAGGTTGGTGGCCTGAGGGTTCGCCTGGAAGGGCAGCCAGCAGTTGGGGATACACTTCGTATTGCGCCGGCCGAGCAGGGCAATACAGATATTTTCAGAACCTTTGAGCGGGCTATAACGGCCTTAGATACCCCGGCGCTAACGGATTCAGATAAGGCAAACTTAAGAAATACCGTCAATGTTGTTATGAATGAGCTCGACAATGGGCTGGATAACGTACTTACGGTTCGGGCCGAAGTCGGCGCCCGTTTTAATGAGCTTGATACCTTGGATGCGATATCGGCCAACCGAATGATCGGTTATAAACAGGCGATGTCTGATCTGGTCGATCTAAACTATGTCGAGGCGGCGTCTGAGTACAGCATGCGGATGGTTGGTTTGCAGGCAGCGCAGCAGTCGTTTGCTAAAGTGAAGGATTTAAGTTTGTTCAACTACCTGCGTTAAGCGCGGGTAGTTTTGCCTCAGAGGGTGACCAGAACTTTTTCGACCATATCCAGACCCACATGGAACATCCGCTGCATATAAGTTCCCAGCTCGGTCATCAGCACCATAAGCAACACCAGCCCCAGGGTTAGCGACATCGGGAAGCCAATCGAAAATACGGTTAACTGAGGTGCTGAGCGGTTCAGAATACCCAGGGTCAGGTTAACGATCAGCAGGGCGCCAAATACCGGCAATGCCAGCAAAATCCCCGCACTGAACACCACAGCACCAAAGCGCGCAATCAGGTCGAAGGCATCGGCGTTCATCCCTATGGTGCCGATTGGCAGCATGATGAAGGAACGCGCCAGAACTTCGAGCAGAATCAGATGGCCATCAATCGCTAGAAACATCAGCATAGCGAACACATAAAGCAGCCGTGAAAGAATCATCGTGTTGGCGCCGCTATCGGGCGAGAAAAAGGTAGCGAAGGCCAGGCCCATCTGTAAGCCGATAAACTCACCAGCGGCCTGTATGGCGGCAAAAATAACCTGCATCACCAGGCCGATAGCAGCGCCTATCAGTAACTGCTCAACGATAATTCCGAAACTGGCCCAGGAAAACAACGGCACATCTGGCAACGGCGGCAGTAACGGGCTGATGACCACGGTAAATATCAGCGCCAGCCCCAGTTTAATTTGTCGGGGCAGGCTGGAATGACTCAGCACCGGCGCGATCAGTAGCAGCCCGCTGAACCGGCAAAAAGGCCACAGGAACAAGCTGATCCAGTGTTCAAGTTGAGCAAAAGTGAGGGTCAGCATCGGTAGCGGCCCGTCACTGGATCATGATCGGGATATTGGTGAATAAACGCCGGGTAAAGTCGACGATAAGCTGCAGTAAATAGGGTCCGATGGCGACCAGCACGGCAATAACACCCAGAATTTTCGGAATAAATGACAACGTCATTTCGTTAATCTGGGTGGCCGCCTGAAACAGACTGATAAGTAAACCCAGCAGCAGTGCCGTCAGCAGCAGTGGACCGGCCAGGAACAAACAAACCTGCATCGCCTGATAGGCGATGGTCATTACTGTTTCTGGCGTCATGGCTTAGCCCTACACATAGAAGCTTCTCGCCAGTGAGCCGATCAGCAGTTCCCAGCCATCGACCAGCACGAACAGCATCAGCTTAAAGGGCAGCGAGATCGTTGCCGGCGGTACCATCATCATACCCAATGCCATCAGCACACTGGCAACCACCAGGTCGATGATTAGAAACGGAATAAAAATAGTGAAACCGATCTGAAAGGCGGTTTTCAGTTCGCTGGTTACAAAAGAGGGCACCAGTACGTAAAAGGGCACGTCGTCGGGGCTCTGTAGCGGGCCAACATTGGCCAGCCCGGCAAACAGAGCCAGATCGGGTTCACGAGTCTGCGCCATCATGAATTCGCGCAAGGGCTCAGAGGCCAGCGAAAAGAACTGCGTCAAATCGATGGTATCGTTGCTTAATGGGATCCAGGCGGTGTCGTAAATCTGATTAAACACCGGTGCCATAATGAAAAATGTCAGGAATAACGATAGCCCCAGCAACACCTGGTTTGGCGGCGCCGACTGGGTACCGATAGCCGTTCGCAGCAGGCTGAACACAATAATGAGCCGGATAAAGCAGGTCATCATCAGGATCATAGCCGGAATAAAGGCCAGGCTGGTCAGCAAGATTAAGGTTTGCAGCGGCAGCGACCATTTTTGCCCGCCGTCCGGCGTTGGCTCGCTGATAATGCCGGGAATGCTCTGCGCTAAAAGTTCGGCGGGGAATAACAGCACCAGTAAAGCAATAATAAGAATACGCATTATTCTGAACTTCCACTCTTATTATTTAGCTGCTTATTCAGGGCTTGCTGGAAGCGCCGGGCAAAGCCCTGGCTGTCTTCTTTGGCTGGTGGCTGTTGCGCGGGCATTTCGTGAAGCTTGCGCACCTGACCGCTGGCGACACCCAGTACCAACCAGGTGTCGCCAACACTGACAATAACCACCCGCTCACGCTGGCCGACGCCAACGCTGCCGACTACTTTCAGTAATCCGCCGGCGGCCTGGGCAACGCCGGAAAACCGCCGGAACAACCAGGCGCAGCCTAAGATGACCAGGATAATAAAGATTAAAATCAAAGCGACCTGGCCAAATAATTCAAGGCCTCCGGTCAGCTCAGGAGCTTCGGTTGCGTTCATCGGTTCAGCTTCTGGACACGTTCGGATGGCGTTACGATTTCGGTGATCCGGATGCCGTATTTATCATCAAGCACCACCACTTCGCCCTGGGCGATCAAATAGCCGTTGATCAGAATATCCATTGGCTCACCAGCTAAGCCATCGAGCTCGACGACAGAACCTTGTGCCAGTTCCAGTAGCTGCTTGATGGTGATGCGGGTACGGCCGAGTTCCACACTTAATTTAACCGGGATATCCATAATAATATCCAGATCATTCATGGTGCCGCCGGCGGCCGCTGTATTATCCAGCGGCTTAAAAACCTTCTGGCTGTCACTGGTGGGCGCGGCCTGTTGTTCTTCGGCGAGCGCATCGGCCCATGGATCCTGATCCTGGTCAGCGGGGGACTGGTCTTGGTCTTTATTAGTCATGGTCGGACTCCTTGGTACGCAGCACCGCAGTTGGAAATTGATGATTTTCTAATAAATGCTTCACTTTGAGGGCGCGGTGGTCATTTACGCTGCCAAATTCGCATTCCAGTACGGGTAATGAATTAACGGTTGCGGTTACCGTGTCAGGCAGCTCTACCGGGATGACGTCGCCCGGCTTCAAGGACATGACTTGCGGTAAGCGCAATGGAATATCAAGAAAATCAGCGACCAGTTCGATGGTCGATGACTTAAGTTCATGGGAAATACGCTCACGCCAGGCTTTATCGTTGCTGTAACCCGTATCAGCCCGCAAGTTGGTTAACTTATCGCGCAACGGCTCGACCATCGAGTAGGGCATGCAAATCTTAAAGTTGCTTTCTAATTGACCCACTTCCAGATGAAACGTCGTGGTTACGACGATTTCACTCGGTGAACTGGTAATTGCGGCAAACTTTGGCTGCATCTCTGAACGAATAAAGGTGATCTCCAGCGGATGTACCGCGCGCCAGGATTCCTGATAGGCGTCGATAGCCAGGTTCAGGACCCGGTTGATAATACGTTGCTCGGTGCCGGTAAATTCGCGCGCTTCGTTGCGCGTCATAAAGCGGCCATCACCGCCGAACAGGTTCTCGACAATCATCGACACCATAGGATGCGGAAACACCACCAGCGCGCTGCCGCGCAATGGCTTCATGGCGATAATATTCAGGTTGGTCGGCGATGGCGTGGCATCGGCAAAATCACTGAAGCGCTGATAGCGAACCGACTCGACGCTAATGTCGGCGTTGCGTCGCAACAAGTTAAATAAATTCATCCGGAACTGCCGGGCGAACCGCTCGTTAATGACTTCCAGGGTATGCAGGCGTTCCCGCACTACGCGATTCTGTGAGGCCGGGTCAAAGGGCCGTTGCCGTGGTTTGCTTTTCGCTTTTGGCTGGCGCGGCGGCGCATCAACCGGATTCACATCTTCAGTTGTTTCGATATCAAGGGCTTCTTCATCAGCTTCGGGCTCAGCGGCAACGCCGCTTAACAAGGCATCGAGCTCGTCCTGACTTAAGTGGTTATCACTACTCATAGCACCTACTGAACAATAAATTCGGTGAACAGAACATCATTAATGACCATCTCTTTGTCGCCGTAATAGGGCTCGCTGAGGCTTTGCATAATACTGCTGGCCAGCGCTTTTTTGCCGTCCGACATCGCTATTTTCTCTGCCTCCTGACCGGATAACAGCACCAGCAGACGGTTACGCACCTGCGGCATATTGCTGAGTATCGCCTGCTTAACTTTCTCGTCAGGAACTTCCAGAGTCAGGCCGGTATACAACAGGCGCGGGCCAAACTGGTCACTCTTCAGGTTCACCGTAAAGGGCGAAATATTGACGAATACCGGTTCATACTCTTCGGGTTCTGCAGCCACTTCCTCGCCGTTACCGGCTGCCATCGCGATATTGCGGGTGTCCAGCAGCAACCAGGTATTACCGGCGCTTAATCCAATGGTCAGAAACAGCAAAACGTAGAGCACAAGGCTGCTCTTATTCCCTGTTGCTTCCTGAGTATCATTTTTACGTGCCATACATCACCTTCGTTAAATTAACTTGATCGGATCAGGCGTAAATATCGACCTGGCCCCGCTGTACTGAATCCCCCGCTGGGGAAGTTAAACTAGCTGAATCAGCGGTTGCTGCTGTGTCGCTTAGCGTCGCTGCGGTAGACCATTGTGTACCACGTTGCTGAGATGACTGCTGCGATTGTTGCTGCTGGCTGCCTTGCTGACCAACTTGCGAGTCGGTCAACTGGATGCCCTGGTTGGCAAGGGCTTCGCGCAGCTGCGGCATGGCCATTTCCAGCGCGCCGCGGACCTGACTGCTGTGCGTCAAAATGTTCAGCTGCGCCGAGGTATCATCCAGCTGCAGCTGCATCTGAATCGGACCCAGATCAGCTGGATTCAGCCGTAGTGTAACCTGTTGTTGGTTGTGCATAACCATTTGCACCATATTTTGCTGTAACTGGTTTTGCCAGGCCTGGCTGCCGACTGTCGCGGTTAGCTGAGGCTGCGCTGCAGGCGTTGCTGGCTGGCCACTGCTTGTTGGCGCGCTGGCGGTGACGGGCACTTCCGTCATCATGATCTGGATGCCGCCCGAAGCCGCAGCGCTAAGCGGTTTCAGCACCGGCTCGGCTGTGGACCCGGCGCGCAGCGAGGCGGTGGCTGAAGCCAGCTGACCGACAGCCGGCGCACCTGGCTGCATGGTTTCACGCAATGCTGCCGCATCGGCGCGAGTGTTAACGGTCGCCTGCGCGAGTTCTGGCGCTTTTGTGCTTTGTTCAGGGATCTGGACAGCACCCGGCTTATCTGTTGCCTGGTTTACAGCGACGGCTGCGGCTTTCGCGGCAACTTCCATCGCTAGCGGGGCTGCTGCGGGAGCTGTCGTCTGGGTAGCCACTGGTTCCACGGTGGTTGCAACTGCCGGCTTTATTGCGCCGTTAGCTGCTTCAGGCAGCGGTTGCGCAGCGGCTGGCCGCTGGGATTCGCCAGCGATTGCCTGAGCGGATGACAGCGTGGCTGACGCCAGTGATGCCGCATTGGCGGTGGCTGGCATTGGCAGTGCGACAACTTCAGCAAAAATAGGCGGGCCAGGCGGTTGCTCAGACAGGTCAATGAGCTCCTCTTGTCGCAGGGCTTTACCGTCGCCTGCAGGTAGCTGGCCGTGCTTCAGCGGCGCGCCTTCAGATAGCGGCGCAAGCGCAGCGAAGAGCGCGGCAAAGGCTCCGGGTTGCTGAGGCTCGGTGGCGGCATCTGACGCTCGTCCTGGTTGTTGCAGTAACTGGCTTATTACATTGATTTGAACCATGATTAAACCCCTTCCTTAGCAAGTTGCAGCCGCCGCGCGTACATGGTGGTGGTCAGTTCGTCGGCCAGCTTCTGTTCCCGCTGCAGTGCTTGCTTACGGATCACTTGTTGCTGACGTTCGCCCAAGGTAGTAAAAGACTGCAGCCGCTGCTGCTTCTCAATCCATAACTGTTGCACCTGATCAGCCTTATTGGTCTGCTGCTGCAGCGCCTGTTGAGCCTGGTTAATGGCGTGGTCGAGGCTGCGCAAAAATTGCTGATAGGTGGCGATAGTAGCCGGTGCCAGGCCGTTCAGCAGTTGGCGTTGTAACTGGATCCGATATTCATGGCGGTAGCCTTGCAGGGTCTGCAACTGGGCCGCGATTTTTTGCTTATTCTGACGCTCATTGGCAAGCAGCTGTGCAGCTTCATTTCGGGCCCGTTCGGCTTGCTCAGTAAGTTGTGCTAAAGCGATGGTATTCATTGCAGTCCTCCAATGACATCGGTTAATGCTGTTTGCGCCGCACTGAAACTGGCTTGTTCATGCATTTGTTGCTGCAGATAATGTTCAACCTGCGGGAATTTCTGTACCGCCTGATCCAGCACCGGGTCATGGCCTGGGCTATAAGCGCCGACACTGATAAGATCCCGGTTGCGCTGATATACCGAAAAGAGTTTTTTCAGCTTCTGCGCCTGCTGTACCTGCTGCTGGCTTATCACTGACGGCATGACGCGGCTGATGGAGGCTTCAATATCAATCGCCGGATAATGGCCGGATTCTGCCAGGCCACGCGACAACACAACATGGCCGTCAAGAATGGCGCGGGTGGCATCGGCGATAGGATCCTGCTGGTCATCACCCTCTGTCAGTACGGTATAAAATGCGGTAATGGAGCCCCCGCCGACAGCACCATTGCCAGCGCGCTCAACTAACGCAGGCAAGCGCGCAAACACACTCGGCGGATAGCCTTTGGTGGCCGGCGGTTCGCCAATAGCTAAGGCAATTTCACGCTGCGCCATGGCAAAGCGCGTTAGTGAATCCATGATGAGCAGTACATGCTGACCACGGTCACGGAAATCTTCTGCCAGGCGGGTTGCGTATGCCGCGCCCTGCAGTCGTTGCAAGGGAGAGGAGTCGGCCGGGGCTGCCACGACGACCGCGCGCTGCATGCCTTCCTCACCCAGAATCTGATCGATAAACTCCTGCACTTCACGGCCACGCTCACCGATAAGCCCGACCACGATTACATCAGCTTTGGTAAAACGAGCCATCATGCCAAGCAATACTGATTTACCAACGCCGGAGCCGGCGAACAGCCCCATACGCTGACCACGGCCGACGGTGAGTAAGCCATTAATCGCCCGGATGCCGACGTCAATAGGCGTATCAATCGGGGCGCGGTGCATGGGGTTGATCGCTTTACCGGCCAGCTTGCCGTATTCCACTTCGCGTGGCAGTGGCTGTTGATCCAAAGTCCGGCCGCAACCGTCCAGTACCCGGCCCAGTAATGCTGGCCCAAGCGGAAAGCGGCGGCTGTCATCACCGGCTTCACTGATGGGCAGAACGCGAGCGCCCGGGGTGAGTCCCTGGACTGCTTCAAGCGGCATCAAAAAGGTTTTATCGCCGGCAAATCCTACTACCTCGGCTTCTATAAGAGCGTCGCTCTGATGCTGTACTTCAATCACACAGGCGCTACCGACAGGCAGCTGCAAACCCACGGCTTCCAGCACCATGCCAGTGGCACGCACCAGGCGGCCACAGTGGCGCCATTGCGGCAGCGCGACGAGTCGCTCGCTGACGCTGGTAAGCGCTGATTGCCAATGTTCTGTGAGTTGCTCAGCGTTATGCATGGCGTCCTCTTAACTGCTGAATAATGCGCTGCCACCGGGTTTCCTGGGTTGCATCCAGCTCACCGGTAGTACTGACTAAGCGGCAACCACCGCGCTCTATGCGTTCGTCCGGCCGCAACTTCCAGCCAACCGTTGCCACTTCATTATCTAAGTGTTCGGCGACCAGCTTCAGGTCGTCCGGATGCAAAATAAGAACCGGTTTCTCGGTCAGCATAGGCTCCGCATGCAGCATCTCGCGGACCAGCGCCAGCACAGTTTCCGGACTTGCCTGCATGGCTTCACCGGCAAGCTGGCGGCCCACCGCCAGCGCCAGCTGTACCAGTTGTTCACTGACGTTGTCATCCAGCTGGTTTAGTGCGCGGTCAACTTCGCCAATCAGATTGCCCAGTGGTGCCAGCGTCTGATCCAGGGTGTCCTTTAATTCCTTATCGGCAGCAAGGCGACCTTCCTCAAGGCCTTTTTCATAACCTTGCGCATAACCTTCTTGCTGGCCGCGCGCTAAACCTTCCTGATGAGCTTTATTACGCGCTTCATTGCGCAGTTTCTGAAGTTCACTATTGGGCTGAAAATCACCAGAATCGTTATTTTCATTGATTGCGGTTGCTGCCAACTTGCGTCCTAAGGGTTGCATCGACCAGCTTTGCCAGTGGCCGTCATTGGCGGAGCTGGCAGAAGGGGCCGCGCTGGCCCGCTGCTCGTTAGCGACTGAGAAGGGCTTAAACGAAGGCATCGTCACCACTTCCTAAGACAATTTCGCCACTGTCGGCAAGGCGGCGGACCACCTGCAGAATAGCTTTTTGTTCGGTTTCAACCTGAGATACGCGAATCGGACCACGGGTTTCCATTTCTTCACGAATAAGCTGGGCCGCACGCTGCGACATATTGCGCAGGAATTTCTCGACCAGGGCATCGTCGGCGCCTTTTAGTGCGATAACCAAAGCAGAGGTCTCGATCTGACGCATCAGCACCTGGATGCTGCGGTCGTCCAGCTCGAGCAGGTTCTCGAACAGGAACATTTCGTCGACGATTTTCTGGGCCAGTTCGTCGTTGTACGCACGGATGTTTTCCAGCGCGGTATCTTCCTGGCCAGCACTGAGCAGGTTGAGGATTTCCGCCGCGGTACGCACACCACCCATTTTGCTGCGCTTCAGGTGCTGTCCGTCGAGCATGCCGCCCAGCACTTCTGTTAACTCCTGTAACGCGGCAGGCTGCACACCGGTAAAGGTAGCTACCCGCAGCACCACGTCGTTACGCAGGCGTTCATCAAAGAGTTCGAGCACACCGGCTGCCTGGGCACGGTCAAGATGGATAAGGATGGTGGCGATAATCTGAGGATGCTCGTCACGGATCATCTCGGCTACTTCCGGAATGTCCATCATGTTCAGGGCATCAATACCAACACTGCCAACCTTATGCTCGAGCACATCTTCAATCAGGCTGTTAGCGCGATCCTGGCCCAGTGCTCTGGTCAGTACCGAGCGGATGTAATCGTCATATTTATCCAGCGACGGCGTATCGGCCAGTTCCTGATGGAACTGCTCCAGTACGGCCTTGATGTCCTTATGCGATACATCAGTGAGCTTGGTCATCTCTTTACTGATCTTTTGGATCTGCTGGGGCGCGAAGTGTTTAAACACCTCAGCGGCAGACTCTTCTTCCAGCATGAGTAATAACAGTGCGGCGCGACGCAAGCCGGGCATATTTGCTGCCGCCGCCGTTTGTTGATTAGACATGGTCATCACTATTTATCCAGTTTTGTAAAATTCGGGCCACTTGCTTCGGATTGTCGCGCGCTTGTTCCTGGGCTTTTTTCAGACCTTTTTTGTAATTCGATTTATTCTCTTTTTCAGGCCAGCGGAATGAGCCTGCTTCTTCTTCATCATCGTCATCGCCGGTAGCGCCCGCTCGGGGTGCGCTGCGAGGCCGTGCCTGCTCCAGATCATCGTCGTCATCATCACCCACTACCGCACGCAGGTTGCCACGCGGGCGGCTGCGGGCTGGGCCGCTTGAGCTGGTAAAGCGATTAAGCAGTGGCCGTAACAGGAATAGATAAAGCAGCAGAATGCCAAGTCCGGCCAGCAGATAACGGACCACCGACATCACCAGTTGCTGCACACCCTGTTGCTGCCACCAGGAGAGCTCTTCAACAGGTTCAACCTGATTAATGAACAAACTGTTAATTACGTCCAGCTGATCGCCCCGGGCTTCGGTAAAGCCCATTGCCTGACGCACCAGGCGGTTAATGTATTCCAGTTCTTCTTCGCTGCGTTTGACGCGGGTAGCAATACCATCTTCGCCGATGACTTCGCGATGATTCACAACTACAGCCACAGACAGCCGTTCGAGCTGCCCGCGATGGTGATCGACATGCTCAATAGTGCGGTTCACTTCGTAGTTAACAATCTGATCCTGCTGTACTGAGCGGTTGCCAGCGTTATTCTCAGCTGTCTCGACGGCCGGTTCATCACCCGGCTCAGCGGCGGTCATCTCGATGGGTGAAGCTTCCACGCCCGGCGGCGTATTGGTCAGCGCGCCAGGCACTCCCCGAGCACCCATGCCGTTACCCTGCATGGTGGTATTGCGCTGAATGCTGCGTATGGCGGCGGTGTCGATATTCTGGTTCGGGGTGTAGCTTTCGGCAGTTGCTTCGCGCTTGGCAAAGTCCACATGGGCCACAACCTGTGCCTGGATATTGGTACGGCCGAGGATTGGCGTGAGAATATTCTCAATACGTTCCTGGTAGGAGCGTTCGATCTGTTCGATATAGGTAAGCTTGGTGCCGCTTAAGGCGTCTTCGCGGTTATTTCTGGACAGCAGGTTGCCGTATTGATCCACTACAGTGACTTGTTCGGTGGACAGTTCCGGTACGCTGCTGGAAACCATATGAATGATCGCCTGCACCTGGCCATCGCCTAGCTTGCGGCCAGCGTGCAGGGTCAGAATCACCGAGGCTTTTGCCGGTTCACGGTCACGCACAAACACGGAAGCCTTGGCCATCGCCAGGTGCACCCGCGCGCGCGCAACCGGGCCCAGCGACTCCATTGAACTGGATAGTTCACCTTCGAGGGCGCGCTGGAAATTAACCTGTTCGGCGAACTGACTGATACCGAAGGCCTGGTTGTCCATGAGCGAGAAGCCGGCATTGCCACCTTGTGGCAGCCCCTGCTCGGCCATACGCAGCCGCAACCGGTGCACCTGGTCGCCGGGCACCATAATAGTACCGGCGCCATTTAACTGGTATGGGACCTGCTGGGTTTCTAACTCAGTGACGATACGGCCGCCATCGGCCTCGCTCAGATTACTGTAAAGCACCCGGTATTCCGGTGTGCTGGCCCACATGATGAGTGCAAATACCAGACCAACGAAAGCGGCACCACCAATTAACAGGGGCACCAGGTTGTTCGTTTTCAGCTGCTGCAGCCACTGGGGCGTGCCAGCCGCGGCGGGGGCGGCCGTTGCAGAAGGTTTAACGGTCTGAGTTGCTTCCATAATGTCGTCTGGGTTCCGGATTCGTGAACAGGCGGATTTAGCTAGATGACATTATGCGGGGGTAGGGGCAAGTCAAAGAGTGAAAAAGGGCACTTTTTTAGCGTTAATTAGATGCTTCGGTTGCGCTACCGGCTGCTAAAGTGTGGCCAATAAAAATATCTCATGTGCTTTTGAGGGTGATGACTATGAGCGTACCAGCAATTCAGACCGCGCTGCAGCAGATGCAGGCGCTACAGACCGAAGTCAAAGCGCAGCCAGCGGCGACCGGAAATATTGAGTCGGGCGGCTTCGCGCAAGAGTTGAAGGCCTCAATTGATAAAATTAACTCGCTGCAGCAGATTTCGGGAGAAAAGACGCGGGCGTTTCAGTTAGGCGATCCTAACATTACCCTGAATGAAGTCATGGTCGATAAACAAAAGGCGTCACTCGCCTTTGAAATGGGCGTGCAGGTACGTAACCGCATGATCGGTGCTTATAAAGAAATCATGGGCATGCAGGTCTGACCCTGCTTACGCCTGCTGCTGAAGCAACAATCCTTTCAGTTCATCCAGATGCTCAGAAATACGGAGCATTTCTTCGGACGGGATCTGCCGGATAACCTCACCGGAATCCCGGCTCACCAGCTTAATCACAACCTGACCGCCAGCCTGTTCGGATAAATCAAAGTGCAGGCCGTAGTTCTCCATTACCTGATTGACCCGCTGTACCGGACCGACAAGTTCGGCTGCTTTATATTGCTGCGGCTCGGCGGAAGCTTTGGGTACCGGAAATTGCTGCAATACCCGTTCCACGCGCTGGCGTTCCGATGCAGCATAAGCGGCCGGCCAGTTGTTATAAGACAACTCATTGATGGGTGTGGTCATAATTTCCGCCTCCTAAGCGAAAAAGGCAGCCCTTAAAATAAGGGCTGCCACGGGATTGACGGTCAGTGCGTTACCGCCAGGGAGATACCCGATTTTCTTAGCCCAGCAGTGACAGAACAGACTGTGGAGTCTGGTTTGCCTGCGCCAGTACAGAAGTACCAGCCTGCTGCAGGATGTTCGCACGAGTCATGTTGCTGACTTCTACGGCATAGTCAGCGTCTTCGATACGTGAGCGGGCAGCTGACAGGTTAGTAGAAGTTGTTGCCAGGTTCTCAATTACTGAATCGAAACGGTTCAGAGTAGAACCCAGAGTAGCGCGTTGCGTATCCAGAGTTCCCGTTGCGGCGTCAACCTGATCAATCAGTCCCTGGTAACCAGCGTGGTCATCAGTTGCTGGCGCAGTGACGGCAAGGCCTGTAGCAGTAGCATCAACCGTGTTTACCGTAATAACATCACCAGCGCCAGTGCCAGCACCGACCTGGATGTTCAGGGCTGCTGCGCCATTCAACAGGCTAGTACCGTTGAAGTTTGCACTGCCAGCGATCCGATCGATTTCAGCGATGCGCTCAGTGATTTCAGTTTTAATCGCAGCGCGGTCTTCTAAAGTATTGGTGTCGTTAGCACCTTGAACCGCCAGCTCACGAATACGTTGCAGGTTGTCGTTGATTTGGTTCAGGCCACCTTCCATTGTTTGTACCAGTGAGATACCGTCGTTTGCGTTACGGCTCGCCTGGTTCATACCGGTGATTTGGGCGCTCATTTTATTGGCGATTGCTTGGCCAGCCGCATCATCTTTTGAACTGTTGATACGCAGGCCAGATGACAGGCGCTCCATCGAGGTTTGCAGTGCAGACTGCGACTTTGACAGGTTGTTCTGACCAATCATCGCCGTGATATTTGTATTTATAACTGACATAGTCTTTATCCTTCTGTTTCCGAAAATTGGCTGCCGGTTGTGGCCTCCGTCCTGACTAGTTATCGGTGCCCGGAAAAAAACCTTTAGAAAAATTTTTTGATAGCAGGTATTTTGCTACTTACGCCTGCAGACATGCCGGCAAACATTAAAGAAGAACAAGCGTCAGCCGATAAGGACATTGCGCGATAATACGAGCTCGCCACGAGGGAAATAAGAGTGAGTGAAACCGAAATTGAATTTAGCCCGGTGAACAATCCGATTGAGTTAGCGACTTATTATGAGGCGCTGAGTCAGCCGGGTGTGGCCTCGCTACAGATTACCAACGGCGGCGGTAAGGAACACCCCGTGGTATTACTGGAGCAGGAAGAACGCGATTACCTGCTGTTTGATCTGAGCGCCATCCGCGATCTCGCCCCGCAACTCCGTCGCGGTGTTAAATTTACCCTGCACGGCTACACGCCGGGCGGATTGGTTCAGTCCAACCCGATGACCATGCGTGAACTGATAAGCGCTGACGGCCGGCTGCTCGCCTACGCCGACTGGCCCACGGAAATAAATGTGAAGCAACGCCGTGCCAGTTTCCGGGCGTCGCTGCGGCTGGGAATGGACGTTGGCGTGCGCTTATACAGTGAAGATGAAGAAAGCCAGAATAAAATTGAATTACAGGGTGACTTAAAAGATTTATCAGCCACCGGCTGTCTGGCAGAATTTTTTATGCAGGATGGCGTTTCACGGGTATTACCGGATCTGGATACCGACATTGAGCTGTACTTTCCTAATGGTACTAAGTTTGAGGTTCCGGCAAAGGTCCGGCATCTGAAAACCGATAATGATCGCCAGGTACTGGCGGTGGGCTTTGAATTCCCTGAAATTGGTCAGGCGAAAGAGAAAGACCTGTGGAATTTCGTTCGGGAAATCGAGCGCGAGGCGAGCCGTAGCGCAGGTGAGGGCGGCAATAAGACGCCGTCTGAATTATTTCAGGTAAAAGATGAAAATGATAAGCGCCTGGGCCGACGGCACGGACATCAGTACGCCACACCAATGGCACGACGGCTGGCGCGCATAGCGGGCTACCTGGACAGCCAGATGGTGGTGCTGAAGCAAGGGCAACCGGTCAACTCCCATCAGCTGTCGCTGCATGCGGACCGGCTGCTTGATATGCTGGATGACTCGCGGGAAGACCTTCTCTTTGCCGTGCATTGCATTCATCGTGAATCGCGCTGGATCCGTCATGGTTTGTCGGTGGCGGTGCGTCTGGCAGATTTATTAACTACGGTGAAAGTTCCCCGGGATATTCGCAAGGCGGTGACAGCGGCGGCTATGGTACATGATTTAGGCAAAGGCATGATGCCGCCGGAAATCTGGCGGGCGGTTACCTTAAGTACGGAAGTCTATAAAGAAATGCAGGCCCACGTGGATCATATTATGGGCAAGCTGGAGAGCTGCAAATGGCTGTCGCCGGTGGTGCGCGATAATGTTATCGGCCAGATTAACGAGCGGCTGGATGGTAGTGGCTATCCTGATGGAGTAAGAGACAAAAGCCTGGGGCAACTGGCCCGTGGCGCCGCGGTGGTTGACGTACTTGATGCGTTGCAGCGCGCGCGACCGGATCGGCCGGCGATGAGCGCGGTAGCCGCCCATAAATTTATTCAGGCCCGCACTGAACAGTTTGATGAGGTCTGGATTGATCGCTATATCCGTCACTTCGGGCCTGTTCCTATAGGTAGCCTTTTGCGCTTCGATAGCGGTATATTTGCCTGGGTGGTTGGTTTAGATCGCGATAAAAAAATTGCCAGGGTGCGGGTGTCGCCCCATAAACTGGCCCCGGATTCAAAGCTTGGTGAGCCGCTGGAAGGTGGTGCGCTGAGGGATCTCGGGAAAATAAAAGATATCGTGGTACCGGAAAACTAAAGTTGTTCCGGTTTTGGCCGATAGATAAAAATAGGCGGTGTTTCACCGGCTATTATCGGTTTTGATTTACCTGGGTTCAGGCAAACTGAACTGACTTAGAAAAGGAAGGGAATTATGGCGTCTATTGCCGCACTCGGGGTTGGCTCCGGACTGGATTTGAATGGTTTACTTAAGCAGCTCGAATCTGCTGAGCGCCAGCGCCTGCAACCTATTACACTTCAGAAACGTAGCTTCGAAGCGAAGATTTCGGCTTACGGAAAGCTGGAAGGTGCGCTGTCTCAGTTTCAGGACGCTGTAAAAAAACTGGGCGCAGCGGAAACTTTTGGCGCGTCCACCAGCAGTGTGACGGGGGATTCCGTTCTGGCGGCAGCGACGAACGCAGCGCCGACAGGGTCCTATTCAGTCAGCGTCGGGCAACTAGCCCGCGCTTACAGCGTCGCCACCAATGGGGTAGCGGATAAGACAGCCGAACTTGGGGTTGGCACTATAAGTTTTACTCTTGGAGACGGAACTGCGCATACCGTTGACGTTGCTGCAGGATCTACTTCCTTAGAAGCCATTCGCGACACAATCAATAATCAGCAAAACGATGTACGAGCCTCGCTCGTCAACGACGGCTCGGGCACACCTAACCGCCTGGTATTTAGTTCAGCCGTTAGCGGCACCGACAAGGCAATAAGCTCCCTCACCTATGGCGGGGATCTCGCGGCCAACCTGAGCAGCGACGCAGCAACTGAAATAACCGCCCAAAACGCGGCATTATCGGTGAACGGTATCAACGTAACCAGCCAGACTAATCAAGTAGCCGGGGCGATCGAGGGAGTAACACTGAGCCTGACTAAGGCGGGCGATTCAACGGTAACGGTGAATCGTGATCAGGAAGCTATATCCGGAGCCGTCACCGAGTTTGTCGAGGCTTACAACAATATACAGAAAACCATCGGCGACCTGAGCAGTTTCAATAGCGAAACGGGTTCAGCCGGGCAACTGTTAGGTGATAGCGGATTGCGGTCAGTTGAAGGGCGACTGCGAACAGCATTGAGTAACAGCGTTCCAGAGGCAAATTTAAAGACATTATCCGAGTTGGGAATTACGCGCCAACTCGACGGAACCCTGGTGGTAGATGAAGAACGCCTTACCCAGCTAAGCACGGACCAGGTCGGTGACCTGCAGGCCTTTTTCGCTGGTACTGGCACTGCTGAAGGATTCGCCTCGAAAACGGCGACCGCAGTGGGGCAATTGCTCGGTGAAAACGGGCTGATTACGACCGGTACCGAGGGTTTTAAGAATATGTTGTCGCGTCTGGATGATCGTTACATCCGTGAGGAAGAGCGTATCGCCAGCACGATAGATCGCTACCGCACACAGTTTGGTCAGCTTGATAGTTTGATCGCGAGCATGAACTCAACCAGTTCCTATCTGACCCAGCAGTTCGCTGCGCTTGACGCGCAATTGGGCCGGAAATAACAGGAGATAAAGCGATGTATGGAATGAAGGGTGCTGCAGCATATGGTCGGGTCGGTGTAGAGAGTCACGTGCTTTCCGCGAGTCCACATAAATTAATCAACATGCTGTTCGACGGCGCGCTACGGCAAATTAGCGCAGCGCGGTTACATATGTCTGAAGGCCGCATAGAACAAAAAGCGAAAGCCATCAGCAAGGCGCTGGATATCGTCAATCAGGGCCTGGCAGCGGCGTTAGATAAAAAACAAGGCGGCGAACTGGCTGAGCAACTGGATTCGCTGTATGTCTATGTGGCTGGCTTATTGCTTAAAGCTAACTTGCGCAACGAAGACGCTTTACTGAAAGAAGCCGGCGATTTGCTGGGCCAGATTGGCTCTGCCTGGAAAGAAATTCAGACCGAGGCCGAAGGAGTTTAGGCGTGGCAGCCCAAACTCTCGAACAACATTATATGATGTCCCCTATGGAGGTAATTATGTCCTATCAGACGCTACTGGATCATTCAAACCGAATGCTGGCCAGTGTGCGCAATGAGGACTGGGATACCTTGATCCAAGCGGAAGTAGATTATGTCCGCGAGGTTGAGCGTATTAGTCACGGCGAGTCGGGTGTAGCACTGGATGAAGAACAGCAGCTGCAGAAATTACAACTGTTAAGCACCATCATGGACCAGGACCGCGAAATCCGTGAGCGATTAATCGCGCGCCGTACCCTGCTGGAGCAAACCTTGCTCAGCGTGCAGAAGAAGCAGAAGCTCGAGCATAGTTATCGCAATTGAGCAGTATAACCCCGTTACTGGATACGCTGGTTCATCAGGTGATGAAGCAGCGCACCGCGGTCGAGCCGCTGCCGCGGCAGACCTTGCCGGTACAGCAGATTCTGCCTACCGCGACCACCACCGAGTTTAGTCAGGCCGGGCAGCAGGTAGCCCGCCTGATTGCGATTATCCAGAGTTTACAGCAGCAGATTCCCTCTTCGAACTTACCTAAAGGCGCGGCCCATGTGCAGGGTAGCCAGCCATTATTCCCCGGCGCCGCCGAGCTTGATGCCGCCAGGTTGGCTAGCCGGCTGGGCCAGGCGGTACGCGAGTCGGGGCTATTCTACGAGAATGCGCTGAGCCGCTGGGCCGCCGATAAGCTGCCATTAACCAACTTGTTACGCCACCCCCAGGCACAGCAATCCGCCGCCCAGAATCAGTCCATTCTCGGGCAGCAACTTGAATTGATGCAGTCCGGCGTATTGCGCCTTGAAACAGAAATATGGCCGCAGGTGATTCTGCAAATGCTGGTGCAGCCGGAACGGAACCCGCTGATAAAACGGTGGCGCGACCAGCAGGAGGCCGATGATCAGGAAGTGCCGGCCTGGCAAAGTGAATTTAAGCTTGAGTTACCGACGCTTGGCGAACTGCGGGCGCAACTAAGAATTCAGTCGCACAACCTTGAATTACGGCTGCAGTGCCAGCCCGAGCATCTCGATAAAGTGAAGGCTGAAGTTGAAGCGCTTGCCATACGCCTGCGAAAACAGATCGGCATCTCAATCGCGGATATTCCGGTTACAGCACTGCGTTCGGAGGTGAGTGAATGAGTGATGAATTTAAACCACCGAAACGTGCTGTTGCGTTGCGTTATCAGGAGTTTGAACCGGCGCCGAAAGTCATCGCGACCGGACAAGGTGAACTTGCCGAGCGAATTCTGGCGAAAGCAGCCGAGCATGGCATTTTTGTCCACCATTCACCCGAGCTAGTCGACCTCTTGTCGCAATTAGACCTTGACGATTACGTACCTCAAATGCTCTGGGAGATTGTTGCTGAGTTGTTGCTGTGGGCGGCAGCACTGGACCGCACCCCGTAGTTGGCGCCATCGTGCTTTTTTAGATCAACATTTATAGATCGTTTCTATATGCGAATCATTCATTATAAATATTTTATTCTGCTTGACCTGCTATGTAAAAGTTTGATAAAAGTCCTTTACAGAATCATTTCTCGTTTTCCAGGTAACGGAACCCATCAGCCATGCAGCAAAGTCGAAATATCGCCGAATTGCAGGATTTAAACCTCAGTTACTTATTGCTGGTCCAGAAACTATTATTGGAAGACCGCGAAACCGCAGTGTTTCGCTTGAAAATAGAAGATGATCTAGCCGATCTCATCGCCGAAATGTCGGTTAAAGACCTCTCTCTGCTAGCCAGACAGCCCCACAGCCTGTTGCGTCCCAGCCTGGGACCAGTTGACCAGTTGCGGGCAATTCTGAGCAATAAGCGGGATACCGGCCTACAGGAAACGCACCTGGCCATGTTGCTAGCCTCTGCATGAAACGAAGCCAGTGAAAAAGCTCCTCGACGAACTTAACCAGGTTCAGCTAGCTATTGAGCTTATTGAGCTCGGTGCGCGGCTGCAGGTTCTGGAGTCCGAGGTCGAACTGAACCGCGGCCGCTTGGTCAGGTTATATAAAGAAGTTTCCGGTAAGTCACCGCCTAAAGGGATGCTGCCGTTTTCGACAGACTGGTTCCTCACCTGGATGCCTAATGTCCACTCGTCGTTTTTCTATACCATCTATATTCGCTTGCGCGAAGGCCAGAACATGGAACGGATGCAGGCGTTTATTAAAGCCTACCGTCTGTATCAGGAGCATATCCAGTTAAGTGGTGATGAAGAGGTGCTGGCGCTTACCAGAGCCTGGACGCTGGTGCGCTTTTTTGAAAGCCATATGTTCCAGTTATCGACGTGTAATTCCTGCAAGCTGCAATTTGTCAATCATGCTCACACTCCCGATTCTGCTTATGTATGCGGTGTATGTCAGCCGCCTTCGCGCGCCGGAAAACCCTTAAAGAGCGCCCGTAAAAACCGCAGTAAATCCGCTTAAGTTCTCAGCTCCTCTGCCGATAACTAACTACAGAATAACTCCAATAGGTAAAGGATGCTTTTGTGCTCATTCCACTCGGCTTTTTAATCGTACTGTTTTCCGTATTCGGCGGCTTTGCGCTGGCTGGCGGAAGCCTGGGTCCGCTATTTCAGCCGCTGGAATTTCTGATTATCGGTGGCGCTGGGCTTGGTGCTTTTATTGCGGCCAATAATGGCAAAGCAATAAAAGCCACCATGAAATCACTGAAAAAATTCAAGGCATCGTCAAAATATGACAACGATACCTATCTTGAACTACTGGCAGTAATTTATAAGCTTCTGAATAAAATGCGCCGCGACGGTATGCTGGCGGTCGAACGGGATATCGAGGCACCGGCTGAGAGCGCGATTTTCAATGAGCACCCGCAGGTGCTTAACGACGAGCTGATGTTGAATTTCATCGTCGATTATCTGCGTCTAATGATTAGCGGCAATATGAACCCGCAGGAGCTGGACGAGCTTATGCTACATGAGATCGAGACCTTTGAAGCTGAAGCCGAAATCCCTGCAGATGCACTGACCAAAGTCGGCGATGCCATGCCGGCTTTCGGTATCGTAGCTGCAGTATTAGGCGTGGTCCGGGCATTGAGTTCAGCCAGTGCAGACCCCTCCGCAATGGGCGTAATGATAGCGCACGCGCTGGTCGGAACCTTCCTCGGTATCCTGATGGGCTACGGTTTTATTAATCCGGTTGCCAGCCGCATTGAGCGACAGATCGCGGTGATGGCGAAGACTATGCAATGCATCCGGGTGACACTACTGGCAAGTATGCACGGCTATGCCCCGCAGCTGGCGGTTGAATTTGGGCGCAAGGCCTTACATACCGCTGAACGGCCAACCTTTAATGAGCTGGAAGACTTTGTTCGCGGCGCCAAAGCGGAAGCGTAACTATGTCCGATGATCAACGCCCGATAATTATCCGTCGCAAAAAAATCATCAAGAAGCATCATGGTGGTAGCTGGAAGATCGCCCTTGCTGACTTTATGACGGCGCTGATGGCGTTGTTCCTGGTGATGTGGATCCTGTCGATTTCCAGTGAAGAAAGTAAGCAACAGGTCGCGGATTACTTTAGCACGCCGCTAATGGTCGCATTGACCAGTGGTGACAAGTCATCGGCGAGTACCAGCGCGATTAAGGGCGGTGGCGATGATCCTTCTCACGCCAAAGGGGAACAGATGCGCATTGATCTGCGCCGGCAAACCCGCCCGTCGGATGTGCGACGTCATTTTCAGGGGCTGCAGGAACGGATAAAACGTGCGGTTGAGGACGATCCGGTGTTAAGGGAGCTGGCGGATCAGCTGCGCTTTGACATTACCCGCGAGGGGCTTCGCATTCAGGTCGTCGATTCGGAGCAGCGGCCAATGTTTGAGCTGGGTAGCGATAAAGTCGCCTCCTACATGGATCGCCTGTTGCGAACCTTGACGCCTATTATCAACGAAGTCCCTAATGAAATTACCTTGAGTGGCCATACCGATAGCTTGCCCTATGCTGGCGGTGAGCGAGGCTACAGTAACTGGGAATTGTCAGCCGACCGCGCCAACGCCTCCCGTAAAGTGATGCTGGACGCTGGACTGGATACCGGAAAATTATTGCTGGTAACCGGGGTTGCTGATCGTATCCCGATGGATGGCGTCGAGTCAGATGATCCGATGAACCGGCGCATTACGCTGGTCCTCCATACTCAGGAATCAGCGGAATTTATTAAGCGCCAGGGCTACTTTCCGCAGGATCAGGCAGAGTATGAAGCCCTTATCCGTTCACAGCTTGAACAGGAAGGTAACTTCACTGACCAGCAACCACTGAAATAGCGGGTACAAACCCGCCTTTTCTCTCCTTCAACACCATTGGTGTTTCGGCATACTAAGCAGCACAGTCCAGCAGTGTCGCTTTTAACCCCGGAACCCAGATGGCAGAAGACCAGAGCAGCGATCAGGAAAAGACCGAAGAACCCACGGCCCGACGACTACAAAAGTCGCGGGAAGAGGGTGAGGTTGCGCGATCCCGCGAGCTGACCACCTTTGTGCTGCTGTTTGGCGGCATTATCGCGCTATGGGGCATGAGCTCATCGCTGTACCAGGATCTTGGTGGGGTGATGGAGCAGGCTTTCCTGTTTGACCGCGTACAAATCTTCGAATCCGGGCCTATGCTACAGAACATTCTGGAGCTGGCGACCCATGCATTATTTTCCCTCCTACCCCTGTTTATCGTTATGGTAGTGCTGGCGCTGGTTGCGCCGGCGCTGCTTGGCGGTTGGGTCATGTCAGCAAAATCTTTGCAGCCAAAGCTCAGTAAACTCAATCCGGTAAAAGGGCTGAAAAGGGTTTTTTCGGCACAGGCATTGGCTGAGCTTGGTAAGGCTATTGCCAAGTCGGTGCTGGTTGGTGGTGTGCTGGTGCTGTTTTTATGGCAGCAGAAATCAGCTTTTATGGCGCTCATGCACATGCCGGTTAAGCAGGCGCTAACCGAGGCCGTAGCCCTGGCCGCAGAGGCTTGTCTGTGGATGGTGCTGACGCTGGTGGTGGTGGTGCTTTTTGACGTGCCCTACCAACTCTTCACCCATACCAAGAAGCTGCGCATGAGCAAAGAAGAGGTCAAGCGCGAGAACAAAGAAACCGACGGCGACCCGCATATCAAAGGCAAAATCCGCCAGCAGCAACAGGAAATGGCCCGGCGCCGGATGATGAGTGATGTGCCTACGGCAGATGTGATCGTCACCAACCCCAGCCGTTATGCGGTTGCGCTCAAGTATGATGAGCAAGGTAATGGCGCGCCGCGAGTGGTGGCCAAAGGGGTCGAGCAAGTAGCCGCAAAAATACGCGAGATTGGTGATGCCAATAAGGTTCCGCGATTAGAAGCACCGCCACTGGCGCGGGCGCTTTATACCCACGTGGAACTTGGTCGGGAAATCCCCGGGCCCCTGTATAGCGCCGTTGCCGAAGTGCTGGCCTGGGCCTTCCAGTTAAAACGGGCGCAACAGGGGGTGACTGAAACGCCACCGAAACCAGCATATATCAGCGTGCCTGATGACTTTGAGGTGCCCGCCTGATGAATATGGACTGGCGTATGATCGCAGGAGGCATTACCAGTGCCCGCATGCAGGTATTGGTAGGGCCGGTACTTATCCTGATGATTCTGGCGATGATGGTGCTGCCATTACCGCCGTTTATGCTGGATTTTCTCTTTACCTTCAACATCGCCTTGTCGCTGATGGTGTTGCTGGTGGCCATGTTTACCGAAAAGCCACTCGAATTCGCTGCCTTCCCTGCGGTACTGCTGTTTACCACCTTGCTGCGGCTGTCGCTGAACGTTGCTTCAACGCGTGTGGTACTCATGGAAGGCCACCAGGGTGGCGATGCGGCAGGTAAAGTCATTGAAGCTTTTGGCCAGTTCCTGGTGGGCGGCAACTTCGCGGTCGGCATCGTGGTGTTCCTGATCCTGGTAATCATCAACTTTATGGTTATTACCAAAGGTGCGGGGCGTATCGCCGAAGTGGGCGCTCGCTTTACCCTGGATGCCATGCCGGGTAAGCAGATGGCCATTGACGCGGATCTGAACGCTGGTCTGATTGGCGAAGAAGAGGCCCGCCGGCGCCGCACCGAAGTGGCCCAGGAGGCCGAATTTTACGGCTCCATGGACGGTGCCAGTAAGTTTGTCCGTGGTGATGCAGTCGCCGGCTTGATCATCATGGTGGTGAACATTATTGGTGGCCTGATGATCGGCACCATGCAGCACGGGCTAAGTTTTGGCGCGGCTTCACATACCTACATTTTGCTCGCCATCGGTGATGGCCTGGTAGCACAGATTCCCGCACTAATTATCTCCACCGCTGCGGGTGTAACCGTATCGCGGGTTAATACCGACCAGGACGTTGGCCAGCAGCTGATCAAGCAACTGTTCGTTAGCCCCAAAGTACTGATGCTGGCGGCCGGCGTTATTGGCATGCTGGGGCTGGTTCCCGGCATGCCGAACTTTGTTTTCTTGCTGTTTACGGTCATGTTGGGGTCGCTGGCCTGGGTTATGCATCAGCGGCAGCAACGCGAACTGGCGCTGGCCGGTGCAGACGAACCTGCCGCAACTGCGCCAAGCTTCAGCTCGCCCGAAGCCAGCTGGCAGGATGTGCAACTGGTCGATACCTTGGGTATGGAAGTGGGCCACCGTCTGATATCGCTGGTTGATGATCAGCAGCAGGGTGAATTACTGGGTCGTATCAAAAGCGTACGCAAGAAATTCGCCCAGGAAGTGGGCTTTCTGCCGCCGGTGGTGCACATCCGCGATAACCTTGAATTACCACCCAACACTTATTCTATTACGCTGAAAGGCGGTGAAGTTGGCCGGGCCGAGATCCACCCGGATCGCTGGCTGGCAATTAATCCGGGCCAGGTAACCGGCAACGTAGAAGGTATCGATACCACAGATCCGGCCTTTGGCCTGCCAGCGCTTTGGATTCAGTCAGACCAACGCGAACATGCCCAGATATTTGGTTATACGGTAGTTGACGCCAGCACTGTGGTGGCAACGCATCTTAATCACCTGTTGCAGCGCTATTCGTCTGATTTGCTTGGACGCGGCGAAGTTCAGCAACTGGTGGACCGTCTTGCGGAAGAAAACAAAACCCTGGTAGAAGATGTTGTACCTAAGTGTGTCACCCTAACCACCCTGCAGCGTATCTTGCAGAATCTGCTGGCCGAGGATGTATCCATTCGCGACCTGCGTACCATATTCGATACCCTGGCTGAGTCGGAAGGCCAGCAGAGTGATGTACATGATCTGACCGCCCGGGTGCGGCTGGCGCTGGGCCGTATTATTACCCAGAAATGGTTTGGCAGTGCGCGCGAACTGCAGGTTATTGGTCTGGATATGCAACTCGAAGCTATGCTGAGCCAGGCGCTGCAGCAAAACGGCTCACTGGAACCCGGTTTGGCGCAGACTCTACAGCAGCAGACGCAAGAGGCATTGCAACGCGCCGAAACCCTTGGCATGGCCCCGGTCATGGTGGTACCGCACCAGTTGCGGCCGTTATTAGCGCATTTCTTGCGCCGCCAATTGCCCGATTTAGTGGTATTATCCCAGGCTGAAATTCCCGATGATCGATCAATCAAGGTGGTTAGTGTGATTGGAGAATCAGCATGAGTGTGCGGCGCTTCACTGGTAGTACGCAGCGCGATGCGATGCGTCAGGTACGCGATACGTTGGGTGAGGATGCGGTTATCGTGTCGTCACGTAAAACTGCGCAGGGCGCGGAAGTATTTGCCATCGCTGAAGCTGAACTGGACGCCGTAGGTAATGAGGCTCCGGCCAGCGCTCAGCCCAGCAGCCTGGCTAACAGTAGTGCTCCTGAGTTCGCCGCGCTGGCACAGCAATTACTGGCCGAAGTGCAGGATATGCGCAGCATGATGCATGAGCAAAAGGGCACTAAGGTACCGGTCGATAACCGTAAGCGCCTGTACCGCCAGCTGCGCGCCGGTGGTTATAGCGACGAACTTGCCCGGCAACTGGTGAGTTTGTTGCCGGCGCATCTGAACCATTCCGAAAAACAATCTGAAGCCGCGCGCGACTGGCTGCAACAGCAGCTGATTACGCGCATCGCGGCACCTGACGCTGAGCTGGATATTCTCAATCAGCAAGGTGTGCTGGCGCTGGTGGGCCCAACCGGGGTTGGTAAAACCACCACCACCGCCAAACTGGCTGCCAATTATGTCATGAAACACGGCAACGACAGCTTGCTGCTGGTTACCACCGATAGCTACCGGATTGGCGCCCAGCAACAGCTGGCAATCTATGCCGAATTACTTGATGTTGAAATGCATGCGCTGGCCGACGGCGACTCAATGACAGCGATTGCCGGCAAGATGCAGGGTAAACGCCTGGTTCTGGTGGATACCGTGGGCATGAGTCAGCGCGATCAGAACCTGGCGCGGCGACTCGCCGCTTTACGCGGTGATCAAGCCGATGATGCCACCCGTATTGTGTTGCTGCTGAACAGTGCTTCGCAGCAACAAACCCTGGATGAAGTGGCGCGTATCTATCAGCGCATCGCCAGCGAAAGCGCGCTGCGTATTAATGACTGTATTTTGACGAAACTGGATGAAGCGGCGCAACTGGGCGGCGTACTGGATACCGTTATTCGCTATAAGTTTTCGGTGCAGGCCTGTTCGGTGGGTCAGCGTGTACCCGAAGATCTGATCGCGGCCGACATTCGTAAGATGGTGAGTGAGTCACTAGCCGCTAACGAAACTGAATCGCCTTATGGCCATGACGACTGGGAGCAGCAGCTGCCGCAAAATTATTCATCCAGTCAGCTGTTTAGCCATAGTCGGGTAATACGTTCGGTGGTTGAAGCGCTGCGCATACAGATTCCGGGATTTCGCTTACTGGAAGATGCGTGGCAGCGGCAGCAGTTGCCGCAAGCTGCAATACCAGAGCAAGCTCCGGTTATCCGTTGGGGCGCACCGCAGCCGTTGCAGGGTTGGCAGCAACTGACACCGCATCTTCAGCTTGATACCCATGGCTTGCCATTGTTGCCGTTACAGTTGCAAAGTGGGGCGGCCAATATGGAAATTGATGCCGATAGCGCCGCGGTTCAGTTGTTTGATTATTTGCCCGATGCCGCGCTGCTGGCGATTTTTGACGAGCAAGCTACGGGCTGGCTGGTTACGCTGAATTTGAACCATCGCTTGTCAGTGAACGGACAGCGGCGTGCGGTTGCGACCATAGCACGGGAACAGGCCGTGCCACTGTCGCGTTGTCCTATTGACTACCGCGGCGAACGCCGAGAACTGGCCGTTCGCGTCGCGGCGGTAGACGCTGTGGATAGCGCCCGGCCGCATCAGTTGGTTTACGGGGAATTGCATGGCGGTACCGGCAAGAATCCGGTGCAGCGGCGCTATTGGCTGGTCGATGGGCAATGCTCAGCAGAGCAGCTCATACAGCGGATCCGCCAGGCCTTGCAGCTTGAAGAATATGGCCGGCTGACCCGGCTGGCGTGGCAACAACTGGACGATCATATTGCGCCACAGGACGATCAGGGGCAGCGGCAGGCGCTGCAACTGTGGCTGGCAGGCGCTATTGCCGCCGTGGCGGTGCATATTGAATATAGTCAGGCGTCCGGCTTCGCGAGCGTCCGCGGTGAATTACTCAGCCTTACAGGGAAGCGCGGACGGGTGCAGGGTGATAAACTGGTCAGCGGATTGCTGCAGGGCCTTCAGGGCTATCAGTCGCTTCAGGCCGCCGGACGGGAGTTAACAAATTAAGTGATGGTTTATGAGTGATCAGGCAGCTGGCTTGCGCGAATGGGCCGCTAAGCGCACTGACAATGTCGAAGGTGAACAACTGCCGGCAACCACCAGTAAATCTGTCGTGGTGCTGGGATTACCCGGTGCCGCGCAGCCGCAGACTGAACTGGCCAGTCAGGTATTTGTTCGCTGGGCCGAAGCGGGCAAGAAGTGGGTGGGCGATCCGGCCTCCTGGCATATAATTGCCGCCTCGCCAGATTACGATAACTTGTCGGAGCTGGCGCAAATACATGCGCGTTGGGCAATCTGGATAGCGGACGATATTAACGGTTTTTACCGGGCCTATGAGGCATTGAAAGCGGTTGCAGCAGCAGGCCCCCGCCGGGTAATCGCGCTGCACCCGCCGATAGCCTCGCGGCAAGGGCTGCTGGGTAACCTGCAGCAAGTAGCCCGCAACTATCTTGGTATCGATTTGATATTATTTAAAGGCTGACGAGCTGAGGAACTATGTATACAGCACAAGGCACCATCAACCGTAACAGTCTGGTTGAACAGTATTACCCGATGGTACGCAGGCAGGCACTCAGTCTGCGGGTGCGCCTGCCTGCGGGCGTTGATACTGATGACTTGATTCAGGCCGGCCTTGAAGGCCTGCTGTCGTCGATTGATCGCTTTGACCCTGAGGCTGGGGTGGCGTTTTCAACTTTCGCCCATCAGCGGGTACGCGGTGCTATGATCGACGAACTGCGCAGCCGTGACTGGATCCCGCGTAGCGTGCGGCGCAGCGGTCGTGAGCTTGAGCAGGCTATGCGCCGGTTGGAGCAGCAGCTGGGGCGTGCGCCCGAAGAGCGTGAAATAGCGGGCGCGCTGGAGATGACGCTGGATGAGTATCAGCAACTGCTGCAGGATACCAATAGCGGTCTGGTGCTGTCCTATGACGAGGTGGTGCTGGATCAGCCCAACGCCGAGACGCCTGACACAACCGATGATCCCGATACCCTCGTGGGCTCTGCACAACTGAAGCAGCAACTCATGGGGGCCATCGATGGGTTGCCTGAGCGGGAAAAGCTGGTGATGACGCTGTACTACCAGGAAGAACTGAATTTAAAAGAAATAGGCGCGGTGCTGGATGTGACTGAATCCCGTGTTTCTCAACTCCATTCACAGGCGATAAAACGCATTCGTACCCGCCTGGTCAAATAGGGATTTTTTTATTTCGCTCACGTTAAATTTTTTTCCAGGCAGACGGTTTCTATTTTTTTTAGCCAGGCGCTGACGTCTACGCTGCACGCACTCAATACTTCAAACGCGCGATTTTCAAAGGCCTCAGCCAGAGCTCCATCTACTTGTCGAATGACCTTATCACGCTCCAATAACAAGTTTGCGATCTGATACCGGTAAAGCCTGACAAACTGCGATATCCAGATGTTGAGCGGCCAGCTTGGCGATGCGTGATCAATCTGGAACTCACCAAGTCGCGGGATAATGTGCTCGGCGAACTGCCATTGCTCATCGGTAACCCACCGGTTAGTGGTAAAAAGCCCGGTTGGATAGCCCCAGGTGTCCATAGAGATGGCGATGAGATGCGTTGTTTCGCTGTTTTCTGTCTTTTCGCCGGGACGTCTCAGGAAAGTATGAAAATGACCGTGCTCCGAACTATTCGATCGGTGGGCGTGGTAGTAGTACTGACTTTGAGTGTGTGTATCGAGGACATCTCCACGAGGGTAATGCTCCATCGTGTAAAAAGTACCTTGTCCTTTCAGCACTTCGCCGACTAAGTTTAAGCCGCCCTTTTCAAGAACGCGGTAACATTCCTGGATTCGAACACCCGCTTCCCGGAGACTTAGAAGCTCCTCGTCGGATAGTTGGATAAGGTTCGGCTCAACGATCATCAAAGGCCCATCATTTCCCTAACGGCTCCTTCCCGACTAGTTTGCAGGCCAGCAGCACGGCCTTCTTCGATAGCTATTTCGGCGGGCACACCCATATGAAACCGATAAAGCGCCCAAATGGCACCAACCCGATTACTGCTGGCACAGTGGACCAGAATCGGGTAATTGGCCGGCGATGATGCAATTTTTGCAAAGGCCTGTACTTGATCCCAAGTGGGAGCAGTAGTGGACACACCAAGCCCATAAAAGTTCAGGCCAGCTTCATGAGCTTCAGTTTGTTCTTCCGCAACGCCTTCTTCTTCAGTCAGCAGGCTGACAACAGTTCTGAAGCCCTGAGCTTTTAACTCGGCTAATGCTCCTTCCGAGAGCTGGCCGCCAGCTGCAATGTAAGGTGATGGGCGACTATAATTTTCGACAACTGGCGGGATATTGATGCCATACGGGGTCTGTGGCCAGTCTTTTTCAATTGCAAAGGGAAGGGCGCGATCGTTGGGTTGTCCCTTGGGTGCCGAAGTAGCCGCTTTATTTTCCTGTGCGGCTTGGTTAGTCTTACTGCGATTTGCGGCACAGGGATTCGTTGACGTCTGAGCGGCGGCACATGGGTTACCCGCCGCACAGGGGTTCGCCGCAGCAGCCTGACGACTATTCGGCGACTCCTTTGCCGGCGGATTTTGAGAGTCGGAGCAAGCGGTAATTCCCATACCCAATGCTAGAGCAACTGCCAACGGCAAGGTTGCCCGTTTAAATTTATAGCAGGTCATACTTTTACTCCTTAGATCTTACTTGTTTTTCTCTCGGGAACAAATCTTCCGCTTTATAAGGGCCGCCAAGCTTTCGCTCGACCTTGGTACCCAACTTAAAGCCACCCCAGCCAACTAAAGCAAGAATCAGAATAATTAGCCACTCAGGTACACCGGTAAGATCCATGATGGTTTGTGCTTCCGGACCGGGGAATGCTAGATAGAAGTCTTCGAGAGGGCCAAACCAAGCGGCAAACAATGCCGTGCCGGCTACCATTCCGATCATGAACACCAGTGCGTCGAGCCGCCCTCCGGCGAGCCCTGCCACAGAGGTTCCCGGACAATAGCCACCAATGGCGAATCCCGCCCCAACTAATACACCGCCAACCGCCATTGCGGCATAGAAAGGGGTTGGAATATGATAGCTTTCGGCACCCATCAGTCCAAGTTGCTTCGATAGCCAAAGCAATGCGGCTGCGACGATGACCGCGGTGAACATAACTTTAAAAACGGACCAGTCTTCCAGACGAAACTGCCCGGTGAGCTTGCGGGGGCTTCCAAAGCCCGCATTTTCGAGGACAAAGCCAAACAGAAAGCCAGCGAGTAAGCCGGCAGCAATCCCAGAATCATATAGAGGCCAAATCATTTCCAGTACCTCCTGACCATGAAGCTAAACAAAAAGCCGGCGACGAAAAAACCGATTAGGAAGATAAACCCCCCAACGGCAAGAGCCGCGCCTCCGGATAATCCAAGGCCGCTGGTGCAGCCCCGAGCAAGACGCGCTCCTAAACCAGTTAGCACGCCGCCCAAAAGCGACATTAACAAACGGCTTGGAATCGCTGATGATGGGCCCCTTTCAATTTTGGGGCGAAAGCGTCGGCCTGATAACGCGCCGACAAGTGCGCCCACAAAAGCTGCTAACACCTCCCATGTGATCCAGGCACGTAATGGGTCGGATCGTAGATAATCGCCCAGATAGCGATTATTAGCCGTCAAGTCGGGCATGACCCATTGGCCAAAATCGGCGGTCAGTCGCGTAAAAAAGCCGCTTGCTCCAAGACCATGCCCAGTTAATATGAAGGTGAGGAATAATACGAGCCCCAGAGCGATACCTGCCCATAAGGGTGGCCAGAACGGACGTGGAGACATCGCAGACTCCTTTCGTTGGTGCTAGGATAATAAAAGTATAATCCGCTACGCCGTGATGTCAAATGTCGGAAGGAAAGGCGCTAAAATAACAAAAGGGCGCTCATAACGTCTTCACTCCTCAGTCAGATGTTAAATATCTTAAAGACATCTTAGTATCGTCCTGAGTAAATAGGAAATTGGTGTTTCTGGATTGACGTTTTGCCGGTTTTCGATAAAAACGAATGAATAACCCTAAATTATCCGTTATCTTCCTGCAATTTAGAACGTTATGCTGGGTGTCCAGGTTATTATTGCGACACGAAAAGGATTAACGTTATGTCACTTAAGCTTCAGACCATTATTTGCAGTACCCGTCCGGGTCGGATTGGCCCTTCCATTGCGCAGTGGTTTAATGCCTTTGCCAGCGAGCAGGGTAGTTTCGACAGTGAGCTGGTCGATCTGGCGGATTTCAATCTTCCTGTATATGACGAACCCAATCACCCGGCCATGCAGCAGTATGCGCACGAACACACAAAAGCCTGGTCAGCCAGTGTGGCCCAGGCGGATGCCTATGTGTTTGTTATTCCCGAATACAACTTTTCGCCGCCACCATCACTGGTGAACGCGCTCAACTATTTGTATAAAGAGTGGAACTATAAGCCATGTGGCTTCGTCAGTTATGGTGGTGTTTCGGGTGGGCTGCGCTCGGCGCAGAGTGCCAAACAGCTAATCACCACGCTGAAGATGATGCCGATGGTCGAAGGTGTGATGGTGCAGATGCCGTGGGAATTACTCGACGAGCAGAAGAACTTTGTCGCCGCTGATGTTCATGAGCTGTCGGGCAACGCCATGCTTGAAGAGATGGCCAAATGGGCCCAGGCACTCAAGGCAATGCGCTAAGGGCATAGCCGCTTAACTTACTTGCCGATACAGAACGAGCCGAAAATCTTGCTCAGCAGGTCGTCCGAGGTGAATTCACCAGTGATTTCATTGAGGTGCTGCTGAGTCAGGCGCAGCTCTTCGGCGAGCAGTTCGCCGGCAAGGCTGGATTCAAGGTGTTCCTGCCCGGACAGCAGATGCTGACGGGCCTTTTCCAGTGCATCCAGATGGCGGCGGCGGGCCATAAAGCTGCCTTCGCTGGTGGCCTGATAGCCCACACAGTGTTTCAGGTGTTCGCGTAGTAAATCTACGCCATGGCCGGTTTTGGCCGATAAATGCAACACCGGGATGCCAGCAATGTCTTCGAGCGCTACGGATTCTGCGTTGAGATCGACTTTATTACGGATAACGGTATAGGGCAGATCCTCCGGTAACCTGGCAAAGAACTCCGGCCAGATATCAGCGGGGTGGATAGCATCGGTTTCGGTGGCATCCACCATAAAGAGCACGCGGTCAGCAGCAAAAATCTCGTCCCAGGCGCGCTGGATGCCAATTTGCTCCACTTCGTCCGGGCTTTCCCGCAGTCCTGCCGTATCGATGATATGCAGCGGCATACCGTCAATCTGAATATGCTCACGCAGTACATCACGGGTAGTACCCGCAATGGCGGTGACAATTGCCGACTCACGACCAGCGAGGGCATTCAGCAGGCTTGATTTCCCGGCGTTGGGGCGGCCAGCGATCACCACTTTCATCCCTTCGCGCAGCAAGGTGCCTTGCCGGGCTTGTACCAGTACTTCGTAAAGGCGGTCGATGATAGCTTCGAGATCGCCGGCGACTTTACCATCACTCAGAAAGTCGATTTCTTCGTCGGGAAAATCAATCGCAGCTTCCACATACATGCGTAAATGGATAACGGCGTCGACGAGTTGATCGATTTCATGCGAAAAACCGCCCTGTAAGCTCTGTAGCGCCGCTTTCGCGGCTTGCTCTGAGGTTGTATCGATTAAATCGGCAATCGCCTCTGCCTGGGTTAAATCAAGCTTATCGTTCAGAAAGGCGCGTTCACTGAATTCGCCGGGGCGGGCCGGGCGCACATCAGGGAAATCGAGCACGGCCTTGATGATCATATCAATGAGTACTGGCCCGCCGTGTCCCTGCAGTTCGAGCACATCTTCACCGGTAAACGAGTTGGGGCCGGCAAAGAACAGCGCGATGCCTTCATCGAGTAAGGCACCATGTAGATCACGGAAGGGCAGGTATTCAGCTTTGCGGGGAACCGGACAATGGCCGAGCAAGCGCTCAGCCACCTGTTTTGCGGCAGGGCCGCTGACCCGGACAATACCGACCCCGCCACGCCCGGGAGGCGTGGCTTGGGCGACGATAGTGTCGTTGGTCAGCAGATCCTCGATCATTTCTTCTTTTTACGCTCCATGATGCCTTTTTTCTCAAGGCCACGGTAAATCCACTGCATCTGACCGATGGTGATCAGGTTGCTGCTTAGCCAGTACAGTACCAGACCGGACGGGAACCATAGGAAGAATACCGTGAAGATCACCGGCATATACTGTAACAGCTTCTGTTGCATCGGATCGGTAGCCGGCGTTGGCTGCAGACGCTGCATCAGGAACATAGAGGCACCCATCAACAACGGCAGTATGTAGTACGGGTCTTTAGCCGACAGATCTTCAATCCACAGGAACAGCGGCGCATGGCGTAATTCAACGCTCTCCAGCAGTACCCAATACAGTGCCAGGAATATCGGCAGCTGCAGAATCATTGGCAGACAGCCACCAAGTGGATTCACTTTTTCTTCTTTATACAGCTTCATCATCGCCTGCGACATCTTCTGGCGATCATCGCCATGCCGCTCGCGCAATGCGGTCATTTTCGGCTGAATCATCCGCATTTTGGCCATGGACACATATTGTGCCTTAGTCAGCGGGTACAGCAGTAGCTTGATAACTATGGTGACGGCGATAATCGCCAGACCCCAGTTTACCAGCACGCTTTGCAGAATTTGCAGCAGCTTGAAGATAGGCTGTGCCAGCCACCAGAGGAAGCCGTAATCAACAGTCAGATTCAGGTCTTCAGCGACTTTCTCCATCGCGTCCTGATCTTTTGGCCCGATAAACAGGGTAGAGCGAATCTCAGCGGAAGCACCAGGGGCCACCATAGTAACCGGGTACTGCATACCCATAATGGCGTGATCGCCGCCGATAACGCGGGAATAAAGTTGTTTAGAGCCTTCAATACGCGGTATCCAGGCCGACACGAAATAATGCTCGAGCATAGCGACCCAGCCTTCCTCGGTGGCGCGGTTCAGGCGCTGATCACGCATGTCATCGAAGGCGTATTTTTCGTAGCGGTCTTCATCCCACGAATAAGCACCACCGCGGTAGGTTGGCATCATCATATTGCCAGAGCCTTCGGTGATCAGTTGCTTAAGCTGAGCGTAGTACTGCATTTGTTTGTGTTCAGTGCCGGCATTGCGGATGCTGTACACCACGTCCACAGCGTAGGAGCCGCGTGTCAGCACGAAGGTCTTAGTAATAGTGCTGCCATCTTCCAGAGAAAGATGAAGGGGTACTTCTAGCCGGTCGCCTTTCATGGTGAATTCAGACTGTTCTACGTGGAACAGTGGGCGACCTTCGGCAGAATCCGTGCCATGGGTGCCGACCAGACCAGACTGAGCTATATAGAGGTTATTCGGGTCTGAATGCAGCAGTTCAAAACGAGCTGCGGAATCCTGGGTGCGGGCAAACTCCAGCAACTGGGCGTTAACTACGTCGCCACCGCGCGGGTCAATATGAATATCCAGCACATCAGTAATAACGCGCACAGGCTGCTGGCTGATATTGGTCTGCACGGGAACACTGGTGGAGGCATCACTACTGATAGCAGTTGCTTCAGGGACAGCGCTGTCAACAGGTTCGGGCACCGGGCTTTGCTGCGTATCCTGTGCTTGTTGTGCACTAGGTTGCGTACCAGGAGCGGTATCGACCACCCAACTCTGGTAGAGGAAAAAAGTGACAACCAGAAAGGCTATAAACAAGATAGAACGTGGCGAATTCATAAAATCTTTCGTCTCTGTTTTACTTTGAATCGTTATTGTCCGGTGCAGGGGCAGTGCCTGGTACCGGGTCGAAGCCGCCCGGGTGCCCCGGATGACATTTCACAATGCGTTTACTGGCAAGCCAGAAGCCCCGCATCATACCATGCTTTTCTATAGCTTCTACGGCGTACTGCGAACAGCTGGGCTGAAAACGGCAACGCGGACCTAACAGTGGGCTAATTAGCCACTGGTAGAGTCGGATGAAGCCGACAGGTATTGCTCGCAACGCTTGCTTAAAGTTCGCCATAGATAGTCTAACCGTTGTTGCAGATCTTCATTGGAGAGATCCGTAACACCGCTTTTTGCAATTACGATGATATCGAATGCCGGTATTTTATACTGTTTTAGCCGAAAAGTTTCGCGAATCTGACGCTTTATACGATTTCGATCAACGGCGCGTTTGGCACGCTTTTTCGAGATGGTAACACCGAGGCGAGGATTGGCGAGATTATTGGGAATAGCTAATGCAGTCAGTTCGGCCGTAACAGCCTTAACCGGGGGGTTATTGAAAACGACCTGGAAGTGCGCGGGAGTTAGTAAGCGTAACTCCCGCCCATAGGAAAGCTTCTTCAATTACGCTGACAGGACTTTGCGGCCCTTGGCACGACGACGGGCCAGAACTGCGCGGCCGTTTTTCGTTGCCATGCGAGCACGGAATCCGTGAGAACGCTTACGCTTTAGTACGCTTGGTTGAAATGTTCTTTTCATAACGTTAGTCCGTATTCGGGTTGTCTAAAAATTAAGAGCGCGAATTCTAACGAGAATCGGGGGTAAAGTCAACGACAAAAGCTATCCACAAATAGGATTTGATAATGATCAGTATTGTGGATAAGGCAGGGCAGGGCTGACGGATTATTTTGCCTGAAGGCTAGCGATCCTGGCCTCATTTCAGTACAATCAGACTATCCTAGAAGCGCTGTTTAACAGTGATCCCGCAACCGTATTTTATGGCTTGGCGGGGCGCTCGCCGACAGCCAGAAGAATAAATAATTATAAATGAATACGCAGGGAGACAGGTGTGAATAAATCGCTTTGGCAATATTGCTCAGAACGACTGCAGAGCGAGTTGTCGACACAGCATTTTAATACCTGGATTCGACCGTTGCAGGCGGACATGTCGGATGACACCCTCACCCTCTATGCACCGAACAGTTACGTGGTGGACTGGGTTAAGGATAAATACCTTAACCTGATTAATGATTACCTGGGCGAATTAGTGAAAGAGAAGGGCGGACGGGCACCGAACGTGGCTTTTACCGTAGGTGGAATGCAGGCGCCGTCAGGCAATGGCTCGTCACGGCCAGCTCCGGCACAACAGCAGCGTCCGGTGAATCGCCTCAATGGCGCCATCCGGCGACAAAATCCATGGGACCGGGACGAGACCCCGGCACCGGCATTTGAGTGCAATATCCATCCTGAGTATACCTTTGATAATTTCGTCGAAGGTAAGTCTAATCAGCTCGCTCGCGCTGCGGCGTTACAGGTGGCAGAAAACCCCGGTGGTGTGTATAACCCGTTATTTGTCTACGGCGGTACCGGCTTGGGTAAAACCCATCTGTTGCATGCCGTTGGTAATGCCATTATGGGGCATAAGAAAGACGCGAAAGTGTTTTACATGCGCGCTGAGCGGTTCGTGCAGGATATGGTAAACGCGATTAAGAACAACTCGATTAACGAATTCAAACGTTATTACCGTTCCGTTGATGCCCTGCTTATTGATGACATTCACTTTTTTGCCAATAAGAAAGGCTCGCAGGAAGAATTCTTCCATACTTTCAATGCGTTACTTGAAGGTAATCAACAGATTATTATGACCAGCGATCTCTACCCCAAAGAAATTGAAGGGGTTGAAGATCGGCTGCGTTCGCGCTTCGGTTGGGGACTGACCATTGCCATTGAGCCGCCGGAACTTGAAACGCGGGTGGCTATTTTGATTCGTAAAGCCCAGGAACGGGGTATTACCTTGCCCCACGAAGTGGCGTTTTTTATAGCCAAGCGGCTGCGTTCGAACGTACGTGAGTTAGAAGGGGCGCTAAACCGCCTGGCAGCTAACGTAAACCTGACCGGCCGACAGATTACCATCGACTTCGTACGCGAAGCCTTGCGCGATCTGATTGCTGCCCAGGAAAAGCTGGTCACTATAGATAATATTCAGAAAACGGTCGCCGAATACTACAACATTAAAATGGCCGATTTGCTGTCGAAGCGCCGCAGCCGCTCCGTCGCACGTCCGCGACAGCTGGCGATGGCCTTGTCTAAAGAATTGACCAACCATAGCTTGCCGGAAATTGGCGATGCGTTTGGCGGACGCGACCACACGACAGTTTTACATGCGTGTCGAAAAATTCAGGAATTAAAAGACGCGCAACATGATATAAAAGAAGACTACAGAAATTTAATACGCACCTTATCTGCGTAAGTAGCGTTTTCAACTGATAACAGGGGAATGTGGGGATGAAATTTACCATCAGCCGTGATGCTTTTTTAAAACCGCTGCAGGTTGTGAGCGGAGCTGTTGAGCGCCGTCATACGATTCCGATCCTTTCGAATGTACTCATTCAGGTAAGCGAATCGGAGATCCGACTGACGGGCACTGACCTTGAAGTTGAACTGGTATCTGCTTGCGAAATTGATAAAGGTGCGGAAGGCCAGGTAACAGTACCGGCCAAGAAGTTGCTGGATATTATTCGTAGTTTGCCTGATGGCGCGGCGATTGAGTTGACTGCCTCGGAAGACAAAGCGACGATTCGCTCAGGCCGCAGTAAGTTCACCCTGGCGACGCTGCCGGCAGAAGACTTTCCGAACATTGACGACTGGGACAGCGATATTCAGTTGGTGACCAGCCAGGCAGTGCTTAAAGACTTGATGGAACGTACGCATTTTTCCATGGCAAATCAAGACGTTCGCTATTACCTGAACGGCATGTTGTTTGAAACGGACGCTAATATTCTGCGTACCGTTGCCACAGATGGCCACCGGCTGGCAATGAGCAGTTGCGATATTGGCCAACCCAACCTTACCGGGCGCCAGGTGATTGTGCCGCGCAAGGGCGTCATGGAATTACTGCGTTTGCTTGATGACGTGGATAACGAAGTTAAGGTAGCTATTGGCAATAACCATATTCGCGTAGAGACCAAAGGCATCAGCTTTACCAGTAAACTGGTAGACGGACGGTTCCCGGACTACCGTCGGGTACTCCCACAGGGGGGCGATAAAACCGTTGTTGCGGATCGCGAGGTACTGAAACATGCTTGCTCACGGGCGGCGATTTTATCGAATGAAAAATACCGCGGTGTGCGTATTGCACTGAGTTCTGGCGAAATGATTCTTACAGCGAATAATCCGGAGCAGGAAACCGCTGAGGAAATTATCGAAGTAGAATATCAGGGCGAGAGCTTAGAAATTGGCTTCAATGTAAGCTATTTGATTGATGTGCTGAATACGATTCAAGGCAACAAAGTCAAGCTGACGCTCTCTGGTCCTGACGCCAGTGGTCTGGTTGAAGACAATGATGATGATTCGTCGCTTTATGTTGTGATGCCGATGCGCCTGTAATCGTTCATGTATATTGAAGCTCTGGCGTTAACACAGTTCAGGAATTTTGCGTCGGCGAAGTTAGCACCAGGGAAGACCGTGAATCTGATTATCGGAGATAACGGCAGCGGTAAGACGAGTTTATTGGAATCGATTTATTGTCTGGGTTTTGGACGCTCGTTTCGTCCGGGAACCTACAAGCAATTGATTCAACATGAAGCCGAACGCTTTACGGTATTTGCCAAAGTTATTGAGCAATCAGGGCGACGGCATCAGGTTGGTTATCAACGAGACGAAAGCGGTGATGTGCAGTTGCGCATTGACCAGGAAAAAGAAAAACGTTTCGCTGCTTTAGCGCGATTAGTTCCGGTTCAGCTGATGACTCCTGAGAGCATCGAACTGATTCTCGGCGGTCCAAAACAACGACGGCAGTTCATGGATTGGGGTGTGTTCCACGTGGAACATTCCTTTTATAACGACTGGTTAAATTTTTCAAAAGTGCTTAAGCAACGTAATAGTCTGCTTAAGCAGCGCCGGTTTGAAGCCGAACGCAGTTATTGGGATAAACAGTTTGCCGCATATGGTGAACGTATCAAGAAGCACCGGGAGGATTACCTCGAAGGTTTTTTGCCTGTGCTAGAAGAACGGCTCGGAGCCTTTCTTCCCCAATATAAATTTGAGTTTTACCTGAAGAATGGCTGGGATCGCGAAGTGAGTTTGTCCGAGGCGCTAATCAAGCATCAGGACCAGGATTTGCGATACGGGCATTCAACAGTTGGTCCGCATAAGGCTGAGTTACGAATTCAGGCAAATGGGGAAGATGTCAGGAATTTGCTGTCCCGTGGACAGCTGAAGTTGTTGGTTGCCGCACTGAAGCTTGTTCAAGGCGAATACCTACAACAGAAGACTGGCGTTCAATGTATCTACTTAGTGGACGATATAACCGCTGAGTTGGATACCGAAAGCCAGACTAAATTTTGTGATGCCCTGGTGGCATCAGAATCACAGGTTTTTGTATCAGCGATTGAGATGGGTGATTTGAATCAACTACTTCAAACGCCTGATACCAAAATGTTCCACGTGGAACATGGAACCGTCAAGGAACAATAGAGAAACTAGTTATGGCAGAAAATGATTACGGCTCGTCCAGTATTAAGGTCCTCAAAGGGCTCGACGCAGTACGGAAACGTCCTGGGATGTATATCGGCGATACCGATGATGGTACCGGCCTGCATCACATGGTTTTTGAGGTCGTCGATAACTCAATCGATGAAGCACTAGCGGGCTATTGCAAAGACATACTAGTCACCATCCATAGCGATGGTTCAGTATCTGTGCGCGATGATGGCCGTGGTATTCCTGTTGATATCCACGAAGAAGAGGGCGTTTCAGCTGCCCAGGTCATCATGACGGTACTCCACGCCGGTGGTAAGTTCGACGATAACTCATACAAAGTATCAGGCGGCTTGCACGGTGTTGGTGTCTCGGTTGTTAACGCGCTATCAGAGAATCTGCAGTTGACCATTCGTCGCCAGGGACACGTTTACGAACAGTTCTATAAAATGGGTGACCCGGTCACGCCACTGAAGCAAATTGGCGATACCGATAAAACCGGTACCGAACTGCGCTTCTGGCCGAGCTCTGTTATTTTTGCAGACGTTGAATTCCACTATGACATCCTGGCGAAGCGTCTTCGCGAGTTGTCCTTTCTGAATTCTGGCGTCTCTATTATCTTAAAAGATGAGCGCTCCGATCGCAGTAACCACTTCAAATATGAAGGCGGTATATCTGCGTTTGTTTCGTATCTGAATGATAAGAAAAACCCGATTCACCAGAGCGTATTTCATTTTACGCATGACCGTGACGATGGAACCACGGTTGAAGTAGCGATGCAGTGGAATGATTCATTTCAGGAAAACATCTTCTGCTACACCAACAACATCCCCCAAAAGGATGGTGGTACTCACTTAGCTGGTTTTCGGTCAGCGCTGACCCGCACCATGAATACCTACATGGAAAAAGAAGGGCTGAATAAGAAATACAAAACCAATGCGACGGGTGATGACGCCCGTGAAGGCTTAACCGCGGTTATCTCGGTTAAGGTTCCGGATCCTAAGTTCTCTTCACAAACAAAAGAGAAGTTGGTGTCCTCGGAAGTTAAGACTGCCGTCGAGCAGTCTATGAATGAGAAATTCAGTGACTTCCTGCTGGAGCAACCGAACGACGCGAAGATCATCGTTGGTAAAATTATCGATGCGGCCCGTGCCCGTGAAGCGGCTCGTAAAGCTCGTGATATGACCCGTCGTAAAGGCGCGCTGGATATCGCTGGTCTGCCAGGTAAGCTGGCGGATTGCCAGGAAAAAGATCCTGCACTTTCTGAACTCTATATTGTGGAAGGTGACTCTGCGGGTGGTTCTGCGAAGCAGGGCCGTAACCGCAAATTTCAGGCCATTCTGCCTCTTAAAGGTAAGATCCTGAATGTTGAGAAAGCACGTTTCGATAAGATGCTTGGCTCACAAGAAGTCGCCACGCTGATTACGGCACTAGGTTGTGGTATTGGCCGCGACGAATATAATCCGGACAAAACCCGTTATCACCGTATCATTATCATGACCGATGCTGACGTCGACGGCTCGCACATTCGTACCTTGCTGTTGACCTTCTTCTATCGTCAGATGCCTGAGCTGATTGAGCGGGGCTATATGTACATTGCTCAGCCGCCACTTTACAAGGTGAAGAAAGGTAAGCAAGAGAATTACATTAAAGATGACCCGGCGCTGATTCGTTATCTGACCAGCCTGGCCCTGGATAATGCCTCTTTGCACGTCACCGCTGACGCCCCGGGCATTAGTGGTGCGCGGCTGGAAACTCTGGTGACAGAGTATCAGCTGGTGCAAAACAGCATTAAACAGCGGTTGTCACGCCGTATGCCGGAAACCTTCCTGCAGCGTTTGGTCTATGCGCCACGGCTGACAGAAGAACTCCTTAAGAATCAAGAAGCTATGGAGTCATGGGTACAAGCGCTGCAGGGCGACCTGACCACTCGCGAAGTGAATTCAGCAACTTATACCTTATCCTCGCAGCACGATGCGGAACGTCAGCTGCATCTGCCAGTGGTTACCGTACGTCAGCACGGCATAGATACGGACTATCCGCTGAACTATGAGTTCTTAATGTCACGTGACTACGACCAGCTGGTATCGATCGGCGAGAAGATCTTTGGTCTGGTTGAGCCGGGTGGTTTTGTTCGCCGGGGTGACAAAGAGAAACCGGTAAACGACTTTGTTGAAGCCGTTGAATGGCTAATCAGCGAGTCGAAGCGTGGTATCTACATCCAGCGCTATAAAGGTCTGGGTGAAATGAACCCGAACCAGCTGTGGGAAACCACAATGGATCCGGATACCCGGCATATGCTGCGGGTGACCATCGAAGACGCCGTTGCTGCCGACCAGCTGTTCACTACTCTTATGGGTGATGATGTTGAGCCACGGCGCGCCTTCATCGAAACCAACGCACTGAAAGTGGCGAACCTGGACGTATAACTTCAGGATAGCCAGACTACAGCGCAATAAAAAAGGAGCCTGATGGCTCCTTTTCTATTTAACGCTTCCGTTAATTAAGTACGGAAATATCGGCTATCCGCAGGAATAGCTCGCGCAACCGTGACAGCAATGCCAGACGGTTCTTACGCACCGCATCGTCCTCGGTATTTACCATGACGTTGTCGAAGAAGGTATCCACCGGCTTCTGCAAATCAGCAAGCGCTTTTAATGCACCGGTATAATCGCCGGCATCGAGTGCCTTCGAGGAGCTGATGCGGGCGGCGCCCACTGCTTTCGAAAGTTCAATTTCAGCTGCTTCAGTGAGCAGGCCCTGGTCGATGTCCTGACTGATTTCGCCTTCTACTTTAGCCAGGATGTTGCTGACGCGCTTATTTGCAGCGGCCAACGCTTCGGCCTCTGGCAATTCGCGAAACGCCGTCACGGCACGTACGCGCTGGTCAAAGTCAACCGGACGGGTGGGCCGCCGGGCCTGTACCGCCTGGATAACGTCGACGGCAATGTTCTGATCCTGATACCAGGGACGGAAGCGACCCAGTAAAAACTCGACGACATCATCTTCAACAGTAGCTGAAGTTAGTGTGCCGGACTTAAATGATGATTTCGCTGCGGCGACCAGTTCTTGTAAGTCCAGTGGCAGGTCCTTTTCGACAATAATACGCAGCAGGCCAATGGCGGCACGACGCAACGCAAAGGGGTCGCGATCGCCTTTTGGTACCTGGCCGATGCCAAAAATGCCCACCAGCGTATCAAGTTTGTCCGCCAGCGCGACCGTGCAGCCGGCAAGGCTCTGCGGCAGGCTGTCGCCGGCAAACCGTGGCAGATAATGCTCGTAAATCGCCTGCGGCACGCCATCAGGCTCACCATCGTGGCGCGCATAGTGCATACCCATCACGCCCTGTGTTTCAGGGAATTCGAGCACCATTTGGGTGGTCAAATCCGCTTTAGAAAGCTTACCGGCACGTTCTGGAACGGCACGATTAATACCAAGAAGTTCGGCGATCTTGCCGGCTATTTCTGAGATACGCTCCGATTTATCCTTAACTGATCCGAGTTGCTTCTGGAACAGAACGGACGATAGGGCTTCGATGCGATTAGTAAGGGGAATCTTTTTATCGCTTTCGAAGAAAAACTGCGCGTCGGCCAGGCGTGGCCGCACAACTTTTTCATTACCAAGAATGATTTGCTGCGGGTCCTTGCTTTCTATATTGGTTATAAAGATAAAGGAAGGTAACAGATCGCCATTTTTGTCATGCAGCGGAAAGTAGCGCTGATCGTCTTTCATGGTGACAATCAAAGGCTCTTTCGGCACCGTCAGAAAGTTGCTGTCGAAGCTCGCGGACAGGGCCACAGGCCACTCAACCAGGGCTGTTACTTCATCCAGCAGCGCTTCGTCGGCAAGAACTTCGCCGCCTAACTCTTGCGCCAGCTGATCAATTCCTTTTTGGATCCGCTCACGACGACGGCTAAAGTCAGCGATGACCCAGGCCTTCTCCATGGTCTGCTCATAATTATCGGCATGCTCAAGGTTGGTGCCTTGCGGGCAGTGAAAGCGATGCCCCTGCAGGTGACTACCGGAAGATATGCCCAAAATTTCGCCGGCAATCAGATCGGCGCCATATAGCATGGTGATTGTATGAACCGGGCGGATAAACTCTGCCGTCGAATTACCCCAGCGCATGGGCCGGGGAATGGGCAGGCGGCCTAAAGCTTGCTGCACCAGCTCAGGTAGTAGTGCGCTGAGTGGCTGGCCCTTTACCTCGGCTTTATAGAGTAACCATTCGCCTTTATCGGTCACCAGCCTGTCAGCGTCGGCAACAGTGATCCCGTTGGAGCGGGCCCAGCCTTCAGCGGCTTTGGTTGGCGTTCCTTCGGCATCAAAGGCCACATCAACCGCCGGGCCACGCTTTTCCACAACCTTATCGGGTTGCTGGGCGTCAAGCGTTGCTATCTGCACCGCCAGTCGCCGCGCCGAGGCAAAGCTGCGCACCGTACCAAAGTTAAATTCCTGCTCCGTCAGCAGTTGCACCAAGGCGTCTGTGAACGCATCGCTCAGGCTCTTCAGGGCTTTTGGCGGCAGCTCTTCGGTGCCAATTTCTACCAGTAATGTATCCTGTCGCACGGGTTAAGATCCTTGCTCTACGAGTGGAAATCCAAGCGCTTCACGCGCCGCGTAGTACGCTTCGGCACAGCCTTTGGCCATGGTCCGCACCCGCAGAATGTAGCGTTGCCGCTCAGTTACTGAAATGGCATGGCGGGCGTCGAGCAGGTTAAAGGCATGAGAAGCGCGCATGACCTGCTCATAGGCGGGCAGGGCAAGGCTATGTTCGAGCAAATGCAGGCATTCACGTTCGCAGGCATCAAAGCGATCAAAGAGTACCGCAACGTCGGCATGTTCAAAATTATAAGTCGACTGTTCCACTTCGTTCTGGTGGAACACATCGCCGTACAAAATGGTGCCGCGCGGGCCTTTGGTCCAGACCAGATCGTAAATGCTATCCACACCCTGGATATACATCGCCAGGCGTTCCAGACCGTAGGTGATCTCGCCGGCTACCGGCTTGCATTCAAGGCCGCCAACTTGCTGAAAGTAGGTGAACTGGGTCACTTCCATACCGTTTAACCAGACTTCCCAGCCCAGGCCCCAGGCGCCCAGGGTCGGCGATTCCCAGTTATCCTCAACAAAGCGGATGTCGTGCACCAGCGGATCGAAGCCAAGCAGTTTCAGCGAGCCCAGATAAAGGTCCTGAATATCGCTCGGAGACGGCTTCAGAATGACCTGAAACTGATAGTAGTGTTGTAGCCGGTTTGGATTCTCGCCGTAGCGGCCGTCGGTCGGCCGGCGACAGGGCTGCACATAAGCAAAACTTGCCGGCTCGGGGCCAATCGCGCGCAGAAAGGTCATCGGATGAAAGGTGCCTGCGCCCACTTCCATATCCAGCGGCTGTACCACGGCACAGCCTTGCTGGGCCCAGTAATCCTGCAGGGCCAGGATAAGACCCTGAAACGTCTTCACATCATAGCTCGCCATGCTCTTCTCTTGCTGCTTTTTAGGTCGAATTGGCGTAAATTATACCCTTTGTTTACGCGCGGTTACAGGACACCATGCAAAATGGCAACGACAATTAAGCGATGTGGCTGGTGCGGCACCCATGCTGATTACGTGCAGTACCACGATGAGGTGTGGGGCCGACCGGTTAAAGATAGCCGCGAGCTGTTCGAAAAGCTATGTCTGGATGGCCAGCAAGCCGGTTTGAGCTGGTTAACGGTATTGCGTAAACAAGCTGGCTACCGCCAGGCATTTTGCGATTTTGTGCCCGAGCGTATTGTAGCGTTACCAGAGCAATATAAAGACGAGCTGATGCAAAATCCCGGAATCATACGGAATCGTCTGAAAATCGAGTCGATCTTCAAAAATGCCCGGGCTTTTCTTAAGTTGCAGGAGCAGGGCATCGAGTTTAACCAGTTCCTGTGGCAGTTCAGCGACGGCCAACCCCGGATTTTCAGCCGTCAGGGCGGGGATGTGCCCACCTCAGACGAAGTTTCTGATACCATGGCCAAAGCGCTTAAAAAAGCGGGTTTCACCTTTGTCGGAACCACTATTTGCTATGCCTTTATGCAAGCTGTGGGCATGGTCAATGATCACCTGGTCGACTGTCATTGTTATCAGCCGGTCAGCGATCAGATGCGAACCTTTAACCTTAATTCATACCCTTAACCATGAGAAAACCATGTTAGAGATTACCTTAGCCGATTATCAAAACCCCAAGCATCGGCAAGCCGTTGTTACCATGCTCGATGATTACGCCCGCGACCCTATGGGCGGCGGTACCGCGTTGCCTGAGGCTACCCGCCAGAACCTGGTGGATGAAATGGCAAAGCGGGATCATGTATTCTCGCTACTGGCTTTTGTTGACGATGAGCCGGTTGGCCTGGCCAATTGTGTTGAGGGCTTTTCAACTTTCGCCGCCAAACCGGTGATGAACATCCACGATATCGCTGTGACCAAGGCGTTTCGGGGGCAGGGTATCGCGAAGCGGCTGTTAGAAGAAGTCGCTACCCTGGCGCAATTCAGGGGCTGCTGTAAGCTTACGCTTGAGGTGTTGCAAGGTAACGAGCCGGCCAAACTGGCCTATGAAAAGTTCGGCTTCGCGCCGTATCAGCTTGAAGAAGCTATGGGCAAAGCCGAGTTCTGGCAGAAGTCGCTCTGATAGCCGCTCAGGCAGAGTCGCCTTTGCGGATTAAATAGGTATAGGGCGGAGCGCTTGTCTCCGCCCGCACCAGTTCGTGATCCATGAAGCGACAGAAACTCGGAATATCACGGGTTGTCGCCGGATCATCCGCGATGACTGCCAGCAACTCACCTGGCGCCATGCGTCGGATGGCAACTCGGATCAGCATTACCGGCTCGGGGCAACGTAACCCGAGCGTATCTAACTCAACCTGTGCTTCAGGCAGTTGCGCGTCGGACATGAGCTGTTAGTTCATCCGTTCGTAGACGGTCGCGATACCTTGGCCCAAGCCAATACACATGGTCGCCAGACCTAAAGTCGCATCACGATCTTCCATCAGGTTGATGAGCGTGGTTGAGATCCGCGCACCCGAACAACCTAAAGGGTGACCCAGTGCAATGGCACCGCCATTGAGGTTCACCTGATCTTCCATCTGCTCATAAATTCCCAGCCCTTTAAGTACCGGCAGTGACTGCGCGGCAAAGGCTTCGTTAAGCTCAAACAGATCGATGTCCTTAATGTCTACGCCAGCGCGTTTCAGTGCTTTCTTGGTAGCCGGAACCGGCCCATAACCCATAATTGACGGATCACAACCGGCTACAGCCATACCGCGAATGCGGACGCGCGGCTTAAGGCCCAGCGCTTTGGCTTTGTCAGCGGACATGATCAGTACTGCCGCAGCGCCATCTGATAACGCAGAGGAAGTACCTGCGGTCACGGTGCCGTTGGCCGGGTCAAATACCGGGCGCAACTGCGACAGCGTTTCGACCGTGGTGTCCGGGCGAATTACTTCGTCGTTTTTGATCATCCGTAACACGCCGTCGGCATCATGACCTTCAATGGGCAGGATCTCTTTGGCGAAACGGCCTTCGACCGTGGCTGCATGAGCGCGTTTATGGGAGCGGGCACCAAAAGCATCCTGCGTGGCGCGATCCACATCAAACTTACGGGCCAGCAGTTCAGCGGTCATCCCCATCATACCGGCAGCGCGTGCGACCGACTTGTTGAGACCCGGATGAAAATCAATGCCGTGGTCCATAGGTACATGCCCCATGTGTTCCACACCACCGGCGATAAAGATCTCGCCGTCACCCGCCATAATGGCGCGGGTGGCATCATGGATGGCCTGCATTGACGAACCACACAGGCGGTTTACCGTGACAGCTGCGACATGATGGGGAATACCCGCCAGCAAGGCTGCGTTACGGGCCACGTTGAAGCCTTGCTCCAGGGTTTGCTGCACACAGCCCCAGTAGATGTCTTCAAGTTCATTTACATCAACCTGGGGATTGCGTTCCAGCAGTCCTTTCATCAGGTGAGCCGATAAGTCTTCAGCGCGCACATTGCGGAACACGCCGTTCTTAGAGCGCCCCATGGGGGTGCGGATACAGTCGACAATTACTACGTCTTTCATAAATTCCTCCGTTAGCTCTGCGCTGAATTAACCGGCCAGATACGATTTACCTGACTTGGCCATGTCGCGCAGGCCATCGGTTACCTGATACATTTCACCCAGATGGGCATAGCTGTCAGCCAGTTCAATAAATTTGTCCAGACCCATAGTTTCCAGGTAGCGGAACGGGCCGCCACGGAACGGCGGGAAGCCTAAACCGTAAAGCAGGGCAATATCACACTCGGCGGCGGATGCGACTATGTCTTCTTCAAGACAGCGGACACATTCGTTGACCATAGGCACCATGCAGCGGGCGATGATCTCGTCAGCGCTCAGCTCTTTACCGGAAATACCCAGCATCTCGTACACTTCCGGCGCTTTTTCTTTTACCGGACGGCCTTTTTTGTCAATGCCGTAATTATAGAAACCTTTGCCGTTCTTCTGGCCATACCGACCGGCTTCCGCGAGCTTAGCAATAGCGCTGCTCTTATCGCGTGGCATACGCGAAGGGAAGCCTTCGGCCATCACTTCGGTACAATGATCGGCGGTATCAATACCAACAACATCAGAGAGATAAGCCGGGCCCATGGGCCAGCCGAACTGCTTTTCCATAACTTTGTCGATGCCAGCGAAGTCGACGCCTTCATCAACCATTTGCGAGAAGCCTGCCAGGTAAGGGAACAGCACCCGGTTTACTAAGAAGCCAGGGCAATCGTTGACTACGATAGCGGTTTTGCCCATGCGTGCGGCATAGGCCACTACGGCGGCAACGGTTTCATCAGAGGTATCTTTACCGCGAATGACTTCCACCAGCGGCATTTTATGTACCGGGTTGAAGAAGTGCATACCACAGAAGCGCGACGGGTCTTTCAGGCTTTTTGCCAGGCGGTCGATCGAAATTGTTGAGGTGTTGGATACGATGATGGCATCTTTATCCACCACGGATTCGGTTTGCGCCAGCACTTTGCCTTTCACATCCGGATTCTCAACCACAGCTTCGACCACAATATCGACGTCTTTAATACTTTCGTCGAGCAGGGTAGGCGTAATAGACGACAGCACCTTAGCCAGTTTCTTGTTGTCGATTTTACCGCGTTCAACCAGCTTATCCAGAATCTTGCTGGCTTCGTTCATACCTAAATCAAGCGCATCCTGGCGGATGTCTTTCATGACTACCGGCACACCTTTATAGGCCGACTGGTAGGCAATACCGCCGCCCATGATGCCGGCGCCCAATACGGCAGCGCGCTTGATTTCTTTGGTGGCCTGTTTAGCGGCTTTCTTGGCTTTGCCTTTTACTTGCTGATCGGCAAGGAAAATACCAACCATGGCCTGACAGGCATCGGTCTGGGTCAGTCCAACAAAGGCCTCGTTCTCAGCTTTCAGGGCTTTCTCGCGATGTTCGCGGGCACCTTGCTCAATGGCTTTAATAGCAGCATGCGGTGCAGGATAGTGTTTGCCCGCCTGGGCCGCGACCATGCCTTTAGCCGTAACCAATGTCATGGTCAGTTCGGTATCATTAGCCTGCAGCGGATCCAGCTTCGGCTGGCGCTTGGCTTGCCAGTCCAGTTCGCCGTCTGCCGCCTGACGCACGATAGCCAGTGCCGCTTCACGCAGTTTTTCGGGGGCGACTACGGCGTCGACCAAACCCACTTTCTGGGCATCAACAGCGCTGTTATTTTTACCTGTGGTAATCCACTCCAATGCGTTATCCGGACCGATGATGCGGGGCAGCCGCATGGTGCCGCCGAAGCCGGGTATCAAGCCCAGCTTCACTTCCGGCAGGCCGATGGTAGCGGTGGTATCCGCTACCCGGTAATCACAGGCCAGCGCCGCCTCACAGCCACCACCTAACGCAAAACCAGTAACCGCAGCGACGGTAGGAACCGGCAGATCTTCGAGCTGATCAAACACCCGAGACGCTTTAGCAACCCAGGTTTTGGTCTGGTCAAGATCAGCAAAGAGTGTCAAAAATTCTGTAATGTCTGCGCCCACAATGAAGGTCGACTTGCTGCTGGTGACGATGACGCCACGCAATTTATCGGTGTCGGCAAGTTTCGTTAGCGCGTTACTGAATTCTTCCAAGGTTTTCTGGTCAAATTTGTTTACTGAGCCGGCGGCTGCGAACTGGAGTTCGGCAATACCGTCTTCAACAAACTCGACCTGAATGCTATCACCCTGATAAATCATATTCGGTCTCCTCAGCATTTACTGATTCTCAGATTGCTTTAGGTTAAAGTGGTACTATCTAAGGTCATCCAAGCTCTGATGAGCTAAAGTCTCTTGTAAGTAGTCAAACAAGAGTTTGGCCTGATCAGGTTCATTTTTCAATGATTATTTAAACGTGCGTTTGAAATTATGCTAAAGCAAGTTGTCTTCAGTTGTACGCTGTTTTTTACGGTTATCCTGATTCCATTGGGTCAGGCCGAGCCGCTCATTGATGACCCCCTCATTGGTGATACCGAGCTATTGCGCCAGCAGCGCGAGTTATTCGTTAAAGCCGAATACGCCGCCAGTCGCGGCCGGCTGCCTGAATACCGGCTGTTACTGCAGCAACTAGGTGACTATCCGCTGACCCCATATCTGGAATTAAAACGCCTGCAGCAAGTGGGCTACCTGTCAAATGAAGAGCGGGTGCTTAATTTCCTCGATAACTATAAAAACACCCCGATGGACTGGCAATTACGGCAAGTCTGGCTGACTTATCTGTCCCGCAATGATGAAAAAGCGCGTTTTGTGCGTGATTTCCAGCCGCCAGGCAGCGTCGCGAACCAGTGCCTGAATTATCGCTATCAACTGGATCTCGAACTTACTCCTACAGACGCTATTTACCGCGCGGTCGACCATCTCTGGCAGAACGGCAATTCCTTGCCAAAAGCCTGTGATCCCCTGCTGGAGAGCTGGCAGCAGGCCGGTCACCGCACCAATGAGCTGATCTGGGCGCGCCTGAAACTGGCGGCGGAAGGCGGCAATCATACGCTGATCCCTTATCTGGGCCGGCTACTGCCCGAGTCCATGGGTTATCTGGCTGATCATTATCACCGGGTTCGCCGCGATCCGGCCAACGTGCGGCATATGCGGTATGTCACCGGCGCCTTCCCTGAGCATGAGGCTGAAATTATTACCTATGGCCTGAGCCGGCTGATTTGGCGGGATCCGGATCGCGCGGTCGGCCTGTTACAGAATTTGCCGGCAACAATAAACTTAAGTGCAGAGCAGCGTATTTATCTGTACCAGCGTTTTGGCGTGGCACTGAGTTCAAAAAACCATCCGGGTGCCGATGAGTGGCTGGCAAAGCTGGCACCGGATGAGCATAACGATTCGTCGTTGCAGTGGCAGCTGGCCAGCTGGGCACGCACCGGGAACTGGCAGGCGTTGATTGAATTTGTGCCGCGCATGCCGGTAGTCACCCAACAGTATTCGGTATGGCAGTACTGGTTAGCCCGGGCCTATGCCGAAACCGGTCGCGAAGCGCAGGCACTACCTATTTTTCAGGCGCTCGCCCGTGAGCGTCATTATTACGGCTTTCTTGCTGCGGCCCGGCTGCAAAAGCCCCACAGCCTTGCTCGCGAAGCCATCAACTACGAACCCGAAGAGATAGCCGCATTGCGTGAGCGTGCTGATATCCGTCGTACCTACGAATTTCTTCAGTTGGGGCGTTACCTTTCCGCCCGCCGTGAGTGGAACCAGCTATTGCCTAAGCTGGATGGACAGCAGCAACAGCTGGCGGCGGTGCTTGCCCATCAGTGGGGTTGGTATGATCAGGCGATATTTACGCTCGGACAGCTGGGCGAATACGACGCCGTGAATGTGCGCTTTCCGCAGGCCTACCGCAGTGATCATGAGAGCTATGCGGAGCGGGTTGGCATTGATCCGAACTGGGCTTTTGCTATTTCGCGCCGCGAAAGTGCCTTTCGCTTCGATGCTCATTCACCGGCCGGCGCCCACGGCCTGATGCAAATCATGCCGCGCACCGCCGAATACCTTGAGCGTAAGCCCCTGAGTAACCAACAGTTGCAACATGTGCCGACCAATATTCGCCTGGGTACCAGCTATCTGGCCGAGCTTCGTGGGCGACTGGGCAACAACTGGGTGCTCGCCACCGCAGCTTATAACGGCGGTATTTACCGGGTATACGAGTGGTTACCGGAGGACCCCATGGCGGTCGATCGCTGGATTGAAACGATTCCCTTCCGTGAAACCCGCGATTACGTAAAAAACGTGCTGGCGTATCAGCAGATCTACCGTGACCTTCGTGGTGGCGATACCTCGGTGTTTGCGGAACTGATGCCGATGGAGATCAGCCGGGCAGCAGCAGGGCGCTAGGCAAAATGGGCGGTTATCATGTTCCGAAAAGCCCCGTCATCGCCGAGCTGACAATAAAAAATAGCCGTTTTATTGCCTCGGTGGAGCATGCTAACACTGCTGCCGCGACCGCTCGCCACCAACAGCAATGCCAACAGCGCTGGCCGGGCGCCAGCCACTATTGCACGGCGGCCGTTTATGGAGCCCCGGAAGATAGCCGCTGTTACGCGATGAGTGATGCCGGTGAACCGAGCGGTACGGCGGGCCGGCCGATGTTAAATGTACTTCTGCATTCAGGGCTGGGTGAAGTTTCAGTGGTGGTGGTGCGTTACTTTGGCGGAGTGAAGTTAGGTACCGGCGGTTTGCAGCGGGCCTATAGTCAGGCTGTGAGCCACGCGCTCAGTGATTTGCCGCTGCGCGAAAAAATACTACGCAAAGCCGCTGCAATACACTACGATTATGCAGACCAGAGCGCGATTCAGCATTTACTGGAGCGCTATAATGCCGAGATTACGGAACAGGAATTTTCTGAACGGGTCGCAATGCAGCTCGCAGTTGTGGCAGACTCAGTTACTCTGTTGGCGAACGATATAAAAAACGCGACCCAGGGGCGGGTTGCGCTAACAATAAAAACCGGGGATTAACTGTGCGTCTACGCGGAATATTTCGCATTCTAGGTCTGTTGATTTGTTTATTTAGTGCCACGCTGCTGCCGCCCGCAGTGGTCGCTGTGATCTACGAAGACGGCGGCGGCATGGCATTTATGCTGGCCTTCGCCGTATCTATCCTGCTGGGTTTTGTGGTGTGGTATCCCAACCGGCATCAGACTACGGATCTTAAAGTGCGCGACGGCTTCTTACTGACCGTGTTGTTCTGGACGGTGCTGGGCATGGTTGGCTTTATGCCGCTTTGGTTCGCCGAGGAGCTGCCGTTGTCCGTAACCGATGCGGTGTTTGAATCGTTTTCGGGGTTGACCACTACGGGTGCTACCGTTATCCAGGGCATTGAGCACTTGCCGCATAGTATCTTATTCTATCGCCAGCAATTGCAGTGGTTGGGGGGCATGGGGATTATCGTGCTAGCCGTGGCTATTCTGCCGATGCTGGGTATTGGTGGTATGCAGCTCTATCGCACCGAGATCCCCGGCCCACTAAAAGACGCCAAACTCACCCCGCGAATCGCCGATACGGCCAAACATCTCTGGTACATCTATGTGGCCCTGACCGCGGCCTGCGCCATTGCTTACAAACTGGCCGGCATGAGCTGGTTTGACGCCATCGGCCATTCATTTTCAACTATTGCGGTGGGTGGCTTCAGTACCTACGACGCTAGTATGGGCTATTTTGACAGCAGTACGATTAATACCATCTGTGTCGTTTTCCTGTTGCTGTCATCAATGAATTTTGCCGTTCACTATGCGTCGCTTACCGGCCGTACTGCCCGTAGTTACTGGAATGACCCCGAAGTAAGAGCGTTCTTGCTGATTCAGTTGGCGCTGGTTTTGATCGTCTTTGCCACCGTACTGCTTCACAATATATTCAGCGATGTGGGCACAGCTTTTAACCAGGCCATGTTCCAGGCTGTATCCATTAGTACAACGGCGGGTTTTGCCACGACGAACTTTTCGGCATGGCCACTGTTTCTTCCCATCCTGCTGGTTTTTGCCAGCTTTATCGGTGGCTGTGCAAGCTCTACAGCGGGTGGCCTCAAGGTCGTCCGCGTACTCTTGCTGTTTCGTCAGGGTGTGCGTGAACTGAACCGGCTGGTACATCCGGCAGGTGTGTATACAGTGAAGCTCGGGCAACGGATTCTGGCGCCGAGGGTGGTCGAAGCCGTATGGGGTTTCTTCGCCGCTTACGCGCTGGTATTTGTGGTGATTATGCTGGGCTTACTGGCCACCGGAATGGACGATCTGACCGCCTTCTCGGCAACAGCGGCCTGCCTCAATAACCTGGGGCCGGGTTTGGGCGATGTCGCGGCTAACTATTCAGACATTCCGGATACAGCTAAGTGGCTGCTGGTTATCGCCATGCTGTTTGGCCGGCTCGAAGTCTTCACTATTCTGGTGTTGCTCACGCCGACCTTCTGGCGCTCCTGACCAGAGCGTTCGCTTAGAAGAACAGGGCGCTTGGCTGGAACAGGCGCTCGACTTCGCGGATATATTTTTTATCCACCAGAAACAGAATCACGTGATCATCGGCGTGCAAAATCGTGTCATCGTGGGCAATCAGCACTTCGTTACCCCGGACTATCGCACCAATAGTGGTGCCAGGCGGCAGCTTGATTTCGCTAATGGCTTTGCCAATAACTTTTGACGTTTTCTCATCACCGTGCGCAATAGCTTCGATGGCTTCGGCAGCACCTTTACGAAGCGAGTAGGCGTTCACGATGTCGCCTTTGCGAATCAGTGCGAGCAGGGCAGAAACCGTCGCGCGCTGAGGTGAAATGGCGATATCGACAATATCGTCCTGCACCAGATCCACGTATGCCTGCCGCTGAATCAGCACCATGGTTTTCTTGGCGCCGAGTTTTTTCGCCAGCATGGCCGCCATGATATTGGCTTCATCATCATTCGTCACAGCAATAAATACGTCGATATCTTCAATATGCTCTTCAATCAACAGCCGTTTATCCGAGGCGTCACCCTGTAAAATTGTGGTTTTCCGTAGGCTTTCGTTAAGCTTTTCGGCGCGTGCATGGTTTTGCTCGATGAGTTTGATTTGATGATCAGACTCCAGCAGCCGTGCCAGTCCCGCGCCAATATTGCCGCCGCCGGCAATCATGATGCGGCGATACTGGTGTTCCAGTCGTTGCATCTCTTCCATAACCGTACGCACATGACGGGTATCGGTAATGAAAAAGACTTCGTCACCGGCTTCAATGATGGTGGTACCCATCGGCTTAATCGCTTGACCTTTGCGGAAGATGGCAGCGACCCGGGTATCGATATCAGGCATGTGATCTTTCAGCGAGGAAATCGCATGGCCAACCAGACGGCCGCCATAGTAGGCCTTTACCGCCACCAGGCTGGCACGACCGCCGGCAAATTCCATTACCTGCAACGCGCCGGGATAATCAACCAGACGTTTGATATAAAGCGTAACCTGCTGTTCCGGCGAGATCAGGTGATCGACCGGCATGTCGTCTTTATGGAACAGCTGGTCTTTGAAGTCGATATATTCTTCAGAGCGAATACGGGCAATCCGCTTGGGGGTTCTGAACAGGGTATAGGCGATCTGGCAGGCCAGCATATTGGTTTCATCGCTGGGCGTTACCGCGATGATCATGTCGGCGTCTTCACAACCGGCGTTGCGTAATACCCGCGGGTGCGAAGCGTCGCCCTCAACGGTCCGGATATCATGGCTGGAAGCGAGCTCGCTTAATACCGCAGGATCCCGGTCAATGACAGTAATATCGTTATCTTCATTGACCAGATTTTCCGCCAGGGTGCCACCGACATGGCCGCCACCCAGAATGATAATTTTCATGTGCGCTTTTCCAGTTTTGCGTAATAGAATCCATCGCCGGCATGTTCGCCGGGCAACCATTGCCAGTCTGGTGATCCTGTCGGCGCTACAGCAACTTGCCGGGCATCATCATGGCGCTTCATAAAGGCTGCTATTTGTTCTGAATTTTCAGCCGGTAGTATCGAACAGGTCGCGTATAGCAGCGTACCACCGGGTTTCAGTAATGACCACATGGTATCCAGAATATCTGCCTGTAGCTGCGCCAGCACGGCGATGTCCTGACTGCGCCGCAACCACTTTATATCGGGATGGCGGCGAATAACGCCGGTAGCAGAGCAGGGGGCGTCCAGCAAAATACGATCAAAGTGCTCGCCGTTCCACCAGTTGTCGGGCTGCATAGCGTCGCCATTGATCACCTCGGCGTTGAGTTGCAGTCGCTGGAGGTTGTCATGCACCCGCTGTAAACGCGTTGCATCACTATCCACAGCAATCAGGGTGCAGTCAGGTTGCCGCTCGAGGATATGCGCAGTCTTTCCGCCTGGTGCCGCGCAACAATCGAGCACCCGCTCTCCGGCAGCCGCGTTAAGTAGCCAGGCGGCGTGCTGAGCAGCAAGGTCCTGTACTGAAACCATCCCCTCGGCGAAGCCTGGTAAACGCTGTACATCGACCGGTTGCACCAGCTGAATGGCGGAGCTAAGCGGTGATTCATCATGGTAACCGATGTCGGCTTCGGCAAGGCGGGCCAGATATTGCGCCCGGTCAGTGCGCTGTTCATTGATGCGTAACCACATCGGCGCCTGCTGATTATTGGCCGAAAAAATGGCTTCTGCCTGTTCCGGTCCATAATGGCTGCGAATGAGATCAGCCAGCCAGCGCGGGTGGTTATGTTGTAGTTCATCATGACTGGCCAGCGCTGCTTCAAGCTGTTCGCGCTGGCGCTGCACATTACGCAATACCCCGTTGATTAAACCTTTCTGCCGGCTGCGCTGAAGTAGCGACGCGGCTTCTACGGTCGCTGAGATCGCGGCATGATCGGAGGTCCGCAGAAATATAAGTTGGTAAGTACCCACTAGCAGTAAGGAGTGCAGAATTGCTAAGTCTTTCTTAAGCGGCTTGGCAAGCAAGTGGGAGATAACAAAATTAAGCTGGGGTAAAAATCGCAGCACGCCGTAGCAAAGCGTCTGGCACAGGGCGCGGTCGCGACCGCTAAGTGAACTGGTGACCAGCGGCAATGCCTGGCTCAGCGAACGACCCTGCTCGAGCACCATAAACAATGCCTGGGCAGCCGCCGCACGACTGCCGGCTCCGGCACTATGCGGCGTCGCCATCTTAATGAACTCCCGTTGCGGTTAGCTGCATTCCAGGTTGCAGCCAGTCGCTGCGGCTATTCAGAAAATCGGCGGCGGACATTTGTTTTTTCCCCGGGGGCTGCAGTTGTGTGATCGCCAGTGCCTGGTCTGCTGTTTGTATGACAATACCCTGCTTATCGGCGCTGATAATGGTTCCTGGTGCGGCGCCATGCTCACCCGGCACCACCATTGCCGACCAGACCTTGACCACCTCATGCCCGGGGGGCTGCAGCCAGCAGACTGGCCAGGGATTAAAGGCCCGCACCCAGCGTTCCAGCACGGCCGCTGGCTGTTGCCAGTCTAATTCTGCTTCTTCTTTGGTCAGCTTATGGGCGTAGCTCACCTGATCTTCGGGTTGTGGTTGGGCTCCGGCAAGATAATCAGGCAGTTTATGCAGGCATTCGAGCAAGGCTTCCGGGCCAAGTTGGGCCAGCTTTTCATAAACGCTCGCCGAGGTGTCATCCGGGCTTATCGGCAAGCGCTGCTCCAGCAATACCGGACCGGTATCCAGGCCAGCGGCCATCAGCATAATCGCGACCCCGGTTTCCGGGTCGCCCGCCCAGATTGCGCGCTGGATTGGCGCGGCACCGCGCCAGCGGGGTAATAAGGAGCCGTGAACATTAACGCAGGCCAGCCGGGGAATATCGAGCACCGCCTGTGGCAGGATCAAGCCATAAGCCACGACCACCATGACATCAGCCTGCCAGCTCGCTAGGCGGGCCTGGGCCTCTGCTGATTTAAGGGTAGGTGGCTGCTCTACTGGCAAGTCATGAGCCAGCGCCAACTGTTTTACGGCACTTGGCTGGAGCTTTTTACCGCGCCCGGCAGGGCGATCCGGCTGGGTGTAAACAGCAACAACCTCAAACGCTGGCTCATTGAGCAGAGCCGCCAGATGACGCGCAGCAAAATCGGGTGTTCCGGCAAAAATTAGTCGCATGGCTTTACTCAGCGCGTTGACGGGCTTCTTTCTCAAGTTTCTTGCGGATCCGGTCACGTTTCAGCGGCGACAGGTAATCCACAAATAGTTTGCCATTCAGATGGTCAATTTCGTGCTGGATACAAATAGCCAGCAGACCTTCAGCATTTAGTGTAAAGGTCTCGCCATGACGATCCTGCGCCTGCACCTTGATGTTTGAAGCCCGCTCCACTTTTGCGTAGACCCCGGGAAACGACAGGCAGCCCTCTTCGTTGGCGAACTCTCCTGATTTTTCTGTAATCTCAGGGTTGATAAACACCAGAGGTTCGCTCTGATCTTCGCTGCAGTCAGCAATGAACAGACGTCTGTGCACATCCACCTGGGTGGCCGCAAGGCCAACCCCACTGGCGTCGTACATGGTTTCGAACATATCATCAATGGTTGCGCGTAGGGCATCGTCAACAGCCTCAATAGGCTGAGCCATGGTGCGTAAACGCTCATCAGGGTATTCTAAAATAGTCAATTTAGTCATAACTTGTAATTCGCTAGTTTCATATTGGGTAATTTTAACGTAATTTGGTGATGAACACACGGATTTACAATGGAGCTCAACATGGTCGGGTGGCGATTTCTACCGATTGCGTTAATCGGTTTTTTACTCAGTGCACCGGGTATCGCTGAGACAAGTGGCGATGTGCTGCGTCTTCGCGAAGGCGCGCCGCAGGAATATGTCGTTAAGAAGGGGGATACCCTGTGGCATATTTCCGAGTTATTTCTGAATGATCCCTGGCTGTGGCCGGAACTCTGGCGCGTGAATGAAGACATTGCCAACCCACACCTGATTTATCCGGGTGACCGGCTTTATTTGATCTGGCGGGACGGCCGGCCGCAACTGGTACGTAAGCAACAGAAGACGCTGCTGCCAGATGGCGAGATAAAGCCGAAGGATCAGGCTATTCCGATGTTTTCACGGGAGCAGCTTGCGTCCTACCTGACCGAACACCGGGTAATGAGCGTCGCGGAATTCGAGCAAGCGCCGAAAATCCTCGGTGATAATCGTGGTGCGCCACGGGTGAACGGCATGGCGCCGGTATTTGTCCAGGGTGATGTGGAGCCTGGTCCTTACCGGGTATTTACCCCGTTTACGTCGCTGCAGGGCGAACAGCTGGTGCGCTATGTGGCCAACGCCCGCGTGACGATGCAGCAGGGCGATCTGTGGGAAGCTGAACTGGCTAATCTGCAGCGGGAAGTTCGCCGGGGCGACGTACTACTTAGCCCGGACAGGGTGAAGTTACCGGAGATGATCGTGCCGCAGAGCGGTGCTGAAATTGACGGTTATATTGTCGCCGCCCTGAATGAACGACTGGAACAGGGGAAATTTGATGTGGTGGTGCTCGATCGTGGTACCGCAGACGGTGTCGAAATCGGGCAGATGTATCAGGCGGTAAGGCCGGGCATTATTGTCTTCACCGGCGGTGAACGGCCACGAGCGGTTAACCGTTACAAACCCTCAGATGACTTGTCGCGGTTATGGCGCGAAACCAAACAGCTGCCGGCAAAAGTCACTGCTGAGTTACTGGTTATTGAGGTGAATGACCACTCAAGCTACGCGATGGTGGTGGGTTCGGAAGAATGGCTCAAAGTAGGCGACTACTACGTACCTAAATACCTCGATTAACTGATTTCTGATAAGAGCATGGAGAGCACATCAGCATGGATGCTGACGAACTATCTGTTGTATTACAGGCGTTGCGGGCACCCGCCCGCCTACAGCGCAAAATCCAGCGGCAAAGTAGCTGGTCAGCGGCCCGCCGACTGCTATCTGACCAGCCCATGGTCCGGCCGGCGGATCTCGAACGCAGCCACAACTGGCTTCACCAGCCCCATCACCATCTGATCGACTGGTTTAGCCCGGACTATCCGGCTCCGCTAAGAGAAATCCCCCAACCGCCTTTAGCCTTATTTGTGCATGGCGATCCCGAATTACTGAACCGTCCCCAGCTAGGCATTGTCGGGAGTCGCAAAGCCAGTCCGGTGGGCCTGCATAGTGCCAGTCATTTCGCTACCGGACTGGCTCGCGCTGGCATTATCGTCAGTAGCGGACTGGCGCTGGGAATCGACAGCGCTGCGCACCGGGCCGCGTTAAGTGAAAGCACTACGCTGGCGGTACTTGCCACCGGGCCTGATATTTACTATCCGCCCCGCAACCGGCAACTGCAGCAACAGATCGCCCAGGGCGGGCTGCTGGTCAGCGAATTTCCGCCGGGTATGACCGCGCGCCGCGACCATTTTCCCAGACGCAATCGCATTCTGAGCGGCCTTAGTCAGGGTATTCTGGTGATTGAGGCGCAACGGCAGAGTGGCTCGCTCATTACCGCCCGGCTGGCAGCTGAGCATAATCGCACGGTATTCGCGCTTCCCGGCTCGGTCTGGGACCCGGCCATGGCGGGCTGTCACCAGCTGATCAGAGAGGGCGCAACCCTGGTAACGGCAGTCACTGAGATACTCGAAGAGTTGAATTTTGCGCCATCGCCCATACATACCAGTGATGGCACAGAAAATAAATGTAGTGGAAGCTTGGCAAACCTGAAATTGTTGGCTAATGTGGGCAATGAGACGACCTCTGTTGATACGATAATAGCACGGAGCGGACTACCGGTCGCGATCGTGACAGAGCAGCTGGTACTGCTCGAATTAGAGGGGCACATCGTCTCAGTAGCCGGTGGTTACATAAAGATGGGGAGGCGCTAACGATGTTTGATATCCTCATGTACCTGTTCGAGAATTATATTCATTCGGACATGGAAGTAGTGGTTGATCACGATGAGTTGACGGATGAACTGACCCGGGCAGGTTTTCACCGGCAGGAAATTCTCAAAGCTCTGGCGTGGTTAGAGCGGCTGGCTGAGCTACAGGACAGCCAGACTAAACCCTATTTAAATCGTTCGCCGAACAGTGCTATCCGTATTTACACCGCAGAAGAAGCCGCTCGACTGGATTGCGACAGCCGGGGCTTTCTGATGTATCTGGAGAATCTGGGTGTATTGGATTTCGCTACCCGCGAAATGGTTATTGACCGGGTAATGGAACTGGATACGCCGCAATTTACCCTGGATGATCTCAAGTGGGTGGTGCTGATGGTACTGTTTAATGTACCCGGACGCGAAGACGCTTATGATCAGATGGAAGGCTTACTGTTTGAGGAGCCGGAAGGTCTGCTGCATTAAATGACCGCCGATAACTTTCTTGAACCACAACCACTGGGCGTTCCCTGTCCCCGGTGTGAGCGTGAGCTGCAGCTTAAAAAAGGCCGTTATGGCCTTTATGTTGGCTGCAGCGGTTATCCTGACTGTGACTATATGACGGCGGCTGATTTTGATCCCGGCACCGATGTCGCTTGTCCCGAATGCAAAGCCGGTAAGCTGGTACAGAAAACCAGCCGCTTCGGTAACTCCTTTTATGCCTGCGATCAGTACCCAGCCTGCAAGTTTTCCGTTAATCTTCCTCCGGTAGCAGAATCATGCCCGCTGTGCGGCTATGCACTGCTACTGAAAAAACGTACCGCCGCTGGTGAGCGCATGGTTTGCGCGCAGGCAGAGTGCGAGTATAAGTCATCAATTTCGTAATTTTTCAGCGATTATTCAGGAGTACTTCATGGATTGGCAGGCTGCACGTGACGCGTTTCAGCAAGGCGAGCTATTAGCCTATCCGACCGAGGCGGTCTATGGTCTGGGTTGTGATCCGCGCAATCAGGCGGCGGTGGAGAAACTGCTGGAGCTTAAACAGCGGCCCGTAGAGAAGGGGCTTATTCTGCTGGCGGCCGATTACAGTCAACTGGTTTCTTTTGTTGATGATCTGGCAATACCTCAGGACAAACGATTCAGTGTATTTTCGCAGTGGCCTGGCCCCGTCACGTTGTTATTGCCAGCGGCGGCGCATGTGCCGCGCTGGTTGCGGGGTGACTTTGAACAAATAGCGGTACGGGTAACGGCCCACGAGCCAGCGCGGCAGTTATGCCGGGCACTGAACAGCCCGATTGTGTCCACCAGCGCCAACTATAGCGGGCAGCCGCCGTTAGTGCGGGCTGAAGATGTGCGCGAAGCCTTTGGCGATAAAATAGCCTGGGTAATGGACGCGCCAACGGGCGGGGCAACCCGGCCGACCAAAATCATCGACCCCCTGAACTCAAAAATTTTCCGGGACTAAGTATGCACAATGAAATGCTGGAACAGGTGAACACCTATTTAACCGATCTACAGGATCGCATCTGCACAGCCCTGGCGGAGGCGGACGGCGGCCGCAGCTTTGAAGAAGAAAGCTGGCAGCGCGAAGGCGGCGGTGGCGGACGTTCAAGGATCCTGCGTGATGGCAAGGTGCTGGAGCAGGGCGGCGTGGGCTACTCTCATGTGTTTGGCGAGCAGATGCCGGCCTCAGCCACTGCCCACCGGCCTGAACTGGCGGGGCGCAATTTTAATGCCTGCGGGGTGTCGCTGGTTATGCATCCGCATAATCCCTATATCCCGACCAGTCATGCCAATGTACGTTTTTTCATTGCCGAAAAAGAGGGCGCTGACCCGGTCTGGTGGTTTGGTGGCGGCTTTGACTTAACGCCTTTCTATCCGTTTGAAGAAGACGTAAAGCTCTGGCATCAGGTAGCTGCCGATGCGCTGGCGCCGTTTGGGCCGGACTTATATCCGGCTTTCAAAACCTGGTGTGATGACTACTTCTGGTTAAAGCATCGCAATGAAACCCGCGGGGTGGGTGGTCTGTTCTTTGATGACCTCAATGATCGTGGCTTTGATGAATGTTTTGCCATTATGCGCGCGGTTGGGGATGCATATCTTGATGCCTATCTGCCCATTGTGCGGCGGCGTAAAGATACCCCCTATGGCGAGCGCGAGCGTGAATTCCAGCTGTACCGGCGCGGCCGTTATGTTGAATTTAATCTGGTTTGGGACCGGGGCACCTTGTTTGGTTTGCAGACCGGCGGCCGGACCGAGTCAATACTGATGTCGATGCCACCGCTGGCGCGCTGGGAATACGGCTACCAGCCTGAACCCGGATCGCCGGAGGCCCGATTGTATCGTGATTTTCTGCGGCCCCGCGACTGGCTTAATGAACTTTAACCTGGCGCACAGGAGGTAACTGACATGGCTTTATTTACGGTATTTGGTAATCCAATCGCACACAGCCTGTCGCCACAAATTCATGCGTTATTTGCCGCTCAGTTTCAGCTGACGAATAGTTACACGCGCAGCTTATGCTCGCCTGGCCAGTTTGCGGCAACGGTGTCACGCTTTTTCCGCACCGGCGGTGCCGGGGCGAACGTCACGCTGCCATTTAAAGAAGCCGCCGTGCAGGTTGCCACGCATCTGAGTGAACGCGCCCGTGAAGCTGGTGCGGTCAATACGCTGGTGCCGCTGGGGCAGGGCCAACTACTGGGTGATAATACCGACGGCCTGGGATTGGTTCGCGATTTACAGACGGCAGGAGTGCGCCTGTCAGGGCTTGAGGTTATTCTGCTGGGCGCCGGCGGCGCGGCGCGAGGCGTGCTGCCAGCGCTGATGAATGCCGGCGTGAAACAAATTACTCTGGTGAACCGGACCCGGGCCCGGGCCGGGCAATTAGCGGGTGATTTCCCTCAATATCCACTAAAGATTGTCGGAGCTCGTGACCTGCAACCCCTGGCTGAACCTTACCTGATCGTGAATGCCACCAGCGCGTCGCTGACTGGCGCAAAGCTGCAGCTGCCAAAAGAGGTGCTGGGGTCAGCGGCTTGCGTGTACGACATGATGTACAGTGGCCGGCCAACAGCCTTTTTGCAGGAAGCGGCGCAGGCTGGCGCAGGGGAAATACGCGACGGTCTGGGTATGCTGGTGGAACAGGCCGGGGTAGCTTTTTCAATCTGGCATGGTGGATTAGAGCCTGACACCGCACCAGTACTGGCGAAGATCCGGCGGGATTTGCTAAATCGTTAGCGCGCTGCGAATAACCTAGTCGCGAATAACGATATCCGGGTTGAGATCGACGTCCCCTTCGCTATCCACAGTGGCAAACTCAACGCCACGACGTACCACGGCAATAGGGCCATTGTCCGGGTTATTGCGGATAAAGGCTAAGTCATAACCAAACTTCTGTAGCTGGTAGACACCAAACTTTTGATCCATGGACAAGCGCTCCCACCACTCGGACTGATTCAGAGCAATACGGCGCCGCTCAAAATCTTCGAGTTGTTGTAGCTCTTCTCTTGTTAGCTTCATTGGTGAAACATCCATAGGACTTTGACTATCCTCAGAGTAGGCCTAAAACGAATTTAACGCCAGCCCAGTGTGACGCTGAGCATAATCAAATTCAAGTACTGGTTTGATTACTTTTGCGTCTATACGATCGATAACTCAGGTCAAAAACGTTCTAAAAAATCTGAGATCAAAGCTGGTAATCGCGACCTGTTGTGATAAAGTTGGTGGCTGGTTGAGGGAGTAACCGGAAGCAACACAGGGATTCATTTACGTGCTCGCTTCGTTCAGTTTCCACAACTGACACAAAATAAAAAAACAAAGCTGTCATGGAATATTCTGAGTATTAATTCCTTGAAAAACAACGTGATACAAAATCACATCCACCAGAGATCTCCGATCTTTCCCTGGTGAGATTTCCTGTTGCACACAGACATATCCACAGCTTATCCACATTCCTTGTCAGGTCCTTGACTGGCTTGCAAGCCGCGGCTGTGGCATCCTAATTACTTACTAAGTTTAACCAAAGCAGCAGGCCAACTATGACCGCATCTGTACCAGAAAATCCATTCATCCTGGTTGATGGATCCTCGTATCTTTTTCGCGCTTTTTACGCTCCGCCGCATCTGACGAATTCAGCAGGCGAGCCGACGGGCGCGATCTACGGAGTGGTCAATATGTTGCGCAGTCTGCTTAAAAAATACGGGCCCACCCATATGGCCGTGGTATTTGACGCCAAGGGACCGACCTTCCGTAATGAAATGTACACTGAATATAAAAGTAACCGGCCGCCGATGCCGGATGATCTGCGTCAGCAAATCGAGCCGCTGCATAAAATCATTAAAGCTTTGGGCTTGCCGCTGCTGTGTATTGACGGCGTCGAAGCCGACGACGTGATTGGTACGCTGGCACAGCAAGCTGGCGATGAAGGCCGTTTTACCCTGATCAGCACCGGCGACAAAGACATGGCGCAGCTGGTCAACGGTAATGTGATGCTGATCAATACCATGACCGATACTCTGCTTGATACCGCAGGCGTGCAGAATAAGTTTGGCGTAAAACCGTCGCAGATTATTGATCTGCTGGCGCTGATGGGTGATAGCTCGGATAACATCCCCGGTCTGCCGAAAGTGGGCGAAAAAACCGCGCTGGCGATGTTGCAGGGCATGGGCAGTATTGACGCGATGCTGGAGAATCCGGAGGCGCTGGCGGAACTAAGTTTTCGCGGGGCGAAAACCATGCCGGATAAGATCCGCGAACATGAAGAGATCCTGTTGTTGTCACGGGAGCTGGCGACGATAAAACTGAATGTTGAACTCGACTTTACCCCCGATCAGCTGCAAATCGAACCGGCGGATCAGGGGCAACTGATTGAATTGTACAAGCAATGCGAATTCCGGCGCTGGCTGGCTGAGGTGCTGGAGCAGGGTCCCGCGTCCGACGCGGGTGTGCGGCGTAGCAGTGAAGCACCAGCGGCACCAACCGAGGAAGACGCTATTGCTCATGACGACTATCAGGTGATCACCACTGAAGCGGCGTTGAACGATTGGCTGGAGCAGCTGAAAGACGCGGATTACTTTTCCTTTGATACGGAAACCACCAGCCTCAATTATATGGAGGCTGAACTGGTTGGCGTGTCCTTTGCCATCAAGCCTGGCAAGGCGGCCTATGTGCCTGTAGCCCATGACTATCCGGGCGCGCCGGATCAGCTTGACCGGAGCAAGGTACTGGCACTGCTGAAACCATTGCTTGAAGCCGAAAAGCCCGGCAAAATCGGCCAGAATCTTAAATATGACAGCCATATCCTGCGTCGCTATGACATTCACCTGAACGGCATTGCCAACGACACCATGTTGGCTTCCTATGTCTTTAACAGCGTGGGGTCGCGCCATGATATGGATACCCTGAGCCTGCATTACCTGGGGCATCGGGCCATCAGTTTTGAAGATGTCGCGGGTAAAGGCGCCAAGCAGCTAACCTTTAATCAGGTCGGTCTGGAGCAGGCCGGGCCTTATGCCGCTGAGGATGCTGACGTGGCGCTGCGCCTGCATCAGAAGCTATGGGGTGAGGTCAGTACCGTCCCGTCATTGCAGAAAGTGCTGACCGAAATCGAACTGCCGCTGGTTCCGGTGCTGGTGAATATGGAACAGCGCGGCGTGCAGATTGACGCTCAACTTTTGGCCCGCCAAAGCCACGAAATAGCCAAGGATCTGCAGGAGCTTGAGCAGCAGGCCTATACCATCGCCGGTGAGGAGTTCAATCTGGGTTCGCCCAAGCAGTTGCAGCAGATTCTGTTTGAAAAGCTACTGCTGCCAGTCCGGAAAAAGACGCCAAAAGGTGCACCGTCAACCGCTGAAGAGGTTCTGCTTGAGCTCGCCCATGATTACCCGCTGCCTGATGTGATCATGCGTCACCGGGGGCTTAGCAAGCTTAAATCGACCTATACCGATAAGTTGCCGAAAATGGTCAATCCGCGCACCAACCGGATCCACACGTCGTATCATCAGGCGGTTACCGCCACTGGCCGGCTTTCGTCAAGCGACCCCAACCTGCAGAATATTCCAATCCGCACCGAAGCCGGACGGCGGGTGCGCAAAGCCTTCACTGCGCCCGAGGGCTACAAGATAATGGCGATAGACTACAGTCAGATCGAACTGCGGATCATGGCCCATCTGTCACAGGATCCAAATTTAGTTGAAGCTTTCTCCAAAGGCCGCGATATCCACGCCGCCACCGCGTCAGAAGTTTTCGGCGTACCGCTTGAGGACGTCAGCAGCGAGCAGCGGCGGCGCGCCAAGGCAGTGAACTTTGGGCTGATTTACGGCATGTCGGCGTTTGGTCTGGCGCGGCAACTGGATATTCCGCGCCATGAAGCGCAGTTATATATGGATAAGTATTTTGAGCGTTTCCCGGGCGTGCTCCGATATATGGAAGATACCCGCACCCAGGCCAAACGCGATGGTTATGTCGAAACGCTGTTTGGCCGGCGGCTGCAGCTGCCTGAAATTCGTTCATCCAATGGGGCGCGGCGCAAAGGGGCAGAGCGGGCCGCGATTAACGCGCCGATGCAGGGCACTGCGGCCGATATCATCAAGTACGCCATGATTGCTGTGTCGGACTATCTGCGCGACCACATCAGCAACGATGATGTCTGGATGATCATGCAGGTACACGATGAGCTGGTGTTTGAGGTCAGGGAAAATCGGGTTGAGGAACTGAAAACCCGGTTGGTAAACGTGATGGAACAGGCTGCTAAGCTTGATGTGCCACTGATCGCCGATGTCGGTGTGGGCGATAACTGGGATGAAGCACACTAAAAATCAGGGACTTATCGAAAAATAGAAAAAATTATGAACTTTTGTAATGACGCTTAGTCTGATTTATTGAAAGGCGCATTAAACGAGAAGTATCAAGTTCGTTTGTTATTTCCTTTCATAGATGTTCTCTCCCTGGATTGTTAGAACTTTTGCCCGGCTTTTGCCGGGCTTTTTCTTTTTCGGCGGTTGGCAATCCACACGCCACTGAGTATCGCCCCCATGCCCATGCCATGCTGAACCAGAAACGGCTCGCCATCCAGTACGCCGAGCAATAAGGCGACAATCGGGATGAGATAGGTCACCGAACTGGTAAAAGTGGTATTGGTCATCTTCACCAGCGTATTAAATATGATAAGCGCCGCCGCCGTGCCAATGATGCCCAGAATCAGAATAGCCGTTAGCGCAAAAGCAAATTGCGGATCGGCGAATTGCTCGGTAAAAGGCGTGGCGAAAAATAAATAAAGCGCGGCTGGCGGAGCCACCAGAAACAAAGACACGCCGGTAATGGTCAAGGCGCCCAGATCAGGAATATGATGTTTGATCAGGTTCAGGTTCAGGCCGTAACAAATGGTGGCCAGAATAATCAGCAGCCCGTACCTATTAAACTCAAAGCCGCCGCCGGTGCTGGCGGTAACCAGCAAGATGGTGCCGCCGAGGCCAATAATAACGCCCAACCACTGTTGCAGACGAGCCCGCTGCCGGAACAGGAAGACCCCGATAATCAGGGTTGCCAATGGCGTAAAGGTATTGAGTACGCCGGTAACACCGCTGGGCAGTTCGGTTTGCGCGAAGGCGAATAAAAACGCGGGAATAAAACTCCCCACCAGGCCAACACAGATGAGTTTCGGCCAGTGGTGCCGCTGTACCAGCGCAAAACGACGCAGAATAAAGGGTAAGAGTACGAAACCGGCCGAAGCTATACGAATAGCAGCCAGCTGATCGGGGGTAAAACTGAGTAGGCCTTTTTTGATGAGCAGGAAGGAGCTGCCCCAGATCAATGCCAGTAGAAGTAGTAATAACCACGCCCGTAAGGGCTGTACCTCACTATTCAGCGTCATCGCCTGGTTCTGGATCAGCAACCGGCTGGTTCAGCCAGTCCGAGATAATGGTTTCAGCTTGTGGCAAGCCAATCTTAGTTAATGAGGAGAACATTTCAACGCGCACGTCACCGCCAAATACCAGCGCGGCTTCCCGGGCCTGTAGCAAGGTGGTTTTACGCGCACCAGGCTTGAGTTTGTCGGCCTTCGTCAGCAGTACCAGTACCGGAATGGCTGAATCCGTTGCCCAGTGCAGTAGCTCCTGGTCGACTTCACGGTAAGGGTGGCGGATATCCATTAATACTACCAGGCCTTTAAGCGACTCGCGCTTTTGCAGGTACTCACTGAGTGCGCGCTGCCATTTTTCTTTTACTTCCAGCGGCACTTTGGCATAGCCATAGCCGGGCAGATCGATCAGGCGTTTACCCGGCGCGACTTCAAAGACATTAATGAGCTGGGTCCGGCCAGGTGTTTTACTGGTGCGGGCCAGACTGTTCTGCCGGGTCAGGGTATTGAGCGCGCTTGACTTACCGGCGTTTGAGCGACCGGCAAAGGCAATTTCGACGCCATCGTCAGCGGGTAGCTGCGAAATAGTGGCGGCGCTGGTGACAAATTGTGTTGGCTGAAAGTTTAATGTGGTGTTCATAGACATGCATAGCGTTGACTGAAACCCAATAGTATCATGATTAGACGTTTAATCCGCACAAGTTTTGTGTAAAATAGCCTTTGTTACCAAATCCAGAGCAGAGATATCGCTTATGAAAAAAGTCGCATTGTTTGTTGCGCTATATATTGGTTTATATACGGGCCTGACCGCTAACGCCAACACCGTTGAAGGTGACGCAGACAGAGGCCAGGAGCTGGCTGCTGTTTGTGCTGCATGCCATGGGCCCAGCGGTAATTCACCGTCTGATATGTATCCGAAAATTGCTGGCCAGCATGCGCCTTACCTTCTGAAGCAGCTGCTTGATTATCAGCTCGCCGCCGCCACCAATGGTGAAGAAGGCCGGGCGAACGCCATTATGCAGGGGCAGGTTGCCGCGTTTAATGAGCAGGAACTGGCTGACCTTGCGGTTTATTTTGCTGCGCAAGATCCTGAAATAGGCACCGCCACTGAAGAATCAGTCGCCTATGCCCAGCCGCTTTATCGAGGCGGTGATGCCGAGCGCAATATTCCATCATGTTCAGCCTGTCACGGACCGCGTGGTGATGGCATGGGATTGGCGAAGTTTCCTGATGTCTCTGGCCAGCATGCCAACTACACCCGGCAGCAGCTGGAAATGTTCCGCTCTGGTGAGCGCGCTAATGACCCGAATGGTATGATGCGCGATGTCGCGGCGAAGCTGACCGACCAGGATATTGAAATGCTGTCCCGCTACCTGCAAGGGTTGTATTAAGAAGAAAGCACGATACAGCCGGGCGTAAGCCTGGTTAAAAAGGCAGCAGTCAGGGCTGCCTTTTTTTATTTTTGTTAAAGAAATAGTAAAGAAAAGACGTTATAAACCATAGCTTAAACAAAAAGGTTATAAGAAACTTTTTTAATAGATCATAAAAATCATTGATAAAAAATTCGGATTCAGTAGTCTGAATGCCATCGAAAGCCGCCACGGCGGCGTTTCAAGGCTTTAATCCAGGGAATAACAACATGGCCAGGAGGCCTTTTTTAACCAAGCAGACTAATAACAACAAAGCTCGGTTAATGCGCTTAAAAAATAATAACAATAATAAGAAAAGTTCAGGGACGTTATAATTTAACAACAGGGAAGATATGACAACCGTTCTCAACATAATCGCATGTGCGCTTTTGTGAAGAGAGAATAAATATTGGGCGATGGAGACATCGCCTTTTTATTTGCCCCCGCACTCAGGTAGACTATTATTCAGTAAAGCCCCTTAAACTGGATAGTTTATGACCCGTCGTAAGAAAACCCGCAAGACCGGCCCACTGGCCGCATCACAAAAGCCTAAATCAGAATTAGACCGGACGCCTACGGCTAGTAAGGTCACCCCTGGTAAAGGACGGAAGCCTGGCAGCCGCATGAATGAACTTTCTGAAGCTACCCGGCGTAAGTTATCAGCCAGCCAGAAAAGTCAGCAAGACCCGCGGATTGGCAGCAAGAAGCCAGTCGAACTGGTGTCGTCGGTAACTGCAGCAGTAACACCAAAGCCAAAGCAGAAGGCCTTTGATGAAGAAGCCGCCTTTGCCGAACTGCAGGCGCTGGAAAATGATCCGCGGCTGCAATCCTTGCTCGAGCGGTTGGATCAGGAAGAAGAGCTAAGCGATGCCGATCTGCGCTATGTGGATGAGCGTACTGAGCGCTTCAGTCAGTTAGCTGGGCAGCTTGGTATTGATGTGAATGACGATGATGAATGGGAAGACGATGACTGATTACGCGATACCCCTGTGGGGCTGGATTGTCATTGGTGCGGCAATAGCCGTTATTGTAGTACTGGCGTTCATTGCCGGGCGTCTGCTGGCACGTCTGCATCAGCAGCAACGCCGCCGTCAGGAAGCCATGACCAAGCGCAACACCAGCCTTGATGAAAGCGTCACCACCCTCGCCCGGGCCATGGAGCAAGGTCAGTGTGACTTCTCTGAGGGCGCGCTGCGCATTGTGGTATTACTTGATCATCGCGCTGAGCCGGAAAAACCGGACTATGCGGCCAAATACCCGGCGCTGCATCAGATGTATGAGCGGATTAAGCACATGCCAACGCATGATGCCCGCAAGCAGTTTCCGAAAAAGGAAATCCGGCGCATGGATGAAGAACGGGAAGGCTATGAGCGCGAGCTGAAGGACGCCATTTTAAAAGACGTCCGCCAGCTGCGCGAAGATTTCAGGGAAGATAAAGCTTAGTTTTTATAGACCAGACCGTCTTTGATGACCAGGTCAACCGCGCTCAACAGGGTAATATCTTTTAACGGGTCACCGGTTACCGCAACCACGTCGGCCCGCTTTCCTACTTCAAGCGTACCAATATCGGTAACACCTAACAGCGCGGCGGCTTCGGCCGTTGCGCTGCGGATAGCGGTGAGCGGTGGCATCCCAGCCTCGACCATGTAGATAAACTCACGATAGTTCTCACCGTGGTCAAATACACCGGCGTCGGTACCAAAGGCGATTTTTACGCCAGCTTTGTATGCTTCAGCAAAAGTGTTCTGGATCAAAGGACCGATAGCGGCAGCTTTGGGCCGTACAATTTCCGGAAAATAGCCATCAATTTTAGCTCGTTCAGCCACTGACTGGCCGGCAGTAATAGTCGGCACGTAGTAGACGCCTTTAGCTTTCATGGCGTCCATAACTTCGGTATCCATGTAGGTGCCATGCTCAATGGAATGCACACCCGCCTTAATTGCGCGCAGCATGCCTTCTTTACCATGGGCATGCACGGTTACTTTCATACCGTAATCTTTGGCGGCAGCAACTACGGCTTCCAGCTCGTCCATCATAAACTGAGGGTTCTGGCCGCTTTTTGCCATGCTCAATACGCCGCCTGTGACGGTCAGCTTGATTAAGTCAGAACCATCCTGATAGCGCTCACGCACGGCCTGACGAGCCTCGTAGGGGCCGTTAGCGACGCCCTCAGCCGGGGTAGGCGAGTCGTAAAGTCCTTCACGGGCGCCATTGGTAGGATCGGCATGGCCGCCGGTGGTGGCAATTGATTTACCGGCAGTAAAAATGCGTGGGCCTGTTACCTTTCCGGCATTGACGGCGTTACGCAGCGAGATACTGGCATTAAACGAGTCACCAAGGTCACGTACCGTGGTAAAGCCCGCTAACAGGGTTTTCTCGGCATAGTAAACGGAGTCCAGCGTTACGTCGGCGGCGTTCTTGGTATACCTTTCGATGTAGCTGCCGCGCGCCATTTGTGAGGTCAGGTGCGTGTGCATATCAATAAAGCCCGGCATGACGGTGCCCGAGCGGCGGTCAATGATGACATCGCCAGCCTCGGCTTTACGGAAGCCTTTTTCCACCGCGACAATGTGCGCGCCATCAATGATCAGCGTCATGTTTTGCTGCGGCCCATTGGCGGTGCCATCAATCAGGGTGCCGGCATAGACTAAGGTGTCAGCCTGGGCGCTGTGCGTACAGGCCGCAATAACGGCAATACCTAGTAATTTACGCATAATGCTGTCTTCTCTGTTATTGGTTAATGATAGGTTCACCTTACGCTGCTATTAGTTGCGAGATCAAGCCAACTGCTGGCAGCCTGACTGATATTCAAGGTGAATTAACGCTATAGCACGTAAATTGATATACTAGACCACAGAAACCTTGATCTGATGGTAAGACGATAGATGTTTACACGCATTCGCGAAGATATAAAAAGTGTATTTAACCGGGATCCGGCCGCCCGCAACGCCTTCGAGGTGCTGACCACCTATCCGGGGCTGCACGCCGTATGGTTTCACCGGTTGAGCCATAAATTATGGACCTGGCGCTGGTACTGGCTGGCGCGCTTTATCTCGACTATATCCCGCTGGTTTACTGGCGTAGAAATCCATCCCGGCGCCCGCATTGGCCGCCGGTTCTTTATCGATCACGGCATGGGAGTGGTCATTGGCGAAACAGCCGAGATTGGCGATGATGTCACCATTTACCATGGCGTGACCCTGGGTGGCACCAGCTGGGATGGCGGTAAGCGCCATCCCACGCTGAAAAACGGCGTGGTGATTGGTGCCGGAGCCAAAGTTCTGGGGCCAATTGAAGTAGGAGAAAATGCCCGGATTGGTTCCAATGCTGTGGTTGTGAAAGCGGTACCCGCAAATACCACGGTAATGGGAATTCCGGCGCGCGTGGCCAGTTCCCCGCAGGATAAAGAAGCGGTGAAGCGGCGTGAAGAAATGGCTAAAGCCTATGGCTTCGATGCCTATGCGATTTCGGCCGATAATCCGGATCCGGTGGCGACCGCTATGGGTCGTATGCTGGATCATGTTCACGTACTGGATCAAAAGGTCAGCGACTTATGTAAGGCTGTCAACGAGTTAGGTGGGGACGTTTGTGAAAAACTACCTGAAGTCGAGCTCGATGATGTGGATTTTATTAATGCTGAGCAGAAAGCTGCCGAACGGCGGCAGACTAAGAAAAAGGAATAAAAAAAAGCCGCTCAGTGAGCGGCTTTTTCGATAAAGAGTTCGCTTAACGCGAGCACCTTATGCAGTAATTACATAGGTACTACGTTTTCTGCTTGTGGGCCTTTAGGACCTTGAGCGATAGTGAACTGAACTTGCTGGCCTTCAGCCAGAGTTTTGAAGCCGTCAGACTGGATTGCACTGAAATGTACAAATACGTCTGCGCCTTGTTCTTGCTCGATGAAACCGAAGCCTTTAGCTTCGTTAAAGAATTTTACTTTACCAGTTACTGTAGACATGCTGTGAATTCCTCGTATTGCATGTGAAAATCTAGGGTATTGCTAATAAAAATACGTGTATTACTTGGGACTTACAAAACGAGGTACAGCAATAGACTTCGTAACAGACCACAATCAAACAGCCGAATTTTTCTAGCGACAATTAGTATACGCGAGAACAGCTTATTGTCAATTAAACTTTTATTAACGCTCTCTATGACGGGAGCCCTAACCCCGAATCCAGTTCTTGGTGATATGTCGGAACTGATCTGTCGCACCCCGATGTAGCCATTCATAAGCGGCCATTTCCGAAGAAATAACGCAAACGCCGGCCTGACGTAGTCGTGCTAAGGCGGTTTCTTTATCGCTTGGCCGCCGCGAGCCGACCGCATCCTCTACCACATAGACCTGATAGCCGCGCTGCTGCAGTTCAACAGCTGTCTGTAAAATACAGACATGCACCTCCATGCCCATAAGGATGACCTGCTTGGGTTTGATCTCGTCCAGCGCGTCCATAAAATGTGGTTCCTGCACGGCGCTAAAATGGATTTTCTCAACCACCCGGGCATTTTCAATTACCCCGGCAAGTTCGCTAACACTGATACCAAGACCTTTTGGATATTGTTCAGTGACGACTACCGGCACGTGCAGTTCATTGGCTATTTCACCCAACCAGCGCATCCGCGCAATAAGTTGATCACGCTGGTGGATGACCGGCGCCAGACGCTCCTGGACATCGACAATAACCAGCAGGCTGTCGGCTGCTTTAAGTAGCATAGGTTTGAATCCTTTACGTGTTCAATTAATAGTTGTCTATTGTGCCGCAAACGAGTTGCTATTCACAGTTGTAGGTTATAGTTTAAACGGAGCGACAACGTGATAACTGGCAAGACGCTCCTTGGCGCAACCACTAGCCTGACCGGATGACGACCATGAATTCATTGCATATGGATAAAACATCATCAGAACACAGCCTCTGGCAGCAATTCCGGCTGAATGCCATGCGGCTTATCTATTTTGGTGTTGGCCTGGTAATGGTGGTGATGGCTGCATTCTATTTTACCGATCAGAAATTTATCGGTGCCTCTGCTTTACTGTTAACCGGCCTGGCGTTTCTGGTCGCTGGCTATATTTATCGTGACAAGTTAGCCCCCCAATGGCTTAATTTTTTATTTATCTGCGCGCTGGGTTTGCTGGTGAGTATTTCGATGCGTCAGACTGGCGTTCTCGGCGTGTACTGGATGTACCCCGTACTGGCGATGGTTTTCTTCATGTTTGATAAAGCCATCTTTGTACTGGTTATTATGTTGATTTATGCGCTCTTTGCCGCGGTCACATATTGGTTTCTACCGTTCGATTACGCCTGGCGTATCGCTTTATCTATGTTGGTGCTGATCGGAGTCGGAGCAGTTTTTCTGATATTAATGGCGCGCCTGCAGCGCAACCTGGATCAAGCCACCGCGACGGACACCCTGACCGGTTGCTATAACCGTGATCATCTTGCCGACCTGCTGCAGCAAGCAATAACCAAGGCTATCCGCCGCAAACAGCCGCTATCGGTGATGGTGCTTGACCTTGATTCCTTTCAGTCGGTAAACGACAAGTACGGCTATATGTTCGGCGACCGGGTGCTGCAGGAGACGGTTAGCCGTATTCGGCAAACCGTAGGTGACAAGGCAATAATTGTTCGCAGCCGGGGCGCTGAATTTACCGTGCTGTTAGCGGGCACTTCCCTGAATGAAGCTGCTGAGATCGGCAGTGAAGTGCTGAACCGCATTCGTCATGAACCTTTTTCAGTAAAAACCATGATGACTACAGTTACCGCTAGTGCGGGCGTAGCTCAGCATAAGCCGGGGCAGAGCTGGGATGAGGTGCTGGAAGCCGCCGATGCGGCTATGGGCAAGGCCAAGACTCAGGGCCGCAACCGGCTGAAGATTGCGCAATAAATTTGCACCCGCTCGCGAGGCTGGCTACAATTCGCACCTTTCCAAAAGGAGCACCTCATGGCACCTGTACTTATTCTGATGGGCTCGCAATCCGACTGGCCCGTAATGCAACATGCAGCGCAAATGCTCAAAGATCTTGGCGTTGAATGGCGCGCCGAAGTGGTGTCTGCGCACCGTACGCCCGACTTGCTGCAGACGACTATGCAGCAGGCTGAGCAGGACGATGTGCCCGTGGTCATTGCCGGCGCTGGTGGCGCTGCGCATTTACCCGGGATGCTGGCAGCTTTTACCGCTATTCCGGTATTGGGCGTACCCGTGCCGGGGAAACAGTTAAAAGGCCTGGATAGCCTGCTCTCAATTGTGCAGATGCCAAAAGGCGTCGCTGTCGGTACCCTGGCGGTAGGGCCGGCTGGCGCAGCGAATGCTGGTCTGTTGGCGGCGCAGATTATTGGCGTCAGCGACAAGTCTGTGCGTGACCGGGTGCAGCGGTTCCGCGCTCAACAGCGCGAAAAAGTGATGAGCGGAGCCAAGCTGGAGCTGCCGGAATGAAGTTACTCTTTATCGGTGATGGTCAGCTCGGCCAGATGCTTGGCGGCAGCGCAATAAGCCATGGGCACGAGTGTCTGCTGTACAGTACCCGCACCGAAAAAGTAAAACCCTTATCCGCGCAGGTTGACCTGCAAATGAGTCTGACGGATGCCATCGCCTGGGCCGATGCCGTGAGCTGGGAACATGAAGATATCCCCGCTGATATTATTGCCGCCGCCCATGACAAATTCCTGATGGATCCGGCGCGCATTAAAAGCCTGACCGACCGCCGCGCGGAAAAGAAACTCTTTGATGACTGCCAGTTGCCAACGGCACCCTGGAAAAGCTACCACACCGAAACTGAACTGCAGCGTTTGCTTGAGCAAAGCGATTATCCGTTGGTACTTAAGACGGCCCGCGGCGGCTATGACGGTAAAGGGCAATGGCGTTTTAAATCAGGCGATGACGCCGCGGCGCTCGCTACCGAGGCTGGTGTACAGTCCGGTATCGCTGAGCAATTGATCCCGTTTGAGCGCGAGGTGTCGCTGGTCGGCGCGCGTGGTAAGGATGGCAGCGTCTGCTGCTACCCGTTAATCACCAACGTTCACCAGCGTGGTATTCTGAGTTATAGCCTGGGCGCGATCGACAGCGTCCCGGAAGCGTTACAACGCCGCGCAGAAACCTGCTTCAGACGTCTGACGGATGCGCTGAATTACATTGGCGTGCTGGCGATTGAGTTTTTCGTGGTCGGTGAGGGTGCTGATGCCCGCTTACTGATCAATGAAATTGCGCCGCGGGTACATAATTCGGGCCACTGGACTATGACGGGCGCCAACTGCAGCCAGTTCGACCTGCATATTCGTGCGTTGACAGGTATGACGCTACCGGAACTGCGCCTCGAACCCACCTTAATGATTAATGTCATTGGCGCGGAAAAGATCCCGGTCGGCTTATGGCACCACAGTGACACCCATTGCCACTGGTACAATAAAGATGCCCGTCCGGGGCGCAAAGTCGGCCACGTGAATGTACGTGTCAGTGATCGCAACAGCGCTTTACGCTGGGTTGATCAGTGGGCTGATAAGCTGCAGGTGCTGGCGAACTAAGTCGCCAGTACCTTGGTTAGCCAGTTACTGATTTCCTGAATCTGCTCAGGGCAAACCTGGTGCTCCATATCAAACGCCTGATAATCCACCTTGTAGCCGTGATCCATCATCCAGGACTTAGCCTGTTGCCCAAGCCGCTCAGCGACTATAGGATCCTGTCGGCCATGTTGAATCATTACCGGTAAATCCTGGTTTGCCGGATGCAGCTCAATAGAAGGTGCCGTTGCCAGATAACTGGATAACACCAGTAGCCCCGCCAGCCGCTCGGAATGGGACAGCGCCGCCTCGTAAGCAACCGCGCCGCCTTGTGAAAAACCTGCTATCACGATGTGCTCACTGGGTATCCCACGCTCATTTTCGCGCGCAATCAAATCCGCTACGCTGTCTGCTGAGGCACGCAGCTGAGCAGTGTCTACCTTACGATCAATGGTCATATCCGTGATGTCGTACCAGGCCGGCATCACCATGCCACCGTTAATGGTTACCGGAATTTTCGGCGCGTGGGGAAAGATAAACCGCACCTGTACCGATTCTGGTAAGCGCAGGTGGGGTACCAGTGGGGCAAAATCGTTACCGTCAGCACCAAGGCCATGTAACCAGATAATGGCACGGTTTGCCGGCTGGTCCGGCTCAATTTCAACACAGGGCAAATAGGGCATGCTGTTATGAGTCCTTGCTATCATTTTTGGGGATTGCTTTATTCTTGCCCAGGCCGGCACTGATAGTCAGCTGCATGGCATCGGCCGGGGACATATTCAGTGGTTTAATACAGCTGCGTGGCACGATAATGGTGTAGCCACCAACGTTGTAACTCATCGGCAGTAATACTGCGACATGGTCTTCGTCGAGCAGCGCCGAGAGCCGGTCGCCATCGACACCACTGCGTTTGGTAATAATGCCTATCAGGCGCACGTCACCGCCCGCCAGGGTCACCAGCACCACGGATTCATCAGCAAAACTTTTGCCCGACATCAGATCCACTGCTTCGGTGAGGGTGCCGTAGAGGTTGCTCAGTACCGGCATGCGCTCGATTATTTTGCCAGGCAACGCCCAGAACTTATTCACAATTTGCCAGCGGGTACTGAAGCCGACAAAGATGGCGATGCCAAGAAAGCTGATAAAGGCGAGCCCTGGCAGATAATAATTCTCACCAATGAGACTGATCCATAACGGACGTAGCCAGGCCTCGACGGTTACCAGCAGCCAGTGCACCAGAGCCACCGTTAAGGCGATAGGTAATAAAACGGCCAGGCCTTTGAGTAAATACTGAAGCGCTTTTTTCATTATGCTAATCTCTTGTACAACATATCTATAGCTTAACGTTTTTCAGGACTCAGTATGAAGTTATTTGGCAGTTATACCTCGCCTTACGTGCGCCATTGTCGGATCGTGCTGGAAATGAACCGGCAGGATCACCAGCTCATTCCAGTCGATTTTTCCGCCAGCGCCAGTCAAAGCCCAACCAAGCGTGTTCCCTATTTCGAACATGATGGGGTGAAATTGCATGATTCTGCGGCGATCATCCGTTACCTGCGAAGCCTGGCCGAGCAACCCTTTTGTGAGGATCCGGCCGATTTTGATCTCTTCTGCATGGTCAGTACCGCCATGGATACGGAAATTAACCTTTTTCTACTGGAGCGCGATGGGCTGGCGCCAGAGCAAAGCCCTTACTTACAGCGTCAGCGCGATCGTATCGAAAGTATTCTGGCGGATTTAAACCAGCGCGAATTGCCGTCAGAAGGTCCCTATACTGATGGTCAGCTGCGGTTGGCCTGCTATCTGAGTTGGGCACAGTTTCGTCAGCGCCTGGATATTCACCAGTGGCCGGCATTACAGCAATTTTTAGCATCGTTAAACAACCAGCCGTGGTTTGCCAATACCCACCCGGCATTGAGTTAATGTATAGTGAGCAACAGTAATTATCAGCTTATGGAGTGCACAGAATGAAATACCTTACCGTTATGGTTGGCGCGGCGCTGTTAGCGGCCTGTTCACCACAGCAGCAGGACAAAGAAAAAGAGACCGCCGTCGATGCGGAGGTCACTTATCCGGTGACCTATCGGGGCAATGTCAGTGATACTTATTTTGGTACCGTAGTGAGCGACCCGTATCGTTGGCTGGAAGACGATCGCAGCCCGGAAACTGAAGCCTGGGTTGAAGCACAAAACGAAGTGACCTTTGAGTACCTCGAGAAGATCCCCTACCGTGATGATATCCGGGAGCGTCTGACCGAACTCTGGAACTACGAGAAAATCAGCGCGCCCTTTACTGAGGGTGAATACACCTACTTTTATAAGAATGACGGGCTGCAGAACCAGTACGTGGTATACCGCACTGATGCTGAGGGCAACACCGAAGTATTTCTTGATCCCAATACCTTCAGTGAAGACGGCACCACGTCGCTGGCGAGCTTAAGCTTTTCTAAAGACGGCTCACTGGCCGCTTATGCGATTTCTGAAGGTGGCAGCGACTGGCGCAAAATTATCGTGATTGACGCTGAAACCAAAGAGCAGCTGGAATCAGAGCTGGATGATGTCAAGTTCAGTGGCATTTCCTGGTATGGCAACGAAGGCTTTTATTATTCAAGCTATGACAAGCCCGAAGGTAGTGAGCTGTCGGCGAAAACCGACCAGCACAAACTCTACTATCACAAGCTGGGCACGCCACAGTCAGAAGACGAAGTAGTATTTGGTGGCACTGAAGCACAGAAGCATCGCTATGTAAGTGGTTCAGTGACTGAAGACGATCGTTATCTGCTGATTTCTGCGGCGGTATCAACCTCAGGCAACAAACTCTTTCTGAAAGATTTATCTGAGCCAGGCAGCGCCATGGTAACTATTCTGGATCATACCGATTCAGATACCTACCTGCTTGATAACCAGGACAGTACCTTATATCTGGTGACCAACCTGGATGCGCCGAACAAGCGCGTGGTAACGGTGGATGCGAGTAACCCGCAACCAGCGAACTGGCAGGATTTTATCGCCGAAACTGAAAATGTGCTGAGCCCTTCAACCAGTGCCGGCTACATTTTTGCCGAGTACATGGTTGATGCTATCGCCCAGGTTCAGCAGTACGGCTATGACGGCGAATTAATTCGTACCGTTGAGCTACCGGGGGTTGGTAGTGTTGGCGGTTTCCGCGGTGATCGTGATGATGAAGAAGTCTATTACACCTTCACGAACTACAATACCCCGTCAACCATCTACGAGTTTGATCCGGAATCAGGCGACTCAGTGGTTTACGAGAAATCACAGGCTGACTTTAACAGTGATAATTATGAGTCGAAGCAGGTGTTCTACACCTCTAAAGACGGCACTAAAGTGCCCATGATTATTACCCATAAAAAGGGCCTGGAGCTGGATGGTACCAATCCGACTATGCTCTATGGTTACGGCGGCTTTAATGTCAGCCTGACCCCGTCGTTCAGCGTTGCCAATGCGGTATGGCTGGAACTCGGTGGCGTCTATGCGGTGCCGAACCTGCGTGGTGGCGGTGAATATGGTAAAGACTGGCACATTCAGGGTACCCAGTTTAATAAACAAAACGTGTTTGATGATTTCATCGCTGCGGGTGAGTACCTGATCCAGGAAAACTACACATCGAGCAACAAACTGGCAGTCCGGGGTGGCTCAAACGGTGGCTTGCTGGTTGGTGCGGTCATGACTCAGCGTCCGGATCTGATGCAGGTTGCATTACCTGCAGTAGGGGTACTGGATATGCTGCGCTACCATACCTTCACATCAGGAGCCGGCTGGGCTTATGACTACGGCACCGCCGAAGACAGCCCGGAGATGTTTGAGTATCTGTATGGTTATTCACCGGTGCATAATGTGGAGCAGGGCGTGCGTTACCCGGCCACCCTGATCACCACCGGCGACCATGATGATCGCGTGGTACCGGCGCATTCATTCAAGTTTGCTGCTGAACTACAGGCCAACGACAACGGGCCGTATCCACAACTTATCCGCATTGAAACCAATGCCGGCCATGGTGCGGGTACCCCGGTATCTAAAACCATCGAGCAGTGGGCAGATATCCATAGCTTTACTCTGTACAACATGGGTATCAGTGCGTTGTCTGAACTGGAATAATCCAGTCGGCATTGAATGCTTCAGATAGTAGAGCCCGCGCTAACAACGCGGGCTTTTTTTATTCGGGGCGCTTATTCTTGAGCCGGACCATGAATCACGGTGACAGAAATGATGTTCTCGCTGATGGCACCGGGTAAGTCGGTTTCGAGGCGCTTGCGGGCTTTTTCAAAGGGCTCGTTCAGCTCCATGACGCCCCAGGCCTGGTTCCGGCCGTAGACTTTACCAGCATAGAGCGCCATATCGGCCAGCTGGAGGGTTTCCTCCCAGTCCATTTCGTTGTTATCAAGATCGGCGAAGGGGAAGCTGATGAAGCCCGCAGTGGCGGTAATAGGGATGGTGTGCCCGTCATGAGACACTGGCTGGCTGCCAATCACATCAAGCACACGCTGGGTTAAGCGCGGCATGGCGTCGTGTTCAGCGTCCGACAGGTAGATGAGGAATTCTTCGCCGCCCCAACGCACCACTTTATCGGAGTCGCGCGAGACCTCCACCAGCCGGCGTGAAATCTCCATGAGCACGGCATCGCCAGCGGTATGGCCGTAATGATCATTTATGCGTTTGAAATAGTCGACATCCAGCAGAATCATCGCATCTTCGCGCTTGGTTTGCCTTGCCTCTTTCTTCTGCCGCTCCAGTTCCTGCTGAATCGCCCGGCGGTTTAATAAACCGGTTAGCGGGTCGCGAATGGACTGATCGGCGAGCCTGGCGTTAGCATCTTTGAGCTTCAGGTTCGACTTACGCGCAGCACGGTACAAGAAATAAACCAGTACCCCGGCGATGGCCGCGAGGATGACCAACAGCGTCAGAATCAACTGGCGTTGTTCTTCGTTTTTCAGCAACTGTTGTTTAAGATCATTCTGCTGCTGCAACAACTTGATTTGCTGCGCTTTGTCTTTGTTGTCATACAGGCTTTGCAGCTCGGTCAGGTTTTTTTGTAGTTCCAGGCTGAACACCTTGTCGCGTAGGTCCCGTTGTTCCAGCAGAATTCGCGCCTGCTGCTGGTATTGTCCTGCCATCCCGAGTGCTTCCGCATATTCACCGAGCACACCTTCAAACTCTGAGTCGATCCAGGTATCACGGAAGCGATCCACGGCCGTCTTCATGGTGCTCAGCCCTTGTTCGTGCTCACCCTGATGAACATCAACGAACCCCAGGTTAAACTGGATCAGTTCAGCACTGACCGGATCCTCATGTTCCTGCGCCAGCGCCAGGGCCCGATTGAGAAGCTCTTCGGCTTCATTGTAGCGGCCGGTGCGGATATCCAGATCCGCCATATTATTGAGCACAATGCCATAGAGGTCGCCATTTTCTTCATCGCCGGCGAAATAGTTCTCCAGTTGCTGATAAACAGCTAAGGCGTCGTCATAATTGCCGCGGTCAGTTTCGGTAATGGCTTTTTGCAGCAGGATTTCGCCGTAAAAAATATCAGTCAGCTGCAATGATTCTGCCAGCGCAAGGGCTTCATCGGTATGGCGAATCGCTTCGTCATAATTCTTAAGCTGTGTCTGCAGCTGAGCAATGCGCAACTTAATATGAATACGGCGGATATGCGTACGGGAATCGTCGGTTTCGTCAACCGCGTCAGCTGCCTGTATTAAATGCTCCAGCGCCCGTTCGTATTGGTTTTTATTGCTGTATACCCGCGCGACCAGATTATGAATGTAATACCGTACCCGCGGCAAAGTGGCATCCTGCAAAGGCAATATCGCTTCATTGAGCAGGGTGTAGGCCTCTGTTAACTTGCGCTCGAGCAGCTTAAGCTCAATGTGGTTCGCTGCGGCCTCAGCGATGGCATCGGGAATGCCAGAGGCGTCAGCGAGTCGTGACACTCTGGAATGAATCGCATAGGCTTCTTCAACTTTCCCGGCATAAGCCTTATACATTGACAGGTAAGTCAGGGTGCGAACCTGGCTCATTATCGGCGTGGTATCAGTTAGGTTGTCGGTGATGGTTTGCAGTTCGGCGGCTACTTCTTCGGCACCACCTGCGTTGTTAAGCAATTCATCAAGCCGGGATTCCACCACGGGATCGACAGCAGGCAACTCCTGGGCCATTACTGCAGAACTAAGCTGTATTACAGCCACGGCAAAAGCTATACAAAAGAAAACTTTGTATAGCGAGCGCGGCATATAACTCCGTTTAGCAGTCACTTATTGTCAGATTCCCTGAAAAATAAAAAAATGTATTATATTTTGTTCGTCTCCATAGCTAAACAATACCGAACTGGTCTGACATGTGCAATTGTTCATGCGACGAACGACACCTATGTACGATAACAGGTATAGATGTTATATCAATGTTGTGATGAAATATTTTTTTACACTTTGCTAGTGCTTTCTGCCTGTTTTCTGTGAGATATATGGCAGTAGGTCCCGAATATACTAATCATGCCGCTATGAAGTCTGGCTGTAACAGAGAACAATAATATGACTATTACCTGTACACGCAAATCACTGTTTATCCCTTCATTGATGCTGGCGCTGCTGCTTTCCGCCTGCTCCGGTGAAACTCCGCCCCAGAAAAGTAGTGCGCCGGTCGCGGAACAGAGAGCATATGTGGTTGCATCGCCTCATGGTGATCGCGAAGACCCCTATTACTGGCTGCGTGACGATGCCCGTGCTGCGCCAGAGGTCATTGCCTATCTGGAAGCAGAAAACGCCTACTATGATGAATACCGCGCGGAGTACAGCGAGCTGACACAGACGCTGGAACAGGAAATTATCGGCCGTATCAAGCAGGACGACAGTTCAGTTCCTTATATCAAGGGCGACTATAGCTATGCAGTAAAATACGAAGAGGGTAACGAGTACCCGATTTATACCCGTACCCATCTTGAAACAGGTGACGAGCAGATAATGCTGGATGTGAACCTGCTGGCCGAGGGCGAGTCCTTTATGCAGGTTGGTAATCTGCAAGTGAGCCCGAATCAGCAGTTAATGGCTTATATGGTCGACAACACCGGCCGCCGCCAGTACCAGTTGCACGTTCGTGATCTGACCACAGGCGAGACTGTCGATAGCGGCATGGCCGGTCTATCGGCCTCGATTGCATGGGCACAGGATAACGAGACGCTGTTCGTTATTGAAAATGATCCGCAGACCTTGCTATCCACCCGCGTTCTTAAACACAAAATCGGCAATTCGCCGGATGCCGCCGAGCTGGTCTACGAAGAGCAGGACAACACCTTCTATATGTGGGTGAATAACAGCACTGACGGCGAGTACATCATGATTAATCTGGATGCCACGCTATCCGATGAAGTCCATGTGATGGATGGTAGCGATCTTGATGCCGGCTTCCAGGTCATAGCCCCGCGCGAGCGCAATCTGAAGTATGGGGCTGATCACCTTGATGGCCGCTGGATTATCCGTACAGATCTGAACGCGCCTAACTATCAAATCATGCAGGTTGCCGCTGACCAGCTGGGCGATAAAGCCAACTGGCAGCCGCTGGTAGAACACAGCAGCAGCGTGTTTATCCAGGACTTTACCGTATTCGAATCGCACCTGGCACTAAACGAGCGGAACGATGGCTTGCGTCAGATCCGGGTTATTGGCTGGGATGATATGGACAACTCAACCACCATTGCGGCGGATGAGCCAGTCTATGCCATGTATTTTGAGCGCAACCCGGAACAGGACACCGATACCCTACGTTACACCTACACGTCGCTGAAAACGCCTGCGATCGTTTATGCCTACGATATGAAGTCCGGCGTGCGCACAGTGCTGAAAGAGACTGAGGTGCCGAATTACGATGCCAGCAAATATGAAACCGCCCGTACCTGGGCACCAACTGCTGATGGCGTGAAAGTGCCGGTATCGCTGTTGTACAAAAAAGGCTTTAAGCCCGACGGTAGCGCTCCTCTATACCAGTATGCCTATGGCTCTTATGGCTCGACCTCTGAGCCGAGTTTCCGCTCGCCCGTGTTCTCACTGGTCGATCGCGGCTTCGTTTATGCCATCGCCCATATCCGCGGTGGTCAGGAAATGGGCCGCGACTGGTATGAAAGCGGCAAGCTGCTGAACAAGAAAAATACCTTTACCGATTACATCGCGGTAACGGATCATCTGGTAGCCGAGGGCTATGCGCATCCGGATAAAGTATTTGGCATGGGTGGCAGCGCCGGTGGCTTATTGATGGGCGCGGTGGCGAATATGGCTCCTGAGAAATATAAAGGCCTGATGGTACACGTGCCGTTTGTTGACGTGGTCACCACCATGCTGGATGAAAGCATTCCGCTGACCACCAACGAATTTGACGAGTGGGGTAATCCGAAGGAAAAAGCCTATTACGATTATATGTTGTCTTACTCGCCATATGATCAGGTCAGCGCACAGGATTATCCGGCGTTGCTGGTAACGACCGGCTTACACGACTCGCAGGTGCAGTATTTTGAACCGGCTAAGTGGGTGGCCAAGTTGCGGGCCCATAAAACCGACGCAAATCCGCTGATGATGAAAACCAATATGAGTGCCGGGCATGGCGGCAGTTCAGGCCGCTTCTCGCGGCTGAAAGAAACCGCTGAAGAATATGCCTTTGTACTGAATTTGCTGGAAGAGTAAAACGAACTGAAATGGGGCGTACCGCGCGTTAATTTGCGGTACGCCTGCATTTTATTTAAGAAAGCGGGTTAAAACTCCGCGTTGTGGTAGATGTTTTGCACGTCGTCACAGTCATTGAGCATGTCGAGGAATTTCTCCATCACCGCCACATCATCGCCGCTGACAGTCGTCATCACCTGCGGCAGGTACTGAATCTCATCAACATCAAACTCAAGATCAGGAAAAGCGTCAAGCAGTGCCTGCTTAGCTTTGTGTGACTCGGTGTGTGGAGCAAAAACGGTGATCTTGCCGCTATCTTCTTCGATATCGGTTACATCGACGTCAGCCATCATCAGCGTTTCAAGTACCGCATCTTCATCATCGCCGGCAAATACCAGAATCGCACAGTGATCAAACATGTGGGATACACTGCCAGGCGCGCCAATCTTCGATTTGGTTTTGGTAAAGCAGTTACGTACTTCGCCAATCGTCCGGTTTGGATTGTCGGTCAGGCACTCGACCATCACCATGCAGTTACCCGGCCCATAACCTTCATATACAGCTGGCGCATAATCTTCGCCGGCACCGCCTTTGGCTTTCTCGATGGCTTTGTCAACCACGTGCGCTGGTACCTGATCTTTTTTCGCGCGATCAATCAGCGCGCGCAGTGCCAGGTTCCCTTCGGGATCCACGCCACCTTGCTTGGCAACAACGTAAATTTCCCGGCCATACTTGCTGTATACTTTACTTTTAGCATTAGCTGTTTTGGCCATCGACTCTTTGCGGTTTTGATAGGCACGACCCATAAGCACTCTCGCTGAAGACTAATAACAAAGGCGCAATTTTATACTGACAGAGCGGGTGTGATCCAGTTAAAGGATCATTTTATCCCGCTTTATCCAATAGAAGAGGAGCGTTAAGCATGTCAATACGGCATCTGGCCTTCTGGCTGGCAGCACTGCTTTGCCTGACACCATTAATATCGGCGCCGCTGGCTTTGATCATAGGCTTCGCGCTGGCGGCCGGTGGGCTGGTACCCGCTGCCGTGCAGCCAGCACTTACGGTTAAAAAGTTACTGGCGGTGGCAATTATCGCACTGGGCTTCGGCGTGCAATTTGACGCGGCATTGCAGGCAACCGCTGACAATCTTGGATTGATGCTGGTGTCGGTAACTCTGACGCTGGTAATGGCTTTAGTGATTGCCCGTTGGTTGCGACTGGACTATACCACTGCACACCTGATCGGCTCGGGTAGCGCGATTTGTGGCGGTAGCGCCATTGCTGCTGTGGGTCCGGCAATGCGGGCCCGCGCCGATCAGATGGCCATAGCACTGGCTTGTGTGTTTGCGCTCAATGCTGTCGCCTTACTGGTGTTTCCGGTAATTGGCCGCTGGCTGACCCTGGACAGTTACACTTTTGGGGTGTGGGCAGCAATTGCCATTCATGACACCTCCTCGGTGGTCGGCGCCGCCCAGGCATACAGTGATGATGCGCTGGTTACTGCCACCACGGTGAAGCTGGCGCGGGCACTGCTGATTGTGCCCCTGGTATTGCTGACCAGCATGATCGCCCTGCGGCGTGATCCGGTCCAGGGCGCGAGCTCGGGCTTGCCTGGCATTCCACTTTTTATTTTCGGCTACCTGGCGGCCATAGCGATAGCAACGCTGTTTCCAGCTGGCGCGCCGCTCTATGACTTGCTATTCAGCGGTGGGAAACAGTTGCTGGTGCTCTGTTTGTTCCTGGTCGGCTGCAGCATCACACCCGCCCGGCTGCGCGCGGCCGGAGCTAAACCTATGCTGCTGGCAGTGCTGCTGTGGCTGTTCATTAGCATCGGTTCCCTGCTATGGTTACTCAACCGGTAGTCGGCAGGGGTCAGAAAGTTTCTATAAAGCTTTTCTTGAAGTAGCCGATAACTCGCTATTACGGGATTATTTCTAAAGGTACAGGTTGATATGGATTTTCCGGAATCGGTAAAGATGCAGACATGCCAGGACTGCCTGAGTGGCCAGGATCTTGGTTTCGAAATTAGGATGGCATTTCAGCCCATCGTCGATATTGAAAAGCAATGCATAATCGCCTATGAGGCGCTGGTGCGCGGGCCGGAAGGCCAGGGCGCCGGTTGGGTATTTGAACGTATAAATGATGATAACCGCTATTACTTTGACCAGGCCTGCCGGGTAAAAGCGATCGAAACAGCAACGCGGCTGCGCTGCGATACCCTGCTGAGCATCAACTTCCTGCCTAACGCTGTGTATAATCCGGAAACCTGTATTCAGGCGACTATCGAGGCTGCAGACCTCTATGGTTTTGATCTGACCAAAATAATCTTTGAAGTGACTGAGGGAGAGCAGATTCCCGATAAAGCTCATCTGCAGAATATCTTCCAGACCTATTCTAAGCGCGGCTTCTATACCGCTATTGATGATTTTGGTGCAGGTTTTGCGACCATGGACTGGCTGACCGACCTGCGGCCTGATTTTCTCAAGCTTGATATGGCATTGATCCGCAATATTGAGCAGCACCCGGGCCAACAACATGAGGTGCAGCAAGCGCTGGCGCAATGCCTTTTGCAAGGAACCCATGTGCTGGCAGAGGGTATCGAGTCGAAGGCTGAACTGGATTATCTGGCCGGCCTTGGCATCCGCTATTTTCAGGGCTACTACTTCGCCCGCCCCGCACTGGAAGAACTGGTTGGAGTTAATTTCAATTAAACGCAAACTTCCTTTGTAATTTGCCCTTAAAACACGTAGATTAGCGCGCTCAATTTTTATGCAATTCGTTTAGGTGTTGACTACGTGATTTCTGCTGCAAATATCACCATGCAATTTGGTGCTAAGCCTTTATTTGAAAATATCTCCGTGAAGTTTGGCCAGGGTAACCGTTACGGTTTAATTGGTGCGAATGGCTGCGGAAAATCTACCTTTATGCGCATTCTCAGTGGCGAACAGGAGCCATCCTCCGGCAACGTTTCGGTTGAGCCGAATATGCGCGTGGGTAAACTGCGCCAGGATCAGTTTGCCTATGAGAATTTCTCGGTGGTCGATACCGTGATCATGGGCCATGAAGAACTATGGGCTGTTAAGGAAGAGCGGGATCGCATTTACAGCAGCGCTGAGATGAGCGATGAAGACGGCATGCGGGTGGCAGACCTGGAAGTCCAGTTTGCCGAAATGGACGGCTACACCGCAGAATCGCGCGCCGGCGAATTGCTGCTTGGCGTCGGTATTCCGGTTGAACAGCATTTTGGGCCGATGTCAGCGCTGGCTCCGGGTCTAAAACTGCGGGTATTGCTGTCGCAGGTACTGTTCTCAGACCCCGACATCATGCTGCTGGACGAGCCGACCAACAACCTGGATATCAACACCATCCGCTGGCTGGAAAATGTGCTGTCTGAGCGCAACAGCACCATGATTATTATTTCGCACGACCGCCACTTCCTGAATAGTGTGTGCTCACATATGGCGGACATCGATTACGGTGAGCTGCGTGTGTATCCGGGCAACTACGATCAGTACATGTTTGCCGCCACCCAGGCGCGCGAGCAACTGCTGAACGATAACGCCAAGAAGAAAGACAAGATCGCTGAGCTGCAAAGCTTCGTCAGCCGTTTTTCTGCGAATGCGTCAAAAGCCAAGCAGGCCACCTCGCGCGCCAAGCAGATTGAAAAGATCCAGCTGGCCGAAGTCAAAGCATCAAGCCGGGTCAGCCCCTACATTCGTTTTGACCAGACCAAACAGCTATACCGGCTGGCGCTGGAAACCGTCGACGTGCGCAAGAGCTTTGGCGACAATCAGGTACTCAAAGGCCTGACTGCAACCATCGAAGTGGGCGAGAAAGTCGCTATTCTGGGTGCTAACGGTATCGGTAAAACCACCTTGCTGAAGTGTCTGATGGGCGAGTACACCCCCGACTCTGGCCTGGTTAAATGGTCGGAAAACGTCAACATCGGCTACTACGCGCAGGATCACGCTTACCTGTTTACCCAGAAGATCTCGGTGTTTGACTGGATGATGCAGTGGAAGCAACCGCAGGATGATGAGCAGGCGGTGCGCGGTGTACTGGGCCGTATGCTGTTCTCAGCGGACGATATCAGCAAGCCGGTGTCGATTTTGTCAGGTGGTGAGAAAGGCCGCATGGTGTTTGGCAAACTGATTTTACAGCGCCCGAACATTCTGGTGATGGATGAACCGACGAACCACCTTGATATGGAATCGATTGAAGCACTGAACCTGGCGCTTGAACAGTTTAAGGGTACCTTGTTGTTTGTCAGCCATGACCGTGAGTTTGTGTCCTCGCTGGCGACCCGGATTCTGGAAATCACCGAACGCGGCCTCAATAACTTTGACGGCTCGTACGATGACTACCTGCGCCTGCAACTGGAACAACAGAAAGATTGTGCATAACATCAGCCAGCGATAAGGATATACTGGCCTGATGATGACTTTTACCACTGACCTGCAGACGCTGTTACCGCAGCTCAGCCCCTGGCTGAGCGAAACGGAAGCGGCCCATGCACTTACCTACCAGCATCCCGCCCGGCAGCAGCAATACCAGGGCGGACGGGCACTGTTGCGTCAGCTGGTGTGCGAAACCCATGGTTATGCCCCGGAACAAGTTCATATCCGTCGTCAGCCCAACGGGGCGCCGCTGTTGCAGATAGCTGGCGTCAGTTGGTTCTGTTCGATCAGCCATACCGCCAACGCCGTTGCGGTAGCCGCCAGCCCCACCCAACCACTCGGCATTGATATTGAGCAGCTTAAGCCGCGCCGCCGGCAGGATGCCATTATTAAGCAATACCAGAATGGCTTCTTTGTGGACATTGGTCCCAATGATCTTGAAGGCTTTTATCAGCGCTGGACGCTGGCCGAAGCCGTGACCAAACTCGAGCAGGGTTTGTTACTGAAAACCCTTCGTCGCGACCCATCAAATTACCTTAAAAAGGCCGAATTTCAGCACCAGGATCACTGTCTCACCTGTCTGTATCGCCCCTGAACGCTATTTTAAAGCGCAATAAACTCCTTTTATGTCAACTGTTTAAGAATATTTAAGAAGCCTTCAGCCGGGCTTCAGGATCTTTAATAACGAATCGCCCATAGTTGCTGTCACTGCCGCCCCTGAAGGGCTGCGATGGGAGGAAACACAATGAACCTGATTCGTTTAAGTCACCACAACCCGGCCGCCACTGTCGTGGCCTTTCTGATTATCGGGCTATTAGGATTCGCCGGCCTGATGAAGATGCCAGTGCAGTTAACACCGGATCTTAATCGGCCCGTCATTACTATTCTTAATTTCTGGCGCGCTGCCGCTCCTGCGGAACTTGAAGCCGAAATCGTCGAACCCCAGGAGTATGTGATTCGTGCCGTTTCCGGCGTCGAGGAGGTTCGCTCGTCGGTGCGGGCCGGTATGAGCATTACTATCGTCGAGTTTGGTATTGGCGAAAATATGCAGCAAGCCTTCATCAATGTGATTAATGCGCTTAACCAGGCGCCGCCACGGCCCCGCGAAGCCGGTGAGCCCATAGTTGAACTCGGTGGGTTGGAAGAGAGCGTGGCGACCTTGCTGATACGCAAGACGGATCCCATGGCCGATGCTGACTTCACGAAACATCAGCAGTTGATTCGGGATTACGTTGAGCCGGAGCTGCGCAAAATTCCCGGCATTGCCGCGGTGACTCTGAACAGCGAGCAGGAACAACAGCTCCATATCACTATAGACCCCTATCGTATGGCGGCACTGGGCATCAATCTGGACACCATTACCCGGGCGGTTCAGCGCTCAGCCAATATGTCCGGCGGCTTTGCTGAAGTGGGCCGGCGTGAATATACAGTGCGCTTTAACGGTCAGTACACCCCTGAAACTTACGGCGACATGATAGTGGCCTATAACGATGGGCGCCCGGTTTATCTGAAGGAAGTAGCCGATATCAGTATTGGTCATGATAAGGCCCGCAGTTTCGCTTACCGCAACGGCTCGCCGGCATATTTCATTACCCTGTCGCGGGCGAATGAGTCGAATACCGTGACTATCATGGAAGAGCTGAAGAAAATAATCGATCAGCTAAACACAACCGTTTTAGCTGAAAACGGTTTACAGATGGATCTTAGCTTCGATTCTTCCGAGCATATTAAACGGGCGATCGAACTGGTCAAAGGTAACCTGGGTATCGGTATTATTCTGGCTATGGCGCTGTTGTACTGGATGGTTCGCGGGTTGCGCGCCACCTTGCTCATTGGCCTCACAATTCCGGTAAGTCTGCTGGCGGCGCTATTTGTTCTTAATGCCCTGGATCGCAGCATCAACATCATCTCCCTGGCCGGGCTGGCCTTTGCGGTTGGCCTGGTGATGGATGCGGCTATCGTGGTGCAGGAAAACTTTTTGCGTTGGCGCCAGCAGGGCTTATCGGTCAAAGAAGCAGCTATCAAGGGCACCACTGAGGTTGCTCCCGCGCTGTTTGCCTCCACCGCGACCACAGTCGCCATCTTCGCGCCGGTGCTCTTTATGGTCGGTGTTGAGGGGCAGCTATTTTTTGACCTGGCAGTCAGTATGGCCGTTGCCGTGGTGATGTCCATGTTAAGTGCGCTCTTCTTGTTGCCGGTAATTGCCACCATTGTGTTGCGTCATGCGAGCTCAACGCCCGCGCCACAACCGTTATGGGAAAAGCTTGGGCGCGGGTACGAGAAAGTCAGCCTGGCGCCGCGGCGCGCGCTGTTCTGGGTTGTGCTGCTGGTACCCGGAGCCATGGTGCTTATTCTACTGTTGATGCCACGCACCGACTTCCTGCCGGAGGCAAAATGGGAAGGTATAATGTCTATCTTCGTGGTGCCACCCGGCGCCAATTACAACGTGCTTGAACGCGAAGTCGGCCAGACGCTCAAACGCCGCCTGCAACCTTACCTTGATGGCAGCAAGCAGCCACAGATTGGCAGCTATAACATCGCCATGAGTGCCGGTGGCAATATTCTCTTCGTTTACCCCGAAGATCCAAAAGACGCAGCGGCAGTGCTGAACCTGTTGCGCACAGAAATCCTCGTCGATTTACCCGATACCCAAGCCTTTGCCTTCCAGGCGAGCCTGCTAAATATGGGGCTGAGTGCTGGTCGCAGCGTGTACATGAACTTCAACGGCAATATGGATGATGCCTCGCGGTTAATTGTTGAGCGCACCATGGACCGGATCCGTGATGAGCTTCCGGGTGCCGTGATCCGGCCGCTGCCCGGGGTGCGCGATGCCCGCCCCGAGCTGACCATGACCCCTAACAACTACAGCCTGGCGCAGGCCGGCGTGGATCGCGGTCAAATTGGCAGCATGATCCGAGCGATAACGAATGGGCTTTACGCTGGCGAGTATTTCGACGGTCATGAGCGTATGGACATTATTGTGCGCTCGCCTCAATGGGCCAATCCCGAGCAACTGCAAGCCACTCCACTATTTACGCCAAAGGCCGGGGTACAGACCATGGGCCAGCTGACCCATCTGAGTCGGGCGACCGGACCGACGCAACTGCGCCGCATCAACGGCAAACGCACTTTAACCCTGGCGATTACCCCGCCAGATAATGTCAGTCTGGATGAAACCATTGAGATTCTTGACAGCGTGATGGCGGAAACGCGCCCACAGCTTGGTAGCGGGATGTCCATCGAACTGAGTGGCGGCTCCGATGACCTGCAAAAAGCGATTGATGTGATGAAAGACAATTTCATTTTTGCGGTGGCAATTCTGTTCCTGTTGTTGACTGCGCTATTCCGCTCAGCGACGGACAGCATTCTGGTGCTGCTGTCGATGCCGGTCGCCATCGCTGGTGGCGTGCTGGGGCTGCAGGCGCTGAATCTGGTGACCTTCCAGTCGCTGGATCTGCTGACCATGATCGGCTTTGTGATTCTGCTGGGGCTGGTGGTGAATAACGCGATCCTGCTAGTCGATCAGACCCGGCGCGGGCAACGCTCAGGCATGAACATTGAAGAGGCCATCCGTCACGCCATTCAGACCCGGGTACGCCCGGTTTATATGAGTTCGCTGACTTCAGTAGTCGGCATGCTGCCACTGGTGGTTATTCCGGGCGTCGGCAGCGAAATATACCGGGGGCTGGCAGTGGTAATCGTCGGCGGTATGACGCTGAGTACAGTATTTATGTTGGTTTATATGCCGGCCGCGCTGCGGCTCGCTGACTACCTGCGCATTCTACCGCAGAAGGAGAAAAGTTATGCTTAATCGTTATCTTACAATTGGTGTAGTGGCCATAATACTTTGTGCACAAACTGGCGCCGCGCGCGCTCAACAGGAACCTGTGGTATCCGTCGTCCCGGTGGAGCGCGATATACTCGCGCCCACGGTGATGGTGACCGGTCAGGTTATCAGCCGCAATGACAGTTCGGTTAGCGCCGGTATCAAGGGAAAACTTGAGTGGATTCTCGAGCCCGGTATTCAGGTAGAAGAGGGCGATATTATTGCCCGGCTTGATGCCCGCCCTTACCAGTTAACCGTGCGTCAACTGGATGCCAAATTACGGCGTAAGACTATCGAAATTGAAACCCTGCGCCGAAACCTGGAGCGCTTTGAAACGCTTCATAGCCAGAACGCAGTATCAGGTCGTGATCTTGACGATCTGCGAGCAGAACTGGCGCTGGCGGAGACAGATTATGAGTTGCTGCAAATCCAGCTTGAAGAAGCGCAGGATAATCTGGATCGGACTGCGGTGGTTGCGCCGTTCACGGGCATCGTGGTCGAGCGTTTCCATCAACGCGGTGAGGATGTAAATGCCAATCAGTCACTGGTCAAGCTGGTGGATCCAGAGCAACTGGAAATTCGTTTCCACGGGCCGCTACAATACAGCGCGTTTACCGCGCAGGCGGAAGTGCTCGAGGTCTATGACAATAGCGGCAGCTCCAGCATGACGCTGCGGTCACTGATTCCCATGAGCGATGCCAATTCGCAAACTTTTACCGGCCATTTAGTAATACCTGAGCAGTCCCGAGTAAACTTTCAGGTCGGTGAGTTCGTCAGTATAGCTGTGCCAGCCGCATTCCCGGACGAACGCTTCGTGGTGCCGCGCGATGCCATTGTGCTGACGGAAAATGGCGCACAGCTGTTCGTACTCGACGCCGACAATAAAGCGTCATCGATACGCGTACATATTGATGGCGGGCAGGGCGATTATGTCAACGTGAAAGGCAACTTGAACAACGGGCAACGGGTTATCGTTCGTGGCGCTGACACGCTTCGCAACGGGCAGACGGTGCGCGTACTGTCGGCAGCTGAATTCCCGCTGGCAACCCTTATCCGTTAGATGCAGTCAGAGGAAAAACCAATAATGAAGGTGCTCATCATTTTGTTATCGCTAGGGATTTTGGTGGCCCAGGCCGCCGAACCCGTCCATTACAAAAACGGTTACTGGTACCAGAACGGAACATTCAGACCCATGGACTGGTACGTCAAAGATGGAATACTTGTGGAATCTGTGCAGGAACCGGTAGCTGAAGTTGTGGACCTGGCAGGTGGGTATGTGATCCCGCCTTATGCTGAGGCGCACAATCACAACCTGCAAAGCCCATGGCTAGCGGAGAACTTTGCGCCTGCATATCACCAAAAAGGGATCTTCTATGGCGCTATGTTGTGCGGCAATCACGGTACCGCTGGAAAAACCCGGCAAACATTAGAGGATTCTGCGTTGGTCGATGTGGTGCTGGCGGGTGCTTGTATCTCCAGCTCCGATGGTCATCCGCTGCGAATGGCGATAAATTCGCGTCGCACAGATGGTTATGAGCCGAATCCAGAAGACCTCTATGACCGCAGTTATATTGTGATCGACAGTCCGGACGAGATAGAGCAAAAATGGGAGTTAATTAAATCAGGTAGCGACGATCTGGTAAAGATTATGCTGGTCCATCATGAGCTCAATGAGCGCCGCAATAATCCGGAATTTTTTGGCGTAAATGGCTTAACTCCAGAAACGGTAAAAGCGCTGGTACCCTTTTTGCAGGAGCGAGGTCGCCGGGTTGCTGCGCACACCGAATCGGCGGCTGATTTTGCCCTGGCTGTAGCTGCCGGAGTGGACTGGATTGCCCATTTACCTGGTTATACCTGGTGGGAGGGGCGCACCGCAGCCGATTATCGTCTTAGCGATCAGGCAATTGCGTTGGCGGCGAAAAAAAATATCGCGGTGATTCCAACTGCTGGAGTGGTGGCTTTGATGGGTAGTCAGCCACCCGAGCGTCAACAAGCCATTGCTGCATTGCAGCGTGACAACTTGCAGCGGCTTCGCAACGCTGGAGTAACCCTGTTGACCGGATCCGACCGCTTTGACGCGGACGTTCTGAGCGAAGTCGATTATCTGGTAAAGCTGGATATGTTCACCCGGCTGGAACTACTGGATATGCTGGTGCGCATTACACCGCAGGCCTTATTCCCCAAACGTCATATTGGAAGACTCACCACTGGCTACGAGGCCAGTTTTCTGGTGCTTGAGGGAAATCCATTGGTGGACTTTAAACACTTAAAAAATATCCGGTCGCGGGTCAAGAAGGGTATTCGCACCGTGGTCCCCTAATTCATTAGCATTGTTTTAATGCGGTATTTTAGCCAGCAACGCCTGGAAGCCGGGGTGGTTGCGAATGGGGTCGTAGTGGGGGTCAACATGGGTAAACAGGACCATTGCCTGGCGCTCGGCAACCCCTTGTTCCAGCCAGTGCACCGCTTCTTCAGTGCGACCTGCCACCACGGCATAGCGCGCCCATGAAATTGGTGGCACATACTGGCCAAGATTGAGTTCTGTCTTTTCATCAAGTAACTGGCTGTAGAGGGCTTTGATGCCGCCACGCTGAAAAGTATTTTGATAGCCGGCTACAGTTTCCGGCGCCAGATCCTGCTGTCGGGCAATAATCAAAAAGTGCTCCATGGCCAGATCGTCATCGCCCATAATTACGCCAAGGCGCTGCAATGAGTAATTATGAGTATCTGAAGCTATTTCCGAGTTGATCAGGCGCTGCGTTTCAGCCACAGCCCGCTCCGGTTCACCGCGCATCATATAAATCAGGGCAAGGTTGAGGTACCGGTAGTAGTCAGGTTGACGGCGGCGTAATTCCTGTAGCAGAGCCTCGGCATCGTCAAAGCGGCCTCGCGCGATCAAAAACTCAGTGTAGCCCAGGTATAGTGATGCGTTGTCAGGCATGGCTTCGAGCGCGCGGGCGTAGTAACGCTCGGCTTCGTCGAGTTCCCAGCGGGTACTGAATAAGGTTTTCGCCTTCAGTATCAGTGCCCGGCCGTGGGTTGGTTCGCGCTCCAGAATATAGTCGGCAATAGAAAGGATTTCGTCATCGTGCTGTGACAGTACCCGGTATCCTGAAGCAACCCCGATATTATATTTGGCTTCGGCAATGCCGAGGTGGGCATCAATCGTGTCCGGATATTCTTTCAGAATGTCGCGATAGATTGCGATGGCCTGTAGGTAGTCATCTTCTTTGGTGCCAGACCCTGGGCCAGGTTCGGGTGACGTCAGCAAGGTACTCGCTTTGAGTAATTGCCCCCTGGCGTCAGGGCTTAACAATTCATTTGGGTTCACAGCAAAAAGGCCGGCGTCGCGGCCGTAGGTAAACCAACCCGTTAAACCGAAAACCACGATGACGATGGCCAGCATTGTCGCCCGCAGGTATTCCTGTTCCAGCCAACCTTTTTTACGCTGGGTAATGACGGGATGTTCCTCTTTACAGTCTACTTTTTCCACTTGCGGCAGCCACTGATAGCCAACGCCGGGGATGGTTTTGATGTAGTGCGGATCACTGCGGTTGTCGCCAAGAATCTTGCGGAGTTTACTTACCGCCACCGACAGGCTGTCCTCATTCACTACGCGACCCGCCCAGACTTCCTGCAATAAGGTTTCTTTGGTAAGTGGCTGTTGCGGGTGTCGGCAAAAATAGTCTAGCAGGGTGGCAATACGATATTCGAGGACACGATCGCCGTCGGGCCGGCAAAGCTGGCTCTGAACCGGATTAAATAAATAATCATTAAATTGGTAGCTACAGTCCGTCACTGTGGTTCTGATAGGTTGCGATTAACACTAAAATACTAACGGCTGCGGAGGCGATTGTAAAATTAGCGGGCGATTAAAGAATGTGTAAAGAGCTTACTTTGTTAGGTCTAATAAATAAGTTAATGTGCTGGGGGCACCGTATTATGACTATAGTTGGCCTTGCCTGCTATTCACTCTCCTAAAGCCACCAACATCGGGCCCGCTGCTCCCCTAGGTCAGGTTTTTGACGGGATCTGTTATCTCCAAAGGGCTAACGACCGTTTCCGGACCTCAAAAGTATAGTCTGTGTTTCTAATCAGGTGGGGATGAGTTGACTATGTAGGCTTTTCTTTTCTTATGTCTTTTTCCATAGCCACTTCACGGGTACGTTTTTCGAGTTGCCCTAATCCTGAGCTGATCGGCCGTGATCGGTGTCGCTTTGGGGCTCTCCCCACCGAGCTCCAGCCGAAGCTGGCGAACCCATTTATTCATAGTCGAAATACCGACATTCATCGTTTCAGCAGCTTCGAGCCGGAATTCAGTACTGAAATTGCACTTTGGTCTTCTTTTAATGTTGTCACCTAATTGTCTCTTGGCGCATGATAGTACCTCTAATTAGGTGGCTAAATTAACTATGCCACTACAGTTACACCTCGCAAAACGGGATAGCTAATGCAGTTCCGGTGAAGCGCCGGGCTTGTTTCCGTGGAAGAAATTACGACTTGTTGACTAGCAGGTATTCGTTTCGTTCAGTCGTCTTTTTACAAAAATTTCATTGAGCCTAGAAGAATGCTTCGCTTGAGAAAGCTTTTCTGCGATATTCGTGGATTAAATGTGAGCAGCAAAATAAGCAGTAACGCATACGACAAACCTAACGCTGTTTATTTCCGTTAGTTGAGTATATAGAAATAGATGCATCGGCGAAGCGCATGCAAAAAAATTACAAGACTGATGCCCTTGGCATGGTTAGCCGCGCCGATTTTTGACTAAAAGCCCATTTCGACTGCTGTAAAGGCGATAATTGTAATTACCCCGTCATAAACAGTTCAGTTCATTCTGTGAATGGTTCTAAAAATTGGCGTGAGGCCATCAAGGGGGCAAATTTAAACTGCCGTTGACAATGAGACTTATATACCTTATTGATAACGCTATTATATTATTTTTCGGTGCTGAAAATCACTTCATTCAAAATCTAACTATTAAAGGGATTTAAATTGAACTTAAAAAAATGGATGTGCGCTGTATCATCAGTGCTTTTAATGACAGGCTGTTCAGTTTCCGTTGACCGTTACCACGTGACAGCCGATAACCAGGCGAAGATTAAGCAGTTGGACCAGAAGTTCCAAGTAGAAGAGTTCACTGCTACTACAACCGATTATAAGGTCATGTGCCGGTTAGCTAATAACGTAGCTTTGACTGATCGGCACTCATTTGAAAGTTACATACAGGAAGCGCTAGTTGAAGAGCTGAAAATGGCTGAAGCGTATACAGAAAATGGTGGAATCATTATAAAAGGGCATTTGAACGATACTGCTGTTAGTTCTGGTGTCACTGATGCGCATTGGACACTAGATATGACTATCAGTAACAGTGAAGGTGAGAGCTTTGATGTACGTCACAAGCGTGAATATGATGCGAGTTTTGCAGGTGGTATTGCCTGTTCCCGCGATATGCCCAGTTCGCTCGCTCCTACAGTGCAAGAGCTTATTGGTAAAATATTAAGTCACCCTGAGTTTGATCGGTTGTTTTTATCTGCTGATTAGCTCTGTCAAAGCAGGTATATGACGAGAAAAGCGACGGTTACTAAAATAGCCATCGCTTTTTTAGTGTGAGTCAGGGGATTAACACTGCTCGGCGCACCATTCAACTAGCCCTGCAAGCTCTTCAAACCAATCATTCCAAAGCATAAGCGCTTCTAACTTCTCACCTCGGTAGTCGTGCAATCATGTTTCGTCGATATATTGTTGAGAGAGTGGTGTTGAAGCCGATCTAAAACCTCTTTTCAGCTGATCTTGCGCTTTGTCATTAAAGTTTTGCCTGTGGTTCGAATATCAGGAGAGGCTATGGCTTCAGTTATTTCTGCTCTATTGCAATAGCGAGAAAAGGATTGAGCAACTGAATCAGTACGACCGGATTTATTTGCATGCCTTGAGCTTTGGAAAAGATAGGGGCCCCTCCCCTCCTCTGGCAGGATAGTTGATACTACTTGAAATTTAATCATTTGGGGTGTCAAGATTGTGATTGTGCCACGCTATTCAGAATTACGTAAGCAGACTATCCTAAGTAAAATGATGCCACCGGTGACATGACGGTAGCAGAGGTATTTCGGGTGAAAGGCTTTAGGCTCCAAACTTTGTATAATTGGCGAAATAAAGCCAAATTGCAGAGTCGTCCAGTTGAATTGTTATTAGTTCACGCATGCAAGTTTACCGGGGCTATTTTCGCTTCCCTATAAATATCAGCATTTTGGTTGGCAATTTATTGGGTCAATTTTTTTTCACGAATTCATCGCATTATCGCCAATTTTTTAATCGCTATTAAATGCCTTTAACATTTAACAGATATTTTGCAGAAATATGCACCACCAAGGAAATTCTGTTGCGACGAATCAGCCGGACAAGTATATTGTGCCCGTTTAGCATTCCCATCCATAAGATTAAAATATAAGGATATAAAGAATGAAACTTACCCTAAAAGCTTTTTCGTTTGTCCTGTTGACGGTAGTATTCTTAGCGGGCTGTCGCAGTACAGCGCCTATCATGCAGGTCAAAGACACGGTTGTCAGTAATTCGCTGAACAAAGAAGACGTACGTACGGCAATCATCGAAGCTGCTTCCAAGCGTGGGTGGGTGATCTCAGAACCGTCGGAGGACGAGCTACATGCGACCCTAAATATTCGCACTCATCAAGCGATTGTACGCATTCCCTATTCAGCTGACAGCTATTCAATCATTTATGTAGATTCTAGTAATTTAGATAAAAAAAATAACCGTATTCACCCAAGTTACAATAGCTGGGTCACTAATCTGAATAACGATATTAATGCTTTATTACAGATCGAGAGACTATCGAGATAAGCGATCTGCCGGCGCGCGCAGTAATTATACTGTGCGCCTACCTGCTGTATCCGGAATCCCGCCAAAACAAGGTAAGTCTCTCTGAGATTGACCGGTTATCAGGGCGTTACAGAAATGGCTGATAAAAACATCCAAATTAATTGTTAGATTTTTGAAAAGATGCGGCATCTTGTGTATTATCGAGCCTACATTTCGTCAGCGTCTTCTCCACAGCAGAATTTTTAAATCATGAATATTTTCGTTGCTGCCAGCGCAGTTTTACTGGGCCCGGCCGAAGCAGTCTCTGCACAAACACTTGCAATTATTCCGGCAGCTACGCGCCGTCGTTTGAGCGGCTATGCAAAAATGATAATGGCTGTGATTTTTGAAGTGCTAGACCAGTATCCTTCCAGCCGCGGCGTACCGGTCGTTCTTGCGAGTCGTCATGGTGATTTGCACCGAACTATCGACTTGTTAAAACAGTTAGTTGCCAATGAACCTCTTTCTCCGACACAATTCTGCTTATCGGTCAATAATGCTGTTTTAGGTCAGCTGAGCGTGATTACCAACAATCAGCAGGGGATGACAACTATTAGCGCAGGGGAAGATTCTTTTGCTGCGGCTTGGTTAGAGGGTTATTTACAGCTACAAGACAATCCCGCGGTACTTGTCGTATATGCGGACGAGCATCCACCGGAACCTTATAGCCTGCAGTGCGACAGTCCTGCCCAAGGAATCGCTTTCGCAGCATTGCTCACGCTCGAAAATAATATAAACTTTCGCTCGGTCACCCTGCAGCGTAAATCGAAACACGGAGCTGCTGCCCACAGTGAAAGAAGTAATACCATTTTGGTTGCGAGAGCTCTGCATGAAGCGCTGCAGGGCAGTTCCACTCATGTCCGGATGAAGACAGAATTGAACGACTGGAGTTGGCATGTTCAGTCGTAGCCCTCAATTTATAGAACGTACCTGGCGTAGGTTAATGACTGGCTTTTGTTTTGCAGTTTTTGGTTTGGGCGGTATCGTCTTGTCTGTTACCGCATTGCCGTTACTTCGGTTACGAGCTAAAGGGGATGAAGACTTGCGCCAACGGCTCGCTCGCCAACTCGTAAAGAAAAGCTTTGTTGTTTTTATTAAACTTATGCGTTTTAGCGGGGTGTTCAATTTTGATTTTAAGGCTCTTGAGGAAACCAAAAATATTCGGGGAAAGATAGTTATCGCCAATCACCCCAGCCTCATCGATGTGGTAGCGTTAATTTCCTTGGTGCCCAACGCAGACTGCGTGGTAAAAGCACATTTGTGGCGCAATCCCTTTATGCGGGGCGTGATCAGATCAACTGGATATATTAGTAACGGTGACCCAGAGGGCCTAATTGCAGACTGTAAACGGTCGTTAGATCAAGGTAATAACTTAGTCATTTTTCCTGAGGGTACACGAACTGCTCCAGGTAACTCCGTTCGCTTTCGGCGTGGAGCTGCGAATTTGGCACTACGTACTCAAAAGAATCTGATCACATTTAGGATTCTTTGTGACCCTCCAACGCTGTTAAAAAATGAGCCTTGGTATTGCGCGCCTATTCGAAAACCCACGCTGGCAATTCAGTACTTGCGAGAGTTTGATATTACGCAATATCAAACAGCCAACAACAAAGTGAGTATAGCGGCACGTCGGCTGACTCGCGATTTGCAAACTTACTACGACAAGGTACTAGAAATTAATGAACAGCCTGAACCAGGAAATCAAAGCACTCATTATCGAGTCGCTAGATCTTGAAGATGTGAGCGCCAGCGATATTGATGATAGCGCCCCACTGTTTAGTGAATATGACAATGGGCTGGGCCTTGATTCAATTGATGCTCTTGAATTCGGACTAGCCGTTAAGAAAAAGTTTGGCGTTAAACTGGACGCCAATGCTGCCGAAACTAAAGCACATTTTTATAGCGTCAATAGTCTAGCTGACTTTATATTAGCCAACGAGGATAGGTAAGAAAAGCAATGCAAACCAAAGATGAAATATACGCGCAACTTAAACAAATTCTCTCCGAAGACTTTGAGATAGATGCAAAAAACATCAGCTTCGACGCGAATCTATACGAAGAGCTTGATCTCGATAGCATTGATGCAGTAGACCTCGTTGTTAAGCTACGTGAGATCACGGGCAAAAAGATCAGCCCGGATGCGTTTAAAACGGTGCGCACTGTCGGTGATATCGTAGACGAAGTTTATAAACTATTTCATGGCTAATTAGTGCCTAACCTTCTGCGTCTTGCCACCACTGGTCTGCTCATTGCGTACCCTCTAATAGTATGGGCGTTCGTGCAACATGGTTACATCTATTCGCTGTTTTTCGTGTTAGCTACTGCTCTAATATTACAGGTACTGAGTTTCGGCCTAGGAAACCCTCGTAGTTACATCGCACTTTCAGCACTAGCTATGATTGGACTGATGGCTTGGTTATTTGACCCTTTAGTCAGCGTTATGTATTACCCCGTATGGATGAGCGCTATTATGCTCTTTATTTTTGTTGGAACCCTGATAAGGCCACCGGCCATTATTACCCGTTTGGCTCGCTTGATGGATGGCGAACTGTCTCCTGCAGCAATTCGCTATACCGAACGGGTAACGCTTGTGTGGGCAGTCTTTTTTGCGTTCAACGGCGCGATTGCCTGGTGGACGGTTCAATCAGGAAACATGGCGCTGTGGACAATTTATAACGGTATCATCTCGTATGTCTTGATGGGTATATTAATGGCTCTTGAATGGAGTATCCGCCGTGTGGTTAAGCACCGACACTAACAATTGGCGAATTAACCTGCCGCGGGGGCCCAACTGGGAGAGTTTTGCGCATCAAATTGCTTCGGCCCGTGCGTATCTTACTGCGCACCAGGCGCAACGATGGTTACTTCACCAACCGCAACGAAACGACTTTTGTGTTTGGCTAATTGCTTTGCTATGCGAAAGTAAAACTCCGATTTTACCTAGTAATGGGCAGCCTGACACGCTCAAAAACCTGCGTGCATGCGCAGATGCTGTTGTTCCCTCGGGGCCACCTGATCCTTATAGTGCTTGGGGAGGGTCGCTTGAATTGCGCGGAGCGCTGACCTCGCAAGTCGTGTTTTATACCTCCGGCTCCAATGGTGAGCCTAAAGCCGTGCACAAAACATTGCGGCAGTTATTCTGTGAAGTGCAGACATTAGAAGCTACATTCGGGAAGCAACTCGGCACCAGTGAAGTCGTCACCACCATAACTCATCAACATATTTATGGTCTGCTGTTTACTGTCCTTTGGCCGCTTTGTGCAGGACGCAATGTTGCCAGAACTCGGATCGAATACCCCGAACAATGGCAGCGGTATCACCGGACTGCAGAGCGCTCTTATGTGATGGTCAGCAGCCCTGCGCACCTCGAGCATTTTAGTCAGGCGATATGCGTATGCGAATTTCCTGGAGCCTTGCAGGGAGTCTTTTCGTCAGGTGGGCCGTTGCCATCCGAGATTTCAGAAGCCTTTATTACTGCACAAATTCAGCCGCCTATTGAGGTCTATGGCAGTACGGAAACAGGCGGCATAGCATGGCGTCAAAGCTATACATTTAACCAGCCGTTTCATGTGTTTGAAACCATCGAGATAGCTAGTGGGAAGGATCAGTTGCTGCGGGTTCGTTCCCCTCATCTAGCCGGACCAGAATGGTACACCACGAGTGACAAAGTAAGCTTACTTAGCAAGGCCGAGTTTGTAATACTCGGGCGCGCTGATCGCGTTATAAAGCTTGCGGAAAAGCGTCTGTCACTTAACGAAATGGAAGCATTGGCCGAACAATTGCACTGGGTAAAGCAAGCGAAGTGCTGCGTGCTTGAAGGGCAAACACGCGCCGAACTCGGTTTGGTTATCACGTTAAACGACGCGGGGGAGGCCATGTTGTACCGCGAGGGACGCTTTGGGATCCGGCAGATGTTGCGGCATCATCTTAGCCATCGTTTTGAACCAGTGGTATTACCGCGCAGGTTTCGCTATGTTGAGAGGATGCCGTACAACGATACAGGAAAAATAACACAGGCGGCACTAAGTCGCTTGTTTGTGGAAAATCCAGAATGTTGAACCCTATATATCCGAAGTTCGAGAAAGTTAATATCGGGGTGACCGAGGATAACCATCCCTTACTTACCTTTTCATTCACTTTAGCCCCAGACACCATCTATCTACAAGGGCATTTCCCCGGAGCCCCAATTCTACCCGGTGTCACGCAATTGGACTGGGCCATCCAGCTGGCGGCTGATCATTGGGGCACCGATCGCTCGGTTCAAACGGTCGAAGTTTTGAAGTTTAATGACATGATCCTGCCCGAAGCTCTTATCACCTTAACTCTTCAACTGAAAAGAGAAAACTGTGTAGTGTTCCGTTATAGCGGGCGCGATGCTTCATTTTCATCCGGACGGCTGATTTATTCAGATGGTAAGACAGTATGATACAATGCTGTTTTGTAATCCCAATTTATAACCATCACGAGACGATTCGCGCAACCGTCGAACAATTACTGCGTTTCGATATGCCCATTCTTATTATCGATGATGGTTCCGACATAAGTACAAAATACGCACTGACCGGTCTAGTGAATGATTATCCGCTTAGCGTTAGACTTTTCAACCTTCCGAAGAATTTAGGTAAAGGTGCAGCGGTCATGTTTGGGTTTCATCAAGCTGTCACCGCTGGTCTGACCCACGCGTTGCAAATTGATGCCGATGGCCAACACAATCATGACGATATACCGACTTTTCTTGCCGCCGCTAATAACAGCCCGCTGGCGCTAATCAGCGGCTGGCCGCAATATGATGAATCCATGCCCTTATCACGTAAAATTGGTCGTCAGATCACCCACTTTTGGGTACATGTCGAAACGCTTTCGTTCAAGGTTAAAGACACTATGTGTGGATTTCGGGTTTACCCTCTTGAGGCGACGCTTGCAACTATGGAAACAAAAACAATTGGTAGGCGAATGGACTTTGATATCGAACTCATGGTGCGTATGTATTGGCGTCAAACGCCAATTATTTTTATAAAAACACCGGTCATCTATCCTAAAGGAGGCCGCTCCCATTTCAGGCCACTGGAAGACAACTGGCGTATTACTAAGATGCATACGCGTTTGTTTTTCGGAATGTTGCTACGATCCCCCGCGCTGATCGCCCGTAAATTAAAGCGGAATTGATGATGCAACATTGGGCTAAAACTCAGGAACGCGGCAATTACTGGGGCATTATATTTGTCCTTCGCGCCTACAAGTATGGTGGTCGCTGGATTATGCGTTTCATGCTGATGCCAATCATTTTCTATTTCTTTTTGACGAGCAAAAAGGCTCGACGAGCCTCAAAAAACTATTTAACTCGTCTGCATATATTTAGTGGTGACGCCTCGCCCTTTACAAGCGCACCGACCTCGCTGAACAGCCTGCGCCATTTTTGGCAGTTCGGCTTGTCAGTGGTAGAAAAAACTGATGCCTGGATTGGTAAAGTAAACAAACGCGGAATAAAAAACTGTGGGAGCATACATTTTACCGACTTAGAAAACAGTTCCCGCGGCGGTATACTTATTGGGAGTCATTTGGGCAATATCGAGGTGGCTCGAGCGGTGGCTAATCAAACTTATAAAAAACGCATGAACATCTTGGTTTTTACACAACATGCTCAGTCATTTAACCGCGCCTTGCAGGAGCTTAACGGCAACGTAGCAATCGACCTGATCCAAGTTACTGAAATTGACATGGCTTTGACAATCATGCTGCGTGAACGCGTTGATCAAGGTGAATTGGTAGTTATTGTCGGTGACCGCGTTTCTGTGACGCGACCAGAACAAAGTGTTCGTCACCACTTTTTGGGAATGCCCGCCGATTTTGCTATCGGTCCTTGGGTTTTAGCCAGCATTCTCGAGTGCCCGGTATACTTCTTTTTTTTCTTGCGCAGCCCCCACCAGGCTAATTATCACTTGTACCTCGATTTAGCCACTGAGCAGCTACGACTGCCTCGCCGTAATCGTCACCAGCTATTACAGCGGGTTCTAGGCCAATACGTGGCGCAGCTCGAATACCTGTGTCGGCTCTATCCGTATCAATGGTTTAATTTTTATAACTTCTGGCAACAGCATAAGGATAGCTAGTCAATGTCTACTCGGACCATTCCAGTTGGTGGGAAACGCCTTACCATCGAAGACATCATCGCGCTTACTCAGCCCGAATGCCGGGCACGGCTGAGCGATGATCCCGCCATGCGCGCCCGCATTGATGCGGGGATACGGTTTTTAGATGCTCTGCTCGAAGAGGATGGTGTTATTTATGGCGTCACTACGGGCTATGGAGATAGCTGCACCGTCACTGTTCCCGCTCACCTCGTTTACGAACTGCCTGTTCATTTGACACGCTTTCATGGTTGCGGACTCGGCGAGCACTTTGATCAACCAACCTCGAGAGCTATTCTGGCGACAAGATTATGCTCCCTCGCACAAGGTTATTCTGGGGTAAGCTGGGAACTGCTGGAACGCTTGACCTTAATGTTGAATGAATCAATCTTACCCGTTATTCCGCAAGAAGGTAGCGTTGGCGCCAGCGGCGATTTAACGCCTCTGTCATATGTGGCAGGCGCATTGATTGGCGAACGCGATGTCTGGTTTAAAGGTAGCCAAATTAATAGTAGTGAAGCCTTTCAACAGTTGGGTCTCTCCCCCTTAAAGCTACGGCCGAAAGAAGGCCTGGCAATTATGAATGGGACGGCTGTAATGACCGCATTGGCCTGCCAAGCTTGGCATCGTGCCGAATATCTGACTAGGCTGTCAGCACGTATTACGTCTCTTGCAAGCATTGCACTTGATGGTAATAGCAACCATTTTGATGAGTTGCTTTTCGCTGTTAAACCGCATCGGGGGCAGCAACAAATTGCGCGCTGGATTCAGCATGACATTAATCATGTAGAACACCCGCGAAACTCCGATCGGCTGCAGGACCGTTACTCCATTCGCTGTGCCCCGCATGTTACTGGTGTGTTGCGCGATGCACTACCATGGTTCCGTGAAACCATTGAAAATGAACTTAATAGTGCGAATGACAATCCGATTATTGACGGTATAGGCGAACACGTATTGCACGGGGGGCATTTCTACGGCGGCCACATAGCCATGGCTATGGACTCCATGAAAACCGCCGTTGCAAATCTTGCTGATTTGCACGATCGACAGATGGCGTTATTGATGGATACAAAAATGAATAATGGACTACCAGCCAATTTGTCCGCGGCTAGCCCGGAGCGGCGGGCCATTAATCACGGATTTAAGGCCGTCCAAATAGGCTGCTCGGCATGGACTGCTGAGGCCTTAAAATTGACCATGCCTGCCAGTGTTTTTTCACGTTCCACTGAGTGCCATAACCAAGACAAAGTGAGCATGGGAACCATTGCCGCACGAGACTGTTTGCGTGTACTGGAGTTAACCGAGCAGGTTATTGTCGCCACACTGTTAGCGGCTTACCAAGGTGTCCAGCTACGGCGTCAACAAGCCGACGAGCTGCGCAAGCCAGCTGCTGCTGTCGAGAGCATGTTAAGTGATATCGCCAAAGAATTTGAGTTGTTGACTGAAGATCGCCCGCTTGAACTCGAGCTGCGTTCATGGCTTAGGAAGATCCGGCAACAGCCCTGGGCTTTATACGAGGATTAATATGCATCAAGCTAAGCTGAATATAAATGTACCTTTTTTTGACGTCGATGCTATGCATGTAGTCTGGCACGGGCATTATGTAAAATATATTGAGATGACACGCAGCGAGTTGTTGCGCTTATTCGATTACGATTATCCGACAATGCGCGCCAACGGTCATATATGGCCAATTGTCGATTTGCGCTTAAAGTATGTGGCCTCGGCGATTTACGGTCAGGAAATTGAAGTAACCGCAACCCTGGTGGAGTGGGAGCACCGTTTACGGATTGACTATATTATTCGCTGTTGCGTAACCCGCAAGGTGCTCACGAAAGCCACTAGTATTCAGGTTGCAGTTGATATTAAAACACAAGAGATGTTATTCGAGTCACCGGATATTCTGTTAAAAAAACTGGGTGTGGAGCGTTGCACATGAAATTAGCATTTTTGGCTGCGTTTACACTGATTTCGGGAAGCGTGGCAGAACCACTGCCCGCAGAAAAACCATCCTTGTCTGAATTTATCAAAGAACAGCAGCTAACATTACCCGCTCTGTTCCGCTTTGAGCAGACGCGGACTATCCAGGGCCTACCTCGCCCGCTAATAAGCAAGGGAACGCTGAACATTAGTGAGGACAACATTGAATGGCGAACAACACATCCCGTACAGCAGCTTTTAGTAGTGTCAGCAGAAGGTATCGTGGATAAACACAGCGATACTAACTTCCGCGGTAGTGAAATTATCGCAAGGTTGCTTATGGCTGTCTTAAGCGGTGATGTGAAGAAAATTGAGCGAAACTTTTATTATGCCATTCGCCAACCTTGTATTGAGCTTAAGCCGCGTAACGAATCGGTTGCTCGCTTTATTCAAAGTATTGAAAGCTGTGGCTCACCGAAATTGGATACCATCAGGCTAAAAGAGCCTGCCGGAAATAGCAGCGTCATTCAGCTCTACTATAGTGATGAGGCCAGTTCATAATATGCGTAGCCGTGGGCTGAGGTGGGCTCTGATACCCGGTATTCTAATCATGATGCTCTTCATGTATGGCAACCAAAAAGCTAGTTGGCAGAGCAGCTTGCTAGGCACTTTACCTGACGACACCAACCCTTACCATCAGGCATATCAAGATAGTCAGCAACCCAACGAACAGCAGCTATTGCTTTGGTTCAAAATATCTGACCAGAAAGCTGACGAACTGCAACAGCACCTACTTGGTGAGATGCTACCCAAGCTAGCAAATGGCTCGCCGGCTATTAGCCCAAACCGACAACTTTCTCTTGAACCGCTTCTTGCATTCTATCGCCAGAATTCTGGACGCTATGCTACTAACAGTGACCTTAACCGTCTTCAGACACACCCCGCAGAGATTGTTGAAGCGGCACAACGTCGCTTGCAGCAGCCGTCACCAATTTTGACTGATATCGTCCGTGACCCCTTGTTGCTTAGCCAAAATTTTATAGAACAGTTGCCGGATCTGTTGCCTGGATTCCATTACGAAGCGCCGCTACATTTGCGCAACAATGACCAGCGCCGGGAATTCATACTGGTCCTTTCAAGCGGCGCAGATATGCTGAGTCAGTCACAATCTCAGGAGGTGGTTGAACGGATAGAAGAAGAATTAAAGGCGGTTGCCGATGCGTTTCCTGAAGTCCAAATAGCGCGCAGCGGTTTAGTATTTCATGCCAGTGCCGCAGCAACGCAAGCAAAATACGAAATGGCGCTGTTCGGCGGCCTGTCCATCTTTTTTGTAGTACTCATGCTTATATGGGTATTTCGCTCCATCCAGCAATTACTGTTTACATTCGCTACACTTTGCGCTTCCAGCTTTGTCGGCTTAACAGCGTTACTGATTACTTTCGATGAACCGCACGTTCTGACATTAGTTTTCGCAACTACGCTTGTAGGTCTGTGCATCGATTATGTATTTCATGCCAGCATCGCTTCAAGCCACGGACCGAAAAGTTGGCGTAATATCCTTCCAGCCCTCTGGTTGGGCGGCCTTACAACTATTTTTGGTTATATACTGCTAATACTGTTACCACTCCCTTTGCTGCAGCAACTCGGCGTATTTATGGCGAGCGCATTATTAACCGTACTAGTACTTGTCGTGGTTATGATCCCGCGAATGAGTAAATTAAAACCTCCAGCGCCCGTATGGAAGAAGATCCATGATTGTGTTGAGCAAGGCTATCGCCGTTTGCAACACCCACTTTCCCCGTTTGTTCTTGTAGCGATTGCCTTTTCAGCCGCCGGCTTAACGCTGTACCACTATGAGAGTAATGACTCCGTCCGACAACTCGCCAGCTCTCCCCCCGAGTTGCTTGCACAAGAACAACACCTGCGTCAGGTTACCGGGGTATATTTTGACGCTGATGTTTTACTGATTACGGCACCCGATCAAGTACAGCTGTTGGCCCGCTATGCCGAAATTGCCGGGCTGCTACCTGAATGGCGACAGCAGGGCCTGCTTAACCGCTGGCAAAGCCTATTTGACTATGTTCAACCCGCAAGCCAGCAACAACGTGCACTTCAAGCACAGCGCCAACTTTGGAACGAGCCTGCTGGTCAAGCTTATCTGGACTGGCTGGGCCTCGATACAGTGCCACAGGCAGGACCACTTCCTGCCCCTGAAACGCACCCACTGTTTGGCATGTTCGTATACGCCTTGCCGGTGCAGGTCCAGCCAGACGGCTACCTAGGGGTAATTCGCCTGGCGGGTGTTCAGCAGTATGAAATGTGGGAGCGAGAACTTACCAAGCATCCGCATGTTGAACTTTTCAATCCGTTGCAGGAGGCATCAACTGCTCTTGGTAAATACCGCGGTAAACTTGAAGAATGGCTCTTGGTCCTACTCATGATTTCGTGGTTAGTACTCATCCTACGCCTGCGTCCGCAATGCAGCTGGTTTCAGCGCGCGCTGCTGAGTACGCAAGTGATTGCTGTTGTGGTAACAGCGCTAAGCCTAACGTTATTTATTGCCATGCAGACACAGGCGCTTAATGTGTTTCACTGGGTGGGCGCGATTCTGGTTCTCGTTTTGGGGCTGGACTACGGAATCTTTTGCGCGAGCAAAGCAGAACGGGGCCATGTTTTGCAGGGCATTAGTTTGTCGGCGCTAACTACTGCAACCGCATTTGGCGCACTGAGTTTCAGCTCTACTCCGGCGATCGCAGCTTTTGGCCACGTGGTATTATGGGGGGTATTGTTCAGTGCGCTACTCGCACCATGTATTTCTCAGCCAGAAATTCATCGAATTAATAATGTGGGTGCGTAAAAATGGAATTTAAGTTGTCTGACTACGACGTTATCATCATTGGAGCTGGCCCCGCCGGTGCGACTGCCGCTGCTATGTTAGCCCAAGCGGGGAAATCGGTGATTGTACTTGAGCGCCAACATTTCCCGCGCTTCTCTATCGGAGAAAGTTTACTACCTCAATGTATGATTTACCTTGAAGAGGCCGGTCTACTTAACGCAGTTAATACTGAAGCCCTCGCTTTAGGGTTCCAGTTAAAGAATGGTGCAGTATTTCATCATAAAGGAGAGCATGTTTTTTTCGATTTTGAAAAAAAATCCTCACTTGGCCCCGGCACTACTTATCAGGTAAAACGCGAGTTATTCGACAGTCTGCTTGCTAATGGAGCGGCGGATTACGGTGCGGAAATTCACCACGGCTATACTGTGAAGGCGGTTGATTTTTCAGATCCAGATTTTGTTGCTGTAGAGGCTGAGCATGACAGCGATGGAAGTACGCACCTTATCCGGGGGAGCTACTTGCTTGATGCCAGCGGTTTTGGCCGTGTTTTGCCTCGCTTACTTAAGCTTGAATATCCATCGGACTTCCCGGTTCGTCAGGCCGCCTTCTGTCATGTTAAGACTGACTTAAGTGGCGGAGCTTTCGATCGTAATAAAATTTTAATTACCGTTCACCCAACAAAGCCGGAGATCTGGTTCTGGCTGATCCCATTCGCAGACGGTACCGCAAGTATCGGCGTCGTAGGTGGTGTCGAGTATTTTGCCCATAACCGGGATGCAAAAGATGCTTTGTGGCAACGGATTAATGAAGAAACTCATTTGCTCGAAGTGCTTGGTGATTACCGGGTCATTCGACCTGAGCAAATGATTACTGGCTATTCAGCCAATGTGCGCACTCTTTACGGAGACCGTTTTGCGCTACTTGGCAACGCCGGAGAATTTCTCGATCCTGTATTTTCATCGGGGGTAACAATTGCTTTGAAGTCTTCATCTCTGGCAGTGCCATTAGTGCTGCGCGAGTTGAATGGTGAATTTGTAGACTGGGAAAAAGATTACAGCGTAGCGCTTCGAAAAGGAATATCAACCTTTCATAGCTTCGTGAAAGGTTGGTACGATACCCGTTTTCAAAAGGTTATTTTCTATAAACAGCAACAGACGGAAGTGAAAGCCATGATCTGTTCCATCTTAGCTGGTTATGCTTGGGATACAGACAATCCTTACGTTCGAGAGAGCAAACGGCGCTTGAATGTTCTCGCTGAGTTATGTAGCAGCTGATGAGAGTTCGAGTCGCAATACTTATAACAAGTCTCATGCTGATCCAAGGCTGCCAACTCGCGCCAGATAATCTGTCGGCTCACGTAGCGCTGACTAAAGATGTGCAGCTACAGCTGCTTAAGCATTGGCCCCACACACCAGTTCAGCAATTGCACCAAGTGACATGGTCGCACCCGGCATATATGCCGCGAACTATGTTGGTCACTAGCGCACTAGATGTCAGTCGCGTTCTTCTGATTGGCTTGTCGCCGCTTGGTCAGGAGTTGTGGCGGGTAAAAATGACTCCTGGCAGCCCGCTGCAAACGAGCGGTTTGGAACCTTTTAACCAGCCCCAGCTGGCAAAAGCTGTGGTGGCGGATATGCAGCTTCATCAGTGGCCGGTCCCTAGTCTGCAGCAGCAACTTAAAGGTGGGTATATTAACCAAATAAGCAATAAAAGAACGGTGATAAATGCGAAAGGTGACGTCATCTGGCTGTCCACCGTGGATGTGGGAGGGGTAGTTATTGAAAACATTGCGGGAGGCTACACATTGCGGGTGGTATTGCTTGAAGAACTTAAATTAGAACAAGCGGAACAGGATCATTGATTTATGGTGTTATCCAAACTCGGTATCATTTGCGCACTTGGAAATGGCCCGGAGCAGGTCTGGCAATCGGCGATAGAGGGCTCGCGCAGAGGGATGCGCAAGTGCTTGTTAACGGTTCATGGTGGTCAGCTGCAAATCGCCGGCCAGGTCGATGACACGGTTTTAACCCCCTTATCAAAATTTCCGGATAATATGGCAACTCGCAACAATCAACTTGTTGCTGCAGCGTTCGAGCAAATTGCCACACAGGTTGACCAACTTAAGCAACGTTTTGGTTCGGATCGTATTGGCGTAATTATCGGTTCTAGCACTTCAGGTATTCGCGAGGGCGAAGCCGCATTGGCTCAATATCAGCAGAACCAGATGCTTCCCGAATCGTTTCACTATTCTATGCAAGAGATGTATGCACCCGCGGCGTTTATTGCTCAACTTGCAGGTGTCGATGGCCCCAGTTACAGTATTTCAACGGCTTGCTCCTCAAGCGCACGTGCATTGATGAGTGCGCGTGCTATGCTCCGATCCGAGCTTGTTGATGCGGTTATCGTTGGAGGCGTCGACTCCCTATGCCGGTTGACATTAAATGGTTTCTCGGCGTTGGAGTCGGTTGCTTCAAAATATTGCCATCCCTTTAGCCGTAACCGGGATGGTATTAATATCGGTGAAGGTGCCGCGCTTTTTATCGCCACCAGAGAGCCCATTGATCTTACGCAACCACAGGTCATACTTAGCGGTGCCGGTCACAGCTCTGACGCATACCATATGACCGCTCCGGAACCCGAGGGCCGCGGTGCAGTCATGGCCATACAGACGGCCTTGGCCGACGCCGGCATTGAGGCTGCCCAGCTAGACTACATTAACTTGCACGGTACGGGTACGCCGCTAAACGACTCCATGGAGAGCAATGCCATTAATGCTATTGGCGCAGACCAAGTTACTGCTAGTTCAACGAAGGCCGTTACCGGCCATACCCTTGGAGCTGCCGGCGCTATTGAAGCAGCAATATGCTGGCTTACCTTGCGCGCCAATTCCGGAGCACGCCCGCTCCATGTTTGGGACGGCCAGCTAGACCCTGGCATTACACCGATTAACCTTTACCACACAGCTACAGAAGAACTAACTCCAGTGCATCACTGTTTAAGCAATTCTTTCGCATTTGGTGGTAATAATGTTGCCTTGGTGTTTAGTAAACAAACTTCTCTTCGGAACTTAGTCAACGCAGAAGCATATACAACTGCGGAGTGCATCTGAGTATGAAGCCACTAAACGACTATATTAAGCACCAGCCTCCGATGCGGTTCATCGACTCTTTAGTCGAAGCGAATAACGCGAAAGCTCATTGCCAAGTCATAATCACAACTGACCATTTATATTTTCGAGACTATCTAGACGGCTTGCCTGCCCACGTTGGTATCGAACTTATGGCTCAAACTATCGCAGCGGCTGCGGGGTATCGTCACCACGAAGTCGGTGAGCCAATAAAAATTGGTTTTTTGTTAGGCTCCCGCAAATATACATGTGCGGTGCCGGTATTTAAAAATAATCAATGTTACGATATATATGCCGAAGAAATACATGCCGAACCAACGGGCCTCAGCGTGTTTAACTGCCGTATTGAGCATCAAAATAAAGTGATAGCTGAAGCACGTTTAAACGTGTTCCAGCCGCCTGACGAAGACGCTTTTATTAAGGAAAACTATGAGTAAACGAGTTTTTGTCACCGGCTCTAGCAAAGGCATTGGCCGCGCTATAGCCCTGCAGTTAGCGAAAGATGGCTTTGATATTACCGTACATTGCCGGAGTAATAAGATCGCCGCTCAGGCAGTGGTTGATGAAATTAAATCTCTGGGGCGGCAGAGCTCGCTATTAGCTTTTGATGTAGCTGATCGTGCCGCTGCATCAGAAGCTATCCTTGCAGACATCGAGACTCATGGCGCCTACTATGGTGCGGTCTGTAACGCAGGCATTACCCGGGATGCCGCGTTCCCCGCACTGACCGAAGAAGACTGGGACTCAGTAATCGATACCAACCTGGGCGGCTTCTACAACATTTTACAGCCGCTGATTATGCCTATGATCCAATCGCGAAAAGGTGGTCGGATCGTTACTATTACGTCAGCATCGGGCATTGCGGGCAATAGAGGGCAAGTAAACTATAGCGCCTCAAAAGCTGGGCTGATAGGCGCTACAAAGGCACTTGCTTTGGAACTCGCGAAGCGGAAAATCACCGTAAATTGTGTGGCACCAGGATTCATCGAAACAGATATGACGGAGAAGATGGTACACCAAGAGCAGATTATTTCGATGATTCCTATGCAGCGTCCTGGTAAGCCTGAAGAAGTTGCCGGTTTGGTTGGATACCTTTTCCAAGATTCCGCAGCGTATATTACGCGACAAGTATTCTCGGTTAACGGTGGGTTAATATAATGAAACGAGTGGTCGTGACGGGCTTTGGTTGTTTAACTGCTTTCGGTAATACTTGGACTGACTTTAAAAGCAATGTGGACGCGGGTAAGAACGCCGTAACCACAATGCCGGATTGGGATCGCTTTGAAGGGTTGAATACGCGCCTGGCTGCGCCTCTCCAGCCTCCATTTAATCGACCCGAGCACTATTCACGTAAAGATGTTCGTTCCATGAGTGCGGTTAGCGTAATGTCTACGCGCGCCACCGAAATTGCCTTACTCGACGCTAATTTGCTTAACGATCCAATGCTTCGTGATGGCCGGTGTGGGATTGCATATGGCTCGTCAACCGGCAGTACCGATGAAATGATAGTGTTAGGTAATATGCTCGCTCATAGTGATATGTCTGGTGTGAATGCCACCACTTACATTAAAAGTATGGGGCACACCACAGCAGTAAATGTCGGCGTTTTTTTTGGACTTAAAGGTCGTATGCATACGACCAGCTCAGCATGCACCTCTTCGTCGCAAGCACTCGGATACGCCTATGAGGCAATAAAATACGGCAAGCAAAAAATAATGGTAGCCGGTGGAGCCGAAGCGCTATGCCCGTCAGAAGCGGTAGTTTTTGACACTTTATATGCAACTAGCACAAAAAATGAAAGCCCCTCGGCTACCCCCCGCCCTTTTGATCGTGACCGTGATGGTCTTGTCATTGGTGAGGGTGCCGGCACTTTTATTTTAGAGGAGCTTGAACACGCTCAGGCACGAGGAGCGAAAATTCATGCAGAATTGGTTGGTTTTGGCACCAACACGGATGGGGTGCACGTAACACAGCCGACTGCAGCAACTATGGAAGTGGCAATGCGATTAGCTCTTGAAGATGCGCACTTATCTGCCGACGCTATAGGCTACGTAAATGCTCACGGCACCGCGACGGATCGTGGTGACATCGCAGAAAGCCAAGCGACATCGGCGGTATTTGGCAAGCTTATGCCTATCAGCTCACTAAAAAGCTATTTAGGTCATACGCTGGGTGCTTGCGGTGCCATTGAAGCTTGGGCGAGCATACACATGATGAATGACAATTGGTTTGCACCAACGGTGAATCTCGACAACGTCGATCCGGAGTGCGGCGCATTAGACTATATCCAGTTTGAGCCACGTGAACTTGAAGCTGACTATGTCATGTCAAATAATTTCGCTTTCGGGGGCATCAATACGTCACTTATATTTAAACGTTGGAATAAATAAATAAATGAAATGTCCCTTCACAAGTGATGCTGAGAGCTTTAGCTATAGAAAGTCAGGTTTTCAAGCAAGCTTTAATCTTAGGCCGTGCACCCCCACGAAAAATCGGCGCAGTTATAAGTAGAAGATTTCATCAAAACAAAAGTAAGGATTTCTATACGCAAATCAAGATACACAAATCTAATCAACGCTATGCGATGGGCCAAATTAACTATGCCACTACAGTCCTACTACTTCTGATGCAATATGGCGATGACTTAAATATAATGCGGTTTAATATACTGCCTATTAGCATGACGACGGAGCGCTGCGAATGACGCCTGAACAAGCCCAAAAACTGGTTACTATGCAGATCGCCTTTAACCAGGTCATTGACCCCAAGTATCCGGAGCAGCCGCAGGTTAAGCGCGACGACGTAAAGGCCATTCTGGTTGAGCTGGGCGAATATTTTGAGCACACCGCGTATAAGTGGTGGAAGAAACAGTCAGCAGACTGGGCGCAGGCGAATATGGAGCTCATTGATATTCTGCATTTTGCGATTTCTGATGCGGTGGAGAATGCCTGTAGCGATGGCAAAGACCGTTCCCAGGCGACCAGCGAAGTCGCCCGGCTTATTACTGATGGCAGTAAGGCATCAGTGACAGCAGCAGACGGCAAAGAGCTGATTGTCGCCTTGGCTCAGGACGGTTCAGGCAGCAAGCCCTTGCGGTGTGGAAAAGTATTTTTTGAACGGCTGATGGCGTTATTGGTGAAAGCCTATGGCGATGCCAGTACGGTATACCTGACCTATGTAGGCAAAAACGCCCTTAACAACCTGCGGCAACAGCGCGGCTATAAGCAGGGCACTTATATCAAGATCTGGCATGGTGAAGAGGACAACGAGGTGATGATGCGGTTGTTAACGCAGCATGCCGAGCCGATCGTTCAGGCTGAGAACCCGTTGACCCATGCTCAGCAACTGCTGCTTGATCATTATGACCGTGAAGTGATGGTTTAACGCCTTTATTTATAGCCGGGCATCAGGAATATCTCGCGGATACAGTTCCGCGGGTGCGCGTTCAGGGCGTGCAACACAGCGTCGGCTACGTCCTCCGGGTCAAGCTTGTCCGGCTTTGGTTCGTCGAAAAACGGCGTATTGACCATGCCCGGGGCAATGGTGGTGCAGCGCCCATCCCACTCTTTCATTTCTTCGGCCAGGTTCTGGGCAAAGCCATGCACAAACCACTTGGTTGCGCCGTAGACCGAACCTTTAATGGTGGTGCGGCCAGCTGCTGATCCTGTCATCAGAAAATGCCCCGTGGTTTTGCGCAAATGGGGGAGGGTGAGCTTGGCGGTATGCAGCAAGCCAGTAATATTGACGCCAATCATGGTTTCCCATTCCTGCGGATCACCATCTTCAGTGCCGGCCGAGGATACGCCGGTACCAGCATTGGCAAACACCGCGTCGAGTTTTCCGAACCGTTCAACGCCTTTGTTAACGACCTTTTTGAGCTGCTCATAGTCACTCACATCAGACGCGACGGCGAGCGCATTGTCTTTACCCACATCTTCTACCAGCTCATCCAGCAACTGCTTGCGCCGGGCCGTTACAATCACCTTATAACCATCCTTCACCGCCGTAATCGCCGTGGTTCTGCCAATACCACTTGAAGCACCGGTGATCAGAAGTACTTTCGACATGCAAACCTCCTTAACGTAAAAATCAGACTCCCCCTAGTGTAGCTGATCAAAAAATGCACAGGGGCTATTGCATACATAGAGCTGCGATGTATACTGCTGCTATACATAAGTGTTCTAGGTATAAAAATCAGGAGGCCGGGTGAACCTTTCAAAAGACTTAATGGCAGCTTCGTCAACACCGCTGGTACTGGGGATTATCGCCGAGGGCGAAACCTACGGGTACGAGATCGTAAAACGGGTTGAGGAATTGTCTGGCGGGGCGCTTAACTGGACCGACGGCATGATGTATCCGCTGTTGCACCGACTTGAGCACCAGGGCTTGCTGGAATCGCGCTGGCGCGTCGCAGATAGCGGTCGCAAGCGCAAGTACTACGCAATTACTACCCAAGGCCGCAAGGCGCTGGCAGAACAACAACAACAATGGCAAGTCATCAATGAAGCCCTGAGTCGGATCTGGCACGAGATGAAAGCCACCACACGGAGCAATGACGATGGTTACCAGTTCGCGTGATATAGAGAACCAGGACGCTGGATTTAATATGGAAGCACGCATTGAAGAATGGAAAACTTACCTGGCTAAACATGCCGCCATCGACGGGCAGGATATTGATGAGCTAGAAGGGCATCTGCGTGATCAGGTCGATGAGCTAAGAGCTGCCGGGCTGGATGAAGATGAAGCTTTTTTGGTTGCCACCAAGCGCATCGGCAATCTTAACGCGGTGTCGCGGGAATATGCTGAGGTGCACTCAGGTCGGCTCTGGCGCAACCTGGTGCTTGCAGACGGCGTGCCGGGCCTGAATTTCAGTCGCGAGCTCATGGCGGCGCTTTTGTTCGCTGTGGCTGCGGCGATCAGTATCAAATTGCCCGCCCTGTTCGGCATTGGCATGGAGGATGACGCGGGCGCCTGGTTCTATCAGCGCAACATTACGTTATTCTCGCTACCTTTCCTTGGCGCCTTCTTTATCTGGAAGCGTGAACTTGGGTTTAGGGGTTTGCAGGTACTCGCGATCGGCATTCTCATCGCGGCGGTCACAATGAATGTATACCCGCTGGAAGTCAGCGACTCCACCGCGATACTGGCATTTATCCACCTGCCCTTGGTGTTCTGGTTCGTGATAGGCGTGCTCTATACCGGCGACTGGTGGCAGTCACAATCGCGACGCATGGACTTCATCCGCTTTTCGGGCGAGTACGCGATCTACTACGTACTTATCGCGCTGGGGGGTGCGGTACTGACAGCCTTCACTTTAGGTATGTTTGCCTTTATCGATATTGACGTAGAATGGCTGGTACAGACCTGGGTTATTCCTTGCGGAGCGGTAGGTGCCGTCGTGATCGCCGCTTGGCTGGTCGAAGCCAAGCAAGCGGCTATCGAAAATATGGCACCGGTGCTGACCCGGGTATTCACGCCGCTGTTTACCATACTTCTGATGGCATTTCTCATCACCATGTCGGTTACCGGGAAGGGCTTCGACCTGCAGCGGGAGGTGCTTATCGGCCTAGATCTGATGCTGGTACTGGTGCTGGGCCTGGTGCTCTACGCCGTATCATCACGTGATCCAGCAGCGCCTCCGGGTATTTTCGATTTGTTCCAGCTGTTGTTGGTTGTTGCCGCCCTGCTGGTTGATGTGCTGGCGCTGCTGGCTATTGCCGGACGCATCTCAGAGATGGGCTTCACGCCAAACCGGGTCGCCGCTCTGGGCGAAAATCTCGTGCTGCTGGTCAGCCTCAGCGGCTATGCCTGGCTGTATTTGCGATTCCTCCGTCGGCAGGCCGGTTTCACCAGCCTCGAGCGCTGGCAGACCAACTACATTCCGGTATATGTGATCTGGGCGCTGATTGTAGTGGTCGCGTTCCCACCGCTGTTTGGCTTTGTGTAAGAGCACCGTTTTTTTTTGCACTGTTCAGGAAGGCCCGTTTTCCTCTCCAGGCATCCAATTTTGGGTGCCTGATTCACTATTATTGCCCTGAATTCTTTGCTGATAACTGATGCTTGCCCAATAAATAACATTCCTGTAACTTTGATCCTAAATAGTAATAGTTACATGGAGAATGAATATGAAAGGGATTTTAGTCGTTCTATTTAGCCTGCTCCTGCTGGGTTGCGCGAGTATGCCGATAAGCACCATGTATAAACTAAACTCAATGGATGAGACGGACTTATTCAAGCTGGATCCGGCCGGTGTGCGCGCTAAAGTTCAGCTAAGTGAGCCTTTTAAGCTTAAGCTATCCGAAACTGAAATGACGTTTGAGCTCGAATCAGATAACGGGGTTAGTCACTATCAGTTCCCGCTGATCGTAGAGTCAGAACACGCTTTACCCGCGGAAAGTGGCTGGTTTAGCGACCGTCCGGCGAGTAGTGAATACATACTTGCGCTTTCCGAAGAAGCCAGCAAAAATTTTCGTGAGCTTCAGGTCCGGCTTGCTGATGAGAAATTTAGTAAGTACGAGTTCTCAGTTAATACTAATTTCGGAGCAGCCCCTGAAGCTAAAGCCGAAGACGTTACCCTATCAATATTCCTGAAGCTATCTCAGGACGAAGGCTACATTGCCTTATTAGAAGACTATGTCGTAGAAGTTGAAAGTGACAAAAAATCAGGTAGCTGGTGAAATAGCTAGTTGTCGGATAAATAATCAAGCATTGCCGCGGCGATATGCACGATCAGCAGAATTGGTAGTATGTATATTCCTGCCAGCTTGTGGATTTCTTCAACCGGTTCATGGATCGCCGCCAACGCCGTGAGATCAAGGTTAATGCTAAACCAGTTAAAAACCGTTAGCGCTTCGTTTTCAGTAAACAGATACAGTGGTCCCGTGAGAATAAGCACGATCAAAATGAGCAAAATCAGGTAGTGAATACTGCGAGCAACCGCATTCTTTAACTTCGACGAATGTGTTTTAGGAAAGCCCTGCCGCAGGCGGTAAACCGTGCGCCACAGTATGAACCAGAAGGCGAAAAAGCCGATACCGATATGCGCCGTTTCGGCGTAATTGCCGGCGGCACGATCAGTCGCAAAAAACATCATGTAGCCGAGCGTCATCATGATGACGACAAAGATGAGGCCCAACCAATGGTTGATTCGGGATAAACCAGAGTAGTGCGTATCCATAGCCAGTCCTATAAGTGTTCAATAACCTGAATGTAAACACATTACATCGGGAAACCATTAAGGTCGATTAGGTAGGCTAAAAAACAAAGGATTTCATGTCCGCCATCAAAAAAAGTGGTCGTGCTTTGTTCATAGTCCGGCGCTTTGCCTCGAGGCCGTGCTGGTAAACTTTCAAATATTATTTATCTTGCCGTTTAAAAAGCACTCCTGTAGCTTCGATCACAGATCGTAATATTCATTACGACTATGAGGCATCAATCATGACGCAAGATGATATTAATTCTCAAGAATGGCATGACGCTAAAAATTGGTTAGGCCCCCGCTGGTTAGGTATTTATTTCAGTAAAAAAGATGCGCGCAGCTGGGTGCCAAAGCCGGGTCCGATATTAGGCCGGGCTATTAACCTCGGGAATCCCGCCGGAGCCATGTGGGCAACAGGAATCGTGTTAGTTCTGATCGTTCTGTCGTTCCTCACTGGGGTGTATGCCGGAGCTTAAAATCAGGACGTGAACTAACAGTTCAGATCACTCACGGCCACCGCTTTAATGCCGTTATCCCATAAGCCGAGGTAGAGCAGCGTCGGGCCACCGCTGGCTACTACCTTCAGGCTTTTGACGCCCCCACGAGGGACTTCCGCGGACAAGTCATTGATTTTCCAGGACTGGCCGATATCCGTGCTACATTCAATGATCAGCGGCTGTTCGGGGGTTAGTTTGTCGTAACGGGCAGTATATAAGATGCCGGCACTATCCATCACGACATCCCAGTAGAAGCGATGACTGACGTCCCCGAGGGGAGTTGTCCAGGTATCGCCATAGTTAGTACTACGCACCAAACCACCCTCAGCACCGAAAATAACCGTATTGCTGTCGGTAGGATGGATAAGTCCATCAAGATAGACCGCCGGGTCAGGCAATAGGTTATACCAAGTTGTCACATTCCCGGAGCTCAGGTCGTAACGACTGAGGTAACCATTCTCGATAGCTCCCTGGCCACCGAACCATACCGTGCGTTTGACGGCATCGACAATTAACAGACGAAGCCCCGATGCGAAGCTATCCCACGAACCGGAAAGTAAGGTCCAGGCTGTGGCATCAAGGTTGGCAACGGCGAGCGCCCCCAGGCCAATGGCATAAACACGTCCGGTACTGGGGTCATAGGCCAGACCCTTTATTACGCCATTAAGCTCTGCCCCGAAATCATGATCAATTTGAGTCCAGGTTTGACCGTGGTCCTGGCTCGCAAAAAGGGGATAAGGTTCAGAAAAGTCGTCTGCCTGCTCGCGGGCAACGGCGATGAGATAATGGCCCTGACCGAGCACCACGAGCCCGGTAACCGCAGTTGTGGTCGGCGAGCGCAGTTGCCATGAGGCTGATGCATCACTGCGCCAGTAAAGCCCCTGCGTAGTGCCTGCTAATTGGGCATCTCCATCAGACTGAATGTACTCAACAGTATGATTTCCGGCAAGGATGGTGGTTATTACCGTGCCTACCGGCGGTGGGGTTGGTTTAGGAGCCGTTTCATCGCCACCACCACAACCGCCCAGCAGAGCAGAAATTAAGATCAGTACCAAACACGCTTTATTGTTCATTTTATTTGTTCAGCCGTCCGTTGTTGTTTCCTATAAGAGGGAAGCGGACGACAAAACGTGACTAAAGCGTTGAATTTAACCCTGGGAAACGATCGGAAACGTATTCCCCATGACAGGCAATACAGGCACGGCTCATCTCGCTGTAGAGTTGACTCTGTTTTTCAGTATTTTTCATTTTACCGGCTTCGGCCAGTTCTGCGGCGAGCTTATGAAATTCCTTATCCAGTTTAATAAAGCCATTTGGAACGGCAGCCATTAAATCCTTGCGATCCTGCTCAGTCATCGACTGCTTGAGAATGAAACTGTCATGAATCTGTTGTGCGTTCCGGGCAACGGCTTCATGTTCGCCTGTGACCATTGCGGTGTGAATAGTACCCATCGCAGCTTGTATTGAACGCATTTCCTGCTGCAGCAGTCTGCTCAGCTTGTCCGTCAGCTTGGGTGTTACCGGTTCGGCCGCCAATGCGACTGTGGCTACTGCCAGACTGATTAAAATAGCGGCAAACAATTTATGCTTCATAAAAACATCTCCTTCACCTATTCGATTACCATCAACCTTAGCACATTGACCTTGTTAGTGGCTGACAACGGATAAAGCCCTTGAATGATGCTATGCTTCTTCGTAACACCATCGATATACAGGAGTGTTCGTATGAGCAGCATCATTCGAAAAAGCCCGTCAGCAGGAGATCAGTCTCCAGATGTATGGGGAGTGTACGAGCAGGATACCGGCTCAGTGCAGTACATTGTGGCTGATCCTAAGACCAGGCAAGCGGCACTGATTGATGTGGTGCAAAACTTTGATCCGCGTAGCGCGAAAACTTCCTTTGATAGCGCCAATGAAATTATTGACCTGGTTGAAACCAATAGATTAACGGTTAAATGGATATTAGATACGCATCCCCACGCAGATCACCTGATGGCTTCGCATTACCTTAAGTTGAAGACCGGCGCACCCAACGCGATTGGTGAGAAAACCTGTGATATCGCCGAGCTGTGGGCTGACTATTACAATATGCCAGGATTATTCGATCCGAACAGTGACTTTGATTATCTGTTTGCCGAGGGGGAAACCTTTAAAATCGGTGAGCTAGATGTCCAGGTTTGGTTATCCCCCGGACATACCCTGGGGTCTGTCAGCTACATTGTCGGCGACGCTGCATTTGTTCATGACACCTTGATGTATCCGGACAGCGGCACTTCGCGGGCTGACTTTCCTGGCGGGTCTTCAAAAGATCTTTGGAATACTGTGCAGCGTATTCTCGGCTTGCCGAATAACACACGTATATTCGTCGGGCATGATTACGGTAAAGGTGGGCGCGAACCCCAGTGGGAAGCGACTGTCGCACAGCATAAAGAGTCTAATATTCACTTATCCGGAGATGTCAGTGCAGCGGAATACCGCAGGGTCCGGGATGAGCGGGATGCAACGCTCGCGCTACCGGATCGCATGTTGCATGCCTTGCAAGTGAATTTGCGCGCTGGGCAATTACCGCCGGCGGAAAATGACGGAAATCATTATTTTAAAATTCCGGCCAATAAGTTTTAAATATTGTGCAATGTAATTATTTTTCGTTCTTTTTCATTCTGATGAAGAGCCGCTTTAAAGCATCGACGCTACTGAATAGCAGAGCGTAAAAAAAGCCGGCTACCGTAAAACGAATGTGCTCATCGAGCGTAAAATCGCGTTGATTTTCCCAGTCCAGAACCATCGCTGCTATCGTTATAAAATGAGCCAGGCCTAAAAATATCAGCAGCCATATAACCGTATCCTTGATAAAGCGAAAGAACCAATTATCCAGCAAACGAATCATGAAGCGAGCAGCCCTCTTGAGTAGTAAATTGACTTATGGCGGCCTTAATGTTAATAAAATTTAAGTTTGAGGTAAATAATAGTTTTCTCAGACGGCGTAGAACTGACCGTCTGTTTCGCATGAGGATAAGTCCAATGAAATACATCTTAACGTTGGTGGCTTTAAGCATTTTTTCGGTGCCTGGTTTCGCCGCCGAAGACGCAACCACCTCTGCCGATGCAGAAACCGTGGAAGTTAACTTAGCTTTTCAGGTGGGAGATGACGAATTCACTGATCTGCAAGCTGTGGCCTATGTTGGTAAGCCAATGAGCATCTACATTACCCATCCGGTAAGCTCGATTGAGTACAAGGCGAGCTTCACCGTAAATACGCTAAGCCATAACGATAAAGACGCTGCCCAGGTCTATCTCAATGTACAGAAAAAGCTAGCTGGCGCCTGGAGTAACGTTGAGTCTATCGAAACGCTTCAGTACATGAATGATACCGCGAGCTTCTCTATTGGTGGACAAGATGCGGTAAAATTGGCGGGCCGAATCACCGCTAAAGCGTCTCCGGGGAAATAGCCGGGCTGCAGCGGTGTCAGCGATCCACGTACTCCAGCAAGTCGCCGGGCTGGCAGCCGAGCTCGCGGCAAATCGCCTCGAGCGTACTAAACCGGATCGCTTTCACTTTGCCTGTTTTAAGCAGCGATAAATTTGTCATCGATACCCCAACTCGCTCCGAAAGCTCGGTCAGCGACATTTTGCTCTTCGCGAGTTCCACGTCGAGATTAATCCGAATAGCCACGATTGCTCCTTCTTTGCATTACACCACTTCGACAGTCTGATCACCCGCCAGGAAATGAAAAGCTAACACCAGCATCAGGATAGGAAAGAGCACGATGTTGATCACAGCAAGTACTACCGTAAGCTGAAGCAATCCAGCCACTAAGGCCCCACAAGCGAAGAGTTTGAGTGCCGGTGGAAGCACAGTGAACCTTGCGAGCAAGCCGATGGAAAAAGCCAGTAGAGCAAAAGCGTATAGAAATAAGGTGACCACTGAGGCGATAAGTGCCACGTCGATAATCATGCCGCTGTGTTCGGTATATAACCCAAGACCAAGCAACAGATCGACGATTACCGAGCTATGGAATAGCGCGACGAATAAAGCCATAACGATCAGCATATTGGCAAGGAAGCCGCCGTTTATCTGATCCCGGAAGTACCGGCTGAGAGCCAGGTACACGCCAATCTCCAGCATACCAGTCACTACAAAAAGTAAATCCCAGGCATTGATCTTAAGAAAGTCAGCACGGAACGCGAGTTCCGGATCGCCTGCGGCCAAGCTGAAGGTTGCAACCCAGTAAATGGGGAACAAAATGGCTAAGAGTATCGCGGCAACGCCGGCGTATTGGTAAGGGCTATCATTCATGGCATATCTCCTTGTAGCAGTGACAAGGAGAGTAGGACAAAATTTTATGATATGCAATCAAAAGTTTATGATAAACGTAAAAAACAGCCTAGCCCCGCGAAAGTGTTTTTATCAGATGCCAGCCGAATTTGGTTTTGACCGGTCCGTGTACCTCAAGGGTAGGCTTGCCGAACACCACCTTGTCGAACGCAGGCACCATCTGGCCGCGCCGGAACTCGCCTAAGTCACCGCCTTTTTTGCCTGACGGGCAAAGTGAATGTTTACGGGCTAGATCACCAAATTTTGCGCCCTTACTTAACTGCTGTTTCAGGGCGTCGGCTTCTTCCTGTGTTTTTACCAAAATGTGTAGGGCGTGAGCGCGCGCCATGGTTCTTTCCTAATTAAAATCGATAGCCAAAGTGCACATCCACGCTGGCATCGGATCCACTATTTTTATTGGAACCCATTATATCGACGCCAGCGTGAAAGCCAGGCTTGGTTAGCTCCTGGAAATAATACGTATAAAACACACCGCCGCCGTATACGTCGTCTCTTTCATAGTAACCGTCACGTAGCAACATCTGCGAATCTATAATTCCCAGATACAAGCCAAGCGAATGCTGCTTTGAGTTAGTTGAAAACAAATCTGTTCGTTCATACGAAATACCCACGCCACAATGGTCACTATCAAAACTAGCCAGATGAACACAGCCTGCTGACAAGCCAACAGCCGAAGAACCGGAGACAAAATATTTTGAGGACACCCCTAAGCCGCTATATTGCGGGCCGAGGCCAATACCAAAATCAAACTCCGATGCCTTTACTGCTGAGCCAAACAGTGCAATACCAGATAAAGCTACTAACAGAGGAAACCGCATAAAACTTCCTTTATGTGTAAACCAGCATTTGTATATTTAAAGTTGATCTTATCATCCTGCTCTTGCCTAGAGCTAATAAAAAATCAGGTCTGCAGCCGGTATGACAGCCAACTGTCATACGACAGGCTTAAAATTGACGTCACGGTATTTTTCTGACAGTGATAGCTTTATTCCACCCACGAAGGGTGTAACCTTTGCAACAGAAGAAAAAGGCAAATCACATGAAGCAATCACTGACTGAAAAAATGTACTTAGCGTTCAGGTTTGAATTTGAACATGGTGGTCACATCATCACTGCAGTCGCCTCAGGAATGACGGGAAAAGAAGAAGTGCTCGTTGATGGCGAACGGGTGTCTGGTAAGCGTAACTTCGGGTTATCCGGTCGGCATCCGTTTGTGTTAAATGGCACTGAGTATGAGGTGCGCTTTGACGTTGGCGGATTTCTGCTTTCCCAGATCGATTGCACACTATCGGCAGACGGGCAGGTCATCGAAACCAAAACGCGTTCGGCCACCGTCAACAAGAAAACTTTTATCCGCAATCTTATTGTGTTCTTTCTGATCGGTATGGGCTTTGGCTATCTTGCTGCCACCATAGCACTGGATTTTATGGGGTAAGCTATGCAGATTGATGCAGCGAAAATCATCGACCTAAGGAATAAACAGGGCTGGACCCAACAGCATTTAGCCGATGCGTGCGCGTTAAGCCTGCGCACTATTCAACGGGTAGAAAAGGACGGCATCGCCTCGCAGGAAACGGTAGCGGCTCTATGCAGTGTATTGGAGACTGACCGGCAGCTTATCGAAGTCAGCGTGACGCCGAGACCAATGAGTAATAACATGGTGCATGCAGAGCGGCCTGCGGGTTGGCTGCATGCCTTGCCCATGTTAGTCACTTTATTGTTGGGCATGGCTATAGGTATAAGTTTAACCCTTTGGTTAACAAACCGCTAAGGTATACTTCAGGTATACTACGCAGAGTCTGAACAGAGGTAGCTTGCGCTTATGAAAAAAGGGATCTGGATAATAGCCACCGGCATCGTCGCAGTAGCTGGCGCGACTGCGCAAGCACAGGACGTTTCGGATATGCAGCAGTGCCTGCTCGACAGACTGAGGGATGCCGAAGCCGGTACCACTGTTGAAGCTATCCGGGCTCAGTGCGAAGAGCAGTTGTCCATAGAACCTGCTCAACCCGGTGCCTTAAGCAACCGCTTAAAGGGTGAGCAGGCGACGCAATTTGACCCTTATGTGTTAACGCCCCACCGGCGTAATTATTTGCTGCCGGTAATTACCACCAGCAATGTCAACCGGTTGCAGTACGCTGATGTTGAAGGTTATAAGGAAAGCCTGGAGAGCTACGAGGCAAAATTTCAGGTTAGCTTTAAGGTACCCTTTAACAGGGAAAGCCTGTTGTTTGAAAATGACAGGCTGTTCTTCGGCATGACGTTCGAAACCTGGTGGCAGGTCTATTCTGATAATATCTCTAAGCCCTTTCGCGAGACCAATTACATGCCCGAGCTTTTCTATGCGGCCCCTACTGACTGGCACCCTTTTGGCACCAACACGACGGTACTGGTCGGCGCCGAGCATCTGTCCAACGGCCGCAGCCAGCCGCTGTCACGAAGCTGGAACCGCTTTTATGCCCAGCTTATTGTTGAAAAAGGTCCTTTTGTCTTCTCACTAAAACCCTGGCTCAGGTTGCAGGAAAATCCAAAAACCGACCCACTGCAGGCCAGTGGCGACGATAACCCCAATATCACCGATTACGTGGGCGATTATGAGTTCGCCACCGCCTATAACAACGGTGGCTTCGAGTATACCTTCCGCATCCGCCACGCCATTGAAACGGGCCGGGGCTCGGCCGAGCTGAACTGGACCTTCCCGATTGCCGGTAAATTTATTGGTTATACCTCAATATTCACCGGCTACGGCGAGAGTCTGATTGATTACAATCACAAGCAGACCCGCTTCGGTATTGGTATCGCGTTAAACAACGTCTTATAGCTTCCGGTTTACTCTTTGGCCTGGGCCAGCTCGCTTCGCACCAGTTGCAGGAGTTGGTCCGAGCCAAAGCTAGGCAGTGGTTTGCCGTTGACAAAAAACGTTGGCGTACCGCGTACACCCAGGGCTTTTATATCTGCCATGTCGGTTTGCAGTACTGTATCAAGCTCAGGCGAATGCATATCCTTGCGGGCTTGCTCAATATCCAGGCCCGCAGTGGCAGCTGCTTCCCAGGCTGCAAGCACGGCAGGATCATCATGCCAGTCAGGCTGGGTCATAAGAACGGCTTCCAGCACTGGCTGGTAAAGATCCTGCTCACGCGCCGCTTCCAGCATGCGTGCTACTTCTTCTGAGCCACGATGAAACAGTGCGTAGCGTATGACCAGGCGCACATCGTTTTGATGCTCCCCAAGTATTTGCTTAACAAAGGGATAGAAAGCCCGGCACGCCTCACAGGAAGGATCGAAGAACTCCATAATAGTGACCGGCGCATCGTCTGGGCCAAAGGTCGGTGAATGCTCCCTTACCAGCAGGTTTTGCTCGGGTTTCTCTGCGGTTGCCTGCGGCTCCGGTGAAGTCGAATTGAACTGGAAGAATGCAGCTACGGCAAATGCCGCGACCAGCAGCACGCTGATACTCAGTACTAAAATACGTTTGTTCATGAGGGCAACCTTTGATTCTGACGAACGATAAGAAGGAGGACAATAATAGTGCTAAATGCGATCAAAGCCAGCAGCGGTAATGGCAGACCACCCAGGATGGTCATATCAGCCCCTGCGCAGGACGGGCCGGTTGCGCTGCAGGGCTGGATACGCTCTGGAATCACGCCGACATAGAGCAGGGTATGCCACAGCGCTATGAGGGCGCCGATTCCCGCCAGCGGCACCGCATAATGCCAGACCGCAAAATCCGAACGGTAGCAGGCAATAGCCAGGATTACCGCTAAGGGGAACATAAAGGCGCGCTGAAACCAGCACAGCACACAGGGCGTCTGCCCCATCACCTCGCCGACAAAAAGCACGGCCAGACTAGAGAGGAATGCAATCAACCAGGCGGCCAGTAGCAGCCACCAGGCAGTAGAAGTTTGTCGTGCGATCATGAGCATTTGTCTCCGGTGACAGGCGCGCTGGCGGTCCATTCCTTTAGGGCATCCCGGATAACATCCCGGGCTGAGTGTAAAAATAATAAGGCGATAGCTAAACCGACCAGAATGTCAGGCCAGAGGCTGTTCGTATAGGCGACCACTAGCGCCGCGACAATGACGCTGCTATTAGCCAATAAGTCGTTGCGGGAGCAAAGCCAGGTCGAGCGCATGTTTATGTCATCGCTACGATGCCGATAAAGTAACGCGAAACAGTAACCGTTAGCAATCAGCGCCAACGTGGCGACCATACCCATCCAGTCGGCGTCCGGGACTTCCGGTACGATCATTTTGCGAATGGCATCGGCAATCACCAGCACGGCAAACAGCAGCATGAAGCCGCCTTTGACCATAGCCGCACCGGCGCGCGCCCGGGCGCCCCGATAGAGTACAAACAGCGTGAGTGCGTATACCGAGGCATCGCCAAACATATCCAGTGAGTCAGCAAGCAACGCCGTCGAGTTCGCAATCCACCCGGCGGTAAATTCAGTAATAAACATCAGGGCATTGACGATAAGCACAATATACAGCACCCGGCTCTGCCTGACGCGGAGTTGTGCCAGTTCGTCAGTCTTGTTTTCGCAGCAACTTTTCATTCAGTGGCTCTTTACTTAGCTTGAAATTTCACCAATGATAAAGCTTATAGTAACTATAAGGTCAAAGGCTATGAATAAAAAATTCACCGTGGGCCAGTTGGCCACCGCCACCGGCACCAAACCAGTAACGATCCGGTATTATGAAAAGGTCGGCGTGTTGCCTTCGGCATCCCGGGATGAGTCAGGCTACCGGCGCTATTCGGTCGCCGAACGCGATCGCTTATTATTTATCCGGCGCAGTCGCGCCCTGGGCTTCAGCCTTGATGATATCCGTGAGTTGCTGGAACTTGCCGATCAGACGGAAGATTCTTGTGCGGCTGTGGACGCAAAAGTACAGGTGCAACTCAGTGAGATAAGGCGGCGAATAGAAGATTTACGCGCTATGGAAAATGAGCTAAAGCGACTAAGTGCATGCTGCAACGGTGGAGTGATTGAAGAATGCCGCATCATTGAGTCATTGTCGGGCCGCAGCACAACTGTAAAATGAAAGCCCGCTGGCGGGTACTTCAGCCAGCGGGCCTTATCGTTAGCGATGTAAGTCGAAGCGGTCGTTTTCCATGACCTTGACCCATCCTTTGACGAAGTGGCCAAGCATGTTCTCCTCGCCACCGGCCGCGGCGAATTCCTCCGCGATGGCGCGTAACTGCGAGTTCGAACCGTAGATCAGATCGACGCGTGTCGCCGTCCACTTTTTCTCGCCGCTCGCACGCTTGCGGCCTTCAAAGCGATCTTCGTTCTCGTCGGTCGGCTCCCAGACCGTGCCCATGTCGACCAGATTAACGAAGAAGTCGTTGGTCAGCTGGCCCGGTCGATCCGTGAGGATGCCGTCCTTGTTATCGCCGGCATTGGCGCCAATGGCACGCATTCCGCCGAGCAGGGCGGTCATCTGCGGTACGCTCAGATTAAGCAGAAACGCGCGGTCGACCATAAGGTGCTCGGAAGGAATCGAAGTCGTCTGCTGCTGCAGGTAGTTGCGAAACGCATCATGCTTCGGCTCGAGGTAGGCGTGGGTGTCGACCTCGGTCATATCCTGACTGGCGTCCGTGCGACCGGGTGTGAATGGCACTTTGATGTCATGGCCGGCGGCTTTCGCTGCCATTTCGACGCCAACGCTACCACCGAGCACGATCATATCGGCCAGAGAGATATTCGCGTCCGAATCATTTTTGATCCGCTCCAGACGGTCAATGACCTCAGCCACGCCAGCTTTTTTGTTCACATCCCAACTGGCCTGCGGCTTAAGACGAATACGGGCGCCGTTCGCGCCGCCACGATGGTCGGTCTGCCGGTAGGTGCAGGCCGAAGCCCAGGCGGTTCCCACCAGCTGTTTAGCGGTGAGGTCTGAGTCAGCGATCTGTTTCTTGAGTTTGGCGATCTGGTCGTCGTTTACCAGCGGGCCTTCATGTTCGGGTACCGGATCCTGCCAGATTAAAATCTCGTCTGGCACCTGCGGGCCCAGATAACGATCGCGGGGTCCCATGTCACGGTGCAGTAACTTGTACCAGGCACGGGCGAACTCATCGGCGAGCACATCCGGATTTTCATGGAACTCTTTGGAGATTTTCAGGTAATCCGGGTCGGTGATCATGGCCATATCGGCCGCGGTCATTACTGGTGGATTCTTTTTCCCTTCAACATGCGCGTCAGGAACCCAGTAGCCTTCTTTAACCTCGACAGGCTCCCACTGATTCGCTCCGGCGGGTGACTTTTTCACTTCCCATTCGTGGGCGAAGATGGTCTCCAGGTAGGAATTGTCCCACTTGGTGGGTGTCGGTGTCCACGCGCCTTCAAGGCCCGAGGTCACGGTATACTCGCCGAGTCCGGTCTCGTTCTTGTTCGCCCAGCCAAAACCCTGCTGGTGGATCTTAGCGGCCTCCGGAGGCTCGCCAACGGCTTCTGCCTTGCCTCTGCCGTGCATCTTACCGAAGGTATGCCCGCCGACGGTCAGAGCGACAGTTTCCCGGTCGTTCATGCCCATGCGGGCGAAGGTCTCGCGGACATCCTGAGCGGATTTCATCGCGTCCGGAACGCCGTTGGGGCCTTCCGGATTAACGTAAATCAAGCCCATTTGCACCGCAGCGAGCGGGTTATCCAGAACCCGGTTGCCATCTTCGAAGCTACCGGTGTAGCGCTCGTCTTCAGTGGACAGCCACTCGGTTTCGGGGCCCCAGTAGATGTCGTCCTCAGGCGCCCAGATATCAGAGCGGCCAAAGCCGAAGCCAAAGGTACGAAAGCCCATGGTCTCAAGCGCGCGATTGCCCGCGAACACCATCAGGTCAGCCCAGGAGATCTTCTCGCCATATTTTTGTTTGATCGGCCATAGCAAGCGGCGGGCTTTGTCGAGGTTGCCATTGTCGGGCCAGCTGTTCAGCGGCGCGAAGCGCTGGGCACCGGTACCACCGCCGCCCCGGCCATCCAATGCGCGGTAGGTGCCGGCAGCATGCCATGACATACGAATAAAGAACGGACCATAATGGCCCCAGTCGGCTGGCCACCACTCCTGCGAATCGGTCATCAGCGCATCAACGTCGGCGCTCAGTTCATCGACATCAATCTCTGCGAAGGCATCGGCGTAGCTGAAGTCAGAACCAAACGGGTTCGAGTCGGGATGTTTCTGGTGCAGGATATTGAGCGTAAGTTGATCGGGCCACCAATGCTCGTTGCCCTGCAGACGAGGGGTCGTACGTGCGCCCCACTCAGGGCGTTTCGGTTTTATCTCAGACACGTTAATCTCCTATACTTTTCGTTTATCGGTATTTTTTTCAACAGCGCACCTTAATCCGCGCTGACTTCAGCTTCCATCACAATGCGCTTGCCCTCTACCGAATCCACTTGCTGCGGCGGGAGAATACGCACCCGCTCCGCCGCGATACCGGTTTCATCATCAGGCTTGAACAGCGCTTCCCGTGCGGCTTCTGCGCGGGCGTTGCCGATGGCCTTGAGTTCAGCCTCGGAAACCGATTGCGCGGCAATAATCTCTTTGGCCAGGTAGTTGCGATAAGCCAGGGCGTCGAACTGAGCTTCCTCACCGGCCTCGTCGGGTAGCTCAGTGAAATAATCCCTTAATACCTCCAGCCCTGATTCCGGGTAATGGCTGCGGAACATGGTCTCGACCATATCCTGGTTGGCCTCGGCGGTCAGGCTGGGCTCGGAAGCCTCACGGCCTGCCTCTTCAAGACGCTGTTGCAGGGCTTGAACGGCTTTTTCTTCTTGCAGCACTGGCCCGTCGAAACTTCGACTGAACGGACCGGCAAATTCAAGCACCAACTGCGGGCGCTGATTGAGCGCTTCGCGCAGGTTAGCAATGCGCTGCTGCTGAGGCGGCAGCAAGTCGGTACGTCCGGCCCCGAATTCAATCTGGCTGAGCTCTTCCGAGTCGACCCCAAGCAGGTTGGCCAGAAAACTGAACGGCGCGGTAACCACCGAGGTAATGGCGTTGCCGACGGCCTGTTTAATGATCTTGCTGAAGTCGAATTGCGGGTTGCCCACATTTCCGCTTATCGGCACCGTGAGATCGATGACGCCATTGCTGTCCTGAAGCAGTCCGATGGCAAGCTCCAGCGGCAGGTCCATGGCGCCGGTGGATGCCACCTTTTCGCCCAGTTTCAGATCATGAAGTAATAGCTGGTTTTTGCCGTCGAGCTGGTTCTCGTCGATGCTGTAGTCAAGGTCCAGATCCATGGTTCCGCCCGCGATCTTACGACCGGCAAAATTCACGGTATAAGGTGAGTATTCGGGCACTTTCAGGTTACGGAAGCGCAGATGCACATTGGTCTCACGCAGCGGATCCCAGGCATGGATTGCCCCATCCACCTGCAACAAACCGTACTCTGCAACTTCGCCTTCCAGCTTCACCTCTGCAGGCTCAGCCGAGATCGAACTTAACGTTGAGATCTCCCCGCCAAGCGAATGGATACGGGTCGAAAACGGCAGCGGCAACGAGTTATCGGTAAACTGAAGGCCGCTATCGCTCAGCTCAATACGCTCAATCCTAATGGTGAACGGGGTGGCTTCGCTTTTGTCTTCCTCGTTGGCAGGGCGGTTAATCACCACCTGCCCGAAGTTGGTGGTCCGGTTCTCATGGATAACGACGCGCCCGGACAGGCCTTTGACTATTATGGGGTCGGTCTCTATTTGCTTGTCTTTGAGACTCAGCTCGAGTTGTGTCGTCTCAAGACTTTGCCAGCCGATGAGAGATTCATCATTAGTGCCTTCGGTAATATTTAGCGAATGAATACCGCCAGAGCCCTGAAAGGCAAAAGGTTGCTGCGCATCGGTATGGATTTGACCGTTCAGGGTCAGGGTTCCGCTATTGAGCTGTGCGTTCGCGAACAGCCTCAGGTACGGGTCAGCCTGCTTCAGCGCCAGTTCACTGATGCTGGCACTGGTGTCCAGCACGAAAGTGGGCAGCAGTTGCAGTTCACCGTCGAGGCTCAGCTTACCGCCGCCGGCAAGTTGCCCCTGGGCCTGAACCGGAAAGCGCTGGTCTTTCTGCAAGGTAAAATCTTTCACGGACAGCGCAAGATCTTGCAGTGCCAGCGAAACCTGCGTTGCTTTATCCCCGCCCGGGGTTTGCAGGTTGTCAGCGAAGCCCAGAATGCCGTTTTCTACCTGCAGTTCATTAATCCGTAAGTCCGGCAGAGGTTCTTTTGGGGTTGGCTCCGCATCAGTGCCGAACTCCGCCGCTAATCGGGAAAAACGGGTTCCGCCTGAGGCAAAGCGCTCTTCCTGAACCACAGGCCTGGTTAGCCGGATTGTCTCAAAGGTCCAGGCCGTGTTGGTGATGCTCGACCAGGTAAGGTCAGCGAATAGCTGCTCCCAGCCAAGCAATTTTTTGTTGTCGACATCATCAAGCTCAAGGCCATTAATGCGCAGGTTCAGAGTAAAGGGATTGGTTTGCACTGACTCAATGCGAAGCTCGCGGCCAAAATCCTCTTTGGCAGTACTTTCGGCAACGGACTGAATAATCCACGGCAGGGCGAAAAAGCCCAGCAAGCTGTATACAACCACCAGCACCAGAAGCCAGAAGCGAATCCGTCGTGGCGAGGCCCATTTTGTTTGCAGATAACTACCGAACCGGGGCGTTGAACCGCTATCCATAAGCCAGTCTCCCTTTGATTAATAAACAATGGGTAAGTGTAGTCTAAATTGAGGTTAGCGTATCGCATGCCAGGTATTAAAAAGGGCTATCGCTTTTACCGATAACCCTTGGGGAAAGCAGGTTGTTGCTTAACGCTTCAGTTCACCTGATGCGGATTCAAGATGAGCGCGGACGAACCACTGGTATTGCTCAAGCTCAGCCAGTTGCCCGGTCAGCATATCTTCTGAAACCGGATCCAAATCGGCAAGCTTTTCCAGCGCTGCGCGGTGATCGGAGTTCACGCCATCGTACACTTTATCAAGCGCGACCAGATGGTCTTTGACCAGGGCCCGGCCAAGGGAGTAATCGTCCCAGCGACGGCGGTCGACCAAATATTTTGGCGTTCCGTTCGGAACGCCGCCAAGGGTCGCGATGCGCTCCGCGATGGTATCGGTCATTTCGCGCACTGAATCGACCTGAGGATCGAGCATTTCATGTACGCCGATAAAGTTGGGGCCGACCACATTCCAGTGAATGTGCTTCAGTGTCAGTTGTAAATCAATCAGCGCCACCAATCTGTCGTCAAGCAACTTAATGGTTTCGTCGGCGGCCTTGTCTTTCAGGCCAGGCGCGGTAAATTTTGCAGTTTTCTTAGTTTGGTTTGCATTCGACATCAATAACCTCCCTAACGATTTAGTCATATATAAATACGCTTCGTTAGCAAGTATAGATCACTCAGGCTGGTGTCAACTGAGCGTGGCCCGGTGTAGCCTGTCCCAGATATCGTCCCAGCCTTCAGCTTTCGGCGGCATCTCGATCCAGATCGCGCCGGCGTTGCGTTGATCGGCCAGGTAAAGAGAAGCATAGAGCGCATGGCGATAACCCACGGCGTCAGCAGGCATGGCAATGCCTTTGAGATCGCTTTGTTCTGAGTGCCATTGGCTGAGTTCGTCAGAAAAGTAGAGGCAGACTAAATCGCTTCGTGCCCCCGCATTCATGATTTCTTCGCAGGATTTAAGGTAGACCGGTGTCGTGGGGCGGTAATGCACACGCTTGTTACCCGGCACTTGCTCCTGATGGTATGCAGGGGCGACCACGGGAACCGGGAACAGGGCTTCAAACTCGCGTCGCTGCAGCGGGCCGGCGCGTAGAACCGTTACCTGATTTTCACTTATGCCGACGATGGTTGATTCGGTACCTAACTGGCACCGCCCACCATCCAGAATCGCCGCAATCCGGCCATCCAGTGCGGCGCGCACCTGCTCCGGGGTAGTCGGGGTGAGTTGCTGATATAAATTTGCCGAGGGAGCGGCCAGCGCCAGTTCGCCGGTTTTCATCAGCTCGAGAAGGGCCGGATGCGATGGCACCCGCAGGCCGATAGTATCTAAACCGCCGGTCACTGTGTTGTTAATCCATGGCTGTTTGCGCAGCACCACGGTCAACGGGCCGGGCCAGGCGGTTTCAAGCGCAGAATAGAGCCATGCGGGCGGGCGTTGGGCCCAGAAATCAAGTTGGCCCAAATCGCGGATATGCGTGATCAGCGGGTGGTTTTTCGGGCGGCCTTTGGCTTCGAAGATCTTTTCGACCGCAGCCGGGTTGGTCGCATCGGCCGCAAGGCCATATACGGTCTCAGTTGGTACCGCGACCAGCTCACCTTGTTTTAACCAGTCAGCGGCTCGGGATAAGTCAGCAGGGCTGTCAGCCTTTAAGTATTCGGTTTTCATGGATTACATACCTGGCAATGCATGGGGTCAGCGTATTTTTCCGCGACGGGTTGTTCTACAGTGAAGTCACAAGCGGAACAGGATTTAATTGTTTTGTTGGTCAGCTCGGTGGGCAGCCCACACTGCTGACAAGGCAAGCCGCGGCGCACATCCGTCAGCCAGAAGTTGACCTCGCCACACTCCGGGCATAGCGATAGTAAGCGCTCACGTAACTGTGCCGCGGCAGACGCTATGAAGCGCTGGCGCTCAGGGCAGTTCATCGCGCGATAGTCCGGTTGAATTCGTAGGTATTCACCATAAAACTTCTCACCATCCCATAGGTTATGCTCTCGCAGTAGCGCGTAAATTGCGGATGCGGAGTACATATCCTTAAAGATGCCTTTGTCGGTATGTACCATCCAGGCCTGACCTGACGCGAACTGCGCTAATTTACTCGTTAATTCCGGCAAGTCGTTATCACTAAAGTCCCGCAAGCTGATCGCGGCGGACGCAACGGCGGTTACGTAAAAGTCTTGAGAAGCATCGTAAAGGACTAAAATTTCCTGATCCCAGTTCATCAATCCCGGCATCGGCCCACCACCAAAGCTACCCTCACTGCCTAAACCCAGCCGCAGCCCGGTCAATTCGCAGGCGAGGGCCGCTTTGCGCTTTGCGCATTCGAGCGGGCTGGCCGTACGCTCCTGTTCGCCACTAAAAGTGCCGAATAAGTCAGTGTCGAACGCTTCTGTCGGCACCACCGCTAAGCCCACGTTTGCCAGTTCAGGCGCTATCCACTGAGCCTTTCCATGCTTAGTTAAAAGTGCAACTTGCTGGGGTTCGTAACGCGTCACTATGCTTTTCTTACCACTATTTCATCAGATAAATTTCTGCGAATAATATCTTACTTATCTGCTTGCCAAATAGAAATTTCACCGGCATTACTGACCATAATTAAGCGGTTATCGGTCCAGATTGGCGAAGCCATAAAACCACCACTGGCAAGAACCCGTGCCATTAAGCCGTATATGCCGTTGTAGTCAGCTGCCCTTAGCTTGCCGTCTTCGCTCATAATCTGATAGGTGTCGTCCTGGTAGGCACCGAGCTCCTGTTTCCATATAGTCGCTCCGTCGGATCTGTTAAGCGCCACAACCTTACCCAGCATCGAACTGAACAGAACGCTGTCATTGAACAGCAGCGGCGAACTGTAATTCCAGCTGTTGATTTCATAGCGCCAGCTCTCGATGCCATCGTTGCGATTAATCGCAATGGCCAGTCCGGTATCAGAACTACCGACGTAAACCTGCTCATGATCAACGGCAACTGTGGTGACCACCCAGGACTTCGCCATGTCATAACGCCAGATTTGTCCGCCAGTTTTCGCGTCCAGGCTATATAGAAAGCCGTCGCGGCTACCAATGTAAACTTTATCATTAAAAACCGCCGGGCTAGCCTGCACACCGATCCAGAGACTGTATTTTTGTTCCGATTCAGTTTCGTGTTTCCAGACCAATTTCCCGGACGCCAATTCCAGTGCGTACACATTGCTGTCCCAGGAGCCGACAATGACATAGTCTTCCCACAAAGCAGGAGAACTGTGAACCACGCCGCCGGTTTTAAACGACCAAACCCGCTCGCCGGTCGTTCGGTTTAATGCATAAATATGGCTGTCGCCGCTTCCAAAAATGACTAATTCATCGGTTACTAATGCAGAAGAGGATAAGTAGTCCCAGGGATCGACTACAGGCTTGTTTTCTTCCATGGCGTTATAACCGTACGCGGCAAAGCGCTGCTCGCCCAGGGTTTCGAAGCGCCACTGAATGCGGCCGGTGACTAAGTTAAAAGCATAGAAAAATCCGTCTTCGCTTAATACGTAGCCATGCGACTGATCTGTGGTCGGTGTGGCGCGGATGCTTCCTTGGGTGGCCAGCGTCCAGTTTATGGTGTGGGTATCCAGGTCAAACGCATAAAGCACACCGTCAAGGCCACCGATGAGCAGTTGCTCATCAACCACGACAGGCGAGGACGTGACTTTCGTGGGGATACGATGCTGCCAAACCGTAGATAATTCAGTTGGGAAGTTCAGCGAAACGGATCCACTGCGCTGATTACTCCCCTTAAAGGTGTGCCAATTTTCTGCAGAAATGGCTGCACTACTGAAAATCATTGCAATGACGCATAGCGCGGCCGTGATTTTGTTCTTCATGACTTTGTTCCCTGAGGTGAAAAGTCATGAGTCTTGATTAGCTGCCGTAGTATGTCCTGAAGATTAAGTAAATATGACCTTAATTTATGTTAATTCGCACGAGTGATATTGCGGAACTCGTTCGCAATGGCAATGAAATCGGGATGTTCATATAAAGGTGCGTAATGCGGGTCAACAAGCAACCATAAGGCTTCCCATTGACGCTGTTCAACGGCTTGCGCTATATAGCGGATAGCGCGTTCGTGATCACCGGCAACCAGGGCGTGCCGTGCGCTCGCGATGGGTGGGCGATAATGGCCCAAATCACCTGACACCAGGTTATCCATGAGACTGCGATGGACTGCAGCAAGACCGCCCCTGTCGAAGGCCTGCTGTAGCCGCGTTCTGTCAGCTTCATTTATCTGAGTTAGCGCCAATAAAGCGTCAAGATGGAACCAGGCCGTGTTCATATCGCCGGCCTGATAAGCAACATGTTGCGCCGAAACGTGCAAATTGAAGCTCGCTGGTTCAGCCGCCAGAATACGCTCGATCTCCTGCTGAGCTGAATCCGGGTCGCCTAACAATAAGTGCAGCCAGGCGAGTGTTGGCGCTGCATAAAATTCCGGATGATGGCGGCGTAGTTCATGTATGGCGCGTTCGACCCAGGCGGCCTCTCCCAGCGCCAGCATCACTTCGGAGAATTGCTGTAAGAACCTGGGCGAGCGATTATCCCGGTTGAATTCGGCCACCAGCATGGTTTTAGCCCTCGCAAAATCCCAGTGCCCGTAAAAATGGATCATGCCCAGTAGCCATTCAGCTTCCGGTAATGCTGGGTCTTCGTCGAGCGCACGCTCTATTAATCCGGTTAGTTCGTCGGCGTGTAACGGGATCTCATGGGGCGATATGCGTGCCAGTTTGGCCTGCGCCAGCCCGTAATATGCTGCCGCATTCGGACCTTCCGCAAGCACATCGCGATATAACCCTATGGCTTTATCTATATCACTTTGGTTGGCCACCAGTTTAGCGGCGTGATTTAACTGCTCAATAAAAGCCGGCGGCGTGGTTGCTGCGTTGGGTACCCCTGACTTTGGCCACCACAAGACTGCGCTTATCACTACCATTGCGCTGGCCACAATACCCGCAGTCAGCCATCGGGTCGTTCTGGTATTGCGCGTCGATGTAGCTGCGATGGACGTAGCTGCCTTAGTGTCAGGCTGCCAGGCATAGCCACGTCCAGATATGGTTTTAATAAGCCTGGTGGAGTCTGTTTGCCGCAGGTATCGCCGCAGTTGACTAATGGCAACAGTCAGGCTTTCGTCAGAAACGATGCGCGGTGCCCATAACTCCGCAATAATGTGGTCACGACTAAGTACCTGCCTCGGATTCAGGCAAAACATTTCCAGCAGTCTGCCTAGCCGGGGCTCAAGCTGAATGCTTTCGCCACTGCTATGAATCAAAACGTAGTCGTCAACCCGATACGTCCATTCGTCGAACTGAAAGCAAGTAATCACTGAATTTTTGCCATTTTTAGGGATGGGTGAGGCAGGCGCCCCGCCGTTATTTGAGTTTAAATACTATTTTTTAAGGAAGAAGACTTATCTTTCATGTACGTAAAGAACTTACATAGACACAAAATAGATAAATATACGGCTGTAAATAACGAGATGTCTCGCAAAAAAGAGTAAAACGAGAATGGTTCTCTAATCAGGTTGTAATCAATCCCATAGTAATAAGAAATTGCACTATGAATGATTATGGTAACGAGAACGATAATTACATTCTTCATAAAGGCGCCTTAAGGTTTCGCTTCAGAGGGCGCTTCCCATTGTGGAAAAAGCCCCTCATGAACTGAACTTATAGTAGCGAATCGCTATTGTGTGGTCTACCGGCAAGTTGAGCGTATAAAAAATAACCGGCAAACCAGGTCGTTACCTTGCAAAAATGCGTTTCGCCTGCAAAGCTGAATACTCTTCTGTATTAGCGCATAGGGGAGTGCTGACACGTGATATGGTTTCTATCGCTTCATATCATTGCTTTGTTATTCTGGGCTGCCGGGATTTTATATATTCCTGTATTGCTGGCCGGGGCGGCTAAATCAGCCGACGAGTTTGAGCGTACCCCCGGCAACCATGACTCCATCGCGCATGTTGTATTCACTTATATAGCCACCCCTGCGGCACTGGTTGCTATGGCGGCGGGCGCCATTGTTGTAATGCTGACCGACGCCGTCGAATTCTGGTTAGCCGCTAAACTCACGCTGGTCACCATCCTGGTGATTATTCATGGGTTGTTAGGGATGTTAATTACCCGCGCGGAACGTCAGCAATACCAGGATCTGCGACTTCTGAGCAGGCTCTCTTCTGTGATTCTGATTCTGGTGATGGTGGGTATTGTCTGGCTGGCATTGTCCAAGCCGGACGCGCCGGAGGCTTTCGCGTGGCCACTATGAAAAAGACATTAGCAGCAGCCACAGTCGCCGCCAGCCTAATGCTCTTGAGCGGCTGCAGCGGGCCTTATTCAAGCCTCGATCCGGCCGGACCCGCAGCCGGGTCAGTGGCCGCGCTGACCTGGGCGATGCTCATCGGTGCCCTGACTATTTTCATCGGCCTCATCTTGCTGTGTTGGTATGCGGTACGTCGTAACAACGAGGAACTCAGCGACGCTGAAGCTCAGCGGATACAAAACCGGTGGATCCTGGCCGGCGGGATTGCCCTGCCGGTGGTCACCATCACCGCGCTGCTGACGTTCGGTATTCCCATTGGTCACAGTTTATTGCCTTTACCTCTCCAGCAAGGGGAAGGGATGCGGATCGATATCAAAGCCCGTCAGTGGTTCTGGGAGGTTTCTTATCCGGATACCGATATCCAGGCAATCAATGAAATTCATATCCCTGTGGATACCCCTGTCGATTTTCATATAAGCAGCGCAGACGTTATTCATTCGTTCTGGTCGCCGCGTCTGGGCGGCAAGATCGATGCGATTCCCGGCCGTACCAATGTATTACGGCTTGAGGCAAATCAAGTTGGTGAGTATAGCGGACAGTGTGCAGAATTCTGTGGTGGTGGGCACGCTGTTATGGGCTTCACCATAATAGCGCTTAGCGCTGAAGATTTTGAGGCGTGGTTACAGCAGGAGGGCGCTGAAACAAATGACTGAACCAGATAACTTGCATCAGCGTTTTGATAAAGTCTGGAGGAACCTGCCTGGATGGGGCGCTTTAGCGGCGGTCAATCATACCTCGGTAGGGCGCCGGTTTATGGTAACAGGCGGTATCTTCTTCCTGATCGGCGGTTTGCTGGCCATGCTTATCCGCACTCAGTTAGCGCTGCCAGACCAGGACACCCTAAGCCCTGGTTTATACAGCCAGATGTTTACCATGCATGGCACGGTAATGATGTTTCTGTTCGCTATTCCTATTCTGGAAGGCGCGGCTATTTACCTGATCCCGAAAATGATTGGTGCCCGCGACCTGATTTTTCCGCGGCTCAGCGCACTGGGTTACTATTGTTATCTGTTTGGCGGCATCATTGTTCTGTCGAGCCTGTTGCTGGGGATTGCCCCTGATGCTGGCTGGTTTATGTATACCCCGCTCAGCAACGCTGAATTTTCGCCCGGTCCCGGCTCGGATTTCTGGTTGCTGGGTATTACCTTCGTTGAAATATCCGCCGTGTCCGCAGGTATTGAACTCACCGTTGCTATATTACGCTCGCGCACACAGGGCATGACACTGAGCAAGATGCCGATTTTCTGCTGGTACATTCTGGTAACGGCGCTGATGATTGTGTTTGGTTTTCCGCCGCTTATTCTCGCCAGTATTTTGCTGGAACTGGAGCGTGCTGCAGGTATGCCCTTTTTTGACGTGGCCGCTGGTGGCGATCCTATTTTATGGCAGCACTTGTTCTGGCTGTTTGGACATCCCGAAGTGTACATAATATTTCTACCTGCCGCTGGCATGGTCTCTACTATTCTGCCGGTTTTTACCGGCCGCCCTCTGGTCGGATACCGCTGGATAGTGATGGCGGTTATTCTGACCGGCTTCATTAGTTTCGGGCTGTGGGCACACCATATGTTTACTGTGGGCATCCCCCAGATGGCCCAGGCTTTTTTCTCCATGGCCAGCATGATGGTGGCCATCCCCACCGCCATTCAGATTTTCGCCTGGCTGGCCACCATATGGACCGGGCGGGTAGTTTACAGCCTGCCGATGTTATGGATATTTGGCTTTCTGTTTATCTTCGTCATCGGTGGCTTAACTGGCGTGATGCTGGCGATGGTGCCCTTTAACTGGCAGGTTCACGATAGCCACTTTGTGGTGGCGCACCTGCACTATGTGCTGGTCGGTGGCATGCTGTTTCCGTTAATCGGCGGGCTGTATTACTGGTTGCCGCATTTTTCCGGGCGTATGCCCTCAGAGCGCCTGGGCCGCTGGGGCTTCTGGCTGACCTTTATTGGTTTTAACGCCACCTTCTTCCTGATGCATCTGACGGGCCTGCTGGGCATGCCAAGACGTTTTTATACCTACGGGGAGGGAGCAGGCTGGGACTGGCTGAATCTCCTTTCTTCAGTGGGGAGCTTTGTGATTGCTACAGGTGTTGCCATGATCATTATTGATGTGGTGCTGCACTTTCGTTTTGGTCGCAAGGCCGGCTCCAATCCCTGGAATGCGGACACGCTGGAATGGGCTACCGGGACCCCTCCGCCGATGTATAATTTCGCCAGTCTGCCCGAGATAAAAAGCCGGCATCCTTTGTGGAATCAACCGGAACTACTGGAAAGTATCCCGGCGGGCGAACACGGTTTAACGCAGATAGAACACGGCCGGCGTGAAACCTTTGGTACCGATGCCATTACCGGCAAGCTTAAAGAAGTGATGCTGTTGCCGACCAATTCATGGTTGCCGCTGATCACCGCGGCCGTCCTTGCCGTGTTATGTGTGAGTCTGCTGGTACGCAGTTATACGGTCGCTATGGTAGCTGCCGCCGTTGCTGCCGTGTTTCTGTTCCGCTGGAGCTGGGAGAATGGCGGTCACCCGAAAGCGGCGCCGCTTGGTGATAAAGAGCCCGAAGAAGCGCCTTTGCAATCACGCACCACCGATGGCTCGGGCTTATGGGGTATGGTGATTACCCTGCTGGCTGACGGCGCCTTATATTTAGCCTTGTTATTCGGCTGGTTGTACTTATGGACGGTAGCCCCTAACTGGGCGGTACCGGACGAGTCACCCATCTCATTACCCATGATGGCGCTAAGTGGTCTGCTGTTAACCGGTGCCACCTGGTGGTATAGCGGCGCGGTGAAAAAGCTGAAGGCCGGCAACGATAGCGGGCTGGAAAGCCGGTTCTGGGTGGCCACCGGGACAGGGGCGGCGCATCTGGCGCTATTAGCCTGGATTACTTTTGCTTCACCACTGGCGACCACTGAATATACCCATGACGCCGTGCTCTTTGTGATGCTGATGTTTCTTATTTTCCATAGTTCCATCACTGTCATCGCAACCGGCCTGCAGGCGCTGCGCGTTCGCTTCGGTTATGTGAGTAAAAAGCTGCCTTATGAGCCGGTCGTGTTAAGACCCATGTGGATATTTACCCTGGCGATCTTCTGGTGCAGCGTGGCGTCATTCTTACTATTACCCATAGCCTGGGGGCCGGCATGAAAACACTGCGTGCTCACCCGTTACATCTGTTTTCCGGATTGCTGATATGGGCCGTGTATTACGTGGTGCTTTACGGAGGTCAGGGGGCCGGTTGTGCAATCGCGCCGCCGCCTGCCGAAGCCGGATCATCGACCTGGCTGAATGCCGTGCTGTTGTTGCATACCCTGGTGTTCGCTACCTTGTTGCTTTATTTGGCCTGGCTGGCCTATCGTTCTACGCCGGCTGAACGCGGTAATGCGCGCTTTCTGCTGAGAACTTCAGCGGCACTTTATTTACTGGCAGCCGTTGCAACGCTGGCGATTGGTCTACCAAGCGCGCTACTGCCGCCATGCGTCTAGCTCTTGTTATTGCGGCGCTGCTGGCGTTAGTGGCGCTTTGGATTCCGGTGGCTTTTGCTCATAACCCGGTCACCAGTGACGGTCAGGAACGATTAGCTTCCGGCCTGACTGCGCTGGCGGTGGGGATCTTCTGGCTGATGTATATCCTGGGAGCCAGGCGCAGCCCCACGCGTACCTGGCGTCGGTGGCTGTTCCACGGCACGGCAATCATTACTCTGATGACCATTCTGGGTCCGCTGGACGAATGGGCGGAAGTTAGCGCCGCCGCCCACATGACCCAGCACATGTTTATGATGGTGGTGATAGCGCCACTGTTCACGTTTTGTAAGCCGCTGCCGCAGTTATTTGTGGCCTTTGGCCGACATGGGCGGCGCTTCTGGGGCCTTGCTTTCAAGATTACCCGCTACCCCATGCTATGTGCCTACCTCCACGGGTTTATGATCTGGTTCTGGCATATCCCGGTCTTTTATATGCTGGCGGTGAACGACCCCTGGGTGCATGTATTTGAACATGCCTGCTTTTTAATCACCGCCGTCTGGTTCTGGTGGTCGGTATTGTACGCCAACGCCCGCAAAGCCCCGTTTGCGTTGCTGGCGCTGCTTTTCACCCTGATGCACACCGGGTTCTTAGGAGCGCTTCTAACCTTCGCTGGCGCACCTTTATATGGCGAGGCCCGCCATCTGCAGGACCAGCAACTGGCTGGCCTGATCATGTGGGTGCTGGGCGGCATTCCCTATATCGCCGCCTCTCTGTGGGCGGGCAACCGATGGTATAAACATCTAAATCGGCGGATGTTGTCGGGTTAGGGTACCAATGCTTCCAGCTCATTTTTAATACTTTCACAATAAGTGTTGCTTGAAAGTTGTGTGCCCCGGCGGTAGCAATGTGGACTATCACTCAACGTGGCATTGGCAAACTGCATATAACCGTCCAGTTCACCATCAAGCAAAAAGAAGCGAGTATTGGGTTGCCCTTGCATCCAGCTTAAGCCAAGTTGGCGACGGTCGCTTAACACATGAGTGACATTCAAAGACTCATTACCACTGGTCTGCGTGAGAGTTGCAGAACTGCCTACGCGTTCGCTGTTTTCGTGGCGACTTATCCGGTGGTAGTAGGTGGCTCTCGGTTCGCTGGAAAAACTGGAAGTCGACATATCCTTTCTGGTGGCCTGCAACTCGCCATCCGGTACGCCATTTTTCATCGTGCCTTCGGAGCGGCCTGTTACTTTCGTCGCGGTTGAAAAATCTGGGCTCAGGAAGCTGAAGTCGTAACTATATAAAGCCACAAACTCTCCCTGGAGCTTACGCTGATCGCAAGTACCGCTTATGATCCTAATCTCAGGAGCTGATTCAGTGCGCGTGCCATGTTGTGCTTCGTTTCTGAGTACCTGCTCGCGGCCTTCAGCGCTCATTTGAAACATCACCCAGGCTCTGGTATCCGCATCAAGATCACAGGCTATCGGCTGCACATTTGCGGGCTGCAGATAATTATCTACATCGTTATTCGCCCGGACTCTCAAGCGCTCTTCATATTCAGCAGCCTGTTCACTCGGCATTTCCCACAGCTCTGCCCGGCTGGTGCCCGCCGTTCGATACTCTTCGAGGGCGCGCTGCATCACCCTTTCCTCATGCATAGCCTTAGCACGCTGGAGCTCCTCGTGCGTACCCGTGCAGCCCCCCACCGCTAAGGTTGTCAACGCTACAGTACATAACGTAACGCTGCTTCTTTTGCCTGAGAACTGGATACGCATAAGTGTTTCCTCCGTAGTATGCAAAATCTGCATTTGTTCAAAAATTGTTTGCCTGTAAAGTTCTAGCACAGCTTCGGTGTAAACGCGAAAATCAGCCTGCTTTAACCTTTGCCTTTGAGGCGCAGCCATCGTTTCGCTGGAATAATACCACCTGTCAGAGCATGTCGAATGTGGCCGCCATAGGCTATAATCTGCTCTATCAGTACAGGGATTAAAGGAGTAAATGGCATGACAACCAACGATATTGGTTCTAACTCTGAGTACACAGAAGAATCATTTACATTTGAACAAATTAGCGAGTTACCCGGCGATACTTTACTTGATTTTGGCGCGCCCTGGTGCGGACACTGTCAGGCAGCAAGCCCCGCGATAAAAGAAGCTGTAGCTGAGCATTCAGGGCTGCGTCATATTAAAATATATGACGGAAAGGGCAAACGACTGGGGCGTGCGTTCAGGGTAAAGCTCTGGCCGACTTTGATACTCCTACGCGATGGTAAAGAAGTGGATCGTCTGGTGAGGCCATTAACTGCTGACGAGGTTCGCGAATTAATCTCGAAACTCAACTAAAAGCCTTTGTTCTTATTTTCCCCAGTTTTCAACGTCCTTGAAGCTCCTACCAGCTGCGGCTGACTTCCCGGCACCGCAAAAAACACGCACCGCTTGCATACAAACCGAACACATGCGAATATCCATATATATTAAATAATGAATGTGTTTATTATGAATACTGTGCAGTTTTATAAATGCCTGGCTGATCTCAATCGTTTAACCTGCCTTTGCCTGATTCAGGAGGCTGGAGAAGCTTGTGTTTGCGAAATAACCGATGCGCTGAGAATCGATCAGCCAAAGGCTTCGCAATATTTGGGTCAATTGCGAAAGTGTGGGCTGGTTACGAGTGAGCGCCGGGGGAAGTGGATGTACTACCGGATTTCACCTGAACTACCCGAATGGGCCAGTATCGTGCTTAAAACAACGCTCGAGAACAACAGAGCCGAATTTGAACAGGCTTTCAGTGACTTCAGGGAAAGCACCAAACAATTAAGTCAGCGCGCAAATCAGCATTCAGTTTAGGGAAACTACTATGACAAACCCGTTAAAAGCACCCTCAGTAGTCGAAGGCATGGGTCGATTTGAGCGCTACCTGTCGTTGTGGGTGGCGCTGGCGATTGTGGCCGGGGTGCTGCTGGGCCAGTTCGCTCCCTCCATACCAGAAAACCTGTCCCGCTTTGAGTACGCGCAGGTATCCATACCGGTGGCGTTGTTAATTTGGGCGATGATATTCCCAATGATGCTACAAATCGATTTTACCTCGGTGAAGGGCGTACGGCGGCAACCTAAAGGGCTTATTATTACCACCACGGTGAACTGGCTGATTAAGCCCTTCACGATGTTTGCAATTGCCTGGTTTTTCTTCAAGGTAGTGTTTGAGCCTTTTCTCACTGCCGAGACGGCAAACCAGTACCTGGCGGGAGCAATTCTTTTAGGTGCAGCACCCTGTACTGCGATGGTATTTGTCTGGAGCTACCTCACTCGCGGTAATGCCGCCTATACCCTGGTGCAAGTTGCAATCAATGACCTGATCATGCTGGTTGCGTTTGCGCCGATCGTGGTTCTGCTGCTGGGCGTGTCAAACATCCAGGTACCATGGGACACGGTTTTACTTTCGGTAGTACTCTATATCGTGATTCCGTTAGCCGCTGCTGTGTTAGTGCGACAGGCGGTTATTAAAGCCCGTGGTAACGAGTGGTTCAAAAATGTATTCATGAAACGGATTTCTCGCGTTACACCTGTTGGTTTGATCGCGACCTTAGTGTTGCTGTTTGCGTTTCAGGGCGATGTGATAATTACCAAGCCGCTGCATATTGTGCTGATAGCGATTCCGCTAATCATTCAAACCTTCCTGATTTTCTTCTTGGCTTACGGGTGGGCAAAGAAATGGAAAGTTCCTCATGACGTAGCAGCGCCAGCCGGCATGATTGGTGCCAGTAACTTCTTCGAACTAGCGGTCGCGGTTGCGATTGCCCTTTTTGGACTGCAATCCGGCGCGGCTTTAGCCACTGTTGTCGGAGTGTTGGTGGAAGTACCACTCATGCTGGCGCTGGTTAGAATTGCGAATAAAACACGTCATCACTTTCCGGCAGAATCTCCTGGTCGTGACTATTCAGCGGCTGCTGAAACCAGTTATCTGAGGGACAAGTAATGATAGTAATTCACCATAATCCCGACTGCGGCACATCCAGAAATGTACTGCAAATTATAAAGGATGCAGGTTATTCTCCCACTGTCATTGATTACCTGAGCGAAGGATGGACCAGGCCGCAACTGATGGCGCTCTTTGCCGCCGCCGATCTAACCCCCAAATAGGCGCTGCGGGTGACCAGGTCACCCGCAGAGGAACTGGGTTTACTTAACGAAAATGTCCGTGAGGACGAACTTCTGGCCGCGATGCTCAAATACCCGGTATTGGTGAACCGGCCTATTGTTTGCACACCAAAAGGCGTCAAGCTGTGCCGACCCAGTGAGACGGTGTTAACACTCATCGATAAGTGGCCTGCGGGACCCTATTTTAAAGAAGATGGCACGCTGGTATTAGATCATGAAGGCAATCTCGTGAAACACGAAACAACAGGATAACTTATGAACATACTCATTTTTCTTGGCAGTGTCAGACAAAGTTCACCACCAAAACCGGCGCGATTGGGTGAGCGAGTGGCGTTAGCCTGTCAGCGCGTGTTACGAGCGAATTTTCCAGACAGTACTATCGAACTTATAGACCCGCTGGACCTCGAGATGGAGCCGGTTTTCAAGCCTCACTTCGCTTACGCAAGCCAATCTGCCCCACAACATTTAAGTGAGTTAGCAACTAAGATCGAAGCCGCCGACGGCTATGTTATGGTTAGTCCCGAATATAACCATTCCATGAGTCCAGCATTAGCAAATCTTCTCAATCATTTTGGTGCATCACTATTCTCATACAAACCCAGCGCCATCGTGACCTACTCGGCAGGGCAGTGGGGTGGCGCAAGGGCGGCGGTTGGCTTGAGAACCTTCCTGGGCGAGCTCGGCTGCTTACCCGTATCGGCTATGCTTCATTTACCAAAAGCGCACGAAGTATTTGATACCGAGGGCAACTATCAGGACTCTGTCAGTGATAAAGAACGCTGGGACAGTTACTTTAATCGTACTTTTTTACAGTTGCATTGGTGGTGTGAGGCAACCAGGAACCAACGTGAAATTCAGGATCCTCACAACCTGATCAGCGACTTCAAGCAAGCGCCCAGTCAGCGTAACGCGCCGGATTAACGCGCGAGCCGCTGTGCATATCTGCGCATGCCATCGAAGATCGGATCAGCAATAAAGCTTGGGAACGTAGCGGGTAATTCACTGGTAACTGTTTGTATAACGTCTTCCGTTCGAGCAGCCATTTCATCCAATATTCCATTCATGGAATCTTCACTGAAGCCGACTTCTTTCGCTGTCGCCAGAAAGTGCTCGCGACGAATCATACGACATTCGTACTTTCTTTCCCGACTACCTTTGAGAGACATGGCTAGCTTGAGATCTTTTTCGTGTAAGCCCTTTTTACTAATGGCAGGAAAAGCTGACAAGATGTCATACAGAGGGGTGAGACGATATTGGCTTCCTCGCTCAATAAAAATTGAAAAGTTCTTCGCATGACCGTCGGTAGCCCCCAACAACCAAAATAAAACCTGTGCGCGCATAAACACATGGCGGTCTTCTTTGGGATTGCCTGAGCCCAGCAGTTCTTTCATGATTGCTGCGATTGTTGGGCCGCCATCAGTTTCATATTTTCTGGCCGGCGAGGTACCTGTGACCTGGCAGAAATCTTCTTGGGGAAGACGCATAATCCATGAACCATCTGCGCTGAGCTTGCGATCAAAGCGTTCCACGGCGAGTGCTTTCATGCCGTCGGGTGTGATGATCTCGCAATTTGCCGCGTCAAATCCGTAGGCTTTGGCGATTTTCAAGCACAAGTATTCATTTTCAACGCTGTGCTTCATGTCGATGACGCGGTCATGTGACTGAATTTCGCCAATGGGTAGCTTGATAATATAAGTTGTCGGCGTTGCGTTATGCGGTAAATGCCACTGTCCGTTGTGAAATAATAAGGCCGTTTTCTCTTGCGCTCCGGCAAGTGAGATACGAAAGTCGCGCTCGTCCTTTAACATGCCTAGCGGGGTTTTAGATTGATATCCCCTCAGGATTTTGCCAACTTGCTTGTCAGTGAGTGGGCTGGCTTCAATATGTTTAATATTGGGCGGTGGAGAGTGGTGGGGAACCAGCTGAATGGCACCAACGCAATCACGTCCGATTTGCGCCAAAATATCAAATGGCTCGGTCGAGTTAGCCTGGAAACGAGCGACAATGCGTTCACGAATTTCACGAGAGTCAGGAATAAGGTTGTCAAAATAATTATAAACTTCTGGTCCCTCGTACCGGGTGCTTTGAAGCGGTAATGACATGGATATGCTGCGTATTCCGGGGGATACCAACCAGTTTTTGTCATAGGTGAACTGATTCGCCCCGCTTCGCGTTCGGGTATATTCGCCAACCTTAATGCCGTTCATATAAACATCAAGCTTGTCCATGGGTTACCATCCTTCATTCCATTGAGAGGCATCGTCGTTTTGTAATTCGTTACGAGTCGTTATATCAATTTTCAGGTTCAGAGCCGCCAGAATTTTGAAAACGGTTTCTAATTTACAAGTCTCAGGGTTATTTTCGAAATTCGAAACGGTAGCAACGCGGATGCCGACAAGCTCAGCAATATTTGCCTGGGTGAGACCTTGTTTATTTCGGTAGTCTTTTACTAAGGTACTCAGCTGCTCGGGTCGGGTGATATTCATGATTCAGTTGCTCCGAAATATTGCGTTTCATAGCTAGTTTGGTGACTATACGCCATAGCGTAATATTTCGCAATATACGCTAGAGCGCAAAATAGAAAAATATACGCTTAGGCGTAATTTACGTTTCGACGCTATAATTTAAATCGTGCATAAAGAGGATTATGGTCAGAAACTTTGCGTGTATCGATCGCTGAGGTTCCTTGAAGTGACAGGTCGCGATAGAAGATGAAGTCGAGAGGGTGCTGCCGGTAGGTTTTAATGTGATGTGGGTCGACCATAATAGCTTGCCGTAGACCCACGCTGCGACAGAATTGCAGCAACCGCAAGCGGCGTTGACGGCTCCACACGTTAAAATCGCCGGCCACAATGAGCGGTCCTTTGTGTCCTAATATCTCTTCTTTGATGAACTCTATTTCTTGAGAAAATTGGTTCGCACGGACAAAGTTCATAGCATGAACATTGACGACTAACAATGAGCCGCCCTCTGCTAACGAGTGATACGAGAGCATGTAACTTTTGTGTGTTGCGAACATGCCTTCGCGCTTTCTGCTTAGCCGAGTTTGAGCTTCTGTAAAAGCATACTTGCTTGCGGTGAGTACACCATAAACAGAGCGACGTGTTTGCATATTTGGAGCAATAGCATAAGACCATTGCGGTAGTAGCCAGTTATTTTTCGTCGTCAGCTTTACTTCTTGAAGCAACAAAAACAGACAGGGGTAGTTTGCTAAAACGCCAGCCAAAACACGATGAAAATCTGGTGTTTCGGTAAGTTTCTGAGTATTCCAACATAACACACCAAATTCTTCGCCATGATGAATAGGGTGCTCGTGTATGAACTGCCGAGGAATCACGGTTTTTGGTTTAAGCACAGCTCCGCCTTTATTAGAAATTCGCAGACTGATTATTTTTCAAACAGTATGGATTGTATACTTTTCGTTGGTGCTTAGCATTAGCTGCAGCAGTAATTTTGAGGGTGCGAAACGTTCGCCGATGCCATGCGTTTGCTCATCGTAGTTGGGCTGGTTAATATCTTTGAACAATTCAGGATAAATGGCGCACCCGAGAGGATTCGAACCTCTGACCTCTGCCTCCGGAGGGCAGAACGACGAAACTGGGCAGTTCGGGTTAACCGTCCGAAACTGGCTTTACTTGATATATCAATACTTTACTGAGTTTCGGTGGAGGGCCATTTAGCCAGAGGTCAGAACGTAAGAGAACAGTACAATGCAAAACTTGCCACAATCTAGCCAGTCAAAATGGACTATTAACCAGTAATTCTCAGTTTCGAAGCTCAATCCGAAACCCCGATCTGGCAAATTTCGCATCTCTCTACTACCCTAAGCCGTACGGCTTAGGGTAGTAGAGAGATTCAGTTTTAACCTCACATGAAGTCGTATAACAACAAAACCAAAGCGAAACAAATCCTAAACATTGCGATGCAACGCCGCTTTAAATTTCACAGATAGATCTCTATCAAAGCTCACTTTAAATTTTCAGATTAAAAATATTGCATTACCAGCTCTCTAAAACTAAAGTAAGTAATTAATTACTTACTAACGGATTCTTTATGTTGAAAAAAGAAACCTCGGACAAACGATCTTACCAAACAACCGAAGAGCGACAGTCGGGCACTATTGCTGCAGTAGTCGAATTATGTAAAGAGCAAGATCCTGCGACATTAACGACCGCGAACATCGCTAAAAAAATCGGTTTATCACAAGGCGCATTATTCAAACACTTTCCGAGTAAAAATCGACTTTGGGAGTCCGTTGCAGACTGGGTTTCAGAGCAGCTCATCCGCCAGGTTTTTAGTCAGTCGAAAGGACATTGCCAGGCTGATAAAGCGCTAGAGGCTATGTTTTTAGCCCACGTTGGTTTCATTGCACGACACCCAGGAATACCTCGTTTGATGCTATGTGAGCTGCAAAAGCCCGGCAATAGCCCTGCAAAAACTGTTATTCGGAAAACCTTGGCAAATTATCGCCTTAAAGTTATCGGTCTGATTGAACAGGGAGTTAATCAAGGCCGATTTGCATCGAACATTGATACCGGCGCAGCAGCTATGTTGTACCTTGGTGCCATTCAGGGGCTGGTTGTCCAAGCAATGGTAAATAATAGCGTTGACAAGCTAGAGCAATTGCCTCCGCAAATTTTTAGTTTATTTAAAGCAGGTATTCAGGGAGCAACCAATGACGAAGAAGAATAAGCTTACCTTAATGCTGGCACTTAGTGTAGGCATTATCTTTGTGGTGATTATGGTTCAGCTCAAACAATCCCCTGAACAGTCCGGCCGGCAGAATCAAGCAACGACTGTCAGAATCTTAACGATTAAACCTAGTGTGTTTCGCGCGGAAACGGAAGGGTTTGGCCAGGTATCACCTGTTCGATCCTGGAAAGCTGTAGCAAACGTCGGCGGGCGTATAACCTGGCAGCATAGTGCATTGGACAGTGGCAATATCATTAGTCAGGGAGCACGGTTATTACAGATTGACCCAACGCGCTACGAACTGGCCGAAGCATCAGCTCAAGCCGACTTAGCCGGCATTAATGCAGAGTTGCGGCAACTTCAGCAAGAACAGCAGAACACGCAAGACTTATTGGCATTAGAAAATCAACGACTGGCATTGGCAAAGAAAGAGCTGGAGCGTAATGAGAGCTTGGTTAAGCAGGGGGCGCTGTCGCAGACTCGCTTTGATGAGCAGCAAAGAGCAACTCTGCAGCAACAGCAAGCAGTACAAAGCCTAAAAAACCAGTTGAACCTAATACCCGTTCGCCACGAGACACTGCAAGCACATAAAGCCAGAGCCGAGTCCGCAATACAAAACGCCCGTGAAGACTTAAACGACACTCATTTTGAAGCACCTTATGATTTGCGAGTGCATCAAGTTGACGTTGAAGTGGGTCAACAGGTGAATCCTGGCCAGGTTTTATTTGTGGCTGATGACATTAGTGAGGCAGAGGTAACGGTACAGATGAAAGTCGGTGAACTGCGTAAAGTATTAGCACAACTAACTGACGCTTCGTTGACCAGCTTAGCAAGCGCCAACCAACCTAATATAATTGACTTTTTTGATAGCTTACCGCTTGAAAAGCTCGATGTTGGGGTAACTCCGACAAATATGCCTGATGTTCGCTGGTCAGGCCAACTAACTCGAGTGACTAGCAGCATTGAACCGACAACTAGAACCGTACAGGCTGTGATTACAGTACAAGAACCTTATCGTAATGCCACCCCTCCTGAACGCCCGCCGTTGGTAAGGGGGACTTTTATAAAAGCCAATATTGCGACAGACACGGCAGAACCTGTTGTAGTCATACCTGCCAGTGCACTCCATGGTGACACAGTATATATTGCTAACGATAATAATCAGCTGAAACGAAAAAAAGTAACCGTTGCATGGCAACAAAATGACCAAGTAGTTGTTGCTGACGGACTTGTAGAAGGCGAGCGACTGATACTGGATGATGTGGTACCCGCTATAGATGGTATGCCACTGGTTCTGAAGAACATTGCTCAGGGAGAGTCCCAATGATTCGCTGGTTCGCCGGGCATCCAACGGCTGGCAATTTACTACTCATTCTAATTCTTGCTGCCGGGATTTTTGCAGCGCCTAAACTCACTCGAGAAACCTTCCCTGACTATCTGCCCCCTGAAGTCAGTATCTCTATAGAATACCGAGGTGCTACGGCTGCTGATGTCGAGGAAGCGATTTGCCAGCGGCTTGGTGAGGCGTTGCAACGCGTGGATTATATGAAGGAGGTTGCTTGTACTGCAAGGGATAATCAAGCACTTACGACTGCCAGTATGACCCCGCAAGGAAATATGGGACGATTTTTGGATGATATTCGCACAGAAATTGAAGCATTAACTGATTTGCCCAAGGCTGCGGAAGATCCAATCATAAGAGAGCTTTACCGCACTGACTTAGTTGCTGCAATTGCTGTTACAGGGCCAATGAGCTTTGCTCACCTCGAAACTTATACCAAACAGTTAGAAGATAGACTATTTACCATTGACGGTGTGGCCGATGTCATACCAGTAGGGTTATCACAGCGTCAGTGGCAAGTCGAGGTGTCGCAAGACCAACTTCGCCAATATGGCTTTGGGGTGCGTGATATTGCTCGCGCGATTAGCGGACAAAATGTCGATATGCCGCTAGGTACAATTGAAACGGATAGCCAGGATATTCAGCTACGATTTGTTGATGAACGTCGTTCACTGGAAGATCTCGCTAAACTACCTGTGCTTGGCGGAAAAGCTGGAGCCGTTCTGACGCTTGGCGATATTGCAACAGTAACGGAAGCTTGGGAGCGAGAAGAAGAACGTGCCGAATTCAATGGCCATCGCGCTATCATCCTGGAAGTTCATAAGAATAGTGGGGATGATGCTCTCCGTGTGATGGATTCATTGAAAAATTTCATCAGCTCAGAAGAAAAACGTCAAGACGGCAAGGTTAGTCTCGAAATAACGCAAAACATGACGTCGATTGTCGAAGATCGGTTACAAATGTTGGTAAGTAATGGCATTACCGGACTGCTATTAGTAGGACTGGTAATGGCACTATTTTTTCGACCTCGCTTGGCTTTTTGGGCACTTTTTGGGTTACCTGCGGCTTTCGCGGGGGCTTTTGTGATGATGGCATTGACGGGCTTATCATTGAATATGATTACTCTGGTCGCGTTGTTAATGGCAATCGGTATTGTCATGGATGATTCGGTCGTAATTACAGAAAACATTGCTCGACATGCGGACGAAAAGAAGTCTCCATTAAAAGCGGCGTCAGAAGGAACACTGGAGATTTTACCCGGGGTGATTTCTTCCTTTTTGACGACTGTTTCAGTGTTCTTACCGTTGGCGTTTCTCGCTGGCGAATTAGGAGCTGTACTTGAAGTGCTTCCTGTTGTGCTGATTGCGGCTATCGCGGCTTCTCTGATAGAAGCTTTTTGGATTCTCCCACATCATCTAAAGAATGGTATGGGCCCGTCAACGAATGAAGCCACATCTAAATTTCGTCAGGGATTTGATCATCGATTTGACGCTGTCCGAGAAAAAGTCGGTCAATTGGCCGATAAAGCCATTCACTTTCGATACGCGGTGTTAGCGAGTATGCTTATTATACTCCTCGCTTCGGTTGGACTCATGGCCGGTGGATATGTTCGCATGGAAGCAATGCCTGAAATTGAAGGTGATGTTCTTGAAGCACGAGTACTCATGCCGCAAGGTACACCGCTGCATCAAACCCGTGATATTAGTAAACGAATTACTCAAGCGATGCACCGTATTAATGAAGAATACACACCGCAACAGCCGGACAAGCAGCCTCTGGTTCGCAATATTCAGACTCGCTTTAATCAGCATACTAGTGCAGGAGAAAAGGGAGCACACGTAGCAACTATCATGGCCGATTTGCTAACCGCAGAAATTCGTACCGTGGACTTAGCAACACTGACCGAACGCTGGCACAAGGAAATTGGTGATATCCCAGGCCTCATTTCGCTTAACATTCAGGAGCCAGGTTTTGGCCCTGCAGGTATTCCAATAGAAATCCGCTTACAAGGATCCGACTTAGATACACTGAGAGAAGCAGCTAGCTACTTAAGTGGTAAGGTCGCAAATTATCAAGGAACATTTAATGTATTGGACGATTTAAGACCAGGTAAGCCACAACGCATTTTGCATTTGAAAGACAATGCACTCGCACTAGGACTGACAGCCGCTGATGTTGCCGAACAGGTTCGTACAGGATTACTGGGAGATATTGTTGATACCGTACAAATTGGCGATCAACACATAGAAATATTGGTGCGTCAAACACGTGCAGAACGTGCCACAAGGGCATTTTTAGAAGACGCCGTTATCGCCAGTAAGAATGGTGAAATGATTCCATTGACCGAGGTGGTGACTATTGTAGATACGCGGCAATGGTCTCAAATTACTCGGATTGATAGCCTGCGGACAGTAACCGTCACTGCGGATGTCAACACCCAGACAAGTAATGCGGATGCAATAGTCAGTGACTTAGAAGCTAAAGTATTTCCCGACATACAAAAGCGCTGGCCCGAGCTTATGATTAGCGTCGAAGGCCAGACTGCCCGCTCTAAAGAAACGGGACAATCGATAGCTTTTGGTTTGTTAATTGGCCTATTAGGCATTTTTTTAATTCTTTCCTTTCAGTTTCGGAGCTATCTAGAACCTATTATTGTCATGCTATCCATTCCTGTTGCTTTTATGGGCGCCGTATGGGGGCATTTGTTAATGGGCTATAACTTATCAATGCCCTCTTTGATTGGTGCCGCATCGCTTGCTGGTATCGTTGTTAATAATGCAATTTTACTTATCCAATTCATTAAGCTGTATCGCGAACAAGGTATGAGTACAACTGAAGCAGCGGGAGCAGCTAGTCGAGCTCGCTTTAGAGCCATCATGATCACCACCAGTACAACAGTCGCCGGACTACTGCCGCTTTTAGCTGAAACCAGCACTCAAGCCATGGCAGTTATTCCACTAGTCATTTCTGTTGTATTTGGACTGTTGGTTTCTACTGTCCTCATTTTACTAGCACTACCCGCACTTTATGCCATCCTTGAAGATATGGGATGGGCAGACACATCGAACACAGATAAGGAATTATCATGAAACATACTCAAAAAATTGGTTACGCAGGCATAGCATTAGCCGCACTTAGTCTGTCTTTAAGTACTTTAGCCGCTGATCCTGTCACTCCTAAATTTACTGATAAGTTAAGTCGATTATTGCAACAGGAAATGCGTTCGGTGCAGTCGGCAATGGCTTCAATTCATGTCTCAATGGTCACAGGTAAACATGAGCAGGTAGCTACCAAAGCGCAACAAATACACGACAGTTTTATATTGAAGCAGTCGTTGACTGAACAGGATAAAAAAGACTTAATGTCGGCAGTGCCTGAAGGCTTTGTAAAGCTGGATAAAGACTTTCACCGATTAGCTGCAGGCTTGACTGAGGCAGCAAAAAGCAAAGATACACAGAAGCAATATAAGCTTTATAACGAAATGACAGGTAGTTGTATTGCTTGTCATAGTAAATATGTATCTGATCGTTTCAATGGGCTTGGGTCACCTTAGGAAGATATTGACATCAGGGAAAAGCACTCTAAGATAGCGCTTTATTACTTTATGCTATAAAAGGTTATTATGCCTCCTAAAACTCATTTAACAGCAGAACAACGACGTGAAAAAACTGTAGCTGCAGTGGTTGATTTATGTGCGAATGAAGATCCTGCAAGCATTACAACTACTGAGATTGCTAAACGAATGAAGGTTACACAGGGGGCCTTGTTTCGACATTTTGTAAGTAAAGATGCTATATGGGAGTCTGTAATTGGCTGGGTAGCAAAGCAAATAATGAAGAGGCTTGAGCGTGCAAAGAATGATGCAGCTACCCCTCTTGAAGCTCTAAAGGCAATGTTTTTTGCTCACATCGAGTTTATAAGAGAGCGTCCCGGGATTCCTAGACTTTTATTGGGACAACTGCAACATTCACGCTCCACACCGGCCAGGCTGATGGTTCGTCAACTTTTATCCGAATATCGAAAAAGCGTTGAAAAGCAGCTGATAAGTGCACAGCTTGATGGTGAGTTACGGAAGGATCTTAATATTGAGATGGCCGCTACCCAGTATATTGGTATGATCCAAGGCTTGGTTATTCAGTCACTTTTGACAGGTGATATGCAATACATTGTCGATCAGGCTCCCGGCGCATTTGAGGTATTTTGCCAAGGAATTTGTGCTCCCCCAGAATGAGGTAGTAATCAGCATGCATGGCTTTTTATCCCGTTTTTTCGGACGTCGGACACGTGTGGCCACACTTAAGTTAGTTGACAATTGCTTTAACTAAAAACGGTTAGTCCTGCCTAAACATAGTGTCCCGAATATAAAGAAACTACCTTTCTATGGAGTGGCTGCGTAAACAAAAGTCAATGAATACTAAAGCTACTTCGTCCTTCCCACTTTTCGACGATGTAACCAGTAGACAGCCGAAAGTTGGGGGTAATGTATTAACACTTATCTATTTAGATGCATAACGAATACAGCACCCCTCAAAGGCAAAGGGGATGCTCTTCATTTCTTCTCCTCACCCAAGGCGCTTATTATTCGCTATAAAAGTGCTCCAAAAATTCTTTCCTGAAACTCTGATGACACGCCAGACATTTAGTCTGCAAAGTCGAAAAGGAGTCAATTACTGCTTTACCATCTCCTAGTTTTGCCGCTGCTTCCATTGCTTTCGCCGCATCGTGAGTTTGTTTGTCAAATTCCTTGAATTTTCCAATATCACTACCCGCAAACGATAAAATGCGCATTTTTTCACCAATCGGAGGTTGCGGGTGATCGGCAATACGTAACCCAACTTCAGCTACCCGCAACCACTCTTCACGTGAAATGGCATCAGTAGCCAGCTGCATATTTTGTCCAAGCTCATTCATAATTTTTCGTAGCTCCATTGATTCCCCATCTATGGAACTTTTTGCTGCGGACAGCGACACTGTTGACAAAGTAACTCCAATCACTGCCGTGGTAACAATAATACTTTTGAGTAGAAAAGGTTTTTGCATAACAGCTCCTTAATTCGTATCTAATAATATCCAGTTAAATACTAGCGTTTGAGTTTCAAAAATTTTTGACAGGTTGATACTTTATAGTAAGATAGTAACAAATTACTATCTTACTGGGTAGCCTTATGAATAGTGATTCATCAAAGATCTTGATGATTGTTAGTCGTCGTATTGAGAGAAGGCAATGATTAAACTTCCAATACAGAGCCGGACTCTGGCACTCTTAGCGGTGATTATTCCTCTCCTGGCCTTACTCGTTTATGTTGCTCTTCGAACAGGTCCGTTATCACCAGTCCCAGTGACTGACGTCAGGGTCGAGTCGCGTGAACTTCATCCGGCGTTATTTGGCGTCGGTACAGTAGAGGCGCGTTACACCTACAAGATTGGTCCCACATTTACAGGACGAATAAAGCAATTGGTTGTCGAAGTCGGCGACTATGTTAGTCGAACCTGTGACCTCCGCCTCCGGAGCAAACATCACCATGCCGTTTTCAAGTGGTGTTAGTAGGTACTAAGCGTGCAGGCCAAGCATTCTCAAGGATCTGGAGAATTTCAAGCGAGGCCATTTAGCCAGCTATTTTCGCGTTCTATCCCGAAACTGTGCAAAAGTTGGCACAAAAGGGTATGGAAAAACGGATAGTTAGCCAGACAAATACGGCCGATCACAGGCAACTTTGTGTCCCATATGAATGAAATTCCGATTGAAAAATACTTGTCCGATATGAGTGATGTGTGCGTTTTTAATTTCGGGAAGGCAGCTCTTTTTTAAGCGATGCAATGAGTATGCTTCAGTCGTACAGCTGGTTGATTACCTCTCCGACCTTTCCGGTTAAAGAAAGGCCGCCTAAACTGTTCCTAGATAGGATATCGATTTATTGGGGCTGCGATTGCTGCTGAACCGTTATAGAAGTCCGGGCAAGTTCAGTAAATACGCTGCCGAAGTCCCAGAAGATGTCAGTTGTGGTGATGATGTTCACCGCTACTGCCATCTCGTATTGGGGGATAACCATCAGCCAGCTTTGTGAGCCGCAGGACACGCCACCATGATTGCCGGTCATCAGTTCACCAATGCCCTCTCCGTAATCATATGTGGGCACGCGCCAACCAGTAGCATAATACTGTTCATTCTTTTCGCCGTTGGTAAGGGTCTGTACTGTTCAGAATTGCTTGCGAACATCCTCAGAAATAAACGTTTTAGTTGCGCGACTTTCAGTCATTTACATGCTCTGTGGTATGTACATATATCCCTTTTAGTTTTAATTAACACCAATCACGCGGGCGACACTCATCGCGCTCGAGGGTTTGCCGCCCCTGCGGCAGGAAGAAGCGAAACGCATTTTATATTTCTTTCACTGCAAACCTTTTGGCGACATTAGCAACACGCTGCCCCAAATAATTTGCCGTGTTCAAGTCAATCTCGTTCAATTCTCCACCTTTTGAATGCGCAATTAAACCAGATTGAGCACCAAGCCTATTACGGTTTTTAGGGTCATAGTTACCTAGAATATCTAAACTTGCCCACAACATGCCATGTTGATTGGCGAAAATTTGCAGGTATTGAATGGTATTTAACTGATCACCACTTAAATTTGACCCGATGGTAAAACCACTAGCGATTTTATTTGACCATGCCTTCTCAGCCCAAAGGTCACCAGTTGCATCAGCAAATGCCTTAAATTGCGCTGACACACAGCCCATAAATGTAGGCGAGCCAAAAATTATTGCGTCTACATCTTTTAACCTTTCGATTAAAATTGAGTTTATAAAGCGTCCCTCGACAATATCCGCGCCAACAATTTCCATCTTTATCACTTCAACGCCAGAAATTGACATAGCTCCATGTCCAACGGCTTCCGCGAGTTTTTTTGTTGTTCCCGATACCGAGTGGAAAATAATCGCAACCTTCAGCACTTAGCTAACCTCAAAAATGTACCTCCCGTAACATCGGGTAAAATTACAGCGCAGTGGAAATATTGTCCCAAAGCCGGTGATTATTAGCCGATTACAGACCAAGGTCTTGTATCATCTTTTCTGCACCAACCGACTCATCTTTCTCGTTAAGTTCGACCCATATTGCATTAAGCTCATCTTTTTTCGGAACAAGAAGGCCCAAAAGGTACTTTTTGGTTTTCCTGTCAATATTTCCAGCTAGCACTGAAAAATCATTAAGACTGATTGAAACGTCAATCTTATCGGAATGAGTTATGTGAATATGTGGCATATTATGACTCACATTTTCTTTCCTGATTTCCACTCTAACTTTATCCTTCCGCATAAGCAGAAGTTCTGGAACAAACTGGTTGCCGAATAGCTCTCGTTTTCTCTCTGCCTGTGCCCTTTCTTCTCCTCGATATATTTCTTCGCATAACTCAAGCAGAAAATCCTCAACACTCATATCTTCTCCAGCTAATACTGCAACCACACACTTATTGCGCGGATTGCATTGTTATGTGTCTATTTCGCACTTAAACTTAAAGATACTAATACCTACTACCAGCAATGTAGTTCGCCCTGATTACTCTAACCTTTCAGCCTGAGCGTTCGTTTATCATGTGTGTAATGCGGCCCAATCACATAGTCATCGAGTTCTAGTTCAGGGTTCATCATGGATGTAGTGTAGATAATCTGGTGCCGTTCACTTAATTCGGTCGAGTGCTCGACGATTAGGCGCTGGAATAAGTGACTTCTCTCAACCTCCATTCCCTTGTCTTCGACGTTGTCGAGCAGAATAAATCGTGGATGATTGAATAGTTCATCGCCACCAGCAGCCATGAAAAGACTGAAAATGGCAGTGTTCTTCAGGAAGACGTTGCTGCTCTCTGCGAAATTCATCTGGCCATCGACAAACATCGCATCATCCCGGAAATTGAGCTCAACGAGGTCAGGGTTTTTGAACTCTGGCTGACGATCTAGGTCGCTTCTAAGCAACAAGCGTCCCCAATCAGAAACAGCATTAATCGCACTACTTCGTCGGCTTTGGGCTTGAATCTCTAACACTTTTCTGCGGTCCGAAAGATCCGTGATTTGTCTTTGCATTGTCTGCTTTTGCTGAGAAAGTGATTGAACCTCTTCCGCAACAGATAACATATCTGTCAGGTGGATGAGTTCTTGATCAATCTGTCCGACGCGCTGATAGCGTTCTGCCAAAAAGGCTTCTCGTGGCGAAGAGCTCAGGTCAAATTTGATCGAGTACGCCGATAATTTTTTCGAATAACTCCTTTTAACCCGGCGAAGTTCGACACGGTCCTTCGTAAGTCTTGTCTCATGTTCAGAGAAAAGTTGTTTTGACTCGCGCAATTGAATTTCGAGATCAAGCCGAACCTGGTTGTACTTAGATTTGTCTTCCTCAGGATCAGTATTCTGACCGCAAACATTGCAGACATGTGGGTCAAATACTGACTGGAGATGCGACAGGCATGCAGGACAACGGGTAAATTCTATTGCGCCGATGGCCTGAAAGGTACTCTCAGCGACTCTAACTTGCTCGATATTTTCTGCGAGAAATGCTTGATACTTTGTGAGCTCTCCTAGCTCCAGTTCATGTTTTTCAATGGATTCTTCTAAGGAGGCAATCGCTTTCTTTTCTTTAAACAGGCTTTGCTGTGCCGATTGCCGAGCCTTCAGAAATTCTTTAGTTTCACCTTGGCTCACCAGAGTGTCGACATTTTCAATCTCTCGATGTGCCAACAACTTTTCTTCATCCAATAGACGGCATTGGCTATGTATTGTATCTGGCCGATCAAGCTGAACGTCGCGAGGTAGAGCCTGAATTAATGATGAAAGTCTCTGGCTCACCTTTGCAAACTCGGCATCGAGATCCCTGAGCTGTAGGTTGATTTCATAGATCTCATAGCCGCTAATTCCGCAAATCAGATCACCAACCGCTTCACGAATATCCTGTTTGTCAAAAGACTCAAATCGGAATAGGCGAGTCGAGGGTGTTCTTTGATCTGAATATAACAAGCGCATGACTTGATGCATTGTGATATTCGAAGCGCCGACACTTTGAGCTTCTGGAATGTTCAGTGAGCGAAAAAGCACTTGAGAAAAACTTTCGCGCTTATCGGATCTTCGAATAGGGAAGCTTTCCCACCCATCCAAGGCATGCTTGTCTGCTTGATCGAATGGACCAAAAAATACTTTGATGGGGGTGGTCTTGTTCCCGATTTCTCTTAAAAGAGTCAGCTTTCCATGGTTTGTGAGCACTTCTGCCTGCACCTCATCACAGCGCGCGGCCGCATCCTTCCAAGAATCGAACTCCCCTCCGAGTGCATAGAAAATGAAGTCAGCGATCGTTGATTTTCCCGATCCATTCTCGCCACGAATGATGTTGACGCCTTCATGAAACTCTTGGTCATAGGCAACGCGACCCTGACGCAATACGCGCAGCCTGTTAAGTGTGAATCGTGGGCAACCCATGTCTTAAACCATCCTCCTCAATCCAGTTCTTTTTCGCAGATCTACCGAATCTCCTTCGGAGATTTGACTAAAGCTTCTTGCTAAGAACTCAATCAGTCTGGTGTCTTTCTCAGAAAGCCCGCCCACAACGCAAGATTCGACGAATTTTTCACCGAAACGGGATAACGAAGCCTCGCCTTTATGGATTGCTTCCGAGTTCAAGAGACTTTTGGCAACCATCGCTTGAACTCCTTTTTTTTGAATGGACTCCATTTTGTGGAACAGAATTGATGGCGCCGGGTACGTTAAAAAGGATTTATCAGGCTTTGGAATCTCCAGCTCCTTAAATGTTGCTCTAACATCGGCAGGCATGCGTACGTTGTGCAGAAGCACTGGATTGGCAAAATAGAAGTCGGATATGTACAAACGCTCTATCGGGGCCTTGTTCTTCTCCCAATAATATAACAAAGCCGCAACCCGCCGGATCGCGTGGTAGATATCAAGCTGCGGATACCATATCCTCGTCATCATAGTTCTGGGTCCCAACGTATGTAGCACTGCTCAGTTAAAAAGTACAAAGCCTCGAGAACTGTCTTATGAGAAAAGTCGCGGACATGCTGATGCCGAGAACAGATCGGGTTAATCACTTTTTCTTGCAGCGCATCTTGCACATTGTCATCGGACGCACCCTTGCAAATTAGGGGATGATAAATGTGAGTCATGAAATGCTGTTCAACTTCGGAGAGCAGACTGTCGTTCCGATCGCGCTCTTCCGTATAAAGACCCAGTCTCGCATAGTTTCGAGCGAACTTGTTCTGATAGCGATTAGCGTTTGAGTACTCGTGCTGCCTCCCCGCGTCAATTAGCTTTTGTAACAAATCCCGTCGGTCAACTTCGAATTGTTTGCCGTAGTCATCGGCAGGAAATCCTGTGCTCCCATTGCCGGTCGCTTGGGGAAGTATCTTGCGAATGCGGCGCTCCAAACTCACATAGACGACGTCTTCTTTGTCCTTTGGTTTGCTGATGTTAATATGATCTTTATCGACGGGAATAGGATAAGTTCCTTCAACCCCTGGGTCGGCAGAATCTCTCGGCACGACGATCGCCGCTTTCTTAGTCTTGAATGTTTCGACATAAACCACAGTTTTGAACTCGCGATTTCCATTAGCGAAACTCCGATAATGTTGATTCAGCTCAGTCAATGATCCAGAATCGTCGGTAAGCAGCCCAACATGCTTTGAGGAAAAATGCGGCACGAAAGCATCAAGAACCGACGCCAATGATGAGCCTTTATGAGGCGTAGCCAAGAACACAACCATTCTGAGCGAAGATGCAACCCGCTTCCAGTCGTCGTCATCAGAATCGGATGCCGTCCGGATAACCTGCTTGGCGAGAATTCCACCAAGACTATGGCAAACGAATACCAGCGGTCTTTCTCCAATTCCTCGGCCAATCATGGCCTCGAGCACATTAACCGCTCGGTCGTAGAGGTTCATCTCTTTTTTTACCCACTTACCAAACAAGCTGGCTGGATAACCTAGGGAATGGACCGCCGCGTTAGGAATAGTATCGCAAAGCCACTTAGGCCAGAATTCACCGGTTTCTTCAGATTGCCAAGTATCTTCAGGATCTCCCTTTAGGCCGTGGATGAATACGATGTCTGCTTCAGGATGGTCTGGTCCGCAGACGCTATAGAAGACTAAATCTTCAGACATAATTCACGTTTCCCTCAGACCTGAGAGATGAATTAACACAGCACACTGGCTGACAAGCTGCCGATAACAGTCGTTGCGTGTACATATAACCCAGCACCCACAGGTGCGAGTTTGCTAGCATCCTGCAGCCGAAGGCTGCGTAGTGATGCGCTTGGTTATGCATTTACCCACTCAACTCGGGAGATGCCGATTGATGAAAAGCCAACATCAAACTCTACAAATATGGCGTACTGATAACGCAATTGCGTTTTGAATTCATGTAATTTCATAAAATCTTTCTTATCATCAACTCTTGATGAGGTTTTTTTAAATTCCATTACTAACAAATTTTCACCAGTCTTTCGTCTATGAACAATTATATCAGGGTAAACCGTCTGAGCATCCGTATCATAAGCATCTCCCTCTCCGCCCGGAAGATACATTTCCTTCGGGTCATGGTCATCACGATTGTATTCACAATCCACGTCCATCTCAGGGAAAAGTTCCTGAAGGTAAATTGCTACTCTATGAGTTATTGTTCGCTCATTGGCGTCAATTTCCAACAGATCGAGGTCTTGCTTTAGAAAACGAGTAAGAGCTTGAAATACTTTGTTGCCGACTGCATTAATGTTGAGTGTTGCTTCCATAGATTCGTATTATTAACAATTTGCATATTGTGCGAGCACACCTTGTAATTAGCCCAATTGATAATGACCACTCCTAAGTTATTGAGCGAACGAGCATTCCCTACCTTGAGAAGTTCTGAATCAATAAAAGTAATTTGAGCATGCGCGGGTTTCCCTCAAGAAAACGCTGAACATCTGAATTTGATTTTTTGTTATTAAACTGACATTAAACGACTTAAATGGACAACACAACAATAAAACTCGCGAGATTGGAGAAGTAAGGGTTGAATGAATCGCCACTAGTTCATTAAATACTCAATAGCCGCTTTTCAAATCGTTTCTCATACTCTACTGGCGGTAGCTAATTATCAAAGCCAAGGCGGCGCTTTTGCGTTGTATAGCATCTCGATGTAATCGAAGATATCCCGCCAGGCTTCCTCCGATCGAACGGCCCTAACGCCGAAGCTTTCGAGCATGCCAACGAACTGCATCTGCATTTCGATTAAGCACCTGACCTATCTCCGCGTAGCTCTTAATCCCGAGGTTTTGCTCGAGATACTGCTGCTCTTCTTCGGTCAGCGCTTTGACATGACTTGCTGTAGACACTCCAAGTCGTTGCGCCCGCTTTCGAACAGCATTTATTGACCTGTTGAGGTGTTCAGCCACAGCTTCTATTCCCTGCTGTTCGATAGAATCTTTAATGTAAGCATCTTCTTCGGCGGTGTAAGTAGCCCGCTCAGCACTATCAGACTCAGTCTTTCGTTTGACGTCCAGTTTCCTGGCACGCCGAAGAACCGCTTGCTTTGATGTCTGTAATTCGGTTGCTATTTGCGATGCAGCCTTTGAGTGGTAATGGGCTACAAGATACGCGTCCATCTCGTCAGTCCAGTTGGTGTGTTTTGAGCTCATATGTAATTCCTTTTACGTTTCTTTTTGCTTCCTTGAACAAAGACCTTCAGATAACCAGAGAATAATTTATCTTCGTTCGTCAATGACTCGCACACTGATTATATCACATTCAAATTGGTTGCTTTTTATCCAGAAATAGCAACCTCCACAAACAAAAAACAATAACAACATTTATAAAAGCACAGCAAATTCATGTGTTTAAAATTAATTTCATCGATTCCGAGAATTTTTTTGAGCAAATCGTATACGTTAGCCCTGAATTCAGGATGAAAGGGTAATCGGAATGGACAAAACAAGTATTCGTCGTGTACCTATTGCTAGAGTTGCAATACATCGGGACGCAAAAACTGCTTTCAGGTTTACGCAGGGGCTAAAACCTCAATGTGACATTTCATTGCTCAAACCATGTCGCACCGGCACTTGGTCTACGTCTGTACCACAAGCTATTAAAATCGATAAATTTTATCACGTTTTCAGTGCGTGGCACGGTTTGCTTTATGCCGGAGCCATCGAGCAACAGATATCGGTGATTATTGAACAAGAACTGGAATCTTACCAAATAACACATGAGGCCTGGCGATGCGCAATAGGTGCTCTGGCGTTCCAGTCGGACAAAGCTGAGCATCCAGCTTACCTGGCTGAGCTGGCTAAAATCTGTCCGTTGGTAAATTCCGCAAGTTTTCTTACTCGTCGTTTTGAAACACCGCGAGCGTTCAGTTATTCATTTGCTTCGATCGACCCAAAGTCAGTGGATACGCAACTCTCAAAGTTGCTTACATCTCGCCTGCAACCGCTGGAGGGTAACCAATGATCCTTCCAGAGCACAAGCGCCTGAAACCCAATTCCAGCCGTTATAGTAAGTTACACGAGATTAAACGCAGTAAACTGGCATCCAGTTCGAAAGATCGGCTCTCCATGGCAACTCTATTGGAGCTGGTCAGGTATTGCGATAAACATAGGCGTAAAAGTAACTGGTTTGCCAATCTCGCATTACTGTCGTTAGTGACCGGCTATTCATTCACAAAACTATTGAGCAATGAACACCGAATTGAGCGTACAGGACTTGGGGTCGCAAAGTTCTATAGCAGTTGGAATATAGCGCAAACGCCGGAACTAGCTCTATCTGCGCTAACCCTTGTATCGATTGAGCGAGATGGTCATGTCGTTGTACCAGAGTGGCTCGCAGAGCCCGTTATGAAAATGCGCGAAGAAGGTATTACGGCTGACGACTGCACGAAGAAGTTTAAATTTTTCTTAACCAATGTTAAGCCAAACACCGAGGAGCACGTAACGCCGGCCAGGCTAGCGAATGTGTTGGGTTACCAAAAACATCAATTTGGTCTTAGCTCTTTTGAATTGTCATTCATCATGAATGAATCAAAAGACACTTACAGTCAAAACTCATATATCGCGTTTCATGCGCTGCCGCTACTCGAGAGACATGTGGCATTTATGGAGCAATACATCGACGTTACTGATGTGCGCAATTATCTCGCGTCAAATGTACCTAAAGACCTTCGATTTGGCTCACCCCGGGTGCTTACTCGTGATTCGGTGATTGCACTGTTTGATTACTTACGCAGCAAACTGAAGTCGGCACTGCAATTTCGCTATGATTATGCCGCGATCCACAACTGCTACACAGATTATGTCATCAATCTGCTTCAGCTAGCTACGTTACACCGCCCACATGCCAACATCTTTCGGACCCTTGAATTCTTCGACTTCAACGCAAATACCGTTGAAATTTTGGACAAAGATTTGGGGTCGAACCGACTGATTCCACTTTGCGACTATGCGCTGAGAGAGCTTAAGCAGTATCTCAAATACCTCAGGTCCCTTGAGCGTCTTGTCCGATTTGACAGTCCATCCGTTGCAGACTCCCTACGGAAGACCCTTAAGGGAAAAGAAAACCTTTTCAGAGAGTGGCGTGGCGATGTCTTACTCGATGATTTTCAGTCGTTAACCAACGTATATCAGCGAGATAAAACCTATGGCTCTAACTGGCACAGACACTTCATGATGACATTACTTTTCGACAGAGGTGTGGACCGATATGCAATCAATATTTATTCAGGTCATCAACTCAAACATGAGCACATCTACGAACGCAGCAAAAGCACTGAGTTTGACCAGTTAAGAGAGGTCAGCAAGGTGATTGAGGGCATCATTATGGAGATGAACCTTTTTCGGCCAACCAATATGCATGAGTATTTTTAAAGGAGTCGATTTATGACAACTGTTATCACACGGATCGGTGAATTGATTCAAAAATTTGCTGACAACTCCGCGCTATCGAAGGCTTCTGTGCAAGCAACCATCGTGTACGAAATTCTGTATTTGCTTGAACAAGAAAACTTCTTCCCCAAGGATTTACTCGAACAACTACGGAAGCAATGCTCTCACCGTATTACGAACACAAAGACCGCCCGAGTATTGTTTGATGCGCTCCATTTAAAATTGACAGGTCGAACCTACTATAAAAAGAAGAAGGTTAGGAGCCCCATTAATCCAGTCGCAGAAAAATGGTATCGCAGAATTTCAGGGGCTGAGGCGAGAATTTTTGAATATGTGACTCACAGCGATACCATAACCCAAGAAGACCGTCTCGCAATCTTCCTATTCAGTGCCGCAGCAAATGGCGGTTTGTGCCACGCTCCTGGTTTAAATTCGTTATTAAGAACAGTCATTGAGAAAGCAATTGACGACTCACAGGCAGTCCTAACCCAGGCAGGAGCGGAGCGCTATTTTCGTCTAAAATATTCCGCCTCTGGGCATCCCGTCAATATCAAAAATGACGATGAGCGATACAGTACAAATGTTTTCTACCCCCCACCCCAGACAACTGCTGCGCTTATTGGATTGCTACGTAACAGCCACACAAAAAATTATAAAACAGACAATGCGACGGCTCGAATTAAGGACTTCCTTGCTGAGATTCTGAACGACCGGGAACTTAAAAAAATCACCAACCAACGTCTCACCGACGCGCTATCACTGCTCTTCTTCCGGCGAGAAGGTGGGCGAGTTCCAGTATTCATTCAACATTATGCTGCCGGCCGCGCAAATAACGCATCGACGTTCGATGAATGCCTGCTATCTCTGAATACACGTCATTGCCTAACAAAACGTACGAGGCCAGTCACTAAGAAAGACGGGAAGATCCTAAATAAGCGTGATTTGCAAACAACCTCGGATGCTTTGCTTTATGAAATAGCCGATATTTATAAGCGTTTCGTAGGGCGCGACGATGAAAGCGCACTTATCGAAAATGCTCTCATACAACTGCGAGACCAGAGCCAATTTAGTGCCAAAGCGGCGAAGCCTATGCTCAGTTGGTTTATTTGGAAGTTTCAAGCTGGCAAATGGACATGCGGGGCTTCTGGCAAGCGCACGTTAAGCTGTTTGGGGAAGGTTTGGCTATATTTAACCGAAAACATTGGAGCGGAGGGATTGGAAGGATTAGATCAAACAGACTGCTCATTACTTTATACAAAATTGCGTGCTTTTGAGTCTGGCGCGGATTCAACATTCCCATCAACCCTCAGGCATTTTTGGCTGTATATGCATAATCACTTGGGCTTCGAAATTCCTGAACAACTAGCTGACTTTGTAAGTGGTACCAAATTTGTTCGTTGTGCAATTCCGAGTAGCCATCAGATAAGACAACTGCTGATTGACGTGCCTGACGCCTATAGTCACAGTACTCAACATGTTATCGAAACTGTAACCGCAATGACTTTGTTGATGGCCCGTCTTGGCTTACGCCCCGATGAAGCCATAAATCTTGAAGTGTCAGATATTGACTTGAGAGGAGATGGCCTAGTTTTTATCAGACCCAATGAGCATTTCAATCTTAAAACATATAGTGCACAGCGCACACTGCCACTTATGCTATTTCTGATGCCCGACGAGGAAGAGTTCATGCGATATTACTGCCGGCGTCGGCAGTTAGAAACAACGGAAAGAACAAATGCGCTGTTATTTTCAGAGTATGAGCTCGCTGACACATTCATCAGTTATGACACTCTCAGCGCAAACATTACTCGCTTGCTGAGCGACTACTTGAATGTACATACTAATACCTATCAACTACGCCATTACGCGCTGACTACATGCCAATTAATTTGCTGTGCCAGCAGTGAGCGTGCTCAACAACTAACTGGATACTCAGCTGAGCAAATAGAGGCTATTCGGAGCTACTTTAACGGCGCTAATCATGACGATGTTCTATCCGAGATAGCAGAGTTTGCAGGTCATCTAAATACCGAAACATCGACCAGTACATACTTTCACCTGACTGATCTGTTGCGTTTTGAGGCCGCAATGAGCGGATCTGAGAAGTACGACGTTTCATTTATAACAAAGCTAACATCGCTCCAAGGAGGAAGATTGCGACGGCTAACTCAGAAAAATGGTGCCACTGGAATGCTCGATAATAAATCGTTAATGGCAGTACTAGACGACGTATTCAAAACCGAACGCACGCATTGGGTTAAATGCCTTCGCCCTCAAAATAGTCCGACAAAGAGCAAGGTACCAACGTTCAACACAAACACAAAACGCAGCGCAGAGTACGTTGAAAAAATCCTGCACATGCACGACCACGGAGTTTCCAACAATGAGCTCGCTGACGTTTACAATCTGGACATATGTTGGATTAATGAGGTTATCCAAGCCGCTTATTTCTATCGTGATGCCCCTAGGTTTCAGACAGGAGAGAATAAGCCCCGCCTCTACTCTGAGAAGGCATCAAGTGGTCTTACAATCGCTATGCCCGCTACAAATATTCAGAAATTGGAATCCGTTGATATTTTACAACGATTAAAAGAACTCCAAGGTGTCACGTCCAATCGAGCCGCCAAAGCGGCAAACATTATTTTAGAGAAAACGACGAATAATAGGACGTATATACGACTAGACTCCAGAGCCGAACTACGAAAAATCACAAGAGGATTAGATGGTGTAGTATTGCCGGATCGCTGGCTACTCAAAATTAACGTAAAACAGAGAAAAGAACCCGAAGACTCGGAAAAACTCAACTATTGGCGAACAGCATTGCCAGCAGGAGCCACCATCAAAATAATTAAAAGCAAGGACGCTAACGAGTCGCGCTACGGTAAAGCTCATCTGTCATATCGTGATTCGACTCTCAGTGAGAAAAGAACGGCATTTTTGAAAACAAGAGGTGTCGAGGATGGCAGCTCCAGAGCTATGCTCTCAGCGTTACATAAATACATGATTTTCATCCGAGCTGAGGAGGCGTATTTAAAGCTCCTTAAGTCCTCTTAAATATCTCAAACGCCATTCGGATCGCCTCTTCTGAATCATCGAAGCCGCGATGCCAACGCACCGGAATGGCGTTATGGTTTGCCCATGAGGTAAGCTGTTTAAAATCACGCCACTTATTGTTTTTTGCACACGCGCTGGCGAATTCATTCACCAGCAAGTAACTCTCTTTGCCGATCCGGTGCTTTGATAACTCAAATGCACGCTTGTAATGTTCATATGCGGCGTCGTGTTCATCACTTCTGCTGAAACGAGTCGCCAATAGCCACTCGACTAACCAACGCAGCTCATCATCAAAACCATTTTCAACCACCAGAGCCTGGTAGTTTTCTAACTCAGAAGCTGTAAGGTCACGACGCTTCTGAAGCTCAATTCCCAGCACACATAGCTTTAAAAATGTCAGCTGAGAATTGTCTGGAGCGTATCGTTTTTGCCGAATTGCCATTGAAATGAAAAACGGATCAAATTGGGTAAGCAATTTCTTGGCGTCTGTAATTGATAGCCGTTCTTCTGTCTGAAAACATTCCATTGTTTGCATAACCTGCGAATCACGTTTGAGCTTCGCCGAGTAGTTGCTCCAGAAGGCACTCGCTTCATCATGCCAAACACGACGCACATGCTCTTCATTCTTAAAGACCACATTAGCAAGTCGGGCTTCAATATCAATTTTGACTTTCTGGTGGAACTTTGTGCGTCGACGATTCTGAGCTCTCACTTGTTGAGTCAGTTTTTTCGCGTAACCAATGCCATAAGCGTCCGTGATCCGACGAAATATATCGGTACTCATTCGTGCAAAGAACAACACAACTCTAAAACTGTTAATAAGTTCTGCGGTCAGTTCTCGCTGGTATTTTTTATTTCTGCAGTCTGCAAGCATTTCAACTGACGTATTCAAATTGTTCTGAAGTCCACTCCAACTTGGAAGTTGATCAGTATGAAACCAATTTGACGCATTCTCGGAATTCTGAGCTCCACGAGGGTCAATACCATCCGGATTATGGAAGCGGGTCTGAGTGGTACTTACCTGCTCATACACCCAACGCCAAGCTCTTTCCAAAGGAGTTACGACACGCTCGCCAAAATGAGGAAGCCACCAATCATTGTTCGTGGGGTAGTCCAGCCCCTCTTTATCTAAGCTGAACATTAGCGAGTATTTTTGGGCTGATTTAATAAACAAGTCCGGTAACCAACAATCCAACATCCACTTTACGGTGGCTTCTTTTGATAGGTAGGTACCCTCTTGCTTCAATGTATTCTGATAAACACCATGTATATCTGCGAGCGTTTGGATACTTACCCCAAGAACCTTGGGTTTCTGAACCGCCTCCAGCAGTAAGTAAGAAAAGTCGCTGATTAACTCCGATATCGATTTATCGAGGTCGCCTTCGCCTTTAGCAAGTCGAGCCAATTTCGTTTGAATGCTTTTTTTCAGTCTCTCGTCAGTTAGCTTCTCCGACTGCCCGTGCTTCTGGGCTAGCAAGCCCGATACATCGAAAAGAAACTTAAATGCCTCGCCAAGAGAGGGAAAGTTAGTGCTCGGTGCCGCCATACAACGTCTCAAATCCGTTTGCTTATAAGCTAAAATCTATAATCGTTGACAAGACAGTGGAGTGCAACTGCACTCCACTGCCTTTTTTACAGAATGTGGCAATCACTTGCCTTTTGCATTTCCGCGATTCTTACCTGAGGGTCCACGACCGACTTTAGCAGGCCAGTTCCCGCCTGGTCCCGGGTGAGTAGATGGACCGCGACCGCCTGATTTCCCATTGCTTTTAGCCATATTATTTCTCCTTGGAATTTAAATTTTGAAAGCCAGCGATTGAGCTTAAAGCCCAATCAACTGGTAAGGTAAAGATAGTGAAACTGGGGAATCCGGTCATTGGGCTTTTTGGCGACGTTAATTTAATAACTTGAGTTAAGCTGTCTAATAATGCAAAGGAGATAGCAATGACACCTAAAGATTTAGAGCCAATCATTCTTAGCGAACAGGTTGGCGTCTGGGCATATGTGGATCCCGATTCAGAGTCCTCCGTTATCGTCATAAAAGCTGCAAGTACTGCTGCTAAATCGATAAGTAGAGGAGCGGCCGTTAAGCTCTACTTAGGTGTTGCCGGTAGCAGTAAGTTGTTTTTAGGTGGCGGCTTAAAAATCTATGACACTCATGATAACCCCCTGTTGATCCCAATCTTTGCAAGAACAGAATCTGAAGTCATTGGCTGGCGAAATATTGTGAACGCAGACAGTTTTCGAGTGGTCGTCATGGATGAGTTTGATGCTCCAGTTCTTCGCGGGACTGGATGCTTGAATAGAGTGAGTCACACGCTACCCAAAGTATTGGCGACCGCGTCCTGGATGTCGAATGTACAGGAACTAGCTCCATTTATCGAAGCAATCTGCAATGCAATTGACCCAGGTTATACGCACCCTAGTTCAATGCCAGCCCACGTCCATGATTTAGAATTACAACTTGAGCTGAAACAGACGTTGATTATCTCCGCTTCTGAAAGCGGCACATTTCAGTATGATTTGAATGACATGGATGAAGGGACAACCCAAGAGAAGCATCTTCATCAACACCTCCATCTGAGTTTTGGTGATAACGTATTTCTATCGCCCCAAATTGAAAGAGGAAAAAAGATAAGAGAGCTTACCGATGTACTTGTCGTATCGAAAGAATCAACTCTATTTTTTGAATCGAAAGCGCTTTGCTTAAATGACTCAAAGGATGAGTCCGATTATGAACGGCGAGTAGGGAAAGTTATTAGCCACGCCAAGAAAGCAGTAGGTCAGCTGGAAGGAGCAGTAAAGAGCTACCGCAAGACAGAATATAAAGTAATGAACAGTATCGGCGTTGAACTACCCCGTTCAGATTCACCTAATCAAACTGCTATTGTGGTTATCTCAGAGTTTGTGCCGCATGAAAGCTGGGAGTCTATTCTTGAACTCATTCGCCACGCCTATCTGAAGTCTGATGTTCGAATCGTTGTAATAGATCTTGCTGAATTAATGCGACTGCTGAAAATCAGCAGCTACCGCAAAAGGAATTTAGGCTTTCTGTTAAATCAACTGTTTATCGCAAGCTTAGAGGGCGACACTTTAAACATACGCAGTGAGGATTCATCCCTGCCTTTTTCAATTTGAATTCAGGAAATAAATATCTCCGGCCCCTTTCTCAAAGAGCTCGACGTGAGTTTATAATTTGAGGCTTTTGCCAGGACGATCTAATCATTTGGCTGCTAAGCAATTATTAAGTACTCTGAATAAAATCCAAGCTTGGGTTATAGACTGCCGAGCAATCAGAGAAATATAAGACAACAAGGAATAGTATGTCAGCCAACGAACGCCAAAAAAAGTTCTTTGAGTTTCTCAAACAACAAGAAACAAAAGGTCAGCCCTTTACGAAAGACGATGTATTGAAGGCTACTGGATGGAAAGCAGCGACGTTTCAGTCATACCTTGCAAAAGGCCAACTATCTGATTTTGTAAGTAAAACCGACAACAATAAATTAGAGGCATCCAATACACTAAACATCACGTTTAAGCAGTTTGAGAAGAAGCTTTCGCAAAGTAAACATGTTCAATCTTTAGGACATAATTGTAAGTCCAAGCTAGCTAAAGCGTTACTTCGCAAGTCGAGGGACAACATGCTTCTCGCACTTGAACTATACAATCGACCATCACTAGAGAACAAAATAGATGGCTTTGTTATGCTTTTTTGCGCTGCATGGGAGCAGCTACTTAAAGCTATACTCATCGAGCGGGACGGTGAACAAACGATTTACCGGAAGTCGAAAACAAAACAGAAAGATACGATCTCTTTGCGGGACGGACTGGATAGAGTCTTCCCAGCTCCAAGTAAAGTAAAAGATAATGTTCTAAAAATTACTGACCTCAGAGACAATGCAGTTCATTTGTTGATTCCTGAAATCCAGGGGATCGCGTCACGGATATTCCAGTCGGGGGTGTTCAACTATTCCTCGAAATTTGAAGAGTTTTGTGAGGTACCTTTTATCAACACAGCAAATGTCGGCATGCTTAGCTTAGTTGGAGAGTTTCGAACGCCACCGCTACCGATGATGAAAACAATTTATGGCTCAGCAGCAAAAGATATGCTCGATCTTGCCAACGATTTAGCTAAATCCATAGAAGACTCCGACGACGTTGCCTTCGCAATACCATTGAATGTAACACTCCAATTTGCTTCTAAAGACGAGGCCGGAACGCAAATAGTACTAGTCAAAGCAGAAGATGGAGTGCCGGGTCTTCAGCGGGCTCTGACCATAGAAAAGTCTGTTGATGCTGAAAAAACGCACCCATACCGGCAAACTGATGTAATAAAAGCCATAAATGAGCGCCTTGAAGAACATTACAGTGATGAGCAAAGAGCTGAGTTTCTTGTATCGAAAAAGAACGGTCAGCCAACTTTTAATCCCAACTGTTTCCAATCTGTGGCCCATAAGCTTAAATGGAAGAATGGTAATAATAAATTTCATCATTTTCTTGCCAAGGCCAATACCCACTTATACTCGGAAGCAGCGATTAATACGATTATTGAAAAGATAACGTCAATTCAGGGGTACCTGAGAAAGTGTAAAAACGATTACGGTTCTCGAAATAATAAAAAATAATTTTGGGTGAGCGGGCTTTCTTATTATTTTGAGAGGAGAGAAAAGTGGGATACCTTCGGCTTAGACCTTTTATTGTTTAAAAGTGCTATCTTTCAATCACTGGCTAAGCAACTCGTGTTTCGTTGCATTGAGGTGGTTTCCAATCCAATGAGTCATCATACAAAGATTGTAGGGTGTCACCGAGTAACTACGACCGTCGCTATTCTAAATAGGCCGTGTCTAGAAAAGCTGACTCAGAATAGACTTGAGCAATTTGCTAGCTCACTTATTCGTAATATACCAAATGACGGTAGCGCGCTAAAATATCGGGGTGCTTACGCAACCTGTCCTCTACATCAAATGCGTTCCACCAAACAATAGCATTTTGTTCCCTACGTTCCTTCTGCCGCTCTAACATTTCCGTTAGATCTCGAGTAATCTGTGTGTTAACCACCAGCATGTATCCGTCAGGTCGATAGTCAAATATAGCGTTAGCAATATCAACATCAGACTTACCAACTGATGTTTTCTTAGATGTGTTCAAGTTCGTTTTACACTGAACAATCATTTTTCCTATCTGTACAGAGCCAACATCCTTAGATATCTGATGTTCGTTATGTAGCATGTTGTATTCGCAGATTAAATCACGGCCATTGTCACCCTGATTAGTTGGCGCCACTTTCTTAACTGAAAAAACCCAAGCTTCACGATTTAGAAGCTCAAGAATTAAATCTTCGAATTCTGCGCTCGAATTCCGGTCCGCTATATTCCAAACAAATTGTCGATCGCCGAACAATAGAGATATTTCTCGTTGCTGCCTTTCCCTTATAAGTTCTTTCTCTATTGCTACAGCCTCTGCTCCACAATTTGAGTACTTCATGATTACGTGTTCATCACTAATAAAAACAAGCAGATTCTCTTGGGGAACAACTTCAACTGTTGATTTATCGCCTAGCTTCTGTAAGACATTGATTGAAAAATCATAGTCGCTGAAAGGTATTGTATTACGAATATCGTTATGAATTTCTATAGATGATTCAACCCCCTCCAGATCATTAAAACCCTCACTTTTCTTACAGGCAAACCCTTTCAATAATGTTGCAATATGTGGACTCTTAAATATCGAGAATGCAGCTGAAAAACTCCTGAAGTAAAACCAATCTGGATTTACACGCAAGTTTGCTACATATGACTCGTCTTTACCAATCGCCTCTACAATGCTATCAACCCAGACTTTTAGCTCGGGAGAATCGGAGGAGAAATCGACTGGCTCATAATCATTAGCACCTAGAATATCGCCCTGGTACATATGAAACATGTACAGATCAAATAATATATTGAAGAAGCAATCTAGGTCATTTTCGCTATTTTTACGAAGTTTTTCGTTAAGAGGCTGAGCGGGAAACCAATACATTCCATACAACTCATCATCAATACCACTAAACTCATTATGTTCTCCTAAAAACCGAAACGAACTAGTTCCATTGGCTTTAATAATAGTAGTGAGAACTGTTGGAAGTATATCGTGCAAATCAGTTACTTCCTCTACTCTATACTTCCGTAGGTAGAAATATGGAAGCATACGATCGTCGTCTATATCAATAAGCAACACATTCCATTCAGGACAGCAATCTAAGCCGATTTTAATACTGCCACTATCAAGCTTGTTGGTACTGTAACCAATCGATTCAACTCTTTCTAAGAATTTTTTTAACATAATAACTTTTTCGTAGCTCTTGATTGGCTTAACACCCGAAGCGGCGGAAAATTATACTGCGCCCGAGTTTATAGTTGATTTTCGAAACTAATTGGTGAACCTAGTCAGAATTAATGGTCGCAATAGATTGGCCACTTCACTCTGGCTGATTTGCAAACACTTAGGTTAACGATTCCATATATAAAAAGATTAGCGCAGCTAAGCTATGAAAGCGAAACAGCAACCAAGAGCCTGCCGCATCAACTTCCATTGCCATTTAACGACAGCCAGCCCAACTGTCTTTCCAGCTCGTCTCTAACGTTAGTTCTAACTTTAGCTGGAGCTTTACGCACATACTCTTCTGCCAAAGCTCTTTGTTCAGGAGGAAGGTTATTTAGGTGCTCTACTATATCATTAACTTCTGGGAGCTTATCGCGAGTCGAACGGAACCCACACTTTAGGTTCGTCCATACGACACCATCCAACCCTTTATTTCTCGCCCATGTAGATATTTCTTCCACACATCTTCCCTGTGATACCCCTGAAGTAGACTCCCAATATCCTATTGAGTATTTTATATTCTTCTCAGGTATTCTTTCTCGCTCAGCTAATTCAGCCTTAGCCGCTTCCATGGTAGTTGCACTTAATATAGCCCATAGCGAAGGTGACTTTTTAGATTTATCAACCAGCACTAATGTCATTCGACCGTTAGCAGATTCGCGAGCAAACTCTATCGGAAGCTCAGGTCCATCGTCGTTCCATCCGGAAGCGATTGGTAAAGAGTCGGGGTTCCAGATTAAAGACCCCCACCCTAAGCACGCTATTCTCATAGTAAGTCCTCAATTTGCATAGGTTAGCAATTACCAGCATACAGTCTGTTGTCTTGTTATAGCTTTTTATATTCAATGGCTATTGCTTTATTTATATCTGCTGCAAGCACTTGGGCCCGCCGCATGGTACTTTGAACTAATTCCCAGTTAGCCCAATGCTCATCCCATATCTCTTTACCAACAACGGACTCAAAGTCGATTTTTGTTGGCTCGAGCCATGCCTCGTATTTTTGCAGATTCTGAATGCGTTCATGAAGGTCAGTTACCCCCCTACTTTTTGGAGATAACTTTGCAGAACTCATAATCCACATATGCCAGGGTTTATTGCCTTTAGATTGATTACACTTGCCACACGCAGGAACAAGATTATGAATCTCTGAAATGTAACCTGTCGGCTTTTTGTTTTGAACTAGTGGCCGCAAATGATCCCATTCCGATGCTCTATCCCCACAATAAGCACATTGAAACTTATCATGGTCCATGCCCAGAATATCCAACGCCTCTTTGACTTGATTATTTGTCGGAACAATTACCGGGATTATTGAGTTTATAAACGAGTTTGTAATGGTCGACGATCTTCCCGTTATTTTCATCGGGGTTGGCATTCTGAATAGTGATAAATAATCCATAGTTTTCTTATCCTATAACACTAATTCTCAGAAGCAGTTTCACGTTCACACTTGAGAAGAATTTAATCCTTTGAAAGCGATATTGTCCATCTCGCGTTTTTCTTACTGCTTGGCAACCTCCACGTCAATTTAACGATAGACTACCACCAGAGAAAGCCGAGAAATTAACTAAAAAATGGGTCCAGGGTTTATTGACCATTTGCTGATTCCCCGAATATCTCATGAATTTAAATAATTTCCGTAGCCATTCTACTTACTGTCACCTATGACTCTCACCGAGCTGAACTACGAGGACCTCACCCTTGATTCCCAGTTCTTCGAGCAGACTGTGCATCACACTCGTAGAATACACTTTTCCATGAGTACAACTGCAGATAGCAGTTACTATGTCCCTTATTCCTTTGCCACTGGCAGAAAGGATCGCTTTCAGCTCCGCATCGGTCCAAGTCGAAGTAGAAGATCTGGAGGACGATGCGGCGAATACATCCGCGTGCCAAATACAGGATGAGCCGAAAGTCGGGAATAATGGATTAGCACCATACGGCTCCTCGGAATAGAACATTTCCCAAATTGCATAGTCGCTTAAGTGGTGCTGCCGTTGGAGTTGATCATCAAAATGGGAACTTAATGTTTTCTTTTGAAGAGAGTCCCAATAGTTAATGTGAGTGCTAAAACGAGGCCATTTGGCTTCAAAAAGACCAATCTTAAATTGATTATTGTTTCGGAAGATGATGCATCCATCAGTGCCAGTACTCCGCTCCACTTTAGGAGATAATGTCTGGGAGTGCGCAGCTATCTCAGGAATATTTCGGCTATTAATCTCGCGCCGAAAGGCGGACGTAAAGTTTGAAGTGTAATCATTCTCTGTTACGATAAAACCTTTGATAAGGTCGGCTCGAACCAAGCGATCTGCCCATTCCGCGCAGTCAGCAATTTGAGTTATTATATGAATAGGTGCGAGCACGAATTATCTCCTTGTGGGATAACAGTCCATGCACGCAGATGCCGGCTTACGCTTGCTCGCCGACTACCCCCTCTATGACGTTGCTCTTTTTTAGAGAAGCTTTTCATAAAGACTTATTCCAAGAGAAAATGATGCTACGAAAAATGCCAGCAACGCAATTATGTTTGCTCTACTAGCACCGAGTACAGCTTTCTTTGCTGAAAGTCGCCTTTCGATTTCCGCTTCAGAGGCCACACCTCGCATTACATTATTGCCAGAAGCATTTTCGCTAGGGTCATCGATGTAAGGGGTGACATCGTACTTCTTACATTCTCTTATGAGGCGCTGCTTCCTCGATTCCGGCTCGAAATTTTTGAAAAGCTCATTCCAATTTACATCATTGCTCTTCATCCTAACCGACCACATAGCTATATTCCCTATCGTTTGAAGTTAACTCCAGTTCTAGATTCGACATTAAAAGAGTGGAAAATTTAATACAACAAATTATGCACCAAAGCAGAGCAAAAGCTTTAAGAAAATATTTCTGCGTCAGGCTCATCCCTCGACAGTGTTTCAAAATGCTCAACAATATCCGCTGAAATTGAGTGCGACTGCGCATATCGGTCAATGAACATATTCATCATAAACCGGTAGCGAACAAATTCGTTACTGCATTCGAACTCGCGAAACGCGCCATTTACTCGATCGTCGTGACGTAAATTCAACCGGATTTCAGTTGCACTGAGGGCATAATAAAAAGCTAAATACTCCGATTTTAAAGGCCATTCCTCAAGGTTTTCGGGCAGCAGTGAATACGCAAGACGATACTGAGAGAAAACACACCCGACATCCGAAAAGAACTGCAATAGACCCTGAACATCGCCACGCGGCCATCCAAGGTTATATCCTCGAAACGTCTGTGGCTGGTAATGGAGGAGTTCGCCGTCGGTTCTATCGAGTTCAACTTGTATCTGATTTTCAGCAGCTTCCAAAAGGCTAGCAGGCGCAAGCATGAAAAATCTCATGTATTCCAGTTTCATAGGGGGTCCTTTTTAATTTCCTGGTGTGGAAATGATCTGACAGATGAAGTACTGATTGGCATTAGGACTTCAGCCTTTCGCTGCCTCAAGCTTGCCTCGCATTTCCGCGTTTTCGATTAACAGTTTTGCGTTTTGCTGTGCAAGACCATCTAGCTCTACCTGCAGTTCATCGAGCTCACTCTCCAGCTTTTGTACACACTCATCTGCAGAGCGCTCGCTTTCCTTATAATGCTCTAGTGCCTGTTCATGAGTCGCTTCAAGGCTTTTAAGGCGTCGCTCGAAGAGCTGCTGCGCATCGTGGTAAGCAGCAATTGCCATATGCTCCATTGCGTGAGTGACTTTACCGATTAAGGTCTGGACGTTTTCAGCGTAAGTATTAGGAAGTGAATCTAACGTCAAACTATCTTGGCTGGAGTCATACAAAGGGTCATCGCGATTATCGCAGTACCGCTGCCAAATACTCTTAATGCGAGCGAGCCCGCCACGGTCACCAAGTGCCTTGCGAATAGCGCCCGGATTCGGGCGCTTCCCTCGTTGTTCCAACGCTAAGGCAGCGTCGATAATTTCCTGCTCCGTGACTTCCGCGTGGCGAGCCATAGCAGTCTCCTGTTACGAAATTAATCTAATTAATGAAATTAAAGTTTCGCAAAGCGCCTATGCGAAAGTAGGTGTATCAATCTCGGCCTCAGCAAGAAATGCCATCGATTGCTGACTGATCATGCTGCTCTTGACTGAGCGAGCTAGGACGTCGTGGAGCAAGGCATGGTTTTGACCGCATGTGTGCTCGCGAAAAATGCCAGACGTCCAGATATGACGCAGCTGATTAGCCAGCGATAGTGAGTGATACTCAAGGTTATGTAACGCATCAGCACATACCTCGAGGGTCAGCAGCTCAGGCTCAACCAGAGTACCCAGAGCGGTTTTCGTAGCACCAGCAGTCAGCGTTCGTGTTTTACCGACGGCATGCAGTAGCGCAGCGACAACCGCGACATCACGCTCAATATCCGTCAGCGCATGAACACCTGACACATTCCACGCAACTTCAACAGCGTGTTCAAGTAGTCCTCCGAGATAGGCGTGATGTGACCTTAGGGTTGCTGGACATTGCAGGAATGAGATCCCGATTTTGGGCTGGAGTAACACATCATCTACAAAGCTTCGCATTAGCGGCGACTGAATGCGAGCATATAGCACTAGAAAAGCCTTAAAAACATCGGGCTGGGGACATTGAGCCAAAGGGAGAGCCGACAAGCTATTGCCCAGGCGTTTGCTGGCTGCCGCGCAACTTAGATTTTTACACACCCTTACCGTTCCAGCATTTGTGGGTAACGCTGCAACTTCAACATGGATCATGGTGTGCTCCAGAATGACCTGGTCTAGCAGCTGGTCATAACGAGCTAAGACCGTGAGATCGCCCGAACTATCAGATAGCGTCAGTTCAAATACTTCGTTATCTCGTTCGGAAGACACCGACTTTATCGCCGAAAGGTAATAACGTCCGATAAAACGTCGATAAATGGCAGCATCGACCAAAAGGGGCTGTACAGTTTCATGAGTTGTTGTATTCATAGTCATTCTCCAAGAAATATTAAATCGTTAACGTGACTAGAGCGAAGCTCTTACGCACCATCTGGCTTAAAGTCGTTGAAATTAGATTTGAGCAGCCGCTCGAAAGCTGAGCCGTCTTGCCGGGTCAGGTTCGGGACATAGCGCGAGTACACTCGAAACAGCATTTCGGTCGTCGAGTGGCCCATTTGACGGGCAATCCATTCAGGGCTCTCCCCCGCTGCCAACCAAAGCGTGGCCGCGGTGTGACGGGTTTGATAAGGGCGGCGTTTACGTAAAGCCAAATGCCGTAACAGTGGGTACCAGACACGTTTAGTGACGTTGTTATGCGACAGCGGCGAGCCATTGCGAGTGCAAAAGACAAACTTCATATCTCCTGTTGCCTGGTGTTGTCGCTTAAGCGCATCGAACACCAGCTGGCTCATTTCAATCGCGCGGAAGGAACCATCGGTTTTGGTGCTCTGTATTTCACCGTTAACGATCGTGCTTCGAACCATGATTTGCCGACGCTCAAAGTCCACTGCATCCCACTGCAAGCCATCGATTTCCGCTGTTCGCATGCCAGTGAAAAAACGCACCGTGTAGTAGTCTCGAAAATCGGGACGTACCTTTTCAATAATGAGACGAACCTCATCTAACGCGAATGGCTCAACATCAGTACGCGCAACTTTAAGCGATTTAATTCCTTGGTAAGGTGAGCTAAAATTGTACCTGCTGGCTGCTTCATTCAAAATCATGCGCAATGGCGTCATGATGTGGTTTATCCGCGACGGTGATAATGGTTTTTTGCTTCGGGTTGTAACTTTGGCGAGTGAGGCCCGAAACTCAAGAACTTCCGCTTTGGTGATGCGGCCAACCTCTTTATCTCCAAACGCTGGAAGCAAATAACCATTAAGCGTCCTTCTGACCGTATCTGCATGAGATGTCCGCCACTGAATACGCATTTCAGCAAACCAGGTCTCGGCAAAATCGCTGAAGAGCGGCGTGTCTAAATGCTGACTGCGGACCTGCATTTCCTTAAACTGCTGCGCCTTAGGGCTACCCGGAAAGTGTCTCGCATAGTCAAATGTCCCTAACGTGATCTCCGCTTCAATCCGATCGAGCAGCTTCTGCACCCGCTTACGATTTTCTCGCGTGTCCTCAAGAGAAGTTTGTTCGCGGCACCTTTTGCCACGGTAACTGAAGTCAATAACCAAACGGTTATTTTCCTTCCGTGCGTACATTCTAGCCATGAGCAAGACCTCCACGCGCCATTGGTATAGCCAATGAGTTCGAGGAAGCCCCCATCATGTCCCGCTGAATAGCTTCCCAAATGAAGAGGAGTTTTCGGCCTCCGAAAGGACGAACGTAATGAATGCCCTCCAACAAAACAGAGTCTTTCAGCTGCTCTCTGATCGTTCTGGGATCGTATTTAATACGCTCAGATAATTCTTCAGTGGTCAGGTATGTTTCGTTCATGCTATTCTCCTAGTATCTTAAGAGAGCAATAATAATGCTCTAGAGATACATTATACGCCTATTGATAACTTGTCAACGCTTTTTGTATCTCTAGAGAATTAAAATGGGTCGCTAAAATGATAAAATGCAACTTTGCGGAGTTATTGGGCGCGCGAAAACTGAAGGTCTCAGATGTCGTCAGGGATACTGGAATTAACCGCAGTACCTTGACTCGCCTGTATCACGAAACAACGTCACGAATTGACTTCGAGACGCTGGAAACGCTTTGTCGATACTTGGAGTGTGACGTTGGTCAATTACTTGAGGTGACTGATGAATAGTATTTCGTTACTAAAGCAAGGGCGAGGAAACTCTTAATGATTTACTTCGACAGCTTAGCATCGTATCCAATGCTCCCAGAGGTCAGAGAAGATCTGCAGTTAACGATGCAGAGTCATTACGCAAACCCTTCCGCTTCTCACATGCTCGGGGAGCAAGGAAAAGAGTTGATTGAGGACACACGTGAGGTGCTGGCCGAGTCGTTGGGAGCCTTCGCGAGCGAAATTATTTTTACTAGCGGCGCAACAGAAACCAATAACCTCATAATTAAGGGAGTGATTTTACCTTTACTTTTAAAAGGTAAAAAGCCGCACTTAATAACATCCGCAGTAGAGCACAAATGTATATTGTCGATAAGCAACTACCTTGAACTACTAGGCTGTGAAGTAACGTATCTTAACCCTAACTCTAAGGGTGAAATTAAACCGGCCCAAGTAAAGAGCGCTTTAAAAGAAAATACCTCGCTGGTGTCGCTTATGCACGTAAATAACGAGCTAGGAACCATCAATCCTATTAGCGAAATTGGTAGCATCTGCACGGAAGCAAGAATCCCTTTGCATACTGATGCGGCTCAAAGTTACTTAAAAATTCAAACAGACGTCGACGAGCTCAACGTCGACTTTATGTCGATATCCGCTCATAAAATTGGTGGGCCTAAGGGGGTGGGGGCTGCCTATATAAGAGACCTCAAGGATTTAGATATTAGCCCTCTCGTGCACGGAGCGGGTCAAGAGTTTGGTGTAAGAGGTGGTACTTTGCCAACCCCATTGATTGCTGCTTTTGGCACAGCGATTGGCGCTTTTCGGAATTACTACACATTAGAACGAAATATAGAGCTAAAAGAGAAACTGCTCACCGGGCTTAAAAGACTCGGCGTAAGATATAGGGTGAACGGTGGAGCAGAGACCTTACCATCTTGTATTAGCCTTACGTTAGCAAGCAGTAATATCGAGGGGCTTCTCCGCGGAAGCCACCAATCATTAGCGCTATCGCAAGGTTCGGCATGTTCAGCGGGCTCAATAGAACCCTCACACGTTCTAACTTCGCTGCATTTCAATAGGGAAGAGGCATCTAAAACGCTAAGAATTAGCTTCAGCCATATAAATACAGCTGAAGATATACAAGCATTAGTAAATGAAATAGCCAAGTACACGGAAAGCTGAGAGGCCCTAAGAGGGCTCTCAAATAACCCTTAATCGAATTAGACTATTTATAGCACGTTATGCAAGCACCACCGCCTTCAATATCGTCATAAATTTCGTCAATATCGTTGGCCTCATAAACCCCTTCAATGTCGCCTAAAAGCGCGTTCCGTCTTTTCTTCTTCTTAAATCGTTCAACTTTCTTTTCATGATTCTCAATTATTTGAGCACGTCTCTTGGGATCTTCGAGTGTCTCCAGTGGCTCGCCTTTGCCCATCCAATAAAAACGTTCTCCAGTCACGTTGTTATCTTCTCCTTTTTCGAACTTCTTCGCTTGCTCAAAAAGATCTGGATGTTTCTCTTTCAAACGAATCCACTCGATCTTTTTTTGATAGAAGCAAAATGAGCAACCTGAACGAGAACGCCAGCTATAGTAATCAGGTAAATCTAGTCCATTTCGTTGGAGAATATTTTCGATATCTGACTTCACTATGCCATCTTCTCGAAACGGCATAACAGTAGCAATAGGCTTATCAATAGTTAAAAGCCCGGTTCTGCTTGGCTCATCGGCACGAATACCAACATAGTTTACTATGCGATACCCTTCTTTGATGAAGTCGTCAGCCCATTGCTCAAAAGGCTTTAGTTTGAGCTGAACGGTACACCAACGATCGCGTTGAGATGGCAGGAAGTTTTGATGTTTCTTAAGCATCGACCGGAAATCTAACTCGCCTCGGCCATCAATATCATTTAGCGAGCGGGCATTCAGTCGATGAATATAACCTAAACGCTCTTCAAGCTTATCGATAAAATCATTAGTTTCCGGGAGTTCATAACCAGTATCGGTAAAAAAGTAGTCTATATCCAAATCAGGTCGCGTCTCTTTCATGTAAAGAGCTAGAGCACTACTATCTTTGCCACCCGAAAGTCCGAGTACGTGCTTAATTCTTTCAGTCATCACTTGCCTCCAAAGCTTCGACAGGATGCATTAGTTCGCTAAGCAAACGAACTAGAACCTCTCGTTTTAGATCATTAGAAAGAGGTTTAAGTTCCTCACTAACAGACTCCAAAAGACTTTCTAACTTCGGATCATTCTCGGAAGCTTTAGATATATGCCCCTCAAGCTCCACTAAACCACCTGCTTTATCGGTTGTTATCAACCCAACCGATTTTGCTGACGTAGTTGATGTTAATTTAGAAAACGTCTCTTCACGCCTAAACTGCCGACATAAGTTATAAATCTCGTGAAGTCCATTACTAATATGCTTATCGGTCCAGCTCCGTTCGGCCGCTCCAAGCGCTGTTGATACAATCCATTCGAAGGAATTCTTACCGTTGATATACCCATTTAAGCGAGTTGAAAACTCTCTAATTGTTGGTCTATGTGCAGCATTCGCAACCCGGAAGCTTCTTGATGCCAATTCTTGATCGAATTCTCCGTCAAGTTCTTGTCTGACCACTTGCTTAAAGGCATCGATTAAGAGCGTGTGCTGTGACATAAGCTCATCGATTGCGGATTTTAGACGAATCGAAAGTTCATTGATCGATTCTTTAGAGCTTTCGTTGTTGCCGGAAACATCAAAAATTGCAGGGATATCTTCTAATACTAACTTGTAAGGATCATTTGCTCTCAAGACGCTATTACGAAGCGCTTTTGCTTCTTTGGATAGCTCTACCCCTCGCTCTTCACTTTCAAACAACTGGCCTGAGGTCTTCTTTACCCACGGAGGCAAAGTATGAATTAATTTTACAATATGTTTAGCTAACTCTAGAAGATTCGAATCTTTCTTAGATTTTAGTTCCGCTGCAGTCGCGATACTACGAACAACGTTAGTTTGAATCGAATCAATCTCAAAATACCTAACTGCAACTTCCTGTGCATGTTTATGCAGTTTCTCAACTATTACTTCATCCAACTGAGGTATAAATATAAAACTTTGTGTCGAATCTTTATCATAAAAAGCTACTTTTCCTTCGAGCGACTTTAGAAGAGCTAAGGCGTAAATACGGCAAAGGCCAGCAGTCAAACCGAAAGGCGGACTCATCCACATTTCATAAAGGTCTGACAATGTCACCATTTTTTCTGCCGACTTAATAAAGTTAAAACCACTTTCCCATAGTCTGTAGGCATCTTCGAATTCTACTTTTAGTTCAGAACTCCAATCTGAAACAAATGCATATCCAAACGGTGTTTTTTGATGCCAACCTTTACTCTTCAACACCGATAGGTAAACGCCCTTTTCGGGCGGGAATGTATTCTCATCAAAGCCAAGATCTGGTTCACTCTCGTTTTTTAGCATTGCAAGCATAAGCTTGTTTGTAGCCGAATTTGCGTTACCGGATGGCTTTGAACGGTTAACCAATTCGTTAATAACTATGGGGGAACGATGGTACATCGAATCCGCTGCGAGAGAAGCTAACTGTGACAAAGGAGCAATACCTCTTGCCTCTCCTTGATAGAACCACTTCGCACTAGCAAATAACGCGTCAAGCTCGTTAGACAGACGATGACGAGCATCTGACAAGCGACTATTTAGCTCCTTTCTTGCAACGTGATCGTGCGCTAACCTATCTTCTCGCTTGAATACGTTATTAATAGCTATAGACTCTATTGCTGATGATTTAAGTTTACTAATATTCGTTGGAGAACCCAGTAATAAGCGCGGGCATTCGGTAGATAGCTTTTTCAACTCCTTTTGGTTTAGTGACTCGCCGATTAAAACAAATGCACTGAAAGGCTCACCTGCTTTTGGTTTTTCTTTGGAATCAATATTCGAAATAGCCTCTGCGTACTCAACAAATCTAGTTGCGACCCAACGCATTGCTCCCGTTCGGTGGTAGTGCGAGGAGGCCAAGATATGAGTTGCAGAAGTACATTCATTGGCCCAATTTACTCCTTCCTTAATTGACTCAATTTCATTCGCAATTAACTCATTTACATCGACGTCACTTCCTTGAAAAACAAATAAAGCATTATGTTTTTTTCTAAAAATAAGAACTGATGATTTTTCTAAGTCGTCTATTACGTCTTCTATCTCTTGCTTTTCAAACCCGCATCCCTGGTAATACTTGATTAGCAGTTCACGAGTAGCATATAAGTGAAAGGATTGACCAAAAACGGTTAGCAAAGCAACGAACGAAGTAAGTCTGAGATACAGATCTCCATTTTTCGCTCCTGCTCTATAGATCGCATCATTTGCTTCTAGCCAGGCTTTCCCATCTGGAGAGCTATTAATAAGGTGCCCTAAGTTGGTTTCAAGATAGTCCCATAGAAGATCTGGACCATAGAGGGAAAGTGAATCCGGTGACCACTTGTTTTCCAAAAACCAACGGAAACCGTATCTTTCGCTGGAGGCTAAAAAACCAAAAATGCTTCGCTCATTTTGTGAAAATCGCCGCCGAGAAATTGGACCCAATAGCAGACTAACTATAGGGTCGATAGGTAGTGCGTTGAGTAGCGGGGTAGTTGCAGACATTGCAGGCGGTAATTCAGTCGAAATCGAGTCAACCAACCCGATATATTTATTCAGTAGCCGCTTCTCTACCTCAGGCTCTACCTTTATAGAGTCGGCTATCAAAATAAGAGACTCGTCCACGGTCGGATTGTAGCTCAAGTCGCGGTATCGCCCTTGAACTTTTGCCCATTCCTGCTGCGTAAGTGCAGCTTTGCCTTTTGCGTACTGATTAAATGCCTGGTGTAGAAAACCAATGATAATAACTGGCTTGTCGGATTTCTGTGCCAAGTCCGCAAGTTCTTGAAAGAAATATAAATCTCCGTCATGACTCGACTGATAATCTAGCGCCTTCCCTAGCTCATCCAGTAGAATGACGACTCCATCCAAGCTTTTTGACGCTTCTTGAATCGAGTTACTGATCGCTTTTAAGCAATCGGTATCAGACGTAGATGCAGTGGGAGGATTAACTTTACTGTCTAACTGACCGCATACTGATGCGGCTATAGATTGTGCAGGTTTACTTAAACCGCACACATGTTTTACCACCCCCCAGCCACTTTTATAAGGAAAGCCTTTTTCAATAGTTTCATCCAATGAATGTGCACTTTTAAACTTATCTAAAGTTTCGCGACGGTGATTGTCGTTGCGCCCCACCGCGCCCGATATGAGAGCTGCCAGCGTTGACTTACCCGAGCCGTAAGGACCCGTAACAGTGAATGCTCTTTGTGAACTCCCTTGAATTTCCCGCGAGACCGTAGATATTGTTGACCGCATCGTCCCATGAATAATAACTGCGTCTAAAAACGCTTCGAAATTATCAGTAACTGCATCAATCCGAACCGAACTTTTATATTTGTCGTTAATATAGACGCTAGTAGACATAACCGTCACCGTAATAATCATCCAAAAACTGGGCAGGGTACTTCTTCAGGAACGGGTCGACCATGATTTGTCTTAGGCCTAGAGAGTCAGTCCAAGTTACTTTTCCGTTTGAAATAAAAGTAAGGTCATCGAGCTTGCTCGATAATCCCTGTTCAGATAAGCGAAAAATTCTACCAGGTGAACAAGGTTTAGACAGAAGAGAGTCAAAATCAATGGTATTAGCACCTGATTCAGCAGTTTCATCCTTAAGAAAACGACAAAGAGCATAAGCAAAGATCTCTGTCGGTAAAGAAGGCCGCTCTGTAAATTCACCAACACAAAAACCGCCAGAAACCTCAGTAATAAGCCCAAGTTCAGAAAGCGGCGAAGCAAAATGATCTTCATCAATTGCTTTCGACTGTCGTGATTTTTTACTGTAAGTATGCAAGAAGCAATCTACGTCTTTTTTTACTGTCGACTTCTTACCTGCTTCCATATTAGTCAAACTGATAACGCTAGAAGCGATTTCGTCGACCAGCTTAGATTTCTCAAAGCTTTGAAAATTACAGTAGTTGAAAAAGTAACGATATGAAGTTAATAAGTCTGTCGAGGCGTTCAAACGGTAGTGCAGCAACCAAATAGAACCGGTTTTCTCAAGGTACGGGTCTGCACTTCCGTTACTCGACTTTTCCTCGAAAAGAAAGCTGCCTAACTCGGTTACTGCTAACTGACTGCGTGAATTAACTAATGAGGACGTAATTACGCCTGTCATTTCGGCCCAATAGCGAATTGCGTTGACCATATTTTTACCGACACCGAGAGTTACAATCGCGTCACGTACAAAATCATCTGAAGAGTTTGAACTTTTGCTATTATTTATCAATAGGTTAACAGCCTTGTACAGCCACCCGTACCGTAAGGGAAACGTATCGTGCCCTGAAAATTTAGGTTTCATATCCATATCCTTCTTGGAGAATCTCTCCAAAATAGCATAGGTCCGGCAAAATTTTAAGGACTTAAAGACCTTTCTAAAGGGTTGAATCCGCACAGCTTTGACCTTTAGCGCAACCTCAGGTACAAAGGTTAGATAAACGAAAAGGAGTTCATGTGCCGACATTAAAAGACATTTTATACAACTTTGCAGAAGACGAGCTCTTATCACTTCTTCCGCGAAGCGCTATTGATTTTGCTTTATCGTCTAGCGAAGTGAGAGACGAGGAGTTAGGAGTAAGTAAGCACACACTAGCTGATTTAATCGCTGCGACAAAGAGTTCTGAGTTTATTTTCAATGACGAACTTCGAACAAAGTTAATTGAACGAATCCCACCCAAGATTTTTTCCGAAATGTTCTCGGAAATTGCAGCGAGCGAGGCGCATGTGACACCGGCTCATTACTCTGCGGCCATTAAATGGGCAAATTTGGACGCTCAAGGGTTTGCAGCGAAAATTGGTCTATCCGAAGATTATGAGCTCAACACCCAAACAACCGACGAGTTTGAAAGCATTGCTCGCATCAAACCTGATTACTCTTTATATCCATATCAAGAAGACATCTCTGTACGAATATTTAGTAACTTCGAAGATGGTGCGACTCGACAGCTCATTCATCTCCCGACGGGCTCAGGTAAAACACGAACGGCGATGAATATTGCGTCACAACATTTAAGGGATAATTCGAATAATCTAGTTCTTTGGTTAGCTGATAGAGAGGAGTTGTGCAGCCAGGCATTTAGTGAATTCAAAGCCGCATGGAAATCTCTAGGGTGTCGGCCTACATCCATTTACGGTTTCTACTCAGAATCAGACGAAAGCCTTAGTGGTATCGATTCTGGATTCGTTGTGGCCGGATTACACAAATTCTTGAGTATAAGAAAGCGGGATTCTAAACAGCTTAAAATCCTCTACAAACTGCTACTTGAAAACGTTACTTTAGTAATTTTTGACGAAGCTCACAAAGCGATTGCCCCTAAGTTTAGAGAAGTAGTGGAAGATTTCATTGGCTCTACTAGCTTTAATGCTCATTTGATCGGACTTACGGCAACTCCAGGACGCAAATTCTCATTAGATGGTCTATCTGATGAGGATAGAGAGCTTTCCTCATTTTTTCATGAAAATAAAGTTTCAATGCGAGTTTCTGGCTATCTGTCGCCTATTGATTATCTGGTCGAAAAGCAATACTTGGCAAAAGCAGAATTTAAGTCTCTGGACTATGACCATTCCAAGATACAAGCGTATGAGTTATCGGACTCAGGCGGTCCAAGCACAATGAAAGCATTAGCACTCAACAACGAAAGAAATAGCCGAATCATGGATACCATAAAACGAGAGTGTGCTGGAGGTGCATTTGTAATCGTTTTTGCGTGTACTGTAGAGCATGCAGTTAATTTGGCAACAGCGCTCTCATTTGCCGGAATAAAGGCAGCTTCTATAGATAGTAAAAATGATACACCTCAAACTCGAAGAGCAAAAATAAATCAGTATAAGCAAGGGAACCTTCAAGTTTTAGTTAACTTCAATGTACTTACGGCTGGGTTTGATGCACCGAGAACAAGTGTTGCAGTTATAGCGAAACCAATGGATTCATTAGTACAATATTTGCAGATGGCAGGTAGGGCGATGCGTGGCTTTAAAAGTGGGGGAAATAATCAATGTCGTATATATACGGTAATGGACGACATCCCGCAATTTAAAAGCATCAATTTAGCATTCGAGCACTGGAATGAAATGTGGCAGGAAGGATAAAATAGCATGGAACCGAGATTTTTAAATGCATCTACAGTCATAGAATCTTTACGAGATAACGGATATACGAATACCGCCTATGCGTTGGCGGAAATTATAGATAACAGCATTCAAGCAAATGCGAGCCGCGTTGAAATTGGGTTTATTGAGGAGAAGCTTGGAGGAACTCCATCTCGAAGCACCTATAATGTCTCAGAAATAACCGTATGGGATAATGGCAAAGGAATGAGTCCTTCTGAGCTTCGGCAAGCCATGCAATTCGGAGGTAGTACCCATAAACTGGATCCCGATGGTATGGGGAAATTCGGAATGGGACTTCCTAACTCATCGATTTCACAGTGCCGAAGAGTCGACGTTTGGAGCTGGACCGAAAAAAGTTTGCCACACCATACATATTTAGATATTGATGAAATGAAAGACGGTTTGTTAGAAGTAGTGCCTGAACCTTCCCAAAAAAACATTCCACAGATCTATCAAACATCTTTTTTTCAGCAACTCCCTAAAAGTGGAACTTTAGTTATTTGGTCCAAGCTGGATCGGCTTAATTGGAAAACTGGTCACTCGAACTTTAAGCACTGCGAACACCTCGTTGGACGGATGTATCGACAATATTTATCTAACGAGCGGGTCAAAATAGATAGCATCACTTATCGTAAGTCAGGTCCTGAAAGTATCGAAGAATACAAAAGGGAGCCTTTTAGTTCAAATGATCCAATGTATCTACTCAAGAATACATCCTTACCTAGTCTGCCGGGTAAGTATAAAGGAGAAGCATTTTTCGAGCTTCTTGACGAAGAAGAGGTTCCAATTGAGTTTTTTGCCGTAGATGAAAAATTAGTCAAAGGCACGGTTGTGATAAGAACTTCGATAGTTAAATCGAGTATTGCAAAGTATATTTTGGAACATCAAAAGGGGAATAAGCGGCTGGGGCAGACTGTCTGGGGGAAGGATTGCGCAAAAAACATCGGAGTATCAGTAATGCGTGCGGGGAGAGAGCTAGTATTACGGGATAGCTTCCTAAATAGCGAGCTTAGACGATACAAGGGCAGATATCTTGGTATTGAAGTTCAATTCCCACCGGCATTAGATGCAATATTCGGCGTGACAAATAACAAACAAGACGCGGTTAAGTTCGTTCCTTATGAAATAGCGGAGTTAAGTGATCAAGCCGGGTTTGAATCAGAGCAAGAATACTTGGACGACTTGAAAGAAAATAATGATCCGTTGCTTTGTACTTTGGAAGTTGTAAAAGCGATCAAACGACAAGTAAAACATGCCGAAGAGAAATTAAAATTAGTTGCTGTAGATAGAAACGATTATGACCCAGACAGTGATGCCCCCTATTCAGCTGGTCAAAGAGCAACTCGCGGATCCCAAGTTCGCGAGGAGAGAGGAGATCGGGCTAGAGATAACTCTATGCCTAATGAAACAGAGCTAGAGGAGTTATTAAAGCAAGAAGGTATGACAGAGGAAGAGGCTCAGAAGAAAGCTGAGTCCGCATTAAGTAGCGGTGAGAGATATTTAATAGAAACAGCTCCAAAGGATTCTGATGCATTTTTTGATGTTTCTACTCGTAAGGGCATGACTTTGGTGCTCTTCAATTCTAACCATATCTTTTATCGGAGATTTATCTCCCAACTTCCAGAGGAGCAATTAGTTGTCATGCAAACAGTGATAGCAGGTTTTGCCCGAGTTATGAACGAAACTTCAGATGATCGTCGATTAACGTACTTAAACACTATCAGAAGGGATTGGGGTAAAGTTATCACAGACTTTCTTGACGACTCTGATACAGACGATGAAATCTTTTAACTAACATTAATGATCTTCATAACAGACAGTCACAAACTTAGGCAAGTCATCAGTGGGCAACTCGGGCGAACTCGTGTAGTCGTTGCTCTGTCCGCTTATGTTACGTATTCCGGAGTAGAGTGGCTTCTGAAAAAACTCCCAAAAGACGCGAGGCTGACTATCGTTGGGCGTTTCGCTCCGCAGGACTTCTTAAATGGAGCATCAGACACTAAAGGAATTAGATGTCTTTTAGATGAAGGGCATGAGGTTAAAGCTTTACAGCAATTACATGCTAAAGTAACACTGTTTGATAATAGGTTTATTTTAGTAGGTAGTGCCAATTGCACGGGCAAAGGTTATGGGTTAGTTGAACAAGGGAACGTCGAAGCAACTGTGGGTTTCGATATTGAGGATGAAACGTCAACCGAATCTACGCTCAGTATTGTTAATTCTGCTATCCCTCTAACTTTGGATATCCTCAATAGAATCGACGATTACTTAGCGCACCAAATAAAACCAACAAAAACTGAAGCCCCATATAATTGGCCTCTAGACGTTCTATTTCATACTCCAGGTTTATTTGTCGTCGACCTTCCTCTTTGTCCTCCTCTAGAGGATTGCGAGCATTATAACCACAATCGTCATATTGAGTTCGCCGCGATCGAAGAGCTTCGGGGCAATTTTGAACTCGCAAAAGCCAGATTTAAAAGTAGCAAGATTTATATCTGGCTAATGTCCCAGATCGAGAATTGCGATGATGTGAATGGCTTATCTTTTGGCCAAGTATCATCTTTACTTCATAATGCGTTACTTGACGATCCGAGTCCGTATAGGAGAACAGTAAAAGATCTTCAAGCAAATTTATATAGATACTTAGAGCTCTACGCAGAAGACGAAATTCATGTCTATAAGCTCGGTCAAAAAAGCCAATTTGTCAGAAAAACTGACTTTATCTAGTTTAAAGGTTGAACTGCGATAATTTCCTTTTTTCACCCTGAATTGAGTCCTAATCAATAGTTTTTAATAATCGTTCAACGTTTTCTTTAGCCTTGATAGTTCTTGCATCGTTTCCGCTAAGCAGCAAAAGCTGGGTCTCAGCCATAACAAGTTTATTCGTAATCATTGTTTCACTTATTGGGTCCCACAAAATATGAATCCAATTACTCGAACTGATACTTAAGTCTGCTTTTAATAGAGATTTTACAGCGTTTTTTATGCTAAACCCTCTTTTCACTAGTATCTGGGTTGCCCTAGCAAACGCTCTTTGCCCCACCGGCCGGAAGAGTAAATGATTACTTTCTTCTCGATAATATCGAGCGCTTCTACTCCGATCTACCAACACTTCATTGAACTCTGGAGTTTGGTTAATAACTTCGTTCAAAAACTCTTCCACAAAGAAAAGGTGTTCCCGTAATTCAACATTTGTAGGTCGAGTTGACTCAAAGCTTCTCTTATTACTTAAAGGATAGAGGTCTTTAATTATTTCATACAAACCAACTACGCTAGTAATCGTCCATTCATCTTTCGCAGGTATAGAACCCGTGCTCGAATAGGAAATGTGACTTTTTGAGTCCTCGAATAGCCAATGTTTGTCTATTAACCAACGAGTTACAATTGCAAATCCATTATCTTCATCTAGGGCAATGGTGGCGGACTTAGAAACTGGTTTCGCTTTTTTATTTAATGTAGTAAATAGCCTTCTCGTTCTTAACTTACCTGCTTCACTCGATTCATCATGGGATACAAAAATGACGCTCACTTCATCGTTTAAAACTCGCGAATCGGTCGTGGAATCAGCTAGCGCTTTTTTTATTCCGGAAACTCTATGTTGGCCATCAATTGCAAATAGCTTTTCTTTTCCAGTTAAATGCAAAAGGCCTAACTTACCCTCCATACTTTGTTGCTGTTCTGCACTGAGCTCTAATTGATCAAGCGTGAATTTTATATTGAGAGGAGCCCAGTTAGGGTTCCCATCGTAAACACCGATTATCAAAGAACCTAAGAAACGCTGGGGAGTTTCTTTTATATATTTTGCAATTTGATCCGAATGAGAACTTATTATTTCACGTTGAATCCAGTCTGATAGTCCCTTTCGCTCATGAATTTCATCAGGATCCTTTACTAACTTTGCAATATTTATGAACGACATTGACGTAACGTATGTCATCCAATCTCCAACTTTTGACCTGATTGCCGGAAGAAGCGTCGTACTCATTAAAATGCCCTCATTACTTGACTTGTTTCAGCATCATACTGTCTATTAAAAGGCGGTCTTAAAGCCTTCAACATTTCTTCTTCAAGCTGTTCAGCTGTAGCGACAACATCAGTTGTTGTATAATAGTATTTCAACCGACCATTCCACTGATTCACCATTTTCCAAATATGCGGCCGTTGAGAGTCAGAGAAATCTTTTTTCAACTGTCCCGTATACTCCGAAATTCTGTTGTACAAATTTGTTGCTTTACCTATATAAAAGAGCCCATTTGCAGGTTTTAAAGAGAAGAGATTCGGCTCTACAATGAAGGCATATACGCCAGACTCACGAGGCACAAGAGACTTTTTTGAGGGCGGGAAGTCTAGCTTCTCCCAATCTAGATGATGCGTGTTGGAGCTATCCCAAGCTTCAGGATAAAACATCATTTTCACACAATGACTTTCAACAAAAGCTAGGTCTATTATATCCATAACTGACTTAAATTACCGACTAAACATTAAAATCAGAGACTAACATATAATGTTTAATAACTGATTACTACCAAGATTTTTTAGTAATACAACTCCAATTTTCTTTCCGATATTAAATCAGGAGCAATTCAAGGTAAGGCAGTTTCTCCATCTAAAAGTCCGATACGAAACGTAAAGATATCTCAGACTTTTCGGACTGCCAATGCTCAAGTAAAACGTTAGGGCAGAATCATAAGAAGGGGCGGCTAAAGGTCCGTTTTCAGGTTTCGCAGCAGACAAAAATTGTATTTGGCACAAATCTGTCACAGATTTGTCACAGCCCTGATCCACCGCAAAATCAGCCACAACAGCTAACGTTCACGCCGAAAAAGCATCAAAGAGAAGAATTTAAAACTAATGCGAAGGGAAGAAAATCGCTGCAGCCCAGGAAAATGGCGCGCCCGAGAGGATTCGAACCTCTGACCTCCGCCTCCGGAGGGCGGCGCTCTATCCAGCTGAGCTACGGGCGCATTTCCAAATTGTGACTTCTAACCACTGTGCCTATTTACCAAACGACCTTTGCCTCCGGAGGGCA
>NZ_JPER01000002.1 GCF_000753715.1 Pseudidiomarina salinarum | reverse complement strand
CCGAGAGGATTCGAACCTCTGACCTCCGCCTCCGGAGGGCGGCGCTCTATCCAGCTGAGCTACGGGCGCATTTCCAAATTGTGACTTCTAACCACTGTGCCTATTTACCAAACGACCTTTGCCTCCGGAGGGCAGCGCTCTATCCAGCTGAGCTACGGGTGCGTAGTAAATAAAGGGGTATGGATAAGCAGGCGGGAATTCTAAGGAAATTATGCCTGGTTGTCCAGACAAAACCTTGGCTTGCGTGCCAATTCCCACTCCGCTTCTGAGCAGATACCTTGTTGCGAGTCGTTTTAGTGGAAATTCCTGCCGCTAAAAGGCATGCTCGTTACCTTGTATCACTTTGATAGAAAGGAAATGGTTGTGATTGCTCCCCGGAAAATTCTGGCACGTTTAAATTTGGCTCCGTTTGCGGTGGGCTTAAGTTTCTTGCTTGCAGGATGCAGCGAAACGCCAACCGAGATAACAGCGAAGCAGCTGCAATGGACAGATACCGCGACGGTGCAAATGCAGCTTAGCGCAGGTGAACTCAGCAGTGTCGAGTTGGTGCAATATTATCTGGATCAGATAGCGGCGAACAATCACAGCGGGCATGATATCCGGGCGATTATTGAAGTGAATCCAGATGCGCTGGCGCTCGCCCGGGAGCTGGATGAGGAGCGTCAGCGTGGTTACGTCCGCAGCCCGCTACATGGTCTGCCGGTCGTGCTGAAAGCTAATATAGCCACTAGGGATAAAATGGCGACCACAGCGGGCGCCACAGTAATGAAGGATTTCATTACTGAAAAAGATGCCGCTTTGGTAACGCAGTTACGCGCCGCCGGAGCCATCATTTTAGGTAAAGCCAATTTGTCGGAATGGGCTAATTTTCGCGGAGAAGATTCAATCAGTGGTTGGTCCGGCCTTGGCGGCCAAACACGCAACCCCTATGTACTTACCCACAATCCATGTGGTTCGAGCGCTGGTTCAGGAGCTGCCGTCGCAGCTGACTTCAGTTTGCTCGCCATAGGTACGGAAACAGACGGCTCAATTATGTGCCCGGCTTCGGTTAACGGTGTGGTTGGCGTAAAAGCAACGCGGGGCGCAGTATCGGGCTACGGCATCATTCCCATTGCCTCGGCTCAGGATATTGCAGGCCCGATGACTCGTTATGTTTTCGGTGCTGCCGTGCTTCTTGATGCCATGACTACGGTCGAAGCCAAAAGTCGCTACGGAGAACTGCTCGCTGAGGCAACCAAGCGGAGTTTTACTGGTGAGTCTGTGGTTGTCGTCCGGGCCTACGATGATCAGTTTAGCGGCGTTAAAACAATGACTGATAACCTGGTTCGTACTTTAAAGAGCAAAGGCGTGAAGGTTATTGAAGTGAATGAATGGAACTTGCCTGAGGAACTTTACGCCAGTGAGTTTGAGGTTTTGCTATACGAATTTAAACGCGATCTGAATAGCTGGTTAGCTGAATTCGGAGCGCCGGCCACTGACATGCAAGCGGTTATTGATTATAACGTAGCGAACGCAGACTCTGAATTGGCATTATTTGGTCAGGAATACTTTGAACAGGCGGTAAGTATTGATCTTGATGAGGCTGCGAAGAGCTACAACGAGGCGCTATTTACTAGTCGTCGTCTGGCTGAAGCGCATCTGGATCGCTACCTCAAAGAGCAAGGCGCAAGTGCTATTTTGATGCCTTCCTATGGCCCGGCGTGGCCAACACCGCCGCAAGAGGGCGCGGGCTTTAGCTTTGGCACCTCAACTGCCGCCGCAGTTTCGGGCTATCCATCAATTACGTTGCCGCTGGGACAAGAGGGTCCGCTGCCATTAGGTTTAAGTGTGGTGGGATTGCCCTGGAGTGAAGCAAATTTATTCAGCTTAGCGGCAATGCTCGAAGCGGAACTTGGCGGTTTTACACCGCCGCAGTTTTTGTCCACCGTAGAAGCTGACTTGAATTTAACCTCAGCAACGACTAATTGATAAGGTAGTTGTTTTTCCTTTGGAGTACTCAGGGGGCTGATGCTTAGTTTTGATCACCTGACAGTAGCGGCGGCGACCTTATTATTGGTTTTGCTGTCCGTATTCGTGCATTACGAAGCGTCATTCCGGCTGCGTCGCATACTACAACGCAGGCAATCGCTGCGGCGTCGTGCGCGCATGTTGATCCTGATTATAGGCTTGTTTTTCGCCCATGTTGGCGAAGTCGGTTTATTCGGTTTTGGCGGCTGGCTACTCTATAACTATGGCGGTATGGCGAGTAACGGCGCCATCGGTGGTCTGGAAACTAGCGCCGAACTACTCGACTTTTTTTTCCTTTCTATCGCCAGCTATACCACAGTTGGTTTCGCCGAGGCGTACCCGCTTGAAGCCTTACGCTTTTTGTTTGGCGTTGAATCCCTGATTGGCTTCATGCTGATTACCTGGTCCGCGTCACTGTCGTTTCTTGAAATGCAACATTACTGGCAAAACATGGAGCAGGATAAATAATCTGCCTTACATGATGGCCCAGCGAATGAGGCCGCCCACTAAAGTGATCGCCAGCACGCCGGCGCACCAGAGTCCGATAAACCACAACCATTGTCGCCATCCTTGCCGGGCCATCAGTCGTGGTAGCCCGCGTCGGGGTCGACTTTGCCGCGGAATACCCAGTAGGTGTAGCCGGTGTAGGCAGCAATGATCGGCAACAGAATCACGGCACCATAGAGCAGAAATACCAGGCTGTTATCCGGTGCGGCGGCCTGCCATAAGGTGATGCTGCGCGGCACCAGATACGGGAAGATGCTGATGGCGAAACCGACGAATGACAGAAAGAACAAGCCAAGAGCCCACAGGTAGGGCGCCACTTCGTGCTCTCTGGTGAGCGACCGTAACAGGCCCAGGGTGACCAGCGCCAGCGTCAGGGGCAGGGTCCAGAGCCATACCGACGCAGGAAAGCTGAACCAGCGCTCGGCAATAGCGGCATCACGCCACGGCAGGTACAGGCTGACCACCGCGATAGACAGTGCCAGTAGCAGGGCAGTGATTCGTGCCGCCCGGAAGCTTCGCTGCTGCAATTCGCCGCGGGTCTTCATGACCAGCCAGGTGGAACCCAGCAACATATAGCCAACCACCACGGCGAGACCACAGAACAGGCTAAAAGGCGTGAGCCAGTCAAACCAGCCACCGCCGTATGAGCGATCTACTACTTTGATACCCTGCAGCATAGCGCCCAGCATGATGCCCTGACTCAGCGCCGCTACCAGTGAACCGATCATAAACGAAAGGTCCCAAATGGGTTTGCCGCGCTTGGTTTTAAAGCGGTATTCAAATGCCACGCCGCGGAAAATCAGGCCCAGCAGCATAGCGATAACAGGCATATACAAGGCCGGCATCAGTACCGCGAACGCGAGCGGGAACACCGCCAGCAGACCGCCGCCGCCCAATACCAGCCAGGTTTCGTTACCGTCCCAGACGGGTGCGACTGTGTTCATCATGACGTCGCGGTGCTCCTCGCGTTTGAACCACGGAAAGAGCATGGCGATGCCGAGGTCGAAGCCATCCAGCGCGACATAAGCAAATACTGCGACGGCGATCAGAATGGCCCAAATCAGTGCATAATCCATCGCTCAGTCCTCCTCGTGGTACATGCGTTCAGCGGCCATGGCATGCTGCTTTTTCGCATAGTCAGGGATGTTGACCTTATCGGGGTTGCCAGCCATTTTGCGTACTATGTAGAAGGTGCCGGCGCCAAATACCAGGAAATAAACAACGATGAAGGCCAGCAAACTGCCAGCGACGCCTTCGCGGGCAATAGGCGAGGCGGCATCGGCGGTGCGCATCAGGCCGTATACCACCCAGGGCTGGCGACCGACTTCAGTGACCACCCAGCCGGCAATGACGGCGACAAAGCCAATCGGCGCCGAGAGTACGGCAACCCGGTGTAATAGCGGACTGTCGTAGAGCTTACCGCGCCAGCGCTGTATACCGGACCAGATGCCGATAACCAGCATCAGCACACCGATGCCCACCATCAGGCGAAACGCCCAGAATACAATGGCCACCGGCGGCCATTCATCACGGGGAAAGGCATCGAGGCCAGTGACTTCGGCATTCACATCGTGTTTAAGAATCAGGCTGCCGAGGCCGGGAATGGCCAGGCCGTACTTCACTTCGGCGGTATCCTGCTGCGGTAAGCCGAACAGGTACAGCGGGGCTCGTGTCTGGGTTTTAAAGTGGCCTTCCATAGCGGCGACTTTCGCAGGCTGATGCTCCTGGGTGTTCAGGCCATGGAGGTCGCCAACGACCACCTGCAAGGGCGCGACCAACAGCGCCATCCACATGGCCATGGAAAACATCTTCCGGGCAGCGGCGTTGGCGCGATCTCTCAGCAGGTGCCAGGCGGCCACGCCGCCGACCACAAAAGCGGTGGTCAGGTAGGCGGCCAGCAACATATGCGCCAGGCGATAGGGGAATGACGGATTAAAGATCACCGCCCACCAGTCGGTGACAATAAACTGGCCGACATCGTTCATGCCAAAGCCCGCGGGTGTTTGCATCCAGCTGTTGGCAGAGAGGATCCAGAACGCCGAAATGGCGGTACCTATGGCGACCATCAGGGTCGCGAAAAAGTGCAGGCGCTCGCCAACTTTGTTCATGCCAAATAGCATCACGCCCAGAAAGCCCGCTTCAAGGAAGAAGGCGGTCAGTACCTCGTAGCCCATCAGTGGCCCGATAACCGGGCCGGCGCGATCCGAAAACACGGACCAGTTGGTGCCGAACTGATAACTCATAACAATACCGGATACCACGCCCATGCCAAAAGCAACGGCGAATATCTTCACCCAGTAACGAAAGAGTTTTTGGTAAACCGGATTGCGGGTTTTCAGGTACAGCCCTTCAAGCACCGCCAGGTAGCTCGCCAGACCTATGGTAAAGGCGGGAAAAATAATGTGAAAGGCCACGGTAAAGGCAAACTGAAACCGTGCGAGCGTCAAGGCATCGAAAGATTCGAACATGTCCTGCTCCTAAGCGACTACTTGCTATGGAGTATACGCGCTATCCCGAAAAATTCATGGTAACTGGCTAATTATTCACCGGATTAATAATATGGGTCGCATGAGTAAAAGTATGGCTGTGCCCTTAATCAATAATCTGGCACTGGCCTTTCGATGCATCCATCACCAGACACGAATGGGCCGGCACAATCACCAGCAAGTCGCCCAGCTGCAACTTATTCTGCAACCAGTCAGGCACCTTCACTTTGCCATGCTCCTGCGACAAGCGATGCAGCAAAGCGCCCTCAACCGGCTCGCCCCAGCCTTCCGCCGTGAGCTGCATCACCTGGCCGAAACAGTCCACGCCATCGATAGTCACACGGTCTTTACTGAAATGCACAGCGCCACCATGCACCACCACTTCACCACGTTCCGGGTAGCGCGCGATAACCGGACAGGCTACCGCCAACGCGATGTCCTGCCAGTCGCAGGCACCAATTTGCTGCTGCATCAAATCGTAGAAGACATAGTTGCCGGGGCGAATTTCATCGGCGCCGGGAAAGCTGTCCATGCGGCTGCAGGTGGGTGTATCACCAACGGAGATCAGCAGCTCGTCACGGGGAAATGTTAATCGCGAAACCAGGTCATCCAGCCGCCCGAGGCTTTGCTCATGAATCTGCGCGATTTCATCATCACCCTGACGGTTATAACTATTGCCTGCATGTAGCAGCAGGCCGAGCTGACGCACCTGCGGCAGCTGGCGCGCTTCATGCAGTAAATCATCGATACGAATAGGGTCAGTCCAGGGAATGCCGGTGCGGCCGTAGCCCGCATCAATTTCCACATAGAGGTCGACTTTCTCGGTCAATTCCTCGACCGCTTCAAGTGCGTCTTTGTGCTCCACCGTAAGGCCAAGCCGGGTCTGTGTAGCTAATGCGTTATAGGCACTGAGCTGGCGCGGGTTGAGCGGAATCGCAATGAGAATATCCTTCCAGCCAGCGGCTGCGAACTGTTCGGCCATGGGCACCGACGAGACGGCGATGCGCTCGGCACCGGAATCACGAAACCAACTGCCAATTTCATCCGACTGATGGGTTTTAAAATGCGGACGCAAGCGAACTTCTGCTGCCTTGGCCTTCGCCTGCATGCGCTCAATATTGCGCATCGCTTTCTTCTTATCCACCACCACCGTGGGGCCGCTGACGTTGTACCAGTTCCAGCTCATCGCTTATAACACTCCTTCTGCTGATCCGGCAGTATAAGCTGCCTGAATCTCCGCCAGCCGGGCGTCAATAACCGCGCGGTCCAGCCAGTATCCACGTATCATCACGCCATCAAGGTCGCGCAGCACATCGGCGTTATCAAGCGGATTACCGGGCAACAATAAAAAGTCAGCCCGATGCCCGGCGGCGATACGGCCAAAGCGATCCTGCTCCGCAAAGTAGTTACCTGTTGCTACCGTCGCGCTGTACAGGATCGCAGCCGGCGTTAAGTCAGCTTCCGCCATCATGTCGATTTCGCGGTGTATGGAAAAGCCGGGTACGCTGAATAGTTGCGGCGCATCGGTACCGAATAAAATTTCCGCGCCGCCATCGTGCAGGGCTTTGAGTAAGCGCTGGCGGTTCTGTTGCTGAATAGCGGCAGTGGTGGGGTTAAAATAACTGGTGGTCGGGTTTTTCAGAAAGTCGAGCCAGCCCTTGCGGACAGCCGGCGGCACCAGGTTCAGTTCCGGGTAGCTTTTTAGTTGTTGTTCATCAGCCGCGCCGATGAGTGTCGCCCAGAGCGCCTGAGTGGGTACCACCCCCGCTTCATAGCGGATGGTCATTTGTACCAGCTCTAATAACTCTTCTTCGGTGATTGGTCGGGTCAGTGCATCCACATGCTCAAGGTAACCGTCGAGATGATCAATGGTGCGCTGGCCCGCCTTTAAGGCAACTTCCAGGCCGACGGCAGACGGCACATGGCCGGCAAAATCCATATCCGCAGCCGTTGCGGTGCTGGTCAGCGCCAGATATTCCTCAAGTGTCAGGCCGGGGTGGATTTTCAGCAAATCCCAGCCCTGGTCACGTTGTTCGATGACCCGCTGGGTGGCTTGCGCTGCCGATTCCACCGAGTTACCGCTGAAGCTGGGTCCGGCTAAATAGAGCGTCGGCCCCATGCGCTGGCCGCTGGCGATATCGTCTTTCAGCTGCAACTGATGCGGATAGCCCAGCATGCCACGCACTGTGGTAACGCCGTTTGCCACGTACAAAAACAGTACATCATTCAGGTAACGCTCTGGCAGCTCGCCGAAGCTGGCAGCAGGGGGCACGTGACCATGCATTTCGGTTAGTCCGGCCAGAAGGTAGCGGCCATCGCCTTCGATCACCAGCGCGTCATCATCCACTACGATCTCGCTGGTCGGGCCTACATGCACAATGCGGTCATCTTTAATTAGTACCGTCTGCTGCTCTCGGACCACTGCTTTGCGGCCTTCAAAGTCGATCACGGCGGTGTTGACCACGGCCTGGTCTGCTTCAATCAGGGCCGGGCCTTCAGGTGGCTGGGGCGAGCAGGCGGCTACCAGCAGCGCGCTGGATAGAATGAGTCCGAAATTAAGCCGGGGCATAGTCTGTCTCCTTGAAGCAGGGCAGTTTTTGTCATTTCTACTGAATTTAGCATACCCTAATTAATCAGCATAACCAGCTACTGTTTATCGGTAATCCCCCCGGATTGGTCGGATATGCATTGCATCAGCCGGCCGGGTTTGTTTAGGTAGGGGCAGCAAACGATCTCTAATTAGTTAATAACAAATGGAACCAGCTTATGAATAAACTAACTGCAGTTATTTCAGGTGTCTTACTGACTGCGTCGCTAGCTCCGAACCTGGCGCAGGCTCAGGTCGATCAGGTGACGCAGGCCGCCGCCAAGAAGAAGACTTTCCAGCCGGAAGACATTTTCAATCTTGAACACGCTGGCCAGGTCGAAATTTCTCCCGACGGCAAACAGATTGTTTATGTGCGCACCGGCTTTGATGTGATGAAAGACAATACCACCCGCAGCCTCTGGCTAATTGATGTGGCGACCGGACAGCACACGCCGCTGTTCGCTGATCAGTTCAGTTATGGCAACCTCAGCTGGTCGCCGGATAGTTCACGACTGGCTTTCACATCGAACCGGCAGGGCAGCAACCAGATTTATGTCTACTGGCTGGCCGAGCAGCAACTGGCTCAGGTAACTGATGTACGCCAGAGCCCGGGCAACCTGAGCTGGTCACCAGATGGTAAGCAAATCGGCTTTATCATGAGCCAGCCGGCACCTAAAACTGACTATGCCAAATCAGTCGCCCAGCCGGAGCGCCCTGACAAAGCAGAGTGGGGGCCAAAGCCGCTGGTCATTGAACGCACCTATTACCAGCGTGATGGTCAGGGCGTTATGCCCTCGCAATACCGGCATGTATTTGTGGTGCCAGCCGAAGGCGGCACGGCCCGTCAGCTGACGCAAGGCGCCTTTGATCACAGCGGACCGCTGGCCTGGCGTGGCGACAGCCAGTCGCTGATCCTGTCCGCCAATCGCAACGAAGCCTGGGAGTATCAGGTTAACGAAAGCGACCTCTGGCACCTGAATGTACAGACTGGCGAGATGACCCAACTGACCAGCATGCCGGGGCAAGAGTTTTCGCCGGTGATGTCACCGAATTACAGCAAGATGGCGTTTTTGCATCGCTCCAACGAACCGGTGCCGTATCACAACAGCAAGTTGCATGTACTGAACTGGCAGCAACAGCCACGCACTGCCTTGCTGCAGGATTTTGATCGCTCAGTCGAGAGTCCGCAGTGGCTGAGCGACGATGTCATCGCTTTTCAGTACTCGGATCGCGGCCGCTATAAACTGGCCAGCGTGACCATGAATAATAAGCGCACGGATTATGTCGATGATGTCGGCGGTGTATATATCAGCCGGCCTTATATCAGCGGCTCGTTCTCAGCTTCAGCGCAAACCGGCCTGTTGGCGTACACCCAGAGCACATCGCATCGTCCGGCTGATGTTGCCACCTATGCGACGCGCATGAAGAAACGCGAGGCGAAGCAGATCCATACCGCACTGAACGCCGATGTGCTGGGGCAGCGTAAACTGGGTGAAGTAAAAGAAATCACCTATAAATCAAGCTTCGACGGTACTGAGATTCACGGCTGGTACATTCTGCCGCCGGATTATGATCCGGCAAAAACCTACCCGACTATGGTTGAAATTCATGGTGGGCCGCATCTGGCGTATGGTCCGTCCTTTGCCGCCGAGCACCAGCGCTATGCCGCTGAAGGCTATGTGGTGTTCTATAACAACTACCGCGGCAGTGTGTCATACGGCAAAGACTTTGCGCTGCTGCTGGATGGCTATTATTCCTCAGAGCGGGATTTCGCCGATCATATGTCTGGCTTAGACGCGCTGATTGAAAAAGGCATCGCCGATGCGGACAACCTGTTTATTGCCGGTGGTTCAGCGGGCGGCATTGCCACGGCCTTCGCGGTCGGGCTGACGGATCGTTTCCGCGCTGCCGCAGCGACCAACCCGGTGATTAACTGGGTGAGCAAAACCCTGACCGCCGACAGTTCAATTGGCCAGATCACCAATCAGTTCCCGGCGATGCCGTGGGAAGACTATAAGCACTACTGGGAACGCTCGCCGTTGTCGCTGGTGGCGAATGTAAATACGCCGACGCTATTGTTCAGTGGCGAGCAGGATCGCCGCGTGCCCATGTCTGAAATTGAACAGTTCTATCAGGCGCTGCAGCTACGCAAGGTCGATACCGCTATGGTCCGGGTGCCTGAAGCTTCGCATTCGGTTACCGCGCGACCATCGCACATGATTGCGAAAATTGAGCATACCCTGGCCTGGTTTAAGCACTACCGGAAAGACTAACCGCCGATGTACCTCAGCGTATTTCTGACGGCGTTTCTGGCTGCCACTGTACTGCCCGCTCAGTCTGAGTTTGTGGTGGTGGCGGCCCAGCGGCTGGGCTACGATGTGTGGCTCATCTGGTGGCTGGCGTCGATCGGCAATACGCTGGGATCGGTGGTGAACTATGTGCTGGGCCGGTATCTGGTGCAGTATCAGGATCGCCGCTGGTTTCCGTTTAAGCCGGCCAGCCTGGCCCGCGGGCACCGCTGGTTTGAGCGCTTCGGTAAGTGGTCGTTGCTGATGGCCTGGGCGCCTTTTATCGGCGATGCGCTGACCTTTATCGCCGGCATGCTGCGCTTAAGCTTCTGGCAGTTTTTAATTCTGGTGTTTGTCAGTAAGGCTGGCCGCTACGCTATCTTACTTGGTATCATGCAGTTGTTTTAACTTGCTGCTCTAAATTAATGCTGAGGTAACTCATGGAACGCGCACTCGAAAACCTGATGTACAGCCTGCGCTGGTTGCTGGCGCCGATTTATTTAGGCCTGAGCCTGGCGGTACTGATGCTGGGTATAAAGTTCTTTCAGGAATTATTCCACGCTTTCCCAAATATTCTGGCGATGCCGGAAGTGGATCTGATCCTGCTGACGCTGACTCTGATTGATATTGCTCTGGTTGGCGGCCTGTTGGTGATGGTGATGCTGAGCGGTTACGAAAATTTCGTCTCGGCGCTGAATATTACCGGTGATACCGAGAAGCTGTCGTGGTTGGGCAAAATTGATTCCGGTGGCTTAAAAAGCAAGGTGGCGGCCTCGATTGTCGCGATTTCATCCATTCATCTGCTGAAAGTGTTTATGAACGCAGCCAACGTCGAGCCCGAGAAGATCAAGTGGTATGTAATTATCCACCTGACCTTTGTCGGTTCTGCCTTTGCGATGGGTTATCTGGATAAAATCACCCGCAAGCCGGGCGATAACCTCTGATTTAAATCTCGACCCGTGGCACCCGCGCTGACACGCGGGTGACCAGCTCATAACTGATGGTGCCGGCGTGTCGGGCTATTTCATGAACGGACAGTTCAGGTCCCCACAACTCGGCTTCATCACCCACCTTTACCTGCCCCAGATCCGTGACATCCACGGTAATCATGTCCATAGAAACCCGCCCGGCCAGCGGCGCGCGTTGTCCGTTAATGAACACTGGGGTGCCGTTTGGGCAATGTCGCGGATAGCCATCGGCATAACCAATTGCCAGGGTGGCGATAAGGCTATCCCGTTCAGCCACCCAGCAACTGCCGTAGCCGACGCATTCGCCGGCGCTGATATCCCGCAGGGCAATCACCGGCGCGACTAACCGCATAACCGGTTTGAGTTCACTGCTCACCGGCTGGTCAGGGTTCGGGCTGATGCCGTACAGGGTAATACCGGTACGAACCCAGTGGCGATCAAATTGCTCGTAGTCGCGGCTGGCGCTCACTAGCGCCGCGGAATTGGCCAGGCTTAGGTGATCCGTCAGCCTGGTTTCGGCGGTCAGATCATAAAACTGCTGCTCCTGCTGCTGATTAAGCGGGTGCGCGTTGTCGCCGGAATTGGCGTAGTGCGACATCAGGGTTACCGAACCGACCTGGGGGCTGGCATTAAGCTCTTTATAGACGCGCCGGACCTGATCCGGTGCCCAGCCCAGCCGGTGCATGCCGGTATCCACTTTTAACCACACCGCCAGCGGATGAATCAGCCGCGAGGTGAGGATGGCATCCAGCTGGCTTTGCTCGTGCACCACGGGCTGCAGATTATGATGGGCACAAATCGGCAGCTCAGCCGCCGAAAAGCAGCCTTCGAGCAGCACAATAGGTTGATTGAATCCGGCACTGCGCAACACTAAGGCTTCATCAAGAAAGGCCACCGCAAAGGCATCCACCTGTCCGGCAATGGCCTGCGCGGCACTGATCATGCCGTGACCATAGGCATCAGCCTTCACCACGCCCAGCACACTTGCCGCGCCCGCCAGCCCACGGATGATACCGGCGTTGTGTTGCAGTGCGGCGCGGTTAATTTCAGCGCGGGTAGTACGAAAATGTAGACCATTAGCCATAGACGAAAAATCCAGTTGCAGAGCGTTATTTGCCGAAAGTTAAAGCATGATGAAGCCGGCCAGTAAATACAGCAGCAGAGTGATGCCCCCTGCTGTCAGTGCATAAGGTAGCTGGGTGCGTACATGTTCTAATAAATCGCAGCCTGACGCCAGCGACGATACGGCCGTGGTATCGGATATCGGCGAGCAGTGGTCGCCGAACACACCACCCCCCAATACCGCGGCCAGTAACAGCGGCGCGGGCAGGTCCAGCGCAATAATCAGTGGAGCGGCGATGGGGATGAGAATGGCAAAAGTACCCCATGAGGTGCCGGTAGTGAATGAGATGAGCGCGCCGGCCAGAAATAACATTGGCGCGATCAGCACCAGTGGCAGGAATTCCCCGACCAGGCCGGCCAGGAACAGGCCGGTACCCAGTTCGCTCAGGCTGCTGCCCAACGCCAGTGACAGCAACACGATAGTGACCAGCGGCAAAAGTTCGCCCATGCCCTTGAAGCCCATGGTTACTAATTGCTGATGAGTATTGCGGCGACTGATCAGCAGCATCAGATAGGCGACCACACAGGCGAGGGTGGTGGCATAAAGCACGGACTTGGCGCCATCGCCCTGGGTGATATCACCGTTGCCGGTGCCGAACATAAAGCCAACCATGCCAAACACCATGACCATCAGCGGCACCAGCATATAGCGCGCTTTACTGTTGGTCGGTATATCGTCGGGCAGATCCTGAGTCGGTTGCGGTTGCGCTTCGACGGTACGCATGGGGCCATGCACCCGGGTCGAAATGGCGGTGTAAAACACGCCCGCCAGTGTCACCAAAGCATAAAAATTAAGCGGAATGGTGCCGATAAGAATACCCACCGAGGTACCCGGCAGTTCCTCGTGTTGTTCAAGCATGCCCAGTACATAGGCTCCCCAGCCGTTGAGCAGGATCAAGATACAGATGGGCGCGCTGGTGCTGTCGATCAGATAGGCCAGTCGGGCCCGGCTCATCCCCAGCTTTTCAAACAGGCCGCGTGACAGAATACCGGCGGTCAGCACACTCAGATTCGATTCAATAAATACAAAGATGCCGGTGAATACGGTCATCAGGCTGGCGCTGCGGCGGGTGGTGCCGTAGCCGCGTTTAAGCAGGGATTCGACCAGTGCGGCAACGCCACCCGATTCACGAATATAGGCGAGCAGGGCGCCCACCAGCAGGCTGAAGATCAGGATGCGGGTATTACCGGGCGACTCAAACACACTGACAATACGTTCAATGGTCGCGATGGCGGCATAGTACCCGGGCGCATCGCCGGCAAATGTCAGCAGGATTTCGGACGTGAGAATCGCCAGCAGCAGGGCGACGATAACTTCCTTGCGCCAGAACACGACGATAATGGCAACCAGTGGTGGCAGAATCGACAGCCAACCCATAAAAACGCCTTATAAGTGAAAAATATGAATATCCAGCCGCCATATTGCCGCCCGCATCGGAATTATTCAATAAAGCATAAATTTTTTCATCAGGGGCTTGTTTCTTAAATGCGAATCATTATCATTAGCGCAAATAATTTCTAGCTTACTGATTATAAGGGTCTTATGAACAAGTCTATCGTCAGTCTCACCATCGCTTCATTATTGGCTTCTCCCGTCTTTGCGCAGGAAAATGCACAAGAGAGCGCACAGCAAACCGACTCAGCAGTCGCTGAACGCATCACCATCACCGCCAGCCGTACCAGCCAGCCGGAAAGTGCGATTCCCGCCACCGTTACTGTTATCGACGGTGAAGAGCTGCGCAAGCAGCTGGCAGTCGCCGATTCGCTGTCGGATTTATTAGGTAACCTGGTGCCGGCATTCTCGCCGTCCCGGCAGAAGCTGACCAGCTCCGGTGAAACCCTGCGTGGCCGCGAACCACTTTACCTGATCGACGGCGTACCACAGTCTAATCCGCTGCGTAACGGTGCCCGTGCCAGCTACACCATCGACCCGCTGATGATTGAGCGCGTAGAGATTATCCACGGTGCCAGCGCCATCCAGGGCATGGGTGCCAGCGGCGGTATCATCAACCTGGTGACCAAGTCGGCAACTGAGGGCAGCAGCCATGAAGTGGTCGCGGGCCTGAGCGCGCCAACCAGCAACACCAGCGAAGGCTTGTCGTACCGCACCGGCTACTTGTTCCGTACCGCGGAAGGCAACTGGGACATCGTTGCCGGCGGCCACGTGCGCAGCACCGGCATGTATGTAGATGGTAATGGCGACCTGATCGGTGTTGATGTGACCCAGGGCGATGTCATGGACTCCGAGAGCTATGACCTGTTTACCAAAATCGGCTACCAGCTGGCGGCCGATCAGCACCTTGAGCTGATGGTCAATCACTTCAATCTGCAGGGCAACGGCGACTATTCACCGGTTGTCGGTGATCGCGATATGGGCATCGCGACCCGCGCTGTTGAACAGCCTTCAGAAGGCGATCCGGCCGAGAATGAAGTCACTACCGCAACCATGACCTATCGCAACGCCAACATCCTGGGCGCTGATCTGAACTGGCAACTGTTCAGTCAGGATTTCTCGGCCTTATACGGCGGCGGTACCTTTGCGACTTTCCAGGATCCGGCCTTTGGCACGGAAATTTTCGACCAGTCCCGTAATGACTCGAACAAACTGGGTTCGCGGCTGACTATGAACTGGACCAAAGTGGCGGACAGCCCGGTTGATCTGAGCGCTGGCTTTGATTATCTGCGCGACCGCACTTTCCAGGAGCTGGCACAAACCGGCCGTAAGTGGGTACCGGAAACCAACTTCCACAACTGGGCACCATTTGCACAACTGCGTTATCAGCAGCATGGCCTGACCGTCAGTGGCGGCGTGCGCTATGAGTATGGCCGGCTGGAGGTCGACAACTTTACCACCCTGCACAGCTACGGCAGCGTTCTGGTCGAAGGCGGCGATCCATCCTTTAACGAGTTGCTGGCGAACCTGGGCATTGTTTATGAATTTACCGACAGCATGCGTGGTTTTGCCAGCTTCTCAGAAGGCTTCAGCATGCCGGATGTGGGCCGGGTGCTGCGTGGTATCAACACGCCGGGTCTGAGTGTAAATAGCTTCCTGAATCTGCAGCCGGTTATTGCCGATAACAACGAGGTTGGTATCGAGTACCGTGACCACGCGCTGACTGCCAGCCTGAGCTATTTCCGCTCTGATTCTGACTTTGGTGCGCGTCTGCAGGCTGATGCCGATGGCTTTTTCTCAGTAATGCGCGAACGCACAGAAATCGACGGTTATGAGGCATCTGCCAGATACGCGCTGACGAACGACATCAGCTTAGGTATGAGCTATGCCAAAACCAACGGCGAATATGACAGCGACGGCGATCAGCAGGTGGATACCGAACTCGGCGGCCGCAATATTGCGCCAGAGCGGCTGAACCTGAACTGGAGCCAGCAGTGGTCACCAATGATTAGCAGCCGCTTGCAGTGGAATAAACTCTTTGACCGGAACATCTACGACGGCGCGGCAGCCATCAACAACTTTGACGGCTACCACACTTTTGATCTGCAGCTGCAGGCAGAAACCCGCGGTTACGGTATCTTCTCGATTGGCGTTGAGAACCTGACCGACGAGTTCTACTTCACCTACTACGCCCAGACTGCCGGTGCTGATCGCACCAACTACGCTGGCCGCGGACGTACGGTGAGCCTGAACTGGCAGTACGCGTTCTGATCATGCCGGGTTGGGGTCGACTCCACAGATGGCTCGGCCTTACGCTGAGCCTTTGGCTGGTGCTCGTATCACTTACGGGCACTTTGCTTTTTTATAAGACCGAACTACTGCAGCTCAAATACCCGCAGCTGAAGCTGACTGAAATCCCTGATCATCAGGACGCCGCGCGGGTGTTTGATCGCTTTGATGCCGGTCATGCTTTTCTTCCACGCGCCGACAAGCCCTGGATAGAGGTGGTCGATGTGAGCGGCACGCATCAGTACTTTAATGCTGCAGGTGAGCACTTACTTTCACGTGAGCACATGGGAGACTGGATATCCTGGTTCGTGGAGTTCCATCACCACCTGCTGCTGCACGAGCTGGGTAAGGATATTCAGGGTTATCTGGGGCTGGCCAGCTTGCTGCTGGTGGTGGCGGGCTTAGTGAAGTGGTGGCCGCAAACCTGGAGCCGCCGGCTGTTTACCATTCGCTGGGCATGGCCGTGGCAGAAAAATTTCCGTGCTACCTTATGGCAGTTGCATCGGGTGACTGGGGTGGTGCTATTGATCCCGTTGCTGATTTTGCTGATCACCGGTACCGCGATTATGTATTCGGCTGTGGTATCGGACAGCCTGACCAGACTGTTTCCGGAACAGCACCAGGTGACCAGTATGCCGGCCGTAGCAACCGAAGCGACCAGTTGGCCACAGCGCCTGCGTACGGCGGAAGTTTTGTTTCCCGAAATGGAGCCGCGGCTGGTGTATCTGGACAGGGCGCGCATCCGCTTTAAATATGAGGATGAATGGCATCCCAACGGCCGCAGCTATATGCAGTTTGACCCATTTACCGGGGCACTGGTGAGTTGGCAGGATATTCGTAACCAGCCTTATGGTACGCAACTGGCGCAGATGGTCTATCCGTTGCATGTGTCGGCAATCGGCGGCGTCAGCCTACTTACGTTATTAGTGGCAGGCGGGATTGCCCTGATTGTATTGCCTGTCAGCGGGGTGTGGTTCTGGCTGTGGCGGCAGCGGCGTAAGAAGGTCGCCTAAGCCGTTATTCGAGTTCGAGCTCCAGTTGCAGCTGGTCATCCGGATCGGGCAGCGCCACGCTCAGACCAATCAGGCGCACGCCGCGCCCGTCACGGCGTTCCCAGGCTTCACGCAGCAGCTGATAAAAGATACTCGGCGACGCCTTGGCACCAGTACGTGAAACCGTGGTTTGCTGAAAGTCGGTGAATTTGAGCTTCACCGTCTGGGTTTTGATGTGGGTGTCCTGCCAGCGCGACGTGCCGAGGCGGCGCAGCAACTGCGGCAGCAGCACATCGTTCACAAACAGGTCAATCTGGCGTAGCTGAAATAAGTCGGTGCGCAGCGTTTCCTCTACCCCCACGCTTTTGCGGACGCGCTCAGTCACAATGGAACGCGGATCGATGCCCTGGCAACGTTGATACAGCAGCCAGCCGGATTTATCACCCAGAATACTCTGCAACGCGGCAAGCTCGGCAGCCTGGACATCGCGGCCCAGGTAAAATCCGGCCTGGTTCAGCCGTTCCAGGCTTTTCGGGCCGACTCCGGGAATGCGCTTTAACGTCAGCTGACCGATATAGGGCACCACCTGCTCCGGAGCCACCACAAACTGGCCGTCGGGCTTACGCTCTTCACTGGCGATTTTCGCGACCATTTTCTGATTTGAAATACCGGCTGATGCGGTTAGATGCAGCTCTTCGCGCAAGCGCTTGCGAAGCGCCTCCATGGTCAGGCTGGCGCTACCCTGAAACTGGGTATTGGCAGATAAATCCAGGTAAAACTCATCAATGGAAGCCGGCTCAACCTGATCCGTTACGTCTTTTAATAAGGCCAGCACCTGACGCGATAGCTGGCGGTAATAGCCGTGATCCGGGCTGACGAAATGCAGATGAGGACATAACCGGCGGGCGTGGCTGCCGGGCATAGCGCTGCGTACGCCGAATTCCCGCGCCAGATAATTCGCCGTGGCCACCACGCCGCGCTCGCCGCCACCGCCGACCGCAAAAGGACGGTGTTGGAGGCTGGGGTCGCGCAACACTTCAGCGCTGGCAAAAAAAGCGTCCAGATCCAAAAGCGCAAACTTACGTACTACATCAGGTACATTTGACGACATAATTGACTACATAAAACGGAAGTGTTTATCCTTGGCTGGAATACGGCTATAATCGCAACAACTATTGGAGCGCGCAAGCTCATCAGCTCATATCAGGAGTTTCAAGTGAATCGAGTACAGGTGGTAAAATCGGGTCGTTTTATTGCATTCGCACTGGCTTTCGTGGTCGGTAGTGCAGGTGCTGTTATGATGCCACAGCAGGATGACGAAGGCGCCATTAAAGAGCGTATCGCACCTATCGGTAAAGTTCGTCTGGCCGGTGCAGATGCGCAAGCAGGTAACGGTTCACAGACAGGTAACGGTTCACAGACAGCTGCGGCGCGTTCCGGTCAACAGGTTTACGATAAATTCTGCGCCGCCTGTCATACTCCGGGCGTACTGAATGCCCCGCGCATCAACAACGCTGAAGACTGGGCACCACGCCTGGAACAAGGCATGGATACCGTGCTGCGGCACGCGGTTGAGGGCTATAACGCAATGCCTGCCAAAGGTACCTGTGCTGACTGTAGCGAAGACGAAATTATGGCTGCAATCGAATATATGACTTCAGATATTTAATTTGAAAAGTAAAAAAGTTTTAAAAAAAGCCGCAACCGCGGCTTTTTTTTGTCTGTTTTTTAAGCGACAAGCCTTTTCACGCCGGACCGGTAAGGATATACTCGACCTGGAATCGTTATAAAACGGTAAAAAAATAAAACGGCCAATAACGAAAAATAACAATAATGCCAAAATCCGAAACAGAACAGTCACGATTGAAAGAAGTTGCGCGCCTGCGCAAGGCTGTTGTGCGTCTGAAAAAGCTTACCCTCAAGTACCGCCAGTCTGAAGTTGTCCAAAAAGCCTTATTCCGGATCTCTGAACTTGCCTCATTCGTGCGCGACATGTCAGAATTTTATTCGTCGGTACATGGCATTATCGGCGAGCTGATGATGGCCCGGAACTTCTTTATCTGCCTGTATGACGAAAATAACGATACCGTGAAGTTCGTTTACTTTGTCGATGAATACGATGACATCCCGTCACTTGAACAGTTTCCTGCTGACACGCTGCGCCGCGGCATTACCGGCTATGTCATGCGTACCGGCCGGCCCTTTTTGTTGACAGAAGAAGATTTTCCGACGTTGGTAGCTCAGGGCGAGATCCGCGATTTAGGCGCTCCTCCCGTCGACTGGCTGGGTGCGCCGCTGCAATCAGGTGGTCGTGTTATCGGTGCCATGGTGGTTCAGAGTTATACCGAGAACGTATTTTACAGCACCGCCGATAAAGAACTCCTGATGTTCGTATCGCAGCACATAGTCAACGCCCTTGAGCGGATCCGACAGCGCGAATTCCTCCAGGCAGAAATCAACCGGCAGACCGCGAACCTTCGCGATATCAACCGCGACCTTGAGCTACAGATTGTTGAGCGTAAACGCGCTGAAAAAGTATCTGCCGTGCTGTACGCGATTTCCGAGCTGACCAATACCTCCGACAGCATGGATAGCTTCTTCAAGCATCTGCACGCCCACATTGGGCAACTGATGAACAACGACAACTTCTTCGTTGCTCTACTGGACGACGAGAAGAAAAATATTAATTTTGCCTACTACGTTGATGAGCGCGACACCAAAGTACGTGCTTCACGGCCGCTAGGGCATGGCATGACGGAACACGTCATTAACCTGAAAAAGCCGGTATTCATTGACGAAGATGAATACAAAAGGGTCATGAGCCGGGGCAATGGCGATTCGCGCGCCAAATACTATGGTACCCGTCCGAAACAGTGGCTGGGCTCACCACTGATTGTTGAAGATGAAGTTATCGGCGTGCTCTCGGTGCAGACCTACAGCGATGATGTGTCCTATAAGCAGGACGACCTGGAACTGCTGAACTTCGTATCCCAGCACGTGGCCGTGGCCATTGAGCGTCGCCGCAACGCCGAGGAGATCCGGCGGGTGAATACCTACCTCGAGAAAAAAGTTGCCGAACGCACCGAAGAGCTGGTCAGCGAGATTGAGCGCCGTAAAAAAATCGAAGAAAAATTATTCTACGATGCGCATCACGATACCCTCACGGGCTTACCGAACCGCGCCATGTTCACCGAACGGTTACAGCAGTCGCTGAAGCAGAAAAAACGTTTCCCGAATCATAACTTTGCGGTGCTGTTTGTCGATCTCGACCGTTTCAAAGATATTAACGATACCCTCGGTCATTCAACCGGCGATGAATTCTTACAGGAAGCCAGCCGCCGCATCGGCGAATGTGTGCGCGATAATGATACCGTAGCGCGCCTGGGTGGCGATGAGTTCGTTATTCTGCTGAACCTGATCCGTCATATCGACGATGCCAAAGAAATCGCTTCACGTATCATTGAGAAAATGCGCCAGCCTTTTGTGTTTGGTGCTAATGAGCATTATTCCGGTGCCAGTGTCGGTATTGCGGAATGCAAAGCACGAAACGATTCCGCTGAGCGCCTGTTAAGGGATGCCGACGCAGCTATGTACCAGGCGAAAGGCATGGGCCGCGGGCGCTTCGTGGTATTTGATGAAAGTATTCATACAGAGCTGGTCGCCTCGCTGACTCGGGAAACCGAACTGCGCCATGCTGATTTCGACGAAGACTTTATTCTGCAGGAACAAGCTCTGGTCGATTTGAAAGGCGGCAAAGCGCTGGCGCGGGAAGTGCAGGTGCGCTGGCAGCTTGACGGTAATTTATTATCTACCGAACATCTGCTTAATATTGCTGAAAAAGCCGGCATGATCATGGCCGTTGACCAGTGGATGCTGTCGCGCTGTTGCGAACTGGTCAATGAGAAGCCGGAACAGCCGATTTATGTGAGTGTATCTGCCAAGCACCTGTTTAAACTGGCCGATATTAAAGCTTTACTGGAAATTATCCGGCAGTTGGGTGTGGCTCCGGAGCAACTGGTGCTGGAGTTCAGCGAAACTGAGCTTAGTGACAACTCAAAGCGCCAACTGAGCTGTCTGCGGCAACTAGCTGAAGCGGGCGTCGGGCTGGCGCTCAATGATTTCGGCCGCAGTACCGGGGCGCTGCATTATATTCTTAATTACCCGTTTACCCATGTAAAACTGGCACCACGGTTCGTCGCCGATGTAGCCTCAAGTAAACGGGCGCAAGCGACCATGCGTAACGTGGTAAACCTGTGCAATGAGCTGGATATTAAGCTGGCTGCGGCGGGGGTAGACTCCCGGGCGCAGTGCGATGCGCTGCTCAGTGCCGGGGTAACATTGGGGCAGGGGCTGTTATTTGGAGAACCCGAACGGGTAAAGTCGCAAACTTCTTCACAACCGACTTCGCTAAAGTCGGGCGCTAACTACGCCTGATAACTACTTTTTCAGCGCATTACGTAACATTTCCATCCCGCTTTCGCGCGTAGCTTCTTTGGTCTCTTCCGTCACCACTTTCTGATCTTCCCATTCCAGATCGTCCACGGGTAACTCGTATAAAAAACGGCTGGGTTCAGGTTTTACCACATCACCGTACTGACGGCGCTCACGGGCCATAGTAAAAGTAAGTGACTGCTGCGCGCGGGTAATGCCCACATAAGCCAGCCGGCGCTCTTCTTCAACCATGTTGTCATCAACGCTCGACTGATGTGGCAGCAAGCCTTCTTCCATACCCACCATAAATACATGGGGGAATTCCAGACCCTTGGAAGCATGCAGCGTCATCAACTGCACCTGGTCACCTTGCTCGTCTTCTTCGTTGCGCGACAGCATATCGCGCAGGCACAGTTTGGCCACCGCCTGTTCGAGATCCAGCGGCTCATGGTCGTCATCGCCTTTGAGCATCTCAGTGACCCAGCGGATCAGCTCATTGATGTTCTTGTAGCGCATTTCGGCGGCGCTGACGCTGGGGCTGCTTTCATACAGCCATTCTTCGTAGCCGATGGTGCGGATCAAATCATAGAGTGCCGAGGGCGCTTCTTCGCGATGATCGCAGCGCCGCGCGGTCTGGCTGATCAGATGGGTAAAGTATTGTACCGACTGATATTCGCGGCTACCCATACGGGTTTTCAGCGCCTGATGCTGTGCGGCCTCAAGCAAGCTGATATGCAGTTCATTGGCCAGATCGCCGATGCGCTCCACAGTGCCGGGGCCAATACCGCGCTTAGGGATATTGATAATGCGGATGAGCGCGGTGTCATCGGTCGGGTTCACCAGCAGTCGCAGGTAGGCCATGATGTCCTTCACCTCAGCGCGGGCAAAGAAGCTCTGGCCGCCGGTGATACGATATGGAATACGGTTCGTCAGCATGGCCTTTTCAAATACCCGGGCCTGATGATTGCCCCGGTACAAGAGTGCGAAGTGGCTGTAAGGCGTGCGCTCCAGGAAGCGGCGCCGGACAATTTCCGCCACCACGCGGTCGGCTTCGTGTTCTTCGTTGCGTCCATAGATAACCCGCAGTGGCACGCCGTATTCCATTTCCGAGAACAGCTTTTTCTCAAATACATGTGGGTTGTTTTCAATCAGGATATTGGCGGCTTTCAGGATCCGGCCATGAGAGCGGTAATTCTGCTCAAGCTTAACCACCTGCAGGTTGGGGAAGTCCTTTTGTAACAGCGCCAGGTTCTGGGGCTGGGCACCGCGCCAGGAATAGATCGACTGGTCATCATCGCCAACCACGGTAAAGCGGCCGCGCTCACCCACCAGCAGTTTCACCAGCTGGTACTGACTGGTATTGGTATCCTGATACTCATCCACCAGCAGGTAGCGGAACTTTTTCTGCCAGCGCTCGCGGGCTTCCTGATTCTGGCTGAGCAGTAGGGTGGGCAGCAGAATTAAGTCGTCAAAATCCAGCGCGTTGCAGGCGCGCATGTTCTGCTGGTAGCGCCGGTAAAACTCAGCAAAGAGTTGCTCGTCGGGCAGGGACGCTTGCGCCAGCGCCTGATCCGGCTGCAGCATGGCGTTCTTCCAGTTACTGATCTGATGCTGCAGTTGCTTCAGTAGTGTCTTGTCGCCGTCCAGCTCGTCTTCAGTCAGCGCTTTGAGCAGGGCAAAGCTATCCTGATCATCAAACAGCGAAAAGCCGGGCTTCATGTTCAGCCGGGTGACTTCCTTGCGGATGATATTCAGGCCCAGAGTATGGAACGTCGATACCGTCAGACCGCGGGTATATTGCCGGCCCAGCGTCTTGCCCACCCGATCTTTCATCTCACGGGCGGCTTTGTTGGTAAAGGTGACGGCCGCGATATGGCGCGCCTGATAGTCACATTTGGTGATCAGGTAGGCGATTTTCTCAGTGATTACCCGGGTTTTGCCGCTTCCCGCACCAGCAAGCACCAGCACCGGCCCGGCGATGGCACGTACGGCTTCCTGTTGTCGGGGATTTAACTGCATCATGATCCTGCTGGTTAGCGGTGTGCTTGAATGAGCGGCAGATTTTACCGCAAACTCCTGCTAAGCTTAAAGGTAATTCGGCCCAGTGAAACAGGAGTGGTTATGGACGCCAAAAAAATTGAAGATATCGCCCGTCAGATCAACGATAGCATCCCATCGGGTGTGAAGGACTTTGCCGACGGCATGGAACAGCGCATCAAGCAGATCCTGCAACAACAGCTGAACAAGCTCGATGTCGTCACCCGCGAAGAGATGGACGTGCAGCAACAGTTGTTGCTGCGTCTGCGCCAACGCGTTGAACAGTTAGAAGAGCAGGTAGCGGCCTACCATAAGCCGCAGGACTAAGTTGCAGGCTTAAGTCACAGGCCTAGGCGGGGGGACAGCTCACCCAGTCGGTGTCTGCGTTTACCGCAGGCGCCTCTGGCAGCTGCGCCTCCAGCACATTAATTTTGGTGCGGTAGTCGGCCAGTTGCCGTTCATTGTTCAGTATCTGATTTACATCCCGTTCCACAAAATAAGCGCGCCGGCCGATCGCGTAAAGCACACTTTCTTTATCCTCGCTTAACAGCGCCACCGCATTACCTTCTAACGGACCCAGACAGCAGGCCTCAAGCTGGCTCACAAAGTCACGGACGATAGAGTCCGGTACTTTCATATTGTCCGGATCATTGGCAAACCGGCGCAGCCCTTCAATGCGATCCCAGGTTTCGGTGGTGATGGCGGCGACCTGCTTCAGCAAGTCGACACTCTGCTCAGCTAACTGATAATTGAAATCAGTCAGTATGGCCCGGCTGTCGCGCTCTTCAATTAATGACATGGCATCGACCCGTTTCAGGTCGCGCCACTGCTCGTTTAAATAACGCAGCTGCGCCAGATCGGGCTGTTCAGGGTCTAATGCCGCCAGCTCATCGGCAAAGGCACATGCCCGCGCATCACTGTATTCAATCGGATCAATCTGCACCACGTCAGTGTCATCGGCTGCTGTTTGCTGCGGCTCGCTACAGCCGGTAAGGGCCAGTAGCGCCATGGCGCTGGCAATCAGCGCATAATTAATGGGATAACTTACGGCATAACTCACAAAAGTAACTCCAATTACTGCTTTGCCTATAGCATAACATAACCGGTGAAAGCGGCTCGTAAATTGGCTGGTAAAACAGACGCTAAGTTCTTACCATAGGTGAACATTCAGTAATTCGGCGGCGCGTCGGAGGACAACAAGCAATGGCACAATGGTTAACCGGAGAAGTCATCGAAAACTACGCCTGGAACGCTGAACTCTTTAGCATCCGTGTAAAGGCCCAGCCGTTTGAGTTTATCGCCGGCCAGTTTGTGCGCCTGGGGCTGCAGCACGAGGGCGCGCGCATACAGCGCGCTTATTCGCTGGTGAACAGTCCGGATGACTCGGTGCTGGATTTTCTGGTGAGTCGGGTTGAAGGCGGAAAGTTGTCGCCCTTGCTGCACGACCTGAAGCCCGGCCAGCACATTGAAGTCAGTCAGCCGCCCAGTGGCTTTTTTACCCTTAACGAAGTGCCTGACGGCGACAGCCTGTGGCTGATTTCCACCGGCACCGGCATCGGCCCCTATCTGTCGATGTTGCATACCAGCATCCCCTGGGAACGCTTCAAGCGCATCCACTTAATCCACGCCGTACGCTATGCCGGTGACCTGACCTATCAACAGCAAATTCAGGGCTGGGTAGCCGACCATCCGGGCAGCTTTACCTATCAGCCGGTCGTCAGCCGCGAAGATTATCCGGGCGGTCTGCGTGGTCGCATCCCCGGCTTAATCGAATCCGGCGAGCTCGAAGCCGCCGTCGGCGACAAGCTGGATACCAACGCTCAGGTGATGCTGTGCGGTAACCCGGAAATGATCCGCCACGCCAAAGAAGTGCTGACCGAAAAAGGCCTGCCCAAGAACCTGCGCCGCAAACCCGGTAACGTAACGGTGGAGCAGTACTGGTAGTACGCGAATCCGCGTTCCTTTGTCTATACTGAGTATTGAAACCCATATCAATACAACAGACAGGTATTTCGACAATGGTTGAGAAGTGTCCGAAGTGTGAAAATCAGGTACTGGATAATAAATTCAGCTGCCCCGGTTGCGGTTACGTGAAGCGCGACCAGCATGGTGAAACAAGCCACCCTGGCGACACTGGTATCACCACCAAAGAAACACCGGTGAGCCTGCAGATTCAAGGCGTGGTCGCGCTCATTTCTCTTATAGTGGGCCTGGCCTGGTTTTATTTTACCGGCGAAGAGTACGAGGAACGCGGCGAGCTCAATGTGATCGCTCTGGTCATGTTCATTGGCGGACTTGTCTGGTATCTCATCACGCGTTTCCGGATTTGGGGCGCCGCTGACTAGCCAAACGGCTTAAGTAGTGATTCTGAAATCTTGCTTCAGGTTGCTCCAGTGCGCTCTTAGTTTGGCTTTATGGTTTTCGAGCATAGGTAACTCATCCAACATTGCCGGCCACAGCGTTCTTGCCTTTTCCATAACGTCCTGTAGATGAATCCTGATGGCAGGCCAGGAAACATTAATGCGCTTCGCCCATTGTTCAAAAGAGTAGAACGTCATCGCATCCCAGTCTTTGTGCTTATTCAGGTTCAAGGCTAAACGATCAGGCTCAACGTAAGCTATGGTGGAGACGATATCGTAAGCCGGTGCCAGCAAGGGATTTAGTTGATCGGGATAATACACCGACCAGTTTTTAATATGCGCGTCCCCGTTTCCTAAGAGGATATTGACCAACAACCGCCGTGCCAGTTGTTGTACATCACTCAGGCCCTGTGTGCCGACCTGGTGGAGCGCTGCCGCGATCTGTTCATGATTTACTTTGCCGTATTTATCCACCGGATAAAGGCCCATGATTTGAGCGAAGTCTTCGGTATGAATGCGCCCGGCATCGGAACGATCAAATCGTCTTATGGCATATGCGGTAGACTCGCCTGGCAGGGGGATGTCCGGCAGTCCATCCAGATCAGACAGCTGCACTAACTTAACCTCTGGAATCGTAATGCCAGCCGCTTCTGCGAGCTTCATCGAGGTATATTCATTCTCAACAACCGCCTTATGGGTTGTCGAAGGCGTTTTTATTATCCAGCTTTCGCCGTCCGATGATTCGCTAATAGAAAAGCGGGCGCCTTGCCGGACCGACGAAAATTTCATTTGCACGCCCGCTAATGAAAATTTTCGCGCGGGAACATTTACCGGCATGGCTATAGGCGAGACTTTATCGCGCGGCGATAAAGACCAGTCAGGTATTTCATCAGGGGGCAGGGGCTCTGCAATGATAGCTCCGGGCAAATTTCGGCCCGCCCAGGCAAACATGGGAAATTCATTAATGCTGTTAACCTTCAGTTCGGACGACATCCACTCACGTAATGAACCTTCGGGTAGCAGATTAGATAATAAGGGCGGTAACTGCTGGGAGTGAATGAATGGATGATTTAAATAGTCCGGCTGTAGTAGCTGCCTCATCGTTACCACAGGAAGGTCCTGAGCCACTTGTCCGGACAGGTAATCAGGGTTAAATGTCAGGATGTTTTTGTTACCGGCAAAGTGAGCGAGCACGGCAATATGAACGCCGTGAAGCGTTAATCCTAGTGCTTGAACATGTTCCTCTCTGCTGTACGCCATTAATCATCCTCTAAATCTTTGACTAACTGCCACGGCGACAGGCCGCGTGACTTTTCCCCGTCCGCCGAGCGGGCCTGATCCAGCTGGGTGAGTTGTTGCTCAACCTGGCGAACAGACTCCTTCGGGATCAGCACCAACTCCATATCAAGGCCATCGAGCACCCGTAACAGAGTTGATAAGCGCGTATCAGCGCCGGCTTCTATGCGCTGATATTGTTGTTGCGACATCCCGATCTTTAGCCGCATATCTTGCTGGCTTAGTTCCAGGTCATCTCTTCTTTTGCGTAAGATCGCAGCATAATTCTGGAGCGTCTTCATAGTTTCGCCCTTTAACAACGTTTTTGTTGTATACGTGGTAAATTACAATAGATTAAGTGTTTTTATCTGGTTTTACAACTAATATATTGTTTAACCCACTAATTACAATTAATTAGTTGTAATAATCATTAAACAACACCGCATAAGTTGTATTTCTTGCGAGTAACAACAGAAAAGATGTAAAAAATAGAATTTTCAGGTCCGAAAAACGGCTTAAAGTTAATATGTTGTTGACAACCAGGAGCATGATTTGTAACTTCTGAAGCTAATAAGGAAATATTCGATAGTTAAACAGGAGTTTTTGATGAAATTTGCCAGGTTTTTAAATCTAATCGCCGTGTTTTTTGTTGTTTTTGCTACGAATCCAGCTAAAGCAGACGAGATCCCCCTCATTTCAACTTATCAGTTCAATTTGGAATGGGATGTTAATGGCTTTCCGGATTTGTTGACTACCGCTGACGGTACACCGCTATTTAAGCTGGATGTAACGGTAGCCGTTGAATGGCATATAAATGAAGCGGGGGAGCTAACAACGATAACGGTGCTGGAGGAAACGCCAGCAGGAAAAGGTTATGCCGATATCGTGGTTGACGCGATGCGCAAAACCCGGCTCGAGCCGAGAATCGACAATCCTACCGCTCCGGTGCGCGTTCAGGGCACGTTTAAATTCCGTAACCTCGAAGAGAAAAAGTCAGCCGCGCTTTAAAAGGTAAACACATGGATGTGGTTATTTTCGACAAGCCGATGCTGCTGGCGTATGGATTCTTCGTTAGCTTTCTTCTGTACTCAAGGATTAAAAAAGAGGCGCCGAGCGAAAAATTTTTAAGCCAGCCAAGTAGACGCTATTTCGGTCGTTTGCTTAGGGGCATTGGCGGGGGCGTTTTTTTGGGGTTGTTCGTTTTTTTTGTGATACCTCAGGCGTTCAAAAGTGCATTGAGCAACCCGCCGATAGCCTGGTGGCAACTTATACTTAACGGTATTGTTATGACGCTAACGATGTTTGTACTTGTGGTCTCTATGCTCATTATTTCAGCCTGCCTCAAGCGCCGAAGTTCTGTGCGCTGATAACTCACATAAATATCCGCTTTGCGCTAATTGCCGCTTCTTGAGCCGCTCGTTAATCTGATCTGACTAACAAGCGGTTGCAGGGAAGCGGCATGACGATGGGATTATCACTGGCTCAGGTTTACACCCGCGCGTTGCAGGGTATTGATGCGCCGCAGGTGACGGTTGAGGTGTGTCTGGCTCCGGGATTGCCGGCGTTTAATATGGTGGGGTTGCCGCAGACCGGCGTGCGCGAGGCGCGCGACCGGGTGCGCTCGGCGTTGCTGGCCAGTAATTTTGATTTTCCGCGCGCGAAAAAAATCACCGTGAACCTGGCGCCGGCGGATTTGCCTAAGCATGGCGCCCGTTATGATTTAGCCATTGCGGTGGGGATTCTGGTGGCGAGCGGGCAACTGGCCGAGCGCGCGGTGGTGGGCCGGGAGTTTTATGGCGAGCTGACGCTAAACGGCGATTTGCGTGGCGTTACCGGTATTTTACCGGCAATGATGGCCTGTCGGGAGGAAGGCCGCGAGGCGGTGATACCGGCCGATAATCAGGGCGAAGCCAGCGTACTGCGCAAGCAGCAGTGTGTGGCGGCAATCAGTTTAATTGATGTGGCCGAGCATCTGCGCGGGCCGCACAGCCTGCCTTTTATTGAGCCCTGTGACGCAGATATCAGCCCCAGCCATCCCGGTGATATCGCTGATGTGGTGGGACAGGAGCAGGCCAAGCGCGCGTTGCTGCTCGCAGCTACCGGTGGGCATCATCTGCTTTTTGTGGGGCCGCCCGGCACCGGAAAGACCATGCTGGCGCAGCGGTTGTTGGGGCTGCTGCCGCCCCTTGATGAGCGCGACGGATTGGAAGTTGCGGCTATCCGCTCAATAACCGGACAGGCCATGCGCACCGGCAACGCGCAGAGCTGGCGGCAGCGCACTTTAAGGAGTCCCCACCATTCCTGTTCCGCGGCGGCTTTGGTGGGAGGCGGCTCGCCGCCGCAACCTGGCGAGATCTCGCTGGCGCACAAGAGTCTTTTGTTCCTGGATGAATTACCTGAGTTCTCACGTCATGTACTGGATTCGCTGCGAGAGCCACTGGAGTCGGGCATAGTAACCATCAGCCGCGCGGCCCATCAGGTGACATTTCCGGCACGCTTCCAACTGGTGTGCGCATTAAATCCATCACCATGCGGCCACTTTGACGGCAATCTCAGTAGCGCCCGTGCCAGCCCCGATCAGATCATAAACTATCTGGGCAAGCTTTCAGGACCGCTGCTGGACCGCATTGATATGCAGGTCGAAGTGCCTCGCCAGCCGGATGTGCTGAAGCAGCAACTGGAACCGGCGGCACCTGTGAGTGATAACTGGCGGCAGCGCGTCATCGCGGCCCGCAAGCTGCAAACAGAGCGCCAGGATTGCCTCAACTGCGAGCTCAGCCCGGCGCAGCTCAGCGAGCATTGCCGCCTGTCGGATGAGGATCACGAGTTTCTGGTTAAGGCCATTGAGAAGTTCGGGCTATCGCACCGGGCTTATCATCGCCTGCTGCGGCTGGCGCGCACCATCGCTGATATTGAAGATAGTGCAACCATCGGCCGTTCGCATCTGGCTGAAGCCCTCAGCTATCGCGCCCTGGATCGCCTGTTGCACCACCTGCGGGAACTCTGATTAACTGCCCAGCGCTTTCCTAAATCCGCGAACCACCTGCTCGATATCGCTGCGGCTCACGTTGAGGTGAGTGACCAGGCGCATGCGCTGCGAGCGGGCGGTGAGGATGTCTTTGCTGCGCAAGTGGTCGCTGACGTTTAGCGCGGCCTCCAGGCTTTCAAAATTCACATACACCATGTTGGTTTGCGCCGGCTCAACCACTATACCAGGCAGGCCTTTTAAAGCTGACGCAAGTTCCAGTGCGTTGGCATGATCGTCGGCCAGCCGGTCAAAGTTATGATCCAGGGCATAGTCGACTGCTGCGGCGATGATGCCGGCCTGACGCATGCCACCGCCGAGCATTTTACGCAAGCGATGAGCGCGCTGAATCAGTTTCTTACTACCCACCAGTACCGAACCGATTGGCGTGCCCATGCCTTTGGAAAAGCATAGCGACACGCTGTCAAAAGGTGCGGCCAGCTCGGCCAGATCGAGGCCCGTAGCAACAGAGGCATTGAAGATCCGTGCGCCATCCAGATGCAGTTTCAGACCATGCTTGTCAGCCAGCTTGCGGGCTTTGAGCATGTACTGCTGCGGGATCACTTTGCCGGTATGGGTATTCTCAAGTGCCAGCAGGCGGGTGATCGGAAAATGCGGATCATCCGGTTTGATGCGTTTTTCGACTAACTGCAGGTTGAGGGTACCGTCGGCTTCCACTTCGAAGGGCTGGGGTACGATGCCGCCGAGCACGGCAGCGCCACCAGCTTCATAGCGATAAGTATGGTATTCCTGGCCCACCAGGTATTCATCGCCGCGCTGACAATGGCTCAGCAGCGCCAGTAAATTGGTCTGGGTGCCGCTGCTGGCAAAGAGTCCGGCTTCTTTGCCGGTGAGTTCGGCCACCCGTTGTTGCACCGCATTAACCGTCGGGTCATCACCAAATACGTCATCGCCAACGGGCGCATCGGCCATTGCCTGGCGCATGCCGGTGCTGGGGCGGGTCACGGTATCACTACGCAAATCGATCATAAGGTTCAGGCTCCCTCCGGATTTATTCGGGTGTATAGCCCCAGGCTGGCGGGGGCAGGTCAATTGGTTGGCTGAGATCAACGTGCACTTCAAAAATACGACCGGGGCGGCTTAGCTGATAGCTCATGGTGTCTTCATCAACAAAGCGGATGGTCCAGGTGTTGGTCACGGATACATCCAGGCCGTTCTCAATAAACAGCGCTTTGCTGGCTTCATCCACCGGGAACGCCTGCTCAGTGGCCGTGCCTTCAACTACGGTTTGTCCGCCATAAGGCGATACCGCATCGGGTGTGCCGTCTTCGTGCAGGTGAATGTGTTGAAAATCAATGTAATCGTCGTGCTGGGTCAGTACCCAGGTGCGGGAGCGGTCATCGCCCACGTGCAGCGGCATGCGCACCAGGCCCGGCTCGCAGTCGCGTACATGCACCACCAGTGGCTTGTCCCAGGCTGGCGAGGGCTGATTATCTTCCACTATAGTGGCGGCAAAAGCCTGACCACAGTAAGGTTCGAAGGCAGCCATGAAGGCATCCTGCGGCGACTCAACGTCGGCCACTACAGCGGTATCTGTGGCGTCATCAGTCTGTGGCTGGCAGGCGCTCAACAGGGCGATTGCGAAAAGGGCTGCGGCCCCGGTGCGAAAGGAATTTGTCATTGCTGGCTCCTGCTACTAGGCTTCAGAGATTCGTGTGGCGGATGCTGCCACCGGGGAGTAGCAGGTAATGTGCCATATCTTATACCAAAAAGCATGGCGTATTTTGCAGTTCAAATTGGCATCCCAGGGCAGCATCGTGCGATAATAGAACAACTTAATTCAACCAGCAGCGGAAACCTCAGCATGCAAGTTTTTCAAAACGTACTCGAAATGATTGGTAATACGCCCATGGTCAAGGTCTCGAACATGGACACCGGCCCTTGTGAGCTTTATCTGAAACTGGAGCACCTGAACCCGGGCGGTTCCATTAAAGACCGGATCGCGGTAAGCATGATTGAAGCGGCGGAAAAAAGCGGCAAGCTTAAGCCGGGTATGACCATCATTGAGGCGACCGCTGGTAATACCGGCCTGGGCCTGGCGCTGGTTGCGGCAAGCAAGGGTTACCCGCTGAAGATAGTCATGCCGGACAAAATGTCCGCTGAAAAAGTGAATAACCTCAAAGCTATGGGCGCGGACGTGGTTCGCACCCGTTCTGATGTGCAAAAAGGGCATCCTGAATATTACCAGGATATGGCCGCACGCTTAGCGGAAGAGAACGGCTACTACTATGTGAACCAGTTCACCAACGATGCCAACGTGGCCGCCCATTATGAAACTACCGGCCCGGAAATCTGGAAGCAGATGGATGGCAAAATTGATGCCTTCGTTTGTGGTGTTGGCTCGGGCGGCACCTTAAGTGGTGTGGGTCGTTTCTTGCGTGAACGCAGCGCCACCATCGATCTGGTGCTGGCTGATCCGGAAGGGTCAATCCTGGAGCCGCTGGTTAACCGCAATGAAAAAGTCGAAGCCGGCAGCTGGCTGGTTGAAGGCATCGGCGAAGATTTTATTCCCGATATCTGTGAAATCAAACTGGCCAATAAAGCGTACGCGATAAGCGATAAAGAAGCCTTCCGCGTGGCCCGTGAAGTATTAGTAAAAGAAGGCGTGATGGTCGGCTCATCAAGCGGCACCCTGATTGCCGCCGCGCTGCAATACTGCCGCGAACAGACTGAGCCCAAGCGCGTAGTCACCTTAGCCTGTGATACCGGTAACCGGTATCTGTCTAAATTATATAACGATGAGTGGATGGCCGCTCAGAACTTGCTGGAGAAGTAAGCAATGGCAGAACAAAAGAATTTAAAATTTGCGACCCGGACTATTCATGGCGGACAAGCGCCGGAGCCGGCTACCGGTGCAGTAATGCCACCGATCTTTACCAGCTCAACCTATATTCAGGAAAGCCCGGGCGTTCATAAAGGCTTTGAATATTCGCGTTCGCACAACCCGACCCGTTTCGCCTGGGAGCGCTCAGTCGCTAACCTGGAAGGCGGCAAGCAGGGCCTGGCTTTTGCATCGGGTATGGCTGCTACGTCCACTATTATGGAACTGCTGGACAGCGGTGACCACGTGGTGGCGATGGACGATCTGTACGGCGGTACCTTCCGCTTGTTTGATAAAGTCCGTGGCCGTTCAGCTAACCTGAAATTCTCTTACGTTGATCTGGCCGATATAAGTGCCGTTGAAGCCGCGATCACCGACAAAACCAAGATGATCTGGGTGGAAACTCCAAGTAACCCGATGCTGAAACTGGTTGATATCGATGCCATCGTGAAGGTCGCCAAAGCGCGCGACATTCTGGTGGTAGTGGATAATACCTTCGCCACACCCTACAACACCCGTCCGCTGGAACTGGGTGCCGACATGGTCATGCATTCAGCGACCAAATACCTGAACGGCCATTCTGATATGGTTGGCGGTATTGCGGTGGTTGGCGATAACCAGGAGCTGATCGAAAAAATGTTGTTCCTGCAGAACTCTGTAGGCGCGATAGCTGGTCCGTTTGATAGCTATCTGGCACTGCGCGGCGTGAAAACCCTGGCCTTGCGGATGAAGCATCATAACGAAGCGGCGCTGGAGCTGGCCAAGTGGCTTGAGAAACATGATCAGGTTGAGAAAGTGATTTACCCTGGTCTGCCAAGTCATCCGCAGCACGAGCTGGCGAAACGCCAGATGACAGGTTTTGGCGGCATGATCTCGATTCTGCTCAAAGGCGACATCAACAAAGCCCGTCGCTTCCTCGAAGAAGTTGAAATCTTCGCGCTGGCGGAAAGCTTAGGTGGCGTCGAGAGCCTGATTGAACATCCGGCGATTATGACCCACGCGTCGATTCCAAAAGAGAATCGCGAGAAGCTGGGCATTCTGGATAACTTCGTGCGGATCTCTGTGGGTATTGAAGATCTGGACGATCTGATTGCTGATCTGGATCGGGCGCTGAACGCTTAAGGCTGAGCGAAGGGAGACATACATGGCAAAGCAGGTTCAACCTTTTCATTTAGCGATTCCGGTGAAGGATATTGCCCGGGCACGCGCCTTTTATGGTGACGTGCTTGGGTTAAGCGAAGGCCGCAGCGATAAGCAGTGGGTCGACTGGGATTTTTTTGGCCACCAGTTAGTGACGCATCTGGCACCGGTACAAGCCGGTGAAGTGCATCATAATCCGGTCGACGGCCATGCCGTGCCGGTGCCGCATTTTGGTGTGGTGCTGACTATGGACGACTGGCAGCAACTGGCGCGCCGGCTGCAGGATAAAGGCATCAAGTTTGTGATTGAGCCGCATATCCGCTTTGAAGGGAAGCCCGGCGAGCAAGCCACCATGTTTTTCTATGATTACAGTGGTAACGCGCTGGAATTTAAAGCCTTTCAGGATATGAATCAGCTGTTCGCCAGCTGATTCACATTTCCCCCACTGATCACGACCCCGATCCGTTTAGCGGCAAATAGCTGCGGATAGGCCTTAATGGCTGCCAGCGGGGTCGCTGACGAGGGCTCGATCCACATTCCGGTATGCTCAAAACAAAGTTGTTGGGCGGCCAGTGCCTGTTCATCGGTGACCACCAGTACATCGTCCACCGCGCGCCGGATAATGGCGAAGGTTTCTTCCCCCAGGCTGGTCAGCAGGCCATCGCAGACACTGCGCGGCGGCATTGCCGGCTGAATGGATCCCGCTTCCAGCGAGGCCCTGCCATCGGCCGCCAGCTCCGGTTCCACGCCATAGATGTTGCTGATGCCCAGCTCACGCCCGACGATCGCCGTGCCGCTGAGCAAGCCGCCGCCACCCAGGGGCGTCAGTAAGATCTCGAGATCCGGTTGCTGCTCGAGCAGCTCCAGTGCCGCGGTGCCCTGACCACAGATAATATGCGGGTGATTGTAAGGCGGAACAAAGTGCCGGCCGCTGGCCTGCTGCTGCTCGACGAACTGCTCGCGTGCTGTCATGCCCGGTTCGATGGTGATGAGCTCAGCGTCGTACTGCTCCATATTGGCGCGTTTAACTGGTGACGCATTGCTGGCAACGCCCACCCGCACCGATATCCCCAGTTGCTGTCCGGCGGCCGCAAGTGCTGCACCATGATTGCCGGAAGAGACCGTAAATACACCCGCTTCGCGCTGCGCTGGCGTCAGTTGCAGCAGGGCATTGCAGGCACCGCGAAACTTAAACGCGCCGGTGTGTTGCAGGTTCTCGCACTTCAGCCACACCTGCGCGCCCAGCGCGTCGTCTAACGCCAGCTGATGGCGCACCGGCGTGCGCATGACGCGATCGCTGATGCGCGCTGCGGCGTCGCGGATCTGGCAAAACCATTGGTGTATGCTTGATTCCATGTATACTTACCCCTATCTGATCTGTCGCTAGTTTACCAAGGATTTCCATGGCTGTACTGAACACTTTTGAACGCATTCGCGAATTACCCCTGGCTTACCAGACGGTGGTGGCGCTGTACCTGTGTGAGCGCATGGTCCCCAATTATCACCTGTTCCATCAGGTGACCGGCTTTGGCGATCCGCAGCCGCTGGAAGGTGCTTTGAATGCTTGCTGGGATTGGGTATGGCAACCGAAGAAAGTCAAAGTGAATTTCAGCCGCTGGCAGGAAAAGGTCGACGATGTCACCCCCAGTGAATACGGCCATGATCTGCTTGGCGTATACCCGGCGATTGACGCCTGCACTGCCATCAGCACCATGCTGCAGGGGCTGATGGACAATACCTCGGCCGAACTGGTCAGCGTGGCGAAGATTTCTCAGGCGGATGTGGCTAAATTTGTCGAACTCACGGAAGGCGCCGAGCTGGATGCGGAACAACGCCAGCAACTGCTGCGCGAGCATGAGTTAGTACAGTACGAAGTCGACATTCAGCAGGCGCTGCTGAATTACCTGGAAGTGGTGGCGCCGACGTCCGCGTTGCCGACCAAAGAGCTGGTCGCACAGATCCGCGCGATGGCCGATGATGAAGGCATCTCCAACATCGGCGTCGCGATTTCCGAATAAGCGACTTAGTCGGTTTTCTGGCGTGGCTGTTTTTGTAATATGGCCAGCCAGCCAATCACGCCAAATACAATGATTTGCCAGTAATCGCCGCGGCTCCATTTGATTTTGTCGCCATACACGGTGACAAACATCAGTAGCTGCAGCAGGTGAATTGCCAGCAGTACAAACAGCAGGATCAGAAACAGCGCAAAGCCTTTGCCCGGAAACGGCCATACCAGGTTGGCCAGTAAGGCACCCCACACCAGCGCAAAAAGAATTCGACCCAACCACACGCTAATACTCATTCGTTGTCTACCTTAAGTTGTTGTTCTAATCATTTACCTGCAGCAGCCGGAAGGCCACCTGGCCGGCTTCTTTTTCGCGATGCAGGCGCCAGTTCGAGGGCCAGTTCGGATGCCAGTCGCGCTCGGTTTCCAGGTATACCCAGCTGCCCGGGCGCAGCCAGCCATTCCGCTGCAATAACTCGCAGGCGCTATCCGCTAGGTCCATGCGAAACGGCGGGTCCACAAATACCACGTCAAAGGGAGCGGCTGGTTGCTGTTGTAAAAAATTCAGCGCATCGCCCGATTGCACCAGCGCGGTGCCCTGGCAAGCAGCGGATAAGCGCTCGGCATGCTGGGCCAGTAATCGTGCCGCCTGGCTGTCTTTTTCCAGCAGGATCACTTGTGCGGCGCCGCGCGACAGCGCTTCAAAGCCCAGTGCGCCGCTGCCGGCGAATAAATCCAGGCAACGCTGATCGGCCAGCTCAAACTGCAGCCAGTTAAACAGGGTTTCGCGCACCCGGTCGGTGGTGGGGCGCAAGCCGGGGACCGCAGCGATACTGAGTTTCCGCCCGCGCAGCGAACCGCCGATAATACGCAATTCGCCGCTGCCTTCGGCACTGGCCTTTTTGTTCTTGTCTGGGCTTCGCGGCATGCTAAAGTAAGCCTTCTGTTTAGTCGCGTGTTAAACTACCGGCATAGTGTAAACCCTGTAGTAATGAACTTCCAAAGGTAAACTGGGCATGGCCAAAGGATCGCTGTTTTCGTTATTTCGTAAATCCAAAAAAGACGCACCCGAACAATCGCCTGAGAGCGAAGCGCCCCAACAAGACGAGGCGCAGCAGGAAGAGCCTCAGCCGCAAGAACTTCAGCCAGAAGAGCAGTCAGTAGCTGAACAGGTCGCTCCTGATGCTGCCGAGATTTGTGCGCAGGTTACTGCCGAATCGGCCGCCGAAGCCAAACCAGAACCAGAACCAGAGCCAGAGCCAGAACCCCAGCCAGCGAAAAAAACGGGCCTGTGGCAACGCCTGACCGCCGGACTGCGCAAAACCTCAAGTGCCATCGGCGATGGCCTCTGGGGCGTTTTTAAAGATAAGAAAATTGACGATGACCTCTTTGAAGAACTCGAAACCCAGTTACTGACTGCGGATATCGGCGTGCCCACGACCATGCGTATCGTCGAGCGCCTCACCGAGCAGGCGGATCGCCGCCAGCTGCAGGATGCCAGCGCCTTGTATGAGCTGCTGCAACAGAACATGACGGAAATCCTCAAGCCAGTCGAGCAGCCGCTGAAACTGGATACCAAAGCCGGCCCCTTCGTAATTCTGATGGTCGGCGTTAACGGCGTCGGCAAAACCACTACCATTGGTAAGCTGGCCCAGCAGTTTAAGCGCGAGGGTAAATCGGTGATGCTGGCGGCCGGCGATACTTTCCGCGCTGCCGCGGTAGAGCAGTTGCAGGTATGGGGCGAGCGCAACGCCATTCCGGTGGTCGCGCAGCATACTGGTGCCGACAGCGCCTCGGTCATTTATGATGCGGTGGAGGCCGCCAAAGCCCGCGGTGTCGATGTACTCATTGCCGATACTGCCGGTCGTCTGCAGAATAAAGCGCACCTGATGGATGAGCTTAAAAAAGTGGTGCGGGTGATGAAAAAACTGGACGCCGATGCCCCTCATGAGGTTATGCTGACGCTGGATGCCGGTACCGGCCAAAATGCCATCAGCCAGGCCAGGCTCTTTACTGAAGCGGTTGGTGTTACGGGCATAACCCTGACCAAACTCGATGGTACCGCTAAAGGCGGCGTGATATTTGCCATTGCCGACCAGTTTAATATCCCGATCCGGTATATCGGTGTGGGTGAGGGTATTGATGACCTGCGGCCCTTTAAAGCTGATGAGTTCGTCAGCGCCTTATTTCAGCGTGAGATCGCGAAAACGGAGCAAGAATGATCAAGTTTGAGCAGGTTAGTAAGACCTACGCCGGTGGCTTTACCGCGCTGAATCAGGTGAGCTTTCATCTGGAGCCCGGCGAAATGGCGTTTCTGACCGGCCATTCCGGTGCCGGCAAGAGTACCCTGCTCAAACTCATCAGCATGATGGAACGGCCTACCGCCGGCCGGGTGCTGATTAACGGCCATGACTTAAAACGTATCAACTCGCGGCAGATCCCTTATGTGCGCCGCGATATTGGCATGATTTTTCAGGATCACCGGCTGCTGATGGACAAAACTGTGCTCGATAACGTCGCGCTGCCGCTGTTGATTGAAGGTTACAGCATGCAGGAGGCACGTAAGCGGGTGCAGGCATCGCTCGAGAAAGTTGGGCTTGGCGATAAATTGCGCTATTACCCGATGATGCTCTCTGGCGGTGAACAGCAGCGTGTCGGCATTGCCCGGGCGGTGGTGAACAAGCCGCCCCTGTTGTTGGCCGACGAGCCGACCGGTAACCTGGATCCTAAGCTATCCACCGAAATCATTAAGCTGTTCGAAGATTTTAACCGGGTTGGCGTATCGGTGTTAATTGCGACTCACGATCTGGGCCTGATTGCCCGGTTGCGCTATCGCACCCTGAGCCTGAAAGAAGGTCGCATGATTAACGACGGCCTGCAGGAGAACTGAGCATGAGTATACTGTTCCGTTCACGCAGCCAGGGCGCTCAGCAGGTAAAAATTTCCGGCTTTCGTCGTTTTGTCATGTTCTGGGTGCATAATGCCCAGCAGGCCGTGGCAAGTCTGGGTGAATTAGTCCGTTATCCGCTGGCCAGTCTGATGACGATGGCGGTGCTGGGTCTGAGCCTGACGTTGCCGGCAACGCTCTATGTGGTGGTGAAAAATACCGACGCCATAGGCTCGGACTGGCAGGAAGCAGCAGAGATCACGGTATTTTTGCGTAAGAATTTAAGCCAGCAGGAAGTCGCTACTTTCACCAAGCGGCTGAACCTGTCACCGGATATCGAGTCGGTGAAATGGATTGATAAAAATGAAGCACTGGCAGAGTTTCGCGAAGGTTCAGGTTTTGGCAGCGCGCTCGACGCGCTCAGTGAAAACCCCTTGCCGGATGTACTGTTGATTACACCGGCTGCGGATAAACGCACGCCGTCCGCGGCTGAAACACTGTTGCGTAGTCTGAAAGGCGAGCGTGAAGTTGAAGAAGCCCGGCTGGACTTAGCCTGGCTGCAACGGCTGGAGGCCCTGCTGAATCTGGTTCGTGATGGCTTTCTGGCGCTGGCTTTGTTGCTTTGTATCGCGGTGGTGCTGATTGTCGGCAATACCATCCGCCTGAACATTAACAGCAAGCGTGATGAGATCATGGTGATGAAGCTGGTTGGCGCTACTGATGCTTATATTCAGCGACCCTTTATGTATACCGGCGTCTGGTACGGCATCGTCGGGGGCATCATTGCCTGGCTGGCCACGGCGCTGTTGATCTGGTGGATCGACGATGCGGTGCGGGCGATTAGCGAATTGTACGAAAGCCAGTTCAGCCTCACTGGCCTGAATTTGCAGGAAATGCTGGTACTCTGGCTGATTGCGGTGGGTTTGGGATTGCTGGGTTCTTATATTGCGGTAAGAAAACACGTCGCGACTATTGAACCACAATAAATCAGCCCCATATGATCTGAAGCAGGATCTATAGGATCGATCATTGTCACCTGCGTCAGATTTGCTAGAATGATAGAACTTCGCAGGCCCACAGAGGTCTGATGTATGTGTGGCGATGCAGCCACGCAGCAGTAAAAAGAGGATGTTGTTGGATGAGCACTGAAATGACAAATTTGGCGTTAGCAGTACCGCAGAGTAGCGGCAGCCTGGAAGCTTACATTCAGTCGGTCAATCGCATTCCTATGTTGAGTGCCGATGAAGAGCGTGGTCTGGCAGAGCGCTTAGTAGAGCAGGACGATTTAGCAGCTGCACGGCAGCTGATCATGTCGCACCTGCGTTTCGTCGTGCACGTTGCCCGCGGCTATTCCGGTTACGGCCTGCCGCAGGCTGATTTGATTCAGGAAGGTAATATCGGTCTGATGAAAGCGGTCCGCCGCTTCGACCCTAAAGTCGGCGTACGCCTGGTTTCCTTCGCGGTACATTGGATCAAAGCAGAGATTCACGAGTATGTGCTGAAGAACTGGCGCATGGTGAAAATTGCGACCACTAAAGCACAGCGTAAATTATTCTTTAACCTGCGTAAGATGAAAAAACGCTTAGGCTGGTTTACTCAGGACGAAGTCAGCACCGTTGCTGAAACCCTGGGTGTAAGTACCAATGAAGTGATGGAAATGGAAGCGCGCATGAGCGCTTATGATCAGGCGTTTGAACTGAGCTCTGATGACGATGACTCACGTGAAGGCACTGCGTATTCACCAGCTCAGTATCTGGAAGACAAGCGCTCTGATCTGGCTGAAGAAGTTGAAAACGAGCAGTGGGAAGCGCAGACTTCTAAGCGCTTGTTGTCCGCCATTAAGACGCTGGATGAGCGCAGCCAGGATATCGTCCGTGCCCGCTGGCTGGATGAGAACAACAAGACCACGCTGCAGGAGTTAGCCAATAAATATCAGGTTTCTGCTGAACGCGTACGTCAGCTTGAACAGAACGCCATGAAGAAACTTCGCAACGCTATGGCGTAGATGGTTTCAGTAATTTTTTCAGATTGTCAGAAGGCCCGCTAACCAGCGGGCTTTTTTGTGTCAGGCTGGAAACAAATACCAGTGAAATGCCTTGTTGCTCCAGTTGCGGCAGCTGTGCCTGCAAGAAGCTGTAGGTGCTCTGGTGTGGGTGGGCAATGGCAATGGCAAAGCCGTTTTTTCGTGCCAGCTTAAGCAGTTGCGCCCACTCACGGGCGATGGCTTCGGTTTGTGGGTTGTGGTCAAGAAACACATGCCGGCGGGCCACGGGCAGACCAATTTCATCAGCCATCTGTTCGGCGCGGGTGGCGGCGCTGGTCCGGCTATCCAGAAAATATAAGTTCCGGTTCGCCAGCGCCTGCATCAGCCAGCGCATAGGCTCACTGCTGGCAGTTAGCAGACTGCCCATGTGATTGTTAAGCCCCCGGGCGCCGGGCAGGGTCGCCAGCGCCTTATCCAGCTCAGCATTGAGTTCGGCTTCATTGTGCAGCGTACTGAGCATGCCGGGGCCAGCTGCTTGGCCGCCAGCAGGCTGCATGGGCATATGCACCATGACTTCTTTGCCATGCGCGTGAGCCTGCGCTGCCAATCGGGCGGCATGAGGGGTATGGGGCAAAAATGCGAGGGTCAGGGCGCCGGGCAGCTCGGTGAAGCGCTGGTGGCTGGCGCTGTTTCCCAAATCATCTATAACCACGGCAATCTGCACTGGTCGCAGAGGTGTCACGGCGCTCACCGGCTCGGCGCTGGCGCTGTAGGAAGCCAGCAGTATCGCGACGAAACAGAAACGGTTAAGCATCAGCGGAACCACTGGGTTGGATTGACGGCTTCGCCCTTAGCCCGGATTTCCAGATAAAGACCCGGCTCCGAACGGCCACCACTCTGACCAACCAGCGCGACGGTTTCATTCCGCCGCACAGTTTCCCCTACTGACGGAATAATGGTCTGGTTATGGCCATATAAACTCATATAGCCGTTGCCATGATCCAGAACCAGCACCAGGCCAAATCCACGCAGCCAGTTGGCGAACAGTACCCGGCCGTCGGCGATGGCGGTCACCGGGGTTCCGGCGGCAGCTTCAATGGTTATGCCTTTCCAGGTCACGCCACCACTACGCGGCTTACCAAATACCTGCTGTACCCGGCCCTTAGCCGGCCAGCTCAACTGCCCTTTCAAGGCTTGCAGGCCATCAAGGCGCGGTTCGTCCCGTAAGGCTGCGATAATGGCCTCAAGTACGCGTTCCAACGCCTCCTGGTCCTCTCTAAGCTGGTTAATGCGTTGCTTGTCGGCTGTTTGTTCGCGCTGCAGACGGGTGATTAATTGTTGCTGCTCGCGTTGCTGTTCCTGCACCACACCTTGCTGTACCCGTTGTTCCTGTTGCTGCTCGGCCAGAGTCTGGCGCTGGCTTTCAAGATCAGCGGTAACCTGAGCCAGTTCGCTCTGTATGGTTTTAAGTTCTTCGACTTCGGCCAGGCGAGCGCGGTTGAGGTAGCCATAGTAGCCCAGCAGGCGCTCAAAGCGGGCCGGGTCTTCCTGGTTAAGCACCAGCTTAATAAAGTCGTGCTTGCCCATGCGATAGGCCATGTCCAGTTGGCGGGCCAGCAGCTGCAGTTGTTGCTGCTGACGTTGCTCAAGCTCTTGTTGCTGTTGCTGCAGCTCGCTGATCCGGGCCTGGGTTTCGCGCAGCGCATTGCGGGTGGTGTTGAGTTCGTTGGTGACCGTACTGATTTGCAGTTCCAGCAGACGCAGCTCTTGCTCGGTCAGGCTGAGCTTTTCAGCGCGCTGCTCGATAGCCGCCTGGCGGCGTTGTAACTCCGCCGCGATCGCCTCAAGCCGCGCTTCGGTTTCTGCCTGGTCAGCCGACTGCTGCATGGCGTTGGCACTGAGCGACCATAACAGCACCAGCAACAGCCATCGCGCCATCACGTATCCAGCTTCACAATGGGCGAACCAGTCATTTCTTCGGGCTGATCCAGACCCAGCAAATGCAACATCGTCGGTGCCACATCGGATAGCTTGCCGCCATCACGGGCAGTGGCATTACGGCCGACATAGATAAAGGGCACCAGCTCACTGGTATGCGCGGTGTGTGATTGCCCGGTGGTGTGGTCCTGCATTTGCTCGGCATTGCCATGATCGGCGGTGATCAGGCATTCGCCACCGACTTCACGCAGTGCCTCAACCACGCGGCCGACACAACGGTCAACGGCTTCACAGGCTTTTACGGCGGCATCGAAGTTGCCGGTATGGCCAACCATGTCGCCGTTGGGGTAATTGCAGATGATGACATCGTGCTTGCCGGCTTTGATCGATTCCACCAGCTTGTCGGTCAGCTCTTCCGAGCTCATCTCGGGTTGCTGGTCGTAGGTGGCCACATTCGGTGACTTGATCAGCAGCCGATCTTCGCCCTTGAATTTTTCCTCACGACCACCGCTGAAGAAGAAGGTCACATGCGCGTATTTTTCGGTTTCCGAAATACGCAACTGAGTGTAATCGTGCTGCGCCAACCAGTCACCCAGCACGTTTTTCAGTTCGGTAGTAGGGAAGGCTACTTCGGCGTCCAGTCCGCTTTCATATTCAGTAAGCGTTACGAAGGCGTTCAGCGCCGGGCGGTGGCCACGATCGAATTCAGCAAAGTCTTTATCGGCAAAAGCATGGCTTAGCTGGCGCGCCCGGTCGGCCCGGAAGTTCATAAACACCAGGGTGTCGCCGTCGTCGACTTTGACGGTTTCACCAATTAGTGTTGGTTTAACAAACTCGTCATCTTCATTGAGTTCGTAAGCGGATATCAGGGCTTCACCGGCGCTGCGGGTATGGCGCTGGCCTTTGCCTGCCACCATCACCTCCCACACCTGCTTCACACGATCCCAGCGGTTGTCGCGGTCCATCGCAAAATAACGGCCCGAGACAGACGCAAAACGGCCAACGCCGAGTTTACTGAACAGCTGTTCAAAGCGCTCGATGGATTCTTTGGCTGAGCGTGGTGGCGTATCGCGGCCATCTAAAAAGGCGTGCACGTAAATACGTTTCGCATTGCGGTAAGCCGCCAGCTTGACCATAGCCTTCATATGATCTTCATGGCTGTGCACACCACCCGGCGACAGCAGGCCCATGATATGCACGGCTTTGTCGTTGGCCACGGCTTTATCCACCGCTTCGGTGAAGGCAGGATTTTCGAAAAAGTCGCCATCGGCGATGGCTTTGCTGATGCGGGTGAAATCCTGATAGACCACCCGGCCGGCACCCAAATTCACATGGCCCACTTCCGAATTACCCATCTGCCCGGCCGGTAAACCCACCGCTTTGCCCGAGCCATCAACCAGGGTGCGGGGGCAGTTCGCCCAGAGTTTATCCATGTTTGGGGTATCGGCGGCAGCAATGGCATTGTCTGCTGCGTCTTCACGATGACCCCAGCCATCCAGAATAAGTAGTGCAAGTGGGGCGTTTTGCTTAGCCATAGCATCCTCAATCCATCTGTTAGTGCTTTCAGTTTATGCGATTTTTGCATTCGGCGCATCCGTTGTAGCGGCAAAATGGCCCCAAATTTTGCTGGTATCTGCCATTTCAGCAGGTATACTCTGGTGCTTGATTTTTTCAGTTGGAGCTATTCGTACTATGGAGCAGATCCTCGCATTCGCTGGCGACCATTACCTGATGAGTATTCTTTGGGTTGTATTGTTAATCGCCTTAATTGTCACTTATGCGCAGGCGGCAACCTCTAAAGTGAAGGCGCTGCCACCGCAGCAGGCGACTTTGCTGGTTGATCGTAATAATGGCGTGTTTGTCGATATTCGTTCTGTTGACGAGTTTCGCAAAGGCCATATCCAGGGTTCACTGAATATTCCGGCTGAGCGGATCCGGAAAAATGACTTCGGCGCGCTTGAGAAATACAAATCTGCCCCCATCGTTGTGGTATGCGCTACCGGAATGACCGCGAAAGGGCCTGCGACACAGCTAAATAAAGCAGGTTATGAGCAGGTCGCGTTGTTGCAGGGTGGTATCGCTGCCTGGCAGAGCGCCAGTTTTCCACTCGTTAAAAAATAATTCAGAACTCAATCTTATAGGAAGTAACTATCATGGCTGACGAACAGCAAACGAACGGCGCCGCTCAAACCGACGCACAGCAAGAACAAGCATTCGCAATTCAGCGCATCTACACTAAAGATGTGTCTTTTGAAGCGCCAGGCGCACCAGCGATTTTCCGCAAAGAGTGGAAGCCTGAACTGAATCTGGACCTGAACGTAAAAAATACCATCATCGAAGATGGCGTTTATGAAGTGGTTCTGAAAATCACTGCGACCAACAAAGTTGGTGACGAAGTAGCATTCTTAGCTGAAGTTCATCAGGCCGGTATCTTCACCATCGCTGACTCGATCGAAGACAACCAGCGTGCGCACCTGCTGGGTGCATTCTGCCCGAACATTTTGTTCCCTTACGCGCGTGAGTGCCTGGCGAGCCTGGTTAGCCGTTCGACCTTCCCACAGCTGAACCTGGCGCCGGTGAACTTTGATGCGATCTTCGCACAACACCTGCAACAACGTCAGCAGCAAGGCGAACAAGCTGACGCTTAAGGGCTGACGCTAACTACCTATGCGCAATACGCAAGTTACAGTGCTGGGTGCGGGTTCTTACGGAACCGCCCTGGCACTTTGCTTTGCCCGTAAGGGCACCAAAACCTGCCTGTGGGGCCGTGATGAAGATCAAATCACGGCGATGCAGAAAACCCGTGAAAATTCCCGTTATTTGCCTGGTGTTGAATTACCTGAAGCCGTGATCCTGACCTCGGATCTGATTGCTGCCGTTGAAGACGCGGTAAATATCGTGGTGGTCGTGCCAAGTGGCAGTTTCGCTGAGGTGCTCAAAGACATCCAGCCACATTTGCGGGCCGATGCGCGGGTGGCTTGGGCGACTAAAGGGCTGGAGCCCGAAACTGGCCGCCTGTTGTTTGAGGTGGCAGAAGAGATTCTTGGCAGTGATCGGGTGCTGGCAGTACTATCCGGACCGACGTTCGCTATGGAAATGGCGAAAGGCCTGCCGACCGCGATTTCGATGTCGTCCACCAACGACAAATTTGTCTACGACTTATCTGAGCTCCTGCACTGCGACCGCAGCTTCCGGGTTTATACCAACGATGATTTTATCGGCGTGCAGCTGGGTGGCGCAGTCAAGAACGTGATTGCGATCGGTGCCGGTATGGCGGATGGCATCGGCTTTGGTGCTAATGCCCGCACGGCTTTGATCACCCGCGGCTTAGCGGAACTGACGCGGCTGGGATTAAAACTTGGCGCGCGGCCGGAAACCTTCACCGGTATGGCCGGGCTTGGGGATTTGATCTTAACCTGCACCGACGATCAGTCCCGTAACCGGCGGTTTGGGCTGGCTCTTGGCAAAGGGAAGTCGGTGGATGAGGCCATGAAGAGTATCGGCCAGGCCGTTGAAGGCTACCGCAATACCCGTGAAGTGGTTACGCTGGCACGTCGCAATGGCGTTGAAATGCCTATCTGCGAGCAACTTTACGATGTGCTCTACGGTGAAACCACGCCCCAGCAGGCAGCGATTAACCTGCTCAGCCGGGCGCGGACCTCAGAATAATTAACTCAGTAACTGCTGCGCCATCGTTTGCCACTGCTCGTCAAAGTGCTCGGTTGGCGCACGCTTGAATTCTGAGCGGACAAACTGCGCGATCTTGCCATCGGCATAAGCCATAAGCAGGTTCGCCAGTACCCCTTCGTCTATCCGGGTTTGTACATTCTCGCGCAACCGGCGCTCGCGGATAGCTTGCTTCAGATTGGCTTCAATTTTCTCAAAGATACCCAGCACCCGGGCCCGTAGCCGATCATGTTCACCCATCAGCGCATCGCCGGTCAGTACCCGGGTGATGCCAGGATTGCGTTCGACAAAGGTCAGCACCACGCGCAATATCATCTCGCAGCGCACCAGGGTGTCTTTCTCCACTTCAAGCACCTGATTGATCCGCGACAGCACCGCGTCCTCGGTGAACTCGATCAGTCCTTCAAACATCCGGGCTTTAGACGGGAAGTGCCGGTACAGTGCCGCTTCCGACACACCCATTTCAGCCGCCAGCCGGGCGGTAGTGATACGCTGGCCCGGGCTGGTTTCCAGCATGGCGGCCAGGGTACCGAGGATCTGCTCTTTGCGGTTCGGTTTTTTGGTGGTCATAGTTATAGGTCTCAGTTTTTCGTCAGGTTAGTCTGTAGCGATGCTGTAGTCGTTGCTGGTATGCAGCCGGGCGGCCTGCTCCAGAATGCCGCGGGCAATCTGCTGCTTGCTGGCTTTGTCCAGGGGCTTGCTCTGCAGTTGCTGCTGGCTGTCCAGCCAGAAGAGGCTGATGGCATTTTCATCACTGTTAAAGCCGATGCTGGTGTCGCTGACATCATTGGCAGCAATCATCGCCAGCCGTTTGCGTTTGAGTTTGTCCTGCGCGTAGTCCGCGACGGCATGAGTTTCTGCGGCGAAGCCAACGGTGAACGGCGGCTTGCTGCTACTTGCCACTGTGGCAAGAATATCCGGATTACGCACCAGCTCCAGGGTCATGCTGCTGGCTGATTTTTTGATTTTGCTGTCGGCGACGGCAGTGGGGCGGTAGTCGGCCACGGCGGCACAGGCGATAAAGAAATCAGCGGCCGTTACACGATCCTGCACGGCCTTCAGCATCTGTTCGGCCGACTCGACATCAATGCGCTTCACTTGCGGCGGCGTAGGTAAATGGCAGGGACCAGCAATCAGCGTCACCTCCGCGCCCATCTGCTGCGCAACTGCGGCTAGCGCAAAGCCCATTTTGCCGGAACTATGGTTGCTGACGTAACGCACCGGGTCAACGGCTTCGCGGGTGGGGCCGGCGGTGATCAGCACGTGCTTTCCCTGCAGCACCCCTTCAGCCGGACTGAGTAACTGGCAAATCTGCTCACGCAGATCGAGCGGCTCTGGCATGCGGCCGGCACCCACATCACCGCAGGCCTGGGCACCGCTGGCGGGGGCTATAATATGAACGCCCCGGCGGCTCAGGGTGGCGATATTGTCCTGGACTGCGGCTGCCGCCCACATCTGCTGGTTCATGGCAGGCGCTACTGCGATGGGGGCCGGAGTGGCCAGGCACAGGGTACTGAGCAGGTCGTCCGCAAGGCCGTGGGCTAGCCGCGCCAGAATGCTCGCTGACGCCGGGGCAATTACAATCAGATCAGCCCATTTGGCCAGTTCAATATGACCCATGGCGGCTTCGGCATCAGGATCCAGCAAATCGTCATGTACTGCATGCCCCGACACCGCCTGTAAAGTAAGTGGTGTGATAAAGGCTTTGGCTCCATGGGTCATTACCACCCGCACCGTGGCGCCATAATCGCGCAGCCGGCGCACCAGATCAGGTATTTTATAAGCGGCGATGCCACCACTGATCCCGACCAGTATCTTGCGTCCGGATAGCGGCATATCAGGGCTTGCAGTCATAGTGAGTCCTTACCTTTTAGTTGCGCTAACCATAGCATAGGCAGGCCGCCCTTGGCGAGTGTATAAATTGTTACAAACTGGCTATAGCCTGTACCTGAAAACTGTTCTAATGTAGGGGCGTAAAATCAACATTAAGGATAAGAAATGAAGCAATTATTATTAGCAGCCTGCGGCGCATTATTGATTGCCGGGTGTGCGAACACGTCAGAGGAAGACATTGGCAGTGGCTATACACGTATTGTGAATGATGAGGGCGAAGTGACTCATATATGCAGTAATGAGCATGTAGTGGGCACCAACTTTAAAAAACGTATTTGCCGGTCGACTGCAGATATTGAAAATGATCGGGAAGATGGCCGGGGATTCGTCGAAGCTTACCAGCGAAGCGGCATGACAGGCCCTACCGGAAATTAGTAAACTCGTGGATCTGCGAGTGCTCTGAAAAGCCACCAGCAGGTGGCTTTTTTATTGTAAAAACCACGGAGGGTTTTCATGGATTCAGTAAAAGACTGGCCGGTGCAGGAACGGCCCCGCGAAAAAATGGCTGAGCTGGGTGTCAGCAATCTGAGTGATGCGGAGCTACTGGCGATTTTGTTAGGTACAGGCATCCCGGGCAAGGATGTGGTTGCCTATTCCCGTGACCTGCTGCAAACGTTCAAGGGCATAGGCGGTATGCTCTCAGCTCCCGCCCGGGACCTGCTCGCCCAGCGCGGCTTAGGGCCAGCCCGGGTAATGCAGCTGCAGGTGGTGATGGAAATATCCCGGCGCTATCTGTCGTGGCAGCTGCAGCGCGAGGATGGTTTTACCCAGCCGGCGATGGTGCGGGATTATCTCACCGCCCAGTTGCGGCATCAGCAGCGCGAAGTGTTTGTGGTGTTGCTGCTCGACAGTCAGCACCGTCTGCTAAAATATGTGGAGCTGTTTCACGGCACTATCAACGCGGCACCGGTCTATCCGCGCGAAATTATTAAACTGGTGATGCAGCATAACGCGGCCGCCGTGATACTGGCCCACAACCATCCGTCCGGCGTCGCTGAACCCAGTCAGGCGGATCAGCGGGTAACGGAACGACTGAAGCGGGCGCTGGGATTGATCGATGTGGCACTACTGGATCATTTTGTGATCGGCGCCGGCGAACCGGTATCCTTTGCCGAACGTGGGCTGCTCTAGAGACTATTTTAACCGGTGCCGCGATAATCACTGGCACATTGGCGGTATTTCAAGTAAAGTAGCGCGGCATATTTACACAGACAGACACGATCAAAAAGATCAAAAAATCGCCGCGATCACTTGATTGACGGGCGGATTTGCTGTATAAAATGCGCCCTCGGATTTGAACGCAAGGCCGCGATGGGCGTCAGGCGAGCTTGAAGCAATTTTGGAGTAAAAACAATGTCACGAGTATGTCAAGTTACAGGAAAGCGTCCGGTAGCGGGTAATAACCGCTCTCACGCAAACAACGCGACCAAGCGTCGTTTCCTGCCGAACCTGCAATCTCACCGCTTCTGGGTTGAATCAGAAAAGCGTTGGGTTAAGCTGCGTATTACTACTAAAGCGATGCGCATTATTGATAAAAACGGTATCGACTCGGTGCTTGCGGATCTGCGCAGCCGTGGCGAGAAAGTGTAAGGAATTTAAACTATGCGCGATAAGATTCGTTTAGTCTCTTCTGCCGGTACTGGGTTCTTCTACACTACCGACAAGAACAAGCGTACTATGCCTGAAAAAATGGAAATCAAAAAATTCGATCCAGTGGTTCGGAAACACGTGATGTTCAAAGAAGCGAAAATCAAATAAGATTTTTGCGGCATAGCATGAATTAAAAAACCCGGCCTGCGCCGGGTTTTTTGTGTCTGAAATACCACGCCCGCAGCCTAGCGGGTGGGATCAATCACGCCCCCGATACTGGCGTTAAGCCGGTACCAGCCGGTAATGCTGAAGCGGTCGCGCTGGCCGGGCAGCACCTCATGAACGAACCTGTCACTTAAAAACAGCACTAGTTTACCGGCTTGCGGTAATACGGTTTCAAGTACCTCGCCGTGATCGCCATAAATGACCAGTTCGCCGCCATCAGTGGCCTGCCATTCAGGGTTCAGGTAGAAAACCGTGGTAAGAATGCGGTTGCTGCGCCCTTTGAAGGCGTCCAGATGCTTGCGGTAAAACGAACCTGGCGGGTAGTGGGCCAGATGGCATTCGTAATCGAACAAACCCATGAACAGCTCACGGTTAATGAGTTCCCGCAGGTGCTCCATCATCTGCAGGTAATCGCGTTCAACGGCAAGTGCCGGACTTAGCCAGCGGATCTTGTCCTGGCGCACGGCGGTATTGGTGGTGTATTGATCAGCCCGGCCAATACCGGCCTGCTGCCAAGCACCGGCAGGCAGTTCGCGGGCATAATCAAAGATAATGCTGCATTGGGCGCTGGCAAGGAAATTAGGTACAATCACATAGCCGTGTTCAACCAGCTGATCCATGTCGATGGCCTGGGTCTGAAACGCCTGTACCGGTAGGTCGGAATATAATTCTGCAGTGTGCATGAAACTCGGTGATCCCGTTTTGCCAACGCCGCGAATATAGGTGAGATTTTCAACAAACACAAGTGAACAACGATGCCCGAATTACCAGAAGTGGAAGTCAGCCGCCGTGGTATTGAGCCGCATTTGCTGCAGCGGCGGATTACCGGCCTGATTGTGCGCGATGCGCGTCTGCGCTGGCCAGTACCCGATGCTGCCCAGGCGGTGGTTGGTGAAACCATCATCGCGGTTGAACGCCGCGCAAAATACCTGCTGATTCAGACCACCGGCGGCTATCTGATTGTGCATCTGGGAATGTCCGGCAAGCTTCGCGTGGTGCCGGCCGACACGCTCGTGGTAAAGCATGATCATATTGATCTGGTGCTGGATTCCGGCCAGGTGTTGCGATTCAACGATCCCCGGCGCTTTGGCTGCTGGCTGTACAGCGCTGAGGATCCGCAACAGGCGCACCCGTTATTGGCCGAATTAGGCCCTGAACCGCTCACTGACGGCTTTGATTCAGATTACCTGTTCAATGCCTCGCGCGGACGCCAACAAGCCGTTAAAACCTTTCTGATGGACAATCACGTGGTGGTGGGCGTGGGTAATATCTATGCGAACGAAGCTTTGTTTAAAGCCGGAATCAATCCAAAACGGGCGGCGGGGAAAGTCAGCAAAGCGCGTTATGAAAAACTGGTGCCGGTGATCAAAGCAACTTTAGCCGAGGCCATCCGCCAGGGCGGTACCACCTTGCAGGATTTTACCCAGGCCGACGGCCAGCCTGGTTATTTCAAGCAGCAGTTGATGGTGTATGGCCGGGGCGGCAAGCAGTGCATGCAGTGTAAAGCCAGGCTCAAAGAGATCCGGCTGGGCCAGCGCAGCACTGTGTACTGCACTTTTTGTCAGAGATAGTGGTCAGCGTGGCTCGGGCAGGTCGTGAAAAAAGGCCTGCCAGTCGCGGATAAACTGCTGCGGATTGCTGATAAAGGGCGCATGGCTGCAGCGCTCGGCAATTATCGATCGGCTCTGCGGCGCCAGCGCGTCCACCTGCGGAATCACCGCGGTGGGCACCAGCGCGTCAAGCCGCCCGTACATCCGCAGAAAAGGCATCTGGATCTGCTGTAGCTGCGGCCGTAAGTCCACTTCGGCCAGCATATCCAGCCCCGCGTTTAACACTTCCACAGCGGCCATCGGCTTGCTGAATAACCACTCTTTAATCTGGCGGACGTCCTCGCGGGCGTGCGGGCTGCCCATCGACTGCAACGCCAGGAAACGCTCGACGGTACGACGGAAATCCCTGCTGAGCTGACGGGCAAAGGTATTCAGAATATGGGGCTCGATACCTGGCCAGTCGCCGGTTTCAGGGAAGTGCGGCGATGAGGCCACGGTCGTCAGTGAACGGACTCGTTCCGGCTGCTTCAGGGCAATGGCGGTGGCGACCAGACCACCCAGCGACCAGCCAACCAGGTGACACCGCTCAGGTAAAGCGGCGCTGACCAGCTCACAGAGATTGTCGAAGGTAACCGGCAGGTCTGCCGGCCAGGGCGACTCGCCGTAACCAGGCAGATCCAGGCAGTGCAGCCGGCCGAGTTCAGACAATGCCGGTACCACCGGAGTCCAGATTTTCGCATTCAAACCCCAGCCATGGAGCACAACAATATCCGCTCCGTCACCGCTGACGCTTTGCCACACAGAGGTTACCATTAGTCGTTCTGCTATTACTGCTCAAGGAGGAGCTTATGTTAGCTGTGTGGAAGGCACTTGCCAAGTTACCCTGGGGATATTGCTGGATCTGCCGACAGCCTATGGCCGTGGGCGATCATGGCGGATTTTGTATGGTCTGCCTGCGTGATTTACCGCGCCTGCCGCCGGGCTGCCTGCGCTGGCGTTGTCAGCGGCCGGAACTCGCCCGCGGCCGGCATTGGTTCGCCGCCTTAAGCTGGCAGCCGGAGGTGCAGCAACTGGTTCACCGCTTTAAATTTCGCCGTAGCCCGGAATTGGCGCGCTTGTTGGCACCGCTGCTGGCCGCCCAGGTGCGGCACTGCTATCGCGATCGCTCCGCGGCCTGGCCGGATCTCATTGTGGCGATGCCGTTGACCTACAAACGCTGGTGTGAACGTGGCTACAATCAGGCGGGGCTGCTCGGCCAGGAGTTGCAGCCGCTGTTACAGATACCATTTGCCCCGGGCCTGCTACGCCGGCTTCACGAGGATAAAACCGCCCAGCATCAGTCATCGGCGACAGAGCGCTGGACCAACATGTTAAGCAGTATGCATTGTACGCGGGATGTAACGGGTTTAACTATCGCTGTGGTGGATGATGTACTGACTACCGGTGCGTCGGTTTCTGCGGCGGCACAAGCATTATTAAAGCGGGGGGCAAAAGCGGTTGATGCCTGGACGCTCGCTTATACTGAGCCACATCAACCGCTTACTTCAGATACTTACTTCAGACGAACCTAGTGAGCGTGCGCTGCCTCGGCTGCTTCTTCCGCAGCGGCGGCAGCATCTTCGTCGGCATTACCGGTTGGGGTAATAGCCGGCGCCATAAAGATGGCGTTACTCAGCAGCTTGGCGCTACCCCAGAAGAAGGCCCGGAAGTTCACGTTATCGCTAAAGGCAATAACCCGGCCCTGACCAACGCGATGCGCAACGATGGCGGCTTTGCCGGACAGTACTTCACGGTTCTCTTTAGCGGCATAGCCGCTAAGCAGTGGTTCTTCCAGGTAACGTGCCGCGGTAATGAACTTCTTATCAGGCACGTTCATGGCCGTCAGCGAGTCTTTGAAAATAGGCAGTTTCGCCCGTGGGAAACCAAACGCCAGCGGATGGCTGGTGTCCAGTTCAAGGCCAACAATGGCGCCTGCCAGACGGCGGCGGCCATGATAGTCGTCCATGTCCACGAAACGCTCGTCGCTAACCTGGAAGGCCTTGTCGAATACGTCTTTTTCGACAAACTCAGCAGACAGCAAGTTGTTTTTGCTTAACCAGCGGGCGCCATCTTTCTGACCGATAACCACGCCGCCTTTGCGAACCCAGCGCTGCAGGCGTTCGGTATCGGTTTTGCTCAGCGGACGGAAGCTGCCATCGACCATAATGATGTGGGTGTAGCGATCCAGATCGATGCGGCTGAAGCGATCCGTGTCGACCATGGATAGCGGAATGCCAACGTGGCGGTCCAGGTAGTACCAGGCTTCGCCGTTTTCATACATGCTGGCGCCATTACCAACCAGCATCATCACATTCACGGGATCGACCGGACGGAGATTGCGGCTACCCAGGTCAATACCCTGCGGCGTCAGACCACTGCTAATGCTGTGCACGGCAAGCTCGTTGCGGGCTGCCACATCAGCGACCTGCTGCTGCACCTTGGCCCAGTCATGCTTCTGATAAGCGCGGGTAACCACGACGCTGCCCTGGGTGAACTCGTGGGTGCCGTTAGCGGTTTTGGCCGTGAACGATTTATCCGCCTGGCGTACATGGACGCCGGCTTCCAGCAGTTCCTGCAAGGCGCGCGGCGCCAGGTAGCCATGCCATTCAAATGCGTAGGCATAGGCGTTGTCGGTCAGCGTCACTTCTTTATCGACGACTGGCTGCCAGGCGCTATCAGCGATGTTGATCCGACGGCTCTTGAACTCGGTAAAGTTCAGGTTGAATGCCATTGGCAGGGTCCAGCCAGAAACGTCATAGAAGGTGTTATCTTCAAAGCTCTGACGGGTGCTGAAAATTGCCCGGATCAGGCGATACTGCGGCTGCTCGACCGGCACGTAATAGCTGCTGCCGGCACGGTAAACCACATTATCGATTTTCACGCTTTCGTTCAGCGCATAAGCCTTAATGCCATGCTGAGAAAGAATTTCCAGCATGCCGTTGAGGCGCACCGGATCAGTCTCATCGCCGATCAGGTAACCACGAAAACCGGCTTTGGTTGATTCGGCCAGGGCGTTGTCATAAAAGCGCTGCTGGTAATCCAGGAACAGTGCCTTATTCTGGTGCGCACCATACATAGTGGTCAGCGAGGTCGTCAGCTGGTTCTGGATGGTAAACGGAAATTCGACCACGCCATTGATTGAATCCTGCGCATGGCCGCGGCTGGAAGCCTGCTCAAACAGAATACCTATGGCACCCTGTACGTCAGGATAGGTTGAGCCTTTGCCGACATAGAAATCGTCGAAGGCTTCTTCAGTAAAGTAAAGATGGCCTTGCTCATCCAGTGCCGCAGCGTGATGATCCGCCAGCTCCGCCGTCAGTTCAACGTTCTCTTTTGGCGTGAAGGGATTGCGGCGGGTAGGAATGCCCGGTTGAAAGAAGAAGGTGCTGTCGGTACCCATTTCATGGAAATCGGTCAGTACGTTTGGTTTCCATTTCTGGAAGTTCGCGATACGCGCGCGTGATTCAGGGTGTTGTAGTAATAACCAGTCACGGTTTAAGTCGAACCAGTAGTGGTTGACCCGGCCGCGTGGCGTGCCTTGTACATGTTCACGGTGCTGGGTATCGGCGACCAGATTTTCACTCTTATGCTGGTTTACCCACTGCGCAAAGCGCGCCAGGCCGTCAGGGTTCAGGCTGGGGTCAAGCAGGATGATGGTGTCTTTTAATACCTGCTCAATTTTCTCGCCCTGCGCTGCGGCCAGATAGTAAGCATAAAGCAGCGACGCATTACTGCCGCTTGGTTCATCACCATGGATACTATAGCCCATATAGAGCACCAGCGGGGCGGTGGCCGGATCGCCTTTACGGTTTGGATCCGCAATTGCCATATGCGCGTCGCGCAGCTGGTCAATGTTGCCGTGATTTTCTGGCGCGGTAATGGTCAGCAGCACCAGCGGGCGTTGTTCATGGGTACGGCCGGTGTACTCGATCGTAAAGCGATCAGAATGATCAGCCAGTACTTCCATATAACGCACCAGTTGATCATGGCGTACATGCCATTCACCTACTTCGTAGCCAAGTACCTCGGCAGGAGTAGGAACATCCGGGTCATAAGTGACATCGTCCGGCAAATAATCGGTAAGAGTGGTGGCTTGCGCGGGTAGCATGAAAGCTACCGCAACCACGCTGAGCATACGTAAAAATAAGGGTCGCATAATGACTTCCTGAGCAGTAAATAACAGCTTTTAACCTAGCAAAGATTTAAGCTCAGCCCAAGTGACTTACTATGCAATGCATGAAATTTGCGGTAAGATATACCCTACTAATTTAGTCAAGTATATTACTAAGCACAGCATTGAGGTGTACTGCCCATGATTCGTATTACAGAAAGCGCCCAGGCGCATTTCCGCAAATTACTTGCTGATCAACCGGATAACACAAATATCCGCGTATTTGTGGTGAACCCGGGCACGCCAACTGCTGAATGTGGCGTGTCCTATTGCCCACCGGAATCGGTAGAGGGTGATGATGAAATACTGCCGTTCAGCGGTTTTGACGCCGTGGTTGACTCCGGTAGCGCGCCGTTTCTGAAAGATGCCGTTATCGATTTTGAAGAGCAGGATCTGGGATCACAGCTGACTCTGAAGGCACCGAACGCCAAAGCCAAGAAAGTGGACGAAAATGCGCCACTGATTGAGCGCGTCGATTACCTTATCCAGGCTGAAATTAATCCGCAGCTGGCCAGCCATGGTGGCCGCGTCACCATCAGTCATATCACTGACGATGGTGTGGCTATATTGCAGTTCGGTGGCGGTTGTAATGGTTGTAGCATGGTCGATGTAACCCTCAAAGAAGGCATCGAAAAACAGCTGCTGCAGCAGTTCCCGTCAGAGCTGACCGGTGTGCGTGATGCCACTGAGCATGAGGCCGGCGAGCACTCCTACTACTGATGAATGCGTTGTTCCGGTGTCAGGCCGGGGCGCTTCAGGTAGAGCCACTGGCTAACGCCGCGGGCGAACAGAAATAAACTCAACGCCAACCACAGACCGTGGTTGGCGTTGTCGTTAGTGAGCAGCCACTGACTGACCTGCCAGACGGGTACAAATACTGCCAGGGCACTGATCGCCATGGTGTCGCGCATGGCACGGGTCAGCCCCAGACCAATGTACACGCCGTCGAAATAATAGCTCCAGTGCGCCAGCAGGGGTAGCGCAATAAGCCAGGGCAGGTAGCTCTCCGCTGCGCTGATCACCGCCGGCAGATCCGTCAGCAAGCGCACTATACTGCTGCCAAAGAGCAAAAATACCAGGCTGTAGCCGACCGCAAAAATGATCGACCAGATGAGCGTCAGGCGCATCCAGTAACGCACCTCAGCGGCACGTTTGCGGCCGATGGCAGCGCCGGTCAGGGCTTCAACGGCATAGGCAATACCGTCCAGGCCAAGCGAGATCAGCATCAGAAATTGCATCAGAATGGCGTTGGCGGCCACCACCACCACGCCGTAGCGTGCGGCGTAGCCGGTCATGGTCGCGATACACAACTGCAGCAACAGCGAACGGATAAACACATCCCGGTTCATGCCCAGAAAACGCTGCATTCCGGGCCATTTGATGCCCCAGTTGCTTCCTGCCAACAAGGTTCGAATGAGGTAAAGGCCGAGCATGGCCGTACTGACTTCCGCAATGACTGAAGCCCAGGCAGCGCCGGCAACGTTAAAGTCCAGGATCACTACCAGGATGACATCGGCGACAACGTTGACGGCATTGGTAAAGATGACCAGCAGCATCGCCTGCCGGCTCTGTTGACGACCCAGCAGTACGCCCAGCACCACCAGGTTGATTAATGCAGCCGGCGCTGCCCACAAGCGGATGTCGATATACTTAGCACTCAACTGCGCCAGTTCGGGCTGAGGCTCAATCAGCCACCAGGCCAGCGAGATAACTCCCGGTGCCGCCACCATAATGACAAGCCCCAGCCCCACCGCAAACCATAAGCCGTGTACGACGGTTTGTTGCTGACGCCTGATGTCTTCAGCACCAAAAGCACGGGCGATGTCGCCGGTGGTGGTCATACGCAGAAATACCGTCAGCAGGTAGATGAAACTGACAACCATAGCGCCAAGCGCAACGGCGCTCAGGTAGATAGGCCGCTCAAGATGGCCTATGATAGCGGTATCCACCAGCCCCAATAAGGGCGCGGCGATATTAGAAATAATCATGGGCAGGGCAATCGCGAAAATCATGCGATGATGCTGCCATTGTCCCCAGAAATTGCGGAGGTCAGGTATGTGGTTGCGACTGTTTTTGGTTTTTATCGGGTCGGCCTGGTTAGTCATCTCAAATCCGGCTGCGGCTGGTATCGCTATTCTGCAATATCATCATATTGGTGATGATACACCCAGGGTCACTTCGGTAACAGCGGTGGAACTGGAAACCCACCTGGCTTATCTGGTGGAGCAGGATTTTACCGTATTATCACTGACCGAGGCTGCCGCCTATCTGGCTGAGTCCCGCCCGCTACCTGAGCGTACGGCGGCGATAACCTTTGATGATGGCTGGCGCAATGTGTATACCGAGGGGCTGGAGCTCTTCAAGAAGTATCAGCTGCCGTTCACGATATTTGTTAATCCAGAACTGATGCGCGAAACACCGCATTTATACATGACCTGGGATCAGCTGCGCGAACTGCAGGATTATGGCGCTACCATAGCGAACCATTCCAACAGCCACGGGCATATGACCTGGCGGCAAGAGGATGAGACTGAAGCCGAATGGCTGGCGCGGCAGCGCGCTGATGTGGTTGACGCGCAGGCCGAAATCGAAGCGGAGCTGGGTGAACAGCCGAAACTTTTTGCTTACCCTTATGGTGAATACAATCCGGAGTTAGAGGCGATGCTGGCGGAAGAGGGCTATATCGCATTTGGTCAGCATTCGGGACCCTGGGGTGAATACACGCCGCTAACGGCGGTGCCACGTTTTCCGGCGGCCGCGCAATATGCCAACCTGGCAACGCTGCAGACCAAGCTACTCAGCCTGCCCTTGCCGATTACAGAAGTAGAACCCCAGAGTATGGTGCTGGAGCATGAAACCAAATTTCCTGAGCTGGCGGTTAGCCTGGCGCACAGTGATGATTTGGCCCCGGCGCAGCTCAACTGCTTTGCCGGCGGCGAAGTGGTTGAACCCGTGTGGGTTGGCTTAACCTTCACCATGCAAACGCCACAGCCAGTACCTATAGGTCGTTCGCGGGTTAACTGTACGGTGCCGAGTAAATCAAAAAGCGGTCGGTTCTACTGGTTCTCGCAGCCGTTTATCCGGCCAGACAGCAACGGCCGCTGGCCCGATTAGTCGGCGATGAGGCTGAAATCACTGACCAGATCTTTCATATTCACTGTCGGGATCTGGCCAGGCTGATGGTCGGTTTTGAAAATCGCCTGCAGGTTGCCGTCGGGGTTAACCAGTATGATCGCCGCGCTGTGATTGACCAGGTAATCTGTCTCGTCTACATCCGGAATAGAATACATTAAGCCCAGGCCTTGAACGAAGGGGTAAAGCTGCGGGTGTTCGGCCCGTACGCCGTAAAACTCCTCGCCGAAGAAGCCGGCATAATCCGCCAGCCGCTGCACGGTATCGCGCTGGGGATCGACGGAAATCATCCACACTTTCACCGGCGCTTCGGTATGCTGCTGCAGCTCGGGGAGGATCTTCTTAAGCTGGGCCATGGTAGTCGGGCAGATGTCCGGGCAGAAAGTGTAGCCGGTAAACAGCAGTGTCCACTGGCCTTCCAGCGCCTGATTCTGCAGCGCCGCGCCATCATCGCCGGTTAGGTTAAAAGGCGCGATAATCCGCGGTGGCTCATACACCAGCGCTTTCGCCTGAGGCTGCGGCAACAGCAGATAAATAGCGATACCACCAGCCAGTGCCAGCACCGCGACCAAGCCAATCAGGAATTTTTGCATCTGAAGCTCCCTTTGCTAAAAAATATCAGCGAAATGCTAACGCCGGCATCATAAAGTAGTGATCCACCAGCAACAGTATGAACAGTGCGAACAGCTGCCAGATCGAAAACTTAAACATGTTGAACGCCGTGTGCTTATTGGCCGCAAATTTCAGCTTCCAGGCGTAGCCAAGAAACCAGATGCTGAGAATGCTTGAGCCAATCAGGTAAATCAGACCCGACATCCCAACCAGATAGGGCAGCAGACAGATAACGCCCAGCAAGATGGTATACAGCAGGATGCAGGTTTTGGTGAATTCAATCCCATGGGTAACGGGCAGCATCGGAATGTCCGCTTTGGCGTAGTCTTTCGCCCGGTGCACCGCCAGTGCCCAGAAATGGGGCGGCGTCCAGGTAAAGACGATCATCACCAGCAGCACCGCAAAGGGGTGAATCTCGTTGGTGACAGCGGTCCAGCCAAGTAATGGCGGCGCCGCACCGGCCAGGCCGCCGATAACGATATTCTGCGGCGTGGCGCGCTTCAGATACATGGTATAGATAACCGCGTAACCAATCAGGCTGGCGAATGTCAGCCAGGCGGTCAGCATGTTGACCCAGATGGCCAGAATGGCGAAGCCGACTGCGCCGACGATGCCGGCGAAGCTGAGTACCCGCCGTGGCGACAGGGCACCGGACGGTAACGGCCGGCGCAGGGTGCGTGCCATACGGGCATCAATGTGGCGATCCACCAGATGGTTAATGGCTGCGGCGGAGCCGGACATCAGACCGATACCGGCAATAGCCGGAACCATAATGTCCCAGCCAACCCAGCCGGGGCTGGCCAGGCACATACCCACTATGGCGGTCAGCAGCAGCAGGGCAACCACCCGCGGCTTGGTCAGTTCCAGGTAATCACGCCAGCTGGCGTGACGCTTATAGGTTGCCGCCAGTTCGGCATCGGTTTTCGCGAGCGTTAAATCTTCAGGTATATCTTCGGGCATTAGTTACATCCTTGCCGCAACGTCAGGCGTTGCGTGCGATACGATAATTTAGTCCCACCAGGCTCAACAGTAGCAGGGCGCCGACGGCATTGTGAAGCACGGCGATACTAAGCGGCAGGAAAAAGACGATATTACTGATCCCCAGGGCGACCTGCAGCATCAGTAGTAAGGTGATCAAATTGAGATTGCTGCGTATGACCTGTGACTGCGCATTGCGATAGCCACGCCACAGTAACAAGCCAACCACCAGAATCGTAACTATGGCACCGATACGGTGGGCCACGTGCATAGTCATGCGCTCGTTAAAGTCATGGGCGCCATACTGGTAGGTTACTGCCTCAGGTACCGAGAACGCACCGGCGATATCCAGCCGCGCAACCCAGTCCCCTTCACAGATGGGCAGACTGGTGCAGGCCAGTGCCGCGTAATTCGCCGCCACCCAACCGCCCAGCGCGATCTGGCCAATCACTACCAGCAATGCCAGCAAAGCGATACCGCCGAGCTTTCTGGCCCCGGGGTCGCCCAGTGGCAAATGCACCCGTTTAAGGCGCAGTAACGTTAAATAGAGCAGCGAGAAGGTAGCGAAACCGCCCAGTAAATGGCCCATGACCACTATTGGCTGCAGATTCATGGTGACCGTCCACATGCCCAGCGCCGCCTGAAAAATTACCAGTGCCAGCAATGCCAGTGGCAGCTTGACCGGTTGGATAGAATGCTGCCGGGCCCGTACTACCGACCAGATAGCAATTACCAGAATGACCAGGCCAAGTAAGCCTGCGGCATAACGGTGAATCATTTCATTCCAGGCTTTATGGGTTTCCAGTGGAGAGTCAGGCCACAGGGTTTCGGCTACCACCACCTGATGCGCCAGGCTGGGTACCGTCAGCTGACCGTAACAACCGGGCCAGTCGGGGCAACCCAGGCCGGCGTCGGTTAATCGTGCATGCGCACCAAGTACAATGACAACAAAGGTCAGTATCAGGCTGATTTTTACCAGAGCACGCATGAGGCTATCCTATCTTCGAAAGTTTCAGCATAGTGCGCAGGTCCGCAAGCAGGTTTTTGGCTTCCGCGCGCATTTCTTCTTCGTTACTGTAGGTGGGGTAGTGCAGCATGACGTTACCCAGCGGATCGACAATAAACAGGTGATGCTGGGGGATCTCGCTGAGCTTTTGCACCAGATCCGGATTCACTACTGTTTTTACCTGGGGGGTATTGCTGATATTGAGGTTGGATGGCGCGGCGCTGATAAGTACCGGCGTAACGCGCTCGGTCTCTTTACCCAGTGCGACATCGGTCTGATTGATAGCGTACAGTGCCTGCTCACAGTTAACACCGCACTGGCCATCGTCAATCAGGGCAATAACCCAGCCTTCGGGCAAGCTCTGATTCAAGTCCTGCAGTTCAACCGGCGGTACCAGCATGATCCCTTTATTGGTGACAGCACCCTGGTACCAGGTCTGATCAAGCACCAGCTTGGCGCCAATTACCGGGATCAAAAAGGCAAGAATCACCCCGATCAGGGTGGCGCGGGATTTTTTCGCAGACTTCATGTTCATTCCTCTGTAGTTTTTGTTCTGGAACGACTGGCAAAGAATACAATCACCAGACAGGCAAGCGCCAGCGAGAACCACTGTAACGCATAGGCCTGATGCTTTTCGGGAGTCATTACCATAGGCTCCCAGGAGCGCGGCCAGCCATAGTCGGCGGTCTCTGAGAGTAGCACCACATAGGGCGCAATGGGAAGCTGTGTGGCTTGCTCAATCGCGTCGAATCGCAGCTGTTGAATGCGCATCGGCCAGCGTTCGGATTCAACCACCTGATCAGACAACGAAAACCCGTGCTGGTCGGGTTGGTAAAACCAGCCGGACACAGTGACTTCGCCGGCCGGAAGCTCAACCTCAGGGCGTATCTGGCGGCTGACACCAATGGGTACCCAGCCCATATTTACCGGCACATAGTGGTTGAGCTGCGGGTTTTTAAGTAAACCAATGATCTGATAGCCAACCTGGCCGTTGAGAACCTGATTATCGAGCAGTAAGTAACGGTTTTGTTCGAACTCACCGGTGATGCGCACGGGGGCGTAGCGATCAGGTGTTTCGGTGCGCTGGGCAAGGTCAGTGAAGGCTGCGGAACTATCGCTCTGCTGGCTTTGTTCGAAGTCGTCAAACAACGCCTGTTTTTCGGCGGCGCGGTCAAGTTGCCAAAATCCCAACTTGACCAGAATGGCAATTGCCAGCACAGTGAGCAGGGTCGCAATAACTTTGCTTTTACTCATACGGCGCATCTGGAGCGGACGAATTAATGGAACTTGCTGCTAAAATCATTCTGGTACTACTCATGGTGTTTATGGTCTTCAACTTATTCCGCGCCTTGTTGGCTATGTTACGCGCGGATCCGACCAAACCCTCAATGACGCACTATCTGGGCCGACGGGTATTATTCTCGGCCATCGCGATGATACTTATTGTAATTCTGCTGTTCTCCGGCGTTCTGGTACCGAATCCGCGGCCGTACTGAGTCTGAGACTCAGTACGCCGCTGTGGCAACGCACGGTTAAAGTACGTAGACAAAAATAAACAGACAGACCCAGACCACGTCAACAAAGTGCCAGTACCAGCTGGTTGCCTGGAAGGCGAACTGGTTGTCGTGGCTGAAGTGGCCTTTCAGCACCCGGAAGAACATCACGATCAACATGATGGTTCCAAGCGTTACGTGCATGCCATGGAAACCGGTCAGCATGTAGAAGGTGTTACCGTAAACACCCGAATCCAGCTGCAGGCCTAAATCCTGATAAGCATGCACATATTCCATACCTTGCAGGTACAGGAAGATTAAGCCTAACAAAATGGTGATACCCAGCCAGACTTTAAGCTGCGTGCGTTTACCCTGTTCCAGGCCAACATGGGCAAAATGACAGGTAATCGACGAGGTGATCAGAATCAGGGTGTTATAGAGCGGCAGACCGCCCCAACCCATGCCCTGCGTGGTGGTGCCACCCGGGGTTTCTGTCAGCGGCCAATGGGCGCTGAAATCGGGCCACAGCACTTCGTTGGTCATGGCATTGTTACCACCCCCGCCAAGCCATTCCAGCGCGATTACCCGGGCGTAAAATAGCGCGCCGAAGAATGCCGCAAAGAACATCACCTCAGAGAAAATAAACCACGCCATACCCTGACGGTAGGAGTCACTTAGCTGGTTGCTGTACAGGCCCGACATAGACTCGTTGATCTGGTCGCGGAACCAGCCAACCAGCATCACCAGAATGGTCGCGATACCCGCCAGCAGGATGTAAACCCCGTAGCCCTCAGTATCGTTGCTCATATTTATTACGGTATGGCCTGCACCAACAGCAATCAGGCCCAGACCGACGGCACCGACAATCGGCCAGGGGCTCGATGCGGGGACATAGTATTTTTCGTATTTTTGTTCTTCTGCCATAACAAATCCTCAGTCCGCTGGCTGCTGCATGAGCGCCAGTACATCAGGTGTAGCATGGGCTGTCATATCGTACAGCGTATATGACAAAGTCAAAGTATGAATATGATCCGGAATATCAGGGTCCAGGTAGAACTGCATTGGCATGGCCACATCATCACCGGCTTTCAGCGGCTGCTGATTGAAACAAAAACATTCGGTTTTGTTCAGGTACAGCGCCGCCTCGCCTGGGGCGACTGATGGGATAGCCTGGGCGACCATGTCGCCGCGTGTCAGGTTGTGTGCGAGGAAATTAACCACCCGGGTTTCGCCCGGATGCACACGAACACTGGTCACTTCAGGTTCAAAGTCCCATGGCATGCCTTTGTTCACACGGGTAATAAACTGGACATTGACGGTCCGCGAAGTATCGACTTCACGGACGTTGGCCGCCGCCTGTTCATTGTTGGTGCGGCCGTTAAATCCGGTAAGATCACAAATCACGTCGTATATAGGAACCAACGCAAAACCGAAGGCGAACATCCCGGCTACTGTAAACAGCAGCCGGCGAACGATGCGCATATTATCCGGGCGTGAATTGGTATCAGTCATCGCAGTTATTTCACCTCTGGTGGTGTTTCAAAGGTGTGGTACGGCGCCGGTGAAGGCACTGTCCATTCCAGACCTTCTGCGCCATCCCAAGGTTTAGCTTCAGCTTTTTCACCACCACGGACACACTTGATCACGATGTACAGGAACAGCAACTGCGTCAGGCCGAAGGCAAAGCCACCGATACTGACGATCTGGTTAATGTCAGCGAACTGCAACGAGTAATCCGGGATTCGTCGTGGCATACCAGCCAGGCCGGCAAAGTGCATCGGGAAGAACAGCACATTAACGGAAATCAGTGACAGCCAGAAGTGCCAGCGGCCAAGGGTTTCGTTATACATGTGTCCGGTCCACTTCGGCAACCAGTAGTAGGCCGCAGCCATGATGGAGAAGATCGCGCCGGTGACCAGTACGTAATGGAAATGTGCCACCACGAAGTAGGTGTCATGGTACTGGAAGTCGACTGGAGTAATCGCCAGCATGAGGCCGGAGAAACCACCAATGGTGAACAGGATAACGAAGGCCAGAGCGAATAGCATCGGTGTTTCGAAGCTAAGCGCGCCGCGCCACATGGTCGCTACCCAGTTAAAGACTTTCACGCCGGTAGGCACTGAGATCAGCATGGTGCAGTACATAAAGAAGAGTTCTGCGGCCACCGGCATCCCGGTGGTGAACATGTGATGCGCCCATACCAGGAACGATAAACCTGCGATGGCGCCGGTGGCATACACCATTGAGGCATAACCAAACAGCGGTTTTCGCGAGAACGCCGGGATAATCGCGGAGACAATCCCGAACGCCGGCAAGATCATGATATAGACCTCAGGGTGTCCGAAGAACCAGAAAATATGCTGGAACATCACCGGGTCACCGCCGCCAGCAGCGTCAAAGAAGCTGGTGCCAAAGTATTTATCCGTCAGTACCATGGTCACCGCCCCGGCCAGTACCGGCATAACCGCAATCAGCAGGAAGGCGGTAATAAACCAGGACCAGACGAACAGTGGCATCTTCATATACGTCATGTCAGGAGCACGCATATTCATAATGGTCACGATCACGTTGATCGCGCCCATAATCGATGAGATACCCATAATATGCACAGAGAACACGAACAGTGCGGTTGAATCGCTGCTGTAGGTGGTCGACAGCGGTGCGTAGAAGGTCCAGCCAAAAGCCGGGCCGCCGCCTTCCATGAACAGTGAACCCAGCAGAATCGCAAACGCGAACGGCAGGATCCAGAAGCTCCAGTTATTCATCCGTGGCAGCGCCATATCCGGCGCGCCAATCATCATGGGGATCATCCAGTTAGCCAGGCCGGTGAAGGCTGGCATAACCGCACCAAATACCATGATCAGGCCGTGCACTGTGGTCATCTGGTTAAAGAAGTGTGGATCAACCAGTTGCAGCCCCGGCTGGAACAGTTCGGCACGGATGACCATTGCCATCGCACCGCCCACCAGGAACATTGTAAAGCTGAACCACAGGTACAAAGAACCTATGTCTTTGTGGTTGGTTGTAAACAGCCACCGGGTGATACCCGACGGCGCGTGGTGGTGATGATCGTTGTGATCAGCCTCGCCAGCAGCATAACTCATAGTCGGGTCTCCCTTACTCGTTCATAAATTCGTTAATATCAGCGGCTTGGATCAGGTCGCCGGTATCATTACCCCAGGCATTACGCTCGTAGGTAATTACCGCAGCCAGTTCGCTCATGCTGAGCTGGTTGGCGAAAGCCTGCATCGCGGTTCCTGATTTACCATTCACCACGATATCGATATGGCCCTGAATGTCATTCATCACCATATCGGTGCCTTTCAGACTCGGGAACACTCCAGGAACACCCTGACCATTGGCTTGATGGCAAGCCGCGCAATTGCCGAGGTAAATTTTCTCACCCAGGTCCATCAGCTCGTCTTTGCTCATTTCCATGCTCAGCAGTTCTTGCTCGCGCTGTTTGGCTTCACGCTGTTGTTGTTCCTGTTCAGCCAGCCACTTTTCAAACTCGGCCGGCTCTTTTGCGATAACAACCACAGGCATGAACCCGTGGTCTTTACCACAAAGCTCAGCACACTGGCCGCGGTAGATGCCGGGCTCGTCAACACGGGTCCAGGTTTCATTAATAAAACCCGGGTTAGCATCTTTTTTAATGGCAAAAGCAGGGACCCACCAGGAGTGGATAACATCATCTGAAGTGATCAGAAAGCGGACTTTCTGTCCGGTCGGGATCACCAGTGGACGGTCAACTTCAAGCAGGTAGTTTTCACCTTTCTCAAGCTTGTTGTTGATTTGATCCTGACGGGTAGCAAGTAAACTGAAGTATTCAACATCGCTGTCAAAGTACTTGTAGTGCCATTTCCACTGCGAACCGGTAACCAGTACTGTTACGTCTGATTCGCTGACATCCTCCATAGCAATAAGCGTGGAGGTGGCGGGAATCGCCATACCAATCAGGATCAGGAAGGGCACAATAGTCCAGACAATCTCCACCTGAATATTCTCATGGAAAGTTGACGGCTTGCGGCCTTTTGATTTGCGATGGCGAACAATGGACCAGAACATGGCACCAAAGACGACCAGACCAATGACGCAACAGATATAAAAGATGGTCATATGCAGGTCGTATACGCGGTTACTGACTTCGGTTACACCCTGAGTCAGGTTAAACTGCGACTGTGCACTGGCAGCAAATGGAATGCTTGCTGACAGCGTCGTGATTAGTCTCGTTCTCACGGGACATCTCCTCTCATTCTTCCGACGCGGGATTACCGCGAATACACCGAAGTGCGAGCCTGAAGAACAACGAGGTAAGCAGAAAAAGGAACAGCATTTCGAAGAAAATCGCTTTCCCTACTAACCCTTTGTTGTTATGTGTTTTTAGTTATTATCATTTTTTGTGTTAGCAGTAAGCTGCTAGAACAAAATACCATGAGTAGCCGAAAAAGCCACCGCCAAAGTTAATAAAATTTGAATTTACGGAATAAAAAAAGGGCTGCCGAAGCAGCCCTGGGGTACTCGCCTTCACCGCAGATTTAGTGGAGTGGGGTAGATGAAGGCAATTCGTTAAAAACGAAACTATGGGTATGACTGACCTTGCTGGCCATTTTTAAGCGCTGTTCCATGCGCGGCGCGATATCATCCAGAAAGCTGAGAACCAGGCTGCTGGTGCCAGCGAGCAAGGCTTGCTCGGTCGCCCATTCGCGATGATCCTGGTCGCGACCGCTGACCCAGCGAATGCGGGTGCGACTAACGCCTGCGGCCACCAGCCGGGCGATAACATCGCGGGACCCGCCAATCACAGTAATCCATTCGGAGGTGCGCAGCGCTAAAGAATGCAGGCGCGGCAGGGCTTCTGCGAAACGGGTGTTACCGATTTCAACTTCGGCACCTGTGGTCCAGGATTCAGCGAACAAGCTCTCAGGGTGTTGTTGATAATTGTGTCTCATAACCATGCTCCATTGCGAATAACGCCAACTGCTAAGCCTTCAACGGTGAAGAACTGTTGGGTCAGATCGACCTGAATGGGGGAAAACTCGTCGTTTTCCGGGTGTAATATAATCATCTTGCCTTTGCGTTCAAAGCGCTTGACGGTGACGTCTTCATCAACCCGGGCTACCACGATCTGGCCGTTGCGGGCCTCCTGGGTTTTATGCACGGCAAGCAAATCACCATCAAGAATACCGATGTCCTTCATACTCATACCGCTGACCCGCAGCAGGAAGTCAGCGTGGGGGCGAAACAGGTTTTCGTCGACCCGGTAATGACTCTCAATATGTTGTTGTGCGAGAATCGGCTCGCCGGCAGCTACCTGGCCGATAAGCGGCAGGCCTTCGGGGATGTCTTCGTCGTTAGTACCAAGCAGGCGCAGGCCGCGGGACATGCCCGGCAGTATTTCGATGGCGCCCTTTTTCGCCAGCGCTTTCAGGTGCTCTTCGGCGGAGTTGGCTGATTTAAAACCAAGCCGCTGGGCTATTTCAGCGCGTGTGGGTGGCATGCCCGTCGCATCGATTGTATCTTTAATCAACGTCAGGATTTCTTGCTGACGCGGTGTTAATGGACGCATGATAGTACCTGTTTATCTATACAGTGATACTGTGAGTATATACAGGTGTTTTTGTTTGGCAATGTTTTTTATTGAATTTTTTTCTGGGTTCCGCAATGCCCGATCAATGTTATGCTTTCCTGGTCTGTACTCGGTGAGGGGTTTTCATGAGTTTGAGAGGCTTTTGGCTTAAGGTTCTGTACTGGCCGGTGCGCTGGTTCACCCGCTTTGAAGTGATACTGGATAAAGACGCGGAGGCGTTACAGGGTGCTGAGCAAGTCGTATACGTTATGCGCTCGACCTCGGTCACCGATCTGCTGGTGGCCCGGCGAGCCCTGCGCAAGACCGATCTGCCTGACCCCCGCGAGCCGCTTTTACTAAACGGTGTGGAACACGCCCGTATGCTCTACCTTGAGCGGGCCGGTAAGCAATCCAGTGATATTGCTATCGACGAATTTCTGAGCTTGCTGAAGAATCACCAACAGGATACCAGTCTGGACGTTAAGGTTATTCCCGTTGGCTTGTTCTGGGGCCGAAAAGCGGGTCAGGAGCGCCGTGAAGGCCATACCATGGTGGCTGATCTGGAAAACCCCGGCCGCTGGCGTAAGTTCTGGCTGGTGCTGTTTTCCGGGCGGCACATTCTGGTGCGCGGCAGCCGCCCCCTGAGTATCCGCGAAGTCGTCAGCAAAGACGGTGCCGATCGGCGCATGGCTCATAAGTTGGCGCGGGTTGCCCGCGTTCATTTCGTGCGCCTGCGTCATGCCGTCGCCGGACCAAAAATTACTGAGCGCGAGCTGGTGATCCAATCCCTGCTGGAAACCGCCGCGCTAAAAAAAGCCATTAAAGACGAAGCCCGTAGTAAAAAAATATCAGCAGAGCAGGCCCGCAAAACGGCTTACAAATACCTGGATGAAATCGCCGCCAGCTATAGTGAAACCCTGGTGCGTATGCTGGATCGTTTTATGGGCTGGCTATGGAGTCGCATCTACAACGGTATCCATGTGGAAGGGGGCGAGCGCATCCGCGCGCTGGCGCAGGCCGGTCATGAGGTAATTTACGTTCCCTGTCACCGTAGCCACATGGATTATCTGCTATTAAGCTATGTCATCTATAAAGAAGGCCTGGTGCCACCGCATATTGCAGCGGGTGTGAATCTCGACTTTTTCCCGGCCGGCCCGCTGTTCCGTCGCGGTGGCGCCTTCTTCATCCGCCGCAGTTTTAAGGGCAATAAGCTCTACTCAGCAGTATTTCGTGAGTACCTGAACCGGTTGTTGCAAAAAGGCTATCCGGTTGAGTACTTCACTGAAGGCGGGCGTAGCCGCACCGGTCGCTTGCTACCACCGAAAACGGGAATGGTGGCAATGACAGTGCAGGGTATGCTGCGTGGTCAGCAACGACCGGTTTCCATCGTGCCCGTGTACCTGGGGTACGAGCATGTAATGGAAGTGAACACTTACTTAAAAGAACTCAAAGGCAAGTCTAAAGAAAATGAGTCGGTATTTAAGGTGCTAACCAGTTTGCGCCATTTACGTAACTTCGGCGAAGGCTATGTCACCTTTGGTAAGCCGATTAACCTGAGTAAGACATTGGATCGGTTACAGCCGGACTGGCATGAGTCAACCACCACCGGCGCTCAAGAACCATCACGGCCAAAATGGCTGACGCCAACGGTCAACCTGCTGGCGGAAGAGATCATGCAGCGCATCAATGATGCCGCCGCCTTTAACAGTATCAACCTGACCTCGCTGGCCTTGCTGAGCTCTGAGCAGCATGCGCTAACCCGTGAGGAGCTGGTCAGTCAGCTTGATCTCTATACCCGTATCATGCGCAGCGTTCCCTACAGCAATGACGCCTATGTGCCGGAACAAAGCGGAGCGGAACTCTGGAAGCTGGCGTTGCGCCACGACAAATTCACCGTGGTTGATGACAGCATGGGCGAGTTGATCCGGGTTGACGGTACGACCGCCATTGCTATGACCTATTATCGCAATAACATCATGCACATGGTGATCGTACCGGCGATAGTAGCCGCGATTGCCAGTGCCCACAGCCGGTTTAAAGCCAGCACCGTGATCAACCTGCTGGAAGAACTGCATCCGCTGCTACAGGATGAGCTTTTTATCAGCCATTCGCGCGATCGGATGGCGGCCTGGGTGGACGCATTGCTGGAGGAATATGCTGAAATCGGGCTCATCCACGAAATCGACGAAGAAGATGTGTACCAGGCTGCTGCCCGCGATACTCATGCCTTCTTCCAGCTTCAGTTGCTGGCGCGCAGTGCCGCCGAAACCCTGCAGCGCTATGCGGTGGTACTGGAGCTGCTGCAACAGATGCAGCCAATCGGGCGATCCGATCTGGAGCGCCATTCGGTGGCACTGGCCGAGCGGCTGAGCGCAATGCACGGTATTAACGCGCCGGAATTCTTTGATAAGAAGCTGCTGGCCAATGTAATCGGAACCTTAAAGCGCGAAGATTACATTGCAGTGGATGATGACGGACAGCTAATCGCTGATGAACGCGTTGGCCGCTTCAGCGACTCCATCGATACGCTGCTGGAGCCGCCGGTACTGCAAACGATCCGGCAATCCGTCCAGCAACTGCTCAGCAGTTAAAACCAGAACTTAAAACCAGAACTTAAAACCAAAACTCGGCGGCCACTGCGGTCGCCAGAACCAGGCCGACATAGTTATTGTGCAGGAAGGCCCGCAGGCAGCGCTGCGGGTCACGCCACCAGATCAACCGCTGCTGCCACAAAAACAGCAGTGCGATAATCGCCAGCCCCACCTGATAAATGATACCAAACTCAAGCAACCGCCCCAGCCAGAACAATAGCGCCAGGGTGATGATCTGCAGCAGTCCGATCGAAAGGCGATCATAGCCACCGAACAGGATCGCGGTAGACTTCACGCCAATGCGCAAATCATCTTCCCGATCCGTCATGGCATATTCAGTGTCGTAGGCGACGGTCCAGGTAATATTGGCAGCAAATAAAACCCAGGCAGCCAGCGGCAGGCCCTGATCAAGTGCCGTGAATGCCATCAGGATACCGAAGCTGAAGGCAATGCCCAGTACCACCTGTGGCAGGTTGGTAAAGCGCTTACAGAAGGGGTACAGAATGGCCACCCCGGCGGCGGCAACGCCAAGCAGAATAGTCGCGCGGTTAAACTGAATCAGGATAAAAAATGCGATGGCCAGTAACAGTGCGAACAGCAGCATGGCATGCCACGGGCGTAGCTCGCCGGCCGCAAGTGGGCGGTTGCTGGTGCGGGTCACATGGCCGTCGATATGGCGATCGGCAAAATCATTGATCACGCAGCCTGCCGAGCGCATCACAAACACTCCCAGCATAAACAGCACCACTACTTTGAGTGGCGGTGACCCGCCACCAGCAATAAGCAGCGCGGCCAGTGTGGGCCAGCCCAGTAGCATGCTGCCAATCGGGCGGTCAGCGCGCATCAGACGCCAGTAGGCGTTAAAGCGAGTGGTCGCGGGAGGGTTCATGAGCGATCTCCTGATAAAATGGTGTCGCGCCAATAAAAACTTCGGCCACCAGAATGGCCTGGCCAGCGGCGGTAAAGCAACTGCGGCGTCCCCACAGCGGGTGTGGGCGGAAGCCCAGTTGCTGATGCAGCGCACCAACCACTGTGGTCGGTTCAAAGGCGGCGACTTCAATGGCACTGCGCTGCAAGTCCGGCTGGGAAAACAGATGTTCACCAAGCGGGCGGGTGCCCAGGCTATTAAGCTGTAGCTGCCCGCTGGCATCAGTATGAGCAAACACGCTACGGGCAAAAACCCAGGGCTGCTCATCACACCAGAGAATGACCTCACGGACGGTGGTTGCCTGCGGGTTTCCAAGCCAGCGCGCCTCGTCGGCGGTTACCGGTGCATCCTGCTGACGTAGCAACTGCACCCGGAAATCCTGACACCGACTTTTCAGCTTAGCGGTTAATGAATCCGGGTCGAGCAGCCAGTCGCGGGCGGCTGCGGGAATGTCCGCGCGGGCCGTCGCGGCTGGTTGCCATGGGGTATCTGAGAACGCCATCAATACTGCTCAGCGCGCCATGCGCGAGCGCTCGCTCAGCCAGCGCAGCACCCCACCTAACACCAGACCACTGATAAGACCAGCGGTATGGGCGGTATTGGCGACGTTAATCCACAGCAGATCCGTGTAGCCCAGAATCAGCCAGATAAGCATAAAGCCGATCAGACCCGGCGGCAGAAACAGCGGATGCGTAGGCCGTTGCCAGGCAACCACCACAGCAATGCCGAACAGGCCATAAACAACGCCGGACAGCCCGCCAAAATAGGGGCCGCCGATATAGAACTGAGAAATATTTGAGGCCAGCGCACAGATTACAAATGCCAGAATCAGCCAGGTAGTGCCATACAGGCGTTCAAAGCGCCCGCCCAGATACCACCACCAGAACAGATTAAAGATCAGGTGCAGCAGGCTGAAGTGCAGCAGCGCGGGCGTGAGCAGACGCCAGGGCTGGCTTAATGGCAACTCATCCCATGAATCACTGATGCGCAGGGTATTGAATATGGCTTCGGCGGTGGTTGGCACCAGCAGCAGTAAAAATACCACCAGCACCGCGCCGGCATAAATGGCGGTGAACAAGCCACCCTGACGCAGGACCTTTTTCAGTGGCGACTCGCTCGCCGTAGCAGGGCTATTGCGGCTATCCTGATGGTCTTCATCAGCTGCCGCAGGGTCGGATTTAAATTGCTGAATCAGCTCCTTAGCATGCGCCAGGTAGCTGGATTGGGTCAGCCAGAGCTCTAGCTGGTTACCGTGCTCACTGACCGTGACCGGTACGCCCTGTTGCCGGAGAAAGCGGTGCAGCCGGCCCATCATATCTGCGTCACGGGTGGTCAGTAGTTTCTTCATTTAGTTCGACTCCACCGCATCGGGAAATTGCTGGCCCCAGGCGGTAAAGCCGCCGTCCAGGCTGCTGACCGTTTCCAGCCCCTGATGGCAAAGGTAATCGGCGGCACCCTGGCTACTGTTGCCGTGGTAGCAAACCACTACCACGGGTTGATCATCTTCAACGTCCTGCAAAAAATCCGCCAGTGTGGCATCTGTCAGATGCACAGCGCCCGGAATATGCCCGGCAGCATAAGAACGGGCGTCGCGAATATCAGCAAAGCGGGCCTGGCCCTGCTGCCAGAGTTCGTGTGCTGTTTCAGCGTTAATCCGCGTGAATACTGCCATAACCAAACTTACTCCCAGTTCAGAATAACTTTTCCGGATTGTCCGGAGCTCATAATATCAAAGCCTTTCTGGAAGTCATCTACCGGCATTTCGTGGGTCAGAATCGGTGACAGATCCAGCCCTGATTGCAGTAGTGCTGCCATCTTATACCAGGTTTCGAACATTTCCCGGCCATAGATACCTTTAATAACCAGGCCTTTAAAAATCACTTTGTTCCAGTCGATGGCAACATCCTGCGGCGGAATACCCAGCATGGCAATCTTGCCGCCATGGTTGATGGTATCCAGCATCTGCCGGAAGGCAGACGGCACACCGGACATTTCCAGGCCGACATCAAAGCCTTCTTTCATGCCCAGCTCGGCCATGACGTCTTTGAGGTTCTCTTTGCTGACATCCACGGTGCGCGTGGCGGCCATGGTTTTTGCCAGATCCAGACGGTAGCTGTTTACATCGGTAATCACCACATGACGCGCGCCGACATGACGGGCTACGGCGGCGGCCATAATGCCGATCGGGCCAGCACCGGTGATAAGGACATCTTCACCCACCAGGTCAAATGCCAGCGCGGTATGCACCGCATTACCAAAGGGGTCAAAAATTGCTGCCAGTTCATCACTAATGTCGTCGGGTAGCTTAAACGCGTTATCAGCCGGGATGACCAGGTATTCGGCAAAAGCACCGGGGCGGTTCACGCCAACGCCGACGGTATTGCGACACAGGTGCCGGCGTCCGGCGCGGCAGTTACGGCAATGACCACAGGTGATATGGCCTTCGCCTGATACCCGGTCGCCGATACTGAAGCCGCGTACGCCATCGCCCATAGCTTCAACTACGCCCACATATTCGTGGCCGATGACCATAGGCACCGGAATGGTCTTCTGCGACCACTCGTCCCACTTATAGATATGCACATCAGTGCCGCAGATAGCGGTCTTCTTGATGCGGATCCGCAGATCGTTGTAGCCGTAATCAGGCTTCTCTGCGTCGGTCATCCAGATGCCGGGTTGAGCATGTAGTTTAGCCAGTGCTTTCATTCATAATCTCCGCAGTTAAATAACGTCGAGTTCTTTACCGATACGGGTAAAGGCTTCAATTGCTTTGTCCAGCTGTTCGCGCGTATGTGCGGCGGACATCTGCGTACGAATCCGCGCTTTGCCCCGTGGTACCACCGGGAACGAGAAGGCCACTACGTAAATGCCTTCTTTCAATAACCGTTCTGCCATTTCCGAGGCAATACGGGCATCACAGAGCATGACCGGAATAATGGCATGATCAGCGCCACACAGGTTAAAACCGGCTTTGGTCATCTCGGTACGGAAATGTTTTACGTTTTCCCATAGCTGATTACGTAGTTTGCCGCCGCTTTCGAGCATATCCAGTACGTGAATCGACGCCTGAACGATCGATGGTGACACGGAATTTGAGAATAAATAAGGACGCGAGCGCTGGCGCAACCAGTCGATCACTTCTTTTTTGCCTGAAGTGTAACCGCCGGAGGCGCCGCCCAAGGCTTTACCCAGGGTGCCGGTAAGAATATCAACGCGGCCCATCACATCACAGTACTCGTGGGTACCCCGGCCGCTGTCGCCAAGGAAGCCAGTAGCGTGGCAGTCATCAACCATTACCAGCGCGCCGTAATCATCGGCCAGATCGCAGATACTCTTGAGGTCCGCAATGACCCCGTCCATTGAGAATACGCCGTCAGTAGCAATCAGAATATTACGGGCGCCATCGACCTTGGCTTGCTTCAGCTGTGATTCCAGGTCGCCCATGTTGTTGTTCTGATAACGATAGCGTTTGGCCTTACACAAACGGATACCGTCGATAATGCTGGCATGGTTCAGTTCATCGCTGATCACCGCGTCGTCCGGGCCCAGCAGGGTTTCAAACAGACCACCGTTGGCGTCAAACGCCGATGAGTACAGAATGGTGTCTTCAGTACCCAGAAACTCGCTCAGCTTGCGCTCGAGGGTTTTGTGGATATCCTGGGTGCCGCAGATAAAGCGTACGGAAGCGGTACCAAAGCCGTGTTCGTCCAGGCCTTTTTTGGCCGCTTTAATAAGCTCGGGATTGTTAGCCAGGCCGAGGTAATTGTTGGCACAGAAGTTCAGTACGGATTTGCCGTTATCGACCACGATTTCGGAGCTCTGATCGCTTTCAATAATGCGTTCATGCTTGTACAGGCCTTCTTCTTTCAGCTCAGCCAGCTGGCTCTCGAGTTGTTGATAAAAATCGTTGTTCATGTAATTCTCCGTTTCATTAATACCTTATAGTTTAACGTATCAGCAGGGTACTGCGCATCCTCAATTAAGGGCTTGGAGAAAATCATGCACAAACGTGCCATTTACCCGGGGACTTTTGATCCTATAACCAACGGCCATGCGGACTTGATTGAGCGGGCAGCTAGCCTGTTCAGTGAAATTGTGGTGGGCGTGGCAAAAAGCCCGAGTAAAAATCCGATGTTCAGCCTGGATGAGCGGGTGGAACTGGTACGCCAGGTCACAGAAGATCTTGATAATGTGACCGTAGTTGGTTTCAGCGGCTTGCTGGTCGACTTCGCTAAAGAGTATCAGGCGACGGTGTTAATCCGTGGTTTGCGGGCGGTATCGGATTTCGAATACGAGTTTCAGCTGGCCAATATGAATCGGCGGCTGTACCCGCAACTGGAAAGCGTATTTTTAACGCCAGCCGAAGAAAATTCTTTTATTTCCTCAACTTTGGTGAAAGAAGTGGCCCTGCATCACGGTGACGTTCGCCAGTTCACTGATCAACGGGTGGCCGATGCGCTGGCGGCCAAAGTTAGCAAAAAATAGCTACAAAACGCTCATATAAAGCCTGTCAGGCTATCATTTTTTGCATTTTGGGGTTAGAATCGCGCCCCAAAATTTCCTATTCATATTTTGCTTTGATCAGACCCGCAGGAGCTCACCAATGACTGATCTGGATTTAAGCCGTTACGGCATCACAGACGTCAACGAAATCGTTCATAATCCTTCGTATGACCAGCTGTTCGAAGAAGAAACCCGCAGTGACCTGGTCGGTTACGAAAAAGGCGTGGTGACTAATCTTGGCGCAGTGGCAGTAGACACCGGTATTTTTACCGGCCGTTCCCCGAAAGATAAATACATCGTGCGCGATGACACCACCCGTGACACTTTGTGGTGGGCTGACCAGGGCAAAAATGATAACAAGCCGATTTCACAGGAAGTCTGGGCTGATTTAAAAGACACCGTAACCAACCAGTTATCCGGCAAGCGTCTGTTCGTGGTCGACACTTACTGTGGCGCCAATGAAGATACGCGGTTGTCAGTGCGCTTTATCACTGAAGTGGCATGGCAGGCACATTTCGTCAAAAACATGTTCATTCGCCCGACTGCGGAAGAACTGAAAACCTTTAAGCCTGATTTTGTGGTGATGAATGGTGCCAAGTGCATCAACGACAAATGGCAGGAACACGGCCTGAATTCTGAAAACTTCGTGGCCTTTAACTTAACTGAACGTATTCAGTTAATTGGTGGTACCTGGTACGGCGGCGAAATGAAAAAAGGTATGTTCTCAATGATGAACTACTTTTTACCGCTTAAAGGCATCGCGTCCATGCATTGTTCAGCCAACGTTGGCGAGCAGGGCGATGTGGCCATCTTCTTTGGTCTGTCAGGCACCGGCAAAACCACCCTGTCTACTGATGCCAAGCGTCAGTTGATCGGTGATGATGAGCACGGCTGGGATGATGACGGCGTCTTTAACTTTGAAGGTGGCTGTTACGCCAAAACGATTAATCTTTCGAAAGAAGCAGAGCCGGATATCTATAATGCGATTCGCCGTGACGCGCTGCTCGAAAACGTAACAGTACACGACGATGGCACTATTGATTTTGACGATGGTTCCAAAACTGAGAATACCCGGGTGTCGTACCCGATTTACCACATTGACAATATCGTGAAGCCGGTTTCCAAAGCGGGCCATGCGAAGAAAGTTATCTTTCTGACTGCGGATGCGTTCGGCGTACTGCCACCGGTATCCAAGCTGACTAAAGAGCAGACGAAGTATCACTTCCTGTCTGGCTTTACGGCCAAGCTGGCCGGTACCGAGCGCGGCATCACCGCTCCTACGCCAACCTTCTCCAGCTGTTTTGGCGCTGCTTTTCTGAGCCTGCACCCAACTCAGTATGCTGAAGTGCTGGTCAAGCGGATGGAAGCTGCCGGGGCGGAAGCCTACCTGGTCAATACGGGCTGGAACGGCACTGGTAAGCGGATCTCGATTAAAGCGACCCGTGCCATTATCGACGCGATTCTGGATGGCAGCATTGAAGATGCAGAGTTTATTAACCTGCCATACTTTAACCTGGCCGTGCCAACGTCACTGCAAGGTGTTGATGAACAGCATATTCTGGATCCGCGCAACACCTATGATGATGTGCAGGACTGGGATGTGAAGGCGCAGGATCTGGCGCGCCGTTTTGTTGCTAACTTCGAGAAGTTTACCGACAACGACGAAGGAAAATCCTTAGTCGCTGCCGGTCCTCAGCTTTAATCTTCGATTACAGCTTTTCTGCGTGGGGTAATTCGTGAGGCGGCGCTTCGGTGCCGCCTTCCACCAGGAAGTGCTCCATCCAGCGCATCAGCCGCATACTGTAGTCCAGCTGTGCTGCCGCTTTACGGTTACCATGGCCTTCACCCGGATACAGTACTAAACGCACCGGTACATTATCGTGGGTTTTCAGGTAGCGGTACATTTCCATCGACTGACTTGGATGCACCCGGGTATCTTCCTTACCATGCATAATCAACAGCGGCGTACGCGCTTTTTCAGCGTGATAAATCGGGCTGCGTTCCAGATACCACTGCCACTTATCCCATGGGTAGCTGCGCGCGTGAACGGCGTGCATTTCTTTAGGAATATCCGTGGTACCGAACTTGGAAATATTGTCGCTGATACCGACCGACATCACGCTGGCATCGAAATGCTCAGTCAGTGCTGTAGCCGCCCAGGCTGACGCAAAACCGCCATAGGAGCCGCCGGTGATGCCAATTTTCTCATCATCAGCCAGGCCAGTTTCGACCAGGTGGTTTTTACCGTCTACCAGATCATCAAATTCCTTACCGGCATAATCGTTCTGACCCAGCTTCGAGAATTCAACGCCACGGCCGGTGCTGCCGCGATAGTTCGGGAAGAATAATGCATAGCCTTGCTGAGCCGCATACTTGGCCGGGCTTGCATAGCGATCCAGCCAACCGTTGCTGTAGTGCGCTTCAGGGCCACCGTGAACGACCATGATGAGCGGATAGCGCTGCTCGCTCTGGTAGTCAGTGGGATAGACCACGATGCCTTCCAATTCCAGGCCATCGCGTGCTTTGTAGGTCATGCTTTCTTGCCGTGGCATGGTGATTTCTGCCAACCAGGGGTTGGAGTCAGTCAGGCGGATCAGCGTCTGGTTCTGCAGGCGGAATAGCTCGGTTGGATGCTCCGGCTTATGCGCGCGAACCAGCACCTCACTCTGGCCCGGTACGGCCTCAATATCGATCACTACCGCAATACCAGGAGCCAGCAGCTGACGGCTTTCCAGCCATTGCATGGTCAGCGCCTGAACTTCCGACGTGGTGCCGCGATGGCCCAGCCAGATCACTTCGTCATTGCGACGCCAGGCAATGTCCTTCACGTGCCCCTGATAGTCCGGCAGCACTTCGGTGCGGGCATTGTCTTTCTGGGTATCGTAAACGTACAGGCGACCGGCGGACGGATCGTTGTAGTCAGCGGCACCAATAACTGCAAGGTAGCGGCCATCTGGTGAAAAGCGCGCGTCGCCCAGTTTGCCTTCGGAGGCAAAGTCAGACACTGCATCACCAGCGTAATCAATCAATCGGTACTGACTGCTCATGTAGTTATCATCAACCAGCGGCGTTGGCGCGGTGCGCACCAGCAACTGCTCGTGCTGAGGACGAAAATCCACCGACCAGATCTGCACATCACGGGTCAGCTGCACCGGTTTCGCCTCGTCAGCCTGGGTATCCCATAACCACACATGCGTAAATTCCAGCTGCTCTTCGTAGATTTCAGCCTTGAAGCCTTTCTTCTTCAGCTTCTCTGCATCGCTGTCGGCTTTGCTCTTGGCACGAAAAGCAATATAGCGACCGTCACCGCTGATCGTGTAACTCGAAATCGCGGTCTCATGGCTCAGCACCTTTTGTGCCTCACCGCCTGATGTGGCGATGCGATACAAACTGGTGTGCTTGTCATTGCCGCGCTTACTCAAAAAGTAAATGCCGCTGCCGTCCGGGCTTACGGCGACTGAACCGACGCCCTCTTTGCCAGTGACAAAGGGCACGGGCTCATTTTCACCACTTACGGTAAACAGCTCAGTAAAGGGGCTGCCATCGTCATCTTTATAAGGCTGACGTGGATTGACCCGGGTAAAGGCAGCGAACTGCGCACCTGGTGCCAGGGCTGCACTGTTTACGGATTTAATTGTTACGGTTTCTTCTAATGTGATCTCGCGGGCCATCAGCGGCATACTTACCGCAGTTATCAAGGCAGCAAGGCCAACTTGTCGTAGCATGGAACCAACCATGGAGTTCTCCTCATTGTTTTTAGCCAGCCAATCTTAGCAGTAAAATAATTGACATCCCAAGAAATCACGCCACTCTTAATAGCTGGGAAAAAAATAGCGGAAACGGAAGCAGTAATGATTGACCAAATTCTAATAGGCGTGATTATCTTCGGCGCCCTGGTGCTATTTGTCTGGGAAAAGTGGCGCTATGACATCGTCGCCATGATGGCATTACTGATTGCCGCTATCCTCGGGCTGGTGCCATCCAGCGAGGTTTTTTCCGGATTTGGTAACCCCGCGGTGATTACCGTAGCTGCCGTTCTGGTTATTAGTCATGCCTTATGGCGCTCCGGGGTAGTGGACGAACTCGCTGTTACCATGAAGCGGGTGGGCGATAATCCGTTTTCGCAGATGATAGCGCTTACCGCACTGACCACCTTCTGTTCGGCATTTATCAGCAATACCGGCACTATGGCCATTATGATCCCGGTGGCCCTGCAGTTATCCCGCAGTGGTGCCGGCCATGCTTCGCGGGTATTGATGCCAATGGCATTTGGCTCGCTGCTGGGCGGTACCATTACCATGATAGGTACGCCGCCGAACATTATTATCGCCGACCTGCGCCGCGAAGCACTCGGTGAAGCCTATGGCATCTTTGATTTTACGCCCGTCGGCCTGACCCTGGCCATTGTCGGGCTGGTATTTATGTGGATATTCAGCCGCTTTCTGGTGCCCGCCAAGCAAAGCCGGGATATGTCTACTTCGCCTTATGATGTGAGTTCGTACCTGACCGAACTTTATGTACCGCCCGAGACTAGCCTGGTGGGCGAAACCCTGTATGAACTTGAATCGCGGGTACAGGAAAACTTTTCCGTGGTGGCGTTAAAGCGCGATAAAAAACTGATTACCGCACCGCCGCGTTATCAGCGAATTCGTGCTGAAGATGTACTGATTATTGAAGCCGACACCGAAACCATGCAGGAAATTATCGATGTGACCGGGCTGGAGCTGAACGCGGAAGAAGAAATTGATGACCGCTTCCTGATCTCCGATGAGATCCAGGTCATTGAAGGGATCGTCGGGCAGGATTCGCGGCTGATCGGGCGCTCAGCATCGGATATGCGCCTGCGCCACCGCTTTGGCGTCAATGTACTGGCGGTCGCCCGGCATGGCCAGGCCGGTAAGCCGAAGCTGGCCAATATCCGGTTTAAGCCGGGTGACGTGCTCTTGCTGCAGGGCGACAAGGAGATTCTCGGCGACGTGTTCCGCCGGTTTGGTTGTTTCCCGCTGGCGCAGCGCAGTATGCGCATCGGCGGTGAGAAAAAGATCTTTTTACCCCTGGGTATTTTCGCCACCGCCATCGGTCTCAGTGCCTTTGGTATTTTGTCCGTACCGGTGGCCTTTACTCTTGCGGCCGGGGCGATGGTACTGACCAATGTGATGCCGGTGCGCGAACTATATGAAAACGTCGACTGGCCCATCATTATCCTGTTGGGGGCTACCATCCCCCTGGGTTCCGCACTGGAACGCAGTGGTGCCGCTGACAGCATTGCTCAGGGCGCCTTAATGGTCAGTAGCGGGGCTCCCGCCGCGATCGGCATTGGCCTGTTAATGCTGGTTACGCTGTTATTGTCGAATATTGTCAATAATGCCGCTGCTGCAGTACTTATGGCACCGATTGCGCTGAGCATGGCCAGTACGCTGGAAGCGTCGCCGGATCCTTTCCTGATGACAGTCGCCGTTGGCGCCGCCTTGCCATTTATGACGCCAATCGGGCACCAGTCGAATATTCTGGTTATGGGGCCAGGTGGCTATGTATTCGGGGATTACTGGAAACTGGGGCTGCCATTGACCGTGGTGATTATGGCCGTGGCGATTCCGGTTATTCTCTGGGTCTGGCCGCTAGCCGGGTAGCCTCAGCGCCGCGGGCGACAATGCGCACCTGCTGGATGGTCTGCTCGGTCAAACGCGCACACTCCTGCGCGTCGGCATCCAGAGCGTCGGCGCCGGCACCAAAAACAATACGCACTATGGCGTCGGCCTGTAACTCGGCCAGCCCGCGCTGATAGTCCTGCTCATCGATCAGATAATCCACTAACTCGGCAGTGAAATGCTCAATTTCACGCACCACCGCCATCCGGAATTCCCGCGAGTTACCGGACTTTTCCTGCAACAACAACCGGAATATTGCCTTGTTGTGGCCGACGAATTCCATAAAGGTCCTGACCGAACTACGGATAATCGAGCCGCCGTTGGCGATTTGCTGGCGCGACTGGCGTAACAGCTGGCGTAGTGCCAGTCCGCCTTCATCGACCAGGGTCAGGCCAAGCTCTTCCATATTCTGGAAATGCCGGTAGAACGAGGTCGGGGCGATGCCCGCTTCGCGCGCGACTTCGCGCAGACTGAGGCTGGCATAGCCGTGTTCGGCACTGAGCTGATTCATGGCAGCCTGAATCAGAGCGCGTCGTGTTTTCTCTTTTTGTTGTGCCCGGATACCTGCCATCGACTGCAATGTCCTGCTTATCGTTTGATTTCAGTGAGCTGAGTAAAATGGATTATGTCAGTGAACGCATGTTCACGCAATTTATCGCAGATAAGTGTTACAGACATTGCGTTACCGGGTTAATACCTGTAAATTGAGCGTACACTTGTTAGCTTAAAATTGTTGTATATGTCCTCAGAAAAAATTCAGAAGCCCCCGTTAATCTGGCTCACCACCCTGGTGTTTGCGATTACCTTTCTCGTGTCTGTCATCGGCGTACCCTGGTACGGACTGACCCATGGTTTCTCGACCACCCTGGTGGTTGCGATGATCGCCACCATTGGCTTCGCCGGTATTTCAATTACCGCCGGTTACCATCGGCTGTGGGCGCATAAAACCTACGATGCCCACTGGAGCCTGCGGATTCTGTTCGCATTAGGTGGCGCCCTCGCGGTGCAGAATAGCGCCTTGCACTGGTCATCGGATCATCGTGAACATCACAAGCATGTAGATGACAACGATAAAGACCCGTATTCGGCGAAGCGCGGTTTCTGGTATTCGCACATTGGCTGGATGTTGCGTGAGTATCACGCCTCACGCTACAGCAACTACGATAACTGCAAGGATCTGCAAAACGATCCTGTGGTGATGTGGCAGCACCGCAATTATCTGACCCTGACCCTGCTGACCACTTTTGGCTGGCCGGTGGCGTTAGGCCTGATGGTTGGCGATATCTGGGGCGCGGTTTTGCTGGTTGGCTTTGCCCGGCTGGTGATCAACCACCACACCACTTTCTTTATTAACTCGCTGGCCCATATGTGGGGTAAGCAGACCTACACCGACCGCAACACTGCCCGCGATAACGGCTGGCTGGCGTTTCTGACTTTCGGCGAGGGTTATCACAACTATCACCATATTTTCTCAGCCGATTACCGTAACGGTATCCGCTGGTGGCATTACGACCCTACCAAATGGCTGATCCGCAGCTGTAGCTGGCTGGGACTGACCAGCAACCTCAAGCGCACCAACGGCTTTCAGGTTGAAAAAGCGCGGCTGGAAATGCAATTTAAGGCCTTGCGGAATGAAGGCGGGATTAGCTGTGAAACCACCATGGAAAGGTTGCAGCATGAATACGATGTGTTGATTGCGAAGCTACGCCAGTACTATCAGGTGCGTAAGCAATTTCTGGATGCGCGCGCTAAGACCATAGCCGAGCAAATGCATATGCCCACGCTGAACGAATTGCAGAAGCAGGTTGAAGACTTGCGGCAGGCCTTCCGTGAGCATAGACATCAGTTCCGGGAACTGGTGAATGCCAGCCTGCGCAAGCCATCAGAGCAGCTGAATTAATCAGCTGCTTTTTTTTATCCTACTTTTTAGCTTTAGCGAAGGCGTCAGCAAAAGCTGAACCCATCGCTGAGTTGGCAGCGGGTGCCGGAGCTGGTTTGGGCTTCGCTGCAGCTGGCTTATTCCCTTTAGCCGCTGGCTTGGCTGCAGCGGCTGGCGCTGCCGCAACCGGCTCATCGTTCAGCCGCATCGACAAACTGATGCGTTTACGCTGCAGATCAACCTCAAGCACCTTCACTTTCACGATATCGCCCGCTTTGACCACGTCGCGTGGATCACTGACAAATTTATCTGCCAGCGCCGATACATGCACCAGACCATCCTGATGCACACCGATATCCACAAATGCACCAAATGCCGCCACGTTACTGACCACACCTTCTAAGGTCATGCCAGGCTTGAGATCCTGCATGGTATCCACGCCTTCTTTGAAGGTCGCGGTTTTAAATTCAGGGCGTGGGTCGCGGCCGGGTTTATCCAGCTCGCTGAAAATATCTTTAACGGTCGGTAAACCGAAACGCTCATCTACATAATCAGCCGGGTTCAGGCTCTTGAGAAAGCCGGTATCGCCGATAATGCCGGCTACCTGCTTATCATGCTGCTTCGCAATACGCTCGACTATCGGATAGGCCTCGGGGTGAACCGCTGAGGCGTCCAGCGGCTGCTCGCCGTTAGTAATACGCAAAAAGCCCGCTGCCTGCTCAAACGACTTCGGCCCCATACGGGCCACTTTAAGCAGTTCTTTGCGGCTGTTAAAGCGGCCGTTGCTGTCGCGGTGTACCACGATATTCTGTGCCATGGTTTTGCTCAGGCCAGCCACCCGGGCCAGTAGTGGCATGGAGGCGGTATTGAGATCCACGCCGACGGCGTTTACACAGTCTTCGACGACAGCATCGAGGCTATGGGCCAGTTGCGCCTGACTCACATCATGCTGGTACTGGCCCACACCAATGGATTTAGGCTCAATCTTCACCAGCTCTGCCAGTGGATCCTGCAGCCGGCGGGCGATAGATACGGCGCCGCGCAGCGACACGTCGAGATCAGGAAATTCTTTCGCGGCCAGCTCGGACGCTGAATAAATGGAAGCCCCGGCTTCATTGACCATGACTTTCGCGGCCTTAATCTCGGGGCTCGCCTTGAGCATGGCTTCAACCAGCTTGTCGGTTTCGCGCGAATGGGTGCCGTTACCTATGGAGATGAGCTCGACTTTATGTTGCTTGCACATTCCGGCAAGGGTGCGCATGGCTTTGTCGACCTGATTCTGCGGCTGGAACGGGAATACGGTGTTGGTGCCCAGTACCTTACCGGTGCTGTCGACGACCGCCACTTTAATGCCGGTCCGTACGCCCGGGTCCAGGCCCATGGTGGTCTTAGCGCCGGCCGGTGCGGCCATCAGCAAATCTTTCAGGTTATTGGCGAAGATCTGAATCGCGTCTAGTTCGGCGCGCTCACGCACCGTTCCAAACAGCTCGGTTTCCATATGTAGCAGGATCTTGATGCGCCATGCCCACTGCACGGTTTGCTGCAACCAGGCATCCGCCGGGCGACCCTGCTCGCTAAAGCCAACATGGGCAGCGATCAGTTGCTCGCCATAGCTGCGCGCTTTGGGATCGTCCTGTTGCGGGTCAGCATCCAGTTTGAGCTGTAAGAAACCTTCGTTACGACCGCGGAACAACGCCAGCGCCCGATGCGATGGTATTTTTTTCAGGCCTTCGCTGAATTCAAAATAGTCGCGGAACTTAGCCCCTTCAGTTTCTTTACCCGCTACCACGGTGCTGTTGATCTCAGCGTTATTCCAGAGGTAGTCGCGTACCTTCTTCAGCAGCGCGGCATCTTCAGCAAAGCGCTCCATCAGAATAAACCGGGCGCCTTCAAGCACCGCTTTGGTATCAGCGAAACCCGCTTCGGCATTAACGTACTGGGTGGCCTGCTGCTCGGGATCCAGATCCTGATCGGTAAAGAGCGCGTCCGCCAGTGGCTCCAGGCCCGCTTCGATCGCGATCTGGCCCTTGGTGCGGCGCTTTGGCTTAAACGGCAGGTAGAGATCTTCGAGCTCAGTCTTTGACTCGGTGCCCAGAATGGCTCGCTCAAGCTCATCAGTGAGCTTGCCCTGATCACGGATGCTGGCGAGAATGACTGCGCGGCGATCCTGCAGTTCACGCAGATAACCCAGGCGCGAGGCCAGGTTACGTAATTGGGTATCATCCAGGCCGCCGGTCGCTTCTTTCCGGTAGCGCGAAATAAAGGGCACCGTAGCGCCGTCATCAAGTAGCGCGATAGCAGCCTGTACTTGCTGCGAACTGACCGCTAACTCGTTCGCGATTTGCTGAGTAATCGAGCTCATATCATCTCTCATGCTGAAAAAAAACGGGCTCAAGTATACCAGCCTGAACCGGCGAGCGGGTGGCTCAAATGAAAAATTTGGCGGGTTTTACTGGCGGGCGCCAGCCTCAGGACGTTTCAGCCAGATCCCAGTTCACATAAGGCAGCAGCCGGGCGATATTTTCAGCGTCATCAATACCGCGGTGCAGGCGGCCTTTAAACTCCATGTTATGAAACGCCAGGGCCTTGCGCAGACTGGTGCGCATGGGCTTGTGGTGGCTCTGGCACCAGACCTGTTTGAGGTTGTAATGGGGCAATTTCATAAATGCCGGGGCGACCTGATGGCGCTGCTCTTCGGCCTGCAGTTGGCGGTTATCGTAGTTGCCCCAGCTGCACCAGAGATCCGGCTGCGGCTGTTCCGACAGCCAGCGGTCAAGTTGCGCGACGGCGTCGGCATAACGTGGCGCGGCGTCAACCTGCTCCTGATCGATACCGGTCAGGCCTTTGCAGAAGTTGCTGAGTTCGGGGTGAACCACCGGCTTGACCATAAAGCTTGCGGAGCTGATCACCTTGCCGTCAGGCGTTGCCATGGCGCAACCAAACTCAATCACCTCCATGTCATCGACGGTCTGCTTCTCGCCCGTGCTGGCTAGCGGATGGTCCCAGCAGGTGGCTTCGAGATCCACGACCAGAATACACTCCGGCTTGGTGTCAGGCATCGGCATTCACCTCATAATTGATCGCAGTAATAAACCAGGTTTTGATGCCGCCTGGCGTACTGACTCTGACCTCATCATCCACCTGTTTACCCAGGGCCGCGCGGGCCATAGGCGCATCAATGGAGACGACATCCTTGCGGTCATAAATTTCGTCGGGCCCGACAATGCGAAAGCGCCGCTCATCGCCGGCGTCATTCTCAATAGTTACCCAGGCACCGAAAAACACTTTGCCGTTCTGCTGAGGAGAATAGTCAACGATCTTGAGGTCTTCCAGGCGCTTGCTCAGAAAGCGGATGCGGCGGTCAATCTGCCGCAGCTTCTGCTTATTGTATTTATAGTCCGCGTTCTCCGAGCGGTCTCCGAGACTTGCGGCCCAGGCCACCTTCTCAGTCGTTTCGCGGCGCTCCACGCGCCACAAATGCTGCAGTTCAGCCTCTAACTTATGGTAGCCCGCGCGGGTAATTAAGTTGGTTCTCATAAATTCACCCGCGCAATGGCTATTTATCCAGCCAGGCGGCGAGTAGTGGTATGTGTATTAGCACGTTGATGGGGAAGGTGATGCCCAGCGAGGCGAGCATGGCCAGCCCGATATCGGCTTTTTTGATGGCGGCGCGGATTGCAGCCGGTGCGGCGATATAGGACGCACTGGCGGTGAGCGCGGCCAGCACCAGCACGCTGCCAGTAGGTAGTTCCAGCCACCAACCGACGGCCAGACCGAGCCAGGCCAGCGGGAAAGGAGCCAGCGCCGCGAATATGATCAGACGCCAGTGCTGCCAGGGCAGTGGCTGGAATACCCGCGCGGTGCAGAGCCCCATTTCCAGCAGGAACAATGACAGGAAGGCTTTAAAGCCCCCGACCACAACCCCTTCGATAGGTGCCAGCCCCTCCGGGCCGTACGCCCAACCCAACAGCACACCGCCGATCAGCAAAATCACACCGCGGCTGGTTAGGGCTTCAATCCAGATGGCTGCCATCGAGCCTTCGATGTTTGGATCCCGGTGCTGATACAGGGCCAGCATCAGGATAATGGCTGGTAGCTCGAGAATGACCAGAAAGAGGGTGGTTTCTGGTGCCAGCGGCATGCCAGCGCTTTCGGCCAGCGCCCAGGCTACGGCGAAGGTACCGGCGCTGACTGAGCCATAATGGGCCGCGATACTGGCAGCGTTAGCTGGATTCAGTTTCACCGCGTAGCTTAGTACCGGGTACACCAGTAAGGGAATAATCAGGCCGAGGGCGCCGACGAGCAGGAGTTGACTTAATTCAATACTGGCGGCGTCAGCATGGAGTGCCAGACCACCTTTGATACCGATGCTCAGCATCAGCAATATGGTTAGAATTTCATAAACCGAGCCCGGAACCTTGAGATCAGATTTCAGTACCCCGGCCAGCAAACCAAGTGCAAAAAAGGCGATGACTATATCAGGCATAACGTCTCCAGAGTTGTTGCTGGCGGCAGTATAACAATCGGTGCTAAGAATGGCGATGAGAAAATCAACTGGCTTGACCAAAGAAATGAATCGTGATTCACTTCTTTGGTAGCCACTAATTTTGGTATTCAACAATGGCCTATCGTGAAACCGAGCGTGGTAAAGCACGCAAAGAAAAAACCCGCCAGCAAATACTTCAGGCGACGGCCGAACTGGTCGACGCAAGTGGCTTCAGACTCGTGCAGATGGCACAGATTGCCGAGCGGGCCGGTATCGCGGCCGGTACGCTGTACCGCTACTTCGCCAGCAAAGAAGCCCTGTTTGCCGACTACTTTCGCCGTGCCACCGAGCAGGAAGTGCGGCAGGTCGCCGCCGCACTTCAGGAGCCGGGGCAGAGCAGTGAGCGGGTAGAGGCCGGCTTACGGGTGTTTGCCCGGCGGGCGCTGCTGAAACCACGCACGGCGTGGGCGTTGATTGCTGAACCTGTCGATCCGGCGGTTGATGAGCAGCGGCTACGCTATCGCCAGCGCTACGCCCGATTGTTTGAACAGGTGATCAGTTTCGGCATCGACCATGGTGAGCTGCCGCACCAGGATGCCCGGCTGACCAGTACGGCTATGGTTGGCGCGCTGGCTGAAGCCCTGGTCGGGCCGCTGGCTGAGCCTCCGGCCCAAAACGAGACCACTATTGATCATATTATTGCGTTTTGCCTGGCCGGGCTGACGCGTAAGGAGTATCCGCAATGAGCAAAGAATCCTTCAGTCAGGCAGAGAAATTTCTTGCCAGCACTCATGAGGTGTTTAATCAGCCGCCGGCGCTGGAAAACTATAACCTGTATACATCCGATGTGGCGCTGCAGGAAGCGGTCCGCCGTGAGGGCGCCGGCTGGGCCGAAGACGATATCAGCGCTTTTGGTGCACTGGCCGGGCGCAGCGATATTATTGAACTGGGCTTTAAAGCCAATGCCAATAAGCCGGAGTTTCACTCCCACGACCGCTTTGGTCATCGTATTGACGAAGTAAAATACCATGACGCCTATCACCAGCTGATGCAGATTGCGGTTGAAAACGGGTTGCACAGCAGCCCCTGGGCTGATCCAAAGCCTGGTGCCCAGGTGGCGCGCGCGGCTAAATATTATCTGCATACTCAGGTTGAAGCCGCGCATGGCTGTCCCATTACCATGACCTTTGCCGCGGTGCCGGCGCTGCAGCATCAGCCGGATCTGGCTAAGCTCTGGGTGCCTAAGATCATCGCTCCGCACTACGACGGCCGTAATGTACCCCATAGCGAAAAACGGGGCCTGACCATCGGCATGGCAATGACCGAAAAACAGGGTGGCTCGGATGTCAGAGCCAATACCACCCGTGCTTATGCGATTGATCAGCAAGGACCAGGCCAGGCCTATGAACTGGTCGGCCATAAGTGGTTCGTGTCAGCCCCCATGTGCGATGCATTCCTGGTGCTGGCGCAAACCGATAACGGGGTGAGCTGCTTCCTGCTACCGCGCTGGCGGCCTGATGGCAGTAAGAATCCGCTGCAGATTCAGCGCCTGAAAAATAAGATGGGCAATGTCGCCAACGCCTCCAGCGAAGCGGAACTGCGTGGCGCGCTGGCCTGGATGGTAGGTGAAGAAGGCCGCGGCGTACGTACTATTATCGAGATGGTAGCCATGACCCGCTACGACTGCATGATTGGCTCATCGGCGGGGCAGCGGCAGGCGGCGGTGCAGGCGCTGCATCACTGCCATCACCGCGCGGCGTTCGGTGCGAAGCTTGACGATCAACCACTGATGCAGAACGTGCTCGCTGATCTGGCGCTGGAGAGTGAAGCTGCAATGACCTTCACCATGCGCATGGCCCGCGCCATGGATAACCTGCATGATGAACACGAGAAATTGCTCACGCGTATCGCCGTACCTGTAGGTAAGTACTGGATCTGCAAGCGCTCGGCGAATCACGCCTATGAAGCCATGGAATGTATTGGTGGTAGCGGGGTGATGGAAGACTGCATTATGCCGCGGTTGTATCGTGAAGCGCCGATCAACGCCATCTGGGAAGGCAGCGGCAACATCCAGTGTCTTGATGTGCTGCGCGCTATCAGCAAACAGCCGGAGGTGCTGGATGCCTATTTTACGGAAATCAAAGCGGCCCGCGGTGGCAACAAGTACCTGGATCGGGCGGTTAACCGGCTGCAGGATGCCTTCGCTGATACCAGTAATATGGCGTACCGGGCGCGCAGTATTGTTGACCAGCTGGCACTGACCCTGCAGGGGGCGCTGCTGGTGCAACATGCGCCGAACAACCTCTCTGATGCGTTCTGTGCCAGCCGCCTTGGCGATCAGCCCCATAGCAATTATGGTACCTTACCTCAGGGCATCGATGTTGAGGCATTGATCACACGCGGATTTAACCAGGCGGAGTAAACCAATATGAAAAATTTGACGCAATTGCTGGCGCTTACAGTCGGGCTGGCATTCGCTGCGAGTCTGCAAAGCGCGGCGGCCAACCCGGTGAAGCTGGATTACCAGAAACCGGCACAGGAAATTATCGATATCGTTGATGCGGCACCATCTCCCGGCGCCGGTCTGAGCCCGGATGGCCGTCTGTTGGTGGTTACCGGCTACCCGGCGCTGCCGGAAATCAGCGATCTTGCCGCGCCGGAATATAAACTGGCCGGCCGCCGTATTAACCCCGCCAATAACAGCATCAGCCAGGCCCGTTATATTAATAAGCTGAGCCTGATTGACGTGAACAACGGCAACGAGACCGCGATTAAAGGCTTGCCGAAAAATCTGAAGGTGATCGGTTTGTCCTGGGCTCCTGACAGCTCAGCCTTTGCGTTTTTGCAGATGAACGATGATGCGGTCAACCTCTGGCATGTTGATGTCGCTAAGCAGAAAGCAAAGCGGTGGAGCAAAGAAAAGATTAACGCGGTCTGGGGCAGCCAAATTGAGTGGAGCCATGATAGCAAGGGTGTCTATGTGCTGACGGTGCCAGGCAACCGCGGTGAAGAACCCAAGCGTAACCCGGTACCGACCGGGCCGGTTATTACCGAAAGCCGCGGCCGCAGCGCTCCGGCACGGACCTATCAGGATCTGCTCCAGGGTAAATATGATGAGGCCCTGTTTGACTATTACTTCACCAGTCAGGTGATGCATATCAGCACCCGTGGCAAAGCCACCGAGCTGAATATTCCGGCAGTGATTGATGACATCAGCCTGTCACCCAACGATGATTACCTGTTGGTGACTACCCTGCAGGCGCCTTATTCCTATGCGGTTCCCCATTACCGGTTTGCCCGCACTACCGATGTATGGAATACCAAAGGCCGCACCATTTATCAGGTGGTTGATCAGCCGCTGGCCGATGATATGCCAATCGCATTTGATGCGGTGGTGACCGGCCGTCGTGACATCAGCTGGCGCAATGACGCTGACGCGACCCTGGTCTGGGCACAGGCCACCGATGGGGGCGACCCGGCCAATGAAGCCGAGATCCGTGATCAGGTGTTTCAACTGGCAGCGCCATTTACCGGCGAGCCGCAGAAGCTGGTGGATTTAAGCAAACGTTATGCCCGCTTACTGGCCGCAGACGCGCAACACGCGCTGGTCTGGGAACGCTGGTGGGCCGATCGCGATGAAAAGCTCTGGTTAGTCGACACTACTGGCGCAAACGAGCCGCGCCTGGTGTGGGAGCGTTCATGGGAAGACAGATACAACAATCCGGGTACGCCGCAGACGATCACCCGTGATGGTCGCCAGTTACTTTACCTTGCCGACGGTGCCATGTTGCTGACCGGCGACGGTGCATCTGATGAAGGTGATCGCCCCTTTATTGACCGCTACTATCTGAGCGACGGCCGCACCGAACGCCTGTGGCGCTCAGCAGCGCCTTACTACGAAGAGCCGGTGGATTTGATTGACCCCGCGGCACTGACCTTCCTGACCCGGCGCGAAGCGGTGGACGAGCCAGCAGATTTCTATATCCGGGATCTGAAGCAGGACAAACTGACTGCCCTGACTGACACCTCGCACCCGATGCCGCACACCTTAGGTATCAGTCGCGAACTGATTCACTATGAACGTGAAGATGGTCTGGCGATGTCGGCCAAGCTCTTCCTGCCAGCGGGCTACGATAAAGAAAAAGATGGCCCGTTGCCGACTATCGTCTGGGCTTATCCACGTGAGTATAAGAGTTCCTCGGCTGCCGCACAGGTGTCGGGCTCACCTTATGAGTTCAACCGCATCAGCTACTGGACGCCGCAGTTCCTGGCAACCCAGGGCTATGCGGTCATGGATGCCGCTACCATGCCTATTGTTGGCGAGGGCGCGCAGCGGCCGAACGACAGCTTTCTCGAACAGCTGGTCATGAACGGCAAAGCGGTGATTAAAGCCGGTGTTGACCGCGGCGTGACTGACCCGGAGCGGGTGGCGCTGGGAGGCCATTCCTATGGTGCCTTTATGACCGCCAATATTCTGGCGCACAGCGATTTATTCGCCGCCGGTGTGGCGCGCAGTGGCGCTTATAACCGTAGCCTGACGCCGTTTGGCTTCCAGCGCGAAGAACGCACCGTGTGGGATGACGCTGAACTTTATGTGCGCATGTCGCCGTTCTTCCATGCCAACAAGATCAATGAGCCATTGCTGATGATCCACGGCATGAATGATAACAACTCGGGTACCTTCCCGATGCAGAGCGAGCGCCTGTATCAGGCTGTTAAAGGCCTTGGCGGCACCAGCCGGCTGGTGATGCTGCCGCTGGAATCGCATGGCTATCGCGCGCGTGAGTCGGTGCTGCATATGCTCTGGGAAACCACTAACTGGCTGGACGAGTTTGTGAAGAACAAGCCAGCTTCGGAATAAGTAACCAAGGGAACAGGGATATGACTATCGCGAATTTGCTGGCCCGCAATGGCCGTAAATATGCTGAACGGGAAGCCGTGATTGCCGGCGACCAGCGCTATAGCTGGCAGCAACTGGCAGAGCATGCTGCCCGGCTGGCGCAACTGCTGCGCAGTGAGCATGGTGTGGAAGCTGGGCAGCGTGTGGGCCTGGTGATGCCTAACAGCTACGGCTTTATCGTCGGCTTTTTCGCGATTCAGCAACTGGGCGCAATAGCAGTACCAATTAATGTGCGTCTGGCCACGCCGGAGCTGGACTACATTATTGATGATGCCGGCATTCGCCTGGTGCTGACCTGTCAGATGACCGACGCAGCGCTTAAGCCCCTGCTGAACGACGATGTCAGTGGCTACTGGCTGGATTCACCGGCCAGCCAGCTTGCTGACCAGAGCGAGCTGGCCGCTATCTGCGCACGCGCGGATGAGGACCCCTGTACCCTGTTATATACCTCCGGCACCACCGGCAGGCCCAAAGGCGTGTTGTTTAACCATAAGGCAATCGCGGCTGTCGCTACCATGATTGCGGTTGAGATGAAAATGGCGCCCGAAAGCCGGTTATTGCATTTGATGCCTTTTACCCATTCGGCGCCGCTGAATTTGTTTTTGATGGCCGGTACCCTGGTTGGGGCGACCCATGTGGTGGCACCCACCTTTACGCCTGATTTGCTGTTGAATTTGACCGAGCAGGAGCGGATAACGCACTTCTTCGGTGCACCGGTGGCTTATTTGCTGACCGCCCAGCATCCGCAAGTCAGCGAGCGTAATCTGTCATCGGTGCGTTGCTGGATATATGGCGGCGCGCCTTTATCCACTCAGCAGACCCAACTGGTGCAAAAGGCCTTCCGAACCGATCAGTTCTACTGCGTATATGGACTGACCGAAGCGGGCCCTTCCGGCACCTTATTGCTGCCTTCAGAGCATGCGGACAAAGCCGGATCAGTGGGACGGCGCGCGGCGCTGGGCTGCGAAGTCCGGTTACGCGATAAAAACGGCAAGCAGCCAGCGGTGAATGAGCCCGGTGAAATTCAGCTTAAGGGCGACAGCCTGATGCTGGAATACTGGAATAAGCCCGATGCCACGGCTGAAACCTTTACCGAAGATGGCTGGTTGAAAACCGGCGATATCGGCGTACGTGATAAAGATGGCTTTTACTGGATAAAAGACCGTATGAAAGACATCATTATCTCGGGCGGCGTGAATATTTATCCGCGCGAGATTGAAGACGCCCTGACCCAGCACCCCGCAGTCGCAGAAGCCGCGGTTACCGGGATCCCGCACGAGGAGTGGGGTGAAACCGCCAAAGCCTGGCTGGTGCTGCGCGATGAGCTGGCTGATCCGGCCGCCGAACTGAAAGCCTTTTTGCAGCAGCACATCGCGGATTATAAAATCCCGCGGGCTTTTGAGGTGCTGCCGGAACTGCCTCGTAACGCCAACGGCAAAGTGCTTAAACACCAACTGCGCTAAAACATTTGGAAACAAAAAGCCGCGCTGTGTTACATCGCGGTTATTGGTAAAACCCGCCGCTTCTTTTATAGTAGCTGCAGATGCCTATTTAACGGAGAGCACGGGATGTCACAGGAAACCTTCAAGGTTCTGGTCGTCGACGATGACGCGCGGCTACGCAGCCTGCTGGAGCGTTACCTGAGCGAGCAGAATTTTTATGTACGCACCGCTGGCCAGGGCGAACAGATGGACCGTTTACTCGAGCGCGAGAACTTTCACCTGATGGTGCTGGATCTGATGCTGCCGGGCGAGGACGGGCTATCAATCTGTCGCCGCCTGCGCCAGGCCAGTAATGATATTCCTATTGTCATGCTCACCGCCAAAGGTGATGAAGTGGATCGCATTATCGGCCTCGAACTGGGTGCCGATGATTACCTGGCCAAGCCCTTTAACCCTCGTGAACTCTTAGCCCGGATCCGCGCTGTGTTGCGCCGTCGCGGCAAAGAAATCCCCGGCGCGCCGTCCAACAGTGACGAGCAGATCAAATTTGGTGACTTCCGGCTTAGCCTGGGTACCCGCGAGATGTTCCGTGGCGATGAACCTATGCCGCTGACCAGCGGTGAGTTCGCTGTCCTGAAAGCCTTAGTTACCCACCCACGGCAGCCGATGTCGCGGGATAAGCTGATGAATCAGGCCCGTGGACGCGACTACAGCGCGCTCGAGCGCAGCATTGATGTTCAGGTTTCGCGGTTGCGGCGCATGCTGGAAGCCGATCCTGCCAACCCACGCTACATTCAGACCGTATGGGGACTCGGGTACGTGTTCGTGCCCGACGGCGAAAGTAAGTCAGCGTAAGCCTTGATGCGAATTCTGCCGCGTTCCGCATTTGCCCGCACTGTCGCATTAATTGCCGGTCTGCTGCTGATTAATCAGGTGGTGTCGTACATCATGGTGGGTTTGTATGTGGTCAAGCCCAGCATGCAGCAAATCAGTTCCGTGGTCGCCCGCCAGGTAGAAGGGGTACTGACCCTGGACCAATGGCTCTCCGACAGCCGCTTGTCGATGCCTGAAAAGCGCGATCTGGCGCGCGCATACACCGCTGCCACCGGCATCAAGCTCATGAGCCAGAATGAAGCGCTGCAACAGGGTCTGACCCAAACCACCGGTTATAGCTTTTTATCCTCAGAGATGAGCCGCCTGCTTGGCACTGACGCCGAGGTGCGGATCTCGCAGGGAAAGAATTATCAGGTCTGGATCCATACTGAAGGGATGCCGGATTACTGGCTGCAGATGGAACTGGACAGTTTTGATGAAGCGCGGTTTTCGCCGTTACTGTTCTATCTTATCCTGATCGGTATCCTCAGTGTCTTGGGCGGCATGCTCTTTACCAACTGGCAGAACAGGCCGCTTAAGGCCCTGCAGGCAGCGGCGCGCAAAATTGGCCGGGGCGAAGTGCCGGAGCAGTTGCCTGAACGCGGTTCCACCGAAGTGATTGCTGTAACCCGCGCCTTTAACCAGATGTCCAAAGGCGTGCAGCAGTTGGAGCAGGATCGCGCGTTGTTGATGGCCGGGGTATCCCACGACCTGCGCACGCCGCTGACACGGATCCGGTTAGCCACCGAAATGATGCCACCGAGCGAGGATTTTCTCGCTGAGGGTATTATCAGTGATATCGATGATATGAATGCCATCATTGATCAGTTTATCGACTATGTACGCATCGATACGTCTGCCGACAATGAAACCCAGAACCTGAACTACCTGATTGAAGATGTGGTGGGGCATGTGCCGGATACCTGGAAATCGATCATTACCGTGAATTACCAGACCATTCCCGATGTTCCGGTGCGGGCGATTTCTATTAAGCGGGTATTACTCAATTTGCTGGAAAATGCCGAGCGCTATGGTCGCCAGCGTATTCAGATTGATACCGGCTTTGATGTGGATGAGCAGCAGGTCTGGTTCAGTGTCAGCGATGATGGACCCGGCATCCCGGCCACCGATGTCGAGCATTTGTTGCTGCCCTTTACACAGGGCGACAAGGCGCGCGCAACCAGCGGCTCGGGGCTAGGATTAGCCATTGTGAAACGGATTATTGAGCGTCACCGCGGCCATATTAGTCTGGGCCGCAGCGAACAACTCGGAGGCTTGCAGGTACGGGTAGAGCTGCCGGTCAGCAGCTCAGCAGGCTCAGCCCCGTAGGCGGTTGAGCCCGTTCAGTGCTGCTACCCGATAGGCTTCGGCCATGGTCGGATAGTTAAAGGTGGTGCTGACAAAATACTCAATGGTATTGGCTTCACCTTTCTGCTCCATGATGGCCTGGCCGATATGGATAATCTCCGCCGCCCGCTCACCAAAACAGTGAATACCCAGTACTTCTTTGGTTTCCTGATGGAATAAAATCTTCAGGCTACCCACCGCCATATTGGAAATCTGGGCCCGGGCCAGATGTTTAAACTGGGCGCGGCCGACTTCATAAGGAACCCGCTGTTCCGTCAGCTCTTCTTCAGTTTTACCCACTGAACTGATTTCCGGGATGGTATAAATTCCCGTCGGGATATCGCTTTTCAGGCGCTGGGCGCAATCACCCGACAACATCGCGGTGGCACAGATACGGCCCTGATCATAGGCGGCGCTGGCCAGCGACGGATAACCAATGATGTCGCCGACTGCATAGATGTTGTCAGTCGAGGTCTGATAAAGCTTCGACACTTCAAGCTGCCCCCGGTAATTCGGTTTCAGGCCCACTTTATCGACCTGCAGCTCTTCGATATTGCCCGAGCGACCATTGGCAAACAGCAGACAGTCAGCAACAATGCGCTTGCCGGACTTGGTCTTCATGACCACATTGTCATCGGTGCCTTCGATGCTTTCATATTCTTCGTTATGGCGAATCACAACGCCACTGTTGCGCAGATGATAAGACAGCGCATCGGAAATTTCCGCATCCAGGAATGACAACAAGCGATCACGGGTATTGATCAGATCTACTTTAACGCCGAGGCCACGGAAAATGCTGGCGTATTCACAGCCAACCACGCCAGCGCCGTAAATGATAATACTGCGCGGCTCGTGCTCCAGGGCTAACACAGTGTCGGAGTCATAAATCCGCGGATGGCTGAAGTCGACGTCTTCGGGATGATAAGGGCGTGAGCCGCTGGCTATCACCACCTGCCGGGTTTCGATATATTCTTCGACGCCGTCGTCCTGAACCACCTTGATACAGCTCTCGCTTTCGAAACTGGCGACGCCGTGAATCACTGTCACGCCGTTGCGGTTATAAAAACTGCTGCGTAGATTGACCTGTTTGCGGATCACGCCCTGGGCGTGTTTCAGGATCTCGGCGAACGTCAGGCCGCGCTGAATGCGGTCGTTCGAGAACAGTGGATTACTGTGGTATTCAATGAGCCGGCTTACCGAATGCCGCAACGCTTTCGACGGAATGGTTCCCCAATGGGTACAGCCACCACCGATGGAGCTGTGTTTTTCGATCATTACGACCGAGCAGCCACTTTTTGCCAGTTGCATGGCCGCGCCTTCGCCACCAGGGCCGCTGCCAATCACTACTGCGTCAAATTGTGTCTTGGTCTGGCTCATTAAGGACTCCTTTAGGTTGTGCGGTGCTGTTCTTTCCCGTTATAGTAACTAAAACCAAGCATGTTGAGCCAGCTTTAAACGGATCTGTGATGGCGCGCAAACAAATTCCCGAAATACTGACCCGGCAAACCGTCGCCCGCAGCAGATTGCTGCGCATTGAGGCGATCGATCTGCGTTTCAGCAACGGCGTTGAACGTCAGTTTGAACGCATGCAGGGCAGCGGCCGGGGCGCTGTCATGATGGTGCCATTTATGGATGACGATACTATCATGCTGGTACGGGAATACGCAGCCGGTCTGCACAATTATCAGCTTGGTTTTCCCAAAGGCCTGATTGATGCCGGCGAGAGTCCCGAACAGGCAGCTATCCGCGAACTGAAGGAAGAAATTGGTTACGGTGCGCGCGAACTTATTCCGCTGAAAAGTGTGACCATGGCGCCCCAGTTTTTTGCCGCGACCATGCATATCTTCATTGCCCGTGACCTGTATCCCGAGCAGCTTGCTGGTGATGAACCTGAACCGCTGGAACTGGTGCCCTGGTCGCTGCAGAAAGTCGATGCGCTGCTGGATCAGGAAGATTTCACTGAAGCCCGCAGTATTGCGGCGCTGCTGATGATGCTAAGGGAGCGTAACGGTCATGACTAATGAATCACGTGATTATAGCAGTCCGGATCAGCTGACCGAGTGGCTGGAGGGCGCCGCCGATATCGCGGTGCGCGCCGGCGCACTTATCCTTGAGCTGTATCGCGATCAGGATTTCGAAACCTTTGAAAAAGAGGATGATTCGCCGGTCACCAGTGCGGATTTTGCCGCTAACCGGGTGATACTCGATGCCCTTGCCGATTTAACCCCTGATATTCCCGTGCTCTCTGAAGAGGGCTCCCATCTTAGCTTTGAAGAGCGCCGCAAGTGGCCCCGTTACTGGATAATTGATCCCATCGACGGTACCCAGGAATTTATCAGGCAAAGCGGGGACTTTGGTGTGGTGATTAGCCTGGTGGAGCATAACCGCCCGGTATTGGGGATCATCTACTGGCCAACTGAGGATGTGCTCTTTACCGCCCAACAGGGCAAGGGCGCCTATAAACAGGATCGGCAGGGTAAGCGCAAAGTTGAGGTCCGTTATCTCGATGACCCGCAACGTGACCCGCTGAAAGTGGCGATAAGCAGACGCCAGCCCGAAGCCCTGGTACTGGATCGGATGGGCAGCGAGCGCGAGCTCGAATTAGTGCGTGTGGGTAGTTGTTCGCTGAAGGCTTGTCTTATCGCTGAAGGCAAAGCGGATTGCTTCTTGAGAGTTGGACCTACCGGGGAGTGGGATACCGCTGCCGCCGAGGTCATTGTCGGTGAGGCCGGCGGCAATATTCTCAGTGAATATTTTGACCCGCTGACCTATAACCAGGAACCCAATCTGGGGAATCCGAATTTCATTATTATGGGCGATCCGGCGGTTAACTGGCGCGAGATCTTTACCTACCATCGGCAGGCAGAATAGTTACTGTCTCGTGCAATTCTGACCACACCAGCACCGCTTCACCGCGTTGCAATTGCAGCCTTACATCTGCAACTTTCTGTTCCATCGACTTTTCTTCAAGGCCATAGTCCGTGCCTTCGCGCAGCACGAAGCTCTCAATCAAATTAACCAGCGTCTGCTCATCAAGTTGCTGCCAGGGAATTTCCATCAGCTTCCTTCCTCGGCCTGTTGCAGTGCTTCAGCCGCTTCCATCCAGGCGGCCTCGACGGTTTCCAGTTTCTGCTTAAGGCTGGCTTGTTGCTGCAACAGGTCTGTCAGTTCTGCTTTGCGTTCTGCATCATAAAGGCCGTTGTCGGCCAGGCGGTCGTTCAGCGCATCCAGTTGTGTGCTGACTTCAGACATCTGTTTTTCAGCTTTTTGCAGCTGGTCTTTCAGCGGCTTCAGGGCCTGACGGCGCTCTGCAGCCTGGCGTTTTTCCGCCTTCCGGTCGCCCTTATCCGAAGCGGGGATTGGCTCGCCGGCTGCAGGCGCTGACGCCGAAACTTGCTGTTTCAGCCATTCGTGGTAGGCATCGAGGTCGCCGTCAAAAGGATTGACCTGCTGGTTCGCAACTAAGTAGAACTCGTCAACCGTGGTGCGCAGCAAATGGCGGTCGTGCGAAACGATAACCATGGCGCCTTCAAAATCCTGCAAGGCAAATACCAGTGCTTCGCGCATGGTACTGTCCAGGTGGTTGGTGGGCTCATCGAGTAACAGCATATTGGGTTTCTGGTAGACAATCAGCGCCAGCACCAGCCGGGCTTTTTCACCACCGGACATCGGCTCGACCAGTGAACTCGCCATATCACCGGAAAACCCAAAGCCACCGATGAAGTCGCGCAGTTGCTGTTCCGTCGCCTTCTCATCAAGACGTTGCAGGTGCTGTAATGGTGTCGCGCGTGAATCCAGTAACTCAAGCTGATGCTGGGCAAAGTAGCCCAGGCTTACGCCGGGGTTTAGCTGCACCACACCGGCCTGCGGCTCGAGCTCGCCAGCCAGCAGTTTAACCAGCGTCGATTTACCCGCGCCGTTGCGGCCGAGCAGGCCAATGCGGCTGCCTGGTACCAGGTTAAATTTAATGTCTTTTAAAATAGTCAGATCGCCATAACCCGCCTGCACTTTGTCCAGCGTCAGCAGCGGATTTGGCAACTGGTTAGGTTTGCGGAAGCTGAAGTTAAAGCCGCTGCGGGCCAGCATAGGCGCGCTCGCCTGCAACCGCTCCAGCGCCTTGATCCGGCTCTGTGCCTGGCGGGCTTTACTGGCTTTATAGCGAAAGCGGTCAATATAACTTTGCAAATGCTTTTTCTGGGCCTGCTCTTTTTCAAACAGCGCCTGCTGCTGCGCCAGTTGCTCGGCCTGCTGGCGCTCAAAGCTGCTGTAGTTGCCGTTGTAACTGGTGGCCTGCTGATGTTCGATGTGAATGATCTGCTGGGCAATGGCATCCAGAAAATCCCGGTCGTGAGAAATCACCATCAGGGTACCGGGAAATCGCTGTAACCAGTCTTCCAGCCAGAAAATAGCATCGACATCCAGGTGGTTGGTCGGCTCATCCAGCAGCAATAAATCGGCGCGGGCTATCAGCGCCTGTGCCAGGTTCAGGCGCATCCGCCAGCCGCCGGAAAAGGCATGCACCGGCTGGTGGATCTGCGCCGGGGTGAAGCCCAGGCCGTCGAGCAGGCTGGCCGCGCGGGCATTGGCGTCATAGCCGCCGATGGTACCCAGCTCGTCATGCAGCCGGCCGATGGCATGGCCATCCTGCCGGTGCTCGGCGTCAGCAATCTTTTTTTGTACCGCCCGTAGCTCGGTATCACCATCCAGCACGTATTCAATGGCAGGCTGATCCAGCGCCGGGGTTTCCTGGCGGACACTGGCAATGCGCCAGCCCGATGGCACATCGCAGCTGCCTTGCTCCACCTGCAGCTCACCGCGTAACAGCGCAAACAACGAGGATTTACCGGTACCGTTGCGACCTACCAGGCCCACATGGTGGCCCGGGAAAATGGTAATATCGGCGTCTTGTAGCAATAGCTTACCGCCACGCATCAGGGTCATGGCGCGGATGTTTATCATAAAGCTCCCGAGCTTAGGTGTTTAGCTGCTTTTTTAAATGAAATATGCGAAATTTCGCGCAAAGTCTGCCACAATTATACCGCATGCCAACAGAGGTGAATATGGCCCGACAACGTAAACGTTTTATTGCTGGTGCCCAGTGCCCGGCGTGTAATGCCCTTGATACTTTGATGCTGTTTGTCGAGGATGATGTCGAGACGGTCGAATGCGTTCAGTGTAAGCACCGCTTCAGCGAACGTGATGAGCCCGCTCAGCCCGGCGGCCAGCCTGATCCGGTGGCCGTAAATAAAAACATAATTGGGATATTCAAACCATGACCGCTAGCTATCCACTGATATTTTGGGGAATCATCGTTATTATTGCCACTGTCATTGTGCAGTCCGTGATTGCTGCCACGACCAAGGCAAAACAGCCCGATGCGATACCCGGTAAAATTGACCCTTCGCTAAGCCATTCTTCGCTGGTTTTCCGTACCCATCGCACCTTTATGAATTCGCTCGAAAACACTACCTTTATGCTGGCCACGATATTTCTCGGCCTGTTTATGGGTGTCAGCGTATTCTGGATGGGCATTTGGATCTGGATTTATGCCTTAGCGCGTATTTTCCACATGATCCTGTACTACGGCATCGCGACTGAGAAAAACCCCAGCCCGCGCAGCTATTTCTATCTGATAGGCCTGATTGCCAACATCGCGCTGTTGGTGCAGTGCGCTCTGGTTTTAATCTAAGCCATTGCCATCACACTTTGGTAAGCCAGCCGTGGTTGTCAGTGGCTTCACCCCACTGCACGGCGTTAAGTGCCCGGCGTAACTTGTCAGTGGTCGGGCCCTGAGCTCCGCTGCCAACATGGTAGTCCTTGCCGTTGTGGATAAGCGTACCGACCGGAGTCAGAACTGCCGCGGTACCAGACAGCGCAGCCTCAGTACCGGGTTTAGCTGCCCGTTCCAGTAATTCTTCCACGCTGAGCTCACGCTCACTGACAGTCATTCCCATGTCGCGCGCCAGCGTCAGCAGCGAATCCCGCGTGATGCCATGTAAAAACGACGTATCCAGGGCCTTGGTGATAATCTCGTTGCCATCGATGAGTAAGAAGTTCGCGGCACCGGTTTCCTGTACATCGCCACCCGGGCAGAACAGCACCTGATCGGCGTTCACTTCTTTGCGGGCCTGCATAATAGGTTGCAGCGCGCTGGCATAATTACCGCCACTCTTCACCATGCCCATATGCGCAGCACAGCGTGAGCCTTCCTCCTCAAGTAGCAGTCGCAATGGTTTAGCACCACCACTGAAGTAATCGCCGACCGGCGACAGCAAAATGTAGAGCATGGAGGTGCTGCTGGGGCTGGCAGCCTTGCCTATCGCCGGCTCGGTGCCGATATGGGTGGGCCGGATATACATTGAGCCCGGCGGCTCCGGTACCTCATCAGCATAATGAGCGACTATGCCGATAATCATTTCTTCTAACAGCTCAGGGCTGATTTCGGGCAAGGACAACAATCGGCCACTCTGAATCAGGCGGGCAATATTTGCCTCCATGCGAAAAATATTGACCGAACCGTCTTTGTGGCGAAAGGCTTTCAGGCCTTCAAAACAGCTGCTGGCATAGTGCAATACATGCGCGCCGGGATGCAGGTTAATCTGCTCTGCGGACACTTGTTCGGGGGTAGTCCAGCCTTCATCATCAAAAGTAGTAAGTGCCATTTTAGGCATGAAAACGGTACCAAAGGCTGCCATTGCTGCTTCCTGCTGTTAAGATCGGTCAGTTACAGACTGAGTGTAAAGGGCGCGGACGCTAAGAGCAAATGCCATTACCGCTGTGGTCCGATGGCAGTCACGAAGCTGGCTTTCCACGCTTGATGGTCTAGGCTATAGGCCACATACCTCTCATCAAGGGAAAGGGCTGAAAAAGGATTCAACGTGAAGACAAACCGATCACTTTCATTCTGGAGACATATTCCCCTGCGCGCTCAGATTATTGCTGGTTTCGCCGTGCCCATTGTGATCGTGGCGGGGCTATCCTGGGTTGTGTCCGTCAATATGGAAAGCGTGAAACGGCTGTCGGATCAGTCTGAGCGACTTGTGCGTGAAATCGCCTTGCGCACCGAGTTGCTCAAGGCAGTCGTTAACGCCGAAACCGGCGAGCGGGGCTTCATTATCACGGGTAACGAGGAGTTTCTCGAACCCTATGAGAATGCCCGTACGCAGTTCGTTAAATTGGCTGACGAATGGCGTCAACTTGCAGGTTACAACGGTGCAGAGCCTCAGCTGGATCGCATGGAAGCACTGTTCGCTCGATGGTTAAATGAAATTGCCGAACCGGCGATCGCGGCGCGCTCCCGGTCACCTGGTCGTCTCTTCAGTCATAGTTTCAATGCCTATTACCATCTGAACCGGATGCAGGAGCTGCTGCGTCGTGATGCGCTGATCGAACAGATACAATATGAACACGAACAATACCAGGCTGCCCGAAGCCGGGCCTTGCGTGATGTGCCTGATGAGAAAGCTGACGCAACCTGGCTGCCGATAGAAGTAACTAGCGGCCAGCTTGCGGCACTGGTTAATCAGCTGAATGAGACGGCCTGGTCGGCAGAAGATCGAAATCGTACTGATAATTTAATCGAGCAATTAGAGCGCCGGTGGCGCGAAATCGCCCATACTTACCGGGAAGCAGAGGACGTGAGTTCAGCACTGGTCGCTTCGGGTCGCGGTAAAGAACTGGTCGATGAAATGCGCGTCATCATCGGCGATGTCATCGCCGAAAAAGAGCTCTTGCATACCGAAGTGAAGGCGGAGGTCGACCAGCGCATGCAAGTGGTCGAACGGATGGCAATCCTGCTGCCGGTAATGGGAGTGGGCTTAGGTGTCGCGCTGTTGCTGCTGATGCAAATGGGCGTTATTTCCAGTATTGAGAAACTGCGATTGACCGCACGTCGTATTGAGAGCGGAGATCTGTCTGCCCGGGTTGAAGATACACGCTCGGATGAATTGGGCGTATTGGCTGGCGATTTTAACCGGATGGCCGATCAGCTGGAGCTGGCAGAACGAGAAACTAAGATACTATCGGGGCTGCAGTCGATGCTGGTGTCATCCAACACGGAAACTGAAGCCTATAGCGCGACCGCCAGAGCCTTTCAAAAACTGTTACCGCAGATACCGGGGGCGCTCTATCTTACTGCTCCGTCGCGCGATTATGCTGAACTCATTATGGACTGGAGCAATGGTATTGAACCGGTTGCGCGCTTTCATCCGGAAGACTGTCGCGCCCTGCGTCTGGGGCGTACCTATAAAGCCTCGAGTGAGTCGGCCGAACTCTTCTGTGCCCACGCCGACGAGCAGAAGCTGAGTTTTTCCGTATGCATACCGCTGGTCACCCGGGATGAGGTGTTGGGCACCTTATACCTGGCGAGTTCCAAAGAGGATTCGGTCAAGCTGAACGATCATGAACTGGCATTGGCAAAAACTGTGGCGGAGCGCCTGTCGCTCGCTTTAAGTAACCTGCGGCTCACTGAAAAACTGCGTCGTGAGTCGGTCCGTGACCCACTGACCGGCCTGTACAACCGGCGCTATCTGGAAGAAACCCTCGAGCGCGAAATGCAGCGGGTATCGCGATCCGGCAAGCCCCTATCGGTGATCACTCTCGACGTCGATCATTTTAAACGTTTTAACGATACCTTTGGGCATGAGGCCGGGGACCGTGTGCTCGAAGAACTGGCAACGCAGATGACCAGCCTGGCGCGGCCTGGCGATGTGGTTTGTCGCTTTGGTGGCGAGGAGTTTATGTTGATACTGCCGGAAGCTGCCGCTGATATCGCCGGTGCGCGGGCCGAAGAACTCCGCCGCCGCATCGAAGCGCTTGAGCTCTTTTATGGCGGGCATTCGCTGGGTACGGTGACGATTTCACTTGGCGTGGCCACCTTCCCCGATCATGCCAGCAGGAAAGAAGATTTACTGCGGCTGGCCGATAATGCGCTCTATGAAGCCAAGAAACGAGGGCGCAATCAGGTCGCCATAAACGGCGCAGATTAAAAGAGAGGTAGTTATGTCGGAAGATGACAAAGTACCGGAGGATTACAAAGATAAACGTGATCTGGATAAAACCTCAGAGCCATCGGGCGACGAGGTCAGTTTTGACTGGGCCGATGAGCGACCGATTTTTGTGATCCAGAAGCACGATGCGTCCAGTCTGCATTATGATTTCCGGATTGAAGTCGATGGCGTATTAAAATCCTGGGCGGTGCCAAAAGGGCCCTCTACTGATCCCAGTGATAAACGGCTGGCGGTTCCCACCGAAGACCACCCGTTAGACTATGCCGATTTTGAAGGCGTGATTCCGGAGGACGAATACGGCGGCGGCACTGTAATGATCTGGGATCGCGGCAGCTACCGAAACTTGAAAGACGATAAATCAGTTGCCGATCAGCTTGCAGATGGTCATGCCACCATCTGGCTGGAAGGTGAGAAGATCTGCGGTGGTTACGCACTGATCGATACCGACAGCGGCGATGATGAGCGCTGGTTGCTGGTCAAAATTGATGATGAGAGAGCAGATGCCCGGCGCAATCCGGTTTCTACTGAAACAGAGTCAGTCGACAGCCGTCGTAGCCTGAAGGAGATCGGCAACGAGGAGTCGGACGATGAGTGATCTGCTGAGCAGGTTATCTGACAACGCTCGCGAACAAGCGCACGAAGTAGAGCAGCCAGAGTGGATGGATCCCATGCAGGCCAAACTGACCCATGACCATTTCTCCGACGATGCCTGGCTCTACGAACGTAAGCTTGATGGTGAGCGCGTGATTGTGTACATCGAGAGCGACGGCAAGGTGCGCCTGATGTCACGCAATCAGGAATGTCTGAATGACAGTTACCCTGAACTGGAACGTGCGCTAAAGGAGTGCCATAAAGCCCCGTGTATTCTGGATGGCGAGGTGGTGGCCCTGAATGATGACGGCGTCAGTGAATTTCAGAAGCTGCAGGCGCGTATGAAAGTATCCAGCCGCGACGAAGCCTGCCAGAGCGATGTGAAAGTCCATTTCTACTTTTTTGATTGTCTTTACATTGATGGTTATGACGTGACCGATTGTCCGCTAACCGAGCGGAAGAAAGTGCTTAAAGAGGCGTTGGACTGGCAGGATCCTTTGCGCTTTACTGAGTATCGTAAAGGGGATGGGCTGGAATATTACCAAGAGGCCTGTGACAAGGGCTGGGAAGGGCTGATCGCGAAAGACGGCGAAGGTACCTATGTGCATAGCCGCTCGCCCAAATGGCTGAAGTTCAAATGTGTGATGGAGCAGGAATTCGTTATCGGCGGCTATACCGAGCCGGAAGGCGATCGGGTTGGCTTCGGTGCCTTGCTGTTGGGCTTCTACCGGGACGCTAAATTCGTTTATGCCGGGCAGGTCGGCACTGGCTTTGACGACGATACGCTCCGGGAACTGCACGACCGGTTGCAGAAAATCGAACGCGACACCTCGCCCTATGATGAGGGCGATCCACAGACAAAAGACGTCCACTTTGTAACCCCTGAACTGGTCTGTGAGGTGGGTTTTACCGAATGGACGAAAAAAGATCAGTTGCGGCATCCACGATACAAAGGGCTGCGGCGCGACAAAGAGCCTGAAGATGTGCATAAAGAGGAAGAGAGTCAGGCGGCCGAACCTGAGTTGTAAGCGAGGAGGAAATTACCGTGAAAATAGACGGCCATGACATTGATATCTCCAATAGCGATAAGGTGTTTTTCCCCGATGCCGGCCTCACCAAAGGTGATCTCATTGATTACTATGAGCAGGTGGCATCAACTATGGTGCCGCACATGCAGCACTATGGCGTGAGTATGCAGCGCTTCCCCGACGGTATCGACGGCGACAGCTTCTACAATAAAGACACCCCGGATTATTTCCCCGACTGGATAGATACAGTTAACTTTCCCAAACGCGAGGGCGGCAGTTTCAATGCGCCGGTGGTGAAAACCCAGGCCGGACTGGTGTACCTCGCCAACCAGGCGGTGCTGACACCGCACCTGTATCTGGCCCGCACCGATGATCTGAATCACCCCGATAAAATGATTTACGATCTCGACCCGCCTGAAGATACGAAAGACTATTCCACTGTGCGGGCAGCAGCGCTGGCGATCCGCGACGTGATGCAGGAACTTGAGCTTGATTGCTGGGTACAGACCACCGGGTCAAAAGGCTTCCACGTGATTATTCCGCTGGATTGTAGCGCGGATTTTGATGCTGTCCGCGAATTCGCCAAAGATACCGCGCGCTTACTGGTGCGGCGCGAACCCGATAAATATACCCTGGAGCAACGTAAGAGTGACCGCAAAGGCCGGGTGTTCCTGGACATGTTGCGTAACGCTTATGGTGCCACTGCTGTGGCGCCTTACGCCGTCCGCGCCCGGGAGGAAGCGCCCGTGGCGACGCCAATAGACTGGCAGGAAATCGAGGATGGCGCATCGCCCAGAGACTGGACTATTAAGAACCTGCCACGGCGGCTGGCGCAAAAGGAGGATCCCTGGGCAAGCATCCGTCAGCACAGCTATGCGCTGACCGGACGCCGCGAGCAATTGCATGAACTACTGGAGCAGGAAAAGCCCGCTGAAGAGGAGTCTTAACGTTGCTCCGCGAGCCCCAGAAAGTTAAGTACCGGTTGCAATGACTGGTCTGGATCTTCTTCCTGCGGAATATGGCCAAGATCCGGAAACACCACCAGTTCGCTATTGCGGACATCCCTGGCGTATTCATAGCCGTTAGCCACAGGGATCAGGCGATCCTGTGCGCCCCACAGAATAAGGGTGGGCTGCTCTAATGACCGGATAATGGCCTGCTCGTGACCGTTATCATCCTGCTGAAAACGCTGGCGTAATGCCTGCCGGTTACCCTCACGCCGGGCCATATCGTAATAAAGGTCAACCAGCTCGTCGGTGACTAAATCAGGGTTCGCGTAAACATTCTCCAGACTGTTGCGCACCATAAATCGCGGCAACATATAGTCCATAAGCTGACCCAGCACAGGTAATTGCGCTACGTGGAATGCCAGCGGCATCGACTTTGGCGGCAGCGGATAACCGCCACTGGGATCGACTAAGATAAGCCGGGTAACCCGCTCCGGAGCGACCGCGGCGGTGGTCCAGGCGATGCGTCCGCCCAGCGAATTGCCGGCGAGCACAAATTTATCAATCTGAAGGCTATCGGCCAGCGCAATGACAAATTCGGAATAGGCCGTGATGTGGTAATCCTCGCGTGGATGCGGGCCGGTTAAGCCAAAGCCCGGCAGGTCCATGCGGATTACCCGGCGGTGTTGTGCCAGGTGTTCGGCCCAGCCCTCCCAGGTATGCAAGCTGGCGGAGGTTCCGTGTAACAGAATCACGGGTTCAGGATCATTGCGCGGCCCCTCGTCACGAATATGTACCTGCATGCCATGCAGGTCCATGAACAGGGAAGGCGGGGTAGCCCATCGCTCTGCAAGTTCATCAGCGGGCTTGCCCGGGGTCCAGAAAACAATAACGGCCACCGCAATTACCGCGATAGCCAGAATCACTAATTTCGCGATTAATCGCAGCACAGCCGGGAAAAAGTTGTTCATAAAAGATGATTCCGGTGAATCGCTATTTTTTTAGTAAGTTCTGTTCATCAGAACTGCGTAGTTCTTCGGCTACCTGTTTATCGATAGTGTGATCGGCGCTGACATCGATCTCACCGGCAGCTGGCTCTTCGGGACCTGATCGTGCCTGCGCACCGGGCTCCTCCGGCACCTCCGTGACGGCCGGTAACTCGGGCAGGCCGGACTCAAAGAGCAATCGGTAAGTTGGCTCCGGCATTTCAATGGCAGCGTCATCAAAGGCTTGTTTAGTTAAGCGAATGGCCTCGCTACGCGCCTTTAATACATCAGTTTCGCGCTGGTCTACCCAGCCGAGCACGCGCAAAATAACGGTGCTGGCGCCAAGTTCATGGATCAGACACTGAGGCCCCGGGTCGCTCAGAATTCCTTTCATTTGTGTCAGGGTCTGTCTGGCCAGCTGGCGGGCGTCAGACAAATCTGTATCCGGCGTAATATCGACATTAAAATCAAAACGGCGCAATGGGTTAAGCGAAAAATTTGTCATCGAAGAGGTGATAATCACGCTATTCGGGATGCGCAGGTGATTGCCGTCCAGGGTCATCAGCACGGTATCGCGGGAGGTCAGGCGGACCACACTGCCGGTGAATTCACCGATCTCGATGACATCACCAATGGCAAATGGGTTGCGGGCACTCAATAAGATCCCCGCCAGATAATTTTCGACGATATTTCGAAAGGCAAAGCCGACGGCGATACCAAACACCCCGGCCACGCCCAGCACCGCGCTGAACAGGGCGGTAGCGTTAAGGATTTCCAGCGCAATGATTAAGCCGATAATGGTAATCGCCAGGCGGATAACCCGCCGGCCCAGCAGTGAAGCCAGCTCAGACATACCCATGCGTTGCAGCCAGCCGGATCGATTACTGGCCCAGCCACCGATAAACCAGAATAGCACCACCACGGCCAGCGCAATGAGCAAGAGTGGCAGCAACTGCAGGGTGGTATTTCCCAGTTCCTGAAACTTCTGGGTCAGCGGTTGCAGCCGGGCGCCAACTTCAAGTCGCTCGGTCAGATTGTTGCGGACATGCACGACCCCCTCAGTACGCTCGGCAATAGCAACCAGCGACCGCGCTTCGTTCAGGTTTGCGACTTCACCACTTAGCGTGACAACGCCTGATTCGACCGTGATGCTGACGGTTTCAAGCTCGCCAATGGCGGCCAGGATATTCCGGATGCGGGCGGCGATCGCTTCATCTTCAGGCGCGTCCACCACCTGGATTTGCGGCTCGGCGTTATCGGCTTCCTGAGCCACGGCCATACCCGGCACCGAAGTGGTCAGAATGATCGTAAACAGGGCTACCAAAGACAGATTTTTCATAATAAAAGCTTCTGTATTATTTGAACTTATTACCAGTGTAGCTGTTTTTTTCCTGTTGAGCGCCCATGACAGGTGCGTTATAACAGAAACTCATTTTTTCACACAAGGCTCAGGTATCCCGTGACTACATCCGTTCCGTGGTTTCGCATCGTGACTTTCATGCTGCTGGCGATACTTATCTCGTCGCCGTTTCGCTTTGGGTTGGCGGACTGGCCCATCATGGACGCCCACCTGTTCGGGGTGCCGGTACTGCGCGCCTTGCTGGAAGGCAGCGGCCCGATAATCGCGGTATTGGTTGTGACTGTGGGTCTACGCCAATACTGGCAACCGGTTACCTTTACCGGCGGCTCGACAGTCCATGCGCTGCTGATGCTGCTCACCGCCCCGGTCGTTTTTACCTTGATTGGCGTACCCAATGCCGCGGGTATTTCGCCGCATTGGTTCGGATTGGCGCTTGGCTCAGGCACCATTATTTATTGCCTGTTTGAGGAAGCTGGCTGGCGTGGATTTTTGCAAAATGCCCTGCAAAGCTGGTCACCGGTACGACGCTATGTGCTGGTGGGGGTGCTCTGGTATCTGTGGCATTTAGGCTTTTTAGCCGAAGGAGCCACCTGGGCCAATCAGCTAATGGCGTTAGCGGTACTTATCGGGGGTAGCTTCCTGCTGGGGAAACTGGCTGATGAGACCCACGCTGTGGCGGTTACCGCGGCCTTTCATCTGGTCGTCAATATTCTGGTATTCAACAGTCTGGCAAGGGATGTACCCGTTACCGATAAGTTGCTCTTGATCGCCGCTTGCGTGGTGCTCTGGGTGCCCATTCTGATTCACTGGAAACGCACCAGACCGGTGGCGCAACTATGACAGATCCGATCCGCCAGGCTTATCAGGAAGCAGCGCGCCACGCACGCTACTCTATTTTACGTCATCCGCCAGAATCGATGGCGACGACCCTGCGGCGGCTGGCTGATCGGGCAGAAGCTGGGGATGGCCCTGACTACTATGGCAGTGGGGCGTTGATTGAAGACTTTGAAGCCAGGATGGCGGCCATGCTCGGCAAGCCCGCGGCGCTATTTTTGCCCAGCGGTACCCTGGCGCAACCAATGGCACTGAAGATTCATGCCAACAACCGGGATAAGCAGGTTATTGGTTTGCATCCGACCTCGCATATGGTCTTGCATGAGCAAAATGGCTACCAGCAATTATGGGGCCTCGAGGGCCGGTTAATCGGCAATAAGCAGCAGGTATTGACCTGTGACGATTTGCAGCAGCAGCCCCAGGAGGATCTTGCCGCCGTGGTGCTGGAACTACCGATGCGCGAAATCGGCGGTCAGCTGCCGGCCTGGGGTGACTTACAAGCGCAGGTAAACTGGGCGCGGCAGCATAATATTGCGGTGCACATTGATGGCGCGCGGCTATGGCATTGCCCCGCTTACTATCAGCGGAGCCTGGCTGAAATCGCGGGGCTTGCCGACTCAGTATATGTGAGCTTGTACAAGGACATCGGGGGCATCGCTGGCGCTGTGTTGGCTGGCGAGGCCGACTTTATTGATGAGGCCCGCATCTGGAATCGCCGCGCCGGCGGTAATCTGATCGCTTTTTATCCTTATATTCTGGCGGCAGAGCAGGGGCTTGCTGATAATCTGCCGAGCATTGATGAAGCCGTCGCTTATGCCCGGCACCTGGGGCCCTTGCTCGGTAATGTGGCTGATGTGCAGGTGAACCCTGAGGCGCCTCAGGCGGCGATGTTCCATCTGCACATTGATCGCGATCCGCAGGTGGTGATCCAGGCGGCAACGGGTTATGCGCAGCAGCACGGCATTGTTGTTCTGCCGCTACCGCGGGCTACTGAAAATGGCCGCAGCGTGTGTGAGATCAGTGTCGGTCGGCGCACTATGGAGCAGCCGCCGGAGTTCTGGCAGCAGCATCTGCGGGCCTGTCTGGCGACCAGCTAGTCTGGTACTATCGATCTATCATCCAATTTAGCAAGCAGTAAGGTGCGTATTATGACCTCAAGAAAAGCATATGAAATCGGTACTCCGGGCAAACCCTGGGGATCAGAAGAAAAAGCCGAATGGCTGGCGCAACAGACGGTTAAGCGCTCTTATTTTGACGATGTGGTGGATAAAATTGACACCCTGGAGCAGGATTTTGATGTTGAGCGCTATGGTACTTTGCCCTACCAGGCCAATACCTACCCGCTATACCTGGTAAAAAGCCGCGACTGGGATGCCAGCAAGCCCGTGGTACTGGTCACCGGCGGTGTGCACGGTTATGAAACCAGCGGTGTGCACGGCGCGCTACGTTTTCTGGAAACCAAAGCACTGGACTATGCCAGGGTTGCGAATGTAATAGTAGCACCGTGCATCAGCCCCTGGGGCTACGAAACCATTAACCGCTGGAATCCGCTGGCGATCGATCCGAACCGTTCATTTGTGGAGAACAGCCCGGCGCGGGAGTGCCGTTTTCTGCTGGAATATATGAAGTCGCTGGAAGGGAAACTGTTGGTACATATTGATTTGCATGAAACCACCGATACCGACAACAGTGAATTCCGGCCGGCCCTGGCGGCCCGCGAAGGCACGGTGAATACCAACTGGAATATTCCTGATGGTTTTTACCTGGTGGCTGACGCGGATCGCAACGAGCCTGGTTTCCAGCAGGCTATTATCGAATCAGTGGAAAAAGTTACGCATATTGCTGAGCCTGATGAGGACGGTAAGTTGATTGGTGTTGCCCTGGCGCAGCACGGTGTAATTAACTACGCGGCCAAAAACCTGGGGCTGTGTATGGGCCTGACCAATGCCCGCTATGTCACTACCACTGAGGTTTACCCGGACAGCGAGAAAGCCACGCCTGAGCAATGTATTCAGGCTCAGGTCGCGGCCATAACCGGTGGCCTGGATGAGGTGTTAGCGTAACAGCATCCAGATACCGGCAATCATCATAAAGACATTCTCGGTCAGTGAAATTGCGCCTAGTGGTACGCGGCTGTTGCCGCCGACACAGGCGCATTTTAGTTCGCGCTTGTCGATGTAAACGGCTTTGATAACGGAAATAGCACCTACCGTACCTATAAAGAGGGCGACCGGGCCAACCACCCACCCGGGGAAATGCGCCAGCATACCGATGCCCGCATAAGCTTCAGCGAATGGATAGACGTAGGCATAAGGTACGTATTTCATTGATAGCAGGTCATAGGTTATGAACTGATTGGTAAAGGACGGTAAGTCCTGCAGCTTCTGAATGGCCAGCACGATCATACTCACCGCGATAAAAGTGAACAGTGTATCCGTTGAAATAATTGTTTGTGAGCGAGCCCAGTTGATGGCAAGCGCCGTGAGCAGCGCAACGCCGAAAATCGCAATAACCGGCACATAAGTGGTGCCTTCCCGTTCTTCTTTGGACATTCCGAAATACTCGCGGAGCTCGTCATAGCCGCCAATACGTTCACCATCAATAAACACCTGCGGGGTTGTGTCGACATTGTGCTTTTCCTGAAAGGCTTCGGTTTCTTCCCGTGAGTCAAAGGTATGATCCTCCACCTCGTAGCCTTTACGCTGCAGCAAATCCTTTGCTTTAAGCCCGAACGGGCAGATATGCCCGGAAAACTCCATACGATATAAAGTCGCTTGTTTCGCCATCAGATCGATCTCCTTGCGTTATCAGAATCGCTTTGCTGCTGTAAGTATAGTCGGCCTTCCGTTATTCGACAGCCGCGTGGCTAGCTGTATTGTTCTACACTAGTCTGAGTTCTGAGCGGCATGGGAAAGGATGAATCGCAATGGTGAATTTTATTGAACCGGTGCTGGCAGCCCTGGCTATCGGGCTTGGGATCGGCGACATCGCTCTGTTATCCGGCAGTATCGCCGCCCTCGGCGGGGTATTTATTGCGCTGGCATTAACACCGCTGCGGCGGCGGATGCAACTCGTCGCCACGGTGGCACTGGTGGTTTTTGCGCTGTTAGTTTGTGAGGTCGGCGTGCGCAAATACAAGGGCGATGATTCGCGGATTGTGGCGGACGAACTGCTGACCTTCCCCGTCGCGGTGCTGGCGCTGCCGATCCGGCGTCACCCCGGTTTGCTGGTAAGTGCTTTTGTGCTGAGCAGAACATTAGACTGGCTGAAACTGCCGCCGGCAGCTTCAGCAGAGCGGATAAGCGGTGGTGCCGGGGTTGTGCTTGATGATGTGGTAGCCAATTTATGGACCCTGCTGCTGATGCAATTAAGCTGGTTATGGCTGAAAAAGCGAAGTGCTTGGTTCTGACCGGTTGGATGGACTAAACTAAACGCAGATGAAAAAACGCTATCTGATTGTTTTTACAGTTACTCTGATGCTCGGCCCGCTCGTCGCGACGCCGGCGATGGGCGCGCAGGCGCAACATCTGGTATTGCTGCATGGTTTAGTGCGGTCCGCCGCGGCGATGGAGAACCTGGCCGAAGCCGCTGAAAATGCCGGTTATCAGGTCTGCAATATTGACTATCCGGCCCGCGAATATCCTGTTGAAGCGCTTGCCAGCGAACATGTGCTGCCAGCTATAACCGCTTGTATTGGCATCACTGAAACCAAGGTCGACTTTATTACGCACTCAGTTGGCGGCATTCTGGTACGTCAGCTCGAAGCCATGGATCCGCCTTTTTCGTTCGGGCGGGTGGTAATGCTGGCGCCCCCCAACCAGGGCACCCCCGTGGTGGATAAGCTAAAAGGTTCGGCGCTATTTAAATGGCTCGGTGGCCCCGCGGGGGCGCAACTAGGAACTAGTGCTGACTCGTTACCCAATCAGCTTGGGCCAACTGAACTGGAGGTTGGTATTATCGCCGGAACCACCTCGATTAACCCGCTGTTTTCGTGGTTGATACCAGGCAACGATGATGGCGTAGTGGGCGTTGATCAAACTCCGCTTGAAGGGATGGATGACTATATTAAGGTCAGCGCCACCCATGCGCTGATGATGTTTGATGACGAAACCATTTATCAGGCGCTGCATTTTCTGCAGCACGGCCAGTTTGATGACACACATGATGACGCACGTTAGGGAGAGCAGGGTATGTCTTTAAGTAAGACACAGCAGGAGCTTTGTAATAGTCACAACTATGATTTTTCCGGACTGTCGGCCCTGTTTCTGAACTGTACCCTGAAACCGACGGGCACCCTGTCACATACCGAGCACCTGATTGAAGTGCCTAAAGCAATCATGGAAGCCAACGGTGTAAAAACTGAACTACTCCGGCCGGTAGATTATGTGCTGCCGCCCGGTGTTTATCCGGACATGACCGGGCACGGTTTCGACCGCGACGACTGGCCCGATTTATGTAAGAAAGTCATGGCTGCGGATATTCTGGTGATTGGTACCCCGATCTGGTTGGGCGAGGAAAGCTCCGTCTGCAGGCGTTTGATTGAGCGCTTGTATGCCGAATCTGGCAAGCTGAATCAGCAGGACCAGTCGATCTATTATGGCCGCACCGGTGGTTGCATCATTACCGGCAATGAAGATGGTATCAAGCACTGCGCGATGACTATATGTTACGCCTTGCAACACCTCGGCTATACCATTCCGCCCCAGGCCGACGCGGGCTGGATTGGCGAAGCGGGGCCTGGCTTATCCTATGCCGATGAGGATTCCGGCGGGCAGGAAAACGATTTCACCCAGCGCAACGCCACCTTTATGGCCTGGAATCTTATGCACATGGCAAGGTTGCTGCGGGATGCCGGTGGCATTCCCGCCCATGGTAATCAGCGAACAAAATGGGATGATGGCTGCCGCTTCGATCACCCGAACCCGGATTATAGATGAACCGCTTACGCACGTTTTATTACGTTAACCTGCTGCTGATCGCCGCGCTGATTACCCATCAGGGCTATCTGCATCTGTCTGAAGCCGATTTTTCCGACCTGCACACCGAGCAGGTCGAAAACATTACCGCAAATCTTGCCGGCCAAAGCGAGTATAAATTTGCTGTCGTCGGTAATATTAAAAATTCGGTGCAGGTGTTTCAGGATGAAATGATCCCGCAGCTGCACAGCGGTGATTTTGCCTTCCTGGTATCAGCAGGCAACGCAGTGAGTTCGGGGGATGAAGAAAACTACCGGGCGATCTATGAAGTTTTTGAGCATCTGAAAATGCCTTACCTGCTTACTTTTGGCGAGCAGGAGGGCAGTGACTTCGGTGATTTCCGGTTTTATCAGTATTTCGGGCCGCATTTCTTTTCATTTGTGGCCGGTAACAGCCACTTTTTGTTTCTGGATGGCACGGGAAAGACCTCGCTGTCGTGGCAGATGAGCTGGCTGGAGCGCGAACTGAACGCCTCAACCGCCCGCCATAAACTGGTTTTTATCGGACTACCTGTTCACGAGCCGCTGGCCGATACGCCCTTGTTTGAAGAAAAAAATTATTTTGCTGATGCGCAAGCCCGTCAGCGGCTGCGGGAACTCTTTACCCGTCAGGGCGTGGATGTGGTGTTTTCAGCGAACCTGACACTTTTTGCCCGGCAAGCGATTAACGGCGTTGACTACGTGACCACTGGCGGTGCCGGGGGCCTTATCGTTGACAGCGAGAACAGCTTTCATCATTACCTGGAAGTGACCGTGACCGATAAGGGGGTAATGATTGAGCCGCAGCGCGTTGACCCGGCAGCGGAAGGCTGGCTGAAAACCCTCGAAAGCATCTGGTCCACTATTTATTCCTTCTTTTATGTGAGCTTTCTGCGCTTCCTGTTAATTGTCAGTTTGCTGGTGGTTGTTGCGATGAAGCTGCACCGGTTGCTGATTGAAGATAAAGACTACTACCGCGACTTTGATATTGACCCGGCGCCATTTATGAACCGCTCACTCAAAGTAGGGATGTTTACCAATAATTACTTTCCGTTTGTATCCGGCGTTTCGGTATCGGTTGAGCGCCTGCGGCGTGGCTTGCAGCATCTTGGCGATAAGGTATTAACTTTTGTTCCGCACTATCCGCAAAGTGAGACGAATGGATCCGAAGATGAACCAGGTATTGTCCGTCTGCCTCGCCTTTACACTTTTGGCAACCACGGAAACTTCCCGCTGGCGAATATCTTCTTACCCCGGTTTGGACGGCGCCTGAAGGAATTTAAGCCGGATGTTATTCATGTTCATCATCCGTTCTGGATTGGCTCGCTGGGACTCTGGCTGGGTCGGCGGCGGCGGATCCCAGTGGTATATACCTATCACACCAGGCTGGAACATTACGCCCATTACGTGCCCTTGCCCGGCCTTATTTTCCGCAACCTGATTTCACACTATCTGGTGAAACGTTTCGCGAACAAGTGTAATGGCGTGGTGGTGCCGACCTATTCGGCGGAAGAATATCTGCGAATCATCGGTGTGAAAACGCCGATACTGGTGTGTCCGACCGGGATCGAGTTTCAGCGCTTTCAGCAACTGGATAACCAGCGCTTAGCTGAGTTAAAGGAAAAATATCAGCTGCAGGATGAACAGGTGCTGATCAGCGTATCGCGCCTGGGCAGTGAAAAGAATATCGATTTTATGCTCGAGGCGCTGGTACGGGTGAAGGCGAAATCGCTGCGGCCGTTCAAGCTGTTACTGATTGGCGATGGGCCCGAGCGGGAACGTTTAAAACGCAAGATCCGCCAGCTCGATTTACATAACGAAGTGGTGTTGGTAGGCCCGGTGCCGCCGGAGGAGATCGCCGTTTACTACCAGTTAGGTGATATTTTTGTGTTTGCTTCGAAATCTGAAACCCAGGGTATGGTTATTCTCGAAGCAATGTCAGCCGGTCTGCCGGTGGTAGCGGTGCGTTCCAGCGGCATTGATGATGTGATCAAGCATCAGGTGAACGGTTACAAAACGCCATGCCGGCGCCGCGAATGGAGTACCGCGGTACGTGAATTACTGGAAGATGATGGCCTGCGAGCACGTATGAGCGGTGAAGCCCGCAGCTTTGCCGCAGATTACGATGTCGCGGAGTTCGCGCGCGAGATCCATGAATTTTACGCCTATCTGCTGGCAGAAGCTGCGCAGGATTAATCGACCTCAGGATCGTTTTGGCGCTGGCGGATATTAGCCAGGTGCCTTAACAGCAGCAGCGCTCCGATACCGGCGGCCAATCCTGCCAACGACCAGAGAATGTCGTCGCGATCGGCTGCGGTAACCAGTGCGCCGAGTTGGCTGCCCATTAAGGTAACCACTGCCAAGCCCGGCACCAGGCCCAGTACAGAGCCCAGGAAGTAATGGCGGAAGCGCAGGTGGAAAGCGCCGGCCAGCATATTCGTGAGGGTAAAAGGCGCCAGCGGCAACAGGCTGATGACAAACATGGTGCGCACACCCCGCTCAGCGAGATGACGGGCAATCTTATTCAGCCGCGCACCGCCGTAATTCAGCAAGGCTTCACGTCCCAGCCAGTGGCCGATCCAATAGGAGACCGCGGCTGAAGCCAGGCTTCCGGCCACAGCGTAGAAGAACCCCCATACCGGGCCCAGCAGCAGTCCGGTGGCCACCACCAGTACCGTAAGCGGAAACACCAGCAGTAGCGCAATAACATAAGTGACAATGACGGCGGGCAACATCCACCAGGCACGACGCCATTCCATGGTGGTCTCGATGATCTGCGCGACCCGCTCAGGAGTCAGGGTCCCCTGCGCGGACAACCACTGCCAGAAGATGGCACAGCCAATCAGAATCAGTAGCACCACAGCGATCGTTTTTAGTGATTTTGGCATTGAATCCTGGCAGTCCGGCTCGGCTCAGCAAAAAGTCAGTATAAAATGTCTCGATCCTGATGGCAATTCAGTGACCAGATGACTGGCGTTAGTTGCGATCTGAGCGACTTTGGTTAGGCTTAGTGGTAGGTATTACAGATTCAAATGGAGGCTATGTGGAGTCCTGGGAACGCTTACTAGAGCAAGTACGCGCCTGCACAATCTGTCAGGCAGAGTTGCCCCTGGGGCCCCGGCCCGTGGTGCAGATGCATCCCGATGCGCGGATCTTAATTGCTGCTCAGGCCCCCGGGCGCAAAGTGCACGCCTCAGGCCGGCCTTTTGATGATGCGTCCGGCGAGCGCCTGCGTGACTGGCTGGGGGTCACGCCGGCGACCTTTTACGATCCTCAGCAGATGGCAATTATCCCCATGGGTTTCTGTTATCCGGGCACTGGTAAGGCGGGGGATATGCCGCCGCGGCCTGAATGCGCGCCAGCCTGGCGTAAACCTTTACTGGCAGAGCTACCCAACCTGGAGCTGACACTGGTGATTGGCAAATATGCGCATGACTGGCATCTGGATAAACGCAAGACAGTAACTGAACATGTGAAAGACTGGGAGGCATTATGGCCGGAGGTGGTTCCGCTACCCCATCCCTCGCCCCGCAATAATATGTGGCTGCGCCGCAACCCCTGGTTTGAGGCGGAACTGATCCCCAGGTTGCGTGAACGCGTGGGTGAACTGCTGAAGCAGCAGTAGCTAGCGCGGCGGGAACAGCCGCTTGAAAATAAAATGCGAAGGCGTATAGACCACCAGAATAAACCCGGCCAGTAACAGGCTTAGATAGAGCAGCGCCGGCAAATCAGTACGCTGCTCAGCAATGCCGTACACCCAGTTGATATTATTTTCCGGTTCAGTCACCAGATAAGTGAAGGGGATGACCACCACTGCGATTGCTATCTGTAGCGGGTAGGCGCGTTTGTCATAACCGTATTTTACCAGCATCAGAATAAGTACCGGCGGCAACGCCAGATGAAAGGTGCCTGACAGCAATTTGATGTACCAAGGCTCTTTATCGGTAAACATGTAGAGTGCCACCTGCGTCAGATTCGCCCCGGAAACAAAGTCAGCTACCCAGTGTAACTCGATCAGCAATACGGCCACCGCCATAGTACTGGCAAGCAGGCGGTTCTCCCACCATAGCGCCGGTACCATCAGAATTAATGCGATATCCGAGAACCACAAAAAGTTGGTCACCCCAAGGGTATGCCAGTACACCGGGAGAATGACTAAAACCATCAGGGTATAGGCGATTTTTACCCAGAGAGGAATCCGCTGTTGTCTCATACCCTTATGGTCCTTCACCTGAAAAAAAAGAAGCTGATATAACTAAAACTGGCAGCCAACCCCAGAAAAAGCAACTTTAACTGGCCGCTGGTTTCGGCATAACTACCTGTCTTATACTATGATTTAATCTATCAGATCACCGAAAAAGCGCAGAGGAGGGCAACGCTGATGCTGCAACAAGAGCTATCAAATGTGAAGGTTGAGTGCGTGCGGGGAGACATTGCTGATCAACCCGATATGGATGCGGTGGTCAATTCGGCCAATGCACAGTTGCGCTCTGGCGGTGGCGTGGCGGGCGCGCTTCATGCCGCAGCCGGGCCCGGGCTTGAGCAAGAAAGTCAGCGTCATGCGCCAATAGAGCCTGGCGATGCAGTGATAACAGAAGCTTATGATTTACCTAATGATTATGTTATACACTGCCTTGGGCCGGTATACGATGACGATGAGCCGTCGGATAGCTTATTAGCTTCGTGCTATCGCGAAGCGCTGAAACTGGCTGATGAAAAAGGTATCGGCAAAATTGCTTTTCCGTCAATTTCTACCGGCACCTTTGGCTATCCGGTTGAAGCCGCCGCGCGGGTGGCCATGCATACCATTAAGCGCACCCGATCCGAACTCGATAATGTGGTGCTTATACGTTTTGTGCTGCATACCGAAAGTGATCAGCGCATTTATGACGATATCCGCAAAGAGCTGTCGCTTTAGTCAATAATAAGGAGTTGCGGTGGAACTGTTTGAACGGCTCGCAGTGGCCCTGGCATTGGGGCTGCTGATTGGCATTGAGCGCGGCTGGCACCAGCGTGGACGAAAAGAAGGGCAGCGTTTTGCCGGACTGCGCACGTTCGGGATTATCAGCTTACTAGGCGCCCTCAGCGGATTGTTGTCAGATAAACTCGGAAGTCATCTGATTCTGGCGGCAACCTTTCTCGGTTTCAGCATGCTGGTGGTGGCTGCGCATCTGCTTGAAGCGCGTAAAACCGAGGACTACGGCAGTACCACCTCCGTTGCTGCGTTGTTAACTTTTGCGCTGGGTGCTGTTGCTGCCCTGGGTTTTCTGGCCATCGCCGCCGCCGTTGCTGTGGTAACGGCAACCTTGCTGGGGCTCAAGCCTGTCCTGCACGACTGGGTAGAGAAACTTGAGCAGAAAGAACTCCATGCCATCTTTAAGATGCTGCTGATTTCCGTGGTGTTGCTGCCGGTGTTGCCGAATCAGACTTATGGCCCACTGGATATCTTCAACCCGTACGAAATCTGGCTGATGGTGGTCCTTATCGCCGGTATCTCCTTTGTTGGCTATTTTGCGGTCAAAATTGCCGGTACCAGCCGTGGCGTCACCATAACAGGCCTGTTCGGCGGCCTGGCTTCATCTACGGCAGTAACACTGAGTTTGTCTAAAATGAGCCGGGACAGTCGCGGCAGCGCCAACGCGGTGCTGGCGGTAGGCGTTATTCTGGCCTCCGGAACTATGTTTCCGCGCATCCTGGTCGAGGTGCTGGTTATTAACCCTGGCCTGGTCATGGATGTGGTATGGCCGTTGATGATTATGATGGTAGTTACTTACGGTGGTGCCTTGTGGCTGTTTCTGAGTAGCGATCGCGGCAAGGAAATGGAACCGGTAAAGGTTCAGAACCCTTTTGAAATCATGCCGGCGCTGAAATTTGCGGCCTTCCTGGTGGTGGTTATGGCCCTTGCCGAGCTTGGTCAGCAATGGTTCGCCGAAGAGGGCCTCTACACAGTGGCCGCGCTGTCCGGAATCAGCGATGTGGATGCCATTACCTTGTCGATTTCCCGTATGAGCAATCAGGATCTGGCCTATAGCGTGGCCACCAACGGCATTATTATTGCCGCCAGCGTGAATACGCTGGTGAAGGGGCTGCTAGTGGTATTCATTGGCGATCGGGCCATGGCATGGCGGGTAATGGCTGTGCTGCTATCGACTATTGCCGCGGGTATCGCCGCACTGCTATTGCTCTGAACAGCAGCGCGGGCGCGCTATTATTGATCACTACGCAGCAAAGTAACCGAGAACATCTGGTTGTCTGCCAGCCACCACTTTTCAGCGTGCCAGCCGGCTTTTGCTGCTAAATCTTCGAACTCGTGTGGATGGTATTTGTACGAATTTTCAGTGTGAATGGTTTCGTCTTTGGCAAAGTCAAACACCTGTGTACCCAGGGTCACTCGTTGCTCGCGAACACTGCGCAGGTGCATTTCGACCCGGCCTTTCGCGTCATTATACCAGGCCTCATGCCGGAACCCGTCCAGGTCAAAATCCGCTCCCAGCTCACGGTTGATTCGCACCAGAACATTTTTGTTAAATTTGGCGGTGACTCCCGCACTGTCATTATAGGCCTGATGAAGCAGTTGCTCATCTTTCTTGGTATCCACACCCAGGAGCATGTAGCTGCCTTCACCCAGAGTCTGGCGGGCATTGGCAAGAAATTCGACGGCCTCAGCCGGCGCCAGGTTGCCGATAGTTGAGCCCGGGAAGAAACCAAGATGCACGCGACCCTCGGCTTTTAACGGAAAGGGCCTGGTGAAATCCGCTTCGACACCGTGAATAGTTAATTCCGGGAAATAGTTTTTCAGCTCCGCACAGGCGCTTTGCAGGTGTGCACCGGAAATATCGATAGCGGTAAATTCGTCTATCTGCTCCACATGCTCCAGCAGGGGTTTGATTTTGTGTAAAGAGCCAGCACCAAACTCAATGACATGAATGCCATCGCTGGTCTGCTGGTGGAAATAGTCGTTCAGTTCTTTCGCAACTCGTGGTAGCAACTCAAGTTCGGTGCGATAGGGGTAGTACTCTTCCAACTGACAAATCTGGTCAAAATAGCGCGATCCCTGTTCATCATAGAAATATTTTGGCGCCAGTTGTTTCGGTTGACGGTGAAGGCCGGCAATAACGTCGTCAAGAAATTCCTTATCTGCCTGCTCTGTTTCTGGCAGCGTGGTGCTCACCGGGTCTGACATACTGCGTTACCTCGTCCATTTAAAGTTTGTTTATCTGGCCAGTCTCAGGCCACTAAATTGCCAGCGCTGGTGCGCGTAAAAAAAGTTGCGGTAGGTTGGTCGTAGCTGAGCTTTCGCGGTAGCGCAGGAGCCACCCCGTAACACCCATTGGTTGGCCATAAATTTACCGTTGTATTCGGCCAGCGCGCCACCCGGCGGCTGGAAGCCGTGATAGGGCAGAAACGGACTCTGCGTCCATTCCCAGACATCCCCGTAAAGTTGGGTTAAGCCTTTTTCTGCCGGGGCTTGCGGATGCCAGCGGCCTGACCCTGAAAAGTTGCCGTCGATGGTCTGATTGCGCGCCGCGACCTCCCATTCCATTTCGGTCGGCAACCGGTAACCGGCCCAGCGGGCAAAGGCATCCGCTTCGTAATAGCTGATATGACAAACCGGCTGCAATGGATCGACTTGCTGGTAGCCATGTAGCGTCAGCGCCTGCCAATGGTCTTCAGTTTGCCGCCAGTATAAAGGAGCCTGCCAGTGTTCGCGCTGACAGCGGGCCCAGCCATCCGAGAGCCAGAGCTTGGGCCGCTCGTAACCACCGTCAGCCATAAACTCCAGCCATTCCTGGTTGGTGATCAGGCTGTTACGAAGGCTGAAATCAGGTACATAGACCTTGTGCTCAGGTTGTTCGCAATCATAGGCAAAGCCGCTTTCGGCATTTGTGCCGATGGTGGTCAGGCCGCCTTTAAAAGCAGTGAACTCACGATCAGGTTGCGACGCGGGCAGTTGCTCGGCCGGTGCTGGCTCAGGAAAGGCATAATCGTTAAAAGATAAGGCGTGTTTGATATCGGTCAGGATCAGTTCCTGGTGCTGCATTTCATGATGCAGGCCAATAGTGACATCGTCATTGTGCTTGTCACCGGCCTGTTCAAAAAGCTTTACCATGGCTGAATCGACATATTCCCGATAGGCCAGCACTTCGCTGAGTGGCGGTCGCGACAGCAATCCACGGGTGGGGCGGGGGTGACGATCGCCGACCGTGTCGTAATAGGAATTGAATAAATAAGTATAAGACGGATGAAAAACCCGGTAACCGGGTAAATGCGGCTGCAGCAGAAAGGTTTCAAAAAACCAGGTGGTATGGGCCAGATGCCACTTGGTCGGGCTGGCATCCGGCATCGACTGCAGGATCATATCCTCGGCACTGAGCCATTCGGTCAGTGCCAGCGTCTGTTGACGTACTTGTTGATAGTCGTTAAGCAATGTTAGTTCCCTGGTAGTCCTGCCAGCAGGCCGGCCATATCATCAGCATGCTCTTCTTCCTGCGCCAGAATGTCTTCCATAATACGGCGTGAGGTCGGATCCTGATCACCCAGGTAGCGGACAATCTCCCGGTAGGTATCTATGGCGATGCGTTCAGCTATCAGATCTTCTTCAATCATTTCGCGTAGATTATCACCTTCGATAAACTCTGCATGGGCGCGGCTTGAGAGCCCCTCAGGGGAAAAGTTTGGCTTACCGCCCAGTTGTACAATACGTTCGGCGATGCGGTCAGCATGCTCCTGCTCTTCTTCGGCATGCTCAAGGAACTCTTCGGCTGCAACTTCGGCGTGAATGCCGTCAGCGCGGAAGTAATGGCTTTTGTAACGTAACGTGCAAACAATCTCGGTAGCCAGGGCCTCATTCAGAATCTGAATGACGTTTTCGCGGTTGGCGGAGTAGCCCTCGGTCACTGCACCTTTATCGATGTGCTTCCGGGCCCGTTCGCGAATGGTTTTAATGTCGGTCAGAAATGGTTGATCAGTCATGCTATTTTCCTCTCCGTTTTGGGCGTTAAGGTGCAGATAGTCATGCACGTTCATGTACTCATACTATTTATAATAGGCGAAAATGGCAAACCAGGAGAACTTTCAGCAGCTGTACTATCCTTAGTTTTTCGCAATAAAACAGGGAGATCTCTGGTTGCCGATACTGAGCCCTGATAACTGGACGTTATGGCAGGCGATTGTCATTTTTATCGCCGGTGCGCTGACGATTACGGTGGCTGGAACCCGTATAACCCGCGCGGTTGATCAGTTGGCCGACCAGACTGGTATTGGCGAAGCGGCAGCGGGCGCCATCCTGCTGGGCGCGGCGACCTCTCTGGGCGGTTCGGTTTTGTCGGTAACTGCCGCCTGGGGTGGTAACGCCGAACTGGCAGTGAGTAATGCGCTAGGTGGCATCGCCGTACAGACGTTTTTTCTGGCCGTGGCGGATATGAGCTACCGCAAAGCTAACCTGGAGCATGCTGCGGCCTCGGCGCCGAACATGATGCAAAATGCAGTGCTGATATCACTGCTGTCGCTGATTTTGCTCAGCCCGTTTTTGCCCGATGTCACTATTTTTGGCGTCCACCCCATTACACCGGTGCTATTTGGCTTTTATGGCTATAGCATACGGCTGGTCCATCAGGCACGCTCAGTGCCGATGTGGAGCCCGGTCAGTACCCGGGAAACTCGCGAAGATAAGCCCGACGAAAGCAGTTTCCAACCAAATCTTCGCGGTTTGTGGGGCGAATTTATCATCCTGATGCTGATCCTGGGCTTTGCGGGCTGGATTCTGGAACCGTCGGCGACGGTTATTGTGCAGCAAACCCAGCTTACCAATACCCTGGTTGGAATACTGATGACTTCTGTCTGCACCTCGATTCCCGAGCTGGTAACCTCGATCGCGGCGGTTCGTCGGGGCGCCTTAACGCTGGCGGTTGGCGGTATAATCGGTGGTAATGCCTTTGACACCCTGTTTACCGCAGCCTCAGATATCGCTTATCAGGAAGGCTCGATTTATCATGCCATCAGCGATGAAACGAAATTCTGGACGGTCCTTACCTTGCTGATGTCAGGGGTATTGATGATGGGCTTGCTGCGCCGGGAGCGGCAGGGGATCGGCGGCATCGGCCTGGAGAGCTTCACTATCATGGTGCTGTACTTGCTGGGGGGCGGACTGTTAATTACCGGCCTGGCGGGGTAACTGCTGGTCCCGTCGAAATGAGCGATTGACATTAAGTTGAATCAGCGTACAATCCTCTTTGTCGGATAGAAAAATATTTATTTAGATACTCCACTTCGTTGCACATTATTCGTAATCACATCGTCCTGTAGTTTTAAGTTTCAGTTATTTTTTTCCCGCATTATCGCCTCTAACAGGGCTTATTAACTACACAGGATTTATCATTATGTCTAATACAATTACTGGTTCAGTAAAATGGTTCAACGAAGCTAAAGGTTTCGGTTTCATCGAGCGCGAAAACGGCGCTGACGTATTCGCTCATTTCAGCGCAATCGCCAGCACTGGCTTCAAAACGCTGGCTGAAGGCCAACGCGTTGAGTTTTCTGTAACTCAGGGTCCTAAAGGCCCACAGGCAGAAAACATCGTAGCGATCTAAATCGCCTGCGAAAGACCTTTTAAAAGGCAAGCCCTAACAGGCTTGCCTTTTTTCGTTTCTACTCCACAGAAACATCGGCTATTCTTATTGTGGTCAATCACTTAATCGCTGGAGGAATACGGATGGCTATGCTGCAGGAATTTAAAAAGTTTGCACTGCGCGGCAATGTTGTAGACATGGCAGTGGGTATTATTATCGGCGCTGCGTTCGGGCGGGTGGTCTCATCCTTTGTCGCAGATATTGTCATGCCACCTCTGGGCGTGATGATCGGTGGTGTCCATTTTTCCCAACTTGCGCTGGTTATCCAGGAAGCCACCGAAACCCAGCCGGCCGTTGCTATCCTTTACGGTAAGTTTATTCAGACTACGGTCGACTTTATTATCGTCGCCTTCGCTATTTTTATGGCGATTAAAGTGATGAACTCACTGAAGAAGAAACAGGAAGAAGCGCCGCAAGCCGCGCCTAAACCTTCCAGCCAGGAACTGCTGCTGACGGAAATTCGTGATTTACTGCAGCAATCTAATGCCGCGAAAAAGTAACTAAGATGGCCACCATCCAACCGCAGACGCAGGATGTTATAACTCAAACCAAAGCCTGGGTTGAGCAACTTATCGTCAAATATTCAATCTGTCCTTTTGCCCGTCGTGAAGTTGACCGTGACAGTATCCGTTACCTTGTCTCTGAGTCTTCACGCTTGCCCGGGGTTTTAGAGGATTTAATCAGCGAGTGCGAGTATCTGGATCAGCATCCGGATACTGAAACCACTTTATTGATTATCCCTGCCGGCTTTGAAGGGTTCTGGGGCTATCTGGATTTGGTGGATCTGGCTAATGAACTCATCAGCCAACAGGGCTATGAAGGTGTTTATCAGTTAGCCAGTTTTCATCCGGATTACTGTTTCGATGGCGAGCCTGAAGATGACCCGGCCAATTATACCAATCGCTCACCTTATCCGGTTTTACATATTCTGCGGGAAGCTAGCCTGGAGCAAGCACTTGCCTCATACAGTGAACCTGAGTCCATACCTGATCGCAATATTGCCTTTGCCCGGCGTAAAGGGCGACATTTTTTTACGCAGTTACTGGCAACTATTTCCCGCAAAACTGCGCACAAATCCGACAACTGAGTCAGAAAGACTTCTTGTCAGGGTGACTATGGCAGTCTAATCTCAAAGTCACGACCTGTGATTGAGAAGAAGGGATTCATGAACGATGTTGGTCTGCTCTACCGTTATCGTCTCGCCTGGCTGATTGCCGGGACAATCATCTATTATCTGAGCGCGCACCTGGCCATGTCGACCTTTTCGCTGGGGCCAGACAACATCGCCTTAGTATGGTTACCGTCGGGCATCGGCCTGGTGATGGTGAAATGCTATGGCTGGCGCGCCCTGCCATTTATCTTTATCGCCAGTTATGGTGCTAATTTGCCGGGTATGGACGCACTCGGCTCAGTCACCAGTTACTTTCACACCGCAATCTCTGCCGGCGCCAATACGTTAGAGAGCTTTGTCGCCTATCAGCTGCTGCGGCGCTATCTGCCCCATGATCTGAAACGCTTTACCGATATAATCCCTTTTTTGCTGGCAGTCTGCCTGATCCCAACCGCCATAAATGCATCAATTCTCACCCCGAATCTGATATGGGGCGGCTACATTACCGTGGCTGAAGCGCTGCCTTTATGGGGCATGCTGATACTGACCAACAGCCTGGGCATTCTCATTGTCTATCCGTTGTCTACAGCCTTTAACCGCATAGAGCCGGTGGATAGCGGACAACTGCTGCGTTGCCTGAGCTTATTTATCATTTGTCTGGGCATGGTCTGGCTGGCTTTCAGCATGTTCAGGGGATTTATATTTCTGCTGTTTCCGGCGCTGTTATTTCTGGCAGTGCAGGGGCGCAGAGAAACGGTTTATATTACCCTGGCGCTTACCATCAGTTTCATTGTGGTACTGGCGGCGCAGCATCCCGGGCCCTTTGCGATGGCGGATGCCGGGAGCACGCGCTTACTGCTATTGGCCTATTTGTATACCATTACCATTTCAGTACTGGGATCGGAGCTGCATCAGCGTGATCTGATGAGCGAAACGTCCGCCAAAAAAAGCTGGCGCTATAAAGCCAATCATGACCCGTTAACCGGGCTTGGTAACCGGTTGTTATTTATGCCGCTGCTGGAAAATGAGATGAAGCGCGCCGAACGCATGGAGCGGCCGTTCTCGCTGGCACTGATCGATATCGACAACTTCAAGCAGATAAATGATCAGTATGGGCATATGTCGGGGGATAGCATACTGCAGGAATTCTCGCAGTTATTACTCAATTCATTGCGTGATATCGATGTCGCTGCGCGCATGGGCGGGGATGAATTTGCGGTGTTGTTTCCTGAGTCGCCGGCCACTGAGGCTGAAAACGCTCTCAAACGATTGCGGGAAAAAGTAGAAGAGCTGGATATCAGAGTTAAAGATACCCAGATTACATTCACCATCAGTGTGGGCCTGGCGGAGTTTAGTCCCGACCGTTTTGATTCGGCCGACAGCCTGTTGTCGCAGGTTGATCAGCTATTATACGAAGCGAAACGCCGGGGGCGTGACCGAATTCATCTGTAGCATCAGGCGTCGCGCGGCAGACCGCGCTCGACGGCGCGCACCAGCCGCAGAACCTGTTTAGCGGGCTGCACCGCGCCACTGCGCTGGCGTTCCAGCGCCCAGTCAATATGCTCCCGGACCATGTCCGACACCTGATCGCGGCGGCTTTCGAGGGCGCTGATGATCTCTGGATCAGTGGGTGCATTGCCGAGTCCGACGGCGAGATTCCGGGTCCAGCGTTCAAAGCCAATACGTCGAATCGGCGAGCCCTCGGTGCGGGCCAGAAAAGTTTCCTCATCCCATGCCCACAGATCGAGTAGTTCCGGCGCATGCAGATGCTGGCGTGGCGAGAAATCGGCTTCATCGGTTAGCTGCGCATAACGGTTCCAGGGGCAGATTAACTGACAGTCATCACAACCGTAAACACGATTGCCGATTAATGGGCGCAAGGGTTCCGGAATGGCTGTTTTCAGTTCTATGGTCAGGTAGGAAATGCAGCGGCGCGCGTCCAGAATATAAGGTTCGACTATCGCCTGGGTGGGGCAGATGGTGATGCAGGCGTTGCAGGTACCACACTTTTCAGCGACGGGTTTGTCTACCGGCAACGGCAGATTCACCAGCAGTTCGCCCAGAAAAAACCAGGAGCCGCCTTGCTCATCCAGTACCAGACTGTGTTTGCCGGTCCAGCCCAGTCCGGCCTTTACGGCCAGCGGCCGCTCCATTATTGGCGCTGAATCTACAAACGGACGAAACTCGAGTTCGGCACAGGCCTCTTTAATCCGGTCGCCCAACTGCTTCAGGCGCTTACGCATTAACTTATGATAATCGCGGCCTAATGCGTAGCGGCTGATATAGCCAAGCCGTGGGTTTTTAAGGGTTTTGGCAAACCCCGCTTCGGCCGGCAGATAGTTCATGCGTACTGAGATGGCCCGCACACTGCCCGGATGCAATTGTTCGGGATGGGCGCGTAGATCACCATGACGTTCCATGTAGTCCATCTCACCGTGCATGCCGGCTGCCAGCCAGCGCTGTAAATGCTCCTGCTCGGCACTCAGATCGAGATCGGCAATACCGACTTTCTGAAAGCCTAGCTCAGCGCCCCAGCGCTTAATATCGGCAGCGAGTTGATGAAAATCCATGGAATACGTCTTATGCTTGAATGATACGCCTAAAATACCAAAAAACGACGAGGAATTCACTGATGGCACTAAGCAGGTCGCAGCTTATTTACCGAACCGGGCAGGTGCGCGAGGGCGAACAGGATGCCGCAGCCAGTCTTGATATCAGCGAAAAGCAGCTTATGCAGCGGGCGGCGCAGGCTTGTCTGGAGCATATTCGGCAAGTGCAGCAGCTACCGGCACGGCTACTGATTCTATGTGGGCCGGGTAATAACGGTGGCGACGGCTGGGTACTGGCGCGGCTGGCGCGGGACGCCGGCTATGAAGTGCAAGTCGCCGCTGCGCAGGCATCCAGCGCGCTGGCACAGCAGGCCTGCGAGGTCTGGCGTGACCAGGGTGGTAAAGTGACGGCACTGGCTGAAGTCAGTGAAACCATATTGGCTGGCGCGGACCTTATCGTCGATGCCTTACTTGGCACCGGACTAAGCCGCGATCTCAGCGATGACTATCTGCAGCTCACCCGGCAACTCAATGATTTTTCTGCCTGTCACCGGGCGTATGTGCTGAGCGTGGATTGCCCCACGGGCCTCAATAGCGATACCGGACAACCCATGCCAGTTGCTGTCAAAGCCGATGCAACTATTACTATGGTGGCGCTGAAAGCGGGCCTTGTTACCGGCCAGGCCGCGACTTACTGTGGCGTGCTGGAACTGGCTGAACTGGGTATTGGTGAAGCTTTCCAGCGGCGGCAGCGTCCGGTTGCCACCAGTCTAAATGCCAGGCATGTTAGTGGGCGCTTACAACCCAGGGCCGGGGCTTCTCATAAGGGCCAACATGGCCACGTTCTTATTGTAGGCGGCTACAAAGGCATGTCCGGGGCGGCAATTATGGCTGGCCAGGCGGCTTTACGTTGCGGCGCTGGCAAGGTCAGTGTGCTGACCCATCTTCAGAGTCATCCCATTGTTGCTGGCGCTCAGCCGGAACTTATGGTGCACCCGCTTGATGCTGCTACTGCCGACGACAGCGGCCTTGAGGATTTGCTTAGCCAGGCCGATGTGGTGGTACTTGGCCCGGGGCTCGGCAAAGCTGAATGGGGGCAGTCGTTGTTCGATCAGGTAAGTCGCTGGGAAGGCTGCCTGGTGATGGATGCCGATGCGCTGAATTTGCTCGCGAACGGTAAACAAAAACCGGCTGCTGCAGCTAACTGGCTACTCACACCGCACCCGGGCGAGGCAGGGCGGTTGCTGCGATGCTCCGCAGCTGAAATTGAGCAGGACCGCTATGGCGCAGTGCGTGAGCTGGCGGATAAGTTTAACGCCCAGGTGCTGCTCAAAGGTGCCGGTAGTCTTATTGCGGCACCCGGTGACAGCTTAATTCAGGTTTGCCGGCAGGGCTCACCGGCGCTGGCAACCGGCGGCTCAGGAGATGTACTGAGCGGTATTATTGGTGCCTTGCTGGCGCAACAGATACCTGTGGAAGAGGTATTGGCGATAGCGGCCTGGCTGCATGGCAGCGCGGGTGAACTTGCGGCAAAACAGGGGGAACGTGGTACACTACCGACCGATTTGCTTTATTTTTTACGACGGCTGGTTAACCCCCACCAGCAACTGACCTCGCTTACGGACAACGCATGACTGCAGTAACTTTATTTCTCGCTGATGAAGCGGCATTGTTGGCGGTTGCCTCACGTTTAGCTAAAGCTACTGAGCGGCTGCCGGGCAAAGCTGATGGTGCTGGCCTGACATTTTTTTTGTATGGCGAACTGGGCGCCGGGAAAACCACCTTCAGCCGCGGCTTTATTCAGGAACTTGGGCATCAGGGCAAGGTCAAAAGCCCTACGTACACCCTGGTAGAGAGTTATGATTTGCCCAACTGGCAGGTGCATCATTTTGATCTGTATCGGCTGGCTGATCCTGAAGAGCTTGAATTTATGGGCATTCGTGATTACCTTGGCAACAACAGGATTATTCTGGCTGAGTGGCCGCAACGTGGAAAGGGCTATTTGCCAGACCCGGATATAACGATAAAGATTGATTATGCGGACACCGCAAGGTCAATGACATTAACTGCGCTAACACAACGGGGTCGGGAACTTCTCGATACATTCTGATGCATCGCTGGCTTATGGGAATACTGGCATGCCTCGCCACGCTTACGCTGGCGCCGGTTTACGCCAACAGTATTGAAAACGTTCGGGTCTGGCCCGCGCCGGATAACACCCGCGTGGTTTTTGATCTGTCCGAAACCCCGGCCTTCAGTTACTTCACCTTATATGACACCAAACCCTACCGCCTGGTCATCGATTTCGATAATACCAATCGCAAAATAGACGTCAGTAAAGTGCCAACCGACTCGCTGCTGATTAGCAAGATCCGCCTGAGTACCCCTAAAGATAAGCAAAGCACCCGCATTGTTTTCGAGTTAACCGAAAAAGTAGACCCAACGGTGTTCCCGCTGGCCGCAAATGATCGCTATGGTGAACGGCTGGTGGTGGATCTGCCCGGCCGGTCCATTGCCCGCAGCGCACCGGTATTAAGGGCCAGCGATCTGAAAGAGCGTAAAGTTACCGTGGCTATTGATGCTGGCCATGGCGGTGATGATCCGGGCTCGATTGGCCCTGCCGGTACCTACGAAAAGCATGTGGTATTGAAAATCTCCCGGGCGCTGGCCGATATGATTAATGAAGATCCAGCCATGCAGGCTTATCTGATTCGTTCCGATGATTATTACGTTGGCCTGAAAGCCAGAACCCGTAAAGCTGAGGAAATTAAGGCTGATTTGCTGGTATCGGTTCATGCGGATGCCTTTACCACCCCGCAGCCCCGGGGCGCCTCGGTATGGGTACTGTCAAACCGCCGAGCCAATAACGAAATGGGCCGTTTGCTGGAAGATAAAGAGCGTTTGTCGGATGTGCTTGGCGGGGTTGAGATCAGTATCCAGACCGATGATACCTATGGTTACCTGAACGAAGCGCTGGTATCTATGTCGATGGATCACGCCATGGCCAGTGGCTATGAAGCGGCTGAAGAAATTATCAATGAGATGAAGAAGATAACCCGCATGCACAAGAGTAAGCCGCAACATGCGAGTCTGGCGGTGCTGACTTCCGGTAGTGTGCCATCGATGCTGGTCGAAACCGGCTTTATCTCAAACCCTGAAGAAGAGCGGTTGCTGCTGAGCAATAAATACCAGCAACAGATTGCCCGTGCGGTTTATCATGGGGTCCGCAGTTACTTCACCCGCAAGCCGCCCGACGGAACCTATTTTGCCACCAACCGTGCCAGCAAGCATGTGGTGCGATCAGGCGAATCGCTGTCGGTACTGGCTGAGCGTTATAACACCTCAGTGCAGGCGATTAAAGAGCGCAATAAGTTAAAGAGTACCGTGCTGAAAGTAGGCCAGGTACTCGATATTCCGTCATCCGGATAGGTTAAGCGATGCCAATACACCTTTTGCCCGTCGCCCTGGCGAATCAGATAGCCGCCGGCGAGGTGATCGAGCGTCCCGCATCGGTCGTCAAAGAGCTGGTTGAAAACAGCCTGGATGCCGGAGCTGATCAGATCACCGTTGAAGTGGAGCAGGGAGGTCGCCGACGTATCCGCATTCGCGATAATGGCACCGGCATCGACAAAGCCGAACTGCCGTTGGCGCTAAGTCGCCACGCCACCAGCAAGATAAGCTGCCTGGCTGATCTTGAGGCGATTATGAGCATGGGTTTTCGTGGTGAGGCGCTGGCCAGTATTGCATCGGTTTCGCGGTTACGGCTGACCTCAAAACCTGCCAATCAGAGCGAAGCCTGGGAGGCCTGGGTTGAAGGCCGCGATATGCAGGCGCAGCTGGCGCCAGCCAGCCACCCCGACGGCACCACAGTAGATGTGCAGGATTTATTCTTCAATACGCCGGCCCGCCGCAAGTTTTTACGCACGGATAAAACCGAATTTGGCCACATTGATGAGGTGGTTCGGCGTATTGCGCTCGGCCGCTTCGATATCCGCCTGAATCTGAGCCATAACCAGAAATTAATCCGAAGTTACCCGGCGGCGACCGGTAAAGAGCAGTCACTGAACCGCTTAACCAAAGTCTGTGGTGCGGCTTTTACCGATCATGCCATTTATCTGGAGCAGCAAGCCGGACCGGTGCGTCTGCATGGCTGGATTGCGCCAGCCGCTCATTGCCGTCATCAGGGCGACGTGCAATATTTTTACGTCAATGGCCGCATGATGCGCGACCGGTTATTAGCTCATGCAATCCGCCAGGCCTATGCTGACGAACTTAGCGATGAGCGTAGCCCGACCTTTGTGCTGTACCTGGAGTTACCGCCAACTGATGTTGATGTGAATGTGCATCCGGCCAAGCATGAAGTCCGGTTTCATCAGGCGCGGCAAATTCACGATTTTGTCCTGCAAAGCCTGCGGCCGGTGCTGGCCGGTGCGGCGCGTGCTGAACCGGTGCCAGCTGCGCACCAGTATCAGCCAGCTGCTCCTGGCCTGCGGCAACAGTTACAGGAACTCAAACCTGCAGCGGCAACACCTTTGCCGGGCATCATGGGTGGCATGCCGGCGCCGGCACCAGCGGCAGTTTCTCGCAGTAGCGGTTACCTGGTGCTGCAGGTAGTAGCCGACCGTTTTGCACTGCTCAGTGACCCTGGGGCAAGCGCGCCGCTGGCGCTGCTCGATTTACAGCGTGTTCAGCAACAGCAACTGGCCCGGCAACTGGCGTTGCAGTGGCAGACTGGCCTGGCGGGCCAGCCGTTACTGATTCCGGTACAGGTTACTGATCCGGATGACTGCCAGCGGCTGCGGGCAACGGACAAGCACCGGCTGGCGCGGTTCGGGGTGCAACTGAGTACCAGCGGGCGGCAGCTCATAGTGCAACAGGTCCCCGCGCCACTGCGACAGACCGATGTCAGCCGTACCCTGATGCAACTGGTGAAGTTACTACCGGAGTCAGACGATGAACCGGCCCCAGAACTCTGGACCTGGCTGGCCTTGCAACAGGTCGCCTGCCATTACAGCGCCACCCGCGCTGAGCACTGGCTGCAGGTATGGCGTAATGAACTGGGGCAGCCCGGTGAGCTGCTGTTGCCGGTGCCGCTACCCGATCTACCGGAGCCATTACGATGAATCAGCCCGGCGTCATTTGCCTCTACGGACCCACGGCGGCGGGTAAAACTGGCCTGGCAATTGAGCTGTGCCGGCAGCTACCCTGCGATATTATCTCGGTCGATTCAGCGCTGATCTACCGCGGCATGGATATTGGCACCGCAAAACCGACCGCGGCTGAACTGGCGCAGGCGCCGCACCGGCTGATCGATATCTGCGATCCCGCTGAGAGTTATTCCGCAGCCCAGTTTGCCCGGGACGCGCGCCGTCATATCGACGCTATTATTGAAAAGCGCCGGATCCCGCTGTTGGTGGGTGGCACCATGCTTTATTTTAAGGCGTTGCTGGAAGGGATGTCGCAACTGCCTGAGGCCGATCCGGCCATCCGGCAGCAGTTGCAGGCGTTACTTGATGAGCAGGGCAGTGAGTACCTGCATCGCCAGTTGCAACTGGTTGACCCGGTAAGCGCCGGTCGGATTCATCCCAACGACCCACAACGTCTGATTCGGGCACTGGAAGTATGGCGCAGCAGCGGGCATTCGCTTACTGAATTGTCGCAGCAACGTGAGGGCGCATTACCTTATCCGATCTGGCAACTGGCGGTGGCGCCGCCTGACCGCGCTGTACTCCATGAGCGTATCGCGTTGCGTTTCCAACAAATGATGGAACAAGGGCTGCTGGATGAGGTCAAAGCCTTGCGAGCCCGACCGGATTTATATCTGGATCTGCCCGCACTGCGCTGCGTCGGCTACCGCCAGGTGTGGCAGTATCTCGATGGCGAGTTTGATTATCCCAAAATGATCGATCGGGGGATTTTTGCGACCCGTCAGTTGGCAAAAAGGCAATTGACGTGGTTGCGCAAGTGGCCGGGCGTACACTGGCTGGATAGCGAAGCTGATGACCTGGTGAGCCAGGCACTCGCTTACTGTCAGACGCCGCCAAGGTATTTCGCTGACTGGGCGCACTTGAAAAGCTGAAAAACATCCCTATATGAGTGGTGTGTAAGAAATATTTTGTTAGCAAAGGTGTCAAACAGAATAGCTTGTTCTATAGTTATCAACGATTGACATTGTGCGGATGGAAGTCATGACTGCACTCGAACTATAACAAAAAAAGGAAGCACTTATGGCCAAGGGACAAACGTTACAAGACCCTTTTTTAAACGCGCTGCGTCGCGAACGTGTGCCCGTTGCGATATATCTGGTCAACGGCATTAAGCTGCAGGGGCAAATTGAGTCCTTTGATCAGTTTGTTATTTTATTAAAAAATACCGTTAGTCAGATGGTTTACAAGCATGCCATCTCAACTGTGGTTCCGGCCCGGATTCCGCAGAATTATCTGCCCCAGGCTGAAGCCGACAGCGAAGAGGCAATCGATTAACGACGTGTTAGTTACAGAGGAGTAGTGATAGCTTGTTTGATAGGTTTGAAAGTGGTGAACAGGCTGTCCTGGTACATGTCAATTTCCCGACTGAAATTGATCGGGAAGACCTTTCTGAATTGAAGTTGCTGGTGTCATCAGCCGGGGTCGATACCCTTGGCGTGGTGACGGCGGCCCGCAGTACCCCAAGTTCGCGCTATTTCGTAGGCAGCGGCAAGGCTGAAGAAGTGGCCGAGCATGTTAAAGCCGTGGGTGCGAACCTGGTTATCTTTAACCATAGTTTATCGCCTACCCAGGAACGTAACCTTGAAAAGCTCTGTCAGTGCCGGGTACTCGACCGGACTGGCCTGATCCTGGATATCTTTGCCCAGCGCGCCCGCACCCATGAAGGTAAACTGCAGGTTGAATTAGCTCAGTTGCGGCACTTGTCGACCCGGTTAGTTCGTGGCTGGACGCATTTGGAACGGCAGAAAGGTGGTATTGGTTTACGGGGTCCGGGTGAGACCCAGCTGGAAACTGACCGTCGGTTAATCCGTGGTCGCATCCGCAATATTATGGCCCGTCTGGCCAAAGTTCAGAAACAGCGCGAGCAAGGGCGCCGGGCGCGACAGCGCGCTGAAATTCCGACGGTGTCACTGGTTGGCTATACCAACGCTGGTAAATCCACACTCTTCAACCGGATCACCGAATCCAACGTGTTCGCGGCCGATCAGTTGTTTGCAACCCTGGATCCCACCTTGCGAAAACTTGAACTACCAGATGTTGGTAGTATCATCCTCGCTGATACCGTTGGTTTTATCCGTCATCTTCCGCATGAACTGGTGGCAGCCTTTAAGGCAACCTTGCAGGAAACTCAGGAAGCCGACCTGCTGCTGCATGTCGTGGATATCAGCGATGACCGTCAGGCAGACAACATGCATCAGGTCACTGAAGTACTGAGTGAAATTGGTGCTGATGAAGTGCCGCAACTGTTAGTCTGCAACAAAATTGACGCGCTAGATGATGGCGAAGCACGCATCGATCGCGATGATCTGGGTATGCCCATCCGGGTCTGGCTGTCAGCCCGGCGCGGTGACGGCGTTGAGCTACTGGCAAAGGCCCTGACCGATCGGTTACGCCCGCGGATGGTTAATGTTTCCTTACGGATTCCTCCGTCAATGGGTAAATTACGTGGTAAGCTGTATGCACTGAACAGCGTGACCGGCGAGCAGACCTGTGACGATGGGCAACTGGCTCTGCAGGTAAGAATGTCTGCGGTAGACTGGCAACGGCTATGTAAGCAAGTTGCCACAGAGTATGGCGATAGCCTGCAAGGCTTTGTAGAATAGTCGCTGGACAGTTTTTTTAAGTTTTATATATCAACTCTTAACTGGAGTAATAAATGGCCTGGAATCAACCGGGAAACGGTAATAACAACGACCGTGATCCATGGAAAAATCAGGGTGGCCGCGATCAAGGCCCGCCCGACCTCGACGAAGCAGTGCGTAATTTACTGGGTAAATTAGGCTTTGGTGGCAAAGGTAAGAAATCCGGCGATGGCAAAAGTGGCGGTGGTTTTCCGTCTAAAGGCATCGGCGTTATTGCGGTAATTCTTGTTGCCGTCTGGTTCATTGCCGGTTTTTATACGGTAAAAGAAGCGGAACGTGGCGTTGTACTTCGGTTCGGTCAATATCATGATCTGGTTGAGTCCGGTTTACATTGGCGGCCAGTCTTTATCGACAGCGTTGAAGCAGTGAACGTTAGTAACGTTCAGCAGTTTCAATCTGAAGGTTTCATGCTGACGCAGGACGAAAACGTGGTACGGGTTGAGCTCGACGTACAGTACCGTGTGGTGAATCCGCGTGATTACCTGTATGCCGTCGAAAATGCTGACCGCAGTCTGGCCCAGGCGACCGACAGTGCGCTTCGTTATGTAGTGGGTCATACCACCATGGACGAAGTCCTGACCGTTGGTCGTGAAAGCGTGCGCGCCAATACCCTGCAATTACTTGAGACTATGGTTGCCCCGTATCAGTTAGGTATCCAGATTGTCGACATTAACTTGCTGCCAGCGCGGCCACCGGAAGCAGTAAAAGACGCTTTCGATGATGCGATCTCGGCACAGGAAGATGAGCAACGTTTCATTCGTGAAGCTGAAGCTTATGCCCGTCAGGTTGAACCGCTGGCTCGTGGTCAGGTTCGCCGGGTATTACAGGAAGCCCAGGCTTATCGTGAACAGACAATTCTGAAGGCTCAGGGTGAAGTGGCCCGTTTCGAGCAATTGTTACCGCAATACCGCGCTGCACCTGGTGTGACCCGTGAGCGTCTGTATCTGGAGACGCTGGAAGGCATCTATCAGAACACCAGCAAAGTTATGGTTGATGTTGAAGGTAGCAACAATATGTTGTACCTGCCGCTTGATAAAATCATGGAGCGTCAGCGTAACCAGTCTTCTGCCGGTGGTGCCAGTGAATCCATGTCGAAAGGCAGTGGATCCTCATCAGGTAACAACCAGACTTCATCAGATTCTGCCAGCGGCCGCAGCAGCGACCGCACCAGCAGTGGCAGGGGGTAAAGTATGAAAAATTTAATCGCGATTTTAGTCATTATTGCGTTGGCACTTGGGGTGTCCTCACTATTCGTAGTGAAGGAAGGCCAACGGGCTATCGTAGTACAGTTCGGTAAGGTTCAGCGGGATGCTGAAACCGGCGAGCCGACGGTATTTAAACCAGGTCTGCATTTTAAACTGCCCTTTATTGAGCAGGTAAAACGCCTTGATGCCCGCTTTAAAACCCTGGATGGCGACCCGGATCGTTTTATCACCAGCGAGAAAAAAGATCTGATCGTTGATACCTATGTGAAATGGCGTATCTCGGATTTTGCTACTTATTATCTGTCGACCAACGGCGGTAATCAGCAGCAGGCTGAAGCCCTGTTAACCCGCCGGGTAAGCAGTGGTTTGCGCGCTGAATTCGGTAACCGTACGATTAAAGAAATCGTTTCCGGCGAGCGTGACGATCTGATGCGTGAAGCGCTGATTCGTGGCGCTGACAGTGCCCGCGAACTGGGTATCGAAGTTATCGATGTGCGGGTAATGCAAATCAACCTGCCAAACGAAGTCAGTCAGTCGATATTCCAGCGGATGCGTGCTGAACGGCAGGCGGTGGCTACTGAGCATCGCTCAGAAGGTCGCGAGCAGGCTGAGTTTATCCGTGCCGACGTTGATGCCCGGGTAACCGTTATGTTAGCTGACGCAGAGCGTGAGTCGCGTGAAATCCGCGGTGAAGGTGATGCAGAAGCGGCTGGTATCTATTCCAATGCTTATAGCCAGGATACTGAGTTCTATGCCTTTATCCGTAGCTTAGAAGCCTACAAGGCAAGTTTTGCCGGCGGCAACGACGTGTTGGTACTTGATCCAAGCAGTGATTTCTTCCGTTACCTGAAAGACATCAGCGGCAAGGAATAACAACTACAGGGCCCACCGGATGGTAGTAACCGGTGGGCTTTTTTCCCGAACTCCCCCATTTTTATTACCAGGTCTTTTATGTCCTATAAACAGCACTACAGCCAGTTTATTGCTAAGCATCCCGACCGTTTGCATTGTTCTCCGCACAGCCATCATTACTGGCCGGACGTTACCCGTCAGGCACAGCTGGACTATTGGGACGATAGCGCGCGTGGCGTGGATCATAAATGGGATGAGATCTTCGGCAACCGTATTCCCGCGGTGCAGGGCCACCTTGCTAAGCTACTGAACTATCCGCGACCAGAGCAAATTGTTTTCGCCGGTAATACCCATGAACTGCTGTACCGGGTAATGAGTTGTTTTGCGCCCGATAAGCCATTACATATTCTTACCACTGACAGCGAGTTCTACAGCTTTTCACGCCAGCTCAGACGGCTGACGGAACGGCCTCAGGTTAAGGTAAGTATGATTGCCGTTGGGCCCTTTGCCAGCTTTGAAGAGCGCTGGCGCGAAGCGCTTCGCACCGCGGATTACCAGCTGATATTTACCAGTCAGGTGTTTTTTAATTCGGGACTGGTGGCACCAGCGGTCGACAGCTGGATTGACCTGGTACCGGAACAGACCCAGGTCGTGGTTGATGGCTATCATGGTTGTGGCGCCATTCCCACCGACTTATCCGCAGTAGCGGACCGGATTTTTTATCTGGCCGGATCCTATAAATACCTGCAGGCTGGTGAAGGCTGCTGCTTTATGCTGGTGCCGCATCAGTGTCGCCTGCGGCCCGAATACACCGGCTGGTTCGCCGACTTTGCCAGCCTTGCCAAACCACAGGACGGTCGGGTGGAATACGCTAGCGATGGCCTGCGCTTTGCTGGCGCTACCATGGATTATTCCGCGCTGTACCGGCTACAGGCAGTACTGCAGTGGTGGGATGAAGACAATCTCACGGTGGCGCAAATCCACAGCTACGTGCAACAGTTACAGCGGGAATTCCTGGCGATTATTGACGCCAGCGAACATTCGCAGCTAAATCGCGATAGCTTGCTGATGGCCGATGAAAATCATCATGGCCATTTCCTGACCTTTGAGCTGGCTAGTGCTGAGGCGGTCTCCGCCCTCGCCGCTGAGCTGGCGGAAGCCGGAATTGAGGCCGATTATCGCGGTAACCGGCTACGCTTCGGATTCGCGTTATATCACGAATCCGCAGACTACGAGCGGCTGAAAAAAGCCCTGGCAGCCCCTTGATCGGGCTACCTTCAGGCGCAAATACCTGCTAGAATCGCGCCTGTTTTTTCAGCAGCACCTGTCATTCACTACAGTCATAGACATCTGGTATCAGCATCATGGGTAAAAACGTCGTAATTCTCGGCACACAATGGGGTGACGAAGGTAAAGGCAAGATCGTTGACTTGCTTACCGATAAAGCATCACTGGTGGTTCGCTATCAGGGCGGTCACAACGCTGGTCACACTTTAGTTATCGACGGCGAAAAGACCGTTTTGCATTTGATTCCGTCGGGGATCCTGCGTGAGAACGTAAAATGCATTATAGGTAACGGCGTGGTTTTATCCCCCGAAGCGCTGATGGAAGAAATCGCTATGCTGGAAAAGCGTGGCGTTCCTGTGCGCGAGCGCTTGCTAATCAGTGAAGCCTGTCCCTTGATTCTGCCTTACCATGTGGCGTTGGATAAAGCCCGCGAAATCGCGCGCGGCGACAAAGCTATAGGCACCACCGGCCGCGGTATTGGCCCGGCTTATGAAGACAAGGTGGCGCGTCGCGGTCTGCGCGTGGGCGACCTGTTTAATTTTACGCGTTTCGAAGAAAAACTGCGTGAAGTGGTCGAATTCCATAACTTTACCCTGGTCAACTACTATAAAGTTGACGCGGTAGACGTTGAAGAAGTACTCGAGTACTGCCGTAAGATCGCCGGTGAACTGAAAGATATGATTGCCGATGTGCCATCGATGCTGGATGACGCGCGGAAGTCTGGCCAGAACCTGATGTTCGAGGGCGCCCAGGGCACCCTGCTGGATATCGACCATGGCACCTACCCTTATGTAACCTCATCGAATACCACAGCTGGCGGTGTCTCCACCGGCGCCGGTTTTGGCCCGCGTTATATTGATTATGTGCTGGGTATCGTCAAAGCCTATACCACACGTGTGGGTAGTGGCCCGTTTCCGACGGAACTGGATTGTGAAGTTGGTGAACACTTAGGCGTCAAAGGCCACGAATTCGGCGCGACCACCGGCCGTAAACGCCGTACCGGCTGGTTTGACGCAGTAGCCGCCCGGCGGGCAGTTCAAATTAACTCCGTCAGTGGCTTCTGCCTGACCAAGCTGGACGTATTGGATGGCCTGAAAGAGCTTAAGATCTGTGTCGGCTATCGCAAGCCTGATGGCACGGTGACGGACTATCCGCCATTAGCGGCGGAAGATTACGATAGTGTCGAGCCGGTTTATGAAAGCATGCCAGGCTGGGAAGATAACACCGTTGGCGTAACCCGCCATCAGGATTTGCCGACCGCGGCGCTGGCTTATATTAAGCGGATTGAAGTGTTAACCGGCGTACCTGTTGATATTATTTCAACCGGGCCGGATCGGGTTGAGACTATTATTTTACGGCATCCGTTCGCAATTTAAGCAAACGGCGGCGAATTGCCAAAAAAAATGCCATTTTCTATTGCATCCGTAAAATCGGTACAATACAATGCGCTCCACCTAACCGGGGTGCCGGCATAGCTCAGTTGGTAGAGCAACTGACTTGTAATCAGTAGGTCCCGAGTTCGACTCTTGGTGCCGGCACCAACTCAAAATTTGTCTGGAGGGGTTCCCGAGCGGTCAAAGGGATCAGACTGTAAATCTGACGGCTCAGCCTTCGCAGGTTCGAATCCTGCCCCCTCCACCAATTTGCATTGTGGTTTTAATGCGGCGAGTACCGAATGGTTTGAGGTGGCCCCGAATCAAGGCTTGCGGGTATCGTATAATGGCTATTACCTCAGCCTTCCAAGCTGATGATGTGGGTTCGATTCCCACTACCCGCTCCAAATAATCTGAAAGTGCTGATATAGCTCAGTTGGTAGAGCGCACCCTTGGTAAGGGTGAGGTCGGCGGTTCGAATCCGCCTATCAGCACCATTTCTTTTTCGGCCATTCCTCTTCTGTTCATCTTTCGGTTAGCAACTGAATTATTGGTGTTTAACCACCGTAAGTTGTCAAAAGAGAGGCTGTTATGTCTAAAGAAAAATTTAATCGCGTCAAAC
>NZ_JPER01000001.1 GCF_000753715.1 Pseudidiomarina salinarum | reverse complement strand
TCATTATCGAAGAGGTCACCGGGCAGTCTTACGCAGAATTCATGGAGACAACTTTCTTTCGCCCTCTGGGGATGGATCAGACCCATCTCTTAGACCAGCGGAGAATTGTACCGCACCTGGCGCAAGGCTATGCCTGGAATGACGGCGAGTTGCAACGGAATCGCCGAGTTTGGCAGTTCGCTCTGACGTCCCACTTCGGTGTGATGTCCTCACTTGACGACTTGATTCGCTGGGAGGCGGAACTGTCGGACCCGAAACTTATCAATCGCAAGGCGCTGGAAGCCACTTGGGAGATCCAGCGTCCGTTCGATACAGGCCGGCAATGTGATACTTGGGGCTATGCCCGCGGCTGGCAAGTGGTCGTCGCGAATGGGCGCCGCATTCTCAATCATGGTGGCTATTCCGGTACGGCTTATATTAGAGACGTCGACACCGGATTGTCGGTTATCGTACTTACTAATCGTGAAGATACGCCGAATGCGCTGTCTCCACTTTCGCTTGGGTGGGAAGCTGCACAGGCTGTCGACTCTACTATCCCGAGCGATGGCTACAGGTGTTGGGAGTAGGTTATATATCCACATAACGATTGCTTCAGCGGACGTAGGCGCGTAAAGCTCCTCTTCGCAGCGTAGGCCATATTTGCGCCTTCGCTGCTGAATTTTTGCATCAACGTCCGCTCCTGGCACTGTCGGTCCGCTACGAGCAGGGAGCGGACCTTTGGCCTTTTTTGAAATTCTCTGCTTGCTTTAACTAGTGATCAACCGTCCTGTTTTTAGTAAGTAAAGATGAAGTTAACTACGCCCGGCTCACTTATCTTAGCAATATTGTAAAGCTTGTTATTGTGTTGTTTATTCAACTCGTTTACTGTCAATTAAATAGTAAAAATCAAAGCTGGATATTGTCCCGCCCGATAGAGTGAAAACTAACACACTCAAGTTGTCGTGGCTCGTTCCGACGGGCTTGGCAGGGTAGGGTGATCAGTAATTTATAAAATTAGCAACCAACAGCCTAATAAGTCAAACAGCGCGCAAGCGCAAGATACAAACGTTAGCTGCTATGAGGCTATTTGAGGTACAAGCATGGTAGATCTAGTCACGTCAGTCTCTCTTTGGGAGCTGGTTAAGCATGCTGGAAGCTGGGTTGTCAACCTAAAACGTGCCAGCACAGCGCGCAAAAAAGAATCTGTAAACGCACTGCGACAAGTTATTCTTGCCGCACAAGAGACATCTGTTTATGTCCGTCAAATTAATGAAACAGGCCGTAAAGATCACAAAACAGAAGCTGAATTAAGTAAAGCTTGGACTGAACTTAGTTTTAGGCTTGAGGATTTAGGTATTGAGGCCTTAGCACAGCGTTGTAGGATGAAGGGCAAGCATTGGGCTGCTCCTGGTCAATTTGAAAGTGCGGAGTTAGAAAAAGCGGATATAGGTCTTGAAAAAATGGAGTCGTTGGCTAGTGAAATACTTTCTGAAATTCGCAGCTAACCCCCCCCTTCAACTCCGCGCGTGGGGCTTCCGACGGATATTGTGTGGCCTTCGGTTATGAACGACGTGCCAGAGGGAATAATGACAGAAATGTTACTTCTCCGAAAATCGCTGAAAATACTTCCACAAATATAAGTTTTTGGGTGGCAGAGATAGCTGCTTCCGCTGCAATATCGGGTGCTATTGTAAGCGGGCTTCTGCAGTTCTTTAATGAGTTAAAGAGGAGCAAGAGAGCTTTTAGGCTTGAAGAGAAGAAGCTTCGTGCAAATATTATTGCTAGTGAAAGCCTGGGCTGGCTCCAAGATATCCGTGAATGGTTATCTAGCGTCTGTACTCATCTGGATATGCAATACAGCTTTTTGAAGCGCCCGGGCACTCCACCTCAGCTACAACAAACTCTGGATGACTATTCATTTTCTGTCATGCAAGAAGTTCATCATATAACTCTGCTTTTGAAGCCAGACAAGCCAGATCATAGGGAGCTAAAACGATCGCTGGCTTTCAAACAGAAGATTATGCTGAAGTATTTCATTCGCAAGTCCGGAACGCTACCGCAGATATACGGAAGACGCTATACGCTCATCGAAAATATTGCCGACAACGCACTGACAAGCAGTGCAGCCCCCTTAGGGCCAGATCAAGGAGCTCGGTTAATGGCTAACAAGTCATTCAAGTCCTCTCCCAAATTTTGCGTTTCGGCTGGACGCGCAACCTCACCCCGCTTAAATAAGCGGTATACCTCAATCGTACAAGGCATCCAATAAGGACTAAATTATGGGTAGAGCAAAAGAATGGATGATGGAGCAGGAAGCTCTTGAACCGATGTACGAATGGATCGAAGAAAACTATGCTGGCGAAGAAGGCTCCGAAGAGTGGGAAGAGGCTGTCCAGGCTTATGAGGAATATTGTGAACACGAAGAAGAATGGTATCAACCAGAGGAGTTAGAGTGGTATATATACACCCAATCCCAAGTTGGTAAGTTTGAGACACAAATCCAAAGTGTTCGAGAAGCTTTTTGAAGTGCAGGCAACTCAAGAGACGCAATTCAGCTTACTTGCAATGTTGCATGGGCACATCGTTGCGGCCGTTGAATCATACCTAGCTTCAACATTTATTCATAAGGTTACCAACTCAGAGGCTTTAATAAGAAAGCTTATTGAGACCGACCCAGTATTCTCAAAAATTAAATTCACGTTAAAAGAAATTTATGAAAAGCACGAAAACCTGCCGTTACCAGTAGCATCTTATCTGAGAGATCTTATCTTCCACGATATTGCAAAAGTGAAAGCCATGTTTACAGAGGTTCTCGGTTGTGATTTTTGCGATATAACTTGGCTTTTGAAGCGGTAAATATAAGACATCACTGTGTCTATAGGGCGGGTCTCGATAAAGATGGAAATCAAGTCAATCTCACAAAGGAGTCCATACAGACGTTAGCCTCTAAATCCAGTGCTCTTATTTATTCGGTGGAGAGCAGTATTAGTGGGTTCCAATAGATAGATTTAGAGTTTTAGATGAAAAAACGCTACTCAATTAAGTCACTCTCAAGTTTTCTCCATTCAAAATAGATCCTAGCGTCCGCTCTAGCACAAATCTGGCAGTCATAAAATAACTGGGGATAACTCCGTCGAAAAAGACCTATTAGGTGATTAAAAACTAGTACCGGACACGACTTCGAGCTCTTGTTAACTAAATTTTCTCAACGTCCTATTTTAGGTTGATACATCGTTAATTTGCCATAAAATCAGTTACTCGGTTAAGCAGGTTATTCGATAAAGATAGTATGTACCGCTATGAGATGGATTTATCGAGACGCGCGGCAATACTGCCTCTTATAAAACTTGCCACCCCAAAAACAATTTAGTAACTTAACGAAAGAACAAAAAAATGCGCGCCAATGGGGTTATGTCAGCAAAACTGGTGGTTCAGCAACCGCACGTGAGCCCGCTCAGATAGTATCATCAAGGAAGCGCCTTTCTTTTTTGCTCGGTTTTCTTTTGGTTGCTGTGTTGATTCGTGCGCGTTGATACGCGGCGTAGCGCTGAAAGATAAAGGCTTCCGCTATATTTATGAGTTTTAATGGGCACGGGTGTTGTCTCATAGATACAACGCGTGCTTAGTATTTAAATATTAGATTTAGGTTGAAATTCAAATATTAAAAAGGAAGTTAGTATGGCTGACGAAAAAAAAGAAAAGGCTCCTCGTAAAAAGCGACTGAATCAGTCTGATGTACCAGCATATTCTCTTGAGCATGCCATGCGAGTGTCAATAGCAGTGTTTGAAAATTATGCAGGAGGTCCCGCTAAGCCTATTGACGTGGCCGCAGCTATGGATTTGTCACCAACATCTTCTCAGTTCCGAATGCTAACCGGTTCTTCTATAGCCTACGGCCTTACCGAAGGAGGAGCGCAATCTCAGGAGATAGCGTTGACTGATTTAGCGAGGAAGATTCTTGAACCTCTTGAAGAGGGCACTGATATGTATGGGAAGCGAGATGCTCTCCTAAAGCCAAAAATTATTGGTGAGTTTTTAAGAAAGTATGACGGTTCTCCTATTCCGAAAAATCAAATAGCCGAAAATGTGCTGGGAAGCATGGGGGTTCCTAAGGATAGAGTATCAGATGTGTTGGTTCTTATTTTAGCGGGCGCCGAAAGCCTGGAACTCATTACCGAAATTAAAGGGAAGAAATACGTCAATCTAGCATCCACAAGAACTAAGCCTTCACGCTCATTGCCTGAGGACGATGAATCTGTTTACGAAGCCGATGACTTTTCAGGCCAGACTTTTTTGAATCAGTCAGAAGTTCCCAATTCACCTTCTAGTCCACAGCCGGCGCTTTCTACCTCGCATAGCAAGAAAGTATTTATTACACATGGGAAAAACAAAGCCTTCATTGAGCCTATTAAGAAGCTGTTAAGTTTTGGCGAGATGGAAGCGGTCGTTTCGATGGAAAAACAATCCGTATCTCAGCCTGTACCAGAAAAAGTTATGAATGATATGCGAGGGTGCGGTGCCGCAATAATACATGTGGAGGATGAGCTAATGCTCTTGGACAAAGAGGCGAAGGAGCATGTCATGCTGAACCCCAATGTATTGATAGAAATTGGAGCGGCAATGGCGCTCTATAAAAAGCGCTTTATTCTTTTGGTCAAGGACGGTGTAAAGTTGCCAAGCAACCTTCAAGGCTTATACGAAGTTCGTTATACCGGGGAAAATATGGATGGCGAAGCAACCATTAAGTTACTAGAAGCAATTAATGTCATGAAGGCAGAAAAAATTTAACGAGCAACGGTAGGCAGACACAAAAAAAGCGCCGCCGCTTTGGCTGTAATGCTTTACTAGGGATAAAGAAGAAGGGATACCGTGAAAAGAGTTGGCTTTATAACAGACAACATAGATATTGAAGAGCCGATATCTAAAATATTGCTAAATTTTGACGGGCGGGAGGAGATCCGTGTCGAGACAATAAATCGACTGAATCCTGAGTTACCGACGATAAATAAAATACAGTCAATTCTAGAAATGTGTGACGTGATTGTATTTTATATATCTAAAGGTAGTCCTAATATTTACTATGAAATTGGCTTGGCTCATGGCTCAAAAAAGAACGTAATAATTATAGCTGATTCTCATCGCAATATTCCCTTCGACTTTTCTTTCCAAAAATGCATCATTACTGAAGGTAACAGTTTCGAATACGTGGCGTATGAAATATTTCGGGCTATAGATGATAGTCCTAAGTCGAACGTCCCTATCCATTTTTCAAATATCGATTCTAGTTTCATCTTTGAATCATATTTTAACGATTATGCGCCTGTCCTTAGATATCGAGATCTTTATGCTTTCAGTGGGTCAAAAAGAAATAGACTTTTTGAGCAATGGTTTCTTGATTTAGCAAGGAACATAAACCAGTGGAAAGTGATCGAGTCTGATAAACCAAACGTGCGGGATTCCTTTGATTTTATGCTATGGAATTCAGCAGATGATCCAGAGTTACAATTGCTTGGAAATCCTATACCCGTAGAGCTGAAAGCGCTCAACTTCCTGAATGCCAATCAGTGGTCCAGACTCGCAGAAAGCATTAGAAAAAAAGGGCTTCGGAGTTTGCTTTTATTGACAACAGCGAAAAATAAAAGGAATGCCGCTTCATTCGCAAACAGACTGAGAGAAGAATATGGAGTTTTAATTGTCGCCTTAGACAGAGACGACTTAATTGATATAGAAAAACCAAAAGACCTTTACTTGGCAATAAGACAACAGCTCCTGAACATTATGTATAGAGGTGGCTAATGTTTGACTCAGCGACCTTTGCTATGCATATAGACTCTGTTGATGATGCAGAAACTAATCACGATAAAGGTAAATCTCTAGAGCGCTTGTCGAGTTATCTTTTTAACTGTATTGACGGGATTGAAGTAAGAGAAACTAATATTAATGGGCCAGCAGAAGAAGTTGATCTTCTCTTATGGAACGCAAAAACATCAGAAGTATTTCAACCTTGGGATAACTTGATATCGGTAGAGTGTAAAAACTGGTCACGCCCCGCTGGCGCTCATTTGATAGACAGCTTTGCGGCCAAAATTCGGCTAAAACATCTTACAACTGGGGTTTTTATAGCCGCCAATGGAGTTACAGGAGACTTCGTGAATGGAAATGATCAAAATAGAGGTGCCGTTTATCGATTACACGAGCATCTTACAAGGGATGGTATTCGAATAGTCGTCGTAAGAATGGATGACCTAAGAGATATTTACGAGATTAAGGAATTTATTGAGTTGGTAAAAGATCGGTATTGCAAGATCTATATGCATCGAGTGTTCTAGTTTAATAGTTTGTAATATCTGGATAAAGTGTTCGTTGCATTCAAAATTAGCGGTGAGAAAAGGGTGAGACAATAAATCGGTTACGATTTAAAGGGGGAAAAGTTAATAGTCATTCCGTGCTGGCAAATGCACGAACATCTTAGTTATTGGTCGGTCTTAAGGCAATGAAAACAGTTATAGACCTCGGTGGCTACGTTCGATCGACCGTGAGATGATTGTTGTGAATCCTTGCTATCAGTATGTTGTGTGCAAGACTGTAATTAACCAAGCCGTTGTAAATTAGTCAAGGAAGATAAAATGAGACTGAAATCGCTAACCATCGAAAATTTTCGAGCCTATCAACACGCCACTACTGTCGAATTTACGGATATGAATGGCCTTATCGGCCGCAACGACGTCGGTAAAACGTCCATATTAGATGCATTAGGGATTTTTTTCGGCCATAAACTTTGCAAGTACGATTTCGGTGATAAATCTGTGTATGCAGGAAAGGAGGATGATGTTGTTATTACCTGTGAATTTGATGCGTTGCCCGGTGAACTGATCATCGATACTGCTTCAACAACATCGCTTCAACAAGAATATCTCGTCACAGAGCGAGGTACGCTCTCGATTTCCAAGGTGTTTAATAAAGGGAAGGGAAACGGTACTTTTGTCGCTAACTGTTTACATCCTTCTGCAAAAAACGCAAAAGGTATTTTGTTAAAAAAGCATGATGATTTGAAGCAATTAGCAGGTTCACTCGGTGTTGTGGCAACGGATAATCGTTCAAGCGCTAGCCTGCGTACTGCAATATATGAATCCATAGATGATTTGAAGCTCAAGGCACAACAAGTGGCGCTGTCTAAGGAGGATGGCAAGAAAATTTTGGAACAAATCCAGAATCATTTGCCGCATTTTGCGTTGTTTAGAGCGGATAGACCGAGCACTGATGAGGAAGCTGAAGTTCAGGATCCTATGAAGATGGCTATTACCCAAGCCATCGAATCTTTGACTCCTCAATTGGAGGAGATAAAAGAACAGGTCAAGTACAGAGCGTTGGCCGTAGCAGAAAGTACACTTTCGCATCTGAGTGAATTAGACCCTGAGCTGGCGACATCACTTACTCCAGATTTCAAAGCTGATCCCAAATGGGAAGGGATATTTAAGCTGTCATTATCAGGTGACGACAATATTCCTATCAATAAACGGGGTAGTGGTGTTCGCCGGCTAGTCCTTATTAGCTTTTTTAAAGCTGAAGCTGAACGTATAAAGCAACAATATCAGGACCGTGGCGTTATTTATGCTATCGAGGAGCCTGAAACCTCCCAACACCCGGATAAGCAGAAACTGCTTGTTGAAGCATTTTGTGAAATGGCTGACAAAGATGGTTGTCAAATAGTTGTGACGACCCATGTACCTGCACTTGCTGAACAACTTCCCGTGGATAGTATCAGGCATATCTTCAGAGGAGACACCGGTGAGATAGAGGTGAATGCCAACCGAAACGATGTTTTTGAACTTATTGCCAAAGATTTAGGTGTGCTTCCTGATAGCAGAGCCCAAGTGATTGTCTGTGTAGAGGGGCCGAACGATATTGCCTTTTTTAGGGGAATGTCCAGAGTATTACTTAGTGAAGGTTATGATGCGCCCGACTTCGATAATGATCCTCGGGTAGTAATTATCCCCCTCGGGGGCGACACATTGAGAGACTGGGTGAATAATCATTATCTTAAGAGTATTGGCAAACCAGAGGTTCACATCTACGACAGAGATGATAAGACCCCTCCTAAGTATCAGGCCACCTGTGACGCGGTAAACGAGAGAGGGGATGGTTCAATTGCGTTTGTCACGAGCAAACGGGAAGCTGAAAACTATCTTCACCCGGATGCTATTGCCGAAGCGCTAGGGGTAACTCTAGAGTTTACAGATGATTGTGACGTGCCAAATCTTGTGGGTGTTCAGTCGGGTGTAAAAGATCAGACAGCAAAGAAACGGCTTAACCGGAGAGCGGTTCAGAAGATGACGAAGGCGCGGCTCGATGAACGAGATCCTGATGGTGAACTGCTAAAGTGGTTTAGTGAAATTCAGCAACGGTGCCACTGATGACCTATTGTCAGATCTAGTATCGTCAGAAAGAAAACTTAGGATAAAGTATGACTAAAGACGTCGAGATAATATTTGAAAAATTACAGAAAAAAGAAAAGGCCAGATCGTTCGACAGTATTGAGTATGCACTCTTCCTTACATTCGACATAAACGATCTGTGTGCGCAGTACTTTTCTTATCTTAATAAGACTGAAATAAGAAATAATTTTATCAAACATATATTGGAGCGTATTGAAAGGCGTGGGGAACGGCTTCCAGAAAACTTTATCGAGAAGCTTTTAAGAGAGTTTTATATAGCTGAAGGAAGAAGGCGAATTTCCTTAGGGACCAGCATCAAAATATTTGGTTCTGGATTAAACAAAGCTCAGCGACTGAAGTTCATAAAATACCAACTGCTATCTCCCGCAGTCCTTGATAGGAAGCGAGCGTTCTCCCTGATAGATGCGGCGGCAATAAAAGATGTTGAAAGTATGCTTTGGGAGGCATGGAAAAAATACTCTGATAGTCATTGTCTTGAGGTGCTTTCTAAGTATGGAAGCTTATCGTTCTTGTCCAACCACTTTCTTCAGATTTGGAATGCCCCGAATATCAAGTTTAGGGTCAAAAATGATGTGCTTAAGCGCGTTGCCGTGGATGACTTTAGTAAAGTTGAGTTCTTAAAAAAAGATGCCCCGGTGTCCTTTCTTTCTGCATCTATCGCTGCAAACCGTTCCGTTGATGATGAGTTTGCTTTATCGGTTGTGCACAGTGTAAATAAGATAAATGAACTGGGATATTTTTTTTGGTGCCTTGGTAAGCTGGGTAAAAAAGAACTACTGTTAAAGCTCCTCGACAATATCGATAGTATTGAAAATCAGATTCCAATTGAGACGTGGGAACCAGAGTTTTATAGGTTTTGATCGGAGCCATTGACCAAGTTAGTAAAATTTTCGGATAGCTTAGTAGGCGGCAGGTGGGTGGCATTGCAAAGATCATGAAGGGCAATAAAGACGAGGATCCCTGTGATAACTTAGTGGAAAGAGCGCTGATTTCGGGCATGGACATTTTTGTTTGTGCTTATGTCGGTTTTGAGCGAATAGCGGACCTTCTGACTTTCAGCCTACTTCAACTAGTGACTAGCCGTCCCGTTATTAGTAAGTGTGGGCGTCGCTAGCGATGCACGGCACATTCACTTCGGCAACATTGTGCGCTTTGTTGTTGTTTTGTGTATTTAAGTCGTTTACTGTCAATGACATAACAAAAAATTAGAGTTAGATAATGTGTGTACGTTAGAATGCAACTGAGCATGCTCAAATTACTTTACTAACTCAGACCATTCAAAAGGCAGCTATGGTCGCTTAATCAGCAACTTAAGAGCTCGCAACTATTCAATTGAAGAGAGTACAAAGTGCGCACGCAAAATATATAAATGTTAGAAAAATCGAGTTCTTATAGATTCAAATTTCAGAGTCCCGAATGATGAAAAAAAAGCGTATTTTACCACCCACCTTTGGTGGGGTTGAGGAAGGTAACGTAATTTGGCATCGGCTGGATGATATAGATTTTGACGAGTTAGGTTTTATCCTAAGTTGCCACTTAATAATCGAACATTATATGGATCAGTTTTTGATGACTGGCTCAGATAGTAAATTCGGCTGGGACTCTGCAAAATTGAGCTTTTCGCAGAAAATGGCTCTAATTAGTGGTTTAACTTTTCCTGATCCATATGGTTTTATGCCAGCAGTAAAGCATCTTAATTCTGTTCGTAACCAGTTCTCACATAAACTGAATAAACGATTGACCGAGAAAGATATGTTACCAATTAAATACTATCTAGAACAATATGTAAGTTATGAAAATAAAAGCTGGCCTGTGCCTACTGATTTTAAAGATATGCTAGATCTGTTTACTACTATCACTTGTTCATTTTTTGCCGGGTCTATAGCGGCAAGAGTGAAGTATGAGGCTGGGACCTGAATCTATGAGGTATAAGCTTTCTAACAATACGCATCACTCTCTCCCGTTGGTCTTTGGGACGTCAACCCACTACGCGGCTCGTCGCTCGTGTGCTTTGCTTTAGATTGCTCTTAGGAAAATTGCATGTTTGAAGAAATTATAAAAAATGTTAAAGAGCAGTTAGATGAATCCTCTGAGCCGTATGAACTTTCAGAGCTATTAGAAAGAAGTTCTTTACACCTTTATGAGCTAATAAATGCTTCTGAAGACGAAAATCTAAAAGAGCTAAATTTAGTCTTTGAAGAGTTCAATAAAAGAAACTATCTGAGGTGGAAAGATGGTTTTCAAAAACTAGAGATGCTTCGTCAAATTTCAATTGAAGCTGGCATGGAGTTTCAAAAGCACTTTTTATCTATTCCCGAATATGAAACCGACCCATTGCTTGGCGTTTTGATGCGCCAGCACGCGAATGCTTGCCGTATTACAGGGGAAATAATTCTGCTCCTAAAAGGGGGCTACCCTGATGGAGCTCTCGCAAGATGGCGCTCACTATTCGAGATTTCGGTTACTTCTTTGGTTATTAACAAGTATGGACGTGATGCCGCTGAAGATTACGTTCGTCATGGAAAGGTTAAGGCTGTTGAGGGAATGGAAGAGTACCAAAAGACAGCAAAAGATATGAACCTTCAACCATATGATGGAAGTGAAATATCGGCTGCTATAGCTTTGAAGGAGCAAATATCAGGTGGAGAAAGCCACTTTCATTGGGCTAGTAAATACGCAGGATTTTCAAAGCTTGAAAAATTGCGCGAAGATGTAGGGTTAGGAAAATGGTCTCACAACTATAAATTGGCAAGCAGGAATGTACACGCTAACTACAGCGAAATGTTGTCATTGTTTGCAATGTCTGAAGCAAAACAAGATATTTTGTTAGTTGGCCAATCGAATTCTGGCATGGTTGAACCAGCACACATGACAGCTATAACCTTAGCGCAAATCACTTCGGCATTTTTAACAGCACATATCCATGAAGATAATGAGCTTGATTACACTACTTCAACATTGTTTCTGATGCTGATTCAGCGATACGTTGATGCTGTCGGAGAGTCATTTCTAAAATGTTCAGCGAAATCACAAACACAATCTAAAAAGCCACTAAACACAGACGCCGCAAGCGGCGCAGGTTAGTGGAGCGTTAGATTTACATCCGAATCAGCATCAGGAACAGCATCAGCATGAAGAGAATTAATATTGAGTTACTAAGAAAAGGAGATGTAGTGTTGACTACGTCTTCCCAAAAGAAGCCTAGCGGTATAATTAGATCTGTAACCAAAAGTGACATTTCTCATGCAATGATTTGTGTGTCTCATGGCTCGGTAATTGACTCTACAGGCGATGGTGTCCAAGCGCGTAATATCCAAAAAATGTTTTATGATGACTCCTGTGAAATCTATATCTTACGACCGAAAGACTCTCTTTCAGAGGATGTGATAACAACAATAGTGAGCTATGCAAGAGCATCAACGGGAACTAGATATTCTTTGCGTGAAGCAGTGGCATCGGTTAAACCTCAATTGGATAAAGTAGGTGGGAAGCGTCAATTCTGTTCTCGAATGGTGGCGAGAGCATATGCGCATGGAGGTGTAAAACTGGTTGATAACCCAGAGTTCTGTACGCCTGAAGATATAAAAAAATCTAACTCATTAATACATATCGAGCCATCAGCATTGCCAGTTAGCGAAGAGGAGACAAAGGCAGTTCAGGAAGAAGGTGATGGGACCGAAGAAATGCGGAGAGTTACCAACGTCCTGCTCGGCAAGCTAAGAGAGCTGGATGATAAAGTCGAGTCGGTGAATGACATTAATCATTTTGTTGTGCAAAACCCAGAACTGGATGGTGCAGTTAGCAAAATTATTGAAGAATCAGGCTATCTGGGCCTCTGGAAGGTCGAACTAACTCGGTTCCCTTGGCGATATGATTCAGTTCAGATGGTGCGGTTTTACCATTCTCTAGACGATCAAAAAGTTCTTTTAGATTATTGCAGAGAAACCATTTATCAGGATAAAAACGGTGATTTTTATCACTGGGAGTCAAATGCTAGGGCATATAGCGATTTGGCAAATCACTATGGTTATAAAGTGTTCAGGCTTTTTGCAGAGCTATATCTCAAGCTAAGCTTCTATCATTCGCAGCGAGTTAAGGCTGCTGAGATTTTGTGAAAGGTTTACGGCAGCAGTGACAACTAGCCATCGCAATCTAATAAGTTGCTGCACGCGGAAAAATTACTCGCTACGATCCCAATTTTCCGGTGAGTAAGGCGTTGGGGCACCAAAAGCTAACAGGGTTTTTATGGTATGCAATTAGACGAACAAGGTAAAAACTTATTATCTCTATTGGTGTTGAGATTGGATGACGCTGTTCCCGGTAGGCCTGACACATATATTGGTTATAAAGATTGTCATGACTTGCTGAACCTGCCAAAAATTCGGGAAAAGTGGGGTGAGAGCTTAAAAGCCCAAGGTTTAAACTCACTAGCAGCCTGGACAGCCGAAAACAACGTACCCGCTATTACTGGTTTAATAATAGATAAATCTTCGCTCGAGCCGGGTCCTGGCTACTTTTCTCTATTTGGAGAGCAAATAAACCCCTATCAGTGGTGGGAAAGCGAAGTACGAAGATCTAAAAGTTACGATTGGTCTTCCTTTGTAAATGAGAGCTTCAATTTAATCCCAAGTGATATAGATGTTCCTGATAGAGAAGATATCGTCGTTTCTCGTATCATACGTGACACGGCGTTATCTCAGCGCGTGAAACGCCTGAATAATTATGAGTGTCAGTTTTGTGGTACGTCAATTGAAATGCCCCAAGGAAAGAAATACGCCGAAGCCCATCATATTAAACCGCTCGGTAGTCCTCACAATGGACCGGATGTTGTGGAAAATATGGTGTGTGTCTGCCCTAATCATCACGCGATGCTAGATTATGGAGCAATAACGATCGACGTTACAAAATTAAAATCGGCTGGTGGCTATATAATCTCAAATGAATTTATCCAGTACCACAACGAAAATATCCATAAGCCCTAACAAGGAGCTGTTGTCGTTGCTATCGCGGCCGGGACAGCCTGCGCGTTGCTTCGGCTGCCAAAGCTTGGCGTTAGGTTAATTGGGGGGCTAAAATGTTTCTGCAAAGCTATGTATTTCCTATTTGCCTTTATAGCCTGATTGATGGAAAGGCAAATATCCAAGAGTTAATTGGATCAGGCTTTTTTATTAATGATGGAGGCTGTTTTCTCACAGCTAAGCATGTAATTGAAAGTGCTGTTGCCAGTGCGACCGCAAAAGATTGCTTGGTGGGGCTTGTACTTAAAGGTGAGAATGGAAAGAGTGAAAAATCAGTTATTTGTGAACTGAAGGACTATGAATTCGCGCCAGATGGTTACGACATTGCTATCGGTGTAATAGACTACCATTGCGAGTCGTTATTGACATTAGGTGAAAGAAACGTCGAGCCTTGGCAGGATGTCGTAACCTACGGATACCCACTACACGCTGTATCCGGAAACCCGGAGTTGCTTAGGTTAAATATTCGATGCCATAAAGGTTATGTGCAGCGTTTGCTCAGACCTGAAGATGCCACTTTAACGCCTATTCCTAAGGGGTTCGAATTGAGTTTTTTACTCAGTCGTGGGCTGAGTGGCTCTCCGCTGTTTATACATCAGCAACAGAAAGACATAGTAGTTGGTGTATGTGTTGGCTCCTTTCGTACAGAATTAATCGAAGATGAGTATCTTGAAGTAATGGAAAACGGAAGCGAATATAAAGAGACAAAGTTAAAAATTGAGGAGTATGGCATTGCACATGATATTAGGCCATTACACAGCTGGAAACCCAAGATTCTTAATGGGACGTCTTTGTTCGAAGCAACAGTTTAACCTAACAAACGCCTCAATTACGACGCTCGCAAGCTCGCGCCTATTATGCGGGCATTATGCGTTTGAGTCATCCGAGCCCCGAGGTGTTTGACTTTGGAAATAGTTGAAAAGAAATACAGAGGTACGCCAATTGACAATAAGAAATACGCAGTAAGGCTAACGAAGTTTATTGAACACCTTGTATCAAATGGGAAAATCATCGAGGCCAAGTACCATTTTAAGAATCTTTTCGAAGCAAAGCCAAATCATGCCAGAACGATTCGATTAGGGTATTTATTATCGATAGCGACATTCGACAATGAAGGAGTTTGTAAGTTTGATGAGCTGCTATACCGCTCTAAACCCAAGGATATTGAGATATATTGGTTTCGTTTGAAATATTACCTCTCTGTTAATGATTATAAAAATTGTGAGGATTGCTGTACGTTTCTTTTATCTAAACCGATAAAAAAAGAGTATCTAAGAACTATTATTGAAGCCTGTCTGAGTCTAAATAATTATGTAATTTCAATTCAATTGGTTAAGTATCTCAAAAAAGAAAAAATGACATTAAGTGACATCGGAAATAAGCATTTAAAGAAGATTCTGCTTGAGAGATTTATCAATGAACTTGTAAGGGTTAAATGTGGCTAAATATCTTGTTTTAAAGATCCTTGACAGTAGAAGTATATCGTTACCTTCGACGCAGGTGTATGGGGTGGTGGAATTTAGGTCACATAAGTCGGATTCCGAAAGCGAAGCAAGTGCACTAAAAGAGTCTGCGGTCGATAATCGAGCAGATTTCGACCAATATGCTTTTTGTGCAAGAATTGCAACTGTTGTTGATGCTGGCAGCATAGCTGAAGCAATTGAGCTTTCAGAAAATATATTCTCAGAAGTTCTTGATCTTAAGTCTGTAGAATTTGCAATATCAAACTTAAAAACGTCAGATGTAGGCTTTGTTAAAGATTTAGAGTCCGGGAAAATTCACCCAATAAAGAAAACTCAGTATGAGCCATCAATGTCTTTCATGGTTCATCAAGGTGATATTCAGCGAATAGATTTTGTGAATTATATATTATCTCTGACGAATGAGCTTGGAGCACGTTATCAACGGTCATTGCATTGGGTGCGAAATAGTAAGCATGAGAAAAATATTCAACTAAAAACATTGTTTTATTGGTTCGCAATCGAGGCGCTTGTAAAAGAGTCGGAAACTGACAATATTGAGGGCGTCGTTCGTTGGTTTTTAGGCTTTCCAAACGGGAAGCATCGAAATGATGTCTCAAAGTCACTTCTCACAGGTTTGGCCAATCATCCTAGGTACAGCTATTGGAACAGGAAGATCATTGACGTGGTTGATGAAGTTCGAGTTTTTAGAAATGACTCCGTCCATTCTGGTTTTAGGAGTGTTGATTTTTCAATGAAAGAATTAGAGCTATATAGCCAAGTTATGGTTCATGCCGCTTCAAGGTGCCAGGCTGCAGTTCAGGCAGCATTGATTAATAGGATTAGTACAGTTTCAGAATTCAAAGAATATATACCTGCAATATTTGAGGATAACCGTAATATTATCAACGATGTGCATGGCAATATACTGTTTACACTCGATAGAATTGAGAGCGCATAATAAATTGCTGCACTCGGAAAAATCACTCGCTGCGTTCCTGATTTTCCGGTGAGCAAAGCGTTAACGTCCGCTCCTGCCACAAAGCAGACATTGAACTCCACGCTACTTCTCCCGCGCCCCAGAAACCAGTCCAATAACCTTATACAAGTCATTCTGCTCAAATTCAAAAAGCTGCTCAGTCTGAACCCGGCGCACAAGCCCGAATTCATAACCTGAGTACACGGCTAGCACATGGATGCGTCAGCTCCGTGATTAAAACTTTACAAAGTTATGTAAGGTTACCGTAAAAGCCCGTTATCTCAAAAACTTAGGGCGTACACTAGTGGTCGAAATTGTAAGTTTTTGTTCCAGAGATTCTACTGTGGGCAAATACTGATCCCCAGCGCTGACAACGCATGTTTTCCGATCAGCTGCTAACCTTAGTAGATAGATCGCGGCGCAATGATCTTGTCCGCGGTCACCGTATTTTGATGTTTTGAATGAAAGACAAGGAGTTCGCATATGAAAAAGCTCATGGTAGCAGTAGCAATCTCGTCAGCATTGATCGCTGCGGGTTGTACAAGTCAGGCAAGTAATACGCAGAAAGGTGCCGCTATTGGCGCAATCGCCGGCGCCCTGATCGGTAAAGGTACGGGCGATCACGATAAGAGCCGCTACATTTGGGGTGCCGCAGTAGGTGCTTTAGCTGGTGGTGCAATCGGTAACTACATGGACCGTCAGGAACAAGAGTTCCGTGATGAACTTGCCGGCAGCGGTATTGAAGTTATCCGTGAGGGTGACAATATTCGCCTGCAGATGGCGAACAACATCACCTTCCGTACTGACAGTTCTTCCGTTAACCCTAGCTTCGAACCTGTTCTGAGCGACGTAGCCCGGGTACTGCAGAAGTACGAAAAAACCACCATGATTGTTGAAGGTCATACCGATAGCACGGGTACCTCCGAATACAATCAGCAGTTATCAGAGAATCGTGCAGCAGCTGTTGCCGCTGAACTGATGGAAGACGGTGTGGATCGTCGCCGGTTAACCGCAATCGGTTACGGTGAAAGCCAGCCAATCGCTTCGAACGATACCGCAGCCGGCCGCCAGGAAAATCGTCGCGTCGAGCTACGTATACTGCCGAATAAAGAATAAATTCTAATAAGTAAATATCGGCTCTAAAGTTCATCGCCAGAAGATGCCTTGAAAAAGGTAGCTTCTGGTCGATGTTTATCTCCGTTTATTCTTTATATAAAACCTCGCATCTAGCAAGATCGTCAACCAATCAAATATTCTTCGCTATCAGGTCAGCCTTCAAGAGGCCGCCTTTCGTGAGTAATTTCGCCGAGAAATTAGGCCTTCTGCGCGCCTTATAAGCTTCCAGAATCTTTTTCAGCCCATCGGCTTCAAGCAGCGAAATATTTACTTCGGTATCCATTTCAGCGGATTCGATAAAGTCGGTCGAAAAACGAGGCGCAATAATGAGAACTTGTGCAACTCGCTTGCCTGCGGCTTCACAGCGACTGACATAGGCTTTTATTTGTCGCGAAGTCGATGAGTACTTAGCAAAGTCACCGTTCTTTGATGTTTTGGCCTCACCAATGATGATGTCGTCTTCGCTAAGCGAGATCATGATGTCGGCCTGGTCTTTAGCCGTATTGATGCTCCGTCGCAGATCTTCGTCTACATCAAATCCTAATTCTTCAAAGATTGCTTTAGTGACTTCTTCAAACTTCACACCCAGTTCAGGCTCAGAAATTTCAATTCCTTTCGCTTTTAATCCAGCCAAATCGCGACAGGCTAGTAATTCGTAGTGTTCAATCAGCTTGTCGGTAGCGTGTGCAAAGCACTCCAGAATAACGAAGCGAGCGTTTCCTCGCTTGGTCACCCCCATACTTTCTTTCAGTTCTTTTACTTCTTCATTGGAAAGCATGAACAGAATATCGTGCGGCGTTATGGTCAGCCCTTTGAGTCGCTCTACATCGAGTTCGAGGTTGTCTTCAATTTCGTATTCTTCTTTAACCCGTGAAACAAACTTAGGGATATGCTCCTTGAGCGCCTGATAGAGTTCTTTATATCCGGCAGCACTTAGCGCGTTAAACTCAGCATCTGTTGACGTGTTTAATGAATCGATGATCAAAGCGCATCGTTCTTCGATCGTCGTCCCGAGCTTTTCAGTTGCCAGGTTGAGGTCGTCGATTAGGGTTTTAAGGCGATCTTTACGCTCATTCAAAGAAGCATCGTCGGCGTGCATGTCTTGGCACAGAATTTGGGTGGCGGTAAGCCCCATATCCTGGATCGTTTTCAACTTCTGGGTCCTTTCTATGCCTCTTATCCGCTTATCATGAGACTTAAGAACGTTAGAAAGTTCAGCATCAGAAAACGTCCGCAATATACGCAGCAGATGGCGGCCCGAGAGATCGCGCCCCTGTAGACGGAGCAATAACGAAACAACTTCATCAGGCACATATATTGTCTGGTGTTTACGGCTTACAAACAGTAAACCGAACTCCCTAAGTTTATCTATACAGTCCTGCACACCCGTCTTCGGAACAGGATCAACCAGGTGCTCAACTGCTGTGCGATCGTCGTCCGTGATACCAAGTTGTCGGGCGACAACATTTAAAATGCCACGTTCATCATCAGTTATTTTTGCTTCGCGGTTAATTCGCTCATCGTTTTTAAATGCCTCAACTAAACAGGCGTGATAAATGGCAAGGCGTTTTGCCTCGCCGAAGGATTCATCCACGGCGGCGCTGCTGATTAATTCTTTGATTTCGCGCGCACGGGAATTAATCTTTGTTAGTTCTTTTGTGTACAGTCTCTCGATCCAGGAGATCTTGGCGATGCAATTTCCGTCACGGCTCAGGATTTTAACCAGCACATCAGCTTGAGCGCCGGTCAGGGCAAGCTGCTGTCGCACCAGTCGTTCAAAGTGGGGAAGTACGAGATTAAATAACTGAATAATTTCGCCGTTTGAGGCATTTTTGAGTTGGCCATCAATATTCTTTACGCTCTTGGCAAGAGCTTTGTCGCAATCCATGGCATCAACACAGATACGGTCAATAAAATTAAGAAACTTAGATTTTTCGACCTGATTTACTGAAGAAAGGACATTAGAGAGTTTCATATCGCACCGGCTCCGTGGCAAATGAATTGTTATAAATTCTTTGCCTCAGAGTAACGCAGATTAAAAAATATACAAATAATTTGTGCGGCGAGATATGCCAGTAGTAAAAGTCGGTTACTCCAGGTCCTCAATCAACCGTACAAAGTCAGGATTGTTAAGCAGCAGCTCGTTGCCAACCCGAATCAGGGTGTCGGTTTCTTCAGCGCTGAGTGACATAGACGTTGGTATCTGATTTAGAAAAAGTCGCTTCTTGGGCTGCTGCACACCGTCAAAGCTGAGCTCGATCAGGTAGGGTTCTACCGGGGCCCAGTACTCAGAAAGTTCGTCGGACCAGCGATTCATGCTCTGGCGGACCAGGCTTATTGTGGCTGAGTTAGAACGGTGCACCTGGGCGTCTGTGGCTGCACTGACTATTGCCTGCAACGGTGGCACCTCTTTGCTTGATTCAATGGCGTAACGTGGCTTTGCGGCCGCATTTACGCTGATTATAACCAGTTTCGACGATGGCTTATTCCCGATCCGCTTCATAAAGGCTTCAATGCCGCCCCCGATCTCCACGGTTTCGTAGAATGCCATTAACCCCAGGTTATCTGTTATGCCGCCGTCAGCCAGGTGGATGTATTCGCGTTCGTCTTTATTTTCGTAGGTTTGCAGCGCTTCGATGGTATTTAGTAAATGCGGGGCCAGAATGGCTTCCTCGATCTTGCTTACATCAAGATGCTTGAGATAGGCCTGCGCCGGATTCGAGCAACCTTTGTGGTTTTTGAGTACCACCGGGTTAAGCATCACTGGCACCGCTGACGACGCCGTTACGGCGCGAGCGATGGGGTAGCTGGCGATGTCGGAGCAGAGCAGGTCAAAGTATTCCTGGATAAACGAGAAGCGGATGCCGCCGCCAAGATCCGTCGCGTTCATGATGATCAGCGGCGCGTTGGCTTTGCCCAGATCGGAGAAGGTGGCGTTGCCGAATAGCCGCTCTTCATAAATCCGCGAGGCAATGTCGGTGCGGCCCTGGCGGGAGAACCAGAACAGCGGGCTGGCGATGCCGTACAGCCATTCGCTCATGTAGTCGGGTTCAAGAAAGTCACGCCGGAAATCCTCGAACAGACGCTCACCGTAGAGGCCATAGTAGGCGGCGAGAAAGCTGCCGCCGGATACCGAGGTGATCATATCGATTTCGTCCAGTAGCCGGACTTCTTTGCCGTCGAGCATGATGCGGGTGTCACGCAGCGATTCCATCACCCCGTAAGAAAAGGCCGCCGCGCGGCTACCACCGCCGGAGAAGGCCAGGATCAGGGTGATGTCGTCTGAGCGTGCTAAGTCGGTGTTGTAGCCCTGCAGCGAATAGCCGCCGTTTTGCTCGGCCGTCGCCAGCGACTCATTATCTATGGCGGCTATGGAAGAGCAGCCCGACAGGCTCAGCAGCACTACGGAAGCCAGGGCAGAGACTAAGGACGTGCTTGCAGATTTTTCCATTCAGGTACAGGTACTCACAAATTTGTTATTGAGCGATTGTCGCCCCGGGGCTAAAAACATGCCCGTAAGCAGAACCAGAAGCCCCGCCGTAAAGGCGACCAGTATCCAGAGTAACACGGCTCTGGCCCAGTTCTTCTTATTAGGGTTAGTATCGTCGTTAAAACTCCAGACAAACAACATGATGACGCCTATTACCGGAATCGACAGTATCAGTAAGGTGACAAACCACTCACTGGTACGAACTACCGGATGGGGTTTGTCAGTGACATGGCCTTCCATAACGCCTCCTTCTATAAAGACTCTGCTTTATTGACCCTAGGCAAGCGGAGTTAGGTTGTCAATAAATCGCCTACAGCCGATCGCGCAGGAATTCGGTGGTTACTTTCATGGCGGCACTCATATGCAAGCGGCTGCGATAAACCAGGTGAACCGGGGTAGCCGGTGGAATAAAACCCGGCAGTAATTCGGTTAGCTCGCCAGCGGCTAGTTCCGTTACTACCTGGTAACGCGGTAAAAACGCGATGCCCATGTCCGCCAGCAGCGCATGTTTAAGTGCCAGATTATTGTTGGCGCAAAATGGGCCGCTTACCCCCACCGTGACAGCGCGACCCTGATCCTGGAACTGCCATTGCCGCTCGGCTGCATGAAAGCCGTGTAACAGGCACTGATGTTCACTGAGATCGTCCGGCTTTTCCGGTGTGCCGTGCTGTTTCAGGTAGGGCGGCGTGGCCACCATGGTCAGTGGCAGGTCATTGAGCCGCCGGGCAATCAGGCTGCTGCCTTCAAGCACGCCGCAGCGCAGCGCCAGATCGATATTTTCTTTGACCATATCAACCCGTTTGTCGTCCAGTACCAGTTCAGCTTTTAATTCCGGGTAAGTTTTTAGTAATTCCGGCAGCAGCGGAGCGACCTGAATGGAGCCAAAGGTCACCGGTGCGGTTATTCGTACGATGCCGGATGGTTGCTCGCGGAAGCTGCCCAGATGATGCTCTGCGGCTGCGGCCTGGCTGACTATCTGCTGGCAGTAGTCGTAAAAGGCACGGCCTTCCAGGGTTACTGTCATGCGCCGGGTGGTTCGCTGCAGCAGCCGCAGGTTCAGGTGCTTCTCTAAGCGGGCGATAGCCTTGCTGACGGCACCTTTGGATAAATCCAGCGCATCGGCGGCGGCACTGAAGCTGCCGGCCTCGACAACTTTGGCGTAAATGGCCATATCACTTAAGCGTTCGAGCATCATGAGCGGGATCGGATTGTTTACGTATGGAAACAATGATTGTATTGCGAGGTGATTAATTAAGCAATAGAGAAACAGTAAACTGTGTTCATCAGGTCGCAATTGACCTTTAATTTACACTCAGATGAGGATTTAAATCATGAACACAGCAACTCAGACTATCAATACTAATCAAAAATTAAATTTAGTTGTCAGTGATATTGGCCGCAGCCTGGACTATTACCACGGCAAACTTGGCTTTGAGGTGCTGGCACAAAGCAGAGACTGTGCCCAGTTGCGGATTTCATCCGGCTATGTGCTGAATCTCTGCCTGCAAGGCGTCTCTGCCGATGCTTCAGGATTCCGGGCGCGCTGCATCCGCTTCAGCCAGCAGGGCATGAACAAGCTGCTGCGTTATCCGCAAATTCTGGTGCGTCCTTTTATGGCGCAGCGGTCGCGTAACGGATCACAGTTGCCTGTGCAGTTGCAGGATCCCGACGGCAACCGGCTTGGTGTTTGTGTGGAGGCGCCTGAAACTTCCGCAAAACCGACAGCTAAACAAGCCGGAAGCAACGGATTTCGCAGTGGATTGGTCAGGATTTTTAGTGATTTAGCCGCGTTTCACGGTTATCGCCGCTAGAGTCTGTGCTAGAGTTTCATTATGAAACACATAGCCATTTTTGCAGTAATGATAGGACTAATGATGAACTCTGAACCGGTTCAAGCGAATGCGTTTACCTTGTACTTTGCCCGCCATGCGCAGAAAGAGAAGGCGCCGAGCAACCCCGGGCTGAACCAGCAGGGGCAGCGCAGCGCGCAGCAGTTGGCGGATATTCTCGAGTATGCGGGTGTTGAAGCGGTACTCAGTACCGACTACAACCGCACCAGAGAAACCGCGCAGCCGCTTGCGGAACGGCTGAAGCTGCAGGTAGAAACCTACCCGACGGGCGATAACGAGGCTTTTATCCGCCGCTTGCTGGATCAAAGAAAGACGGTACTGGTGGTCGGCCACAGCAATACCGTGCCTGAGCTGGTTCGCTTAGCGGGCGGCCAGGCACCGGATCTGAGCGAGCGCCATTACGGTGATATTTTTCAGTTGACGTACATTGACGACACTGTTTTGACCACCCGTCTGCGGATACCCACTTATGCAACCACTGATTAGCTATATCACCCTCGGGGTTGATGATCTTGAGCGTTCCATGGGGTTTTACCGCGATGTACTGGGCTTTGCGACCGACGGTATTGTGGGTGAAGCCTATGATCATGGCGCCGTAGTGTTCTTTAAAATGAACAACGGTCAGGTGCTGGCGTTATGGGAGCGCAAGAGTATCGCAGCGGATTGCGGGGTCACGCAGGGTGCCGCTGATCCGACGGCTTTCATGCTGGCGCACAATGTTGCCACCAGAGATGAAGTGGACCAGATAATGGATGAACTCACCCGGGCCGGAGCGCGCATCTGCAAGCCCGCCCGCGAGCTGACCTGGGGTGGTTATGGCGGGGTGTTTCAGGATCCGGACCAGCATCTGTGGGAAGTGGTTTTTAATCCAAAGTCATAATTAACTCGCCGGTGCGATTTTGACCCGGTTGCGGCCGGCATGTTTGGCTGCATATAGGGCTTTATCAGCACGCCGGACAAAGTTAGCCGCCGTTTCGTGTTGCTGGTAAAACGCCAGGCCAAAGCTGGCGGTAATAGCTAAGTCAGGCGCCAGATCCGAAAAGTCGGTCTCGGTAATATTTTTCCGCAAGCGTTCACAAATTTGCTCGGCCGACGCGGCCGAATCTCCTGATAGCAACAATGCAAATTCTTCACCGCCCCAGCGCGCCAGCAAATCGCTGTCGCGTGCTGAATGGCTGATCTCATCGGCAATGCGCTTTAACACCTGATCACCCGTGGTATGCAGGTAGAGGTCATTGACCTGCTTGAAGTGATCGAGGTCCATAATAACCAGCGCCATCGGCTGGGGCGCATGCTCTTGCTGTTCAACCGATTGATGCAAGCGCCAGTCGAAGGCGCGGCGGTTGGCCAGCCCGGTCAGACTATCCTGATTTGCCAGTTTCGACAGGGTGCGGGTTTGTTCTTCAACCAGGGTTTCAAGATGATTACGGGTGCGTGACAGGGCGCGCAGGCGCCAGCGGACCGCGGCAAAAATGCCGGCCAGGATCAGCAACCCGATAATGAGCCAGACCAGCGGCCGCTGATAGAGGGCCGGCGTTTTGGTAAAACTGAAGGTGGCGCTGTCGCTCCAGCCGCTGCCCGGATAGGCGGCCTGTACCTCAAGGCTGTAGTGTCCCGGCGGCAGGTCAGTGTACTCGACATCAAGACGGTCCTGGCGGTCAATCCATTCCTTGTCATAGCCATTCAGCCGGGCGCGGTAGCTGATGCCTTCGGGATGCTGATAGCCCAGGCCTGCATAATTAAAGCGGATCCGGTTGGTAAAGGGATCAATCTGCTGACCTTCAAACAGGCGATTACCATCGACCAGCACATCGCTGATGACAACCGGCGGCGGCACCGGATACAAGGTGCGTAAATCGGACGGTTTAAAATGGCCAACGCCTTTTGCGGTCGCCAGCCAGATGCTGCCATCGCCGGCCCGGTATACAGAAGGGCCGCCAGGGTTTAACTGGGCGCCGGCAAGCCCCTGAGATTCAGTAAAATACTGATAGTCGATGGTATTGAGTGCCTGCGCGAAAATCGCTTCTACCTGGTTGCGGGGAGCATAGATGAGGCCACTGGGCGAGCCTAACCACAAATTTCCCTGCTGATCTATGGCAACATCAAAAAAGGTATCAAAGGGCAGACCATGCAGGCTGTTTAAGGTATCCCAGCGCTTTCTGGCGTGTTCCCAGGCCAGAATGCCCCGGTCGGTAGCAAACCAGACGTGGGTGTTGTCTTCCTGAATGCCAAAAATGATTTGCGCGTCGGTGAAGCTTCTGGTGTCTACCGGAATAATTCTGTCGGTTTCGCGATCCAGCCTGGAGATACCGTGCATACTGCCGATCCAGATCTGCTGATTGCGGTCTTCATGCACGGTATAGATGATTTCATCGGGCAGGCCATCGGCGACGGTATAGTAGCGCGGGTTACTGAGAGTGCCGTCGGTGTGGCGATCAGCCACCATCAGCCCCTGCAATGTCGCGGCATATATTTTGTTATCTGAAGCGTGAATGATTTTACGGACGTCGTAACCAGGAAAGCCGCTGGTTTCATCATAGTGAGCAACCAGTTGCTCATCGCGCAGCACATAAATGCCGTTGGTAAAGGTACCCACATAGAGCGTGTTATCGGCGGTCATCATCAGGCTAAGAATAGACTGGCGGTGCACCGGCACAGAGGTGGCGTATGGTTCGCTGGCTTCACCGTCGATCACACTAAGGCCGCCCAGCCCGCCGGCCAGTATTGATTTATCGGGCAGTTCGATTACGGTGCGCACATAACTGAAACCCAGGCCATCCGCTTTGGTATGGGTGTGGAGCAGGGCTTTGCGAAACTGCACCAGGCCACCATGGGTGCCTACCCAGAGATTATTTTCGCGATCACTGAACAGGCTCAGAATATGATTATTGGGCAGCCCCTTCGAAGTGTCCGTCATCTGCGGCGGCTCATCGTCAAACCGGGTCAGACCATCTTCATGGGTGCCAATCCAGACTTGCTGCTGGTTATCTTCATGCAGTTCAGTAATGGTGCTGGGGTAGGTTACTGGCCAGGGGGAGAAATCAATCCGACGGGCGTCGCTGACAAAAATTTGTTTATCCGAACTGAGCAGGATCCGGCCATCGGTGGTTTCAATAATGCCAAAAACGTTGCCGTCTGTAACGCCGGCAATAGGTTCAAAGCGATTACTTTCCTCGTTATAGAGCACCGCGCCTTCGGTGGTTCCCAGCCAGATGCGGCCGTGCGAATCCTGCATGATGTGAATTACCGCATTAATCGGTAAGCCGTCGGCGGTGGTAAACTGCTGGCGGTTGCCATCGGCGTCTTCCAGCGTTACGCCCGCATCAAGGGTTGCAAACCAGCTGCGTCCGGCGGTATCAAACAGGGCGAAATCGACTCGGTTGGCGACCGGTGGTTTGGGCTGCCAGCTCTCGCCGTTAAAATAACTTATGCCTCCACGGGCACCGGTTGCGACCAGATTTTTTGTGTGCGGGTCGTTGGTGATAAACAGGGTGCCAACATCGGGTAATTGCGCGTCTTTGCCGATCACTTCAAAGAACCGGCCGTTAAAGCGCACCGGGCCGCGCCAGCTGGCGATCCAGATGTATCCTTGTTGATCCTGGGTAATGTGGTTCACTGAGCCGTGGGGCAAGCCGTCCTGAGTGGTCCAGGTACGCATGGCGTGATCGCTTAAAGGCCTCGGGGAATTAGCGTGTGAGGGTGTCGCTACTGCTATTCCGACCAGAATAAGAAAGGTGGATACTAAGATTCTCAATATAAAATCACTCGCAAAATCCCACTAGAGGTCTTTTTGTGCCTGATGTTATCAATACCATTAACCGTAAGTAGCATCAATAGTCAATTCGGCTAACAGAGGATCATAATTATCCTGATTATTATTGGTTATTAATAGTGCATTTGCGATAGAATTCTGCTTTTAAAATAATCTATCCATAGTCGTGAGACTCAGAATGAAAACAGAAAAGACCCTGGCAGAGCTCATTGAAATTATCCCGGATGCCGCCCTGATGATTGATGAGGACGGATCCCTGGTACTGCTAAACGAGATGCTGGCCGACATGTTTGGCTATGAAAAGCAGGAACTGCTTGGCCAGAGCCTGGATATTCTGTTACCCGAGGATATCCGCGAGCACCATCACCACCATGTGCTTGGATTCTTCAAGTCAGGTAAGACCCGGCCGATGGGGCAGGGCTTTCGTTTTTTAGGACAGCGCAGTACCGGCGAAAAGTTTTCGGTTGAAATTATGTTAAGCCATGTGCGTCTGGATGGTAAGGAATATGCACTGGCTTTTGTTCGCGATAATACGTTTGCCAGGCAGACCGAGGATAAAATCCGCCGTGAGCTTGAGCGTGAGCGATTACTGGCTTTAACTGACCATCTTACCGGCTTAGGCAATCGCCGCGCTTTCACCCGTGAGCTGGAGCAGGATATTGACGAGTTAAAAGAACACGGCTGGCAGTTCGCGGTGGGCTTTATTGACCTGGACGACTTCAAACTGGTTAACGACACCTATGGTCATGAAATGGGCGATCGTATTTTGCAGGATGTCGCTAGCTCTATCCGGCACGGCTGCCGCGGTACCGACTTTGTCGCCCGCATCGGCGGGGATGAGTTCGCCACTATTCACCCGGGTGCGACCCTAGAGGATGCGGTGCAGGTGTTGGACAGAGTTCGTACTTCAATCGTTACCGAAATGGAAGAAAAACACTGGCCGGTAACTTTGTCGCTGGGTGTATGCCACTGTGATGATCCCACTCGCGACTATACGGTTGCTGAGTTGCTACGCGCGGCGGATCAGGCGATGTACGAGGCCAAACAGCAAGGAAAGAACCAGATCAAGATTGCTTCGTTGTAGCTTTTTTATGATTTTTCATAAAGCCCACCAGTTGATCAATATTCATGGGGCGTGCATATAGATAGCCCTGTAGTTCCTGGCAGCCTTCTTTTATCAGGAAATTTGCCTGGCTGGAGGTTTCTACGCCTTCAGCGATTACCCGCAAATTCAACGCTTTGGCCATAGCTAAAATGGTGCGGACAATCTGGGCATCGTTCGGATTATTGGCGATGTCGGCGATAAAAGACTGATCAACTTTTAGTTCCTGCATCCGCAGTTGCCGCAACGTGCTTAATGAAGAATAACCGGTACCGAAATCGTCCAGCGATACCTGCACGCCCCGTGCAGTAAGTGCGTTCAGTACTTTGCGGATTGCGGGCATGTTCAGCATAGCCGCGGTTTCAGTTAGCTCAAACTGAGCCACCGACCAGTCGCCGGGCAAGGCGCCCAGGTTTTTGGCGAAACGCTCTTCGCTGCTATCTGCGTTGAAGTCTGCCGCTGACACATTAAAGGAAACCCGATGGATATCGGTATACAGCAGATCCGCTTCAATAAGCTCTTCGATAGCCGTTTGCATCACATAGTCAGTGATGCCGCAGATCAGGCCGTGCTGTTCTGCCAGCGGAATAAACTCGGCCGGGCCAATGGTACCGTCAACCTGGTGCTGCCAGCGCACCAGCACTTCAACCCCGGTCACGCGCTGCGTTGAGGCGCTGAACTGAGGTTGATAGACCACACTAAGTTCGCGGTTGGCTATCGCCGCTTTTAAATCAAGCAGTAAGCGCGCTCGCTGGGTGGCGGCTTCCTGTAATTTGCGCTGATATGAACTGATGCTGCCAGGGCCCCTTGCTTTGGCTTCATCTAACGCCAGGCTGGCGGCGCTGATAAGTTCTTTACTGCTCTCACCATCGGCAGGATACAATGAGATGCCCACACAGGCGGTCATTTGTAATTCAGGTAAACCACTAACCTGGATGTGACGGATTCGCTCCTGCATTTGTTCAGCTTCAGGTAGTACATCTTCGGGCCATATAGCACCGGGCAGCACAACAGCGAATTCATCGCCGGAAATACGCCCTAAAATCACCTGGCGCTGAAACTGTTCGCGCATCTGGTCAGCTACTGACTTCAGGAACTCATCGCCGGCGTGCATATTCACGTTACTGTTAATTTGCTTGAAGTCGTCAATGTTCAGCAGCATCAGTACCAGTGGCTTGTCGTTGTCTTTGCATACCAGTAGCTGGCTGTCGAGTTGCTGGCGGAACATATGCCGGTTAAGCAGGTGGGTCAGGGCATCGTCCTGAGATAAGCGTCGTTCCCGCTTTAATGCCATGTAGGTGAGCACATACAACAAAACGGCCGTGGCCAGCACATAGCTTGCGCCTTTATAGGTCTGTAATGTTGTAAGCAGCGCTGAATCACCGGCAAATTCAAGGAGTGCGCGGTCCGATATGAAAATCCATACAAGACCGGCAATCAGATAAATAATGGTCAGTAGCGCTGCGCTTGCTTTTGGCGACATAGAGAGTCGACCTTCCTGTGGTAAACACAGGTAGAACCTTAGCAGTAAATACTATTTTTTACCAAAGTAAGACAAATGCTTAGCGTGAAACCTCAAGTGCTCGCCGATAAAGCTGGCGATAAAGTAATAGCTGTGGTCGTAACCTTCCTGCATCCGCACCTGCGCGTCGATTCCAGCCGCTATACAAGCTTGTTTCAGAGCGTCGGTTCCCAGTTGTTCGGCGAGGAAATTATCGGCGGTACCCTGATCAACCAGTAACGGCGGTGCCGCTTGCCGTTCTTTGATTAACAGCGTCGCGTCGTAGTCGGTCCGGGCGGCTTTATCGTCACCCAGGTAACCGCTGAACGCTTTCCGGCCCCAGGGGCTTTCAGTAGGGTGGCAAATGGGTGCAAAAGCCGAGACGCTGCGATACAGACCTGGATTGCGAAGAGCCATCACCAGTGCGCCGTGTCCGCCCATGGAATGACCGCTGATGCTGCGTTCACCGCTTAGCGGCAGTTCCCGCTCAACCAGCTCGCGCAGCTCAGTGACTATATAATCGTACATCTGATAGTGACGCGACCATGGCGCTTGGGTGGCATTCACATAGAAGCCAGCACCTTTACCGAAATCATAAGCGCCGTCGGGATCATCGGGCACATCCTCGCCGCGCGGGCTGGTGTCCGGAATAATCAACGCGATACCCAGCTCTGCCGCCACCCGCTGGGCGCCGGCTTTGGTGCTGAAGTTGTCATCGGTGCAGGTCAGCCCCGACAGCCAGTAGACTGCGGGCACCCGGTGCTGTTGCGCCTGGGGCGGCAGGAATACGCTGAACTTCATGGTGCAGTTCAGCGTGTCGGACTGGTGTTCATACTGAATTTGCTCACCGGCAAAGGCTTTAACTGCGCTGATTTTATTTATCATAATGAATCACCGAGCGAATCGATTTTCCTTCATGCAATAGATCAAAGGCTTCATTGATATCCTCAAGACCCATAGTGTGGGTAATAAAGGTGCTGAGTTTAAATTCGCCCGCCAGATAGCGTTCAACATAATCGGGTAACTGACTGCGCCCTTTAACGCCACCAAAAGCGCTGCCGCGCCATACCCGGCCGGTAACTAGCTGGAACGGGCGGGTCGAGATCTCTTCGCCGGCACCGGCCACACCGATAATCACCGATTCACCCCAGCCTTTGTGGCAGCATTCCAGCGCCGAGCGCATCACTTTAACGTTGCCGATACATTCAAAGGAGTAATCCACGCCGCCATCAGTCATCTCAACGATCACGTCCTGAACCGGGCGCATGTCATCATTGGGATTAATGCAGTCCGTAGCACCGAGTTTGCGCGCCATATCGAACTTGGATTCATTGATGTCGATGGCAATAATACGGCTGGCTTTTGCCATCACCGCACCGATAATCACCGACAAACCGATGCCGCCCAGACCAAATACCGCAACCGTATCGCCTTCCTGAACATTGGCGGTATTTTTCACTGCGCCCATGCCGGTGGTGACACCGCAACCAAGCAGACAGACTTCTTCCAGCGGTGCTTCTTTGTTTACTTTGGCCAGGGCAATTTCAGGTACTACTGTGTATTCCGAGAAAGTCGAGGTGCCCATGTAGTGATAAATAGGCTTACCGTTTTTGGAAAAGCGGGTGGTACCGTCCGGCATCAGGCCCTTGCCCTGGGTGCCGCGGATAGCCTGGCACAGGTTGGTTTTACCCGAGGTGCAGAACTTACACTTGCCGCACTCAGGGGTGTAGAGGGGAATCACATGGTCGCCGACTTCAACTGAAGTCACGCCTTCGCCGAGGGCTTCAACCACACCGCCGCCTTCGTGGCCCAGAATAGCGGGGAAAATACCTTCAGGGTCAGCGCCTGACAGGGTATAGGCATCGGTATGGCAGACGCCGGTGGCAACAATGCGAACTAACACTTCACCGCGCTGCGGTGGCATAAGATCTACTTCTTCGATGGATAACGGCTGGCCCGGGGCCCAGGCAACGGCGGCTTTTGTTTTGATGGTTTCCATTAGTTAAATCCTATGCGTTTGAATAACACTCTTCATGACTCTTTATGGTAGCAGGCATAGAGGGATAAAAAAAAGCCGCTCTGACGAGCGGCTTGAAAGAATTCAGGGAGAATTCTGAGTTTTATTACAATGGCACGCCATCGCTGTCGAGCTTGATCACTTCGCCAAGATTCAGTGAGCGGATGTCCGCTTCAATCTTCTCAAGGTCGCCGACGATAACCCAGGTCAGGGCGTCCGGACGTAATACCTGCTGCGCGGTATCACGAATGGTTTCCAGCTCCAGGGCCTGAATGCGCTGGCCGTAAGATTCCAGCCATTGCATGTCTTTCTCTTTTTCCAGCGTATCAACGATAGCCCGCAACAGCGCTGCTTTGGTTTCATAGGCACCAGGCAGTTTGGCCGTTTTGTTGGCTTTCACTTTTTCAAGTTCTTCGCTGGTCGCAGGATTGTCACCAAGATAGCTGTTGAACTCTTTCAGGATTTCCTGCACCGACTCTTTGGTTTTGTCGGTTTGCACTGGCGCGGTTGCCAGGTAAATACCCTGAGCTTCAGCGTCAAGCCAGGTTGAGCGGGCGCCATAGGACCAGCCTTTATCTTCACGCAGGTTCATGTTCAGACGACTGGTGAAGCTGCCACCGATGATGGTGCTCATGACATCAATTGCTTCGCTGTTATCGACCTTACCCGATGGAGCCAGATGACCGGCAATGATGGTCGACTGCGGGGTTCCCGGCTGATCGATAAGGTAAACACGGCTGTTTTGCTGTGGCGTCACATCGGTATAGTTTTTCTCTGGTTTGGCGGTGGCCGGGGCCTGCCAGTTCGCCAGATACTTCTCTAATAATGGCTTGAGTTCAGCTTCAGTTGTGTCGCCGACAACCACTAAGCGGGCATTGTCCGGGCGTAACCAGGTTTGCGTGTGGGCAACCATGTCGTCGCGGGTCAGTGAGTTGATTGACTCATTGGTACCTGAACCGGTTAACGGCACGCTGTAGGCATGGTCATCACCAAACAACAGGCCAGGCAGAACGCGCAGTGCCTGCGCCTGTGGCTGTGCTTTTTCTTTCTTGATGTTCTCTAACCAGTTGCCGCGTTTACGATCAATCTCTTCCTGTGAGAAGGCCGGGTTTTGCAGCACATCGGCAAACAGTACCAGGCTGGCATCCAGATTACTGGTCAGGGCATCCATCATAATGCGTGAGCTGTCGAGGCTAGCCGACGCATATAGGTTAGTGCCTAAGGTTTCGAGTTCACGGTTCAGGGTCAGCGCGTCACGGTTGGTCGTACCTTCGCGTAACATACTCATGGTAAAGCTCGCGGTACCCACCTTGCCGCCGTGATCAGCAGCATAACCGCTGTCAAACACCAGGTTCATCTGTACTGTAGGGACATCAGAGCGCTGGGCCAGGTGCACTTCCAGACCATTGGATAAGGTAAAGCTGTTCAGATCAGGTAAATCCAGTTTCGGCAAATCACCAACGGCTGGTAACTCAGAGCGGTCTGCCTGCGCTTCAGCGGTGGTATAGGTTGGCTGTGGTACTACGTTCAGTACGAAGGCGCCATCGGACAACCAGCGTTTCATCGCGCCCTGGATATCGGCAGGAGTGGCCTGTTCGATGGTATCCAGGGTCTTTTTATAGTAGCCAGGGTCGTCATGGTAGACTTCGCCGGCCGCCAGGATGTCGGATTTACCGCCAAAGCCGCCGATGCGTTCGGCACCGCGCACAAAGCCTGCTACTTGCTTGAATTTAACCCGTGCCAGTTCTTCAGCAGTCGGGCCTTCTTGCATGAGCTTGACCAGTTCTTCGTCAATAATGGCTTCGATTTTCTCAAGTTCGACGCCAGGCTTGGCATCGGCGATGACGAAAAATTGTCCGGCCAGCACGCGCTCGTACTGGAATGCTGAAACCATGCTGGCGATTTGCTCATCGTAAACCAGACGCTGATAGAGACGTGAGTTCTTGCCGCTGGCAAAGATATCGACCAGCAGGCTCAGGTATTCTGAATCGGCGGTACCCATTTCTGCGGTATTCCACAGCTTATAGATACGCGCGGCAGGCACCTGATCTTCCATAGTGGCGCGTTTGGTGCCGGTGCTCTTGGCTACCCAGCTTTCCATTTTTTTCAGCGGTTTGCCGGCACCGATATCACCGAAGTACTTTTCCATTTTGGCTTTAGCGGTTTCAACATCGATGTCGCCGGCTAATACTACAACTGCGTTGGCCGCGCCGTAGTAGTCGTTAAACCATTGGTGTACATCGTCCAGTGATGCCGCTTCTAAGTCTTCCATTGATCCGATAACGGACCAGGAGTAAGGGTGACCGGTGGGGAAAGTCTGCTCGGCGAGATAACTGAATACCCGGCCATAAGGCTGTGCTTCGCCCTGACGTTTCTCGTTTTGTACCACACCACGTTGCTCGTCCAGTTTCTCCTGGGTTACCGCGCCCAGCAGATGGCCCATGCGATCAGATTCCATCCACAGTGCCATATCCAATGCTGGCGTTGGCACGTTCTGGAAGTAGTTGGTGCGATCGTTGTTGGTGGTGCCGTTCATATCGGTGGCACCGGCACGTTCAAACGGGCCGAAGTATTCATCGTCGTAGTTTTCGGTACCGTTGAACATCAGGTGCTCAAACAAGTGGGCAAAGCCGGTCTGGCCTTGCTGCTCATCCTTGGAGCCTACTGCGTACCACACGTTTACGGCTACGATAGGTGCTTTTTTGTCCTGGTGAACGATAACCCGCAAGCCATTGTCCAGCGTGAAGCTCTCATAAGGGATGGCGACCGCGGGCAGGTTCTGTTGTTGGACAACTTCTGCTACCGGCGAATTGCTGTTGTTATCGGCGGTGGCTTTACAGCCGCCTAAAAGTACGGTTGCTACAGCTACTGCAGTCAGTGTTTTGGTAAAGCGCATGGTCTTGTTTCCATTCCGTAGGTAAAAAATTCGTTATTAGATAATAAAGAAGTACGACCAGGTTGCAATCATCCCTGCCGACAAAAATGTAACAAGATTGGTCAGCGGGTTTCTAAGCTTCCAATTAGCCACTTTATCAACGATAATTGCCCGCTGGAGTGGGGCAATAAAAAGATTTGTAGCGTGGAAAAAACGACGATTATAGCCATTGCGGGCGCTTCGGCATCAGGTAAAAGCCTGTTTGCCTCTACGGTTTATCAGGAACTGGTAGCAGAACTTGGTGGCCGTGGTATTGCTATTCTGGCCGAAGATGCTTACTACCGTGATCAAAGCCATCTGAGCTTTGAGCAGCGGCAACTGACCAACTATGACCATCCGGCGGCCTTTGAACACGAGCTGCTGGTTGAGCATCTGGAGCAACTGCGCAATGGCCAGCCCGTTGACATGCCCCAATACAGCTACAAAACCCATACCCGCACTGATTCAACCATCAAGGTTCAGCCTGGCCGTGTGATCATGGTCGAGGGAATTTTGTTGCTGAACGACCCTAAGTTACGTAAGTTGTTCGACATCTCCGTATTTATGGATACGCCACTGGATGTTTGTCTGTTACGCCGGGTGCTGCGCGATGTCGAAGAGCGTGGCCGGAGCATTCAGTCGGTTGCTGACCAATACGAAGAAACCGTACGTCCTGCTTTTTTTGAGTTTATTCTGCCGTCGAAGCAGTTCGCTGATTTGGTGGTAACCCGCGGTGGCCAGAATGAAATTGCCATTGACCTGATTAAATCTAAAATTCGCCAGCTACTGGCTGAATAACTACAACAAAAACGGTCCGATTTTATGAATAGCTTTCTCGGCATTGCCATTATTCTGCTCGTTGCTTATTTGTGCTCTACCAACCGTAAAAGTATTCGCTGGCGCACTGTCGCCGGGGCATTTGCCATTCAGGTTGGCTTAGGTGCTTTTGTTCTCTATGTGCCGTTCGGCCAGGATGTCCTTTATGCGGTAGCCGCGGGCGTCGCTAAAATCATCTCGTTTACCAGCGCCGGTATCAGCTTTATGTTCGGCGGGCTGGCATCGCCGGAGTTTGGCTTTGTTTTTGCCATTCAGGTGCTCAGCGTTATTGTGTTTTTCTCGTCATTGATTTCCGTGCTCTATTACCTGGGCATCATGAAATGGATTATTAAGATCCTCGGCGGCACCTTACATAAGGTCATTGGCAGCAGCCGCCCGGAATCGATGTCAGCGGCGGCGAACGTGTTTGTTGGTCAGACTGAAGCGCCGATGATGGTGCGCCCCTTTATTGCCAGCATGACCCGTTCCGAGCTGTTCGCGGTGATGGTGGGCGGTATGGCCTCGGTGTCAGGCTCGGTACTGGCCGGTTATGCAGGCGTGGGTGTTGAGCTCAAATACCTGATCGCCGCAAGCTTTATGGCGGCTCCCGCCGGCTTGCTGATGGCTAAAATGATTATCCCCGAAACCGAAAAGCCCCGCGAAGATCTGGAAGCCATTATTGACGGCACCTCCACCCAGAAGGGCGGTGCGGTGCAGATTGATGATCGTCCGGTGAACGTGATTGATGCCGCCGCAGCAGGTGCCTCAAGCGGCGTGCAACTGGCGATTAACGTTGGTGCCATGCTGATCGCTTTCGTGGCCCTGATAGCCTTGATCAACGGCATTTTCGGCTGGGTCGGTGGCTGGTTTGGTTATCCGGATCTGTCGTTGCAGGAACTCTTTGGTTATATCTTCCAGCCGGTCGCCTACGTGCTTGGCGTGAACTGGGATGAAGCTCAGCTGGCCGGCAGCTTTATCGGCCAGAAACTGGTTATCAATGAGTTTGTCGCTTACCTGGATTTCGTCAATTACAAAGACCAGCTCAGTGCCCACAGCCAGGTGATCATTACCTTTGTGCTTTGTGGCTTCGCTAACTTCTCGTCTATTGCGATTCTGCTGGGTGGGTTAGGTGGTATGGCCCCCAGCCGCCGTCATGATATCGCCCGGCTTGGCCTGAAGGCGCTGCTGGCAGCTACCCTTGCCAATATGATGAGTGCGGCGATTGCCGGCTTTTTCTTTACTTTAGGTGCCGGCTAAGCAGCTGGCACCTTCCTCTTTGTTACCGCTTCCGCGGCGTCTTGTGCTTGCGGATGACGCCTTCCTGCATGGTTGATGCCACCAGGACGCCTTCGCGGGTAAAGAACTGGCCACGAACCAGGCCGCGGGCGCCACTGGCAACCGGGCTGTCAATGGCGTACAACAGCCAGTCGTCCATGCGGAACTCTTTATGAAACCACATGGCATGATCAATGGTGGCTATCTGGATATCCGGCTGCGCGAAGCTGGCGCCGTGGGGCTGCAGGGCGGTCGGCAGAAAATTAAAATCTGACGCATAAGCCAGCAAATACTTGTGGATTCTTGGGTCATCCGGCATCGGGCCGTTGGCGCGGAACCACACATAGCGCTGCGGTTTATCAACCACCGGCTTAAACGGATTATTGGCGGTCACAAAGCGCATCTCGATGGGCTTTTCCGAAATAAACTTATTGCGGATTTTTTCCGGGATAAGTTCGGCGTGCTCGCGGTAGATATCCAGATCCGACACCAGACCCTCGGGACCCGGTACTTCGGGCATTGTGTCCTGATGTTCAAAGCCGGGCTCGTCGATCTGGAACGAGGCGGTCATATAGAAAATCGGCTTGCCGTTCTGAATGGCCTGTACCCGGCGCGTTGAAAAGCTTTTGCCATCGCGGATGGTCTGCACATCGTAAACAATGGGTTTATAGGCATCGCCGGGGCGCAGAAAATAACTGTGTAACGAATGGACTTTACGATCGCCGGGCAAGCTATCTTTGGCGGCTGATAAGGCCTGACCAATCACCTGGCCACCAAATACGGCGCCGAAGCCTAAATCCTGGCTCTGGCCGCGGTAAATGCCGGTTTCAATGCTTTCCAGTTTCAGTAAATCCAGTAAATCGTTGAGTACCTGACTCATTCAGTTCATCCCTTAATCGCGAAGATCACCAGTTAAAGTGGCTTCATTATAGGTGCCTGATAGCACGGAACAAAGCGAAGCTCAGCAATATTTACTATAAGGCATAATGATTTCATCTAAAGCGCCGGTATCAGGGCGGTTACACTAGCGCGACTTTACCACGTTAAGGATTACCTTTAGCAATGCAGACTCAGACCTACCAGATTCAGCAACAGACAATTGAACTGGCGCTGGATGAGCGCGTGTTCGCGCCCAGCGCCCATGGCTTGTACTACGCCAACCAGATCCCTATTGCAGCGGGCGAGCGGGTTATCGACATTGGTTGTGGCAGTGGCATCTTCGCGGTCTATGCGGCGCGGCAGGGGGCCAGCGTACTGGCCACTGATATTTCGGCAGACGCGGCCGAACTGACCGCCGCCAACGCCTTACGCAATGGCGTACAGGTGGACACGGCAACCGGCGGCTTTTTCGCCGGTAGTGAGGCGACTTACGATGTGATCCTGGCGAATTTGCCGCAGGAGATCGTGATGCCTGATTCTGCGGTACTACTGGGCGAACGGATCAGCGAGATTGATGGTGGTCTGCGTGGCAATGATCTGCTGCTGCAACTGCTGGAACAGGCGCCCGCCCATATGCATGAGACATCGCGCATGTATCTGCCGCTGCATACCCTCAGCGATTACCATCACTCGCTCAGAGTGGCCATGCAGGATTTCAATGTGCGGCTGGTTGCGATCGGCGATTTACCGGCAAAATCATTCGTTACCGACCATCTTGGCTTCTATCTGGAGCTGGCCGAGGCTGGCGCGATTCGCCTGTTTAAACACCAAGGGCAGTGGTACACCAACATCTATGTTATTGAACTTACTTTAAAATCAACGGAATAATTGACGTATTCGGCGGCTTCTCCGGTTGATCTTTAGTGCGCTTACTCCCATAGTGAATATAACTGCAAAATATGGCTGGAACGCGAAATTGCGACTACCCTTATTGAACTACAGCTTTCATCGAGGAGGAGCGAAATATGTCGAGTAACGACAGCTTTAATACCTTAAGTACGTTAGAGGTTAACGGCAAAACCTACCATTATCACAGCTTGCCCAAAGCAGCCGAAAAACTAAAGAACATTGGCGACATTGACCGGCTGCCGGCATCGATGAAAGTTCTCCTGGAGAACTTACTGCGTAATGAAGACGGCAACACCGTCACCAAAAAAGATATTGAGGCAGTCGCATTATGGCTGGCCGACCGTAAATCAGACCGTGAAATCCAGTATCGCCCGGCGCGGGTACTGATGCAGGATTTCACCGGCGTGCCGGCCATTGTTGATCTCGCGGCCATGCGTGATGCCATGGAAACTGCCGGCAAAAACCCAAATCAGATTAATCCGCTGTCAGCAGTGGATCTGGTCATTGACCACTCGGTTACCGTAGATAAATCCTCCTCTCCGGAAGCTTTTGAAGAAAACGTACGCATTGAAATGGAGCGTAACTTCGAGCGCTACCAGTTCCTGCGCTGGGGCCAGAAGGCCTTTGAAAACTTCCGTGTGGTGCCGCCGGGTACCGGTATTTGTCACCAGGTAAACCTGGAGTATCTGGCTAAAGTGGCCTGGCCTAAAGAGCAGGGCGATAAGACCTGGGTCATGCCAGACACCTGTGTTGGCCTTGATTCGCACACCACTATGGTGAACGGCCTGGGCGTGCTCGGCTGGGGCGTTGGCGGTATCGAAGCCGAAGCGGCCATGCTGGGCCAGCCGGTTTCCATGCTGATACCAGAAGTCATCGGCTTCCGCATGACAGGTAAGCTGCATGAAGGCGTCACCGCGACTGACCTTGTTTTACATGTTACCCAGATGCTGCGTAAGCATGGTGTGGTCGGCAAGTTTGTTGAGTTCTATGGGCCGGGGCTGGATCACCTGCCACTGGCTGACCGGGCGACTATCGGTAATATGGCGCCTGAATATGGCGCGACCTGTGGCTTCTTCCCGGTTGATAAAGAAACTCTGCGTTATCTGGAACTAACCGGCCGCGATCAGGAAACCATTGATCTGGTTGAGGCGTATTACAAGGCTCAGGGCCTCTGGCGTGAAACGGGCAAAGAGCCGGTATTCACTGACTCGCTGGAACTTGATCTGAATAATGTTACGGCCTCACTTGCTGGTCCGAAACGGCCGCAGGATCTGGTTGCCATGCCACAATTGGGCAGCAACTTTGACCTGATGCTGGAAACCAGCGGTCAGGGCGACCAGAAAGACAAAGAAGTTGAGGTCAAAGGCCGCGACTTTAAACTTAAACATGGTGATGTGGTTATTGCCGCCATTACGTCCTGTACCAATACCTCGAATCCGAGTGTATTGATGGCGGCCGGCCTGGTGGCGCAGAAAGCGATCAAGAAAGGTCTGCAACGTCAGCCTTGGGTAAAAGCCTCACTGGCACCGGGCTCACGCGTTGTTACCGACTACCTCAAGAAGGCCGGTTTCACACCTTATCTGAATGAGCTGGGCTTTAATCTGGTCGGCTACGGCTGTACGACCTGTATCGGTAACTCAGGCCCGCTTGATGAAGAAATCAGCAAGGCAATTATTGATAACGACCTGATTGTTTCGTCGGTGCTTTCCGGTAACCGTAACTTTGAAGGCCGTATTCACTCTGATGTGAAGGCCAACTGGCTGGCGTCACCGCCGCTGGTGGTCGCTTACGCTCTGGCCGGTACTACCCGTATTGATTTGACTCAGGATCCACTGGGTAACGATCAGGATGGCAACCCGGTTTACCTGAAAGACATCTGGCCAAGTAATAAAGAGATTGCTGATGCGGTTAGTCATGTGAATGGCGAGATGTTCCGCAAAGAATATGCCGAAGTATTTGAGGGCGATGACGAGTGGAAGTCTATTCCGGTGGCAGAGGGTAATACCTATGCCTGGAGCGACTCTACTTATGTGAAAAAACCGCCTTACTTCGACAGAATTGCTGAAGAAGTGCCGGCCATGAAGAACGTCAACGATGCCCGGGTACTGGCTATCTTCGCCGATTCGATTACGACGGACCATATTTCGCCAGCAGGCGCCATTAAGCCATCCTCACCAGCGGGTAAATACCTGCAGGAGAAAGGGGTCGAACCGAAAGACTTCAACTCGTACGGTTCCCGCCGTGGTAACCACGAAGTGATGATGCGCGGTACCTTCGCCAACATCCGCATCAAGAACCAGATGCTGGACGATGTCGAAGGCGGTTATACCTGCCACGTGCCAAGTGGCGAGCAAATGTCCATTTATGATGCAGCTATGAAGTATCAGGAAGAGGGCACGCCGCTGGTGGTGTTTGCCGGTAAGGAATATGGTACCGGCTCCAGCCGTGACTGGGCTGCCAAAGGCACCAACCTGCTGGGCGTGAAAGCCGTTATTGCTGAAACCTTTGAGCGGATTCACCGTTCCAACCTGATTGGTATGGGTGTATTACCCTTGCAGTTTGAAAGCGGGCAGGGGCCGCAGGCACATGGCCTTGATGGCACCGAAACCGTCAGCATCCTGGGCATTGATGATAACCTCAAGCCAGGTCAGGAACTGACTGTGAAAGCGGTACGCGAGGACGGCTCTGAAGAAGAGTTTAAAGTGTACTGCCGCATCGATACCAACACTGAAATGCAGTACTACCGCAGCGGCGGTATCCTGCACTACGTGTTACGGCAGATGATCGAATAATCACTGTCAGTGCTTAAATAGAAAGGCCGGTCAGATTACCTGACCGGCCTTTTTTTATTGCTCAGATGACCGCCTAGAGCCCGAGTTTTTCGGGCATTGGCGGTGCTTCACTGTAATCTTTTGGCGGGTTCTGCTTAAGCTCGCGCAGAGTTTCCTCAACCGCCCGCTCAAGCTGCGGGTCACGGCCCTTGTTCACCGCAATCGGGTCCAGAATGACTTCAATATCCGGCGCCACGCCTTCATTTTCTACCCGCCATTCGCCGTCCGGCGTATAGAAGCGGAAGAAGGGCACCACGTGGGAGCCACCATCAATCATCGGCGGGTTAGCCGAAATGCCGATCAGGCCACCCCAGGTACGGGTACCTATGAGTTTGCCCAGCCCCAGGCGCTTGAAGGCCCATGGCAGGAAATCACCACCTGAACCGGCATCCTGATCAATCAGCATGGTTTTCGGACCGGTAATCACACCACCCGGGGTCGAGAAGGTTAAGCCATCGCGATCTTTCCAGCCAGCCAGGAAAGGCCGGGCCAGGATCTCGGTAATGTAATTAGCCGCCTGGCCGCCGCCGTTCTTACGCTCATCAATAATCAGCGCCGGTTTATCAACCTGGGCGAAGAACATCCGGTTAAAGAAGTAGAAACCACCGTCTGCGGTATTGGGGAGGTATACATAAGCCACCCGGCCGTCGGTCTGCTCATTCACATAGCGGCGGTTTGCTTCCACCCAGTCCCATAACCGCAGGGTACTGTCGTTAGCGACGGGTTTCACCTGGATATCGCGGCTGTTGGTACCTTTAGCATCATCGGCCAGAGTCAGTACCACCTGTTTGCCCACGGTATTATCCAGCAGGGTGTAGATGTTCTGCCGGGCCGTTAACTGCACGCCATTGATAGCCATAATAAAGTCACCGGCCCTGGCCGCTGAACCAGGGACCGCCAGTGGCGCTTCCAGGTACGGACTCCAGACGTCACCGGTATAGACTTTCTTAAGCTGATAACGGTTGTCAGTAATTACGAAGTCAGCGCCCAGCAGACCCATATTGGTGCCGCTGTCGCGGTAGATATCGCCGCCGCCAATGCGGTTATGGCCTACCTGCAGTTCAGCGATCATCTCGACCATCACATCGTTGAGATCTTCGCGGCGCTGCACGTGTTTCAGCATCGGCAGGTACTTATCGTAGATAGCGGCCCAGTCGATGCCATGCATATCGGGGTCATAGAAATACTCTTTCTGCATGCGCCAGGCGTCATCAAAGATCTGCTGCCATTCGGCGATGGGATCGATAAAGCTGCGCACCTGACTTAAATCCAGTGGCTTGGCCTCGGTTTTGGCTTTGGCATCGCCAATACGGATCTGATTTGGCGTTGCGAACAGCAGGATCTTTTTGCCATCCGGGCTGATGGTAAAGCCTGCCAGATCCTCTTCCACTACCGCGCTTTTGCGCTCGGTAAAGTCAAAGCGATGTAAGGTGGAGGCGTTCTGGGTATTGGTGCCTGGCAATTCAGTGCTGACGCCTGGTTGGGGGCGCTCAAGGTAAAACAGCGCGCCATCCTCTGCGACGGCCAGACTGTCATAGTTACGCTCGGGAATCGGCAGACCCACCACACGTTGGCTTAAGCCCCGGAAATCAACCTTAACCTTAACCGCTGGCTTAGCCGGTTTATCGGCGTCAGACGCTTTATCGTCTTCAGCTTTGACTTCTTCATCGCCGCTCTTGGGCAGCATCGGGGACTGACCGTCGGCGGCCAGCACCATGGCGTAGATGCCCTTACGGACCGGCCGCTCGCGGGTCGATAAATCAAGACCTACCTGCGACGGTCCGGTATTCACCGAGGCGGTGAAATAAAGGTAATCCTGGCTGAATACCGGATGATCGGCATAACCCATGCCATCGGTGACGGTGTAGGTTTGTCCGTTGCTGAAATCATGCAGTTTGATCTGGCTGAAATAATTGCTGCCGACCCAGGTATAGGCCAGATAACGGCTGTCAGGCGAGAAGGCCACATTAAACTCTGAACGGCGTAGTGTGGTGTCCAGTTTGCGGCTGGACTTTTTAGCCAGGTCAAACACATAGATATTCAGGTGATTATCCTGGTAAACCAGGCGGTTATCGTCAGGCGACCAGCCCAGTAAATTGAAATAGCCGGTATCGCCAAGCGGGAATATTTGCGGATCGCTGAGACCATCCTGTGGCGCCAGTACCAACTGGTGCTTATTGCCCTGGTCGCTGATGTAGGCCACCTGGCTGCCATCGTGGCTCCAGAGCCCGTCAAATTCCCGCACACCCGAGCTGCGGGTCAGGTTACGGGTAGAACCATCTTTTACCGGCACGGTGAACACATCGCCGCGGGCGCTGACAATAACCCGTTGCCCGGTGGTTGAGAGTTCCGCTGAAGTCAGGGTTTTACTGGCGTCTTTCCATTGCGGCCGGCGCTGCTCTGACTGGGTAGTCAGGCTCAGGTTCAGCTTGCTGGCCTGGCCGGTAGCGGCTTCCAGCTGGTACAGATAGCCGCCAGACTCATAGACGATGGTATCGTCGTGGCCGTTGGCACTGCGTAGATCCCAGTCACTATGTTTGGTGAGCTGTTCGACCTGCTGGTTGTGGTAGCGGAATAAGTTAACAGCAACATCGTCACGATCCGACAAAAAATACACGCTGTCGCCCAGCCAGAACGGATTGAAATCATTGGCGTTCGGGTGGGGTATTTTCTCCAGCTGTTGTTGCTCAAGATCCAAAATCCAGACCGGTGGGGTGCTGCCACCGCGATGCAGACGCCAGCCACTGGCGCCGCTGTAAGCCATATTGTTGGGGCGGTAGGCGAGCTTTTTGCCATCGTCAGAGAGCTGGCCCTCGTAGGCCACGGCTTCCATCAGTTTTTCCGGATAGCCGCCACTGACAGGGATCTGATAAAGCTGGTTACTGCGGCTGTTACGGATCTCGCGGTTTGAGGCAAACAGTACTTTGGTGCCATCCGGGCTCCAGCCGTTAACCGTATCGGCATTGGGATGCCAGGTAAGCCGCGCTGGCTGACCACCTTCAACAGGCACCACATAAACATCGGTATTGTTGTCATAGGTCGCCGAAAAAGCGACCCAGTTGCCATCGGGTGAAAAGGACGGCGCGAATTCACTGGCCGGGTGGCTGGTGAGCTGACGCGGATTTTTGCCATCGCGGTCAGCAATCCAGATATCCCCACCGTAGACGAAGGTCAGGTGATCAGCAGAAATATCGGGTTGTCGCAGTAAACGGGTATCTTCGGCAGTTGCAGCTGCCGAAACCAGGCACAGACTGCAGACCAGCCAGAGGGGGCGAAAAGAAGCCATGACTGTTTCCTTAATAGAAAGAGAGGTTTAAACAGTAATAGCACAGAGCCCGCCAAAGCGCATACGGTTAAATGCAACTAAATATTTAGTGCCCGGCCACCATCCACTTTGATCGATTCGCCGGTGAGAAAGGGGTTATCGCGCAGGAAGCGAACGGTATCAATCATCGGCTGCAGACCACCCTCCACCTGCAATGGCGTTTGTTCCAGTACCTGTCTGCGATGCTCAGAATCATGTTCAGGTAAAAACAGGATCGGGCCGGGCTGAATGGCATTTACCCGGATATCCGGTGCCAGATGTTTGGCGAAGGCCTGGGTAAGATTCGCCAGCCCGGCTTTAGCGGCACAGTAGGCGATATGGTTCACGGTGGGGCTGTCGACATAAATATCAGTAATGTTGACCACCAGCCCGTTATCAGCGGCTTTCAGCTGGGGTGCGAGCCCCTTGATAAGCAAGTAGGGCGCCATGGCATGAACCTGAAATACGGCTTCAAGGTTAGCCAGTTCCTCATCAACGGTACCGTTATCAAAGAAACTGGAAGCGTTGTTCACCAGTAAATCCAGACGTGCGGTTTTTGCCTGGATATTCTGTATTAGCTGTTCAACTTCACTCAGCTTAGCGAAATCAGCCTGCACCGGCTCGGCGCCCAGTGATTCGAGTTCACGAATGCCTTGTTCGGAGCTGCGGTAATGAGCGAACACGCGATACCCTTCGTCAAGCAACGCTTTCGCCAGCTCAAAGCCAAAGCGGCGGCCGGCGCCGGTGATTAGTGCCACGGGTTGTTTACTCATGCCAGATGCTCCTGTTGTAAAGACAGCTGATAAAGCGGGGCGGTAATTTCAGTCAGGTAATCCGGTACCTGTTGCCACACTTGTGCGGCTTCACCGGGCGTTAGCTCACCGATAATATCGATATCCATCGGCCGGTCTTTCTGACTACTTTGCGGGTCGGAACGATCCCGGCCCAGCGCCACTTCGATCTGATTGAAACGCTGTTTCAGTTCTGCTGCGGTGCAGCCGGTTTCAAGCAAAAACAAGGCATTAAGGAAGTCGCTAGAGGTCTCAATTGCCACCGGTTTGGTATAGATGGCACGCGAATAGCGTGCGACGCCCAGGCCGGCTATCAGCTCCTGCGCTGCAGCAAAATGCTGTTCAGGGCGGATGTTGGCCCCCATGCTACAAAGAAATAAATAACTCATATGCTTCGCCTCGTTTTTTCTGCCTGTAAGCATACCCTGATACGGTGACCGGCAAAAGACAGATCCCTCCGAGTTGAAATGATGGGGCGGGCTTGCTAGCCTAAAGACTGTCTAGTTACAGGAAGGAAACGTGCCCGACCCAATCAGGCTGGTAACTTACACTGCTCTGTTTTTATTCCTCACGCTTACGGCGCGGCCCTCCCTTGCGTACTCCCCGGCGTACTCCCCGGCGCAGTCAGAAGCGCAAATAAAACCGCCTGATGAATACATTCTGGGCGGACCCGACACCACAGTGCGGGAAGGTTATTTCATCTTATCCCTGGATAATCCGCCAACCTCTGACCTGACTATCCAGCAATCAGCCGACGCTGATTTTTCCAGCATCACCACAGAATTCAACTGGTTTGGCGATTTCAGTGCAACCACCTTAAGTGGCTTCGCTGACGGCACCTATTACTTTCGGGTGAACACGGCCGCGGGCACCAGCAACGTGATTGAAGTTGAGGTGCTGCATTATCCGTTATGGCAGGCGTTTAGCTTGTTCTTCGCGGGGCTGCTGCTGTTTTTAATTGTGGTATTACTGATTGTGCGGATGCACTGGGTGACACATGACCGAGACCACTGAGTTCGCACTGAACAGTTCGCTGGGCCTGGGGCTGGTGCTGCTATTCGGCATCGCCTGGATCGCCTTTGGCTGGTATCTGGGGCGCGCTAACAAGACCCATGAAGATTTTGCCCTGGCCGGACGTAACGTCGGCCTGGCACTGGCGTCGGCCACCGCCATGGCGACCTGGGTCACCAGTAATACCACCCTGGTTGCGCCGCAGCTAACTTATCAGTTTGGCATCTGGGGCATGGTGGGCTATTCGTTCGCGGCGCTGGGCCTTATTTTGTTTGCGCCGCTGGCCGCCCGTATCAAAAAACTGATGCCGAACGGGTATACCTCGGGTGATTTTATTCGCCTGCGGTACGGTCAGCCGGCCTGGTGGGCCTTTATTATCATCTCGGTGATTTATGCCTTTGGCTGGCTGATTAGTCTGGGTATGGCCGGTGGCATTTTGCTGCAGGCCCTTAGTGGTCTCGACTACCACATCGGCATGACAGCGATTCTGATTATTTGTGTGGGCTACACGCTGTTTGGCGGGCTACGGGCCGTTATCGCTACGGATTTTATTCAGGCGCTGATTATTATTATTGGCGTGGTATTTATTGCCTGGTACCTGATTGATACGGTGAGCCTGGAAAGCATCCATCAGGAAGTCAGCGCCAATCATCCGCAGTTACTGGAGCTGCTGTTTCCTGCCGCCATTATGTTCCTTTTCAATAATATCTTTTTCGGCCTTGGCGAGATATTTCACTCGAATGTATGGTGGTCGCGGGCGCTGGCCTTTAAAGGCAAGGTTGCCTTTAAGGCGTTTTTGCTTGGTGGTCTGTTATGGCTGCCGATTCCTATAGTGACCGGGTTCATCGCGCTGGCGGCACCGCAATTAGGAATCTTCCCGCCCAGCGCGGACATGGTTGGCCCCATGGTGGCAGCCGAAGTGTTAGGCAAGGCGGGCGCTGTGATCGTATTTATAGTGGTGTTTTCGGCGCTGGCATCGAGCCTCGACTCCTTGCTGGCCGCAACCTCGGACCTGATCACCCGGGATATTTATCATAAAAAAATCAACAAGCAGGCCAGCGACAAGCACCTGATGCGCTTTAACGGTTACAGCATCGTCGGGCTTGGCGTACTGACCTGGCTGATTTGCCTGCCGCAGCTAGCCACGCTCGGGGCGCTGCTTAACTTTGCCGGCGCCTTCGTGGCGAGCACAATCTTCCCGGTCGTGCTAGGGTTATATCAGCCCAGGTTACGCGGCGGGTACGCAGCGACGGCAATGGTAGTGGGTACGTTAGCGGGATTAGCCGGCTACTTCCTGGTTGGTTTTTATGTTGCCGCGCTGGTGTCTTGTCTGGTATCGGCAATCATTTGTGCGGTCGGGGTATGGCGCTGTCGTACTGCTTTTGACTGGCAGCAAATGCAGGAACAGGAGACCAACACATGATCAGTCTGGATGCCTTCAGCATTCTGGTAATGGCCTGTTTGCTGTTAACCGCCTGTGCACCCGTGATTCTGGCGGTGCTATGGGTAAAAGATTTTCTTTCTAAACAATTATGGTAACTCAGTATGAATGTAGATGACGTTTCGTTTGAACGTGAACGTCCTGATGTGTATGGAGACGCACACCCTAAAGCATTGCTTAGGGCTATTCAGGAAGACGGCGACTATCTGGTCAAGCTATCAGCGCAGCATATTATTGCGGCGGATCAGCTTGATGCAGAAACCATGAAGCAACTGTTCCGGCTGGCGGCAAAAATTGAAAGTAATCCGCGACGTTTCAGTTCTCCGCTACAGGGGAAAATACTGATCAGCGCGTTTTACGAGCCCAGCACCCGTACCCGGTTGTCGTTTGAGAGCGCCTGGCATCGCCTTGGTGGCGATATTATGTCAATTACCGACCGTTCTACCACCGGCCTGGCAAAAGGCGAGTGTCTGTCGGATGTCGCGGAAATGTTTAACAACTACGGTGATTGCGTGGTGCTGCGTGACAATAACGAGGAATCCATCTACGAAACCATGGATTCACTGCGCATTCCGATTGTGAACGCGGGTAACGGGCTTGATGAGCACCCCACGCAGGCAATGGCTGACATGTATGCTATTTTTAAATGGAAGCCAGAGCTGGTGCAGGAAAAACCTGAGAATCCGATACGGGTAGGCGTCATCGGTGTTCCGAATAAGATGCGAACGGTGCGGAGCCTGCTCAAATGCATGTCGCTGTTTCCGAATATGGCGTCAGAAGTGGTCATTATTCACGACGAAACCAGCGAAGCAGACTTGTTTGGCGAAGGCCAGCGCGAGGAACTTGAAAAACGCGGCCTGAAAATCACGCTGACAGAGGATATGGAAGAAGTATTGCCAACGCTTGATGTGATTTATATCAACGCGATTTCGTGGGAAGGCGATACCTTCAACCGCTACGGTAATAAGTTTCAACTGTCCGCCAGCTCAAACCTGAAGCCCGATGCAATTATTCTGCATCCGCTGGCTCGTGGCGAAGAGCTGAGTACCGATCTGGATCACACCTCACATAACTGGTATTTCAGCCAGGCCCGCGGTGCGGTATTTGTCCGCATGGCCCTGCTCACCTGCATGGTAGAGCGCGCTGAACGTGTGATCGATGTAGTATGAATCGACTATAAGGAATTGAACGACTATGTGTGGAATTGGAGGAGTTTTTAATCAACAGGCCAACAACCGGCCTGATCCGCAAACCCTGGTTAACATGGCCGCTATCATGCACCATCGCGGCCCTGACGGTTATGGCTATGAAATTATTGATGACACCGGCGTAGGATTCAGCCACGCCCGACTGACCATCATTGATTTGAACGAAGCGCGTGGTAAACAGCCGTTTTTGTCTGACGACAGTAACCTGATGATGGTGCACAACGGCGAGTTTTATGACTTTAAACGCATCCGCGCTGACTTAACTGCCCGTGGTGCGCGCTTTCGCAGTAAATGTGACTCAGAAATTGTCTTGCACTTATTCGAGCGTGAAGGCCTGGAAGAAACCCTGACCCACTTGCGCGGTGAGTTTGCCTTCGCCCTTTATGAGAAATCAGAAGACGCCCTGTACCTGGTGCGGGATCGCTTTGGTATCAAGCCGCTTTATTATACTGAAACCGACGAAGGCGTGGTGTTTGGCTCTGAGCTGAAAGTTATTTTCGCCCATCCGTCAGTGAAACGTGAGTTTTCCAGCGAAGGCCTTTATCACCAGCTGATCCAGGTGATGGTGCCAGGCAGCACGGCATTTAAAGGTATTAAGCAGGTCGCGCCGGGGCATGTGGTTAAAGTCCAGCGTCGTGATGGCAAGCTGGAACTGAGCGAACACAAATACTGGGATGTGAACTTTCCGCAGGAACATGAGTATCCTGGCGATGAAGTTGATGAGCAGATTTATATCGATGGCGTGCGTAAGCATTTGCTGGAAGCCGTGCAGCACCGTCTGACCGCGGATGTTCCGGTGGGCTGTTACTTATCTGGCGGTATTGATTCCTGTGCGATTCTGGGGTTATCAGCAGCAGCAACCCAGACCTCAGTGAAGGCGTTCACCATAGGTTTTGACTCCGATGAGTATGATGAAACTGTGATTGCCCAGGAGATGGCGGAAGCCACCGACTCGGATCACCATATCATGCGGCTGAAAGCCGAAGACCTTTATGACCATTTCGTCAAAACCATCTGGCATACCGAGCGCACCATTTATAACACCCTGGGTGTAGCTAAATATCTGATGAGCCAGCAGGTGCATCAGGTTGGCTACAAAGTGGTGCTGACGGGTGAGGGGTCAGATGAACTTTTCGCTGGTTATCCGGCATTCCGGAAAGATATGTTCCTGCACGGCCTGGACCATCTGCCGGAAGGTGAACGTAAAGACTGGCAGGAACTGCTCGAGAAGAACAACAAACTGTTTAAAGGTGCGATGCTGGCGCGGGAAGAGTTTGTCAGCCCGGCGTTTAACGCCAAAATGGGCTTCACCCCGAGCTGCGTGCAGCCGTGGTTGTCCTGTGCCGATACAGCATTGCCACTGATCGCCGAGGATCGCCGTAAAGAAGTTCAGGAATATGATCCGGGCAAAGCCATAGCCGATACCCTGGATGAAAGCATGTTATCAGGCCGTCATCCGCTTGACCGGGCGCAATATGTCTGGATTAAAACCATGCTCGAAGGGCAGATCCTGACCTGGGGCGGCGATCGGGTTGATATGGCTAACTCGATGGAAGCACGGCCACCCTTTCTCGATCATCATCTGGCGGAATATGCGTTTACCGTGCCGCCGCATCTGCGCATCAAAGGCAACAAAGAGAAGTATGTTCTGCGTGAAGCGATGAAAGGTCTGCTGCCGGAAACCCTGTATAAGCGTGAGAAGTTTGCCTTTATGGCGCCACCGGCTCACACCGATCCGGAAAAATGGAAGGCCTTGATGAAACTGGCTAATCTGTTCTTATCTGAAGAAGCGGTCAAAGAGGCGGGCTTGCTGGATTATGCGCAGGTGAAGCTGACCTTTGAGAAGCATGAAACAGCAGGTGTACCCATTGATGAGAAAGTGCAGTTAGATGCGGTCATCAACCATATGCTGGGTGTGCAGATCATGCATCATCACTTTGTTAAAACAGATGTCCCAGCCATGGCGCGGAAGCGCGCCGATGAGCTGGGCTGGCATGTGTAACGGACAGGCCTTAGCGGATCAGTTTAAGCAGGGCTTTACCGATGTCGGTATTGTCCTGATAGCCACGGAAGGCTTCTGAACCGGGCCCAATGGCCATTACCGGCACATCCACTGCGGTGTGACCGGTGGTGGTCCAGCCGGTTCGGGTATGGGTGCTAATCACCGCTGCCAGAACCTTGCCGATAGCATACTGGCGATCCCGCCCTCTGGCTGCCGCCGGAATCTCTACTGCAAGAATCTGTTGCCATTCATCTTCAGTCACATCCAGATTTAACCGCGGTTGCAAATAACCCCGCCATTGATCCCGTGGTAACTCCAGCAAATCCCGTGTCATCACCTCCAGCGAGGCAGTGATCCCCATGACTTTCTCTGAGTACCAGGCATATTCGCCGCCTTGTCCCAGGGTCAGGCCACCGGTCGAATGGTCAGCGGTAATGATCAGCAGGGTATTGGGGTGCTGTTGCTGAAAGGCACGCACCACGTCAATGGCCTGAGCAAAATCATGCATTTCGTGTACCGTACAGGCAATATCATTAGCGTGGCCACACCAGTCGATCTGACTACCCTCAATCATTAACGCAAAGGGCTGCTGTTGTTCTTGTTGCTTCGCGCTCAGCAGGCGCAGGGCGTTTTCGGTCATCGTGGCCAACCGCGGCTGATCATCGATAGCTGCTGGCAGCGCAACCGGGGCAAACAGGCCCAGCAGCGGGGTGGTGGTGGTTGTTGCTAACTGCTCAAATTCGGTGATGACCTGCATGCCTTGTTGCTCGAGTTCAGGCAACCAGTTTTTGTCATCCCGGTTGAAGTAGCGATAGCCGCCGCCGAGCAACACATCAAAACTCCAGACGCCGGGCTGCACCGGCGTGGCCAGTGAATCAGCAATGGCTTCATACATTTTGCGTGACGGATGATGGGTAAAAAATGACGCCGGGGTGGCGTGATTAACCTGAACCGTGGAGACGGCGCCGGTATACCAGCCGTTGGCGCGAGCCAGTTCCATGATGCTTTGCTGCGGATGCTTGTCCGCATCAACGCCAATGGCGCCATTGTAGCTTTTGACGCCGGTAGCCAGTGCTGTGGCGCTGGACGCAGAATCCGTCACCCAGGTGGTATCGTCGGGGTAGGTGGTGGCCGCGCCCAGCAGTAAATCATCAAACGGCGTTGCTGCGAGGGTGCCGGCACCAGGCTCACTCATGGCATAGCGATAGGCTGAAATGTATTCAAAACCCATGCCGTCACCAATCATAAAGATAATATTCGGTGGTTCGGCTTGATGTTGTTCGCTGGATTTATCGTTGGTTTGAGTACAACCGCTGAGAATGACGCTGGTCGCTAAAATGATCCGAAACGGAGTCAGGAAATTCAGAGACGACATATTTCTATCCTGTTGGTATCACAATTATCGGCGGGGATAATATCATAGGGACATGACTTTTTTGTGACAAAAAATATCGTAACAGGCAGACTTGAAAATCGTTTTCCAGATCCTATATAGATTCTGACCGCGGTGTCTCAAAGAGAGCTGCGGCATTAACTAACATTGCTTCTTCAGGAGAATGATTATGGCTACTATTGATTTATCCCCATTATATCGCAGCAGTATTGGCTTTGACCGTATGGCGCGGCTGTTAGATGCAGCGATGCGCAGCGACGGCAACGGTGCCGGTGGCTACCCGCCGTATAATATTGCGGTAGTTGGCGACAACCGCTATGCGATCACCCTGGCGGTGGCAGGCTTTGCCGAAGACGAGCTGGAGCTTGAAGTCGAAAACAACGTGCTGAAAGTTCAGGGTAAAAAAGCCGAAGACTCTGAGCAGGGCGAATACCTGCATAAAGGCATCGCGTTCCGCAGCTTCGAGCGTAAATTCAACCTGGCTGACCATGTTGAAGTCATCGGCGCTGAACTGAGTAATGGCCTGCTGACTATAGGCCTTGAAAAAGTGGTGCCCGAGTCGATGAAGCCGAAGCGCATCGAAATTGGTAAATCACTGAATCTGCTGGAAGGTGCGACTAAGAAAAGCGCCTGATAACAGCTCAGCTTTAATAGTAAAAGGCAGCCCTGAGGGCTGCCTTTCTGATTTTATTCAAGGGTATTTTATTCAACTGTACATTCCTGTTCAGTTACTTTCCATACGATAGGTTCCCAGTAACCCTGATTGACCCGGTCAAACCGTTTTTCGCGGATAAAATGCGCGGCAATATAATAGGTTGTATCCGGCTCGACAGTCAGTTGAAATTCCTTTTCGGTCGCTAAGCTTTTTCTGCGACGCACACTGGGATCCTCAATCAGCTCGTGTACTCCGATGGTATGTTCACCGGCGCTGACGACCAGATTCGGATTCTGTACCCGTACCGTTTCGCCATCCACGCTATCAATGAAAGCGGGATAATAATCACGGGTTACCGGCGGCGTGAAAAACACGCTGATACGGCCACAGCCTTCGCCTTCAGTGGTGCCAACCTGTTGCTCTTCCATGGCGACATCCACTTCTAAGCGCCAGCCCGGTATCACCGTTGCTTTGGCTTCACCACTGAACTGGTGTTCAGTGCCGTCCCGCCCTACGGTTACGGTAAAGCTGTCACCGTGCTGCAGATTGTCAAAGGGTGCCAGCATCTCTTTCAGAGAATTGCCCGATACCGGATTGCCGTTTACTTTTAGCAGCTCGTCACCGGGTTGCACGCCCATGCTGGCCGCGACAGAACCGTCACGAACCGATACGATCTTGCCATCGGGACGAACGATTCCGCCCCAGTTAAAATAGCTGCGGGCTGGCTCTTCATAGCTGACCTTATCTTCTTTACCGCTGGCTTTGGCTGCTTCTACTGCCGCGGCGCGGGCCAGTTGGCGCGCATCATCTTCCTGGGTGCTTGCCTGCACGGAGGAGGCCATGAGCGCACTACCAATTGCCAGTGCCAGAAATTTAGCTGAGGTATTCATAGTTCATACTCCTGTGGTGAATCCATAGCAGCGGTTTTTCGTTGCTGCCACAGCGAATCAATATGCTGCTGATCAGCACTGATTAAGTAAGCCTGTTGTAACTCTTTATCGATCGCGTCGAGCTGATAATTATCGGCTAATAACATTGGCGGTTGTGCCGGATCCGGCGCGGTGCCGGGTACCAGCCAGAACCAGCCAATCGCGGCTGCTACCGCGCCTGGTGCCAGCCAGCGCCACGGCGAGGGCTGCCGGCGTGCGGGCAACCAGCCCGCTTCCCACGACAGGGGCTTATCCGCTGTTTCCTGTTCAGCCCATTGCTGCAGACGCTGCTTAAGTTGTTGCTCGGCTGGTGTCAGCTGATTTGCACTCATGCGCTACTCCGTTGTTTCAATTTTTGCAAAGCCCGATGGTAACGTTGCCGGATGGTCGCGGCTGGTACGCTAAATAACTCTGCCAGTTCAGTGTGGGTATATTCTTCGACCAGATAGAGCCACACTAATTGCCGTTCGTGATCGTCAAGGATACTGAGAAGTGCTTTGATATCGTCCTGCTGACTAAGCCAGTCGGCCTGGCTGAGCCAGTCCCGGGCGTCAGGCTCGGGCATATCCTCTGGCTCCGATACCAACAGCTGCGGGCGGCGGAAGTGAGCCAGCGCGGTACGCACTGTCAGTTGCTTTAGCCAGCCACCGATGGCAGCTGGATCACGCAATTGCGGTAGTTTGTCAAAAGCCTGGATGAAGACGTCCTGCGCGAGATCCCGCGCCAGCTCACGATCCCGGCACAGGCCGGTCAGTGAACTCAGTACGGCCCGCTGAAAAGTTTCGAACAGCTGCCGCTGCGCGTCCCGGCGACCCTGCTGGGCGTGCCGGACAACCTGGCTATCAAGGGCTGTTCCAAAACCTGTATTCAAAAGATGTCGTCCCGTGGCTGTCTCAGTACTAGTTACTATAGCTAAGATGCACCAGGGACGACGAATGTGACAAGCGGTTAAAATGAATTCAGTTTAAAACTGAATATCCGCATAAACGGGGTCATGGTCAGAAGACCGGTATGGATTTGGTGCGTACCAGCCAGGTTGATCACCACCATACTGGTATTGCAGGGCGGTCGGCTCGTCGGCGTTTATCGACCAGTGCTTTTGCATCAGCACCCGGTTTTTCAGCGCGTCAGAAACCAGTAAATGATCCAGGCTGCCTGCCTGGCCATCGTAAACATAGGAGTAGCCGCCGGGCTCGAAGGATTCGACCAGATTATGGTATCCCTGAGCCAGTAACGCCTGGATCGGATCTTCCATGGCATAGGCATTGAAATCGCCCAGCAGTACCCGTGCCTGATGCGAACTTAGTTGCGGATGACTGGCAATGAAGTCGGTGAGTAGCCTGGCTGATTCAACCCGCACCGCATTCCAGCACGCCTGGCCATCGCCCTGACGGGCATTGGGGTTGGCTGAGTCCTGCGGGCAGGAGCCTTTGGATTTAAAATGGTTTACGGCGATGACCATGGTCTCAGCACCATCGGCTGGCTTAAAGCCCTGAATCATAGGTAAACGGCTGCGATTGAGAAACGGGCCTGCGCGCACGGTCAGCACGTCACCCACCGGGGCGACCCGGTCGGCGCGGTAAATCAGTCCGTTGGCAATGGCATCGGTGCCAAAACGGCCATCATCTGCGTTGCTGGTGGCGTCAATAAACTGCCAGGGCGCGCCGGTCGCTTCGCGCAATGCGGTGGTAAGCTGATAAATCGCACTATGCTCACCAAAGCCGTCATTCTCAATTTCCATCAAGCCGACAATATCCGCATCCAGGGCGATCAGCGCCGCCAGGATTTTCTGATGCTGACGTTCAAAATCCGCCAGCGTTTTGGCGCCGCGCTCGGTAGGGAATGCTTTGGCTTCGCCTTCGCCGTTAAAATAATTAAGTACGTTGAAAGCCGCTACCCGGACGCTGTCTGCTGGTGCATCTGCTGGCGGTGCCGGGCGGGGGTTGGTCACCTTAACCCGAACCGGGGTGGTGGGCTGCAACCGGTAATCGCCGTTAAATTCACTCAGGATGCCGGTTACAGGTTCAATGGTATCGCCGCTACGCAGGGTGTTGTCGGCGGCCAGCGCCGGCGCGGGATAGATCACCTCACGCGGCTGCGGGCTGCGGTTATCGTCTATGGTCAGACGCATTAAGCGGTAACGCGCGGCGAGTTCAGCGGCATCGGCGCCCGGCGCACTGACCTGCGTGGGCGTATACATACGGATAGGCGCGACCTGAAACTGTCCGTGGCGTGCCAGTTGATAATGGCCATTTACGATGAGGTTCTGGGGCAGGGTAACTAACACGCCTTCAAGCGCCTCAAACTGCTGGCGATCAGCAACGGGTAGTTCGAGGGTGACGGGCTCCGGTAGCTTGCCACTGCCGCATAACTGAAGTTGTTGCACTGAGCTTAACTGAGTTTGCTGATTTGCTTCCTCAACCACCCCCTGCACCCACACATCATCACCAACTTTTACCTGATGGTCGCTTGCTGCGGTAGCAATAAAAATACCGGCGGTTGCATTTTCAGTGTCAGCGGGGCTGCTCAGGTAAAAGCCGCCAAGTTCGCCCGGGCCCTGAAAGGTGGCGGTAACCACGCCGCGTAGCGCTACGGAATCGCCAGCCAGCGGCGATGCATTACCGGTACCTTGTACTTCAGTCAGCGTATGGGTGGCCGAGTCACAGTTAACGACTGGATCCGGTGAGTCGCAGGCCGCCAGGCCAAGCAGGGTGACAACAGCAAGGCCTAATTTAATAAAACCGGGACGATTCATGAGATGGGCTTCCAGTAATTTTTTAGCGCTTAGCGGATAAGTCGGTGCGGCGGATTTGTACCACCAGACCTAACCTGGGATTATCAAAGTAATGTGTTTCGTGCGAAATAACCCGTCGCAACTGGGCGATCTCATAGCGCCGTAAAAAGCGCTGCGGCCCCTTGTTTACCAGGGCCTGGGTGGCCTGACTGGCTAAGCTGGTGGTGCTGAATTCAACCTGCTGTGGCTCGCGCAGCTCCAGCTGACTTTCGACATGCAGGTAATTTCCCACCAGATAAATATGCAAGACGCCGTCCAGCTCCCATACCGACTCGATCAGTTCACCCGGTGCCCGGGGATCAAGAAGCGGCGGCGGGGGCGGTGTCCGGTCAGGTTTAACGCTAAAGTTCAGTTGGCCGGACTCGGTCAGTTGCAGTAACTGATCCAGCGCATCGGCAGGGATAATTTGCTGTTGCTCAGGATCCGGAACTTCATAACCTGAAGGTAAAAACTCACGGCCGTAGTTCCGGCCCCCAAACAGGCGGAACTTGTACTGCTGATTCCGGTTAAAAACCGGCTGGCGGTAGGCCAGATGCAACAGGGGTTGTCCGACATTACGCTGGACCAGTTGCTGGCGCATGGTGGTCAGCTCGTGGTAGGCGTCGGATAGCAGAAACGGACGAGAGGCTTCGTTGATGTCTCCCCCGGCGCCGTCAATGACGGTTGACGGGGCGCGTGGCAGTAGCGCCAGCAGCCGCCCGGCCTGATACCAGTCGGCGGTTTCTGTCGGTTCGAGTTCTTCCGGGCGATGACACATCCACTGTAAGCTGTCTTCCTGCAGCAGCAGATCGTTTTCGTCAGGCTCACATGGCGGGGCTTCCCCGATAAAGCTCAGGAAGTCAGGCGCATAATAAGGCGTGAGCAGGTCGCGGGTGGTCCCTGTGGCCTGGCCGGGTCCCTGCCAGGCAAATTCCTCTGCTGGGCCGGTGTTGGCCTGGTGCCTGAAGATCAGTACTTCGACTTCAAACCAGCGCCATTTATCAGGATCAGACTGAGCCAGGGCATTGCCAGCGGCAGTTGCCAGCAGTGCGGCTGTCAGTAACCGACAGAACCTTGCCATAGTAATCCTCTTAATTGCTGCTATGTTGTGCAAATTCGTCAAGTAGGAACTCTACCAGTTTCATCCGCCCATGAGTATCTTCGATTTTGCGAAGAATACGTAAACGATTGGGACCATCAAGACGATAGTCGGCCGGACTCTGCTGGATCAGGGTAATTAAATAGTTTGGCGAAACCTTGGTTTGTTCGCCAAATTCGAAGGTAATGCCCTGGGCGCTGCCTTCAATTTTGCGAATGCCCAGGCGGCCGGCGCGGTTACGAATCTCGGTAACCCGGACCAGATTTTTCACTGAATCAGGCAGCAGACCGAAACGATCGATCATTTCTACCTGCAGTTCATGTAGCGTTTGACTGTCGTCTGAGCTGGCAATGCGTTTGTACAGGCTGAGCCGAATATTGACGTCGGGAATATAGGTTTCAGGCAGTAGCGCCGGCACCCGCAGATCCACTTCAGACTGTGCATTGAGCAACTGATCAAGAGCCGGCTCGCGGCCTTCGCGAAGGGCCGTTACGGCTTGTTCCAGCATGTCCATATACAAGGTGAAGCCGATGGTCTCGATCTGGCCGCTTTGCTCATCCCCCAACAGTTCGCCGGCGCCGCGGATTTCCAGGTCATGGGTGGCGAGCATGAAGCCAGCGCCTAAGTCTTCCAGCTGCGCGATGGCCTCCAGGCGCTTCAGAGCGTCCTTGGTAATCCGCTTGGCATTAGGCGTGAGCAGATAGGCATAGGCCTGGTGATGCGAACGACCAACCCGGCCGCGCAACTGATGCATCTGCGCCAGGCCCAGATGGTCAGCGCGGTCCATAATGATGGTATTGGCCGTGGGTATATCGATACCGGTCTCGACAATGGTGGTGCAGACCAGCACGTTATAACGCTGGTGATAAAAGTCCGACATAATGCGCTCAAGGTCGCGCTCACGCATTTGCCCGTGGGCGACAGTGATCCGCGCTTCGGGCACCAATTCGGCAAGGTCTTCGGCGGCCTTGGCAATGGTGGTGACGTTGTTATGGAGAAAATAGACCTGGCCACCACGTAAAATCTCCCGCAGTACGGCTTCGCGGACGGTAGCTTTATCGTATTCGCGGACAAAGGTCTTCACCGCCAGGCGCTTGGCCGGTGGGGTGGCGATAATCGATAAGTCGCGCACGCCGTGCATTGCCATATTCAGGGTGCGCGGAATAGGGGTCGCGGTCAGCGTAAGGATGTCTACATCCGCCCGCAGGCGTTTGATAGACTCTTTCTGGCGCACACCAAAACGGTGTTCCTCATCGACAATGAGCAGGCCCAGATCCTGAAACTTAATGTCGTTTTGCAACAGCTTGTGGGTACCAATCACCAGATCGATTTTGCCGGCTTCCAGATCAGCAAGTATTTGCGTGGTCTGCTTACCGGTTTTAAAGCGTGACAGCACTTCGACGCGGATTGGCGTATCGGCAAAGCGGTCTTTAAAGTTCTCGTAATGCTGCTGGGCCAGCAAGGTGGTTGGTACCAGTACTGCCACCTGTTTGCTGTCATTAACCGCTACAAAGGCGGCGCGCATGGCCACTTCGGTTTTACCGAAGCCGACATCCCCACAGACCAGCCGGTCCATGGCACGATTAGATTGCATGTCGTCAAGCACCGCGTTGATAGCGACCTGCTGATCTTCGGTTTCTTCGAACGGGAAGCTGTTGGCAAACCGCTGATAATCGTCCTGGTTAAGCTGATAGCTGTAGCCGGGCTTGGCTTCTCGTTGCGCGTAAACATCAAGCAGTTCCGCAGCCACGTCGCGGATCTTTTCAGCTGCTTTGCGTTTGGCTTTTTCCCAGTGATCGTTACCGAGCTTATGCAGCGGTGCGCTGGCTTCCTCGCCGCCGCTGTAGCGGCTAAGCACATGCAGTGAGGCGACCGGCACGTAGAGTTTACTGTTGCCCGCGTATTCAATAGTTACAAATTCAGTGGTAACACCACCGGTATCCAGCGTCTGCAAACCCTGGTAGCGACCAACGCCATGATCAATGTGAACCACCGGCTGGCCAATACGCAGTTCAGCAAGGTTGCGCACCATCTGTTCAGTGCTGATGGCGGCTTTTTGATCGCGCCGGCGGCGTTGCACAATGCGATTGCCAAGCAATTCAGTCTCGGTGATCACCAGCACTTTCTGTTCGGTGATCTCAAACGAATTAATCACCGGGCTTACGGTGATTGCTGCGGGTTCGCGGCCGGCAATAAAGTCTGCGAAGGTGCTTACCTCAGGCAAATTGAGTAGCAGCGGGCCCAGCAACTCGCGTAAGGTTTCACGGCGTCCTGCAGATTCCACCGCGAATAACACGCGATAGCCGGCTGAAAAGCTTTGGTCCAGCCGTGCGCGCAGCTTTTGCAGCGGATCTTTAAGCTGGTGATCAACGGCAATCTCGCCGATTGGCTGAGTGGCGAACTTTTGTGGGCCTGGTTGGGCTTTATCGTCGGGTACAAAGGCCCGGATCCGTGGCAGATTTTTAAACTGGCTGTGAATTTGATCAACGGGCAGAAACAACTCATTGGGCGGCAGTAACGGCCGCAGGGTGTCGTAGCGACGCTGTTCATAGCGCTGCAGTACATCGTGCCAGAGTGAGTCGAGGCTGCCCTGCAGGTCGCCGAAGGTAACCAGCAGTGTATCTTCCGGCAGATAATCGAATAAGCTGGCTGTTTCGTCAAAAAACAGCGGCAGATAATACTCGATACCGCCCGGGAACTGGCGGTTGGATACCTGGTGATAAACAGAATCCCGCTCATTGGAGGCGCCAAATTGCTCGCGGTAGCGCGCCCGGAACCCGTCGATGGCACTGGGGGTTGTTGGGAACTCATGGGCCGGCAGCAGGTTTATTGCTTCGATTTCAGTCGATGACAACTGGGTTTCGGGATCAAAGACCCGGATTGAGTCAATTTCTTCATCAAAAAAGTCGATGCGGTAGGGCTCAGTGCTGCCCATCGGATACAAGTCGAGCAACGAGCCCCGCGCGCAGAATTCGCCATGTTCCATCACCTGATGCACATGGCGGTAGCCGGCCCGTTCAAGCCGCTGCCGCAAGCCGTGGATATCCAGCACCTGGCCTTTATTGAGCTGTAAGGCCTGTCCGCTGACATAGCCCGTCGGCGCAATACGGTGCATCAGGGTATTGATCGACACAATGAGGGCGCCGCGCTGCATGTCAGGCAGGCGTGCCAGTACGCTCAGCCGTTCGGAGATGATGTCCTGATGGGGCGAAAAGCTGTCGTAGGGCAAGGTTTCCCAGTCGGGAAAGACCATGATCTGGTCGCGCAGGCTGGGCGCAAAATAGCGGATTTCCTGCTCGAGCCGGTGTGCCTGAGGCGCGTCGGGCGTGACGATCAGAACCGGACGCTGATGCTGCTCGGTAAGCTGCCCCAGGGCCAGCGCCACGCTACTACCGGAAAGCTGCTGCCAGGTTATATCTTTGGTGGCGTTCAGGGGCTTGGGCGGAGTTAAAATGGAAGCCTTTGTCATGAATGGGGTAAGTCTCTGCTACGTGACTGCAAATGGATTGCAATAAAGTATACCTGAACTTGCTGCTTGGATCAGCGCGCAGATTTCTTTATGCTTGCAGCGCACCTACCTGGCGCTTGAATCTGGGAGAACTCTGGGAGAATTCTGGGAAAACTATGTTTCAGCCGACCGCTTTATTTCTTGGCTCACGTTATAGCCGTGCTCGCCATGGCAGCCGCTTTACGCGGTTTATTAATCGCTTCGCGCTGGCGGGTATTCTGGTGGGCGTCGCTGCGCTTATCGTAGTCGGCTCGGTAATGAATGGCTTTGAGCAGGAACTTAAACAACGCATTTTAGGCGTAGTACCCCAGCTGACCGTAACCCCGGTGGATCAAAAAGGCCTGCGCGACTGGCAGCAACTGGCCGCGCGGCTACCGGTAGTGGAAGGGCAGCGCGCGGTGCTGCCGCAAGTAAGTAGCGCCGGGGTTATTCAGGGCGCAGGCCGGTTGCGGCCGGTGCTTATTCAGGGTGTTTTTCCTGATGCGCCGGGCAGTGAAGTGCAGATGCGACCGCTGCGCGAGCATTTACAGGTTGGTGAACTTGAGGCACTGGTGCCCGGTAGTTACCGGATTCTTATCGGTCAGGCGTTAGCGCAGGAACTGGATGTGTGGCCCGGTGACTCGCTGCGGGTAATCGCGGCAGCGGGCGGCATGTACACGCCACTGGGGCTGATGCCGGCCCAGCGCCGCTTTACCGTCGCCGGTATTATCGCCATGCAATCCGAAGCCGATAGCCAATTACTCATCATGCATGGCGTCGATGCCGCACGTTTATTGAGGATGGCCGATGGCGAGGTATCCGGGTTACGCTACTACTTTGAGGATCCGTTCCAGGCATTACCGGCGCAGCAACAATTGCAGGCCGTGTTAAGTGACGATTATCAGCTGGAAAGCTGGCGCGAGCGCTACGGCGAGCTCTTTGATGCCGTGAGCATGGAAAAACGCATGGTCAGCCTGATGCTGGGGCTTATTATCGCGGTGGCGGCCTTTAATATCGTTTCGTCACTGATGATGCTGATTCAGGATAAGCGCGCGGATATCGCGATTCTGCAGACCATGGGCTTGCGTCGCCGCAGTCTGTATCTGATGTTTATGGTGCAGGGCCTGAGCAACGGCGTGATCGGCAGTATTGGTGGTTTACTGGTGGGCTTAGCAACCTGCCTGTACCTGAACAATATACTGGATGTGTTAGGAATTAATACCGGTATGGCCGGAACCGGTGGTCTGCCGGTACTGATGGAAGCTGAACAAATTACCCTGATTGTGCTGGTGGCAGTGATTCTGACACTGCTGGCGACTCTGTATCCGGCGTGGCGGGCCAGCCGTGTGCTGCCAGCTGAAGCCCTGCGTTATGAGTGAGGAATTATGACTGAAGCAATACTTGAATGTCAGCAACTTAGCCGTGTCTATCAGGACGGCGCTCACCAGCTGCGGGTGCTGGATGGCATCAGCTTTACCATCAGGAAGGGTGAGATGCTGGCGGTGGTTGGCAGTTCCGGATCCGGTAAAAGCACCTTGTTGCATTGTCTGGGCGGCCTGGATCAGCCGACTTCGGGGCAAGTGTTATTTGAAGGCAAACCCATTCAGCGCTGGTCAGCGAATCACCTGGCGGACTGGCGCAACCGGGAGCTGGGCTTTATCTATCAGTTTCACCATTTGTTACCGGAATTCACCGCGCTGGAGAATGTGGCTATGCCGCTGCTGATCGCCGGTATGTCGGCAAAGGATGCCCGTATCAAAGCGCAGGGATTACTGGAGCGGGTGGGGCTGCAGGATCGTGGCACCCATCGGCCGTCAGAGCTGTCCGGTGGTGAGCGGCAGCGGGTCGCTATCGCCCGGGCGCTGGCCAACAGCCCCAGCGTGGTGATGGCGGATGAGCCGACGGGTAACCTCGATGATGTCACCGCCAAACAAGTATTCAGCCTGATGCAGGAACTCAATCGCGAGTTCGCCACAGCTTTTGTCATTGTCACCCACGATCGCACCCTGGCGGCACAGCTGCCGCGCACCCTTGAATTGCATCACGGGCAACTGCTGCCGGCAACAGCTGAGGCGCCGCTATGATTGGTCGCTGGCCGCTTAGCTGGTCGCTGGCACGGCGCTTTCGCCGCAAACAGGAACGCAGTGGCTTTCTGAGTTTTATTTCCGCGTCTTCCACGTTGGGAATCGCGCTGGGCAGTATGGTGCTGATTGCCGGCCTTAGCGTCATGAACGGTTTTGAAACCATGCTGGAGCAGCGCTTTCTGAGCCTGGTCCCCCAGGTTGAGTTCACTGCGGTAAAAGGAACGCTTCGCGATCCTGAAGATGTCATCCGCAAAAGCCTGGCTCACCCGCAAGTTATTGCCGCCCGTCCTGTCATCCGTACTCAGGCTATGGTGCAGCAAGGTACGCGCTTCACCGGTGTGCAGGTAGAAGGCATTGCCACTGATCAACAGCGGGCCATTACTGACTATATGGATGATGAGGTCTGGTCCACGTTGCAGCAAACGCCGCGCGGCGTGGTGCTGGGTAAGCAGTTAGCCGCTGATCTCAAGCTTAGTAAGGGCGATTCTGTCACCCTGCTGGTGGCCGAGCAGGGTAGCTTTCGCGAGCCACGGCGGATCCGGCTGGAGTTGCTGGGAACTTTCAGCTTCGGCGGCCAGGTTGATCACCAGTATGCCTATGTGAACCTGGATACGGCCCGCGATCTGATTGGCGTTGCTTCGGGCGTTACCAGTGTTGAACTTGAAGTACGGGATATTTTTGCCGCCCAGCAGGTGGCAAACGAGGTGGGGCATGAGTTGAACGACTATCTGTACCTCGATCACTGGATGCGCTCGCAGGGGCATTTATACCGGGATATTCAACTGGTGCGGCTGGTTATGTATCTGGTGCTGGTGCTGGTATTAGCGGTCGCGTCATTTAACATCGTGTCGACCCTGATCATGACAGTGCAGGAAAAACAGCGGCATATAGGTATTTTACGCACCATGGGGCTGCGCCAGAGCGCAGTATTGCGGATATTTATCTGGCAGGGCCTGCAGAACGGTTTGCTTGGTATCATTATCGGCGCAATAGGCGGTATCGGCCTGAGCCTGGCTTTACCGGATCTGATGAAGTTTATCGAATACCTGACTGGCCGGACGATATTAGCCAGCGATGTGTACTTTGTGAGTGAGATTCCGGTCAGCCTGCAGTGGCAGGATGTGGTGCTGGTGTCGCTGATTGCGGTCGTCATGAGTGCGCTGGCGACCTTGTATCCGGCCTGGTATGCCTCACGGACGCAGGTGATTCAGGCGATTCAGCGTAGCTGATCTTTCTTCTTAGCGGCGCTCTTTGCGGCACTTTTTGCGACATTCCGGCGTTTCATGCGGGCCCGGCGTGAGCGCCAGGCACTGACGACGGATTGTCGCCACAATAAGCGGATGGCAAAGTAACCTACGATACTGCTGACCACCGCCATAATCAGGCAGCCAAGCAGAAAAGCCGGGCCAATGGTGGTGATGCTGTTACCCAGCCATTCCCACGACAGTTCAAACATAAATTGCCGCTCTGGCTGGTCCAGAATCATGGCACCGAGCAGATAACAGAAATAGAAAAGTACCGGCATCGTTATCGGGTTAGAAACCCAGACTAAGGCAACGGAAAGCGGCAGGTTAACGCGAAAAGGAATAGCGGCGGCGGCCGCCAGAACCATCTGAAAGGGCACTGGAATAAAAGCACAGAAGAGCCCGATAGCAAATGCACCCGAAGCGGAGCGGCGGTTCATATGCCACAGATTAGCGTCATGCAGTAATCTGCCAAATATTTTCAGGCTGCGGCTGTTCTTGACTGTCTCGTGGCGCGGCATAATTCGCTGAAAAAACTTTTTCGGCATAAGTTTTAAACTCATCCTCAACGTTCAGGTACAACATCCATGGATCGGTGGTTGTGCGCGTTTTTAGCTGGCTTCGCGCTGTCATTTTGTTTTAGCAGTCATTTGCTGATGTGGCAATGGCTGGCAGGTGCAGTACTGCTTGCACTCTGCGGTTATCTGGCCATTTGCAAACTGCCGCTGATGGGGACTACTGTGGCCTTATTGTGCGGGATTGGGTGGGGATCTGGCAATGCTTATTTCGCCCAGAGCTGGCAACTTGACCCTGATCAGGCAGCTACACCGATTCCAATTGAGGTAGTCATCAGCCGCTTGCCGCAGTTAGCAGAAGGCTTCTGGCGGATTGAAGGAAAGTTGCTCAGCCTGGCAGGTGAAGCCATTCCGGCAGCACCCGGGATCCGTCTGAACTGGTACGATCCACCCGTTGAAACACAACCAAAGCTACCCCAGGCTGGTGAAACCTGGTTGCTGACTGTCCGTCTGCGCCAGCCCCAGGGGCCCAGAAACGAGGGCGGCTTTCTTTACCATCGCTATTTACTTGCCAGTGGCATTCGCGCTTTAGGGAGCGTGCAGGACGGCCGTTACTTTTACGGCGAGCCAACCTTGCGGCAACAGTTGTTCAACCGCATGCAGCAGCAACTTCATTCACTCGGGCAGGGGGGGGTACTGACGGCGCTGCTAATGGGCGAGCGGCAATTACTCACCGATGCGCACTGGTTTGTTTTTCAGCGCACCGGGCTTGCTCATCTTATCGCGATTTCCGGGCTTCATTTAAGCCTGGTGGCTGGCGCCGCTATTATCCTGCTCAGTTATTCCAGCCGCATGCTGGGGCGACGGCGTAGCCGCCGGGACCGGTTTAACGGTTTAATCTGGTGTTGGTGGGGCGCGCTGCTACTGGCCTGTGGTTATGCCTGGCTGGCTGGTTTTGGTACCGCCACGGTACGGGCGCTGAGCATGTTCGCGGTGTTGTTCCTGCATAAGAAGTTTGCCTGTTATACGCCGCCGGGACGGGTGCTGTTGCGGGCAGTCGGGGTGGTGGTGCTGATTGAACCCATGGCGCCGCTGCAGCCTGGCTTCTGGCTTTCGGTAACCGCGGTGGCGGCGATTTTGCTGATGAACTGGCGCTGGCAGGCGCTTGACGGGCGGTTTAAAGCACTGCGCATGCTATGGCGGCTGGAGCTGATGCTTACGCTTGCCTTGTGGCCGCTGACGCTATTGTGGTTCGGCGGACTGCCGCTGCTGGCGCCCGTAACGAACCTGCTGCTGGTACCGGTATTTAGCCTTTGGGTTCTGCCGCTGGCGCTGGTTGGGCTGGCGGCTATGCTGGCAGGCGGTGACAGCCTTGCTTACTGGATCTGGTGGCTGGCCGGGCAACCACTTGATTACAGCTGGCCGCTGCTAAACTGGCTGGCTGAACAACCCTGGCAATGGCTGGGGACTCAGGTTACGCCGCCCATTGGACTGATCATGGCCGGGTTACTGGCACTGGTCTGGCCGTGGCACTGGCGCTACCGGCTGCCGGCGCTGACGGCGGTGCTGGTGGCGGCAACTGTGCTGCATCAGCTGAGGCTTTACGATACGAATATGTATGTGCATGTGCTGGATGTGGAACAGGGCAGCGCACTGGTAGTGGAACGACAAGGGCAGGCGCTGTTGATTGACACCGGGGCCAGCTGGCAGCAGGGCGGTGATATGGCGGAGCGGGTGATATTACCCTTTCTGCGGCAACGGCGGTTGCAGCCTGAACTGGCGTTTGTCAGCCATGCTGACATGGACCACCGCGGTGGCGCTGATACCATCAAAAAGCATTATCCGGCAATCCGCTGGTTTGGCGCGGGTCAGGGGTTCATCTGTAGCGCCGGGCAAAGCGGCAACTGGCGCGGCGTGACGTGGCAGGTGTTGCATCCGCGCCTGGAAGGCCACAATCGCGGCAATAACAACTCCTGTGTGATACTGCTGCGGCATGGCGATTTGAAGATACTGATCCCGGGCGATATTGAACGGCGCGCTGAGCATGATTTGCTGGCTCGGCTGGCGCCGGTCAGTGCTCAGGTTCTGATTCTGGCCCATCATGGTAGCAACAGCTCGTCAGAGGATTACTTTTTGCGCGAAGTTGCGCCATCCGTCGCTATTGCCAGCCGTGGCCGTAACAACCCCTATAAGCTGGTTCATCCACTGGTGCAGGAGCGGCTTGCGCGTTTGTCTGTTCCGCTGCTGGATACTGCTGCCGGTGGTCAGGTGAGCCTGATCAGTGATGGCCGAATCTGGCGGGTATGGCAGCCGTTGGCGGCGGCTGCGGGTGCCTGGTTTGATGCCGATGCCGGCAGCGCGGCGACAGGAAACTAGCCAGAGTCAGCCGAAAGCGGTTAGAATGAATGGATTAGTTACCAGCAAAAAGTATTGCATGAGCGCAGAAAACGATATCGAAAATAAAAAGCAAAAAACCTTTCGGCGATTGTTGGCATACATAAAACCCTATCGTGCCGCCTTCATTTTGTCGATCTTCGGGATGCTGGGCTACGCGGCAGTTGACACCTTTTTCTTCTCGCAGATTGAAACGCTGATAGACGACGGTCTGACCCAACACAACCCGAAGATACTGCTGTACGGGGCTATTTTTGTTCCCGTTATCTTTATTGCGCGCGGTATCTTTAACTTTGTCTCGACCTACTTTCTTAACTGGGTCGGGTTTCGCGTGATCACCACGCTGCGACAGCAGCTGTTCGATCATATGATGCGTTTACCCGTGTCATTTCATGACCGGCATTCTACCGGCGACCTGATTTCCAAAATTACCTACACCACCCAGCAGGTGGCCGAGGCGACCAGCCGGGCATTACTGATCCTGATCCGCGAAGGTGCCTTTGTGGTCGGCCTGCTGTCGCTGATGTTTTATCACAGCTGGCAGTTATCCCTGGTGTTTCTGGTGGTCGGGCCGCTGGTCGCTAAAGTCGTTTCTGTGGTATCGAAGCGTTTCCGCCAGGTCTCCAGCCGCATCCAGACGGCGATGGGCAGTGTGACCACGACCGCCGAGCAAATGATTAACGGCCATAAAGTGGTGGTGATGTACGAGGGGCAGAAAGCGGAATCAAAACGCTTCAGTGAGATCAACAACATTACCCGTAACCAGAATATGAAAATGGTTAACGCGCAGACGGTCAGTACCTCGGTGATTCAGTTTATCGCCTCGTTAAGCCTGTCGATGGTGCTGGTGTTGGCAAGCTTCCCGGAGATGCTGAAAGACTTATCCGCGGGTGCCTTTACGACCCTGCTTACTGCCATGATCATGTTGCTGCGGCCGTTAAAGCAACTGACTACGGTCAACAGTGACTTTCAGCGCGGCATTGCTGCTGCGAAAAGCATTTTTGAAGTGCTGGACGAGCGCGCCGAGCGGGATACCGGTAAAAAGGTGATTCAGCGCGCCACCGGCAACATTCGTTTTGACAACGTCACCTTCGCCTATGACGAAATCGAGTCGCCGGCACTGGAAAACGTGAGTTTTGACGTGCCGGCGGGTAAAACCCTGGCATTAGTGGGGCGTTCGGGCAGTGGTAAATCAACGATATCCAACCTGCTGACCCGCTTTTATGCGCCGCAGTCGGGGGTTATTTATCTTGATGACGTGGATATCTATGATTACAAACTGAAATGCCTGCGCCGCCAGTTTGCGGTGGTGTCTCAGCATGTGACCCTTTTTAATGACACCATTGCCAAGAATATTGCCTATGGTGCGCACGGCAAAGTGAGCGATGAACGCATCCGTGAAGCAGCGGAGCAGGCTTATGTCACCGAGTTTAGCGATAATATGCCAAACGGTCTGAACACCATGGTTGGCGAAAATGGCGTGATGCTTTCTGGTGGCCAGCGTCAGCGTATTGCCATTGCCCGGGCCCTGTTGCGCGATGCCCCCATCCTTATTCTGGATGAAGCAACTTCAGCGCTGGATACCGAATCGGAGCGTCATATTCAGACAGCACTTGGCAACCTGCAAAAAGATCGCACGTCGATTGTTATCGCGCACCGCCTTTCGACCATTGAAAAAGCCGACGAAATTCTGGTGCTGGAAGATGGCAAGGTACTGGAGCGCGGTAGCCATAAAGAGCTATTGAGTCAGCAAGGCGCTTATTACCAGCTGCACAGCCTGCAGTTCAGCGGGGATGACCAGTAATGTGGTGGCAGCGTGCCTGGTACTCACCCGGCGTGCATCCGCTGCTTTGGCTGTTGCTGCCACTACACTGGTTGTTTGTGCTGGTTTCCTGTACCCGGCGGTTGCTGTACCGGTGGGGCTGGTTGCCGCGCCATAAGGTATCGGCGCCGGTTATCGTTATCGGCAATATTACCGTGGGTGGCAGCGGCAAAACGCCCGTCACTGAAGCGCTGGTTGGCTGGCTGCGCGAACATGGCTGGCGCCCCGGCATCGTGGCGCGCGGTTATGGCGGCCGCGGGCCTTTCCCTCAGATTGTCACCGACAGCAGCGATCCCAGGCGTTGCGGCGATGAACCTCTGTTACTGGTCAGACGCTGTAAGGTGCCGGTAGTAGTGGCGCCGGATCGCGTTGATGCTGCCAGAACGCTACTGGCTGAATTTCCAAAAGTAAATATTATTCTCTGTGACGACGGACTGCAGCACTATCGGCTGCAACGCGATATAGAACTGGTGGTGGTTGATGGTAACCGCGGGCTGGGCAACGGCTGGCGAATGCCGCTGGGGCCTCTGCGCGAGCCTGAAAAGCGTTTGCAACAAGCTGATCTGGTGGTACAGAACGGTCCTTCAGACAAGCATCAGTTTGGTTCAGTATTTACGTTGCAGCCGCTGGGCTGGCGGCGGGTTATGGACGATGAGCCGGTGGCAAAGTTACCGGTAGGGCGGGTTGTTGCGGTGGCTGGTATCGGGCACCCGCCGCGTTTTTTCGCTACACTTGAACAGTCAGGGCTGCGGCTGGATGCAACCAGGGAATTTCCGGATCATTATCCTTTTAGTGCCGCCGACTTTGACCAATTACCGGGCCACGATATTGTGGTTATGACGGAAAAAGACGCCGCCAAATGCCGGTCTTTTGCCCGGCCTGACTGGTACTATCTGCCTGTCAGCGCGGAATTTAACGAAGGCTTCTGGCAACAGTTTCAGCTGGCACTGGCAGCGCATACCAAATAAATGACGTTAAACAGGAGTGAATATGGCTATGGACGAACGCACCCTGGCAATTTTAGCCTGCCCGCTTTGCAAAGGCCGGCTGGTGTGGTGCAAGGATAAACAGGAATTGGTCTGCCGTGGTGATAAGCTCGCTTATCCGGTGCGCGATGATATTCCCATGCTACTGACTACTGAAGCCCGCGAACTCAGCAATGCTGAACTGGAGAAGATTCCGTCATGAGTTTTACCGTAGTAATTCCTGCCCGTTATGCGTCCAGCCGGTTACCCGGCAAACCATTAGCGATGATCGGCGATAAATCCATGATCCAAAGGGTGTACGAGCGTTGCGCGGCGGCCGGTGCCAGTGAGGTTATTGTCGCCACCGATGATCAGCGCATTATGGATGCGGTGGAGGCCTTTGGTGGCCGCGCCATGCTAACCCGCTCTGATCACCAGTCGGGTACCGAGCGTATCGCTGAAGTGCTGGAATACCTGGCCATTGCCGATGACCATATTGTGGTCAATGTGCAGGGGGATGAGCCTTTTATTCCGCCTGAAATTATCCGGCAGGTGGCTGATAACCTGGCTAATCAGAAGCAGGCACAGATGGCCACTCTGGCGGTTCCTATTCATTCCATTGAAGAAGTGCAAAGCCCGCACGCAGTGAAAGTGGTTACCGACGTCAATGGCTATGCGCTGTATTTCAGCCGGGCCATGATTCCTTTCGATCGGGACGGAAACCATAAAGCCCGGCTCTCTGACAGCGCCGACTATCGTCGCCACATTGGCATCTACGCCTATCGCGCCGGCTTTATCTGGCGCTATGTGGAATGGGAGCCCAGCCCCATCGAACAGATTGAGTCACTGGAGCAACTGCGGGTGCTCTGGTACGGCGAGCGCATCCACGTTGCCGAAGCGATCATTCCACCGCCGGCTGGCATTGACACGCCAGCCGACCTGGAACGGGCTAATCAGCAATTACCCGACTGACCAACAGGCTGGCGCGGCTGCGCAATGCCCGCCAGCGTGCCCTGATGCTCAGCAGTCGCACATAGGCGTACGGCACCAGATATAAGCTGGTAATCGTTGACAGGATAAGCCCTCCGATGATGGATATCGCCATCGGCGCATAAGGAGGGCCATCACCACCGATCTGCGTGGTACCAAAGGCCAGCGGCACTAAGCCCAGCACTGTGGTCGATACCGTCATCAGAATCGGCCGCAACCTGCTGACACTGCCATCAATCACCGCCCGCTCGAGCGAGTGACCGGCTGCTAACAGCTGGTTAATCCGGTCGACCAGCACAATGCCGTTATTCACCACGATCCCCATCAGGATCAGAATGCCGATCATCGCCATAATGGTGATTGACTGGCCGGTGATAAACAGCGCCCAGAACACTCCGACAATCGAAAACAACAGCGAGGTAATAACCGCTGTGGGCAATAGCACGGACTCAAACAGCGCCGCCATCACGATGTAAATCATGGCGACCGCCAGCAGGGTATTCACCAACATCACGTTTTCCGCTTCCTGCTGCCGCTGGAAGCTGCCATCCAGGCTCCACGCATAACCCTGCGGCAACTGCAGCTGGCTGAGCACCGCGGTTACCTGTTTGCGGGCTTCGCTGGTGGTCATTTCATGCAGGTTGGCGTCGATACTCAGCGAGGTGCGGCGGTCAATACGGCGGATCTCGCCCAGCCGCGGCTGCTGCTCGATGGTGGCAACACTATGCAGCGGAATCACCCGTTCACCGATCTTGATGATGGGCAGGTTTTTCAGCGCGTCGAGCGAAAACTCCAGTTCTTTATCAAATGCCACCCGCAACGGGATCTCGCCATTGGGATCGCCGCGGAATGAGCGCAGACGCTGACCACGAAGGGCAGTCGAAATAGCCCGGGCGACTTCGGCTGAACTCAGGCCGAGGCGGTATGCGCGCTCGCGGTCAACATGAATAAGCAATTCATAGCGCCCAGCATCCATTTCGGTCTGTACATCGGTGAGCCCCTCAATAGCAGCCAGACGCGGCACGATGTCAGTCGCCAGGCCCTGCAGTACGTCGGTGGAGTTCCCGCTCAGGGTAACCCGTACCCGGTCGCCACCACCGCCACCAAAACCGAACTGAGGTTCGCTCCGGAGCATTTTCGGGAAGCTTGTACGCATACGCTCCATCAAATCGCCCAGCTTTTCAGGCCGGTCTGGCTTCAGTAAGACTGTCGAAATGGCGTAATTAGGCGTGTAATAGCTGTAAACCGCGTCGATATGGAAGTCTTCCTGATTGCTATAGAGGAAGTCTTCCATAATGGTGACTTCATCTTCGACTTCACTCAGGCTGTACTGCGTATGTAAGTTGTAACTGATAAACACCCGGTCGTTAAAACCCTGCGGACCCTGGTCACCACTTACCCCGGCAAAGGGAATTACGATACTTACCAGCAACAGTACCGCGAACAGACCGGTCCAGCGGGGATGGCGCCAGGTCCACTCCAGGCTGCGCTGATAACGTGACTTGGCAACGGGTTGGTCAGTATCAGCCAGGGGCTTTTTCCGGGCTGTGATGAGCTTGCTGGTTAACAGCGGGATCAATGTCTGCGCGATCAGCAGCGATGCCAGTAACGACAGGCAGATGGCAATCGCCGTATGCTCCAGGAAGATGGTTACATCGATTTTTTTGCCAAAAATATTCGGCAGAAACACGATGGCTGTTGTTAGTGTACCGGCTATTACCGCCAGGGAAACGTTACCAACGCCCAGTATGGTCGCTTTTCGCGCTGATACACCCTGTTCACGCTCGTACTGAATGCTTTCGGTGATAACGACCGCGTTATCAACCAGCATCCCGACGGCCAGCATCAGGCCCATCAGGGACAGCACATTCAGTGAATAGCCAAGGAAGTACATACCACCAAGGGCAATACAAATAGCAATAGGCACGGACATCACCACAATCAGGGTAGTGACTATGTTGCGCAGGAAAATCAGCAGTACAATAAATGACAGCAGGGCACCCAGCATACCCGCCTTGACCAGGTCATTGAGTGAGGTGGTGACACCATCTGCAGTATCGTCCATCACATACAGATTAATGCCGTTAAACTGAGGATCCTGGCGGACGGTTTCGATAACTTCCATAACCCGGCGTGACACATCCACCAGGTTGGCGCTGGAGTCTTTGAAAACCTCCATGCCGATGGCGTAGCGCTGGTCTAAATGGCGGCCATCTGAACGCCGCGGCATCTCTCTGGTAATCTCTGCGATATCACCCAGTTTGAGATCAGATCGAATCGGGAAGTTACGGATCTCATATTCATTTCTGAACTCGCCCACAGGGTTAACCAGGATGCGCTCATAATCATTTTCGATATAGCCCGCTGTTAACGCGAAGTTTGCCTGTTGCAGGCGGCCGGTGACCTCGGCAGCGCTCAGGTTATGGCTCAGCAACCGGTTCTGATCGAGCCGGATGACGATTTGCTGTGGCTGTACGCCGTACAGCGTAACCCGCGATACGCCAGCGACCCGTTCGATAGGACGTCGCAGACTGCGATCGAGCAGATCCCAGGCGTTACTTAAGTCGCGCTGGCTGGAGATCCGCAGTTGAAAGACGGGCATGTCTTCAGTATTGAACTGCAGTACCTGAATGCGCTCGATATCATCCGGTAGCAGATGCTTAATACCGTCCACTTTTTCACGCGCCTCAATACTCTTGGCGTTGACGTCCTCACCCCATTCAAATTCCAGCTCCACCTGGGCTTGCTCAGAATTTGAACTGGAGTGCATGCGCTTAACATTACTGAGGGTCGCCAGCGCCTCTTCAATCGGCCGGGTGATCAGCCGTTCCACTTCAGCCGGGCTGGAGTTGGGATAGGGCACGACCACCACGATTTCCGGAATTTCAATGCCGGGAAACTTCTCCAGCGGCAACAACCGGGAGCTGATCCCGCCCAGTAAAACCATCGAAACAAACAGCATGCAGGTGGTTACCGGGCGCCGTAGCGCCCAGCGTGCCAGAGCTGACCCTATTTCAGCGGCGTTCATAGGGCGGCCTCCGGCGTTTTAACGGTTTTACGGTCTACCAGCAGATACAGGCACGGAATAAAGAACAGTGTCAGCAGGGTAGAGAACAGCAGGCCGGCAATAACACTAATCGCCATCGGTGCCCGGATTTCAGCGCCTTCACCCAGGCCTATAGCGAGCGGCAATAAACCGAGCACTGTGGTTAACATGGTCATCAGTATTGGCCGCAAGCGGTGCTGAGCGGCATCAAAGACGGCAGTAAAGCGATCCGCTCCTTCGCGCCGTAACTGATTGATGCGATCAACCAGAACGATGGCATTATTCACCACAATACCGGCCAGCATGATGAGGCCGATAAACACGATGATGCTTAGTTCAGTGCCCAGCAGGAACAGACCCAGCACCGAGCCGGCGCCGGCGAGAGGCACACTCAGTAAAATAAAGAACGGGTGCAGCAATGACTCGAACTGCGATGCCATCACCAGATACACCAGGAACACCGCCAGCACCAGCGCGAACTGCAGCGAACGGAAGGATGACTGCATCTCTTCGTTCTGGCCTGCTACCTGCGCATTGATGGTTAGTGGTAACTCGGTACCCGCTAAAATATCCCGTGCTTCGGTTACCGCGGCACCGAGGTCGCCGAAGGCCAGGTTGGCCTCCACCAGCGCGGTCCGTTGCTGGTCTACGCGGGTGATTTCGCTCGGCCCGATAATGGGCGTTATGGTCGCGATGGATTGTAATGGGATCTCGCGATCGGCGCCCGGATTGATAATCATCTGGCGGAGGTCGCGCAGTGAATCGCGGTCCTCAGCCTGGCTGCGCACCAGAATATCAATCTTGCGGTCCGCCAGGCTGAACTGAGTCGCAACCCGGCCGCCAATTTTGGTTGCCAGCAGCTCCGACACATCGGCGCTGGTGAGGCCGTACTGGCTGAGCTTGGCATGATCAAAGATGACAGCCAGTTCGGGCTGGCCATCCGTCATGTTCACGCGGATATCGGTGAAGCGCTCAGCGCCTTCAAGCTGCCGCGCTACCTGTTCAGCAGCACTTTGCAGCAAGGTCAGATCATAGCCGTTCAGCTCGATGGTAATCGGACTGCTGAAGCTGAACAGTTCCGGCCGGCCGAATTTGACCATGACCCCCGGCAGGGTACGGGTATAATCCCGTAAAGCCTGCTGTACCTGTGCTTCGGCTTCGGCATCGCCGCCACTTTGCATCACCACGTTAAGGCGACCCCATTGGTTGCCACTCTGGCCCGGTGCCGCGTTCAGTAAGCTGCCGGTGCCGGCAACACTGTAATAACGGCTGACGTGGCGTTGCAGCTGATCATTGCTGGCGATGACATTGCCCAGCCCTGCCAGCACGGTGTCGGTTTCATAAATAGTCGCACCTGGCTGCAGTTCAACTTCGACGTAGAACTCGCCTTGTGCCATATCAGGCAGTAATGAAACCGGCAACATTGGCAGCAGCGCATAACAGCCGGCCGCTACCAGTACGATTGCCGCCAGGGTGACTTTGGCATGAGCCAGCGCTTTTTCCAGCACTCGGCGGTAGCTATTTGCAAGCCGGGTATAGCCCCAGTTGAAGCCCGCCAGCAGCGGCCGCACGAGGAAGAAAAAGCCCCGTGCCAGCAGGCGCCAGATCAGCGTAAGCAGCATAATGACAGCCATAGGGATCCAGCGGAACACCAACAGCAGCGGGGTTGATAGCCAGAACCTCCAGCCACTTGTCGCCGCCGGGGAGCGCGGCGGTGATACCGGATCCGCGTCATCCTGCCGCTGTTTGCTGCGGGTAGACAACATAGGGATCAGGGTGAGCGCCACCAGCAGCGATGCCGCCAGTGAAAAGGTAACAGTCAGCGCCTGATCGCGGAACAGCTGGCCGGCAATACCTTCAACGAACACCAGTGGAAAGAATACCGCCATGGTGGTGAGTGTTGATGCGGTAATGGCACTGGCTACTTCACTGGTGCCGCGTTCAGCGGCAACGTCAGCACTTTGGGTTTCGCCATGGCGGGCAATATTTTCCAGCACCACAATGGCGTTATCCACCAGCATACCAACGGCCAGGGCAATGCCCCCTAACGACATCATATTCAGTGACACCTGATAGCCATGCATGAGGTTGAAAGTGGCAATAATTGAAATCGGAATCGCCAGCGAGATAATGACCGTGGGCCAGACGCGCTGCAGGAACAGGTAGATAATGACCATGGCCAGCAGGCCACCGATTATCGCGGAATCGCGCACTTCATCAATCGCGGCGCTGATAAACACCGCCTGATCGTATACCGGGCGGATGGTATAGTCTTCAGGCACCATCTTGTTGTTCTGCATGTATTGCAGATGGGCTTTGATTTCATCCGACACGCGAATGGTGTTCGCATCACCTTCTTTGTACAGCGATACTTCGACTGCTTCCATACCGGCAACCCGGCTGATTGAGTCGCGTTCTTTGTAGCTGTTTTTTACTTCTGCCAGATCCCGTAGTAAAACCGGACGCTCATTACGGGTGGCGATATAAATGGCCCGGATATCATCCAGATCCTGAAACTGATTTAAGGTTCTGACCAGATATTCAGAGCGATCAGATTCCAGCCGGCCGCCGGAGAGGTTGATATTCTCCTCCCGTAAACGGTCCATGATAAGGCTCATAGGCACTTGTAACTGGCTGGCACGCTGTTCATCCACCAGCACCTGGATCTCATCCTCAAGGCCGCCACCAAGGCGCACCGACGCAACCCCATCAACGCTTTCTAACTGGCGTTTGAGTTCTTCTTCAGCGTAAGTACGCAGACGTTTTAATTCGCTTATGGACGCCGCGCCAGTCAGCGGGTCAATCGCTGATTCCGACTCAATAGCCAGCGCCATTCTGAACACGGGCTCTTCCGACGGGTTAAAGCGCAGCAGAATTGGTTTGTCGATATCTAACGGCAATTCAACCAGATCCAGCTTCTCGCGTACATCGAGGCTGGCCATATCCATATTGGTACCCCAGGCGAACTCCAGCATGACATCGCTCTGGCCGGCACGGGAAACTGATTCGATGCGACGAATACCTTTCACGGTCCCCAGGTTCTCTTCAATGGGTTTGCTCACCAGCTGTTCAACTTCACCGGGAGCGCCACCGGGATAATCGGTACGCACCGTCAGGGTAGGGTAGGCAAGATCAGGCAGCAGGGTCACCGGGATGCGCCCCAGTGACACCATTCCGAATAACAGCACTGCCAGGGTGAACATCGAAATTGTTACGGGCCGGCGTACGGCCAGACGCACCAGGCTCATGATTTTTGCTCGCTACGGATGACCTCAACCAGAGCGGCGTCTTTCAGATTCGCCTGACCGCTCACCACAATTTGCTGGCCTGCAGTGAGGCCTTCAATAATTTCCATGCGGGTTTCGTCTTCAAAGCCGATTTTCACATCAACTTTATGGGCAACGCCCTCAGCGTCCACCGTAAACACACTGTACTGGCTGTCGAGGCTGGAAACCGCGTGACGGGGCACGACCACAGTTTGATCGCGGGTTGCGTAGTTCAGGCTGACATGGGCAAACATACCGGCCTTCAGGTCGAGGTCTTGATTATTAATGCTCAGCACCACTTTAAAGGTACCTGACTGGGTATCGACAACCGGGCTGATGCGCTCCACGGTGGCTTCAACCACTTTTTGTGGCAGCGCGCTGACGCGTAACTGAGCGCTCTGGCCGACGCGGATATTCTGCAGCTCACGTTCAGGCAGGTGAACATTACCCTGCAGTTGTTCCATCGCGACAATATGAAAGAGTTTCTTCGCTTCATACTGTTTGACCAGGTTACCGGTTTTGACGTAACGAACCGCAATATGGCCGCTGATGGGTGCGCGGATCGTGGTTTCAGCGAGATTAAGCGCTGCCATATCGTAGCGCGCCTGCATTAAATCAACCTGAAAGCGGAGCTTGTCGTAGGCATCCGCGCTAATCATGTCGCGGGCGGCCATATCTTTGATCCGGCGCAGCTCCTGCATGGCGCTATTCAGCTCAGCTTCAGCCTGACTTGCGGCAATCTGGTATTCATCGTCGCGGATATGGGCCAGTACCTGACCGGCTTTAACGAATTCACCTTCTTCAACCAGAATCTCTTCAACGATGCCGTTCGCTTTACTGACCACATCAGCTTCGGCGCGGGCTTCAAGTACCGCGGTTGTTTTGAAGTTAGAGGTGATCGAGTCCAGGTTAACCTGGGCGGTAGCGACCGGGATCCGGGCGGGTGGTTCTTCCGCTTTAGGATCAGAGGCGCCGGCCTGACCGCAACCGTTTAGCAACAGACTCGTTGTCAATATTAACGCGGCCAGACCGGCAAAAGGTTGAATTCGATGCGATGGCATAGTGGTTTTCATTAGATTCGTCCCGTGTAAAAAATGAAATGTGTTATCTGATGCCACAGGTGATGCATAAGTCATGCCAGCTTTATGGTTCGTTTTTTACGGCGCGGCGCTACTTCAGGCATATCAGGGTATACAGCAGGTGTGCGCTAATTAAGATGAGCCGAGGACGGGGAAAGTTTAGCGGGCAGGAAAATAAAAAAAGCACTCCGGAGAGTGCTTTTTTGTATGGTTTTCACTAATTAATGTTGGTTTTGACCAACAGCAGTCCGTTTAGCGCTTCAGTGGTTTGAAATCGCGCTTGGCTTCGCCGGTATACAGCTGACGGGGACGGCCTATCTTCTGGCTCGATTCGCTCATCATCTCGTGCCAGTGCGAAATCCAGCCGACAGTACGCGACAGCGCAAAGATAACGGTGAACATATTGGTCGGAATACCAATCGCTTTGAGGATGATACCTGAGTAAAAATCAACGTTAGGGTAGAGTTTCTTCTCAACGAAGTACTCGTCTTCCAGCGCGATACGCTCAAGTTCCATGGCTACATCAAGCAGCGGATCTTTGATGTTTAGTTCTTTCAGTACTTCATGGGCACTTTCACGCATTACTGTAGCACGCGGGTCAAAGTTCTTATAAACACGGTGACCAAAGCCCATCAGCCGGAACGGATCATTTTTGTCCTTCGCCCGTTCAATGTACTCAGGAATGTTATCAACGCTGCCAATTTCACTTAACATACGCAGGCAGGCTTCGTTGGCACCACCATGGGCTGGTCCCCATAACGAGGCAACGCCAGCTGCGATACAGGCATAAGGGTTAGCGCCTGAAGATCCAGCCAGACGAACGGTCGAGGTTGACGCATTTTGCTCATGGTCGGCATGCAGGGTAAATACCCGATCCATGGCCTTGGCAACGACAGGACTGATTTCATAGTCTTCGGCCGGTACTGAGAACATCATATTCAGAAAGTTCTCTGAGTATGACAGGTCGTTACGCGGATAAACAAATGGCTGGCCGATGCTGAATTTATACGCCATAGCAGCAATAGTCGGCATTTTAGCGATAAGGCGGTAAGCACTGCGCAGACGCTGTTTTTCATCGTGAATATCAAGGTCATCGTGATAAAACGATGACAGGGCACCGGTGACGGCACAGACCATGGCCATCGGGTGCGCGTCACGGCGGAAACCGTTGAAAAAGCCGTGCAGACCCTGATGAACCATCGTGTGATTGGTAATGGTTTCTTTAAATTCTTCGTATTCTTTTTCGTTCGGCGCTTCGCCGTGCAACAGCATGTAACAGACTTCAAGGTAGTCTGCCTGAGTTGCCAGCTGATCAATCGGATATCCACGATGCAGGAGAATACCTTGATCACCATCAATATAAGTAATCTTTGATTCGCATGAACCCGTCGCTAAAAAGCCCGGGTCGAAGGTGAAGTAACCATGCTTGCCTAAAGTACGCACGTCAACTACATCATAGCCGGCTGTACCAGTTAATACTGGCAATTCAATGGATTGGCCGTCAATCTGCAGGGTGGCTTTACGATCAGCCATAAGGAAATCTCCTTGTTTGAGTCTGCTTCATCACTAAAAAGAGCGCTAGTTTTACTTCATTTTAACGGTGTTTGTCAATTCAAACGGCCGTTTAAACCAGTTTAAGCAGCAGGATAAGACTAAGGTCGGATAGATTATTGTAATCGACTTTAGTGCAGTGATCGAATCTCAAAAAAATTACGTTTTTAACGGGAAAGCGCCTGTCAGAGAATTGTAATTGGCGCCATTGGCTTATATACTTTGGCGGCGATCTCACAGGGTCCTCTTCGCGGGGGATGTTTGAAGTTCCGAGCATGTTTACAATGCTTTTCCTAAAGGCACAACAATCGTGAAAAAACAAAGACCTGTACATTTAAACTTGTTAACTATCCGTCAACCGGCGGCGGCCATCAGTTCAATTCTTCATCGTGCATCCGGCGTTATTATGCTGTTTGCTGTGGTATTGCTGGTCTGGGCTTTAGCCGTGTCACTGCAGTCTGCTGAAGGCTTTGCGACCGTGCATGAGCTGTTTTCCGGCTGGTTCGCTAAATTTATCGCCTGGGGTATTCTCACCGCACTGGGTTATCACATCCTGGCTGGTATTCGTCACATGGTGATGGATATGGGCTACTGGGAAGAGCTTAACTCAGGCCGCATCAGCGCTATTACTTCGTTTGTGCTGGCGATTATTCTTTCGATTCTGGCAGGAGTCTGGTTATGGTAAGAGCAGCTGGAACATTTGGCCGTAGCGGCCCTCATGATTTTATTTTATTACGCGCCAGTGCCATCATTTTGGGGCTATATACGATTTTTCTGTTGAGCTTCATGGTTGCAGCTGACGAAATCACCTACGCCGTCTGGACTAACTTTTTTGCTGGCCTGGGCGTGAAGCTCTTTACTATGCTCGCTTTAACCGCCGTACTTATTCACGGCTGGATTGGCACCTGGCAGGTACTAACCGACTACGTAAAAATCGCCGGCTTACGAGCTTTTCTTCAATTTGTTTTCAGTGTTTCACTTATCATTGTCTGGTTAGCCGGTCTGTTGGTAGTGTGGCCTGTGGAGGGTGTGTGAAGTGAGCGTACAAACTCTCGAATTTGATGCCGTTGTAATCGGCGCTGGTGGTGCAGGCATGCGTGCCGCACTGCAAATTACTGAATCAGGGCTGACTTGTGCACTGATGTCCAAAGTTTTCCCAACCCGTTCCCATACTGTGTCAGCGCAGGGCGGTATCACCGTAGCCCTGGGTAATGCCCATGAAGATAATTGGGAATGGCACATGTTCGATACCGTCAAAGGTTCGGATTATATCGGCGATCAGGATGCCATCGAATATATGTGTAAGGCCGGCCCGGAAGCCATTCTTGAAATGGAAAATATGGGTCTGCCATTCTCGCGCTTTGAGAACGGTAAAGTTTATCAGCGGCCGTTTGGTGGTCAGTCTAAAGCCTTCGGTGGCGAGCAGGCTGCCCGTACTGCTGCTGCTGCCGACCGTACTGGTCATGCGCTGTTGCACCTGCTGTATCAACAGAACATTAAAAACAATACCACCATTTTCTCTGAGTGGTATGCGCTGGATCTGGTGAAGAACCAGGATGGCGCGGTAGTCGGAACCACCGCGTTAAACATTGAAACCGGTGAAATCTTCTACATCAAAGCCAAGGCGGTTGTATTAGCTACAGGTGGTGCCGGCCGGATTTATTCGTCTACCACGAACGCCCACATCAACACCGGCGACGGCGTTGGTATGGCCCTGCGTGCTGGCGTGCCGGTGCAGGATATGGAAATGTGGCAGTTCCACCCAACAGGTATTGCCGGCGCTGGCACACTGGTAACCGAGGGTTGCCGTGGTGAAGGTGGCTACCTGCTGAATAAAGATGGCGAGCGCTTTATGGAGCGCTACGCTCCGAATGCCAAAGATCTGGCCTCACGCGATGTCGTGGCCCGTTCTATGATGACTGAAATTCGTGAAGGCCGTGCTTTCAAAGGCGATTCAGGTCCTTATCTGAAGCTGAAGCTGGATCACCTCGGCCGTGACGTGCTGGAAAGCCGTCTGCCTGGCGTTTGTGACCTGGCGAAAACCTTTGGTCATGTTGACCCGGCTGAAGAGCCCATCCCGGTTGTACCAACCTGTCACTATATGATGGGCGGTATTCCGACTAACGTTGACGGTCAGGCGCTGTACATTGATGACAACGGTCAGGCGACTGCTGTGCCTGGCTTGTTTGCCTGTGGCGAAATTGCCTGCGTATCAGTACACGGTGCCAACCGCCTGGGCGGTAACTCGCTGCTAGACCTGGTGGTATTTGGCCGTGCCACCGGCCTGCACCTCGGTGAAGTTCTGGCGGCAAATAACGATGTTCTTGATGCCACTCAGGATGATATAGACGCTGCATTGGAGCGTATTAACCGCTGGGAAAATAACCGGGACGGTGAAGATCCGGTGCAAATTCGTAAAGACCTGCAAAACTGCATGCAGATGAACTTCTCGGTATTCCGTGAAGGCGACGCAATGAAGGAAGGTCTGGAAGAGCTGAAAAAGATTCGCGAGCGTCTGAAAAACGCGCGCCTGGATGACACCAGTAAAGAATTCAATACCCAGCGCATCGAGTGTCTGGAACTTGATAACTTAATGGAAACCGCCTATTCCACCGCGGTAGCGGCGAACTTCCGTACTGAAAGTCGCGGCGCGCATAGCCGGGCTGACTTCCCTGATCGTGATGATGACAACTGGCTGGTACACAGCGTTTACCGTCCGGGCGATGAATCTATGGTCAAACGTGAAGTAAATATGCAGCCGAAGCTGCGCGAAGCATTCCCGCCGAAAGCGCGGACTTACTAAGGTTAGGTGAAAACGATGAAGAAATTGAGCATATCAGTTTATCGTTATAATCCGGACGTTGATAATGCGCCTCACATGAAAGATTACACCCTGGAAGTTGATGAAGGGCGTGACATGATGGTGCTGGATGTCCTGCAGAAACTGAAAGAGCAGGATCCGACATTGGCGTACCGCCGTTCATGCCGTGAAGGCGTGTGTGGTTCTGATGGTCTGAACATGAACGGCAAAAATGGCCTGGCATGTATTACGCCGTTATCAGCCCTCAAAGGCAACAAAATCGTGATCCGGCCACTGCCCGGTTTGCCGGTTATCCGGGACCTGATCGTTGATATGAGCCAGTTCTATACTCAGTACGAGAAGATCAAGCCGTATCTGATTAACGATGACAAAACGCCGCCAGCACGCGAGCGTCTGCAGTCACCGGAAGAGCGGGCTAAGCTTGATGGTCTGTACGAATGTATCTTGTGCGCATGCTGCTCAACTTCATGTCCATCGTTCTGGTGGAACCCGGACAAGTTTATTGGTCCGGCTGGCTTGCTGCAGGCTTACCGTTTTCTGATCGATAGTCGCGATACGGCAACTGAGCAACGATTAGACGATCTTGATGATGCATTCAGCGTGTTTCGTTGCAAAGGTATCATGAACTGTGTCGACGTTTGCCCGAAAGGGTTGAACCCAACCAAGGCTATTGGACAGATCAAATCCATGCTATTGAGTCGGGCGATTTAATAAAATCGCTCTGATTTGCTATAGTTGTGGCCGAGCTGTATCGAAATAGCCATCCAGCTCGGATGGCTATTTTTTTATAAACAAGTGTGAAGGAACAGCGATGCAAGATGGCGTAATGCAAGCCTGGCTAGAATCCTCCCACCTTGCCGGTGGTAATATGGCTTATATCGAGGAGCTCTTTGAGCTATACCTCGACGATCCAACATCCGTCAGTGATGAGTGGCGAGAGTTTTTCGATCAACTTCCGCGCGATGATTCCAATCGCGATATCAAGCACAGCCTTATCCGCGATGAGTTTCGCGAAGCAGCCCGAAATAAGCTGAAACAGGCTGGTAGTACTGTAAGCGGACCGGATTTTAAACAGGTCAAAGTACTGCAACTGATTAACGCGTATCGCTTCCGCGGACACCAGCACGCTAATCTTGATCCGCTGAATCTCTGGCGCCAGCCGGAAGTTCCTGATCTGTCGCTTGCGCACCACGATCTCTCGAAAGATGATTTTGATACCGAATTCAATGTGGGTTCGCTGGCAGTAGGCCGCGAAACCATGAAACTGGGTGAAATCCGCGAGGTTCTCGATCGTATCTATTGTGATTCGATCGGTGCTGAGTACATGCATATTGTCTCGACCAAAGAGAAACGCTGGATTCAGCAGCGCCTGGAAGGCGTTCGCGGCACCCCAACCTTTAAAGCGGAACAGCAGCGCAAGGTTCTGCGTGAACTGACAGCGGCTGATGGCCTGGAAAAGTATCTTGGCTCGAAATTCCCGGGCGCGAAACGCTTTTCGCTGGAAGGCGGTGACAGCCTGGTTCCTATGCTGAAGCATCTGATTAGTCGCGCTGGTGAGCAGGGCGGCAAAGAAGTTGTTATCGGTATGGCCCACCGCGGCCGCTTAAACGTGCTGGTCAACGTGCTGGGTAAAAAGCCCCAGGAACTGTTTGATGAGTTTGCCGGTAAGCACGGCGCCAGTAAAGGCTCCGGCGATGTGAAATACCATATGGGCTTTTCATCTGATTTCGCTACACCAGGCGGTAATGTGCATCTGGCGCTGGCCTTTAATCCATCGCACCTGGAAATCGTTAACCCGGTCGTCATGGGCTCGGTGCGCGCGCGGATGGATCGTCTGGACGATAAAGACGGCTCTAAAGTACTGCCTGTTACCATTCATGGTGATGCTGCTATTGCTGGCCAGGGTATCGTGCAGGAAACCTTTAATATGTCGAAAACCCGCGCCTATCAGGTGGGTGGTTCGATTCGTATTGTGATCAATAACCAGGTTGGTTTTACCACCTCGAAGCGCGAAGACGCGCGTTCAACGCAATATTGTACCGATATCGCTAAGATGGTGCAGGCGCCAATATTCCACGTCAATGCGGACGATCCTGAAGCGGTTCTCTTTATTTGTGAACTGGCGTTGGATTATCGCAATACTTTTAAGCGCGATGTCATGATCGACCTCGTGTGTTATCGCCGTCATGGTCATAACGAGGCCGACGAGCCGAGCGCAACCCAGCCACTGATGTATTCAAAAATCCGCCAACATCCGGTTGCGCGAGAACTCTATGCGCAGCGCCTGAAGAAAGCTGGTGTGATTGAAGATGATTATGCTGAAGATCTCATCAGCGATTACCGTGATCAGCTGGATAAAGGCGAGATTGTATTACCTGAATTCCGTGAAATGGAAGCGCACTCGGTAGACTGGTCGCCCTATATCGGCAACGAATGGGATGTCGATTACGACGCCAAGATTAGCAAGGACAAGCTGAAAGAACTGGGCGAAGCGATGAGCTCGGTGCCGGACAGTGTGCCGCTGCATTCACGGGTCCAGAAAGTGTATGACGAGCGCATGAAAATGGCGCGCGGTGAAAAACTGGCTGACTGGGGTTTCGCTGAAACCCTGGCGTACGCCAGCTTGGTTGATCAGGGCTATCATATTCGTCTGACCGGACAGGACAGTGGCCGCGGCACCTTCTTCCACCGCCACGCCGTGCTGCATAATCAGGACGACGGTTCGACCTATATGCCGCTGAACAATATCCGTCCGGAGCAGGGACAGATTGAAATTTATGACTCAGTATTGTCAGAAGCTGCGGTGGTTGCATTCGAATACGGTTACGCCACGGCAGAGCCCAAAGCGATGGTCATGTGGGAAGCGCAGTTTGGTGACTTCGTGAACGGCGCGCAGGTGGTGATTGACCAGTTCCTGAGTTCCGGTGAGCAGAAGTGGGGCCGTTTGTGTGGCCTGACGTTATTGCTGCCGCATGGTTATGAAGGCCAGGGGCCTGAGCATAGTTCTGCCCGGCTTGAGCGCTTCCTGCAATTGTCCGCTGACCATAACTGGTCGGTGTGTGTGCCAAGCACTCCGGCGCAGGTATTTCATATGATCCGCCGTCAGCAGTTGCGTCCGGTGCGTCGGCCGTTGATTGTGATGACGCCAAAATCACTGCTGCGTCATCAGCTCGCGGTATCGGATCTGGATGAGCTGACCACTGGTGTATTCCAGAACGCGATTGGCGAAATTGATTCATTGAAGCCGAAAAAAGTGAAGCGCGTGGTATTCTGCTCAGGAAAAGTTTTCTATGACCTGCTGCAGGAACGCCGCAAGCGTGAACAGGATGACGTCGCTATTGTGCGGATTGAACAGCTTTACCCGTTCCCCGCTGAAGAAGTTGCTGACATTTTGAAAGATTATCAGCATGTTAAGGATTTTGTCTGGTGTCAGGAAGAGCCGCAGAACCAAGGCGCGTGGTATAGCAGCCAGCATCATTTCCGCGGTGCCATTCCGAAAGGCGCAGATCTGACTTATGCAGGCCGTGAGGCGTCAGCCGCCCCTGCAGTCGGTTATTTGTCTGAGCATAATAAACAGCAGCAACGATTAGTCGATGACGCACTAACCATTAAATAGGTGATATTGACCATGGCTATAGAGATTAAAGTTCCTCAACTCCCTGAATCTGTTGCAGATGCAACAGTAGCGACCTGGCATGTAAAGCCCGGTGATAAAGTTTCACGCGATCAGAACCTGGTCGATATTGAGACCGATAAGGTGGTGTTGGAGGTTGTCGCTCCTGAAGATGGCGTGATTGATGAAATCATTGCTGACGAAGGCACTACGGTAAATGCTGAAGAAGTCATCGGAAAGATGAAGAAAGGCAATGGTGATTCTTCTGGTGATGACTCGGATTCGTCTGATAAGAAAGAGAAGAAAGACGATAAAGAGAAAGAAGACAAAGAAGACAAAGAAGACAAAGAAGAGAAAGAAGACAAAGACAGCGATAACGGCGACGAGAAAAAAGATAAAAAAGAGAAAAAAACCGCGGATAAGAAGTCATCCGGCGGCGAAAAACTCGAAGTGAAAGTGCCGACTCTGCCTGAGTCTGTATCGGACGCAACTATTGCCACCTGGCACGTTAAAGCTGGCGATAAAGTAACCCGCGACCAAAATCTGGTTGATATCGAAACCGACAAGGTTGTGCTTGAAGTGGTGGCACCGGCCGATGGCGTACTGGCTGAAATCAAGCATGATGAAGGCGACACGGTTGGCGCTGAAGATGTGATTGGCATTGTCGAAACCGGCGATAGCGGTAACGGCGAAGAAGATAAGTCAGAAGACAAGTCAGAAGACAAATCTGAGAGCAAAGACAAAGAGTCAGATGAATCGGACGCCAGCGATAAAGAAGTTGCTGGCCCGGCGGTTCGTCGCCTGCTGTCTGAGCATAACCTGAGTGTCAGTGATGTAAAAGGCACCGGCAAAGGTGGCCGCGTCACTAAAGAAGACGTCGAGAAACACGTGAAAGAGCAATCAAGCAAAAAAGACAGCGATAAGAAAGACGCTGGTAAAATAGCAACCACAACAACTTCAGGCGACCGTGACCAGAAACGGGTACCGATGACGCGTCTGCGTAAAACTATCGCGAAGCGTCTGCTGGAAGCGAAAAACGCAACTGCCATGCTGACGACGTTTAACGAAGTCAATATGAAGCCGATCATGGACCTGCGCTCGAAGTACAAGAAAGAATTTGAAGAGCGCCATGATACCCGTTTAGGTTTCATGTGTTTCTATGTTAAAGCGGTGACTGAAGCGCTCAAGCGGTTCCCTGAAGTGAATGCTTCACTGGACGGCGATGACATCGTTTATCACAACTATTTTGACATCAGCATTGCGGTATCAACGCCACGTGGTCTGGTAACCCCGGTATTACGTGACACCGATAAGATGAGCATGGCTGATGTCGAGAAGAACATCAGAGAATTGGCTGAGAAAGGACGGGATGGCAAGCTGACCATGGATGACATGCAAGGCGGCAACTTCACCATTACCAATGGCGGAGTATTTGGCTCGTTGCTGTCGACACCAATTCTCAACCCACCACAAAGCGCAATCCTGGGTATGCACAAGATTCAGGATAGGCCTATGGCGGTTGACGGTAAGGTGGAAATCCTGCCGATGATGTACCTGGCATTGTCATATGATCACCGGATCGTTGACGGTAAAGAGTCGGTTGGCTTCTTAGTAGCCATCAAAGAATTGTTAGAAGATCCGCAGCGTATGTTGCTGGATATTTAACTCTTGGGTAAGCAGCCCGCAGGGCTGCTTTAAATGTTCAAACGAATTGGAAAAACATCATGAACTTGCATGAGTATCAAGCCAAACAACTATTCAGAGAGTTTGGTTTGCCAGTATCTGAAGGTTACGCAGTAGACACTGCTGACGAAGCGGTAGAAGCGGCCAAGAAAATTGGCGGTGACCGCTGGGTAGTTAAAACTCAGGTTCACGCTGGCGGCCGCGGTAAAGCGGGCGGCGTAAAACTGGTATCCAGCCTCGACGAAGTACGTGAATTCGCTAATAACTGGATCGGCAAAAACCTGGTCACTTATCAAACTGACGAAAACGGCCAGCCAGTTGCTAAAATCCTGGTAGAAAGCCTGACTGATATCGACCAAGAACTGTATCTGGGCGCGGTAGTTGACCGTGCGACACGTAAGATTGTGTTCATGGCGTCTACTGAAGGCGGCGTTGAAATTGAGAAGGTTGCTGAAGAAACCCCTGAGAAGATTCTTAAAGCCATTATTGACCCGACTGTTGGCGCACAGCCATACCAGGGTCGTGAACTTGGTTTTAAACTGGGTCTGAACCAGGATCAGGTCAAGCAATTTACCAAGATCTTCATGGGTCTGGCTAAAATGTTTGAACAGTATGATTTCGCACTGCTGGAAATCAATCCTCTGGTTATCACTGAACAGGGCAACCTGCATTGCTTAGACGGCAAAATCAACATCGACGGCAACGCTTTGTACCGTCAGCCGAAAATCAAAGAAATGCATGATCCGTCACAGGATGATGAGCGTGAAGCCCGTGCCGCCAAGTGGGAACTGAACTATGTAGCCCTTGATGGCAACATCGGTTGTATGGTTAACGGTGCTGGCCTGGCAATGGGTACTATGGACATCGTGAAGCTGTCTGGCGGCGAGCCGGCGAACTTCCTGGATGTTGGCGGCGGCGCGACCAAAGAGCGCGTATCTGAAGCATTCAAAATCATTCTTTCTGACAACGCTGTGAAAGCGGTTCTGGTTAACATCTTCGGCGGTATCGTTCGTTGCGATATGATCGCAGAGGGTATTATCGGCGCGATCGAAGAAGTTGGCGTTAAAGTACCCGTTGTTGTGCGCCTTGAAGGGAACAACGCAGAAAAAGGTCGGGATAAGTTAAAAGAGAGTGGCCTGAACATCATCGCAGCTGAGAGTTTGTCTGATGCGGCTGATAAAGTGGTTGCTGCGGCAGGAGGTCAATAATGAGCATCTTGATCGATAAGAACACCAAAGTTATTTGCCAGGGTTTTACTGGCGGTCAGGGTACTTTTCACTCTGAGCAAGCTATCGCTTACGGAACGCAAATGGTTGGCGGTGTAACGCCAGGCAAAGGCGGCCAGGAGCACCTGGGTTTACCGGTATTTAATACCGTACGTGAAGCCGTTGAGCAAACGGGTGCGACAGCATCAGTAATCTACGTCCCGGCGCCATTCTGTAAAGATTCAATCATCGAAGCGGCGGATGCCGGTATCGAACTGATTATCTGTATCACTGAAGGCGTACCAACGCTGGATATGCTCTATGTGAAAGAATATCTGACACATAAAGGCGTACGCATGATTGGACCAAACTGCCCGGGTGTGATTACTCCTGATGAGTGCAAGATTGGTATCATGCCTGGTCACATCCATAAGAAAGGGAAGGTGGGCATTGTTTCACGTTCAGGAACCCTGACTTATGAAGCGGTCAAGCAAACCACTGACGAAGGCTTTGGCCAGTCAACTTGCGTTGGTATCGGCGGTGACCCGATTCCGGGCTCAAACTTCATTGATATTCTGAAGTTATTCGAAAAAGATCCGGAAACTGAAGCCATCGTGATGATTGGTGAAATCGGCGGTACTGCAGAAGAAGAAGCTGCAGAGTACATCAAAGAAAACATCAGCAAGCCTGTGGTTTCTTACATCGCTGGCGTAACAGCTCCTCCAGGTAAGCGCATGGGCCACGCCGGTGCAATTATTTCTGGCGGTAAAGGTACTGCGGACGAAAAATTCGCTGCCCTTGAAGCTGCTGGCGTGAAAACTGTACGTAGCCTTGCTGATATCGGCAAAGCACTCCGTGAAAAAACTGGCTGGTAATTTTACCGCCGGTAATCGGACCCCTGAAAGGCCGCTCAGTGATGAGCGGCCTTTTTTATTGCTTGAAGCTTAAAATGTTAACCCGTATTGTCGGTATTTATTGTCCTGACAGAGTTCATTGACCTAACAACATGAAGATGCTGACAAAATTTACCGGTGGTCCGCTGGCAACCGGTACCTTTACGCTCCTTGCGCTGATTGCCTTCGCCGGCAACTCGGTGTTATGCCGGCTCGCGCTGGCCGACGATAGCATTGATCCGGCCAGTTTCACGGTGATCAGGCTATTGTCGGGCGCAATCATACTGGCGCTGATTATTCTTGTTAACCGGCGGCCACAGATTAGCGGGCAAACGGGGAGCTGGACTGGCGCGGCAATGCTTTTTGTTTATGCGGTAGGATTTTCCTACGCCTATGTGTCGCTGGATACCGGCGTTGGCGCGCTGATCCTGTTTGGTGCTGTGCAATTGACGATGATTCTCACCGGTCTGGCTACCGGCAATAAAATTCGGCACCCGGAGTGGGCTGGCCTGATTCTGGCATTTGCCGGATTTGTTTACCTGATTCAGCCGCGGTTGACCGTGCCGGAGTCAGCCGCCGGCGTGGCGATGATGACCCTGGCCGGAATCGCCTGGGGATGTTATTCACTCAAAGGGCGTGGCTCCCTAGGGGCTATCAACGATACCGCTTATAACTTCTTCCGGACTATCCCTTTTGTACTGGTACTGGCATTGGTTACTCTTGATGGCGCGTACTGGTCCCAGACCGGCTTATTGCTGGCGGTGGCATCAGGTGCAGTAACCTCCGGTATTGGCTACGCGCTCTGGTATATAGCGCTGCGTAATTTGTCAGTGACCGTAGCCGCGGTCGGTCAGCTGTCAGTGCCGGTTATCGCGGCAGTGGGAGGTGTTATTTTTGCCGGTGAACTTATCACTATGCGGATGTCACTAGCAGCGGTGCTGGTGCTGGGGGGCATTTTTATCGTGGTGATGAGTCGTTACCGCCACGCCAGGATGGTGGCCCGTGAAGGAAGCTGAGTACCGACGTCTACGCTTGGCTTATAGGCGCGCCATACTGGGTGCTACAGCGCTTAATCTGGTTATTGGTGTAGCAGCAGTGCTGATCTGGTTTAAATGGCAGCAGCCGAGTTTTCTGGATCGTGGGCAACTATTCCTTATTTTGCCGCTGTTGCTGATCTGGGCGATTCTACTGAGAAAATTTCCGCTACGCGTTTATCAGATCCGCCGAGATCTTATTTCCCGCCGGGTCGAAACTGTCATTGGCGCCGGGGTGCTGCATCCGAAGCCCGGCTTTCGATTGTTCGCGCCGCCACGTCAGGAATTCACCGTTGATGGTATCTCGTTTAGTGCCGACGGCCTGTCGGTCAGTGAGCTCTATCTTGGCAAAAAAGTACTGGTGCGCTATGGCTGTCATTCGGCTAGCTTATTATCCGTGCAGGAACTTGATAGCGGCAAGGTAAGGGCAGGCACCGGAATCGAATTCAGTGATCAGGAGATTGCTATACTCAAGCTGATGCGTGCCGGCAAATCCGATAAGCTCATCGCCCGTGAACTCGATCTCAATCCCACCACCATCCGCACCTATAACTCCAACCTGTACCGCAAGTTGTCGGTAACCAGCCGCAAGGCGGCTGTAGCTGAAGCCCGTCGGCTTGGCCTTTATGATGTTAACTGACATCAACTGACATCAGCGCAGGCGACCTCGCTGCACAAGCCCTTTATGCTGCTGCAAACAAAAACTGGCAGGTAAGAGGGAAACATCATGCTGAACAGCAAGTTAGCAGGGCCATGGAGTCGTAAACAGGGCTTCGCGATATTAATTAGTTTTGTGGTTATTTACTTTGGCCTGTCCTGGTTGAGTATGCTGGCGGTGAAATACACCATCGGCTTTGCCGCGTTGTGGGGCGACAGCAAATCACCACCGGCTATATTGTTAACACTAAGCCAGCTGCTTAAGGCACTGGTTATTCTGGCTGTGATCTGGTCGCTGGCACTAAAGCGTTATCAGGTATCCTGGTCGGCGCTCGGTTTTCGCAGGGTATCGGTGCGATGGCTTTATCTGGCAGCAGGCATTGCCATCGCTGGTTTTCTGCTCCGTATTTTACTGGCCAAAGTGATGGTGTTCGCGGTGCCGGACTGGGCCGCCTTTGCGGCAGCGCCGATTCAGCTTGCCGGCACCAGCACTCTGCAACTGATACTTTTTCTGGTTATGACGGTGCTGATCACGCCGGTGGTCGAGGAGGTTTTTTTCCGCGGCTTTCTGTTCCAGTGGATGGCAAGTCGGCACCGGCTCTGGTTAGCCGCCTTGATTAGTTCGGTCATGTTTGGTGCGTCACATATTATTCCGCCCCAGGCTATCAGCGCCGCGTTGATGTCGCTGTTAATCATCTACCTGTTCGTGGCCAGCAAGTCGCTGTGGCCGCCGATTGTTTGTCATATCGTGAATAACCTGCTATCCGTTAGTGGTAACTTATTGATTCCACTGTTGGAGGCAGGTTGATGGAAATCAAGCTGAAACGCATTTATGACGAACCTGCGGATAATGACGGACGCCGGATACTGGTCGACAGGATCTGGCCGCGGGGCCTTTCTAAGGATGAAGCACAGCTGGACGAATGGATGAAAGATATCGCGCCATCGGATCAGCTGCGTCAGGACTTTCATGATGACGAATTGAGCTGGGGCGAGTTCCGTAACGCTTATCTGCAAGAACTTAAGCAATGCCGCAATGAACTTGAAGCGCTGATCGAACTTTGCAAACAGGACAAAGTTACCTTGCTATATAGCTCTAAGGACGAGCAACACAATAACGCAGTCGTGCTGAAAGATTATTTAAAAATGCTTGAGACAAACTGATCCGGACCACCTGGCTGCGATATACAATAGGGCGGTGAATTAACCTTTTTGGGTATGTGAGGACGATGTATGGCGATGGATTTATTGTTTGTGCTGATCGGGGTAGCTTTACTGACTGGCGGCGGTGAGGTTCTGATCCGTGGCGCACTGGGCGCGGCTAAACGACTTAACGTGTCGCCATTGCTGAGTGGCCTGGTTATCGTCGGTTTCGGTACCTCGTCACCGGAATTGGTCGTTTCTATTGATGCGGCCATCAATAACCAGCCTGATATAGCTATCGGCAACGTGGTCGGCAGTAATATTGGTAATATTCTGCTGATTTTAGGGCTCTGTGCGATGATTTCACCGATGGCGGTCAAGCCGCTGGCGCTGCGTCGTGATGCCATTACCGTGGTGGGTGCCAGCGTGCTGTTCATGGTGCTGGTTGCCGGCAGTGCCTTAGCTCGCCCTGACGCTTTTATTTTACTCCTTTCGTTAGCAGCCTACCTGGTTTGGGCTTACTGGACTGAGCGTGGTCACAATTTGCCGTCAGGTGAAGTGTATCTGGCGGAAGCTGAGGAAATTACCGCGGTACCTCAGTCTGTATGGGTTACCACGGGCGCGGTATTGCTTGGTCTGGTGTTGTTAATCGGCGGCGCCCGTATTCTGCTGCATGGTGCGGTATCTATTGCCGAAGACTTTGGCGTATCAGAAGCAGTTATTGGTTTAACCCTGGTTGCCGTAGGTACCTCGCTGCCTGAACTTGCTATCTCGGTAATTGCGGCATTCCGACGCCATGCTGATGTGGCAGTGGGCAATATTCTGGGCAGTAATATCTTTAACCTGCTGGGTATTCTGGGCATTTCTGCGCTGCTGCAACCGCTGCCGGTCGCCGCGCGCATTGTCCAGTTCGATCAGTGGGTTATGTTAGGTACCGCGGTACTTTTATTAGTCTTCCTGTATACTGGACGGCGGCTAAGCAGGCTCGAAGGAGGCATACTGTTCAGCGCTTACATTGGTTATATCCTGCTGAGCTTTTACGCCTTCTGACACAACGAGGAGAAAATTCATGTTGAATATCAACTTGCTGGATACGGATGCGATTGCGGTTCTGGAGCCCAAGGGAAAGCTGTCTGAAGCGGACTTCAAATTCGCGTCGGATGTAATCGATCCCTACGTAGAAAAATCAGGTGGCTTAAAGGGTATTATTATTCGCAGTAAAGAATTTCCCGGCTGGGATTCATTCTCTGCTCTATCTGAGCAGGTAAATTTTGTTAAAGACCATCATAAGAAGATTTCGCACGTGGCCGTGGTTACCGACTCATCATTGGCCGGTTTGGCGGAAAAAGTCGGTGGTGGTTTGGTTGACGCGGAAATTAAAACATTCTCTTATGGGGAGCTTGAACAGGCGAAATCCTGGATCCTTGCGGCGCACGGTGAATAAAAAAGGCGCTTCATGAAGCGCCTTTTCACCATTATTTTGGCTGGCTGCTGTTACGACTTATCGGAAAGGGTGGTGACATATTCCGCTTCAAGCACCTGGCCTTCAAACAGATCATTATTGATCTGGCCGCTTACGCTTACCACGTCGTTTACCTTGATCTGCTGATAACCTTCCTCGTCCAGCGGATCGTACGACATCTTGTCGGTTTTAACGGTCATCAGACGTGCAGCACTATTGATGGTAAATTCATTTGCTTCGGGATCAACCGATGTTACGGTGCCGTGAACGGTCGCTTCTGCGATCTCGACAGGTGCCGAAAGCATAAATCGTGGCGTGTCTTCATCGACCACACTGGCATAGAAGGTGGTACCTATATTTTGTACATAAATGCTTCTGGCATCGATGGTGGTAGTTTCATAAAAGTGATCATCAATAAGACCTGAAACGGTTACTTTATCATCGGGCAGTAGCTGATAAGCGCTCGCATCACGGTCAGCATCGTCCATTTCGACGGTTATAGTGCCGTCACCATAATCGAGAGTAAAGCTGTCGGTAGCGACCGATTCTACAGTACCACTAATCTGTATCCAGCTGTCATCAGGTTGTTGAGAAGGGTCCTGGCTCCATGCCGGGGCGCAAAGTAAAACACTGGAAATCACTGCAACCAATTTGCTGGTGTACATAGTTTCCTCCTTGGGTTTCAAAGGACATGAATAAAAGAGGCGCTTTAAAGCGCCTCTTTACGGTATTTTCCGCCATCTACTTGCCGTCTGCCGTTAGGGATGGTCGTACAGGGTCGTGACATAATCAGCTTCAAATACCTGACCTTCAAATAAATCATTATCAATCTGGCCGGTCACGCTAACCACATCATTTATGCTCACCTGTTGGTAGCCTTCGTCGTCAAGCGGGTTATAAGGCATTTCATCCACTTCGACTGTTACCAGGCGGGTGCCGGTGTTTAGCGTAAATTCGTCAGCAATAGGATCAACCGCTGATACGGTACCGCGGACAGTTGCTTCAGAAACGGTTACGGGCACAGAAAATGCGAAGATTCGATCTTCTTCATCAATCGCGCTGGCGTAAAAGTAGGTGCCGATATTCTCTACGTACACACTACTGGCGTCGATGGTGGTGGTTTCGAAAAAGTCGTCATCGATAAGGCCTGAAACCGTTACTTTATCATCTGGCAATAGTTTGTAGGCGTCGGCATCGCGGTCGGCATCGGTCATTTCGACAGTAATGGTGCCGTTACCGTAATTAAGAATAAAGCTGTCGGGCGAAACCGACTCTACCGTACCGCTGATCTGTATCCAGGTATCGTCAGGCTGTTGATATGGGTTCTGGCTCCATGCCGGAGCGGTAAGTAAAACACTGGAAATCACTGCAACCAATTTGCTGGTATACATAGTCTCCTCCTTTTGTTTTAACTAGCTCAAAATGTATTTACTAGCCCTATAAACATAGGAGAGCCTCTCTGATACTGTCAAATAAGGGACCGGGCGAGTCTTGTTGGCGGCGGGGTTGCCTGTTATATTCATGTTGCCTAAGCGCCGGAAAACTAAGTGAAACAAGGATGATCTATAAATGAATATAAATATGACTCTTGTAGGGCAGGGAATTCTGCTTATCGCGATAATTTTTGGCTTGATAAGCTACTACCTGGGCAGACGAAAAACGACTAATCCGGTTATTGCGGGTTTTATCGGGTTTGTATTATCACTAGTACCATTACTTGGAATTATTTACCTGGCCATTCTGGTACTGAAAAAAGATGTCAATGAGCCACTGCGGCATTCAGCCTGATCACCCCTTAGACGCTTACGGAGCCCGGCAATGAAAAAAGTTATCTTACTTATTTTATTGATTGCAGCGGCCTGGAATTTTTATCTGACTGAGGCGCAGCGGGTCAACGTGAAACAAAGCGTTGAAGAATACACCCAGCCCGATACCCTCAACAGAGTTCTCACCGGCAAAGCTCCGCGCTACGCTGCGAAACAGTCTGCATTTCGTTGTGACGGGCGCCAGTACTGCAGCCAGATGAATTCGCGCGCAGAGGCCGAGTTCTTCTTAAACCATTGTCCTGACGTCAAAATGGACGGCGATGGTGACGGTGTTCCTTGCGAAAATGATTCGCGCTTCTAGACTTAACTATAACGAATACGGCCAGTTGGTTGCTGAGGTAGATGAGCATGGAGTCAGGGATACTGACGGATAAACGGATATTAGTTACGCACGCGGAACGTTTTATGGGGCCGGCGCTGGTTGATGCGTTCAGACGCCAGGGCGCCACCGTGATTGCCGACAATGACGATTTAGGTACTGCCGATGCAATCAACGAAGTTATAGCCAGCGCCGGTGACATTGATGTGCTGGTTATTAACCTGGCTATTGCGGCACCGACCAGCCGCCTTACTGAGGTTGAAGATGACGAATGGCAAAGTGTATTTGCCACTTTGGTTGATCCGTTGCCACGCTTATTTAAAGCCGTACTGCCGGCGATGATGGAACGCCAGCGCGGAAAGATTCTGCTGATGGGCAGTGCCGCAGCGTTACGAGGCATGAAACGGACCTCAACTTATAGCGCTGCCCGCGGTGCCCAACTAGCCTATATTCAGGCAGCGGCAGTTGAAATGGCACCGCATAATATTCAGATCAATGCGATTGCCCAGAACTTTGTTGATAATCCGACTTATTTCCCCGCTGAGGTGCAGTCCGATCCGCGTTTTCAGGCACGACTTAAACGCGAAGTGCCGTTGGGTCGACTGGTTTCTGCCAGCGAGGATGCTTCCTTTGCCGCCTACCTGTGCAGTGACCAGGCCGATTGCTTTGTAGGGCAGGTGTTTCCGGTTACTGGCGGCTGGATAAATCGCTGAAACCATAAGGAGAATTTTATGAATACTGATATGAGCTTAACGGGTGTAATTGCCCGCAACTGGTGGACGCTGTTGCTGCGCGGGCTGATTGCGCTGGCCTTCGGTATTTTCATTTTCTTGCAGCCTGATATTTCATTAACGGTACTGATCCTGGTTTTTGGTATTTTCATTTTCGCCGACGGTATCCTCGGTGTATGGACGGCACTGGCCGGGCGCAAATCTGATGAAGACTGGTGGGTCTGGTTACTCTGGGGGCTGATCGGTATTGGCATTGGTATTCTTGCCTTTTTAGCCCCGGACATTACCGCGCTGGCGCTGCTGTTTTATATCGCTATCTGGGCCATCGCTACCGGGGTACTCCAGTTGGTAGCCGCGATCCGGCTGCGCAAAGAAATTACCGGCGAGTGGCTGCTGATTATCGGCGGCATCGCTTCCGTATTGCTGGGCGTTCTGCTGATAGCGCAACCCGGAGTCGGTATTCTGGCTTTGCTCTGGTTGCTGGCGGCCTACGCCGTGTTATTTGGTCTGATTATGATATTTCTGGCATTTAAAGCGCGCGCCTTTGGCCGCGAGTCAGTCCGTTTATAACCGCGTCAGCTATGCTGTTAATTCTTATGTTCGATAATGAGGAGCATCCTAGTGCTGAAATTCGATACGGAAAAAAAGAAACGTAATTATCTGGGCATTGCCTGGCTGGTCGCTATGTTTGATGCGCTGGCCTATTTACCCGTGGGGCTCGGAGTGTTCACGATATGGCTGTTGGGGCCGGCCCAGGAATATGGCAGTGACGTAGGCTGGCTGTTTTTGGTGATTTCGGCGTTTTGCCTGATCATCTGGGTTGCCGCTATTGCTTACCTGGTCATGAACAAGCGTTTTTCGGTGGACAACTTTCCGACCGCATTAAGATATAGCTTACTGCCAATGCTCGGGATGGGCGTCGCCGCTGCCGGTTTATTGCTGGTTTTTATCGGGTTTCTGATGGGTAGCCTTGGTAAGGCCTATTAACGCCATGGCTGACGCATGAGTAGCAAAAAGCTGTTATTCAGCTTAGCAGCAGGGGCGGGCATAATCTGGGTGGCCGCTCATTTTTATGATGCGTCAGTTACGGAAACCGTCCGCGTCGTTATGCAGAAAACCGATGGTACGCATTGGTCGGTTCATTATGAGCTTGAACAGCAAACTGACCGGCTGGTATTCGTCCGCGCTCCCGATCATACCCGGGTTAATCGATGGCAGCCGGTTTCCGATCAATTTATGGTGGCGGTAGATACGGCGACCAATGAGGAATTTCTGGCTCGCCGCGATGGCCAGCCGTTCGATCAGGTCAGTATCAGTCTCACGCCGACTTACATTCCGCTACTTAAAGATTACGCTCCTTTTTCTCCGTTTACTGATGGCGGCATGGCCTGGTTTTCGGGGCGCTTTAAGGTGTGTCCGCTGACCTGCGATGATGCCAGACGGCTGACCTACGATTTTCGGATGGAGGCGCAGCGGCTGGATTATATTCGCCTGCCCGGTTTAAGCGGGCAGCAGGCGGTAAGCTGGCAGGAGTCGGCTGACGATGGCTATATGGTTTATGTGGGGCCGCTGGCACCCGCTATAACCAAGCTGGAGACCATTATTGATCCCGGGCTGCCGCCGGCGTTGCAGGCAAGTTTACAACGTGACCTGCCGCCGCTTATGGGCTATTTTTCGGATCGACTCGGAGCACTGAACGAGCGGCCGATGATTATGGCTTCGTTCAGTAGTACCAGTGACGGGCGCTATGGCCAGCAGGGCGGGGTTATCGGCTCACAGCTGTTCGTTCACTGGTACGGGCATAGCCTGTATGAGCGAATGAAAAATAACGACTTCGTCAATGAGACCCTGTGGTTCTTCGCCCATGAAGTGGCCCACCTGTTTCAGGGTAATTTATTCAGTAATGAAGACTCCTGGATTCATGAAGGCGCGGCTGAGTTTATGGCCTATGAGTACCTGCAAAGTCAGGGCATGAGTGATACCTTTCTAAGCCAACAGCTGGCATCGGCGCTAACCTTGTGTGAAGAGCCGTTAACCGATGATTTGTTTGCTAAACACTACGCCTGCGGGTTGGTGGTTGCCAGCCGTATCGATAGTGAACTGAAAATGAATTACCCCCTTGGTTTGTTCCGGCTCTGGGAGCTCTATCAGCTGCACGTTGAGCAGCACCCGGATGAAGTCGGGGCTGATGCCTACTTCCGGATTCTTGCCGAACTGACGTCCCAGAACTTCGCCAACAGTGTACGAAGTTATCTGGAGCGCCAGTTCAGCGCCTGACTTATTGTTGTTGTCGTAGCTGCCGCAAGCGACGTCCGTCGCGCACCATTTTCACCAGGTAAATAACCGCAACCAGGGCCATCAGGCCGCGGATCAGCTGGTTAATCCATTCGGGCGAAAGCATCAGTGTGGTCTCGCTGCCGAAAATTATGAATTCCGACAGGCTTGCCAGATAGCCGAAAACCACAACGTAAATGGCACTCATCAATAAATTGATACTGAGCAGACGGGCGGTCCAGTAGGGCTTGCGCAACAGCCAGAGTTGTTTGGCAATGGCTACGGCTACCAGCGCCGTCAGCGCAATGCGCCAGTCCGCCAGGCCAGGTGCGATCATCATCGTCGCGTTGTAGGAACTCAGTACTTCAGGCCCCCAGACGTTGTACCAGAGCAACAGCAGGATAAAAATACCTTCGGCAATATCACTGACAATATCGGACAGACGAATACGCTGCCATGGTCGGCCTGCCTCTGGCAGGCTATGAGGATCCCATTTATCTTCTGGTTGCGGCCGGGTATTGATGGCCCAGAAAATGAGGGTTACCACGGCAAAGCCAAACAGACCCAGGTCAATAAAGCGAAATATAAACTGACTGATAAATTGGCTGAAATGAAAGCTCTCGCTGGCAATCACTGAAAAGTAGCTTTTTATTAGCGTGAGACCAAAAGCGACGGCGATCACATATCGTAGCACCAGCATATATTTAGGCATCTGCTCCGGCTTTACCGGTTGCGGGCGCGGCGCATAGCGCTGGGCGACTTGCTCCGGAGAGCCGAATCGTTGCAGCAGCCCGGCAATCTCGTGCTCAGTCGGCTGGCCGTCGGACAGGGCGTCAACTTCGTTTTCCAGATGTTCCCGCAGGTCATCGGCAACACTCTGTTGTTGTGCCGCTGGCGCATACTGCTGCACAGCGAAGATATATCGGTCAATGAGATTCATGTGACGTCTCCATTAAAGCCTCGAGGGTAGTATTTAGTTGTTGCCACTCGGTGACGAGAAGTTGCAGGACGGTTCGGCCTTCGTCAGAAAGCTGGTAATACCGGCGCTTGCGCTGCTCAGCCTGCTGCCATTCGCTCTCCAGCAGGCCTTGTTCGGCCAGCCGGCGAATGAGCGGGTAGAGCGTACCTTCATCAATGTCCAGGCCAGCTTCGTTAAGTTGTTTACGAAGCGAATAGCCATAGTGCGGTTTTTGCAGAGACTGCAGTACCGCCAGCACCAGAATTCCCCGTCGCAGTTCCAGCTTGATCTTGTCGAACTTATCGTTAGCCATGAGCCACCTGTTGAAAGTCGTATTATTGGTACTGTGTGCTACACAGTACCAATAATACTATGTGCCACATAGTATGCAAGTCAAGGTTATTTTTTAACCAGAACCTTTTTATTGATTTGGGTAAGGCCTCAGCTAGTATTAACAGCAGATAGTTGAGAGGACGGAGGTTCAGATGAGAAAGGCAATTACATTGATGCTGACGGCAGGTTTAGCCGTTGCCGGCACCGCCGTACAGGCGACACCTGAGGATAGCAGCCAGGCACCGGGGTATTACCGGATGCCGCTTGGCGATTTTATGATTACGGCGCTTTCTGACGGCACCGTGGATCTTCCGATGCACAATCTGTTGCATCTGGATGCGGCGGAAGTGCATCAGCGGCTGGCGAAAGATTACCTTGAGAGCCCGCTGGAAACGTCGCTTAACGGCTTTCTGATCGACACCGGCGACAAACAGGTGCTGGTCGATACAGGGGCCGGTAGTATGTTTGGCCCGACCCTGGGCAAGTTACCGCAGCATCTGCAAGCGGCGGGTTACCAGACTAATGATATCGATGTGATCCTGATCACGCATATGCACCCTGATCATGTCGGTGGGCTGGTGCGGGATGGCGAGCGGCTTTACCCGAATGCCAAAGTTTATGTGCACAGGGATGATGCGAATTACTGGTTAGATGAAGCACACCTGAATGCCGCACCGGAAGGCCAGAAGGACTTCTTTCGTGGTGCCATGGCCGCACTGCAGCCGTATCAGGAAAGTGGCCAGCTGAGCTCCTTTACTGGCGTGACTGAGATTTTGCCGGGCTTTGTGGCGCATCCCACCGTTGGTCATACGCCGGGGCATAGCGGCTACCACGTGAGTAGCGCGGAGCAGACCATGGTGTTCTGGGGCGATGTGATTCATGTCGCGGCCATTCAGTTTGCTGATCCCGAGGTAACTATAGATTTTGATACCGATAGCGCGGTAGCCAAAACGGTTCGCCAGGGGGTGTTCAGTTCAGTTGCCAAAGAGGGATACTGGGCCGCCGGTGCGCACTTATCCTTCCCCGGTATAGGTCACTTAGCTACGCGAGATAAAGGCTATCGCTGGATACCGGCGAACTATACTACGCAGTTTAAATAAGGCAACTTAAGTAAGCATCCCGCGGTTTCAGAAGTTATTCAGAATAAAGCTGTCGGTTACTGGTTAACCGACAGCTTTAATTGGTTTACAATCATTTAAACAAGCGTTTGAACATACGCAACTGAACGTCCTCATCAGGAAGGTACATAATGGATTTTACACCGAGCCCCAGAACGCTGGATTACCGGAAAAGACTCATCGCTTTCATGCGGGAACACATTGAGCCAGCCGAAGCCAACTATCAGAAAGAAAACCGGCGTCTTAACCCCGATGGCAACTGGCGTGAGTGGCAGGTTCCGCCGATGGTCAGTGAACTGAAAGCGAAAGCTAAGGCCGCCGGCCTGTGGAATTTATTCTTACCCGACGACAAGCTTGGCGCGGGCCTGACCACCCTTGAATATGCGCCACTGGCAGAAGTGATGGGGCATAGCCTGTTGGCGCCCGAAGTATTTAACTGTAATGCACCGGATACCGGCAATATGGAAGTGCTCTACCATTTTGGTACCAAGGCGCAGCAGGACCAATGGCTAAAGCCGCTGCTAAAGGGTGAGATCCGCTCGGTATTTTGCATGACAGAACCTGATGTTGCCTCATCCGATGCGACCAATATGCAAGCCAGTATTGTTGCTGACGGTGACGAAGTGGTGATTCGCGGCCGCAAATGGTGGTCGACCGGATTAGGACACCCCGACGCACGCTTTGCCATCGTTATGGGCCTGACTGATGCCGGTGCGGCCAAGCATCAGCGGCATAGCATGGTGCTGGTGCCCCTGGATGCAGAAGGCGTCATCATTGAACGGATGTTACCGGCGTTCGGCGAATACGATGCGCCTTATGGTCACGGTGAAGTCATATTTGACAATGTGCGGGTGCCAAAAGCCAATCTGATTGGCGGGCTTGGCGATGGCTTTAAGATCGCGCAGGGGCGTTTAGGCCCTGGCCGTATCCATCACTGTATGCGGGCACTGGGCGCGGCTGAGAAAGCCTTACAGCTGTTCATGCAGCGGGGCCAGGATCGGGTCGCGTTTGGTAGACCTTTGTTGCAGCTAGGCGGCAATATGGAACGGGTGGCCGATATGCGGATTGCTATCGACCAGGCGCGTCTGTTGACCTTTTTTGCTGCCTGGAAGATTGATCAGGTCGGCGCGATGAAAGCCCTGACCGAAATCTCAGCGATTAAAGTCGCGGCGCCTAATGTTCTGCAGAAAGTTGTGGATGAAACCATTCAGCTCTATGGCGGTGCTGGTATGAGCCACGATGTGCCGTTAACAGCTCTCTACGCCATGGCACGGGCCTTGCGCATCGCTGATGGCCCCGACGCCGTACACCGCGCCACCATCGCCAAAGTTGAGCTGGCCAAATACCGGGATCACCCAAATGTGCGGGATCCTCGATGAGTACAGTGACCAGACTGGAAGATAAGGCCGGTGAAGTTCGGGAAGGCGAGCAGTTGCCTGAGCGGCAACTGAGTAGCTGGTTGCGTGAACAGTTGCCTTATCTGGAAGGCAGTATGAAGGTGACTCAGTATGCCGGAGGGGCCTCCAACTGGACCTATCGTCTTGAGTTTGACAACGCAGACTTGATATTGCGACGGCCACCAGCCGGCACTAAGGCAAAGTCAGCCCACGACATGGGTCGTGAATTCAGGCTACAGCAGGCGCTCAAGCCGGTTTACCCCTATGTGCCACAGATGCATCTTTATACTGACGATGAAAGCATCATCGGCGCTGAGTTTTACATTATGGATCGGGTGGCCGGGATCATTCCGCGCAAAAACATGCCTCGCGCGTTAGAACTCAGTGAAGGCCAAACCCGCGAACTGTGCCGGAATGCGCTGGATTGTCTGATTGAATTGCATCAGGTTGATATTGAGGCGGCTGGCCTTACCGGGCTGGCAAAAGGCGAGGGTTATACGCAGCGGCAGGTGACGGGCTGGAGCGAGCGCTACGGTAAGGCGAAAACCTGGAATGTTCCTTCTGGTAACGGCATTATCAGCTGGCTGAAGGATAATATGCCCGCGCATGAAACCATCTGCATGACTCATAACGATTTTCGTTTTGATAACCTGGTACTGGCCCCGGAAGAACCGACCCGGATTATTGGGGTACTGGACTGGGAACTGGCCACTCTCGGTAATCCGCTGATGGATTTGGGCAATAGCCTGGCGTATTGGATTCAGGCCGACGATGATCGCATCGCCCAGTCGACGCGCCGGCAGCCGACCCACCTCAAAGGCATGTTTACGCGGGCCGAGGTTATCGATTATTACTGCGAGAAAATGCAGGTTGATGTTACTGACTTTAAATTCTACGAAGTATTCGGGCTGTTTCGTCTGAGCGTTATCGCCCAGCAGATTTATTATCGCTACTATCATAAACAGACCCGTAATCCAGCCTTCAAACATTTCTGGTTTTTGGTGAATTACCTGCACTGGCGGGCCCGGAAACTTATTAAACAGGACCACAGCTAATGCCCGATAAGATCCGCAAGACAATACTAATAACTGGCGCAAGCTCCGGCCTGGGCGAGGGCATGGCCCGGCAGTTTGCTGCTAAAGGGCGTAATCTTGCGCTTTGTGCCCGCCGCACTGACCGTCTGGATAAACTGAAAGAGGAACTGGAGTCGACCTATCCGGACTGTAAAGTGAGTGTGCGGGCTCTGGATGTGAATGATCATGCCCGGGTGTTCGAGGTTTTTAAGGAATTTAAAGCAGAGTTTGGCCTGCTTGACCGGATTATCGTGAATGCGGGTATGGGTAAGGGCGCGTCGCTGGGCACTGGTTATTTTCATGCGAACGTGCAGACGGCACAGACCAACTTTGTCGCGGCGCTGGCCCAATGTGAAGCCGCGCTGGAGATTTTCCGCGAACAGAATGACGGCCATCTGGTCACCATCAGTTCCATCAGTGCCTTACGGGGCATGCCCCGCGCCATGACGGTTTATGCCGCCACCAAAGCCGGGTTGCTGTCACTGACTGAAGGGATCCGGGCGGATTTGATTCGCTCCGGACTGCCGATAAAGACCAGCGCAATTTTGCCCGGCTTCATTCGCTCCGAAATTAATGAGAAAGTGAAGAACACGCCCTTTATGGTGGATACGGAAACCGGTTGTAAAGCGCTGGTTAAAGCCATCGAGAAAGAGCCGGTACAAGCTTATGTTCCCGGCTGGCCATGGGCCTTGATTGGTTTTCTGATGAAGCGGTTACCGTTAAAAATGGTTATGAAACTGGGCTAAGGCCCCGGCATAGGGCAATTATCCTGGCGTTCCGTGTTTATCGACAAGGTTTCCGGGCGGCCCTGTGGGTCGTAGTAAATCACTGAGCTTTGGGCGACATTCAGGTCGCCACGGCTCTGGCTATGGAACACCTCAAGCGATTTATCCTCACGCCAGCCAAGGCTCATGCAGGCTGCCGAAGATTCGTTACTGGCAGCGGTAAGCACGCGCTGCCACGCCAATGTGTAAGGCTCATACAACCAGACTTCATAGCCCTGCCAGTTACCTTCTTTGCCGCGCTGGCACTGATACAAATGGGCTTCAACGGCGCTGTCCGCGCTGATTAAAATCTGTAGCGACTGACATTCGGCGGTGGTCGGTGGGTCAGGCTCGTAAACGGTCCATTTATAAATCAAAACTGAGGTAAAGAGTACGGCCAGCGTGATGCCAGCGGCAATGAACCAAAGGCCCACCCGGCGGCTGAATTCCCGTAAGCTATGTAACAGGCTCATGTCGGTATCTCCGGCGCCATTAAGCGCTCGCCCTGGTAGCCTTTCACTTCGCCAAAACGGGAATGACCGGCATTCCATTCCTGTTGCGCCTGTTCCAGCCGCTCAGTCTGGCTGCTGACAAAGTTCCACCACATCCGCACCGGCTGCTCAAAGGCCTCGCCCCCAAGTAATATAGCGGTGGTATCAGCGCCCATTTCGAGTTCAAGATGGCTGCGGTTACTGCCAAGGTTGATTAAGGTATGTTCGCGCACCGTCTGGTTCTGGGTATCAATGCGCCCCTGGCAGACATAAATCGCATATTCAAATTCGGTTTCCAGGTTAAGGCTTATCGCGGTTGACAGAGGGCTCTGCAGGATCATGCCAATGCCGGGATGAAAACTTACCGCGGGGGATTCATATACCGACTTATTGCCGGTGTAGCGGCCGGTAATCAAGGTTGCCAGGCAATTTCCTATACTGAGCTGCGGAAGCTGCTGATAATGATCGAAACGTGGCTTGGTTTGCTCATGCTTTGGTGGCAAGGCAAGCCAGAGCTGTAACCCATGTAAGGGATCCCGAGGGTGGTTATCGGCGATTTCAGCATGGCTAATGCCGTTACCGGCGGTCATCAGATTCAGTTCACCGCGGCGCAAGGATTGCTCGTAACCCAGACTGTCTTTATGGGATAGCTGACCTGAAAACAGCCAGGTAATCGTCTGTAACCCAATATGGGGGTGAGGGGGCACATCAAACTGGCGGTAATCCGCTGGTGCCACCGGGCCGAAATGGTCAAGGAAGCACCAGGGGCCGATCATCTTTAATTGCCGCTGGGGTATCACCCTTTGTATTTTAAGTTGCGGTGTCAGCTGGCGGGGCGATGATGAAAACAACGTAGCGTCCCGCTGCAGGTAGTCCGACTCACAAGTCTGCAACTCATTATCTTGTCTGGTTCGGGTCATTCGCCGGGGTCTCCGCTGGTAAAAACCAATGCAACTGAGTATGCCACCGCTTAATATAATAGTCGAATAAGCACCGCAGAGACTTTTCTAAAGTGTGCGGATTGGGTATGGTAACTTTAAGCTACCAAGGAGGTTACGATGTTGATTGCTTCGTTAGTCATAATTATCGGTTTTGTCGCCATATTAAGCGGTGCCTGGGAGCAAAACATGGTAACCATTTTCATCGGTGTGCTATTGATGATTGCCGGTTGGGTTAGTTTTTATCTGAGCTGGCGCAAAGCCTCCAAAGAAGGACGTATAAACAAAAATGAACAGTAGCATTATCAAACGTATCGCCGCTTTAGCCGTTATTATTTTTGGCCTGTTGCTTGGGGTTCTGACCCCCGCGGGTGGAAGCTCGACCGCCTGGAAATTTTTTGGTCTGGCGCTGATTATTTTCGGCGTTATCTGGCTGTTCAACCAGAGCCGTCCGCCACGCCGTATTAAAGGCGAAGCTGAACCCTATAAGGCGCCCGAACTTAAGTGGTATCAGTCGGCTATTTTGTGGGTGCCGGTAATTATCGTCGTACTATTCTTATTATCATTATTATACTGAACACCTAAACAGCGAAGGAATATTGCGCATGTCGTTAACCAAACGTCTGGTAATTCTGGCTGGCCTGGTCGGGCTATTGTTTTATAATGCGACAGAAGCGCAACTCTGGGCCGCTATAGTGGACTACCAGTTAAGCTGGTATAAGTTAGGCGTACCGCTGGCCTGGGGGCTTATCCTGGGGGCTCTGGTGAGCTTAGTCGGGTTACGCTCGTTCCAGCGCTGGCTGGAGCCGATTACCTTTGTTGCTGTATCTCTGTTGACGCTGGGTTTAACCGGCAGTGCGGCCGTTTTTGCTGCCCATCAGATCGGCGGCTTAATGTTACCGCCAATGCAACTGGCGGCGACGGGCTTAGGTATTTATCTGTTTGGCTACAGCTACGCGCGATTTAACGCCGCCAGCAATGCAAAAAAAACCACCAAAGATGAAGATTAGGTTGTAAAACATGCTGCTCAACTGTGACATGGGCGAACGTTGCGAGGCGTGGCCGGTAGGCGATGATGCGGCGGTGATGCCGCACATCGATATGGCGAGTATTGCCTGCGGTTTTCACGCCGGTGAGCCAGCCACCATGCAACACACCATCCGTTTAGCTAAAGACCAGAAAGTACGAATAGGCGCGCACCCGGGCTACCCGGATATCGCCAACTTCGGGCGGCGCTCAATGCAGTTTAGTGCCGGAGATCTGCGCGCTATTCTGCTGTATCAGATAGGTGCGCTGGATGCGTTGTGCCGGGCAAACGATGTCACCCTGAGCTACGTTAAACCCCATGGCGCCCTGTACAATGATAAACAACAGCAACGTGAGCTGTTTGAAACCGTTGTCGCTACTATTGCCGATATGAACCGCGAGCGCCCGCAACCGTTGCAACTGGTTACGCTGGCCAAGCTTGATAACCGCTGGCAGGAAGACATTGCAGCGGATTTTCAGGTGCAGCTATTGCACGAAGTATTTGCGGACCGTCGCTATGACGCGGACGGCAGTTTGCGTTCACGACAATATGCCGATGCCGTATTAACAAAGCGCGAAGATATTCTGCGGCAGGCGATTAACTTTGCCCGTGGCGCAGCCATTACGGCCAGCGATGGTAGTCAGCTGAAACTGACCGCCGACACACTCTGTGTGCATGGGGATAACCCTGAATCTGTTGCCACAATTGCGGCTATCCGTGCTGCCCTCAAATGACCACCGGTATGAACCTGCCTGACGAAACAGCAAAAGTACGCGTTGTTAGCGCCGCCGTTGACGCGGTTATGGTCGAGTTCGCCGCTGTGATCAGTCCCCGGGTGAACCGTCAGGTGCACGCCCTGGCTAACTGGCTTGAGCAACAGCATAGCGAGGTTATCCTTGAGCTGGTGCCGGCTTATCGCACACTCATGGTTTACTACAATATTGCCCTGGCCAGTGAGGCTGCGGTTCGTCAGATTATTGAAAAGGGTATTGAGCAGCTTACCGCCGATACCGGCCAGTCTGCTGACAAGCGTTCAGTGATTCCGGTCGAGGTTTGCTATGACCCGCAGGTGGCTTTAGATATGGACGCGGTGACTGAACTGACCGGTTGCAGCATCGAGGACATCATCCGGCTGCACACGGAGCCGGAATACCTGGTTTATGCGCTGGGCTTCGCGCCCGGGTTCGCCTATATGGGTGATGTACCGGAACGTTTACGTATACCCCGGCTGGATACCCCGCGCCAGAAGGTTCCCGCCCGCAGCGTGGCGATAGCGAACCAGCAAACCGCTATCTATCCGCGGCAATCACCGGGCGGCTGGCGCATTATCGGGCGGGTAAGAGAGCTGCCACAGTTGCAGCCGGGCGATCAGGTTAAGTTTGTATCCATATCCCTCGCTGAGTTTAACCGGGGGCAATCGTGACTGATATCCTACAAATTCAGCAGCCCGGTTTGCTGGCAACACTGCAGGATTTTGGCCGTTATGGTTACCTGGCGCAGGGTATAACCACCGGCGGTCCGGTCGATGAACATGCCTTTTTATGGGCAAACCGGTTACTTGGAAACCATTACAACGCAGCGCAGATAGAAATTACAGTGGGCGGTTTTTCGGCGCTTATGAAGGCGCGCACGCAGTTGGTTATCACAGGTGCCTGGGTTGAAATACGCTTAAACGGCAAAGCGCAGCCTAATTGGCAGGTACTTGCTGTCAATGCCGGTGATCGACTCGAAGTTAACCCGGCCAAGCAAGGCTTACGGGCTTATCTTGCGGTAACCGGGGGATTCAAAGCCCCTTTGGTAAAAGGCAGCGTGGCAACGGTGCAACGCGATGGCCTGGGTGGTTTGCAGGGCACCGGTAAGCCACTGGCTGCTGGTGATACGGTGGCGGGTATCGCGTTGAAAGGGGATCAGGAATTTTTACCGCGCCGGCCACAGAGTCGTTTTATCACCATGCCGGGCAAGAGCAGTTTGCAACTTGAGGTGGTGGCAGTGGCTCAGGCTGACCAGTTCAGCGCCGCTGCGCGCGAGCAATTCAGCCGCCAGCATTTTGAGATGACCACCGCTCAGGATCGCATGGGAGCACGGCTGAAAGCCGCGAAACCCATTAGCTGGGAGGGCCCTCAGCTTATTTCTGAGCCGTTACCGGTTGGTGCCATCCAGATCCCGCCTGATGGTCAGCCTATCATAATGCTCAATGACCGGCAGACGCTTGGCGGTTATCCCAAGATCGGCGTACTCAGCTGGCGTTCGCGTTCGTTATTGGCGCAGGCAGTTGCTGGTACACAACTGCAATTTAAATGGATGGACCTGCTTGATGCGCAGCGTCAGCAACGCAGCGCCTACTGCTTTTTTAACGTACTCACCAGCCGTTAACAGCCCTTGCCAGCCGGGGCGGAAACTGCGATCATAACCGCCATTTTTCAGGTGAAACACCGGAGACCTTGCACCCATGGCAGCAGAAGCGCCCCGTAGTAATTTTATCCGCCAACTCATAGATAAAGATCTGGCCAGCGGTAAGCATGATCAAGTGCATACGCGATTTCCGCCAGAGCCCAATGGCTATTTGCATATCGGCCACGCTAAATCGATCGTGCTCAACTTTGGCATAGCCCAGGACTACCAGGGAACCTGCAATCTGCGCTTTGATGACACCAACCCGCTGAAGGAAAAAGTTGATTATATCAACTCGATTCAGGAAGACGTGCGCTGGATGGGCTATGAGTGGGAAGGTAAGCCGCGCTATTCATCTGACTACTTTGACAAGCTCTACGGCTTCGCGGTGGAGTTAATCGAAAAAGGCCTGGCCTACGTCGATTTCTCGACCCAGGAACAGATGCGCGAAATGCGTGGCACGCTCAAAGAGCCGGGCGTGAACAGCCCCTATCGCGATACGCCGGTGGCTGAAAACCTCAAACACTTTGAAGATATGCGCAACGGCAAATACCAGGAAGGCGAGGCTAGCCTGCGGGCAAAAATCGATATGGCATCGTCGTTCATGGTGCTGCGTGATCCGGTTATTTACCGGGTGCGTTTTGCCCATCATCACCAGACCGGTGATAAGTGGTGCGTGTACCCGATGTATGACTTCACGCACTGTATCTCGGATGCGCTCGAAGGTATCACCCATTCGCTTTGTACCCTGGAATTCCAGGATAACCGTCGCTTATATGACTGGGTGCTGGAAAATATTTCCGTTGATTGCCATCCGCAACAGATCGAATTCTCGCGCCTGAATCTGCAATACACGGTGATGAGTAAGCGTAAGCTGAATGAGCTGGTGGAAGAAGGGCGGGTGAGCGGCTGGGACGACCCCCGGATGCCGACTATCGCCGGATTACGCCGGCGTGGCTATACCCCGAATTCTATTCGTGAGTTCTGCCATCGCATTGGCGTCACGAAAATGGATAACCAGGTTGAGATGAGTATGCTCGAATCCTGTATCCGTGATGAGCTGAACGTTAACGCCCCGCGCGCGCTGGCAGTGATTAATCCGGTTAAACTGGTGATCGAAAACTACCCGGATAACAGCACTGAAGAGTTACAGGCGCCGAACCATCCTAACGATGAATCCATGGGCACCCGGACGCTTCCTTTTGGCCGTGAGATTTATATCGAAGCGGAAGATTTCCGTGAAGAAGCCAATAAGAAATTTAAACGGCTGGTGCTGGGGAAAGAAGTTCGTCTGCGCAATGCTTATGTGATCAAGGCAGAGCGGGTTGAGAAAGACGATGCGGGGCTGGTACGTACCATTTACTGTACTTATGACCCGGACACGTTAGGCCAGGATCCGGCCGATGGCCGCAAAGTTAAAGGCGTCATTCACTGGGTTGCTGCCAGCCATGCGGTGCCGGCCGAGTTCCGGTTATATGATCGTTTATTCCAGGTGCCTAATCCGGCGGCTGAGCAGGACTTTTTCAGTACCCTGAATCCGTCATCACTACTGGTGCATCAGGGCTATGTTGAACTGAGTCTGCAGTCGGCAAAGCCGGAGCAGGCCTATCAGTTTGAGCGGATTGGTTACTTCTGTGCGGATAGCAAAGATAGCGCTGCGGATAAGCTGGTATTTAATCAGACGGTAGGATTACGCGATACCTGGACTGACGAGGCCTGATAGCCTCGTCATCCGGTTTTATCAGCGGTTGCGGCCCGAGCCCTGGCTACGGCCGCCATCGCGTCCACGCTGGGTGCTGTCGCGCCCGCGTCCACCGCCACCGCCACCGCCACGATTTTGCTGTTGCTTAGCTGGTGCCGGCCGGCCACGAACCAGATCGACAGGAATAAAACCTTCGGCTTCAAGCCGTTCGATTTTCTGATCGATCAGCTTTTCAATTCCCCGTAGCTGTTTGACTTCTTCCGGGCTGACCAGCGATAACGCATGGCCACTGGCTCCGGCACGGGCCGTGCGGCCAATCCGGTGCACATAATCTTCTGATACGTTAGGCAGGTCGTAATTAACTACCAGCGGTAACAAATCAATATCGATGCCACGTGCAGCTATATCTGTCGCGACCAGCACATTAACGCGGCCCTTTTTAAAATCATCCAGCGCTTTGGTACGCGCGCCCTGACTTTTATTGCCGTGAATAGCCGCCGCCAGGAAGCTGTTTGCTTCCAGTTGCCGTACCAGCCGGTTTGCCCCGTGCTTGGTGCGGGTGAATACCAGGGCCTGCGGGGTACCGCGGGCGCGCAACAACTGGCATAACAAGGCCGTTTTTTGCGACTGCTCAACGCCATATAGCGACTGCTCTACGCGTTCAGCAGTGGTGTTTGGCGGGGCAACTGAAACTTCAACCGGGTTATTTACCAGGCCTTTGGCTAATGCCCGGATCTCATCCGAGAAGGTAGCGGAAAACAGTAAGTTCTGGCGCTTGGGCGGCAGCAGCTTAAGGATGCGCTTAATATCATGGATAAAGCCCATGTCCAGCATCCGGTCAGCTTCGTCAAGAACCAGAATTTCCAGATCGTTAAACTTCACAGCCTTTTGCTGATACAGATCTAATAAGCGGCCTGGTGTGGCAATCAGAATATCGACGCCTTTGCGCAGTTTCATCATCTGTGGATTGATACCTACGCCGCCAAATACCACTGCTGAAGATAGCTTGCTGTCGCGACCGTAAGTGGCCACGCTTTCAGCGACCTGTGCCGCCAGCTCGCGGGTGGGCGTGAGGATCAGTGCGCGCACATGATTGGAACTGGCGCGCTCGCCACCTTTGAGTAACTCAAGCATGGGCAACGTGAAGCCCGCAGTTTTACCGGTACCGGTCTGGGCTGCAGCCATTACGTCGCGGCCAGCCATAACGGCGGGTATTGCTTGCTGTTGAATCGGGGTGGGGGTGCTGTAGCCTTGTTCTGCAAGTACAGCTAGTACGGGCTTTGATAAACCTAAATCGTTAAAACTCATGTATTGGGGATGTCTCTTGTTTGTGCGGATAAGGCAGCACAGGCAAGGAAAAGCCTATACTGCGAAAAAGTGGTAATTGTCGGGTAAGCATACAGGAGTTCTGTAAGCGGAGCAAAAAGCCTTACTCTTGTTCGGCCTGGTTATGCTCGCAATGATCGGCTTTCTGGCACTCACCATAGAGATATAAGCTATGGTTTGTTAGCTTAATTTCGTTCGCTTCTGCTATCTGAACCTGGCGGTCTTCGATAACATTATCTTCAAATTCAAACACATGACCACAGGTCAGGCAGACCAGGTGATCATGATGCTCTTTATTGCTCAGCTCGAACACCGAGCGGCCGCCTTCAAAGTGATGACGGCTGACGATGCCAGCGTCATCAAACTGGTTCAGCACGCGATAAACGGTTGCCAGACCAATTTCTTCGTTTTTTTCCAGCAGGATCTTATACACATCTTCAGCGCTGACATGTTGATTGGCAGGATTTTTAAGAATCTCCAGAATCTTGATTCGCGGAGAAGTTACTTTCAGGCCTGCTTTTTTTAGTTGTAGCTCGTCTTTGCTGCTCATTATTCTGTCGCCGGTTTTTTTAATAAATTAGTCGGTTTACCGCGCCATTATAGACACATCACTGAAAGCTTTGGAATGCTTTATTAACTCAGCTGATCCAGCGCCAGTTCATCGCGCAGTTGTGCGCACCAGCCCTGTACCCGCTCTTTGGTCAGTTCGGGCTGACGATCTTCGTCAATACCCAGGCCGACAAAGTGATTGTCGTCCACTAACGCTCGTGATGCGTCAAAATCGTAGCCTTCGGTAGGCCAGTGACCCACAATAATGCCGCCGCGCGCTTCGACGATGTCGCGGACTGTGCCCATAGCATCAAGGAAGTATTCAGAATAGTCTTCCTGGTCGCCGCAGCCAAAAATCGCAATCAGCTTATTGTTGAAATCAATTTCTTCGAGGTCAGGGAAAAAGTCGTCCCAGTCGCACTGCGCTTCGCCGTAATACCAGGTTGGAATACCGAACATCAGTAAATCATAGGATGCGATGTCTTCTTTGCTCGATTTGGCAATGTCATAGACATCGATAAGCTGCTTACCCAGTTCTTTCTGGATCATTTGTGCAACAGCTTCTGTGTTGCCGGTGTCACTGCCAAAGAAAATACCAACACTTGCCATAACGTCGTTACTACCTGCCTGATGAAAGTTTAAAGACCTGGTTCCAGGAATGCCTGAATAATGCCCTTAGCAATAAATCCTGCACAACCAAGAAATAATACCAGCCATACAAACCAACGGCCGAATTTTGGGACATTGCCACTTTTTAACACATCATGAATCGCTAAGCCGATCAGGATGAAAAGAATCGCTATGGCGAAATTCATGCCCAGCGTTTCGATTAATTCAAAATGTTCTGACAGCATTACGGACCTCTGTAATTAAGCGCGGAGTATAACACGGGCACCGCTTAGGTGCGAGAATGTTGCTCCAGAAAGCTTCGGGCTGTGCGGTTAAAAATGCGCGGCTTTTCAGCATGTAGCCAATGTCCGGCACCTTCGATAACCTTGAGATCCACATCACTGAACCGTTCACGGATAGCGTCTTCGTATTCTGCTGTTAAATAATCCGATTCGCCGCCTTTTATAAACAATACGGGCCCGTCATAAGAGCCTTCGCGGACAGCGTCTGAGAGTTCGCCGTAACAGGCATCCAGTACCGGCAGGTTCAGCCGCCATTCATAGCTGTTGTCTTCGCGCCGCTCCAGGTTCTTCAGTAAAAACTGTCGCACGTTATGTCCGTCGATATGCTGCGCGAGCAGTTGGTCGGCATCTTTGCGGCTACTTACTTTGCTCAAATCGAGCGCTTCGAGGGCATCAAGAATGTCCCGGTGCCGGGTGTCGTAAGCCACAGGGGCGATATCGGCGACCACCAGACTGATAACCCGATCGGGATTGGTGAGGGCAAATTCCATTGCCAGCTTGCCGCCCATCGAGTGGCCGACCATGTGTACCTGCTCAAGCTCAAGGTGATCGAGTACACGCGTGACATCATCAGCCATAGCTGAATAGTTCATCGTATCGGCGTGAAATGAGTCGCCATGATTGCGGATATCCACCATGATAACCTGGAAATCTTCCTGCAAGTCGCGGCCCAGACCTTTAAGGTTGTCTAAATCGCCAAACAGGCCATGCAGTAACAACACCGGTTCACCCGAACCTGTTGTTTCATAATTCAGAAGCTGTGCTTTGCTCATACTGATTTCCTGTACCCGTGAGTGTGCTTGGGTATAATAGCTGAAATGGGCTAAGCCATAAACCAGAAGAAGTGTAGGGTAATGAGCAAACGCATTGAAATTGATGATGAGTTATACCGTTTTATCGCAGGACACACCCAGCATATCGGCGAAAGTGCTTCGTCAATTTTACGGCGCCTGCTGGACCTGGAAACAGTGGATGCGCCGCCAGCAGAAGCCTCACGGGCGACTGCGAGTGGCCGGGAGCGTAGCCGCAGAAGCATTTTTGACAGCATGACCCGCGCCGATCTGGCCGGTCAGCGCAGCGCTGTGGCGCGGTTTCTTTATATTCTGGGTATGCTGTATCGCTGTCACAGTGACGAGTTTGCCGCGGTGCTTAAAATCAGCGGCCGTGATCGTCAGTACTTTGCCGTCAGTGCGGCAGAGCTCGAGGCCCATGGCTCCAGTACCAATCCGAAGCAAATCCCGGGCTCGCCTTATTTTGTCGTAACCAATAATAATACGACCCGCAAAAAATCGATGCTGACTCAGGTGGCGGAAGAACTTGGCTACACTCCACCAGAAGCTGAACAGATAAGGGACTTTCTCTGATGGCATTACATGAACGGGCCGGCCAACCGGCGCAACCGCAGGATTTAACCAATATCGCACAGCTGGTCAGCGCTTATTTTGTCAATGAAGTGGACCCGCGAAATCCCGCCGAGCAGGTCAAATTTGGCACCTCCGGCCATCGCGGTTCGGCGTTCGAGAATTCTTTTAATGAAGCGCATATTCTGGCAATGAGTCAGGCACTGGTGGCCTATCGCGAAGAACAGGGCATTACCGGGCCCTTGCTGCTTGGCAAGGACACCCACGCGCTATCCGAAGCGGCTTTTATGACTGCGCTGGAAGTATTCATCGGTAATGACATTGAAGTTCATATTCAGTCAGCTGATGGCTATACGCCGACACCGGTAATAAGCCACTCCATATTGCGCTACAACCGTGGACGCAGCAGTGGTCTGTGCGATGGCGTGGTGATAACGCCATCGCATAACCCGCCTGCTGACGGCGGCTTTAAATACAACCCGCCCCATGGCGGACCAGCTGATACGGATGCCACTAAGGTTATCGAAAAGTACGCGAATGCCTTGCTGACGTCCGAGCTGGTCGGGGTGCAGGCGGTGTCCTATGCGGAGGCACGTAGTAGCAAGTTACTGCGTGAAGTTGACTGGCGTCAGGCCTATATCGACAGCCTGCCGGAGGTCATTGATATGGAAACTATCGCCAAAGCCGGCATTCGTATCGGCGTTGATGCATTAGGCGGAGCCGGTGCCAGTTACTGGGCGCTTATCGCCGGGCAATATGGCCTGAATATTGAAGTGCATAACGAGAACGTGGACGCCAGTTTTCGTTTTATGACGCTGGATAAAGACGGAAAAATCCGTATGGATTGTTCATCACCTTACGCGATGGCGTCTCTGCTCAAGCTTAAAGATCACTATGCCGTTGCCGTAGGTAATGATCCTGATTACGACCGCCATGGAATCGTCACCCCAAGTCATGGTCTGCTGAATCCGAATCATTATCTGGCGGTCGCTATCGATTACCTGTGCCGGAACCGAAACTGGTCCGCGGACCTGGCAATTGGTAAGACGCTGGTATCCAGCGCGATGATCGATCGGGTCGTGGCCGCAAATAACCGCGAACTGCGGGAAATGCCGGTTGGCTTCAAGTGGTTCGCGCAGGAACTCCATCAGGGCGTAACTGCCTTTGCCGGCGAAGAAAGTGCTGGTGCTACCTTTCTGGATAAGCAAGGCCAGCCCTGGTCAACGGATAAAGACGGTATCATTCTGGCGCTGCTGGCTGCCGAGATCTGTGCCAGGACGGGTAAAAATCCCGGCGAATATTATGATGATTTGTGTGCGCAACATGGCACTTCATTTTATCAACGGGTGGATGTGCCGAGTTCAGCAGAGCGGAATGCGGCCTTTAGTTCAATTCGTGCCGATAAGCTGAAACTGGAATCGCTGGCGGGCGATGAGGTCAGGGAAGTGATGACCAAGGCCCCGGCAAACGGCGCCTTAATTGGCGGCGTGAAAGTGACTACGGACAATGGCTGGTTTGCCGCGCGGCCCTCTGGCACCGAGCCGGTTTATAAAATCTATTGCGAGAGCTTTGTCAGTGCCGGGCATTTACAGCAACTGGCGGACGAAGCTGAGCAGCTAGTCAACCAGTGGCTGCAGGGCTAACCCGGTTTAGCCTCTTCGCCTTCGTCGTGGGTATCGACTTCCTGGCTGGCAAGTTCGTCAATATATTCCTGTTCATCTGCCAGGGTCGTCAGCAGCTCTTCCGAAGTCTGTGACGGCCCCAGCATGGCAAAGCTTGAAGATGCCTGATCTTCAGGTTTAGCCCGGCGGGTGATCCGGAACAGCGAGTAGCCACAGACGATCAGCGCCAGCACCATAATGAGCAGGAAGAAGTAATTAACCGCCCCGAACTGCATTAACGCCGCCACCGCTGGTGCGCCGATGATTGAGCCGATTCCGCCCACCTTAATAATGGCGCCGGTGGCACCAACCATCTGGTCTTTTTCAAGAAAATCGTTAGTGTGCGCCATGCCCAGTGAATAGAGCGGCAGCACGGCCGCGCCAAACAGCGCCACACAGACATAGATCAGCCAGACGACCGACGGGCCAAGTTGCGATAAAATGAACGCCATGACAGCCCCCGCACCGGCACAGACGGCCATAATCATGCGTCGGTCATGACGATCCGAGAGTAGTCCGATGGGAGCCTGCGCCAGCATACCGCCAAGAATGAACGACGCCATAAAGATCACGACCTGCATGACGCTCAGCCCGATATAGGTGGCATACATGGGCCCGATGGCGTAAAACATGGCGTAACAAGCCTGCATGATAAAGGCATTTACAATGCCCAGAGGCACCAGTTTCAGCAGGCTGAAAATAGGGACTTTGCGGCTCTCATGGGTTGTTGGCTCTACCGTAACACTGATTAAAATCGGAATAAGTGCCAGGTTGAGCAGCAGCGCAGCAATACCAAACGCAATAAAGCCAGTGGGGTCGGCAACGCCAAGGACGAGCTGTCCGGCAACTAGTCCGCCGTAGATAAGCACCAGATAGACCGACAGCAGGGTGCCCCGGTTTTTATTATCCGCCATGGTATTGAGCCAGCTCTCGACGATAACGAATATGCCGGAAATCGCGAAGCCGGTTAAAAAGCGCATAACAAACCAGACGGTCGGGTCAACCCAGATAGCTTGCATCAGGATGGATACCGCAGCTAAGGCGGTAAGTCCGCCAAAGGCGCGAATGTAGCCGACCCGTTTAATATCTTTGGGGGCGCGGGTGGTGCCAAATAGAAAGCCAATAAAATAGGCTGACATAATGACACCCGTGGTCAGGGTGCCAAAGTCTTCAATCGTTGCTCTCAGACTAAGCAAGGTACTGGTCATGCCGACACAGATACCGATCAGCGTAATACTGCTTAGTAATGAACTAATAGCGCGGAGTTGTTGCTTGAGCATGCCTGATGGGTCCCTGGTTCGATTCTGTTTAAAAAGTTTAGCACGTTCGTGGGGCTGTCGAAACGGTGAGAGCAGATTCCTGGGGGATGTAGCTTGCTCCGCAGCAGGTGGGTGTTTATTATGTGGCTAACGATAAAAATTGGGGTTGATATGCGTTTTGTTCTCTTATGTTGTGGTTGGCTTACGCTTGCCCTGATAGCTGGCCCGGCGAATAGCGCCGTTGAGCTGAAACAACTGTATCAGAGTAGTGTGGCGGTGAGTTCACAGGCTGCGACAGAGCGTGATCAGGCTTTGCAGACGGCCTTGCGCCAGGCGCTGCTTAAGATCTCCGGGGATGATAGTTTACTGGAGCATGCGTCGGTTCAGCAGGCGCTGCGAAACGTTCGCGATTATGTGGTGCAATACGGCTACCGGCAGGAAGACGAACTTCAGTTATGGGCGCAGTTCGACCAGCAAAAAGTTAATCAGCTTATTCAGCAGGCGGGCTCCGGGATCTGGAGCAATCTACGACCGGAACTATTAATTTGGCTGGCCATCGAAGATGAGTCGCTGCAACGTCGGATGATTGCCAGTGGCGATGAAACCGTATTTGTGCAACAGCTGAAGAATGCCGCAGCCAGTCGCGGCCTGCCAATAAAACTACCGCTACTGGATCTCAACGACACCATGAGCGTATCGGTGCTGGACGTGTGGGGCCGGTTTGATGATCAATTAGCATTCGCCAGCGCCCGTTATAGTCCTGACGGTATAGTTATAGCCCGTGTTTACCAGGCGGATTCTGCCGTGACCAGTGATCGCTGGATGCTCGACTGGACCTTGCAACTTGGTGAGATGCGTTGGCGCGGTGAAGTGACCGGCATGGATCTCAGTAGCTTAGGTGCCAAGTTGATCAGTGATTTAAGCAATCGTCTGGCCCAGCGCTACCGTATTGGTACCGATGTTGAACAAGTTAACCGGTGGCGGCTGGAGATTTATGACCTGGCTGATTTAATTCAGGTGATTAACGCTGAGCAACTACTGAATTCTTTGCCTTCGGTCAACGCGGTACAGCTGGTTGCGTTCGGTGCTAATAAAGCTGAGTTTGAACTTAGCTTGCAAGCTGATCCGGCGCGCATCATGCAGGCCATTGACCTCAGTAAGCAGTTGCGACCAATGACAGCCCCTGACGATACCCTTGAAGAGCTGCGCGCGCCTCGTTACCGGTGGGTTCAGCCTGAATGAGTTCTCCGCAGTTGCCGTTGGCAGTTCAATTACCTGATGACCAGACTTTTGCCACCTTTGTTGTTGGTGATAACCGCGAAGTTACCGGATTACTGCAACAAACCAGGCAGCCCTTTGTGTATTTATGGGGTAGCCCGGGGGTAGGGAAAAGCCATTTGCTCTACGCGCTTTGTGCGGCTGAGACAGGCACGGTGATGTACCTGCCAATGGCTGAACTGGTCGCCATGCAGCCAGAGATGCTGCGGGGCATTGAAGTGTATGATTTGATCTGTATTGACGATATTGACGCGGTAACCGGCAACGAAGCCTGGTGTTTTGAACTTTTTGCCTTGTTTAACCGCATTCAGGATGCCGGGCGCGGGCAGTTAATTGTCACCGCATCGGGTTCAGCTGCGCACATTGATGTCGCGGTGCCCGACCTGAGGTCGCGGTTGCAGTGGGGCGTGTCCTTTCAGTTAAAGCCGCTGAGTGATACCGATAAAGCCCGCGCACTGCAGCGCCGGGCCCGCACCCTCGGGTTAGTTCTGCGCGATGATACCGCGCAGTTTATGGTGCAGCGGCTGGGCCGTGATTTAGGCGAATTAATGCAATGCCTGGCGCAGCTCGACCGGGCCTCAATCACAGAACAGCGTCGGCTAACTACGCCTTTTGTAAAACACGTACTGGGTATTTAACTGGTTTTCTGTTTTTTCAGACCCAGGCCCAGAGCGCGACCCTGATCGCGGGCATAACCGGTACAGCCGATGAAAGCCAGGGTGGTCAACAGCAATTCGCCGATAGCCAGATGGCGCTGCTCAGGTGCAACGTACAGCAGTGTCAGGCTATGGAGAAAATACCACATCAGGATAAAATTCGCCCAGGCATGGGTGTAAGCTTTACCACGGATAATCCCAACTAGGGGGAACAGCAGGGGAACCACCCATAGCACCACGCGAAACAGCGGGCTAAGTTCACTGCCTTGATTCCACCAGATCTGCCACACCAACATCAGTGCCAGCAAGGCAAGGTATGCCGTTACAGCGAGTGTGCGAAATAAACGTATGCGAGAAGTCATAAACGGCCTTCTTATGGATTAGCTGAACGCAGGCTTGCGGCAATACGCGTCACACGCTCACCAAGAGTAATAGCGGCATCTTTTTCCGAACGGTTCAGGTTGCTACCTGCCGCATGGTCGACATGGCTGGCCCCGTAAGGCGTGCCGCCAGCATCGGTATTTTGTATGGCCGGCTCGGTGTAAGGAATACCGCATAACACCATACCCTGGTGTAATAACGGAATAGCCATAGACAGCAACGTACTCTCCTGCCCACCGTGCATGGAACTGCTCGAAGTAAAGACTGCTGCCGGCTTATCAACCAGGCCGCCACGCACCCATACTGCTGACGTGGTTTCCCAGAATTTCTGGAGCGCGCTGACCATATGGCCGAACCGGGTCGGACTACCCATGATGAGGCCATCACAGGTGCGTAAATCATCCTCACTGACGATCATGTCGCGGGCACTGGCCGGCTCACCTTCGCTTGGTACGGTGCGCATAATGGCTTCGCCGCCGGCACTGGTGATGCCCTGTGCAATAGCATCAGCTAACTGCCGGGTCGCGCCGGTGCGGCTGTAATACAGCACCAGAATCCGGGGTGTCATGGCAGGATATCCAACACGGCTTCTGGTGGCCGGCCTAAACGCGCTCTACCGTTACAGACGACCACTGGCCGTTCCATCAGCTTCGGATGGGCAGCCATGGCGTCCAGTAATGCCTCTTCGTCGGTCACTGAAGCCAAGTTCATTTCTTTGTAAATGGTTTCTTTGGAGCGCATAAGCTCGCGGGCAGAGATAAACCCTAACTTATGCAGCAGGTCCTTCAATTCGTCAGCAGCAAGGGGATTATTCAAATAATCGATAACCTTCGGCTGAATATCACGTTGTTCAAGTAACTGCAGCGTTTGGCGGCTTTTGGAGCATCGGGGGTTATGGTAGATTGATACTTCAGACATGCGAATACCTCATTTGAATTTATAAACATAGCTTAAGGGATCCTCTATGCGTTGTCGATTTTTACGGGGGCTCTGCGGAGCGCTGGCAGCACTGATTATACTTGGTGGTTGCACGCCGGCAGCCGATTTTCAGACCGATACGCAAGGTTCGATGCGCTGGGATGAATTACGCGGTAGCTACGTGGTAGTAAATTATTTTGCTGAGTGGTGTGCGCCTTGCTTGCGTGAGTTGCCAGAACTCAATGCTTTTCACGAGCAGGCGGGGGACAACGTGCGGCTGTTCGGCGTTAGTTTTGACGGGCTCGACAATGAGGCGCTGGCATCGCTGCGGGAAAAATATGACATTCGCTTTCCGCTGATTCAGAACCAGCCGCTGCCCAATCTGCCCTTTGCGACGCCACAGATGTTGCCAGCCACTTATATCATTACGCCGGAGGGTGAAGTAAAAGGCCCCTTGCTGGGCGAGCAGACCATTGAATCGCTGCACCGGGCAACCGGCGGCAGTGACTAGTTATCTGAGTTGCTCGAGTTGACGTTTTTGTTCCATCAGCTGCTCAACCCGTGCCTGTAAGCGACGCTGCTCAAGTTCAGTGCTGCTTTGCTTATGGGCCCGATGCAGGCTGTTAATGGCTTCATCAAAACCGCCATGCAGGGCATATAACCTGGACTGGTACTCAAACATGGAACTGGAATCGCCCTTGCGCCGATAGGCGTTAATAATTAAGTCGATGGCCAGAACGTTGTCATCGTCGCGCGACAGATAATCACGCAGTAAGTTAATCGACAGATCAGGTTTGCCCGCTTCCAGCGCCGCATTGGCAAAGTTCAGCGTGATGGTCTGCTCGTTGGGTTCCCTGATATAGGCTTTTTCCAGCATGGCCAGCGCTTCATCATAGCGCTTCAGCGCCAGCAGAATATCCGTCTGTACATCCAGATAAAACGCGTTCATCGGATCGCGTCTGAGTAATGGCGCCAGGGTGGTCAGAGCTTGCTCTGGCTGGCTCTGGTCGAGCAGCAGAATTGCCAGACCGTAACGTCCGGCGTTGGCTATATCACTGTTTGAATTTGCCATGGCATTGGTTAATGCCGCCTGGTTCAGCTGCTTGAGATGACGGGTCTGCACCCGGTATTTAGCCAGCCAGTAACGGCTTTCGTCGCGAATAAGCGGGCGCGGCATCTGTTCGGCACGCTGACGGGTATCGGCGATGCGGGCCTCGCTGACGGGGTGGGTTTGCAACATGGCCGGCATTTTGCTGGCGTAGCGGTACTTTTCGGCCATGCGACCAAAGAAGTCGGGTGCTCCCTGCGGATCAAAGCCCGCCCTGGCAAGCATTGTCAGGCCGATCCGGTCAGCTTCCTGTTCATACATCCGGGTATAATTGATGCCAACTTGCTTAACCCCGGCCAGGGTGCCTGACATTGCTGCCATTCCGAGATCCGGACTGACCATCGACAGTAACAGGGATCCGATAACCGCAGCTATAGTGGCCGGTCCGGAGTTTTGCATGCTGCCCATATTACGCACCAGATGGCGCTGCGATACGTGGGCAACCTCGTGGGCAATGACTGATGCCAGTTCCGACTCGCTGCGGGTTTCTGCTATCAGGCCGGTATTGATGCCGATATAACCACCGAAAAATGCGAATGCATTAATCTGATCCTGATTAACCCAGAAAAAAGAAAACGGAAAGCGTACATCGTCGGCCTCGCGGACCAGCCGGTTGCCCAAGTCTTTGAGGTACTCCTCAAGCACCGGGTCAGCGGCAATAGGGGCAGTTGCACGCACCTGGCGCATGTACAGGTCGCCAAAGGTTTGCTCTTTTTCGATGGACATGATGCTGGCGCCGGTTGTACCTATTTCAGGTAACCGGTTCTGCGCGCTGGCGCTGGCAAGCATTAAACTGAGCAGCACCGCTGCCAACATTACTGTAATTCTGGAAAGCTGCATGATTACTACCATTCCCGGATACTGCTGATTAGGATAGACAATGTTCTGAAAGGTTCCCTATTATGACGAGTTTAAACTGTAACTCAAAAGCATTCACAGCTATGATGTCGCTAATTGATCAAGCATGGAGATTACCCGCGTATGTGGGAGTATCTGAAAAACTGGTATAACCGAAAATTCTCCGACCCCGATGCGATCACTTTATTTCTGTTGTTAGCCATTACGTTTACGCTGATTGTTTTGTTCAGCAATATTATGGCTCCGATTCTGGTCGCTGTGGTATTGGCTTATTTGCTTGACTGGCCGGCGCAACGCCTGCAGCAGGCCGGATTGTCCCGGCTGGTCGCCGTTATTCTTGTCTTCCTGTTGTTTATCGCAATTAATGTGGCGCTGTTGCTGTTTCTGGTACCGGTGATCTGGCAGCAGAGCGTAGCACTGTTTAATGAACTGCCGCAGATGTTTACCCAGACCCGCGTTCTGCTTGATCGTTTACCTGAAATGTTCCCCGGTTACATAAGCCAGGCGAATATCAATGAATTTATTGAATCGATAACCCAGCGTGGATTGATTTGGAGCGAGCTATTCCTGAGCCAGTCATTGCCTCGTTTAGTTGGTATCATGGCATTGCTGATTTATTTAATCATAGTGCCACTGCTGATTTTCTTTATGCTAAAAGATAAACAGCTATTGACCAGTCACCTTGGCCGTATTTTGCCGAGCAACCGGCGCCTGATTGCTCAGGTCGGCGATGAAATGAACCTGCAGATCATGAATTATATTCGTGGCAAAGCGCTGGAAATAGTCATTGTTGGCGTTGTGACTTACATCGGCTTTGCGCTATTTGATCTGCGCTATGCGGTGTTGCTGGCAGTGCTGGTAGGCCTGTCGGTACTGATCCCCTATATTGGTGCCGCGGTGGTTACGCTGCCGGTGTTTCTGGTGGCCTTGTTCCAGTTCGGCTGGAGTTCGATGTTCGCCTACGTGATGATCACCTACTTAATTATTCAGGCTCTGGACGGTAATTTGCTGGTGCCGCTGCTGTTCTCCGAGGCAGTAAGCCTTAATCCGGTTTACATTATTGCTGCGGTGCTCGTTTTTGGCGCCATATGGGGCTTCTGGGGCGTATTTTTCGCAATTCCCCTAGCCAGCCTTGTGAAGGCAGTCCTGACCGCGCTATCAGCTCCTGATGAGCCGATAACGCAGGATCGGATTGAGTAGCGACCTTAGTCGGACAGGGCGTCCAGTACTACCTGGTGATGATCTTTGGTTTTGAACTTATCAAATACTTTGGCAACAGTACCGTCCTGATTAATCAGAAAACTGATCCGGTGAATGCCGTCGTATTCTTTTCCCATAAACTTTTTAGGGCCCCAGACACCGAAGGCTTCGGCTATTTTGTGATCTTCATCACCTAGCAGGGTGAAGTTAAGTTCATCGCGTTCAGTGAACTTTGCCAGCCGCGCCGGCGCGTCGGGACTGATCCCTACGGTAATCACGTTGCGCCCGGTAAGTTCCGGCTGATGATCCCGTAGCTGCTGTGCCTGCACGGTACAACCGGGGGTCATTGCCTTCGGGTAAAAATAAACTAATACCTGACCCTGTTTTAATAAATCCTGTAAGGCTACAGGCTGATTATGCGCGTCTGGTAGTTCGAAGGCTGGTGCTTTATCGCCTGTTTTCAGGGTTTTCATGTTTATTCCTCGGTTTGGTCTTATGGATTCGATCTTGTGGCGCTCCTGAGCAAGCTGTTTATCATGGTATGGGAAGCACGCAAAATCTGCAAAAAAGCTATTATCCTTGTGTTTGATAAGTACTAAAAGTACCATTGTAAACTTGGTAAAAAATGGGGAGCAAGCATGTTAACAGGCAGTATTGTCGCACTGGTGACTCCATTCACAGCGCAAGGCAATGTGGACTACTCTGAACTTGAAGATTTAGTTAACTGGCACTGTGAACAGGGAACCGACGCAATTGTTGCAATGGGAACCACAGGCGAGTCGGCGACCATGAGCCATGATGAGCACATTCTGGTTGTCAGCGCGGTGGTTGAACTGGCGGCAGGGCGTATCGCGGTGATTGCCGGGAACGGCTCGAATTCAACGGCCGAAGCGGTGCATCTGACAGAACGGATGAGCCATCTTGAGCTGGCCGGTTTTCTGAATGTGAACCCCTATTATAATAAGCCGTCGCAGCGCGGCCTCATCGCTCATTATCGTGCCTGTGCTGAAGCCAGTGATATTCCCCAACTGCTTTATAATGTGCCCGGCCGTACCGCCGCTGATTTGCTGCCGGAACAGGTGGCTGAACTGGCGGAAATTCCGAATATTGTTGGTATCAAAGAAGCCACCGGTGATGTCACCCGGGTGCGTCGTCTGCGTGAACTTTGCGGCGATGATTTTATTTTATTAAGCGGTGACGATCCTACCAGTTGCGAGTTTTTGTTAGCGGGCGGTAACGGCGTCATCAGCGTGACTGCCAATGTGATGCCCGATATCATGAAAGAAATGGTTACTGCTGCGCTTGCCGGTGACCGGGATCGCGCTGAAGAACTGGATAAACAAATGGCACCAGTTCATGCCGCTATGTTTGTACAGGCCAACCCAATTCCGGTGAAGTGGGCGCTGAGCCTGATGAACAAGATCAAAGCTAATTATCGGTTACCTATGACAGAGCCGGAACTTAAACAGCAAGAGCATATCGAACAAACATTACAACAAGCTGGATTAATCTAAGCCCGGAGTACGAATGAAATCTATTGTAGTCAGTTTGACCTGCCTCAGTGTCGCAGTGATAGGAGGATGTAGTTTTACTCCTCAGGAACAAGCCGAAGGCGATTTTCGTTATACCGAGGCCGCTTTGCATGATGGTCTGGAGGCAGCTCCCGGGCTGACCCTGCCGGAAAGCCGCTCACAGTATCGGGTGCCGGACGTGCAGGCCAACACCCCCGTTGGCAAAAGCGTAAATATAAAATCGCCAATCTTAGTATGGCCAACCGCGGCGGGCAGCCGCGTCGAAGAGACTCAGGACGACGTAAAAGTCTCCTTCGATGAGCTTGAAGGTATGGCCAATTTAGCTGAGTTTGTGTGGGGCAGCGCGTTGGCGGAATTGTCAGCCCGGCAGATCCCGGTAACCAGCGAACAGCCGCAACAACGCCTGGAAACCGGTTGGGTAGTCGATGAGCGTGAAGTCGGCGAGGACGATCTGTTGCTACGCACTGAACGCCGCTTTGAGCTCGTCATGGAAACGCCGGATCACGGTCGCACTACGTCGCTGAGCGTGGATATGATTGAGAAACAGGAGTCAGGCCCGGGTAAAGGCTTTAGCTCTGGTTTGGTTGCTGATCGTAATGCAGAAGCGCGCTTTCTCAACAGCATCATCAACGAAGTTGCGGTTCGCCAGAACACCAATCAGGGTATTGTTGCCACGGACGACAGCATTGATGTGACCGCGGGCTTCAACGAAGAAGGTTACCCCGCGCTTACCCTTGATACCAGTTTCCAGAATACCTGGGGTCTGATGGGCGCCGTACTGCCTGAGCTGGGCTTTGCTATTGATGATTTAAATCAGTCCACTGGCCGTTACTATACGACCTATGCGAAAAGTCAGAGTGGTCTGTCGAAGCTGGCATTCTGGCGTGATTCAGCCGAAGGCAAACTGGATATTCCAGAGGGCGACTACGAAGTTCAGGTAACCGGTAATCGCGAACTGACCACAATAACCTTCTATTTTGATGGCGAGGCTTTGTCGGCCGCTCAGCTTAACCGGCTTTATGGTCCTGTTGCTGCCGAAATTCGTCGCCAAAACCAAGGTTAAGTTATCTACTTTTTTAAACTAGCTGGAGATTATGCTGCTCATGGAAAAACGTACTGAACTTTATCGGGGTAAGGCAAAAACTGTATACACCACCGATGATCCGGAGCGTTTGATTTTACTTTTTCGGAATGACACCTCAGCGTTTGATGGCGAAAAAGTTGAGCAGCTGGATCGCAAGGGCATGGTGAACAATAGGTTTAATAACTTCATCATGACCACGCTTGAAGAAGCTGGCGTTCCAACTCAGTTGGATCAGGTTCTCAGTGATACCGAAACCTTGGTGAAACGGCTGACGATGATTCCGGTTGAGTGCGTGGTGCGTAATTTCGCCGCGGGTTCACTGTCACGTCGGTTGGGAGTAAAAGAAGGCCAGGCGCTTGAGCCGCCGACGTTTGAACTCTTTCTGAAGAACGATGCGCTGCATGATCCTATGATTAATGAATCCCACGCGGAGACGTTTGGCTGGGCGACTGCTGCGCAACTAGCCAAAATGAAAGAGTTAACCATGAAGGTCAACAGCGTATTGCGCCGGCTGTTCGATGATGCAGACATGATGCTGGTTGATTTCAAACTGGAATTTGGTACCGACGCTGAGGGCAATCTGGTGCTGGGTGACGAGTTCAGCCCGGACGGTTGCCGTCTCTGGGATAAAGAAACCGGCAAAAAACTGGATAAAGATCGCTTCCGTCAGGGGCTTGGCGGCGTGGTTGAAGCCTACGAAGAAGTTGCTTCGCGGTTAGGCCTTAAACTCTAGTCCGACTTGTTTTCGGGCGGATCACCGTCGGAATCATCATCTGCATGCCGTCGCTTATTAAGCGACGGCATTTTCATATTGGCAGTATGCTTGAGCAGTAATAAATTACCGATAACCACGCCGAACACCAATGCCAGTGCTAGCCAAACCATATTGTTTCTCCGGGCGGTCCGGGCGGGCAGATGGCATCAATATAGTTGCGCTTAATTTCGGGTAACTGCTCGAGAATCAATTCTTTACCCGCCAATTCCTGCTCGTCGATAGCAGCAAGGGTTTGGTATAACAGATCCACGCTCAGGTGCTCCAGCGCCGGTTGCGCCAAATCAATGTAACTCAGATGCCAGGGCTCGGCGGCGACGCCGCCCTGATAACGTGCGTACGGGAAGAAAAATCCGTAACTGGCAGCGTGTTGCTGCAACCAGGTATATAAATCAAAGCAGGGACCACCATCCTGGTATTCATCTGCAATCAGCTCCAGGCGTCGCGACCCATGCGCAAAGGGTCGCGGGTCATAGACGTCAAAATCGGTTCCCCAGTGGTGCCGGCTGGCACCGGGCAGGGCAGACCAGGTCAGTATGGCCTGAATTTTTTGCGCCGCGGAAAGCTGTTGCGGATCCAGCCGTTCACCCCGGTCGCTGTACAGCGGCAGTTCACCATTAAATTTTTTATTCCAGATCAGGCGCTGGCGATCAAAATCGCGGAACGCCGATGCTATGGCCATATCGATACCATCATCGCTGGCCGCTTTGCGCATAAGTAAAAACGCGCCCCAGACGGTTTCCTGCAACCGAAGTTTATCGCTCAGACCCGGCGAGGTGGTTACATGAGCGGTGCTGCGACCAGTGAGCTGATTCGGGGTTAACATAGCAATTCTTCCAGAATCTGTTGGTAAATATCCACGAGGGTCTCCAGATCGTCGGTATGGACACATTCATTAATTTTATGGATGGTGGCATTGACCGGTCCCACTTCAATTACCTGTGCGCCGGTGGGAGCTATAAAGCGACCATCTGAAGTACCGCCAGCGGTAGAAAGTATCGGTGATCGGCCGGTCCTGGCTTTTATCGCTGTTACTGTGGCGGTAACCAGGTCGCCATCGGCAGTCAAGAACGGGTCGCCGTTAAGCTTCCAGCTGATACTGTAATCCAGTTGATGGCGATCGAGGATATCAGCGACCTGAGTTTTTAACTGTTCAGCCGTGGTTTCGGTACTGAACCGGAAGTTAAACTGGACCAGCAGCTCGCCGGGGATCACATTCCCGGCGCCGGTGCCGCCATGGATATTGGCTATCTGAAAACTGGTTGGCGGGAAAAATTCGTTGCCTTGATCCCAGCTCATGGCAGCTAGCTCAGCAATTGCCGGCGCGGCTTTATGAACCGGATTTTCTGCCAGGTGCGGGTAGGCGACATGGCCCTGAATACCAAAGACGGTTAAGTCACCAGTGAGGCTACCCCTTCTGCCGTTCTTAACGACATCACCCAGAGTTTCAGTGCTGGATGGTTCGCCAACCAGGCACCAGGTGATTTTTTCTGCTCTTGCCTCAAGCGTTTCGACAACTTTCGGCGTACCATTAATGAACGGGCCTTCTTCATCGCTGGTGATCAGAAAAGCGATGCTGCCACGATGATTCGGATGTTGCGCCACAAAGCGCTCGGTAGCCACTACCATGGCGGCTAAACTGCCTTTCATATCGGCTGCGCCACGGCCATATAAATAGCCACCGCTGAGCGTGGGTTCAAAGGGTGGAAAGGTCCAGGCGTGTTCCGCCCCGGCTGGCACCACATCGGTATGGCCAGCAAAGCAGAACACCGGGCCTTCGCTGCCGCGCCGGGCCCAGAGGTTGGTGGTATCGGCAAATAGCATGGGCTCCAGCGCGAACCCCATACTCGCCAGCCGTTGGCCGATAATGAGCTGACAGTCTTCGTCGGCAGGGGTGACAGAGGGCCGGCTAATTAACTCGCGGGCCAGCGCAATAACCGGGCTATCTGGGCTCATTCTGAGACCTCCAGTTGCTGTTGCCACTGCTGCTGATTGAAGCCAACCAGCAAGCTATCTGCAGCGACAAGCACGGGCCGTTTAAGCAATATAGGGTAAGTTTGTAACAACCTGATGACATCGGCAGTAGCGGTCGTCTGCTGTTCTGCCGGGCTTAGCTGGCGCCAGGTGCTGGAGCGTTTATTGAGCAGAACATCGCTGCCGGCAGTTGCCAGCCAGCCGGCCAGCAGCTCTTGCGAAAGTGGTTCTTTGCGAATGTCACAAAAGCTATGAGTGATGTTATTCTGGGTTAACCAGTTCCTTGCTTTACGAACGGTATCGCAATTTGGAATTCCGTAGACAGACACTGACATAGGTTTGTTTTGACCTGATTTTAATAGTTATCGGGTAGGTGTTGTCATTGTGACAAATCAACTGTGAATTCTCCACATTTTATGTGGATAAGTCTGTGGGTTAGCTGGTCTGAACTATCTAACCTTATGAATTTAAACAAAATAGCACTCTGGTCGAAGAGTGTGCAGGTTGCCTGTTAATTATGCGAAAATCGATTTTTCAGATCTTTAAGGATGGCCAGCGTTATGCGCATACCTGGCCGCGGCATGCGGTGGTTGCGGCGATGACGGAATCGGCGGTGGTGCCGGCCGTGAACTTTGCTGCCCGCTGGCTGCCACCGGTAGCGGTGATTAACTTTGTGGTGCAGTGGCAATGGCAGGGCGACGCTTTGTTGCCGCAGGCCATTGTGACATCGCTGTTTATATTGTCATTACCGTTACAGGGGTGGTACTGGCTGGGTCGTCGGGCCAATACGCAGCTGACGCCGCAACTAAAACACTGGTACCTGCAACTGGCCACTAAATTAAAGGCTGAGCCGCGAAACCAACCCAATTATATGGATCTGGCGGTGATGTTACGAAAAGCGTTGAGAGAATTGCCGCCAGATGAGCACTGACGGCATCAGTGCGCGGGAACAGAACTTAACCGAGCGAGAAGGAGCTCCAGACCGGGGCGTGGTCTGAGGGTTTTTCGATACCGCGGAGTTCGTAGTCAATCCCGCTTTCGACACAGCGCTCAGCGAGCTGCCCGGTAGCCAGGATGAGATCGATGCGCAGCCCCCGGTTATCGTCAAAGCCGCGTGAACGATAGTCAAACCAGCTGAACTGATCCGTTAATTCAGCGTTTTGTATGCGGTAGGTATCAACCAGTCCCCAATCCAGAAGCTTATTCAGCCATTCCCGCTCTTCTGGCAGGAAGCTGCATTTACCGGTGCGCAGCCAGCGTTTGGCATTGTCTTCACCAATACCGATGTCGCAATCCTGATGGGAAATATTCACGTCGCCCATCACGATAACCGGTTGCTGCGGGTCAAGGTTCGTTTCAAGGTAGGTCATTAAATCGGCATAAAACTGGCGCTTTGCCGGAAATTTGGTGGCATGGTCGCGGCTTTCGCCTTGCGGGAAATAACCGTTCAGAACACGTACTTTTTCGCCGCTTTCAGTTACGTAGTCGCCCATAATCATGCGGCGCTGCGCGTCGTCCAGATCGGTAGCGAAGCCGTACTGCGGGTTTTCCAGGGGTTTTTTGCTAAGTAAGGCCACGCCATAATGCCCTTTCTGGCCATGGAAAATAACGTGATACCCCAGCGCTTCTACCGCTTCTTGTGGAAATTGCTCGTCGTGGACTTTGGTTTCCTGCAGACCAATCACATCAGGCTGGTGTTTGGCGATAAGCGCTTCAAGCTGATGCAGACGGGCGCGAATACCGTTGATATTAAAGGAAATGACTTTCATGAATAGGTGTTTCCGCTTTGTTTTTGCTAATAAATTCAAGACCGAAGTAGCATAGCATGGTCGCCCCGGCGGTGCGATAATAGGCTCAGGCTGACAGGCTGCTGTAGCCTCATTTTTACAGTATACTGATGAGAAATAATTCGTAAAACAGGGAAACTTCTTCATGGCTGCCGACTGGCTTCAAATTCGGGCAGGGCGCGAAGCGTGGTTGCATATACAGGAACAAGGACTGAAACCCGCAGATATAGGTCTGTTGATGGGGGCGTCCGGAGGTCCGAAATGGTTTATTTTACAGGGCTTGGATCGTTATCTCTTCGGTGATTTTCTGGCGCGCCGTGAGCAGCCGCTGGACATGCTGGGAACGTCCGCCGGCGCCTGGCGCTTTGCCAGTTTAGGCCAGACTGACCCGGTAGCGGCCAGTGATTTATTCTGCCGGCTCTACAGCCATCAGACCTATAGCGAAAAACCTGATGTGCGTGAGATCACCGATGAGGCCCGGAAACTGCTTCACGAATACATTCCGGACGATGCTGTCGCTGACATTCTGGCGCAGGACAAATTCCGGCATCACTTTATTGTGACACGGTGCCGCGGGCTCGCCGCCAAAGAGGGGCGATCACAGTTACTGGGCTTATTAGGATCGGCGGCGGCAAATGCCGTTAATCGCCGCTGGCTGGGCCGTTTTTATGATCGGGTCATATTTCACCATCCGAAATCGGATGCAGCTTTTACCCGGGGCTGGAATGACTTTCCGACGCACCATGTGGAATTATCCGCCGCTAATTTCAAATCAGCATTGCTGGCGACGGGTTCTATCCCTATGGTGATAGAGGGCGTCCGTGATATTCCCGGAGCGCCTCCGGGTATTTATCGCGATGGTGGGATTACCGATTATCATTTCGATGTCGACCTGAGCGCGGTCAACGGCCTGGTACTTTATCCACACTTTCATCAGGAAGTGGTACCGGGCTGGTTTGATAAAAGCCTGCGATGGCGGCGCACGCAGGGAAAAATTTGGCCGAAAGTGATCCTGATGACACCGACGGACGAATTCATCAGGACGCTACCTTACGGGAAAATACCTGATCGCAAAGATTTTTCTAACCTTTCTGCTGCTGAGCGACTGAAATACTGGCAGCAGGCAGTTGAACAAGGCAAGCGTATGGCCGATCAGCTTCATGAGTGGATCGAAACGGATAAATTACGCGAGAAAGTTCGCCTCTGGAAATAAGGTTTTAAACTAATGGAATTTCGTGGCAGCCCTGAGTTCAGTCATAAACAAAAAGATCGGGTCGGGGTACTGATTACCAACTTAGGTACCCCGGACACTCCCACGCCACCTGCGCTACGCACTTACCTGCGTGAGTTTTTGTCTGATCCCCGTGTTGTCGAAGTGCCGCGGCTGCTCTGGTGGTTGATTCTGAATGGCGTGATTTTGCGGCTACGGCCGCGCCGTTCAGCCGCCGCATATAAAACGGTCTGGACCGATAGGGGCTCGCCCTTGCTGTTCTATACCGAAGATCAGGCTGCGGCATTGCAGCAGGTGTTACGGCAACAGCATGGAGATGACGTGATCGTCCGCTTTGCCATGCGCTATGGTCAGCCGAGTATTGCTGAGCGTTTACAGCAGTTGTTTGATGAGGGCGCGCGAAAATTAGTCGTGCTGCCCCTGTATCCGCAGTACTGCGCCGCGACAACGGCTTCAACTTTCGATGCTCTGGCGCGGGATTTTACCAAACGCCGCTGGTTACCGGAGTTGCGCTTTATTAATCACTATCATGATTACGAACCTTACATCGAAGCTTGTGCCGACAGCATTTCGCGGTTCTGGAACGAGCATGGCAAGCCGGATAAACTTATTCTTTCGTATCATGGCGTACCCAAAAAATTCCTGCTTAAAGGCGATCCCTATCACTGCGAATGCCATAAAACATCACGGCTTATCGCTGCCCGGCTGGGACTGGATAAAAGCGAATATATGACGACCTTTCAGTCGCGCTTCGGCCGTGAGGAATGGCTGACACCCTATACCGATGAAACCCTTAAGGCACTTCCGGCGCAGGGGACAAAAAACGTCCATGTGGTATGTCCGGGCTTCGCCGCCGATTGCCTGGAAACAATCGAAGAAATTGGTGAAGAAAACCGCGCGTATTTTATCGAGGCTGGTGGCGAAGGTTATGCCTATATTCCCGCGCTGAATGCCGAGCCTCAGCATATCCAGGCACTCGCCAGCCTGATCAACCGTACTGTACAAGACTGGCTGCCACTGACTCATGACGAAGAACAGCGTGCCCGTCTTGCCCAGCAGCTCGGCCAACAGCCAGCGACGCCAAAGGCCCATGAGTAAAACGGATACCGGGCGCATCGCCGAAAGCATCGGCCCCTTGCTGGCTGAACATCCGGATGAAACTGGCGTGTTGCCGCTGACCGATAGTCAGGAAGCTTTTGCTGCGCGTATCCAACTTGCTGAACAGGCCGAGTTCACGCTGGACCTGCAATATTATATCTGGCGCAATGACCGTACCGGCGCCCTGATGTTTGAGGCGATTCATAAAGCCGCAGATCGTGGCGTGAAAGTTCGTTTGCTGCTCGATGACATCAACACTGCCGGTATGGACTCGGTATTAACTGGCCTGCAGTCGCATGCCAATATTGAGATCCGATTGTTTAATCCGCTACGCATCCGCTGGCCCCGGTTTATCAATTACCTCTACGATTTCCCTCGTATCAACCGGCGCATGCACAATAAAGCCTTCATCGTTGACGGGCAACTGCTGATCAGCGGCGGTCGCAATATCAGCGATGAATATTTCGGCGCCACGGATGACTTACTTTTTGCCGATCTTGATGCGCTGATGATTGGTGATGTCGTTACCCGGGTGGCAGACCTGTTCCAGCAGTTCTGGGATTGCGACTCCGCGGTACCGCTTGGTGAGCTGATGACCCTGGTGCGGCCGCAATCGTTAGCAAAATTAAGCGAGCGCGCTTCGGTGGTGGAGTCTGATCCCGGCGCCCGCGACTATGTCGAAGCCATCGAGAAACTGTCATTTTTTAAAAAAGTGCGTGAACACGAGTTAGATTTCGTCTGGGCTGAAACCGAAATGGTTTGTGATGCGCCCAGCAAAGGGCTGGGTAAGGCAAAGCCGCATCAGCTGATTGGCCATCAACTGCAAAAAGCGGTAGGTGAGCCGGCCTCGCACATCAACCTGGTTTCGCCCTATTTTGTGCCGACACGCGTCGGCGTGGATCAGCTGGTAAAATACGCTGAGCAAGGTATTGAGATTGCGATTCTGACGAACTCGCTGGCGGCGACTGATGTAGCGGTAGTGCACGCGGGCTATGCGAAATGGCGTAAGCGCCTGCTGCGCGCTGGCATCCAGTTGTTTGAGTTACAGCGGTTATCGCCGCTTGCCCGGCGGCAGGAACGCAAACAACGGCGGCAGCGGATGAAAGGAAAAAAAGGACGCTTTGGTAGTTCGGCCTCCAGCCTGCATGCTAAAACCTTTGAGATTGATCATGAGCGGGTGTTTTTTGGATCCTTTAACTTTGATCCGCGCTCAGCTCAGCTAAATACTGAACTTGGTTTTGTTATTCACAGCTGCAAGCTGGCACGTATGATTGCTAAGGAATTTTCGAAAACAGTACCGCATTACGCCTATAAGATCGCACTCGTTGATAATAAAATCGTCTGGGAAGAGCGGCTTGGCCGGGAGGTGACTCGCTATCACCAGGAGCCCTCAGCCTCACTGTGGCGTCGGGCTGCGACACGCGTACTGGAACGGTTACCGATTGACTGGTTGTTGTAATAAACAGGATGAGGATTAAGGATAATGCGGCTGATATTTCTGGGTGGATGTGAAACGGTTACCGGCTCTAAGTACCTGTTGGAGACCGAAACTACGCGGGTTTTGATTGATTGCGGACTATACCAGGGCTATAAGTGGCTGCGGCAACGTAACTGGCAGCCGTTACCATTGGGAATCGACAAGGTGGATGCTGTGGTGCTGACCCATGCCCATCTCGATCACTCGGGTTTTTTGCCGGTGCTTTACCGGCACGGCTACCGTGGCCCGGTATTTGCCCATAGTGCCACGGCTGACTTGTGCGGATTACTCTGGCCTGACAGTGGCCGCATTCAGGAAGAGGACGCAAAGTTCTATAAAAAGCATCAGCTAAGCCGTCATCAAAATCCAGAGCCCCTCTATGATGAAGCAACCGCCCGGGCAGCGCTGGAACTATTTGAACCGGTGGATTTTGAACAGCACTTTGCGGTTGGTGATATCGAATTTCACTTGCAGCCAGCTGGCCATCTGCTGGGGGCTGCCAGCGTTATTGCCAGCGGTGGTGGCCGGCGGATCGGATTCAGCGGCGACGTTGGACGGCCCGACGATATCCTGATGCATGCACCCAAACCACTTCCTGATGTCGATGTGCTGTTACTGGAGAGTACCTACGGCAATCGTCGCCATGAGGCGGAAGAGCCCTGGCAACAACTTGCCGAGGTAGTGAATGAAACGGCACAAGCTGGCGGGGTGTTGCTGGTACCGAGTTTTTCCATTGGTCGCGCCCAGCTGTTGCAGCACATGCTGGTTACATTAATGGATGAGCAGGTTATTCCGCGGCTGCCGATATTCCTGGATAGCCCTATGGCGATTAACGCCTCGGGCATCTACAATCGCTTCCATGAATTTCACCGGTTGACTGCAGAACAGTGCGCAGCAGCAATGGAACAGGTCATTTACACCCGCGATGTGGAACAGTCAAAAGCGATAGCGAATCAGGTTGGGCCGCATATTATTATTGCCGGCAGCGGAATGGCGACTGGCGGTCGAATATTGCATCACTTCAAACATTGGCTGGGCGATCATCGCGCGACTGTACTCTTTGCCGGACACCAGGCGGGGGGAACCCGGGGCGCTAAACTGCTGGGTGGTGCTGATCGTGTCAAGGTGCATGGTCAGTGGCTACCGGTTAAGGCACGTATACGGCGCCTTGACGGTTTGTCCGGGCATGCCGATTATCAGGAGCTGAGTGACTGGCTAAAAGCCTCAGAACTGACTTCAGCGACCCGTATCTATCTGGTACACGGCGAGCCCGATGCGCTGGAAACCTTATCGGATCACTTAAAACAGACCACTGATTATGACGTCAATATCGCCGATTATATGGGTGTGTTGCAGCTTTAACTGACCAGCAGCATGACCAACACCGTGGTTATTGCTGCCAGCATCAGATTCAGTACTAAGCCCTCGCGGACCATTTGTCTGATAGTCAGGCGTTCTGCCGCGAAAACAATTGAGTTAGGCGGTGTCGCCACGGGTAGGCAGAAGGCGCAGCTACAGGCGATCGCGGCCGGTATCATGAGTAGTTCAGGCGGCAATTGCAGCGCGGTAGCAGTTGCCGCCATAACCGGCATTAGCAGGGTGGCGGTCGCGGTATTTGAGGTTACCTCGGTTAACAGGGAAACACTCAGCGTAATAGCGAAGACCAGCAGCCATAACGGCAGATAGCTAAGCCCCGTCAGCGCATTGCCGATCTGATCGCTGAGCCCGCTACTCATAAATCCCTGCGCGAGGGCTATGCCACCGGCAAACAGCAGTAAAATACCCCAGGGAATCGAAACCGCCTGTTGCCAGGTGAGAAGCGGTTGCCGCTGTTGGTCCTTCACGATAAACATCAGGAGTACCCCGCCAAGCGCCACCGTAGCGTCGCCAACGCCCCCTAGATTTAACCAGGCGGACCAGCCACCAAAGGGCGCAGTGCGGGTTATCCAGAGCACGATCACCAGACCAAAAATTGCCAGTACGCAGCGCTCGCCCGAGCTGACCGGGCCAGGTTCATCGATCTTCAGGGCAGTCCGCTGGGTAACCGACCTTGTTAGCCACCACGCCATTAAAGGGATACTGACGATGACCAAAGGAAGCCCTATTTTCATCCAGTCGAGAAATCCGAAGCTGGTACCGGTATAGGTTTGATAGACCGAGGCGAATATCAGATTGGGCGGAGTTCCTACCAGGGTGGCTACACCGCCTACGGAAGCCGAATAAGCAAGGCCCAGTAGCAGGGCGCGCTGGAATGTCTGATCATCACTGGCATCAGCTAGTGCCAGCGCTACCGGTAACAGTGCAAGCACCGCGGCAGTATTTGAAATCCACATCGACAGCACCGCAGTCGCCACCATGAAGGCAAAAATCATCCGCCTGCCATTGGTTGCGCCAATGCGGGTAACCAGACCTATAGCGATGCGTTTATGCACGCCGCTGGCTTCAACTGCTTTGGCGAGCATAAATGCGCCCATAAACAGCAGGATAATCGGATTGCCTAGCGCTGCCGACGTCTCGCTGACTGATGCGACCGAACCCAATGGGAGTAGGACAAAAGGTAATAACGAAGTAACAGGTAGGGGCAATACTTCGCTTATCCACCACCAGGCTACCCAGAGTGTCGTCGCCAGTGTCCAGGCTGCCGGTGGTGAGAATTGCCAGGCATTCACGGCTACCAGGTAGCCTGTTAGTGCAGTTGCAGGGCCCAATAAGAGATGGAGCTTAGCTGAACTCACCTGTTACTTCCTCCTGCCGGCGCAGCAAGGCTGCAAGGTCAGCATGAGGCATTGGCCGGGCAAAGTAGTAGCCTTGCGCCATATCACATCCGAGGTCGCGGATAACATCTGCTTGCTCCTTGGTTTCGATACCTTCAGCAACTACTACCAGATCGTGCTGATGGGCCATTTCAATAATGCATTTCACGGTAGAGCGGGCTTTACTGCTACTGACGATATCTTTGATAAAAGAGCGATCAATCTTTAATTTATCAGTCGGCAAATTGGTCAGGTAACTTAAACTCGAAAAACCGGTACCAAAGTCATCAATCGCTATTTTTATACCGTTGCTACGAAGCCGTTGCAAGATCTCGATGGCATGCGCGGTATCATCCATCAAAATACTTTCAGTCAGTTCCAACTCAACCTGGTCAAAGTTGACCTGTGCCTGACCGATTATATCGGTGATATGCTCAACAAAGTTCGCGCGACTGAACTGCATTGCAGACAAGTTCACGGCAACTGAAATAGTGCTGTATTGCTGCAATGATTTAAGATCTTTACAGGCTTGCCGCAGTGCCCAACTGCTGGCAGGAATAATTTGTCCGGTCGCTTCGGCCAACGGAATAAACTGGGCCGGGGAAATAAAGGTACCGTCTGCCAGTTGCCAGCGCATCAAAGCTTCGACTGCACATATTTCATCGCTTTGCAGATCAATAACAGGCTGATAGTGCAACTGCAGTTCATCATTATCAATCGCTTGCTGGAACTGGCTGCGTAAAGTCACTCTCGCTTCAAAACCCGCGCGGTTAGAGGCGGCGTAAAACTGATGGTGGTTACGACCATGCCGCTTTGCCTGTGTGGTTGCCATACCGGCTTGTTGCACGAGTTCAACAGGGTTGTTGATTAATTCGTTGCATAAGGTAATTCCTATACTCGCAGTGAGATAGATCTTGTGTTCGTCAATTTGATAGGGTTCCGCAAGGTAATTAAGCACTTCGTTAACCAATTCGGTCAGCTCAGCGGTATCACTTAAATCTGGGATAATAGCGACGAACTCATCGCTGCCAAATCGCGCAGCCGTTTGCATGCCCCTGATCTTCCGTCGCAAACGATGAGCTACCTCGATTAATAAGCGGTCGCCGATTGCAAGCCCCATGGCATCGTTGATAGGTTTAAAGCCATCGAGATCGATAACGAGGACAGCCAGCTGCGATGCGCCGTCAGTTTGACGCCATATCCCGACCTGACGAATGAGCTCAGCCTCAAGCGAGGTGCGGTTTGGCAGCTCAGTTAAGAGATCATGGCTGGCCTGATAACTTAGCTGCTGTTGATTTTTTACGCTCTCGGAGACATCGTTCTGGACGCCGATATAATGGGTAACTACCCCGGATTCATTAAAGACAGGGGCTAACTGCAATTCGTTCCAGAACGGGGTGCCGTCCTTACGGTAATTGAGGATTTCAGTTCTCAGCTCGGAATTGTCAGCCAGCGCGGATCTTATCTTTTCAAGGCTCTCTGGGGACGTTTCCGGGCCCTGCAGGAATCGACAGTTGATGCCTAGTATTTCGCGCTCGGAGTAGCCGGTGATTTGCTGAAAGCGTTCGTTGACATAAATGATTGGAAGATCATGCTGTTGCGCATCACAAATGATGACACCGTTGGTGGATACGTTAATGCTGCGATCAAGAATAAGCCGGTGGGCCTCGTCAGCTTTACGTTGAGTAATATCCTTAGCGATCCCGTAGCAGCCGGTGATTTTACCGCCCACCTTGATTGGCAGATTAGTGATATCCAGGTGCAGAACGTTATGGTCAGCGTCATAAATGCGAACTTCATAGCGGCGGGATTCCCCCGCAAGTACCGTTTGAAATTCACCGACAGTGAACTCCAAATCTTCGGCAACCACCAGGGTGCTGAAGTGCTGGCCTAGAATTTGACTTTTTGGCAGCTTCAGCAGGTCAAGCACCGCCTGATTGGCGCTTATGAATACGCCACTCCTGTCCAGGGCGAAGACCGCATCCGGATTATTACTGTAGAGCGAGCGATATTGCTGCTGACTGAAGTCCAGCTGTTGCTGTTGCGCCTGCATACGCTGCTGGGTGCGGGTGAGTCGCCGACTGTGTTGCAGTACCTGGCGGTTTTGTTGCGTCATGACCAGGAACATGCAACAGAAAATAAAGCCAAGGAAAACCAGAGCTACGCGCAGGTTTGACGCGTTTAGTAGCTCGTCGAAACGGTAAAGATAGGCTGATAACTGTATCGTCGGACCAGATGGAACTGAAAACTCAGTCTGTGACAGAAACAGTTCCTTGTCTTTGCTGGGTTTCGCTTGCTCAAGAGGAAATCTGGCACCACCGTGTACTGCGGCATAGATCTTGAGATCCGGTGGCAATAATTTGGTTTCTACTCGAATTAACTGCTGCAGGTCAATTACGGCCAGAAGATACCATTGCTCACCAAACTTATACTGCACCGGTGTCATCACCAATATGGGTACCGCTTCGGTTGCCGGCGTTTCGAACCCCGGGATAAGCATGTCGGTGTAGCGGATTTGCGAGTTGAGCCAGTTCTGCACATGCGGTTGTGCCAGGAGGTTAGTCGGGATCTGGATTTCAGCTTGCTGTTGCTGCCGGATAGCGCGTCCGCTGGAATCAATTACGTAGAGTGCCTGGATATAAGCCATGTCGCCTAGCAGCATAGTCATATCGTCTTGCACTAATTCCGCTTGCGGTTCAAGGCCAAGGGACTCCCATCGCGCGACCACCCGGTTAGTCAGCTGAATATTACGGTTCGCTGACTCAGTAAGGGCTTCAGCGACATTATTGACGATATTTACCGCCCCATTTTGTACTGTGCGGATCTGGTTTAGGCTCAGCAGGTACCAGCTACCACAGGTAATAAAAATGAACAGAAATGCTGCGTATAGTAGTTTTCGGCAAGGAAAGTTAGCCAGGTTACTATTTGGCGTAGTGACCAACATCATCGTGATGCTTATCAGAAACACAAACAGGCCCGCCATTGAAGTCACCGGGGGATGCGGCCCCAGGTAAGCAAAGCCGTGTTCGGTTAAGTGCAAACCCAGAATAATTAAAGAGCCGATCAGCAATGCAGCGGATAATGTGCGCAACCACAGCCGCTGAAGGTTGTGCCGCGGATTCAGCATCAGGCTGGCGCCAAGTATCAAAAAGATAGCCGCAATGGGAGAGTTGAATTGCGCATCAACATTGCTCAGCCAGTTCAGATTAAAAACCCGGATAGCCGACAGATTGGTCGCCAGGCTATGCAGGGCACTAAGAACGACAATACCCCCGCCGACTATCTGCAGCCAGACCTGGCGCTTGACCATACCCATGAAGGCCAGGCTGACTGCCAACGCGACCACCGCGGAAGTTGTTGAAATGACACGCTCAAAAGCGTGTTCTGGCTGAGTGAGCCAGTTAACCAGTAAACCAATAAGACCGATGGAGAAGCTCGCACTTATAGCTACAACCAGCGCCGCATTAATGACTGCTATCAGAGAGGAGCGTTTCATCATAAGGAAATGTTATTTTTTTATAATATACGTACTATATGCAGTTAAAATCGGCAGGTCAATCGGGGATCGCAACAAAAAAGAGATGTCCGGCCTGTTGGCCGGACATCTCTATAGAGGGTACAGAAAGGTCACCTGAAATTTACTGTGGTGGTTGACGCTCGAACTGTACGCTAAAGGTAACAGGGACGACATAATCTATGGCTTCCAGATTAGCAATCTCGCGAAGCCTGTTTACGCCTTCGACCAGTTTAAAGTCTTTGGTGCTGATAAGCACCGGCTGGGCAGTGGTTGCCAGAAAGCGCTCGACATCGAGGCGGGTAATTTGCACAACGCTATTTACTCGCTGGGCTTCGCCGGCAATAAATACTTTAAAGTCAACTTCCAGCGGCACTGTGGTTAATACCGGGATGTCAGTTATGCTCGAATGCGGGATAGTTGCTTTCGCCGTAATAAAAGGGTGCTCTTTCGCATTGAAAAGATGCTCACGCATCCGTTCATCCCGAATCGCTATCTGCGTATCCAGACTTTTAACCGGAATCTGGATAGTAAGCTCTTCGCCCAGCAATTCGCCCTTTAACTCATTGAACCGATGTAATTCAGCGACATGATCGTTTTTGACGGAAACGAAATTCAGCACTGAGCGATTTTCGTCAAGCTTCCACTCCAGTTCGGCTTGTGCCGGCGAACTAAGAAATAAACTTGCCGAAAAGATTACCACTGAGGGAATCATTAAACGTATCAAAGACATCATGTTACTCCTGTTTTTATGACCTGCTATGAGCATAGCATAAATCAGCTCTGTATGTTTTCGCTACAGCCTGTTCACAGCATAGCCGGATAATTTCGACTATGGTTATTAAGCGATGAATAAATTTATTAAAAGGAGGATGTTATGAGCGAGCAAGAAGCCTATAAAAAAGAGTATGAAGGACAAATTGAGGAGTGGGAGGCGAAGCTGGAACAGCTCAAGGCAAAGGCCAAAAAGGCCACCGGTGAAGCTGAAGTGAAGTACCGCGAACAAATCGAGGAACTGGAACATAAGCTGGACGATACAAAGGAAAAATTGTCAGCGTTGAAAAAGTCCGTTTATTAACGCAATACTTTTTGCGTAAGGAAAGGGCCGGTCAGTTCGAATAAAACCGTTGAAGCCACAACAACCGGTAAAATCAGCTGGCTGGCCTCTGGAAAACGTTCGACCGCAAGCAGTGCCATGCCGATAGCGACGCCAGCCTGCGGGGTCAGGGCAAGACCAATATCGGATGGTAACTGTCGGGCCTGCTCAATGGGGGTATAGCGCACAGCTAAGATGCCACCGAGCAGCCGGCCCGCTATACGCAGCACAATGTACGCCCCCAGTAGCATCATCGAATCGTTTAGCTGAAAGAGATCGATACTAGCCCCCGACAGTACAAAGAAGAACACCAGGAATGGCCATTCAATATGCTCAATTTCCCTGAACGAACGGGTATGGTGTCTGGACACATTAGCTACCACGGCGCCGGCGAGCATGGAACTGAGCAGTTCAGAAACGCCAAGCAGCGAAGACAGCCCCGCCAGCAACAGCATGAGTGCTAATGCCTCAATAAGTATGGGTTTTCCGGGCTTAAGGCGTCCGGTTAACCAGGCTGCGGGAAATCCAATTGCCAGGCCAAGTAAAACCGCGCCACCCAGTTCCCAGCCAGCATGTAGCAAGCTCATACCGCCTTCACTGCCAACGAACAGACCCAGCACCGCCATACTGATACCGAACAAAATAATGCCCCAGGCATCATCAACGGCCACAACCCCCAATAGCACTTTGCCGGTGAGGCTCTGGTCATCTTTTTCGTCGATGGATTCTTTTACCGCCGCGGGATCTGTGGCAACTGAAATGGCCGCCAGCGCGACCGCAACCACTATCGGGAAGCCAAGCGCCAGCAGCCCGAGGCTAACAAACAGGTAGCCGGATATTACTACTGCCAGTGACACCAACAGAATAGGCGGGCCCAGGCTGCTCATACGCTTTAGCGTAAATTCGCTACCAAGCAGAAAAGCGACCATCACCAGCGCCAGTTGAATTAAAGGCTCGCTAAGATCACCAGGCAGGATGCCTGGTGACTGTCCCAGCACCAGCTGCTGAACAGCGGCGATACCCAGCCCGAGGATGACCAGCAACGAGATACGGGGCATCTGGGTGCGCTTGGCGATGGTATCCGCGAGCATACTAAGTGAGAGGATAAGACCCAACAGCAAAATAGTGGTGATCTGATCATTTATAGTCACTGGCAGCCACGATGGTAAGTATGCGGTCATGTGAATCCTCTTGCGCCTGAGAATAGAGTTAAAAGACAGATTTGTTTAGCAGTATAGCCAACAGAAGGAATTCCAAAGACCGGCGAATAGGTTTATCCTAATAAACATAAAAATAGCGCTACATAAAAGGTAAACCGGCAACCTATGATGTCTGCAATTCAAGATTTTCTAAATTCGATCACCTTACCTGACAGCGGCTTCAGGATGATAGCGGCATCTATATTGCTAATAATCATAGTATTTATTAGCAGGGCGCTGTTGGCACGCTTTATCCGTCGTACTGTGTTATCCAGCGACTTACGCCGCCGCTGGCTGGTCCAGACTCGCAACGGCCTGCTGCTGGTTATGCTGCTGGGGCTGACGCTGATCTGGGCGCAGGAGCTGCGGACCCTGGCGCTTTCTATAGTCGCCATTGCCGTTGCTTTTGTGGTGGCCACCAAAGAGCTGATCCTATGTGTAATTGGCTCCATTATTAAATCCGGCGCACGCGCTTTTACAATTGGTGACCGTATTCAGGTCAAGGATTTTCGGGGGGACGTGATCGACCAGAGTCTGCTGGCAACCACTATTCTGGAAGTGGGCCCGGGCAAGCTAGCGCATTCGCGCACCGGCCGCATGACGGTTATCCCGAACTCTATCTTCGTTTCAGAACCGGTAATTAATGAGAGCTTTACGCACGACTATGTGCTGCATGTATTCACCGTACCATTTAAGCGGGAAGACGATTGGCGTAGCGCCCGCCTGAAATTCCAGGACGTAGCGGCGCGCAATTGCCAGGACTATCTCGAGCAGGCCAGAAAATATATGGCTCGCCAAAGTGATATCAGAGGGGTCGATGTTCCGTCGGTTGATCCTCGCGTAACCTTGCAGGTACCGACAGCAGGTGAGATCCATCTTATTGTCCGGTTCCCGGTGCGCGCTGATAAGCGCAACTTCATTGAACAACAGATTCTGGCAGACGTTTTTCTCGATCATGACTTTTCCGCTAAAAAAATCGCCGAAAAGGCCAGTGAGTAATAGCCAGTAAAAAAGTTAGTCAAGAGCTGATTGTCGACAATACTTCCTTTTAGAGTCTTGCTAACTGGCTTTTCAGCCATTAAAATAGCGCCTCACTCAAACATCTGTCGACAAAAATGAGCGTTAAGAGTCCCCTTTGGCGAAGCCCGGTAACTTCTTCTGATCGCGTATTGCTGGAAATACAGCGCGCGATTGTTGAAGGTGATATCCCTGCGGGCAGTAAAATCAGTGAACTGGATCTGGCCCGTCGCTTTGACGTTAGCCGGGCGCCATTACGTGAAGCCCTTGCGCGGCTTGAGCGGTGCCGGTTAATTGAGCGCACCCCGAACGCCGGAGCGCGGGTGGTGACCTTATCGACGGATGGGCTGATATCCCTCTATCAGATCAGAGAAGAACTGGAAGGCCTGGCATGCCGGCTGGCGGCTGAACAGATGAGCGATAGCGAAATTGACGAGCTGCGCGAACTGCTTGATCAGCATTTGTCTTCGCAACGGGTTCGCGAGGGCGAAAGTTATTACCAGGAAGAGGGCGATCTGGATTTTCATTATCGGATTATTCTTGGCAGCAAAAACCCGTACCTTATTAATATGCTCTGTGATGAGTTGTATTTCTTAGTGCGCATGTACCGTGTGCAGTTAGGTATGAATGGTCCGCGGGTGTCCCGCGCCTTTGATGAACATAAAGCAATTATTCAGGCGATTGCTAACCGTGACGGTGAACTCGCCGACCTTCTGATGCGCAGGCACATCAGCGCATCCCGCCGCAATATTGAATTTCAACTGAACCAATTAGGAAAGTAACATGACACACATCCAAAGTGCAGGCGCCAAGCTGCGTCAGGCGATAGCCCAGGAAAGTCCACTGCAGATTGTGGGCACTATTAATGCCTATACCGCTATGATGGCGGAACGCGTTGGCCATAAAGCGCTCTATCTGTCAGGCGCCGGTGTTGCCAATGCCTCTTTCGGTCTGCCGGATCTGGGTATGACGTCCTTAAACGATGTTTGTGAAGACATCCGCCGCATTACCGGTGCTTCTGACCTGCCATTGCTGGTTGACGCAGATACCGGCTGGGGCGGCGCTTTCAACATCGCGCGCACAGTAAAAGAAATGACCCGCTCTGGTGCTGCCGGCTTTCATATTGAAGATCAGGTGGCCCAGAAGCGTTGCGGTCACCGTCCGAATAAAGAGATTGTTTCTCAGGCCGAGATGGTTGATCGGGTAAAAGCCGCGGTTGACGCGCGTACCGATGAGCAATTTTTTATCATGGCCCGTACCGACGCACTTCAGCAAGATGGCCTGGATGCCGCAATCGAGCGCGCATTAGCCTGCGCCGATGCCGGCGCTGACGCCATTTTCGCTGAAGCGGTTCATACCCTGGAACAATACGAAGCCTTCACTAAGGCGCTGGATATTCCGGTGCTGGCAAATATCACTGAGTTTGGCGCGACGCCACTGTTCAATAAAGATGAACTGGCGAAGGTTGGCGTCGATATGGTGTTGTATCCGTTGAGTGCCTTCCGGGCGATGAATAAAGCAGCGCTGAATGTGTACCAAAGTATTCTTGAGCAAGGTGATCAGAAGGCCGTTATCGATACCATGCAGACGCGCATGGAGCTATACGATTTTCTTAATTATCACGAGTTTGAAGCCAAGCTCGATCAGCTGTTTAACAAGAAATAACCAACAGATAATTTATAACAACTAATTACCGGAGTAGAGAATGGTAGATAAAGCATTAGGTGGCGCTGGTTTACGTGGCCAGGTAGCGGGACAGACCGCACTTTGTACTGTGGGTAAAACGGGTTCAGGCCTGACTTATTGTGGTTACGATATTAAAGAACTGGCCGATAAGGTCAGTTTTGAAGAAGTCGCTTACCTGCTCGCGCACGGCGAACTGCCCAATAGCAGCCAGCTCGCTGACTATAAAGCGCGGCTGAAGTCACAGCGCGGCCTGCCGCAGGCGTTGAAAGATGTACTGGAGCGGATTCCTGCTGATGCCCATCCAATGGATGTGATGCGCACCGGCTGCTCGATGCTGGGTAACCTGGAGCCAGAGGCTGATTTCAGCCAGGCCGATACAGCCATTGAGCGGATGCTGGCAGTATTCCCAAGCATTCTGTTGTACTGGTATCGGTTCAGCCATGACGGCGTGCGTATTGAAACGCAAACTGATGATGATTCTATCGGTGCACATTTCCTGCGTCTGCTGCACGATAAAAAACCGTCGGACCTGCACACCGCGGTAATGAATACGTCACTGATCCTTTATGCTGAGCACGAGTTTAACGCCTCGACCTTTACCGCGCGGGTTTGTGCTTCAACCTTATCGGATATTCATTCCTGTGTGACCGGTGCTATCGGCTCGTTGCGTGGTCCACTGCACGGTGGCGCTAATGAAGCGGCGATGGAACTGATTGAAGATATGAAATCACCGGAAGATGCGGAACAGACGCTGCTGGCGATGCTGGCCCGTAAAGACAAAATCATGGGCTTTGGTCACGCGGTCTATCGCGACAATGATCCGCGTAACGCCATTATTAAAGAATGGTCAGAGAAGCTGGCTGACGAGTTCGGTGACACCCGTCTGTATGATGTTTCAGTCCGCTGTGAAGAAGTGATGTGGCGCGAGAAGAAATTATTCCCGAATGCCGACTTTTTCCACGCCTCTGCTTATCACTACATGGGCATCCCGACCAAGCTGTTTACGCCAATCTTCGTGATGTCGCGGGTGAGTGGCTGGACTGCGCATGTGAAAGAGCAGCGGGCAAACAACCGTATTATCCGTCCGAGCGCTGACTATACTGGTCCTGAAGCGCGGTCGGTTCCTGCAATTAATGAGCGCTAATATGAATCAAGATTTTCGTAAATCGCTGCCGGGTACGTCATTGCAATACTATGACGCCCGTGCAGCAGTTGATGCTATTGAGCCTGGCGCCTACGCCAGGCTGCCTTACACCTCGCGGATCCTGGCTGAAAACTTAGTCCGCCGCTGCGATCCATCGATGCTGACGGATAGTCTGAAGCAGTTGATCGAGCGTAAACGCGACCTGGACTTTCCGTGGTACCCGGCGCGAGTGGTTTGTCACGATATCCTTGGACAAACCGCATTGGTTGATCTTGCTGGCCTGCGCGACGCGATCGCGGAGCAGGGCGGTGATCCGTCAAAAGTTAACCCTGTGGTTCCGACCCAGCTGATTGTTGACCATTCGCTGGCAGTAGAACACGCGGGTTTCGAAAGCGATGCTTTTGACAAAAACCGGGCGATTGAAGATCGGCGCAATGATGATCGCTTCCACTTTATCAACTGGACTAAAACGGCATTTAAAAACGTTGATGTGATTCCTCCGGGGAATGGCATCATGCACCAGATCAATCTGGAGAAGATGTCCCCAGTTGTTCAGGTACGTGACAATGTAGCCTTCCCTGATACCTGTGTCGGCACTGACAGCCATACGCCTATGGTCGATGCCCTTGGCGTTATCTCGGTGGGCGTTGGTGGCCTTGAAGCTGAAAGCGTCATGCTGGGCCGGGCTTCGTACATGCGCCTGCCGGATATCATCGGTGTGGAGCTGACAGGCAAGTTGCAGCCGGGTATCACAGGGACTGACCTGGTACTCGCTCTGACAGCGTTTCTTCGTAAGCAACGTGTGGTTGGCGGTTATCTGGAGTTTTACGGTGAAGGCGCTGCGAATTTATCCGTTGGCGACCGCGCAACCATCTCCAATATGACGCCTGAGTATGGCGCTACCGCGGCGATGTTCTATATCGATGACCAGACCATTGATTACCTGAAGATCACTGGTCGTGATGACAAGCAGGTTAAGCTGGTGGAACAGTTTGCCCGCCATACCGGTTTATGGGCGGACAGCCTGGATACCGCTGAATATGAGCGCGTGCTGAACTTTGACTTATCGTCGGTGCAACGTAACCTGGCCGGACCATCGAACCCCCACGCATTGTTGCCTGCTTCTGAACTCGCTGCGCGCGGCATTTCTGGTGTGGTGGAAAATGAAGAAGGCAAAATGCCTGATGGCGCGGTGATCATCGCTGCGATCACCAGCTGTACCAACACCAGTAACCCGCGCAACATGATTGCGGCAGGTCTGATAGCGCGTAACGCCAATAAACTGGGCTTACTGCGCAAGCCGTGGGTGAAAACCTCGCTGGCGCCTGGCTCGAAAACCGTCAAAATGTATCTTGAAGAAGCCAACCTGCTGCCGGAGCTTGAAAGCCTGGGCTTCGGTGTGGTCGGTTTTGCCTGTACCACCTGTAACGGTATGAGCGGCGCACTGGATCCGGTTATTCAGCAAGAAATTATCGACCGTGACCTTTATGCAACCGCCGTACTTTCCGGAAACCGTAACTTTGATGGCCGTATTCATCCGTACGCGAAGCAGGCCTTCCTGGCCTCACCACCACTGGTAGTTGCTTATGCTATTGCTGGTACCATTCGCTTTGATATCGAGAAAGATATTCTTGGTTATGACCAGCAGGGTAATGCCATCACGCTGAAAGATATCTGGCCGGATGACGCTGAGATCGACGCTATTGTGAAGCAAAGCGTAAAACCTGAGCAGTTCCGCGAGGTTTATGATCCGATGTTCAGTCTGCAAGTTGATTTTGGTGATCAAATCGACCCATTGTATGACTGGCGGCCGATGAGTACCTATATTCGCCGTCCACCGTACTGGGAAGGCGCACTGGCTGGTGAGCGCGCCCTTAGGGGTATGCGTCCGCTGGCAGTGCTCGGCGATAACATCACCACTGATCATTTGTCTCCGTCAAACGCCATTATGCTGGATAGCGCAGCTGGTGAGTATCTGGCGAAGATGGGTGTACCGGAAGAAGATTTCAATTCGTATGCAACGCATCGAGGTGATCATCTGACTGCGCAGCGCGCGACCTTCGCTAACCCGAAACTTCTTAATGAAATGGTTCAGGAGAACGGCAAGGTGAAGCAGGGCTCACTGGCCCGGGTCGAACCCGAAGGCAAAGTGACCCGCATGTGGGAAGCAATCGAAACCTACATGGAACGCAAGCAACCGCTGATTATCATTGCTGGTGCTGATTATGGTCAGGGCTCGTCCCGCGACTGGGCAGCCAAAGGCGTGCGGCTTGCCGGGGTGGAAGCCATTGCGGCTGAAGGTTTTGAGCGGATCCACCGCACGAACCTGATCGGTATGGGCGTGCTGCCACTGGAATTTGATCCGGGCGTGACCCGCCATACGCTGGGCATTGATGGCACCGAAACCTTTGATGTTGTCGGTGAACCTACTGCCGGTGCGCGACTGATATTGGTAATTAATCGTGCCAACGGCGAGCGCATTGAAGTTCCGGTGACCTGCCGCTTAGATACTGCTGAAGAAGTGAATATCTTTGACGCAGGTGGTGTATTGCAGCGCTTTGCTAAAGACTTCCTCGAACAGGCCGGGGTCTGAGTTATGACACATGCTCCGCAAATCAAAATCGCCGCCACCTATATGCGTGGCGGCACCAGCAAAGGCGTATTCTTCCGGTTGCAGGATTTACCGGAAGCCGTGCAGGTGCCGGGCCAGGCGCGGGACAATTTGTTACTGCGGGTAATCGGCAGCCCCGATCCTTATGGTAAGCATACTGACGGCATGGGGGGCGCAACCTCAAGCACCAGCAAGACGGTGATCCTGTCAAAAAGCAGCAAAGCTGACCACGACGTAGATTATCTGTTTGGTCAGGTATCTATTGATAAGCCTTTTGTGGACTGGAGTGGTAACTGTGGCAACTTGTCTGCTGCCGTTGCGCCGTTTGCGATAAGTAACGGGCTGGTTGACCGCAGCCGCGTTCCCGAAAATGGGATGGCGACTGTGCGTATCTGGCAGGCAAACATTGGCAAGACCATTATTGCTCATGTCCCTGTTGTAGGCGGCGAAATTCAGGAAACCGGTGATTTTGAACTTGATGGAGTGACCTTTCCGGCCGCGGAAATACCCGTTGAGTTCATGGACCCTGCCTCGGATGAAGATGGCGAAGGTGGTTCAATGTTCCCGACCGGCAACGTGACGGACGATCTTGAAGTGCCGGGTATTGGCACTATCAAAGCAACCATGATCAACGCGGGTATCCCGACCATTTTTGTCAACGCTGAAGCTATCGGCTATACCGGCACCGAACTACAGGGCGCTATTAATGAAGATGCTGACGCGCTGGTGATGTTCGAGAACCTGCGCGCTCACGGCGCTGTGAAGATGGGTTTAGTGAATAGCATCGATGAAGCTGCCTCGCGCCAGCATACGCCGAAGATAGCCTTTGTGGCGCCACCTGCTGACTATGTGTCATCCAGCGGCAAAGCCGTTCACGCAGCCGATGTGGACCTGCTGGTGCGGGCTATGTCGATGGGTAAATTGCATCACGCTATGATGGGTACGGCTGCGGTTGCAATCGGAACCGCAGCTGCAGTGCCAGGAACCTTAGTCAATATTGCTGCCGGCGGCGGCGATCGCAATAGCGTCCGCTTCGGTCATCCTTCCGGGACCTTGCAGGTAGGGGCTGAAGCGAAGCAAGTTAACGGCGAGTGGACGGTAACCAAAGCCATCATGAGCCGCAGTGCGCGGGTATTGATGGAAGGCTGGGTTCGGGTTCCGGGCGACTGTTTTTAATGGCTAAGTGCCCGTGTGGAGCAGGGAAGTACCACAAATGCTGCGAGCCCTATCATCGCGGCGCGCGGTTACCGGCCAGCCCTGAAGCACTGATGCGTTCGCGCTTCAGTGCTTTTTCTTTAGGTCTGCAGGATTACTTGCTGGAAACCTGGCACCCTGACACCCGCCCTGAGCTGGATCTTACTGATAATCCCCGCTGGCTGCAGCTGCAGATTGTCGAGTCCTGGCAACGCGGCAACCGGGGCTATGTCCATTTCCGGGCATTCTTTGAGGCTGATGGGCAGCATGGCAAGCTGGAGGAAAAATCGGACTTTCTGAAAGAGGGCCCGCGCTGGTATTACCTTAGCGGTGAGATTCTTTAATCTTCTGTTTGATTCAGCTCGCGCTGTAAGCGTCCATAGGTATCGTTAACCAGCTTGGCCTGCGCCTCTGGTTCTAATGGCCATCCAGGTATCCGTTCCAGAACCTTGTTTTCGTGTAAAAAGTAGAAAACCGGATAGTGGTGAAAGTAGATTTCCTGCGGCCAGTTATCCTCATTGTTTACGAAGGCAAAGTCATAGTCGCTCATCAGCTGCGAGGCATTCGCTAAATCAAAGGGGTTGGCGACCGAAGTCTGAGAAAATAAGAACAAGATTTTATCTACTTTCGAGAATAATTCCGGATCCTGACGAACATGATCGAAGAGCCGGCGCGACGCGCCGTCCAGCAATTCAACCAGCACCACCAGCTGCAACTTTTTGGGGTCGAGATTTTCGCTATAGGTTTCGAGCTCCGCGCCCGCAGTAAAACGGGCTTTGAATAGCATGTCGTCTTCATTTAAAGACGCGCCAATGTCCGCTGGGTAAAAGTCAGTTGTTTTGGCACTTACCGGGAACTCATGCTTTAAGTCTTCAAGCTTCTCGAAATTACGGGCCTGCCAGTTCATTAAGTAAAAATCATCGCTGAAGTTCAGATACTGTTCTTTTGTTAGCTGAGTAGTTCGCAGAAAATCTTCGTAGAGCGCTAACAAGCGTTCGTCTTTATGCGTTAAAAACAGGAATGCTACGCTATCACGGAACAACTTAGGTACACGTGCGTCTTGGCACGACACGGCTAATGACTTCAAGGATTTGGTTAACTGAAATAGCTCTTCTGAAAGGTTATTCTCAGTAATAACATTGCCTGCTTTACTAGCAGCATGCAGTTGCGATGATTGGGCACTAAATAAACTATTGATCTCATAGGCATCGCGGGCGCAGTTCGTTTGAGCAAAAAGCGCCGATGGGAAGAGGGTGCATAAAGCTAGCGTCAGTACGCAGAACCGCACTATTATCGGGCGAGAAATCATAAGACTGGGAAACTCCAGGCACTTTAGCCGGTAACTTACCGTATAGTGTTAGTTAAACCAATATCCAGTTGTACTTTGGTGTAAGCATCCGCAATCACTTTCGCCTGTTCTTCTGATGGCCACCCAGAAATTCTATGAACTACTTGGTTGTTATGAAGAAAATAAAACATCGGGAACTCGTGAAAATAGATATCAGTTGGCCATGCCTTTTCGTTATTAATGATAGCGAATTTCATGTTGCCTATGTCATTAGATAATCTAGCAACATCTCTTGGGCTGGCAAAACTTGCTTGAGGAAATACAAATGTAATATTTTTAACTGAATCAAATAATGACGGATCCTCTTGTAAGGTTTCTAGCAGCGTGCGGGAAAATCCGCAGCTAAGATCGATGACTGCGACAACTTGTAGAGACTCTTCGTCTAGATCGTAACTGCTAACCTCTATATCTGTTTCCGGTGTCACTCTAGATTTTAACAACATATGAGTATCTAGAGTATCTGAACTCAAAACAAGTGGGTAGTGAGAGATAGCATGTTCACTGACAGGGAAACTCGATTTAATTCTTTCTAACTCGGAAAAGTTCCGTGTTTGCCAGTGCATTTGAAAAAGATTGTCACTATATTCAGCCTTTTGACTATCGGTTAAATAGGCGTTTTTAATAAAGGCTTCGTATATTTTAAGCAAATCCTGACTTTTGTTGGTTAAAAATAGAAAATCTACCGTTTGGCTAAATAGCCTGGGCAAACGCCTATCAGGGCATGCAACCACTTGAGTATAGAGCTGATCGACCAAGTCGAATAACTCATGAGAGATTTGCTCCTGGCTCTTGGTATCCGGAGCTAAACCTTCAACATGTAGACCCTTGGACTTATCCGCAAAGGCATAATACAGAGGGAAACTACTATCTGCACAGTCTGTTTGCGCTGCAAATGATGGGGGACTTATCAAAACTAGAGTTAGCGTCAACCAGATGCCGCGCAAAAATGTTAAAAGCATAATATTTTCAACTCCTGGCCAATCTTATTCAGTTTGCTGAGCACCGCATAAACATGCCATGCAGATGTCGGTGAAAGATGCTCTGCAACTCGCTGGGAGTTGGCACCGATAATTTTCTAAAACAAGGCAGTGGTGCAACATTGGAGCAACTGTATCATCAGCGGCGTTGGCCGATACGCCGTTGTTTGAATTATCTTTCATAATTGTTGAGGTTAAGTCCTGCAATCCAAAAAGCGTCAGTACATTTTTTGCCTGCGGTGTTGAAAGCTCAATCTGCAGCGGATAGGTATTGAGACTTCCAACGCCTTCGCCGGTCCAAATCAAACCTTTAATAAAGGTGTGTCGGCCAGCTTCAGATAACTTCATCAAAGGATTTTCTTTACGCGGAGTCACGTCCATATAAACCTGGAGTTCTTCGGGGTTACGAATCTGTGATTCGTATATATTAATCGACCCTGCATGTTGCGCTTCCTGCGCTATAGCCATGTTGTTCGTGAGTACTGCAGCGAAGAACACGGCAAAACTACCAAGTAGCGCCAGTTTAATTTTTGACATTGTTTTTCCCCTTAAAAGAATAGGTTAAGCATGCGCTGCTATAGCATATTAATTTACAGGAGGGTAACGACATGTCAACAAAATTAAGCCCGCAAATTCAAGTTTAACGGGCTTGAAAAAAGACCGGATAGTTGTAATGTGAATTCCGGAGTTGAAATTTTATTCATCTTTGTTGAAGCTTTAGCTATGGAGAGCGGATATGAGCAGTGACATGATACCACCCGTAACAGGACGTCATCTGGCGATGCTGGTGCAAAAACGGGATGAACATAGTACCTATGGACGTTACGCTAAAATAGCATTGGGTATTGTCATCCTGATTGGCGTGACAGGCATGCTAACAATGAAGGGCATGAGGGCAAATATTGGCTCGTTTTCCGATTGGTATTGGGCAATACTGCTAGCCAGATTCGCTGCGGAACTATTTATTTTGGCTTCCGTCAGCGCGGTTCTCTGTATCCTATGGGAACGTCATAAAGTCGAGCAACTTGAGTTTATCGACGAGGAAAAACTTGAACCCCAGCAGTATGAATTGCTTGAACATCCTAATTATCGGGCGTTGAGGGATGTTCAGGGAGGTGTCTATAATTTTCAGTTTCAGAAATTAAAGCTTAAAAAACTTTTTTCCTGAGTTTAGATTTTGCTTAACGCTATCGTATGTATAAGGAGTTAGCTAAATGAAATGCCCAATTTGTATTACCGAAAATCTGGTGATGACTGACCGCCAGGGAATTGAGATTGATTATTGCCCGAACTGTCGTGGGGTCTGGTTAGACCGTGGTGAGCTGGACAAAATCATTGAGCGTTCCAGTACGGTTGCCGCACAGCCACAAGTGCAGCCGCAGCAACAACCACGCCCTGAGTATCGTGATCCGGGCAGGTATTCGGATGATTACGGCTATCGAAAGAAAAAGAAGAAAAGTTTGCTTGGGGAGTTGTTTGATTTCTGACAGAGACTGAATGTTTCGGGAAGATGGTGCGTCCGAGTAGACTCGAACTACCGACCCCCACCATGTCAAGGTGGTGCTCTAACCAACTGAGCTACGGACGCACATTTTTCAGAAAAGTGTCGCAATTGCGAACGGCCGCTATAGTAGTAATTCCGCGTATTGGGTGCAAGTATTTTTTCTAATGGAACGAGTAAAAATGTGCCGTCCGCTGGCTTTTTAAGCGTTTCGTCCTATCCTTTCTGTGACGGAGTCTTCAACTGGCTTAGCGCAAACTTTGGCCGAGCTGGCTCTGGGCGATCAGGCGGAACACATAAGAGAGCTTAAACAAGCCCGCCAGAACGATTTGGGATAAGTGCAATACGGCTACCACCATCAACGGGAACTCGGCCTCAAGGCCCCAGGCCAGATAGGCCACCACCACAAACAACAGAAGTGTTATACCCATTGAAGAATTGGCCGCGCGAAGCATGGTTTCGGCTTTCATATAAAATACATCCTCAATGCATGTTTTATAAAGTGCATTATTGATGTATCTTTTGAGAAATTCAAGGGTAATGATTCAGTTTTACGGGATTACCAATGCAATTAAAAAAATATACCGATTACGGGCTGCGCATTCTGATGTATCTGGGGAGCGTTCAGAATTCCGAACTGCCGGATAAGCGGGCAACCATCAAAGAGATCTGCGAAACCTTTAAGTTGTCTGCGAATCATGTCAATAAAGTGGTGCATCATCTTGGGCGGCTTAAGCTGATTGAAACCAGACGGGGTAAACATGGCGGCTTTTTGCTAGCTAAGGCGCCAGACGAAATCCGGTTGGATTACGTGATTCGGGAGCTGGAAGGCGATGAGGCCTGGATTGACTGCCACAATCCGTACTGCGTGGCATTGCCGGCCTGTGAACTGAATAGCATTGTAGGGCGGGGCAAAGAACTCTTTTATGAGCACCTGAGCCGCTATACATTAAAGGACTTGCTTAAGAACTCGGCACAGCTGCAGCAGATTTTCTTAACAGCTGGTCAATCGCCTGCGTTAAACCGTTCAGCGTAAGCGGATACATGCGCTGACCCATCAGCTGCTGCATAATGTCGATTGACTGGTGCCAGCGCCAGCGCTCAGGCGGCTGCGGATTCAGCCAGACCGCGTGATGGAAATGGTTTAACAGCCGCTGCATCCAGGCGGCCCCGGGCTCTTCATTCCAGTGTTCGACACTGCCCCCGGGATACATGATCTCGTACGGCCCCATAGTCGCGTCGCCGACAAAAATCAGTTTATAGTCTTTGCCATATCTGTTTATCAGCTCACCGACCGGGATCTGCTCAGCGAACCGGCGACTTGGATCTTTCCAGACGCCTTCGTACACGCAGTTGTGGAAATAAAAGAACTCAAGGTGCTTAAACTCAGATCGGGCCGCGCCAAACAGCTGCTGGCACTCATAGATAAAATCATCCATGGAGCCGCCGACATCGAACAGGATCAGAACTTTTATCGCGTTATGGCGTTCACGCTGCCATTGCAAATCCAGCAGCCCGCCTTTTGATGACGTCGCCCGGATGGTGCCGGGCAGGTCCAGTTCTTCGACAGCACCGCTGCGCGCAAAGCGACGGAGCTTACGCAAAGCGAGCTGGATAGTACGGTTATTTAGTTCGCCTTCGGTATCCAGCTCACGAAACTCCCGTTTGTCCCACACTTTTACTGCGCGGCGGGCATTGCTGCCTTCCTGGTTGATTCGAATGCCTTCGGGATTATAACCGTAAGCCCCAAAAGGGGAGGTGCCGCCGGTGCCTATCCATTTACTGCCACCGGCGTGGCGTTTTTGTTGCTCTTCCAGACGTTCGCGGAAGGTTTTTAGCAGTTCATCAAGCCCGCCCAGGGCTTTTAGTTTCTCTTTATCTTCGTCGCTAAGCTGGCGTTGCAGGCTTTGTTCAAACCACTCTTTGGGAATAGCTGAGGCCAGATCAACCTGTTCGACACCTTCGAAGTACTCAGCGAAGGCGCGGTCGAACCGATCATACTGGCTTTCATCTTTGACCAGAATCAGACGCGCCAGGCTATAAAAAGCCTCGACGTCAGCAAAAATCAGCTGCTTATCCAGTGCATTTAATAAGTCCAGCAATTCGGTCAGGCTGGTTTTCAGGCCGTGGCGGCGCAGGCAGAGAAAGAACTCTATGAGCATGGATTAGCTCTGCCGGCGCGCCATAAACGCGAGTTTCTCGACCAGTTGTACATCCTGTTCGTTTTTCAGCAAGGCTCCGAACATGGGCAACAACTGACCTTTTTGTTGTAAATCTTCCGGGCGGATTTGCTCGGCCAACAGGAGTTTCAGCCAGTCAATAAGTTCTGACGTCGATGGCTTCTTCTTCAGGTTGGGCACCGCGCGAAGATCAAAGAACACTTCAAGGGCCGTGCTTAACAGGCGTTGCTGGATGGCCGGGTAATGTACCTTGACGATTTCGGCAAGAGTATCGGCATCGGGGAATTTAATATAATGAAAAAAGCAGCGCCGTAAGAAGGCATCGGGCAGCTCTTTTTCATTGTTCGACGTGATAATGACGATGGGCCGGTGCTCAGCACGAACCTGCTCGCCGGTCTCGTACACATGAAATTCCATCTGATCCAGCTCGTGGAGCAGGTCGTTGGGGAATTCGATATCGGCTTTATCGATCTCGTCGATTAACAGCACCGGGCGCTCAGGCGCGGTAAAGGCCTGCCAGAGCTTACCGGGTTTAATGTAGTTGGCGATGTCATGGACTTTATCGCTGCCCAGCTGGCTGTCCCGCAGCCGTGATACCGCATCATATTCATAGAGGCCTTGCTGGGCCTTGGTGGTGGATTTGATCTGCCAGCGCAGTAATGGCACCCCAAGGCTGGCGGCTAGTTCTTCCGCCAACCTGGTCTTACCGGTACCGGGTTCACCTTTGAGTAGCAAAGGCTTCTCGAGAGTTACCGCAGCGTTTACCGCCAGCGACAGATCATCGGCGACGATGTAGCTTGAAGTGCTGATGAAACTCATTGATTAACTATCTTCGCTGCTTTATCTAAGTAGGCTTTGCCGGTTTCTTTTACGTCGTCGTAACTCATTTTTTCAGAGCCAAGATGGACTGTTTCAACTTGTTCCTGCATGGTTTCAACTTCGTCTTTCAGTTTCGCAAGCGCTTCTTCGAGGGTATAGGTCAGCTGATGGATTTCACCCATTTGCTTAGGGGTTAAGTCGCCGTTTGCCAGCATGGCATGCAGTTTAGCATTGTATTCAGCAAGATTACTCATAGCCTGTTCCAGGGTTTCTGAAGACTTGCCTTCAAAATGGTCAGGGCGCTCTTCGCTTAGTGGGGCGGCTGCGGCTGAAAAGCTGGCTGCTACCAGAGCACTGACGGCTAACTGCGTAAACAACTTCATACTGAACTCCTTGGACTTAAGACCTTGATGGAAATTCTCAAATGAGAATGGTTCTCAATAAGTTACCATAAGTTGGTGAAAAGTCCAACGCTTCACAGCTAGCTTTTTAACCGCCCGGAGTGAAATCACAATCATGGAAAAATGTCTGCCAGTGTTGCGCATGGGCGCGTGTAGCCCGGTTTAGCCGGGTGGGTAATTGCTGCAGTTGATCAAGGTAAACATTCATTGGTGCCAGCTCAGACTGATCACGCAGGCGTTGAAGAACAGGTGCCAGTTGATATGCCTGGGTGGTAAAGCCAGCCAGCAGTGGTTGTAGTTCATCGGCAAAAAAGCTCATGAAAATCGTTTTCAGTATTTCAGCCCGCCGGGGTGTGCCGGCACTTAAGCAGCCGGCGCGCTGGCTTAGGTTATCAACCAGCGGTGTTAACTGCTCAAGGTAGGCCTGCTGATCGTGCAACGCGCGCCAGAAACCGGGCAGGTAGGTACTTTGCGCTACGGTTCGCAGGGCTGTTTCTAATTGCTCTTCATTCGGAAGTGGATCCTCTTGATCGCGGTATTCAAGCACCTGAACCACGATTTCCAGCGCCGCGAGCGCCGGAGCAAACGACTCTACTGCGGCGCTCGCCAACGGCGTGCCAGCTGGCGTCAGCGCATGACGAAGCGCATCGTCGGTTGCTATAGCTTGTTGCCGGGCATCGCTCATGGTTGCTGATTTATCCCGGACTGCTTGCTGCAGGCGGTTCTGCAGATCGGACGCGCCGGCGTCTTCGAGCTGGCGGATGCACTGCTTCATCGCTTCGACTAAGCGAATATCCCCGTAGTAGCGTGACAGGCCCTCGGTCAGACGCCCCAATGCGCTGTTGCGTTCGGCAATCAGAGCGCCGGCGGGGCAGGCATCAAGCCGCATTGAATCAAGCAAAGACAAGGATACCCGCGGGATATCCAGCCGCAGATCGCGAACCGCTGGCGGCCGCTCTGGGGCTGGCAGACTGATATCAGGGGTGTCGACATTCTGGGTGTTAGCGAGGCGCTGCTGGTAGTCATCCCATTGCCGCAGCAATTTGGGCCGCTCGCTGCAGGCGCTAAGCGTTAGCAGCAGGACCAGTCCGCCGTAGCCAAGGCGTCGCAGAAAAAGTACAATCGAAATTGTTATCTGTATCACGCGGTTGGAACCTCATTATGTTTACTGGAATCGTGCAAACCCAGGCGGTTGTCGCTCACATCGACCTGCATCCTGAATTCAGGCATCTACGTTTGAATGTTGCGCCGCAATTTCTGCAGCAACTTGAGATTGGTGCAAGTATAGCAATTAACGGCTGCTGTCTGACGGTCGTTGGCTTTGAGCTGCCAGCCGGGCAGAAGAATGAGCCGGGCAGTGTGGAGTTTGACGTTATTGATGAAACATTGCGGCTCACCAACCTGGGTGATCTGGCGATCAATGACAAGGTGAACTTTGAACGTTCACTGAAAGTTGGCGACGAGATCGGTGGCCATCACGTATCCGGACATATTCACTGTATCGGCCAGGTGGTTGAGCGGCAGCATGATGAGTTTAACTGGACATTATGGATTGTGTTTCCGGAAACCTTCGCACGGTTTGTGTTCAGTAAGGGTTTTATCAGTGTAAACGGTGCCAGTCTGACTATCGGCGAGGTGAAGGGGAATCGTTTTTCGCTGCATCTGATCCCAGAAACGTTGCGCCTGACGAACCTGGAGCAGGCGAACTGGGTAAATCTGGAGTTTGATCAGCAGACCATGACTATCGTGGAGACCGTTGAACGCGTTCTCGCGCAGCGGAACCCGGCCAACGGCTAACGTGTTTTAGTAGTAGTTCTCGTCATCGCTCTTAACGCGAACGATGATTTTGTTGTGCTGTTCGTCGACATCAACCACCAGGCGAATATCCGAACCACAATTGCGGCACTCATCCTGATAATCCTGATTGCCCATTGATGGGTCAATGTCCAGATGTACCGGGTGACCGCAGAACGGACAACTGACGGTGGCATCGCGCAATTTATCGGTATCCATAAGGACCTCCTGTAATTGAATTTATTTTAAAGCGATTGTTTTACAGTATGGTCGAAGTTGCAGATTTTTCCTGTCCGCCAGTGGATTTTGCGAAAACTTTAGTTAAACAGCATGGCGATACCGCCGAGCGCAATCACTGCACCCAGCAGGGCCCGCCCGGACAGCGGTTGCCCGCGTAGCCACTGAATCGGTACCAGCCATAATGGCGCGGTCGCGAGCAGCGTCTGCGCAACCCCCGGATTGATATAGGCAATGGCTATTTGTTGCAGCCAGATCGCCAGAAAAGTGCCCATCACGATGGCGGTCAGTAACCAGGGAATTGAGGTGTGGCGTAGCGCTGAGCGGGTCGCGCCAATAATACTGGGTTTAAGTAATAACAGCGCAACGGTAAGCGCTACGGTGCCGGCAAAGAGCCGCAGTAAAGCTGCGCTTACCGGCGAGACTTCAAAGCTTGCCAGCGCATGAAATGACATCACCAGACCCAAGGCCTGACAGAAGGCCGCGCCGGTGCCTGCCAGCACCCCGCTGATACTTATTTTTGCCGCTGGCTCGGCATGCTGGCGTCGCCGTTCGCTGAGTACCACCAAAATACCCATGATAGTTACTGACGCCGCGGTGACTTCGAGCCAGCTCATTCCTTCTGCAAGTAACAGCCAGGCGAGTACCGCAGCGAACGGCGGCGCCAGGTATTCAAGCAACATGGTATGCCAGGGCCCGAGCCGGCGCAGGGCGGTGAAGTAAAGCGTATCGCCAATGGTGATGCCGATCACCCCGCTGGCCAGTAATATCCACGCCGCGGTGCTGCCATCAAACTCCAGCAGGTTACCGGTAAGCCAGGCGCCAAGCACCAGCAAAGGGCAGGCTACGGCACCTTTGACCATATTTAACTGGGCGGCATTCAGGAAGCTTCCGGCCTGACTGTAAAGTACAGTGGCCAGGGCCCAGAATAATGCAGCGGTGAGAGCGGCCAGCGGGCCTATAAAGGTTTCCATCAGCGGCATTCTAGCGGCCATTTTGGATTGCAGCAATGGCCGCTGTGGGCTATAGTGGCGCCTTTAAAATGAACAAGTGACACTTGGTAGGTGCCACCACTGTAAATAAGGATTTAAGTCATGCCTGTAGTAACGCTTCCCGATGGTAGTCAACGCGAGTTTGATAAGCCGGTTTCCGTGCTGGAAGTCGCCCAGGATATCGGCCCCGGTCTGGCAAAAGCCACCGTGGCTGGTCGTATTGACGGCGAGTTAGTCGATGCCTGTGAACTGATCACCGAGGATGCCACGGTCCAGATCATTACGCCGAAAGATGATGATGGCGTTCATATTATCCGTCACTCGTGCGCGCATTTGCTGGGACATGCTCTGAAGCAACTGTACCCGGAAGCCAAAATGGCAATCGGACCGGTGATTGATAACGGTTTCTACTACGATGTGGATCTCGATCGGCCGATTACCCAGGATGACCTGGCGGCGCTGGAAGAGCGCATGCTGAAACTGGCCAAGACCGAATATGAGGTGGTGCGCCATAAAGTAAGCTGGCAGGAAGCGCGCGAGACCTTTGTCGAACGGCATGAGCCTTATAAAGTTGAAATTCTTGATGACGACATCAGCCAGGATGCCCGTCCGGGTCTGTATCATCACGAAGAATACATTGATATGTGCCGCGGTCCGCATGTGCCGAATATGCGTTTCTGTCAGCATTTTAAGGTAATGAAAGTTGCCGGCGCCTACTGGCGTGGTGATTCTGATAACAAGATGCTGCAGCGCATTTATGGTACGGCCTGGGCTGACAAAAAGCAGTTGAAAGCCTATTTGCAGCGCCTGGAAGAAGCCGAAAAACGGGATCACCGTAAGATTGGTAAAACCCAGGATCTGTTTCACTGGCAGGAAGAAGCGCCGGGAATGGTGTTCTGGCACCATAACGGCTGGGCTATATTCCTGGAGCTGGAGCGCTTTATTCGTGAGAAACTGCGCGAATACCGCTATCAGGAAGTGAAAGGCCCGCTAATGATGGATCGGGTCTTGTGGGAGCGGTCTGGTCACTGGGAGAAGTTCTCGGACCTGATGTTCACCACAGCCTCTGAGAATCGTGAATATGCGATTAAGCCGATGAACTGCCCGGGACACGTACAGATATTTAACCAGGGCCTTAAATCATACCGTGACCTGCCATTACGTATGGCGGAATTCGGTAGCTGTCACCGGAATGAACCGTCTGGCGCCTTGCACGGTCTGATGCGGGTACGTGGCTTCACGCAGGACGATGCGCATATCTTCTGTACTGAAGATCAGGTGCAGGCTGAGGTCAGTGGCTGTATCAAGATGGTCTATGAAACCTATAAGACCTTTGGTTTTGATGAAATCGTAGTGAAGCTGTCTACCCGGCCGGAAAAACGTCTGGGCACCGATGCGACCTGGGATCATGCCGAACAAGCTTTAGCCGAGGCGCTGAAGAACAACGGTATTGATTTTGAGTATCTGCCGGGCGAGGGTGCTTTCTACGGACCGAAGATTGAATTTACTTTACATGATTGTCTGGGTCGTGCCTGGCAATGTGGTACTGTGCAGCTGGATTTCGCGCTGCCAGAGCGTTTAGGCGCTACTTATGTCGGCGAAGACAACGATCGCCATACCCCGGTAATGATTCACCGGGCGATTTTAGGCTCCCTGGAACGTTTCATGGGGATCCTGATCGAAGAATATGCCGGATATTTCCCATTATGGCTGGCGCCAACTCAGGTTGTGGTGATGAATATTACCGATAATCAGGCCGATTACGTAAAAAATACCGTAAAAGAGCTGAATAAACTCGGATTCCGCGCGACAGCCGACTTGAGAAATGAGAAAATAGGCTTTAAAATTCGTGAGCATACGTTAAAACGTGTTCCATATTTACTCGTAGTAGGCGATAAAGAAGTCGAAAACGAGTCGGTTGCGGTGCGTACTCGTCGTGGTGAAGACCAAGGTGTCAAAGGTCTGCAGCAGTTTATGGCAGAGCTGAACGACGAAGTAAACAGTCGCAAGATTAGTTAATTGATTGGAGGAATGACCCATTAAAGGCGGAAAAAGAACTCAGAAAGCTGGTGATAAAAATCGGATCAACGAAGAAATTCGTGAAAAAGAAGTACGATTGATCGGAGTTGAAGGCGAACAGATTGGTGTCGTGAGTATTGACGAGGCCATGAAAGCTGCCGAAGAGGCGGGCGTCGACCTGGTCGAGATTAGCCCGAATGCCGAGCCACCAGTCTGTCGCTTGATGGATTACGGTAAATTCCTGTACGAAAAGGCGAAAAGCCAGAAAGAGCAAAAGAAGAACCAGAAACAGATCCAGGTTAAGGAAGTTAAATTCCGGCCTGGCACTGACGAAGGCGATTATCAGGTAAAACTGCGCAACCTGAGTCGTTTTCTGGAGGGAGGTGACAAAACTAAAGTCACCGTTCGTTTCCGTGGCCGGGAAATGGCGCACCAGGAGATTGGGATTGAATTGCTAAATCGGATTAAAGAAGATTTAGCTGAAATCTCAGTACTTGAATCGTTCCCAAGACGTGCTGAGGGTCGCCAGATGATTATGGTTCTGGCCCCTGCTAAGAAGTGACTGTGGTCCACAAGTAGGGCGGCGTAAGCCAAACTCACCCTGTCACACTGTTATATACCAATGCGGAGTATTTTCAATGCCGAAAATAAAATCCAACCGAGGCGCTGCGAAGCGCTTCAAGAAAACCGCTTCAGGCGGCTTTAAGTGCAAGCAATCCCACTTGCGTCACATTCTGACTAAGAAGAGCTCTAAGCGGAAACGTCACCTGCGTGCAAAAAGCATGGTTCACGTCGCCGATGTTCCATTAGTCGCTCGTATGTTACCGTACGCGTAAGGAAGGAGACAGCAAATGGCACGAGTAAAACGTGGTGTGACAGCGCGCGCGCGTCACAAGAAAGTCCTGAAGCAGGCGAAAGGTTATTATGGTGCTCGTAGTCGCGTTTATCGCGTCGCGAAACAAGCCGTCATTAAAGCAGGTCAGTATGCATACCGTGACCGCCGCAACAAAAAGCGTCAATTCCGTCAATTATGGATTGTTCGTATTAATGCTGCAGCACGTCAAAACGGTCTGTCGTACAGCCGCTTTATCAATGGCTTGAAAAAAGCATCAGTTGAAATCGATCGTAAGATCCTGGCAGATATCGCAGTGCATGACCAAAAAGGTTTTGCTGCGCTGGTAGAGAAAGCGAAAGGTTCACTAGTATAAGTAAACTGAAAATGTGAAAAAGGGAGCTTATAAGCTCCCTTTTTTTATGGGTTTTCGCTATCATAGGCGCTTTCCCAGCCATTGGTCATCATTGAGGAAGGTCATGGAGTTAAATGACATCGTTGCCGCTGCGCAAGCGGCCGTTGCAAAGGCGAATACGCCGCAGGAACTGGATCAGGTCCGGGTGGACTATCTGGGCAAGAAGGGCCAGTTAACCGAGCAGCTGAAAAGTCTGGGTAAACTGAGCGCCGAAGAGCGCCCCGCGGCCGGCCAGGCAATCAATCAGGCCAAGCAGGATGTGCAGCAGGTTATTAACGCGCGCAACGATGAACTGAAGCAGGCGCAGCTGGCCGAGAAGCTTGCGGCCGAGCGCATTGACGTCAGTCTTCCTGGCCGTCGTCCGCAACTGGGCGGCTTCCATCCGGTCACGAAGACCATCCAGCGCATTGAAGCCTTCTTTGGCGATTTAGGTTTCCGCGTGGTGGAAGGGCCTGAAGTCGAAGATGACTTTCATAATTTTGATGCTTTGAATATACCGGCTAACCATCCGGCCCGCGCTGATCACGATACCTTCTACTTCACGCCGAAGACCATGCTGCGTACCCAGACCTCCGGGGTTCAGATCCGTACCATGGAAACCGAGCAACCGCCGTTGCGTATCATTTCGCCGGGGCGGGTATACCGGAACGACTACGATCAGACCCACACGCCGATGTTCCATCAGGTGGAAGGGCTGATGGTCGACACGGATGTCAGCTTTACCCAGCTAAAAGGGATTCTGGAAGATTTTCTGGTTAACTTTTTTGAAGAATCACTGGAAGTGCGCTTCCGGCCTTCTTATTTCCCGTTCACTGAACCTTCCGCCGAAGTCGATGTGCGGCGTAAAGACGGCCAGTGGCTTGAAGTGCTCGGCTGCGGCATGGTGCATCCGAGCGTGCTGACAGCAGTTGGTATCGATGCGGAGAAATATACCGGCTTTGCCTTTGGTATGGGCGTTGAGCGTTTAACTATGCTCCGCTACGGGGTGAACGACCTGCGTGCATTCTTCGAAAACGATGTACGTTTTCTGAAACAATTTAATTGATCGTCGGGTGAGCAGATGAAATTTAGTGAACAGTGGCTACGAACCTGGGTAAACCCGGCTCTTGATAGTACCGAACTGGCAGAACAGCTCAGTATGGCTGGCCTGGAAGTCGATGATATTACCCCCGTTGCTGAAAGTTTTAGCAAGGTCGTAGTGGGCGAAGTGGTCAAATGCTGGCAGCATCCTGATGCGGATAAATTGCAGGTAACCGAAGTTGATATCGGCACTGAAGAGCCGGCGACTATCGTTTGCGGCGCACCAAACTGCCGTACCGGAATCAAGGTTGCGGTGGCAACAGTCGGTGCGGTACTGCCTGGCGATTTTAAAATTAAGAAGGCCAAGCTTCGCGGCCAACCCTCACTGGGCATGCTGTGTTCAAGTTCAGAACTGGGTCTGACTGACGATCACGAGGGTATCATTGAGCTGCCGGCCGACGCACCTGTCGGTATGGACTATCGTAAATATCTGGAACTGGACGACGTAACCCTGGATGTTGATTTGACGCCAAACCGGGCAGATTGCCTGGGTATTCGCGGCATCGCCCGCGAAGTTGGCGTACTGAACAAACTGGCGGTCACTGAACCTGCGATGGCGCCGGTATCAGCAACAACCGATAGTAAACGGGCGGTGGTACTTGATGCGCCGGCGGCTTGTCCACGCTATTTGGGACGGGTGGTCGAAAATATTAATATCGATGCGCAGAGCCCTTTGTGGTTAACCGAGCGTCTGCGCCGCAGCGGTGTGCGCAGTATCGATCCTGTGGTCGATATTACTAACTATGTGTTACTGGAGCTCGGTCACCCCATGCACGCCTTTGATCAGGATAAGCTGCAGGGCGCGGTGCATATCCGCCACGGCCATAAAGATGAAAAGCTGACCCTGCTAGATGGTAATGAAGTGACTCTTGATGGCGATGTACTGGTTATCGCAGATGAGCGCCAGGCACTGGCCATGGCCGGGATTTTTGGCGGTGAAGCAAGTGGCGTAACCAGCTCTACGAAAAACGTGTTTCTGGAAAGTGCGTTTTTTGCCCCGGATGCAATAGCCGGGCGCGCCCGTCGCTTCGGCCTGCATACCGATGCGTCCCATCGCTATGAACGCGGCGTCGATCCACAGTTACAACGTACTGCAATGGAGCGGGCAACAGCTTTGTTGCTCGAAATTTGCGGCGGTGAAGCGGGTCCGATAGTGGAAGCCGCGGCTGAAGAATATATCCCGAAACCGGTTACCGTTACGTTACGCGAAGAGCGTCTGGCGCGGGTACTGGGGATCCGGATTGAAAATAGTGAAGTAACGGAAATTCTTGAGCGCCTTGGTTTTACTGTAAAAGCAAACGACGCTGGCTGGCAGGTGACAGTGCCGACTTTCCGTTTTGACATCAGTATTGAAGAAGACTTAATCGAAGAAGTGGCGCGTATCTATGGTTATCACCGGATTCAGGCGTCAGCGCCTGCGGCCCGGCTACAGATGATCCCACGCCAGGAGCGCCTGATTCATGCGACCAGTTTTAAACGTGTGCTACTCGATCGTGGTTATCAGGAAGCCATTACCTATAGCTTTGTGGATCCTAAGCATCAGGCCACACTCTTTGGTGATATTGAGTCGCTGATTTTACCATTTCCGATTTCAGTTGAGATGTCTGCCATGCGGGTCAGTTTGTGGCCAGGCCTGTTAGGCGCTGTGGCGCATAACCAGAAGCGTCAGCAGCAATCACTGGCGTTCTGTGAAACCGGCCTGCGGTTTTTACCCGACAGCCAGGCTGAAAATGGCGTCAGACAACAGCCGATGATAGGCGGGGTGCGCGCCGGTAAAGCTTTCGGTGAACACTGGAGTGACGCGGACCGCCCGGTCGACTTTTATGATATTAAAGGCGATGTTGAAGCCTTGCTGGCACTGACTACTGACGCCAAACAGTTCCGCTTTGTTGCCGAGCAACATCCGGCCCTGCACCCAGGTCAGTCAGCCGCTATTTACCGCGGCGGCGCCCGCGTCGGCTACATTGGCGCAGTGCATCCGCAGCATGAGAAAAAGCTCGGACTGAACGGGCGTACCTTCGTATTTGAACTGGAACTGGATGCGATTAGCCAGCGGCCGGTGCCCAAAGCCCAGCCGGTTTCGAAATACCCGATGATACGCCGTGATTTAGCGCTGGTAGTAAAAGAACAACACGCTGCCGGTGAAATCCTCGCTGCAATCGAAAATATTGGCGTTAATCATTTGGTTGGCCTAAACTTATTCGACGTTTATCAAGGTCCTGGCGTAGCAGAGGGACATCGCAGTTTAGCGCTGTCATTAACCCTGCAACATGCCGAACGTACCTTAGAGGAACAAGAAATCAACAACGCAGTAGCTGCGATTGTTGAGATGCTGACATCTGAATTTGGGGCAACCCTAAGAGAGTGATGACATGGCGCTGACCAAAGCTGAACTGGCTGAACATTTGTTTGATAAGTTCGGGATCAACAAAAGCGACGCAAAAGAATTGGTCGAGAACTTTTTTGAGGAAATCCGCCGCTCTTTAGAACAAGGTGAAGCGGTGAAGTTGTCCGGATTTGGTAACTTCGAATTGCGCACCAAGAATGAAAGACCGGGGCGCAATCCCAAAACCGGTGAGGATATTCCAATTTCAGCCCGGCGGGTAGTGACCTTCCGGCCCGGGCAAAAACTGAAACAGCGGGTTAGCGGCGCCAAGCCTCAGAGCTGATCCGCATAAGGGGCCCGAATATTACTTAAAAAACAGGCTGCTGAAAGGGTTTAACAGCCTGCTCAAACCTGATGTAAAATGCAGCGGCGCGTCCAGCGTCGCCAGCGTCAGACAGTCTTCCTGCTGAGTTTGCGGCGTATGCTTATGACTGCCGTCCAGCAGTACAAAGTCCCCGTCCCGGTACTCGTCAGTCTCATCAACAAAGACACCGTTAATTACCAGCGTAGCTTCATGGCCTTTATGGGTGTGTTCGGGTACCTGGGCACCACTTCCCATGTAAATAAAATTCAGTACTTCGTCACTACCCAGATTTACCGGGGCGCGCCACATTTTGCCAAGCATTTTGTGCCAGCTACCAATGCGATGGTAATTACGGGCAAGGGTAGCCGGTAATTCAAAGCGCTTTCCTTCCAGGAACAAATAGTTGTCGCTATCGTCAAGACTGCGGTGGGCAGGTGCTGGTGATTTGATAATGGCATCGACCATCATATCCAGGTTTGCAGACCAACTGGCGGGTGCAGCCATGGGGTCGCCGAAAAGCCGCTGTGAGAGCTGCTCTTCAATATCCTGGACGTGGCCCTGGCAATGCGGACACATATCGATGTGCGTACCGACAGTGATTAACATCGCCGCGCTCAGATCGCCGGCAACGTACTCAACTAATTGTTGCTCTGAAGGGTGGAATTTAATCATCGCTGTGTATCAACTCTTTTAATTTCTGAATAGCGAGCCGTGTACGCGATTTGACCGTACCAAGCGGAATTGACAGGGCATCGGCAACTTCTTGCTGGGATTTTCCCTCAATATAAATAAGCTGGATAGCAACCCGCTGAGCGTCCGGTAGTTGGTCACAGTAGACGGCGAGCTGCTGCATCAGCAGGTCCTGATCTAATGCGTAGTCATCATCAAGGCTTTCATTTTGTTCGGCCAGTACCGGCCATAGGTCGTCTGCGCTTAAATCATGCTGGCGATATTTGTTCTTGCGAAGGATATCGAAGCGAATGTTTCGGGCAATGGTAAATATCCAGGTAGCCGCTGAACCGCGATCTGGTTTGAATAAGTGCGCTTTATGCCACACATTCGCCATGGTTTCCTGAACCAGATCCTTAGCGGTCTGTTCATTGCCAAACTGGCGCGTGGCATAGGCTTGCAGGCGCGGAGCAAAATGTCGAAAGAGTTCACTGAACGCTGCTCGCGACTGGTCGGCCGCTATTCTGGCGAGCAAATCGGCAGCATGCTCTGGATCTTCCGGCCGGGCTGAGGACATAGTTTTCCGTGATGTTATCGCTTCAGTTACTAACTGCATAGTCTATACCTGCTGGAATATTCCTCAAGTTAAGATTACTACGTAAGTTCCTATTGTCCGGATCACCCGTCGCTTTGTGCGACTAGTTTGCGCAGATACGCCAGCGCTTCCTGGCAGTCGGGCTGTGCTACGAGACGCTGCTTGATGCTTGCGCAAACGGGGAGTAGCTCAAGCCACCGCAGGCATATCCAGTCGGCCCGCGCTAGGTTTTCAGGCAACGGATCTATGCCTAAATCGGGATAACTGGAATAAACGGCGCTAAGGTGTTCGGCAAGAATCTTATCGTCGGCGGGTAATGCTGTAGCTGCCCAGCCGTCAATGGGTTCGGCGGTGCCAGTGCGTAAACCGTCGATTGCGTTGTCAATATGATTGATTTTAAAAAGCTGTTCGCCTACCACCGTGATGCCCAGCAGACCGTCTGGCAACGCATCAAAATCGATAATCCGACAGAGGGTTCCGAATTGATGAATATGGCTGTTATCAGCGATCTGGCCGTCTTCATTTACCATACAGATACCTATCGGTGCTGCCGGTGACTGGCCGCATGCCTCGCGCACCATGCGCAGATAACGCGGCTCAAAGATCCGCAAGCGCATCTGCCCACCGGGCAAAATATGACCGGATAGTGGAAACAGTGGAACCTTAATGGGCGCTGCAGACATTTTTATCCCCTAAAATCGTTAGCTTGTGCAATCAGATAGTGGTCTATTGATATCTGCATACGGAAATAATCCGATGGCGGTTCATTACGCTGAACTTTTACCGACATTTTTCGTAAACTCAATTAGAGAGTCAGGTAATCAGGAACGCAACTGCACGAACGAAGGGACGTTATGACGCGATTAAAAGTTGGGATCAGCGCCTGTCTGTTGGGCGATCAGGTACGCTATGACGGTGGTCATAAGCGATCATCTTTTTGTGCCGACGAATTAGCGCGGCATGTGGAGTTTATCCGGCTGTGTCCGGAAGTAGGTATTGGTATGCCGGTACCGCGGCCGACTATCCGGCTGGAGCAGCACGGTGATGTCACACGCGCCGTTATACCCAAAACTGGCGAGGATGTGACCGGGGCGTTACAGGCTTTCGCCGACAGGGCGGTAGCGCAGACCGATAAAGTGAGCGGCTATGTGTTATGCGCTAAATCGCCCAGTTGCGGCATGGAGCGGGTAAAGGTTTATGACCCGGACACCGGACATGCTCAGAAAACCGGCCAGGGCTTATTTGCGGCCCGGCTGCAACAACGCTATCCGGCCTTACCGTTGGAAGAAGACGGGCGTTTAAACGACCCCGGACTGCGCGAAAACTTCATCATGCGGGTGTACGTTTATCACGGCTGGCAGCAGCTGGTGGCGCCTGTCAGTAAAGCAGCATTGCTCGAATTTCACACCAGCCTTAAGCTTTTGCTACTGGCCCATAGCCAGCAGGTTTACCGCAAGCTTGGTCGGGAGTTGGCGCAAACTGAAGTGATTACCAGCGAGTTCTGCAGGTATTACATTGAAATCTTAATGCAGGCGCTGGCTACGCCGGCATCGCGAGCCAATCACACCAATGTGCTGCAGCATATTCAGGGCTATTTTAAGCAGCAGCTCACTGTCGCCCAGAAAGCGGAACTTACCGAGCTGGTGCTTGCTTATCATGCCGGACATCAGCCATTACTGGTACCACTGACCCTGATTAAGCACTATTTACGGGAGTATCCTGACGCTTATCTGAGCGGTCAGCGTTATTTGCAGCCTTACCCATTGGATCTCAAATTGAGGTATGCACTGTGACCAACGCTGGAATCTGGTTCAGGGGCGATCTGCGCCTGACCGATAATCCCGCCGCTACCGCCGCTTTGGCGGAGCATTCGGGCGAGGGGCCGGTGCATGCGATTTATCTGGCGGCCGGCGGGCAATGGCAGGAACATGACTGGGCGCCGATTAAAGCCGATTTGCTGTGGCGACACCTGGACTGCTTTCGTCAGGATGCGGCCAAACATGGCGTGCTGCTGCACATTGTGGTAGCGGACACCTGGCAGGACGCACCGCGACACCTCCTTGAGTTCTGCCGTGCGCACAACATCGACGCCGTGCATTTTAACCGGGAATACCCGGTTGACGAACAGCGGCGGGATCACGCGGTTTGCGCCTGCCTGGCTGAGCATGATATCAGCTGCCAGAGTTATCATGGTCTGCTGCTGGTACCGCCGGTGCTGTCGCCAACAACGGATAACGCCTATTACCAGAAATTCACACCCTTTAACCGGGCGTGGCGCGAACACATAGCCTTAGCAGGAATACCCGGGCCGGTTGCGCTAACAGAACAGGATTGTCGATCACAGCTGCAGCCCTTGCCGGATTGCCCGTATGAACGACGGGACAGTAGTTCCTGGCAGGTTGGCGAAGCAGCGATTCAGAGCCAGCTGCAACAATTTATTGATGAGCAGATTGACGATTATCACGAGGATCGCGACCGGCCAGCGCTCGATAACACCTCAAGGCTTTCGCCTTACTGGGAACTCGGTGTGCTGTCGCCGGTAACTGCAGCACGTAAATTACAGCAGCTTAGCCCTGATTTTCCCGATGGGCTGAATAAGGGGGCTGATACCTGGCTAACCGAACTGGCCTGGCGCGAATTTTATCAGCACTTGATGCATCACATTCCCCGACTAAGCTATAAGAAGGCATTTAAACAATATACGGATGAATTCCCCTGGCGTGACAGCGATGATGACTTCCAACGTTGGTGTGAAGGACGCACGGGATACCCGATTGTTGATGCCGGTATGCGGCAGTTGGCAGCGGAGGGATGGATGCATAACCGACTGCGCATGATAGTTGCGAACTTTCTGGTAAAAGATTTACGAATCGACTGGCGTAAAGGTGAGCAGTTTTTTATGCGTCATTTAATTGACGGCAGCTTTCCGGCCAATAACGGCGGCTGGCAGTGGAGTGCCTCAACAGGAACGGACGCGGTGCCGTATTTTCGGGTGTTTAATCCAACCCGACAGAGTGAAAAGGTTGATCCGGACGGCAGCTACATTCGTAAATGGGTGAGTGAGTTAAGCGATTGTCCGGCCAGTTGCATTCATGCGCCGGCGTCGTGGCTGCGTAGTCAGCCGGATAATGACTACCCTGCGCCAATGGTGGATCACAGTAAGGCGCGGGAAGAATTTCTGAAAGCTTTTAAGCAACTCTAACTCACAATGGTGAAACGGAGATCAGTATGAGCAGCGATAGCAGCCCTGAAAGAAAAGACGAAAAAGTCGAAAGCGAGGATCGCCCTGAAATTGTTGAGCGATTAGCAAAATTCTACGATGAATTCAGCGAGCAGGATTTTGATGATTTAGACGAGCTTTACGACGAAGAAATTACTTTCTCTGATCCTGTGCATCAGGTGTACGGTATTGATGACTTAAAGGAATACCTTAAACACAGCATGGAAAATGTGGAACAGTGTCATTTCGCTTTTACCGAGTTCATGCTGAACGACAATCAACTCTTTATCAGCTGGCAGATGCGATTTGTCCATCCGAAGGTGTCTGCCGGTCGCGAAGTGGTCATTCCGGGAGTTAGTCACTTTAAGCTCAGGGACGACAAAATTTGTGAGCAGGAAGATTTTTACGATCTGGGCGTGATGCTTTACGAGCAGATCCCTGTACTCGGCTATTTTGTTAAAAAGGTGAAGCAACGTATGGTACCCGAATCATGAATATTCTTATTACCGGTGGAACCTCCGGCATCGGCCGCCAGCTAGCAATGGATTACGCAGAAGCGGGCCATAATGTGATCGTCTGTGGTCGTACAGAAGCAGCCTTGCATGAGTTGCAGGAGCGCTATCCCAAACAGATCGCTGGCCAGCAACTCGACGTGACCGATGCCGAAGCGACCTTGCAGGCATTGCGCAGCTATATCGACATTGACCTGGTGATTTTGTCTGCGGGAGTAGCTGAGTATGTCGACATTGAGAACTTCAATACAGCGCTGTTTGAGCGTGTCTACGAGGTCAATGTATTCGGTACGGTGCGGTGTATCGAGGCGGTGCTGCCCAATCTGAAACGGGGCAGTAAACTGGTGATTGTTGGCAGTACCGCCAGGCTGTTGCCGTTTACCCGGGCTGAGGCTTACGCGTCATCCAAAGCGGCTTTACATTATATAGCCAGAAGCCTGCAGGTTGATCTTGCCGATCGCGGAATTAAGGTATTGACCGTATCGCCCGGCTTTGTGAAAACGCCGATGACAGATAAGAATGATTTTGAGATGCCGATGCGCGTTTCGGTTGAGTTTGCGTCGAAGTCCATCCGCCGCGGTATTGAGAAGAATAAAACGGATATCAGCTTTCCACGAATTTTTAGTTTTTTCCTGAAGTTTATGGCGTTATTGCCGCAACGCTGTCAGGTTGCTATATCGAAGCGACTTGCGTAACAAGGCTGATATATGAAAATAGCGATTATTGGTAGTGGTATTTCCGGGCTAACAAGTGCCTGGCTTTTAAATGCTGATCATCAGGTTGAGGTGTTTGAGAAAAACGATTATATCGGCGGCCATACGCGAACAATTAAGATCAATAAACAAGGCCATGATTATCATGTTGATACCGGGTTTATTGTCTTTAACGACAAAACCTATCCGAACTTTCGGGCGTTGCTGAGAAAGCTGGATGTAAAGTGGCGTGATACCGAAATGAGCTTCAGTGTCCGCGATCCAAAGTCAGGCCTTGAATACAACGGACATAACCTGAATACGCTTTTTGCGCAGCGGAAGAATTTATTCAGTCCTGAATTCTACCGTCTCATCTCCGGCATTCTGAAATTCAATAAAGCCGCCAAGGCGGCCTATGATGAAGGGGATGATCTGAACGATTTGACCCTTGGTGACTTTCTCAGAAAGCAGGACCTGCCGCAGTCGGTTGCGGATCTGTATCTGTTACCTATGGTTGCGGCTATCTGGTCGGCTAGCCTGGAAGACGCCGAGGCCTATCCGTTAGGATTTTTTCTGCGATTCTTTAATAACCACGGTTTACTGAATATTGCTGATCGGCCCCAATGGCATACGGTTATAGGCGGATCATCCGCTTATATCGAGCCGCTGATTGCCGGCTTTCGCGAGCGTATCCATTTAAACAGCAGGTTACAGGCTGTGCATCGTAACCACCCCGACCGGGATAAAGCGGTCACCCTTGAGTTTGAAGACGGTCAGCTGGCTGATTTTGACGAGGTGATTTTTGCCTGTCACAGCGACGAAGCGCTGGCGTTGTTAGCCGAGCCTTCAGCCGCTGAGCGAGAAATCCTGGGTAGCATTCCGTACCGGCTGAATGATGTGGTGTTGCACACCGATTTACGCTTGTTGCCACGAAATAAAAGAGCTTGGGCCAGCTGGAATTATCTGCTGCACTCCGGACCATCGGCGCGTGAGCGTCCCAGTTCAGTTACCTATAACATGAATATATTGCAGGGGATAAAAGCGCCGGATACCTTTTGTGTGACACTGAATAATACCGAGGCAGTGCACCGCGAAAAAATCATCGGCAAATATGAGTACGCGCATCCGGTTTACAGCGTTGAAGCGCTGGCCGCGGCGGCTCGCCGGGCAGAAATTTGCGGGCAGCAGCATACCCATTTCACTGGTGCCTATTGGTACAACGGGTTTCATGAAGACGGTGTATGCAGTGCCATTGACGTAGCACAGCGACTGGGAGTTATCTGGCGTGCTGACTAGTGCAGTTTTGTGGGGGCAGCTTTATCATCAACGCTATAAGCCGACCAAACACGGCTTTTCATACCCTATAGCGCAGTGGTGGCTGGCTCTTGATGAACTTGAGCAGGTTGACGGGCTGAGTCGTCTGCTGTCTACCCGCGGGTTTGCGCCCCTGTGGTTTCGCCGCAGTGATTACCTTCGCGGCAGCAGTGGCGATCTGGCGACGGCAGTGCGGGCTAAAATGTCCGAACTGGCAGGAAAGTCCGTCAGCGGCAGAGTATTTTTTCTGGGCGGGCTGCGTACCTTTGGTTGTTATTTCAGCCCCATCAACTGCTATTTTGTGCAACCAGTGGGTGGTACCGGTTATTCGCATATGCTGGCAGAGGTGAGTAATACGCCATGGAATGAACGGCATTACTACTTGCTTGATTTAAGCGAGTCAATGCGTGAACAGGCAAGCCATGATAAAGCATTCCATGTATCTCCTTTTAACCCGGTCGATATGACCTACCACTGGCAGTTGCAGCCCCCCCGCAATACTCCTGATAACCGCAGCATGATTCACCTGGAAGCACACAAAGAAAGCCGTCACTTCAGCGCGACGATGAAATTAATGCGCCACGAACTGAACCCTCGGGCAATTCGTCGCGTATTAATGAGATTCCCGGTAAATACACTCACAACTCTGGGTGCTATTTACTGGCAGGCAATGCGGTTATGGTTAAAGAAAACCCCGATTTATAACCATCCGCAGAAGTAACCCGTTAGCAACATAAGGACTTATTACAATGGCTGATGGTAATTCCGTTACCATGACTTCGGACGATCTGAGTCTGCTTGATAACCTGGCGCGTAAAGCCGTATTGAAGCTGTTGTCCGGTATTCGCGAAGGATACCTGGTCATCAGGGAAGAGGGGAGCCGGGTTGCTGGTTTCGGCAACAAAAATGATGAACTACGGGCGGAAGTGGATGTGCTTAAGCCTGAGTTCTATCGAAAAATGCTGCTTGGTGGCAGTATTGCCTCTGGCGAGCTGTACATTGACCAGGCCTGGACAACGCCTGATCTGACGGCCGTAATTCAGATTTTCGCGCGCAATCTGCCAGCCCTGGACGCTTTTGAAGCCAAGTTCAGCTGGGTGCTACTGCCAGTTCAGCGCCTGCAACATTGGCGCCGCAGCAACAGTAAGCAACAAGCCAAAGAAAACATTTCGTCGCATTATGATTTGGGCAATGACCTTTATGAGGCTTTCCTGGATCCTGAGATGCAATACTCAAGTGCCGTTTACCCGGATCCGACTGCCAGCCTGGAAGAAGCACAGCATAACAAGCTGCGCCGCTTGTGTGACAGCCTTGAACTGAAACCAGAAGACCACTTGCTCGAAATCGGCACCGGTTGGGGTGGGCTGGCGATATTTGCCGCCAAACATTATGGCTGTCGCGTAACCACTACCACCATCTCCGAAGAGCAGTACAAGTATGCGAAAGAGCGGGTGGAGCAAGAACAGCTAAGCGATCGCATTACTCTATTGAAGAAAGACTATCGCGATCTCACGGGGCAGTACGACAAGTTAGTTTCGGTTGAGATGATTGAAGCGGTAGGGCGTAAATACATGCCGACATTCTTTCGCACCTGCAGTTCACTGCTCAAGCCAGACGGAAAGATGGCGCTGCAGGCGATTACTATCGCTGACCAGCGGATGAGTAGCTACGCCTATTCCGTCGATTTCATTCAGAAGCATATCTTCCCCGGTGGCTTTCTGCCCTCACTGACCATGATGACTGAAATGTATACCAACCATACCGATCTGGTTGTGCGGCAGGTTGATGATATTGGCTTTGATTATGCGCGGACCCTGCGGCACTGGCGGCAGCGTTTTAACGCCAGCCATCCGAAGTTAAAAGAGCACGGCTACGATGAACGATTTGGTCGCTTGTGGAATTACTACCTGGCGTACTGCGAGGGCGGCTTTCTGGAGCGTACCGTGTCCGCCGTGCAACTGGTTGCGAGTAAGCCACAGTGTCGCTAGCTTCATCCTTAGCACGCCCCTTCGGCCGCCGGCTGTTCGGCATTCTCTGGTTCGATCTGGTGTGGCTGAGTGCGGTTGCCGGCCGCCACGACTGGTTGCTGGTCACGCTCGGGCTGGTGCTGACCCAAATTGTTGTTAGTGCCCGCACTAAAATTTTTAACTGGACGTTGTACCTTGGCTTACTCGGCTGCGGAATACTGCTGGAATGGCTGGTTGTGGCGCTGGATGTGCTGAGCTTTACCGGCGGCCTTGTGCCGTTATGGCTGGTGCTGCTGTGGTGCGGCTTTGCGGCGATGATTATTACCACGCTCGACTGGCTGGCAGGGCGCTATTTTGCCGCAGCATTGCTCGGGGCCATCTCAGGTCCGGTTACCTACGCCGTTGGCGTGCGCCTGGGTGCCGCTGAATTAATCCGGCCGGAATGGCAAATGTGGCTGATATACGGGACGCTGTGGGCACTCTATATGATGCTCTATGCGTGGGCGATAAAACGATTTGGAGGTAGCGATGTTAAAGATCTCGACAATCAGTCAGCCGATTAAAGCGCTGGCGACAATCCTGCTGCTGGCACCGGCCAGCGTTATGGCTGCCTGTAATCCACCGGTGACGACCGATATGCAGCAAGTAGGGAGTACGCGTCTGTCAGTGCTGTTCTGGGACCTTTACGATGCTGAACTACTTACCGACTCGGGCTCGTACGACAATTATGAGCAACGGGCACTGCGATTAACCTATCTGCGCGATATTGAGTCTGCAGAACTGGTCGAATCGACCCGCGAAGAGTGGCAGCGGCTGAATATTGAAATCACCGAGCAGCATGAACAGTGGCTGGATCGGCTGAACAGCATATGGCCGGATATTACGGAAGGCGACTGCCTGCTGCTGGTAGAAAATAATGCGGGCCATGGCGTTTTCTATAACGGCCAGGGCAAGCTTGGCAGCATTGAGAACCAGACCTTTACGGATCAGTTTTTTGCGATCTGGCTGGACAAAGATTCACGCTTCAAAGACGAACGCGACGAACTGCTAGGAGTTAACCAATGAAAAAGTTAATCACGGTATTACTGACGTCCATCAGCCTGTGGGGCTGCTCAGCAGGTATTTCTGATTATGCCGGCGAGTCACCGGAGTTGAAGCTGGAAACCTTCTTTAACGGCGAACTGGTCGCTTATGGCACAGTTCAGGACTATAGCGGTAAGGTCATCCAGCGTTTTCGCGCAGATCTGACCGGCACCTGGGACGGCAATGAAGGCACCCTCGATGAGCAGTTCTATTACGCCGATGGTTCAACTCAGGAGCGCATCTGGCGTCTGACCAAAACCGGCAGCGATACCTATGAAGGCAGAGCAGGTGACGTCGAGGGCGTAGCTTACGGTAAAGTTGCAGGAAATGCGCTGAACTGGAGCTATGTACTGAATATCGAAGTTGATGGCGAAGCCATGTCGATTAAGCTGGACGACTGGATGTATCTGGTTGACGAAAACAACATGATAAACCGTAGCCAGATGTACAAATACGGCCTGCCGGTTGGTGAAATAACACTTTATATTGGTAAAAAATAAGAGAAGTGAAACCGCCGGCTCAGAAACCGGCGGTTCATTATTAGCTTTTTTGCCCTCTGGGCAGGCGTGATATTGTCATACCTTCTTCAAGCTTTCTGCGCCATAATTCGCGCGCTGTCATGCCGCTACCAGAACTTCTGGCTTTAGCCTTCTTATTAACTTTAGGCGCGTCGGGCGACTGTGCCGGGGTCTTTTTACCGGCCTTAGGCGCTGTGGGCTTATCTTTGCTGCTGCCTTTGAGCGTTTTCAGTTCTTCAGCGACCTGAGCCAGGCGCACATTTTTGCCGCCATCAATGCTATACCAGCCTCCTTTTGCTTCAATTTTCGGTTTTTTACCGTAAGCTTGCTGGTAAGCTTCAGTGAAATCAGCAAGAACCTGTTCTTTATCAAGTTTGCTCATGCATTGTATCCTATGGTTTAGGCTGTTAATGGTTAGCTTTTTTATACCGTTTTTTCACGATATTGTCTAATTTTGCCGCTAATTAACGAGGTATTCCGTGCGCCGTACAGAGTTAGAAGGCTATATAAACGAATTATTATCCGTCGATCAGATCGGCGATTACTGTCCCAACGGGCTACAAGTTGAGGGCGGTGACAGCATCAACACCATTGTCACCGGCGTTACCGCCAGCCAGGCGCTGATTGACGCTGCTGTGAAGGCTGATGCCGATGCACTGCTGGTGCACCATGGTTACTTCTGGAAGAGCGAACCGGCCGCTATCGTCGGCATGAAAAAGCGGCGGATTCAAAGCCTGTTGCAGCATGAGCTAAATTTATTCGGCTACCACCTGCCGTTAGACGTACACCCTGAGCTTGGCAATAATGCGCAGCTGGCACGGCTAATGGGGTGGGATGACTACCAGCCGTTAAGCGGTATTACACCGAATGGGGTGGTGATGACAGCCACGCTTAGTGATGAAATGTCGGCAGAGAGCCTGGCCGGGCAACTGGAGCAGGTGCTGCAGCGCGCGTTAACCTGTTTTGTGTCAACTGCGCAGCCAATTAAGCGGCTGGCGTGGTGTACCGGCGGTGGGCAGGGCTATATTGACGCTGCCGCGGCGGCGGGCTGCGATGCCTTTATTACCGGTGAAGTCTCTGAACAGACGGTTCACAGTGCCCGTGAACAGGGCATTGCCTTCTATGCCGCCGGCCACCATGCCACTGAGCGCTACGGCATCAAAGCATTAGGAGAGCACTTAGCTAAGCGTTTCAACTTAACGCATCATTTTATCGATATCGATAACCCGGCATGAGCAAAAAAATCACAAGCGATCAGAGCTTCGCCGGTATTGGCAAAAAATTTAGTCGAAACATTTACGATACCGCTAAAGGGAAAATCCGGCTGGCCGTACTGGAGCGGGATTTGCAGGATCTCATCAAGGCAGAAAAACCATTGAAGGTGCTGGATATAGGTGCCGGGCTGGGGCAGTTCTCAGAACGGCTCGCTGCAGCCGGCCATCAGGTTGTTCATACTGATATTGCCGCTGATATGGTGGAGGCGGCGCAAGCCCGTCATCAGGAACTGCAACTGAGCGAGCAGTATCACTACTATGTGGCGCCATTACAGGAACTACCCCAACTGTTGCAGCAACAACACTATGATCTGGTGCTTTGTCATGCCGTGCTTGAATGGCTTGCTGATCCCGAATCAGCAATCCGGCTGCTGAAGGGTTTTCTGAAGCCAGAGGGTACGCTATCACTGATGTTTTATAACCGCGACGCGAAAATACTGGCGAATGTTATCTACGGTAATTTTGATTATGTCGAGGCCGGACTGGAAGTTAAAAAGAAAGTGCGTCTTAGTCCGCAGCGGCCGGTGGCGCCCGCTGACGTCGAGCGCTGGCTACAGGACTCAGAACTACGGATTAACGCCCGAACAGGGGTGCGTTGTTTTCATGACTATCTGCGCAACCAGGACGATCAGCAACGTTTCGAACAGTTGCTCGGGCTGGAGTTGAAATACAATCGGCAAAGTCCGTTTAATCAGATTGGGCGATATCTTCACTGGCGGATTCAGCATGGTTAGCAATTCGATAGTTATTTACTTCAACAGTCTGCTGAAGGGCGCAAGCAAAACCGCAGAACAGTATCGCGCTTATTTGGAAAAAGAGAATATTCATCGGGTAGTGGCGGTGCTTGCCAGCACCCCGGATCGTGAGAAAGATCTGACCATGTTGCGGCAACTGCAGGATCAGGCTGGTGAATATATCGCTATCGGCGGTGATGGTACCGTTAATATTGTTGCCCAGGTAGCCGCCTTTACTGAGATAACCGTAACCGTGATACCTTTAGGTACGGGTAATGACTTTGCCCGTGACCTTGGTATTAAAGGCGCGCGCTGGCGTATGTCGCAGGACATTAAGGCAACGCCGATAGCTATTGGCCGGGCCGAAAATATCTTCTTTATCAATCATGCCGGCACCGGACTTAGCGCGGATCTGAAAGCGCTTCAACCGCGTTGGCTGAAGCGCTTTGCCGGCAATTTGAGCTATTTACTGGCGATTTTACGTTATCTGGTGGGGCCGATTGACCGCCGCTCGGCCATTCGCCGGGATAGTGGCATTGATGACTTTCAGGTCGCTACCATCAGTAAGTATATTGGCGGCGGTATTCCGGTTAATCCGGAAGGTTCAAGGCAACACTGTGAATTGCATTGGCTGGCAGTGCCCAGACGCTCCCGCTGGCAACAAACCAAAGCGTTAATGTGGGTTATGCGGGGCCAGCCACAGCGCTGCAGCTGGCTGGCTCGTGATTGCGCGGTATCATTCAGCCTTGGCGACAATGACCACGATATTGAGCTCGATGGGGATATTCTCGGTAAAGGGCCGATGTGGGTTACCTGCTGCCCTGGCGCATTGCGGGTTAACTTACCCCTTAGTAACTAATTTTTTGAAATTCAGAACCACAGAGGACAGGTAAAATGACAATACGCTGTGCATTTATTGGCTTGGGCGTTATGGGCTATCCTATGGCGCGTCATCTGCAACAGAACAACTTCCCGACCACGGTCTATAACCGCACCAGCGACAAGGCCCGCAAGTGGGCCGACGATTATCAGGGTAAGGCCGCTGGCACACCGCGCGAAGCCGCTCACGAAGCTGATGTGGTATTAATCTGTGTCGGTAACGATGATGACGTTCGCAGCGTTGTCTACGGTGATGACGGGGTGTTGGCCGGCTTACGTGAAGGCGCCATAGTGATCGACCATACCACGGCCTCTGCCGAGCTGGCCCGGGAGCTGGCCGAAGCGGTATCGGAGCAGGGTGGTCGCTTTCTTGACGCACCAGTGTCAGGCGGGCAACAAGGTGCCGAAAATGGCGTTTTGACGGCTATGATTGGCGGGGACAAGCAGGCGCTTGAAGAGACCGATAAGGTACTCGCCGCCTATGCCAAAACCCGCGAATATATGGGCCCGGCCGGCCATGGGCAGCTGGCGAAAATGGTCAACCAGATCTGTATTGCCGGAGTGGTGCAGGGCTTGTCCGAAGGGTTGCAGCTGGCCCGTAAGGTTGGGCTGGATGCCGACACGCTGATCAAAGCGATTAGTCAAGGCGCAGCAGGCTCCTGGCAGATGCAGAACCGTTACCGGACTATGTGGGATCAGCACTATGAGCACGGCTTTGCTGTTGACTGGATGCGCAAAGATCTGAAAATTGCGCTGGCTGAGGCGGACCGTCAGGGTTTAAGTATGCCGTTAACTGCGCTGGTTGATCAGTTTTATGCCGAGGTGCAAAAAATGGGTGGATCGCGCTGGGATACCTCGAGTCTGCTGGCGCGCCTTGAGCGCGAATGAATTAGCGGCCAATAAAAAAGCCAGCATCAGCTGGCTTTTTTGTGTGCTTAGCTCGTGTCAGGTATTAACGGATACCCATACGACGCAGAGCTGAGGTCGTGAAGTCGCTGCGACGTGGCTCAATGTCGAAGTCCATATATTCACTTTCTTCGTTGGCCAGGCCTAATACGATATAGCGGCCAGAAGTCAGGTCATACAGGGCTTCAGCAGCCATCCACGGCGTGTCGTGATAGTAGAACTGTGTGTTGTAAGCTTCTGCTACGCGCCACAGTGAACCACGGTCATCATAATGATCGATAACTGAGGCAGTCCAGGTATCTTCGTCAATGAACATGTGACGGACTGCATACTGGTGACGCTCACCTTCTTTAAGGGTTGCTTTCACTTCCCAGACACGGTGTTTTTCGTAGCGGACATAGTCCTGATTCATATGACCGGCATTGATAATGTCGTCATAACTCAGTTCCGTATCCATCAGCTTATAGTTGTTATAGCCGATGTACATCTCGCGCTTACCAACCAGTTCCCAGTTGTATTTATCCGGGGCACCATTGTACATATCAAGACCATCAGAAGTACGCAAGCCATCTGAAGCTGTACCCGGACCGTCGTAGGCTACGTTAGGAGCGCGGCGAACGCGACGTTGGCCGGCATTGTACAGCCATGCGCGGCGGCCTTCTTTAACCTGGTTAATGGTTTCATGAACCAGCAGCACAGTACCTGTCATACGTGCAGGAGCTAAAACTTCCTGCAGGAAGTAGAAGAGGATATTGTCATCGGCAGCTTCGCGGCCGCTGGCCATATACTCAGGGAATACCAGGCTTTCACGTAACAGTACTGGTACGAAGTTACCGTTTTGCAGTACCGGGAACTGGTTTACTAAACGGGTTACAGCACCACCACGGTAGCGGGTAATGTGGTTCCAGATCACTTCAATGCCTGACGTCGGAATCGGGAATGGTACGTGCTTATCAAAGTTATCCAGACCGTTACCGCCAGCGACTAACTCGGCATTTAGAGCATTCTTCTTCACCACGTCGTAAACTTCCTGCGGGTAAGCAGCGGTACGACGGGTTGGATAGATATGCATTTTGTATTCAGGGTATTTCTCAAACATGGCAACCTGACCAGGCGAGAGCATGTCTTTATGCTCGGCAAGGTTAGCGCTGGTGATGGTAAACAGGATTTCATCATCAGCGTAAGGATCAGCTGGCCGCTCAGGAACTTCACCTGTGGCGTCAACACTGTAGCCACCGGTCCAGGCTGGAATTGAGCCGTCGGCATTACCCGCCATCTCAGCACCAACAGGAGTTAAATCATTGCCCAGACGTTGTGCTTCTTCCGGACTCACTTTCGCCAGTACGCTGGCTGAAATTACAGATAGCGCAAACACCCCAGCTTTCAGCATCATTTTATTCATCGTTGCTTTTCCTTGTTTGTTCTTTGTACTTGTTTCGTTGTACCAGCTAAAGCTACATCAAAACCTGACTAAGTTAAATGACCAACTGCTACTAGCGTTAAATTCGATCTCGCGTTAAGGTATCAGCTGGTTTGACCTGCTACGGAATAGTCATAGCATGTATTGCCTGCAGAAAATTTGCAACAGTTACGGTGACAATTCTAAGACTACAAATTTGCAAGAGGGTTCCATGATAAAAGCGACTGCTTATGCTGGTACTTTGTTGGCGCTGTCATTAGCGTCCATACCAGCCACAGCACAAGTGCAGGACTACGAAGTAATTACCGCCCCGGCGATGATTGCGCCCGAAGCAACCAGCGCTGTACTAACTGAAATCACCCTGGCCGGCGATCGCCAGATTGCAGTGGGTGACTACGGGCTGGTTATCTCCCGTGATAGTGCCGACGTCGAGTGGCAACAGGCATTGGTTGATACCAGTGTATTCCTGACGGCAGTCGATTTCGCTGATGATCTGAAGGGATGGGCGGTAGGCCATCATGGTGTGATCATGCACACCAGCGATGGCGGTCGTACCTGGCAACGTCAGCTGGATGGCTTTCAGTATATTGAACTGCAACAGCTTTATTTTGCCGCTCAGGTTGAACGTCTGACTGAGGCGTTGGATAACGACGAATTATCAGAAGATGAACGCTACGAGTTAGAACTAGAGCTGGAAACTGCTGAGTTCCAACTCGAGAATGCTGAATTTGCCGTACAGGAAGGGCCCACTAAGCCATTTTTGGACGTGCTGGTGCTTTCCGAACAGGTCATTTTAGTCAGTGGCGCCTACGGCAGCTTGTTGCGTAGTATTGATGGTGGGGTTACCTGGAACCTGCTTGATGCCGCTGTTGAGAATCCCGACAACTTTCATCTGAACGCACTGGAAGGCGGTGAGGAGTTTACGTTTCTTGCCGGAGAAGCTGGCCAGTTATTCCGTAGCAATGATCAGGGCACAAGCTGGGAAACCCTGGAGTCACCTTATTATGGTTCGTACTTTGGTCTGCATATAGATGCTAAAGACCGGCTCTGGGTGTTTGGTTTGCGCGGCAATATTTTTGTCAGTGACGATCAGGGGAATAGCTTCAGGCAGATCAAGCTTGAGGATCCGGTTAATATTAACGCTGCGGCCGATGCGCCCAATGGTGGCGTGTATTTAGTCGGCAATGCCGGCGCGCTGGCCTGGGTGAATGCTGCCGGGGAGATTATTGAAACCCGCCATGGTAGCGGTGCCGCCTTAACCGATCTGGTCATTAACAATGATCAGTCGCTGACCCTTGTTGGTCAACTTGGTGTTTTAACATTGCCTGCTTTCGCGCAGTAAACAGGGGATTTCCAGATCAATGTCTGACCAATTAGAAAAATCAAAAAGCGTATTTCTTGAACGCCTGTTATTCAACTTTCGCCCAATCTGGCTGGTAATCTTTGCCCTGATTACGGTAGTTCTTGCCTGGAATGCCAGTCAGGTTCGCCCGGAAGCCAGCTTCACGAAAATGATCCCCACCAATCACGAGTTTATTCAGAACTATTTCGATCATCGCAATGATCTGGCGGGGATGGGAAATGTCATCCGGATTGCGGTTGAGACCACCGAAGGCAACATTTTTACCGCGGATTTCCAGCAGACCCTGCGCGACGTAACCGATGAGGTGTTTTTCATACCCGGCGTTGATCGCAGCGGTTTACGCAGTATCTGGACCCCGAACGTGCGCTGGAGTGAGGTAACGGAAGAAGGTTTTGTGGGCGGACCGGTGATCCCGGACACCTGGGATGCTTCAGATGAGTCACTGGAGCAACTGCGCACCAATGTGCTGCGTTCAGGTGAACTCGGCAACCTGGTTGCCTCAAACTTTAAGTCGGCGCTAATTTTTGTGCCACTCAATGAAATTAATCCGGACACCGGTGAAGCGCTGGATTACCAGGATTTTTCGCAAAAGCTCGAAACCCTGATCCGCGATAAATATGAAAGTGACACCGTCAAAATTCATATTACCGGTTTCGCTAAGGTTATCGGCGATCTGATTGAAGGCGCCGAGCAGGTCTCACTGTTTTTCCTGCTGGCCATTGTGATTACCCTGCTGATGCTGTTCTGGTACAGCCGCTGCTGGCGGAGCGCGTTTGCCGTGCTCTCTTGTTCGATTATTGCGGTGGTCTGGCAGTTGGGGATCATTGAGCTTATCGGTAGCGGCATTAATCCTTACTCCATGCTGGTGCCGTTTCTGGTGTTTGCTATCGGGGTCAGTCATGGCGTTCAGATCATTAATGCCATCGCCAATAACTGCGTCGACGGGCACGATAAGCTAAAAGCATCGAGACTGGCCTTCCGGGGACTCTATATAGCCGGTCTTACGGCACTGGTGTCCGACGCTATCGGTTTTACTACCCTGATGGTCATTGATATCGCGGTTATCCAGGAACTGGCTATCGCCGCCAGTATCGGGGTTGCTGTGGTGATCCTCACGAACCTGGGTCTGCTGCCTATTCTGATGTCCTACATCGGTGTGTCGGCAACGGGTACGAAGTACACCGCGCAGGCACGGGCCGAATCGCATCCGGTGCTGGCGTGGTTTAGTCACTTTTCGCGGCCGAAATGGGCCTACAGCGCACTGTTTCTGGCGCTGATTGGTTTGACCTGGGGGCTGGTCTACAGCCAGCAAATGAAGATTGGTGATTTAGACGCGGGCGCCCCTGAGCTGCGCCCCGATAGCCGCTACAATCTGGATAACGAGTTCATTGTCGATAACTACTCTTCGAGTACCGATATCTTCGTGGTTATGGCGGAAACGGCGCCCAGCCAGTGTATCGCCTACGATAACCTTGAACTGATGGATAGATTCAGCTGGCATATGCAGAATACGCCGGGCGTGCAGGATGTGAAATCGGTCGTCTACGTGGCCAAAATGGGGTCCTTCGGACTGAACGAAGGGAACCTCAAATGGTTCAGTCTGAATCGTAACCAGTATGTACTTAATGCCAATACCAGCCGGACCCCGTCGGGGCTGATTAATCCGGACTGTTCAATGGCCCCGATTATCATTTACCTGAATGATCACAAAGCCGAAACGCTGAAAACGGTTGTGGCATCGGTGCGTGAGTTCAACAGCAACTATCAGGAAGATGGTCTGAAATTGCTGATGGCGGCCGGTAACTCCGGTATTGAGGCGGCGACCAACATGGTTATTGAAGACGCCCAGTACAAAATGTTGTTATGGGTATACGGCGTGGTGATTGTGCTGGTGTTCATTGCCTTCCGCAGTATCCCTACGGTGATCTGTATCGTGCTGCCGCTGGCGCTGACCACAGTGATGAGTCAGGGGCTGATGGCGGTACTGGGTATTGGTGTTAAGGTCGCAACCTTGCCAGTTATCGCCCTCGGCGTGGGTATTGGTGTCGATTATGGCATTTATATCTACACCAAGATCAAAGAAGCTCTGGAGCAGGGTATGTCACTGGATGACAGCTATAAGTACGCTCTGGAGAATACCGGTAAAGCGGTTGGCTTCACCGGGCTGACGCTGGCTATTGGTGTGGCGACCTGGATCTTCTCGCCAATCAAGTTCCAGGCGGATATGGGTATTTTGTTAACCTTCATGTTCCTGTGGAATATGCTTGGAGCCTTAATTCTTATCCCTGCGCTGGCGCGACTGTTCGTTAAAGCAGGTGGCAAGAAACTGATGTAAATCGAGATTGATCAGGCGTCGGCAAGAATAAAGTCGGCGCCCTGATCAGCTATCGCAATAGTTGGCGCATTGGTATTGCCGCTAACCACCCGCGGCATAACAGAAGCATCCACCACGCGCAGCCCCTTTACGCCCCGTACTCTTAATTGTGGATCAACCACTGAATCTGCGTCATTGCCCATGCGGCAGGTGCTGGTGGGGTGATAGATTAATCCGGCCTGTTGTTGCAATTTCGCCAGTAGTTCTTCGTCTGACTCGCAGGATCCAGGAAAAACTTCGCCGCCATTATGCGCCGCCAGCGGTTGCTGCTGCATAATACCTTGCGCCTGTTTTACGCCGGCCAGTAGTACCTCGCGATCCTCCCGGTGCTGCAGGAAGTCGTAGGAAAATCCGGGTGGCTGGTTAGGGTCCGCGCTGCGCAGGTAAACCTTACCGCGGGCTTTGGGCCGCAGTACGCAAACATGGCAGCCAAACCGGTCACGCAGTGCCGGGGTTAAGTCATAGCCGCTGTCGTTAAAACAAGCCGCGATAAGATGTAACTGAATGTCAGGGGTAGTCACCGCCGCTGAACTCTTCAGAAAGGCCCCCACTTCAACGGGGGGCTGTGCCATTGGGCCGGTGCGGTGGCGGGCATATTGCCAGCAGCCCGCTGCTAATTTGAGCAGGCCCCTGAAATTCAGGCTGATGCCATCCCGCTTGCGGTTACGATATTGAAGCAGAATATCGACATGCTCCTGCAGGTTTTCGCCGACCTCAGGACGGTCAGCAACCAGCGGGATACCAAAGCTGCTGAGTTCGGCCGCGGGACCTATTCCGGAAAGCTTCAGTAAATGGGGCGAATTAAATGCGCCGGCGCTGAGGATAACTTCGCGTTTAGCCCGAGCGAGGAAGCTATCCCGGCCGCGTTGCACTTCAATACCCGTTATCAGCCCCTCGGTTGAAGTAATTTTCCGCACCAGGCAATTGGTATGTACTTCAAGGTTGGAACGCTTTAACGCCGGCTCAAGAAAGGCTTTGCGGGCGCTCCAGCGTTGCTGGTTGTAAATAGTAAACTGATACGGGCCGGCGCCATAAAGTTCAGCGCCGTTAAAGTCCGGATTAAGTGGGATTCCTGCGGACTCAGCCGCTTTAAGAAACTGTCGGGCCACCGGAAAATGTGGCGGACAATCACTGACATGTATGGGCCCGGAATCACCATGATAGCCATCGGCGCCGCGCTGATTCGCTTCCAGCTTACGGAAGCGCTGCAACATATTACGCCAGTTCCAGTCCTCGCTGCTTAAGCGCGCCCATTCATCATAGTCAGACGGGGCGCCGCGGGTATAGATCATGGCGTTGATCGCGCTGCTGCCTCCCAGCCCTTTACCCCGGGGAGTATAAAGGCCGTTACCATCGCGCAGCGGCGCTTTATCCTGACTGCGATAGCGCCAGTTGAATTTGCGGCTATGCATGAAACGGGCGACGCCGCCGGGCATGGTACTAAAAGGCGATTGCCCTGAACCACCGGCCTCAAACAGACCTATGCTAAAACGGCCATCGGCGCTAAGGCGCTCAGCAAGCACACAGCCGGCGCTGCCGCCACCGATGATGATGTAATCGTATTCATAGCGATGGCCGGCCATAGCTACAGGCTTTCCACATAGCGATAGAGATCGTTGAGCAAGCGTAATTTTGCCGGGTTCGCCGCATGGCGCTCTGAGGCTTCCTGCAACGCCTGAATAAACTGCTCAGCAGAAAGTGCGCGGCCCGGCGGATGCAGCAGGCGCTGCTGACAAAAGTGCTGCCACTTCTGCAGTTCACTATCGCTCAGCGTGGCCGGGAAATTACGGGCGCGGTAGCGAAACAGCATTTCAGGTAAGCGCGGATCGCTGAAATTCAGCTCCAGACCAGCCAGTTGCTCAGGCGCGGTTTGCCGTATAATTCGCATCGATGACTTATCTTGTTCAGAAAAGAAATCGCCGCTATAGAGCATCAGGTCCGGGTCGGTTTCCGGCGGATAGTCATGGCTGCTGAGGCAGGCCTGGATGATGCGTTCACGCAGTTCAGAATTGGCGATTAGCCGTTGTCTGCGCTCTTCGAACCGGGCCAGATCCAATTGCCAGCGTTCCGCCACCTCGGTGGTTATCACTTTAGCGTTAGCAACAAAGGGGCAGCGATTTATCTGCAGGGTCTGCCCGCCAAAGAAGGGTAGCTGCTGTTCGGTAAGCTCCGCACGTCGGGTGAAGCGTCGCTCGACCAGTAGCTCAGGCGTCAGATCCAGGAAGTCATCAGGGTCACAACGCAAATCCCAGTAAATCAGGCTATTGGGTTGTTCCGGGTGGAATGCCAGCGGCATGATCACGCTCAGATAGCCATTTTGTGCGCCGTAAAATCCGCAAACATGGGCGAGTGGCTGAAACTGGACCAGATCAATCAGCGGTTTTACGGCCTGTTTTCGTCTTAGTCCGTAGGCGTAGTCAAATAGCTTCGGCTGCGCTTTGCGAACCAGCCTGGCCACTTCGATGGTGGCATAAACATCGGCCATGGCATCGTGCGCCTGGCCATGGTCAATGCCATTGGCGCGCGTCAGATCCTCAAGCTTCATACTCACCCGGCCGTCATCGTGGTAAGGCCACTCAATGCCTTCCGGGCGCAGGGCATAGCAGGCTCGCATCAGGTCAATCAGGTCCCATCTGGAGTTATTGTTCTGCCAGGTATGTTCATAAGGATCAATAAAATTACGGTAAAACAGATTGCGGGTTATCTCATCATCGAAGGCAATATTATTGTAGCCGACGATGGTGGTTTCCGGCTGCGCAAATTCAGTCGCGATACGGGCCGCAAAACTGCTTTCGTTCATTCCCTGATTCAGCGCATGCTGGGGCGTTATGCCGGTAATCATTACCGCTTCAGGGTGGGGCAGGAAGTCTGGTGTCGGCTGCGCAAAGAGCGTCAGGGGGCGACCCACGGGTTCCAAATCCAGGTTGGTGCGCAAGCCGGCAAATTGTGCTGGCCGGTCAAGCTGAGGGTTGGCTCCCCATGTTTCATAATCGTGCCACAAAAAGGTGGGTTCTTTCATGCGCCTGAGGGTATCCGTTTAAAGTAATTTGTTGTTATTGCATCAGCCTAACCGATTGCGATATATGCCGCAATTAATACGCTTGATAACCCGCTGTAAGGGTGGCGTGACGGGGTGAACAATGGCAGGATAGAGGCCTTCTGTAACTGAAAAAAGAGAATAACAATGAAACAGACACGCTATTCAGGGCTGGCCACAACGACCGGTAAATTCGCTGTTATGGGTGCGGCACTATTGCTGGCTGCCTGCGCCGAGCAGAAAACCACGGTTGATATTACCGATGAAGCCGAGTTTGCCATTGCCATCCATGGCGGGGCCGGCACTATTACCCGTGCCAGCCTGACGGCTGAGCAAGAGGCTGAGTACAAAGAAAAGCTGGCAGAGGCGGTCAACGCTGGCCATGCCATTCTTGCCGCAGGTGGCACCAGTATGGATGCGGTGGTTGAAGCCGTGCAGATTATGGAAGCGTCACCGCTGTTTAACTCCGGAATTGGCGCGGTTTATACGTTTGACGGCGAGCATGAACTGGATGCCTCGATCATGGACGGAGCCACCCTGGAAGCTGGTGCCGTAGCCGGTGTGAGAACGGTAAAAAGCCCGATTGAGCTGGCCCGTACCGTAATGGAAGAGTCGGTGCATGTGATGCTGAGTGGCCGTGGCGCGGAAGTCTTTGCTGCCGAGCAGGGCCTGGCACTGGTTGAAAATAGCTATTTCAATACCGAACGACGTTACCAGCAACTGCTTGACGCCAAAGAAAAGCTTGGCGTGGCGGATAAACAGGCCTGGATTGAACTGGATGATCGCTATAAGTACGGTACTGTAGGCGCTGTGGCCCGCGATCAGCATGGTAACCTGGCGGCAGCAACCTCAACCGGCGGTATGACCGCGAAGCGCTATGGCCGCATCGGTGATTCCCCTATCATTGGTGCCGGCACCTGGGCTGATAACGACAGCTGCGCGGTATCCGCTACCGGACACGGTGAATACTTTATCCGCTACCATGTCGCCGCAGATATCTGCTCGAGAATGAAGTATCAGCAGGTAGATGTTGTAACTGCCGGTGATACCGTGATTCACGATGTATTATTACCCGCTGGTGGCACCGGCGGCGTCATTATCGTTGACCACCAGGGCAATATTCATATGCCATTTAATACCGAGGGCATGTACCGCGCATCCCGCAGTGGTGATGGCGAAGCTGAGGTTGCGATCTATAAAGATTGACTATACTTACTCCTATGATTGAGGCACTGGTATAAATCGTAGGAGTAAGGCGCTATGCAATCACACAAAATCGCTGATTATATGAACCCCCGGCCGGTAATATTTACGGCCAGAATGTCGATTGAAACCGCCGTGGAAAAGCTGTTGAGCAGTGGGCAGCGGGGCGGGCCGGTGGTTGATGACAATAATCGGGTCATCGGCTTTATTTCAGAACACGATTGTCTCGAAGCCATGCTGCGGGATACCTATCACAAAGAGCAAAGCGCAACGGTCGGTGACTGCATGTATGGTGGGGATGTGCTGACCGTAGCAAGCTACGAGAATATTACGGATCTTGCTCAGCGCATGGATCGCAAGCGGCCCAAAATTTACCCGGTGCTTGATGAGAACCGCAAGCTTATTGGCATTATCACCCGCACCGACGTGTTAAAAGCAATCAATCTGCAGCTACACGACAGTTATAGCAAGAACTAGACATTGATTTCGGATTAACTTGGCAAGCTGACGCTGGTAAACTGGCGTCAGCTTTTTTTCATCGCTTTTTTAATAGGGCTTACGTGCAGTCAATTCAGTTTCCAGATGACCTCCCGGTTGTCCAGGCCAAGGCCGAAATTCAGCAGGCGATTACTAGTCATCAGGTGGTGATTATCGCCGGTGAAACCGGTTCCGGCAAAACCACGCAACTTCCGAAAATGCTGTTGGAACTTGGTTATGGTGATCCGGAGCGCGGCGTGATGATCGGCCATACCCAGCCGCGGCGACTTGCTGCCCGCAGTGTCGCGCAGCGAATCGCCCAGGAACTCCAAAGCGAGCTGGGACAGCTGGTTGGCTTTAAGATTCGTTTTCAGGATCAAACTGCGCCGGGCACCCGGATCAAGCTGCTCACCGACGGTATGTTGTTAGCGGAGCTGCAGACTGACCCGCTGCTCAGTAAATACGACGTCATTATTATTGATGAGGCCCATGAACGCAGCCTCAATATTGATTTCCTGTTTGGCGTGTTGTCGACCCTGCTGGTCAAACGTCCCGAACTCAAGTTAGTCATCACCTCAGCGACGATCGAAACCGAGCGCTTTGCGAAGCATTTTAATAATGCGCCAATCATTACCGTCACCGGCCGCACCTATCCGGTTGAACTGCGTTATCGCCCACTTAGCGGCGAAGAGGATGGCGGCGATGTTGTGCAGGGTGTCTGCGATGCGGTGGGTGAACTGCAGCGCGAAGGGCCGGGCGATATCCTGATATTCGCCAGCGGAGAACGGGAGATCCGTGATTTCGCCGAAGCCATCAATGACCTGAAACTGCATGACACTGAAGTACTACCGTTATTTGCCCGCCTGTCGTCCGCTGAGCAGAACCGGATTTTTCAGCCTCACAGCCAGCGACGGGTGGTTATCGCTACCAACGTGGCGGAAACGTCCCTGACTGTGCCTGGCATCCGTTACGTGGTGGATCCCGGCACCGCCCGCATCAGCCGTTATAGTTACCGCACTAAGGTGCAGCGTCTGCCTATCGAGAAGATCTCCCAGGCCAGCGCTAACCAGCGTATGGGCCGTTGTGGACGGATTGCGCCGGGCATCTGCATCCGTTTGTATGACGAGGACGATTTTTTAGCGCGGCCTGAGTATACCGAGCCGGAGATCCTGCGGACCAACCTGGCGGCCGTAATTTTGCAGATGACTTCAGCGAAGCTTGGCGATATCCGGCGTTTTCCGTTTATCGAACGGCCCGATGAACGCTATATCAAGGATGGCCTCAGTCTGCTTCAGGAACTGCACGCGCTGGCGCCTGGCAAAGGTAAACGCAAGAGTCAGCAAGGCCCGCGGTTAACGCCCATTGGCAGGCAACTGGCGCAACTGCCGGTAGATCCGCGCCTGGCGCGTATGGTGCTTGCCGCTAATGAATTTGGTTGTATGCAGGAAGTACTGATTATCGCTGCTGCCCTTAGTATTCAGGATCCGCGCGAGCGACCACAACAGGCGCAGCAAAAAGCGACCGAGTTCCATCAGCGTTTTCACGATAAAGATTCTGACTTCGCCAGTTATCTGAAACTGTGGGATTACCTTGAGGACTTGCAGAAAGAGCTTTCCAAGAGCCAGTTCCGCAAGCGTATTAAAGATGAATTTATTCACTTTTTACGGGTTCGCGAGTGGCAGGATGTTTATACGCAGTTACGCCAGACTGTCCGCGGGCTGGGCTATCGAATTAATCAGGAGCCGGCAACCTATGAGGCGGTTCACCGGGCGTTGCTGACCGGTATGCTCTCGCAACTGGGACAGAAACAGGAAACCCATGAGTTTCTTGGCGCGCGCAACCGGAAATTTTATGTTTTCCCTGGGTCAGGCTTGTTTAAAAAGCCGCCGAAATGGCTGATGTCGGCTGAACTGGTTGAAACCTCACGGTTGTTTGCCAGAGTGAACGCCCGCATTGAGCCGGAGTGGATCGAGCCATTAGCCGGGCATCTGGTTAAGCGCAGTTATTTCGAGCCGCATTTCTCTGCCAAATCAGGTTCGGTGGTAGCAACCGAGCAGGTGACTTTATTTGGACTGATTATCGTGCCGGGTCGTACGGTTCAGTACGGGCCGGTTGCGCCAGTAGCCGCGCGCGAACTCTTTATCCGCGAAGCCTTAGTACAAGGACAGCTTAAGCGGCAGCTACCTTTTGTTCAGCATAATCGGGCACTGATTGAATCGGTACGCGAGTTAGAAGAGAAATCCCGCCGGCGCGATATCCTGGTTGACGACGAGGCTTTGTTTGCCGCTTATGAAGCCGTTATCCCGCCGGACATATACAACGAGCAATTATTGGCAGGATGGTGGCATAAGGCCGTGAAAGAGCTGCCCCGGCTACTTTACTTTGAACGTGATGATTTGATGGCGCAAAGCGCCGCGCATGTGACCAAGGCCGACTATCCTGAATTCTGGCGACAGGGTAATTTAAAATTGCCGCTGACGTATCGTTTTGAACCCACCGCCGAAGATGATGGTGTTACCGTCCACATTCCGGTGGCTCTGTTGAACCAAATTAACGGTCAGGGCTTTGACTGGTTGATCCCTGCGCTCCGGGAACCGCTGGTGGTGGCCTGGATTAAAAGCCTGCCGAAAACCTATCGGCGTAATTTTGTGCCTGCACCCAACTATGCTGCTGCGTTCTTAGCTGATTGTGACGAACAGACCATCGCCGGTTCATCATTACTGGAGGCCCTCAGCGCTAAATTGCGACGTATGACCGGTGTGACGGTACCAGCAGATGCCTGGGATGCCAGCCAGTTACCCAGGCATCTGCGTATGCATTTCGCGGTGACTGATGATCAGGGTAAGGTGCTTGCCAGCGGTCGCGATCTGGAATCGCTGCAACAGGTATTGCAGGGCAAGGTAAAACGGGCACTGCAGAGTGCGGTGGATAAATCTGCCAGCGATGAACCCGTAGTAAGCAGCGAATGGACCTTCGGCTCGCTGCCACAGACGCTTGAGAAGCCTCAACAGGGTTTCACCATTAAGGCTTATCCGGCCATTGTGGCGGCCAGCGGTGGTGTTCGTCAGGAACTCTTTGATACGCCCGAACAGGCGGCGTTAGCACATCATCGCGGGGTACGCTCGTTGCTGTTGCTGCAACTGCCGTCGCCGGTACGCTATTTACAGCAGTCGCTTTCTAATAAAGCGAAGCTGGCGATGTACTATAACCCCTGGGGAAAGATCAATGATCTGGTCGAGGACTGTATTGTAGCGGCGCTGGATGACTTTATTGCGGCACAGCCTGTGCGTGACGAAGAAAGCTTCCGCGCGCTGTATGAGCAGGCCAGGGCGCATCTTAATGAGCGGGTTACAGATATTGCGCGGCAGGTTGAGCCTTGCTTAATATTAAGCCACAGCATTCGTAAGCGGCTGAAAGGTAAGGTGGGTCTGGATCAAATTCAGGCGCATGGTGATATTAAGCAGCAACTGGATAAGCTGATTTATTCTGGTTTTGTCAGTGATGCCGGCGCGTCGCGGCTGCCGGATATTGAGCGCTACCTGAAAGCGATTGAACGGAGGCTCGATAAGTTGCCGGTTGATCCGAACAAGGACCGGTTACATACGCTGACCCTGGATAGTCTGCAACAGGCGTATCAGCAGCAATTAAGTAAGCTACCTAAAGGACAGAAGGCGCCGCCTGAACTGCGGGAAGTGCGTTGGATGATTGAAGAACTGCGGGTAAGTTTCTTTGCCCAGACGCTGGGAACCCGCTATCCGATATCGGAGAAGCGGGTTCGCCAGGCACTGACTGAGCTTAGTCGTTAGCGTACAGGCCTAGTTTGGCCTGGGCATAAGCTTCAAATTCAGTGCAGCCGCCAATATGCTCTTCATCGACAAAAATCTGCGGCACGGTATGAACCGGTGCGCCTACTGTTTTTTCCAGATCAGCCTTGGTAATACCTTCCTCATGCATGTCGATATAGCGAAATTCGAAGTCATCACGATCCCGACTTAGTTTTTCCGCAAGTTGATTGGCCCGAACGCAGTAGGGGCAACCAGGACGGCCAAAAATAACAGTAAACATAAAGACTCCTTACTTTTCATTAGTCGGAAATTAATTCAGATCATTTTCTTATAGTTTAGCTGATTTCGCTAATGAGTTTAAAAAATGGGGTTTATCGGTAGAACCGATTAATGATTTATTTCTAAGTCACTGGCGGCGATACAACAGCAGGCAAGGCATTCGCCCGGGCGAACGAAAGCGAGCGGCTCATTAATATAAGTCACCTCGCCTTGTATCAGCTGTGTCCGGCAGGCGCCGCAGAAACCGTTACGGCAGTGATAATGGGTCTCGATTTCGGCAGCCTCCATCGCTTCAAGTAAAGTACTTGTGGAAGCGTCAACGGCCAGCTCATGCTGACCGTTGACTTTGATCTTGTAGCTTTTGCTCATGGGCCACTCAGAGTTCAAAGTCTCCTAAATCAGAGGCACTCACTTCGCTGTCAATCTGACCGACCAGGTAAGAGGTGATTTCTGCTTCCTGCGGTGCAACCTGAACGTTATCGGATACCAGATACTTGTTCATCCAGGGCAGGGGATTGCTGCGTTGCTTGAACGGCGAGTCATAGCCGATGGCTTCCATACGCATATTGGCGATGTATTCCACGTACTGACACAGGATTTCTTCGTTCAGACCGATCATAGAGCCGTTGCGGAACAGGTAATGAGCCCATTCTTTTTCCTGCTCAACGGCCTTCATAAAGATGGCCAGGGCTTCGTCCTGCAACTCATCCGCAATCTCTTTCATTTCCGGATCGTCATGGCCGTATTGCCATAAGTTTATAATTTGCTGGGTTGATACCAGATGCAGGTTTTCGTCCCGCGCAATCAGACGAATGATTTTTGAATTGCCTTCCATCAGGTCCCGCTCGGCAAAGGCAAAGGTACAGGCAAAGCTCACATAAAAGCGGATGGCTTCGAGTGCATTAACCGAGTTCACGCACAGAAAGAGTTTCTTCTTCAGGTTTCGCATGGTGACATTGTGGGTTTCACCATCAATGGTAATTTCACCTTCGCCATGGGTCTGCCATAACTGAGTGTAGAAAATTAAGTCATCGTAATAAGACGAAATATCCGTAGCGCGCTTCTGGATCTCGGTATTAATCACGATGTCTTCAAACACTTCGCTGGGGTCGGTGAATAAATTACGCAGGATGTGGGTGTAAGAACGCGAATGAATGGTTTCAAAAAACGACCAGGTTTCAACCCAGGTTTCCAGCTCCGGAATAGATACAATCGGCAAAAATGCGATGTTCGGGCTACGGCCCTGTACTGAATCAAGCAGCGTCTGATATTTCAGGTTCGAAATAAAAACATGCTTTTCGCTGGCAGTCAGATTTGCGAAGTCAACCCGATCACGGCTTACGTCAACTTCTTCCGGCCGCCAGAAAAAGCTGATTTGTTTTTCAATCAGCTTTTCAAAAATGCTGTGCTTCTGTTGATCATAGCGGGCCACGTTCACAGAGTTTCCGAAAAACATCGGTTCCGTCAGCGGATTACTCTGCGTCTTATTAAAAGTTGAATAACTCATAAACTACCAAATCCTTCTTATATTTTGCAGGCGCCGCCGGCGCAGTCATCGTCTTCATCTTCAACAACAGTGACAGTTGCTGCCTGGCGTTCAGCCATTCGCTGTTTATCGTCAATCTTATCGCGCAGGTCGACCTGATTGTCTGCAGCTCCATCGCGGGTATTATGGTAATACATGGTTTTGACACCCAGCTTGTAAGCATAAAGCAGGTCTTGTAACAGCTGCTTCATTGGTACCTTGCCGGCATCAAATTTATTCGGGTCATAGTTGGTATTGGCAGAAATAGTCTGGTCAACAAACTTCTGCATGATGCCAACCAGCTCCAGATAGCCCTTGTTATTGGGAATGGTCCAGAGCAACTCATAAGCGTCTTTCAGGTTTTCATAATCAGGGACAACTTGCTTGGTCACACCATCTTTGGAGGCCTTGATACTGATATGGCCGCGTGGTGGCTCAATACCGTTAGTGGCATTAGAGATCTGTGACGACGTTTCTGATGGCATCAGCGCTGACAAGGTGGAGTTACGCATACCATACTGCTTGATGTCTTTACGCAGTTGATCCCAGTCAAGCTGCAATGGCTCGTTGCAGACGGCATCCAGATCTTTCTTGTAGGTATCGATTGGCATAATACCCTGCGAGTAAGTTGTTTCGTTAAACTTAGGGCAGGCACCCATTTCTTTCGCCAGATTCACTGAGGCTTTCATCAGGTAGTACTGAATCGCCTCAAAGGTCCGATGTACCAGGCCGTTGGCTGAACCGTCGGAATAACGGACACCATTTTTGGCCAGATAGTAAGCAAAGTTGATGACGCCGATACCCAGGGTACGGCGGCCCATAGTGGCATTGCGGGCGGCTGGTACCGGATATTCCTGATAATCAAGCAGGCTGTCGAGGGCACGCACGGCCAGATCGGCCATTTCTTCAAGGTCATCAAGTGAATTGATAGCGCCTAAGTTAAATGCCGACAGGGTACAAAGGGCAATCTCGCCTTCTTCATCGTTTACATGTGACAGCGGCTTGGTTGGCAAGGCAATTTCAAGGCATAGATTGCTCTGGCGGATCGGTGCGACTTTAGGGTCGAACGGGCTGTGGGTATTACAGTGATCGATGTTCTGCAGATAGATACGGCCGGTACTTGCGCGCTCCTGCATAAACAGGCTAAAGAGTTCGATCGCCTTGATACGTTTTTTACGGATAGAGTCATCTTGCTCATACTGAGTGTAGAGCCGCTCAAACTCTGCCTGGTCAGCGAAAAACGCGTCATACAGGCCGGGTACATCAGACGGGCTGAACAAGGTAATAAAATCGTCTTTAACCAGGCGCTGATACATCAGCCGGTTGAACTGCACGCCGTAATCCAGGTGACGCACCCGGTTTTCTTCAACACCGCGGTTATTTTTCAGTACTAACAGGCTTTCCACTTCAAGGTGCCAGAGCGGGAAGAACAGGGTGGCTGCGCCACCACGAACGCCGCCTTGTGAGCAGCTTTTTACCGCGGTCTGGAAATACTTGTAGAAAGGAATACAGCCGGTATGGAAGGCTTCGCCGCCACGAATAGGGCTACCCAGCGCGCGAATACGGCCGGCATTAATGCCGATGCCAGCGCGCTGAGAGACATATTTAACGATGGCGCTGGCGGTTGCATTGATCGAATCCAGACTGTCGCCGGCTTCAATAAGTACGCAAGAGCTGAACTGGCGTGTTGGTGTGCGAACACCAGACATAATCGGCGTTGGCAGCGAGATTTTAAATAACGAGGTAGCATCGTAGAAGCGCTTCACATAGGTCATACGCGTTTCTTTCGGATAGTTCGCAAACAGACACGCAGCGACTAACACATATAAAAACTGTGCACTCTCGTAGATATCACCGGTAACCCGGTTCTGTACCAGGTATTTGCCTTCCAGCTGCTTTATTGCTGCATAAGAAAAATTCAGGTCGCGCCCGTGGTCCATGAATTCGTTCATTTCTTCGAATTCTTCTTTGCTGTAGTCAGTCAGCAGATGCTTATCATAGCGGCCTGCCTCGACCATGCTCTTTACCTGGTCATACAGGTGCGGTGGCTCGAATTTGCCATAGGCCAGCTTACGCAGGTGAAATACTGCCAGCCGGGCAGCCAGATACTGGTAATCGGGAGCTTCTTCAGAAATCAGGTCGGCGGCTGCCTTAATGATGGTTTCGTGAATGTCTTCAGTCTTAATACCGTCATAGAATTGAATTCGCGACTTGATCTCAACCTGCGAAACAGAAACGTTATTCAGGCCTTCGGCGGCCCAGCTGATTACGCGGTGAATTTTCTCTAAATCCAGCGGTTCACGTTTACCACTGCGTTTAGTCACGAAAAGCTGTTGGTTCATGCGGTTCACCCATCGAAATTGTCGTTATGTTTGTTTTGTGTCGCCACAAGATGTTGTGTAGATAGTGGTATTTTAGTGTGAATTTTACACAATATCTTGGGTTGGCTGATGTAGCTGTATCCTATGCACTATTGGCGTCAGGATCAAGCAGGAAAGTGGACCGGCCAGGTAAAAATAGCGGATTTTTATCAGGTGATTTAGCTAAAACACGTGTCGGTATGCGCCTTTAGCCAAAGCAAATATTTCTTATGATTTTTTGCTCTTTAACGGTGCTTTGTCAGACTTCAATGCTCTAAGCCATTACTATCAAGGCCTGCAACCCTTTACCTTACTTTTGTTCCAGCAAATCAAGCAACGCCAGTGGCTGTTCGATATGCGCGTCGGCACCCCAGTCAGCTGTTTGCTCTTCTTTGGTCAGGTAGCCGTAGCGTGCCAGCACAGTAAACATCTTCGCTGCGAGTCCGGCTTCGATATCGCGCTGCGCGTCACCAACGTACCAGCACTGATGCGGCTGTACCCCAAGTAGTTCAGCGGCGTGCAGTAAGGGCTCCGGACGGGGCTTGGCAACCTGCAGGGTATCACCACATACCACGGCTTTAAGTGCCGACAAGTCAGGGAAGTGGGGCAGCAACTGGCGGGTCAGGGCCAATGGTTTGTTGGTCACTATACCTACAGCGATATCCCGCTCCGCCAGCGCTTTGATTAATTCATTCACCCCCTGATACAGCCGGGTATTCACCATGATGTCTTTGGCATAGGCCGCCAGGAAGGCTTCCCGTAATTCGTCGCGGCGGGTATCGAACTCTTTGCCATAGGCGTGACGCAGCAAGCCGGTCGAGCCATGGGATGCCAGCGGCGTGTACGCCTCGGCAGCGACTTCAGCGCGTTGTTCACTGCGCAATACGGTATTCAGCGCAGCGCCCAGATCCGGCGCCGTATCAAGCAAAGTGCCGTCAAGGTCAAACAAAATGGCCGTGGGTTTTAGCATGGCTTCTCTAATACCACGATATAGTTCACGTCAACGTTACGGTCGTCCAGGTAGAACCCCCGCAATGGTGAATAGTGCATGCCGGTCATATGCAGCGGATTCAGCCCAGCTTCATCAGTCATCCGCAGCAACTCGGCAGGCTGAATGAATTTTTTGTGTTGATGGGTACCCTGGGGAACCCAGCGCAAAACATATTCGGCCGCAACAATACCCAATAACCAGGACTTCATATTGCGGTTCAGGGTAGAAAAGAAGATTTTACCGCCGGGCTTCAGTGCCTGTGCGGCGGCGGCCACTATAGCGGACGGATCCGGCACATGCTCAAGCATTTCCAGGCAAGTCACTACGTCATACTGCTCCGGGTGCTGCGCGGCGAAATCCTCTGCTGCGATACACTGATAATCAATATCCAGGTTACTCTCTTCGCGAGCATGCAGTCTGGCCACCTGTAATGATTGCTCGGCCAGATCAATGCCAGTTACCCGGGCGCCGGCCTGGGCCAGTGCTTCCGACAGCAAGCCACCGCCACAACCGATATCAAGCACCTCAAGATCAAAGACGCCGTCGCAGTGTTGCTGGATATAGCCAACACGTAGCGGGTTGATTTTATGCAGGGGCTTAAATTCACCTTCCGGATCCCACCAGCGTGAGGCAAGGGCGCTGAATTTCTCGATTTCGGCAGGATCAACATTCGAAGATAAGGTCATAGTACTTCTGCTCTGGCTGAAAACTAGGTACAGTGTACTCAACCTGGCGGTGTAAAAAAAGCACCGGAAAAAAGGATGCGGTAGGGCATGGCTACGGGTACAATGCTGCTATCTGTAAAATTATAAGAAAGTTAGTTCGTTTAGGGATATAGCTATGAGTGATCTCGCCAGAGAAGTCAGTCCGGTAAACATTGAAGATGAGTTAAAGAGTTCGTACCTCGATTACGCCATGAGTGTAATTGTCGGCCGGGCGCTACCGGACGTTCGTGATGGACTCAAACCGGTTCATCGGCGCGTGCTGTTCGCGATGAATGAGCTGCGCAACGACTATAACAAGCCTTATAAAAAATCAGCGCGTATCGTTGGTGACGTAATCGGTAAGTATCACCCTCATGGTGACAGCGCCGTGTACGACACCATTGTACGTATGGCGCAGCCATTCTCGTTGCGCTACATGCTGGTCGATGGTCAGGGTAACTTTGGTTCTGTTGACGGCGATTCGGCCGCCGCAATGCGTTATACCGAAATCCGCATGGCAAAGATTGCCAGCGAGCTGCTGTCTGACCTTGATAAAGAAACCGTCGACTTTGTACCGAACTACGATGGTACCGAACAAATTCCTGACGTACTACCAACCCGCGTGCCTAACCTGTTGGTTAATGGCTCCTCGGGTATCGCAGTTGGTATGGCGACCAATATACCGCCCCATAACCTGACCGAAGTGGTAAACGGCTGTCTGGCAATGATCGACAACCCGGATATCACCGTCGAAGAGTTAATGGAATATATTCCCGGCCCGGATTTCCCGACTGCCGCGAGTATTTCCGGGCGTGCCGGCATTGTTGAAGCCTACAAGACCGGGCGTGGCCGTATCCATTTACGTGCTAAAGCTGAAATTGAAACTGACAGCAATGGCCGTGAAGCCATTATCGTCAATGAGATCCCGTATCAGGTTAACAAAGCCCGTCTGATTGAAAAGATTGCTGAGCTGGTAAAAGAAAAACGCCTTGAGGGCATCAGTGGCCTGCGCGATGAGTCTGACAAAGATGGCATGCGCATCGTTATAGAACTGAAGCGCGGTGAAGTTGCTGAGGTGGTGCTGAACCATCTGTACGCAAACACCCAGATGCAGGTGGTATTCGGTATTAACATGGTTGCGTTGGATAAAAACCAGCCGCGCCTGTTTAACCTGCAGTACATGCTTGAGTGCTTTATTCTGCACCGTCGTGAAGTGGTTACACGGCGTTCAGTTTACGAGCTTCGTAAAGCCCGTGAACGTGCCCACATATTAGAAGGCCTGGCCATTGCGCTGGCGAATATCGATGAAATTATTGAACTGATTCGTCGCTCGCAGACTGCCGCTGATGCCAAAGCCGGCCTGACGGCACGCTCCTGGGTGCTGGGCGATGTATCCACCATGCTAGAACGTGCTGGTGTTGATGCCGCGCGTCCTGATCATCTGGATCCGCGCTACGGTATCCGCGAGGGCGAGTACTACCTGACCGAAGAACAGGCGCAGGCTATTCTCGACTTGCGTTTGCACAAGCTGACCGGTCTGGAACATGAAAAGATTCTTGATGAATATAAGACGTTGCTGCAGCAAATCGAAGAGCTGCTGCACATTCTGAATAGCTCAGAGCGACTGATGGAAGTCATTCGCGAGGAGCTGGAAAAAATCAAAGCTGAATATGGCGATGCGCGCCGCACCGAGATCACGGCGGCCGCACACGACATCAGCATGGAAGATCTGATTAACGAAGAAGATGTGGTGGTTACGCTTTCGCATCATGGTTACGTGAAGTATCAGCCACTAACCGAATATGAAGCGCAGCGCCGCGGCGGTAAAGGCAAGTCAGCGACGCGGATGAAGGAAGAAGACTTTATCGAACGGCTCTGGGTGGCTAATACCCACGATACGATTCTGTGTTTCTCAACGCGCGGTCGTATTTACTGGATGAAGGTTTACCAGCTGCCGCTGGCAACCCGCATCTCGCGTGGTCGCCCGATTGTGAACCTGCTACCGCTTGAAGCCGATGAGCGGATTACCGCGATTCTGCCAACCCGGGATTATCCGGAAGATAAATTCGTGGTGATGGCAACCCGAAACGGCACTATCAAGAAAACCCCGCTGGTTGACTACTCGCGGCCACGAAACGGCGGCATCATTGCGTTGAATCTGATGCCCAACGATGAATTGATTGGCGTTGATCTGACCAGTGCCGGTGATGAGATCATGCTGTTCTCTGATGGCGGCAAAGTGGTTCGCTTCAGCGAAGATCAGGTCCGTTCAATGGGCCGTACCGCCACCGGTGTTCGCGGTATTCGCCTGGCCGATGATCAGCGCGTGGTATCACTGATTGTGCCACGGACGATTGAAGATGAAGTGCCGACTATCCTGACGGTAACTGAAAACGGCTTCGGTAAACGGACTCCGATAACGGATTACCCGGCGAAGAGCCGTGCCACCAAAGGTGTGGTATCGATCAAGGTCAGCGAGCGGAATGGCAGTGTGGTGGGAGCGATGGAAGTTATCGATACCAACCAGATCATGCTGATCAGTAATAAAGGCACGCTGGTACGTACCCGGGTGAGTGAAGTCTCCGTGGTCGGGCGTAATACCCAGGGCGTGCGGCTGATTCGTACCGGTGCTGACGAGAAAGTTGTCGGCATGCAGCGAATCGATGAAATCGATGAGCTGGAAGACGTCGAATCGGTTGATGAACTGCTTGATGATGAGCTGGCACCCGATTTACCTGCCGCTGACGAAGCTGACGACAAGGAATAATAGCCAATGACTGCCCCGTTTAATTTTTCCGCGGGGCCGGCGATGTTGCCGGCAGAGGTTATGCAGCAGGCGCAGGAAGAGTTCCGCAGCTGGCGCAATAGCGGGATTTCGGTGATGGAAGTTAGTCATCGCGATCCTGCCTTTATGCAAATGGCCGCTCAGGCCGAGCAGGATCTGCGCGAGCTGATGGCGATTCCGGCTAACTACCAGGTGCTGTTCATGCATGGCGGTGGTCGCGGCCAGTTTAGTGCGGTTCCGCAAAACATTGCGGGTCCGGACGACACCGTCGATTACCTGAACTCAGGGATCTGGTCCGATTTTGCGATTCGCGAAGCGGGCAAATACGTCGGCCGGGTCAATGTCGTTGGTGGTACCGAACAGACTTCCCGCGGTAAAGCCATACAATCCCCCGTATCCTGGAAACTGTCTGAAAAGCCCGCTTATTTCCACTATTGTCCCAATGAAACGGTCGACGGCATTGCGCTGCATGACATACCTGAAGGCATCAGCGCGCCCTTGGTTGCTGATCTGTCATCAACTATCCTGTCCGAACCTCTTGATGTGAGTCGTTTTGGTATCATCTATGCCGGCGCTCAGAAAAATATCGGACCCTCGGGGTTCGCCATTGCCATCATCCGCGATGACCTGCTGGGCAGGGCGCAGGGCAATACCTCTACTATTATGGACTACAGCGTCCAGGCCAGAGAACGGTCGATGTACAATACCCCTAATACCTTTGCCTGGTATCTGTCAGGGCTGGTATTTACCTGGTTGAAGGGCAAAGGCGGTGTGCATACGATGGGCGCGATCAACCGCGAGAAAGCCGCTTTACTGTACGATTACATTGACGCTTCTGACTATTACTCGAACCCGGTTCATCCGGATTTCCGATCGCGCATGAATGTACCGTTTTTACTTGCCGATGACCGCCAGGATGGGGCGTTTCTGCAGCAGGCAGAGAAACGTGGCCTGGTCGGGCTGAAAGGCCATCGCTTCGTGGGTGGCATGCGCGCAAGCATTTACAATGCAATGCCGCTGGAAGGCGTAAAGGTATTGCTCGACTTCATGAAAGATTTCGAAAAAACACACGCTTAAAAACAAGAGTGAATCTATGACTATTTTTGATGCGAAGACCTTAGCTAATGAAGGCGTCCGTAATTTGAGCCCTTATCAGGCCGGCAAGCCTATTGAAGAGCTGGAGCGTGAGCTCGGTATTCGCAATATCGTGAAATTAGCGTCCAACGAAAATCCGCTGGGGCTCAGTGCCAAAGTTAAACAGGCACTGCAGGATCAGTTAGCCGGGCTGGCCCGTTATCCGGACGCAAACGGCTATTACCTGAAAACCTGTATTGCTGAAAAATTTAATATTAAGGCAAATCAGATCACTCTGGGTAATGGCTCAAATGACGTTCTTGAGCTTATCGCCCGCACCTTTGTCAGCGACAAAAACGAAGTGATTTACTCGCAGCATGCTTTTGTGGTTTATCCGATAGTGACCCAGGCCATTGGCGCTAAAGGGATTGCCGTGCCAGCGAAAGATTATGGGCATGATCTGGATGGCATGCTGGATGCGATCAATGACCGGACCCGGATGATTTTTATTGCGAACCCCAACAATCCGACCGGTACCTTTCTCGCGTCTGACGCACTCCATAATTTTTTGAAGAGCGTCCCCGCTAACGTGCTGGTGGTGCTGGATGAAGCCTACTCGGAGTATGTCGCTGAAGAAGACCGGGCGCCATCTTTCCAATGGGTTAACGAGTTTCCGAATTTGCTGGTTACCCGCACTTTCTCCAAAGCCTATGGGCTGGCTGGCCTGCGCGCCGGGTTTGCGGTAACAGGAGCAGAGATTGCTGATTTGCTGAACCGTGTACGCCAGCCGTTCAATATGAACAGCCTGAGCTTGCGCGCGGCAGAAGTCGCGCTTGGCGATACCGGATATCTGGAAAAATCTGTCATCGTTAATGACACAGGTATGGCCCAGCTAACCCTGTTTTGTGATGAGCAAGGGCTTCGTTATATCCCGTCACGCGGTAATTTTCTTACTATAGAAGTAGGGGAGGATGCCGCCGGTATCTATCAGAAATTGCTGCACGCCGGGGTGATTGTCCGCCCTGTCGCTGGCTACGAACTGCCGCGTCACCTGCGGGTGAGCATTGGTCTGCCGGAAGAAAATCAGGTATTCATTGAAGCCATGAAAAAGATTCTGGCGGAGCAGGTCGGCTAAATATGACCGCAGCGCTGGAACTGGCAGGTTTGCAGCAGTGCCGGGGCGAAGTGACCTTGCCTGGTTCCAAGAGTATTGCCAACCGGGCCTTGTTAATGGCGGCCTTATGCCAACCGGGTGAGCGCACGCTACTTACCAATGTGCTGCGCAGCGATGATACCGAGCGTATGCTTGAAGCCCTGGCTGGGCTCGGTGTTGATATCGATATTGACGCTGCTGATGCAACCCGGATCAGTATTTCGGGTTGTGGCGGCAAATGGGCGCAGGTTCCCGCAGAATTAAACCTCGGCAACGCAGGCACGGCCATCCGGCCGCTGACAGCGGTGCTGAGCGCTACCTTAAACGATCAAAACTGCGTACTGACCGGTAACCAGCGCATGCAGGAGCGGCCGCTGGCAGCGCTGACCGAAGCGCTGTGCCGTGGCGGGGCGGATATTTGCTACCTTGAAAACCAGGGCTACCCGCCGGTGCGATTAGCAGGCGGATTACGGGGCGGCCATCTGACTATCGACGGCAGTGAATCCAGCCAGTACATCAGTGCCTTACTGATAGCCTTACCTTTACTACCCAATGACAGCGTGCTGCAGTTGCAGGGCCAGGTGGTGTCCTGGCCTTATATTGAGCTTACGCTCGCTATGCTGGAGCGGTTTGGCATTCAGATCCATCGCATCAGCGGGCAGGAGTTCATGATACCCGGGCAACAAGGCTATCGCTCACCCAGTACCTACTGGATTGAGGGCGACGCCAGCGCCGCCTCGTACTGGCTTGCCGCTGGCGTACTGGGCGGCGGACCACTACGGGTGCATGGCATCGGCCAGGCGAGTATCCAGGGCGATTTAGCCTTTGCCAGTTATCTGGCGGATATGGGCGGTAACCTTGATATTGGTGAAACCTTCATTGACGTAAGCGGGGGCCGGTTGCGGGCCATTGACGCCGATCTTAACGCGATCCCCGATGCGGCAATGACCTTTGCTACGCTGGCACTGTTCGCTGAAGGAACAACACACATCCGTAATATCGGTAACTGGCGGATTAAAGAAACCGATCGCCTGCACGCGATGGCAACTGAACTTCGTAAAACTGGTGCGGTTGTAGATGAGTTTGCTGACAGTATTCGTATCACTCCCCCGGCTGAAATAGCGCACGCCAGCATAGCTACCTACGATGATCACCGTATGGCTATGTGCTTTGCGCTGCTGGGCTTCGCCGCCGCTGGTGTGCGTATTATCGACCCCGACTGCTGCCGTAAAACCTATCCTGGTTTCTTCTCTGAATTTAAGCGCTTATGCCGCTGAACGGCTCGTCCGGGTGGCAATCAGGTTCTAGCCTACGCAATCAGCTTGCCGAATAAAGGTGCAATTTTCCGCAAAATCCGTATAATTGCGGCGCTTTTATCTGGTAGAGGATGCCCATGACCCAAAACATTCCCGTTATAACTATCGATGGCCCGAGTGGGGCCGGCAAAGGTACCATAAGTCGTATTCTCGCTGAGAAACTAGGGTGGCACTTGCTGGATAGCGGGGCAATTTACCGGGTTCTGGCGTTAGCTGCTTTGCATCACGACTTTGATGCCGACGATGAAGAAAGTCTGGTGGCACTGGCAAGTAATCTTGACGTGAAGTTTGAGGTCGAGGAAGAAAAGTCGCTGACTCATATCATCCTGGAAGGCGAAGACGTCACCATGTCGATTCGCGCGGAAGCGGTTGGCAACATGGCATCCAAAATCGCCGCCTTGCCGCGCGTGCGCGAGGCGCTGCTGCGCCGTCAGCGCGCTTTTAAAGAGCTGCCGGGCCTGGTCGCTGATGGTCGCGATATGGGCACTGTAGTATTTAAAGATGCCGCCGCTAAGGTTTATCTGACCGCCAGTGCCGAAGAACGGGCACGCCGGCGCTATGAACAATTGCTAGAGAAAGGTTTTACTGCTAAAATCGACCAATTAATCGCCGAAATCCAGGAACGGGATGAACGTGATACAAACCGCTCGGTTGCCCCTTTGCAGGCTGCTGAGGGTTCGTTGTTTGTGGATTCAACTGATTTATCGATCAATGAAGTGGTCGAGCAAATACTCGAGTTTGCCCATGGCAAGCTCTCGAATACTGAGAAGGTAGGCTCTTAGGGTCGCCGGCTTAGCGGTCTGCAGTAAGGATGCGAGCAGATTATTTATAACAACCCCGCCTCACAGGATTGTCTGGTGGACGTACTTAACTGAAGATAGCCAACTCATATGTCAGATAATTTTGCACTACTGTTTGAAGAAAGCCTTAAAGAGGTAGAAACACGCCCGGGTTCAATCGTTAAAGGTACTATCGTTGCTATTAACCGTGACGTTGTATTAGTTGACGCTGGCCTGAAATCTGAAAGTGCTATTCCTGTTGATCAATTCCGTAACGCTGAAGGCGTGTTGGAAATCCAGGTGGGCGATCAGGTTGACGTTGCGCTAGATGCTGTGGAAGACGGCTTCGGCGAAACGATTTTGTCGCGTGAAAAAGCTAAGCGCCACGAAGCATGGTTGCAACTCGAGAAAGCTTACGAAGACCAGGAAACTGTTATCGGTGTTATCAGCGGTAAAGTTAAAGGCGGTTTCACCGTAGATTTAGGCGGTGTACGTGCGTTCCTGCCAGGCTCTCTGGTTGATGTGCGTCCGGTTCGCGAAACTGCGCACCTGGAAAATAAAGATTTAGAATTTAAAGTTATCAAGCTGGATCAGAAGCGCAACAACGTGGTGGTTTCACGTCGTGCCGTGATCGAGACTGAAAACAGTGCAGAGCGCGATGCGCTGCTGGAAAACCTGCAAGAAGGCCAGGAAGTTCTTGGTATCGTTAAGAACCTGACCGACTACGGTGCATTCGTAGACTTAGGCGGCGTTGACGGCTTGCTGCACATCACTGACATGGCCTGGAAACGCGTTAAGCATCCAAGCGAAGTCGTGAATGTCGGCGACGAAATCACTGTTAAAGTACTGAAGTTTGACCGCGAGCGTACTCGTGTATCTCTGGGTCTGAAGCAATTAGGCGAAGATCCATGGTCAGATATCGCTAACCGTTACCCTGAAGGCCACCGCCTGACTGGTCGGGTTACTAACCTGACTGATTACGGCTGCTTCGTAGAAATCGAAGAAGGCGTTGAAGGTCTGGTACACGTTTCTGAAATGGATTGGACGAACAAAAACGTTCACCCATCTAAAGTCGTGAACCTGGATGACGAAGTTGAAGTGATGGTGCTGGAAATTGACGAAGAACGTCGTCGTATTTCACTTGGCCTGAAACAATGTAAACCTAACCCTTGGGAAGAGTTTGCTAAGAACTTCAACAAAGGCGACAAAGTTTCCGGTAAAATCAAGTCAATCACTGACTTCGGTATCTTTATTGGCCTGGACGGCGGAATCGACGGTCTGGTTCACTTGTCAGACATCAGCTGGGAAGCTACCGGTGATGAAGCTGTACGTGAATTCAAGAAAGGCGAAGAAGTTACTGCTATCGTCCTGCAAGTCGACGCCGAGCGTGAGCGTATCTCTTTAGGCATCAAGCAGCTGGAAGAAGATCCGTTTAACAATTATCTGGCAGCCCACAAAAAAGGTGCTATCGTTACTGGTAAGGTCACAGAAGTTGACGCTAAAGGTGCGAAAGTTGAACTGGCTGACAGCGTTGAAGGTTATGTTCGCGCTTCAGATATTTCACGTGACCGGGTTGAAGATGCGACAACTGAACTGAAAGTTGGCGACGAAATTGAAGCTCGTTTCATGGGCGTTGATCGTAAAAACCGCGTACTGAGCCTTTCAATTCGTGCGAAAGACGAAGTTCAGGAAAAAGAAGCGATTGAGTCGGTGAACAAGCAGCAAGATGAAGGCGATAAGTTCTCCAGCGCAATGGCTGAAGCTTTCAAAGCAGCTAACAAAGACGATTAATTACGGATTCGTTTAGCTGCCTGATAACATGGATCGTGCGTGCAACAGCACGTTAGAGGAGCTTAAGATGACAAAGTCAGAACTGATTCAACAGTTGGCAACGTTGTATCCTGAGCTTTCTCCGCGACAGGTTGAAGATGCGGTGAAAGAGATTATCGAACAGATGGCCCAGCAGTTAGCGGGCGGCGGACGAATCGAAGTTCGTGGGTTTGGTAGTTTTTCACTGCATTATCGGGCGCCACGAATTGGTCGCAACCCGAAAACCGGAGAGCAGGTTGAACTTGAGGGCAAATACGTCCCTCACTTTAAACCGGGTAAAGAGCTACGGGAACGGGTCGACAAGATTTAACGTCGAGTAAACGAAAACGGCATGCTATATTATGGCATGCCGTTTTTTTATGAGTGTCAGACAGGAAACATTATGATCCGATTTGTTTTTGTCAGTCTGCCGTTATTAGTTTTATTTCTTATTGCAGTTTTTTTCGGGGCGCTTAACAAGCAGGTCGTCACTATTGACCTTTTTGTAGCCGACTTCAGTTTGCCGGTATCCGGTATTGCCGCTGGTTTTCTGCTGCTGGGCTTTGTTATCGGTTTGCTGAGTATGGCCGGACGACAAGTCTTATTGCGAAGCGAAAACCGTAAGCTGCGCAAACAAGTGATTAAAACGAGCCAGAACTAATGCTTGAACTTTTGTTTCTGCTGCTACCAGTTGCTGCCGCTTATGGCTGGTTTATGGGGCGTAATAGTGTCCGTAATGAAGGACGCCGTGAGCAGGAACAGTTTTCCCGCCAATATGTGACCGGTCTGAATTTACTGCTTTCCGATCAGCCTGATAAGGCGGTCGATCTATTCATTGAACTCCTCGATGTTGATTCTGATACCCTCGAAACCCATTGGGCCCTTGGCAAATTATTCCGACGTCGGGGTGAGGTTGATCGCGCAATAAAAGTACACCAGAACCTGACTTCGCGGCCGAATATCTCTGAGCAGGAACGTCGCGAGGCGATGTTCGAATTAGGCCTTGATTACCTGGCCGCCGGTATTTATGACCGGGCCGAAGATATGCTATTGGCGTTGCAACAAGACAAAGCATTCCGTGAAGCTTGTCAGCGTCACTTACTTGAGCTCTATGAAGCCACCCATGAGTGGGACAAAGCAATAAAAGTCGCGTTGAAGCTGACCCGTACCGATAAATCAGCAGAACGGGTGGTAGCCCAACTCTATTGTGAACTGGCCGAAAAGCAGGAAAGTCCGGAACTGGCTGGCAAGTATTACACTAAAGCGCGTAAACATGATCCGGGCTGCGCCCGCGCGGCGCTGGCCCTCGGCCGTCTGTGGTTCAACCAGGGGCATTATCGTAAGGCGCAACAGATTCTGGCTGGTATCCTCCATGAAGATCAGGCCTTTATCGCCGAAGCCTTGCCTTTAATTAAAGCCTGTTTTGAGACTCTCGAAGACGAAGCCGGGCTTATTCATTTTCTGCACGACTGTGTGAAGACCAGCCAGTCAACCAGCGCTGCCGTTTTGCTGTCGGAATTAATCGCACGGGAAAACGGCATCGAAGCCGCGGAAAAGTTTATTCAGACCACCTTAATTAAGCACCCCACAATGAAGGGCTTTCACCAACTTATGGCATTCCACATCCGGGCTGCTGATGTTGGCAAAGCCCGTGACAGCCTGCGGATGTTACAGAAACTGGTTCAGCAGCAATTGCAGCAACGGCCCAAGTATCGCTGTCGTCACTGCGGTTTTGCCGGCAGCACACTTTACTGGCATTGCCCGTCGTGTCGTAGCTGGGGAGAGATCAAACCCATAATCGGTTTAGATGGAGAATAGATGAAGCATAAGTCCCAGATTTTTGTCGCGCTGGATTTTCCGGATGCGGCCTCAGCATGGCCATTAGTGCGCAGGCTGAACCCTGATATGTGTGGCCTGAAAGTAGGCAAAGAGCTGTTTACCAGTGCCGGCCCTGAGTTTGTTAAACGGCTGGTAGATGAGGGCTTCAGAGTCTTCCTGGATCTTAAATTTCACGATATCCCGAATACCGTCGCAAAAGCGGTTCGTGCTGCGGCCGAGCTTGGCGTATGGATGGTTAATGTCCATGCCAGCGGTGGCCGACGGATGATGGAAGCGGCGCGCACGGCGCTGGCAGATTTTCCTGAGCCGCCGTTACTTATCGGTGTCACCGTTCTGACCAGTATGACAGCTGATGATCTGGCCGAAACCGGAATCGCTGTGGAGCCGGCAGATCAGGTGCAGCGCCTGGCGCGCCTGGCGGCGGTCAGTGGCCTTGATGGTGTGGTTTGTTCCGCCTGGGAAGCCGAGCAGTTGCAGGCGGAATTTGGTCGTGATTTCGTTCTGGTCACACCCGGGATCCGTCCGCTTGGAAGTGAGCAGGGTGATCAACGACGGATTATGACGCCGGAACAGGCGCAGGCGCTGGGCATCCAGGTGCTGGTGATTGGCCGTCCGATCACCCAGGCTAATGACCCTATGGCAGCCTTACAGGCAATTAATCATAGTCTTACGCTATAGTCCGCCCCTGTAACTGGCGTTGGCCGGGTCACAACAGCTAGACTCCTGATTGCTGCATTTCGCAGTTTATATCAGGAGAGACGCTATGTTACGGAAGACACTTATTTTTGCCTCTATGCTATCGCCGCTGGTATTGCTTCAGCCGGCTACCGCTGAACCCATGCCGCTTTGGGAGCCGGGGATGCAGCAGGTGGTGCAGGTTAACCTGAATACCGCATCAGCTGAACAATTGGCGATGAACCTTACCGGGGTGGGCCTTAAACGCGCTGAGGCGATTATTGATCTACGCACGAAATTAGGCAGCTTCAGCGACCTGAATCAGCTATTACAGATCAAAGGTATTGGTCCGCGGGTACTCGAGTTAAACAAAGAACGAATTACCTTCTGACTCACAGCAGGCGCGGCTGTCTGGTCGCGCCTGTCCTGTTTTATCTACCCTCAGCCAGCGCTGCCAGCCGGCGTTGATGCAGCCACCAGGCAAGCGCGCCGGCCAATAACCCACCCGAATGCATAACCCAGACCTGGTCACCGGTACTTAGCAGCACCGTACTGGCGATGAGTCCCATGGCTTCAAGCGCAACTTTGCCAATGATAAAGAAGAGCCCGATTGCCAGCGTCCAGTCCCAGCGGTAGTTACTGGCTGACCATTCCAGGAAAATGCCGCAGAGAAATAAGCCATGGATAAGCCCTGAGAGGCCGACAAAGCGATCCGGAAAACCCAGCAGCCAGACCCAGAGACTGATACCGACCGTGATAATGGTCACGGCGTTGAGCCAGGTACGCACGGAAAAATGCCGTGCGAATAAAACGGTGACGATAATCAGACCAGCGCCGTTCAGCATGAGGTGTTGCAGATTAAGGTGCATGACATGGGCTGTCAGGATGCGCCAGGGTTCATCCCAGATCCGTTCACGGTCAAAGTCAAAGTGATCGAGCAACTGAGGAAGCTCAGTCTGATAGAAATGCAGCCAGGTCGCAATGACGACAACCAGAAGCGCACAAATTATAACCTGAAGCTGTTGGGGCATATCAAAGGATTCCCTGAATCATCCATTGCCGGTGGTTGCTGAGGTCTTTATCATAGGGACAACAGTGAGTTCCTGTAAACCGTAAAATCACCAGAAAAAGGAAATCAGCATGCGCCTTAGCGGATTGCTACTGATCGGCAGTATTTTTTTGATCTCCGCCTGCGGTGCAGAAGCACCACCTGAGCAGACCCAGCAACCCGAAGCGGCGACTGGCTTTATTGCGAAAACCGGGAAACTGGCTGAAGATTATCTGGTGGTGGCAGCGACGCCGCCTGCGGCTAAGGCTGGCGAAGCAGTGCTGGCTGCCGGCGGGAATGCCATTGATGCGGCAATTGCGGTACAGGCGATGCTGACCCTTACTGAGCCACAATCATCGGGCATTGGCGGCGGCGCCTTCATTCTGTACTGGGATGACGCAGCGCAGCGATTATATACCATAGATGCGCGCGAGCAGGCACCGCAGGCCGCTGGCCCTGATCTCTTCCTTGACGCGCAGGGGCGGCCACCGGAAAGTTTCTGGGACGCCGTGATCGGCGGCCGTTCGGTGGGTACTCCCGGCGTGCTAAGGGGGCTTGAACTGGCGCACCAGCGCTGGGGTAAGCTGCCATGGTCGGATCTTTTTACACCAAGCATAACCGCAGCACGGGAAGGCTTTGTGGTGTCGCCACGGCTGCAACGTTTACTTGAGCTCGAAATCAATCCCGGCTTGCCGGAACTCGAGCCGGCGCGCAGTTACTTTTATCCGCAAGGGCAAGCGCTGCAGGCGGGACAGACGAAGCGCAATCCGGCGTTAGCGGATACCTTCCAAGAGATCGCTAAGGGTGGGGCAGATGCCTTTTATACCGGTGCTATTGCCGCTGATATTGTCACTGCGGTGCAACATAGTGGCGGCGCTCCGGGCTTACTGAGCAAGGCCGATCTGGCGGGCTACCAGGCCGTTATCCGCCAGCCTGTATGCTCTGCGTACCGGGTCTATCAGATTTGCGGTATGGGACCGCCAAGCTCGGGTGGCATTTCGGTATTGCAGATCCTTGGCATACTGGAAAACTTCCCGGTAAGCGAGTGGGATCCCACCGGCGCCGATGCATTACATTATTTTACCCAGGCATCGCGCCTGGCTTTTGCCGACCGGAACCGATATATAGCTGACAGTGATTACGTTGCAGTGCCTGTCGCCCAAATGCTGGATGAAGGCTACTTAGCGCAGCGCGCCAGTTTGATCACTAACCGCGATATGGGAAAGGCTATGGCCGGTGAGTTGAGACTGACCGAACAAGCCGACGATCAATCGCCGGAGTTTCCCAATACCAGCCACCTTTCGATCATTGATGCCGAGGGCAACGCCATCGCCATGACGACCAGTATCGAAATGGGCTTTGGCTCAGCGGTAATGGCTCGCGGTTTTTTACTGAATAACCAGTTAACGGATTTCTCGCTGGTCCCGGAAGTCAATGGTATGCCGGTCGCGAATCGGGTTGAGCCTGGCAAGCGTCCACGCAGTTCGATGGCGCCCACTATGGTCTTCGATGAACAGGGCGAACAATTAATCCATGTTGTGGGTTCGCCAGGTGGTCAGAATATTATTCTTTATGTGGCGCAAGCGCTGCTTGGCCTGCTGGACTGGAATATGAACATGCAGGAAGCCGTTAATCAACCGCATGTAACCAATACCAACAGAATGACGGTGCTGGAGGCGGAAACGACACTGGTACCTGTAGCCGATGAACTCAAGGCGCGTGGCCACGAGGTTCGGATTGGCGAGCTCAATAGCGGGTTGCATGGAATTACGGTATTGCCGGATGGGCGTTTATTTGGGGCGGCAGATCCCCGTCGCGAAGGTCTGGCGACGGGGAATTAATGCCGTACTCAGGACTCGCTGTTGTCTTTTACCGCTGGAATGAAGTCACCGTAGCCACGAGCCTCCATATCTTCAAGCGGAATGAATTCCATGGCGGCGGAATTGACGCAATAGCGTAGCCCGGTCGGTTTGGGTCCATCGTCAAATACGTGGCCAAGGTGTGAGTCAGCGTATTTGCTGCGTACTTCGGTGCGGGTCATCAGCCAGGAGCGATCCTTGTGCGTTTTTACGTAGTTATCGCTGATAGGCTGGGTAAAACTAGGCCAGCCGGTGCCGGACTCAAATTTGTCCGCCGATGAAAACAGCGGTTCGCCACTGATGATATCGACATAAATGCCGGCGCGATCTTCGTCGTAGTAAGGGTTGCTGAACGCCCGTTCGGTTTTATCCTGCTGGGTTACATCGTACTGGATCTGCGTAAGTTCCTCTTTCAGCGTACTCTCTGAAGGCTTCTCAAAGTCTTCCATTTGTTCGGGCGACCAGTGATCCGTTAAACCTCTGTTAGTCTCAGCTGAATCATTCATCTTAGCCTCCGTTTCCTGACCTTGTGATTGTTCATTTTCGAACCTGGTAAAATCAACTTCGTAATCATCTTTCCAAACCGATTCGGTAAACTGAAACCGGCCCGAGTTAAAGGTATAAACCCGATAGCGTACCGGGTTCTCTTTATAGTAATCCTGATGATAATCCTCGGCGCGATAAAAGGTATCAAGCGGCGTTATTTCAACAACTATAGGTTCATCAAAGCGCCCGGAGCTGGCCAACTGCTGTTTTTCGTGTTCCGCGATGCGCCGCTGCTGTTCATTGTGATAGAAAATAGCGGGACGATATTGCTGGCCCCGATCGACAAACTGCCCCTGATCATCGGTGGGATCCATCATCCGCCAGAAGGCCTGAATCAGACCCGTATAGGTGACAACTGACGGGTCGTAGTGAACCTGCACAGTCTCGGTATGTCCGGTGTTACCGGCGGCAACTTGCTGGTAGGTCGGGTTGGGCTCGTCACCCCCGGCATAACCCGATACCGCTTCGCTCACTCCCGGCACTTCTTCGAAGGCTTTCTCGACGCACCAGAAACAACCGCCGGCAAAAGTGGCGGTTGCTGATTCGGCGCTCCAGGCGGGGGCACTGAGGCTGAACAGCAAAGTGCCCCAGGCTACACAGATCGTCTTACCGGTTATTATCGGGTTTGTGAACATTAGATCTCCATTATAGTTTAAGTCGCTGATCCAACTTGCTGATAAAGGTGCGGATCCGCTCTGCATTGGCGCCAACATCGCTACGGCCGACCCGTGATTTGCTGCGCACATCAACCTGTGTCTGGCCATTTTCCTGCTGAATACGAATCACCACATCATCTTTAAAGCCAAACCAGGTGGTGGTGGCAGTAGCTTCGATCCGTCCTGCTTCAGAATCGCTGGCTACCAGCTGCCATCCCATATCGCTGGCAACAACCAGGGCCGCGTCAAATACCGTAGCGGGTTCAGCCGAGGTGGTATAGGTTTCAATGTCAGGGTATGCCTGGCGTTGCTGCTCGGCCGTTTCTTCACCCGGATAGGCAACCGGGTTCGGCGCATCGGCACGCAGTGGCGCTATAGCAACAAATTCCGGTGGGTTACTGGTGTTTGTGGTGATGTCATGAATTGGCGGCACGCTGCGAGCTGTCTGCAATTGCGAATAGGGCAGATAGAAGCTGATCAGAGCGGCGATGGTGCCCAGCATCATCAGACCAAGCAAGAGCCCCCGCGGTCGTTTCCAGATCATGTAAACAACTGACAGTACAACGACTGCGGCGCCGAGATAGGCTGCCCAGCGCATGACCGTAAATGCCTGGCCTAAATCCACTATATGCAGCCGATAGAGCGGTCCGGATCCGGCCAGCATCAATATAGCGACAAAACCGGCAATAATAAGAAGTGAACTGATTTTCGTGTGCATGAGTATTCCCTGTTGTTATTTTAATTGTTTACGTTGTACCAGTAGCACAGGATCAAACTGAATAAGCGGATAAAAGGCCAAAAAATTCAGTAGGATCGGCTAAACTGGTGATTATAAGTTACGGTAAATCACCCTATTAAGGATAGTCTATGTTTCGGGTTCGCTCCTCGCGGCTTGTTTTTGCCTCATTATTTGCAGTACCGCTGGTTTCTGCAGCTACAGCACAGGAACCGCCGACCGCTGATTCTGCAGTTGGTCAGGATATAGAAGTAATAGAGGTGACCGGTGAACGTCGTTCGGTTACGGGCCTGTCACCAAAGAATAATCCGGTCGATGGCGTATTTGGTGGTGATAAAGTGCTGGCCGACATTCCCCGCTCAGTGACCCCAATCTCATCGCAGTTGCTTGAGGCGGCAGCGATTAATGATTTGCATGATATCAGTAAAGTCGCCCCCAATACCTATTCGGCGGCGGGCTTTGGCGCGCCAAGTCTGCCTACTATCCGTGGTCAGCTGGGAGAAATATTCCAGCTGGGGATGCGCCGGCAGGGCGGTAATAACGGGCTTGGCATTCCGCTGTCGTTTAACAGTGTGGCCCAGGTCGATGTGGTGCGGGGCGTGGCGCCAGTGATTCTGGGCAGTACCCAGCGTACCGGGGGCTTTGTAAACCTGCAGCCAAAGCAGGCGCAGCTGCAGGAAACGGACAACATAGTGCAACTTTCAGCTGGCCGGTGGCAGCAGTACCGCGCGCAGGTGGACATGAATCAGGTACTCGATAACGGTAAGCAAGCCCTGCGAGCGAGCGTGGAAGTGGTGCGCGAAGACAGTTTCTATGACTATGCCGGTTATGACAGTGACAATATCTATCTGGCCTGGCGCTGGTTGCCGGATGCGTCCTCTGAGCTGAATTTGCACGCCGAGTTTTACGATGTCGACTGGACCGATAATGCCGGTCTGAACCGGCCTACCCAGGATTTAATTGACCACGGCTGGTATGTGCAGGGGCAGGGCGTGCAGCCCAATGGTTCGACCGTTCCCGGCGCTTTTGCAGTGGTCAGCCCCACCGGGCAGGTGAAAATACCCAGAAGCCAGGTTTATACCGATCCACTTGATATCAATAATGCGCAGACCTATCTGCTGTTCGGTGACTACCAGCGTGATCTGGGGGATGGCTGGGAATTTACCCAGACCGCCTATTTTCAGCATTTAGAGCGGGAAGAGATCGCGCAGAACAGTTTTGTAGAAATTATTGACGGTGCTACAACATTTGAAACGCGCAGTACCTGGCAGCGGGAATGGGCACCCGGGCAGGTAAGCTGGTTTGGCGGCAACCTGCGGTACAATGACGTGCTGGGTTTCAGCCAGTTTACCACCGAGGCAGATTTGCCAGTTGATCTGACCGGTCCGCTGAGCAATCGTCGGATTCCGCTGACAGCAGCGCAGAAAGCGCGTCTGGTCGAGCTGCGTCCAGATGTCTGGGTATCGCCGGGTACTCAGTATGATATTGATGGCGATGGTGCCGGTGATTTTAATTTGTCTGATACCACCGACTCGACTAGTTATCAGCTGGGTGTTTTTGTCCAACATGAGCAGCCGCTTAGTGTGGACTGGCTGTTGCAGGTTGGTCTCCGGGCCGACTGGTATGATGTAACAGCGCGTGATCCCATAGCGCCAGCGGGTGTAACACCGGCCGAGGATAGCCATTCTGAATGGCTTTATGGGGCGCAGGCGAGCCTGAGTTATAGCCTTAATCCTGACAGTACCTTTTACCTGAGTACGAATTATACTGAGTCGACTTCCAATAGTATGGCCGGCGGCACGGTGCTGGGTGCTGACCAGCAAATCAATCCGTTGAATTTCGCGACCGAAAACGAAGCAGTTGAACTCGGCTATAAATACGCTCCCGCTAATTCGCCCTGGTATCTGGATGCTGCGGTATTTGAACAAACCCGGAGCCTGCGTAATCGCGATGGCAGTAACTCAGGAATAAAGAACCGCGGTTTTGAAAGTCAGCTGTTCTATACCCAGGATGCGTTGTGGCTGAGCCTTGGTTATACCTATCTGGATGCCCGCTATGATGAATCAGCCAGCTTCCAGGATTCACGCCAGGTCTACGATGCTTTTGATAACTCACGGCCTGATATTGTGCAGGGAACTGGCGTGGGCGCGCCGAATTTCGCGTTTTTTCCGGCATCGTCGGCTCGCGCTCAGGGGCAGCCCGACCATACCGCCGCCATGGCACTTGGCTATCAGCTTTCAGAAGCCTGGGAAGTCGGTGGTCAGTTGAGTTACAGTGGCGACTATAAGCTTGATTACCTGAATAAAGTGCGGATTCGCGAACAACATACGCTGAACCTCTTTGCGCAGTTTCTTCTGAACAATGATCGAACCCGAATCCGCCTGGATGTGTTTAATGTCACCGACCAGGATAACTGGTCGCCGGTTTTCGAAGGCGGCTATTTTGGTTCAACCCTGGTTTTCCCGGAGTTGCCCCGGCACTTTGAAGTAACCCTGACGCAGCGTTTTTAAGGATCAGATAGCAGACTAAATTATGAAAAAAACAACTGGATCGTCCACCAAGCTGATTATTGTTGCTGTTATTGCCGCCTTGGTTGCCGTTATCTTTGGTTTTGATCTGCATCAGTATCTGGAGCTGGATAAACTAAAGGAACACCAACAAACCCTGGCTGAATGGAAAGAGACGCACTGGCTGATGCTATTTGCTGGCTACTTTGTCGCCTATGTGATTGTTACTGCCTTGTCGGTTCCGGGGGCCGCAGTGATGACCCTGGGGGCAGGAGCGCTGTTCGGACTCTGGTGGGGCCTGTTGCTTGCTTCATTTGCCTCTACCTTTGGTGCCACCCTGGCCTTTCTAAGTGCCCGGTACGTATTGCGTGACTGGATAGAAGAACGCTTTAGCAAACGCCTGAAGGCGATTAATAAAGGCATCGACCGCGATGGCAAATACTATTTACTCACCTTACGTCTGGTACCGGTATTTCCGTTCTGGATTATTAATCTGGTAATGGGGCTGACCCGCATCCGGTTATGGACTTACTACTGGGTAAGCCAGGTCGGTATGTTGTTAGGAACGGCGGTTTATGTGAATGCCGGTACCCAACTGGCGCAGGTTGATAAACTCGGCGATATTTTTTCCCTGGAACTAATCATTAGCTTTGGCTTGCTGGCGATATTCCCGTTAATAGCCAAGTGGCTGGTTAATTTTATCAAGCAACGCAAGCTGGTCAGCCACTGGCAGAAACCCAAAAAGTTTGATGATAACCTACTGGTTATCGGCGCCGGCTCCGGCGGGCTGGTAAGTGCCTATATAGCGGCGGCAATTAAAGCCAAAGTGACCCTGGTTGAACAAAATGAAATGGGCGGCGACTGTCTGAATACCGGCTGTGTGCCATCAAAATCTCTATTGCACATCGCCCACGGCCGCCATGAAGCGCTGCGATTAAACGAGCAGGGCGTGTCAGTCACGGCGGATGGGGTCGATTTTGGTGCCGTGATGAAATCTGTGCACCAGGTGATTAAGGATATCGCCCCCCATGACTCGCCTGAGCGTTATGAATCCCTGGGCGTCAATGTTGAAATTGGGCGCGCGCAACTGGTGTCGCCCTGGAAAGTTGAGATTACGGCCGGCGATGGTTCAAAAACCACACGTACCGCCCGTAATATTGTACTGGCAACCGGCGCCAGGCCATTTATTCCGCCAATTGACGGCCTTGAAGATACCAGTTATTTAACCACCGAAACCATCTGGTCGCTTACCGAGTTACCGAAAAAGTTTGTCGTGATGGGCGGCGGACCGGTCGGCGCGGAACTGGCGCAAGCCTTTGCCCGACTTGGTTCTGAGGTAACTATTGTGGAAGCGCAGTCGCAACTGCTGCCCAAGGAAGATCCTGATGTAGCTGATCTGGTGCGTTCACAATTTGAAGCGGACGGCATCAAACTGATGCTGGGCTGGAAAGCTGTTGCCGTTGAGCAGGACGATGATGGTAAGCCCCGATTACGTATTGAGAACAGTGATGAAGAACAGCAACTGCTGGATTACGATCAGTTGCTGGTAGCGGTTGGACGCAAGGCAAATCTCGAGGGCTATGGCCTGAGTGATATTGGCGTCGAAGTAAATAATACGGTTCGTACCAATGACTTTTTACAGACCAGCTCGCCGTCTATTTATGCGGTTGGCGATGTTGCCGGACCTTATCAGTTTACCCATACCGCCAGCCATCAGGCCTGGTACGCAGCGGTCAACGCCTTATTTGATCCGTTCAAGAAATTTAAGGTGGATTACAAGGTCATTCCCTGGGCCACCTTTACTGATCCTGAAGTGGCCACCGTCGGCCTTACGGAGCAGGAAGCAAAGCATCAGGACATTAATTATGACTTAACCACCTATGACATCAGCGACCTGGATCGGGCCATCGCTGATCAGCAGGCTAAGGGTCTGGTAAAAGTGCTGACCAAACCAGGCAGCGATAAAATCCTTGGCGCTACCCTGGTTGGTCATCACGCCGCCGATATGGTGGGTGAGTTTATTCTGGCAATGAAACATGATCTGGGCCTGAAGAAAATAATGGGCACCATACATATCTACCCGACCATGTCGGAAGCCAATAAATATGTTGCAGGGAACTGGCGCCGGGCAAATCAGCCAGAGCGTTTACTGAAATGGTTGGAGCGGTTTCACCGATGGCGTCGAGGTTAATTAAGGTTTTATTATGTTGTGTGCTGTTGCTTGCCAGCAAAGGGGTAGCAGCGCAGGTGTACTTTTATGCCTGGGGTGGCTCCAGTGAAGTGAATAATTATCTGCGCTGGGCCGCTGATGAGCTGAAAGAACGACACGACATTGAACTCATTCATGTAAAGGTTGGCGACATCAGCGAAGCCGTTGCCCGCTTACTCAATGAAGATGCCGGCTCCAGCGCTATTGATTTACTCTGGATCAACGGTGAAAATTTTCACGCACTGAAACGGGCCGGTAAATTGTTAGGTGATCTTCCCGCCCGGGTTGATAACGCCGCGGCAATTAATCCTGAGCTGAACTGGCGAACTGATTTCGGCGTTGCTGTAGATGGCTATGAATTACCCTGGGGGGTAGGGCAGTTTCACCTGTTAGTTCGGGAGAACACCTTGCCAGCCGAGCCTGATCCGGCACAGATTTTAACGTACGCGCAGCAACACCCCGGACGCCTGACTTATCCGAAGCCTCCGGAATTCCACGGCACAACCTTCCTTAAGAGTGTGTTGATCAGCCTGAATAATCAGGATGAGCGCCTGTATACAAGTCCGGACCCTGACACCGCGCGCGAACTGCTAGCGCCGTTGTGGCGCTATCTCGATGCATTGCACCCGCTATTATGGCGACAGGGCAGAGATTTCCCCGGCTCAGCAGTGGTTCAACAGCAACTGCTGGCGAATGGCCAGCTTGATATGGCGGTGAGTTTTAATCCGCAGGAATTGACGGTAGCGCAGCGGCAGCAGCGACTGCCTGCCTCAGTTACTGCCACCACGCTTGGATCCGCGGCGATCACCAACAGCCATTATCTGGCAATACCGGCCGCCAGCCCGCATCAACCTGAGGCGTTACAGGTTATTAATTTTCTGCTAAGCGAGCGGGCGCAGTTGAAGAAAATGGATCCGGCGGGATGGGGCGACCCACCGGTTATTGAGCTGAACGACAGCGGGCCGCAGGCACTGCAGTTGTTTTCGGCGCAGTCAGAGCCTCATGTTGACTGGTTAAGGCTGATTGAGCAGCAATGGCTGGAACGCTATCAGCGATGAGGATTGATCAGGTAAAAGGCCAGGGCGGACTCACGCTTGCACTGCTAGGATTGGGATTGCCGCTCATCGCGGCTCTGACCGGGATATTATTTAGCGCAGAGTTGCTGAACCTGACAGCCTTATTCCGCTATCCCGGTTTGCCCGCTATGGTTTGGCAGGGCTTATTGGTGGCGGTAGTGGTTACCGTTACCGCCACACTCGTGGTGATGGTTTCCAGCTTTTCTATTTCCAGCAAAGGCCTGCGCAGTATTATCGCCATCCCCAATCTGGCATTTACCGTCGGTATTCTCTGGTTAATCACCCCCACTGGCTGGCTATGGCGCTTGCTGCCGGGGATTGAAGTCAATCTCTTTGATCGTCAGTATCTGCTGACCTTTATAGTTATTCTGCTGCTTAAAGAAATTCCCTTTTTACTGTTCATGAGCCATCGCGCGCTGCAGCAGATACCGCATCAGAAATGGCTGCTGATCGGACAGAGTCAGGGCCATAGTAAAACTAAAACCTGGTGGTTGATTGTTATGCCAGCGTTGCTCAAGCGGCTTCGTTTTCCGTTAATGGTGGTGGCGGTTTATAGTTTCAGTGTTATCGATATCGCTTTGCTGGCGGCGCCGAACCTACCGTCGACTCTGGCCGTGCAGGTGTTTGAGTGGCAGCTGAATTTCACTCCTGAGGCACGCCAACTGGCGTATACCGGAGGCTTGTTGCTACTGGTATTAAGTGGTGCGTTATGCCTCGGGGTGATTGCTCAGGAGTACCTGTTTCGTCAGTGGTCGCGCAAGCGTCTCGCCAGTTCGGTAACAGCAGTAGAGCGTACGACACTGAAGCTGTTACAAGGATTACGATCGCTGCCGTTGCTGACTCAGATACTGGGGCTGCTTGCGTTAGCGGCGCTGGTAGCACAATCCGTTAGCCGGGGCTGGTTTTACCCGGCTCTGTTGCCTGCAGACTGGACTTTGCAGGGCTGGCTGCAGGAATGGCAGTATATATGGCCCGGTGTTATCAATGCCTTTGCCATTGCGGCGATAGTGGGCTTATTCAGTGTGCTTCTGGTCATTGTGCTGCTGGAATTAAGGCGCAAATATCAGTGGCGCTACCTGGGGTTATGGGTTCTGCTTCCCTTGTTTATTCCACAGGTTCTGCTGGTTCTTAGCTGGCAACACGCCATTAGCTATACTGGCCCGGTTGGCTACTGGATCTGGGTGATCTGGTCGCATATTCCGTTTTCAGTGGCTTATGCTTATCTGGTGCTGGCACCGCAGGAACAAGCGTTCGATCAACGCTATCTGCTGGTATCCAGGGCGTTAGGCTACAGCTTCTGGCGGAGCTGGTGGCGGGTAAAACGGCCACTGTTGGCAGGCCCTTTGTATCTGAGTCTGGCACTGGCTATGGTTATCAGTATTACGCAGTATGTACCGACGCTAATTCTGGGCGGCGGGCGTGTAGCTACCGTCACCACGGATCTGATGGCGGCCAGTAGTGGCATAAACACGCAACTGGCGGCGATTTACGCATTAATGCAGTGGCTGCTCGCCACCGGTGTATTGATTGGCCTGACATGGCAGCGCGGCAGTTCTGCAGGAGAGCAATAATGAGTAATACCGTATTAAGCACCAGTGATATCAGTATGCGCTGGCCGGATCACCGGGTTGAATTGCCAGCCGTACAGGTGAATGCCGGTGAGGTATTGGGGATTATGGGGCCTAGCGGCAGTGGTAAATCAACCTTATTGCGCTGGCTTATCGGTGAGCAACAGCATTTTGTGCGTACCGCCGGCTCTATCTTCGTGGATGGTGTCAGTGTTGAGCGGTTACCCGTTGAGCAACGAAAAATTGGGATCCTGTTTCAGGATGTCCTGTTATTTCCCCATCTTAATGTGCTTGATAACCTACGCTTTGGTTTACCGGCAGAGCAACGCGCGCTGTCAGCGGCAGAACAGACGGAATGGGTGATGGAGCAGTTACGGGCGATTCAGATGAGCAAATATGCCACTGCAGCGGTAACCAGTCTCAGTGGTGGCCAGCGAGCCCGGATAGGCCTGCTGCGGGCCTTATTGAACAAGCCGCGAGTGATGTTGCTGGATGAACCTTTCGCCGCCCTGGATGCACGCCTGCGGGCCAGGATCAGAGAGTGGACTTATAGCCAGCTGGCCGAACAAGACGTGGCGACCATAGTAGTCAGCCATGATCAGGATGATATTCCCGCTGACGCAAACAAATTGTACTGGCCGGAGGCGCGCGATGTTTGATCCCGTCCTTTCACGCACTATCAGACCGCTTTTAAAGGCTTGTGCACGGCCCCTGGTGAAAGCTGGCATCAGCGCGGATCAGGTGACTATTGCCGGCTTTGTGATCGGCATCCTGGCAGTACCTGCGTTGGCTTACGAGCAGTACACCCTGGCACTGGTGCTGATTCTGATCAACCGGATTAGTGATGGCCTGGACGGTGCCGTAGCGCGTATTACCCAAACAAGTGATGCCGGCGGCTATCTGGATATCAGCCTTGATTTCATTTTCTATTCAGCCATTCCGTTTGGTTTTTTGCTTGCTGACATCCAGCAGAATGCGGTGGCGGCGGGCTTTTTAATGCTGACCTTTATGGGGACCGGCGCCACCTTTCTGGCGTTTGCGGTGCTGGCGAACAAGCGGGGCATTGTTAACCCCAGCTACCCGAATAAGTCGCTGCACTACATGGGCGGCCTCACTGAAGGGTTCGAGACTATAGCGGCTTTTGTCATTTTCTGCCTGTGGCCGCAGTGGTTCTGGTTTACCGCCTTGTTGTTTGCGGGTTTGTGCTGGCTGACCGCCCTGACGCGATTGTGGGCAGGCTACCGGACGTTGCAGACTAATCTGTCTTTGGATCCCGGAAAGGAATAGTCAGCATCCCCTTTAAGCCGGTGGTTTCAGTTACATCCTGGTACTGTTTCAGGCCAATCCGGATGCCATCCGAGCCGTCTTTTGATTCGCGGGTATAACTGCGGAAGACGCGATCCCAGACCGAGAGATTAAAACCATAATTACTATTGGTTTCTTCTTTGCGCTGACTGTGATGAATACGATGCATTTCCTGGGTGACTATCAGGGCCCTGACCGGGGCTTCCCAGGGACGGGGTAGTGCGACATTGCCGTGGGTAAACAGTGAGGTTGCATTCAGCACAACTTCAAAAGTAATTACCGCCCATAGCGGGATTCCAAACGCCAGTACCACCCCGATTTTTATCAGCATGCTGAGCAGGATTTCCAGGGGGTGAAAGCGCAGGCCGGTGGTGGTATCAAATTCAGGGTCGGCGTGATGGACCCGGTGAATGCGCCATAACAACGGGATCATATGAAACAGACGGTGCTGCCAGTAAATGGCAATATCCAGTAGTATCAGGCCGATGATCCCGATAACCCAGACCGGCCAGTCGGTTTGCCGTAACAGGCCAAAGTTATTATCGGCTGACCAGAGTGCTGCACCTACGGCACCGGCCGGAATGAGAATTCGCAGCGCCAGGGTATTTACGACCACCAGGCTCAGGTTACTGCGCCAGCGCTGACTTCGCTTGATTTTATTGTGACGCTTTGGCCGCCGCCACTCCCATAACAGCATCAGTAGCAGAACGCCGAGAAAGCATCCCAGTCGTATCCATACCTCGGCGGCGACCCCGACGCCCATCTAGCCAGCTTTCGGTTTGTTATTCGCGAACGGCGGCCAGCCCATGGTGGTTCCGGCCAGCAGATGCAGGTGAATATGGAATACGGACTGACCGCCATCCTGATTGCAGTTCATTACCGTACGGTAACCGTCTTTTGCAAAGCCATGTTGCACCGCAATGCGGCCGGCCACGACATACAGGTGCCCAACCAGCTCGCGGTCATCTTCAGTAATATCGTTTATGGTGGCGATCGGTTTTTTCGGGATAATTAAGATGTGAATAGGTGCCTGCGGATTTACATCTTTAAAGGCGATACTTATGTCATCTTCATACACGATATCTGCAGGCACTTCGCCGTTAATAATCTTATCGAAAATTGTCTCTGAACTCATAGTCACCTCAATAAGCTACTTAGTTTATACCCTGGTAATACTAGTCAACTCAACCGCGCAGCACCAGCCCTTTAAGGTAGAGCGATTCCGGGAAATTGGTCCGTACCGGATGATCTGCTGACTGGTAAAGATGTTCAATGATATGCATAGGGCGTTTAGCGTCCAGTGCGGCATCGGCAACCACTTTCTGAAACAGCTCGCCCGATAGTAATCCTGAACAGGAAAAGGTGATCAGGGTGCCACCCGGGTTTAAGATCATGCAGGCGAGGCGATTAATGTCTTTATAGCCCCGGCAGGCGTTGATCAGGTTCGCTTTGCTGTCCACGAACTTAGGTGGGTCGAGCACGATAACGTCAAAGCGTTCACCCTGATGATGAAACTTACGTAGCGCCTCAAACACATCAATCTTCATATTCTCGAAGCGCTCAGCAGGCAGATCATTTTGTTGCTGATTACTGACTGCCTGAGTCAGCGCTGGCTCGGATACGTCCAGGTTGACGACCTGGCTGGCGCCGGCTGCGACGGCGTAAATACCAAAGCCGCCGGTATAGCTAAAGGCATTCAGTACCCGCTTATCTTTGGCGTAAGCCTGGATCGCAAGACGACTGTCACGCTGATCCAGGTAGTATCCGGTTTTATGTCCGCCCTGAATATCAACGCCGAGCTGCAAACCGTTTTCGTTAATCCAGACCGTAGCAGGCGGTGGCTCGCCGTCGGCAGAGTAGAGCAGCTGGATGATGGGTTGCAGGCCCTCTTTTTTGCGCACATCGACATCGGAACGTTCGAAAATATTACATTCGGGAAAGTAGCTGCGCAGTGCGGCGACGATACTATCGCGCCAGCGTTCGGCACCGGTGCTGAGTAACTGACAAACCAGCCAGTTATCATATTTGTCTATGGTAATACCCGGTAATTCGTCCGACTCCGCTGCCACTACCCGCCAGGCATTGCTGTTGATGGATAAGCTGTTGCGCAATGCAATGGCGGCACCAATGCGATCAGCAAAAAACTGGTCATTAATTTGCTCAGACTGATTAAAACTCCAAATTCGCACCCGGATTTGTGAGCGCGACGACCAGGCGCCATACCCCAGCCAGTCACCGGTGCTGCTATGTACCGAAACCGTCTCGCCATCGGCCGGCGAGCCTTTGACGCGGGCAATAGCACCGCTGAATACCCAGGGGTGCAGGCGGCGCAAGGATTTTTCTTTGCCGGGACTGAGGTGAATGGTGGCTGGCATCTATTTGACCCGCATGCCCGCACGGGCACCGTCGTGAGGGTTCATAATATATAGTTCGTCACCGCCAGGCCCTGCCGCCAGTACCATGCCTTCAGATAAGCCGAAACGCATTTTGCGTGGTGCCAGATTGGCAACCATAACGGTATGCTGTCCAATCAGGCTGGCCGGATCATAGGCGGCCTTAATGCCGGCAAACACCTGCCGGGTTTCACCACCGAGATCGAGCGTTAGCTTAAGTAATTTATCCGCGCCTTCAACATGTTCAGCATTCACAATCTGGGCGACCCGCAGGTCAACCTTCGCAAAATCGTCAAAGCTTATCTCCGGACTAAGCGGGTCTTGCTGTAATTCATCATTGCCGCTGGCAGGCTTTGCTGCCACAGCGTTCTGTTCTTTTGAATCGTCAATCATGGCGTTCACTTTATCCATTTCAATTCGTTGTAGCAGCGCTTTAAAAGGCGCAATGCCGTGATCTTTCAGCACTACTTTATGGCTGTCCCAGGTGAAACTGTCGTTCAGGAATTCCTGAACCCTGCTGGCCAGTGCCGGAACGACCGGCGTCAGGTAAATCATCAGTAACCGGAACAAATTAATGCCGATGGAGCAGATTTCCTGTACTTCACTGGCTTTAGCGGGATCTTTAATCAGCTGCCAGGGTTCTTTTTCCGCAATATAGAAGTTGGCTTTGTCGGCCAGTGCCATGATGTCGCGCATAGCCTTGGAAAACTCGCGTTTCTCGTAAGCACTGGCAATGCTGTCACCCGCTGCCTGAAACTCATCCAGCAAACTGGTATCGCTAATCTGTGCGGCTAACTTGCCGTCGAACTTTTTGCTGATAAAGCCGGCACAGCGGCTGGCGATGTTGACTACTTTGCCCACTAAGTCTGCGTTCACGCGCTGCGCGAAATCAGTGAGGTTCAGATCAAGGTCATCGATACGGCTGGTGAGCTTGGCGGCAAAATAGTAGCGCAGGTAGTCTGGATCCAGATGATCCAGATAGGTCCGCGCCATAATAAAGGTGCCTTTTGACTTCGACATCTTGGTGCCATTGACGGTAATAAAACCATGGGCCCAGACATTGGTGGGTTGCCGGAAGTCGGCTCCTTTTAGCATGGCTGGCCAGAACAGGCTGTGGAAGTAGATAATATCTTTACCAATAAAGTGATAAAGCTCGGCATCGCTGTCTTGCTTCCAGTAGCTGGCAAAGTCAGCGTTGCCGGTTACCGCGCAGTAGTTTTTAAAGCTACTCATGTAACCAATGGGCGCATCCAGCCACACATAAAAGTATTTGCCGGGGGCGTCGGGAATTTCAAAACCAAAGTAGGGCGCGTCACGGCTGATGTCCCACTGCTGCAGGCCAGACTCAAACCATTCGTTTAGTTTGTTGGCCATTTCATCCTGCAGTGAACCTGAGCGGGTCCAGGCTTTCAGCATGTCGCTGAAGGCAGGCAGGTCAAAAAAGTAATGTTCTGATTCGCGCAACTCCGGCGTAGCACCTGAAACCGCTGATTTTGGATTCTTGAGGTCGGTTGGTGCATAAGTGGCACCGCAGACGTCACAGTTGTCGCCATATTGATCTTCAGCACCGCACTTGGGGCATTCGCCTTTTACGAAGCGATCAGGCAGAAACATTTTCTGTTGGGGATCATACAGCTGTTCAATAACCGACGTCTTAATATGACCCTTTTCGCGTAACCGGGTATAGATGAGTTCCGCCAGTTCGCGGTTTTCCGGGCTGTGGGTTGAGTGGTAATGATCAAAGGCGACATGAAAATTCGCAAAATCGGCCTGATGCGCCTGGTTCATCTGCTCAATCATCTGCTCGGGCTGCATACCTAGTTGCTTGGCTTTAAGCATGATAGGTGTGCCATGGGCATCGTCAGCACAAACATAATGGCATTCGTTACCACGGAGCTTTTGAAAACGTACCCAGATATCGGCCTGAATATAGCCGAGCATATGGCCTATATGGATGGGGCCATTGGCGTAGGGTAAGGCGTTGGTAACCAGAATTTTGCGTGTCGCTTGGGTCATGAATGCTTCCGTTGATTCGGTGATTCTGAAAGCCTGAAGTGTACCCTAATCATCACTGGCAATCCAGCCAGAGTCACCGTATCATGCGGGCTTCAATGGCATTTGCACAGAGGCGTTCTGATGTTTGATCGATTCCGCAAAAGCAAGTCTGACAGCAGTGGCTTGAGCACGGCGCAATTAAAGGCACTCGGGCAGCTACAGCTACCAGGATGGACAGGTGACGTTCCGGCCAGCTGGATTCAGGTCAGCGGTCAGCAGGCGACGCTCACTTTACCTTTTGCTGCCGGCGACAGTATTCTGCAACCCTTCCGGGAAGACCCTGAGCTGGGTCAGCTCAGTTGGGAACGTAAGCTAAAAATTGAAAAACTGCCCAACTCCCAGCCTGAATTACCTCTGATCTACGGCAATGTGATCGTGGTGTCGTCGGGCAAAGGCGGAGTGGGTAAATCCTCGGTAAGCGTGCAACTGGCGCTAGCGCTGGCTGAGTTTGGGGCGCGGGTCGGTATTCTTGATGCCGATGTATACGGGCCCTCGCTGCCGACTATGTTAGGCGGGCTGGAGGACAAGCTGCAGTTCAATGAGCAGCAGAAAATGATCCCGCACCAGCGCCATGGCATTGCAGTAAGCTCGCTAGGGTATCTGACCGAAGCAAAAGATGCGGCAATCTGGCGCGGGCCTATGGCCAGTGCTGCGTTACAGCAGTTGTTTCGTGATACCAAATGGCCCGCGCTTGATTACCTGATCGTTGATATGCCGCCGGGTACCGGCGATATCCAGTTGACCTTCGCCCAGAAGCTGCCAATTACCGGAGTGGTGGTGGTCACCACGCCGCAAACGGTAGCGCTGGCGGATGCGGAAAAAGGCATCAGTATGTTTCGTAAAGTTGGTGTGCCAATTACCGGTTTGATTGAAAATATGAGCTTTTTTGAGTGCGGCCAGTGCGGCCACCGCGAAGCCATTTTTGGTACCGAGGGTGGTGCCCGCGTGGCAGCCGCCGAACAGGTGCCTTTATTAGGGCAATGGCCCTTAGCTTCACGGCTGCGGGCCGGATTGGATGAAGGGCGACCGTTACTGATTAGCGACCCCACTGATCCACTCTGTGAAATCATGCGCAACAGCGCTCAGCAACTGTCTATGCAGCTATACCAGCAAGCGAAGAATCAGGTATAGTTTGCTGAACAGGGAGATTAATAAATGCGTTTAACTGATCGTCAAATCGAAGCTTACCTGGCTGCAGGGAAAATTGGCATTGAGCCGGCGCCCTTATCGGAAGATATCAGCGGTGTAACCGTTGATATTCACCTGGGTAATGAATTTCGGGTATTACAGGATCATGCCGCTGCCTTTATTGATATCAGTGGGCAGCGGGAAGATATTAACCGGGCCATTCAGCAGGTCATGAGCGACCCGATAGTGCTTAGCCAGGAACAGGCATTTTTTATTCATCCGGGTGAATTTGCGCTGGCGGTTACTCATGAAGCAGTCACTCTGCCTGACGATATGGTGGGCTGGCTGGACGGACGTTCGTCGCTGGCACGACTGGGGCTGATGGTGCATGTTACCGCGCACCGGATCGATCCGGGCTGGTCAGGGCAGGTGGTACTTGAATTTTTTAATAGTGGTAAGCTGCCGCTGGCATTGCGGCCACTGATGAAAATCGGCGCGCTTAGCTTCGAACAACTGGATGAAGCCTGCGCGCGACCATACAGTAAACGTGATGACGCCAAGTATAAGAATCAGCGGGGGGCCGTAGCCTCCCGCATTGCAGCTGACGATAATAGCTGAATTGGTTGCTACCGCTGCGGTTTACCGCAGCGGGGTGGCGTGTGAAGCGCCACCAAATATCGCATTCATCAGTAAGATATTCAGCCCGTCCAGATAAGCCCGGTAAGTTGGTTCCTGCGCAAAGCTGATCACCATACCTTTACCTTTGGGTTCCCACATCAGATAAGGCTTGTAAGCGAGCTGGGTTTGATTTTCAGACCACAGATAACCGCTTGCCAACAGCTCCTTCTCACCCGCATAGGTAACAATGTTACGCCCGTTATCAATAGTCAGCGGGCGGTATATCTGGTTACCAACCGTCAGCGCAATCACTTCAGGCTTGACGCCTGCGCTCAGCCAGTGCTCCTGATCAACCTTCATCCGGGTTAACACACCTGAACTCCAGTAAGGCGCTGCGCTGTCAGGGGTAATATAGTGCGAGACCTCTTCAGCGCTTTCAAACAGCATTCCCGGCACCTTGTTCTCATCGCCATGCCCGGGTTCTTTGGTTTGTGCAACTTCTTCCAGGGCGCTGCTCAGCAGCTCATGCTGTACTGCCCAGTTCGTCGCGGTACCTAAGGTAATAAGTACACCGCCGCGCTGAACCCATTGCTGGATATTCTTGTTGCCGTTCTCGCCAAAAGCCGCGCCTAAATCGCCAGCGGTCGCCGGGACAATTAACACCTGATAATGGCTCAGGTCAGAACTGGCTAAGCGGTCAGGGCGGATAGCGGTAACCGGGTAATTAAACTGCTGCTCAATCACATACCGGGTATGACCGGCATTGAGACTGGAGAGAGGTTCATCCCAGGCCAGGGCGATATTCGGCGCATGCACTCGCTGCACATTGCTTGAACCGAAGTTTGGTCCGTCGGTTACCCAGCTACTGTCCACGCCTTCGATACTCGCGCCGGTGCTCAGAGCAAGCTGTTGCAGGGTAGAGGAAAGGCCATCGCTGTTGTCAGCGCGGGTAAAAATCAGGCTGCCAGCCGGATAACGCTCGCCGTTCGCATGAGTAAATGGCAAGTCAGATTGTTTTACCAGCAAGCCTTCACGAAGCGCGGCAGTAAGCAAACGGCCGCTGTTCATATCACCCCAGGCGGCAATAAAACCAACTTTGGCATCGGGATTTACAACCTTGCCAGGTTCAATCAGCCGTTCATCAACAGCGCTGTAACGAACCGCAGGTGCGGTGCCACAGGCCTTCCGTTCGAGGTTGAACATCAGCGGTAACGACCAGGCGGTTACATCATAGATCTGATCCGGGAGGTTCTGTGCCCGGCGACGCTCCTGTTCCTCGATGAAGTAATCCGCCATCGGTACATCGACGTCCAGCAATGTCCGGACCATGAAATGAGCCGGCTGGGCACTGTCGACCACATAGCTGCCAGCGGGGAATTCACTGCCACAGACCATGAAGCTTTCCGTTGCCTGTTGCACTTCGACACCGTGCTGAACCAGCAGGCCGGCCAGTTTGCGTGCGCCGGCAGGGTCACTGGTACCAGGAATAATGGTATAGCGCTCTTTACTGGCTTTACCCTGGGCAATAGCCTGCTGACGATAATTCCAGAAGTTACGTAATAAGCTTTCGCGTTCACGGGCGGTGGTTTCAATGGTGGCCATCGAGGCAACGAAGTGCCGCTGCACGCCATCGCCGTAGGTTAGTATCTCGCCGTCTTTGGTACGAAACTTGTGGCCCCGCGCCGAAGCCATTTCGTAGGTCATCGACAGTGCGCCGTGGTACAGCGGCCAACTGGCACCGTAACCAGGATAAAAGGCATCAAAAATTTCGCGGGTAAAGTAATCGTAGCCGCGCTCGTCAAACCAGGCGCCATTATTCTCACCGATGGTCCAGAGTGCCTTGCGTTGAGCCTCAGTAATCAGCGGATTATAGGGTTCAGCTTCGGGAGTAAAGTAGTAGCTGGTGTCGCCACCCATTTCGTGCAGATCGACAAATACCAGCGGGTAATAGTTCAGCAGGGCATCCACCTGACCGGCGATTTCTGGCTGGGTCAGCGCAATCCAGTCACGGTTGAGGTCAAACAGATAATGGTTGCTGCGCCCGCTGGGCCAGGGTTCATTATGTTCAGCCGAGATGCGATCAGCGCTGTGCTCAATTCCGACCGTCATATAGTAGCGGCTGACAAAGCGCGCACGGCCATCGGGATTCTGTAGCGGATCGATAAAGACAATAGCGTTATCAAGATAGTCGCGGGTTTGCTGATCGTCGGCGGCGAGCAGGTGCCAGGCCGTGACCATGCCCGCTTCAGGCGAGGATATTTCGTTGCCGTGTACCCCGTAGGAAAGCCAGACACTGGCAGGCAGCGAGCTAATCAACTGATCCGCCTCAGCTTTAGATGTGGTGCGGGGATCTGCCAGTTGCTGCATACCTTCTTTAAAGGCGTCCAGTTTGCTGATGTTTTCAGCGCTTGAAATGGCAACATAGTATAACGGCCGGCTTTCCCAGCTGTTGCCGTAATAGTTCAGCTTCACCTGCTGTGGATGGGCCTTCGCTAACGCCTGGAAATACTGATGCATGGCATCAGGCGCAGTAATCTTGCTACCGGCGGGATATCCAAGGGTCGCTTCAATGGATGGCGTCTGGCTGTCATAAGTAACATCCAGACCAATTTGGTCGGCGGCCTGACTTACCGGGGATAATAGCGCACAGCCCAACAGCAGGCTCATGGCAGAAACAAGTCGGGTGGATTTCATTGAGTATCCTTAAACTGAATAATTGCCCTATTTTGAGGGAATCTTTGTGTTTAAAAGTTCGACGGCCGCTTTAATTGCATTAAGCAGGCTGTCGCGATCATGGCGATGGGGTGCATCACTGGCTGCCACGATATGGTCGACATAAGGCACTTTCAGCCCGGCATCCGGGGCATTACTGATAACCAGATCGATTAACTGGCGGCCGAGTTGCTGTTCCAGCCAGTCGATACGCTCCGATAAAGCCAACCGGCCCGCCGGACTATATTCCGGACTTAGATTATCAATAAATAGGACCGGCGCCTGACTGTCTGCGATAGACTGCGCTAAATCAGCCATCAGTAGCGGCGGCATAATTGACGTCAGAAAGCTGCCCGGGCCAAGAATAATGAGATCGCTACGGCGCACATGGCGGATGGCTTCTGGTGTCGCTGATACGGCTGGGGCAAGGCTAAGCGCGGTAGGCATATGGTGAAGCAGGTCAACATCGAGCTCACCGAAACACTCCAGGCCTTCATGGGTGCTGGCGACCAGATCTACAGACGTTTCGGACATCGGCAGTAAGCGGATGTTGATATTAAGCAACCGGCTAAGTAATTGGATACCGTCAAGTGGTCGTGCGCTTAACTCATCCAGCGTATGCAGTAAAAGATTGCCAAAATTATGGCCGTTCAGCTCATGTTCATCACTGAAGCGATAATTTAATACATCGGCTGCTAAGGGCTGCAGCGCCAGTTGCGACAGACAATTGCGGATATCACCCCAGGCAATGGTTTGCTGACTGCGTCTGAGCAAACCGCTGGCGCCGCCATTATCAGTGGTCGCGACGATACCGACCAGGCGGCGCTGTAAAAACGACAGGGTCGACAATACGCGGCCTAAGCCATGACCGCCACCGATCGCGGTGACACAACGTAAATCTTCGAGTTGGCGCCGCGGCTGTTCGCCTGCGATGGCACCGGAGATTTTAGAGTCAGTCGTGTCAGTCATGCTACCATTAGGAAGTGGCCAGAATTAGAGGTACTTTATGACGTTCTGCTTCGACAATCAATTCCTGGAGCAATTTCCCGACCTTGCCAAACCGCAGCATCCACTGGGTTTCGGCCAGGCCAGGGCGGTAATACTAAACACATCACTACGGGATGAGCTTAAGCTGCCTTATTCTGACGAGCAGCTGACCGCGATAGCTGGGGGGCAAAAGCTTGATCCGGCGATGGCGCCACTTGCGCAAAAGTATACCGGCCACCAGTTTGGCCATTACAACCCCTATCTTGGTGATGGCCGGGGTCTGCTGCTGGGCGAATGGCAGACCCCAGCCGGTCGATTCGATCTGCATTTAAAAGGCGCCGGACCAACACCTTTTAGCAGGGGACACGACGGTCGCGCCGTGTTGCGTTCCTGCATTCGTGAATATCTGGCAGGGGAGGCGCTCTATGCCCTGGGTATTCCCACCACCCGCGCGCTGGCTGTGACGCAGGGCGATCTCATCGTATACCGGGAACAACCCGAGCCTGGCGCTATGCTGCTACGTACGGCTGGCACCCATATTCGTTTTGGTCATTTCGAATACTGCTACCATCGCGGCAAGGCAGATGATCTTAAGCAGCTCATTAGTTATGTCACCGATACCCAGTGGCCCGAACTCAAGGAACAGCCCGTTGCTGCTTTCTTCCAGCGTGTGGTGGAATGTACGGCGCGGATGATTGCCTTGTGGCAGGTCTACGGCTTTAATCATGGCGTAATGAATACCGATAATATGAGTATTATCGGTGAGACCTTTGATTTTGGGCCATACGCCATGCTTGATCGCTACCAGCCTGATTTTATCTGTAACCATAGCGATACCACAGGGCGTTACCGTTTCTCAGAGCAACCATCGGTTGGTTTGTGGAATCTGAACTGTCTGGCGCAGGCACTGAGTCCGGTTATTGCTTCGGATAAACTGGTTGCTTCCTTACATACTTACAGCGACCTGTTGCAGGGGCACTACTGGGCGCGCATGACCGCCCGCCTCGGTTTGCCGGACGATATCGCCAGCCAGGACATAGTGCGGCGTTGGCTGGATTTACTTGCCCGCACCAAACAAGACTTCACACTAAGCTTTCGCCGGCTCATCAGCGCGCTCAGCGATTCACCCGGGGTGCTCCCTGCGGAACTGCGAAACCATGGCGACTTTCCGTTGTGGTGGCAGGATTACCAGACACTCTGGAATGGGCAGAACAAGAATCCGGATCAGTTGCTGGAAAACATGCGGGCGGCCAATCCGTTATATGTATTGCGTAACTATCTGGCTCAGGAAGCCATTGCTGCCGCTGAAAACGATGATCTTAAACCCCTGCAGCGGCTCGCTGCCGTGCTGGCTAAACCCTATACCGAACAGGAACACGCCGAGGCCTTTGCTGCTGAGCCGCCCGAATGGGGACGGCATCTGGAAATATCCTGTTCGAGTTAGTTCTGGCTTACCGGGGTAGCCGGGTAAATTGTACGTAAAGCCTTGTCTGAGGCTTGGCTGGTGAGGCGCCTTTCTGCTATAAATATGACACGTATCATATAAGCGAGGGCTTAAAAATGTTAAATAAACGCGATGTGCTTCCTTTCGGAGCCGTAATTTTAGCTAGTACTTTTTTAGCCGCCTGCGGTGGATCCGATTCTGGTCCGATCCGTATGGCAAGCTTTACGCTTGCAGTGAGTGACGCGCCGGTCGATGAAGCAGATGAAGTCTGGGCATGCTTTAACGGCGTTGAACTGGTTGGTAACGATCAGGGCTCACAGGTGTTCACCATTGGTGAAGATACCAATACCATTGCCGCCAACGATGTCTGTAAAGATGAGAACGGCGATACCATTCCAAATACCCGGGGCATTAACCTGCTTGCTTACACCGGGTCCGATTCTGAGAATCTGCTTAGCGGCGTCCAGGTCGAGGCCGGAACTTATGGCCAGTTGCGCCTTGAAATGGCCGATGGCTCATACGTTCAGGTCGGCGAAGATCGTATCCCGCTCAGCGTTCCTTCTAATGAACTGAAGTTTGATGGCGTAACCCTGGATATTACGGGTAATGCTTCCTACACCGTTGAGTTCGACTTGCGGCATGCCCTGGTTAATCCGGTTGGGCAGGCTGGTTACTTCCTTAAACCACGCGGCGTTCGTCTGGTAAATAACCTTGAAGTCGGTCATGTGGAAGGAACTATCGCAGAGTCGCTACTGATTAATACTGAAGGCTGCACAGTCGCTCCGGCTGACACATCGAATCCAGTTGCCTCAGTATATTTCTACAGCGGCGCTGATTTAGCAGCTGCGACCCTGGCTGATATTGGTGGCAGCGAAGAAAATGAGCCGTACGCAAGTGCTGGCGTATTCTTCGACGGTGCTACCGAATATAGCTTTGAGATCGGTTATGTTGCTGCCGGCGATTATACCGTCGCCTGGACCTGTAATTTAAACGATGATCCTGAAGCTGATGATGAAATTATCTTCAATGGTCAGCAAAACGTCACCGTAAATGATGGCGAAGAGGTCACTACGGTTACTTTCTCAGAGTAATCTGATCGTTATCATAAGAACCGTAAAAGGCCCTCAATATTGAGGGCCTTTTTTATGCGTCGAATGACAGCTTTCAGTCAGGTCTTTTTTTCGGACGCTAATCAGGACATACTAAGCTAACCATCGTAGTCCGATATCGAGAAAATATAATGAAAATCGCATTCTCATCATCATTAGCCGTGGTGTTCGCGGCGGGTTTCCTGTCGGTTGGCAGTGCTGCTGCCAACGCAATGAAGACCACCTCACTTTGCCTGGCCGATCATCCGCATGAAATTCAGGTTGAAGTTGCCGAAACCCCGCAGCAAAAGGCGCGGGGGCTGATGATGCGTGAATCCTTGCCGGAACATACTGGCATGTGGTTCAGATATGATCAGGAGCGGCCAGCGGACGCCGGGTTCTGGATGTTTAATACCTGGATCCCGTTGGACATCGCTTATATGGACAAGGATATGCGGATCGTAAAGATAATCCAAATGCAGCCGTGCGAAACCATCATTCGTGAAAATTGTCCGGCTTATGACCCCGGCGTGAGCTACCACAGTGCGCTGGAAGTGAATCATGGCTATTTCGACCGTTTCGGTATCGAAGTTGGCGACCAACTAAAACAATGTGAATAACAGGAGAACCATCCCCATGAGATATCTATCGGTGTTGGCTGCGAGCATGCTTGTCGTGGCATGCGGCCCGGCCCCTGAGCCAGAATCAGAAGCGCGAGCCACCCCGGAGGTTGCCGTTGATCCCTATAGCTTTAATGAAAACTACCGGGATTATCTGAAAACCCTGAGTTCCGATGAATTTCTTGGTCGGGCCCCGGCGAGTGAAGGTGAAGACAAGACAGTCGCTTTTGTTGAGAGCAAGTTTCGTGAATGGGGCCTGAAACCCTATAACGCAGAGGATAACAACTACCGGCAGCAAGTACCGCTGGTGAAGATGTTGCCAAGTCAGGTAACGGATATGCAGCTGGACAATGATGATGTCAGCAGCCTGGCTTACCGCACCGATATGATGGCGTGGACGCCACGGGTTCAGGAAGAAGTGGCTATTAGTGACAGCGAACTGGTATTTGCCGGGTTTGGCATCGTCGCCCCGGAATATGGCTGGAATGACTACGAAGGCCTCGACGTAGAAGGGAAGACTGTGGTGGTGTTGGTAAACGATCCTGGCTACTACACCAAAGATCCTGAGCTCTTTAAAGGCATTGCGATGACCTATTACGGGCGCTGGACCTATAAGTTTGAAGAAGCTGCGCGGCAAGGAGCGGAAGGCATTATCGTGATTCACGATACCGGACCAGCTGGTTATGGTTGGGGCGTGATTGCTGGCGGTTCACCGCTGCGCTTTGATCTTGCCCGGGATAATAAAAATCTTGATCGGGTAGCCATTGAAGGATGGATCACCAGAGACAGCGCGGATAAGTTATTTGCCCGTCTGGGTAGCAGTTATGAAGAGATGCAGATTGCCGCGTTAAGCAATAACTTTGTACCGGTATCACTGGAAACATCGCTTTCAATAAAGGTGAATACCAAGTTCGAATATCTCGATTCGCCTAACCTGATTGGTTATATCGAAGGCAAAACCAATCCTGAAGAACATATCATTTATATGGCGCACTGGGATCATATGGGGGTAAACCCGATTGACCCGGATGACGGTATTTTCAATGGTGCGCAGGATAACGCAACGGGTACCGCCGGGGTGATGGCATTAGCAGAGTTTTTCTCCAGCCAGCCGCAGCCTGAACGTACTATTGTCTTTGCGCTGGTCACTGCTGAGGAGCGCGGCCTGCTGGGTTCCGACTGGTATGCCAATAATCCGATGTTGCCGCTGAGTCATGCGGTAGCGGGTATTAATATGGATGTACTGAACGTATATGGCCCGATGAAAGACATGGTGGTGGTAGGCTACGGCAATTCTGAGCTGGAAGAATACCTGGCCAAGTACGTCGAACGGCAGAACCGCTATGTAGCGCCTGAGCCGAGCCCTGAAGTCGGTTCGTTCTATCGCTCGGATCACTTTAATCTGGCCAAACGCGGTGTGCCTATGCTGTATGCGAAGGGCGGTATTGACCACATTGAATTTGGTAAAGAATATGGTCAGGAAAAACGTGCCGAATACTTGCGTGAGGCCTATCATAAGCCGGCTGATGAATATAACCCGGAGTGGGATTTACGCGGCGTACAAAGCGACCTGTGGCTGTATTACTGGATTGGCGATGAGCTGGCGAACAGCACTGACTGGCCAAACTGGTACGAAGGTAACGAATTCCGCGCTATTCGTGATGCCACTGCAGGTGCACGTAACGAATAGATTGCGTTAAACTATGTTGTATACCACGGCGATGTCGGGTTAGCTCGATATCGCCTTTTTTATGGCTGGAGAATGATCTTCCTGTGAATTATCTTGCAGAGTTTTTTGGCGTTATTGCGTTAATTACCAATTTTATCGCCTACCGCCAGCCCACGGGCGATCGGTACCGTATTGTGTCAGCGCTGGGTCTGGCTGCGCTATCCACCCACTTTTTCATGCTGGGTGCGGTTGCCGGTGGCATAGTTACCGGTATGGCGGTGCTGCGCAACTTTGTCGCGCTTCGCTGGCAGGGGCCAATCGTATTATGGGGCTTCGTGCTGCTAAACTTTGTGTTCCTGGGGATAGAATGGTTCAGTCCGATTGCCGGTATTGAATTAACCGGGGCGGGCGTTGTGGTCAACTGGTCAGAATCACCGGTTCACTGGTCCATTCTGGTGGCTTATGCCTCGTCGTTAATTTTCACCGTGGGCTCGATCAAACTTAATGACCCTGCCGCCATCCGGCGTTGGTTTTTGCTCGCTGAGTTGTTAGGGCTTATTTATGCGGTACTGGTGGGAAGTATTTCCGGAACGGTATTTAATATTGTTAACCTGACCAGCATTTTACTCAAATTGTTACAGGATCGCCGCGCGCAAACCTTGTAAGCGTGCTCATGATCCCAATATAGTACCTATATCTTTTAAAATAACGCGTGTAACTATGTTGATTTATATTCGCCGATGGCAGCAAAAACTTACTCCTCAGCCGGGCGCAAACCCATTAGCGGTTTTGCTTGGCTGGTTATTGTTTGGCGTTTTCCTGCTGGTGGCTTTAACCCTAGGCCTACTGTTTTTGCTGGTGGGCTGGATTCTGTTATTACCCCTGATGTGGCGCCGTCGCCGGCAGATGCGGCAGATGTGGCAGTTCACTAAAGCCAGTCGCGCGGCCCAGCAACAGGCGCGGGAGCGTTATCAACAGCAACGTGAGCAGAGCAGCAACCGCGGCGACGATAATGTTATTGAAGGGGAATACGAAGTAAAAGATAAAGACAAAAATTAACGCCGTTGTCGTTTCGGCCGCCGCAAGCGATGCACGCAAGCTTTCAGCAATCCGCCGCAGCAGTCGAGCAAAAGAACCAGCAGCAAGGCAAAGAGGGCGCCGGTGATGACCGCTTGTTGTGTCAGCGGCACATTAAAACTATACATACGCCAGGTGCTGGCCCGTAGCTCAGGATCGGCCTGAGTGGCAATAAACCATATTTGCTCTGGATAACTGGTATCAAGCTGGGCTTGTTGATAACGGAATCGGGCGACCCGCTCTACTAACTCCCGCAGGGGCCTGGCTTCGGCCCGGAATACATCTTCAGTGCTGGTTTCGTGTTTACGGATCAGCGCCTGCATATCGCCATCAAAATATTGTTCTGCTATTTCTTCAAATTGCACATAGTAAACCAGCGCTTCGGTCAGCTGGGCGTCGAGGCGTTGCTGATACTGAGTAACAAAATTTGGGATCTGTACACCGATCAGCAGGGCGCTGGCACCGATCATCAGAACAAAATAACGATAGAGCATGGCTATGGTTGAGTTGGTTAAGGTTGCTCAACCATAGCATGTCTGTGAAAGAAGCAGTTAGTCTTGTTCGCGGACTTTTGGCGGGAACCGGCGGCGTACCAGATAAAACAGTAGTGGTACGAAGAATATCGCCAGTATCATCCCTGCCAGCATACCCCCGATTACCGCTGTACCTATAGCCTGGCGGCTGACCGCGCCAGCGCCGGTGGATAGTGCCAGCGGCAGTACGCCGAAAGTAAAGGCCAGTGAAGTCATCAGAATTGGGCGCAACCGCAGGCGTACGGCTTCCAGAGTCGCATCGAACAGTTCCTTGCCCTGAGCTTGCAGATCTTTAGCAAACTCAACGATAAGAATAGCGTTACGGGTAGAAACACCAACGGTAGTCAATAAGCCGACCTGAAAATAGACATCATTCTCAAGACCCCTCATAGTCGCGGCAACAACCGCCCCCAATACACCTAAGGGAACGACCAACATGACCGCGAACGGTATTGACCAGCTCTCGTAAAGTGCCGCCAGGCAGAGGAACACCACCAACAGCGACAGGGCGTAAAGTAACGGCGCCTGGGCACCGGATTTTTTCTCTTCCAGAGAAATACCGGTCCACTCAAAGCCGATCCCCGGAGGCAGCTGGCTGATAAGCTGTTCCATGGTATTCATGGCTTCGCCGGAGGAATAACCCTCTGCCGCTTCACCTTCAATATTCATGGCGGGTACACCGTTGTAGCGACTTAGCCGTTGTGGACCGAAGTCCCAGCTGGTGGACGAGAAGGCGCTAAAGGGCACCATGTCGCCACTATTATTGCGAACGTACCATTTGTCTATATCTTCGGGCACCATCCGGGCTTCGGCTTCGCCGCGCATATACACCCGTTTGACCCGGCCCCGGTCAATGAAGTCATTGATATAAACGGTACCAAAGGCAGAACTGAGGGTGCTGTTAATTGCCTCAATGCTAAGCCCCAGAGCTTTCGCTTTATTGAAATCAATATCGATTCGGAACTGCGGCGTATCTTCCAGGGTATTGGGGCGCACACCAACCAGCGAGGGTTCCTGCGCAGCCATACCCAGCAACTGGTTGCGGGCATCCAGCAAGCCCTGATGGCCGAGTCCGCCACGATCCTGCAAATAAAGGTTAAAGCCACTGGCGGTACCTAAGCCCGGAATAGCTGGCAGGTTGAAAGCAAAAGCATTTGTCTCCCGGAGCTGGCTCAGGAACCCCATTGCCTTGCCAATAATCGCATCGATCTGTAGCTCTGGCGTGGTTCGCTCTTCCCAGTCTGTCATGCGCACGAACGCCAGGCCGGCATTTTGCCCCTGTCCGGCGAAACTAAAACCGACCACTGAGAACACTGAGCGAATCCCTTCGGCCTCATCCAGATAGTAATTTTCAATTTTCTGCATGGTATCCAGCGACTGCTGCTGGGTAGAACCCGCAGGAAGCTGCATCATGGTCAGAAATACGCCGCGATCTTCGTTCGGAATAAATGAGGTTGGCATGCGGACGAATAGCAAGCCCATCACTACAAAGAGGGCCAGATAAATAATTACAAAACGGGCACTGCGCTTGATAATACCCTGAACGGACTGAGTATATTTGCGGGTAGTGCGATCCAGCATACGATTGAACCAGCCTAGCAGCCCTTTGGGTTCATGATCTTCCGGGATCGGTTTAAGAATAGTGGCACAAAGGGCTGGTGAAAAGATAATGGCGACCAGCACCGATAACCCCATCGCGGAGATAATGGTGATGGAGAACTGCCGGTACACCGCACCAGTGGAACCGCCGAAGAATGCCATTGGCACGAATACTGCGGCCATAACCAGGCCAATAGCGACCAGCGCACCGGTAATTTGCTGCATCGATTTAATGGTCGCTTTACGCGGCGATAAGCCTTCCTCGCTCATCAGTCGCTCGACATTCTCAACCACCACAATCGCGTCATCGACCAGCAGGCCAATGGCGAGCACGATACCAAACATGGTCAGGGTGTTAATTGAGAAGCCAAATGCCGCCATGATGCCAAAGGTACCCAGCAGGACTACCGGAATAGCAAAAGCGGGGATCAGGGTCGCCCGGAGGTTCTGCAGGAAAATAAACATCAGCAAAAACACCAGCACCACGGCTTCAAACAGGATTTTCACTACCTCAGTAATAGAGATTTCAACGAAGGGGGTAGTGTCATAAGGCACGACCAGCTCAACGCCGTCAGGAAAAAACTGCTCTAACTCGGCAACGGTAGTTTTGATCGCTTCGGCTGTTTCCAGAGCATTGGCGCCAGTGGCCAGATTGACCGCGAGCCCGGCTGCGGCCTGACGGTTATAGCGGGCAATGGTACTGTAATTCTGACCGCCCAGTTCGACGCGTGCCACATCCCCAAGACGAACCGTTGATCCATCAGGGTTTACGCGTAACAGAATATCTCTGAATTCCTCGGCACTTTCGAGCCGGGTCTGGGCGATTATGGATGCCGTAAGGCGCTGGCCTTCAACCGCAGGGGTACCGCCAAGCTCGCCGGCGGCTATTTGGTTGTTCTGGGAGCGTACCGCCAAAACAACATCCTGGGCTGTCATCTGGTATTCAACCAGTTGCGCCGGATCCAGCCAGATCCGCATCGCATAAGGAGAGCCGAAGATCTGGACATTACCGACACCAGTGGTGCGGCTAATGGGATCCTGCAGGTTACTTACCGCGTAATCACTGAGATCGATCTGGTCGATCTCGGGGTTGCTGGAAATCAGCGCCAGCACCATCAGAAAAGCGTCATTCGACTTAACGACAGATAACCCCTGTTGCTGCACTTCCTGGGGCAGCAGTGGTAGTGCCAGCTGCAGTTTGTTCTGTACCTGCACCTGCGCAATGTCGGGATCGGTACCGGCCTCAAAGGTAAGGGTGATGCTGGCGTTACCGGCAGAAGAGCTGGTTGATGAAAAGTACATCAGGTTATCAATACCAGTGAGGTTCTGTTCAATAACCTGGGTAACAGACTCTTCCAGCGTTTCAGCGTTTGCCCCCGGGTAGCGGGCATTAATCTGCACCGAAGGTGGCGCGATCTGGGGATACTGCTCAACTGGCAGCGTCGTTATCGCCAGGCTGCCGCCTAACATAATCAGTATGGCGATAACCCAGGCGAAAATAGGGCGGTCAATAAAAAATCGTGCCATCGTTTATTTCACTTCTTCGGTTGTAACGGTATCGCCGGGTTTAATTTTCTGTAAGCCCTCTATTATGACCTGATCACCGGCGGTCACCCCGTCAGTTACCAGCCAGTCACTGCCGATGGTCCGATCCACAGTAAGATAGCGCTGCTCAACAACACCGTCCTGATTAACGAACATGGCTGTCGCCCGGCCACGTGGGTCGCGCGTAACACCTTGCTGAGGTACCAATAGGGCTTGCTGCAATTCGCCGCGCGCTACTTCAGCGCGTACATACATGCCAGGCATAAGAACATGGTCGGGATTAGCAAATTGTGCGCGCAGGGTTATCGAGCTGGTCTGCGGATCAACGGTCACTTCGTTAAACAGTAACTTACCGGTTTGTGCAAAGTTAAAGCCTTTACCGACAGTCAGCGTCACTGCGGCCTGGTTATTTTTATCGGTGGTTATCCGACCGGTGCGAATGTCGCGTTGCAACTCGGCATATTCCTCGCTACTTTGGGCAATGTCGACATAGATCGGATCGAGCTGATGAATATAAGTCAGCGGCTGCGCTTGGCCAGTAGTCACCAACGCCCCTTCGGTAAGTACAGAGCGGCTGATGCGGCCGCTTATTGGCGCTTCCACCCGGGTATAGCGAAGGTTGAGTTCGGCTCGGTTTAAGTCGGCCTGTGCGACTTTATATTCCGCTTCCGCCTGCAGATAAGCAGCTTCTGCTTCATCGTAATCCTGCTGACTGATGGCGTTTTCTTTCAGCAGTTGCTGGAAGCGATTAAAGCGGGCTTCGGTTGATTTAATCAGGGCTTTGGCACGGGCTACCGCCGCCTGGGCACTCGCGACTTCAGCTTGATATACACCAGGTTCGATCTGATACAGCTGTTGACCGGCTTCGACCACTGAGCCTTCTTTGAACAGCTGCGACTGCAAAATGCCGCTGACCTGCGGGCGGACTTCTGCTACTTTAAAGGCAGAAACCCGGCCAGGTAATACTGTAGTTACGTCAACTGTTGCAGGTTCGATTGTTACCACACCGACAGTGATAGATTGCTGCTGTTGCTGTTCTTGGGCAGCACCATCACTGGCATCACTACAGCCGGCCAGTATCAATGAGAGACCGGCCATTAATGGAAGAAACAACGATACACGAACGCGTTGTTGCATTGAATTACCTCACGGTTTTTATATGTAGCCCGGACATCGGCCGGGCATGATTAACTGAACGATGGCAGCAATTATACATACATGCGTGAATGTTTGTAAGGATGATTGCTATAATTTTTAGCTATGCCCACTGGAAATCATCAGGAAATAACCATGACAAAATCTGGACGAAAACGCCTCACAACTGCGGTAAGTGCCTTAGTTATCGGGCTTTTGCTGATATGGCTGTTCCAGCAGTGGCAGCAGGGGTCGTTAGTAAAAAATCGTAACCAATTGTATCAGGAGCTACTTGAGCGTTCGGGCAAGCTAAACCGCGACGTACCTAAACTACTGGACGAACAAACCCGGTTTGAACGAGCTGAGGTGGCAAATTACGGCATGCGCTTTATTTATTCACTGATTGCTATCGACAAATACCGGAACGATATCGACAGTATCCGCGCTCAGCTTGAAGGGCCGATGCAACGCCACTATTGTACCAGCGAAAGCTTAGCTTTCTACCGCAACCACGCTGACTTCGCAGAGTTCCGCTACCTTGACCAGAGTGAAAATTTTCTGTTTAACCTGCGTTTTACGCCAGCTGATTGTATTGAGTAGCTTTGCCGTCCGCGGTTAGCTGCCAAACCCGGCCAGGACGATTTTGCCAATCGTATGCTGAGATTCCAGCTGGCTGTGGGCAGTGCGCAAATTTGCGGCATTTATGTTCCCCAGGTTGGTCGTCATAGTCGTTGTTATGGTCCCGGCATCGGTAAGCTCGGCAACTTTGGCGAGAATTTCACCTTGCCGGCCCATGTCGGCGGTCTGAAACATGGAGCGGGTGTACATGAACTCCCAGTGCAGCGACAAGCTCTTTTGTTTCATTTTGCTAACGTCTAGCGGCGTTGCCGGATCATCAATCAGCGCCAGCTTGCCCTGTGGCTGCAACAGCTCCACTAAATCATCAAAATGCTGATCACTGTGCGTGATGCTGGCAACATGAGTCACGTCGGACAAGTTAAGCTTGCGATAGGCCTCGACCAGCGATTTGCTGTGGTCAATCACATGGTCGGCGCCGAGTTGTGTAACCCAGTTGCGGGATTCCACACGCGATGCCGTGCCTACGACCGTGGCTTCGGTTAACGCTTTAGCCAGTTGAATCAGCGCCGAACCCACACCGCCGGCAGCGCCGGTGACCAAGATGACAGCATGCTCATCATCGTGCTTCACATCCAGCCGATCAAAAAGTAACTCCCATGCAGTCAGGAAGGTCAGGGGCATTGCCGCCGCCTCAGCAAAACTAAGAGATGCTGGCTTGCGGCTAATGATGCGGGCATCGACAGCGTGCAGTTCCGCATTGCAGCCCGGGCGATCCACGGCGCCGGCGTACCAGACTTCATCACCTGCCTGAAACTCAGTCACCTTGCTACCAACCCGGGTGACAATGCCTGCGGCGTCCCAGCCCAGAATGGCGGTTTCACCGCGCGCTGGCTCTTTACGCATGCGGATCTTGGTATCAACCGGATTAACACCGACGGCCTGCACCTTCACGATAACATCGTTCGGCTCCGGCTCCGGCTCGGGCAGGATAATGTCCAGCAGCGCTTCATTGTGGCTGGCTGGTAGTGATTTTTTATAACCTACAGCTCGCATTCTAATTCACTCCTCGTCTAAATCAGGCTCTTGGGCGTGTTATTTTGACCTGGCCGCTACTGAAACCTTATAGTAGTTCGCATGCTTTTCACAATAAGGATAACTCATGAAACCATTTATGCTTCCATTTACGGTCAGTGCTTTGCTGGCATCAGTGCCGGCGCTCGCTGCTATCGAATACGAAGATCAGCAAAAGTTGCACGACATTGCTGCGGCGGTTTCGCCGGATCGGATTGAGCAGGATATTACCAAGCTCGTGAGTTTTGGCACCCGCCATACCTTGTCTGAGACTGAATCCGATACCCATGGCATTGGTGCTGCGCGACGCTGGATCAAAGCAGAGTTCGATGCTATTTCAGCAGCCTGCGGTGGTTGTCTGGAAGTGTACTACCAGTCCAAAGTTATTTCTGGTGAGCCTCGTATTCCCAACCCGACAGAAGTGGTGAGTGTAATTGCCATTCAGCGCGGCGAAGTGGATCCCGATCGCTATGTGATCATGTCCGGCGATATCGATTCGCGGGTTTCTGATGTCATGGACTACACCTCAGAATCACCAGGCGCGAATGATAATGCCTCTGGTGTTGCCGGTACCCTTGAAGCGGCTCGCGTGTTAACCAAGCACAAGTTCGCCGGTTCTATTGTTTATGCCGCGTTGGCAGGTGAAGAGCAGGGCTTATTCGGCGGTAAGATCATGGCTGAACAAGCGAAAGAAGATGGCTGGCGGATCAAAGCCGTACTGAATAACGACATGATTGGCAACATCGAAGGTGTTAACGGCGTTATCAATAATACTACCGCCCGTATTTTTGCCGAAGGTACGCGGATGGATGAAACTCCGGAAGACGCACGCCGTCGCCGCTTCACCGGCGGTGAGGTGGATTCACCCGCGCGTAACCTGGCGCGTTACATCGACTGGATGGCTGATCGTTATATCACCAACCTCGACACCATGGTCATTTACCGGCTCGATCGCTTTGCCCGTGGCGGCCATCACCGGCCGTTCAATGATCTTGGCTATCCGGGCGTACGGATTATGGAAACCAATGAAAACTACAACCGCCAGCACCAGGACTTACGCGTTGAAGACGGGATTGTCTATGGGGATACCATTGACGGGGTTAACTTCGACTATGCGGCGAAGTTAACCGCACTTAATGCGGTAACCCTGGCGAGCATGGCCTGGGCCCCAACCCCACCAACTAAGGTAAGTATCAGTGGCGCCGTGTCGCCAGACACCACCCTGACATGGGGCGCGACTAGTCCGGAAGAAGAAGAACTGGTTGCCGGTTATCGGGTGTACTGGCGTCATACGGATGCGCCGAACTGGGAATTCAGTCGCTATGTTGGCGATGTAACTGAATATACGCTGGAGAATATCGTGATCGATAACTACTTCTTCGGCGTGGCCAGCGTCAGTGAAGACGGCTTCGAAAGCCCAGTGGTATTTCCCGGGCCGGCCGGCGCTTTTGGAGAGTAAGCCACTGAGAGGGTAGCCCATTAGTGAAGAAGACAGAAGACACGCGCGCTAACCGGCTGGTAGCGCGCATTCTCAATTCCGATTATCTGCTGACGTTGGTGTTTCTGGCATCGCTGCTGGAATCCCTTGTGGTACCCATCCCGCTGGAACTTATTCTGATCCCGATCATGTTAAGCCAGCGGCATCGGTTGTGGGCTATTTCCTCAATGGCACTCGCCGGGTGTCTGGTGGGTGCCATGATCGGTTACGGCATTGGCTTCTTGTTTTTTGATGATCTCGGGCAGATGTTGCTCAGTTGGCTGGGCTATGACAACGGCTTTGCTGAGTTTAACCGGCAATTTGAAGAGCATGGCTTCGCCACCGTGTTATTTATCGGTATCTCGGCAGTACCTTTTCAGATCGCCATGCTGGCGGCGGGCAGCACCGGCTATCCGCTCTATTTGTTCCTGATTGCCGCGGCTATTGCGCGCGGCGTTCGCTACTATGGCCTGGCGCTGCTGGTGCACTGGTTTGGCGACTATGCCCTGCAATGGTATGAGCGTTATGATCGTCGGGTTGCATGGCTGATTTTGGTTATTGCGGCAATGCTTTACGGTGTTTACCTCTGGCTTTGATCCCATCTTAATTCCGCTGCCATCGCGCGCAGCCCTTCGATACCTTCCAGGTCAGTTGCGAATAACGGCACATAAAGCTTAGCTAAACCAGCAAAGGTACTATTGATTTCGTCGCGGTAGCGCACTTCCTGCTGTCGTCGCTGAGCGAGGAATGCACCATCTGCCGTAGCGGGCAGGTTACGGTTGATAACCAGGCCTGCCACAGGGAGTTGTTCCGCCTGCAGTGCTTTAATCGCGCGCTGAGTTTCCAGAATGGGTAGTTTCTCCGGCGTTAATACAAACAACATGGCAGTCTGGTCGGCATCGGTGAGGGTGCGGCGCACGCGTTGGAATAGTCGCTGGCGTTGTAGCAGGCTATTGGTAATGGCCGCTGTCCGGTCATCCATATCAGCAGTTTCGTGTTCAGCGGGATCAGCCATAGGATTGCTGATATCCTTTCCCGCTTTCGGGCTCAGATGGTCAAGCACACCCGCCAGTTGTTGTGAACGCGCGGTCTGGCGCAGCATCCCCTGAGTCCAGGCAGCCATGGCTTCAGGCAGGGTTAGCAAACGCAAGGTATGGCCGGTTGGGGCAGTATCAAATATCAGCAGGTCATAGTCTGCGGCTGTCTGATCAATCAAACCGGCGATGCGCTCCAGTAAAGCGGCTTCCTGCGCGCCGGGAGACTGCTGGGTCAGCCGCATCTGCCGCTCAATTTCGGGATACATATCGGGCCGGGTGAAGCGTTTCATCGACGCCATCACCCGTTCAATATGCGCCGTCACTTCGTGATCGGGATCAATCTCGAGCGCGTCAAGGTTCTCAGCTACCCGGGTTGTGTTATCGCCGATTGGCCGGGCGAACGCATCGGCCAGACTATGTGCCGGATCCGTTGAAACCAGCAAGGTTCGCTTACCCTGCGCGGCAGCCTGAAGCGCGGTCGCAGATGCGACCGTGGTTTTTCCGACACCACCTTTACCGCCGACAAAAATGATTCTTTTCGTGTACAGCTTATCCATTAATCTTCCTGTCAGCAGCAGCGAAACCCGTCAAGCGGAGAATGCTCCATGCCCATGCGCTGATGCCAGGCATGAAAGCGTTCAAGCATTAAGGGCTGTAACTCAAGCGTGTAATAGGCGGCCGGGTTGGGAACGCCCATCACTTCAGAAAACACCAGCAGCATAAAGAGGTCGTCTTCTTCGCGCTTAGCCCGCGCAATTGCGGAGCGGTAGGGCGCATTATAAACCTCAGTCGCAAATGCGTTAGCCTGACTGAGCCATTGGCGAATCGCAGAAATCTTCACGCGCTTTGCTGCCTTCTGTTTTCGCGACGCAGCCGGGTAACGGTACTGGAAGCCTCCAGCGCAATCCAGACGGCAGCAATCAGCACCACCAGGTCAAGACCGAACAGGAACCAGTCTGATTTCTGGTAAAAACTCATAAGCTGAATCAGCAGGGCGTAAATGGTCATAACCAGCAGAAATACTAAGGGAATGAGGGTGTAGTACATGGGCCGACCCAGTTTCACCAGCATGGTGGTAATGACCAGCAGGGTCAGACCTGCCAGTAACTGGTTGGTGGTACCAAATAGGGGCCAGATCAACAAGCCACCTGTACCATCGGCACCGCCAGCACCAAAGGCCAGTATCAGGCAGGTGCCAACGGCCAGTAACGTAGCCGGCGCGGCCTTACTCATCCACTTGATATTATAAATCTGCGCCCATTCCTGGAATATATAACGCTGTAATCGTAGGCCGGTATCCATGGTGGTCCCGGCAAAAAGTACCGCCATCACAGTGAGCAACGTCTGTGATATTGAAACATCAAGCCCGATACCGTTTTGCAGGATATTTGCGCCACCTTGCACGAAGGCCGCAACACCGCCCTGGCCAAAGCTGTGATAAACCGCCTGCCAGTCCGTCAGGGTGGCAAAGCCGGCGGTGGCGGCGATAATGGTTGCCAGCGACAGCGCGAACCCTCACCGATAGCGCCAAAATAACCGACAAAGCGCGCGTCCGGCTCTTTATCCAGCTGCTTCGATGTGGTGCCCGACGCGACCAGGCCATGGAAACCGGAAATAGCGCCACAGGCGATGGTAACGAACAGTAGCGGGATCATTGACGGCGTGCCCTCAGGGGTATTGGTATTAAACGCTGGCGCAACGAGCTCCGGGCCACTGATAAGTACCGCCGCGTAGACCAGAATGAGGCCGATAAACAGCTGTAGTCCGTTAATATAATCACGTGGCTGCAGCAGCACCCATACCGGCAGCAGGGACGCAATCGCGGCATAACCGAATAACACTAATATCCACTGTGCATTATCACTGACGCCCATAATGGTTTCAGGCAGTGCCAGCGGAACTGCGGGGCCGCTCCAGATCAACGCGTAAAGCGCGATCACGCCAAGAATCGAAATGGTTCCCAGACTCATCCATTTGCGGAAAATAATCTGGCCGATGATTAAAGCGACAAAAATTGCGCCCCATACCGGTAATACTGAGCTCGGGAAGCTGATCAGCAGCCCCGATATTGCGGTGGCGAAAACAGCATTGACCATCAACAGCACCAGGGAAATGACAATCATAAAGAGGCTTTGCGATTTTTTGCCCACCACATCGCCGGTTAACGCCCCGATTGACCGTGCTTTATTGCGGTTACTGGCCCAGATGGCGCCAGCGTCATGTACGCCGGCAAAAAATATGGTGCCGAATATGACCCACAAAAACGCGGGCACCCAGCCCCAGATCACCGCTATTGCAGGGCCAATGATGGGCGCCGCGCCAGCGACCGAAGTAAAATGATGACCCCAGAGGACAAACTTATTGGTGGGCACAAAATCAACGCCGTCTTCAAACTCATGGGCCGGAGTGCGAAAGTTGGGATCAAGCTTAAATATTTTCTCAGCTATAAATTTTGAATAAAACACATAACCGAGAAACATCGCGCCTAAACCCAGCAGCATCAGTAGAATAGCGTTCATGGAATGACCCTTTTAGTTTATTATGGGGTAATCGTAACCGGTAATCGTACCGCATAATTAGTAAAGCCTGACATGCGACGAAAGTCTAGGCTCACCAGACAAGGACCTATATGTTTCGCTGGTTTGAAAATCGCCTGAACCCATTTCCTGAAGGTAAGCCTGAACAGCCACCAGAAGGGCTGATACGCTTTTGCCTGCACTACAGTCGCGGTGCCTGGCCTTATATTCTCTCGGCCGGCGCGCTGATGATGCTCATCGCCATTACTGAAGTCTGGTTATTCAGCTTCATTGGCAATATTGTCGACTGGCTGACAGCACAAAGCCGGGAAACCTTTCTCGAGAAAGAGTTCTGGTCGCTGACGGGCATGGCGGCTGTCGTACTAATCGGCTTGCCGTTGTTGGTGATCCTGCACTCGCTGGTGACCTTTCAGTCATTGCTTGGCAATTACCCGATGCGGATCCGTTGGTTGGTACACCAGTACTTGCTGAACCAATCGGTAACCTTTTATCAGGATGAGTTTGCCGGACGTATCGCCACCAAAGTGATGCAAACCGCTCTGGCCGTGCGTGAGTGCGTGATCAAGCTGTTTGATGTACTCAATTACGTCACCGTTTACTTTATTGGTACCGTGGTTATCGTGGGTGCCGCTGACTGGCGTTTAGCTATGCCGCTAATGGTCTGGCTGGCGTTTTATGTGCTGTTACTACGCTATTTTGTACCCCGCCTGGGGGCAGTAGCAGAGCTGCAGGCCGACGCCCGCTCGGTGATGACCGGGCGCATCGTAGACAGCTATACCAATATTCAGACGGTCAAATTGTTTTCCCATGCCAAGCGCGAAAGTCGCTTTGCTAAAGAGGGGATGTCTGATTTTCTGGGTACCGTACACCGGCAGATGCGCCTTGTTACTAAGCTCTATACCTGTTTGTATCTGATCAATTCACTCCTGCTATTTAGCGTCGGGTTTTTAGCTATTAAGCTATGGCTGGATGCGGCTATCACCGTTGGAGCCATTGCGGTCGCCTTAAGCCTGGTGTTGCGGCTGTGGGGGATGAGCCAGTGGATTATGTGGGAAATCTCGTCACTGTTTGAAAATATCGGCACCGTTCAGGATGGTATTAAAACCGTTTCCGTTCCACAGCAGATTCAGGATGCGCCGGATGCGAAGCCGCTGGTTGTTAGCCAGGGTGAAGTGCATTTCGATCACGTTGATTTTCATTACAGCGCGGATAAGCCGGTGCTGCGTGATTTTGATTTACGTATTGCCGCGGGCGAAAAAATTGGTCTGGTAGGGCGCTCGGGGGCGGGTAAATCCACATTAGTAAATGTACTGCTGCGCTTCTACGAAGTATCTGGCGGCGCCATTCGCATTGATGGGCAAAACATCGCTGAGGTAACCCAGGATAGCCTGCGTGAGCAAATTGGCATGGTCACTCAGGACACCTCACTGCTGCATCGGTCAATTCGCGGGAATATTGCTTATGGCCGCGAAGATGCCACCGAGGAAATGATTGAAGAGGCGGCAGAGCGAGCGGAGGCGGACACCTTTATCGGTGATTTAAGTGATGCCAAAGGGCGCAGGGGTTACGATACCCATGTCGGTGAGCGGGGCGTTAAGCTATCGGGCGGTCAGCGCCAGCGCATCGCCATTGCCAGGGTGATGCTGAAGGACGCGCCCATCTTGATCCTCGATGAAGCGACTTCAGCGCTCGACTCTGAGGTGGAAGCCGCGATTCAGGAAAATCTTTACCGGTTAATGGAAGGGAAAACCGTTATCGCTATCGCCCATCGGCTGTCCACTATAGCCGCCATGGACCGGCTGATTGTAATGGACGAAGGGCGTATCATCGAGCAGGGTAGCCATGACGAGTTATTGGCCAGAAAAGGGCTTTATGCACAGCTCTGGCAGCGGCAGTCAGGCGGCTTTTTGCAGGACTAGCGACGAAAAGGAAGGAAGCCTATGGCGCATTCGCGCTTTCAGAAGTTATGGGTAGCCGAATTAGTACGGCAGTATGAACTCACGCATGGCGCGCTGGATGATACGCGGGTGCTACCACTGGCACGGCGCGAGTCGTCGCTACCAGCGCGGGTGCTGAAACGTGCCCAACTACTTGCTGAGGATGCGCCGCCAGAAACGGCGCTGCCGCGGCCTGATTTTTCGCTATGGCGGAGCGCGCAGCGCTGGTTGGCGGGCTTACTTTTGATTCTGGCGGTAGCCGGCGGCTATGGTATTGCTACGGCAACCCTTCAGGGCGATCAGCCGGTGTCGTTGCTACAGGCACTGGTTACCTTATTGGGACTGCATATTATCATGCTGCTCCTCTGGCTGCTGTCACTGTTTACCGGTAGCGATAAGTCCGGAATCGGCGGGATGGCAGTGGATATTGCCCAGCGCCTGAGCCAGCGGTCGCAGCACGCCCATACTTTGCGCAGTGCGGTGCAGGTCGCCCGCTCGCAACAACTATTAAAGCCTCTGATGGCAGTGATCACGCACAGTTTCTGGACAGCGTTATTAGTCGCTGCCTGGATAACCTTACTGACCAAGCTGACCGTTAACACCTACGCCTTCACCTGGGCCACCACCATTCTCGACAGCGAAAGCGTAAAAGTACTGGCGCAAATATTGAACTGGCTCCCGGCTTTAGTTAACTATGCGGCGCCATCGGTTGAATCATTGCTGACCAATCCGTCACCTGAGCTGTATCAGCAAGCTGGCAACTGGGTGCTGGTTTGTCTTGCTGTCTATGGTATTGGCGTGCGCCTGTTATTACTGATAGTTGCAGCAGCTGTGTTCTGCTGGCGCTGGCGCAATATGCGGCTGGAACTGGATAAGCCCGGTATGGCCTATGCTCTGCGTGCGGTAACTGAGGGAGATCATTCAGTTACTCTGGTAGATGCGGATAACGCGAAGGGCGATAGCTGGCTGAGCAGTGTGCGGAAGCGCGCTGTGGCGTTGGTTAAAGGCAAAGGCGCGGTGTTACTGAGCCTTGATTTTGAACCCACCCCAGCGGCACTGGAGCAGTTTATCAGCCAGTATGCCGAGCTGAATTATCTGGGAGTGGCGGGAACAGGCGCTGAAAAACAGCGACTGACAAAGCAACTGGCCGCCAATCCTGCGGCTCTGGTGATCGTCAGAATTGATGCGAATCTGTCGCCTGATCGTGGCAGTCTGCGTTTTCTTGAACAACTAAAAAGCTGTGGTGAACAGATTGCTGTCTGGCTGGTAGCTGATAAAAATTCAGCGCCGCAACATCAAGCGCATTGGTACGATGCATTGGCCGCGGCAAGGATACCTGTGACTGACGCTGAGGTTGAGGTTGGTGAATGGCTGACAAGTGCCGGACAAAAGAAGGGTGACCGGATATGAATGCAAGCGACCCAATAAAAATTGCCGTGGTTGGACACACTAATGTTGGCAAGACATCGCTGCTGCGAACGCTCCTGCAACAAACAGATTTTGGCGTTGTTGCCGCCAGCCCCAGCAGTACCCGCGAGGTTATCAGCTCCGGTATCGTCGTTGACGGCGAGCCGGTGCTGGAATTCTTTGACACGCCTGGTCTGGAAGCTGGTACCGATCTGTACGATTTGTTTGCCCGGGAGTTTCAGCCGGAATACCGCCATGACGGCCCGGCTCAGGTGCAGGCTTTTCTGCACAGTCTCTACGCCCGCGACGATTTTGAGCAAGAAGCTAAGGTGCTGCGTCAGTTAACACGCAGTGATGCGGCGTTCTATGTAATTGATGTCAGAGATCCGGTACTGGCCAAGTTTCAGGACGAACTCACTATTTTAATGCGTTGTGGCAAACCTCTGGTCGCGGTTTTAAATTTCACCGGCGCTGCGAAAGCTTACACCAGAGAATGGAAGCAAGCACTGGCGCGGGTAAATTTGCATACCCTGGTTGAGTTTGACACCTTCAGCCCGCCACCCGGCGCGGAACAAGAGCTCTTTAACAGCCTGGTAGCGGTATTACCCGCGGCTCGTGCGCAACTGGATGCGGTAGCAGCGGTTCGCCGCGAGCAGCGCCAACAGCGGCGGCGCGAAGCCTATCTACAGTTGGCGGAGCTGCTTGTTGATGTTGCCGCCTATCGCAAGCTGGTCGCCAGTGGCGACAAACAGTTGCTGAACCGTGCCGTAGCCACTATGCAACGGGAAGTGAAACAGCGGGAACAGACCTGTCTGTCAGAGATTATCGCGTTATATGCCTTCCGGCTGGATACAGCAGTACTTGCTGAACTGAATATTGAAGCCGGCTACTGGCAGGATGATTTGTTCTCGGCGCATACCTTAAAGGACTTCGGTTTGAAGGCGGGGCTGGGCGTGGGAACAGGTGCCGCGGCCGGAGCCGGCGTCGATCTGATGGTTGGCGGTTTAAGTTTAGGGGCGGCCACAGCCATTGGTGCTTTGGTTGGTGGCGTCTATCAGGGCTGGCAAAATTATGGCTCAAGGCTCAGGGCACGGTTCAGCGGGGCACAGGAACTCATGGTGGAAGACACTATTGTTGCTTTACTTGCCACCCGTCAGTGTTATCTGATTGAACAGCTGGCCAGGCGTGGTCATGCGGCATCGGGACAATTGGTGGTCGGTGCCGAAGCCGGCGACCAGCCAAGTGCGTTAGTTTGCTGGCAGCCAGGTAAGGAGCCTGCGGCATTGCGTGAAGCACGCAAGCGTCCGCAATGGTCTGCCATGATGGTTGAGGAGTTTGAACCTTCTTCAGCCCGCCAGCGGCAGATTAGCGCTCTGCAACAAGCGCTGATGAACCAGGCTGATCAGCTGTAGTCTTTGAGTATTACTGGCTCGATTAGCACGCTGTCGATGCCGTCGGAAACCCAGATCTGTCCTTCGTTAATGGTGTACTGAAGGGTCATGGCCCGGTTAATTAGTTTCCCCATCGCCTTGACGGACGGTTCGGGTATTTCAATAACCTGCAAATTTTTGTAACGGGCGAGGTTTTGTTGGTTTTGCTGCCACCAGACCGGCACACTGCGCCCACCATAACAAACCAGTTGTACTTGCCGGGCCCGGCCACTTGCTTTGCGTAGCCACTTCTCATCAACCTGACCAAATTCAATCCAGCGATTAATTACGCCGCTGTAATCGCGATCCCAAAGTTCAGGCTCGTCCTCGTCAGAACTCAAGCCTTTAGTAAATGCCAGCGTCGGTGAACTGTTGATGGCAAAAGCCAGCAACCGGACCATCAGCCGCTCGTCAGTCTCTGAGGGGTGCTGTGCAACGGTTAGTTGATGATCCTGATAGTAATTACGATCCATGTCAGCAATTTGTGCCTCGACTTTAAACACCGTTGATTTTAAGGCCATTCTCAAGCTCAAAAAGGGGGACGAACTTGATATTACCACAAGCTGGTTTAGTATCATTTATAGCTGAATAAAAAATTTCACATTGAGAAGGATGGTTGTTATGCGTTATTCACTTATTACGCTTGCGGTACTCGCCCTATTAACCGGTTGTGGGCCGAACCCGGGCGTTGATCAGCAACAGCAGCAGAACGGCCAGGCTACCGAGTTGGTGGAACACCCGGATAAGAGTGAATCCGAGCGCCTGAACGCCTGGTTCGACATCCAGTATCAGCGGCTGCTGCAATTAAGTCCGATGACGATTACCCGACTTGGCGGCAAAGACAGTTACGGTGAAATCGATGATTTCAGTCGCGAAGCTCAACAGCGCGAGCTGAGCATGAGGGAAGCTTCGGTTAATGAACTTAAACAACAGTTCAATTACGATGCGCTGACGCCCGAGGCGCGCGAGTCCTATGACATCTGGGTATACCAGTATAAGTTGCAGAAACAGGAGGATGAATTCCAGCACATGGACTATGTTTTCGATCAGATGCGCGGCCCGCACTCCTACCTGCCGCAGTTTTTAATTAATTTTCATAAAGTTGAGACTGAAGCTGATATGGAGGCTTATAACTCCAGAATCGAGGGGATTGCGCGCGCCATGGGGCAGTTCCTCGAGCGCGCAAAGCAACAGACAGAAGAGGGGATACGGCCACCTCGTTTTGCTTACGAAAAAGTTATCAGGGTGTCTGAAAATTTGCTGAACGGGTATCCGTTCGAAGACAGCGAAAAAGCATCTACCTTGATGGCGGACGCCAGCATGAAAATCGATCAGTTGTTAGCTGATGGCGTAATTGACAACGAACGCGCTGATGAACTTCGTCAGGCGACCAGCACCGCGTTAACTGAGCACTTTCAGCCAGCCTATCAGGAAGTGATAAACTGGCTCGAAAGCGACATTGAAAACACGCCGGAAATCGCTACCGGCGTACATCGTTTTGAAAATGGCAATGTTTATTACCAGGCGCGTTTAGAGGCGTCGACGACCACCGATTTAACCGCAGAAGAGATTCATCAGATTGGCCTTGATGAAGTGGCCCGAATCACTGACGAGATGAATGAAATCCGCGAACGCGTCGGGTTTGAAGGCGATTTGCAGGCGTTTTTCGAGTTTATCCGCACCGATGAACGTTTTTTCTATCCCAATACCGATGAAGGCCGCCAGGCCTATCTCGAACAGACCAGGGATTATCTGGATTTCATCAATCAGCGCTTACCTGACTATTTTGGCGTTCTGCCCCGGGCGGAGCTGGTGGTCAAACGGGTGGAAGCCTTCCGTGAGCAAGACGGCGCGCCGGCGCATTACTCTGCCGGCACGCCTGATGGCGAGCGACCAGGCGTTTATTATGTGCATCTGTCAGATATGAGCGCGGTGCCGAAAAACGAAATGGAAGCCATTGCCTATCATGAGGGCAACCCGGGGCACCATATGCAGATATCAATTGCCCAGGAACTTGAAACGCTTCCCAGATTCCGTACTCAGGCACGGTTTACTGTGTACTCAGAAGGTTGGGCGCTGTATTCGGAGAAACTGGCAAAAGAGATGGGTGCTTACCAGTCTGATTACTCAGACTTTGGCCGGCTAACTACAGAACTATGGCGTGCCGTGCGGCTGGTGGTGGATACCGGACTCCATGCCAAAGGCTGGACCGAGCAGGAGGCAGTAGACTATTTCAAAGACCACAGTCCTATTGCTGAGGAAGCGATTCGGGCTGAGGTTCAGCGTTACCTGGTTATGCCCGGACAGGCAACGGCTTACAAGGTCGGAATGCAGCGGATCCAGGACTTACGCGCCAGAGCCGAAGCTAAACTTGGCGAGCATTTTGATATCAAGGCGTTCCACGATACGGTATTAGGTGGCGGCGCCTTACCCTTACACCTGCTGGAGCGACGTGTTGATCGTTGGATTGAAAACCACAGTCGCCAATTGTAAGTAGTCGGGTGAATTGGCCGGGACGGGCAATTAAATTGCCCGGGCCCGGAAACTCCGGCCTTTAATTTTACCGTTATTGAGAATGCTGAGCGCTTGTTTGGCTTTATCCCGGGTTATCGCCACATAACTCCACATCGGCTGCAGCTGAATCTTACCAATATCGGTTACCTCTAACTGTTGCTCTTTAGTCAGAGCGCCGACGATATCACCTGGTCGCAGTTTGTGTTTTTTGCCACCCTGAATCTGGATGGTCACCATAGGTGCCTGCAGCGGCCGGTTTTGCAGTAGTTCAGAGCCAGGTAATGGCTGTAGCGCTACTTTTTCATCCAGCCGATCTTCGATAAGCCGGAATTTATAGTCATCGGCGGGGCCTACCAGAGTCAACGCCAGACCGGCTTCGCCGGCCCGGCCGGTGCGACCAATGCGGTGGATGTGGGTATCGGTATCATGGGCCGGCTGTAAATTGATAACTAAATCCAGCCCATTGATATCAAGGCCACGGGCGGCGACATCGGTTGCCACCAACACACAGGCGCTCTGATTGCTAAACTGAACCAATGTCTGGTCACGATCTTTTTGCTCCAGATCACCATGTAATGCCAGCACGCTGAACTGATTGTATTTAAGGCTGTCAGCCAGCTCCTGAGCTTCACGCTTGGTATTGCAGAATACCAGGCAGCTCCCGGGGCGATAGTGTTGTAGTAAACGCATCGCGGCTTCGTCGCGGGGGACGCCATCAAGCGCAAAGAAACGTTGCTGCGTCGCTGACTGCCCGCTGTCATCAGTGACCGTGATGCGCAACGGCTGCCGCAGCAAGCTAGCCGCCATACGTTCAATCCCGGCCGGGTATGTCGCACTGAATAACAACGTCTGGCGCTCAGCTGGGGTGGCGTCAATTAACGCTGCCAGCGGCTCCTGAAAGCCCATTTCGAGCATGCGATCGGCTTCATCAAGCACCAGGGTATGGAGTTCTGAAAAGTCGAGGCGTTGCTGCTCAAGGTGATCCAACAACCGGCCTGGCGTACCCACCAGGATATGAGCTCCATGCTCGAGCGAAATAATCTGTGCTTTAACCGGAACACCACCACAGAGTGTGAGTACTTTGACATTATGCATGGTACGACACAGCTTGCGGATCTCTTCAGCGACCTGTTCCGCCAGCTCGCGGGTAGGGCAGATCACCAGACCCTGAATACGAAAGCGTTGTACGTTCAGCTTAGCAAGCAAACCTAAGGCAAAAGCGGCGGTTTTGCCGGAGCCGGTTCTGGCCTGCACGATGACATCGCGCCCCGCCAGTATTGCCGGCAGGCTCTCAGCCTGTACCGGTGTCATTTGCTGATAATTGAGGTCAGTCAGGCTGACCAGTAATTCTTCCGGAAGTTTAAGCTGATTAAATTCATTGGTGAGTATAGTCAAGGGCGTGTCCTGCCGGTGCTGGCATTTAAAATTTCGATGGGGTTAGTATAGCAAATCCGCCTTCCCGGGTAATGGTCTGATTTTTGGGAGGAAAAAATACAAGATCCTGACTATGTTTAAGGACAGGACAAAAAAAGTACAAATAAACGCATAATCAGAGGAGCGCATATGCTTGCTTATATTCAGTTTATTACGGTATTCGCGGCCACGCTGTATGCCGGCGTAGCAATTTATATCAACTTAGTAGAGCATCCGGCGCGAATGAATCTTAAAACCAAGCCCGCAGCGCAGGAGTGGGCCCCAAGCTATCGGCGCGCAACAATACTTCAGGCGGTGCTGGCGGCGTTTGCCAGCGCAGGCGGGGTAACCGTCTGGCTATTGATTGGCGGCACTATGTGGGCAACGGGCACGATCATTATGTTGCTGGTTATACCGGTATCTCTGTTACTCATTTTGCCGGTTAATTACCGGCTGACGGATCCGGACCGCGATAAGAGCTCTGATCGCACCCGTGAGTTACTTGAGCAATGGGGCTATCGCCATACCCTGCGGACCATACTGAGCGTGGTGGCAGCAATTATCTTTACCTGGCAGGTGGTGTCGGCATTGCCAAAGGCTGATGTTGTAGACCCCATTTTGAACTCGGCCCCTATTTCAAATTCTATTCAACCGGAATCTTAAAACGTTCCCGGATTTTCCGGCTCAGTTCCCGTTGCGCCGTGGGTTCACCGTGCGTGAGGCGCACGGCGCCGACCGGTTTCGCGGCGCTGCCGATAAAATCCAGCAGTCCGGCCTGATCAGCATGGGCTGAATAGCCGCCCAGGGTATGAATCTGTGCTTTGATGTGGATTCGCTGGTGGTCGATATCAACATAACCGCCATCAGGACCATATTGCTGAATCGTGCGGCCGGGAGTCCCTTGTGCCTGATAGCCGACAAACAAAACATCAGTGCGGGGATCAGGCAACAATGCTTTGAGATAGTTGGTGATTCGCCCTCCAGCACACATGCCTCCGGCAGCCACGATAATAACCGGCTCAGCGCTTGTCTGCAGCCGGTTAACCAGCTGTTCATGCTGACTATGACTTTCGATAACATGCAATTCATCAAAGGCCAGCGGGTGCCTGCCGGCAACAAGTCTTTGTTTTGCCTCGGCATCCCAGAGCGCTTTCAGATCGCGGTATTTTTCTGTAAAACGGGCCGCCAGCGGTGAATCCAGCACCACCAGTGGAAAGTCTTCTGCCATATTTTGCTGCTTGAGATCATGAATGATGTCTTCGAGTTCATAAAGCAGTTCCTGAGTTCGTCCGATGCTAAAAGCTGGGATCAGAATGGCACCACGATCCCGGACACAGCGCTCGATAATTGCTTGCAGCCGCGCCTGCCGCTGGCTTCTGTCTTCATGCAGCCGGTCACCATAAGTGCTTTCCAACAACAGTAGGTCGGCATATTCAAGCGGCGTCGGATCGGGTAATAATGGCGTATCCTTACAACCGATATCACCAGAGAAAACAATCCGCTGGTCGGCCAGCTGGCATTCAATATAAGCTGATCCCATGATATGACCCGCCTGGCGAAAACGCACCGACAGGCCGTCGAATACCGGCTGCCATGAATCGTACGCGACCGGTCGTAATAGCCGCCGAAGTACTGCCAGTACGCCGTCGATAATATCGTCGCTGCGGGTTATACCGACTTTGATAGCATCTTCAATCACCAGTGGCAGCAAGGTTGCGGTCGCTTCAGTACAATAGATTGGGCCACGGAATCCGGCGGCCAGCAGCCAAGGGAGACGGCCAACATGATCAATATGGCAGTGGGTGAGCAACAGCGCTTTAATTTGTTCGGCGCTAAAACCGATTTGCTGCTCATCGGCAGCGGGGACGTCCGCCCCTTGTAGTAGACCGCAGTCGATAAGGACCGCCATATCAGGGGCTACCCGTAACTCATGACAAGATCCTGTCACGCCAAATCGTCCACCATGATGTAGAATTTCCATTGCGTTGTTCCCTGCGCAAACGTAAAGTAGTGAGCATAATTGGAAATCTTTGATCTGAAAAGAAAAAGGCACCTTTATCATTCAGTTGGGTGAGGAGGCTATAAATGGACGACGCAGCAATCCTGCAACAGCTCAGAACCCATACAGCGGATTTACACCGCGAAGTTGAGTCCGGTTCCGTTATGTCAAGATTATTGCAGCCGGACTTGACGGCAAATCAGTATCTTGCTGCGCTGCAGGTTTTAGCCGCCTTCATTACCCGCTATGAGACGCAGCTCATCCAAGCCTTTGATCGACCTCATGGCTACCAATATATTCCGCGTCTACCATTGCTGATGGCTGATATTGAAGCCGTTGGCAATGCCCCTTCCGAAGTCAGCGAACCAGCAGAAAAACCGCCATCACCTACTAGGTGGGGCCTAATTGGCGCGGCCTATGTAATCGAGGGATCGACCCAGGGCGGGCGAATCCTGGGACGACGGATAGAGAAAACCCTTGGGCCAGAATTAAGCTTAACCAGCGAGCACGGAATAAGCTATTTTAATCTACATCAGCGGGGAAGCTGGATTGAGTTCACGGATTGGCTAAGCCAACTTGAACATACTCCGGCCCAACGTAAAGAGATAGTTGGCGGTGCGCAGTCTGCGTTTCGTTATTTGTCCGAAATGCTTACGACCACGCCATTTTATGAGGTTCACTGATGAATGATGTAACTGCAGCCAAACTTGCGGAAGCCTTGAATAACTGTGCCAACGAGCCGGTGCATATACCCGGGACGATTCAGCCCCACGGTTACCTGCTGGCGTTTTCGGCTGATTTTTCGGCCGTGGTGGCGGTAAGTGATGGTGTTCAGAAGTTACTGAATGCTGAACCTGCAGACATTTTTAACAGTACACCCGCAGATCTGTTGCCATCGTCTTTATTTGAGGGCGTTAATAATGCTCTGAAGCGGCTAAAACATGGTGTGCCTAACTGGAGCTTTGACTGTCATTTAGCTGAGGCAGAACCGAAAAATTGTTTTTGCACCTGTTATCTTTCGGATTCAATAGTGATCCTGGAAGTCGAACCGGTAGTGCGCAGACCTCCTGACGACTATATCGCTGAGATAACGGATCAGCTCGACCGGCTGCGGGAGACCACAACGGTTCAGGAGACCTTAGAACAACTGACTAAGTCTGTGGCTGTATTGTCCGGTTATGAGCGGATTCTGGTTTATCGGTTTGATAATAACTGGAACGGCGAGGTAATTGCTGAGCATCGCACCGCTGAAGATATTCACAGCTATCTTGGTCACAGCTTTCCGGCCAGCGATATCCCGTCTCAGGTGCGAGCGCTTTATCAAAAAAATGTGTTGCGGGATATTGTTGACGCAACCGCATCACCAGCGAAAATTCTGTTAAATCCGGACATTGAGCACAGCGCTAAACTGAATCTGACAGCCGGTGTACTCCGTGGCGTATCGCCAATACATCTGAAGTACCTTGCCAATATGGGCGTTAAAAGGGCTCTCTCGGTGGCTATGTTTGAAGATACTAAGCTGTGGGGATTGCTGTCTTGTCACGGATTAGAGCCGAGTCAGGTTCATCCCTATCAGCGCCACGCCATTAAGGCACTGGTCGCTGTTGCCAAAGAACGCATGCTGTTACAGCGCCAATACGCTGCTGAACGTTTTTATGCGGCGACAGAAGAAAGCCGTAAGGCATTACTGGATCCGCAGAAAGAAATTATGGCGCCCGATGAGTTACTTAGCGCTGAGGGTGACCGCTGGCTAAAACTATTTAATGTCGAGTCCGTAGCCCTGGTACATGGGCGGCAGACCACAGTGGTCGGCGAGGACTGTGATAAATCGGTATTGGTGGATGCTGCGAACTGGCTGGTCGATAAACACTCCGCAACCGGGCTGTTCAGTACATCTGAATTAGCTGCGACCAAACTCGAGGCGGTATTTGCAGAGACGGATTTTTGTGGCTTGTTGGCGGTTGCTTTGCCATATGATCGATCTAAAACCGGTTGGCTGCTATTTTTACGTAAAGAAGTACTGGAAGTCAGGAACTGGGCTGGTCACCCGGAAAAGACAACGATAGAACATTATAAGGGGGTGGATGTTCTGTCGCCCCGCAAATCCTTTGCCAGCTGGCAGGAAATCGTCCGTGGTAAATCCAGGGAATGGCAGCGAGAAGAGAAGCAGGCGGCCCGATTTCTGGCGGAAGATCTTGCCATTGGTGCCTCCGCCTACCAAATCGAACAACTTAATGAAAAATTAAAAAAAGCTAATAAGCGACTGAAGCATCTGGTGCATACCGATGCGCTGACACAAATCTGGAATCGTTACCATCTTGAGCAGAGCGTCGATGAGCAAATAGCAGTAGCTAAGCGTTATGACCGGTGCCTAAGCGTGATTATCTTCGACATTGACAATTTCAAAGGGGTAAATGACACCTATGGTCACGATATTGGTGATACGGTGCTGCAGAATCTTGCCCTCAGCATAGAGGATGAGATGCGCGATGGCGATATTTTTGGCCGGTGGGGCGGGGAGGAGTTTTTGATCCTGGCGATTGAATCTGATCTGGAAGATGCTGAGAAGCTTGCTGAGCGTTTGCGTAAAAAGCTGCTTTCGGTTGAATTTGAAAAAGCCGGTACCATTACCGCCAGTTTTGGCGTTGCGGAAATGCAGGAAGGCGATACCCGCAGCAGTTTAATAAAACGGGCGGACGAGGCTCTTTATAAAGCGAAGAATAGCGGCCGGAATCGGGTAGTCAGTGCTGGTTAAGGTTGAACCGACTACCTGAAGCCGCTTTTTAACAAGAATTTGTTGGTCGGCGTGAGAGGATTTGAACCTCCGACCCCTGACACCCCATGACAGTGCGCTACCAAGCTGCGCTACACGCCGACCGAGCCCGCTATATTACTGAAATATCCTGATTTCGCAAGGCGAAAGCCCTTTTCAGTTGCAAAAACCTGTGCGACTGATGCTTTATTCGCCATTAGGCTGGCTAAAGCGTTTGAGTTTACGTAATCCATCTACCAGCACCGGGGTTGCCGGCACTGCACCGGTTAACGCTGCATGATCTTCGTTGGAAAAAACACTGATCATCGCATTGGAATCTATGACTGTGGTGCGCGATTCTTCATAGATAACCAAGTCGCGCCCATAGCTGGTCATCAACGGCAACTGGCGCTGTTCGTCCGTCAGATCAATCCCTACTGAATAGTTCGATGTACCGTCAGCGCACGAAATATACTGGCTGAGAACGGTTGGCATGATATCCGTTAGTAACGTCAGTGGTTGTTCCTGAATAGTGAGATTGGAACTGGTCCACAAGGGTACCTGCATCGCTTGAACAGAGTACGCCGGATGCGCGGACGCGGCTGGCGTAAGAGCGGTGATCACTACCTGGTAGCCGTCCTTCAGGGCGCGGCGGATTTGTGCCATGGCTGTCACATCAAGGGTTTCACGCAGGCTCAGGCCGATATAAGCGGACGGCGAACTGATGTCAAAGCGCTGAAAATCAGCTATAGCTTCAGGTAAGTTGGGCACAGTACTGGCAACCTCGGCAACCAGTTCAATCCGATAGTCCCGCAACGGCGCAAAATAGGCAGGCTCCTGATCCTGCTCGGCGATGGCAGTCATGTATAAGTCGGGCAGCCCGTAGATGAGTTCAAATAATCCGCTCTGGGTATCAAGCTGGCCAAGCATGGGCGTCTGGAACCGTTCTAACTCAGGGAATAATGCATTTAACTGGTCTTGTTCCGCGGCATCGAGCGATGAAAAGGCGACGATGAGCGTAGTCGGCGCTTGTGGCACCCTGGCGCACAGCAGGGGCGCCGCAGGATAATTCAGATTGACGTGGGTGGTTTCGCGCAGCAGGCGGCCGGCGGCTTCAGTACGCTGATCAACCAATAGCCCATGCTTGCTCATCAGCGTTTTGGCGGTAGTCGGATAGGATACCGGGAACAAATCATCCTGTTTGGTAATCGGCGTATAGACTACGGCGTCGGCCCATACATGTACGCTGTGGCTGGCCAGAAAGCAGAGCACAAATACCGAGCTGAAGGCTGGGCCCCAGTGCTTCTCCTGCAATTTATCCAGGCGTTTCCACGCCAGATTGGCGAGCGCCAGTTCAAACACCAGCAACACCACAAAAATCAGCAACATGCCGATTAATATAAGGAAGCTGGCGCCGGCAAATACAGTTTCGGCATCAATTGCCAGCTGCGATAGTGAATAGGTATTGAGATGGTAACCGTACTGCCGGAAGAACAGGGCATCAGCAACCAGTGCGATCAGTCCGATTGAGGCAACCAGGGTAGCGATACCGCGCAGCACCCGCGAATAAGGAACGATCAGACAGAACGGGAATATCAGGATAATAAAAACGACAAACGGCAGGAAGGCAAAGTGGCCTAACCAGCTGATCAGCAAATAGATAACGCCAAGCGCAGAGCCCGGAGGCTCGGCAGCTTCGACATATAAGGTGCCGATAGCCAGAACGAGCAAAATATTGAAAAACGTAAACCAGTGTCCCCAACTAATGAGGCGGGCAATCTTATCGCGGCGTTGCTTGCGTTGTTTCATAGCTTGCTCGTTGTTATTGGACTGATTCGCTTTTTAACGATTGTAGCAGTACTTTACCAAATTGTTCAGCTATCTTCGGCGCTACCTCGGGCTTGTACCGGGTTTGAATAACATGAGTTACAGCATTGCCCAGGGTCATTAGCGCCAGGTCAGCGGGAACGTCTTCTGATTGCACTACAGCAAGAACCTCTTCCAGCAAGCGCTGTTGGGTATTTACGTCGTATTTTGAGACAATCGGCATGGTTTTTTTTCTCTGCATGTTAGAATGCGCGTCATCTTATCACAGGGAACCGGACAGGACACAGAGACACCATGCAAGCTGATGTTAAGCACAGTATTATTCACCAGTTCTATACCAGTGACGGCCAGATTGGCCTGCGTGTGGCGCCCGCCACGCTAGCGATTAATGATGAAGTCGGGTTACTGCTGACAGAGCTGACCGATGTCTATAATGCCAAGCCGACTAAAGGCTACGCGCGCTTTATTACCGCGGAAGACGATGTCGATGAGCAGCAGATAAGCGAGTTTCCGAACCACCTGCGTGACTGGCGCAGCGGCGCACTCGATTTCATCGGGCTCACGCAGCAGGGCGCAAAATTACTGCACGCTCAACTGCAGCATTACGGCATCCTCGAGCCGGGTTTCCTGTTGTTCGCCGCTTATACGCAGTTGGGTCAGGATTACCTTGTGGTAGCGTTTTTGCCAAGTAAAGAAGGCGTGACTATAGCCCCTGATTTGTCCGTGGACCGTTCGTCGCAGCTCGATATCAATAAGGTGCAGCTGGCGGCTATGATTAATCTGACGGAACTGGCAGAGCAGCCTGACTCCAACTCGTACATCTCCTTTATTAAAGGACGGGTGGGACGCAAAGTTTCAGATTTCTTTCTGGATTTTCTTGGCTGTGCCGAAGGCGTTAATCCGAAGCGACAGTCACAACAGCTGGTCGATTCAGTCCAACAATATGTGAAAGAGCAGGAACTGCAGCCGGAACAGGCTAGTCTGGTGCGCAAATCTGTGTACGAGATCTGTGACAACCAGTGGCAGCAGGGTGAACCTGTCCGGATCCGGGACTTGTCCGAGCAATTGCAGGCAACGGTTCCCAGCGAACGTAGCTTTGCGGACTTCAGTTCAGCCCAGAACATTGGCCTGGCTGAGGAATTTCCGGCGGATCGCACCACCATGCGCAAATTAATCAAATTCCAGGGGCAGGGAGGCGGCGTCAGCGTTGGCTTCGACCAGACTTTGTTGGGCGCGCGGGTGGAATATGATGCCAGTACCGATAAGCTCACCATTCATGGTACGCCGCCGAATCTGCGGGACCAATTACGACGCTATTTTGGTATTGATAGCTGAATACAGAATAAAAAACGCCAGCGGAAGCTGGCGTTTTAGTTGTCCTGTTGACTCCAGTTCTGCAGCGGCTGTTACTTTGCCTGCACTGGAGTAATGTTCGTGGCGTGCAGGCCCTTAGGACCTTCTTCAAGTTGGAATTCGACATCCTGACCTGCTTTGAGGGTACGATATCCTTCCATTGCGATGGTTGAATAATGCGCAAAGATATCGCCTTCACGATCTTCCGCCTCAATAAAGCCGAAGCCTTTTGAGTTATTGAACCACTTCACTTTACCGGTAGCCATACTTCTACTTCCTTTATTCTATGATTTAATTATTGTTAGAATGACATCACACCACAGTAAAAATGTGCGCAGCTTGAAAAACTGCATCGGTGACGCCATGTTTTACTCTAGGTGAGATCTACTGATAGTCAAGCCTATTTTGTTTAAATTATGACCGCAACTTCACACTGAGCAAATTTCTTAAGCTATTTTCATCAATAACGACTATATATAACTAAAGGGACGTCATGAGTGCAGCCAATCAACAGCAGCAGGGGGCAACGAAGCAGCAGGAAAAACAAGCACTGCAACCGCCGCCGATGTATAAAGTGATTTTGAGCAATGATGACTATACGCCGATGGATTTTGTGATCGAAGTGTTGGTGAAGTTTTTTCGAATGGACGAAGAGCGGGCAACGGATACGATGCTCACCATCCATTATAAAGGTCGCGCTATATGTGGGATCTTTTCTGCCGAAGTGGCAGAAACCAAAGTAGTACAAGTTAACCAGTATGCCCGGGAACATCAGCATCCATTGCTGTGCTCCATGGAAAAGGCATAAGGGGTCTGGTTCTTAAGAGGGGTGCCTATGTTAAATAAAGCGTTGGAAATTACTTTAAATGACGCATTTCGGTTAGCGCGTGATCGCCGCCATGAACTCATGACAGTTGAGCATCTCCTCCTGGCTTTACTTGAAAATCCGGAGGCTGCGCAAGCTTTGCGTGCCTGCGGGCTTGATTTTGAGCAACTTAAAAATGAGCTTATCAGCTACGTTGATCGTAGCACGCCAAGTTTTGACGCCGAAACAGTCGATAGTGATACTCAGCCCACGCTGGGCTTTCAGCGGGTATTGCAGCGTGCTGTATTTCACGTGCAGTCGTCCGGCAACAGTGAGGTGTCGGGTGCTAACGTGCTGGTCGCTATATTCAGCGAGCAGGAGTCGCAAGCCGTTTACCTGCTGAATAAACATGACGTCACCCGCCTGGATGTCGTGCATTTCCTGTCACATGGTTTATCCAAAATTGATGACGAGGCGATTCGGCCGGATGACAGCGAAACGAACAGTCCGGATGGCCAGCCTGAAGAGCAGCCGAGCTTTCTGAAACGGTTTTGCACGAACCTGAATAACCGTGCCCGCGAAGGTCGGATCGATCCGCTGATCGGCCGCGAACTGGAACTGGAACGCTGCGTACAGATCCTGTGCCGGCGACGGAAAAATAACCCGTTGCTGGTGGGTGAAGCGGGCGTGGGTAAAACCGCGATAGCCGAAGGCCTTGCTTATCGCATCGTCAATAAAGATGTTCCTGAGGTTATTGCCGAGTCGGTTATCTTTTCACTCGATATGGGCGGCCTGCTGGCGGGAACTAAATATCGTGGTGACTTTGAGAAGCGCTTTAAGCAGTTGCTGAAAGAGATCACTGAACATCCTGATGCAATTCTGTTTATTGATGAGATCCACACTATAGTCGGTGCCGGTGCTGCCAGCGGCGGAGTGCTGGATGCATCTAATCTGCTGAAACCTATGTTGAGTAATGGTGAACTGAAATGCATTGGCTCGACCACCTACTCAGAATTTAAGAATATCTTTGAGAAAGACCGGGCCTTGGTTCGTCGTTTTCAGAAGATCGATGTCCTGGAACCGTCGGTCGATGATACCACCCGGATTTTGCAGGGTTTAAAAGAGCGCTATGAAAGCCATCATGGCATTCGTTATACCCAGCCGGCGATTCGCGCTGCGGCAGAACTGTCTGCGCGTTACATTAATGAGCGCCATCTGCCGGATAAAGCGATCGATGTACTCGATGAAGCCGGCGCCAGTCAGCGCCTGCTGCCACCGTCGCGCCGCAAAAAGACCGTGGGTGTCAGCGATATTGAAGCTATTATCGCCAAAATCGCGAGAATTCCGGAGCAATCGGTTTCCCGCTCTGACCAACATATACTGCAGCAGCTGGATCGTAACCTTAAGCTGGTTGTGTTTGGTCAGGATCAGGCGATTGATCAGCTGACCTCGGCTATCCGGCTGTCCCGTTCGGGCTTAGGTAACGAAGCTAAGCCGATTGGTTCATTCCTGTTTGCCGGACCCACCGGGGTGGGTAAAACCGAAATCACCCAACAGCTGGCAAAAGCACTGGGGATTGAGTTCCTGCGCTTTGATATGTCTGAGTATATGGAGCGTCATGCGGTAAGCCGTTTAATTGGCGCACCACCGGGCTATGTCGGCTTTGATCAGGGCGGCTTATTAACTGACGCTGTTACCAAGCATCCGCACAGCGTGGTCCTGCTTGATGAAATCGAGAAGGCGCATACAGATATCTACAATATTCTGTTGCAGGTGATGGATCACGGAACCTTAACCGACAACAGTGGCCGTAAAGTTGATTTCCGTAACGTGATTCTGGTGATGACGACGAACGCAGGGGTGCAGGAAACCACGCGTCAGTCTATTGGCTTCCGGCAACAGGATCATGCGCCGGACGCTATGGCTGAAATCAACCGTACCTTTTCACCGGAGTTCAGAAACCGGCTGGACAGCATCGTCTGGTTTAACCATCTGAGTCCTGAAATTATTGAGCAGGTGGTTGATAAGTTTATCTGTGAACTGCAGGCACAGCTGGACCGTAAGCAGGTTTCCTTAGAACTGGATCAGGAAGCAACCTTGTGGCTGGCAGCCAAGGGTTACGACAAAACCATGGGCGCCCGGCCCATGGCGCGCGTCATTCAGGGACATCTGAAGAAACCGCTGGCAAACGAGATCCTGTTCGGCCAACTGGCGCAGGGCGGCTCAGTGCAAGTGACCGTAGTCGACGGTGAACTCAAGCTGGACATTAAGGAACGCGTAGCCCGTGGTTCTACCACGGGTTAAATACGACGTAGCCCGTGGTTCTACCACGGGTAACGTTAATCGGGTAGGGGTTTAGCGGGCGCGGAACACGATACGACCTTTGGTCAAGTCGTATGGGGTTAGCTGAACAGTAACGGTGTCACCGGTTAAAATGCGGATATAGTGTTTCCGCATTTTGCCGGAAATATGCGCAGTCACCACATGACCGTTTTCCAGTTCAACGCGAAACATTGTATTAGGCAGTGTATCTAACACTGTGCCCTGCATTTCAATACTGTCTTCTTTTGCCATTCAAATCCTCGGAATATAGTAATTATAATTAATTCAGCGCCCTGATAGATTATAGCAGCGCCGCTAAAGTGGTCAGAATTTTAGCTGTTTTCCGACCTGATTGCCACTTCAAATACCAGTTAGCGTCCGTTTTAGCCAGAAATCAGCGGCTAATGTCGATGAATCAGACTTATTCTGGCGCTCCAGCGCTGCCAGATATCGGATTCGCGGTAGTGATAACGCGCCCAGACTCTGTAAGTGGCTATTGTCCACCTGTGCATCAAGCAACTCGCCACCGGCCGCGAAAAAGTTCTGGCAGAATACCAGCAGCGCCAGCTTCGAAGCGTTGGTGCGGGTATGGAACATACTTTCGCCACAAAATATTCTGTCGACGGCAACACCGTACATACCACCAACCAGTTGCTGTTGATCCCATACCTCCACCGAATGCGCATGGCCAAGCTCATGTAACCGGATATACGCTGCGATCATTTCCGGATGAATCCAGGTGCCGCCAGCCTCGTCATGAACATCGGCACACTGCCGGATAACTCCGGCAAAATCCTGATTCAGGGTAACCTGCAGCGTGGTCTGACGCATAAACCGGCGCATTGACCGACTGCAATGGAGCGAGCTGGGGGTAAAGACAGTGCGGGGGTCGGGACTCCACCACAGAATTGGATCGGAGGGCCCATACCAGGGAAATATTCCGCGTTGATAAGCTGCTTGCAGGCGTTCGGGGCTTAAATCACCGCCAAACGCCAGCAAACCATCGGGATCCACCAGCGCTAAAGTGGGGCTGGGGAAGTAAAGGTTATTATCACTAAGCTGAAATAACACCCTGACTACCCCGGGTAAGCCAACATCAGGCTTTGGTCAGACCGTCAAGATAACGCTCAGCATCAAGCGCAGCCATACAGCCAGTGCCGGCTGAGGTGATTGCCTGGCGGTAAATATGATCCATCACATCACCAGCCGCAAATACACCGGGTACGCTGGTGGCAGTGGCATTACCCTGTAAGCCTGAACTCACCAGAATATAACCATCAGCCATATCTAACTGACCGGCGAAAATTTCAGTATTAGGCTGATGCCCGATAGCAATAAAGCAGCCCATTACCTCAAGCTCCTCAAAGGCGGTACTCTGCGTATCTTTAATGCGCACGCCCGTTACACCCGAGTCATCACCCAATACTTCATCCAGGGTCTTATTCAGATGTAGTTTCACATTCCCGTTAGTCGCTTTATCAATTAAGCGATCGACCAGAATCTTTTCGGCACGGAAGCTATCGCGACGATGGATAACGTGTACTTCACTGGCGATATTTGCCAGATACAGGGCTTCTTCAACAGCAGTATTCCCGCCGCCAACCACGCAAACCTTTTGATTGCGATAGAAGAATCCGTCACAGGTTGCGCAGGCAGAAACGCCTTTCCCCATAAAGGCCTCTTCTGACTCAAGGCCCAGGTATTTAGCTGAGGCACCAGTTGCTATCACCAGCGCATCGGCAGTGTATTCACCATTGTCACCGAAGAGTCTGAGTGGCCGGGCGCTGAAATCGACCCGGTTAATGTGATCAAAAATAATCTCGGTATTAAACTTTTCCGCATGCTTCTGCATCCGCACCATCAGATCAGGGCCAGTCAGACCTTCAGGGTCGCCCGGCCAGTTTTCGACTTCGGTGGTGGTGGTCAGCTGACCACCTTGCTGCATGCCGGTAATCATCACCGGGTTCAGGTTAGCGCGCGCCGCATATACCGCGGCGGTATAGCCGGCCGGGCCCGAGCCCAGGATCAATAAACGGCAGTGTTTGGCTTCAGCCATTAGTTTCCTACTCCATTATTCATTAATAGTGGCATTGTCTGTCGGCAAAAGGCTAGCTCTTAACGGCTTCCAGCGGATCCATATAATCCAGACCCAGTTGCTTGCCTAAATCGTCATGCACAGCTTTGTAAGTGATCTTACCTCTATGCATGTTCAGACCATTCAACAGGTGCGGATCGTCCGCCAATGCTTTCAGGCCTTTGTTGGCTAATGCCAGACCGAAAGGCAAGGTAGCATTATTCAGAGCAATTGTTGAGGTCCGCGCAACGCCACCTGGCATGTTGGCCACACAATAATGAATAACATCTTCCACTACATAGGTTGGATCCTGATGGGTTGTCGCTTTTGAGGTCTCAAAGCAACCGCCCTGGTCGATCGCAACGTCAACCACCACCGAGCCGGGCTTCATGTTCTTCAGATGAGTACGGGTCAGTAACTTAGGTGCTGCAGCACCCGGGATCAGCACCGCGCCGATAACCAGATCAGCTTCGCGGGAAAACTTGTCGATTGCATCTACAGTAGAGTAAATGGTTTTGATGCGGCTGCCGAAGATGTCGTCCAGCTGACGCAGACGGGGCAGAGAGCGATCAAGGATAGTTACTTCAGCGCCCATGCCGACCGCCATTTTCGCTGCCTGAGTACCTACCACACCACCACCGATGATCAGCACTTTAGCTGGCTCTACGCCGGGTACGCCGCCTAATAAGGTGCCGCTACCGCCATTGGCTTTTTCCAGGTTGTGGGCGCCCGCCTGAATAGACATGCGGCCAGCGACTTCGCTCATTGGCGCCAATAGCGGCAGACCGCCAGCGCGATCGGTTACAGTTTCGTAGGCAATGGCAGTAACGCCAGCTTCGGCCAGTAATTTAGTTTGCTGAGGATCCGGAGCCAGATGCAGGTAGGTATAAAGGATCTGACCTTCACGCAGTTGTTTACACTCGTCAGGCTGTGGTTCTTTCACCTTAATGATCATCTCGGCGCGGGCAAAGATCTCTTTGGCATCAGCAACGATTGACGCGCCGGCTGCTTCGTAATCTTCATTGGTAAAGCCGATAGCCGCGCCACCGTCGTGCTCAACGATAACTTTATGGCCGTGCGCAACGTACTCACGTACCGCAGCAGGGGTCAGGCCGATACGGTATTCGTGGTTTTTAATCTCTTTAGGTACACCTATTAACATGGACTTTGCCTCTTAATGTAAGCTGTAACAGTGCGTTCAGGTCGATAATTGGATGGCGGGCATTATAGCGAATTCAGACGCTTATTTTCGTACTTTTTTTATCCATTTAAATAGCGTATAAATAGGTTATTGCTATCTAAAACTGGACAAATCAATGTTTAACCCTGAAGAACCGGTGAAAATAACTATTGACCGAATTGACCGGAAAATTCTCCGGATCTTACAGGACGATGGTCGCTTAAGTAACGTTAACCTGGCCCGCAAAGTTGGCCTGAGTCCGACCGCCTGTAACGAGCGCGTTCGTAAACTTGAGCGCGAAGGCATTATCGAACGCTATCAGGCCCGGCTGAACCCGGCCAAGTTAGGGGCGAATCTGATGGTGTTTGTTGAAATTACTCTCAGCCGAACGTCGCCCGATGCTTTTGCTGACTTCAGCGAGGCAGTGCGTAATACTCCCGAAATACTTGAGTGTCATCTGGTTGCCGGCGACTTTGATTTTTTAATTAAGGCGCGCGTTCCGGATATGCCGGCCTATCGTAAGCTGTTAGGCGAGACCATCCTGACCATGCCGGGCGTTAATGAATCGCGTACCTATGTGGTTATGGAAGAAGTTAAAAACGAAAATAAAGTTCTCATTAAAGGTTAAGAAAAGAATGCCAAAAGTACTGAATAACCCCGTTAGTCAGGCTACAATGGGCGAAAATTATAACAACACCAGGGAGCCAAGTGCCTTATGAGCGGTATACAACGTATGCTTGAAGTGGGCCTGATCCTGTGCGGCGCTTTCGCAATATTTCTGTTCCTGGCACTGGCCAGCTTCAGCCCGGCGGATCCCAGCTGGTCACAGACCGGCTACGAAGGCACTATTGAAAATGCCGCTGGTGCTATTGGCGCCTGGTTCGCTGATGCCTTGTTGTTTGCCTTTGGCTTTGTCGCTTACCTGATCCCCTTTGGCTTTGCTGGCCTGGGCTATATGATGTTCCGCCAGCCCCGCCGGTTACTGGAACTCGATTATCTCGCCGTTGGTTTGCGGGTGATTGGCCTGCTGCTGACCCTGGTGGGGGCCTCAGCGTTAGCGTCGCTGAATTTCAACGATATTTATTCCTTTTCTGCCGGTGGTGTAGTGGGGGACATGATTAGTTCTTCACTGTTGCCTTATTTCAATTTAATCGGCACTACGCTGCTGTTACTGACCTTTTTGTGCACCGGCTTAACCTTAGTTACGGGGATATCCTGGGTCTGGTTAGCTGACAGCTTAGGTGCTGTTACCATCAGGGCTACCCAGTGGCTGGTTAAGGCCAGCCGGCAGCTTGCTGATTGGGTTATGACGAGCCGACGCGAACCACCGGACAGTGACGATGCCGCGCCGGCGACTGGCCTTAAAGCCAGGCTTAAGAGTCGCCGCAATACTGCCGAAACCGTTGAACCGCGCCGGGAACCCGCACTAACGCTACCGGCCGACGATGCCGATGATTTTGAGCTGCCATCGGTTCGCTTCGATGATGAAGATGAACCCGCGCCCCGACCGAACCGCTTTAGCCGTGAGGCCCGTAAACCCAAAGCAGTGGCAACAAAAGCTGACGACGAAAGTGATGATACCGACGCCAGCAGCTCATCTCCTGCGCCAATCGACCCGCTGCCATCCATCGAACTGCTGGATCGCCCCAATAAAACCGGTAACCCTCTGACTCCGGCCGAGCTCCAGCAAATCAGTGATACGGTTGAAGCCGTACTGCAAGACTTCGGTGTTGAGGTTAAAGTAGCTAACGTTCAGCCAGGCCCGGTCATTACGCGGTTCGAGCTGGACCTTGCCGCTGGCGTAAAAGTGTCGAAGATCTCGAACCTGGATAAGGACATTGCCCGTTCGTTGTCAGCGATTTCTGTGCGCGTTGTCGAAGTCATCCCGGGTAAGTCTTATGTTGGCCTTGAGCTACCGAATAAGAGCCGTGAAACCGTATTTTTCCGCGAAGTTGTCAGCTGCGATGCATTTCAGCAAAGTACCTCGCCGCTGACCATGGTGCTGGGCAAGGGTATTGCCGGACAGCCGGTGGTCGTGGATCTGGCGAAGATGCCGCACCTGCTGGTAGCTGGTACTACCGGCTCAGGTAAGTCGGTCGGCGTTAACGTGATGATCCTGAGCTTGCTGTACAAGAGCTCACCGGAAGATGTCCGCTTGATCATGATCGATCCTAAAATGCTCGAGCTTTCCGTTTATGAAGGCATTCCGCACTTGCTGACCGAAGTGGTCACCGATATGAAAGACGCAGCCAATGCGCTGCGTTGGTGCGTAGGGGAAATGGAACGCCGCTATAAACTGATGTCGTCACTGGGCGTCCGTAATCTCAAAGGTTACAACACCAAGGTGCTGGAAGCGAAAGAAGCCGGTGAACCCCTGCGTGACCCGCTCTGGAAGCCGGGTGACTCGATGGATGAATTGCCGCCATTACTGGAGAAATTACCCAGTATCGTGGTGGTAGTCGATGAATTTGCTGACATGATGATGATTGTCGGTAAGAAAGTCGAAGAGCTCATTGCCCGCATCGCGCAAAAAGCCCGTGCTGCCGGTATCCACCTGATCCTGGCAACCCAGCGTCCGTCAGTGGATGTGATAACCGGTCTGATCAAGGCCAATATTCCGACCCGGATTGCTTTTCAGGTACAGTCGAAAATCGATTCCCGCACCATCCTGGACCAGGCTGGTGCGGATCAATTACTGGGGCAGGGCGACATGCTATACCTGCCGCCGGGCAGCGGAGTGCCAACGCGGGTTCACGGCGCTTTTGTAGATGACCATGAGGTTCACGCCGTAGTGGCCGACTGGAAGAAGCGCGGCCGGCCGAATTATCTGGAAGAGATTCTTAAAGGCGACGCTGGTGAGGATAGCCTGTTACCGGGCGAACAACTGGAGTTTGGTGATGATGAAAGCGATGCGCTGTATGACGAAGCCGTGGCTTTTGTAACCGAAACTCGGCGGGTTTCAATCTCCAGTGTGCAGCGCAAATTCAGAATTGGTTACAATCGCGCCGCCCGCATTGTGGAACAAATGGAGATGAGCGGTGTCGTTAGTAATGCCGGACATAACGGCCAACGTGAAGTGATAGCCCCGAAGCCACCGAAAGATTAACCAAGAGATAAAACCATGATGAAGTACAGTGTTGTATCAGGTTTGACCCTGGCCCTCAGCCTGATGCTGAGTAGTTTTAGTACCGCCCAGGCAGCCACCGCTGACCGTGACGCGCTGATTGAGCGTCTGTCGGGCTTATCTACATTGCAGGCCGAGTTCAGCCAGCAGGTTACTGACCCTGACGGCGAACTGGTGCAGCAATTGCATGGCCGGATGGCGTTGGCGCGGCCTAACTACCTGTACTGGCAGACTGATGCGCCCGATGAAACCCTGATGGTGGCAGATGGCAACAACCTCTGGTATTACAATCCTTTTGTCGAGCAGGTTACGGTTTACCGGCAATCTGAAGCGATGGATCAAAGCCCGCTGCTACTGTTGCTGGACGCCGATGCGCAGGCCTGGAGTCATTACACCGTAAAGCAGGAAGGCAATAGTTTCGCACTGCAACCAAAGCCCTCAGCAGATACGCAACAGAGCCTGCAACTGATGTTTGCTGAAGATAAAAACAGTGCGCGCTTACAGCGTATTATTCTTGACGATGGTCAGGGCCAGATTAGTACCATAGATCTGGAAAACGTTCAGCTGAATCAAGTGGTAGAACGGGGCTTGTTTGAATTCAATCTGCCTGAGGGCGTTGATCTTGATGATCAGCGCAACTAATTAGTGCTCGATTTTACCCCTGACTTCCGCCCGCTGGCGGCGCGGATGCGACCGCGTAACCTGCAGGAATATATCGGCCAGAGCCATATTCTCGGCGCTGGCAAGCCACTGCGCGAAGCCATCAGCCGCGGCCAGCTGCACTCTATGATCCTGTGGGGCCCGCCGGGTACCGGTAAAACCACCCTGGCTGAACTATTGGCTATCAGCGGTGCCGCAGAGCTGTCGCGCATCAGCGCCGTAACCGCCGGCGTAAAAGACATCCGGGCCGCCATCGAAGAGGCAAAATCTCAGGCAATTCAGCGGCAGAAGCGCACGGTGCTCTTTGTCGATGAAGTGCATCGTTTCAATAAGAGTCAGCAGGATGCGTTTTTACCCTACATCGAAGACGGAACCGTGATATTTGTCGGTGCGACGACGGAGAATCCTGCTTTTGAGCTGAACAATGCCTTACTTTCAAGAACCCGCATCTATCGTTTGCAGTCGCTGACCGACGAGGATATCCGCGAAGTTATCATGCAGGCGTTGAATGATAGCGAGCGGGGCCTTGGCGAGCGGCAGCTGCAATTGCCGCAGGAGGCGATGGACTACCTGCTGCATTCGGCCGCCGGGGATGCCCGGCGCGCCCTTAATTACTTAGAGATCAGCGCTGACGCTACGGACGACAAGGTGCTGTCGCTGGAGCTCATCAAAAATGCGGTTGGTGGCCGCCAGGCTTCTTTTGATAAACAGGGCGATGTATATTTTGATCTGCTCTCGGCTTTACATAAATCGGTGCGCGGTTCGAGCAGTGATGGGGCGTTGTACTGGTATGCCCGGATTCTGAACGGCGGTGGCGATCCCCTGATTGTCGCCCGCCGGCTGCTGGCAATCGCTTCTGAGGATATTGGCAATGCCGACCCACGGGCCATGCAGTTAGCATTAAATGCCTGGGATACGTACACCAGGGTAGGGCCGGCCGAAGGCGAACGTGCCATTGCCCAGGCGCTGATTTTTTGTGCCTGTGCGCCGAAAAGTAATGCCGTTTACCAGGCATTCAATCAGGCCAAAAAGCTTGCTGCGGATTATCCGGATTTGCCGGTACCCAAACACCTGCGCAATGCCCCGACAAAACTCCATAAGGCCGAGGGCTACGGCGCCGATTATCGCTATGCCCATAGTTACCCGGGTGCGGTAGTGCCGGGTGAGCGTTATGTGCCCGCTGAAATCAAAGATGTACGCTTGTACCAGCCCAGCGACCGCGGCCTGGAAAAACAGTTAGCTGAAAAAATGAACTGGCTGCGGCAACAAGATGAGGCCAGCGACTGGCGCCGGGGGGATGATGAATAACTTGGTGTGGGTTGCTGCCGGCGGCGCGCTGGGTGCGATGGCGCGCTACGGCATGAACCTCTGGCTGGTTGCTGAGGCCGGCAAAGCATTCCCTTTGGGCACCTTAATCGTTAACATAACAGGGTCGTTCTTACTGGCTGTATTGTTTGTCTGGCAACAACAGCACCAACTGCCAAATCAGCAGGCGTGGTTGTTTCTGGGCGTGGGTGTACTGGGTGCCTTTACCACGTTTTCGACGTTCTCGCTGGAAGTGGTATTACTGGCGCAGGCCGAAGAATACCTGAAGGCCGCCCTGCATGCTGGTCTGAACCTTGTATGTTGCCTGGCTGCAGTGGCTTTGGCACTGTGGCTAAAACCCTATTATTTATGGATCTGGGATTAACATGTTAGACGCTAAGTTATTTCGTAGTGAACTCGGTGATACTGCCGCCCGTCTTAAACACACCCGTAATTATCAGCTGGATGTTGAGCGGCTTGAGTTGCTCGAACAACAACGTAAAGACATTCAGGTACGTACCGAAACCTTGCAGGCCGAGCGGAACTCACGCTCGAAGGTGATTGGCCAGGCGAAGGCCAAAGGCGATGACATCGGGCCATTGGTTGCGGAAGTGGATGAACTAAACGTGCAGCTTGATGTAGCCAAACGCGAACTGGCAGAAGTTCAGGACGAACTGCACGCCATCATCTCCGGCGTGCCTAACTTGCCCGACGAAACCGTCCCGGTTGGCGCTGATGAAGAAGATAATCAGGAAGTCAGCCGCTGGGGTGAATGCCGGCAGTTCGAATTCACACCGAAAGACCACGTGGATGTCGCTAACCACTTCGTTAACGGCATGAACTTTGATCAGGGTGCCAAGTTAGCCGGCGCCCGCTTTGTGGTCTTACAGGGCCAGATAGCGCGCCTGCACCGCGCCTTAGCGCAGTTTATGCTGGACTTACACGTTAGTGAACATGGCTATACCGAAGCTTATGTACCTTATCTGGTCAATCACGATACCTTGTATGGTACTGGTCAGCTGCCGAAGTTTGGTGAAGACCTGTTTCATGTGCAGGGCGCGACTGAAAATCAGGTGGCATTATCGCTCATCCCCACCGCAGAAGTTCCGCTGACGAACTTATGGCGTGATGAAATTGCCGATGAGGGCCAGTTACCTGTTAAATATGCAGCACATACACCGTGCTTTCGCAGTGAAGCGGGTTCCCATGGGCGTGATACCCGCGGCCTGATCCGGCAGCATCAGTTCGACAAGGTCGAATTAGTGTGGCTGACAAAACCTGAAGCATCCATGGAAGCGCTTGAAGCACTGACAGGGCACGCTGAGAAGGTGTTGCAGCTACTCGAACTGCCATATCGTAAGATGCTGCTATGTACCGGTGATATGGGCTTTGGCGCGGCTAAGACCTATGATCTTGAAGTGTGGCTGCCATCGCAGCAAAAATACCGGGAGATCAGCTCCTGTTCAAACATGCTGGATTTCCAGGCGCGGCGGATGCAGGCACGCTTCCGTCGTCAGGGCGCGAAGAAACCTGAGCTGCTGCATACACTAAATGGTTCCGGGCTGGCGGTAGGGCGTACATTAGTCGCCATACTTGAGAATTTCCAGCAGCAGGATGGTTCCGTGGCAATACCAGCGGCGCTGCAACCCTACCTTGGTGGCAAATCAGCCTTAACACCGGCTGAGTGAGTAACTAAATAAACAAAAAAAAGCCCGCTGTTGCGGGCTTTTTTATATGCATTTGGCGGGTTTTGGCAGCCCCGCGATTCGGGTCGCTTGTTTGGCCGGGCCTTTAGGGAACAATCGATACAGATAGCGGCTATTGGCCTTATCTGGGCCCAGTCGCTTGCCGATCGCTTTTACCAGTACCCGCATCGCCGGGCTGGTGTCGTATTCCTGATAGAAATCGCGGACAAAGTGAATCACTTCCCAGTGCGCGTCGGTTAACTCGATCTGCTCCAGCCCGGCTATATGACGGGCCAGTTCAGGCGACCATTCCGAAAAGTCCGCAAGGTATTCGTGTTTATCGGTTTGGTATTCCCGCCCGGCCACAATGAACATGGTTGTTACTCCGTTTTATCCCAGGTAATTACCGGCGCGCATTGCAGGGTGAGCTCAACCCAGCGGGTATCGCTAATCTGAATCAGTGACAGAGGCAAATCTTCGGTCATCACACCTTGTTCCGCCAGCAGGGCTAACTCGGTAATCAGCACATAAGTTCGACCCGGTAACAATTCCGCCAGATCGGGCTCGAGCAGACAGAGCTCCAGTGCTTTCTCACTGAGCAAAAAGACGCTGTCGTCATGCTGCCAGTGTTGCAGCCAGTCAGCTGAAGGCCAGTCACGGATAAAATGCAGGGGCGTCGTCATCGCGGCTAATACCTCAATACTTTTTGCAGGCCTTGCAGCCGCTCATGAAGTTCAAGCCGGTCAATTACCTCAGCGGGCGCAATAAAGTCACTGACCTGCCAGGCGCGATCGGCCAGTTCGGTATCAAGCACCCAGGGAGGCGGGCACTCATAGAGCTCCAGCAGCCGGTAACGTTTATGCAGCGATCGGTTATTCCGTTCAACATCAAAGTCTTTATGCCAGAGGCTGAGGCCATGACCACTGAGAATAAGCTGCGGGTTCAAATCGATGCTTGCCAGTGCCAGTAACATATCCTGGCCATGCCAGCAGTCTGGATCATCGGGCAAGGTCGTCTGAATTATCGCGATAGCCATCAGAACTGTACCACCTGATCGGCGAGCGCGGTGGCCTGCGCAAATTCCGTCAATCCACCATTATGAAACCCGGGCCGAAGCGTTTCTTCGCCAATACTGTATTCGGTTTCAGCCACAGTCGCGCAAAGCACCAACGGAATATTGTGATGCGCCGACAGTTCCAGCCACTTATCGGTTAACGGGTGCTTCTCATCAGCGCCGCCAAAACGTACGCCGGACTGATAGAAGAACACCATATCGATCTGATGACCACTGGCTACCGCAGCCTGAGCATAATGATAAGCCAGCAGGCTGCGGTAAGAAGGGGATGAAGCGCTGTCATCGAATGAATGCAGCGCTAAGACAAGACGAGCCAATTGCGGCGCCTGTTACTCGTCGCCGCCGAAGGCCGTGAGCAGGTGAATCAGGCTCAGGAAGATATTGTACAGTGACACAAACAGGGTAACTGTTGCCAGGATATAGTTACGCTCACCGCCGTTAATAATGGCGCTGGTTTGCATCAGAATCGCACCTGCTGAGAACAGAATGAACATTGCTGACAGGGCCATACCCAGTGCCGGAATATTCAGGAACAGGTTAGCGATAAACATAACAATAATGGCGACGAAGCCGGCCATCATCATGCCACCTAAGAAGGACATATCCTTTTTAGTCGTCAGCACATAAGCGGATAACGCAAAGAAAATCAGGGCTGTGCCACCCAGTGCCATCATAATGATTTCACTGCCGCGCGGGCCAATGGCATTAACCATTCCCAGAATCGGGCCCAGGGTATATCCCATAAAGCCGGTTAGCGCGAATACTGAGAGCAAGCCCACCGCGCTGTCTGAGGTTTTATGAACCAGAAACAGTAAGCCGTAAAAACCGACCAGAGTAATAATCAAACCAGGATGAGGAAGGTTCATGCTGGCTGAAAGGAATGCGGTAAACGCACTGAATGCCAGTGTCAGACCGAGCAACATATAAGTGTTGCGTAAAACTTTGTTGGTCTGCAGAGCCGATTCGCTGCGCTGCGTAGTTGAAATGTGAGCTTGATTACTCATCGCTATCTCCGTGTTGTGGTACTGCTAAGTTATACTGCACCTAGTCTAACCCAAAATGGGGACGAACAGGCAATGATTTCAAGGCCTGTCAGAGCGAAATACCGGGCTAATTGCTTAAAATCACAGCAAACAGTATCACTGAGGTGATTTTTTGCTTTACAAGGCGGTTTCCGCTCTTTATCATTCGCATCGTCTTAAGGCATTGAGCTTAATGACCGCGGAGAGATGGCAGAGCTCGGTTTAATGCACCTGACTTGAAATCAGGCGTGGGTTTGCGCCCACCGGGGGTTCGAATCCCTCTCTCTCCGCCACATTCCAGAAAACCCGCTGATTCGTCAGCGGGTTTTTTTTTGCCTGTCCGGCAATCTAGCCATCTGGTCGTACCTGTGTATAATTACGCCGTCCAATAGCAACCGATAAAAATAAAACGAACCGCACAGAGGTCGCCATGCAGTTTTCGGAAATTCTTGCTCAAATTACGCCCGCAGCAGATCAACAACTCTTGTTGCCTGACGGGTGGGGACAGGGCCGCGCGCTATTTGGCGGTATTACCGCCGCCATTGCCTGGCAACACGCTCATTACGGCGCTGATCCTGAGCAACAGCTGCGCGCCTTTACCGTATCTTTTGTCGCACCCATCCAACCTGGTGAAGCCAGGCTGCAGCGGCGCATTTTGCGGCAAGGTAAAAATGTCACCCAAATTGCCGTAGAGATAATTCAGGATAGCGAGGTTGTGCTTATCGCCCTTGCCAGTTACGGCCGCAGCCGCGCGTCATCGATATCGGTGCCAGCTACGGTAACAGCTGACATGCCAGCTCGGGAACAGGGTATAAGCTTTCCGCCACTGGATATTCTGCCGGAGTTTACCCATCATTATGATTACCGGATTTGTACCGGGAACCTGCCGTTTAGCGGCGATACATCACGTGAATTCGGGGGCTGGATGCGCTACCGCCATGAAGATAAGCCGATTGATATCGGTTTGCTGTTGGGCCTGGTGGATGCCTGGCCGCCGGCGTTGCTGCCGCACTTATCAAGTCCGGCTCCGGCCAGCTCATTAACCTGGACCATCGAATTCCCCGATCAGCTTCCTGCTGACAGACGCTGCAATAGCTGGTGGCAATACCTTGCGACTATCGATCATGCAGAAAACGGCTATGGCCATACCCACGCACATATCTGGGACGATGCCGGCCGGCTGGTTGCTATTAGCCGGCAGACGGTGACAGTGTTCGGCTAAATCTGTCAAATTGACAGATTTTTGCTGTCATTTGACAGCAAACAACAGGGAGATCGCCGAATTCAACATAATTTATTAATTTATACTTGCCAAAAGGTTAAAAATTAATGATATCTGTTCATCTCTGGAATGGTTTCAGAGCATGAAATTCACTATGGATAAGTGGATATGACAGACTTTATTGTTGCTGTATCGAGTGATTTAGTGCGGGTTGGGATGTACGCCACACTCAAAGCGAATAACTATCGCGTTGTCTCCAGTGCGACTAATTTTAATCAGTTGCGCGATGCGGTAAAGGAATCTCCTTGTGCCACCGTTATATTGTGTAGTCATCTGGCGGGCGACGGGACCATCGAAACCTGGCGGCGTTTGCATAAAAGGTACTGCGATTTACAGGTACTCTTATTTGCCAAATGTTTTCAGGATATTCTTGATTTTCAGTGCAATCTGAAACAAGTCGATGGGTATTTGCTGGAGAATTCGTCAGAACAAGAATTTCTTGCTGCCACGGCATCGCTTAACCGCGGCCATATGTTTGTCGCGACAGCTGTTGCTGAGTACCTCGCACGCAATCCCCGCCAGACCGAGCAAGTGCGCTTGCTGAAGTCACTCAGTGACCGTGAAGTGCAGGTCACGCAAATGCTGGGGCGGGGAATCCGGGTTGCAGAAATTGCTAAACACCTTAATATCAGCAGCAAAACTGTGAATACGTTCCGCTATCGCATTTTTGCCAAACTAGGCGTAAATGGCGATGTCGAACTGACACATATCGCGATACAAACAGGGTTAGTTGAACTTGACCTGCCAGGAGTTTATGAACGAAAAGCCGTTTGATTCAAAATCGTTCTTAAAACACCTGACTCATCAGCCAGGCGTTTACCGCATGTATGATGAGTCAGGTGAAGTTATTTATGTGGGCAAGGCTAAAGACCTGTGTAAACGGGTAGCTAGCTATTTTCGCGCGAATGTTGATACCCCCAAGACCCAGACCCTGGTCCGGCAGATTGCCACTATGGATGTCACGGTGACCAATACCGAAGCTGAAGCGCTCATCCTGGAAAATAATTTCATAAAAAAATACCGGCCGCGTTATAACGTACTGCTGCGCGACGATAAATCTTATCCCTACATTCTGGTCAGTCAGCATGAACACCCGCGACTGGCATTCCACCGCGGTACGCGGCGCGAAAAAGGCGACTATTTCGGACCTTTCCCCAATGGGGTCGCAGTTCGTGAAAGCCTGCGGCTGATGCAGAAGCTGTTTCCGGTTCGTCAGTGCGATGATACCTATTACCGGGCTCGTAGCCGTCCCTGCCTGCAATATCAGCTGAAACGCTGTTTGGCGCCCTGTGTGAAGGGCTATTGCACCGATGATGAGTATCAGGAGCAGGTAGAACTGGCAAAGTCGTTCTTACAGGGCAAAAACCAGCAGGTAATTGATAAGTTGGTACTGCGCATGGAACAAGCCAGTGGCGATCTTGATTTTGAGCGGGCGGCCCGGTTCCGTGACCAGATCAGTGCGTTGCGAAAAATCCAGGAGCGCAACGCGGTTACCGGCAATCAACAAGAAATGGACGTCATTGGCTTTGCCCGCCGCGGTGGTATTGCCGCAGTGCATCTGCTATTCATCCGCGAAGGCACAGTGCAGGGCAGTCGTAGCTACTTTCCCAAGCTGCCGGCGAACACCGATGACAGTGAAGTATTGCTGGCCTTCATGCTGCAGTTTTATCTGAATGACCGGATTGGCCGGCGCCTGCCACGCGAGATCATCCTGCCGACGGAAACCGCTACGCAGCTGCTGGATCCCGAACGCGAGCTGCAACTACTTGAACAGGCGCTGGCACAGCGCGTTCGTGTGACCCACCGGGTGCGTGGTGAACGGCGACAGTACCAGACGCTAGCACAGAAGAACGCGCTCAATGCGCTGGACAGCCGGGTTAATCAGGCGTCAACGATGTCGATGCGGGTGCAGGAGTTGGAAAAAGCTCTGGATCTTGGCTTTCCGGTGCAACGCATGGAATGTTTTGATATCAGTCATACCATGGGTCAGGAAACCGTCGCATCATGCGTGGTATTTGATCAGCAGGGGCCGAAAAAAAGCGATTACCGCCGCTTTAATATTAAAGGAATTACCCCTGGCGATGATTACGCCGCTATGGCACAGGCCCTCAAACGCCGCTATGACCCGTTACGCGACAGTACCGATGCGGATGCGCCGATGCCGGATATTTTATTTATTGATGGCGGCAAGGGCCAGCTGACCCAGGCGGAGAACTATTTTGCCGACTGGTCGGCGAGGGTGCCTCTGTTAATCGGTGTGGCAAAAGGCGAATCGCGCAAACCCGGGCTGGAAACACTGATCATGGCGGGCAGTCATGCGACCCTGCCGCTACCGGCCGATTCACCGGCGTTGCATCTGGTGCAGCATATTCGTGATGAGTCACATCGCTTTGCAATTACCGGGCACCGTCAGCGCCGGGCTAAGGTGCAGCGTAGCTCGCGGCTGGAGGATATTCCGGGAATCGGTGCCAAGCGCCGGCAAAAAATTCTGCAGAACCTTGGCGGGCTGCAACAGGTTAAGCAGGCTAGTATTGACCAGTTAGCGGCCGTGCCGGGGATCAGTCATGATCTTGCCGAAACAATTTATCACGCATTTCGCGACGAATAAGCGGTTAGCAGTAGATAACATTGGGCAAAACAAGCTAGTATTGGCCTAATGTGTGATGTGTTTCGGAATGAACAGAGGAACTACCGGCTATTATGTGGACTATCCCCAATCTCCTGACGTACTTTCGAATTCTTTTAATTCCCGTATTCCTGGTTATTTATTACTTGCCGGGGCAGGAGGCGCATTTCTGGGCGGCAGTTGTATTTGCCATAGCAGGCCTGACCGATGGCCTGGATGGTTACATCGCCAGGAAGTTTGATCAATACAGTAAGTTTGGTGCGTTTTTAGACCCAGTGGCCGATAAAGTCATGGTGGCGGCCTCGCTGGTAGTGGTCGTCGAAGACTATACCGCCTGGTGGATCAGTATCCCGGCACTGACAATTATCAGCCGCGAGCTGGTGGTATCCGCCTTGCGTGAATGGATGGCGCAGATTGGCCGGCATGAACAGGTCAAAGTATCGAATCTGGGTAAGTGGAAAACCATCGCACAGATGGTCGCCATTACCGGCCTGATCTGGGAAGCCAACGCCTTTGTTACCATTACCGCAACCATTCTGCTGTACGTTGCTTTCGTGCTTACGCTCTGGTCTATGTGGGAATATTTACGGGCTTCGTGGGCCGACTTAAGCAAAGTGGAGTAAAAATAGGCAATCGGTCGGGTTAAGCCAAGAAAATCGTTGACCTTGCTGAAATAGGCAGTAAAATGCCTCGGCACTGGATGCGGGAATAGCTCAGTGGTAGAGCACAACCTTGCCAAGGTTGGGGTCGCGAGTTCGAATCTCGTTTCCCGCTCCAAACTCGAAGGCGGGTTGGCAGAATGGCTATGCAGCGGATTGCAAATCCGTGGATCTCGGTTCGACTCCGGGACCCGCCTCCAACGAGTTTCCTCAAAATATCTGTAATGCCCGGGTGGTGAAATAGGTAGACACAAGGGATTTAAAATCCCTCGCTGGCAACAGCGTGCCGGTTCAAGTCCGGCTCCGGGCACCACTTCTAGCAAGGCTTTCAGCAATTCAGTAGTTTTCGCGTTACCCCCTATTAGAAGATACTTAGAAGATAATCTTAGAAGATTAACCGCCTTTTTTGCGGTCATTAAAGCCATCCACTGCCGGCACAATATCGGTTTTCCGATCGTAACGCGCAGTCTGTGATGCACTCTTATGCCCACTTACGCGCTGCTTCTCATGCAGCTCACCATCCAGATCTGAAATACCCTTGGCTTTGATGTCGTGAAAGGTGAAATCGAGCGGCAGGCCGGTCTTCAGTCGAGCCTCGCTGCGAGCCTTCGACCACATCGTATTAAAGCCATTGCGCGTGTACCTGCTACCATCGGTCTTATGAATGACGAATTGGCTGGCCATCCCGCTCTTGATCGGCAATCGTTTCGACATGGCCATGGCTGCATGCAGGCGAGGGGACCAGGACTTTACCTGCTCTTTGCCGGTCTTACCCTATGTGATGAACAGCCCTTCTTCGAGAATATGCGATTTACGCAGTGTGAGAACGTCAGACTGGCGCGCACAGCATAGGTAGGCGAGTTCCTGGTGGACCATATCAAGCGTCAGAAAGAACAGTCAGCTTCAGCGGGTGGTTGGGTTGGTGGTGGTATTCGGGTCGAGATCGCTAACCAATACACCTTCGAGGGTGGTGCCGGTGGCAACCGTGCCGAAGTGGAGCAGGCCGTGGAAGCTGCGAACGAGCGCTTCAGGGCCGAGCTCATCGATGATTTCTCATCCGGCGGACGAATCTACCAGACGTTGAAGTCGAAGGGATAAACTTGTAGCACCTTCGTCTCCAAGCCATTCTGAGATTTGTGATTCAGCTTGCTCCAACCTTTCAGCTGTGCTTTTTAAGCCCGGCCTGAGGGTGGTGGTAGCGGCTAAAGTATAGATGTCGACTAATGGAGATAGATGCTCCCTTAACCACTCCAAGTAGCCGGTCAAATAGATGAGAGGAATATTTAAATTAACATGAAGTCTGTGCGTTACCTTGTAAACGGAAATTACTCGCTTTGACAGTGATTCAAAGTACTTATAGATTTCCTCGTTGCTTATATGATGTTCATAATTAGCGACAGACTTAGCAACCTTATACGCAAACATGTCCGCAGCTTCTTCATTCGAAAGAATGTAATCACCATGATGTTGGTAATCTCGCAATGAATTTATCGTGGGTAACGGTTCAATTGTCGTTCTAATTCTCAGGTGGAAAGCCGTTAAAAATAGACTTGGATTGCCGCTTCCTTGGAACTCAAAAAGCATTTTTTTAGGGTCTGGAGCGGGTAAAGATTTGCTTGTATACCAAAGGACTATATCTTTACCAAATGCTTCTTCTATTTTTGACTGCAAGTCAGGAAGATGATTTTTAGCTATTGCAAATTCCACCTCCTGCTGAGTAAGAGCTAGCTGCTCTCGCTGTGACGTAAAGGTTTTGAAAAGCAATATAGCCGAAACGATACCGAATAAAGCACCTGCCGTGCCTCCTATATACGCTCCGAAATTCCCAAACCCCTCTGGCGAGGGCTCACCGAACAGCGGGTTTTCGTATGCAATATACGCGTATACACTAATAATGACTGTCGCAATCAATATGAAAATGAGCGCCAAAAACCAGGTGCTTTTTAGAAATGAGTTACTTTTTTCCATTAGTTCATCCTATGAAATATTAAATTACTCCCGTGTAAAGCTGTTAGCTGAAGCCTGAGCCTGTTCAGCACTGTAAGACGAAACGCAGGTAAAGCCAACCCATCACGCTCGCCGGCTGAGTAGGCGCCGGAAAAAACACGGGTAGTTTGCTGCCCTAACGAAACACACAATCCCTGCTAACACGATGTTGAGGGATGCGCCTGATAGTCCAGTTTCCTGATCTGCCGGTATCCCGCTCCGGCTTTTAAATTGTCACCGCGACCGAGCTTCTTTTCTCGCCTTACAACAAGATGGAAGAAGTCTGGGAAGAGCCTGGTGATAAATGGCGTTGCTCCCTTACGTTCAACTTCCTGACCCGCGATGAGTTCCGCATTCTCGATGCGCACCTGGCATCTTTGCGTGGCCACGTCGGTATCACCATGATCCCGGATACGGCGCACCAGAACGCTGCGTTGCAGTCCACAGGCCTGGTCTGTGATGAAGAAGGGCAGTACGGCACCTCATTGAAAGTTGCTGGCGCCACACCAGGTGAACTGGTAGCTAATGCTGGCGACCGATTTCAGGTCGGCAATCAGCTATTCAAAGTCACCGAGGATACCACTGCCGACTGCACCGGCCGGACAGTCTTTAAGGTCATGCCAGAGATCCGTAATCCGGTAACACTGAACCAGCCCATCATTACCCATAATACCCGAGGGGCCTTTCGCATTGAGAATCCATCAAGCCTACCTAACCGGTCTGGCAATAAGAAGATCGTGCGCGGTATTCAGATCGACTTCATTGAGGCAATGAATATATGAGGTTTGACGACCCAAGCATCACAGAGCTAATCGAGAACACGCCGGAGAAGCGCCTGGCGCTGTTCGGTGAGTTCAAGTTCCCGAACGGTAATGATTTTTTTGCTAGTAACCCGAACAAACGCCAGATAGGTTCACTGGCGGATCGGGCCAGCTTCTTAACGAAGCAATCAAGCAAATCGAATACGAAACAACCGCCGTTTCTGACGCCCGTTTACAGGAGTTAAGCACGTTATGATCATTCAACCCGATGTAATTGGGCTGATCCTTGAACAGCCTGCGACCGAAACAACCGATGCAACCTATATCAACGGTTGGCATATTAACTTCCCTGCAGAGGTGCCTGAGCTTGCTACTTTAAGCTTAACCCGCACAACGTCACATCGGGGTTATGGCGATGGCGGCGCAGTTCCTGTCTGTTATCAGTTCGCTGACCAGGCGACTTGGGAAGCGCGGGAAGCGACGCTCTGGCCTGAACCGGCTGAAGTGTAGCCATCATCGAAAGCGTAAAAGCTCGGCTCCGGCCGGTTTTTTTGAATGAAAAGACGCCAGAGGATTTTTAAATTCGAATATTACTAAATAGAGGTAAGCAAAATAATTTCTTTGCTTGGTTTAATTTTCAAATCCAACTAATAGGAATATTTTTATGACGATAGAAGAACTGAATGAAGCACAGGGCGACTTGGAAACATTTTTCAAAATGCTCACAAAAGTAATTGCCACTTACAGGGGCGAACGGCAATACATTAGGATCGATAATGCGAACCCAGATCAACTCGAAATTACCGCCTTCGGAATGCGCTTACTGCTGGAGCCTTACCTTTTAATTGATAAGGAAAAAGGCGATATACGACAAGCGATATTTCTTAAGGCGCAGTCTGGAGTCGATGGTGACCGGTTGGTTCGGATCGCTACGCTTTACCCAAAAGAAAAGCGCAAGCTGATAGTCCCAGCCATCAAGCAGTCCAATAATCCGATTACTGTAGATATGTGGGGGGCTACTTTCAAAGGACGATGGCCCACAATCAGCGGTGAGGTTATCTCAGCGATCGTGGGGCTAGCTCTAACGAAGCGTGAAGAGCTCCATTAATAGAGCAAGGTAAGCTACGGCTTTTTAGGATTGCTAAATTGCTGGCGCGATAGCAGTATTTACCTGCGGTTACTGTCATAGCCGCAACTATCCGATGTGAACTAAAAGTCCCGGCTTCGGTCGGGCTTTTTTATTAAGGCGAGTAGGCGGTACCGAACGACTTTTTAAATTTGCTAAACAGACAGAAGTGGAGCACTATTTTTTTACATAATAACCACAATATAGCAACCGCAGGGAGCATAGTTATGGGTTTGTTAAATGAATTAAAGAAAAAGCAGGATCAGATAGATAGAGAATTTGAACACTTTAAAGAGATTCTGACGCATTTTCCTGCCGAAGAATATGGTATTGAAATTCCAAATATCAAGGAAAAAAACAAAACCGAAATAAGAGGGTTTGGAGTTCTATTAGTATTGCACGGCCAGCTTTTGCAATCTGAAAATGAACTTCATAGAACTCTTACGATTACGATGCGGGAAGAACCTAGTTCCGATATTATCGAACTAGAAAGATTCGTTGTCGATAGAAATTCTCACATTGTAATTCCCGAAGCCGAAGGTTATGAAGGAAACATCAATATTCGACTTGCAGAATATAAGGATAAAAGTGATCTAGGATTATATAGCGAGATTATTTTGACTTACTTTATGAAACTAGCATTCAGTAAACTTGATGAATTACGCAAAGCCCCGAAACAGAATCCATAGTGAAGAAGTAAAGCCCCGGATTCGGCCGGGCTATTTTTACAGCAGCGCATGCTCAAAAATCAGACTAAAATTGTTAGAAGATTAAGTCGGCCGGGATCAGCAAATCAACAGCTTACAAAACCTAAAAGGGTGGAAGTCTTCTAAAAAAGAAGCGTAAGCTGCTGATAAACCTAGATGCCCGACATGATTTAAAATCCCTCGCTGGCAACAGCGTGCCGGTTCAAGTCCGGCTCCGGGCACCACTTCCAATTCTAATCTAAAGCTTTTATCAATCCCATTCCGGCGCGAAATCCGGATCAATTATCCGTTCATTTCGATCCAGGCCGTCAATGTCGGCCATGTCCTGATCCGTTAGCTCGATCTTTTGCGCCTTAAAGTTACTTCGCAAATGGTCGGTTTTCGTCGTTGAAGGAATACTGACAAAGCCCTTTTGCAGCTCCCAGGCGATCGTAACTTGCGCGGCAGTCACGTTGTGCTGGGACGCAATGGCACGCAGCGTATCGTTTTCAACTACTTTGCCTTTGGCAACAGGCAGATAAGCGGTGACCCTGATACCCTTGTTTTTACAGGCTTCGGTCACTTTACGGTTCTGCATAAAGGGGTGGACTTCAATCTGATTGGTCATAATGTTGTCGGCCCCGACATGCTTAATGGCGCGCTCCATTAAACCGATGGTGAAGTTGGATACGCCAAAGTGCTTAATCAAACCCTGCTGACGGGCTTCAGCCAATGCATCCAGAGTCTCTTCCATTGGCACTTCGTTGTTGGGGGAAGGCCAGTGAATGAGCGCCATGTCGATACAGTCGCGTTGCAGTTTATCAGCGCTTTGCTTAAGGCTATCCAGTACTTGCTGGTGTTTAAAACTGTCAAACCAGACCTTAGTGGTGACAAATACATCGTCGCTCCTGGTTTGCGCGAGACCTCTGCCAACGTCGGCTTCATTTTCGTAAGCCTGAGCGGTATCGATATGTTTGTAGCCCATCTCAACCGCTTCTGTAACCAGTTCAGTCAGTGTCGGACCTTTGAGACGAAAGGTTCCCATTCCAAAATCAGGTATCACAATGCCTCCTGTTTATGAGTTTCAGTTCAGGGTAAGCATAGTAAAAAATCGCTGACTTTACTTCCCAGGCGTTAAAGTAACAAAACCATTACCAGGCGATCCTGACCAGGTCCAAGATAATCCCGTACGCTCTCAGCCTCTTTAAAGCCTAAACGGTTATACAGCGCAATCGCTGATTCGTTATCTGGTGATACGCTCAGTTCTATTCTCTGGTAATTCAGAGAGCGCGCAAGCACAAGCGATTCACGTAACAGTTTTGCACCAAGCCCTTTGCCCTGATACTGCTTACCGACCAGCACCGACATAAGTGACAGGGCGGAGTCAGAAACCGGTACCAACAGGCTATAGCCTGCGACTAGTTCTTTGCTTTTCACGATAAGGAAGGTTTCAGGCCATTGTCTCAGCGCCTGATAAAAAAAGAGGGCAGGATAAGCATCTTTTGGATAAACGAGCTTTTCCAGAACCGTTATGTCGGCGATATTCTCATAACGCGCTGGTGCAACTTTAAATTCCTGAGAATCGATTATGCTCATAGTCTTATTCGGTACTTACGGCTGATTGATAGTATGAATGTACGCTAATTTATCAAGATAAGCGGTAATAGCTACCGTTGCGTCACATCGTAACCAGATGCTTCATCCATTCCAGCAGCACAGTTGACAGCCGCTCAGGCCTGGTCAGCATTGCATACTGGTGGGCGCCGAATACGCGGGGCAGGTAGTTTGCCGCCTGGCGATCAATAGTCAGGCAAAAAGGGGAGATTCCCTGTAACCGGGCTTCGGTGACGGCCTGGCGCATATCTTCGACGCCGTAACGGCCTTCATACTCGTCTTTGTCGCTTGGCTTACCATCGGAAAGTACCAGTAATAACCGGTGCACCGCGGGTTGTTTCATTAAACCTGCAGTCGCATGGCGGATGGCAGCGCCAGCCCGGGTGTAATGCTGGGGTTCCAGCGAGCTGATCCGCAGCGCGATGTCGTTACTGAAGCTTTCTTCAAAGCCTTTGATTTGCTGCACGGTGACCGCGTGCGGCCCTTCACCGGAAAAAGCCTGTACTGAATAGGGCTCACCCAGCCCCTCTAACGCTATACAGACCAGCAGCAGCGCCTCGCGCTCGACATCTATGATGCGGCGATTTTCTGAAATCCAGCTGTCGGTTGAGCCGCTGATATCGATCAGCAGTGTAATCGCCAGGTTGCGGTCGGCGGTGCGCTGAATCTGATAGAGCGCATCAGACATTGACTTACCCGCGCGAAAATCAGCGTAACTTTCAATGTAGGCATCAAGGTCGATTTCGTCGCCATCCTGCTGCCGCCGGTGGCGGACACGTCGTGCCTGTAACATTTCAAATCGCTTGCGGATGGTATTCAGCATGGATTCATGTTCACGGCGCGTGTCATCAACCCATTGCTGTGATCCCTGCTGCGATGACAGCAGGCGCACCGTGGCACCGGATTCAATATACGAGCTGGTGCGATAATCCCACTCGGGGTAGACAATGCCTTTGCCTTCAGCAATAGCGGCTTTCAGTTGTTGTCGCGCTTTTGCGTCGGGCGGATCATCGGATATCAGAACTTCCTTTGGTTGACCTGGCGTTGAAATTAATCGGGCTTCGGACAACTCAGAGACCATCTCGCCAAACTCTTCGGCACTGGTTTCATCATCACGGTCAGTAGGGCGCTGCAAACCAAAAGGATCCTCAGCATGCTGGTGGGGTTCATCGCCCTGAACCATCCAGATGCCATCTTCTTTTTCACCATCATCTTCATCTTCAACGGGATCGCGTTCTTCCGGCCGGCGGTTTAGCCGGGCTCCGCGTGGCACTTCTGTAGGCTGTGAGTGGTCATCCGCATAGACTGAGGATTGCGGTACCGCGATCTCATCCACAGGCATGCGAAAATCACCCGTCCACCAGTCACGAACCAGCGGCCGGGGGCCCAATTTTTTCTCATGCGTGGCCGATGCCAGCAGCGCACCACTGCTAATGATCTGGCGCGCATAGGCCAGAGACTCTTCAGGTGTTGGGGTCACCGCAATCTCTGAGCTCGCAGCATGGTAATCCAGGCTCAGAAGTGTCCGGGCAAATTCCTCCAGAGGTTGCCGTACACGCGGAAACTGTGCCAGCGGCGGTCGGCTATCGAGGCAATGCTGGCGGAATCGGTTGAGCTGTTCTTTCATGCCCGGCAGTAAATCGATAAGTTCATGATCAGCAGACCAGGCTTCAAGCAGCAGGTACACATCGGCGAGCAGGGGCGACATCGCGGTTTGTTGATAAGTGGTCGCGCTGCCACGCCGGGCGCGGATAACCTGCTGCAAAGCCATAACCCGATAGAAACTTGTGACTAGTGCGTGATCACTACTCTCTGCTGCAGGCGGCAACCATATGGAGGTGCCGTTGGTGGCGGGCACCTTGACCTGTTGTCGCGGTTTTTTGTGGTTGCGAAACAGGATAGCGAGCAAGGTTGCCCGGGCAGGGTACTGCGCTGGCCGGATGGGGTAGCTTAAACCCACAGCTGCGTGAATGAATAAATCCAGGCGCGCCGCAATATCGGTCAGATGAAGCCTGGGCGGGCCGTCGGGCTGGCGCCTGTGGCGGTGCCAGTACCGCCGGATATAGACGGTCGCATGGCGGATAACGTCGCTGACAACTTCTTCGGGTTCAGCCATCGCAGGCTTCCGGTATTATCATAAAAAGGTCGCGTCAACGAGATCACGCATCGCGCTCACCAGGGATTCATCATCAGACAGTGGCGAAATGAGCCCTGCATAACAGGCTTCTTTTACGGGGATGCCGTTTTTTGCCAGTAGTGCCGTGGCGATGAGCAGGCGGGTACTGGGCACTTCCGCCAGCCCGCGATCGCGAAGCGACCGGATACGGTGCGCTAGCGTTACCAGCGCGTGAGCAGTGGCGTGGTCCGTGCCGCTCTCCTGTCGGATGATTTCCATTTCCTGTTCGGCGCCGGGAAAATCCAGGTCCATCGCGACAAAGCGCTGCCGGGTACTGGGTTTTAAATCTTTCAGCATGCGTTGGTAACCGGGGTTATACGAAACGACCAACTGAAAGCCCGGGGCCGCCTGAACGATCTCTCCGGTTTTATCGATGGGCAGGATACGCCGGTGATCCGTAAGCGCATGCAGGATAACGACGGTATCCTGCCGCGCTTCGACTACTTCATCGAGGTAACAGATCGCGCCTTCGCGCGCCGCCCGGGTAAGGGGACCGTCCTGCCACTGAGTACCATCATGCCGGATCAGAAAACGACCAATCAAATCACTGGCAGCCAGATCATCATGGCAGGCAATGGTAATAAGTGGCCGCTTCAGCCGCCAGGCCATATGTTCGACAAAGCGAGTTTTACCACAGCCGGTCGGGCCCTTTAGCATCACCGCGAGACGCTGTTCGTGACAGCGCTCAAAGATATCGATCTCGTTGCCGGCAGGCAGGTAATAGGGCTCTGCCTGCGCCGCGGTCTCCGTCATCGTTTCCTCGTCACAGTGGGTTCAGTCTCGATGGCTTCTTCACTGGCTTCAAAACGCGGCCGGTAGCGGAAGAAATCATAGATGAATAAAGCGACCCCAAGCGCGAACAAGGAACCGGTAGCAATCAACATCAGGAAGTGCACCTGAATTTTCAGCTGCGCATCCAGATAGCCCATGCCCATAATACGCTCAAGGTAAACCTGACCGAGGCCGGCAGTAGCAAAGGACAAGGTCATGCCGAACATCCCGGAAACCTGTAGCCAGAATGCCCAGTAACCCAAAGTACTACCTTCTTCGGAGCGGCCATGGGTGAGTTTTGGTAAGGCATAAACAATCATCGCCAGCACAATCATGGCATAAGCGCCGTAAAAAGCGGCATGACCATGCATGGCAGTGATCAAGGTGCCGTGCGTCCATTTGTTCACCGCCGGGAAGGTATGGGCGAGCCCAAGCAAGCCAGCACCGAATAACGCGAATATAGCGCTGCCTACAGTCCAGTGTAGGGCGAGACTATTCGGATGGGCCAACCCGGAGCGCCGCATTGCCGAATAAGCATAGATTGCCATACCTGCCAGGGCCGCTGGTTCCAGTGCACTAAAGAAGCCGCCGATCGGTAGCCAGTATTGCGGGACACCAACCCAGTAATAATGGTGGGCAGTACCCAGAATACCGGCGATAAACACCAGTCCGACAATCACGTACAGCCATTTCTCCATAACTTCCCGATCAGCACCAGAAAGCCGGATCAGCAGGTAGGCGAGAAACGCGCCCATGATCATCATCCAGACGCCTTCAACCCATAAATGAATGGTCCACCAGCGGTAGAAGATCGACACCGTATAGTTTTCATAATAGAGCAGGGCCGGGAAAAAGAGCACCGCAGAACTCACCAAGCCTATCAGCAGCACTCCTTCGGTGGTGGTAAAGCGTCCCGATTTTTTAATTGTCATGCCAATGTTGTACAAAAAGATCAGCATACAGATGACGATCACAATCTTATGGGGCAACGGCTGCTCAAGCAGCTTGTTACCGGTGCCGTAACGGAATAAATAGCCGATAATGGCGCTGACACCCATTAAGGTCCATAGGATCAGCTGAATGTAAGCGAGTTTTACGCTATGCAATTCAGTCCGGGACTCATCGGGTATCATCCAGTAGGTGGCACCCATAAAACCGGTCAGCACCCAAACGATGAGTAAGTTCGTGTGTATGACTTTGGTGACGTCAAAAGGCAGGATGTAAAGCAGTGGATCCGGACCCAGGTATTTAGCTGCTGATAACAGGCCAAATACCAGTTGCAGGCCGAACAGCACCATCGCCACAGCAAAGTACCAGTATGCAACTGACTGCGATTTATACCGCATTGTTATTCTCCCTAATTTTTACCGGTCATTTAAGTGTTGCCAGGTAGGCAACGAGCTGATCGATTTGTTCTTGTGTCAGACTTTCGTCATACCCCTGAGGCATGAAGGAAGTGCCACCAGCCGAATACATGCTGCCCGGCACCAGATAGGCGCTGGGCGCTACGATGGATTCACGGATATAGCCTTCAACATCTTCCGCTTCACCCTGATAATCTGCTGAGGTAATAATGGCCTGAGCTCTGGTGGCGAGTCCTGCCAGCGTTGGACCGGCCATATCAGCCCCTGGGTGCGTTGAGTGACAGGCCGTGCAGGCTGGTGAAATAGTGCGATAGAGGTACTCACCTTTGGCGCGCGGATCATCCGCTTCGGTAACTGGCGTCGTGTCGTCGGCTACACCAGGGATATCTTCAATATCCCTGGTAGTGTCAGCCACAAATGCTGAGGATACTGCGGCGCCTGTAACCATAATAGGGCGTGGTGGCCAGCCCTGATTGTCGACGTTCGCTACCCAGTCAAGAAATTTAATCAAGTCAGAAATTTCCTGTTCACTGAGATCCTGGGTGGGCATTAACCGGCGGTGTTTCTGTTCGTCATAAAACTGTGAGGGGTCACGCATATAGGCTTTGAGATAGGCTTCGCCCCGGTGTTGCGTAATCTTGGTGAGATCCGGCGCGTAATAAGCGCCTTCACCGAACAGGGTATGACAGTTGATACAATTGTATTTATGCCAGACATCCTTACCACGGGTTACTTCAGGCGTTATATTTTCAGCATTTGTCAGTTCGCCGAACTGCCGGTGGCTATCAAGGGTTAATACCAGGAATATCAGTGCCGCGATTAAGGTTGATGCAACAGCAAAAATTCGAGCTTGCCGGTTAGTCATGATGTAGCCCTCGAACTTAAACGTTAATTCCTGTCCAGTGAAGGACAGAAATGGAGCCCGCATAAATAACAGCGATGGCCATGAGGAGCAGTACGATAAAGCTCAGAATCCTGAGTGGCGTGTACAGTTTTTTCTGGTGCATAAGACCTCCTATCTTGAGCAGTCAATGGCCTGTTGTTTATATAAGGCAATGAAGGTTACGGCTGTACAATTATCGAGCATTCCATAGTAATTGCATTGAGAGTAGTCAAACTTTATGTAAAAAACCAAATATAATCATTTATGTAATTTGTTAATGAGCAGCGACGGGCTTGTTGAAACCTGTTGAGGGCAGTAAAGTAAAGGGAACAGGGCAATTCACCGGCATGGAGAAGGTATGACTGATAACCCATGGATGAATGCAAATACTTTGCTACTGGTCGCACAGTGGTTGTTCGGAATATTTGTTTTATTACTATTCGCGGGAATCGTTGCGGTTGTGGTGATGTACATTGTTGACCGCACCCAGGTTAAACATACGGTACGGCGCAACTTCCCGGTTATCGGGCGATTTCGTTACATATTTGAAAGTTTAGGTGAATTTTTCCGTCAGTATTTCTTTGCTATGGACCGTGAAGAGATGCCCTTTAACCGGGCGCAACGCTCATGGGTATACCGCGCCGCTAAAAATGCCGATCGCACCTTGCCCTTTGGGTCGACGCGCGATATCGGCGCCAGTGGCACCATTATTTTTGCTAACGCGCCGTACCCACCGCAGGCAGAAGATCAGACATCTCCCGAACCGGTAACCATCGGGCCTGACTGCCGTGAACCTTATTCTCCGGTTTCTTATTTTCATATTGCAGGCATGAGCTATGGCGCTTTGTCAGCGGTAGCGGTGCGCGCGCTTTCCAAAGGCGCTAAGCAGGCTGGCTGCTGGTTCAATACCGGTGAGGGCGGTCTTAGCCCATACCATCTGGAAGGTGGCTGTGATCTGGTGTTTCAAATCGGTACTGCCAAATATGGCGTACGTACCCCTGACGGTAAGCTTGATGAAGGAAAGCTTGAGGAGCTTGGCAATAACGAACGTATAAAAATGTTCGAAATCAAGCTCAGCCAGGGTGCCAAGCCTGGTAAGGGCGGAATCCTGCCCGGCATTAAGGTCACTGAAGAAGTTGCAGCTATCCGGCTTATTCCGGCAGGACAGGACTCGATCAGCCCAAACCGGCATCCGGAGATAAGTAATAATTCTGAGCTCCTCGATTTTATCGACAAGGTACGAAAAATCACCGGCAAGCCGACGGGCATCAAATTTGTGATGGGTGATCCAAGCTGGATGGATGAGTTAGTGGACGAGATCCATACCAGAGGCATGGAATGCGCACCCGATTTTATTACGCTCGACAGTGCAGACGGTGGCACAGCAGCATCACCACAGCCACTACTGGATTATGTCGGGCTTAAATTATCGGAAAGTTTACCGGTACTGATCGACAAACTAATCGCCGCGGATTTGAAAGAACGGATAAAAGTTGTTGCCTCCGGTAAAATGATTACGCCGTCAGATGTTGCCTGGGCGCTGGCTGTTGGCGCGGACTTCATTGCTTCAGCACGGGGCTTCATGTTTTCCATCGGCTGTATTCAGGCGATGCAGTGTAATCGTAATACCTGTCCGACGGGCGTAACCACCCATGATAAGAAACTGGTGCGCGGTCTGGATCCACAAGAAAAAAGTGTCCGTGTCGCCAATTACCATAAATACATGGAATACGGCGTAAACATTATTGCGCATTCCTGCGGCGTTTCGGATCCACGGCAGCTCAACCGCCGCCACGCCAGGGTCGTCACCCATACCGGCGACAGTATTAGTCTGGCCGAACGCTATCCACCTGTAGTCGCACGCCGACAGTAGAGGGTTCATGAAGCAATACCTGCGGTTACTGGCTAAGTATCCGGCATTTTTAGCTTTTGGCTTTCTGGCGACCTTCGCTTCAAGTTTCGGACAAACCTTTTTTATCGGCTTGTTTAACGATGCGCTGCGCCAAAGCCATGATCTGAGTTACGGCGATTTTGGCGCGCTTTATGCCGCGGCGACCTTTATCGGCGGTGTGCTGTTGATGCGCATTGGCAAAAAGCTGGATGTGGTGCCGCTGTCGGGATTTACCTGCTTTACGTTTATCGGGTTAATCGTGTCAGCGTTGCTGGCAGCAATAGACTGGCATGTGACCCTGTTGTTTGTCGCGCTGGCTGGCCTGCGGCTGTTCGGGCAGGGCTTTATGGGTCATATCGCGATGACCAGTATGGGGCGCTATTTCAGCACTGATCGCGGCAAAGCCATCGCTATTGCTGGCATGGGCTTCCCCTTAGGTGAGATGATTCTGCCAATCATTGTCGTCATGCTGTTTGCCAGTATCGGCTGGCAATCCACCTGGCTGGTGTTTGCGGGCCTGCTGTTGCTGATGCTGCCATTAATGCTCAGATTGCAGCGTGTTAAACCCGATCAGGCCGAACATACCCATGGCATCCATAAAGATGAACTGGCCACGCTGATCCGTCAGCGCGATATCATTCGAGAGCATAAATTCTGGGTGGTTCTGCCCGCAATGTTGGGGCTGCCATTTCTGGTTACCGCACTGCTGTTAAATCAGTTGTGGATAGCACAGGAAAAAGGCTGGTCGATTGCTGCCGTTGCTGCCGGCATACTCATGTTTTCGGTTAGCCGGGTGAGTGTTTCATTGATCGCGGGCAGTCTGATCGATCGTATCGGCTCGACGCGACTAATCGGTGCCAATATTTTACCCGCCACTCTTGGAGCGGCATTGCTACTGGTTCTGCCTGAGGTATGGGCCTGGTGGTTGTTTCTTGGCCTCGCTGGCGTCAGCGCCGGGATCAATTCAGCGCTATCAGGTACGCTCTGGGCCGAACTCTATGGGGTTACGCGGCTGGCGACGGTGCGGGCGCTGGTGCATGCACTGATGGTTTTTGCTACCGCGCTGTCGCCGTTGTTAATGGGGCTGATGATAGACGCAGGCCTGGACAGCACCGCGGTTATCAGCTTTTTTGTGGTGCTGATGCTGCTCGCCTGGCTTAACGCTCAGCGGCTTGGTAAGCAGAACGGCTAGCGCAGGCTCGCCTGCAGCCGGCTTTCCAGCCATTTGCTAAAGGCCACCACAGCCACCGGCTGGCGCTGGCGGCTTTTAACCGATAACTGGACAGCTTCAGGTAAAGAGACCTGGTAGTCGGTAAACTGCTGGTAAGGCTGTAAGTCGGGGTGCTGCAGGAACAGACGGTCGAGCAGGGTGATCTGAGCCGTCCCCTGTACCAGATCGACGGCGATATTGCTGTTACTTACCGGCAATACGGGCACGCGCTTGCTTAGCCGCGCCTGTACTTTACTGAATTGCTGCCAGTACGCCGACTGCGGATCGATTAGCCAGTTACGCTCATCAAGCTGCGAAGACTCAGCTAAGGGGGCCACCGGAATATATACCGGTGTATATAAAGTGCTCTGACGAACGCTCTTGTCGCGTAAGCCGCCATAATGAATAGCGAGATCAAGGCTTTCATGTTGTAACGCATTGCTTAACAGGGATTTCTCGGTGCTGTCAGGAAATAATGCTACAGTACTGAAGTGCAGTCGGATGTGCGGGTAGAGCGCATAAAAGTCCGCTAAACGGGCCGACAGCCACCAGCGTAAGAAGCTCTCCGGCACCGCTAAACGCAGGGTGGTTAACTCACTGTCACCCACGTCGCGGGTCCGTTCAACAGTGCGCTCGAGCTCGCGAAAAATACGCTGTAGCTCAGGGGCAAGGGCCTGGCCTGCCGGAGTCAGCGCATGGACACGGTTATCGCGTTGAAATAACCGCGTTCCCAGCTGCTCTTCAAGCGCCTGCACCTGGCGGGTTACGGCAGATTGAGACACCCCCAGCTGTTGGGCGGCCTGTTTAAATGACGCTGCATGAGCGGCTACTGAAAATACCCGTAACGCATTGAGTGATGGTGATTTTGTCCGCATAATGATGACTCCGGGCGCCGAACCATAAAGTTAATCAGAATTAATTAAAACTAAAGCTAACAGAGTTATTAATCAATGTATTTAGAAGAATTTATGATCATTGCGCTCTACCATTTAATGGCGGTCGCAAGCCCGGGGCCGGACTTTGCCGTAACCATCAGATATAGCCTGAGCTACGGCCGGCGGATTGGCCGCTGGGTGAGTCTCGGCATCGGTACCGGCATCCTCCTGCATGTTGCTTATTCAGTACTTGGAATTGCTTTAGTTATTCACCGTTATCAGTGGGTGTACGCCAGCCTGTTGCTGCTTGGTGCGGGCTATCTTGGCTGGCTGGGCAGTCAGGCGATTCGCTCGGCGCCAAAGGGCGAGCTGGAACCGGGCTCGGCGCCGGCAGCAGGTGAGTTTTCCGCCGGCAAGGCCTTTCGGATTGGTTTTTTCACTAATGGTCTGAACGTGAAAGCGACGCTGTTTTTTCTGGTTCTTTTTAGTACCGTCATCGCGCCGGAAACACCAACCAGCATCAAGATTGGCTATGGCTTGTACATGGCCGTCGCTACAGCTGTCTGGTTTGCGGGGCTCGCGACCCTGATCAACTGGCCACCATTATTTCGCCGGCTCTGGCGCATCAGCCACTGGATTGACCGGGTGATGGGTGTGGCTTTACTAGCACTAAGCCTGAAATTAATTGTCGACTGGCTGCGGTTAATCGAAGTTCTCGCCTGAGTGCTGGTAGTGGTATACTACGGGCTATTGGTTAACACCCTTATTTCCATAAAACGACAGAGCAGGTTATGCAGTTATTTGTAAACGATCTGACAGTGATCGACTTTTCCTATTTGTGCCCGCAACGCGGGATTGTCGGTGAAAGCTGGATCGTTGATATTATTTTAGATGGTTCACTGAATGAGCAATCCATGGTGCTTGATTTTGGCCGTGTCAAAAAGCAAATCAAGCGCATTATTGATGGTGCTGTGGATCATAAACTCGCGATTCCTGCTGAGCATCCCTATACCCAGGTCAGCTATCATCCTGACGGCAACAGTTACTGGGTAGATTTTATGCGCCCTGATGATCGCAGCATCCATTTATTTTGTCCGTCTGACGCTTTCGCTTTTATTGATGCTCAGGAAGTTACACTCGAGTCCATCACCGAGTACCTGCGTGCTGTTATTAAACGTGAATTACCTGAAAATGTTGCCGGTCTGAGCCTGCAATTGCGGCCTGAGGAGATTCCGGGTGCTTTTTATCACTACACGCACGGGCTCAAAAAACATGATGGTAACTGCCAGCGCATCGCGCACGGCCATCGCTCGCGTTTGTATATAACCCTCGACGGTGATCGTAACAGCGAGCTTGAAAGTCAGTGGTGCGAGCGTTGGCGTGATATTTACCTTGGTTCAGCTGAAGATGTTGAACCATTAGATAACTTGTTGCGCTCATCATCAGCGGTCGCACTGACCGAAGAAACGCATATAGGGTATAGCTACAGCGCAGATCAGGGCTTATTTGAGCTGATCGTGCCACGGCCTGAGAACTATGTGATTCCCACAGACTCAACGGTTGAATGCATTGCCGTTTATCTGGCCACCAAGGTAAAACAACAATGTGCTGACGCTGAAGTGCAGGTAACTGCATTTGAAGGGGTTGGTAAGGGAGCGATTGGGTATGCGTAAATTATTTAGCCTGGCTGCGTTATCCGTAGCATTTATTATCCTCAGCCCGACGATCGCGGCAGCAAAAACAGATCCGGTTATCCAGTTTACCGGTGCCTTTAGTCCGGGCGCTCTGATCATAGGTAAAACCGCCAGTGTTAACGAAGTAACACTGGATGGCGAATCTTTAAAAGTCACTCCGGCTGGCCGGGTGGTATTCGGCTTTGGCCGCGATGCTCAGGGCAGTAAAACTATTAATGTGAAGACCCCGGCAGGCGTGGTGCATGAAGTTATTATTGAGCTTGCCCCGCGTGAATACGATATTGACCGCGTCGATGGTGTGCCGCAACAAACTGTCACTCCTGATCCGGCTCAGGTTGCCCGAGCGCGCGAGGAGGCAGCCAAAGTATGGCAGGCGCGGCAGGTATTCAGTAATCGTGAAGACTTCCTGCTGCCCGTGGTGAAACCAGCTGAAGGGCGCATTAGCGGTGTTTACGGTAGTCAGCGAATTTTTAATGGTGAGCCAAGAAATCCGCATTTTGGCTTAGATATCGCCGCTCCGACCGGTACCCCGGTAAAAGCCCCCTGGCCGGGCGTGGTGGTATTGGCTGAACCGGATCTGTTTTACTCAGGTGGAACCCTCATTATCGATCACGGCTATGGCATTACCAGCACCTATATTCACTTGCACAAGTTACATGTGCAGCCCGGCGCTGAGATCCGTCAGGGCGATGTGATTGCCGAAATTGGTGCCACCGGCCGGGTGACCGGCCCGCATCTTGACTGGCGTATTAACTGGCAGCAGGAGCGTCTGGACCCGGCGTTGGTGCTGGAGCACTTCAGCGCTTCGGATTCAACCAGCCCTTAAGCTGCTCAGGCCGCTTAACCCGTAGCACCCGGTTGTTGGCCCGGGGCTTGTCCCAGACCAGCTTCAGGCTTAACAGTTCATCCCGGCGAAACGCGTGTACCGTCACTTGCTGATCCGGCTGGTAACGGTCGAATACTTCTTTAACGCTTTGTTCGGTTACCTGCAGGCGGTCGATAGCGATAATACGATCCTGCGCACTCAGGCCAGCCCGTTCAGCCGCCTCGCCGTTATAGACGGTTTGCAATTCAAGCCCCTGGGGCGAGGCTTTATATTTCGCGCCCAGCGCCACCGGGATATTGTTGCTGGCTGGTTTGCCACCGATCGTATTGTCATCGGCTGCCACTTCATGGCTCAGTTCGACGCCAAATTCACTGAGCAGCTCGTTAAGCGGTAGCGGGTCGGTGCTATATAACGCGCGTTCCAGAAAAGCCGCTAATTTGACTGAATATTTTTGCTCGACAAAGCTGGCGAAACTTTCATCTTCAGTACCCTTGCCGGTCGCACCGTACTCCAGCCAGTAGTCACGCATTACAGTCCCGAGGGTGACCTGGTGATCGCTGTCCCGCCGCAACAGCAGATCCAGGCATAGCGCGATAAGACCACCTTTGGCGTAATAACTCACAATACTGTTGGGCGAGTTTTCATCCTGCTTATAAAACTTCGTCCAGGCATACAAACTGGAGTCGGTAACCGTCTGCCGGTTCGCGCCAGTGCTGCGCTGCACCCGCGCAATGGTGTCACCGACCAACTGCAGGTAAGTGGCGGCGTCAATAAGACCGCACTGGTGCAATACATAGTCATCAAAGTACGAGGTAATACCTTCGTAAAACCAGAGCTGGCGGGTATATTGTTCTGCGGCCAGGCGATAGGGAATGAACTCGCGCGGTTTTAGGGTTTTGATGTTCCAGCTGTGAAAGTACTCATGGCTGCAAAGGCTAAGAAAGCCACGGTAGTCATTATCAATAGTTTGCTTGCCAGGCAGAATCAGATCCTTACGGCTGCAGAGCAGGGCTGTCGAGTTCCGGTGCTCGAGGCCACCAAAGCCTTTGCCAACCACAATGGTCAGGAATAAGTAACTCTCAAAAGGCACCTGGTGATCGAACAGATCAATCTGATACTCACATATTTGTGCCAGATCGCCACTGATCCGCCCCAGATCGCCGTAGTGGTGTCCGGCTACCACCAGCCCGTGCTTGAGACCACCGGCAATAAATTCCTGAATCGCCAATTGGCCCATCAGCACCGGGTAATCGATTAATTCTTCATAACTACCGGCAGTAAATACGCCACTGCCAAACTGATCGCCTGACTGGCGCGGCATACCCGTAGCAAGCTGCCAGGGCGTCTCGGTATCGGGTAAGCTAATGGCCAGGGTGCATGACCGATCCGCCTGGCCCTGTACCGCCAGACACAGACTGCTGTTATTAAAAAAACCAAAATACTGGTCGAGATAGGCGCTGCGTACCGACAAATCAAAGGCATAGACCTGATAGTGGACGGTAACCGGGCCGTCGGTAGCAGCCAACTGCCAGGTCTGTTTATCTACTGAGGTAACCTTCAGCGGCTGCCCGTTTGCCTCAGCGCGCAAATCAACGACATTGCGGGCGAAATCGCGAATCATGTAGCTACCGGGGATCCAGGCTGGCAGGGTAAGTTGCACACCATCGCTGGCTGGCTCACTGATCTCCAGCGAAACACTGAATAAGTGGGCATGTAAATCACTCGGCGTTATCGAATAATGCAGCACAGGAACCTCGTCAGTAACAATCAGTTAGTTTTTGAATACTAACATGGCTGGTTTCGGCTATACAGCAGGCTAAGTGCGATAAAAGGTCGCCCTTGATGGTCCGGTTAGCGGTATAATTCCTGACTGAAAGATTCCACAGATGCGAGACGGTATGAATAGCAACTGGAAAGTTATTTTTGACGATCGGAACCGGTTTTTCTGGATGCTGCAATGTGCAGGCTGGTTCGGCTATGCGTTGGTGCATTACATTGGCTCACTGATGCATGAGATGCGTGACATCTATGTGCTGGTCATTCTGCTGGGCGCTTATGCTGGTTTGTTACTGACACTGCCGTTGCGTTATCTATACCGCCGCATCTGGGATAGCAGCCCCTGGCAGCTGATTCTGGTGGTGCTGGTGGCCTCTTATCTGTCCGCCGCTGCCTGGGCAGTGATCGACAATGCCACCTACTGGGAAATCTATAAGTTCGGATTTCGCCCCGAAAGTAACTGGTTCTACTTTAAGAATACCATTGCCAAGTTCTATATCATGCTGAGCTGGAGCGGCCTCTATTTTGGTATTAAATATTACCAGATGCTGCAGGACGAAAAGCAAAAAGCCCTTATGGCCACGTCAATGGCACACCAGGCACAGTTAAAAATGCTGCGCTACCAGCTGAATCCGCATTTTTTGTTTAATACCCTCAATGCCATTTCGACCTTAATCCTGATTAAAGAGAACGACCTGGCCAACAAGATGATGTCAAAGCTCAGCCTGTTCCTGCGCTTTTCGCTGGATAATGAGCCGATTAAAAAGATTCCGCTGGAACAGGAAATTGAAGCCTTAATGCTTTATCTGGATATTGAAAAAGTGCGCTTTGATGAACGTTTGCATGTTGTCATCGACATTGATGAAGAGGTTAAGCGGGCTTTGGTTCCCAGCTTATTTCTGCAACCACTGATTGAGAACTCGATTAAATACGCCATTGCCCGCATGGAAGAGGGCGGACGTATTGTTATTGCTGCCCATCAGGTCGACGATGACTTGCTGGTAAGCGTAACCGATAACGGCCCTGGCTGTCCGACACCGGCGCGGGAGCTTATTGAACGCGGCGGCGTCGGACTATCAAATACACGGGATCGACTTCAGGCCTTGTACGGAAAGAATTACTCCTTTACATTAACCGATAATGATCCGCACGGTATGCGGGTCGAAATCCGTATCCCGTTGGAGCAAATTGAAACCACATGATTAATAAAATTCGCACGCTGGTCGTCGACGACGAAGCACTGGCGCGCCGCGGCCTGATTGTGCGCCTGCAGGACTTTCCCCAGGTTGAGTTGCTGGATGAATGCCAGAGCGCACGACAAGCACTCGAAAAAATCATTGAGCTCAAACCTGACTTGGTATTTCTGGATATTCAGATGCCGGGTATGAACGGCTTTGAATTGTTAAGAGAAGTTCAGGCGCGTGGCGCGCCATTGCCCTTAGTCATTTTCGTAACCGCATATGACAACTACGCGATCAAAGCCTTTGATGTAAGAGCCATCGACTACCTGCTTAAGCCCGTTGACCATGAGCGCATAGCGCGTAGTCTGAAACGCATTGAAAATAGCCTTGCGCAACGTGAACAAAATACCCAACAGCAGCGTATTCTTAATTTGCTCGCGGATGCGACCGGTGAAGATTGTGAGGCCATTTTAAAGCGGCTCGCCAGTGGCGAAGATATTGGCATGGCCCGCTATCCGGAGCATATCGCCATCAAGGAAAGCGGCGAAATTACCCGCGTGGCAATCAATTCGATTGAATGGGTGGATGCTGCGGGTGATTACATGTGTATTCATGCCTGCAATGAAACCCATATTCTGCGGCGCACCATGAAGGAACTGGAAGAAGAGCTTAATCCAAAGCGTTTTCAGCGCATTCATCGCTCAGCCATAGTGAACCTTGAGCATGTCGAAAAGCTCTGCAGCAGACAGAACGGTGAATACCATCTGGTATTAAAAAACGGGAAGGAACTGAAAGTAAGCCGCAGTTACAAAGATCGGATAAAGAAACTTATTCTTACATCGTGACAGGGAGTCCAACTTTATGAAGCAGCTGTTCGCATCGGTTTTGATCCTACTGCTGGTAACAGGCTGTTCAAATCGGCTCACCTACCGTTTTGCTGATACTCTGGTTGAGTGGAAACTCAACAAGTATGTCGATTTATCCGGTCAGCTTGAGCGCGATGTCAGTGCCAGCACTGATGAGTTGCATCGCTGGCATGCGCAAACCCAATTACCTGCTTACCGCGACCTGTTACTTAAAATTCGTGCTGACCTGACCCGCAAAGACCTCACTCAGCAAGATCTGCTACTCACCAGCTATTCCGTTTACGCTTTATGGGAAAATATACAGCTACAGATAGAGCCTTATGCGCAAGTGTATTTACCGCGCTTGTCGGCATCACAGCGAACCCAACTCATTCAGGCGATGCAGGAAGATATCGATGAGGACCTCGAAGAAATTCAGGAAGAGTCGTACGAAAAATCCCGTAAAAAGCGTTACGAGCGAATGGAAGAAGCCTTTGAGGATCTACTTGGTGAGCTGACCCCGGCGCAGCACAAGCATGTTGAACAATGGCTTGAGCAACGGGATGACGATATGCGGATGGCCTGGATTGATTACCAGCAAAGCTGGCTTGATGCGTTTGCTGCAGTGCTTACTGATCCGGCGGTACCAGACTATCAACAGCGTGTTTATAGCCTGATTGTGGAACCCGAGAAATTACGCAGTGCAGAACTGCAATCCCGCCTGGATGCCAACAGAGCCGCTTCGCTTAAACTGATTCATAAAATTTATCAGTCAATGACAGATAAACAAAAGCGGCATCTGCTGGATGAGATCGACAGCTTCCTCGCAGATTTAAATAACCTTATCGAAACCTATTCTACTTAACCTCAATAATTTTACAGGTATTGGTAGAGCCCACGGTCTCCATGACATCACCGTGGGTCAGTACCACCAAATCACCGGCGCCAACATGGCCGCGCACTTTAATTTCATTGATGGCTTCATAGACCAGCCTATGCGGTTCGCTTTTGGTCGAATCAAAGGCGATAGGATAAACGCCCCGATACAGGGCACAGCGTGAACGACTTTCCGCATGACGCGACAGGGAAAAGATCGGCAGCGTAGTATTGATGCGTGACATCAGCTTCGCGGTAGAGCCGGATTCGGTCAGGGCAATAATTGCTTTCACCCCGGCCAGGTGGGTTGCCGCATAAATTGCGGTAATCGCGCTGGCTTCCTGAATGGTCGTGAAGGTCGCTTTACTGTCGCCGTTTTCCAGCGGGGTGATCGGATGTGTTTCGGCGCCAAGACAAATTTCAGCCATAGCCTTTACTGTCGCCACGGGAAATTTACCGGCCGCTGTTTCAGCAGATAGCATGACCGCATCGGTCCCATCAAGTACCGCATTGGCCACATCCATCACTTCAGCACGAGTTGGCATCGGGCTTTCAATCATGGACTCCATCATCTGGGTCGCGGTTATCACCACTTTATTTAATTGCCGGGCACGGGCAATGATCTTTTTCTGCTTACCGACCAGCTGGGCATCGCCAATTTCGACACCCAGGTCACCGCGGGCGACCATGACTGCATCTGAAGCGCGGATAATATCGTCAAGTGCGTTATCTGTGGCTACGGCTTCGGCGCGTTCAATTTTAGCGCACAGCAGGCCACGACCGTCCGCATCACGCAGTAGCCGGCGAGCTTTCTGCATATCAGCGCCACTGCGCGGGAAAGAAACAGCTAAGTAGTCGACGCCGATTTTGGCGGCGGTGGCTATATCACGGTAATCTTTTTGTGTCAGCGCAGCCGCCGATAACCCGCCACCCAGACGGTTAATGCCTTTATTGTCAGACAATTTGCCCGCCACAGTGACCGTGGTGGTGATCTTAGCACCGCTGACGTCCTCAACCTTCAGTTGAATGCGGCCATCGTCGAGCAGCAGAATATCGCCTACCCGAACATCCTGAGGCAGCTCTTTATAGTCAATTCCGACCCGTTGCTGGGTACCGGCGGTCTCGCCAAGCTCGGCATCCAGTACGAATACGTCACCCACGTCCAGCGTAATGGCACCGCTTTCAAATTTGGATATGCGGATTTTCGGCCCCTGCAAATCACCGAGAACCGCTACATATACGCCCAGCCGCTGGGCAATTTCGCGTACCTGGTTGGCCCGGCGAATATGATCTTCAGCCTTGCCGTGAGAAAAGTTCAGCCGAACCACGTTAGCACCGGCCTGAATCAGTTCTTCAAGAACCTTAGGGTTATCGGTGGCGGGGCCCAGAGTGGTAACTATTTTGGTACGACGTAACATGTGCTGACTCTCCTGACAGGCTGAACGACTTAATTATCGTAAAATTATATCACGGCTATCAGGTGTATACAGAGAATCTGGCACTGAGAGCCGCTTTTCAGTACAATACGCGCACTTGAATTGTTCACCTTCATTTTCAACGCAAAACTTAAAGGTAACCGAATGAGTGATCAGCAGCAGGATCTGACTTTACGCAGTTGGCAGGAACGCCAGGAATATGCCGAAATGATGCAGCCGTTAATTGGTCGTCTGTACCGGAATTATGGTGTAGAGACTGTTATTTATGGTCGCTCGATGCTGAATGTCGATACCATTAATATTATTAAGGCGCATCGTCTGATCCGTCGTCACGAAGGCGTAAAGCTGCGTCTGCGTGAGAGTTTCCCGTTTCTGGAAGCATTGAGCAAAATGAAACTTGCTCCGGCACGGGTTGATGTGGGTAAGCTGGCCTTTAATTATCTGCACAAAGATGCAGGTAACGGCGACTCGATTGAAACCTACCTGAAGCGCGAGCTGGCTGACATTGTTGATAAAGCGGATGAAATTCCGGCGCAGGATGTGGTGCTTTACGGTTTTGGTCGTATCGGCCGCTTACTGGCGCGGTTACTGATTGAACGCAACGGCAGTAATAACAAGATGCGGCTGCGGGCGATTGTTGTGCGCGGCGGACGTGATGGCGATCTGGAAAAGCGTGCCAGCTTACTTCGTCGCGATTCCATCCATGGGGCTTTCAACGGTTCGATCACCGTAGATCATGAAAATTCAGCGATCAAAGCCAACGGCACCAGTATTAAAGTGATTTACTCCAATGGTCCGGACCAGGTGGATTATACTCAGTACGGTATTAACGATGCGATTGTCATTGATAATACAGGCATCTGGAAGGACGAAGCTGGCCTTGGTTTGCACCTGAAATCCAAAGGTGTGAAGAAAGTACTGCTGACCGCTCCGGCCAAAGGCGACATCAAAAATATCGTGTTTGGTGTGAACCATGAAACCATCAAGCCGGAAGACTTCATTGTCTGTGCCGCAAGTTGCACCACCAACGCCATTACTCCGGTGCTGAAAGTCATTCACGATGAATATCAAATCCGTAATGGCCATGTTGAGACCGTGCATTCTTATACCAATGACCAGAACCTGATCGATAATTATCATTCAGCCGAACGTCGTGGTCGCTCAGCGCCATTGAACATGGTACTGACCACTACCGGTGCGGCAAAAGCGGTGGCCAAAGCACTACCGGAACTGAAAGGCAAACTGACCGGCAATGCGATCCGTGTGCCAACGCCTAATGTTTCTATGGCGATCATGAACCTTAACCTGACTAAGGCGACCACCAAAGAAGAGTTAAACGAGTTCATCAAGCACGCGGCGCTGCATTCTGAATTGCAGGCGCAGATCGATTACACTGCGTCAACGGAGATTGTTTCCAGTGATTTAGTTGGCTCACGCTACGCTGGCATTGTCGATTCACACGCGACTATCGTGGAAGATGATCGTGCCGTGGTTTATGTCTGGTATGACAACGAATTTGGTTACAGCTGCCAGGTAATCCGTGTAGCCGAACAGATGGCTGGTCACCAGCTGTTAAATTTACCGCGTTAAGAATAAAAGTGTTTATAAAGCGCCATTCGTGGCGCTTTTTATTAACCAAAATAAGGAAGCGCAGATGTTTATTACTGCCCAGTTTGATAGTGGCAACATTGAAGTACTCGAAGCCAGCCAGCCCGATCAGATAAAGCTAGCAATCCGCAAAGACCACCAGTCGGACTTCTATCAGTGGTTTCATTTTAAACTCTATGGCGAAGCCGGTGTAGAGCATACTATGCAGATCACCAATGCCGGTGATTCAGCTTACCCTGACGGCTGGAAAGAGTATTCAGTGGTTGCTTCTTATGATCGGGATACCTGGTTTCGCGTTCCCTGTGAGTTTGACGGCAAGACCCTGACTATTCGCCACACGCCGGAACAGGAAAGCATCTATTACGCCTATTTCACTCCGTATTCTTATGAGCGCCACCAGGATCTGGTGCAATGGGCGCAGCAATCAATTGAATGTGAACATGTGCTGTTAGGCCAGACGCTCGACGGCCGTGATATGAACCTGCTGGTTATTGGCGAGCCAGACGAACAAAAAAACAAGATCTGGGTTATTGGTCGTCAGCATCCGGGTGAGAGTATGGCCGAATGGTTCATTGAGGGCCTGCTAAGCCGGTTACTTGATGATGAGGACGGCGCGGCGCGTAAGCTGCTGGAAAATAATGTTTTCTATGTTGTCCCCAATATGAACCCGGACGGCAGTGTCCGCGGTCATTTGCGCACCAATGCGGTAGGTACCAACCTCAACCGCGAATGGGCGGAACCAAGTCTGGAATCAAGCCCTGAGGTTTATTACGTACTGAACGCAATGGAAGAGTCTGGAGTCGACTTTTTCCTTGATGTGCATGGCGATGAAAACCTGCCTTATAACTTCCTGGCCGGTAGTGAAGGCGTGCCCAGCTACAGTGACTTACATCAGCAGCTAGGCGCCCGGTTCAAAGAGACATTGCTGGCGATAACTCCGGAGTTTCAGGTCGAGCACGGCTATCCGGTGGATGAGCCTGGTGAAGCGAACCTGACCATTGCCAGTAATTCAGTGGCGGAACGTTTTAAGTGCCTCGCATTTACTCTCGAAATGCCATTTAAAGACAATGCTAATCTGCCGGATCCGGATTTCGGCTGGTCAGCTAATCGTTGTCAGCAACTCGGTGCAGACGTATTAAGTGCGATTTATGCGGTGGCAAATAACTTGCGCGGTTAATCCGCGCAGGTTAGCTTAAGCAAAATATAATAATAACAAACTCGCAAGGGGGTCACCTTGGACTACATCAATAACTTTTTGCTGCTACTCGATAGCTATTTAGGCTCGGCAGTTTATTTCCCGTTTATTCTGTTGGGTGTCGGCCTGTTCTTCACCTTATACCTGGGTTTTCCGCAAATCCGCTTCTTTAAACATGCCTGGAAAGTTGTTACGGGCAAGTTTGACCGAAAGGGCGCGAAAGGGGATACCAGTCACTTCCAGGCACTTTCTACCGCGTTATCAGGAACTGTCGGTACCGGTAATATTGGTGGCGTGGCGCTGGCGATATTCTTAGGCGGCCCGGCAGCCCTGTTCTGGATGTGGATTACTGCGTTTTTAGGCATGACTACAAAGTTTGTCGAAGTAACCTTGTCGCATAAATACCGTGTACAGACCGAAGACGGCACTATGGCCGGTGGTCCTATGTATTACATGGATCGGCGCCTGAATATGAAATGGCTGGCGGTGATCTTCGCAGTGGCCACTATTATCAGTTCGTTTGGTACCGGCAACATGCCGCAAATCAATAACATCGCGCAAAGCATGGAAATGAGCTTTGGTATTGATCGTATGCTGACAGGTGGTGTGCTGGCGGTATTATTAGCCATGGTTATCATTGGCGGCATCCATCGCATCGCGGCGGTAACCTCAAAAATCGTTCCGATCATGGGGCTGCTTTATATCATCGGCGCCCTGAGTGTGATCCTGTATAACTTCGATCAGATTGGTCCGTCATTTGCGGCGATATTCTCGGATGCCCTTACTGGTTCAGCCGCTACCGGCGGATTCCTCGGTGCAACCTTCGCCTACGCGTTTAACCGTGGGGTAAACCGCGGCCTGTTCTCAAACGAAGCCGGCCAGGGTTCTGCACCTATTGCCCACGCCTCGGCCCGTACTGATGAACCGGTTTCAGAAGGTATGGTTTCAATTCTTGAGCCATTCATCGATACCATCGTCATCTGTACCTTAACCGGCCTGGTTATTTTGTCGTCCGGCGTATGGTCAGAAAAGCATGAGAATATATTCTCGCGCACTGACCTGGAAGTGGTATCCGGACAATATGACGACCAAACCGACGCTGATCGACAGGCGCTCTATCATTACCTGAACAGTACCGATCAGAACTCCATTGAAAAGTATACCGGTACCATAGTGGTAGAAAACGGCGAACCCGTATCTGACAGCTATACCTTACTGCATGCCCGTTCGGTGGCTGAAGATGTTAAGTTTATCGTGGCCGGAGAAGATCCCTATTCAGGTACGTTGCGGGTCGAGAACGGCCAGATCTTAAAAGAAGACATTACTATTATCGGCGATTCACTGGTGCACTCGGCCGCATTGACCTCGCTGGCGTTCAGTCAGGGTTATTTTGGTGCCAATGGTGAATATATAGTACCAATCAGCCTGTTACTGTTTGCCTTCTCGACAGCGATTGCCTGGTCATATTATGGTGACCGGGCGGTTGTCTATCTGGTGGGACAGCGGGGGGTGATGCCATACCGGATACTTTATGTCAGCGGCTTCTTTGTTGCCTCTTTCGCGGACACGACGCTGGTATGGACCATGTCCTATGTCGCCATTGTATTGATGACCTTGCCCAACTTGCTGGGTATCATCCTGTTACGTCGCGAAATGAAAGACACAGTGAAAACTTACTGGCGTCATTTCGATGCTGAACAGGCTAAGAAAAAGACCGACTAGTTGTTTTACCACATGTTCCCGCATAACGAACCCGCCACCCGGCGGGTTCATTTTTTCCGCAAAGCCGTTGCTGCGCTTGAATTTGCGCCGGAAACCCTTATATTGCTAGATCTGAACGAAAAACCGAGAGGAATCCATGGCACTGACGAATTGCCCATCCTGCAATAAGCGAATTTCTGATAAAGCTGAGGCGTGTCCGCACTGTGAATTCAGGCTGTCCGGATTGTCGGAAGAAGAACTGAACCGGGAGTGGTCGCACGCCGTGCAGGCTCGTCGGGATAAGTTGATCAGTCAGTCCATGCTGGCTTTATTGATCGCCATCGCTGCATTTACTTATTTTTTTATTGAACAGCCGATACCCGGCACCTGGCAATCTCATACCGCCAACGCACTCATGTTGATTGGTGTGGTCTGGTTTGTGATTAATCGTGTGCGCATTATGTTTTTAAAACGGAGCAGGCGATAAATGCAGTTTGATGATTTAGTCGCAAGTATTACGCCGGCAACCTTTGAACGGCTGCTGCAGGCAGTTGAAACCGGTAAATGGCCTGATGGCGTAGCCTTGTCAGAGGCCCAGAAAGAACACTCGGTGCAATTAGTTATGGCCTATCAGGCCCGTTACTGCCCGTCAGACGAGCCATTCCGCATTGGTGCTGATGGCTTACTGGTTACCCGAAGCAAGCGCGAAATGAGGGAATCGTTCAAAGCCGATACTCAAATCGCAAGTTTTTCCCTCCAAACTGATGAGTCCTGAATGGCTATGCAGCATACCGATTACGCGTTACTGATTGAACAGGCCAAGGCGATCACTGACGGTGAGCCCGACCTGATTGCCAATCTGAGCAATATCTCCGCTTTGGTTTACGATAACCTCGATGATGTAAACTGGGTTGGATTTTATATCACCCGTGAGCCTGAAACGCTGGTATTGGGTCCGTTTCAGGGGAAGGTCGCGTGTTTACGCATTGCGTTTGGCCGTGGGGTCTGCGGTACTGCGGCAGCCAGCCGCGAAACCCAGCTTATTGTCGATGTTCATGAGTTCGACGGGCACATTGCCTGTGATGCGGCCTCCAATTCAGAAGTAGTGGTACCCATAATAGTGAATGACCAGGTGGTTGCCGTATTTGATCTGGACAGTCCTTCGGTAGGCCGTTTCAGTGAAAGCGATGCCGCCGGCCTGACCAGCCTTGGCCGTTTTATTGAAACCCTCAACTGGTCAGTGTAGCTATAGCTATGTATAGTGAATTCGACGTTTATGCCTATTTAGTGAGTCGCTCCGATACGGTCTTTTTTGAAGAGCATGAAGAAGAAGCCGCTGATCAGATAAATGAAATGCTGCACTATATAGCGGCAGAGCTGGAACCTGACGATACGCTTGAACAACTGGAAGAAGTTGTCCGCCGTACACTTTACGAGTGGATTGAAAACCCGGTTTTACTCGAATTAGACAGTGACGAAATGCGGGCTTATATAATCGAACAACTGGCTGAAGTTCGCCAGCAGGATAATAATGACGATGACTGAAGTAACCAAACTGACAAAGAATAAAGACGTGCTGGCTTATCTGGCAGAGAAGTTCCCACAGAGCTTTTCGTTACAGGGCGAGCCCCAACCTCTGAAAATAGGTATTTTCGATGATTTAGCGGCGCGTCTGGCTGAGGATGATAAAGTTAGTAAAACCCGGTTGCGGACAGCTTTACGTCACTACACCAATAGCTGGCGTTACCTGCGGGCGGTAAAAACCGGCACGCCACGCATTGATCTTGACGGCAATGCGGTGGGTACTGTTGAAGCCGAACATCAGCAACATGCCGAAGAAACCCTGGCGCAATCCAAATCAGTAGCCGCTGAACGGGCGGCAAAGCGTAAACAGGAAGAAGCCAGCAAAAAAGCGTCTGAAGCACCAGCATCGGCCAAACCATCACCGCGTACTACCACTCGTAAGCAGCCACCCAAGCGTGGTCCTGGTCCGGGTAAATCCGCACGCCAGCAAAAGCCCGCAAAACCGGATCTTGAACCGGCCACCGGCAGTCAGCTGAAGGTTGGGCAGAAAGTACACGCGCGCGTTGGGAACTCATTAATCAGCGGTGAGATTGTCGAGTCGGATCGAAATGACGTGCAAGTGCAACTTCAAAATGGTTTGACGGTCAAAGTGAACACTGAAGCAGTGTTTATAGCCAAGCAGGAGTAGGTCGTATGCTTAAAAAATCGATAATTGGGGTTGCTATTGGTGCATTGGTCGGCCTGGGTGCTTTCAACCCGGTTATGGCCTTGCCGCCGGCACATACGCCAGATGAGTTACCGGTACTTACTCCCGGCGAACAACATGGTACCGCCAGCCAGCGCATTACTGGTTACTTTACCCGTTATCATTTCAAGCATATGGAACTCAATAACGACCTGTCTGAAAAGATCCTGGATCGTTATCTGGAAATGATCGATTACAACAAAATGTTCCTGCTTGAGGAAGATGTTGAGCGCGCGGCCGAATATAAGCACCTGTTTGATGACATGATCAGCTCAGGCAAGCTGCAACCGGCATTTTCGCTCTATGATGCTTTCCTCGATCGGCGTTTCGAGCGCTATACCTATGCGTTGTCCATACTTAATGAAGATGAGCCGTTCGACTTCGCCGAAGCAGATGACCGTTACTATTTTGACCGCAGCGAAGCCGAATGGGCCGACTCGACTGAGCGCCTTAATGAGTTATGGCGGCAGCGGGTTAAGTATGACGCGCTGAATCTCACGCTTGCCGGGAAAGAGTGGCCGGAAGTGGTTGAAACCCTTGGCAAGCGCTATAACAACGCGCTCAAACGCTTAACCCAGACCAATAGTGAAGACGTATTCCAGACCGTTATGAATGCTTTCGCCCGTAGCGTCGAGGCCCATACCAGCTATTTGTCGCCAAGCAACTCCGAGCGCTTTGAGCAAAATATGAATCTGTCGCTGGAAGGGATCGGCGCCGTACTGCAGTCCGAATATGACTATACGGTTATCCGCAGTCTGGTTCCTGGTGGTCCCGCTGATAAAAGCGGCGAAATCGCGCCTGATGACCGGATCGTAGGTGTAGCTCAGGGCGATGACGAAGACGCCGAGTTTGTCGATGTTGTGGGGTGGCGGCTTGATGATGTCGTTGAGTTAATTAAAGGCCCGAAAGGCTCGACCGTGCAGCTGCAGGTGCTGAAAGGTAGCCAGGCCGGTGCCGCCGCGCCAAAAGAAATTTCTATCGTGCGTGATAAGGTCAAACTTGAAGACCGGGCTGCTAAAGCTGAAATCAAAACGCCGGCGGGCGACGACTATGCCGACCGCAAAATGGGCGTTATAAAAATCCCCGGCTTTTATAATAACCTGACGAATGATGTGATTACCCTGATCAAAGAACTGGAAGCAAAAAATACCGAAGGTTTAATTATTGATTTACGCGGTAATGGCGGCGGTTCTTTGCAGGAGGCCATTTCACTGACCGGACTCTTTATTGATAAAGGGCCAGTGGTACAAGTCGCGCACGGCGGTGGTCGTAAAGAAATCAGCGGTGATCGTGATGGCAAAGTTTATTACGATGGTCCGGTAGTGGTCATGGTGGATCGTTATAGCGCCTCAGCCTCGGAAATTTTCGCTGCCGCATTACAGGATTACGGCCGGGCCGTTATTGTAGGCGAGAATACTTTTGGCAAAGGAACCGTGCAGCAACACCGTGGTCTGGCCCGTCGTTTTGACTTTTTCGATGAGCCACTTGGTAGCGTGCAGTACACGATCGCCAAGTTCTATCGTATTGACGGTGGTAGCACGCAGTTGCGTGGTGTCAGCCCGGATATTTCGTTACCGGCCTTCACGGATCCGGAAGAGTTTGGCGAAAGCAGCCAGGATAACGCGCTGCCGTGGGATAAACTTGATGCGGCGCAATATGACAAAATTGCCGACCTGAACGAAGAGCGTCTGGCTCGTTGGCAGGTCACTGTCGATCAGCGGGTACAGGAAAATCCTGAGTTCCAGTTTGTGCTGCAGGATATTGCTGAGTATCAGCAGGAAAAAGACAAAACCTGGGTTAGCCTGGTATTAGCTGAACGCAAAGCAGAACAAACGGAAGCTGATGCCCGCAAACTAACTCGCCTGAATCAACGTCTTCAGCGCGTTGGCATGGAGCCGGTCGAATCACTGGAAGATGCGCCCGAAGAGCTGCCTGAAGCCATTAGTGAGCCTGATCCCTATTTACAGGAAACGGTCGTTCTGGCATTGGATATGATTGATTCAATGAAGCTTGCGATGCACTAACTGCAGATTTTGCAGAAGCCGCCTCTGGCGGCTTTTTTATACCTATAAAAACAATAATAATGGAATCTACTGGTCATGACACAACCTCATAGTATTGCCAGCCGCTGGTCAAGCCGGATGGCCTTTATATTGGCTTCCACAGCGGCTGCAGTCGGTTTAGGTAATATCTGGAAGTTCCCCTACATCACTGGCGAGAATGGTGGTGGTGCCTTTGTCTTAGTCTATCTTTTATGTATTGCCCTGATCGGCATCCCGGTGATGATGGCCGAGATCATCATTGGCCGGCGCGGTCGGCACAGTCCCGGCTTTGCTGCGCGTCGGGTCGCGCTTGAATCAGGCCGCAGTTCGTTCTGGCAGATAACGGGTTGGCTTGGTATGGCTACCGGTTTTCTGGTTCTCAGCTTTTATACGGTAATCGCCGGCTGGGCGCTGGCCTATGTATTCGAAGCCGGTTCAGGCGCTTTTAGCGGTGCCTCGGTAGCGGACATCTCGCAAGGCTTCAATGATCTGGTCTCATCTTCGGCCCGGTTAACCCTTTGGCACGCGGCAATTATTATTGGCGTGGTGCTGGTGGTCGGCAATGGAATTAAGGACGGCCTCGAGCGGGCAGTGGGCCTGATGCTGCCGCTGATGATCGTACTGCTGGTTATTATCGCTGTCTACGCCGGCTATACCGGTGATTTTGGCGCGGCGTTCAGCTTTATGTTTGCGCCCGATTTTTCCGAATTATCGATAAACGGTGTGATGCTGGCACTGGGCCATGCCTTTTTCTCGCTGGGTCTGGCTTCTGGTGTGGTGATTATGTACGGCGCTTATCTGCCCCGCAGCACCTCCGTGGTGCAAACGACGCTATGGATAGCATTGGCGGACACACTAGTGGCGCTGCTGGCGGGAATGGCTATATTTCCTATAGTATTCGGCAACGATTTGATCCCTGGCGCAGGCCCGGGCCTGATTTTCCAGACCCTGCCCGTGGCCTTTAGCACTATGCCTGCCGGCACTTTAATTGGTACGCTGTTCTTTGTCATGCTGGTAATCGCAGCTTTTACTTCAGCTATCGCAATGATTGAATCGGCTGTTGCGTTTTTAGAAGAGAAGCTTAAGGTAGGTCGCTGGCCGGCCACCGTTGGCGCCGCTGCTGTATTATGGCTGTTAGGGCAAATCACTATCTACTCGTTTGCCGGCGCAGAATGGACCCGCCTCGACTGGCAGGTTTCCGGCAAACAACTGCTGTCCTGGTTTGATGTCATTGATTACAGTACAGCAAATATACTTTTACCACTGGGTGGCTTGTTACTGGCGTTATTTGCCGGCTGGGTGATGAAACGCTCAGCAAGCGAAGATGAACTGGACAGCCAGCCAGCAATCTTTAAGCTTTGGTTATTCTGTGTACGCTGGCTGGCCCCGGTTGCCATTGGCCTGATTTTTTTGCAGCTGATCGGTGTGATCACGTTGTAATCAGTATAATAATGAAAATATAGAGACCATCTATGCAAACCACATCAAAACCTGACTTTCGTGAACCCAGCTTATTGCAGGCTGCCGCTCCGCTAATAGCCCTTATCATCACTCTGGCTGCCTCTGTGTACCTGTTCGGTGAAGACTCATCCTACGGCCCGAATCAGATCGCACTCTGGGTGGCCGGTGGCATTGCCGTGATGATCGGATTTTACAACAGGTACAGCTGGCCCGACATGGAAGAGGGGATAAAAGAGGGGATCTCAGTAGCCCTCGGTGCCATGTTGATTATTCTGGCGGTCGGCTCGCTGATTGGCACCTGGTTATTGTCGGGTACCGTACCAACCATGATCTATTATGGTCTCGAACTACTTAACCCCAATCTGTTCTATGCTGCCACGGCGCTGATTTGCGGCATCGTCGCGCTATCCATCGGCAGTTCATGGACTACCGCCGCAACCATCGGTGTTGCGCTCATGGGCGTAGCAGCAGGGATGGAGTTATCGCCGGTGATCACCGCTGGTGCCGTCGTATCCGGGGCCTATTTCGGCGATAAAATGTCACCACTTTCTGATACCACCAATCTGGCACCGGCCGTTGGCGGCAGTGAGCTCTTTGAACATATACGCTACATGGTTTATACCGCAGGCCCGGCCTTTCTGATTGCGCTGGCACTGTTTCTGATTCTTGGCCTGAATGCTGACGCCACGACCAGCCTGGTAGAACTTGAGCGCATGCAACTCGAACTGCAGAACACCTATAACATCGGCTGGGAGATGCTGGTGCCGCTGGCTATCCTGCTGTATCTGGCGGCCACCGGTAAACCGGCGCTACCGACAGTGTTTTTCGGGGCGCTTATCGGCGGCTTATGGGCGGTACTCTTTCAGGGTGATTTAATCACCAATATAGCCGGGGGCGATGCGTCAGCGGTTGCCAGTTTAAAAGTTGTGTGGCTGGCTCTTAGTGATGGCGTGGTGATAGAAACCGGCGCTGACCAGCTCGATTCGCTGCTTAGCGGCGGCGGCATGTCGAGTATGCTGAATACTATCTGGCTGATTCTGAGCGCCATGACTTTTGGTGCGGTGATGGAAAAGCTCGGCTTACTTGAGCGACTCATACGCGGCGTGCTGGGGATGGTGAAAAGTACCGGCAGCCTGATCGCCGCCACTTTGTTCACCTGTTTTGGTGCCAACGTGCTGACTGCTGACCAATACATGGCAATTGTCATTCCTGGCCGTATGTATCGTGAAGAATATATGCGCCGCGGGCTGGATCCACGTGTTCTGTCCCGTACCCTGGAAGATAGCGGTACGCTGACCTCAGCACTGATCCCCTGGAACACCTGTGGTGCCTTTATGATGGGCGTATTGGCGGTAAGCCCGCTGGAGTACGCTCCTTTCGCTTTCTTTAACTGGATCACGCCGCTGATTGCGCTGATTTACGGTTATACTGGGTTCCGTATTCTGCGCCTCGCGCCGCAGGAGAAACCTGCAACTTAAACAAATTTTAGCGGTAAATTATGCTTACAACTGAACACCAGGCGAAATACCGGAGCGATTATCGCGCTCCGGCTTTTACCATTGAAACAGTCGAACTGACCTTTCACCTGCACGAAAAGCAGACGCGCGTTATTAACTCTATGCGCATTCAGCGGCAGACGCCCGGAGCGTTTGAGCTTGACGGCGAACAGTTAAAGCTGGTGCGGATTGAGCTTGATGGTAGCCCTCTGACCCCCGACGACTATCAGCTTACTGCCACAGGCCTGATCCTTGACGGGGTTCCGGATAGCTTCCTGCTAACCATTGAAACCGAGATCGATCCGGCCAGCAATACCGCGTTAGAAGGGCTGTATAAGTCGGATGGGGCCTTTTGCACCCAATGTGAGGCTGAGGGCTTCCGGCGCATCACCTACTATCTTGATCGCCCTGATGTACTTGCGGTGTTTACTACCACAATTATTGCCGATAAAGCCCGTTACCCCTACTTATTAAGTAATGGCAACAGGGTTGGGCAGGGCGAAGGCGAAAATGGCCAGCACTGGATCACCTGGCATGACCCTTTTCCTAAGCCAGCCTATCTGTTTGCCTTAGTCGCCGGCGATTTTGATGTGCATAAAGATACCTTCAAAACCGTTTCCGGACGCACCATCGATCTGCATATATTTGTCGATCGTGGCAATCTTGAGCGCGCCCGCTACGCTATGACCGCGTTGCAGAATTCGATGCGCTGGGACGAGCAGCGGTTTGGTCTGGAATATGATCTCGACATCTATATGATCGTGGCCGTTGATTTCTTCAACATGGGCGCCATGGAAAACAAAGGATTGAATATTTTCAATTCCCGCTACGTACTGGCTGATCAGCAAACCGCCACCGATCAGGATTTTCTCGCTGTTGAATCGGTTATCGGCCATGAATATTTTCACAACTGGACCGGCAACCGTATTACCTGTCGTGACTGGTTCCAGCTTAGCCTGAAAGAAGGGCTGACCGTTTTCCGCGACCAGGAATTTAGTTCGGATCTGGGTTCGCGGGCGGTTAACCGCATTCAGGATATCCGCATTATTCGCAGTCACCAGTTTAATGAAGACGCCAGCCCTATGGCGCATCCCATTCGCCCTGACAAAGTTATTGAAATGAATAACTTTTATACGGTGACCGTGTACAACAAAGGCGCTGAAGTTATTCGCATGCTGCACACCTTGCTTGGCGAAGAAGGCTTCCAGCGAGGCATGCGCCGTTATGTCGAATGTCACGACGGGCAGGCGGTGACCTGCGAAGACTTTGTCGCGGCGATGGAACAGGCGAACAACCGTGATTTTAGCTTATTCCGGCGTTGGTACAGTCAGGCAGGTACGCCTATGGTATCGGTGCGTAGCGAATTTAATTCCGCTACCGGGCAGGTCACTTTAAGCCTACAGCAGCAGACGCCGGCAACTGCCGGTCAGACTGATAAACATCCGGTACATATTCCATTACTGCTCAGTGCTTATGATAAGGAAGGTCAACCTCTGACATTACAAACTGATAGCGGTAGCCTGACGCGACATGAGTCTGGCAGCTATTTGCTTGAACTAACTGATGCCGAACAGACCTTTGTCCTTACCGGCCTGAGCGAAGCGCCGGTATTTTCTTTGCTGGAAAACTTCAGCGCGCCGGTTCGGCTCAACTATCACCAGCCACTCAGCGAGTTACTGGTACTGTTAGCGCACGCCGAAGCTGAAGTCACCCGCTGGGAAGCGGCGCAGAGCATCTATCTGCAGCTACTCAAAGAGGCGATAACCAGCAATCAGGACATTTGCCTTACCGATGAGCTGATCGCTGCTCTGAAACGCCTGGCCCGGGCTGACATTGATCCGGCCCTGCGGGCCCTGGCATTAAGCCCGCCCACCGCGGAGGAGTTAGCCGAACACTATCCGGCTGAGATTCCGGTAACTGCTATCGCGGCTGCCTGTCGGCAACTGAAACAGGCGATTGCCACCGCGTTACAGCACGATTTTAAGGCTTTATATGAAAACTACTGCCAGTCGGACTATGAGCTTAGCGGCACAGCCATAGCTGCCCGGAGCCTTTGTAATCTGAGCCTGTACTATCTATGCCTGGCGGCGCCGGACCAATATAGTAAGCAGTTGGTTCAGCACTTCCGCGGGGCCAACAACATGACCGATCAGCAGGCTGCCCTGCAAACCGCTGTCCATCTTAACTTGCCCTGTAAACAAGAATTGCTGTCCGCTTTCGGGCAACAATGGCAGGACGAGCCGCTGGTACTGGATAAATGGTTCGCCGTTCAGGCCAGCAGCCCCTATGAGGCAAGTGTAGAGCAGGTGAGCGAACTTCAGGGGCATCGGCGTTTTACCCTGACGAATCCGAACCGGGTTTATTCTCTGCTAGCGACCTTCAGCCGTAACCTGGTTGGTTTCCATCATCCGGATGGTACCGGCTATAAACTGATCGGCAATGTCATTGCCCAGTTAAACAGCACTAACCCGCAGGTCGCCTCACGTCTGCTAACCCCGTTCACGCAGTGGCGCCGGTTTGACAGCAGTCGGCAAAAGCTGATGCGCCATGAACTGGAGCGGCTACAACAACTACCCGATCTGGCTGCCGATCTGGCAGAAAAAATCGAATCGAGTCTGGAACCATAGCGCACAGGTTCAGGCCACGGATTTCGTGGTCTGAACACTATCATTCCGCGCAATAAACATTGAATACCTTTGACAAATGTCCGACAATAATGCGAGCTACTTTTTGTCGTCAAAATCAGTTTTGATGACATCGCTACTTCTAAATGGGTTACAAGGACACAAGCATGAATTCTTATGGCCAAGGCCAGCTCCCCGTAATTTTACAGAAAGTGGCCGATCTGATACAAAAACGCGCAACTGATCGACCCGATTTAATCCAGGATTTCGCGCTTCGGTTATTCAGAAACATTTCCTCCGATGATCTCGCAGAGCGTAACGACAGTGACTTGTACGGTGCTGTTATGGGCCTCTGGCACAGCTTCAATCAATACAAGCCCGGCGAAAAAGCACTTATTAAAGTCTATAACCCTGAAGTAGCCCGTCATGGCTGGGAATCAGCCCATACCATTATTGAAATTATTCAGTCTGATACGCCGTTCATGGTTGATTCCGTGCGCATGGCGTTATCGCGACTGGGAATCAGCGCCCACTTGTTACTGCATTTGCCCATCAGCCACCGGCGTGACGACGAGCAGGGCATTACCGAGCTCTTGAAGCCGGGTGTCCGTGACGGCAACGAAGTGGATACGGTGTTCCTGATTGAAGTAGACCGGCAGACATCTCAAGAAGCCCGGACTAAATTAAAGACTGAACTGGCTTCCGTGATGGATGAAGTGAATTTGTCGGTTTCAGACTGGCGGCCAATGCGTGAAAAGCTCAAAGAAGTGGCCGAAAGCCTCAGTGAAATTAAATATCCCGGTCCGGCTAAAAAACTGAAAGAAGCACAACGCTTTCTGAGCTGGCTGGCAAAAGACAACTTTACCTTAATGGGCTACCGCCGTTACGACCTGGTGGCTGTTGAGGGTGATCACGTTATTCGTCAGCAACCCGACTCCAGTCTGGGCCTCATGCGTAAGTCAGCAACCAATAAAGAGCGGCCTGTTTCATCGCTGCCGGAAGTTGCCCGCGATCTGACCTTTAACGACAGCTTGTTGCTGGTGACCAAAACCAATTCAAAATCGCGTGTCCACCGACCGGCGTACGGCGATTATATTGGCGTCAAGCGCTTTGACAAGAAAGGCAAAGTGATTGGCGAAGATCGTTTCATCGGCCTGTATTCAAGCAGCTTTTATAATAACAGTGCGCGCGATGTGCCACTGGTTGGCGAAAAAATCAAGCGGGTAATGGATGCTTCAGGTTTTGCACCCAATTCCCATGCGGCCAAGGCGCTGCTTAATATTCTTGAGACCTATCCCCGCGATGAGGTCGTTCAGGCCGACGAAGACGACTTATTGGAGATAGGGCTAGGCGTACTGCAAATGCAGGAGCGGGATATGACCCGCCTGTTTGTAAGACGCGACATTTTTGGTCGCTTTGCTTCATGCATGGTGTACGTGCCCAAAGAGCGATATAACACCTTATTACGGCAACGAACTCAACAGATCCTGGCTCGTTCTTTAGACAGTCCAAGCGACGTTGATTTTACCACTTATTTTTCAGAATCATCATTGGCACGGACCCATTACACCGTGCGCCTTGGCGACCACGTACAGGACATTGACGTGAAAGAACTCGAACAGAATCTGGTTGAAGCAGCCCGCACCTGGGAAGACAATTTTGAGCGCATTCTTCGTAGTACTTTTGGTGAAGCGCGAGCTAATGCACTTAATAAGAAATATGCCAACGCGTTCCCGCGCGCCTACAAAGAAGAAGTACTGCCATCGGTCGCCATTGCTGACTTACAGCAGTTGGAAGCGCTGGATGATGATCACAAACTGGGGATGCTGTTTTACCGCTCACGCGAAGAAAACGAGCAGAGCAAAAAGATCCGGTTAAAGCTATTCCATAAAGATGAGCCGATTCACCTGTCGGATGTATTGCCGATGCTGGAAAACTTCGGCTTGCGGATCATTGGCGAAAGCCCATATCAGATTAAAGCCACGGATAACCACGTTTACTGGGTACTGGATTTCCAGATGCTGCACAGTAACGTTAAGCTTGATCTGGAAGCCATACGTGATGTCTATCAGGACGCCTTTGCCAAAGTATGGCAAGGCCACTATGAAGATGATGGCTTCAACCGGCTGGTATTAAGTGCCGGTTTGACTGGCCGTCAGGTGGTTATTTTGCGGATGTTTGCCAAATACATGCGGCAAATTGGTACGACATTCAGCCAGAGCTATATCGAAAGTGCCTTTAACAAATATCCATTAGTCGCCAAGCTGATTGTTAAGCTGTTCTACAGCAAATTCGAGCCGTCGATCAAATCGCGCACGAAGAAAATTGCGGCGCTGGAAACACGTATCAATACTGAATTAGACAACGTCGCGAACCTGGATGATGATCGTATTATTCGTCGTTATGTGGAGCTTATCCTTGCGGCGCTGCGGACGAACTTCTTCCAGCCTGATCAGAACGGCAATGAGAAGCCTTATATTTCCATTAAGTTCCTGCCTGAAATGGTACCGGAAATGCCGCTGCCACTGCCCAAGTATGAGATCTTCGTGTACTCGCCGCGGGTAGAAGGTGTGCATCTGCGTGGCGGCAAAGTTGCCCGTGGTGGCTTGCGCTGGTCAGATCGTCGTGAAGACTTCCGTACTGAGGTGCTTGGTCTGGTTAAAGCGCAGCAAGTTAAGAACACCGTTATCGTCCCTGTGGGGGCAAAAGGTGGGTTCTACTGTAAGAAACTCCCCGCCGAGCGCGAAGCATTCTTTGAAGAAGGAAAGGCCTGTTACCGGACTTTTATCCGGGCACTGCTGGATATCACTGATAACATCGTTAACGGTGAGGTCGTTCATCCGGACCAAGTGGTGCGCCACGACGAAGATGACACTTATCTGGTAGTTGCGGCGGATAAAGGTACCGCGACGTTCTCAGATATCGCCAATGGCATTTCAGCTGAATATAATTTCTGGCTGGGCGATGCTTTTGCCTCCGGTGGCTCGGTCGGTTATGACCATAAGAAAATGGCGATTACCGCACGCGGTGCCTGGGAATCAGTTAAACGCCACTTCCGTGAAGTTGGTATTGACTGCCAGTCCACTGATTTTACTGCTATCGGCGTTGGCGATATGGCGGGTGATGTATTTGGTAACGGCATGCTGTTATCCAAACATATCCGTCTGGTCGCGGCCTTTAACCATATGCATATCTTTATCGACCCTGAGCCGGATGCGGCTTCAAGCTATAAAGAGCGTGAGCGGCTGTTTAACCTGCCTCGCTCCAGTTGGGAAGATTACGATAAAAAGCTGATCTCTTCCGGCGGTGGCGTGTTTGCCCGCAGTGCTAAGGCGATTGAGCTGACGCCAGAGATGAAAAAGCTGTTCGGTACGCAGAAAAAATCTCTGACGCCAACAGATATGATCAAAGCCATCCTGCAGATGCCGGTTGACCTGCTCTGGAACGGTGGTATCGGTACCTATGTGAAGAGTACCAAAGAGAGTGACAGCGATGTCGGCGACCGTGCCAACGACGCGCTGCGTATCAATGGTAGCGAGTTACGGGCGAAGATTGTCGGTGAAGGCGGCAACCTGGGCTTCACCCAGTTAGGTCGTATCGAGTATGCCCGCAATGGCGGACGCATTAACACCGACGCCATCGATAACGTGGGTGGCGTTGACTGCTCTGATAACGAGGTCAATATCAAAATTCTGCTTAACGGCGTGGTCGCAGAAGGTGATCTGACCCGGAAGCAGCGGGATAAACTCTTATTTGAAATGACTGATGAAGTTGCGCAGATCGTTGTCAAAGACTGCCATCGTCAGTCTCAGTCGATTTCAGTTACCGCTATCCGCGGACCTGATCAGATCAAAGAGCTACAGCGCTTTATCCATCACCTTGAGCGGGAAGGGCAACTCAACCGTTCGCTCGAATACTTACCTGATGACGATGAGCTGGCTGAGCGTCAGGCCAACGGCAAGGGGCTTACCCGGCCAGAGCTGGCAGTATTGACTGCCTACGGCAAAATGGTTCTGAAGGAACAGCTACAGGATGAACTGGTGCTTAACGACCCGTTCCATGCACGTTCCCTGATTAACGCGTTTCCTAAGCCGTTGCAGGAGCGCTTTGCCGATGCCATGCAGACACACCCACTGCGTGGACAAATAATCGCCACGCGTCTGGCGAACAATATTGTTAACGACATGGGTCCGAACTTCGTTTATCGCAAGCAGGATGCTACCGGCGCAACGGGCGCTGAGGTTGCCGCGGCTTATGTGGTCGCCCGGGAGTGCTTTAATCTGCGTGGCCTGATGGAGCAAATTGAAGCCCAAAACAATAAGGTTTCGGCAGAGATTCAGAACCGCATGCTATTCCAGGTGCGTCGTGTGGTACGTCGCGCAACGCGCTGGTTCCTGCGTCATAAAAACCCGTCGCTTGGCACTATTCAGGAACATCTGGATTTTTACCAGGCAAGTTTCAATGACCTGCGGAAAAACGTTCTGAAATACGTTGTGGCAGATGAACGTGCGGCACTTGAGAAAGAAATTGAGAAGCTGCAACTGCAAGGTGTGCCGAAAGATTTAGCACATCAGATTGGCATATTATCGACGCTGTTCTCGGCTATGGATATTGCCGACATTATTCATCAGACCAACTGTAAAGTGGGTCTGGTGGCGGAAGCCTACTTTAGCCTGGGCGCGCGGATGTCACTGCACTGGTTCCTTGAGCAGATCAACAACCAGCCGGTCGACAACCACTGGCAGGCGCTGGCTCGTGCGGCATTCCGCGAAGAGCTGGACTGGCAACAACGCTCACTGACGCTGAGTATGCTTAAGGGTGCGGATTTGAAGAAGGATGCTTCGGCGATCCTCGACGCCTGGCTGAACCATAACAATGTCTATGTAGAGCGCTGGTTACAGACACTCAATGACTTCAGAACGACCAAGACCCATGAATTCGCCAAGTTCTCAGTGACCTTGCGTGAACTCATGCTGCTAAACCATAACTGTACAACGGCATAAGCCATGTATAGCTGGGTAAGGGCATGGTTATTCCGTCAGGACGCCGAGAAATCGCATGATTTTACGATGGGGCTGTTGCGTCGCTACGCGCATACCCCTTTATCTTTGACCTGGCGACAGCAGGTTGAGCCGCACCCGGTCCGGGTTATGGGAATTGACTTCCCGAACCCGGTCGGTCTGGCCGCAGGTCTTGATAAAAACGGCGAAGCGATTGATGCCTTCAGTCAGATGGGGTTCGGTTTCATTGAAGTGGGTACGGTGACGCCAAAGCCACAGCCTGGGAACCCCAAGCCGCGGATGTTCCGTATCCCGGAGCGGACCGCACTAATTAATCGCATGGGGTTCAATAACAAAGGCGTGGATTATTTGGTCGAACAGATCAAGGCGGCCCGTTATCGGGGTATATTAGGAATAAATATAGGTAAGAATAAAGATACACCTGAGGATCAGGCAGTAAATGATTATCTGCACTGCATGCGCAAAGTGTATCCTTATGCCAGCTATATAGCGGTGAATATTTCATCGCCGAACACCCCGGGACTGCGTGCGTTTCAGCATGGTAACGCATTTGATGACCTGCTGGCAGCGCTGAAAGAACTGCAGTACGAATTGCACGGCAAGCATGGCCGCTACGTCCCCCTGGCCGTAAAAATAGCACCTGATCTTAGCGATGAGGGTATTGCTGACATCGCTCAGGCTTTATTAAAGCACCAGATTGACGGTGTGATCGCCACCAATACCACATTAAGCCGGGAGCAGGTCGCCGGGCTACCAAACTCGGATGAAGCCGGGGGGCTTAGTGGCTCAGTTTTGTTTGATGCCAGCACCCGCGTGGTTCAGCTATTGCATAGCCACCTGGGAGATAAAATTCCGGTGATTGGGGTAGGCGGCATTGATAGCCCCGAACGCGCGAAAGCCAAGCTGGCAGCCGGCGCACAGCTTATACAGATATATACTGGTTTCATCTACGAAGGGCCGACACTGGTTCAGCGGATTGTCAAAAACTTGTAAATTAGCTGGTTTTTGGTTAGTTTAGACAACTGCTTTTATCAGGCAGCTTTTGTTAAAGGATCAACTTAGTGCAAGCTTCACAGAACTGGCGGTGGGTGTTTAACCCCGAAACCCAACAGTTATCAATAGAGCTCGGCGACGGGCTTATGCACGCGTGTCCTTATAAAACTTCCAAATTAGTCTCGATGCACGCAATGAATGCGGCCTTCACTCTGGAAGACGCTGCTGAATTTCAGGAAATTTTCGACGTGCTGAGCGGTTATGATCACTGGGCGCCGATGCAGATTGTTCAAATCGCTTTAAATCACACCATTATCCGACGTTTCGGACGGCCGCAAATGCCACAGAGCTGGCATTTTCAGCAGCAGACCCATTGCCCGGGATACCATTTACAGAAGGGCGTATTGGTTGAGCTGAATTCAGGAATGGCGTCAGCGACTTTTGTGATCTTAGGTATTGATGGTGAATTTGCCGAGTGCATGCTACTCGACAAACAGATGGAACTGTCGGAAATCAAATCGTTGTCAGAATTTGACGTGGTTAAAGTGCTGACCAATCGCCTGCAATCCAGCCGCATTATTCAGCCAGAGAATAAACAAACCTCTGGCGGCTCTTTTCGTCAGCGGGCATGACAAGACAGTCGCCATTACTGGCGATGTATCTTTTATTTATCATGATGCTAACCGCCTGCCAGCCTTCAGGACCCGTTGAACCCTCCCGGGCAACCCTGCGCATCATGGAAACCAGTGATGTGCACGCTCAGTTAACCGGCTACGATTATTTTTCCAATCAGCCCGTTCAGCGTGGCTTAGTTCATACCGCCAGCGTGATTCATGCTGCGCGCACAGAAGTTTCCTTATCAGTGCTCATTGAAAACGGCGACCTGCTGCAAGGCTCGCCAGTTGCAGACTGGATTGTGGCCGGAGGAGCAGGGGATGAACACAACGGCAATCCGTTCATTCAGGCGCTGAACTACCTTGACTATGACGCGGCCAACCTGGGCAATCATGAATTTAACTATGGGCTGGAATATCTTGCCGAGGCCTATAGCCAGGCCCAATTTCCGGTACTTAGTGCAAATATTCACTGGCTGGATGACGCGCCGGGCAGGTTGCGTAAGCAAATTCAGCCGTACACCATTCTGCATCGCGTGGCTGTTGATCAGCACTGTAATGAACTACCGGTCAACATTGCTGTAATTGGCGTGATGCCACCCCAAATTATGCAATGGGATGCCCGTTACCTGAGCGGGCGGGCGACCATGACTGATATGGTCACCGCTGCTGCGCTGCAGGTCAAAACAGCCCGCGCGCAAGGCGCCGATATTGTCATACTGGCGGCGCATACCGGCATGCCAAAGCAGACGCAGAACCCGAAAGACACAGAGCAAGCCGGCTGGGAGCTGGCCGGAATACCAGGCATTGATGCCTTGCTGTTGGGTCACCAACACGAGGTGTTTCCTGGCACCGGAGCCTATGATGACTTGCCCGGAGTCGATAGCGGAGCAGGTCGCATTCGCGGTGTGCCAGCAGTACAGCCCGGCGCTTATGGTGAGCACCTGGGTATTATTGATCTTGATCTGGAATTCAGCGATCAACAGTGGCGCGTGGTATCGACCCGAAGCAGCATCCGTGCGACTGATTCCGGCTATGATTCAGGTTTTGCTGACAAGCTACAAGCGGTCCATCAGGCGACCAAAGCCTTCGTTGCTCAGCCTGTCGGTTATACCGCTCAGCCTTTAAGTTATCGCCGCGCGCGACTACAACCGGAGCTGGCAGTTCAGCTTATTCATCAGGCCCAGCTATGGTACGCACAACATCATATTCCGGCTGAACGGCTGGATGATTTGCCGTTACTGAGCGCGACAGCACCTTTTAACGCTGCGCTAAGTGCTGAAGACGAACAGCAGGGCCGTTATACCGAAATCAACGCTGGGCAAGTAACCTTGGGCGATATCGCTGATCTCTACCGTTATCCGAACACCCTGGACGTCGTTAAGCTCAATGGCGCGCAAATAAAGCGCTGGCTGGAGTTTAGTGCGCAGGCCGTTAGCGAGCCAGAGGCCAGCAAGCGAGAGCAGTCCTGGGCCTGGGTGAACACGGATTTCCCTGGCTATAATTTTGATAGTTTGTTTGGTTTGTCGTACCGGATTGATCCGAGACGCGCACAGGGGGATCGAATACTGGCTTTGCATTATGGCAAGCAAGCAGTAACTGACGACATGCTGTTTCTGGTGATGGTCAATAGTTATCGCGCAACCGGTGGCGGCGATGTGCCTGATCTGGACGGATCAACTCTGGTTTATCGGAGTCCCGATCAAATACAGGATATTTTAGTGCGTTATTTCAGATATCTGGGAGAAAACGGCTATCAGGAAGAATTAGTAAAACATTGGAATATTGAGGGTATACCGACATCGGATTAAATGGTTGCGGGGGCAGGATTTGAACCTACGACCTTCGGGTTATGAGCCCGACGAGCTACCAGACTGCTCCACCCCGCGTCCGATTGATGCGCATACTACCAGTATCTGTTGAGAACGCAAGAGGCATTCGTGCTGACTGCTTACTTTTCCGGCGATTCATGCCGATTCACTAAGGTTATCACCCATTTCATCCTCATTTCCCCCAATACAGACGGCTCTGAGTTCGGTATAATCGCCCCCTGATTATTGGATATGGGTCTACTACTCACATGAGTGAAAATCTGCAGTTATTTGCCACCTGCGCCAAAGGCCTTGAGCCTTTACTTTTTGACGAGCTGAATGAAATCGGTGCGACCGACGTTCGTCAGACTCTCGCAGGATGCTGGTTTCGGGGCGACCTGGCATTGGCCTATCGCGCCTGTCTGTGGAGCCGCCTGGCCAGCCGGGTGCTGCTGAAGCTGGGTGAATGCGAAGCTTTGCGCGCCGACGCAGTGCCCGAAGCAGTAGCAGCTACTGAATGGGAAACAGTCTTCAGTTCGAACCGAACCTTTATTATTGATTTTCGGGGGCAAAACCGCGATATACGCCATACCCAGTTTGGCGCGCAGCTGGTCAAGGACGGTATTGTCGATCGCTTCCGGGAAATTGGCGAATCGCGCCCGTCGGTGTCGAAAGATCAGCCCGATATCCGCATTAATGCCCACCTCAATAAAGATAAACTAACCTGGTATCTGGACTTATCCGGTGACAGCCTGCATCGTCGCGGCTATCGCCAGGAGCAGGGCACAGCACCGTTACGCGAAACCCTGGCTGCAGGCGTTGTACTACGCGCGGGCGTAACCCGCAACACCCAGGTCATCATGGATCCTTTTTGCGGTTCAGGTACGCTGTTGCTTGAGGCTGCGATGATTTGCTATGACCGCGCACCCGGCCTGACCCGGCGTGGGTGGGGCTTTGAAGCCTGGCTTGCTCATGATGCGCAGCTATGGCAGCAACAACTGGAACAAGCCGAGCACCGCCATCAGCAAGCGCTGGAGGAATCTGCGGTACGCTTTTATGGCTCCGATACCGATCCGAAGATGCTTGCTATCGCCGAACAAAATGCGGTCCGTCTTGGCCTCGCTGGCAAATGTGAGTGGCAGATGAAGGCAGCGGATCAGATAACCAGTCCGGTTATCGCCGCTGAACAAGAACAGCCACCACTACTGGTCTGTAACCCGCCTTATGGCGAACGCTTAGGCGAAGAGGTGGAGACCCTGCTACTTTACCGTCGGTTTGGCCAGCAGTTACGCCAGCAGTTTCAGGGTTGGCATGCGGCGGTACTGGCGGGCGATGAACAACTGCTGAAGCGCATGAAGCTGCGTAGTAGCAAAAAATATAAGCTCTACAACGGTGCGCTAGAGACCGTTCTGGCTCTTTATGACCTAACTAAAGAGCAACCAGAGTTTACTCAATCGCAATCCAATGATCTGGCTAACCGGTTACGTAAAAATTACCAGAAACTTGAAAAATGGGCGGCGAAAGAAGGGGTTAGCGCCTGGCGGCTATACGACGCCGACATGCCTGAATACAATGCGGCAGTAGATGTCTACAATGATTTTCTGGTCATTCAGGAATATGCTGCGCCAAAAGATATACCGGAAGCAATTGCCAAGGAACGGTTATGGTTTTTACTCGATACCCTGGCCCAGGAGCTGCCGTTCAACGCGGATAAAATGACGCTGAAGGTGCGCCAGCGCCAGTCGGGCAAGCAGCAATACCAGAAGCAGCAACCACGCGGCCTGACCACTGTGGTTAACGAATATAACGCCCAGTTTGTGGTCAATCTGAGTGACTACCTGGATACCGGCCTGTTCCTTGATCACCGCTGGGCGCGCCGTGAATTAGCCCGGCTGAGTGCAGGTAAAACCGTACTGAACCTGTTCGCCTATACCTGTACCGCCTCGGTACACGCGGCACTGGCCGGTGCAAGCCAGGTTGTTTCCGTGGATCTGTCGAAAACTTACCTGAACTGGGGTGAAGACAATTTCCAACTCAATAAGATACATAGCCGGCAGCATCAGTTTATTCAGGCCGACTGTCTGACCTGGTTGCGCGAGCAACGTCCGCAGCAACGCTTTGACGTTATTTTTCTTGATCCGCCGACTTTTTCCAATTCGAAACGCATGGATGATGTTCTGGATGTGCAGAAGGATCACCCGTTATTGCTCAAACTTGCCGCGCGCTTGCTGAAAGATGATGGCGTTATCCTGTTTTCTAACAATAAACGGCGATTTAAGCTTGATGAAGAAGCGCTTTCGGAACTTTACCTCAAAGCGGAAGACTTAACGCAACGTTCCATTCCCCTGGATTTCAGTCGGAATAAGAATATTCACCATTTATATCGGATCACCAGCTTTGACTGATTTTTATCTGTTAACCAAACCCGAGTGCCCGTTGTGTAACGAAGCCTTGCTGGCAATCCATCATAGCGAACCGGATGAGCCGGTGCGCCTGCACATAGTGGATATTAGCCAGCAGCCTGCATTACTGGAAGAGTACGCCTGGTTAGTACCGGTATTAGTACGGGACGGAGATGACGCCGAGCTACGCTGGCCTTTTGGTAACGAATTAGAGGAGTTTTTGAATTCATGAGTATTGTGCGCTTGCAGAATGCCCACCTGGCGTTTGGAAATGACGCTATTCTGGATGGTGTTGACCTGGTTATCGAAGCGGGTGAGCGCCTGTGTCTGGTCGGCCGTAATGGGGCAGGTAAATCGACGCTACTCAAGGTATTGGACGGCCACACCCAGCTTGATAACGGCGCGGTTCAGATCGTAGGCGATACGGTGATTACCCGGCTGCCTCAGGATCCACCGGCGAACTCGCCACAGACAGTGTTTGACTATGTGGCTGAAGCACTTGCGGATGTCGGCGATATTTTAAAAGAATACCATCATATTTCCGAGCAGCTCACTGAGAATACCAGCGGCCAGTCGATGGATCAGTTGATGGATCGCTTCGGCAAACTACAAACTCAGCTTGAAGCAGCCGATGGCTGGCAGTTGCAGACCCGTATTGAACAGGTTCTTACGCAGCTATCCCTGCCTGCTGACGCGACCATGGAGTCACTCTCAGGGGGCTGGTTACGGCGCGTTGCGCTGGCCCGGGCATTAGTGGTTCAGCCCGACTTACTGTTACTTGATGAGCCTACCAACCACCTTGATGTAGATATGGTTCGCTGGCTGGAAACCATGCTGAAAGAGTTTCGCGGCGCGGTTCTGTTTATCAGCCATGACCGGGCATTTATCCGGGCCCTGGCAACCCGCATCATTGATCTGGATCGCGGCCATTTGGCCAGCTATCCCGGCAGTTATGACAAATACCTGCAACTCAAGCAGGAAAACCTTGAGATAGAAGAGGCCCATAACGCCGAATTCGATAAAAAATTAGCCCAGGAAGAAGTATGGGTTCGTCAGGGCATCAAGGCGCGCCGTACGCGCAATGAAGGTCGTGTACGAGCCCTGCAGGAGCTCCGTAAGCAGCGCGCCCAGCGGCGTGAACAGCAGGGCTCTGCGAAGCTATCCGTTCAGGAAGCACAGCGATCAGGTAAGCTGGTATTTGAAGGCGAAGGGCTGAACCTTAGCTTTGGCGACCAGGTTATTCTGAAAGATTTCTCGCTGACTTTACAGCGGGGCGATAACGTGGCGCTGGTTGGCCCTAATGGCTGTGGCAAGAGTACGCTGATCCGGGTACTGTTGGGCCAGCAGAAGGTTGATAGTGGCGTCATTAAACTGGGCACTAATCTCGAAGTTGCCTATTTTGATCAACACCGCGCGCAACTGGATCCTGCGCTTTCCGTTGCGGAAAACGTCGGCGAAGGTAAGCAGGACGTTACTTATGGTGGCCGTAGCCGGCATATCCTGAGCTATCTGCAGGATTTCCTGTTTTCGCCAAAACAGGCACGTACGCCAGTGCGCGCGTTGTCTGGCGGCGAACGTAACCGAGCCTTGCTGGCTAAGCTGTTTCTGCAACCCAGTAATTTTTTAATTCTCGATGAGCCGACCAACGATCTGGATATCGATACCCTTGAACTGCTGGAGCAGATCGTCGCAGATTATCAGGGCACCGTTATTCTGGTCAGCCACGATCGGGAATTTGTTAACAATACCGCCACCAGTGTGCTGTTGTTTGAAGGTGACGGAAAAGTAACTGAGATTTTTGGTGGCTTCAGCGAGGTAGAACACTATCTGCAGCAGCAGACGGGAACTAAATCCGTTGCCCGGCAGTCTGACCAATCAACGCCTTCAGCAGCGCCTCCGCGGGCTTCTGAAAAGCCGCGAAAAAAGTTATCCTATAAGCTGCAGCGGGAACTTGATATGCTGCCGCAACGGATAGAAGCATTGGAAGCAGAGCAGGCCGAGTTGCAACAGCAAATTAGCGACCCGGATTTTTATAATCAGTCGCACGCCATAACCAGCAGTGCGCTGGACCGACTAGGTGCTATCGAAACAGAACTGGTAAAAGTTCTGGAGCGCTGGGACGAATTAGAAAACTTACAACAAGAGAGCAGTTAATTCACTTATGAAAAAACTCACTTTAGCCGCGGTCAGCGCGGCTGTCTCCGCATCCTTTGTTGCTGCAGTACAGGCAGACACGTACAATTTTCAGGAATTGCCCACGCCGGCTGAAGTACGCCATTTATTCCCGACAGATATTAACGATACGGGGATGGCTGCGGTATTAGGACGGCTTCCTGAAAATCGCGATATTGACGTAACCGAACTGGTAAACGCTACCCGCAACAATGCCGGCATTCCGGAAGAGATCGATACCGAGACATTTGAACTATCCAGGGAGCAGTATACCAGGCTGGTCAATTTGCTCGAAGATAGCGCCAATGCTTTCCTGCAGAACCCCCGTATAGCCTATAACTTTGCCGGCTCATACAACGGCCAGGGCGTGACTTTCCACGCTCCGTTTAATGATACCGATGAAGCTACGCCGGAAATGGAAGATACTGCGGATCATTATTTTTACGGGATGAACGATAATAATATTTTCGTTGGCTTCGGTACGGCACCTTACCGGCCACTGGAGCATGAAGTTTTCAACGAAGCTGGCGAAGTTACCCAAACCATCGTGTACGCCGAGCGTGACTTTACCAGCCGGGCAATCTGGCATAACGGCAGCAGCTTTAATAGCTATGCGCCACCAGAGCAAGCCCATTTAGGTGGTGAAGCCGTTATGTTTGACATCAATGCCAATAATGTTGCGGTGGGCTTCGCCAGTGTGGCTGTGGCGCCTGAATCGGTTGAAAGCATTCAAAAGTGCGAAGAAGATACAGCTGATCCAACGTCGACAGAGCCGTTTTATGTCTGTGTCTGGGAGCTATGGCACGCTAAACAACGTTCAGCGGCTGCTAACCTTTCCAGCAATATGCAGGGCGGTACCATCAAGGCAAACCGTTCCATTTATGATATCCGCGCTATGCGTTGGCAGCTTGATGCCGCCGGCTCGGTGATATCGGCCACGCCACTGGGAACCCTGATGGATCGTGGTGCAGAGGATGATGGTGATTTCTCCAGCTATGCTTTCGCGGTGAATAACAATGACATCGCGGTAGGGCAAAGCTGGACTTACTTCCGCGGCGACGATACAAACGTCAATAACCGGATTAAGATGCCAGCGGTATTTGTTGGTGACTCTGTTCAGCCGGTTACCGACGATGAAGTTTATATCTGGGGTAGTGCCAATGCCGTGAACGACGATAACCTGGTTACCGGATACTTAATCCGAACCATTCAGGGTGTACGTCGCAATGTCGGCTTCACCTACGATATTGATACTGAAACCTTTGCCGAACTACCGAGCTTCTTTATTGGTTCCAGTATGGTTCCAAATGATCTCAACAACGACGGTATTGTAGTAGGTACTGCTGAGATCGAGCCATCACTGTCAACCACCCGGCGGCGCGTTGGCTTTATGTATGATCTGAATAATCCGGATGCCGGTGTCATCAATCTGAATGACGCCATTCAGTGTGATACAGGCTACTTTATCGTTTCTGCAGAAGCGATAAACGAACAGGGCGATATCCTTGCTACCGCTCTGGTACAGTCCGAATACACTGATGCCGAAGGGAATCAGAAGACCGAGCAAATCGTTAAGACCCTGCGGATGAATCCAATCAGCGGTGAGCTTAATGACTGTGACGTGACGGAACAAAAGATTGAACGTGAAGGCGCCTCGACGTCACTGATTAGTATCTTTTCTATGTTATTGATTGGTGGTCTTATTACAATTCGTCGCCGCTTCCTTAGTTAGGCATAAAACTTGTTCTAAGAAAAGTTCGTCGCAGAATAAGCACGATTTCATCGACTTAGCTTAAGTTAGATGAATCGTGCTTTTTTTTGCCTTGAACTCCCGTCCAGAATTGCTATCAATAGATGTAAGAGCCACGCAGTATTTATCTGGCTCTGTCTTGTCAATACAAGTAAATCTGCACGAGGAAGCTAAAGATGAAAAGACAAAAACGCGATCGCCTCGAACGCGCCCATTCACAAGGCTTTAAAGCCGGTGTATCAGGTCGCTCCAAAGAAAACTGCCCATATCAGAGTCAGGACATACGGTCTCACTGGCTAGGCGGCTGGCGCGATGCGATGGAAGCTCGCGGTGTCGGTTTATACCGATAAATAGAGTACAATCAAAGAGTACAATCAAAAAAGCCCGCTATCGCGGGCTTTGTTCGTTCTGCACGGTAGATAATCAGAACTTAGAGGTGTCCGTAAACAGGCCAACTTTAAGATCTTTAGCGGTATAGATTGTCTTCCCGTCAACTTCAACGCGGCCATCGCCAATACCCATATATAGGGAGCGTTTAATAACCCGTTTCATATCAATGAAATAGCTTACTTTATTGGCGGTAGGCAGGATCTGTCCGCTGAACTTCACGTCGCCCACACCAAGCGCACGACCACGGCCCGGGCCGCCGGCACATGCCAGGAAAAAGCCTGTTAATTGCCACATAGCGTCCAGTCCCAGACACCCGGGCATTACCGGATCACCAATGAAGTGGCACTGGAAAAACCAGAGATCCGGTTTGATATCTAATTCGGCATGGATAAAGCCTTTGCCGTGCTCGCCACCGTGATCGTTAATCTCAACGACACGATCCATCATCAGCATATTAGGGGCTGGTAACTGGCTGTTACCGGGTCCGAACATCTCACCGCGAGCGCATGCCAGCAGCTCTTCACGCGTATAACTAGACTGTTTCATAAATACCTTGTGATTCTCAATGTCAGATTAACTTATCGAAAAGTCCCGCTAGCTTAGCTAACACGTGTACGCTTAACAAGTCCGACTAGTACTTATCGGCCCAGCAAACGTCGCCACCAGTTCGGAACCCGATCCGTATGTTGTAATTCGTCGAGCCGCTGTTCGATACGGGCATATAACTTTTTCTGATCCGACTGAGTCAGCAGTTCCAGCGCTTCAGTGACATGATTGACCGCGTAGATATGATACTGCCCGGCCTTTACTGCTTCGATCACCTCAGGCTCAAGGTTAAGCTGGCTCAGATTAGCAGCCGGAATAATCACTCCCTGATGGCCGGTAAGGCCGCGCGCCTGACAAAGCGAAAAATAGCCCTCAATTTTTTCATTCACCGCACCTATTGCCTGCACCCGGCCAAACTGATCAACCGCGCCGGTTATGGCCAGGCCTTGCTCAATCGGCGCCTCAGCCAGTGCCGACAATAAACAGCAGAGTTCAGCCAGCGACGCGCTGTCACCATCGACTTCATGGTAAGACTGCTCAAAGACAATAGTCGCTGACAGGCTCATGGCTTCGCTGCGCGCGAAAACATTAGCGATATAAGCACTGAGAATCATCACGCCTTTAGTGTGAATATTACCGCTTAGCTCTGACTTGCGATCGATATCAATAATATCGCCGTCACCATAGTGGACTGTGGCGGTAATACGCGATGGTTCGCCAAATTCACTGCCGCCGGCAGTGACGACTGTCAAACCATTAACCTGGCCAACGACCTGGCCGTCAGTGGCTATGTAGACCTGTCCTTCCAGAATAGAGCGACGGCTTAAATCGGCGATGTAACCGTCACGGTATTTACGTTGCTGTAATACCTGTTGCACATGCTCGCCCTGAATATCGTTACAGCCATGTGCTGCGGCTATGGCCGATGATTCCCGGAGCAGCTGCATCAGCGCAATGGTATCGAGGCTTAATTCGGTCTGATAATCACTCAGCCGTGAGGCAAATTTAAACACCAGCGGGTAGGCGTTACGATTCAGTGGTAACACGGCGGCTTCGCGCTGCACATAGGCCAGGTAGTCAAAGTAGGGCGCGAGCGGAAACTGACTTAACGGGTAGTGCCCGGAAAAATCAGCCAGATAAGGGAACAGATTATCAAAATCGCGATCCAGCTCACGCAGTTGCCCGTAAATATCCCGCTCACCCAATAACAGTACTTTGATATGCACCGGCACTGGTTCTGGCCGGTAAAAGGCTGCGATATTGGCTTCACCCGGCTGCGGCCAGTGGAATTGACTGGTGCGCAGAATATACTTTAACTTACGCCATAACCCTGGCTGGGATAATAACTCCTCGGCATCAATAGCAAGTACGCCGCCATTAGCCTTAAGCAGGGCGCCCGCTTCGATCAGATGCAGATCAGAGCTGATCGTACCTTCGACGGACTGCAAACGGATGCTGCCAAACAAGTTGGTCTCAGTAACCCGATCGCAAAGCGTAACCGCCTGATTTTCTTCATGCTGCACGATAATCGTCGCCATCTCGCTGCCAGGCAAATCCTCGAAATTCTTCTCTGCTACCGTTGCCAGATAGTCATGCACCCGTTCAGTCGGATAGTTATCGCGCAGTGCCGTGAGCAGTTCCTGCCGATTAGCTACCGGCGTTTCAAACAGCGTCCAGAGATCGGTCAGAAACGCACTGGCTTTTCCGCAGGGCAAATTAATGCAGCGTGGCTCGCTGGCGGAGCCCGGATTGGCCAGGTAAACCCAGTCATATTTTTCGGCAAAATCCCATGTATGCAGCTGCTGTAGCTCCTGCAGCACATCATAGGTGCGCAGCCCCGCTGGTGTCACTAAAAAGCCGTGAGCATAGCGCCCGGCAATGCTGAGCGCCTGATGCAGCGCTGAGGTCGCACGATTCTGGCCAACCAGGGCGCTGGGGCTGAAGGTGTCAGGGTATTGCTCAGCCCAGTTATCAATAGCTGGTTGTAAAGCATCAGCAGTTACATGCATGAAATATCGTCTCCTTGAATTAGCCGCCTATGATAGCCGATATCGTCATGATCAAAAAGTTATGTATTAGCACGTTCGGCCTGCTGCTGAGCTTCTCAGCACAATCGAACAATCCGGATGTAACTCAGCAACCGACACCGGTGAGCGCCGGCGCACCCTTGTGGAATCTGGCAGAACAATTTGGCCTGATTGCCGCTACCTATTTCGGGCCTGAGCCAGACGCGCTTATCAACGGTAAAACGACCCGTTATTTTTAACAGTACAGCCGCAAGTATCCAGACCGTCACTCATCATGAGTTATTTTCATCAGGTAGACAGTATCGGCCACCGCTTCGGAACGGATTCACCGCAAACGCGCGCGGCGGTGCTCTTTGTAGATAACCTAATTGGTAGCGCAACCGGGCCTGGCATCGCTAACGAGGCTAAGCTTTCCCGGCTCTCTGTCGTCGATATTTATCCGCTGGTGACCGCATTGCTGGGATTACCTATTACTGAAGCAATTGACGGGGATGCAGCGACTATTGCGCCGCTGCTACAGTAACGGGCTCGACGATATAGCCGGCATCCCGGAGCAGACTGATCAGGCCCTGAGCCCCACCTAAGTGCCCGGCACCAACCGCGATGAAGGTGGGTCGCTCGGCAAGTAGCGGTTGCAGGGTCAGAACCCAGTTCTGATTACGATCATCAAGCAGTATCGGGCGATACTCGGCAAATTCTGGCTGCTGCACAATAAACTCGTAGAGCTTATCTACATCCTCTTCCAGAAACAGATCTTTCATTTGCTGCAGGTCAGCACTGGATTGCTCAAACTCGTCAATCATCTGCCAGAACCACTGGCTTTGCCTGGCAAGAGGAATGCGGTCGAAAATACTGATCTGATCGGCAACCGTTTCCAGACCGATAACAGTCTTCTCTGTTCGTTGCGCCTGCTGTAGGAAAAATCCTTCCCAGGAGGCGAGTTGCTGACAGTTAAGCTGCTGTCTTAGCAGCATGCTGCTCAGCACAAAAGGCCGTAACTCCTGAAAATAGCTAAATTGCTGCCCGGTAATTTGCTGTAATGCCGCATCAACTTCTTTAAGCTGTTCCGCCGTAAGGTGCTTATGCAGGTAAGGGCCCCCCGGCTGCCGAACGCTCTGCTGCAGCTGTTGTGCAACCGCCATGTCCGTTAAATCCAGTTCCAGCACCAGACGATCGGTAGCCCTAAATGCCTGCAGAATACGGTCATCCACGTTAAAGTCGCGCTCACAGATCATATGCATGGTGCCAAACAGATAGGATGGCTGTTGGATGTCCGTACCGCTAATACGATAGAGCAATGACGCATTAGCGCCTGCCGAAACGAGAAAAAGCAGCACCCCGGCAAGGAGCGCTGCGCAAAAATTATGCCGCATCAGATGAGTCTCTCAGTCTAAATGGTTAGCTTCTGATCTTCGTCGCGCAATAAATACAGCGCCAGACAGGCTGCTAACATAGGCCAGGCGGCAAAAAATAGCAGATTATTAAATGGGCTCAGGTATACCGGGAACGACGCCAGTGTTGATATGCCATGCATAATCAGCACTAAGCCGTAGGTAATTCTCTTTCTAAAACCCAGCAGAAAGCCAATTATAATTGCTAACTGAATGATACCTATAACGAAAAATGCCGTTTCACCTAACCCTGATATGAAGTAGAAATTCTCAAATACGCCCGCGCTATGCCCGGGATTTACAAACTTGTCCAGGGTCCATACCAACATAACGATAAAAACGCCCAGCCGCAGCGCGAACAAAGACCACTGCAGACGCACTTTAGTACCTTTTGATTGAAGTCCAACCATAATGGTATTCCTTATAAGGTCTATTTGTTCCAACGATATTTTTCAAACGCTTCATCAACGGGCGTTTCAGCAATATGGTTGGTGTAATTACTGATGGTTTTCTGACCGACAGCCAGAATAACTTCTAGCACATTTTTCTTCGAGTAACCCGCTTTATAAAAATCTTCAAGATCATCGTCGGTTACCTGGCCACGTGATCGCACCACCTTCAGCGTAAAGTCGCGCAGTGCTTCCAGCTCATGAGAGGGAAGTGACGCTTCATTACGTAATGCATCGATAATGTCGTCACTGACATCCATTGATTTAGCGATCGCGGTATGACCAGGCACACAATAATGGCACTTATGTTCCACGTTTACAGCCATCCAGACCACGGTTTTCTGCTCATTATTAAAACTGCTGTTCAGAAACAGTTTATGCAGTGTCTGATACGCCTCAAGTAATTCGGGGGACTCGGCCATAACACCATGTAAGTTCGGAATCATACCGGCATCTTTCTCTGACGCCTCAAGCAGTTCCTTGCTGGCAGAAGGGGCTGAATCTTTGTCATGAACAGTAAAATCGGACATCGTGCTCTCCTTGTTCTTGAGTGATTGCTCAACTATCATGGTATACAGTAGTCAAGCTTGAGCGATCATTCAAATTAAAAGGGCGGATATGCCAAGAAAAGCAAAATTTGATCGGCCGTCGGTTCTTAGCAAAGCCCTGGAGCTCTTTTCGCGTCAGGGCTATACGGCGACGTCGATGAAAGACCTGGAACTGGCACTGGATATGCGCCCAGGCAGTATTTATGCCGCTTTTGGCTCCAAAGAAAGCTTATTTAATGAAGTACTTTCTTTTTATGCCAGTCAGGCTATTGAAGAGCTTCGTGCGCTGGTTAACGGGTCCGAAAGCCCCTTGGCCGGGGTGCGTGCCTATCTAATCCGACTCGCTGACCTGGCCCATGCCGAGCCAGCAGCTAAGGTCTGCTTACTGGTTCGGTCTAAACTCGAGTTAAGCGGTAGTCAACCCGCGCTGGGTAAGGCCGCGGAAGCTTATCTGGCTAACCTGGAAGATTATTTCTGCGAAGTCTACAGCATGGCGATGCTGGCAGGGCAGTTACCGGCGTCTGCAGATCCCAGATTAATGGCGCAACGCCTGCAGGTGGCTATCATGGGGCTGCGGGTTTTCCTGCAGCGAGATGCCGATCCGTTGCGAATCAGACAGCTCGCCGGGCAAATGGGCAAGGAGGTTACATGCGCTTTATAAAACTTCGGATGCTGGTATCAGTCAGCACCTTTTTCCTGCTGATGAACACCACTTTTGCCGCTGATTTCGACCATTCCCACCAAAAACTAACTGATATTTTATCAACTCATCTTGAGTTTTACGATGATAAGTCCTGGGTGGATTATCAGCATATAAACGCGCATGATAGTTCGCTAAGTGCTTATTTAAAAAGCCTTTCATCGGTATCTGACCAAACCTATAAGGGCTGGGAAAAGGACCAGCAGCTGGCTTTTTTAATCAATGCTTATAACGCTTTTACGCTTGAGCTCATACTTAACAACTATCAGCAGTTTGCGCAGGGCAAAGCGGAGTCGATCCGTGATCTTGGGAGCTGGTTTGGCACACCCTGGGAGCAGGATTTCTTCACTTTATTAGGTGAAAAACGCAATCTTGACTGGATCGAACATCAACAAATTCGCGGTGACTTTAACGAACCCCGTATTCACGCAGCCTTAGTCTGTGCGGCGATAAGCTGTCCTAATTTACGCGCTGAAGCCTACCAGGCCGCGCAACTGGATCAGCAGCTGGAAAGCCAGATGCAGAGCTTTTTGGCTGATCCGGATAAGAATTACCTGGCTCCAGAGTCAGAAACGCTTTATCTGTCGTCGATTTTTAAGTGGTACCGCGAGGATTTTCAACAAGGACATCAGGGCTTTACTAAATTAACCGATTTTGGCAGCCGTTATTATGGCACTGATACCAGCGACTACGATATCCGCTTTTTAGACTACAACTGGCGGCTGAATGACAGTGCCGTTATCGATCAGCGCAAGGGCGCAGCAGAACAGTAACAGAGCTAGTCAAGCCGCTTCCGGAATCTGAGGATAGCGATGGTCACCATAACGACGCTAAATGCCGTCAGTGCGAATAATTCCGGGAGCAGCTGATTGAGTTCTGAACCACGAAGCACAATGCCGCGGGTTAAACGGACAAAATGCGTCAACGGCAATACCTCGCCAATATATTGCGCAGGCTCAGGCATGCCTTCAAAGGGAAACATGAACCCCGATAACAGGATTGATGGCAGAAAGGTGAATACTGTCAGCTGCATCGCCTGAAACTGGGTTTTTGCCATTGTAGAAATAGTGATTCCCAGTGCCAGCGTAGCGATCACAAAAAATGCCGCGGCAACATACAAGTCCCATATTGAGCCGCGCAGCGGCACGTCAAACAGCCAGGTACCAACAAACAGAATGATATTCATCTGAATCATACCAATGATGATGTAGGGAAATATCTTACCCAAAATCAGCTCACCACGTTGCACCGGGGTGGCAATAAGCAGTTCCAGATTGCCGCGCTCACGCTCCCGGACGATGGCGATAGCAGTAAAAAGCACCATAGTTAAATTGAGGATGACGCCGATAAGACCAGGCACAATCTGTACCTCGGTCCGTTCTTCCGGATTGTAGTAGTTTCGCGCTTCCAGAACTGCGGGGGAACGGTCTGCCGCAGTGAAGGGGGCGGGCAATCGCACCAGTTGCCGGGCTATGTTAGCGATAATAGGGTCACTGCCATTGATCAGTAACTGGGCAGCGGGGCGCTCAAGGTCCTGTAAGCGCCGTTCAAAATCAGGCGGAATAAAGATACCCACATCGATGCGCCCGGCGTCAAGTTGACGTTTAAGCTCCACCGGGCCAGCCACTGTCTCGATCACGCGAATGACCTGGGTAGCCTCAGCCGAGCGCACCAGTTCACGGGACGCTGTGGTATTGGCCTGATCCGCAACCGCGGCCTCCAGCTGTCGTACATCGGTATTAATGGCATAGCCGAACAGGGTAATTTCCAGCAGTGGCACCCCGATAATCATTGCCAGCGTCAGCCGATCGCGGGCTAACTGCTTAATTTCTTTGCTGGCAATTGCCCAAAAGCGGGTAAGTGAACGTAACCAGCCCATCAGGTTTCGGGCTCCAGTTGCTGGCGGTTTTCGGTCGCCGCCACAAAGACATCTTCTAAATTTGCCGATACCGCCGACACTTCAATATCGTCGTCGCAATCTTTTAGCCAGCGGGTTACTTCTGCTACGGGATCATCAATGTCGTTGTCCAGCAGCGCATGCAAGCGGGTGCCCAGTTGCGCGACACTTTGCACCTGGTCATGCTGGCTAAGCTCATGGCGCACCTTGAGTGCCTCGCTGGTATCAATTTCCACAACTTGCGCGTCCAGCGTATTCATAAGCTCCGCCGGGGCTCCTTCAGCTACTAACTGACCCTCATTAAGGATGGCTAACTGATGACAACGCTCAGCTTCGTCCAGATAATGAGTCGACAGCAAAACGGTGGTGCCATGACCAACCAGGTCAAAGAGCCGGTCCCAGAAGTCACGGCGGCTTTGCGGATCCACGCCACTGGTGGGCTCATCCAGAATTAGCAATTCAGGTTGATGTAAAGTTGCGGCTGCCAGCGCCAGTCGTTGCCGTTGCCCGCCGCTCATAGTGCCGGAAAACTGATGCTGCAGGTCACGAAGATCGTAAGTTTCCAGCGCCTGCTCAACCCGTTCGCGTCGCTGCTGACGTGGCAGGGCGTAGATAGTGCTCAGAAAACGAAGATTCTCCAGCACCGTCATATCCTCATACAATGAGAATTCCTGCGTCATGTAGCCAATTCTGGAGCGCACAGCATCGGCTTGCTCCGGCAACTCAAAACCCAGTACCGACACTGTCCCGGCGGTCGGTTTCAGCAAGCCGCAGAGCATTCTTATGGCGGTAGATTTGCCCGATCCATTCGGCCCGAGAAAACCATAAACCTGTGCTTTTTCAATACTTAAGCTCAGCCCATCTACTGCAGTAATCGGGCCGAAGCGCCGCGTCAGGTTATCTGCCTTGATGGCAATATCAGAACTGGACATATATCAGTCCCCATCAGCCACTGATGGCCGCCGGACACTAACAGGAATACCCGTGGGGAGATCACTGGCTGCTTCGTCATTGAGGGTGATTTCGGCAGCGTAACTCAAACGATCACGGTCATGCTCGGTCAGCGCAAAATATGGCGTAAAAGCGGCTTCTGCTGCAATCCAGCGCACTTTCCCCTGATAATCACCGAATCCTGTTACACCAACGGTAACCTGCTGGCCGGTGTTGTAGTTCCCGAGTTTCTCTGCCGGAATATAAACCCTAACATAGGGGCTTTCTTCTGCTACCAGTACCGCGACCACAGCGCCGGCAGGGGGGTGCGAGCCTTCTTTCCAGGGTAGCGACTCAACCCGGGCGTCACGCGGAGCCTTTACTGCCAGCCTTTGCACGACAACTTGCTGACGCGCCACTGCAGCTTCGGCAGCATTAAGCTGCGCGCGGGCCTGATCCAGTTCCTCAACGGTGGTGCCGTCCAATAAAGCCGCGAGTTCCGCGGCGGCGGCTTCATATTGGCCTAAAGCGGTCTGGTAAGCGGCTTCAGCACGGTCATACTGGGCCTCACTGACCAGATTATCGCCGACCAGGGGTTGCAGCCGGTTCAGTTCCTCAGTGGCGTTTTCCAGCTCTCCGGCGGCGGCCAGGCGTTGTGCCTGTGCTTGTTCAATGACTTCACGGCGCGGTCCGCGTAGCAGTTCATCCAGCCGTCGTTGTTGTTGCTGACGATGAGCCTGTAGTTCGCTGAGCTGCTGGTTTGCGCGGCTTGCGTCCAGTTGCAGTAACGGGGTTGTTGCGCTGACCCGATCACCTTTACGCACGTGCAGCTCAATAATCGGCTCAGAGCGCTCCGCAATTAACTCAATCCGATCGCGTTCCAGGGTACCCACCAGATAGCCCTGATTATTGGGTGTGCAGGCGCATAGCCAGATAATGCCCGCAGAGACCAGTAGCAGCTGTCCGGGCAATAGGTTACGCATCCGTAACTCCTTAATATTTTTGCTATTTGATTTAAAAGCTTAGCAGCTTTTTTAAAAAACAAAGGAGAGCGCGGGATTTCTTGGGCGTTATCACACTAATTATATGATTGCGTATAATGTATATTATGTTAAATAGACTATTATAGAAGAAAGCCTGGTAGCAGTGACTGCTCACACCACCAGGCTATTTCTGTAGCTATTATTGGTCTTGTGCAGCTTCCATTTCGCGCTCAAGGCGATTGGTTTCATCGGCACGCGGTTTACTGAAGCGTGCCAGCCCAAGATAAATCACCGGCGTTAAGTACAAGGTAAACAGCACGGCAAAGGCTAATCCACCAAATACCACCCAGCCAATTGAATTCCGGGCTTCAGCCCCTGCGCCAATCGACAGAATCAAAGGTAACGCGCCTAACAAGGTCGAAACCAGTGTCATCATGATTGGACGCAGCCGTATTTCAGCGGCGTTTTCGATTGCCTGTCGCACATCCTGTCCCTGGTCACGCAGCTGGTCAGCAAACTCAACCAGCAATATGGAGTTCTTGGCGATAAGGCCAATCAGCATCACCAGCCCTATTTGCGAGAAAATATTGATCGAGGTACCAGTAACAAAGAGCGCGAAAAACGCAGCCGCAATACCAAAAGGTACGGTTGCCATCACTACCACCGCACTGTTGAGGCTCTCAAACTGCGCCGCTAATACCAGCAAGACAATCACAAACGCCAGGACATAAGTCATGGTCACTTCACGCGCGGTTTCCTGATAGGCCTCAGCTTCGCCCAGTAATACCATACCTATATCGTCAGGCAGGTGTTCAGCAGCCAGCTCCTGCAAGGTTTCCACCACATCTTCCAGTGCCAGTTCTGTCGGCATCTCCATATCGATTTCGATCGCCCGGCGCTGTTTCCGCCGTTCGAGCTCGGCCGCCACACCTTCTTCAACTATGGTTGCCAGGCTCGACAGTGGTACCAACTCACCGGTAGCTGAACCGACATACAGGTTGGCGAGATCTGACGGATCATTAATCTGGGTTCGTTCAGCCTGTAACATGATAGGTACGGCCTGGTCACCAATGTTCAGGTCAGCGACGTCATCACCGTTGATTGCAACCCGCAAGGTTGTAGAGATATCGCTAAGCGGAACGCCCAGTTCTGCCGCACGCTGACGGTCAATGACAACACGCAGTTGGGGCTGGGTTGGCTGAAATGAAATACGCGGATAGCCTACCTGTGGCATGCGATCCTGAATGATTTTGCTGAAGTTCTGCGCCGCTTCGAATATGCCTTCATAAGTTTCGCCGGTCAGTGCAATTTCCAGACCGCCACCCTGCCCGCGCAGATTCAGGCTGTTTGAGCCAAAGGCACGGGCCGGAGCGCCAGGAATGTTACCCAGGGGCCCGCTGATTTCGTCGATGATTTCCTGCTGGCTGCGATCGCGTTGTTCCCAGTCGGTTAAGCGCACGGTAATAAACACTAGGTTTGGATCCCATTGGCCCACCGTGGTGTTGATACTGTCCACGGCACCGCCATTCACATAAGGCAGCAAAATTTCTTCCATCTTGCGCGCCTGGCGATCCATAAAGTTCAGGCCCACGCCATCAGGACCACGCGCGAAAATCCGGATAGTGCCGCGATCTTCCGTCGGCATCAGCTCATTATCAATCTGGGTATAGAACCAGACCGAGCTCCCGGCAATTAAACAGCTTACGGCAAACACCCAAACCGCTTTATTGAGTACCCAGTTTAAAGTGCGTGTATACCAGCCTTTAAAACGGTTGCCTAACCGCTGCAGTCGTGTTTCTTTGTGCGCTTTCAGCGGTAACCGGGCGGTGAGCGCCGGCACCAGCGACAACGCCACAAAAGACGAAATAATAACGGCGGCGGCCAGTACCCCGCCAAATTCACGGAATAACCGCCCTGCTGTTGAAGGGAGAAAGGCAATAGGCACAAATACCGCCACCAGCACCGCGGTAGTCGCAACCACGGCGAAAAACACCTCCCGGGTACCTATGACAGCGGCCGCGCGGGCACCCAGCCCCATCCCGCGGCGGCGCTGAATGTTCTCAGAGACCACTATGGCATCGTCGACAATGAGGCCAGTTGCCAGCACCAGCGCCAGGAGGGTCAGGATATTAATAGAGAAACCGAGCGCCCAGATCACCGCGACCGAGCCAATCAGTGCGACCGGTATAGCCAGCGCCGGTATTATGGTCGCCCGTCCCGAGCCAATAAACACCCATAATGTGGCAATAACCAGCAAAATGGTCAGGCCGAGTGAGGTAATCACTTCTTCAACAGAACTACGAATAAACTTGGCATCGTCAGAGGTGAGCTGGATTTGAAGCTCAGGATATTGGTCTCGTAACCGCTCAACCAGTGTCAGTACCTCATTTGAGATTTTGATGGTATTAGACTGAGCCTGACGGATAATGCCCAGGCTCAGTACCGGTTTGCCATCCAACCGAACCATGCTGCTGGCATCAGCGGGGCCAAAAAAGACCGTGGCCACATCGCCGACGCGGGTAACGCCTTCAACCACAATATCTTCGACGTCTTTCACCGTGACTGAACTGGCATCAGCGCGCACGATTAACTGCTGATCCGTAGACTTCAGGCTGCCTGCGGGCACATCAAAAGGCGCCTGACGCAAGGCTGCAGCCAATTGCGTAACTGAGAGGTTATAACTCGCCAGGCGTAATGGGTCGATAACCACCCGCAGGACCATGCGCCGGTCGCCGTTAAGGCGCACATCAGCGACGCCCGGTATACTCAGGAAATTGGGCGCCAGATCGGTTTCAACCCGCTCCGTCAGCGTTTCCAGGTTCAGGGTTTCACTTGAAATTGCCAGCGAGACCACCGACTCAGCATCGCTGTCAGCCTTAATAATAGCGACGTTCTCAACTTCTTCCGGTAACTGGCGCTGTACCCGGCTAACCGATTCCCGGGTTTCATTTGCGGCGTTATCCAGGTCTACTCCCGGTCGGAACTCGACCACAATACGGGAGCTACCTTCTTCGCTCGAGGCGCGGATGGACTTAACCCCGCTGACCCGCGCCACAGCGCCCTCAAGGCGACTGGTCACTTCAGTATCTACCGTTTCAGGAGCGGCGCCGGGATAACTGGCGGACACCGTGATCAGCGGGCGGTCAACGTCCGGCAGTTCGCGAACTTCAACGCCATTTATCGCGGCATAGCCCGCGATGATAATAAGCAGGTTCAGAACAATAATCAGGATTGGCCGGCGAATCGCCATTGAGGGTAAGTCGTTCAGTTGCGGAGCCCATTTCATCAGTTCGTCTCCGCTGCCTGTTCAGTGCGTACTTGCTGTCCTTGCCGCAGTTGTTGAACACCTTCAACAATTAACGAATCGCCGAGCTGCAGATCGCCGGATACCAGAATCCGCCCTTCCAGCCGTTGTTTGATTTCAACATCGACGCGCTTCGCTTTATCGTCCTCAACAACCCACAGATAGGCCCCCTCAGCACCCCACATCAGTGCAGCTTCCGGAATAACCGGGTAGCTATTCCCCTGCAAGGCTACACTGACCCGAAAACTCATGCCAGGCCGGAACTTATCCCCGTCATTATCGAGCAAGGCCCGTACCCGTATGGTCCGGCTGCCCGGCAGAATGCGGGAATCGATGTGAACAATTTCAGCTGAATAGGCGTCCGCCTGCCGGTTCCACGGCCGCACCGACAGGCTGGCATTTTGCTGTAACAGGGGTAACGCCAGTTCTGGCGCTGCAAAATCAATGTAAAGCTGTTCGCGCTGATCCAGCGTGGTGATCAGGGTCTGTGGCGTGATCCTGTCACCTTGTTCTACTTCAGTAATTCCCACAAATCCGGCAAATGGTGCCCTCACCTCACGATCGTCAAGCGCGGTACGGGCTTCATCGACAGCAACTTTTAATAAGTCACGGATGGTAATAGCATCGTCAAGCTGACTCTGCGGGATCGCGCCCTGCTGCCGGCTGGAACGCAACCGTTCTACCGTGCGCTCAGCGTCGGCAAGTTCAATTTTTGCCCGTTCCAGGGCTATTTGCTGACGGCGGTTATCCAGTTGCACTAATAGCTCGCCCTGTTCGACATAATCACCAGCGCGGAAGGTTACCTCGCGCACCAGATCGCCCACCGCCGGAAACAGATCAACCGATTGTACTGCTTCTGCGTAACCGACAGCGTCCACGCGCTCTTCCTCGCGCTCAAAACCAAGCGGCTGAACCAATACCAGCGCCGAGGCCTCGCTACCCCATTGCTGAGCGAATGCACCCGTTATGCCGGTACAAGTTAAAACAATGAATAATCCGAATCGGCCAGACAACGTCATAAATGGTCTATCCTTGATAAAAAAATCAGATTTACAGTCGATGGTTCGTTTAATAGGGTTATTTGAACAAATACGATCACAAAAGACTGTCTAAGTTCGATGAACCGTCATCCTTATACGCCAGTCGCACGTTGATCGTTTTTTTAACCAGTGGCGTACCCGTTTAATGGCAACGCCCTGGATACATTAGTGAATACATTGTAACAGCCTGTCACTTAATATGGAGATCACCTTTTCTCTATGAACATACGGACTACGCGATTAACACTGTGCCTCGTGTTATTGGTACCACTGGCGGCGCAAAGCCAGGAGCGTGCCGAAGTGGCGGTAACCCGGGTCACCCAGCAGGCTGTTATTGAGGAAATCAGTAGCAGCGGTTCACTGATTAGTTTGCGTAATGCTGAAGTCAGTGTAAAAACCGCAGGGGCCGTGCAGACCACCGCAGTAGATGCCGGTGACCGTGTTCGTGCTGAGCAGTTATTACTGCAACTGGATGACAAGTTAATACAACGTGAACTTGCACTGGCGCAGGCCCGTGAACAACAGGCCGGGGTGCTGGCAGACGATGCCAGACAGCAACTTGATGAGCTGATTGCGCTGGCTGAGGAAGATAACGTTGCCGCCAGCGAAGTGCGCCGGGCCCGGGCCAGCTTCGCTGGCGGGCACGTATCGCCGTCATCGCCGACTATCATCAGCTCGAAGCGCCCTTTAACGGCATCGTTGCGCAGCGCCATGTCGCTGCCGGTGAGTGGCTGAACCCCGGTGATACGGTCTATCAGTTAGTCGACCTTGAACAAGTTTATGCTGATTTCTACCTGCCTGAAAAAGCCTCGCGCATTATCAACAATGACTTGAGCGTTGAACTGCATATCGCCGGTTCTGATCAGAGTTTCAGCGGTAAATTGACGGAAATTGTGCGGGTCGCGGACATTCCCAGCCGCACCTTTCTGGTTCGGGTACAGCCAGAACAGGCGCTGGTTGAGCAAGCCATTATCGGCGCGCCACTGACCGGCCTGTTTCGCATTGAACTGGCAGAACAGGGGCTGGTGGTGCCGCGCGATGCCTTGTTGCGTTATCCCGACGGCCGGATAGCGATCTGGGTCATTAACCGCGATCAGGAAAACTCCCCCTACGCCGAACAACATATAGTAGAAATTGGCAGGAGCTTTGACGGCCTGATCGAAATTGTCAGTGGTCTGAAGGAAGGCGACATCGTTGTAGTAAAGGGTAACGAAGCCTTACAGCCTGAGCAACCGGTGGAAATCATAGACGCCGACGAAGCTAGTGCCGAGGCCAGCAATTAATGTTTGAAGCCATTATCCGTCGCGGGATCATTATGACCGTGGGAGTACTGATCCTGGTCGTGCTTGGTATCATGGCAACCTTCCGTATACCGGTACAGATGATTCCCGATCTTGAAGTCCGCACCATCTCAGTGCAGACCACCTGGCCCGGCGCCACCCCCCCAGGATATCGAAAAAGAGATCCTGATCGAGCAGGAAGAGTACCTGCGCAATGTGCCGAACCTCCAACGCATGACAGCCACTGCGGTAAGTGGCCAGGCCACGGTTGAACTGGATTTTCCCTTTGGTGTTGATGTTACTGAAACCCTGATTCTGGTCAACAATGCTTTGAATCAGGTTCGCGACTACCCTGCCAACGTCGATGAACCGCGGATCTTCGCCGCTTCCTTCTCCAGCAATGCCTTTATGTACTACCGGGTAAGCCCCCTGCCCGGCAATCCGCAACAACTGAATATGGTTATGAAACGAGACTTTGTTGAGGATAATGTCCGCAACCGCATGTCCTCTGTGGGCGGGGTCTCACAAATTACGGTCAGCGGTGGTGCTGAGCGGCAGATCCAGATCCATCTTGATGCACAGGCATTAGCTAACCGGCAAATTCCGGTTACCCGGATCCGGGACGTTATCCTGAATCGCAATCAGGACACCTCTGCCGGTGAGGTGGAAAGCGGTAAGCGTCGTTATCTGCTGCGCACCGTCGGTCGCTACGACGACTTTGAAGCACTTAAAAACACCGTCATCGCACAACAAGGCGATCAGATAACCAGACTACGCGATGTGGCAACCGTGGTTTTTGATCACTATGAACTGCGCTCAGAGTCCTGGACTGCTAACGAACAGGTCATCGGTCTGCAAGTACAGCGCGAACTTGGCTCCAATGTCATCGACATCAAATATGCCATGGAGACCGAAGTTGAGCGCATCAACGAGGAGATACTCAAACCCGCTGGGATGATCCTCGAACTCACCTCCGATGATGTGCGCTACGTTGAAGCATCGGTTGCCAATGTACTGAAAAATCTGGCTTTAGGCGCTGTATCTGCCACCCTGGTCATGTATTTGTTCCTGCGCAATATTAAAATCACCGCAGTCGGCGTACTCGGCATTCCTATTTGCACCATCGCGGCATTTCTCGGCCTGTTACTTTTTGATCGCACCATTAACGTTATTTCGCTTGCCGGCGTTGCTTTTGCCATAGGCATGACCCTGGATAACACTGTGGTGGTGCTGGAGAGCATTGAGCTGGCCCGCAAGCAAGGCATGAAGCGCTTTGAAGCCGCTGTGACCGGCGTGCGCCAGGTCTGGCCAGCGGTACTGGCGGCAACGCTCACCACTATTATGGTATTTCTCCCGATTGTTTTTATTCAGGAAGAGGCCGGCCAACTTTACTCTGACGTGGCCATTGCCATTGCTTCGGCGATTTTTGTTTCTATGCTGGTGGCTATTACCCTGGTGCCAACCCTGCTCGCCCGTGTTGACTTCCCAAGCGACGACGATCGCACTGGATCAGACTTAAAAGCTGCTGCCGTAGCGCGCTTTGCACGCACGTTCAGTTCCCGCAAGGCGCGTATTACCACGCTTATTGCCACGCTTGTAACGAGTGGCGCTATCGTATTCTGGCTGACACCGCCAGCTGAGTATCTCCCCGAAGGCGAGATCCCTGCTTTAATGACCTTCACTTTAAATGTGTCGCCTGAGAGCATCATGATCATCGCGGAAACGAAAGTTGATGCTGAAATCCAGCCGCTGATGGATATCATCACCCGGAAATACGAAAGCTATCCGGGCATGCGTGCTTTTGCCTCTAAAGGCTCGATAATCAGTAGTAATGATGGGGGAACCCGCAGTGTTAATCTGGACATTTCAGGCGCTGACCTGCAAGCCGTGTATCGGGTTGCCCTCGCCGCTTATCGTAAGGCTGACACGGTACTTGAGCGTCCCCGTATTTATATAGCGCGGCTGGGCCCCAGAAGAATCTCGATCAACTGCCTGATCTGCCGGTCTATGGCCCTCGCGGTGGGCCCGTACCCCTGTCATCACTGGCGGAAATTGTCCAGACGGTCGATACCAGTACCGTGCGCCGGGTTGATGGCCGCCGAACGGTTACCTTAAATATTATCCCGCCGCAGGACATCCCGCTCGAGCAAGGGGTGCAGATTGTCATGAGTGACGTTGTTGGTGACTTGCGCGACCAGGGGGTGATTCCCGCCGATATTACCACCAGTATTTCCGGCGCGGCCGACCAGCTGGCCGCAACCCAGGCTGAACTCTCGACCAACTATATTGTTGCGCTGGTGATCATTTACCTGTTGCTGGTTGCGATTTTCAGCCACTGGGGTTATCCCTTGCTGATAATGGCCACCATCCCGTTGGGTGTTGCCGGCGGGCTGATCGGCCTCGCACTGATGAACGGCGTCGGCTCGCTGCTACCGTTATTTGGCCTGAGGGAACTCCATCAACCCTTTGATATGATCACCATGTTGGGCTTTTTAATTTTAATGGGGACTGTGGTCAATAATCCGATCCTGATCGTCCATCGATCCGTTGAGAATGCCCGCGAGGCAGGCAAGAATATTGTCGAGGCTGTAAAAGAAGCAGTGGATTCCCGTATCCGCCCTATCGCCATCGCGACCATTACCACCGGTTGCGGTCTGTCGCCGCTGGTATTTATTCCCGGTGAGGGTACAGAACTATATCGGGGCGTCGGGGCTATCGTACTCTTTGGTCTGATAGGGGCAACACTGGTGACCCTGACGACCTTACCGGCACTGACAGTTATGGTATTGAAGATTCGTGAGCGCTGGCGTCAGTAACAAATTCAAAAGCATATACCGGTGGCAAGTCACCAAGTTCACCAGTAAGAGGGATGGTAACCCGCCAGCGCATAACCGGCTCGGTGCAGGCACCAAGGATAATCTGTGCCTGCCATACACCCGGAGATACTTGCTGCCATTGCACCGGCATATGGCCCATATTCATGTTTACTCCGGACACCCGGCTGAGCTCTGGTTGTACCTGCGGCAGTAGCCTCAGGCTAATCGTCAGCGGCCTTTCGACGCGCGGTTGCTCTGGATATAATGTAACGCTAAGGTTATCATCGGCATGGTCGACAACGGGCGTTTGCTGTGGCGCTGATTCAGGGCTACAGTTAACCGTCATGAGTACACAAAATCCGATCATCAAAAGTGCTTTTACGTTCATAAAATAGTTTCTCAAAGGGCAACGCTGAAGCCAGGTTGAACATTTTTCACCCAAGCAGTGACGCGACTTGATATTTCGCAAGTTTTTGCCTGTATTTTTGTGGGTATTCCTCGTAAAATGCGCCGGTTTGTTGCACTCTCCGAGCAGGATTCCGAGCAGGATTCCGAGCAGCATTAAATTTTAGTCATATTACTCTGTTTCTCACTCAGAGCATAAGCCGCGGAAACATAAGATGAGCCAAACGAGTCCATACAAAGTAGAATATAACTTAAAGGTTGTCCGGCAGTTCGCTGTGATGACTGTCATCTGGGGAATTATCGGCATGACAGTGGGCGTGTTAATCGCTGCGCAGCTGATCTGGCCGGTCCTGAATTTCGAAACATCATGGCTGACCTACTCGCGCCTTCGTCCCCTGCATACCAATGCCGTTATTTTCGCTTTCAGCACCTCGGCACTGATGGGTACGTCCTTCTATATCGTACAGAAAACCTGCCGCACAGCGTTATTCTCTAATCGTCTCGCTTCCTTTGTTTTCTGGGGCTGGCAGGCGGTAATTGTACTGGCCGTGATTACCTTACCCCTTGGCCTTACTTCCAGTAAGGAATACGCGGAACTCGAATGGCCTATCGACATTCTCATCGCGCTGGTCTGGGTTGCCTATATTATTGTGTTTTTCGGAACCCTGGTGCGTCGCCGTACACCACACATCTACGTGGCAAACTGGTTCTATGGCAGTTTTATCGTTACCGTGGCGGTACTGCATATTGTTAACAGCATGGTTATCCCAGTTTCCTTTACCAAGTCATACAGCCTGTATTCAGGTTCCATCGATGCCATGGTGCAGTGGTGGTACGGCCATAACGCGGTAGGCTTTCTGCTAACGGCCGGGTTCCTGGGTATGATGTACTATTTTGTACCAAAGCAGGCAGAACGGCCGGTTTACTCATACCGCCTGTCTGTAGTCCATTTCTGGGCTCTGATCTCACTTTATATCTGGGCGGGCCCCCACCACCTGCACTACACCGCGCTGCCAGATTGGGCACAGTCGCTGGGAATGGTGATGTCGGTGATTCTGTTTGTCCCATCCTGGGGTGGCATGATCAACGGTATTATGACCCTGTCAGGTGCCTGGCATAAACTGAAAACCGATCCTATTCTGCGCTTCCTGATCGTGTCGCTGTCGTTCTACGGCATGTCGACCTTCGAGGGCCCGATGATGGCGATTAAATCGGTTAATGCGCTTTCTCACTACACCGACTGGACCGTGGGTCACGTGCACTCTGGCGCGCTGGGCTGGGTAGCGATGATTACTATCGGCTCGCTTTACTACATGATTCCGCGCCTGTGGAGCCAGACTGAAATGTTCAGCGTGCGCTGGATTAACACCCACTTCTGGCTGCATACCATCGGCGTTGTACTTTATATTGTTTCGATGTGGATTTCCGGTGTCATGCAAGGTCTGATGTGGCGTGCGGTTAACTCTGCTGACGGTACCCTTACCTACAGCTTTATTGAAGGTGTTGAAGCGTCCTATCCGTTCTGGTTTATCCGCTTTGCCGGTGGCCTGTTTATTGTCGCGGGTATGCTGTTGATGGCCTATAACGTCTGGCTGACGATTCGTGCCGGTGAGCCGACCGTCGAGAGCATTGACGTTGCGCCTGCTAACCCAACAACGAAGCCAGCATAAGGAGTCGGCATCATTATGAAAAATGTGAAACATGATTTTGTTGAAAAGAATGTTGGCTGGCTGGCAATCCTGTTGACCATAGCTATCTCAGTTGGTGGCCTGGTAGAGATTGTCCCGCTGTTGTTTCAAAAACAGACCAACGAGCCGGTTATTGGCTTGCAGCCATACACAGCGCTGGAGCTTGAGGGCCGGGATATCTATATCCGTGAAGGCTGTAACAACTGCCATAGCCAGATGATCCGTCCGTTCCGGGCGGAGACAGAACGCTATGGGCACTATTCACTGGCCGGCGAGCACGTGTGGGAACATCCGCACTTATGGGGTTCTAAGCGGACCGGTCCTGACCTCGCCCGGGTTGGCGGCCGTTACAGCGATGAGTGGCACTATGTGCACCTGATGAATCCACGGGATGTCGTACCTGAATCCAATATGCCAGCTTATCCGTGGCTTGCAGAAAACACCCTGGATGGCGAATTGACCGCTAAAAAAATGGAAACCTTCCGTAAATTTGGCGTTCCTTACACGGACAAAGACATTGCCAATGCCCGTGCCAGCGTAAAAGGTCAGACCGAAATTGATGCGCTGATCGCTTACCTGCAGGTACTCGGAACAGGCTTGCAACAGCAAGGTAATTAATATGGATTACATCACCTGGCGTAGTTTTTACACTGTATTAGTTTTCGTACTCTTTATCGGTGTGGTTTGGTGGGCTTTCAGCAAAGGGCGTAAACGGCGCTTTGATGATGCAGCCAAGTCAATTTTTGACGAAAATGAACTAACCTCAACCACCAAAGAAAGTACAAAACAGGAGTCAAAGAATAATGAGTAGCTTCTGGAGTGCATGGATCATCGTACTGACCCTGGCCTTTCTGGTCGGTATCATCTGGCTGCTTCGCTGGAATATGCATAATTACACCGGTATTAAAGAAGGCGAACTGATGGATCATGACTTCGACGGTATCGTCGAACTCAATAATCCAATGCCCAAATGGTGGACTTACCTGTTCTGGATAACCATCGTATGGGGCTTTATCTATCTGGCGCTCTACCCTGGCCTTGGTAACTTCAAGGGGTTATTAGGATGGAGCAGCTCGAACCAGGAGGTTCGCTCGCTGGAAGAATCGCGAGAGGCAACAGAAGCACATCGCGAAGCTGGCCTTATTGTTCAGTATGACCGCGAAATGCAACAGGCGGAAGAAGCCTTTGGTCCGGTGTTCGAAGCCTATGCGCAACAGCCTATTGAAGAGCTGGCCAAAGATTCCGAAGCGTTAAAAATCGGACAGCGGCTCTACCTGCAGAACTGCGCGCAATGCCATGGTTCCAACGCCATGGGCGGTAAAGGCTTCCCTAATCTGGCGGATGACGAGTGGATTTGGGGCGGTAGCCCGGAAGCAATTAAGCATTCACTGTTATACGGCCGCGTTGCCCAAATGCCAGCCTGGAGTGAGCAGTTCTCAGACCAGGAAATTACTGAACTGGCCGCTTACGTGCTCAGCCTGAGTGGCCGCAAAGTTGATCCTGACCTGGCCTCCGCGGGCCAGCAGAATTACGGCGTATGCGCGGCCTGCCATGGCATGGACGGTAAAGGCAACCAACAACTTGGGGCCGCCAACCTGACCGATAACATCTGGCTTTACGGCGGATCTCAGGCAGCAGTTGAGGAAACCCTGCGTGATGGTCGTAATGGCGTGATGCCGGCCTGGAAAGATATTCTGGGTGAGGATAAAGTACACGTTATCAGCGCTTACGTTTACGGGCTGTCGCAGTAATTCGAGAAACCCCGCTACGGCGGGGTTTTTTCTATGACGAGGTAGTAAAGGTTTTATGTCTAAACCCTGGTATAAACAGTTCTGGCCGTGGTTTCTTATGTCACTGCCGTTTTCGGTGATCATTGCCATGATCATCACCTTGATTATCGCTGATAGCTATGGCGATAACCCCATGGTGGTCGACAACTATTATAAAAAGGGCCGCGGCATTAATGCTGAGGTAGAGAAAGTTCTGGCCGCCCAGCAATTAGGCATTGAGCTGACCTTCGCTCAGCGCGCCCGGGAATTCACAATTCGCTTTAACAAAGGGCAGCCGGAGCAGTTAACCGCACTGACGGTGAGCTTTTATCACGCGACCCAGGCTGAAAAAGACTTCAGTCAGGTACTCACTGCAGACGCTCAGGGCGTCTTCCGCGGCCAGTTGCCGGTTACCGCTGAGCAAGGTAAGTTCACCATTACCGTGGTCCCTTATACCCGTGCCTGGCGCCTGAGCCAGACCATTAGTTTACCAGTGAAAGAAATTATATTGCGGCCCCTTACCTATGGCGTGTAGCAATGGCTATCAAGCTTCCTGAGGTTCCGGCCGGAACCTGTTTCCACTGCTTACAGGCGCTGCCCGCCGATGGCGGCTATAGTGCCCGGCTGGCCAATCAGGACGTAGCCGTATGCTGCTATGGCTGCCAGGCCGTAGCCCAGACCATAAACGAACAAAAGTTGCTGCATTTCTACGTTTACCGGGATACCACCAACCCGTTACAAATTCCGCTGCTGCCCGAAGAGCTTCAACAGTTGCAGGCTTATGACGATGAGCGTCTGCAGGCCCAGTTTACCCGCACCACCGATCAGGGCCGTCAACGTGAGCTGACCCTCTCGGTTGAAGGCATGACTTGTTCTGCCTGTGCCTGGCTTATCGAACATCATGTTCAGTGGCTGGCCGGCGTCGGCAGTGTCAAAGTGAATGCCACCACTGAGCGCGTCTATATCAGCTGGTATGCCGACCAGATCAAGCTCAGTCAAATCCTGCAGGCTATTGCTGGCCTTGGCTACCGGGCCTTACCATTCGAGTCGGCCACGCAGGAGCAGGATTTCAAACGGCGCCGCCGCTACTATGTCAGACGCTTAGGGCTTGCCGGCCTTGCCACTATGCAGGTGATGATGATTGCCGTTGGCCTGTACTTTGGTGTGGTCAGCGATCTGGATGATAGCTTAAGGCAGTTTATGTGGTGGATAAGCCTGGTGGTCGCGACACCGGTTCTGCTCTACAGCGCTCAGCCATTTTATATCAGTGCCATGCGCAGCATTCAGGCCCAGCGCCCGAACATGGATGTACCGGTCAGTATCGCCCTGCTGGGTGCCTATGGCGCAAGCGCTTATGCCACCTTCATTGGTCATGGCGAAGTCTATTTTGAATCGGTCAGTATGTTTACCTTTTTACTTCTGATCGGCCGCTACCTCGAACTACTTGCCAGGCAAAAAGCCATCAGCGCCGCTACCAATTTAATCAAACTGGTGCCCGCCCTGGCGCAACGCGAAACCGCCGGCGGCGATATCGAAACGGTGCCGGTCAGCGACCTCAGCCCGGGACAAATAATCAGAGTGGCGCCAGGCGCGACTCTGCCCGCTGATGGCATTCTGCTAGACCAACCGGCGACCTTAAATGAAGCCGTACTGACCGGCGAAAGCCGGCCGGTACAAAAACCTGCAGGTACAACGGTTTTAGCCGGTAGTATTAATCAACAGCAGCCGCTGCGCATTGAAGTTACCGCAGCACAACAGGAAACCGTGCTGGCCAGTATCGTCGCGCTCAAAGATCTGGCGCTATCGCGCAAACCACGGCTGGCGCAGGCGGCTGAAAAGCTTGCCAGCACCTTTGTTATCAGACTGCTTATAGTCGCGGCGATAACTTTTCTGGTGTGGTCCTTTATTGATCCGCAGCAAGCGTTCTGGGTTACCCTGGCGGTACTGGTTGCAACCTGCCCCTGCGCTTTGGCCTTAGCCGCGCCAACGGCGGTAACCGGTGCTATCCATAACCTTAATACCCGCGGCGTGGTGCTGCGTAATGCCGATGTACTTAATACAATTCAGGACATCAAAACGGTATTCGTTGATAAAACCGGCACCCTGACTACGGGCGAATTCTCACTACAGCATGAACATATTATCAGTGGCCGCTACAAGCAGGACGCAATCCGGGCCCTGGTGCAGGCGCTTGAGCATCACTCGGAACACCCATTGGCCCAGCCGTTGCGACAACTGACGGCCACCCCTGCCAGCGTTAGTGCCGTGGTGAATCACCCGGGCCAGGGCTTGAGTGGGATCTGGTCGCATTCAGACGAATCACTTCATGTCCGCGTAGGCAGTTTGTCCTTTATCCGCCAATGGCACCCTGAATTCACGCCCGCAGTGGCCGCCAGCCAAATTTTTGTAGCCACTGAACAAGAACCGCTGGCCGAATACCATGTCGGCGATCAAATTCGCATTGACGCCAAAGCCAGCATTGAACAGCTGCAGCAGGCCGGTATTGAAGTCATTATGCTAACCGGTGATCGCGCGGAACTGGCGCAACCGGTGGCCGAACAACTGGGCATTACCAAAGTTTATGCGGATAGCCTTCCGGATACCAAACTCAGTGTGGTGAGCGCGGCACAACAGCAGCATCCGGTGATGATGATCGGTGATGGCATTAATGACGGCCCGGTGCTGGCCCAGGCCGATATTTCGGTGACCTTTGGTCATGCTGCCGATTTAGCCCGGGTTACTGCGGATGTTATGCTGATGCGCAACAATTTTGGCGCTGTGCTTGAGTTCCGGCAGGTGGCGCTGCGTAGTCGCGGGATTCTGCGGCAGAACATCATCTGGGCATTGGTCTACAATATCGGTATTCTTCCTATTGCGATGGCCGGTTTTGTGACCCCCTACATTGCGGCCATCGGGATGTCACTCAGTTCACTTATTGTGCTGGCCAACTCGCTGAGGTTATACCGCTGATGGATAGTCTTTATATTCTGATTCCTATCGCTGTGTTATTCGTCATCATTGCTGTCGGGGTGTTCTTCTGGGCGGTCCGCAGTGATCAGTTTGAGGATCTCGAACGCCAGGGCATGAATGTACTGCTCGACGACGATGATCCCAAAGCAGCTTCTGACAAAAAACCAGCAGATGACAAGCGGGATGCTGATGCCGATTGATGCGCTGGCCGCCTTGCTCATGGGATTGGCCGGCTCCGGCCATTGCCTGATGATGTGTGGTGGGCTGGCCGGCGCCTTAGGCCAACAAGCTTCGGTAACGCGGCTGCTCATTTATAATCTCGGGCGCATCAGCTCCTACACCATCGCCGGCGCGCTGATCGGCGCCGCTGCTGCCAGCATTAGCCAGGTAACCCCTGATGGCTTTGTTTACCTGCGCCTGCTGGCAGCGTTGCTGCTGTTCTGCCTGGGCTTATATTTTGGTGGTTGGTGGCTTGGCCTGCAGCGTATCGAGCGGCTCGGCCGGCCGTTGTGGCGTGCCATACAGCCCCTTGCGGTCAAATTTCGGGCAACCCGCAGTCTCCCCGCTACCGCAGTCGCCGGCATGCTCTGGGGCTGGCTGCCCTGCGGACTGGTTTACAGCGCGCTGAGCTGGGCAGCTGTTAGCGGTTCAGCTGGTAACGGCGCACTGTACATGGCGTTATTTGGGCTGGGCACCCTGCCTGCCATGTTCGCCTTTGGCTGGTTCAGCCGAGCGCTGCAAAGCTTCCTGCAATCCCAGGGATTTCGCCAGCTGATGGGCTGCGTCCTGATTATCTATGCCATCTGGGTGGCAATAATAGCGCTACGCCAGTTACCACTTTTTTCCTGAAGCACGCAATAGTTATCACTTTGGCCGGGAATTAGCTAGACTGACTAACAGGTTAGTCGTTAACGAGGTGGATATGGGTTGCGTGAATAAAATTCTGGCTGTGCTCGACGCCGACAGTCAGCAGCAAAAGGCTCTGAACCGGGCTCTGCATCTGGCACGGCTTAGCGGGGCTAAGCTTACTCTGCTACTTTCTATCTATGATTTCTCCTATGAGATGACCACCATGCTGGCCGCGGAAGAGCGCGACACCATGCGTGACAGCCTCATCAATGACCGCAAAGTCTGGATTGATGATTTACTGGAAGACTACAACACCCGCGATATTGATATCCGGATTGAGGTGGTCTGGCATAACCGTCCCTTCGAGGCCATTATCGAAACCGCCATCAAGGGCGACTACGATGTCATTATCAAAGCGACGCACCAACGCGAAGGTATTGCTAATCTGTTTTTCACTCCCACCGACTGGCATCTGCTGCGCAAAGCGCCCTGCCTGGTATTACTGGTAAAAGAACATGACTGGCCTGAACATGGCAAGATTCTGGCGGCCATCCATACCACCGGCGAGCAGGAGCATCATCAGTCGCTGAATCAGCGCATCACCGAAGCGGCACAGGAGTTTGCCGGCTGGCTGCAAAGTGACGTACATCTGGTTAATGCCTATCCCGGCGCCCCGGTAACTATCGCCGCTGAGATCCCGGAATTTGATACTGGCAGTTACCGTGAATCATTAAAAGAAAGCCACCGGCAGGCGCTTGCTGAACACGGCGAGAAATTTTCGATCCCCTCAGCCAACCAGCATGTTCATGAAGGCCTGCCGGAGCAGGTTGTACCTGAACTTGCAGAGGAGCTTGATGCCGAGCTGGTGGTGTTAGGCACTATCGGCCGCACTGGCTTCAGCGCCGCCCTGCTGGGTAATACTGCGGAGCACGTAATCGAGCGCCTGAACTGCGATCTGCTGGCAGTAAAACCAGAAGGATTTCAGTCGCCGGTTAAGGTATAATCGCCGCGTTTTTTTCTGTAGACGGTACTCATAACACTATGACGGTTCAAAATTCTGCTTTTATGAAGCTGCAAAAACGCCTGCGCCATCATGTAGGTCAAGCTATCCAGGACTTCGGCATGATTGAAGACGGCGACAAAGTCATGGTCTGTTTGTCGGGCGGTAAAGATAGCTACACCATGCTTGATATCCTGCGGCAACTGCAGCAACGGGCGCCGGTCCGTTTTGAACTGGTGGCCGTAAACCTTGATCAGAAGCAGCCAGGCTTTCCGGAGCACATACTACCTGAGTACCTCAGTGCGCAGGGCGTCGACTTTCGGATCATCGAAGAAGACACCTACAGCATCGTAAAAGACAAAGTACCTGAAGGTAAAACCACCTGCTCGCTGTGTTCGCGATTACGCCGCGGTATCCTGTATCGGGTAGCCACCGAGCTGGGCGCGACTAAAATCGCACTGGGACATCATCGTGATGACATGCTGGAAACCCTGATGCTCAACATGTTTTACGGTGGCAAACTCAAATCCATGCCGCCCAAGCTGGTCAGTGACGATGGCCAGCATGTGGTGATCCGGCCGCTGGCCTATGCGCGTGAGAAAGATATTGCCAGCTATGCAGAACATGCCGGCTATCCGATTATTCCCTGTAACCTGTGCGGCTCGCAGGAAAACCTGCAGCGCAAAATGATCAAGGAAATGTTAGGTCAGTGGGAGCAACAGTATCCGGGTCGGGTTGAAAGCATGCTTACCGCCTTGCAGAACGTAGTTCCTTCGCATCTGGCTGATAACAAGCTATTTGACTTTAAAGCGGTAAAAGCTGAGGGTGTCGCCAATAGTGACGGGGATACTGCCTTTGATCACAGCATCCCCACCGACTTTGTCAGTTATCAGCAGCGCACTTTTAGTGATTCAGGGAGTGGCTCAGGTAAGCCAACAAAAATCAGCGCTGATGGCGTTATTCAGGTGACGAATCTTGGTTAGTATTCTCGCCAGTATTCTGATCGGTTTCCTGATTAGTCTCAATAACATCCACGATAATCGGCCGGTTAACCCGAATCATTGAGTTCAGCTCTTCTATGTACTCTTCACCGCGTTCAGAATAACTGAGCAGGCCGGCAGTTAAATCCACTGCCCGTAACTCGGCGGCCGCGGCCCGGCGCTGCTCCCGCAATAAGCGCAACTGCAAGTAAGCGGGATGGGTATTGATATTACGCAGATAGCTTCGTACTGAGGCGTTAACTGAGCTGAAACGCCGCACTTCATGACTCGCGCCTTCGATGCGACTCTCCGGGACTAACCCGCAGCCTTCAGAAAAGCACCACTGCCCGAAGAAATTCAGGGCATCCAGCGCAAAGCGTGACGTACCCCAGGCTGACTCGTTGGCCGCCTGCACCAGTACCAGGGTTTCCGGCACCACATCGACCCGGCGGAATAACACCCGGAACATCTCGGAATCTTCAGCCAGATCAAATTTCACCCGGTAACGCGCGGCCAGTTGATCCAGCCACTCGGTTTCATCCGGCGATAATTGCGCGCCTTCACTCCAGCGCTCTGAAAGTGCCGCCAGTTTCCGTCGTTCCTGCCTGATACGGGCATTTTCAGCCTGTACCAGGGGCGCCAGAAAACCAAAAAACGCCTCTTTCTTTTCCCGGATATCCGTATACTCGTTGAAGTCAGGCACCTGGGTAACGACCGGCATTTGTATAGGGCCAGGAGCAAAAGCCTCAGCCTGAGTCTGTGCATCGGTTCTGACGTCAATAGTCGTAGGCAACCAGACAGCCAGTGCCACCGCCACAACGATCACCGCGAAAAAGAGTACACGCAACATAGGTTCTCCTGGTTCAGGCAGCGTCAGACGTCGTCATCGGCATCATTGCCCGCTGCTGTTAATCGATCCTGTTGTACGCCAATCAGCGTATTATAGATCACGCCGGTGACGTTGAAGGTCATGGGTAACGTAAATATGAGACCCAGAAACAACGGCAGCATACTGATAATCACAATCAGCAACAGAATCATATAGACCGCAAATACCGGCAGCATTTGCTTATTAATAATCAGTATTGAAGCCAGACAAGCGCGGTGCGGCACCATATTCCGATCAAGTACCAGGGGCACGGCCAGAATAAAAGATAACTGAATATAGATACCCACGGCGACAATCACGGCCATACTCAGGGCCGGCGAGATAGCTCCCAGCAATAATGCCAGTACCACCACGATGCCCATCAGCACAGCAGGATATAAAGTAGTCAGGATAACTTGCGGAGCCCGGCTCAGCGCGCGGCCAAAGTCAGCAAAACCTGGCTTGATGTCACCCGCATTCAGTATCCCGAGATAAATCAGAATACCGCTGAATGGCGCCACGACAACAATAGATATGAAATAGCTAATCACCACATTAAACGGCTCTGGATCCGTTTCGTCGACAGGGAACCAGTTTTCCAGAATCGCTGTCGCAACGGCATTGACCAGAATTAACAGGATCAGCCCGGCCAACATAATCGGCAGCGCCCGCAAAGTGATTTCCCAGCTTCGCTGCAGCACCTCGCCCACCGGCAGTTTAATCTCGCCGCGTAGCGCTTTACTGAAATCTCCTGCTGCCAGAACGACTTTTTCCTTATCACTCATCCTTGCTGTTCTCCGCCATGTAATTAAAAAATTTCGTGTTATTAGTCTAGCACTATCCGCCAAAGCTTCGAAATCACAAAATCAGTGGCGGTACTTGTGTGGTACTTATGTGGTAATAAACGCACAATAGCGCGATAATAGCCGGCAAACCAAGCCTTATAATCAAGTTGGTCAGGACTTTATCATGTCGACAAAAACCACTAGCGGCCAACCTTTTCGCCGCCGCCCGCGTAAAGCAGTATCCGAGTCGCGACCGCGACCAGCTAATCCTCGCTTGATTGTACTTAATAAACCTTATGGTGTGTTGTCACAGTTTTCCGGTGAAGCAGACGAAGCGACGCTGAAAGGGCTGGTGCCTTATAACGACGTTTACCCCGCCGGCCGCCTCGATAAAGACAGCGAGGGGCTGCTGGTATTAACCAATGACGGCGTTATTCAGCATAAGATTTCCGACCCCCGCCATAAATTGCCGAAAATGTACTGGGTACAGGTTGAAGGTGTTCCCGATAAAGCGGCGCTTGCCGCGCTTTGCAGCGGTGTCGAACTTAATGACGGACTAACCGCGCCGGCTGAAGCGTTCCTGATGGATGAGCCGGCCAACCTCTGGCCCCGTAACCCGCCGGTACGCGAACGCCAGACCGTTCCCGATTCCTGGTTATGTCTGAAAATAAGGGAAGGACGGAACCGTCAGGTCAGGCGCATGACAGCGGCGGTTGGCTACCCCACTCTGCGCCTTATCCGGGCTGGTGTCGGGCCCTGGCTGCTGCGCTCGCTGCAACCGGGCGAGTGGCGCGAAGAGCCTCCGGTGTGGTAAAATCCGCCGCCATTAGCTATATCCAAATTTCTGTCAGAAGAGACTCATTTTTTGCCCATGTCCAATAGTGATAAAAAAGTTATCGTCGGGATGTCCGGCGGCGTTGATTCGTCTGTTTCAGCCTACCTGCTTTTACAGCAGGGTTATCAGGTTGAAGGCCTGTTTATGAAAAACTGGGAAGAAGACGATACCGCGGAATACTGTGCTGCTGCGACCGACCTGGCCGATGCGGAAGCCGTTTGCGCCCGGCTCGGCATTGAGCTGCATACCGTCAATTTTGCCGCCGAATACTGGGACAATGTATTTGAGTATTTTCTTGACGAATACCGGGCGGGACGCACCCCAAACCCCGATATTATGTGCAATAAAGAGATTAAGTTTAAAGCTTTTCTCGAGTTCGCTGCAGAAGCGTTAGGCGCTGATTATATTGCCACCGGCCACTATGTCCGGCGCCGTGAGCATGACGGTAAGTTTCAGTTGCTGCGTGGCCTGGATGCCAATAAAGACCAGAGCTATTTCCTCTATACCCTGGCTCATACCCATGTCGCGCAAACCTTGTTTCCGGTCGGTGAACTGGAGAAACCAGAAGTACGCCGCATCGCTGAGCAACAGGGGCTGGTTACCGCCGATAAGAAAGATTCCACCGGTATTTGCTTTATCGGCGAGCGTAAATTCAAAGATTTTCTGCAGCAGTATCTGCCTGCCCGGCCCGGCAAAATTGAATCCGTTGATGGTCAGCAGTTAGGTGAACATGAAGGCTTGATGTATCACACTCTGGGCCAGCGCAAAGGCCTGCATATTGGTGGTTTGGCCGATGCCAGCGACGATCCCTGGTATGTAGTCGATAAAGACCTGGAAAGAAACGTGCTTATCGTCGCCCAGGGCAGTAATCACCCGCGGCTTTTCTCTGATGGCCTCATGGCCGGCCAGTTACATTGGGTTGATCGTATTGGCCCGAAGGTTCCTGTACGTTGCGCGGTGAAAACCCGCTATCGGCAGCAGGATATTCCGTGTCTGCTGACCCCGCAGGCGGATGGTCAGTGCCGGGTCGATTTTGACGAGCCGGTGGCTGCTGTTACCCCCGGACAGTCAGCAGTCTTCTACCTCGATGAGGTCTGTCTGGGCGGTGGTATTATTGAGCAGCGCCTGAGCTCGCACGAGGTGCTGCTGTGAATCAGCTGCAACAACGGATACTGGCACTGGCAGCAGCCGCCCAATCAGCAGCTGCAGTAAAGCAGCTTGCCCGCGAAGGCAGCCTGCGTAATGCGGCTCATGCGCGGGTACTATTCAGCAGTGTCATGAATCAGAATCCCGAAAACTTTGCCGCCGTTTATAACGATTTGCCGGCATTGCGCTGGGGGCTTGAGCATCTGCTTGATCAAATTGGTGCCAGTAAACAGAAAGACGTTGAGATAACCCGCTATATGATTGGTATGCTGGCGCTGGAGCGCCGGCTCAGCAAACGCCCTGCCGCGCTTGAACAACTGGGGCAACGCATTACTAAGTTACACCGCCAGCAATATGATTTCAGTTTTACTCAGGAAACTATTACTGCGGGTATGGCTGGCATATACAGCGAACTGATATCGCCGCTGGGGCAGCCGATCAAAATTAATGGTAAGCCGGACTACCTGCAACAACCCAATATCCAGAATCAAATCCGTGCCCTGCTGCTGGCAGGAATACGTAATGTTGTCTTATGGCGACAGCTGGGCGGCAAACGTCGCCAATTTATCTTTTCGCGGCAGCGTATGGTAAGCACTGCCCAACAGTTATTGCGCGACCTGCGTGAGCAATCGGAGCCTGAATCATGATGAACCTATCCCCTCTTACCGCGTTATCCCCAGTTGATGGTCGTTACGGCACTAAGACCGCCAGCCTGCGGCCAATATTCAGTGAATATGGCCTTATCCGTAACCGGGTGATTGTGGAAGTGAGGTGGTTACAGTTATTAGCCGCGACCCCGGAAATCAAAGAAGTACCGGCCTTCAGCGATGACGCCGAAGCCGTACTGGAAGCGATCATCAGCGACTTCAGTGAAGCCCATGCTGCCCGGGTCAAAGCCATTGAGAGCACCACTAATCACGATGTGAAAGCGGTCGAGTACTTTCTTAAAGAGGCGGTAGCAGATCACGCCGAGCTGGCGGCGGTCAGCGAATTTATTCATTTTGCCTGTACCTCTGAAGATATTAATAATTTATCTCATGCGTTAATGCTGCGCGAAGCATTGCAGGATGTCATGTTGCCGGTCATGCAGCAGCTCACAAGCGCAGTTAAGAGCCTGGCGGTTGAGCACAAGACCGTGCCTATGATGGCCCGTACCCACGGTCAGCCGGCTACGCCGACCACCATGGGCAAAGAAATGGCTAACGTGTATGTGCGGTTGCAGCGCCAGTTAGAGCAGTTGCAGGCGGTGCCGCTGCTGGGGAAAATAAACGGCGCGGTCGGTAACTATAATGCCCACCTGGCGGCCTACCCTGAGGTGAACTGGCACTCCTTATCAGAGCGTTTTGTCACATCGCTGGGCTTAAGCTGGAATGCCTATACCACGCAGATCGAACCCCACGATTACATTGCTGAATTATTTGATGCAGTGGCACGCTTCAATACCATAGTGATCGACTTTGATCGTGACCTCTGGGGCTATATCGCGCTGAATCATTTCAAGCAGCGCACCGTGGCCGGCGAAGTGGGCTCATCCACCATGCCGCATAAAGTAAACCCGATTGATTTTGAAAACTCCGAAGGCAATCTGGGCCTGGCTAATGCGGTTATGTCCCACCTTGCCGCTAAACTGCCGGTCAGCCGCTGGCAGCGTGACCTGACTGATTCTACCGTGCTGCGCAATATCGGCGTTGGCTTTGCTTACGCCCTGATTGCCTACCAGGCAACACTCAAAGGCATCAGCAAACTTGAAGTCAACATGGATAACCTGTCGCGCGAGTTGGATCAGAACTGGGAACTGCTGGCCGAACCCGTGCAGACCGTCATGCGCCGCTACGGCATTGAAAAGCCATACGAAAAACTTAAAGAACTGACACGCGGCAAACGCATTAATCAGCAGGCCATGGCAGCTTTTATCGATAGCCTGGAACTGCCGGAAACCGTGAAAGCTGATCTGAAGCGCTTAACCCCGGCTTCTTACATCGGTGACGCCATTCGCTTCGTTGATGATCTTGACGCATGAGCAGTGCACTGCAACTCGATATAGCCGGATTCCTTGCTGACTACTGGCAACAGCAGCCGCTATTAATTAAACAGGGCTGGCCTGAGTTTGCCGACCCGCTGGCACCCGAACTACTTGCGGGGCTGGCGCTGGAAGAAGGCGTTGATTCCCGGGTAATCGAACAACGCCAGCAACAGTGGCTGGTCACCCATGGCCCATTCGAAGACTACGAGGCTTTTGGCGAAGAAGACTGGACCCTGCTGGTACAGTCAGTAAATGAATGGTTTCCTGAGGTACAGCAACTGCTTGAGCCGTTTCGCTTTCTGCCCGACTGGCGCACCGACGACGTCATGATTAGTTTTGCGGTGCCCGGCGGCAGCGTCGGACCGCATCTTGATCAGTACGATGTGTTTATCATTCAGGGGCTGGGCCGCCGCCACTGGCAGGTAGGCAACCGGCTTAGTGATGCTGCCGAACACCGCCCGCATCCTGATTTGAAACAGTTACAGCAAAGCTTTACGCCGTGCATCGATGCGGTACTGGAAACCGGTGATATTCTTTATATTCCGGCGGGCTGCCCGCATCACGGCGTGGCCCTTGAGCCGAGCCTGAACTATTCCGTTGGCTTTCGTGCGCCCAATACTGCGGAACTGGCCGCTCAGGTAGCAGATATGCTGCTTGCCACTGAGCAGCAATTCCCCCGGTATCAGGATCCCCATGCCGACAGCTATGGCCCGGCCTGGCAGGTATCAGCGCCGCAGCTTACTCATCTGAAACAGTTTCTGCTTGACCATCTGCGCGGGGACACCCAGCTCGACACCGCTTTATTACAGGTCATGTCACAAAGTAAGCGGCCGTTACCGCAGCCGGATCATGAGATTGACGCCGCTGAATTACTGGCTTACTCGGGTACGGATATGTTGCTCTGCCGCACTCCGGGAGCACGAATACTGGTAGGCCCTGACGCGGTTTTGTATGCCAATGGTGAAATCTATGCGGTGGATTCGGAGGTGATGGATTTTGCCCGGCAACTTGCAGCCTTGTGGCAGGATCAGCCGCTTTGTGAAGTGTCGCAGCTAAGCCGGCCGGCGGCCACACAATTGCTGTGTGACCTGCTAAACACCGGAGTTTTCCATCTCGTTCAGGAAGCTGGCTAACTCCGGGTTATGCCCTTTAAGCTTGCTGGTCAGCCCAGAGATCTTCAACTTGCGTGGTTTGGTACAGGTTTTCCGCGCTCTGGATCAGGTATTTGGCATATTTCTGTTGTTCAGGGTCCTGACTCAGCTTGGCATCGGTCAGGATCTTGTCTGCTTTAATCTGCCATTGCAGCGAGAAATGCCGAAGGGCTTCCCGCGCAGTTTTCGCCGCATTCACACCCACCACATCGCTGGGAACATCGCCGTTAACAACCCATACATCCACTTTATCCTGAGTCGAGAACTTCCAGACCGCGACATGAGGTACTAAATACCGCGATTCTTTGGTTAATACCCGATCCGTAAGGATCCCTTTTTCAGCCAGATACTTATTGGCTTGCTGAAACTGCTGCCGAACCCACTCAGAGGCTTCGGCTTCGGTCATCTGAGGCTGTTGTTCTGCCATAATACTGCTACACCCTATGTCAGTTTTATATGAGGATTAGCCCTCTATACTATCGCGAAAGAACCACGAAAGGAACTGGGCGCAAAGCACCAGATACTGTAAACTTAGCTTGCTGCGGTTTACGTTTACGTTAACTGCTTATTTCGCATATTGACTGGCGCAAAAACTCGCAAAATGCTAATGTGCGCGCAATTTTGGTATGAACGAGGATACACTGCACATGTCTCTGTTTGAGCACAAAGAATTCGACCAACACGAGCAAGTCGTGTTTTGTCACGATAAAGAAACGGGCTTAAAAGCCATCATCGCTATTCATGATACAACCCTTGGCCCGTCGCTAGGCGGAACCCGGTTGTGGAACTATGCATCCTCTGCTGAAGCCTTAACCGACGTTCTCCGTTTATCCCGTGGCATGACTTATAAAAGCGCTTTAGCGGGTCTGCCGCTGGGTGGTGGTAAGGCCGTTATCATCGGTGATGCCAAGAAAATTAAGACCCCTGAACTGTTCCGCGCCTATGGCCGCTTCGTTAACTCGTTAAGCGGACGCTACATTACTGCCGAAGACGTCAATATCCGTACCACCGATATTGAAATTGTTGCCGAAGAAACCAGCTATGTAGCCGGTACCACCGGTAAAGCCGGTGATCCTTCGCCGCATACCGCGCTGGGCACTTACCTTGGTCTGAAAATTGCCGCCAAACACAAGTTCGGCAGCGACGAGCTTAAGGGCCTGAAAATCGCTATTCAGGGTCTGGGTGCTGTTGGTTATGACTTCGCTAAATACTGTGCGAACGAAGGCGCCAGGCTGTTTGTAACTGATATCAATGAAGAAGCCTGCGAACGTGCCGAAAAAGAATTAGGCGCCACTGTAGTCGGCCTGGAAGAGATTTATGGCCTGGACGTCGATGTCTATGCTCCATGTGCACTGGGCGCAACCATTAATGATGCGACTTTAGAACAGATGAAAGCCAAAATCATCGCCGGCAGTGCCAATAACCAGCTGGCCACTGTTGCCCATGACAAAATTGTCAGTGATATGGGTATCCTGTACGCACCGGATTACGTCATCAATGCCGGCGGCGTTATCCATGTCTGCAGTGAAGCGGCCAGTATGAGCCGTGCCGAGACCGATCAACGGGTTCGCGACATCTATAATACCCTGGATACGATCTTTACCCGGGCTGAACAAGAGAATCGCCCTACTGGTGAAATTGCGGACGAATTAGCCCGCGAAGTTATCGCCAAAGCGAAAGCAAAACAGGCTTAAGCTTACAGTTGTTCAGCTAATACCTGCAGCGGGTGCCGCGCCCGCTGCAGATTATTCTTCTCAGCTGCCGACATCCGCTTCACCTGTGAACGGCACGAGAATCCAGTCACTAACAACCCTTCTGCTCCCGCTTGCGCTACTTTATCTGCCCAGCTTAACTGGTACAGCTTTTTGCTATTCGCCTGATTCGGCAGCTCATGGCCGTAGGTACCCGCCATACCACAACATCCTGTCGCCAGCGGCCGCACCTGCAAGCCAACTGCACTGAACAGGCTCTGCCAGTCTGCACTCGCCTGTGGCACCGCAGTCTGTTCGGTACAATGGGTGAGTAAGATAAAATCAGTATCCACTGGTTTCGCGGGCTTTAGTCTGGCGAGGCTTTCTGCTTGCTGACTTAACCAGCTTTGTACCAGTTGCACGCTGAAGTTCTTAGCAGCGGGAACGTAAAAATGATATTCATCCGCCAGGCACAGCACCGTCGAGGCATCCATCCCAACCATTGGCAGCTCTAATTCCGCCAGTATCTGTAACTGGGCGGTCACCTGCTCTGCAGTGTGCCGGAATTCGCGCAAAAAGCCTTTTACATGCTGGGCCTTACCATTCCCGATAAAATCAAGCAGCACCGGCGTAAAACCGAGCTTTTCAGCAACCCGCCCGAAGGCTTCAACCACTTCGGCTTCATAAAAGCTGGTGAAAGGATCCTGGACAATAACAACCATGCCTGCCCGTTCTTCAGCACTGAGCTTTGCCAGCTGTGCAGCGCTGTATTGCGGCCAGTTGCGTTGCTGCCAGCGCGTAACAATATCGGGAACCGATAACCTTGGGGCGTCAACATAGCCTATGGCACGGGCCATCAACCAGCGACTTAGCGGATTATGCGTCAGCAGGTTGGCTGTGCGCGGATACCGGGCCAGCAGTGGTGCCGTGCGCTCGATCGAACCCACCAGGTAATCAGCCAGTGGCCGGCGATAGCGCTGGTGATACCATGCCAGAAAGCGGGAGCGAAACGCCGGCACATCCACTTTAACCGGGCACTGGCTGGCGCAGGCTTTGCAGGCCAGGCAGGCGTCCATGGACTGTTTTATTTCATGATTGAAATCACCGGGAGCAGCCCCTTTCCGGCGGCGTAACAGACCGCTTTTACCTGTCTCAGGAATCGCGCGGGCATCGAAGTTCTCATGCTGATTCAGGCGCAGCCACTCGCGGATTAGCCCGGCCCGGCCTTTTGGCGAATAACGCCGATCGCCGGTCGCTTTGTACGACGGACACATAGCCGAGTCGGCAGCATAGTTAAAGCACAAGCCATTACCATTACAGTCCATTGCCGGGCGATAGCTTTCGCGTACGTCCAGAGGGATCTGGCGATCGTAAAAACCACGCTTGGTTTCATCAATAGATAGCAGCTTCTCGTCTGAGTGCCAGGGCGTGCAAATTTTGCCGGGATTGAGCCGGTTGTGCGGGTCAAATACCGCTTTAATTTTTTGCAGCTCCGCGTACAGTGCGGCACCAAAAAATTCCGGGCTGTATTCAGAACGGTAGCCCTTGCCGTGCTCGCCCCACAACAGCCCGCCGTATTTCATGGTCAGCGCCACCACTTTATCGCTAATTAACCGAATCAGCGCTTCGTCAGTGGGATTTGTCATATCCAGCGCGGGCCGGACATGAAGGACACCGGCATCAACGTGGCCGAACATTCCGTAATGTAAACCATGTGCATCCAGGATCCCGCGAAATTCCATAATAAAATCAGCAAGATTTTCCGGCGGCACCGCCGTATCTTCGACAAAAGCGACCGGCTTGCGCTGGCCTTTGGTAGCGCCTAACAGCCCTACCGCCTTTTTGCGCATGGCGTAAATAGTCTGAATACTGGCAGCATCACGACAAATCTGATAGCCCAGCACACCGGTGCGTTCACTGGCGCTGCTATCCTGATCCAAACTGGACGTCAGCTGATTCAGCTTGTCTTCAATTTCGTCAGCGTCCGTTGCGGTGAACTCAACGATATTAATACCGTCCATCGCCGCGCCGCCGACCACTTCGCGCAGCTGCTCTTTAACCTGGTGCCAGATAATATCCTGGCGCGCCAGATTCAGTACATTACTGTCAATTGTTTCCACCGAGGTGGCCCGGGCACGCACTAAGGCAGGTGCGTGACGCAATGCCGACTGAAAATCACTGTATTTAACCGTAACCAGCAGCTTGTGGCGTGGAATTGGTGTCAGCTTGAGGCGAGCGTCAGTGATAAACGCCAACGTACCTTCAGAACCCGCTAATAAACGGGACAAATCAATAGTCTGGGCATCAGGGTCATAGCAGTGTTTGATGTCATAACCGGTAAGAAACCGGTTCAGGGGCGGGAATTTGGCTTCAATGGCGCTGCGCTGGCCGATCGCAGTAGCCAGCACCTGACGATAAATTGCTGCTTCTGTGGAACTGCCTTCAGCCAGTTTGAGCGCATCAGTAACGGTTACCGGCCGCGTATGAATCACTTCACCGCAGATTAATACCGCTGTCAGTTCCAGTATGTGGTCGCTGGTTTTACCGTACACCAACGAGCCCTGCCCCGACGCATCGGTATTAATCATACCGCCGATTGTCGCCCGGTTGCTGGTTGACAAGTCGGGAGAAAAGAACCAACCCGCGGATCGGATGGCGTCGTTCAGTTGATCTTTAATGACGCCCGCCTGACAGCGAACCCAGCCGTCAGCGGCGGATACTTCCGTAATCTCTTTAAAGTAACGGCTGAGGTCGATCACTACGCCGGCGGCCAGGGCCTGGCCATTGGTACCGGTTCCGCCGCCCCGCGGGGTGAAGCGAAGCGGTTTAAATTCGTCACTCCGGGCCAGCTTAAGCGCCGCCGATAACGCCTGGCGGCTGCGCGGATAGAGGACTGCCTGGGGTAGCTGCTGATAGATACTGTTATCGGTCGCGGCTATCAGTCGCCCGGCGTAACTCGCATCAATATCGCCGTCAAAACCAGCTGTTTTTAGCGCAGCCAGATAGCTCTGATAACCAGGCTCTGGCTGGCTATGCTGGTCATGAACCGGCAATGTGTTTGTCACAAGATTTTTTACCCGTGTTGTTCGGCCAGATACAGCCAGGTTTCCACCACAGTATCGGGGTTTAATGAAACCGAATCAATGCCCTGCTCAACCAGCCAGGCGGCGAAATCAGCGTGATCCGAAGGTCCCTGCCCGCAGATGCCAACGTACTTGCCTTTTTTCTTAGCCGCCTGAATCGCCATCGACAACATCGCTTTCACCGCTTCATTGCGCTCATCAAACAGGTGCGCAATAACGCCTGAGTCACGATCAAGGCCAAGTGTCAGCTGGGTTAAGTCGTTGGAACCGATTGAGAAACCATCAAAGATATCCAGGAACTGCTCCGCCAGTAACGCGTTTGACGGCAGTTCACACATCATGATCACCCGCAGCCCTCTCTCGCCCTGACGCAGGCCTTGCTCGGCCAGCAACTCAATAACTTTACGGCCTTCTTCCAGGGTCCGGACAAAGGGAATCATGATTTCAATATTGGTCAGGCCCATTTCATTACGGACCCGCTTAATGGCTTCACATTCCATCGCAAAGCACTCGCGAAAATCTTCTGATATATAACGCGAGGCGCCGCGGAAACCCAGCATCGGGTTTTCTTCATGGGGTTCGTACTGACGGCCCCCAATCAGGTTGGCGTATTCGTTTGATTTAAAATCAGACATCCGCACGATAACCCGCTCCGGCGAGAAGGCAGCGCCCAGCGTCGAAATCCCTTCAGCCAGTTTAGCGACATAGTATTCGCGCGGGCTTGAGTAACCCGCCATAAATTCACTGATTTGCTTCTTAAGTTCCGGGCTCTGCTTATCAAAGTTCAGCAGTGCTTTCGGGTGCACTCCGATCATCCGGTTAATAATGAATTCTAACCGGGCCAGGCCTACCCCGGCATGGGGCAAGCTGGCAAAATCAAAGGCCCGATCAGGGTTACCCACATTCATCATGATCTTCAGCGGCAGTGCTGGCATATCGCCAACTTCAGAGCTGGTCACGTCAAACTCCAGTTCACCCTGATAAATAAAACCGGTATCGCCTTCGGCACAAGACACTGTTACCTGATCACCGGCATGAATACGGCTGGTTGCGTCGCCACAGCCGACCACCGCCGGGATACCCAGCTCGCGGGCAATAATCGCGGCATGACAGGTACGTCCGCCGCGATTGGTAACAATGGCCGACGCTCGTTTCATGATGGGTTCCCAGTCGGGATCCGTCATGTCCGTTACCAGCACATCGCCCGGCTGCACCTGATCCATCTCGGAAATATCTTTCAGCACCCGGGCCTTGCCGGCGCCGATACGCTGACCGATAGCGCGGCCACTGGCAATCAACTCGCCACTTTGTTTGAGGGCGTAGCGCTCCAGCGCCTGCCCGCCTTTATTTGACTGCACGGTTTCCGGCCGCGCCTGCACTATATACAGCTTGCCGTCGATACCATCTTTCGCCCATTCAATGTCCATCGGCCGCTGATAATGTTTTTCAATAATCACCGCCTGCCGGGCTAAGGCTTCCACTTCACTATCAGATAATGAGAAGGTGCGGCTTTGCTGTTCCGGGATATCAACAATTTCAGTTTGCTTGCCGTGCTCCTGGCTATCCGCGTAGATCATCTGGATTTTCTTACTACCCAGATTGCGCCGCAACACCGCCGGTTTACGCGCCTTCAACGTTGGCTTGTGGACATAAAACTCATCCGGGTTGACCGCACCCTGCACGACCATTTCACCCAGCCCGAAAGATGAGGTAATAAACACCACCTGATCAAAACCGGATTCAGTATCAATTGAGAACATCACGCCGGACGACGCAATGTCGCTGCGAACCATCCGCTGAATACCCGCGGATAATGCCACACCGCGATGATCATAGCCCTGATGGACCCGATAGGAAATCGCACGATCGTTAAACAGCGACGCAAATACGTGCTTGATAGCTTCCATAATGCTATCGATGCCGCGAACATTGAGAAAGGTTTCCTGCTGGCCGGCAAACGATGCGTCGGGCATATCCTCGGCGGTCGCTGAACTACGTACGGCGAAACTGACTTCATCATTTCCGCCGCTCAGTTTTTCATAGGCTTCATGAATAGCGTCGTTTAAAGCACTCTGGAATGGGGTTTCAATAACCCACTGGCGAATTTTCTTACCCGCCTCAGCCAGCGCCTTGACGTCATTGGTGTCGAGATCATCCAGCAAGGCGTAGATGCGGTCGTTGACGCCGCTCTGATCGAGGAATTCGTTAAACGCTTCAGCGGTCGTGGCAAAGCCATTGGGCACTTCCACCCCGGCACCAGCCAAATTGCTAATCATTTCGCCAAGCGAGGCATTTTTGCCACCGACCCGACTGACATCGTTCATCCCAAGCTGATCATACCAAAGTACGTAGTCTTGCACGTTCTCTTGCACATTGTTCTGCACACTGAATTCCTCGTGAGTTTAGGCTGGATGCGACCTGTCCGCGGTCACCCGATGCGGTTTATTTTACACACTGGGCCACCACAAGTTAACATCTCTTATGCATTTCTATTCCAGGATTAATCTTCATGCGTACGATTTTCTACATTTCTGACGGCACCGCCTTAACTGCTGAGGCTTTCGGTAAAGCGATGCTGTCGATGTTCCCGCTTAAAGTTGAACACAAAACCCTGGCTTTTATCGATAGTCTCGACAAAGCACAACAAGCGGTAGCGCGGATAAACAAGGCCTATACCGATAGTGGCGAACGGCCGATCATCTTTCACACCTTTGTAAGTGTGGATGTGAAGCGTATTATCACCAGCAGCCGCGGCAGCTGTTATGACTTTCTTGATTATTTTGTTGCGCCAATGAGCAAAGAACTGGGGATTCCGGCTCAGCCGAAAACTCACCGGACTCATGGTATTCAGGAAAACGGTATCCGCGAAAGCTACGACTTCCGCATAGAGGCCGTCAACTACGCGATGGCAAACGACGATGGCAGCAATGTATCCGATTACGATGAGGCGGATATTATCCTATTAGGTGTATCCCGCACCGGCAAAACCCCCACCAGTTTATATCTGGCGTTGCACTACGGTATTAAAGCGGCCAACTATCCGCTGACCGAAGACGACAAGCTGGAAAATCTGCAATTACCCAAAGTGCTGAAGGCGCATCGGCACAAGATATTCGGTCTGACACTGGATCCACAGCGCCTGCATGAAATCCGCACCAAGCGCCGTGAGGGAAGCAGCTATGCCTCATTGCAGCAATGCCGTTACGAACTAAACGAAGTCGAAAAGATGTATCGCCGGGAAGCGATCCCGTTTCTCGATTCCACTCGTTTCTCGGTTGAGGAAATCGCTGCCAAAATTCTGGCTGAAACCAATATCGAGCGGCACCGCTTCTGAGCCAAAAACCAACGCCTTAGCGGGCGTTGGTACTTTCAAATATCTTATCAGCCGAGGCGGCGACAAAACCCGTGTAGAGTCTGTCGGGCGCCACTTCATAGCGACGGGCAAACTCATAGAAACAACTGGGAATTACTTTTTCCATGTCACTGAAGCGTACCGGCATATGATCGGCCAGCGTTGATGATTGCTCCAGAAAGACATCCCGAGATCCTTTGATTTCACCGCCTGAGCTATTTAACCGGAAGCCGGCATTCTTTAAGGTCTGGTTCACTTGTTCCAGCGACTCATAGTCGGTCAACTCATTAACATTGACCGTAAAATGATTAGCGCGGAAGCCAAATGCAGCCATCCATGCGGCGTACTCGCTCTCTTCCAGCAGCCTTTCATAGTCGGTGCTGCTCAGTTGCCAATGCGTTCCTGAGTATAAAAATTCCGGTCTGGCAACCTGCTCCGGATCGATCTGTGCCACCAGTTGCTTCACTATGGTTTGCAGTTCGACCGAAAAGGATTCGACCAGTAACTCACTGATAAAAATCTTCGGTAAGCGGGGATCACGATGCTCAAAATGCCGGGCGACCAGTTTTTTCTCAGTAAACTCGTATTCGCCCCTGGCTTCATACCCCATATTTTCAAACAGCGCCACCAGCGCCGCTAACCGGACTGGCGCAATATCAAAAGTTCTGAAGGCCACATGATCATTAATGATTGGCTGGCCTTGTCCCAGTACCTGATGTACTTTTGCAGCGGAAGGAGTGAGCTTGATATAGTCCTGCCAGAGATCTTCAAAAAACTGTTCAACCTGTTGTTGTGACATATACTGCTATAACCTCGAAAAATGTCGATTAACCGCGGCCTTGCCGCGCTTCCCGCAGAGAATCTGCGACTAAAAATGCTAACTCCAGAACCTGATCGGCATTCAGGCGCGGATCACACTGTGTACGATACCGCTGGGTCAGGTCCTGTTCACGGATCTGATAGGCTCCGCCGGTACATTCAGTGACGTCTTCACCAGTCATTTCCAGGTGTACGCCCCCCGGATAAGTCCCTTCAGCCTGATGAACAGCGAAGAAGTGCCGTAATTCCTGATGGATCGCATCAAAATCACGGGTTTTAAGACCATTTTCTGCTTTGACCGTATTGCCGTGCATAGGATCACTGGACCAGACCACCTGCCGCCCTTCCGCTTTTACCCGCCGCACGATCTGTGGCAGATTATCTGCCAGCTTATTGGCGCCCATACGGGTAATCAGGGTGATGCGGCCGGCTTCGTTTTGCGGATTCAGCACATCAAGCAGCTGGATAACGTCATCCGGCTGCGTGCTTGGCCCGATTTTAATCCCCAGTGGATTATGGATGCCGCGCATAAATTCCACATGGGCGTGATCCAGCTGGCGGGTGCGCTCGCCAATCCAGACCATATGAGCAGAACAATCATAAGGCAGACCGGTCAAGGTATCTGTACGCGTTAAAGCCTCTTCATAAGGCAGCAACAACGCCTCATGGGAGGTAAACAACTGGGTTTCATGAATGGTCGCATTGGTTTCTGCGGTAATGCCTAGCACTTCCATAAACTGCAATGCCGACTGAATTTGCTCAGCCACCCGCTGATACTGTTCTTTCAACGGGTTTGCCGCAACAAAACTCATGTTCCACTTATGGACTTTATGAAGATCGGCCAGACCGCCCTGGGCAAAGGCCCGCAGCAGGTTCAGGGTGGCCGCTGAATGATGATAGGCCTGAATCATGCGCTGCGGATCAGGCTGCCGGGCTGCTTCAGTAAAGTCCGCGGCGTTAATAATATCGCCGCGGTAGCTTGGCAACGACTGGCCGTCCTGGGTTTCCAGGTCACTGGACCGCGGCTTGGCATATTGCCCGGCCATTCGCGCAACTTTCGTTACCGGACAGGAACCAGCAAAGGTCAGCACAATCGCCATCTGCAGAATAACCTTAAAGGTATCCCGAATCTTTGGCGCATTGAAGTCAGCGAATGATTCCGCGCAGTCGCCGCCTTGCAGCAGAAAACCTTTGCCCTGGCTAACCCGCGCCAGTTGCGTGCGCAACGCCCGAATCTCCTCGGCAAAAACCAAGGGCGGAAACTGTTTCAGCTGATACTCAATGCGTTGCAAGTCAGCCGCACTCTGATACGCAGGTTGTTGCTGAATTGGCTTGTCGCGCCAACTCCGCGAACTCCAGGTCGTCATAACTATCCTTTTTTAATGTACTTATGCGTTAGCTTACAGTTGCTGCAAAGCATGAATCCGCCTTTCTAACGGCGGATGAGTCAGAAACAACTCGCTGAACCGGCGCGACTCGCTCTGGATACCAAAAGCCATCATCGAACCATCCAGTTGTGATTCCTGCCCCTGCTGTAAACGCCGCAGTGCAGCAATCATTTTATCCCGGCCAACCAACTGCGCAGAGCCGGCATCGGCGCGAAACTCCCGCTGCCGGGAAAACCAGAACACAATGATACTGGCGAGAATGCCAAATACCAACTCTAAAACCATCACGATAGCAAAATAAGCCATGCCGCCAAGGCCTTGTCCGCTTTGCGAACTGCTGCGCGTGGCATTATCGATCGCCCCAGCAACGACCCGGGCGAAGAAGATCACAAAGGTATTTACCACGCCCTGAATCAGGGTCAGGGTCACCATGTCGCCATTGGCGATATGTGCAACTTCATGTGCCAGTACGGCTTCGACTTCATCCTGGTTCATATGCCGCAGCAGTCCGGTACTCACTGCCACCAGTGAATTCTTCTTGCTGGCCCCGGTGGCGAAGGCATTAGGCGCCGGCGAGTCAAATATAGCCACTTCCGGCATCGGGATCCCGGCTTTGCGGCTCAGCCGTTGAACCGTCTGCAACAGCCAGGTTTCAGTGCTATTGCGGGGTTGCGTAATAACCTGCGCCCCGGTGGTCCGTTTTGCCATCCAGCGCGAAATCGCCAGCGAGATGAAAGCGCCGCCAAAGCCAAAGGCAGCAGCAAACAGCAGCAGACCGCCGTAACCGGACGGGTCGATCCCAAAGGCCGGTAACAGTACGTTCATAACCAGACCCAACACCAGCAAAATTGCCAGGTTGGTTGCTAAAAACAGAACAACCCTTAGCATAAACCACATACCTCTCAAAAAAATGTTCAGACAGCACCACTGATATGTGGTTCGGCAACCCCATTCTCAATAGCCTGTGGCCTATATTCTACTGGATTCTAGCGGTCTGAACCGAAGATTTTTTCACTATTGGAGAGATAATTCCCCGGCTGTTGCTGTTCCCAGTCTTCCATAAAGGGCAATATACCCAGACAAGGAGCCGGAATTGCCTGGTGCAGGTAACTGATATTCTCCTGCTGCAGCGTCATCGGCAGCGCCAGCGGTTGATTCGCAATCCAGCCTGCCAGCCGGATGCCCCGCCGCTGAATGTCAGCTACGGTTAATAAGGCGTGATTCAGACAACCGAGCTTCAGCCCTACCACCAACACCACAGCCGCGCCCAGTTGCTGTACATAATCAGCAAGGGTTTCACTGTTATTCAGGGGTAACAACCAGCCGCCCGCGCCCTCAATAACTAAGCAATCCGGCTGCTGGTCGAGCAGCTTTCGGGTATGGCTCAGTAATTCACTGACTGTCAGAGCTTGCCGTTGCCGCGCTGCGGCCAGATGTGGCGCGACCGGTTCGGAATAACAAATGGGGTTTACCTCATGGTACTCGGGCAGCCAGTTATCACTGGCCCGTGGTAGCAGATGACCCAGCAAATGCATTGCATCCGCATTACGCAGGCCGGTGCCCGCATCTGTCGCGCCAGCCGCCACCGGTTTCATCGCCAGACAATAGTTTTGCTCTGCCTGCAGCCGCTGTAATAGCGCCACAGTGGCCACCGTCTTACCGGCATCGGTATCGGTTCCGGTGATAAAATAGCAATTTGACATGCCTTTTAGTCAACTCCTTTGCGTAGCGAAATTAGGCCGATATGCCAGTAAAGATAAAGCTTTCCGTCTGCTTCGCGGTACTTTTCAGTTGCCGCCTCCCACAAGGCAAAGCGCCGGCGGGTGAATAATCCCTGCGGATCACGCGCGGTATAATTGGCGCCAATACCTTTGAGGTCACGCAACATATCCCTGAGGCTGCTATAACTTACCCGCAGCGGCAATTCAGTCAGATCCCAGCTGGCTTCAGGCAGCTTTGTCAGCACGTTACGGATTACATCTGCACTCAGGAAGGTATTGCTGTGCGGGTGGCTATCCACTTCAGCAAAAATACGTGTTAACGGCGTCATTGAGCCGGCCAGAATTGTTGAAAACACCATAGATCCGCCAGGTTTAAGTGTCTTCAGTACGCCACTGAGCGTGGCGTGAAGATCGTTACTCCACTGCAGGGTCAAATTCGAAAACACCGTATCTACACTATCTGCCTGGAGTGGCAATAGATCCATATCGGCGCCGGCAAAGGCCGCGTTACACTGGCTTTGTGCCTGTTGCAACATGCCAGCGGCGATATCCAGTCCCAGATAATAACCGCACTGTGACTGTAAGGCGCTGGTCATACTGGCGGGACCACACCCCAGATCAACCAGTACCTCGCTGTGCTCTGGCAGACGTTGCAGTAGTTGTTCACCGCACAGTCGCTGCAGATAGTCATGCTGGCTATAGCTGACAGCGGCCTTGCTGAACTGACGTGCTACCCGGGTTTTATCATAGGCCCGCGATAGCGGGTCGCTGAATGAGTGCTGCATATCAGCTCTCCAGACTTTGCTGCAATGCCAGCAGTAACTGGCTGATGTCGTTAGCAGTATGCATGGCGCTGAGCGCAATCCGCAGTCGTGCCTGACCTTCAGGGACAGTGGGCGGGCGAATAGCTGAGCACCATATCCCCCGCTCACGCAGCCGCGCGCTTACCGTCAATGCGCGCGCATCTGTGCCAAGCTGAACCGTCTGAATCGCGGTATCAGTAGCCTGCAGGGGCAAGCCGAGGGTGCTCGCCTGCTGCGCCAGCAAAGCAATATTTTCATTCAGTCTGGCGCGGCGGGCGGCGCCGTCCGGTCCCTGCAGAATCTTGATCGAGGCACTGACTGCCGCGGCCTGGGCGGCAGGGAATGCGGTGGAATAGATGAGTTCGCGGCAATGATTCACCAGATAATCAGCTACCTCAGCAGTAGTGCCAATGGCAGCCCCGGCAACCCCGACGGCCTTGCCGAAGGTCAGGGTCAACAAAGGAACCTCAGATTGTGAGAATTCGCCACCAACCCCCTGCCCGTTGACACCGGTTACGCCAAACCCATGCGCGTCGTCCACCATCAGATCACAGTCAGCGCCATAACCGCTGTCGTTAAGCAGGCTGAGTATTGCCTGTATTGGTGCCCGGTCGCCATCCATACTGAATATACTTTCGGTAAGAATAAGTGCATTACCGTCTTGTTGCTGCAATCGCTTCCCTAAACTGGCCATATCATTATGAGCAAAACGCTGCAGTGGCACACGACTATGACGAACGCCGTCAATCATCGAGGCGTGGATAAGCCGATCACTAATCAGCCGCTTATAAAATGGTGCCAGCGTGGTCACGCAGCCATGATTTACCGCAAATCCGGAGTTCATCAGCAGCACCTGCTCGCGATTCAGCCACTCGGCCAACTGGGCGCTGAGATAGGCATGGGGCGCCTGATAACCGACCACCAGCGGCGATGCCCGGCTACCGGCGCCAAAGCTCGCCAGAGCCGTACCAAACGCATCAACCACTGCCGGATGATCGCTGAGCCCCAGGTAATCATTACTGGAAAAGTTCAGGTAGCTTCCGGAATCATCCGCTATCGCCCGTGCCGACACTTGCGCGCCGGCGTTCAGTGCCCGCCAGCGCTGCTGATTTTTGCGATCGCTGTTAGCCTGTCGAAGCTGCGCCGAGATAACCGCCATAAGTTATTCGTCAGGAAACTTCATAATAGCGAACAGGCTGTTGCTGTTCACTGACCGCGTCCTGGATCACTGCCTCATGGACTTCATCACTGTAGCCATCTATTTCCAGCGGCTTCAGCCCCAGGCGATCAAAAAGCTGACGGTCTTTATCGGCTTCCGGATTCGGCGTGGTCAACAGCCGCTCGCCATAGAAGATGGAGTTCGCTCCGGCCAGGTAACACAGCGCCTGCATCTCATCATTCATGTCTTCTCGCCCGGCTGACAGCCGCACAAAAGATTCCGGCATCAGGATCCGCGCCACCGCGATGGTGCGCACAAATTCAAACGGGTCCAGATCGTCGATGTCAGCAAAAGGTGTACCGGCGACCTTTACCAGCATATTGACCGGAACGCTTTCCGGGTGCTGTGGTAAGTTCGCCAGTTGCTGTAACAGCCCGGCCCGGTCACGGCGGCTTTCGCCCATACCCACGATACCGCCGGCACAGACTTTCATTCCCGCATCACGCACGTTCTGCAGCGTAGTAAGGCGATCCTGATAGGTGCGGGTACTGATGATTTCGCCATAGAATTCCGGCGAGGTGTCCAGGTTATGATTGTAATAATCCAGGCCCGCCTGCTGCAGCATCTTGGCCTGTTCCACTGACAGCATGCCCAGCGTCATACAGGTCTCCAGACCAAGCTCCTTCACGCCTTTTACCATCTCGATCACATACGGCATATCCCGCGCTTTGGGGTTACGCCAGGCCGCGCCCATGCAGAACCGGCTGGCACCCTGCGCTTTGGCTGCTTCGGCTTCCTGCAGCACTTTCTCCACTGCCATCAGTCGCTCACGGTCGACGCCGGTGTGGTAATGAGCGCTTTGCGGGCAATATTTACAGTCTTCCGGGCACGCACCGGTTTTTATCGACAATAAGGTACTGACCTGCACCGCATTAGCGTCGAAGTGCTGGCGATGTATTTGCTGGGCCTGAAACAATAAGTCATTAAACGGGCGGGCAAAGAGCTGTTCGATGTCGGTAAGGGTCCAGTCGTGGCGAAGCGCGGTATCAGTCATGAGGAATCCATTGTTAGTCGTTAATTATCCTCGACTAGATTACGGGTAAAACGTACACTGTCAACTTTTTAAGCCGTTAAATAATAACGACTGGTTATATTTTAACCACACCAATTCAGCGACCTGGTTCTTATTTATGACAAATTTGCTGCAGCCCGGCGATCTTGCTTTTGATCAACAACACATCTGGCATCCCTATACGTCTTTTCGTGAGCCGTTACCGGTTTATCCGGTGGCTGCGGCTGAAGGCTGTGAACTCATTCTGGATGATGGCCGTCGTCTGATCGACGGCATGTCGTCCTGGTGGGCGGCTATCCACGGCTACAATCACCCGCTACTCAATCAGGCTGCTCAGCGCCAGCTCGGCCACATGAGCCACGTGATGTTCGGCGGGGTAACCCATAAGCCGGCTATTGATCTCTGCCGGCAGCTGGTGGATTTGTCGCCGGCACCACTGCAAAAGGTGTTCCTGGCAGACTCAGGCTCGGTATCGGTGGAGATTGCCATAAAGATGGCTGTCCAGTACTGGGCGGCGCGTGAGCAACCGGCAAAAAACCGTATCGCCACCATCCGCGGTGGCTATCATGGCGACACCTTTGCCGCCATGTCGGTCTGTGATCCGGTCAACGGTATGCATGCCCTGTTTCAGGGCTCGCTGCGCCAGCAACTCTTTGCACCGGTACCCGACGTTCGTCCGCAGGATGAATGGGATCCGCAGGCACTGACCGCCATGGCTGAATTATTGCAGTCGCATCATCAGGAAATCGCCGCCGTTATTGTCGAACCCATAGTTCAGGGCGCTGGCGGCATGCGCTTTTATCATCCCGACTACCTGCGCGGTCTGCGGGCGCTGTGCGATCAGTTCAGTGTGTTACTGATCGCCGATGAAATAGCGACCGGCTTTGGCCGCACCGGTGAACTCTTTGCCTGCAACCACGCCAATATCAGTCCGGATATCATGTGCCTTGGCAAAGCGCTGACCGGCGGTTACCTGACTATGGCAGCGGTACTGGCGACTACAGAGGTTGCCGATACCATTAGTGCCGGCCCTGCCGCCGGCACTTTTATGCATGGCCCCACGTTCATGGCCAACCCCCTCGCCTGCGCCATAGCGAACGCCAGTATTGATCTCGTCAGAGCGGGCGACTGGCGCCAGCAGGTTGCTGCCATTGCGCGCCAGTTAACCGCAGAACTCGAGCCGGCCAGACGTTTCCCGGCCGTTGCGGACGTGCGCGTATTCGGCGCCATTGGCGTAATTGAAATGAAACAACCGGTTGATGTTGCCAGGCTGCAACAGCGTTTCGTTGAACGCGGTGTATGGATCCGACCATTCGGCCGGCTCATCTACGTTATGCCGCCGTATATCATTACTGCCGGGCAACTGAGCCAAATTACCGATGCGATGCTGAAAGCAGCTGAAGAAGCATGATTTTCGCTTGAGTCTTAAGCAAAGCAAGGTAACATAACAGCCTTATTTTATTTTCCTATTATCCTATTGGAGTTTGCAGGTTCATGTCCTTCGCTACAGTTGACGACGTTCTATCAGGAAAGACTGCGGTCGGTGAGCAGGTTACCGTGCGCGGCTGGGTGCGTACCCGCCGTGATTCAAAAGCCGGTATCTCATTTATTAATGTGCATGACGGTTCATGCTTTGATCCGGTGCAGGTGGTGGTTCCGAATGAACTCGACAATTACGAGAGCGAAGTACTCCGGCTAACTACCGGTGCCAGTGTCGCTGTGACCGGCGTCGTCGCGGAATCTGCCGGCAAAGGCCAGAGTTTTGAAATTCAGGCTGAGAAGGTTCATGTCTACGGTTTTGTGGACGACCCTGACACCTACCCGATGTCACCGAAGCCCCACTCAATGGAATACTTGCGGGAATTCGCCCATCTTCGGGCGCGCACCAATGTGACCGGTGCAGTGATGCGGGTGCGCAACTGCCTGTCGCAGGCACTTCACCGCTTTTTCCATGAACGGGGTTACCTGTGGGTCGCAACGCCGATCATTACCGCTTCCGATGCCGAAGGCGCCGGTGAGCTGTTCCGGGTATCGACGCTGGATATGATGAACCTGCCCCGCACCGAACAGGGTGACGTTGATTTCAGCAAAGATTTTTTTGGCAAAGAAGCTTTCCTGACCGTCTCCGGCCAGTTGAACGTTGAAACCTACGCCTGCGCGCTGTCGAAAGTCTATACCTTTGGCCCGACTTTCCGGGCCGAAAACTCAAACACCAGCCGCCATCTGGCGGAATTCTGGATGGTTGAGCCTGAAGTCGCTTTCGCTGATCTGAATGACATCGCTTATCTTGCCGAAGACATGCTCAAGTATGCCATTAACGCTGTACTTGAAGAGCGCGCTGACGATATGGCGTTCTTTCAGCAGCGCATTGACAAAGGCGTACTGGATCGCCTTAACCATGTGGTTTCGAATAAATTCGTTCATATGGATTATACCGATGCGGTTGAGATCCTGCAGAATTGCGATCAGCAGTTTAACTATCCAGTCAGCTGGGGTACCGACCTGCAATCTGAGCATGAACGCTATCTGGCCGAAGTCCATGTCGGCGCTCCGGTGGTACTGAAAAATTACCCGAAAGATATCAAAGCCTTTTATATGCGACAGAATGATGACGGTAAAACCGTTGCGGCCATGGACATTCTGGCGCCGGGCATCGGCGAAATCATTGGCGGTAGCGCCCGTGAAGAGCGTCTCGAGCGGCTCGACTCACGGATTGTTGAGATGGGGCTGAATGCGGACGATTACAGCTGGTATCGCGATTTACGGCGTTACGGCACGGTGCCACACGCAGGTTTCGGCCTGGGCTTCGAGCGGCTGGTTACCTATGTAACCGGTATGACCAATATCCGTGACGTTATTCCGTTCCCGCGGGCACCAAAGAGCGCAGAGTTCTAGCGGTACCCGCGGTAGCGCTGCTATTCAAACTTAGCGCTGATCGCTTTCATTGGTTTTATTGGTGTGGGTACCACCGGGGTGCCCACATATAAAAACCCCACTATCGCATCCTCAGGCTTACAGTTCAGGCCGGCTTTTACCACCTCATCCTCAGCAAACCAGCCGGTTCTCCAGATAGCGCCAAGCTCCTGCGCAAAGGCGGCTTGTTGCATCAGCAAGGTGGCACAGGCTGCCGAAGCAAACTGTTCATCACGCGGCACTTTTTCGTGCGGCTGATAGTCCATAATAACGGCAATAACCATCGGCGCCCGCAGTGGTACCTCAGCAGCCTTTGCCTGCGCTTTTTCATCCAGTCCCCGCGCTGCTGCCGCCTGCTGAAACAGCTCGCCAAGGCGCAGCCGCTTCTGGCTTTGAAACACAATAAACCGGTACGGCATCAGCGCTTTATGGTCGGGCGCCCGGCTGGCGGCTTCCTGCATGATTGCAAATTGCTCCGCGGTCGGGCCCGGCTCGGTTACACGGGGCATCGAAGAGCGCGTTGTTAATAATTCAAGTGCTTGCATAAAAACTAACCTCATCCTGTCAGGTAGTGGTGCTTTCCCTATAACAAGCCTAACAAGGATCATCCCCTGTTACATTGTCATACTGGTTTATTGATTCATTCTTCAGTATTCTTCACTGCCTGATATAAACTTCTACGCTGAGATGGAGCTGTGATGAGCGGAGTTTCGACAGTATTTAAAAAGCTATTCGGACTAATCAACAGTATCCGGAAAATCATCGTTAACCTGGTATTTTTTCTGGTACTGGCAATCCTTGTCGTCTTTATCGTAGCTGAAGACGAGCCCATTATCGTACCCGATCAGGGTGTGGTTGTGGTAAAAATTGACGGCATTCTGGTAGAAGAAAAAACCTGGGTTGATCCTGTCGATCAGTTTGTCGGCGACACCTTTGGCTCGCAACCGGAACAACCGGAAACCCTGCTGAGCGATGTGCTGCGGTCAATTGAATTCGCCGCTGAAGACGAGCGCATTAGCGGGATCTACCTGGATCTCAGTAATATGGCCGGCGGCGGCCTCAACAAGCTTGAGCAAGTTGGTGAGGCACTCCTTGATTTCCGCGAATCCGGTAAAACCGTCGTGACTTATGCCGACTACTTCTCACAGTCACAGTATTACCTGGCGGCCTACAGCGATTCCATCTATCTGAACCCGCTTGGTGGACTGATGTTTGAAGGTATGGGCGCATACCGCTTGTACTACAGCGAACTGCTGGAAAAGTTAAAGGTTTCAACCCATGTATTCAAAGCCGGCGCTTATAAGTCAGCGGTCGAACCTTATACCCGCAATGATATGTCTGACGAAGCCCGTGAAGCAGCCTCTGAGCTCTATTCGGCGCTCTGGTCCAATTTCACTGCTGATTTACGTGACCTGCGTGATATTGACCCGCGCGCGTTGAGTGGTTCGCTTGACGACCTGCAACAGTTGCTGCAAGAAAATAACCATGATCTTGCCCGCTTTGCCGTTGCCAGCGGCTTAGTTGATGAACTCAAATCACGCGAAGAATTCCGCCAGCAGATGATTGATTTAACCGGCCTGGACGAAGATGAGAAGTCCTGGCGCCGTATAAACTATAAAAATTACCTCACTTCGGTCGAACTGATGACGCCCGAAGCGGATGATGACGTGGACCAGATCGCCCTGGTGGTGGCACGCGGAACCATTCTGGATGGTTACCGTAAACCCGGTATGATTGGTGGTGACAGCACCGCCGCCTTGCTACGCAAAGCGCGGCTGAATGATAAAACTAAAGCCGTCGTGCTGCGTATTGATAGCCCCGGCGGTAGCGGCTTTGCCTCTGAGGTGATTCGCCAGGAAGTACTGGAACTGCAGGAAGCCGGCATTCCGGTTATTGCCTCAATGAGCACAGTAGCAGCCTCAGGCGGTTACTGGATTGCCGCCAGTGCTGACCAGATATGGGCTTCACCAGACACCATCACAGGTTCGATTGGCGTGTTCGGCTTATTCTTCACTATTGAGGATTCACTGGCGGCGATCGGAGTCTACAATGACGGCTTCCATACCACTGAAATACCCGTTCTTGATCCAACCCGTAAACTGCCGGAAGCAGCAGAAAGCTTTATTCAGCAAACCATTGATAAGTTTTACCGTGACTTTGTCACTATTGTGGCTGACAGCCGCGGCATGAGCTATGAAGCCGTTCATGAAGTTGCGCAGGGACGCGTCTGGACCGGTGCCAGAGCACAGGAACTGGGTCTGGTTGATTCACTGGGCGATCTGGAAGACGCTGTTATCGCAGCGGCCGGGCTTGCCGGAACCGAAAATTATAAGCTGATAAAAGTCGAACCCGAGCTCAGTGCCCGTGAGCGCTTTTTGCAGGAAATGTTCGGCCAGGCTATGGTACTGCTACCCGAAAACAGCTCGCCGGCCCGGCTGGATCCGATCCAGCAGCAGCTGATGCGGATCTGGAGTGACCTGCAGATCAGTTCGAAGTTTAATGATCCGCACGGAGTTTATGCGCTCTGTGAACTTTGTCCGGTAAATTAAATGGTAACTGCAGTGAATGACAGTAAACGGAAACGTATTTATGTCGCCTACACCGGCGGCACTATAGGGATGCAGAAATCGGCACAGGGCTACGTCCCTGTGCCCGGTTTTTTGTCGCAGTGCGTAGCTGAGATGCCGGAATTTTTCCGCGCCGAAATGCCCCTGTTTACCATTAAAGAATACGACCCGCTGATGGACTCATCAGATATGTCGCCCGCAGACTGGCAACATATTGCCGAAGATATCCGCGACCATTATCAGGACTATGACGGTTTCGTCATTCTGCATGGTACGGATACCATGGCCTATACCGCCTCTGCCCTGTCCTTTATGTTTGAAAATCTGGGCAAGCCAGTGATTATCACCGGATCGCAAATTCCGCTGGCCGCATTACGGTCTGACGGACAAACCAATTTGCTCAATGCCCTTTATATCGCGGCCAACTATCCGATCCACGAAGTATCTCTGTTTTTTAATAACAATCTTTATCGTGGCAACCGGGCTACCAAAGCCGATGCCAACGGTTTTAACGCATTTGAATCGCCGAACTGTGTGCCCTTACTCGAAGCCGGCATCCAAATCCGGCTTAAAGCTGGTTCGGTGCAACCACTGCGGGAAGAGCCGTTAAAACTGACTTCCATTGCGCCACAAGCTATTGGCGTGGTCACGCTGTATCCGGGAATATCATCGGTCATTTTCGATAATATCCTGCAGCAGCCGGTGAAAGCGTTGATCCTGCAAAGCTACGGTGTGGGTAACGCTCCCCAGGATCCACAGCTGCTGAATAGCCTGCAACGGGGTATCGATAAAGGCACAATAGTGCTAAATTGCACGCAGTGTTTTAAGGGTAAAGTCAATATGGGCGGTTACGCGACCGGCAATGCGCTGGCTAAAATTGGTGTTGTCAGTGGTCAGGACATGACTATCGAAGCGGCACTGACCAAGTTGCATTATTTACTGTCCCAGGACCTGCCCCAATCGGAAATTCAGACCCTGCTGGAAAAAAATCTGCGCGGCGAATTGTCTCAATAACTATAAATAATAATCTGTAGACCCACTATGACCCCGAAAACTCCTGCTTTTTCTTCTCGACTTGGCTTTATTCTCGCCGCTGCTGGTTCGGCGGTTGGCGTTGGCAATATCTGGGGTTTTCCGACCCAGGCGGCAAGCAACGGCGGCGGTGCTTTCTTACTGGTCTACCTGATTATGATCGCCGTGCTAGCCTATCCCATGCTGGTGGCTGAACTGACCATCGGCCGTATGCGCCAGCGTAACTCGGTCGAAGCCTTGCGGGCACTGAGCGACAAACCATTCTGGCGCTCCTTCGGCGCCCTCAGTGGTATCGTCGGCCTCATCGCGCTGTCATTGATTCTAAGCTTTTACGCTATCGTTTCTGGCTGGCTGCTGGCTTATATGCTGGCAGCCATTGCTGAAATCGCTGGCCTGGTCGCACTGGCCGAATGGTTGGTCGCCTTTACCGTAGAACGCAACCTGGTGATGATGGCGCTGTTTATGCTGATTACCGTCCATGTCATCCGCTCAGGCGTTACCGATGGCATAGAGCGCTGGTCACGGCGCCTGATGCCGGTGCTGTTTGTGCTGCTGATTGCCATGGTGATCTACATTTTAACGCTGCCGGGTGCGACCGAAGGTTTACGCATGTATCTGCAGCCTGATTTTAGCCAGATTACCAACCCCGATCTGGTTATCAGCGCCATGGGACAGGCGTTCTTTTCATTATCCATTGGTGTTTGTAGCATGATGACCTACGGCGCCTATTTATCCCGTGATGAAAACCTTCCGCGGACTGCCGGCTGGGTGGCCATGCTGGATACCTCAGTTGCGTTTTTAGCAGGCCTGCTGATTTTACCGGCGATGTTTGCCGCGCAAAAACTCGGCGTTATTATTTATGACGATGCCGGCGTACTGCTATCGGCCGATACGCTGGTATTCAGCGTTCTGCCAGCCATGTTTGATTCTATGGGTAGTGCTGGTTTATGGGTGGCCTTTGCCTTTTTCACGCTGATGGTGATTGCGGCTATTACCTCATCCATTTCGATGCTGGAAGCGCCGGTCAACGCCTTGCGGGAAGAACTGGGACAGTCCCGGTCACGGATGGCCTGGGTGGTGGGTTTTGCTATCAGTGCCATATCCGCAGTCATTATTTATAATTTCGCGGCCCTGTTCGGCGCCGTCATCACCCTGACTACCGTTTACATTCAGCCATTGCTGGCGCTGGTGTTTGGCTTGTTGTTGACCTGGATCCTCAGGCAACAGCTGCTACTCAAGGCACTGCAGGAAGGAGCTCCGCTAATGGAGCGGACGTTATTCTGGAAAATATGGCCCTGGTATGTGAAGTTTATCTGTCCGGTACTGATACTGCTGGTCATCTGGCGGGGTTAGAACGAACAACAGTGGCCCGGCGGCTTTATACCCCGGGCCGTTGTTTTATATCACCAGGTTTTATATCACCAGTAAATCCATAAATTCATTTACCGGCATCGACTGCAAATGATGCTTATCCTTACAGAGATCAAATATTAAGCGGCTTCGGGCTGCCGGAAAGCGCGTGGCAAGGTTCTGCCGGAACTTGTTTTCCAGTACCGGAATCCCCTCTTCTCTGCGCCGCCGGTGGCCAATCGGATACTGCACTTCCACCTGATCAGTACTGCTGCCATCTTTAAAGAAGATCTGGATCGCATTGGCAATCGAGCGCTTCTCGGGGTTGTGATAATCCTCGCTGTACTGCTTGTTTTCAATAACCTCCATCTTCTCGCGCAATTCATCGATTATCGGATTGGCCTGATGGAATTGGTCTTCATAATGATCAGCAGTAAGGTTACCAAACGCCAGCGGCACCGCCGTCATATATTGCAGACAGTGATCCCGATCGGCCGGATTAGCCAGCTTGCCCTTCTTGGAAATAATCCGAATTGCTGACTCGTGTGTGGTAATGACAATTTTCTCAATCTCATCAAGCTTGCCTTTAACCTGCTCGTGCAGGGTGACAGCCGCTTCACAGGCAGTCTGGGCATGAAACTCAGCGGGAAACGAAATCTTAAACAGGATATTCTCCATCACATAGCTGCCATAGTCGCGCTGGAATTTAAACTGAGCGTCCTCTGGCGCTTTAATTTTCTGATCCTTGTTGGTCTTATTAAAGAGCACATCGTAGAAGCCCCATTGTGGCGCGGTCAGGGCACTGGGTATACCCATTTCACCAAGTAAGGTCAGATCAGCCAGCCGCACAGCGCGCGAGGTTGCGTCCCCTGCTGCCCACGACTTGCGCGAACCGGCGTTGGGCGCATGGCGATAGGTGCGTAGCGACTGACCATCAACCCAGGCCTGGGATACCGCCGCCATGATTTGCTCACGGTTACCGCCCATCAACCAGGTTACCACCGCAGTCGAGGCGACTTTTACCAGCACGACATGATCCAGGCCAACGCGGTTGAAGCTATTCTCCAGCGCGATGACACCCTGAATTTCATGGGCTTTAATCATCGCTTCCAGAACCTTACGCATGCTCAGTGGCGACTGGCCCTGCGCGACGCGCCGTTGCGAAATGAAATCGGTGATCGCCAGAATACCGCCAAGGTTATCCGACGGATGCCCCCACTCTGCTGCCAGCCAGGTATCATTAAAGTCGAGCCAGCGAACGATACAACCGATATCCCAGGCCGCTTTAACCGGGTCGAGACGGAACTGTGTGCCCGGCACGCGCGCTCCATGCGGAACGACCGTGCCTTCAACCAGTGGCCCCAGATGCTTGGTGCATTCAGGAAAGCGTAACGCCAGTAATCCACAGCCCAGAGTATCCATCAGGCAGTTACGGGCCGTGTCCCAGGCTTCATCGCTTTCAATCTGATAGTCCAGCACATAGTCAGCGATATCCTGGATCACCTGATCATAATCGGGACGCTCATTTTCATCGTAATTTGCGCTCATTAAGGTACTCCTTCACGCTGTAGTATGGGTTTAAGAACGCTCCGATAAAGGTGGCACGTCCCGTGGTTCCTTACCCACATAGTCCGCCGATGGCCGGATAATACGGTTATCCGCGCGTTGTTCGAATACATGGGCAGCCCAGCCGGTCAGCCTCGACATCACAAAAATGGGTGTAAACAGTTTGGTCGGAATACCCATAAAATGATAAGCCGAAGCGTGATAGAAATCGGCATTCGGGAACAAATCTTTTTCCCGCTTCATGACCTCATCAACGCGCTCAGAGACCGCAAACAGTGTGGTGTCGCCAACATCCGCGGCAAGCTTTTCAGCGTAATCCTTAATGATCTCATTACGGGGATCGGCTTCGCGGTAAACCGCATGGCCAAAGCCCATAATCTTATCTTTACGCTTGAGCATCCCCATAATGCCTTCTTCGGCTTCTGCAGCAGAAGACCACTGTGACAGCATGTCCATGGCAGCTTCATTGGCACCGCCATGCAATGGCCCCCGCAGCGAACCAATAGCACCGGTCACACAACTGTGCAGATCGGACAAGGTTGAGGCACAAACACGCGCGGTAAAAGTCGACGCATTAAACTCGTGCTCGGCGTAAAGAATGAGTGAAACGTTCATCACTTCGGCATGGAGGTTATTCGGCGCAGCTCCGTGCAGCATCTTCAGAAAATGCGCACCCACGGAGTCATCATCGGTTTTCGTCTCAATCCGCTTACCATTATGGCTGAAATGGTACCAGTAACAAATGATACTAGGCAGTACAGCCAACAGGCGATCCGCCGCACCTTCCTGGTTACTGAAATCACCCTCTTGTTCAAGATTGCCCAGCATTGAGGTGCCAGTGCGCATCACATCCATCGGATGCGCGTTAGCCGGGATCCGTTCGAGCACGTCTTTAAGCGGTTGTGGCAGGCCCCGTAGCCCTTTCAGTTTGGCTTTATAGCTACTGAGCTCCGACTCATTAGGTAGTTCACCTTTGAGGATCAGGTAAGCCACCTCTTCGAACTGACAGGTTTTCGCCAGATCCTTTATATCATAACCTCGATACGTAAGGCCTGAACCTGATTTGCCAACTGTGGATAACGCTGTTTTTCCGGCAACCTGGCCGCGTAATCCGGCGCCGCCGTTCTTTTTATCCGCCATATGGTACTCCTTCTATCAACCTCGTAAGGGATGGAAATTTCTGAGTAAAATCTTCTTAATTTAAAGCATAGCAAAGGAAATCGAATGGGTAAAAAAAGGCTCGGGACGAATGGGGGGTGTCCCGAGCTCAGGGGAATGGCTCAATGATTTGAGCCGTGCGCTAACTCATAAAAACGAACCAGGACAATTAGTTTAGACAACAAAAAAATAAAACGCCTAATTTTTCCGCAATTTTTTTTATCAGCGCCGCAGCGATCAACTGGCGCGCTTAAAAACCTTGTAAAAATTGGCGGTGGTCACCTCAGCTACCTGCTCCAGCGGCACCCTTTTAACATCGGCGATACATTGCGCAACGTCACGCACATAGGCGGGCTGGTTTTGCTGACCGCGATGCGGCACCGGAGCCAGCCAGGGGCTGTCCGTTTCTATCAGCAAGCGCTCAAGCGGCAAGGCGCGTACGACATCCCGTAGCGCTGAGGCATTGCGAAAGCTGGCAATTCCAGAAATAGAAATGTAAAAATCGAGGTCATCAATGGCGCGTTTTGCCATCTCAAGTGTTTCCGTAAAACAATGAAGTACGCCGCCACAACGATCAGCACCACCATTTTGCAGAATACTCAGGGTGTCTTCCTGAGCGTCCCGGGTATGGATAATCAGCGGTTTATCAAGTTCACCGGCTAATTCCACATGGTAGCTGAAACTATCTTGCTGCAAGGCCTTGCTGTCGGCGTCGTAAAAATAGTCCAGCCCGGTTTCACCCACAGCGATCACATTGTCCTGGCTGGCATAAGTGTGCAATAGCTGTTTATCAAGGGGGGTTTTGGCGATATAAAGCGGATGGGCACCACAGGAAATAAAAACATCTGCAAAGGGCGCGACCTTTGCTTCCATCTCAGGAAAATCTGCCAGGGTTACGCCAATGCATAGCATCCGCTTAACTCCAGCAGCGCGGGCCGCTTCAACGACGGCACTAAGTTCGCCACCAAAATCCGTTAAATCAAGTTTATCCAGATGGCAATGTGAATCTATAAACACAGGTACTCCTGCTTGCTCATGTGTTTGAGGACTTTACATAGTCGCGGTTGGCGAGGCCGATTCACCAAAATTACCGAGCTTGGTTTCAATCCGGTTACGCAAATGCGACTTATCATCTCTGAACTGGACCCCAATGCCGCGGAGATCCGATGTGCTCGCGGTGGCTGGCGATAACCAGACTACCGTTCCTTTAACTAAGGTATCTTCGGTATCCTCTGGCAGCCGGACTACCAGTGTCAGTTCATCGCCCAGTTTGTAGGGATCGTCGGTTGCGACAAATAAGGCACCCTGCTTGATGAACGGCATATAAGCCCGGCGTAACTGCTCTTCGGTATCGATATTCAGACGTTTTGTTGCCATATCAGTGCCACCTTGACCATAATTCTTCCAGAAGCAGCGGCCCGTTCAGACCACTTTGCTCACTCAGCATCCGCCGGATACCATAACATGATTGTAGCCACTGGTTGAGCTGGTCGCTATTCACATTATGCTGCTCCAGCCAACGCTGTGCCGGTTCACCCAGCAGCGTACTGCGTAATCGTGCTTGCGGTAGCTGCTGTTTCAATCTGATTAAATCCTGCAGTATCAGTTCACTGGCGCTAAGCCATTCCGCCCAGTCGGCTTTGCCGGGTTGTGGCCACGGCGCATTAGTGAACCAAGCTGCAGTCAGCTCGGCAATGCAGTCGCGCGGAAATTTCTGTTCGCTTATCCAGTTATAAACCGATACCGGAGCATGCGGATAACGCTGAATTAATGCGACTTCATCGTTGCTGAGTACACGCCCTAACTGGCTGGCCAGCCACTGCTGTGCTTCTGCTGCCGATGGTGGCGTGATCTGATGCAATTGCATCCGGCTACGCAGGGTCGGTAACAATAAACCGGTACGCCGCGGACTCAGAATGAAATAGGTATTTACCGTCGGCTCTTCAAGCGTCTTCAGCAACGCATTAGCTGCGGTAACTGAGAGCCGGTCAGCATGATTGATCCAGGCAACCTTGGCGCCGTGCTGGTTGGCGGTATTCTGCAGGCTGGTAATCAGATCACGAACCGTATCAACGCCGATGACCTTATCATCGACGCTATCGAGACTATAAAAATCCGGATGGTTACCAGCCTCCGCCAGCAGGCAACTTTTACAGCTGCCACAGGCTTTGGTGGTCGGCTGCAGACACAGCAGTAACCGCGTCGCCTGGCGCAGCAACCGGTCGCTACCGAGTTCTGGCTGCCAGCAGATACAGTGGGCATGACTGAGCCGGCCCGCCTGCATATCAGCCAACAGATTACGCCAGACCGGTCTTAACCACGGAAGATGCATAATGCGCCTGTATTTTTGCCAAATAGATTCATGTAAATAACTGGTTTTCCACACACTGTAGCAGATCCTGGTGAACCCTTTTCAGGCTTGCCTCAGCATTGATAACTTCGATACGGGGCTCGCTTGCAGCTATCTCGAGATAACGACGGCGGGTACGCTCAAAAAACTCCAGGTTTTCCTGTTCAATCCGGTCCAGCTGCCCACGTTGACGTGCCCGTTCTAAGCCGATTTCAGGGCTTACATCCAGAATCAGCGTCAGATCAGGATTAAAATCACCTAATACCAGTTGTTTTAGTTGCTGGAGCTTTTCGTCACCGAGCTGCCGGCCGCCGCCCTGATAGGCGCGCGATGACAGATCATGGCGATCCGCCAGTACCCAGGCGCCTTGCGCCAACGCCGGTCGGATAACATTCTCGACCAACTGTGAGCGACTGGCATACATCAGCAACAATTCAGTTTCTGCGGTAAGGCGTTCATCCCAGTCCCGTTTGACCAGCTCACGCAAATTCTCAGCGAGGGGCGTACCACCGGGCTCGCGTACGTTCACCACGGAAATACCTTTTGCCTGCAGATGACCGGTTATAGAGGCAATCGCAGAGCTTTTACCTGCACCCTCGAGGCCTTCGACAACGATGAATTTTCCGTTCATGGATTGGTTTGTTTCCGTTGATAGCGGTTTACCGCTCTATTATGTTCTTCAAGCGTTTTTGAGAATACATGACCGCCTGAGCCGTCAGCAACAAAATACAAGTAGTCACTGGTAGCCGGGTGCGCTGTTGCCCGGATACTGGCTGCCCCTGGCATGGCTATTGGGGTCGGCGGTAAGCCACTAATCCGATAAGTGTTATAGGCGGTCTGCTCGCGCAGGTGGGCACGTGTCAGATTCCCGTCAAAATCAGGGATACCATAAATCGTGGTCGGGTCAGACTGCAGCCGCATCCCCAGTTTCAGGCGATTGACAAAGACTGAACTGACCAGCGGCCGTTCACCGGTGTGACCTGTTTCTTTCTCTATAATGGAGGCCATAATAAGCATTTCATATGGGCTTGTATAGGGCAGCTCAGGATCCCGTTCACGCCAGTACTTGTCCAGCAGCCGCTGCTGTTCCTGATAGGCCTGCCGCAATAACAGGATATCGTCGGTGTAAGCCTGATAACTATAAGTATCTGGTGCCAGCAGCCCTTCCATTGACCTGAAGGTGTCCGTGCCGGTCACCGCCGCCAGCAACTCAGCTTCGCTCAGGCCACGGGTTGTCACCTGCAAATAGGGTTGCTGCTGCAACCGGTGCAGCCATTGCGCAAAGGTTTGTCCTTCAACGAGCGTCACCTGAAACTGATATTGCTCACCACGCTTCAGTTTGCTCCACAATTGTTGCAAGCTGATACCCGGCTGGAGCTGATAGACGCCCGCCTGAATACGCTCGCCCTGCCGCCACAAACGGCTGGCAAAATACGCCAGGGAGATATCAGCGATGAGATTTTGCTCGTTGAGTTTCGTCAGAATACTGCGGGTGTGCGTACCACGTTCAACTTCCAGCAATAGCGGCTGTTGCAGGCCTTTAAGAGGTTGCTGCAGTAACCACTGCGATCCGGCCACCACCACGGCGGCGCCGATGAGGGCTAAAATGATCAGACTAATCAGGAATCCTTTGATGCTAACCACCACTGCTGAACCGCCTCAGGCAAAAATGACTCTGTCATTCTATGATGACCTATGGTGGCTACAGGGCGCAACCCCAGAACACAGTTACATAGAAAGACCTGCTCCGCAGAACTTATATCGCCCGGGCCGCTGGCACAAACTTGCACCTGCCCCAGCACATTATCAGCCAGTAACCGTTGGCGGACGATACCAGCCACGCCAGCCTGATTAAGCCAGGGCGTATACCACTGGCTTCCAACCCGCCAGAAAATATTGCTGCTAATAGCTTCGACCACGGTATTACGGTTATCAAGCACAATCAGTTCGTCCAGGCCTCGTCGGGTGCGTTCCTGACTTAACATGACCTGTTCGAGCCGGTTAAGTGTCTTCAGACCGGCAAAGTGTGGTTGGCAGGCCAGCCGGAATTCAGCGAAATCCGTGCTCAGTGCTGTAGTGTCGCGCGCTGACAGTACCGCTGTGGTCACATACCAGTTACAGCCGGGTTCACCTGTTACGCGATAGCCGCGACTACCATAGCCTCTGGTAATAATGATTTTAACAACAGCATCAGGTTGTGAACTGGCAATATCAAGGAGTAATTCACGTACGGCAGATTCATCGGGGAGTTGGCTGTTAAGCTGCCGGGCGGCATCTTGTAAACGGTGCCAGTGTGATGACCACCATCTTATCCGACCCTGTTCAATAGTCAGCGTGGTAAAATGCCCATCGCCGAATTGCAGGCCGCGGTCTAACTGGGATGATTTAACTGGTTTACCGTTAACCCACATAGAAAAAAGGCGGAATTTTCATTCCGCCTCCTCACCGTATAGCTACTGCTTAGTCGTTTGCGTGATTCGTCACGTAATCGATAGCAGATTGCACGGTTTTAATTTTTTCGGCTTCTTCATCTGGAATTTCAGTTTCAAACTCTTCTTCCAGCGCCATTACCAACTCAACCGTATCCAGTGAGTCTGCACCCAGGTCGTTTTCAAAAGAAGCTTCTGGCTTCACTTCTTCTTCTTTAACACCCAGTTGTTCAATAATGATTTTCTTTACGCGTTCTTCGATAGTACTCATTGTATATAGGTCCCTTAATTTAGGTCACGAGTTCAGATTTGCGCTTAGTGTAGTGAATGCAACGCCATTAATAAAGCAAAAATTGGTATTAACCCCAGAGGTCATACCCCTTATTGCGGCATTGCTTTTTCCTTACACCATCGCCATCCCACCATTTACATGGATTGTTTCACCAGTAATATAAGCAGCCCCGGGCGACGCCAGGAATACCACTGCTGCTGCTATTTCTTCCGGCTGCCCCAGACGCGACGCAGGAATATTAGCAAAGATAGCCTGCTTCTGGTCTTCTGTCAGCGATTTCGTCATATCCGTATCAATAAAGCCCGGCGACACGCAGTTTACGGTAATACCACGCGCTGCTATTTCTTTGGCCAGGGCTTTGGTAAACCCGACCAATCCGGCCTTAGCCGCGCAATAGTTGGCCTGCCCCGGGTTACCGGTAGTGCCGACGACCGACGAAATATTGATGATGCGGCCGCTACGGCGCTTCATCATGCCGCGCATCACGCCCTTGCTTAAACGGTAAACAGATTTGAGGTTGGTGTCCATGACTGTATCCCACTCTTCATCTTTCATTCGCATCAGCAGGTTGTCTTTGGTAACACCGGCATTATTGACCAGAATATCGAGCTGACCATAAGTTTCATCAATGTGTTTCAGCGCGGCGTTTATGCTGTCTTCCTGAGTTACGTTCAGGGCAATCCCTTCGCCTTTACCCGACAAATAGCCGGAAATCGCGTCCGCACCTTTTTCAGTGGTGGCCGTTCCAATCACCGTTACGCCCTGCTCTGCCAACTGCAGCGCGATAGCTTTACCGATGCCGCGGCTGGCACCGGTAACCAGAGCAACTTGTCCTTGCATAGAAGTCGTCATAGAGAATCCTTCGCTGTTAATGATTCAGTAGTATTCAGCGCCTCGCCTTCAATCGTTTTATCGATGCGCTTATTAAGACCGGTCAGCACTTTACCAGGCCCTACTTCATAGATGTGAGTTACGCCATCGGCAACCAGTTTTTTTACGGTTTCGGTCCAGCGTACTGGCGAATAAAGCTGCCGGATGAGTGCGTCGCGAATCTGTTCAGGATCCGTTGGCGCCGCCACATCGACATTATTAATAACCGGCATGCGGGGGCTCTGAATCGCCACTTTGGCCAGTTCCAGCTTAAGCTGTTCCGCCGCCGGATGCATCAGTGCACAATGCGATGGAACGCTGACGGGTAACGGCAGCACGCGTTTGGCACCGGCCTCTTTTAAGGCATCACCTGCCCGCTCAACGGCCTTAACGTGGCCGGCGATGACCACTTGTCCGGGCGAATTAAAATTCACCGCCTCGACAACGTCATCATCCGCCTGTTCAGCACAGACCTTAATCACTACATCATCGTCCAGGCCAATAACCGCAGCCATCGCGCCAACACCCGCAGGGACCGCAGTCTGCATAAACTTGCCGCGTTTGGCCACCAGCGTTATGGCATCAGTGAAACTAAGCGCACCAGCACAGACCAGGGCCGAATACTCACCCAGACTGTGGCCAGCCAAATAGTCAGGTTCGCCGTGTCCGGCCTGCTGAGCAACCCGGTACAGCGCGACACTGGCGGCTAACAACGCGGGCTGAGTCCGCTGCGTTTCATTCAGATCCTCCGCGGGCCCATCCTGTACCAGCTGCCAGAGGTCATAGCCCAGCACGTCACTGGCCTCGGCAAAAGTCTTTTCAACAATCGGATAAGCCTCAGCAACGTCAGCTAACATGCCAACAGCTTGAGAGCCTTGTCCGGGAAAAACATATGCACGCATGAATCTGTCCTTCTTAATATTCAATCAACGCCGAGCCCCAGGCAAAACCACCACCAAAGGCCTCCAGCAATAATTTCTGGCCACGGCTGATACGGCCGTCCCGCACCGCAACATCCAGTGCGATAGGTACCGATGCCGCGGACGTGTTGCCGGTATAACTTAATGTTGTAACAACCTGATCCATCGACATTTTTAATTTTTTCGCCGTGGCTTTAATAATCCGTAAATTAGCCTGATGTGGCACCAGCCAGTCGAGATCCTCAGGCGTCATCTTGTTCGCCGCCAAGGTTTCCACCACCAGTGAGCTCAGTTTGCTCACCGCCACCTTGAATACTTCGTTACCCTTCATATACATCCAGGCTTCACTGAGCTGTTCAGGCTGGTTACGGGATAAATGATTTACCCCTAACAAGTTGGCAAACTCTCCGGCACTATGCAAATGCGTAGAGATAATACCCGGTTTATCAGTAGCCTGCAGCACCACAGCGCCGGCGCCATCACCAAATAACACCAGGGTATTACGATCATCGGGGGCACATAAGCGCGAAAGCACGTCGGTACCCACCACCAGCACGTTACGATAGGTGCCACTGCGGATATACTGATCGGCTACGCTTAACGCAAAAATAAAGCCTGAACAGGCTGCGGCAACGTCAAAGGCGGGTACATCGGTATCGGTAAGACTGGCCTGAATCTCACAGGCAACGCTGGGGAACGCCCGATCACCAGAGGTGGTGGCCACCACGATCAGGTCCAGGTCATTGGCTTGTACATTGGCGGCCAGTAAGGCCTGCCGGGCAGCAGCGGCGCCCATAGTCGCGGCGTTTTCAGCAGCAGTGGCAATCCGCCGTTCAAGGATACCGGTTCGTTCTACGATCCAGTCATGGGTTGTATCAACACGTTGTTCGAGCATGGCATTGGTCAGACGCTGAGCCGGTAGATAGTGGCCAGTGCCTGCAATCATTGCTTGCATAATAGTATTTTATTCCTGCTCCAGAAGAACGTCTTCCACCCGATCGCGGATACGCGACGGGAGGTGCTGTTGAGTCTCTTCCAGGGCTTGCTCAATGGCGCTCAGAAAAGCGCGTTCGTTGGCATCGCCATGGCTTTTGATAACGACTCCCCGTAATCCTATCAGACTCGCGCCGTTGTAGTGGTCGGGCTTCAGCCAGTCCCAACTCTTCTGCAGACGACGGTAAAATAGTTTTACAAACCAGCGAGTCAGCCAGTGGGCGTGAATATTGGTGCGGATATTGTCTAACAGAAGTTCAGCCAGCCCTTCACAACTTTTCAGCGCGATATTGCCGACAAAACCATCGCAGACAATCACATCAGCCTTACCGGCAAAGAGATCATCGCCTTCGATAAAGCCTATATAATTAACCTGAGGAGATTGCTGTAACAGCTGGGCAGCGGTCTTCACCACATCATTACCCTTAATTTCCTCGGATCCCATATTAAGCAGCGCTACCCGCGGCCGGTCAATGTTCAGAACCTGCTGCGCCGCCACCGAGCCCATAATACCAAACTGGAACAAGGTATCTGAGTCGCACACCGGATTAGCACCAAGATCAAGGATAAACGCCGAGCCGCCCCGCGCCTGTGGAATGGCTGACATCAACGCCGGGCGCAGTACGCCGGGCAAGGTTTTCAGGGTGAAGTACGCCTTGGTCATCAAGGCGCCGGTATTGCCGGCACTAACACAGGCATCGGCGCTGCCATCGGCAACCAGTTCCAACGCCACGCGCATTGAGGAATCCGGCTTAGCACGAAGCGAATAGCCGGGCTTGTCTGTCATAGTGACAGTCTGGCTGGCGTGCTTCAGGGTGATCCGGGGGTGATCTAAAAGATTAGCTTTGGTGAGCAGTTCGGTAAGTTCAGTCTCATCGCCAACCACAATAAAGTGGGTGTCAGAAACAGAATTTAGCGCCTGTTTAAGCGCGCCAATAACAACTGAGGGGCCGTGATCGCCCCCCATTGCATCCAGTGCCAGTGTCAGTGCGGCCATAGCCTCACTTCCAGTTTCCGGCTTACTGGCTAACGACTTTACGGCCTTTGTAGAAACCGTCAGCTGTTACGTGGTGACGACGATGCGTTTCACCAGAGGTAGAATCAACCGACAGTGTAGGGCCGCTCAGTGAATCGTGAGAACGACGCATATCGCGACGTGAACGACTTTTCTTACTCTTTTGTACAGCCATCTTACGCTATCTCCTAAGTTTATTTGCGCTTTAATTCCTGCAACACAGCAAAAGGATTTTCCTTTGTTTCTGAGGCAGTATCAATTTTGCCCCACTGCATTGCATTACTATCTATTCGACATTCGCGCTCATCGTGTTTTGCAACAACTGGCATCGCTAATATCAGTTCGTCTTCAATCAACTGGTGCAGATTTACTTCACCAAGCTCATCTAACTCAACCGGCTCGTACTGCTCTGGCATATCGGTGGCCTTTTGCCGCTTGGTGACTGGCGCATAAGCGAAGTCAGTAAGCAAGAGTAAACGCATTGCATCGCCACAACGCTCACAAGCAACAACTACTTCAACTGAAGCCTGCCCTTTCAGGTGTTTGATATCCTGTGGGTCTACATCGAAATGTACGCTCACATCAACATCCGGACAAGGTTCAACGAGTAAGTCTTGTAAACGGACAAGGGCTGCTCCCGGAACTAATCCGAGATAACTCAACTGTTTACCGGCACTTTTAACCGGATCTGCCGTAACCGGCACTCGAACCTTTTGCATAGGGCGCGAATGTTAATGGATTCCCACCCTGAAAACAAGTGATTTTCGCATTTTTAGTACGCTTGCGCTTAATCTCCGGGTGCGGCAATTAACGGGTTTACACCCCACTTTCGCAGCATAGTAAGTAGCTGAATTACCGGCAGGCCGATGAGGCTGTTCGGATCATCTCCTTCAAGCCGCTCAAACAAGCTGATACCTAAGCCTTCGCTTTTGAAACTACCCGCGCAATTATAGGGCTGCTCGAGGCTGACATAACCTTCTATCTCTGTCGCGCTCAGCTGGCGAAACTGCACATGAAAAGGTTCCACCAGGTGCTGCAGTTCGTCACGACCCGAATGATAGACTGCCAGCCCGGTCAGAAAGGTTACCCGCTGGCCATTGCAACGCTGCAACTGTGCAATTGCATTGGTTTTATTCCCGGGCTTCCCCAGTATATCGCCGTCCTGTCCCGCAATAATGGCGACCTGATCCGACCCGATCAGAATGTGCTCCGGATAATCCGCTTTTAACGCCTGCGCTTTCGCTATAGCCAGCCGCTCAACCAGTTGTCGGGCGCTCTCCCCCGGCAATTGCGTTTCATCCACATGAGGCGCGGCACAATGAAAATCAGCAATCACTTTGCTTAATAGTTCGCGGCGAAAGGGTGAGGTTGATGCTAATACCAGTGCTGTCATAAACCGTCCTTCTAATTAAACGTGCTGTAACAGGTCGCTAAGCCGATCGATAACGGCCAACGGTTGATGGGTACTAAGCCGTTGTCGATCGTGTGCACCAAAGCTTACCCCAATTCTGGCCATCCCCAGGTTTTCGGCCATCTTCATATCATGCACCGAGTCGCCTACCATCACTGCCTGATCAGCATTCACGCCGGCCTCAGTCAGGATATCCTGCAGCATCTTCGGGCTGGGTTTGGATTCAGCTTCATCGGCGCAGCGCGAAAAATCAAAGTAATGGCGGCTTTGCGATTCATCCCAGACCCGCTCCAGACCATGCCGGGCCTTGCCGGTGGCAACCGCTAACCGGTGACCGCGTTGACGCAGTTCAGCAAGCACATCATGGGCCTTGTGAAATAGCGGGCTGGGGGTTGGATCATCAACCACATAGCACTGTCGGTAACAGCTCATAAACTGGTCGTACTGAGACACGTCCAGCTGACCAAAGAGTCGTTCAATCGCTGGATTCAGGCTGATCCCGATAATGTCCCGCACCGCGTGTTCAGTTGGTACCGGTAACTTGAGTTGTCTGGCGGTTTGCTGCATAGACGAAACAATACGCCCGACGGAGTCCATCAGCGTGCCGTCCCAATCGAATATGATCAGCGGATACTTCATGAGAATTTCTTACTACCCAGCCGTTTTAAGGTGGCCCGCAACTCATTGTCCAGCGGCGCGTTTACGGTAAGCTTCTCACCCGTCTGCGGATGTGCGAATACCAGTTTATGGGCATGCAGAAATAACCGATGCAGCCCTAACTGCGCCATGGCCTGGCTGAATTCTTCGTCGCCGTATTTAGGGTCCTGCGCGATCGGATGCCCGGCATGCAGCGCATGAACCCGGATTTGATGAGTCCGCCCGGTAATCGGCGATGCTTCAACCAGGCAACACTGCGAATAGCTCTCGAGCATCCTGAAACGGGTTTCAGCAACCTTCCCTTCTGCATCAACCCGCACCATGCGCTCACCCGATTGCAGCGTATTTTTCTGTAACGGTGCCGCCACAAACTTAACGTGCGGCTGCCACTGCCCCCGTACTAATGCAAGATACTGCTTATCCATGGTCTTCTCGCGCAGCTGTTCGTGCAGGCTACGCAGTGCCGAGCGGCGTTTGGAAATCAGAATACAACCGCTGGTTTCGCGATCCAGTCGGTGGACCAGTTCCAGATGGTTAGCATCGGGCCGCAATGCCCGCAAGCTTTCGATCAGGCCAAACTGCAGACCAGATCCGCCGTGCACGGCCAGCCCTGATGGTTTGTTCAGCACCATAAGTACGTCATCTTCGTACAGGATCTGATCCTGCAAAGCCTGTACCCGATCCAATTTGGCCGATGGTAGTGCGTTAGGCTCAGCAACCCGCACTGGCGGAATCCGCACCAGATCACCGGGCTGGAGTTTGTAGTCAGGTTTAACGCGTTTTTTATTTACCCGCACTTCACCCTTGCGCACAATCCGGTATACCAGAGATTTAGGCACGCCTTTTAATTGCGCGAGCAAATAGTTATCGATGCGCTGGCCAGCGTAATCCGCGGCAACGGTATGGAAACTTACTTGTTGGGGGGATGATGTCTCAGTCATGGGCGCAAGTTTATCATTAAACCTGCGCCCTTTGCTGCAACTTTTACGGGTTGTTGACCTGCATTTCGGTGGTCATTATCAGACCGTGATCCTTAACATCCACGGTAAAGGCCAGATTCATATCCCAGGTCATTATCCCCGCCAGTTCATCGGGAAGTTCCTCACCTGAAGCAGCCATTGCCTCGGCCAGCATTGCGAAGAGTTTTTCGTAATTCAGGCCGACCGCAAAAATACCATTTTTCGTCAGTGGTTCAGCAGCGATCGTCATGGCCTGGCTTTCCGCCCGCCCTTGCGTATGAATCAGCAGTTGGTTCTCACCGCGCCGCAAATGGTACTGCCCCGGAACACCACCCAGCATGACCACAGTCTGCGTAATATCCGTTGCTTCACCAACTTCCGGAAGCTTGGTATTCATCAACGACGGCAGCGACGCCTGGATGACATTATAAACGGCTTCAATGTCGCTGGCGGCGAGGCTAACCACTGCGTCCAGGCCGGCAGTTGCGTTACCAGCCTGCAGCGCGGCCAGGTCCAGTTCATTAAGTATTAATGCCGCGCCCTGCAAACCGTGCCCCATAGTGGTAACCGCGAGCGCCGCCAACGGATTTCTTTGCTTCATTTCCTGCTGCATATGTACTAACGGCAGGCAGCTGTATTCCGCATCGGCAACCCCAACCCATAACTTGCTCATATTAGGGGCCAGCTGCCCGATGTCCGAACCTAACGCCAGGTACGCAATAGCGTCAGTAAACTTGCCGTTCAGGCTGGACGGGATAAATCCACGTAGCCCCTGCAGATTAGCAATTGCCTCTTTGTCGCTGGTCGGTAGCAACAGATTGCTGCTTACCCGCGCCCCGCCCGCGGCATTTTGCTCAATGCTTGCATCAAAGACCAGGCCCGGCCAACGTTCGGTAATACCGGCCATATCCTGCTGACAAGCCGGTGTTTGCCAGTCTGAACGATCAGCCACCAACTCACCTTTACTAATTTTGTTCAAATCGCGCCCCAGCCGGTTGCTCTCGGGATCAGTGAAGGCTGCGGCAATAACGGCTGAACTGAGATAACCGACGGCATCGGTATGCAAATCATAATAATCAATCAGTTCACCCACCTTATTGGTCGCGCGCAGGTTATCCGCTGGTTCGCTTAGCGCAAGCCGCGTACGTAGTCCCTCTGCAGTCAGGCTACTACTATCCAAAGTCAGCGTGGCCCACGACCCTTCGACGCGCACCAGCAAATCGATTTGTACTTCATCATTACTTTCTGTGACCAGCGCATAGCGGCGATAGCTTTGGCCTTCGAGCGTATCTTGCTGGTGGCTATACCCGCTGTCCTGCTCGGCGGCATCAAACATGGCCCAGAACTGCGCTTCATCGCTCACCTGCAGTCGCATCACCGGAGCTATACCAACCATATAGATGAGACTGCGACTTTTGGCGCTCAGGCCGGTAAGCTCACTGAACTGCTCAGGTTGTTCAAGCGCGCTCAGAAACTGATCGAACAGACTGAATGCGAAGCCTGCCGGCTGTGCTTCATCGATCGCTAATTCGCTCCGTGCCTGCTCAAGATTAGCGCGCGTCTTACTGACACTTTCTGCCGGCATCATGCCCACAGTCGCCAGATAAGTCGGTATATCAATGGGCTTGATTTGTACGGACAACAGAGCTGTGTCTGCCGGTACATAAGCCAGTTCAGGCATATCAATACGGCTATCAGTCGCGGTCCAGGCAAAATAGCCAATGGCTCCGGCAGCGACCACGGCGGCGGCAATAAGGGCGTTACGCATTGTTCTCTCCGTTAGGAATTATCCGTTTGGAATTATTATTGTAAAAATAGTGTATCTAAGCCTTAATCCGGACACAAGCAACCGCATAGATCTTGTAATAAGGGGGGCTTATGTGGGATAATTATTTGCCGGAAAAATACCGCACCGGTTGATAGAGCGCGGTACGTGGTAACACGTTGATATATTGTAAAAAATTCGCGTGATTTGAGCGCCTTGGGCTGACAACGACCCTCCACCTCAGGATACGACTATTACCGTCGAGATCCTGATGGCACGGAACCAACGTCGGTTTTAGCATAACCCAACCGCCAGATAATCAAATCACAATTAGCAGAGCTAATGCTACGGCATAGCACGAAGAGTATTCACAAGCGCGTTTCGGCTTGGAAACCAATTGCAAGCCTCACGTTACAGTTAACGGGGGGTGTCAGTCCCCGCTGCGAAAGCGCTATGACAGATCACAATTAGAACTCGGAATCGCGACGGCTATAAGCCTTTCGTGCTGTGTTGTGGCTAAATTATTAAGAGTCACAACAAATGAAAAGAATGTTAATTAATGCCACGCAACAGGAAGAATTGCGTGTTGCACTGGTCGACGGGCAGCGCCTGTACGACCTTGATATCGAAAGCCCCGGGCACGAGCAGAAAAAAGCCAATATCTATAAAGGCAAAATCACTCGTATCGAACCCAGTTTAGAAGCCGCCTTTGTTGATTACGGTGCCGACCGGCACGGTTTTCTGCCCCTCAAAGAAATCGCCAAAACTTACTTCCCGTCTGGCTATACCTTCTCAGGCCGCCCGAATATTCGTGACGTGGTCAAAGAAGGCCAGGAAGTTATTGTTCAGATCGATAAAGAAGAACGCGGCCAGAAAGGCGCAGCGTTAACGACCTTTATCTCGCTGGCCGGCAGCTATCTGGTATTAATGCCGAATAACCCGCGTGCTGGTGGTATTTCCCGTCGCATTGAAGGTGATGAACGCACCGACCTGAAAGAAGCCCTGAGCGAACTGAATGTCCCTGACGAAATGGGTCTGATTGTCCGCACCGCTGGCGTGGGTAAATCAACCGAAGAACTTGATTGGGATCTGAACGTTCTGATCCATCATTGGCAGGCCATTGAAAAAGCCGCCAAAGAGCGCCCTGCTCCGTTCCTTATCCACCAGGAAAGTAACGTCGTATTCCGTGCCATCCGTGACTACCTGCGCCGCGATATCGGCGAGGTCATGATCGATAACCAAAAGATTTATGACCAGGTTCGCGAGCACGTTAGCCTGATCCGTCCTGACTTTTTAAACAAGGTTAAAATGTATCAGGGCGATGTTCCCCTGTTTAACCATTACCAGATCGAAAGCCAGATTGAGTCGGCATTTCAACGTGAGGTTCGCCTGCCATCAGGTGGCTCTATTGTTATCGATCCCACTGAAGCACTGACTTCAATCGACATCAACTCGTCGCGCGCTACCAAAGGCGGCGATATTGAAGAAACCGCCTATCAGACCAACCTGGAAGCAGCCGAAGAAATCGCTCGCCAGTTGCGCCTGCGTGATGTTGGCGGCCTGGTGGTTATCGATTTCATCGATATGACCCCGGTTCGTCATCAGCGTGAAGTTGAAAATCGTCTGCGCGATAGCCTGAAACAGGATCGCGCGCGCATTCAGGTTGCCCGTATTTCACGCTTTGGCCTGCTGGAAATGTCCCGCCAGCGGTTACGCCCGTCACTGGGTGAGTCATCAAATAATGTATGTCCGCGCTGTAGCGGCCATGGCACGATTCGTTCTTCTGAGTCGCTGGCGCTGTCTATTCTGCGCCTGATTGAAGAAGAAGCACTGAAAGACAATACTCTGCAGGTGCAGGCTCAGGTGCCGGTAACGGTTGCAACCTACTTACTTAACGAGAAACGCAACGCCATCGTCGATATCGAAAAGCGCCATTCCGTTTCTTTGCTGGTTATTGCCAATCCGCACCTGGATACACCACACTTCGATGTGAAGCGTCTGCGTTCAGATGAACAGGAAGAGGCTCACAGCTTCACCCTGATCGAACGCCCTGAAGATACCAGCACTGAAGTCGTGCTTAACCGTGATAAGCCAGCTTTTGAAGAACCAGCACTGAAAGGTCTGCAGGCGCCTGCTGCGCCGGCACCGATACCAGCACCAGCTGAAGCTCGCGAAGTAGCCTTTAAGGGAACCCCCAAAGCAGCTGAGCCTTCTCTTGTTGGTCGCATGTTTAAATGGCTGGGTAGCGTGTTCGGTGAAGAAAAGCCAAGCGCTGCTGAAACCAAGGCACGTGAAGAGAAAGAACGTGAACAGCAACGTCGGGGCAGCCAGCAACGTCGTCCGCAAGGTACTCGTGGTGGCGCTAACCGCCGTCGTGGTGGCCGTGGACGCCCGCGTGATGATGAGTCAGCTGCAACCGGCAAAGCAGCAGCACCGTCTGATAGTAAAGCTGCTACTGACGATAGTCAGAAAGAACAACGCGGCAGCCGTCGCGGTGGCCGTGGTCGTCAGCGCCCTGCGCGTGGTGACCAGCAGCAGAAAGCACCTGAAAAAGCCGCCGATAAGGCACCGGATCAGGCCGCAGCCCAGGAGCCAGCTCAGGAAGCTGCTGCTGAGCGTAAGCCAGCACAGCCCAAGCAGCGTCGTCAGCGTCGCAAACTTGAGCAGTCCGTGCGAATTGGCACTGAATTGGCAAAAGAGCCGGCAGCAACCACAGCTGCCGAACCTGAAGCCGCCAAACCACAAGCGTCATCCGGCCGTAAAGTTGATCCGCGCATGCAGGCTGCTGCCGATATGATCGCTGCTGAGAAGTCTTCAAGCCCGGTGAAGAAAGAGGACGAAGTCGCTGTATCTGACACGGCTGCACCAGAAACTACGCCAACGGAAACTACCGCAGCCGAAAGTACCGGAACTCCGGCGGCCGATACTGAAGTGACCGAAGCCAAGCCAACGCGTAACCGTAGTCGCCGTTCACCGCGTCATCAGCGTGCCGCGGGACAGCGCCGTAAAGCTGAGCAGGAAGCAGAAACAGCCGAAACGCAAGCGTCTGAAACTGCTGCAACTGCTGAAAGCACAGACACAGCTGAAACCACTGAACAGAAAGAAGTGACTGCTAAGCCTGAGGTAACAGCGGAACCAGCTGCGCCCGAAGCTGAAGTAGAAGCGGTTCAGCCGGCTGAAGCGCCCATAACGGAACCGAAAGCGGAACCGAAGGCGGAACCGAAAGCCGAAGCAGAGCCGAAGGCCGAAGCGGAACCAAAGACTGAAGCACAGCCAGAACCAAAGGCTGAAGCCCAGCCGGAAGTAAAAGCTGAGCCAGAAGCGAAGCCTGAAGTTGCAGCGAAGCCGGAACCAGCGGCCAAGCCGGCCAAAGCAGAGCCAAAGGCGAAGCCCAAGGCTAAAGCGAAGGCTAAGGCGAAAACTGCTACCGGCGTTTCTGCTCCTATGGCCAAGGCTGTACCAGAACCACGCGGCAGTGAATTTAAAGCCTTGCCGGCGGCTGACAACAGCAAGCGGCCTGCCCCTGCTAAATCAGAGCGCAGCTCTGGTCTGCAGCATGCCCGTTCAGTAGTCAGCGCGGAAATGACTAAGTGCGACTGATTTAGTCGACGCATAAAAAAAACCGGAATCATCTGATTCCGGTTTTTTTATGCCTGATGGGTATTACTTCAGGTTTTCTTCAAACAACTTGAAGATTCTGCGATATTCATCCAGCCAGCTGGATGGCTGACGGAAACCGTGCGGCTCTACCGGGTAGATCGCCGTTTCAAAGTCTTCTTTTTCGTGTTCAATCAAACGTTGTACCACCCGGACACTATCCTGGAAGAACACGTTATCGTCGACCATAGGCGCGTTAATCAACAACGCATCCTGCAGGCCTTCAGTAAAATAGATAGGCGAACTACGGCGATAAGCAATAGGATCAATATCTGGCAGATTCAGGATATTCGAAGTATAACCGGTATTATAATGAGCCCAGTCGCTGACCGGCCGCAGAGCCGCTCCGGCTTTAAATAATCCGGGCTCCTTAAACAGCGACATAAAGGTCAGGAAGCCACCATAAGACCCGCCATATGTACCTACGCGGTCCGTATCAACATTGGCGTTTTCGCCCATCCAGTTAACCACATCAATAAGATCTTCAACCTCTGGTGTGCCCATCTGCCGGTAAATAGCAGTACGCCAGTCACGGCCGTACCCCTTAGAACCGCGATAATCCAGGTCAATAACCACATAACCTTGCTGATTCAGGAAGGTATGGAACATGAACTCACGCTGATAACCCGACCAGCCGCTATGAGCGTTTTGCAGGTAACCTGCACCGTGAATGAAAACCACCGCCGGATACGCTTCAGAACGGTTTTCATCATAGTCGGCAGGATAATAAACCCGCGAATAGATCGGGTGATCGACATGGCTTGATGGCACCGCGACAATCGCCGGGGCAGTCCAGTCAACCGCCATGAATTCATCGGTAACTGTATCGGTTAGCTGTTGCGCGCTGACTTCACCAAGTTCCTGAACATAGAGTTCTTCAGGTTTCAGTGCTGTTGAATGCCGGATCAATAAGTGGTCTTCGTTGGGCGACAACTCATAGTTGTTAATTCCGCCAAGCACAGACAGCTGCTGTAATTCACCGGTCTCAGTCTGAACCCGGAAAATTTCATAGTTACCGGGGTGGGTCTTATTCGCACTGAAATAGATGTAGTCGCCGCGCTTATTCACCTGCGGATCTTCAGTAACAAACTGGCCGCTGGTTAACTGACGTTGCTTACCACCTGGCACCTTGGTGTAAAGATGCGCATAGCCATCCTCTTCGGACTGGAACCAAAGCGTATTTGAACCCGGCAAAAAGCCGAACTCGTTATGGGTGTAGTTAATCCAGGCATCGTCATGTAAGCGATGCTGATTTACCAGCTGCTTGCCGGCAAAGTCCAGGGTCGCAATCCAGCGGTCTTTGTTATCCCAGGCTTCCAGCATAACAGCAGCTTGCTGGCCATCATCGGTCCAGCGAATGGCGCCGCCATCCCAGCCCCAGTCCTGCATCAGCGTAATCGGACGTGGCTTTTTCTCTGACTTGTACGTCTTGCCCTGCGCCTCATGGTTCTCTTTCTTAACCGCCGCTAAAACGTCTTCATTCCAGCCCGGCAAGGTGTTGTAAGTCAGGGTAGTTTGTTCACCAGTATTGAGATCCAGTACCAACAGACTATGCTTGACTGGCTTGGCATCAGCCACCCGCCGCCGCGCTTGTTCTGCTTTCACCCGGGCATCTTCGGCCACATAGTTCGGCATAATATCTGACTCATCACGCCAGCTTTGTGGATCCGATATCGCCACAATCATTTTGTCGCCAGCCGGTGATAAATTGGCCGCTACAATTTGCTTTTTACTGCCCAGATAAAAGGGTTCCGGCGCCACTGACGGATTGGCTTTAGCGAGTTTCTGTTCGCGTGCCAGCCGTTCGCTGCGAGCCTGGCGCTCTTTCTGAACAAACTTGATCAAATCAACCTGCTCACGGGCAATAAAGTCTTCAGGCTCGGTCACCCCTTTAGGCGCGTCAGCCGTTTTTAAAGCGGCAACCTGATGAATTAAACCGGTGCGGGGATCCACAGTGAAAAAGTCATTCTGTTCGCGATAGGCCAGGCGGCCGTCCGTCATAAATACTAACTGCGACTGGCGCGCTTCATCCCGCGTTAGCTGCCGCGTTTCATTTGCGTTCAGATCGCGGACAAAAATATTGCCCTCGAACAGGTAAGCCATCATGCTGCGATCGGCGTTGTAAACTGCATCACGGTAGGCATAGTTGTGCAGCTTATCCAGCGGCACCTGATGCGCTTCTTCGGCATCAAGCGGCAAATGGTACCAATCGCGCAGTTCGCTGCCTTCGCGCTTCTGCGCATAGAGAACGCCACTGCTGTCGTGCATCCAGTACGCGTCTTCAGGAGAGCGTGCTACCCAGTCCTGATCAGCCATGATTTTACTGATGGACAAGCCGGTATTAGCTACCGCCTGCTCATTCCCCTGCAGTTGCACTACTGCTGTGGGTTTATTAACCCCCTGCGCGGACTGCTGCGCATCGACACCGCTTGTGCTAGCGCAGGAAACTGTAAACAGTGCTGCCGCTATGGCCAGAGCCAGTTTAGTTTTCATTATTATCGTCCTTTTAAAAAACAGTGATCGAACTCTTGATGGCATTCCTGAAGGCATTACTGGTGACATTAAAACAAAATGCCCGGCAAACTGCGAGCCGGGCATCAGGATATTGCGATGAAGCTAAAAGTATCTGCGGTTAAGCTTAATTTTCAGCATCCGGTTGTTTAGACGGATGCGCCGCAGCAACCCATGGCAAATCAGACAAACGCCCGTAAACTTCACGCAAGCATGGGTAATCGCTAAGATCGATACCGAAGCGTTCAGCGCTATAGACTTGCGGAACCAGACAAATATCCGCCATCGAGAATTCATCACCAACACAATAAGTGCCGGCGTTATCATTCAGGCTGGTTTCAAATGCGGTAAAGCTCAGTTTGAACCAATGCTGAAGCCAGGCGGACTTCCCTTCATCGCTCACCCCCAGCTGCTTCGTCAGATATTGCTGTACCCGCAAATTGATAAGTGGCTGCAGTTCGCTGGCTAAATCCAGCGACATCGCACGAATGACTGCACGGTTTGCCGCCTTCCCCGGTAATAATGCAGGGCCCGGATACTTCTCATCCAGATACTCCATAATCGCCAGTGACTGGTGTACAACATTGCGTCCGTCTACCAGGGTCGGTACCAGTTCATTTGGATTCAGCTGTTTATAGGCTTGTTTGTGCTGTTCACCGCCATCGTTCAGCAGATGCACAGGAAGGTAATTGTAATCTAAGCGTTTATAGTTCAGCGCGATACGAGCGCGATAACTGGCGCTTGAGCGCCAGTATCCATATAGTTCCATGCCATGCTCCGTTATTCCGGCTGCGTGTATTGAACAACTTTTTGATCAATGGAACCAAAAATGCTGGTCCCCTGGTTATCTTTCATCTCAATGCGAATGGTATCACCGAACTGCATAAAACCGGTCGCTGGCTTGCCATCACGTATGGTTTCAATCATCCGGACTTCGGCAATACAACTGTAACCAACGCCACCTTCCTTGATTGCACTACCATGATCAGTACCCTGTTTATTGGATACCGTACCTGAACCAATAATGGTGCCCGCATTCAGATGACGGGTTTTGGCGGCATGTTCAATCAGCCGGGCAAAGTCAAAGGTCATATCTTCGCCGGCATTGGGTTTACCAAAAGCTTCACCGTTATACGTACTTAACAGCGGCAGGTGCAGCTTATTGTCGCGCCAGACGTCACCTAACTCATCAGGGGTCACCGCCACCGGTGAGAACGCTGACGAGGGTTTAGACTGGAAGAAGCCGAACCCTTTACCCAGTTCGTTAGGAATCAGGCCACGCAACGACACATCATTGACCAGCATAATAAGGCGGATAAATTCACCAGCCTGCCCGGCGTTCGTGCCCATAGCCACGTCATCAGTGATTATGGCGATCTCAGCTTCAAAATCAATACCCCAGCTGGTATCGGCCATTTCGATGTCATCTTTTGGCCCCAGAAAATCATCCGAACCGCCCTGATACATTAACGGATCAGTCCAGAAACTGGGCGGCATTTCAGCATTTCGCGCTTTCCGCACCAGCTCGACGTGATTCACATACGCACTGCCGTCAGCCCACTGATAAGCACGTGGTAACGGCGATTCGCACAGCTCTTCGTTAAAGTTTTCGGCGTCAGTCAGTTCACCTTTATTCAGTGCCTGGTAGACTTTCTCCAGTTCCGGCGCAATACCATCCCAGTCATCCAGAACTTCCTGCAGGGTTGCGGCCAGGCCTGGTACGGCAATAGCTTTAGTTAAATCACGGCTGACCAGCATCAACTGGCCGTCGCGGGTTCCATTCCGATAACTTGCAAACTTCATAAACTCTCTCGTTTTTATTTGTTAGTCGTGGGCTTTCCAGCTGTAAACATAGTCCGGATTTTCCACCGTTGCACAGGCGTCACCAATCTGCAACGCATCACGGGTGTCCAGCATTACCGCCACTTCGTCAGTGAACTTCTTCTTATGTTCACGGCCGGCCTGAAATGCTTTCGGATGTGGCCCATGGGTAAAACCAGCCGGGTGAAAAGTCACCATCCCTTTATCAATGTTGTCGCGACTAAAGAAGTCTCCTTCATGATAGAACAGGACTTCATCATAATCGTCATTATTATGATAAAAAGGCACTTTTAAGGCGCCGGGATCGGATTCAATCGGACGGGGTACAAAGGTACAAACCACAAAGCGATCGGCGACAAAGGTCGTGTGAGCCGATGGCGGCAGATGGTAGCGGTGGCTCATCAACGGCCGGATATCCCGCCAGTTAATACGCACCGGCGCCAGATCTCCGTGCCAGCCAATAGCATCAAGCGGATTGTACGGGTAGGTAATAGTGGCAATCTTATCGTGCCGCTTTACCTGCACCTGCCATTCATCTTCACTGTATTGCGCTTTGAACTGCTCATTAATATCCGGAACATCCAGTACCGCCGGATCAAAGATGGCATGATTACCCACCAGCCCTTTCTCAGGCAGCTGGTACGAGCCATTAGTGGCTTCAATCATCACCAGTTGCATGGGTTCCAGTGGCTGGATACGCCAAGAGGTCGAACGGGGAATACTGAAGTAATCCCCTTTCTCCAGCGTGATGTGACCGTAGTCACAAAATAATTCACCCCGCCCTTCATGCACGAACAGCAACTCGTCACCATCGGCATTGCGGGCCAGAAACTTCATATCCTCGCGACAGTGCCAGATACGAAATTTGCAGTGGGCGTTATGCAACAACACGGGGACTTGCCAGGGCGACTCCACGGCCACCCCGTCCAGTTTATTGAAGTCATAGTTATGGGGGCGTAATTCGCCTTCCCAGTGACTCCAGCCGGTAGGAGCATGCCGATGATGAAAATGCGTCGCCGGCCCGAAAAAGCCACTGCGGCCTACTTCACGTTCATAAATCGCCTGCTCCGGAAAGTCAGCGTGCGCCTGTTTGGACGACACCCCGACTTGTTTCGGAAAGCTGATCCATTTACGCATCGCTTAACACTCCACGGCGGATTTGATCTTCTTCAATCGATTCAAACAGCGCTTTGAAGTTCCCTTCACCGAAGCCTTCATTGCCTTTGCGCTGGATGATTTCGAAGAATACCGGGCCAATCACAGTATTGGTAAAGATCTGCAGCAAAATACCGTCTTTCATCGGCGCACCGTCAATTAGAATCTGCAGCTCTTTAAGCATTGCTACATCTTCTTCATGGCCTTCAACCCGCTCATCGATCTTGTCGTAGTAGGTATCCGGCGTCTTCATAAACTTCATACCGATATCACGCAGGTCACGAACCGTTTTGTAGATGTCATCACTGGTTAAAGCGATATGCTGAATACCTTCGCCTTTATATTCACGCAGGTATTCTTCGATCTGTGATTTATCATCATGAGATTCATTAATCGGGATCCGGATTTTTCCGCATGGCGCAGTCATCGCCCGGCTCAGCAAGCCAGTCAGTTTGCCTTCGATATCGAAGTAACGAATTTCACGGAAGTTACCAATGCGCTCGTAAAAGCCGGCCCAGGTATTCATGTTGCCGCGAAATACATTGTGCGTCAGGTGATCAACTTCATACAGACCGGCCGCGTGCTCTTTCATTTTTGCTTCCCAGTTTTCATAAAAATCAAAATCCTGGGCATAAATGTTGTCTTCGCCGGCATAGTTATCGACAAAATACAGTACGCTCTCACCAATACCGTAAACCGCCGGGAAATCAGCCTCGCCTGCTGCGGTGTCGCGTTTAAATGGCTTGGCGCCATTTTTCACGGCGTGATCAAAAGCCTGTTGCGCATCTTTAACGCGCCACGCCATACCGCAAACGCTCGGGCCATGTTCTTTAGCAAAGGCTTCAGCCTGACCGCCGGTTTCAGCGTTGATTAAAAAATTAATGTCGTTCTGTTTATACAGCCAGACTTCCTTGCGCTTGTGTTTAGCGACTTCAGTAAAGCCAAGCTTATCGAAAAGTTCTTTAAGGGCAGCAATACCCTCGCTGTTCGGGGCAGCATATTCAACAAACTCAAAGCCGTTGGTCTGTAGTGGATTATAGTTAATATCAGTCATTTCGGACTCCTGTGATTATAATAAGCAGACTGCCGTGCAGCCGCTGTAAGTCGAATTTTACTGGCCTATTTAGCGCCAGATTAGGCTATTTGACCAGTGCCTGACCGTAAAAGCCGGCAGTGCGTCGCGCGGCCGCCTTGTAAACTAATGCGTACACTGAACCGGGCACCTGCCCAGGACCGCCAAAATCTATGGGTTGCGCTGATTTACCAGGCGCCGCCGCTGTCATCATCTGTTTACAGACGCTTTTTCGGGCGCTGCTTACCAATTTTATATTCACGCAGTTTATTGGCCACCGCGGTATGGGATAAGCCCAGTTTCCTGGCCAGCTGCCGGGTACTGGGATAAGCAGGATACAACCGGCTCAAAATGGTGCTTTCAAACTTCTTAACGGCTTCATCAAGGGTCCGATCTCCCAGCTCTACCGCGACACTCTCGTGGGCCGCAAGCGACTCGGGCAACTGCAGGTCATCGGCACTCAGCCGTTCCCCATCAAGCATCGAAATTGACCGGAACAAAACGTTTTCGAGCTGTCTGACATTGCCCGGCCACTGATAATTCTGTAACCGCTCGCGGCAACTCCGGTTCAGTGTAATCAGACTCCGGCCGAGTTTGTGGCAGGTCTGTAAGCTAAAGTAATCTGCCAGTAACGGTATGTCCGAACGCCGGTCCCGCAGCGCTGGTATCACCAACGTCAGTACATTCAGCCGGTAATAGAGGTCTTCGCGAAACTCACCGGAGGCAACGCGATCCAGTAGGTCGTCCTGCACGGAGCAGATAATGCGTACATCAACTTCTACTTCCTGCTCTTCACCAATGCGGCGGAAGCGGCCATCCTGAATAAATCGCAGGAGCTTGGCCTGTAATTCATTCGACATCTCGCTGACCGCGTCCAGCAATACAGTACCGCCATTGGCCTGTTCAAAAATGCCTTTTTTGGCTTCGGTATGAGGCCCCAGGCTGCCTTTACCATGACCAAACAGTTCGCTTTCCGCAACGTTATCAGGCAAGGCCGCACAATTGACCGCCAGAAATGGCTGCGGCGCGCGGTTACCCGCCTGATGACAGGCTCTGGCCAGCAACTCTTTACCGACGCCCGTTTCGCCCTGTATCAATAGCGGTACGCTCAGTTCAGCCATACGGGCGGCTTCTTTCAGCAACCGCTTCATCTGCGGATGCTCAGTGACTATCTGGCTAAAGGCATCACTATGATGGCCACGCTGCCATTGACCACTCAGTGGCTGCGGCTTGCAGGTGACAACAGCGCCAGCGAAACTGGTACGGCCGGTTTCATCGGTTACCCAGATCGGCAACAAGTCAGCGAAGTATTTAGCGCCGCCGATACTTACCTGCTCAAGAATATCGTCTTTGGGTTGCCGCTCAAGCCAGCGCACTACGTTAAAACCGCTCAGCCACTGGCCGATTGAAGTGCCGGTTATCTGCTGACGGGCGTCAGAGAGGGTCTGTTGCGCGGCGTCGTTAGCTATATCAATGATCCCTCGGGCATCAACTGACAGCACCGGGTCGGGTAGTTTGCGCAGCAATAAGCTGAATTCGAAGTGTTCCCGTTCTGACGGCATAAAGGGCACGGTTTTGACATCTTTCACATTCGGAATACGCCGGATCTCGGGCATCAGGTGCTGAAAATCGGCGAATTCGAGTTCCGGAAAGTTGAGAAAAATTTTACCGCGGGGATCAACTTCAATACCGCGCAAGTCAATTTCATGGTCACGCAGTATCTGCAATACATCCTGACACAGGCCAAGCCGGTCATCACAAGTAATTTCCAAACGCATAGAGCCAGCCGTTGTAGGGTCCGATAAAGAATATGTAAACTAAAGTATACACTAAAAAGCCTCCGGTGGTCATCCCACCGGAGGCTTTGTTGCTGGTCCGATCATCTCAGCGCCAGGCGCGCGAGACTAATCTTCTAATAGCTTGTCGGTACGTGCGGCCATGATAAAGTCATTCTTATGCAAGCCGTTAATAGCGTGGGTCCACCAGGTAACCGTAGTTTTACCCCATTCAGTGACCAGCGTCGGATGATGGAATTCGTCTTCTGCAATTTCACCAACCTTATTGGTAAATTCCAGCGCCAGTTTAAAATTCTTAAATTTAAACTCCCGTTCCAACTGCATAACGCCGTCCCGCACTACCGGGGTCCAGTTTGGAACTTTACGCATTAAATCTGCCAGTTCTTCGTCCGTTACCTGCGGTGCATCAGCATTACAGGCTTCACATTTTTGTTTTTCTAAATCAGACATGACCACTCCTATAAAAAATTTATCAGGCTGCGTCTTTCGGTGGAAATTTAGGCTCAAATAAGCCCAGCTCCATCGCTTCCCGCACCAATGCCATAATATCCAAATCGGAAATTTTAAATAATTCGTCTGCACTCGGAATAGTGTAGTAAATCGGCTGCATAATATCGATCCGGTAAGGCGTGCGCAACGCATCCAGCGCTACCAGCGGCTTACGCTCCGGCTTATCACTGTGAATCGCATATTCGGTTTCGCCCGGCGACGACAAAATACCACCGCCGTAAATGCGCAGCCCCTGCTCTGTCTGCATCAGACCAAACTCAACAGTAAACCAGTACAACCGGGCAAGATAAACCCGCTCTTTCGGGCTTGCCGCCAGGCCAAGTTTGCCATACTGGTGCGTATAATGGGCAAACGCCGGGTTTGTGAGTAGCGGACAGTGGCCAAAAACTTCGTGGAAAATGTCTGGCTCCTGCAGATAGTCAAATTCTTCGCGGGTGCGAATAAAAGTTGCCACCGGAAATTTCTTATTCGCCAGCAACTCAAAAAATTTATCGAACGGTATCAGCGCCGGAACCTGAGCGACCTGCCAGCCCGTGGTCGCTTCCAGCACTTCGTTAAGTTCATGCAGCTGTGGAATCCGGTCGCGTGGCAGGTCAATCAGTTCCAGTCCGTGCATGTACTCATCACAGGCCTTGCCAGGAATATGAATTAACTGACGCTCAACCAGATCACGCCAGATCGCGTTTTCTTCGTCACTCCAGTGAATGATCCCGTTTTCATCAGGCTGTCTTGAAACATACTTACTTTGTTTACCCATAACTGACTTCTTCCCCCTTCTGCTCTCCGGTAACGGCCGTAGCCGCCACATAGCTCAGTGCCTGGTCCAGGTCGGCAATAATATCTTCTACAGCTTCCAGCCCCACCGACAGGCGGATCAGGGTATCTGTGATCCCGGCCTGTAATCGCGCTTCCTGCGGATATGCAGAATGCGTCATTGAGGCGGGATGCTGAATCAAAGTTTCAGCGTCGCCCAGACTAACTGCGATAGTAATCAGCTGCAACTGGTCTAATACCGCTCGGGCATCATTCAGCGTACCCTTCAGTTCAAATGCAATGACCGCACCGGCTCCATGCATCTGCGTGCCCATCAGCCGCTGCGCCGGGTGATCGGCAAAACCGGGAAAATGCACGGCATCGATCTGCGGATGCTGTTGCAGGTACTGGGCTACTTCTGCCGCATTCTGGCAATGCCGTTGCATACGTACATCCAGCGTTTTCAGGCCGCGTAAAATCAACCAGGCATCATGAGGGCTCATGGTCGCCCCCATATCTTTAAGTGTAGTACTTTTTATCAGCGCTATATCGTCCGCATTACCGCAGATAATACCGGCCACGACATCGCCATGGCCGTTCAGATACTTAGTCGCGCTGTGAATAACCAGATCAGCGCCCTGCTTCACGGGCTGCTGTAACAACGGCGTCATAAAGGTATTGTCAACAATAACCCGGGCGCCGCCCTGATGAGCGATAGCGGAAACTACGGAAATATCTATTACTTTCAGATGCGGATTTGCCGGCGACTCCACGAATAGCAGACGGGTAGCAGGACGCATTGCTGCCTGCGTTGCATCAGGGTCTGCCATATCGACAAAATCAACATCAATACCAAAGCGGGTAAACAGATGCGAAAACAAAGCATAGCTGCAGCCATATACGGCATCGGAAATAAGGACATGATCACCGTGCCGTAAAAACGCCAGCATTGCCGCTGAAATAGCGCCCATACCCGTGGCTGTGGCGGCGGCGCATGGGTAGCCTTCTAATGCAGCTACCCGGCGTTCCAGTTCATCGGTGGTGGGGTTACCCAGACGGGAATAAACATAGCCTGGCTCAGCGCCGGCGAACCGCGCGGAGCCCTGCTCGGTATTGGTAAATGAAAATGTTGCTGTTTGGTATAGCGGTGCAACCAGCGCGCCATGCTCATCCGGACGTTTGCCGCCATGGATGGTCAGTGTTGCTGGCTGCCATTGCGTATTGTCGTTATTATTTTTGCGCATTGGCAGAATGTCCTCTTACAGTGGTCAGTAAGAGTGCATCCTGCCTCAGTGCAACGCAACAGCGACTGAATAGATGACGAGCAAATAAAGTGTAACGCTATTTTTCCACTTGCCGGTTAAAGCTGGTTCAGTTCCCGATCAATTTTGTACGCATTCGATGTCACGTAGCGTTCGATGTTTTGTAACCGCTGTTCCAGTTCACCGAAATCAGTACTAACCTCACGCAGCGCACGGCGCGGCGGTTCACCCGCCTGCCATACCTTGGTTTTCAGTTCGATGGGGTCGTGGTCACCGTTATTTGCAGCAACGGGCTTTTCATCAAGAATCATCCAGGCGGCAATATAAATCACCACCACAAAACCGTGACCAAATATCACGGCGGTGACCGCGATGATCCGGACTAACCAGGTTTCAATATTGAAATAGTTCGCTATGCCGGCGCACACCCCGGCAATTTTAGCGTGCTTTTTATCGCGATAAAGCGTTTTTCTTGAAGTTTCGGTAGCCATTAGCGCTCCCTCCACTTTGGTGCTTCCGCATCGAGTATCGACTCCAGGGTTTTGATGCGTTCCCGCATCTGTTCACCCTGCCGGGCCAACGTCTGCAACTGAGCAATTTCTTCTTCCGTCAGACCCTGGCTTATTTTTCTCTGGCTGCGGTAATGCATCACAATCCAGATCGGTGCCACAATCACCATAAAGATAATAATCGGGGCTACCATAAGTTCAGCGATAGAATCCATAATAGTGTCTTCTCATTATTTAGAGTGAATGAACACCCGCAAGGCGGGTGCTCAGTTATTCCGCATCAGCAGATTTCTTGTTTTTATTCACGCGCGCTTTTAATGCATCCAGCTCGGCGTCAATTTTATCCGCACCTTCCAGCTCGGCAAATTCATCGCGCAGCGTCCGCTTGCCCAGGTCATAAGCATCAACCTGCGATTCAAGATCATCGATCTTAGCTTCAAAGCGCTCAAAACGGTACATTGCATCATCAATTTTGCCACTATCTATAGTCTTTTTAACATCAAGACGAGTACTAGCGGCGCGTTGACGCATGATGATAGTTTTCTGACGAGCTTTGGCATCAGCAAGTTTTTCCTGCAACTGACCGACTTCATCGTTCATACGATTCAGATGCTCGTCGATACGATCAATGTCTGCCTGCAAGCTGGCAACATGATCACCGGCTTTTTTCTTTTCCTGCAATGCCAGGCGAGCCAGATCATCACGATCCTTGCTTAACGCCAGCTCAGCTTTTGATTCCCACTCAGCTACTTCTTTTTTAAAGCGGTTCATCTGCCGTTCAGTGTCTTTCTTCTCGGCAATCAGGCGCGCTGAGGTAGAACGAACTTCAACTAACGTATCTTCCATTTCCTGAATAATCAGGCGAACCATTTTTTCAGGATCTTCGGCTTTATCAAGCAAAGAATTGATATTGGAATTTACGATATCAGTAAAACGTGAAAAGATACCCATATTCGTGTCCTCATAAAATTTAAATGTGCTGTCACATTGACGGTCACGAGTAGAGTTGCATGTACCGTGCCAACTTTTCCAGATTAAGCTAAACCCATGTTTTTGCTGGTTTGTTTTATCTGAAGGAAAAAATACGTTGACGCGGTGGTGTTATCAAATACACTAATAATTAGTCATTTTCACCAATAACCAATAATTAAAATTGTGGTGTAACTAATGGTGCAGCAATGAGCCGTCTTCACGAAGCCGATAATTTAATTGGCCAGGCTAACAGCTTTCTGACCGTACTGGAGCAAGTATCGCAAATAGCGCCACTTGATAAGCCAGTGCTCATTATTGGTGAGCGCGGTACCGGCAAGGAGTTAATCGCCGCGCGTCTGCATTTTCTGTCACAACGCTGGCAACAAACCTATCTTAAACTCAACTGTGCCGCGCTTAGCGAAAGCTTGTTGGAGAGTGAACTGTTCGGCCACGAAGCCGGTGCCTTTACCGGTGCACAGAAGCGTCACGAAGGCCGGTTCGAACGCGCGGATAACGGCACGCTGTTTCTTGACGAACTCGCTAACACCTCGTCCTTAGTACAGGAAAAAATTCTCCGCGTTATTGAATACGGTGAATTTGAACGTGTGGGCGGCAGCCGCACGGTACAAACGGACGTCCGCCTGGTTGCGGCGACCAATGAAGACTTACCCACCCTCGCCGATCAGGGTAAGTTTCGCGCTGACCTGCTGGACCGGCTGGCCTTCGACGTCATTACCCTGCCGCCATTGCGTGAGCGGCGTGAAGATATCCTGTTGCTGGCCGAACATTTCGCCGTGCAGATGGCTCGTGAATTAAAGTACGAACTGTTCAGCGGTTTCACCGAAAAAGCCCGACACACGCTGCTTAACCACTACTGGCCTGGCAATGTCCGGGAGTTGAAAAACGCCGTCGAGCGCTCAGTTTACCGTATCGCCAGCGGCCACATTCCGGTTAACGACATTGTGCTTGATCCTTTTGCCAGTCCATGGCGCCCAAGCCCTGCCCCACACCGTTCACAGCCGACTCAGCAGACTGTCGAACCGGCGGATGACGCCGCTCCGGCGCCACCGGCCGAGAGCATGTCGAGTTTGCCCGACTTCTCGAAAGGAACCATAGATTTTAAAGAGGTTACGGCTAACTTTGAAATGGATGTGTTGCAACAAGCTCTGCAGCACGCTCAGTTTAATCAGAAAAAGACTGCTGAACTATTAGGGCTGACCTACCATCAGTTACGAGGTTATCTTAAGAAGTATCAACTGCTCGAGGGACAGTCCGCATCATGAGAACTCTGGCCGCACTGTTAGCGACGCAATGTCTCTTTATCCTGGGCTGCAGCCCACCCAGCGAAGAGATTGCGCCACTTGAACAAGGCTTGATTTATTGCTCAGAAGGCAACCCCGAAAGCTTTAACCCTCAGCTTGGTACCTCAGGGACCACCATTGATGCTACCTCGGCGCAAATTTATGATCGGCTGATCGATTATGATTCCGGACAACAGCAATTTGTGCCGGCACTGGCAACCAGTTGGGAAGCGCTTGATAAGGGCTTACGTTACCGTTTTCATTTGCGCGAGAATGTCGCATTTCAGTCGACCCCATGGTTTACGCCCGACCGGCAATTTAATGCGTACGATGTCCTGTTCAGCTTTAACCGCTGGCTGCAGGACGAACACCCCTATCACGATGTAAATGGCGGTCAGTACCCGTTTTTTGTTTCCAGCGGTTTAATTCATCTTATCGATCGCATTGAACGGGTTGATGATCATATTGTGGATTTTCACCTGGTGCGCCCTGACAGTTCATTTCTGGCTAATTTAGCGACTGATTTTGCGGTTATCCTTTCGGCCGAATATGGTGCCGAGCTTATGCACCTGGCTGCACCACAGCAAATTGACCGCCAGCCGATAGGCACCGGACCTTTTCAGTTCGTGGAGTTCCGTAAAGACTTTGTTATTCGTTACACCCGCAACGAAGATTACTGGCGCGAAGGCCCTTATATTGAACAGCTGGTTTACGTGATCACCCCCAACGCCAATAAGCGTATGCTAAAACTCATCACCGGGGAATGCGATGTCATCCCTTATCCGCTGGTGGATGAGCTGGCGAAACTCGCTTCAGACACCGAAATCGAAGTAACCAGTGAAGTAAACCCAAACATTGCGTTCTGGGCATTTAATACCGAACATCCACCTTTTGATCAGCCAATGGTTCGCCGCGCGCTGGCGCACGCTATCAACCGCCCTGCTATCATCCAGACCATCTACAACGGTAATGCCCGGCTGGCGTCAGGGGTTCTGCCAGAAACCTCCTGGGCGTTCAGCGAGCAGGATCAGACGTATCCTTATGATCCGGAACGCGCACGGCAACTACTGGCCGAGGCCGGTTATCCCGATGGGTTTAGTATGGATATCTGGGCCATGCCGGTTCAGCGGGCGTATAACCCGAATGCCCAGCGTATGGCCGAACTGATCCAATCCGATCTGGCTCGCATCGGCGTCAATGCCGATATAGTCAGCTACGAATGGAATGCCTTCCGTCGCCGGCTGGCCCGTAACGAACATGACAGCGTATTGATTGGCTGGGTGGCGGATAACGCGGATCCGGATAATTTCTTTCGCCCTATTCTGAGCTGCGCCGCCGCGCGTAGCGGCAGCAACCGGGCTAACTGGTGTGATCCCGAATTTGATAAGCTGCTGGTCGATGCTATCAGTGAAACCAACCAGGCGGCGCGTAAAGCTATTTATCAGGATATCGAAAACTACGTATTAGAGAAGGTCCCTTTAGTGCCCATCGCCAACTCACTGCGCTTCCAGGCTCATCGCAGTGATATTAAGGGCGTGGAGTTACCGCCATACGGCGGACTGAGTTTTCGCAAAGCACGCAAAGTTGCCCCTGAAGATATGACCGCAGGGGAGCCGAAGCCATGATTTATTACAGCCTGCGCCGGTTATTTCTGCTGGTCATTACCTTGTGGCTGCTGACAATTTTTATTTTTCTGCTGAATTACCTGTTTCCCGGCGACCCGCTGACAAATATGACCGGTATCCGCGCCGGCGACGAGTTCGCGTACAATATTGCCCGTCAGGCTTACGCCTTTGACCAGTCGATATTCACCCAGTACTGGCACTTCCTTGAGCACCTGTTGAGTGGTAACTGGGGGCAATCCCTGGTCACCCAGCGGCCGGTTTTCGACGACATCTTGCCGCTGCTCGGCGCAACGCTGGAACTAAGCATTCTCGCTATGCTGATATCCTTGGTGTTTGGCGTTTCTCTGGGCCTCTATGCGGCGCTAAATCTTCACCGTCCGGCCGATACCATCATCATGGGGATCAGTCTCAGCGCCTACTCGGTACCAGTGTTCTGGCTGGCTCAGCTACTGATCCTGCTGTTCGCGGTCAAGCTCGGCTGGACGCCTATCTCCAGCCAGATCAATCCCTTATTTGATATTGACGTCGTTACCGGTTCAATTCTCACCGATATTGTGCTCAGCGATGTGCCCTATCGCGCGGCCGCTTTTGCCGATGCCTTAAATCACCTATGGCTGCCTGTTATCGTGCTGGCAGTTATGCCGCTGACGATGTTAATCCGGATCACCCGGGATGCTATGCTGGATGTGCTGCAGAAAAATTATATCCGCGCGGCGCGCGCCCGGGGCCTCAGCGAAGCCCGGATCATGTTGCGCCACGGCCTGCCGAATGCCATGCAACCAGTGGTCCGCCAGTTAGGTCTGCAGTTTAGTATTCTGATGAGTAATATCATCATTGCCGAAATGATCTTTAACTGGCCGGGCATCGGTAGCTGGCTGGTAAAAAGTATTTATGAGCGGGATTATCCCGTTCTGCAAGGGGGGCTACTGACCCTCGCCGCGCTCATTTTGCTGGTTAATGTGCTGGTGGAACTCTTCCACGCCTGGCACTACCCACAGGTGCGTAAGGAGCTTTATGCCGAACGCTAGTATTTACTTCCAGCAGCGTGAACCATCGCCGCTACGGCAGATATGGCTGCATATGAATACCAACCCCTATGCGGTTGCGGCGCTTTATATTCTAGGCATTCTGATGGTCATCATGGTGTTGTCGCCGCTGATAACACCTTACAGCCCCGATCAACAATTTGCCGATGCTATCTCCCATCCCCCTTCCTGGCACGATGAAGGCGAAATACGCTTTCTGTTCGGTACCGATGATTTGGGCCGGGATCTGCTCTCAAGAATTATCGCCGGTTCCGTGTACAGCCTCGGGTACCCGATTCTGGCCGTCGCCATTGCCGCAACTATTGGCATTACTATTGGCGCCTGGGCAGGGATGAGCAGCGGTGTACAGTCCTCTACGCTGAACCATATGCTTGATGTGATTTTGTCCATTCCTTCACTGTTGCTGGCACTGGTGATTATCGCGATTCTGGGGCCAGCGCTGCATAACGTGATGATTGCCATCACCCTGGTTCTGATCCCACAATTTATTCATAGTGTGCACAACGCCATTTACGATGAACGCTACAAAGAATACGTTACCGCTTCGCGGCTGAACGGATGCTCCCGTTGGTATCTGTTAACCCGGGTTATCTTCCCGAACATCACCACAGTAGTGGTGATGCAGCTCACGCTGGCGCTGTCTACCGCCATCCTGGATATCGCCGCCCTCGGCTTTCTGGGGCTGGGCGTGCAGCCGCCGGCGCCTGAGTGGGGCACCATGCTGGCCCGTAGTCTTGATCAGGTTTATTTATCACCCTGGACTATGGTACTGCCCGGCATAGCGTTGTTCCTGACCATACTGTCAATTAACGTGCTGGGTGACAGCATTCGCACGGCAATTCAGGAACGGGTGCGTAACGTATGAATATTCTTGATATCCGTAACCTAAGCATCGAAATTGAAACCAGTAATGGCCCAGTGCGGGTCATTGATAAACTCAGCTTGCAGCTGGCTGAAGGCGAAATCCATACCTTGATTGGCGAGTCCGGCTCAGGTAAAAGCCTGCTCGCTAAAGCTATTCTTGGCTTTATTAACCCGCGCTGGAAAATTACCGCTGATCGGCTCTGGTGGCGCCAGTACGACCTGCTGGCCCTGAGCCGTGCGCAGCGCCGGCAAATCACCGGCCGGGATATGGCGATGATATTCCAGAATCCGGGTACCTATCTGGATCCCAATAGCACGGTTGGCGAGCAACTACGCGAGTCGATTCCCAGCCATGACCTACCCGGCAACATACTGACGCGGCGTAAGCAGATACAAAAGCGCGCTGAGGAACTCATGCATCGCGTTGGTATTAAAGACCATGACGCTATCCTCGAGAGCTACCCCTTTGAACTCTCTGATGGGGTGGCACAGAAAATAAGTATCGCTATGGCTATCGCTCACCGACCCAAGCTGCTTATTGCTGACGAGCCCACGACCGCCATGGAACCCAATATGCGTTCGCAGATCTATCGGTTGCTGGCAAAACTCAGCGCCGGTGATGGGATGTCGATTTTAATGATCACCCAGGATTTAACCGCCGTCATACCTGAAAGTAAGCGTATCAGCTTAGTGTACTGTGGCCAGCTTATGGAAACCGGTCCCACCGAGGATGTGATGCGTGAACCGGTGCAGCCTTATACCGGCGCCATGTTAAGCACCAGCCTGTTCAGCTCGGAGACCAAGCCCAAAAGCCGCCTGCCAACCCTGACCGGCGCTATCCCGACGCTGCAGCATATGCCCATTGGTTGCCGGCTTGGCCCGCGTTGCCCTAATGCCCGCCGCGCCTGCATCGAACAACCACCGCTGCGCTCTTATAAAAAGCATGAATTTGCCTGTCACTACCCGCTGATCGAGGTAGATAGTCATGACTAAAGTGCTGGAAGTGGTTGATATCAGTAAATATTATATTCATAAGACAGGCTGGCTTCCGGGTAAGAAAATATGCGCGCTCGAGCCAATAAGTTTTAGCCTGGAACGGGGCGAAACCCTCGCCATTATGGGCGAGACCGGCTCAGGCAAATCCACTATCGCCAAGCTTATCGCTGGTGCTGAGGTGCCCAGTCAGGGTGATATATTTCTTAACGGTCAACGACTGGATCCACATAACTACCGGCAGCGCTGTCAGCATATCCGGATGATATTCCAGGATGCGCTACGGTCGCTGAACCCGGAAACCAGCGTTGGTGCGCAGCTTGCTGAACCATTACATTTTAATACCGACTGGGATCAGGAAAAGAAAACCAGTCATGTTGTTGAAACCCTGCGCAAAGTGGGATTGCTTCCTGATCACTATAATTTCTATCCACATATGTTATCCAGTGGCCAACAACAACGGGTATGTATTGCCCGCGCCATTATCCTTGAACCGCAGATTATCGTAGCCGATGAAGCCTTCGTCGCATTAGACCCCTCGATTCGTGCGCAGATTATAAATCTAATGCTGGATTTGCAGCAAGATATGGGTATTTCGTTCATTTTCGTCACCCATTCGGCGGAGATCGTGAAACATATCGCTGACAAGATATTGATAATGCATCATGGTAGACTGATCGAGTTTGGAACCACCGAAGCACTGATAAAAAATCCTCAGCAAGAATTAACAAAAAATTTATTGCACGCTGAGAGCAAACATAATGTGCTGACTCACTCAACAATACAGGAGTAACGCTTTGGAAACAGGTACGCTTATTTCACTAGCGCTCTATTTTATTGCCATGCTGGGCATTGGCCTCTACGCATATAAAAAATCAACCGCAGATCTATCTGGCTATATGCTTGGCGGACGTCAGTTGGGGCCCGCAGTAACAGCCCTGTCAGCCGGCGCTTCCGACATGAGCGGCTGGATGCTCATGGGACTGCCCGGTGCCATCTATATATCCGGCGTATCACAACTCTGGATTGCGGTGGGCTTGCTTGTTGGTGCCTATCTTAACTACATCATTGTGGCCCCCCGTCTGCGCACTTATACCGAAGTTGCCAATGATTCCATCACTATTCCTGACTATTTCGCCAATCGCTTTGATGACCGGACGCGTATGCTCCGGGTCTTTTCATCGATTGTCATCGTGGTGTTTTTTACGCTCTACACATCTGCCAGTCTGGTCGCCGGTGGCAAGCTGTTTGACAGCTCCTTTGGTCTGGATTACAACACCGGCCTGTGGATCACTGCGGGTGTAGTCTGTGCTTATACGCTGTTCGGCGGCTTCCTGGCCGTCAGCATGACCGACTTTGTGCAGGGCTGTATTATGTTTGTCGCGCTGGTGCTGGTGCCTATTGTCGCCTTCACAGAACTCGGCGGACTCGGCGATGTTACTGCCGCGGTGGGGTCAATGAACCCGGACTATCTTGGCTTCTTCACCGATGCCGGGAACCCGGACGCTGCGACCAATAGCCTCACCTTTTTAGGGATTATTTCCCTGTTGGCATGGGGCCTTGGCTATTTTGGCCAGCCTCATATCATTGTCCGTTTTATGGCCATCCGCTCAGTAAAAGACATTCCGGCGGCGCGCCGTATCGGCATTACCTGGATGTTCGTTTCCATCATTGGCGCTATGGCAACCGGTTTTGTAGGTATCGCCTACGTTGCCGAAACCAAAATGGTGCTGGCTGACGCTGAAACCATCTTTATCATCTTCTCGCAGTTCCTGTTCCACCCCCTTATCGGTGGCTTCCTGCTGGCGGCAATACTGGCGGCAATTATGAGTACCATCTCTTCGCAGTTGCTGGTCACCTCCAGTTCGCTTACGGAAGATTTCTATAATGCCTTCTTGCGTAAAAACGCCAGCGATAAAGAACTGGTACTGATCGGTCGCATTTCAGTGCTTATTGTTTCCTTAGTCGCAATCGCGCTGGCATGGAATCCTAACAATACCATTCTTGGCCTGGTAGCAAACGCCTGGGCTGGCTTTGGTGCGGCATTCGGACCAGTGATTATTCTTAGCCTGTTCTGGCGCCGTATGAACCGTCACGGCGCGCTTGCCGGTATGCTGGTTGGTGCCGCTACCGTGCTATTCTGCATCTACGTGCCGGCGATTAATGGCAATACCATCAGCAGCTACGTGTATGAAATCATTCCTGGCTTCATTCTCTGTACGCTGGCGGTCATCATCGTTAGCAAACTGACGGCTCCACCTGCCAAAGAGCTGACGGATACCTTTGAGAAAATGGAACGTTCTTTTGATTAACTGAACATGCTTCAGGCAAACAAAAAAGCCCCGGCAGTTTGATAGCTGCCGGGGCTTTTCTTTTACATCCTAAACTATCCCAAACGTTCGCTATAAAGTTCGAGTTCACTCAGAATATACTCTTTCATACGCATGGTTGACTCATAGCCAATGTCGATCGCCTCGTTGCCCCGTTCAAACTCAAGCAAGCCGATATGACCGAGCTTTGGCTGAATCAATATATCAGGTGGATCGCCGGCAATACGCGCCTTAGTGATACGCTCCTGCATGATATCTATAGCGCCGGCCATTACGCCAAACATTCCCGGAGCTTTCACTGACGGGGTGGAAAAGCGCTCCTTCATCGAGTCCCAGTAATCCTGACTGGCGCTGACGAAGTTTCTGAAGAAGCCTTCTTCGTCCTGCTCAGCTTCCCCTGGTACCTTAGCTTCAGCCGGCCTGGAGTCAATTGCCCGCATCTCGCCGTTCACATCAATTTCGGGATCAACCTGCGGCGCTGTATGCCGTGACCGCTGTTCAATCGCGGCCGTATTTAGTTGTGAATTCAGGTGTACGGCAATAACGAACTCAGCTCCCAAAGCTCTCGATAGTGACACCGGAACCGGGTTTACCAGACCGCCATCAACTAACCAACGACCGTTATTTGAACAGGGTGCTAGTAAACCGGGCATCGCGCAGGAGGCACGTGCAGCATCATAAATATCACCTTCCCGTAACCAGACTTCCCGACCGGTATAGAGATCGGTAGCTACCGCACCAAACACCATCTTAAGGTCTTCAATTGACACCGAGCCGAACCGTTCACGGGCATGTCCAAAAACTTTCTCGCCCTGAATGATACCGCCATGGCTAAAGCCGAAATCAAGCAGATTAAAAACCTGCCAGCGGCCCATGTCGCGCACCCACTCCTCAACCTCATCCAGACGACCGGAAGCAAAACCGGCCCCTACTAAGGAGCCGATTGATGTGCCTGCAACAATTTTTACATTGATTCCCATTTCTTTCAGAGCTTTTATTACTCCGATATGAGACCAGCCGCGAGCGGCACCAGAACCTAGCGCTAAAGCTATCTGGATGTCATTCATACATTCTTCCTGAAATTAAATTAACTCGTCATCATTAAATTCAGCATCCTTTGATGACTTAGCTGCTTTTTCAGCCGCCGAATCTTCTTTTACCGGCTTCGCCAGTAATTGCTCGCGAATCTGACTCTCGATATCGGCTGCTATGGCAGGGTTTTCCGCAAGGAATTTCATCGCATTGGCTTTACCTTGCCCAATTTTATCGCCCTGGTAACTATACCAAGCACCGGCCTTATCGACAATTTTCTGCTTCACACCTAAATCAATGAGCTCGCCGTCTTTTGAAATGCCTGAACCATAAAGGATCTGGAATTCAGCCTGTTTAAATGGTGGCGCAACTTTATTTTTGACCACTTTTACCCGGGTTTCATTACCAATAACTTCATCACCCTCTTTCACTGCGCCGGTACGGCGAATATCCAACCGCACCGATGAGTAAAATTTCAGAGCATTACCGCCGGTGGTGGTTTCAGGGTTGCCGAACATGACACCAATTTTCATCCGGATCTGGTTGATGAAAATACACATGGTGTTTGATTTTTTAATATTAGAAGTCAATTTACGCAGTGCCTGAGACATCAGCCGCGCCTGCAAGCCCACATGGGTATCACCCATTTCGCCTTCAATCTCCGCTTTCGGAGTCAGGGCGGCAACGGAGTCGACTACCACGACATCAACGGCGCCGGAACGCACCAGCATGTCACATATTTCCAGCGCCTGCTCGCCGGTATCAGGCTGCGACACCAGTAGCTCGTCGACGTTCACGCCAAGCTTTTTGGCGTAAATCGGGTCAAGGGCATGCTCCGCATCCACAAAAGCACAGGTTTTCCCCTGCTTCTGTGCCTGCGCGATAACCTGTAAGGTCAGCGTGGTTTTACCACTGGATTCAGGACCATAAACTTCAATTACGCGGCCGTACGGCAGTCCGCCAATACCTAATGCAATATCAAGCCCTAATGAGCCCGTAGATACCGAGTCGATATCCAGCGCCCGGTTATCACCGAGTCGCATAATAGAACCTTTACCAAACTGGCGTTCAATCTGGCCGAGTGCTGCATCAAGGGCTTTTTGTCTGTCGTTGCTCATGCTAATGTCCATTCTGTTGGTAGCTGTTGATTTGAGTATACTGTGTTTTTATACAGTATCAAGGTATTTTTTTATAACTTGTTAAAGCATGTTCAATAGCAGCGATTCTGACCGCTTCACGATCACCCGGAAAATGGTGCTGCCAACTGATACATTGATCGGCCCAGGCCAGCCCGAACCACACCAGCCCGACCGGTTTTTCCTTACTACCGCCAGTAGGTCCGGCAATGCCTGTGGTCGAGATTGCCACATCGACCCCAACTTGCTCCAATGTATGGCATGCCATCGCCTCTGCGGTTTCCGCCGATACCGCGCCGTGCTGCTGTATAACCTCTTTCGCAACGCCCAGCACATCATGCTTTACTTCATCCATATACGTAATAAAGCCACCGGCAAACCACTGTCCGCTACCGGGGACTGTGGTAATAGCATAACCCATTCCGCCGCCGGTGCAGGATTCAGCCGTCGCCACCGTCCATCCCCGCGCCAACAACCAGCGCCCTAATTCTGCTGCTGAATCTGTTGTACTTTGTGGTACCATTTAGCTTCTCCCAAATCGCTCGCAATCGACTTAATAACGGATAATAACAGGCATGTCGGACGCAACAAATAAGCTGGCTGATCTTTCTTCACATACACCAATGATGCAGCAATATATGCGCATCAAGTCAGAACATGCGGACACCCTTTTATTCTACCGCATGGGCGATTTTTATGAATTATTCTTCGATGACGCCCGGCGTGCAGCTGAACTGCTGGATATTTCTCTGACCCAGAGAGGTGCCAGCAACGGTAAACCTATACCTATGGCCGGCGTACCTTACCATGCCGCTGAAGGCTATCTGGCGCGGCTGTTACAGCTTGGTGAATCCGTCGCCATCTGTGAACAAATTGGCGATCCGGCCACCAGCAAAGGGCCGGTTGAACGTCAGGTGGTACGAATTTTGACCCCGGGTACAGTAACCGATGAAGCGCTACTGTCGGCCAACGAAAACCTATTGATTGCGGTCGCCCCGGGAGATACCTTTGGCATTGCCAGCCTGGACATGGCCAGCGGCCGCTTCAGTGTGCTTGAATGCGGCAATGAGACAGAGCTACAAACCGAACTGCAGCGCCTGCAGCCGGCCGAAATCTTACATCCTGATACCTGGCAGTGGAACACCGGCTGGGTCACTTGTGACTGCGTTCGCCGCCGCCCTGACTGGGAATTTGAGCATGACAGTGCAGTGCAACTGCTGCAGCGGCAATTCGGCGTTCAGCACCTCGACGGTTTTGGTGTGTCACACCTGCCCCAGGCCCTGGGCGCAGCGGGGGCCATTCTCAATTATGTCCGCAGCACCCAGCGCGCTGCCTTACCCCATATCAATGCCATTGTCGCAGAAGCCAATGAAGAAGCCGTTCAGCTCGATGCCGCTACCCGCAGAAACCTGGAACTGGTGAAATCCCTGAGCGGTGCGCCGACCGCGTTGTTCGACATTCTTAATGAAACCGCAACGGCCATGGGCGGCCGGCTGTTGCACCGGTGGCTGCAGCGCCCGTTACGTGATCACCAGCAAATAGCACAGCGTTATGATGCGGTCGCAGCACTGCAGCAGCTTGATCTGCCCTTACTACGCCAGTTATTACGCCAGGTTGGTGATCTTGAACGCATTCTCACCCGGGTTGGCTTACGCAGCGCCCGCCCCCGCGATTTAGCCAGGCTGCGCACCGCCTTCGGCATACTGCCCAACCTCCATACTGCGCTCAACAGTCCGGCGCTACAAAGCTGGACCGCAAGAATCGGTCGCTTCCCGGCACTGGCTGAACTGCTACAGCAAGCCATTATTGAGCAACCACCCATGCTGATCCGGGATGGTGGCGTGATCGCTGACGGCTACGACACCGAGCTGGACGAACAACGCCGGCTGGCAGCCGGTGCCACCGACTTCCTGCAACAAATTGAGCGCCGCGAACGGCAACGTACCGGCATCAATACCCTCAAAGTCGGCTTTAACAGAGTGCACGGCTACTATATTGAAACCAGTCGCGCCGCGGCGCATCTGGTTCCGGCCGATTATCAGCGGCGACAAACACTGAAAAACGCCGAACGCTATATTATTGCTGAACTGAAAACCTATGAAGACCAGGTATTGCAGAGCCAGAGCCGCGCCTTAGCCCGCGAAAAATGGCTATATGGACAGCTCCTGGATCGCCTGAGCGAGCAACTCAGCGAGCTGCAGCAAACCGCCGTGGCGCTTAGTGAAATTGATGTGCTGCGCAGTTTTGCCGGGCAGGCGCAAAGCCATGATTACCAGCGGCCCCAGCTCAGCAAGACGGAAGGTATTTACCTGACTGGTGCGCGCCATCCTGTTATCGAGCGCTTGCAGTCTGAGCCATTTATTGCCAATGACCTGGAATTACAGCCTGATCGCCGGCTATTACTGATTACCGGCCCGAATATGGGCGGTAAATCAACCTACATGCGGCAGACTGCCCTGCTTGCCGTGATGGCACATTGTGGCAGCTTCGTGCCGGCCACCAGCGCCACTTTTGGACCACTGGACCGTATATTTACCCGCATTGGCGCTTCAGACGACCTGGCTTCCGGTCGGTCGACTTTTATGGTGGAAATGACGGAGGCAGCGAACATCCTGCACAACGCGACGCCGCAAAGTCTGGTACTGATGGATGAAATTGGCCGCGGCACCTCAACCTATGACGGGCTGGCGCTGGCCTGGGCCTGCGCTGAAGCTTTGCTGGAGACTAACCGGGCGCTGACTTTGTTTGCGACCCATTACTTTGAATTAACGCAATCCATAGGTAGCCATGCTGGCTGCGCTAATGTGCACGTGAACGCCGTCGAACATGGCGATACCATAGTATTTCAGCATCAGGTGCTGGAAGGGGCTGCAAGTCGCAGTTTTGGCGTACAGGTGGCGCAGTTAGCGGGCTTGCCGGAATCAGTACTGGATGCTGCCAGGCGCCATCTGCAGTTGCTGGAACGCAGTGATCGTGCGGAGCATAGCCCTGCTGCTGAAGCTGTCGCCCCGCAGCCGCCGGTTAGTCCGGCCCCTCACCCGTTGGCAACTGAGTTGAGTAAGCTGAATCTGAACGAGCTCACGCCATTGGCAGCGCTGCAGCTACTGCATCAGTGGCAGCAGCGCTTCGGTGACTGACTGGTTAATCTTTGTGGAACAGGGAATCCAGGTTCAACCCTTGCTGCCCCAGCATATCGCGTAGGCGTTTCAGCGCTTCGACCTGAATTTGCCGGACCCGCTCACGGGTGAGGCCAATTTCACGGCCAACATCTTCAAGCGTCGCCGGTTCATGGCCCATCAGACCAAAACGCCGGGCCAGAACTTCCCGTTGCTTGGTATTCAGGCCTTTCAGCCAGTCGACAATATGTTGCCGCAGATCGTCATCCTGCAATACGCCTTCCGGATCACTGTCATTGTGATCAGACAGGATATCAACCAGCGCTTTGTCGTTGTCACCGCCTAACGGGGTATCAACGGAGGTAACCCGCTCGTTGAGCCGCAGCATCTTGGTCACATCTTCCACCGGCACGTCCATTTTTTCCGCGATGTCTTCGGCGGTGGGTTCGTGATCGAGTTTATGTGCCAGCTCACGCGACGCGCGCAGGTAGGTATTGAGTTCTTTCACCACATGGATGGGTAAACGAATGGTACGGGTCTGATTCATGATGGCCCGTTCAATGGTTTGCCGGATCCACCAGGTGGCATAGGTTGAAAAGCGAAATCCACGCTCGGGATCAAACTTCTCTACGGCCCGGATCAGCCCAAGATTGCCCTCTTCGACTAAGTCCAGCAAAGCCAGCCCGCGATTGGTATAACGCCGGGCAATTTTTACTACCAGCCGCAGGTTGCTTTCGATCATACGCGCCCGCGCTTTCTCATCACCTTTTAAAGCAAGACGCGAAAACTTCACTTCTTCTTCTGCGGTTAATAGCGGCGAATAGCCAATCTCGCTCAGATAGAGCTGCGTAGCATCCATTTTACGCTGATAGCTCGCGCCATTAGCGATAATATCGTCAAAATCTGCTGTAGCGGTGGCAGTATCTTCTCCATCACCGGCTCTAGGTACCACATGTTGTTCGTCGATACTTGCTGTATCGTTCTTACTGCGACTCATTGTGTCCCCCGGGGTAGGTAGTGTCTTGGGTTTACTGACTTACCGCGAAACCGTACTTCAAAGTGAAGCTTAACCTGCTCCGCGTCAGTGTCTCCCATACGTGCAATTTCATCTCCGGCATTCACCCACTGTTGTTCTTTAACCAGCAACTGCTGGTTGTGGGCGTACGCAGTAATATAATCATCGTTGTGTTTCATTATGATTAAATTACCGTAACCTTTTAGTGCATTACCGGCATATACAACTTTTCCGGCTGCGGCAGCATAAACGGGATCATTACGCTGACCGGCAAAATCAAGACCTTTATTCCCTGCTTCAGCAGTGGAAAATTCACGAATCACTTTGCTCCTGACCGGCCATTGCCAGCGAATTGCATTGCTGTCCGGAAACGTTTCAATTCGGCTGCGGGGCATCGGCGTTACCGACGGTTGTTTCGCATCCGATTGCGCAACTTTTTTGTTACGTTCTTTTTTAAGGTACCTTTTATTTGTATCTTGTTCAAGAGGCTGTGCTGGTTTTGTAACAGAATGTTGCAAAACCAGTACCTGACCGGGATAGATCGTATAAGGTTTTGTCAGCTGGTTATAATTTGCCAGGGTTCGCACATCCTGATCGGCACGAAAAGCGATGGAGTACAAGGTATCGCCCGGTTCAACCCGGTAGCTGGTTGATGACAAAGTGGCGCGTTCATAATCGAGAATTGACTTACCCGTGTAGACTTTTTTTACCGGCGCTGCTTCTTCGCGCTGAGCGCAGGCACTCAGCCCCACTACGGCAGCGACAATCACGATCAGCCAGTTAACGGGTCCAGACATAGGCTATTATGGCGACAAGCACCATTCCCCATCCAATTCGATCAACATAGGTACGGAGTTTAATTGCCATTTTCGGACCGCCCGTACGTAATAGCCAGGCAACCAGAAAAAATCGCAGGCCCCGACTGAGTATCGAGCCCAGTACGAACGGAATAAAGAGTACCTGTAGCATGCCGCCGGTTACGGTGAATAATTTATAGGGTAAGGGCGAGAAGCCAGCAATAAAAATTATCCAGAAACCATAGAGCTGAAACCAGCCCGTTACTGTTGCCAGCTTACTTTCATAGCCTGCCCATTCAATTAACGGCAGCACCAACGGCTCAAAAGCCCAGTAGCCCAGCCAGTATCCGAGGATTCCGCCCAATACGGAGGCCACAGTAGTAATAGAGGCAAAATACCAGGCCCGTTGCGGCTGCGTCATGGACATCGGCGCCAGCATCACATCTGGCGGAATCGGAAATATCACTGACTCAGTAAAGCTGATACCCGCCAGAATAAGGGGGGCGCGGCGATGCTGAGACCAGCGCAAAACGCTGTCATACAACCAGCTGAACACTTTCATGACAGCGCTCCGGGAATTAAAGGCACGAATTTGACCGCACCCAGCAGTTTCTGCTCATAATCATCGCCAAAGCGACGGATCACGTAAAGGCGTTGGGTAGTAGTGCCGACCGGAATGATCATCACCCCGCCATCGTTAAGCTGCGCCATCAAATCACTGGGCACATCACTGGCGGCTGCGGTGACCACAATACCGTCAAACGGGGCTTTGCTACGCCATCCCTGCCAGCCGTCACCATGGCGCATGGCAATATTATGCAGGTCCAGCTTTTTCAGCCGCCGTTTCGCCTGGTATTGCAGTTCAGCGATTCGCTCTACTGAATGTACCTGGTCCACCAGCTGCGCCAGAATCGCGGTCTGATAACCACTACCGGTGCCTATTTCGAGCACTTTCTGACAGTGATGCTGCATGAGTAACTGCGTCATGGAAGCAACCATCAGCGGCTGCGATATCGTCTGCCCCTTACCAATGGGTAAGGCGGTATTTTCGTAGGCTTTATGCGCCAGCGACTCGGGCATGAATAAATGCCGTGGCGTCTGCTCCATTACCCGCAGTACGCGTTCATCGGTTATCCCTTCTGCCCGCAGCCGTTCCGTTAAACGGCGAGCCATTCCCTGAAAGTTCTGAATCATGATTTATCAGTTGTCAGCCAGTTCGATAACGTATCTTGATGACTTTTTGCTGTCATGTCGAGGCTCAGCGGCGTAATTGACACATAGCCTTCACTGATCGCATGAAAATCGGTCCCCTCGGCATCATCCTGATGGGCACCAATCGGGCCGTACCAATAGATATCGCGGCCGAACGGGTCTTTATCCTGCACCATGGTTTCGGCACGGTGACGACGACCCAGACGGGTTACTTTTATACCCTTTAATTTTTCGTAAGGTACCGATGGCACGTTAATATTTAAAATGGTATCCATCCGTAGCGGCTGATCAGCCATCTTATTGACGATATCCGCAACCACGCGGGCGGCAGTTTCATAATAGTCGTGGCCGCGCGAGCCCATTGAGACCGCGATTGACGGCAGTCCCATATAGCGCCCTTCCATCGCCGCTGCGACCGTACCCGAGTACAGCACGTCATCGCCCATATTAGGGCCATCATTAATCCCAGAAACCACCAGATCCACGTCATCCGCGATAGGTGAGTTGGTGCCCAGATGCACACAATCAGTTGGCGTACCGGTCAGTGAATAAAAGCCGTTTGGCAACCGGTGAACCCGCAACGGGTTATGCAGGGTTAGCGAATTACTGGCACCGCTACAATTGCGATCCGGAGCAATGACGCGTACTTCAGCAATATCTTTGAGCGCATCGTAAAGGGCCTCGATTCCGGGAGCATGAACGCCATCATCATTACTGACTAACAATTTCATCATGGGGTAACTTACCTTAGTAACTGGTTTTCAAATTGGGTGGTTATTAATTCGCGCAGTACGCTGGTGGCGAAACTACCTTTTGGCAGATTAAATCGCAGCTCTGCGGTAGTTTCATCAAGCGCCTTAAATTCTGACTGCTCTGGCCGCAATAGCAGTGGCCGGCGAGCCGCATCAACCCGATGTTGCTGCAGGCCGGTCACCAGTTCCACGTGGTCGGCCAGTACTGCCGCCTCAAACTCAGCAATCGCGTGGCCGGTAATGCCACTGCCGCTGCCAGGAAGCGGCGCTGACAGCAGCACATCGCCTTCGGCATGACGCGCCAGTAAGGACGGGTCATCAGGCTCAGCGATAAAATAAGACTGGCTGCCAGCCAATATCATCGCATCTCCTGGCTCCGGCAGTAATCGTCCGGCGGCGATACGCGCCGACACCACTTCGTTAAACAGTAGTGCCCTGGCAGCAGATAGCAGCAATCCTTGCTGCGTGCGGCTTAACCGTTGCCGCAACTGGCCAGCGAACCAGAGCTTTGCTTTGGCGATATTTTGTCCATTGTGGCCAAACCGCTGCGCACCAAAATAGTTCGGCACGCCTTTTTCAGCAATCAGCTGCCATCTGTCGCGCAGCGCGGTAAGGTCTGAAACGTCCTCCAGTCGCAAGGTGAAACCATTACCCTGGTGGGCGCCGGTCTTTAACTTACGGGGCTGTAACAAAGCCCGCTGTACACTGAACTCATCATGTTCAAGATCCTGCCAGGCTAACAGTGGCTGACCGGGCAACTGCACCGAAAACCATTGCCGCGTAACGGCGTGGCGATCTTTCAACCCGGCATAGCTTACCTGCCGCTCACCGACACCGGCGAATTTTGCCAGTTGTCCTGCTACATAAGGCGTATTTGCGCCCCGTTTTTCTACCCATAACCACTGATGTTCGCCGGCTTGCTCGGCCTGCGGCTCAAGCAACTCAGTCACTTCAAAGTGTTCGGGTTGTTGTTTAAAGGTGGCGCTGACTGGTGAAACACCATGTAAATAAGCCAGGCTCTTCAGCGTATCTGCGGTTGCAACATCACTCACTGATCAACTCCTGCAACAGTGCCACGGCGTGGCAGGCGATGCCTTCTTTACGGCCGATGTAACCTAATTGCTCGGTGGTCGTCGCTTTAACATTCACCGCGTTAATATCGAGGTCGGTCAATGACGCAATACGCTGACACATATCCGGAATAAAAGGCGCTAGTTTGGGCGCCTGGGCAACCACAGTGACATCAAGGTTGTTCACCCGCCAGCCGCGGCGGGCGACTAAATCAACCACATGGCGCAGTAATTCGCCGCTGTCGGCATTTTTAAACTGCGCGTCGGTGTCCGGAAAATGCTGACCAATATCGCCCAGTGCGGCAGCACCTAACAACGCATCTGACACGGCATGTAATATGACGTCGCCGTCTGAATGGGCAATCAGGCCCTGGCTGTAAGGAACCTGAATGCCGCCTAAAGTTAGTGGCCCTTCGCCACCGAATTTATGGACATCAAAACCGTGACCTATTCGCATTGTTGCTCCTGCAGAATGAGTGATAGAAACGCCGCAGCGATCTGTTCGTCACCCGGTTGGGTGATCTTGATATTTGTGCGTTTGCCCGCCACCAGAAGGGGCTGCTTGCCGAGCAGCTCAAACACCGACGCCTCATCAGTCAGCGCCGGATTATCCGTACCAAGCTGCCGGATTCCGTCAGCCAGCACCCTGGCCGGAAACACCTGAGGAGTCAGCGCGTGCCAGAGCGATTCCCGCGCTACCGAACAGCTTATGCGCTGGGCGGCATCACCGCGTTTCATGGTATCGGCAACCGGTAAAGCTAAAATGGCGCCCGCTGACTCAGTAAGTCCGGCATCGAGCACCGCAGCCAGTTCACCCGCGGACAAACACGGTCGTGCGGCATCGTGTACCAACACGTGCTGAAAACCGTCAGCTACAGCGGCTGTAACGCCCGCCAGTACCGATGCCGCACGACTGTTTCCGCCGGTAACGCGGATTAGCGGAATCGCCAGCTCCGGCTGTAGTTGCTCAAACCATTTATCGTGCTCAGCTACAGCGACATAAATGCACTGTACGCGGGGATCGGACGCTACTGCACGCAAGCTATGTTCAAGCACGGTGCGGTCAAGAATTCGCAGGTATTGCTTGGGCATTGAGGTTCGCATCCGGCTACCGATACCGGCAGCGGGAATGACCGCAGCGACAGAGAAGTTGGCAGGCATACTATTGAGGCTTCACTGGTACCAGCCGGAAAAAGGTTTCCTGGCGCTTAATTAACCCGAGTTCATTGCGCGCGCGCTCTTCCAGCGCCACTTCGCCTTCGCGCAGATCCGCGATATCAGCCGCCAGTACCTGGTTACGCTGCTGCAACCGCATATTGGTTTCGCTTTGCCGGGCAACATCCTGTTGCATCCGCCAGTAATCAGGCAGACTGTTTTTGCCAAACCAAAGGCGATATTGCAGCCCTATCAGCAACACAATAAGTATGAGTTTCAGCAGGCGCATGAGCATCCTCGCGTGATCCAATAAAGTCATTATGAAGCCTTAACCCGCCAGTGAAAAGGCCTTTCCGCGATTTGTCTGTTTTCTGATAGTATAGCCACCCATGGATTACATCTGGATTTTTCTCATCATTTTCAGCGGCGCCTGCCTGCAGGGCATCACCGGCTTTGGCTCAGGCCTGATTGCCGTGCCCCTGCTGAGTCTGTTGCTGCCGCTGACGATGATTACGCCCTTGCTGTCGGTCATTAACCTGACGCTGGCAATTTACCTGAGTTGGGTGCTGCGGCGATATATCAGCATCAAGAAATGGCAGCCCTTGCTGATAGCCGGGGTGGTGGGTACGCTGCTGGGGAATTACGCGCTGGCGTACTACGATCTTGAGTTGCTGCAAAAAGCCATGGCGGTAGCGGTCATTCTGGTTGCCGTCATATTCTGGTCGGGCTTGCAGTTCCATACCCGGGCAACGCCTTTTCAGCAACGTTTTACCGGCTGGCTGGCGGGCTTTGGTAACGGCGCCCTGACACTGGGCGGCCCGCCGGTGGTACTCTTTCTTACCAGTCACCGCCTTGACCGACTGGCTTTCCGCGCTACCCTGGCACTATTTTTTCTGGTACTGGCACTGACCAACGTCACATCCTTCGCGGTGCGGGGTATTTACCATGTCGACCTATTACCGGTACTACTCATTTTGCTTAGCGGCGCCCTCAGCGGAGCCTGGCTGGGCCATTACCTCAGTCCAAAACTATCAGAGCAATTATTCAGAAGGCTGACATTAAGCCTGGTGATGGTGGCGGGACTCGTTGCCTTGTTTATTAGTTGACAGTTATTAGTTGACAGTTATTAGCTGACAATTACCAGCTGACTGTGGTTGCCAGCAGTACTTCGCGTAACGTCAGGGTCCGCGGATCAATACGGCCTTTATGGTTCCACTGATGACCACAGAAAGCCGCTTTCAGTGAACTGCTGTCTGGCTTCACAATAACCAGATGCGCGCCTTCCGGCTCCAGACACTCGCCCTGCAGGCTAAACCAGCCATACTGGTTCAGGTGCACTCGCTCGCCGGGAATATCAATACGGTCAATCGAATCGAGCACGACCCGCTGCAGGCGCGGATCAAAATCAAGCACCGGAACCACATGCCCCAGCCGGGCGCCGCCGGTCAGCCAGCTATAGATACGCTTGGGCTGGCTTTGGGTTCGGTTAAGACGACTCTGCTGCGAGGCCTGCCAGCTGGCATTCTGGTGGTCGAGGGTATAAGGCGCATTGCAACCGAGCATACCGCGGGCGGCACGCTGGACATAATAGGGAACACTGCGCAACCGGCGCTGCAAACCCGACAGGCTGACGGCGGGTAACTGCGCCAGATAGGTCAGCTCCCGTTCATACAACGCGGTGCATAATTCGGGAAAATAATCAGGGCAAGCACCGGCAGGTAAATCCTGCCGGGTCCAGGACTGAAAAATATCGCCTTGCATACTCACCCCGCTTGCCGCTGGCCAGGCTTAATCAGCTGCGCGAACTTCCGCACGTCCCCGGTAAGGGGCGGCGTCTTTAAGCTGTTCTTCAATGCGTAACAGCTGATTGTATTTAGCAACCCGATCAGAACGGCATAATGAGCCGGTTTTAATCTGGCCGGCAGCAGTACCTACTGCCAGGTCGGCAATAGTCGCATCTTCGGTTTCACCGGAACGGTGTGAAATCACTGCGGTAAAGCCAGCTTCGCGAGCCATGCGGATTGCCGCCAGGGTTTCGCTCAGACTACCGATCTGATTAAACTTAATCAGAATCGAATTACCTATACCCTCATCAATGCCGCGCTTAAGGATTTTGGTATTGGTCACAAACAAGTCATCACCGACCAGTTGTACTTTATTCCCCAGGCGTTCGGTAAGAACTTTCCAGCCGTCCCAGTCACTTTCATCAAGGCCATCTTCAATCGAGATGATAGGGTAACGCTGACAAAGCCCGTCAAGGTAATCGGCAAAACCGGCGGCATCGAACTGTTTGCCTTCGCCGCTTAAATCATACTTGCCGTCGCGATAAAACTCAGACGCCGCGCAGTCCAGCGCTAAAGTAATATCGGTTCCCATGCGGTAGCCGGCCTTCTCAACCGCTTCGACAATCACCTCTAACGCTTCTTCGTTCGAGGCCAGGTTCGGCGCAAAACCACCTTCATCACCGACCGCTGTGCTCAGACCACGGTCCTGCAGCACGGCTTTGAGTGCGTGAAACACTTCAGCGCCCATTCGCAGGCCTTCGCGAAAGTTTTTCGCACCGACCGGCTGGATCATGAATTCCTGAATGTCGACGTTATTATCAGCGTGCTCGCCACCGTTAAGAATGTTCATCATCGGCAATGGCATGCTGAACTGACCGGCGGTACCATTCAGTGCCGCAATATGTTCATAAAGCGGAATTCCGGTACTCTGCGCAGCCGCTTTTGCGGTCGCCAGAGATACTGCCAGAATCGCATTAGCGCCAAGCTGCTCTTTATTCTCGGTGCCATCAAGGGCAATCATAATGTCGTCTACGCGCTGTTGATCGCTGGCTTCAACGCCAAGCAACGCCGGCCCAATCAAATCATTGATATTGGCGACCGCCTGTTGCACACCTTTGCCGAGGTAGCGCTTTTTATCGCCATCACGCAGTTCCAGTGCTTCGCGCGAGCCGGTAGAGGCACCGCTGGGCGCCGCCGCCCGGCCCCAACTGCCGTCCTGCAGATGCACGTCTGCTTCAACGGTCGGGTTACCCCGTGAGTCCATAATTTCACGAGCTACAATGTGACTGATTGTTGCCATGCGATGCTATTACTCCTGTCTTTTATCAATTAACTAAGCTGTTAACTACGCCGTTTTTTCTGATAGATACCGGCCGCTTCAATAAAGCCGCGGAACAACGGATGTCCGTCGCGTGGCGTCGAAGTGAACTCCGGGTGAAACTGAGCGGCCAAAAACCACGGATGATCCGGTAGTTCGATAATCTCAACCAGCCGGTTATCATGCGACCAACCCGAAACTTTCAGGCCGGCGGCTTCCAACTGCTCCACATAATGACCGTTGACTTCATAACGATGACGATGCCGCTCACGGATAGTATCCTGCCCGTATAACTTATGTGCCGTGGTGCCGGCAACCAGATTACAGGCCTGCGCGCCTAAGCGCATCGTGCCGCCCAAATCAGAACTCTGATCGCGCAGTTCCTTTTGCCCTTTTTCATCCATCCATTCGGTAATCAAGCCAACCACCGGATGCTTCGTCTTCAGATTGAATTCGGTACTGTCAGCGTCAGCCAGCCCAAGTACATTACGGGCATATTCAATAAGCGCAATCTGCATCCCCAGGCAAATACCAAAATAAGGGATTTTTTGCTCGCGGGCGTACTGAGCCGCCATGATCTTGCCTTTGATTCCGCGCTCACCAAAGCCACCAGGCACGATAATAGCGTCGACGTCAGCCAGCTTGGCAACGCCTTTGCTTTCGACATCCTGAGCGTCAATATAACGGATATTTACCGTCAGTCGGTTCTTCAGACCAGCATGCGCCAGTGCTTCGTTTACCGACTTATAAGCGTCAGGTAGCTCGATATACTTACCTACAAAACCAACGGTAATTTCACCGCTCGGGTTGGATTCCTGATACAGAACCTGTTCCCACTCTGACAAGTCAGCTTCTGGCCGATCCAGCCGGAAGCGGCTGACGATGATTTCATCCAGCCCCTGGGATTTCAGTATCGCGGGAATTTTATAAATGCTGTCGACATCTTTCAGACCGATAACCGCGCGTTCTTCAACATTGGTAAACAATGCGATTTTCGCCCGCTCGTTTGCAGGTAATGCGCGATCCGAGCGACAGATAAGGATGTCCGGCTGAATACCAATGGACCGCAGCTCTTTAACTGAGTGCTGGGTTGGCTTGGTTTTAACCTCGCCGGCAGCGCCCAGAAAAGGAACCAGGGTCAGGTGCATGAACAAGGTGCGATCACGCCCTACTTCAGTACCAAGCTGGCGGATGGCCTCAAGAAACGGTTGTGACTCGATGTCACCTACAGTACCGCCAATTTCAATCATCGCTACATCGTAGCCTTCAGCACCATCAACGATACGACGTTTTATTTCGTTCGTGATATGCGGAATAACCTGGATGGTCGCACCCAGGAATTCACCCTTGCGCTCACGGCGGATAATATCTTCGTAAACGCGGCCAGCGGTAAAGTTATTCTTCTTCGACATCCGCGTGCGGATAAAACGCTCATAATGCCCAAGATCGAGATCGGTTTCGGCGCCGTCTTCGGTGACAAACACCTCGCCGTGCTGAATCGGGCTCATGGTGCCCGGATCGACATTAATGTATGGATCAAGTTTAAGGATCGTGACCTTAAGGCCACGGGCTTCAAGTATTGCCGCTAATGACGCTGCAGCAATGCCTTTGCCCAGCGAAGATACAACACCGCCGGTGACGAAAATGTAATTAGTTGTCATGCGAGACCTAAATCGTCAGGTTAATTAGAGAATTGCTTCAAGACGGGAAAATAGTATACCCGAGCCGCGGTGCTCCGACAATTTAAAAAACCATTAACTGTCGGTGAGAACTTTCGCTGCCTGCCAATAAGCTTCGAGTTCGGCCAGGGTTAGTTCATCCGGCTGCAGCCCCTGCTCGCGCAAACGCGCTTCAATATGCTGAAAACGGCGCTTAAATTTTGTATTAGTACGCCGCAGAGCTTGTTCCGGGTTCACCTGTACATGGCGCGCCAGGTTAACCACCGCGAAGAGTAAATCGCCTATTTCGGCTTCAACCGCATCATGATCGGTTACATCCCGTTCCAGTTCAGCCATCACCTCAGCAAGCTCTTCACGAACTTTATCTGCTACCGGCGCAACTTGTGGCCAGTCAAAACCGACGGTGGCGGCGCGCTTCTGCAGCTTCTGTGCCGTCAGAATGGCGGGCAAATTAGCGGGGATCCCCGCAAACACAGTCGCGGCCTGGCCTTTTTCGCTGCGTTCCTGCTGCTTGATGCGTTCCCACTGCGCTTTAATTTCCGCGTCGCTCTGGGTAGTACTGTCACCAAATACGTGGGGATGCCGGCGTATCAGTTTCTCCGCCGTCTGCGCCGCGACCTCATCAAAAGTAAAATCACCCTGTTCGGCGGTCAGCTGGGTGTAAAACACCACCTGGAATAATAAATCACCGAGTTCATCTTTAATCTCGCCCAGATCGCCCTCAGTAATCGCCGCCGCCACTTCATAGGCTTCCTCAATGGTATAAGGAATAAGGCTGGTCAGGGTTTGCTGCAGATCCCACGGACACCCACCGGCCGGATCCCGTAACCGCCGCATCACCTGTAATAATTCGTCTACCCCTGGATACTGCGTTGTCGGTTTGCTCATTTAGTCATCCTGCTAACCTGGTGAATGCTTTTTAACTGTTGCAGCCGGCTGATGATACGCTGCAAGCCCTGGTTACTGTCGATCAACACTCCCAGCATGATCCGTGCCTGCTGGGCAGAACTGTCGGTGGTGGTTTCAAGTTGTGTGACGCTGGCTTTTTCATTCGCCAGAATACTGGTTATATCGTGCAGCAGGCCGTTGCGGTCATCCGCCTCAATCAGCAGATCAGCCCGGTAACTGGTCTGCTCCTGCTGGCTCCAGCTGACGGCCAGCCCGCGCTCAGGGTGCAGCTGCAGCAAATGCTGCAACTGTTCGCAGTCTTGCCGGTGCACCGACACCCCGCGCCCCTGAGTAACAAAACCCAAAATTTTCTCACCCGGCAGCGGCTGGCAGCAACCGGCAAATTGCACCAGCAAATTACCAATACCCTGTACCCGGACATCGCTTTGTTTGCCGGCACTGCGCTTGGGTTTGCGGGCGGTCAGCCGTTCCAGCCGCTCACTGGTGGCGTCGGCCGCCGGCCGCAACTGGTTGATAACCTGATGCAGACGCACATCCCCGGCACCAACCGCCGCACAAAGATCATCAATATGCTGCAGATTAAAACGTTCCAATACCTGCGACGCCTGCGTCAGCGGCAGCGATAACTTATGTAATTCGGTCTCCAGCAGCTCTTTACCGAGCTTTATATTCTTATCGCGGTCCAGCTTTTTAAAATAAGTCTGTACTTTACTACGCGCCCGGGCGGTATTGAGGTAACCCAGGCCGGGGTTAAGCCAGTCACGGCGCGGTTTCTCTTCTTTTTGCGTAAGAATTTCGACCCGCTCACCATTTTTCAGCTGGTAGGTAAAAGGTACGATATGCCCATCAACCTTGGCGCCGACACAGCGATGCCCGACGCCGGAATGAATGTAATAGGCAAAATCCAGCGGCGTCGCACCGCTGGGCAGATCAATGACCTCACCTTTCGGAGTAAATACATAGACCCGGTCCTCGAATACCTGGGAGCGTATTTCTGCCACCAGTTCATCGTTTTCGGCCATATCCTCATGCCAGGCCAGCAGCTTACGCAGCCAGGCAATTTTTTCCTCAAACCCATGGCGGCGACTCACGCCAGTACCTTCTTTATAAAGCCAGTGTGCCGCTACCCCTAATTCCGCATCGTCGTGCATATCAGCGGTGCGGATCTGAATCTCAATATGTTTGCCTTCCGGGCCAATAACCACCGTATGAATCGACTGATAGCCGTTCGCTTTTGGGGTAGCTATATAGTCATCAAACTCCGAACGGATATGGCGGTAGCGGCTATGGACCACGCCCAATGCGGCATAACAGTCTTTTAGTGAGTCAGTTACAATCCGCACCGCCCGTAAGTCATAAAGCTGGGTAAAATTCAGATGCTTTTTTTGCATCTTGCGCCAGATTGAATAGATATGTTTGGGCCGGCCATAGACATTCGCCTGAACGCCTTGCGCGCTCAGATCGCGCTCGACGGCGGCGACGAAGTCCTCAATGTAATGTTGCCGATCAACGCGCCGTTCATGCAGCTGGCTGGCAATGCTCTTATAGGTCTGCGGATGCAGGTAGCGGAAGGAGAGATCTTCAAGCTCCCATTTCATTTGTCCGATTCCCAGCCGGTTGGCCAGCGGCGCGTAAATTTCCTGGCATTCTTTGGCTGCCAGTACCCGCACTTCCTCGTCCAGATCTTTCACCTGACGTAAATAACAGATACGTTCAGCAAGTTTGATCAGTACCGCCCGCACATCAGCAACCATAGCCAGCAGCATGCGTCGGACATTGTCGATCTGCACCACATCAGGCTTACCATGCTGAAAATGCTGTAAATCGCTGATTGTTTGCATCTGTCGTACCGCCTGCAGCACTTTAAGCAGGTTGGTGCCGCTGGCGGCGATAATCTGGTCGTCGGAAATTAAGCCGGCTTCATAGGCGGGACTGTACAAGGCGGCCAGCAAGGATTCCTGATCCAGGTTCAGGCCGATCAGGATTTCGGCCATTTCCTGGCCTTTTACGTAGTGCTGGGCTTGTTTATGACAATAGCTTTGTAGTTTACTGGCATGCTGTTCAAGCTCCTGCCGACGTTCTTGCGGGTGCAACTGCGCCAGCCAGTCACCAGTATTCTGACCGGGCTTATCGACGTGGGTAGCGCGGACAAAGACCACTCCCAGTTACCTCCTCTCAAACCAGCTTAAGGTTTCAATGTGATGGGTCTGGGGAAACATGTCAACTATCTGCGCCTGCCTCAATTCATAACCTTTTGTTATAAGTAATGCCGCGTCACGCGCCAGGGTATCCGGCGCACAGGAAACATAAATAATTCGCTGCGGTGCCCGCGCCGTGATCTCGGCAATTGCATTCGCAGCGCCCTGTCGGGCCGGATCCAGCAAGACCTTATCGACGGTCTGACTGGCCAGCACCGGATGCTTCCACGGCTGCTCCAGATCAGCGCAGACCGCCTCCAGCTGCACCCCGGCACGGCTGGCATTCTCCGATAGCTGTGAAACCATCGAGGCGATACCTTCAACTGCCGTAACCTGTGCCCCTTTGCGGGCCAACGGAATGCTGAAATTGCCGCTCCCGGCAAAAAGGTCGAGCACCTGCTCACCCGGCTGCGGATCCAGCCACGCAATAGCCTGGGCCACCAGTTGCTGATTTAATTCAGCATGGGCCTGCAGGAAATTGCCGGGGGTAAAATTCAAACGGACACCTGAACTCATATATTGGGGTGCCGCTGGTTCACTGGCATCCTGGCGCGCCAGTCGTACCGCCGCATCAGCACCAACCTGCAGCCATACCTGCACCTGCTGTTGCTCAGCAAAGTTCTGCAGCAAGGCCTGATCCGCTGATTCCGGCGGTTGCTGCAAACGCAATAGCACCAGTCGTTCGCTGACCCCGGCAATAAGTTCGACATGCCCCAACTCACGCACTGATTTTAATCCTGGCAACAGCTGCTTTAACGGCGCTAATAGCGGGTTTAATTGATCGGACAGCACCAGACAATGGTCGATTTCAACAATGCTTTTACTGCCCCTGGCGCGAAAGCCCAGTCGCAGCGACTGGCGTTTCGGATCCCAGTGCACTGCCAGTCGTGTCCGCTGCCGGTAATTCCAGGCTGCTGCCTGCAGAGGCTCCAGCCAGTTCACTGCCGTGATGCCGGCAAATTTCTGCAGCAACTCGCTAACCACTTGTTGTTTATGGTCGCGTTGCGCTGCTAATTGCAGATGCTGCAAATCGCAGCCGCCGCATGAGGCGTAAAAGCGGCATGGCGGATTAACCCGCAGCGGACTGTGCTGGTGGATGGCTGTGAGCGTGCCTTCATATTTGCCGAGTGGCTGAAAACTGATTATCTCATCAGGTAAGGCGCCAGCGATAAAACGCGCGCCTTGGTCCGTACGCACAACGCCCCGGCCCTGATGATCAAGGCCGGTTACCGGCTGATTACGGCTGAGTGGCTGCGGCGCTTTAGTGCGTTGCGGAGGTCGGTAGATACGCGCCATAGGATGATTACAGCTGCGCTTGCACGCGCGCCTGAACCATCAGCTGCTTCATATCACGTACCGCCCGATCCAGGCCCACCAATACCGCACGGGAGATAATGGCATGGCCGATATTGAGTTCAGTAATCTGTGGTAACGCGGCAACCGCGGCCGTGTTGGTGTAATGTAACCCGTGCCCGGCGTTAACCTGCAACCCCTCGGCCTGAGCGTACTTCGCTGCATCGTGCAGCAGCATTAAAGAGTGTTTGGTGGTCGCCCGGGTTGGTTGCTGCGCATAGGCACCGGTATGCAGCTCAATAATAGGGGCGCCCACTTCAAAGGCCGCATCAATCTGCGCTTTATCGGGATCAATAAACAACGAGGGGATAATGCCGTCATCTCTGAGACGGGCTATCGCATCTTTGATTTTTTCTTTCTGACCAATAACGTCCAGCCCGCCTTCGGTGGTCAGCTCTTCACGCCGCTCAGGCACCAGGCAGCAGTAACTTGGCCGGATCCGGCTGGCGATCGTCAGCATTTCATCGGTCACCGCCATTTCCAGATTCATGCAGGTTTGCAGCGTTTTTGAAAGAATTTCTACATCGCGATCACTGATATGCCGGCGGTCTTCACGCAAATGAATGGTAATACTGTCGGCACCCGCCTGCTCTGCGATCGTAGCCGCGCTGACCGGATCAGGGTAAGTACCGCCACGTGCATTACGCAGGGTAGCAATATGGTCGATGTTCACGCCAAGCAGAATCGGCTCGCTGGAAGGTGCGTAATCCATATCAATAATCCTTAAACTGAGCGAATAACTGGCGACTGCGCAACGGCTTGTCGCCAAGAAAGGGATGCAACGCTTGTCGCATCAACCGCTTAAACGAGTTTAGCAGCTGTTGATCCTGTAACTCAAACGCCGCCATGCGGATAATATCCGCGCCACGGTAACTGGTCGTTGTCGGTGCCGGTAGCGGCATAAATCCGGCTTCGGGCAGAAACTGATAGCTGCCATCAGCGCGAATCGGGTCAGACTGGGTATCCTGATGCCAGTCAAAACCATGGCCCAGATGACAAAGTAACTGCCATTCGAAGCGTCGTAATAGCGGCTCGACCTGATCCGTCACCGCCAGCAGCGCCAGGCTTTGCTGGTAGTCATTAAACAACCCGTCTACCGACTGATAAGGCGATGTCAGCCGCTGGATGAGTTCATTCAGGTAAAAGCCCGAATACACCCGTTCGCCGGCTAAGGGAATATGGGAGCCAGCGAGTTCGGCCTGCGTTAAGGTTTGCAGTTCATGGCGGCCCCGGCTTTCAATCAGCAATGGGGTGAACGGCTGCAGAATGCTCCGCCAACGGCTTTTCGGTCGTCGCGCGCCTTTTGCTACAGCCCGGAATTTGCCTTGTTCTGCACTGTAAAACTCACACAAGAGTCCGGTATCCTGATAGGGCCAGCGATGCAGTACAAACGCCGGTTCCATCGCAGTTAGTCCTCCTGGTAGCCTAAACTGCGCAGGGCCCGCTCATCGTCTGCCCAGCCTGACTTCACTTTCACCCAAAGTTTCAGCAACACTTTACCGTCAATCAGGGCTTCAACATCACGCCGTGCTTCAGTGCCTATAGTCTTTAACTTCGCCCCACCAGCGCCGATAATCATGCGTTTTTGCCCTTCCCGCTCAACCAGAATAAGGGCATGAATATGGGTGGTACCGTTTGGTGCGGTTTTAAATTGCTCAATTTCAACTGTGGTGCTGTACGGCACTTCTTCGCCGGTAAAGCGCATCAGCTTCTCGCGAATAATCTCAGCGGTCATAAAGCGTACCGAACGATCGGTTACATAATCGTCCGGATAGTGATGCGCGCCAGGCTTAGCGTAATTGTGTACCAGCTTGCGCAAGGCCTCGACCTGATCGCCGGTTTCAGCTGACAAGGGCACAATTTCGACAAAGTCATGACGCTGGGCCAGTTGCTGTAACTGCGGCAGCAGGCTGGCTTTATCTTTCACCTGATCAATCTTATTCACGACCAGGATCACCGGGCGCTGAATCTTCTTCAGCTTATTGAGCACCATTTCATCATCGCTGCTCCAGCGATTGACCTCCACCACAAATAACACCACTTCGACGCCGCTCATTGAGCTGGCCGCGGTGCGATTCATTAAGCGGTTAATTGCCTTTTTCTCATCCTGGTGCAAGCCGGGGGTATCAACATAGACAATCTGCCGATCCCCTTCGGTTTCGATACCCAGGATTCGGTGGCGGGTGGTCTGCGGTTTGCTGGAAGTAATACTGATTTTCTGTCCGAGAATACGGTTAAGCAGCGTTGACTTACCCACGTTCGGGCGGCCCACGATGGCTACAAATGCAGATTCAGACTGAAATTCGGTTTCATTCATTGTTGGATATCCTGTTGCTGCAACTGGCTTAAGGCCTGTGTTGCTGCATGTTGTTCTGCTTTGCGGCGGCTGGTGCCGGTACCGGTAACGGGCTTCGGCAAGCCGGTCACTTTGCAGCTTACGGTGAATTGCTGGTTATGCGCTTGTCCCTGGGTGGCCACGACCTCGTAATCAGGTAATGGCTCCTGCCGGCCTTGCAGATACTCTTGTAACCGCGTTTTCGGGTCTTTATGTCCGGCTCCGGGCTTAATTGTCGCTAAATCCTTCTCGAACCACTGCAACACCACCTGCCGGCAGGTCGCCAGATCGCTTTCCAGGTACATAGCTCCAAGTATAGCCTCTACCCCGTCGGCCAGAATCGATTCGCGCCGGAAACCACCGCTTTTCAGTTCGCCCGGCCCAAGGACCAGGTGGGCCCCCAGCTTAAAGCGCTGCGCCAGTTTGGCCAGCGAGCGACCGCAGACTAAAGTAGCCCGCATCCGGCTGAGATCGCCTTCGTCAATGTTCGGAAAGCGCTCATACAGCGCTTCACTGATAATGATACCGAGTACGGAATCGCCCAGAAACTCCAGCCGCTCATTGTGCTGAGCGGCGGCACTACGATGGGTCAGCGCCTGCTGCAGCAGCGCTGGGTCAGAAAATTGGTAACCAATCGCCTGTTCTAATTCAGCGATTGGCGGTTTAGGTAAACTCACTTATTGTACCTGCCCCAAACGAGCCCAGCGAACCCCTGTCGGAATCCAGTCAGGCAGCAAGCTGTCGCGATCACGATCCATTTCAAAGCTCATCCAGATAAAGACAGCCCGGCCAACTAGGTTATCTTCCGGAACAAAGCCCCAATAGCGGCTGTCTTCTGAGTTATCACGATTGTCGCCCATGAAAAAGTACTCGCCTTGCGGCACAATCCATTCATCAATAGCGGTGCCATCCTGCTGGAAGTAAAACCGCGTACGCGGCGCAACACTCGGGTCAACCAGAATCTCATGATGAATATCGCCGATTTGCTCACGATACCGCTCTAGCGGCTGAGACCCGCTAAAGTATACGATGTCCTGTTCTTTGACGTTCTCCCGTATCACCCTGGCCTGCGGACAGGTTGTGCTCTCATTCACACAGGGCGGCTCCAGATAAAGCGTCTTGTTCCGATAAATAATCCGGTCGCCCGGCAGGCCGATAATTCGTTTAATATAGTCAACTTCAGGTGCCAGTGGGTATTTGAACACCGCAATATCACCACGTTCGGGTTTGTTCATCTCCAGCAACTCGGTACGCCATACCGGATCGCGCAAACTATAGCTAAATTTTTCAACCAGAATAAAATCACCGGCCAGCATGGTTGGCATCATCGAGGCTGAAGGAATTCTGAATGGCTCGTATAAAAAAGTACGCACCAACAGAATAATCAGCAGAATCGGAAATACCGACTGCGCAAACTCAGCAATTTTGCCCTGCGGGGCAATCCGCTCACGGGCCTGTGCGTCCAGCTCTTGCTGCAGCCGTTGCTCTTCATCAGCCACCCGTTGTTTACGGGCAGGCTTTTTATAGCGGGCGTCATACCACCAGATAATACCGGCCGCCAGTGTAATCACTGTCAGCAGAACTGAGTAAAAATTTGCCATTGGTTGTTCCTGTTATTATTTCCCAACTTTCAGTACGGCTAAGAAGGCTTCTTGCGGTACTTCTACGTTACCCAGCTGCTTCATCCGCTTCTTACCCTCTTTTTGCTTCTGCAGCAGTTTCTTCTTCCGGCTCACATCGCCACCGTAACACTTGGCAATGACGTTTTTACGAAGCTGTTTCACTGTCGCACGGGCAATAACGTGGTTACCGATAGTCGCCTGAATGGCGATATCGAACATTTGCCGGGGAATTAACTCCTGCATTTTTTCAACCAACTGACGACCCCGCCCCTGCGAGTGGTCACGGTGCGTGATCATCGCCAGAGCATCAACCCGTTCACCATTAATAAGTACGTCGACGCGCACCATGTCGGCTTCCTGGAAGCGTATAAACTGGTAATCCAGTGACGCGTAGCCTCGGCTGGTTGATTTCAGACGGTCGAAGAAGTCCATGACCACTTCAGCCATGGGCAACTCATAAGTCACCGCAACCTGTTTACCGTGATAGGTCATTTTCGTTTGCATACCGCGTTTATCCACGCACAGGGTAATAACGTTACCCAGGTACTCCTGCGGCACCAGAATGTTTGCTTCAACGACAGGCTCGTAAATGGTTTCAATGTCGTTAACCGGTGGCAGCTTCGTGGGGTTGTCCACTTTAACTTCCACACCGTCTTTACGCACGACCTTATAAACTACAGTCGGGGCGGTGGTGATAAGATCAATATCGTATTCACGCTCAAGCCGCTCCTGAATAATCTCCATGTGCAGCATACCAAGAAAGCCACAGCGGAAACCAAAGCCCAGCGCGCTGGAGTTTTCCGGCTCATAAAACAGTGAGGCGTCATTAAGTGACAGTTTACCCAGCGCATCCCGGAAGCTCTCATAGTCATCCGAGGATATAGGGAACATGCCGGCGTAGACCTGCGGTTTTACTTTCTTAAAACCCGGTAAGGGTGCGCTGGCAGGATTTTTTGCAAGCGTGAGGGTATCACCCACCGGCGCGCCAAGAATATCCTTGATACCGGCGATGATAAAGCCTACTTCGCCGCAGCGCAGGATGCCGGTTTCGGTTGGTTTCGGTGAGAAAAAACCAACTTTGTCGATCTGATGGGACTGTCCGGTCGACATGACTTTCATTTTATCGCCGGCGCGCAGTACACCGTTTTTCACCCGTACCAACGACACAACGCCCTGATAATTATCGAACCATGAATCGATAATCAGTGCCTGCAGCGGTTTTTCGGCATCGCCCTGAGGCGGCGGTATTTGCGTGACAATACGTTCCAGTACGTCATCAATACCTATGCCGGTTTTGGCCGAGCATTGCACTGCATCAATGGCTTCAATTCCTACGATATCTTCAATTTCTTCCGCTACCCGCATGGGATCAGCCTGGGGCAGATCGATCTTATTGAGAACGGGCACCACTTCCAGATCCATCTCTAACGCCGTGTAGCAGTTCGCCAGCGTCTGGGCTTCTACACCCTGAGCCGCATCGACTACCAGTAACGCCCCTTCACAACCGGCCAGGCTGCGCGACACTTCATAGGAAAAGTCGACATGGCCGGGGGTATCAATGAAGTTAAGCTGGTAGGTTTCGCCATTTTTAGCGGTGTAATGTAAGGTTACGCTCTGCGCCTTAATGGTAATGCCACGTTCCCGTTCAAGGTCCATGGAATCTAATACCTGTGCTGCCATTTCACGATCGGCCAAGCCACCACAATGCTGGATTAAACGATCGGACAAGGTAGATTTTCCATGATCAATATGCGCAATAATTGAGAAATTACGAATATTTGCTTGATTAAACGCCCGTTCTGGCATCAACGCCCCCGCAGAAAGCTATAAGAATACGACAATAACCGGAGATCATACTGATTATGCGGCACGGAACAAAGGAATTTCGGGGATTTCAGGTGATTTGCTGCACACTGAGTAACTGAGTGACCTGCACATCACGTAAATGCAGCCACCGACGCAGCAACCAGAAGCTTGCCGCAAAAGCCATCAGTGAGCCAATAATTGCTTGCCCTTCCGGCCAACCCAGCCCCTGCGTAAGCAGTATCGCACTAAGCAACAGGATCAGAATCGGCAGGATGTAAATAAGTAACGAAAATCGTGTCAATACCGCTTCTGGCAGCAGCAACTCGACCTGCTGCCCCACCGCAAAGGAACCGGCCGGACGTTGTACCAGAAACTCAGCGCGACGATCAGAAAAAGCTTTGGAGATAATACCCGCGCCACAGGTAGATTGCTGCTCGCAACCAGAGCAGCCTGTTTTCAACTGCGTACTCACCTGTAGCGAGTCAGGGTGAATTGCTGTGATCTCCGCAACTTCTCGAATCATAATTAATTTACCGGGGTGGTTCGGGTACTGATATTTTCGGCAATGCGCCGTAAGGTCTCGAGCGGTAACTTGCCAACTACAGTAACAGAATGGCCATTAACTACCGTATTAATAAAGGATTCAGGTCCTTCGAACGCCAGCGGCGGTAACCCTTGTTCACTCTGCTCTGATAAATACACGGATACATCCGTTAAACCGTCGCTATAAAGAAAGTAGTCGGCGGCAACCTGCGTCTCATACAGATACCTGTGGTTACTTCGCTGCAATTCAAATCCGTCTGGCATCCAGCCGGGAATTAACCCCATCTGCGCCGACGAAACCTGGCGACTATCATGCAAACGAGGCGGCCGCTGCACGCCCCGCAAGTCACTTAATGACACCGGCAAGTCGGCGCGCTGCTGGAAGGAGGTCAGCTGAATCTGTTCAAGGACATCGCCCTGCGGCGTCATCATCTGCATTTTCATCAGCATGCCACTCTCGCGGTCGACCCAGAGACTGTAATGGTAACGGCTGTTGTCACGGCTAACCAGGCGCAGGTATTGGGTGTCCCGGCCGGTAACGCGCATGCCACGACCGGCCAGCACCTGGTAATAAGGCTGCAACTGCTCGAATTTTTCGTAAAAGGCCACGGGCAACAGGCCATAAGTCACATCGCTTTGCAGTGAATAGGAGTTGTCGGTGGGCTGAAAATAGTAAGAAGTATGATCACCGAGCCGGAGAATACGTATATCCGCCCCGTTTAAATGAATCAAAAGTTCAACTTCCAGATCATCTGTATGGCGACCATGCATCCATAACATTGGCTGAATGCGGTCACCCTGAGTCTGGACTAAAGTGGCTTCAAAATTAAGGCTGCGAAGTGCTTCCGACATGCGGTCAAACCAAATCATGCCGGCGTTTTCCGCACGTTCTACACTGTCACTGGTTGCTTGCTCCGCCGGCTCTTGCGCAAGGACATTACTACCAGCGAACAACCATACCAAGGTAAGAATAAACCATTTAATTGTTGTCATTGCTGTCGGCTTGCTGTTCTACCGGCGCAGTCGGAGATGATTCCACCCGGGCCTCAGATTGACGTTCCTGTAGTGACAGTTGTAATTGTTGCTGGTGGTCACGCATATAGGCTTGCAACAGTTTACGTTGCTGCGCCAGCTCTGCCTGCGACGGATTGTTGTCTTCAATTACCGTATTGTAACTGACCGGATTACGGCCTCCGAAAGGTGTGGTTACCAGTGCCGGTTCAACAGCTTCATTACCCTGATCAACAAATGGTTGTTGCACTGACAGTACCGCCACCACCGCCACGCTTGCTGCAATGGCGATACTACCGGCTGGTTTCAGCCAGCGGCTGGCCGCGTTAACCAGCGTACCACCAGCATTTGCCGCCGGTCTGGCGCTGCGTTGGCCAAATTTGGGTTTAACGACATTACCGGTAGTCGCCGGCTCTGCGGCCAGACGATTGCGGATTTGGGCGCTGATATCCAACGGTTGATTCAGTTCCGCTTCACCGCGCATCACTTGTCCAATCAATGCATAGCGTTGCCAGCTCTGGCACGCCTCTTCATCAGCCAGCAATGCCTCCAGCTCACTGGCCAACTGCTGCTGATCAGCAATCTGGTTATCCAGCAAAGCGGAAGTCTTTTCTAAGCGGCGATCTGACATATCATTTCCTCGAATCAAGTTAGCGTTCCAATAACGGACGTAACTGTTGGTCTATTGCCTCACGAGCCCGAAATATACGGGAACGGACGGTGCCTATGGGGCAATCCATTTCTATTGCTATCTCTTCATAACCCAACCCTTCGATTTCCCGTAACGTGATAGCACGGCGCAAATCTTCGGGTAATTCATCGATGGTTCGCATAACGACATCACGAATTTCATCGGTTAATAATAAGTTTTCTGGCGTGGCGCTGTCTTTTAACGCGCCGGCACCTTCAAAATACTCAGCATCGCTGGCATCGACATCACTAGCCGGCGGTTTGCGCCCCTGCGATACCAGATAGTTCTTCGCCGTATTAACGGCAATCCGGTACAGCCAGGTATAAAAAGCACTGTCACCGCGAAAATTATCCAAAGCCCGGTACGCTTTTATAAAGGCTTCCTGCGCGACATCCGGAACGTCTGCCTGCTGCTTAACATAGCGGGCGATAAGGCTCATGACTTTGTGCTGATATTTTTTAACGAGCAAATCAAAGGCTCGTTGATCACCCTGCTGCACTCGCTGCACTAAGGCGTTATCAGTTTCTGGTTCACTCATTCGAGCCTGTACTCCTCAACTCAACTCATTTCCAGGTTCCAGGCCCGCTTTTACAATGAACTGCAATTGCAAATTCTGACCGGATTGTAAGTAAAAAGTTCGCAAAAATAATCAAAAAGAGTAAAATCGCGGCTATTCCACTGTCATCTAAACGATTTTTCGCTCTGTCGTTCGCTCCAAGGCACGTTCTTACTTTATGAAACAAACCAGTGATTATCAATGCGATGCACTTATTATCGGCAGCGGCGCGGCGGGTCTTACCCTGGCCCTGCAGCTGGCGGATCACACGCAGGTTATCGTATTGTCCAAGGGACCGCTGACTGAAGGCGCAACCTACTATGCTCAGGGCGGTATCGCAGCCGTATTCGATGAGAATGATAGCATTGAGAGTCATATTGAAGATACTTTAATTGCCGGCGCCGGGCTGTGCGACCCCAGGGCGGTTGAATTTACTACTCGTCAGGCAAAAGAGTGCCTGCAGTGGCTAATTCAGCTGGGAGTGAACTTTGATCAGGAAGCCAACAGCAACGGTGAAACCCGCTATCACCTGAACCAGGAAGGCGGCCATAGCCACCGCCGTATATTACATGCAGCTGATGCTACCGGCCGGGTGGTGGAAACCACCCTGGTTGATCAGGTTCGGCGGCACCCGAATATCCGCTTGTTTGAGCGCTACAATGCGGTCGACCTCATTACCCACAGGCATATCAATGCCGAACCTGGCTGTTATGGTGCCTATATCTGGAACCGGCGGGCTGAACGGGTTGAAACGGTCAGCGCGCGCTTCGTCGCCCTGGCCACTGGCGGCGCCAGCAAAGTCTACCAATACACCAGTAACCCTGATGTCGCCAGCGGCGATGGTATCGCTATGGCGTGGCGCGCTGGTTGCCAGGTGGAAAACATGGAATTTAATCAGTTCCATCCAACTTGTTTATTCCATCCCAAGGCACACACCTTTCTGCTGACCGAAGCGCTGCGCGGCGAAGGCGCTGTGCTGAAACGGCCGGATGGCAGCCGCTTTATGCCAGAATTCCATCCGGATGCGGAACTGGCGCCACGGGACATAGTGGCGCGCGCTATCGACTATGAGATGAAACGCCTGGGCGCCAATTGTATGTACCTGGATATCTCTCATCAGTCTGAAGACTTTATCCGCAAACATTTCCCGACTATCTATGACAAATGCCTGAGCCTTGGCATCGATATCAGTCGCGAGCCGATGCCCGTGGTTCCAGCTGCTCATTATACCTGTGGCGGCGTAAAAACTGACCTGCGGGCCCGTACCACTCTGCCGGGACTTTATGCTATCGGTGAAGTTGCCTGTACCGGGCTGCACGGTGCCAACCGGATGGCCAGCAACTCACTGCTGGAGTGTGTGGTTTTTGCCCGCGCTGCCGCCACCGACATCAGCGAACAACTTGCCGGGGTGTCCCTGCGGCAGGATTTGCCGGCCTGGGATGAAAGTAAAGTAATTAACTCGGATGAGGAAGTTGTCATTCAGCATAACTGGCACGAACTGCGACTCTTTATGTGGGATTACGTCGGCATTGTGCGCACCAGCAAACGGCTGCAACGGGCCCTCAACCGGATTGAGTTGCTGCAGCAGGAAATCCACGAATACTACAGCAACTTCCGGGTCAGTAATGACCTGCTGGAGTTGCGGAATCTGGTGCAGGTAGCTGAACTTATTGTACGCAGTGCCATGCAGCGTAAAGAAAGCCGAGGTCTGCATTACAATCTTGATTATCCGCAGACGGTGAAGCCGGCGCAATCAACGGTGCTCACGCCAAAGGCAAAGTAACCGGGACAGCCGCCGGTAATCGCTCTCGCTCATCCAGGCTCGCCAGAACCACAGCCAGCGCCGCTGAGCGCCGCCGTTACTAACCCTGAATACCGCACACCAAGGCGTCATCAGGATTGGCGCTTCGGTTCGCCAGCCGCACTGATCCAAATCATCCAACTGCACCCACACCGCGGTATCACTGTCGACACCCCAAACTGTTGCGGGCAACTGCGTCCAGCGCCAGGGCCTGAGCGACAACTGATACCCGCGGCCGTTCATTGAATCAGACTTTAACCCGCTTCAGGATCGTGGCCACCATGGCGGCAAGCTCAGGGTCCGGACACGATTGGTGCCCCATAAACCAGGCAAACAAATCCGGGTCATCACAGGTCAGCAAGCGCCGGAATGCCTCCTGTTGTTCCGCGTTAAGCTCATCGTAAGCTTCTTCCACAAAGGGCATAAAAAGTACGTCCAGCTCCAGCATCCCGCGCCGGCAAGCCCAGCGTAACCGGTTTTTGTTTTTCAATAATTCTGCAGATTGTTGCAGCTTTTCCATTTGGAATCCTTTTTACCCTTGTATACTCTGAATGTGTCCCCACTTAGTACATGTAAACGAGAGACAATGAGGTTAAATGTGCCAACAACAGAGTTTACCAAAGCTCCACCGGAATACGTAACAGTTTCCCTGCAGGATTACGGTGTAATCCGTCTTTCAGGTCCTCAGACTGAGACCTTTTTACAAGGTCAGCTGACCTGTGATCTGCGGGAGTTATCCCAGGATAACTGGTTGTTCTCCGCCCACTGCGATAATAAAGGCAAAGCAATGAGTACATTGTTTGTCTGTCGTTACGCAGATAGCGTACTGCTGATTACAGCCTTACCTGCATTGCGCGAAACCCTCGCCCAGCTGCAAAAGTTTGGTGTATTCAGTAAGGTAGAGATAAGCGATGCCAGTGATCAACTGCATTGCTATGGTGTTTTTGGTACTGCTGCACCGGCACATTTAGCTGACTTTGTGCAACAGCCACTCAACAGTGAGGGTGACCGGCCGGTTACGCAAACTGATGACGGCGTTGTTCTTAAGTTAGGTACACAGCCCGATCAATATCTGTATGTAACCAGTAACGATGATTTTCCGACCAATGCGGAAGCATCTTCCTGGCATGCACTGGAAATCGAGCGTGGTCGTGCTACCCTGCTTTCGGGTACAATACTGGAATACGTACCCCAGATGCTGAACGTGCAGGCGCTGCACGGTATCAGCTTCAATAAGGGATGTTATATCGGCCAGGAGACCATCGCCCGGATGAAATATCTGGGCAAGCAGAAGCGTGCACTTTATCGCCTGCGTGGCCAGGGTAATGCAGTGACACCGGGAACAACGGTTGAACAGCAACTTGGTGACAACTGGCGCCGTGCCGGCACGGTAATTAATGCAGTGAACCGTGCAGAGCAACAACTTGATGTGTTAGCTGTGTTACCTCACGATATCAGTGAGGATACCCAGCTACGTATTAAAGGCGATGACGCGAGTCTTTTGGAAATTTACCCACTGCCCTATAACTTGGATGAATCATGAGTCAAACAATTAGCCAGGACAACGTCGTTGGTATTCACTACACCGTGAAAACTGGAGAAGGTCAGGTACTGGATCAATCTAAAGAAGGCCAGCCGCTACAATTCATTTTTGGTCGCGGTATGCTAATCAAAGGCCTGGAAGACGCCCTTGCCGGCAAATCCGAAGGCGATAAGTTCGTTGCTGAAATCGACCCGGCTGATGCCTATGGTGAACGTCAGGAAGGTCTGATTCAGACCGTACCTCGCAGCCTGTTTGGCGATAGCGAAGTAGCACCTGGTATGCAGTTCCGTGCCAGCACCGACCAAGGCGAGCAATCCGTCATGATCGTTGACGTTAACGATGACGAAGTAACTGTTGACGGCAACCATCCGTTGGCCGGCGTTCCACTTAAGTTTGATGTAGAAGTTGTGGAAGTTCGTGAAGCAACTGCCAGCGAGCTGGATCATGGTCACGTTCACAACGAAGGTGACGACCACGCTTAACTGCCTGCTGATCAAACTGCTTGATCAGGAACTGAAAAACCGTAGCCCCGGCTGCGGTTTTTTTATGGCCGCCAGTCAAGCTGCCACTGGCGGGTAAAGTACCCGCTGTGCTATCTTGAATGTCTCCTAACTGGCTGATTAACGGACATTCGATGGCGCATAAAAAATACGGATATTCCCCTAAAACCGCCCTTGCTCAGGCCCTGGGGAAAATTGATCAGGAAACCCAGGGGGTGGTGCTGCCAATCCATGTGGCAACCACTTATATTCGGGGTAAAGATAATAGTTACCCAAGCGGTAACATCTATTCCCGCGCTGACAATCCAACTTATAAGCCAGTTGAAGCGCTGCTGTGTGAACTCGAACAGGGTCATGAGGCGCTGTTGTTTGGCTCGGGTATGGCCGCTGCCACCGCTGTATTCCTGGCCCTCTCTCCCGGCGATCATGTGCTGGCGCCGAAAGTGATGTACTGGTCATTACGCAACTGGCTGCTCAACTTTGCCACCAGTTGGGGTCTAAAGATCGAGCTGATCGACATGACAGATATTGACGCCGTTAAGCGCCACCTGCAGCCGGGCCGCACTAAGCTGGTATGGCTCGAAACCCCGGGCAATCCGCTATGGACTATTAGCGATATCGCTGCCATCAGCACCCTGGCCCACGAGGCTGGCGCTCAGGTAGCCGTCGATTCAACCTGTGCAACGCCGCTATTAACCCAGCCACTGGCGCTGGGCGCCGACGTGGTTATGCATTCCTGTACCAAATACTTAAATGGCCATTCTGATGTCATTGCCGGCGCCTTGATTGGCGCGCGCGATGATGCCTACTGGCAACGAATCCGCACGGTTCGGGCGCAAGGCGGAGCCGTGCCCGGTCCACATGACGCGGCGCAGTTACTGCGCGGCATGCGTACGCTACACCTGCGGGTACGCGAAAGCTGCAATACAGCGATGTTCCTGGCCAGACAACTGGAACAGCATCCGGCCATTGCCGAAGTTTTGTACCCGGGCCTGAAATCTTTTTCCGGCCATGAAATCGCCTGCCAGCAGATGCAAGGCGGGTTCGGCGGCATGTTGTCGGTGCGTGTAGCAGGAGGTGAAGCAGCAGCAATTCATGTCGCTGCCCATACCCGGCTCTGGAAGCGTGCCACTTCGCTTGGTGGCGTAGAGAGTTTAATCGAGCATCGGGCCAGCGTCGAAGGACCGGGCAGCCCTTGCCCGGCTGATCTGCTGCGTCTTTCAGTGGGCATCGAAGATCAGGACGAGTTACTGGCTGATTTACTGCAGGCGATGCCTGAGCAGTAAACCAGCCAGTGGTTTGGTTAAAGACCTGCTTTTTTAGGCCGCATATGAGGGAACAGCAACACATCACGGATAGTCGGAGAATCCGTCAGTAACATCACCAGCCGGTCAATTCCTATACCTTCACCGGCGGTCGGTGGCAGGCCATGTTCCAGCGCCGTGATGTAGTCTTCGTCATAAAACATCGCCTCATCATCACCGGCTTCTTTCTGCTCGACCTGATCCTTGAAGCGCTGAGCCTGATCTTCGGCGTCATTCAGCTCGGAGAAGCCATTAGCCAGTTCGCGGCCGCCGACAAAGAACTCAAAGCGGTCAGTTACGAAAGGATCGTCATCATTACGGCGAGCCAGCGGCGATACTTCTGCCGGATAGGCGGTAATAAAGGTTGGCTGAATCAGTTTATCTTCCGCTACCGCTTCAAAGATCTCGATCTGAACCTTACCTAAGCCCCAGATGCTCTTAATATGAATACCCAATTTACCAGCCAGTGCCGTCGCGGATTCCAGATCAGATAACTGCTCAGCGGTCGCTTCGGGCAGATGGGTGAAAATGGCTTCAAGTACTGTCATCCGGGTAAATGGCTTACCGAAATCATACTGAACGCCTTCACTTTCAAATTGGGCTGAACCCAGTATTTCAGTGGTCATGCCGCGCAGCATATCTTCAGTCAGATTCATCAGATCCTGATAGTCAGCATAAGCCCAGTAAAACTCCAGCATAGTGAATTCAGGATTATGCCGTGTTGAAAGGCCTTCATTACGGAAGTTCCGGTTTACTTCAAAGACTTTCTCAAAGCCACCGACAACCAGCCGCTTCAGATAAAGCTCGGGAGCTATACGCAGGTACAATTGCATATCCAGGGCATTATGATGGGTCACAAAAGGACGCGCTGCAGCACCGCCCGGAATGGTCTGCATCATCGGCGTTTCAACTTCCAGAAACTCTCTTGCTGCCAGGTAACGACGAATATAGTCGACCACTTTAGAGCGGATAATAAAGGTTTTACGCGACTCTTCATTGGTAATTAAGTCGAGATAGCGCTGCCGGTAACGGATTTCCTGATCAGCCAGGCCGTGAAATTTATCCGGTAATGGCCGTAACGCTTTGGTCAGTAACCGAAGATCATCAACCTGGATGCTCAATTCACCGGTGCCGGTAATAAATAATGTTCCTTCAGCGCCGATGATGTCGCCAAGATCCCATTTTTTAAATTCCTGGTTATAAAAACCTTCCGGCAGATTGTCGCGCGCCGCATAGATTTGAATCTGGCCTGACATATCCTGTAAGGTCGCAAAACTCGCTTTACCCATGATCCGGCGGGTCATCATGCGCCCTGCTACCTTAACCCGGATGCCCTGACCCGCTAGCGCTTCTTTTTCGACCCCATCATATTGCTGATGCAGGTTAGCCGCCAGGCTGTCACGGCGAAAGTCATTGGGGAAGGCAACGCCCTGTTCACGGAGCGCAGCAAGCTTGGCTTTACGCTGAGCGATTTGTTCGTTTACATCCAGCTCAGAGCCATGCGTTTTATCGTTCATTTCTGCTTCCTATAGGTTTTACAGGCCTGATTTCAGGCTCGCTTCAATAAAGGGATCCAGAGCACCATCTAATACCGCCTGGGTATTACGGTTTTCAATGCCGGTGCGAAGGTCTTTGATTCGGGCATCGTCCAGTACATAAGAGCGGATCTGGCTGCCCCAGCCGATGTCCGACTTTGAGTCTTCCAGCGCCTGTTTCTCCGCCAGTTGCTTCTGCAATTCCATTTCGTAAAGCTTAGCGCGTAACTGTTTCATGGCCGCATCGCGGTTCTTATGCTGGGAACGGTCACTCTGACACTGCACGACAATGCCTGAAGGCTCATGGGTAATACGTATTGCTGAATCAGTCCGGTTAACGTGCTGACCGCCCGCTCCCGACGCCCTGTACGTGTCGACCCGCAAATCCGCCGGATTGATTTCAATGTCAATTGAGTCGTCAATTTCCGGATAAACAAACACCGAAGCAAACGACGTGTGCCGGCGGTTGCCTGAATCAAATGGCGATTTACGAACCAGTCGGTGTACCCCGGTCTCTGTACGTAACCAGCCATAAGCATAGTCACCCTGGATTCGCACCGTTACCGATTTAATGCCGGCCACTTCACCTTCAGATAATTCGGTAATCTCTGTCTTAAAATCATGAGCTTCTGCCCAACGTAAATACATACGCAGCAGTATATTAGCCCAGTCCTGGGCTTCAGTGCCGCCCGAGCCGGACTGAACATCAAGGTAGCAATCGGACTTATCCATATCACCGGAAAACATGCGGCGAAACTCAAGGTTTGCCAGCTGTCCTTCCAGTTGCTCAAGCTCGGCGACCGCCTCCTGATAGGTTTCCTCGTCTTCCGCTTCTACTGCGAGATCAACCAGACCCTCAACATCTTCCAGCCCTTGCTGTAGATTACTAAGAGTTTCAACAACTTGTTCGAGCGCCGCCCGCTCTTTACCCAGCGACTGAGCGCGCTCCTGATTTTCCCAGATTTTTGGATCCTCGAGTTCGCGGGTTACTTCTTCTAAGCGCTCAACCTTGTTAGCGTAGTCAAAGATACCCCCGAAGCGCTTCGCTGCGGGCGCGCATTTCTTTAATTGCTACGTAAGTCGCATTGGTTTCAAACATATAGTTTTTGCTCACAACTCGCTGAATTCGGAAAAAGGCGTGTATTCTATCGCAAAGCAGTAAAATGCTCTAGCTGCAGCTGCACTGATGTGCGGCCGCGGAAGTGATTTAACTGTGGTTTATACAAAGCGTGGATCTGCCGTACCCTGGGATCCGGCCATACCGTCGTATCTATATTGAAAGCAATGGCGTCGACAGTGACCCGCTGCGGCCCCTGCAATACCAGTTTCAGGTGACGTTCACCAACTAAGCGCTGACTCACCACAGTAAATTCACCATCAAATAATGGCTCGCTGAAGCCCTGGCCCCAGGGGCCGTAACTTTCTATTTGCCTTACAAATGGCTCGGTAAAGCCCCCGGCATCGAGCTCACCATCTGACCACAAAGTGCGGGTTAATTGCTCAGGTTCCAGCCAGCTTTCGGCGATGGCGGTTACCGCGGTCCGAAACTCGGTTAGCAGCTCGCTGCGCAAAGTCAGGCCGGCCGCCATCGCATGCCCGCCAAAACGCTCAACCAGCTGCGGGTGCAAGGTATGCACACGTTCCAGTAAATCACGGATATGCAGACCAGGTATTGATCGCGCAGAACCCTTCAACCAGCCGGGTTCGGCTTCGGCGAAGGCAATTACCGGCCGATGGCATTGTTCCTTTACTCTGCCGGCAACAATACCCACCACGCCCTGATGCCAGCCGGACTGATGCAGTACCAGAATGGGCGGCAACTGCTCGGCATCATCGGTCAGGCCACTGACATAGACCTCGGCTTCTTCCCGCATTTCAGTTTCAATATGGCGACGGTCTTTATTCAGCTGATCCAGTTGCTGTGCCATCATGCGAGCTTGCTCTAAATCAGTTGTCAGCAAGCATTCGATACCGGCACCCATATCATCAAGCCGCCCGGCCGCATTAATCCGCGGTGCCACGGCAAACCCCAGATCAGCGGCCTGCAGGCTCGCGGGATCGCGCCCGGCCACTTCCAGCAAAGCCTGTATACCGGGGCGACAATGACCCGCCCTAATCCGCTGTAACCCCTGCTGCACCAGAATCCGGTTCACTCCATCCAGCTTAACCACGTCAGCCACTGTTCCCAGCGCCACCAGATCCAGCCAGTCGGCCAGGTTGGGCGTTGCCTGTCCGGCGTCACGCAAATGCTGCCGTAGCGCCAGTAACACATAAAAGGCTACGCCAACCCCGGCAATGGATTTACCGGGGAACTGACAGTCAGGTTGGTTGGGGTTGACGATCGCAAAGGCGGCGGGCAGTTCAGCACCAGCCAGGTGATGATCGGTAATAACCACGTCAATACCGGCGGCTGTTGCGGCTTGCACCCCGGCATGGCATGAAATGCCACTATCGACGGTAATGATAAGTTCGGCACCTTGCTGGCGGGCTTGTTCCACCACCGAAGGCGACAAGCCATAACCATCCGCGAACCGGTTCGGAACTATATAGCCGATGTGTTGTGCGCCCATCGCCTGCAATACAGAAACCATTAGCGCGGTCGAGGTCGCGCCATCGGCATCGAAATCTCCGCAAATACAGATCCGCTGCTGCTCGTTAAGTGCCGTAGCAATGCGCTCAGCAGCCCGCTGCACGTGTTTCAGCGTGTTGAAGTGCGGCAGGCCGCGGGTTGACAGATCTAACTGTGACGGCGCTTTGATGCCCCTGCGGGCGAGTATTTGTCTGAGTACTACCGGAATGTCATCCGGTAACGCCGAAATATCCGCCGCGGGATAGCGCTGAATAGTTACAGATGCCATCGCTGCTTACTTCTCGATTTCCTCAAGTAACTTTTGCGGAGGCAGTAAACCCGGCAATAAACGACCCGACTCCAGCACTATTGCCGGGGTTCCTCGCACACCAAACTTTTTACCTAAGGCAAAGTGTTCGGCCACAGGATCATCGCATGCACCTGAACGCACGGGCTGGTCTTGCTTCACTGCCGTCATAGCGGTTGCTGGATCTGCCGCACACCAGACCTGCTGTAACTGGTTAAACGCAGTACCCTGTAAACCCGTACGCGGCCAGCCAAGATAGCGAATGGTAATGCCTTCAGCGAGATAATTCGCGCGATTTTCGTGCAACTGCCGGCAGTAGCCACAGGTTGGATCGGTAAATACCCAGATCACATGTTCTTCATCCGGTGCCGTGAATTCAATCACGCTGTCCTTCACCTGTTCCAGATCATTAAGCCGCATCGCCTGTAGCCGCTGTTCACTTAAATTCTCTGGCTGGGCGCCGGTGATGTCGTAGATACGACCACTAACAAGCTTTTTACCGCCGTCAGCGACGTAAATCAGCCCTTCGTTGGTAATCACTTCATATAAACCATCAACCGAAGACGGGCTTATCTGTTCGATGCTGAAGCCCATACGCTCCAGGTGCGTAGTATCAATATCTGTTGCCGGTGTTTTGGCGTCCTGCGCATCGCCCTGCGGGCTGCAGGCCATTAAACCTACGACAAGTAAACTTAGTAAGGAATTTTTCATGGTTAATTTCACAACTCATACAGGTTGATGGTTAATTCGCAGCGCATAACGTTACTCTGATGGCCCGCGAATTGCAATTTAAGCCCGTGGATGGTGAGTCGCATGCAACTGCTGCAGGCGCTCTCTGGCCACGTGAGTGTATATTTGTGTTGTCGATAAATCGCTGTGCCCCAGCAACATCTGCAGCACCCGTAAATCAGCGCCATGGTTTAACAGATGGGTCGCAAACGCATGCCGCAGGGTATGAGGCGACAAGTGCGAACGGATATCCGCCTGGCCGGCGTAGAACTTGATGCGGTGCCAGAATGCCTGACGGGTTAACGGCCCACCCCGCCGGGTTACGAATACCCAGTCGCCGGGCTGTTGGTGGATCGCGCGCCGGGCTTCGCGCAGATAGCGCTGCAGCCAGTCCATGGCTTCTTCGCCAAGCGGCACCAGCCGTTCTTTGTTGCCCTTGCCCACTACCCTGACCAGTTCTTGCTGCAGTGAAACCTGACTCATGGTCAGGTGTACCAGCTCGGTAACGCGCAGCCCGGTCGCATAAAGAACCTCAAGCATAGCGCGATCCCGCAGATGGATAGGATCTTCTGTATCGGGCGCTTCCAGTAACGCATTCACTTCGGACTCCGATAATGAATGGGGGATGGCCTGCGGTTGTTTTGGCCTTAGTAACCGGGCCGTCGGATCGCTTGCACAAAGATTTTCAGTGCGCGCGTATTGATAGAACTTCTTCAGTGCGCTGAGCGCCCGTGCCGTGCTGCGGGGCGACAGACCTTGCTGGCGGCGCCATAACAGGTAATCTTCCAGGTCGCCGGCAGTAACAGCTAGCAGATCACTGCTTTTCTGCCGGGTCAGGTAATCCTGGAAGCTACGCAAGTCATTCTGGTAGGCGGCGCTGGTATTTTTGCTAACGCCCTGCTTCAGCCACAGGCGATCAAGAAAACCGCTTATAATTTCATCAATTTCAGCACTAACAACTGTCGCCATGGCATTCTCTGCTGGGTAAGCGTACGGATATCATCATATCGGGGTTTACAGATCGACTCAATCTGCTATTATGCGCCCTCTTCAGTCGGAGGGGTTCCCGAGCGGTCAAAGGGATCAGACTGTAAATCTGACGGCTCAGCCTTCGCAGGTTCGAATCCTGCCCCCTCCACCATTTTTTCAGGCTTCTGCTGCCTGAATCTCCAGAATAATCTTTCCCTGCGTAGCGTTTTTTCGCATTAGCTCAAACCCGCTTTCAATTTCGTCGATACTCATCACTTTATCTATAGTCGCGGTGAGCCGCCCGCTGGCGAAATGTGGCCACAGATGTTGTCTTAGCTGAGCCATAATCTCTGATTTCGCCGCTACCGACTGGCTGCGCAGGGTACTGCCCTGAATGCGCTGCCGCTTCATCAGCATCCGGCCAAGGTCAAGCTGCGCTTCGCGCCCGCCCATCAGCCCGATGAGTATAAGCCGGCCGTCGTCCCGCAAAACTTGCTGGTCCCAGCCAATATACTCGCCGCCAACCGGATCAAGAATAACGTCAGCACCGCCCCAGTCGCGCACAGCATCCACAAAACTACCCTGATGCCGGTTCCATCCCGCTGCAGCGCCCAGTTGCTTACAGAGTTCCAGTTTGCTGTCCGAGCCAGCAGTAACAAAGACCGGATTGCCGGTTATTGCTGCCAGCTGCAGCGCCGCCTGGCCGACACTGCTGGCGCCGGCGTGCAGTAACAGGCGTTCCGCGGTCGCCAGCTTGGCCAGCATATAGAGATTAAACCAGGCTGTGGCAAACACCTCACAGATACCCGCGGCATCGCTTAATGTCATGCCGTCTGGAAGCGGATTCACCTGGCCTTCAGGCACCAGCACATGGCTGGCATAGCCGCCACCACTAAGCAAAGCGCAAACTTCATCATCAACCTTAATACGGCTGACGGCACTGCCGGTGGCTGTCACCCGGCCGCTGACTTCCAGCCCCAGTACCTCTGAAGCGCCCGGCGGTGGCGGATAATGGCCGCCCAGCTGCACCAGGTCGGCACGGTTCATTCCGGCAAAGGCAACCTCAATGATCACATCATGAGCGCCCGGGCTGTCGAGCTCAATGGTTTGGCGCTGGGGCTTGCCATTAACTGCAAAAATTCCATACATAAAGTGACTCCGGAGCAAAGCTGAATGAGGCGGTTTTTAACCAGTCAGGCGACCCTGCTGGTAGTCGCGGATTGCCTGCTCTATTTCCGCCTGGGTGTTCATTACAAAAGGACCATACTGAGCGATAGGTTCACCGATTGGTTCACCGGCAAGTAAAATCATTCCCGCAGGTACTGCTGCCGCGCTAATTGTCAGGTTGCTGTCGGCGTCGAGCCGGACCAGTTCACCGCGCTCAACCGACTCGCCGTTAATCCGTACGCTGCCCTGATAAACATAGGCCAGACGGCTGGCCTGTCCGGCGCTAAATACCGGGATGGCGGTGTTATCGCTGAAGCGCAGGTCAGCCATCAGAAAACGCTGCCCCTGCTGCTGGACCGGGCCACGGTTACCTTCAAGTTCGCCGGCAATCAGACGGATTTCAGAATCACCATAGACGATTTTTGGCACACTGTGCTCCGGGTGATCAGCCCATTCAGCCGGCGACATTTTTTCTGCCGCTGGTAAATTAATCCACAGCTGGAAGCCCCACATCAGGCCGTCTTCCTGCTTCGGCATTTCGCCATGAATAATACCGCGGGCGGCTTTCATCCATTGCGCTCCACCGGCGCCGACCACCCCACTGTTACCTTCTGAATCTTCATGGGCCATTTGTCCGGCCAGCATATAAGTCAGGGTTACAAACCCACGATGGGGGTGCGGTGGAAATCCGGCAATATAGTCGTTGGGATTATCCGAGCGAAATTCATCGAGCATAAGAAAGGGATCCTGATGACGCAGCGACGGTTGATTAATAATTCGCGTCAGCTTAACGCCAGCGCCATCCTGCGCCGGAATACCCCGGTGGCGGCTACGCACTATACCATTCATAACACCTCTCCACGCTGATGCGGTTCATCGAAGTTGATAGCCGGCCCCACTGGCACAATGCCCGTTGGGTTGATCATGGTATGGCTGCCATAATAATGAGTCTTGATATGGTCCATCACCACAGTTTCAGCTACGCCCTTAACCTGATAGAGCGCCTTTAAATAGTCCCACAGATTCGGATAATCGCTAATACGTCGCTGGTTGGTTTTAAAATGGCTGTAATAGACCGCATCAAAACGCACCAGCGTAGTAAATAAGCGCCAGTCTGCTTCAGTTACCTCATCGCCAACCAGAAAACGTTTTTTAGCCAGGATCCCTTCAATATCATCCAGCGAGTTGAACAGCGCTTTATAGGCCTCTTCATAGGCATCCTGAGTAGTCGCAAAACCACACTTATACACACCGTTATTAATGGTGTGATACACCTGTTCATTGATTGAATCAATTTCGCGCTGTTTGGCCTGGGGGTAAAAATCCAGGGTATTGCCGGTCAGGTGATCGAATTCACTGTTGAACATCCTGATGATATCGGCTGATTCATTACTGACTATGGTCTGCTGTTCTTTATCCCATAACACCGGCACAGTGACCCTGCCGCTGTAATTATCATCAGCACGTAAATACAGCTGATACAGAAAATCCGAGTGATACAGTGGATCATGCAGCGGTGCGGCACCAAATTCCCAGCCATTTTCAAGCATCAGTGGCTGCACCACAGATACCGGGATCAGGCTTTCAAGCCCCTTCAGCTTACGAAAAATAAGGGTGCGGTGCGCCCAGGGGCACGCGTAAGAAACATAGAGGTGATAGCGGCCATCGACGGCGGGAAACTTACTGCCCGGATCCTTTCGGATCCAGTTGCGAAACTGTGACTCGCTGCGTTTGAAGCGGCCGTCGTTGCTATCCGTATCGTACCACTTGTCATGCCATTTTCCGTCTACCAGTAAACCCATAACCTGACTCCCCGTTTGCTGTGTCCATGGTAACCAGTTGATTTAGAAATTAAGTATAGACGGTGTCGGTTCGAATTATTATCGCGTTTAAACGGTATAATCGTTCTATTTAATCGAAGTATGGGAATAGCTGGTTAAGTTGCCGACTTCGGCAACCACACGCGCACTGACCTGGTCGGCATCTTGCTGCAACTGATGATGAAGGGCGGTGAAAGCCTCAATCAGAGGGCCGGCTGGTTGACTGAGTTGCTCTTTTACGGCCGCCGCCAGTCGCTCTGGCGTAACCTGCTGCTGCACCAGTTCAGGAACCAGTTCGCGTCCCGCCAGCAAATTAGGCAGACTGAAAAAAGCCGCCTTAAACAACCGCTGAATGAGCTTGTGGGTCAGCCAGTTAAACTTATAAGCAACCACCATCGGCCGTTTAATCAGCATGGCTTCAAGGGTAACAGTACCGGACGTCAGCAACAGCGCATCGGCTGCAGCCATGGCGGTGCGTGACTGGCCTTCCAGCAGCTGAATTGAGAGCTCGGGAGCATATTGCTCCTGCAGTTCGCGAAATTGTGCGGCCCGCTGGGTCGAGATCATTGGCGCTATAAATTGCAGTTGCGGTTTGCCTTCAGCGAGCAACGCTGCCGCCTGCAGAAAAATCGGACCGAGCCGGGCCAGTTCGCCGGCGCGACTACCGGGAAGTATCGCAACCACCGTACTATTGGCGTCTAAGCTAAGTTCAGCGCGTGCTTCAGATTTTGACCAGTTGGCGGGAATCGCATCAGCAAGAGGGTGACCGACAAAGGTTGCCGGCAAGTTGTGGGCATCATAAAAGGCTTTCTCAAACGGCAGCAAACACAGCACATGATCAACCGCCGCCTTTATTCCCTTAATCCGCCCCTGCCGCCATGCCCATACCGACGGACTGACATAATGCACGGTGGGGATCCCCACCGCTTTAAGCATGCGGGCAATGGGTAAGTTAAAGTCCGGCGCATCAATACCGACAAATACCGCAGGCCGCACGGCTTTGAACTCTTTAACCAGTTTTCGCCGGTGGCTGAGTAAGGTAAACAGGCGCCCGAGCACCTCGGCAATACCCATAACCGCCAGATCATCCATCGGCACTATAGAGGTGAGCCCTTCCGCCTGCATCAGCGGTCCTCCCACGCCGATAAACTCAGCGTCCGGATGGCGACTACGCAATTCCCGGAGCATCCCGGCACCCAGCAAATCGCCGGAGTGCTCCCCTGCTATAACGGCTATAACAGGGGCTGCTGACGAAGGCTCAGTCATAGTTAGTGGGTCTCGCTGAATTTAACGAATGATACCGCGTGAACTGCTTTGCACGAATTCAATCATTGACTGAACTTCTTCCGCATCAAGCTGTTGCATCTGCTCGACCGCCTCGGCGACCGTCAGACCCTGTCGGTAGAGCATTTTAAATGCTCGCTTAATATTGGTGATCTGTTGGTTGGTAAAGCCCCGACGCTTCAGGCCTTCGCTGTTAATGGTACGCGGCACTGCATTGTGGCCCTGCGCCATAATATAAGGCGGAATATCCTGCACCACGACTGAATTTACCGCGGTAAACGCATGGGCGCCAATATGGCAAAACTGGTGAACGCCGGTAAAGCCACCCAGAATGGCCCAGTTACCGACGTGAACATGGCCTGCTAAGGTGGTGTTATTGGCCAGAATGACATTATCACCAACCACACAGTCATGAGCGACATGCACATAGGCCATCAGCAGGTTATTATCACCTATGCGGGTAACCCCCTGATCCTGCACTGTGCCACGGTGAACCGTAACAAACTCACGAAAAATGTTGTTATCACCAACCACTAAGCGGGTTGGTTCGCCGGCATATTTTTTATCCTGACAATCTTCGCCCACCGACGCGAACTGGAATATCCGGTTACCGCGGCCTAAAGTAGTTGGCCCACGCAGTACCACATGGGGCCCGATATCACAGTCGTCACCCACCTCAACGTCCGCGCCAATAATAGAATAAGCGCCAACGCGTACATTGCTGCCGAGTTTTGCGCCCTCATCAATGATCGCTGTAGGATGAATCACTTAGATTTCTCTTCTTGCGCAAATAATGTCGGCGCTGCAGGCCAGTTCACCGTCAACCTCGGCGCGTCCTTTGAATACCCATATACCACGGCGTTCTTTTTCAAAAGTCACATGTAAATCCATGGTATCTCCTGGCAGCACTTGTCGTTTGAAACGGGCGTTGTCGACCCCCGCAAACAAGTATAGATCACGTGCGCCGGGCGTGCTGCTGGTGATTTTAAATCCCAACAAACCAGCGGCCTGGGCCATGGCTTCAAGGATCAATACACCGGGGAAAATCGGGTTGCCAGGGAAATGGCCGGTAAAAATCGGCTCGTTAACAGTGACATTTTTTATCGCATGAATAGCGCTTTTGTTATCGCAGGCGACAACTTTATCCACCAGCAGGAAGGGATAGCGATGAGGCAATAAACTCATCACTTCTTTAATATCGAATGCACCATCAGTTACTGACAAAATAGGAATCTCCGGTGTTAATTATTATGGTCGGGCTTTTTTCTCAAGGGCTTTTACCCGCTGGAACAAATCATCCAGCTGGCGGAACCTGGCCCCGTTACGACGCCATTCCCGATGTGGCGCTGCCGGAATGCCCGAGGCATAAATACCTGGCTCACTGATTTCTTTGATGACCATTGAGAAGCCGCTAATCTGCACATCGTCGCAGATCTCTATATGGCCATTGATTGCTGTGGCGCCACCGATCAGACAACGTTTACCAATCCGGCAACTACCCGCCAGTACGGTACAACCCGCGATAGCCGTATCTTCATCAATAAATACGTTATGAGCAATCTGACACTGGTTATCAATGATACAGCCGTTACTGATAATGGTGTCGTCCAGTGCGCCCCGATCTATCGTGGTGCTGGCACCGATATCAACCCGGTCACCAATAACCACCCGGCCTAACTGTGGAATTTTAATCCATTTGCCGCGCTCGTTGGCCCAGCCAAATCCGTCGGCACCGATAACGGTACCGCTGTGGATAAGGCACTCACTGCCTATTACACAGTTATGATAAATCACCACATGCTGCCACAAACGACTACCGGCGCCGATAATAACCCCGGGGCCAATGTAACAGCCGGCACCAATAACCACGTTATCAGCCAGCTGAACATTCTCAGCAATAATGGTATTCGGCCCAATGTGGACATTTTGTCCGAGCTTCGCGCTATCGGCAATCTGTGCTGTCGCATCGATACCCTGCGCCGGGCTCGGCGTGGTATCCAGCAACTGAGCTACGCGGGCAAAACCGGCATAGGGATTTGCCGTAACTAAAGCCGCCAGATGATCAGGAACACTGACGTCAGGCGCGACGATCACCGCACTCGCACTCGTCTTTTCCAACTGCACGCGATACTTCTCGTTCGCCAGAAAAGCTATTTGCCCCGGCTGTGCCGAGGCAAGAGTGCCGACGCCGGCAATGGTCATAGCGCCATTACCACGAACTTCGGCACCAATGGCATCAGCCAGCTGCTGCAAGGTCTTAGCTTGCATCGGCTTAGTTACCACCAGTCATTTTAGCCAGCACTTCGTCGGTCAGATCGGCTGATTCTACCGCGTGAGCCACAGCGGAGCTTTGAATGACCAGATCAAAATCGTTGTCACCGGCGACAGTTTGAGTAGCGCGGGCAATATCCATCATCAGCTTATCGCGTTCTTCGCTGGTGCGACGGTTGGTATCTTCACGCAAAGCACGAATTTTCAGCTGACGCGTTGACTCCAGCATTTCATATTCGCGTTCCAGTTCAACCCGCTCGCTTGGCGACATAATTGACGCATCGCGTTGCTGCTTTTCACGCAGTTCGCTCATACGCTTTTCAATGCCCTGAATCTCTTCAATACGATCTTTAAATTCAGATTGTAATTTGGTTTCGATGTCACGAGCTTGTGGCAGATTCTGAAATACTGCCTGGAAGTTCACGATACCAACTTTTTGCTGGGCTTCAGCAGACTGTGCAAAAACAGCAGTAGATAGCAGCGCTGCAATAACAGTTGTTTTTATTAATTTATTCACAAAAAACTCCTTTGAAATGATTGTATCTGTTTAGAAAGTGGTACCAAAATTAAAGGTAAATACCTGCGTCTTATCACCTTCAACCGACTTAATCGGGCGACCGAAGGCAAACGTCAACGGCCCCATCGGTGATAACCACTGTACTGCAACACCTGCTGAAGCACGGTAGTTTTCCGGTGAGCTGTAATCGCGCAGCGCTTCTGAACCGGCTACTAACGTTAAATCTTTATAAGCCTCATAGTCAAATTCAGTATCCCAGACGCTTCCGACATCAACGTATACGCTGGTACGCACCACATTCTTACTTTCTTCTTTAATAAACGGCGTTGGGAAAATCAGTTCAAAACCGCCAACAAACATGGCGTTACCGCCAATCGAGAAGCGGCTGACAGCCAGAGTATCGGCGCCCGGACCAGCCGGAAACTCGCCTGGTATGCCACTAAAGCCCGGCGGGCCGTTGACCGTGTCGGGGTAGCGGAACACCGCACGTGGACCAATGGTATTGGCTTCAAAACCACGCAGGTTGTCGTTGCCACCGATCTTAAAGTTTTCATAAAACGGGAACAGATATTCGTTACCGCGATCATCTTCGCCATAACCGTTACCGTAACCCGCGCGGAAGCGCGTCAGGAAGGTATAGCTATGATCGTCGGTGATCGGCAGAAAGTGCTGGAAGCTATAGCTGGTTCTGAAGTAATTCACATCACTGTTAGGTAATGCTACATCAAAACTAACCCGGTTCAGTGTTCCTGCCGTCGGAAAGGTTCCGCGGTTCAGAGTGACACGCTGCCAGCCCGTGGACACTTCAAATATATCGAAGGCGACACCTGAGTTGGGGTCCTGTTCGTCCAGATACGGTTGATAGAACTTGCGAATCTGTTCATAACCTTCAACGTTCGTTACTTCTTCATTCCGGTAAGTAAGACCTAAATTCAGGCTACTGACTTCGTTGATCGGGAAGCTAACGGTTCCGCCAATACCATACTGTTTCTTATTGTAACGAATCAGGTTTTCCTGGCGACCGGCGTCAAACTCACTCAGATAGAGCTGGCCCGAGAGACTCACGCCATCTTTGGTGAAATAGCGGTCCATATACGACAGGCTGAGGTTTTTATTAAATCTGTTGGTATTGATATTGATCGCGGCCTGATTACCAGTACCCAGGAAATTCTCCTGCTGTACTCCGGCGCCAATTTGTAGCCCGGAATAATCGCCATAACCAAACATAAAGTTGAATGAACCGGACGGCTGTTCTTTAACCACGAATTCAACGTCAACAAGGTCGTCCCGGCCTGAAACGCGCTCGGTTGACGACTCAACGGTTTCAAAAAAGCCAAGGCGCTCAAGGCGTATCTTACCCTGTTCAATGGCTTCATCGTTCAGCGGCGCACCTTCGAGCTGACGCATTTCACGGCGCAGCACTTCGTCCTGGGTGGTGTTGTTACCCCGGAAGCTAATCCGGTTAACATAAACACGGTTACCCGGGTTCACCGAAAACATCAGATCAACCTCGTTGGTTTCTGCGTTGATCTCAGGAATCGCGCGGACTTCCGGATAGGCGTACCCGTAGCGGCCATATAATTTGGCTACCAGTTCTTCCAGATAAGTAACCTGAGCGGCACTATACTGCGTACCCGGCTCAATTTTCACCAGTCGCTTCACCGTTTCATCACGGCCACGAAGATCGCCCATGACCTTGGTTTCACGAACGGTGAATATTTCGCCTTCTTCGACATTAATAGTGACATACACACCGGTACGATCAGGCGTCATAGTGACCTGCACTGACTCAATTGAGAACGTCAGGTAGCCGCGATCCTTGTAAAAGCTTTCAAGGGTCTCCAGATCGCCGCTTAACTGCTGCTTCTGGTAACGCCGTTCACCTATCAGATTCCACCACGGCAGTTTATCTTTAAGTTCAAGGTTGTTAAGAATTTCTTCGTCGCTGAAGGCTTTATTACCGACAATATTAATCTGCTGGATTTCCGCCGACTCGCCTTCGTCAAACTCAATACTTAAACGCACCCGGTTACGGGGCTGATTGATAATCGTCACTTCAACGCTGGCGTTATATTTACCGATACTATGGTAGAAGTCTTCCAGGCCGGTTTCGATAGACGAAATGGTTGTCAGATCGAGCGGCTCGCCTTCAATAATACCTTGTTCAGTCAGGGATTCGGTGAGTTGCTCGTCTTTGATTTCTTTATTACCGTCAAACTCTATCGCACTGATAGTAGGACGTTCGGTAACTTCGAAAACTAAGGTACTGCCGTCGCGTTTGACGACCACATTATTGAAATGCGTAGACGAGTAAAGCGATCTGATGCTCTGCCGGACGGTAGCTTCGTCTACGGTATCACCGACCCGCACAGGAATGTACGTCAGCGCCGCGCCAAGAGCGACCCGTTGTAATCCTTTGATCCGGATATCCTCGACCACGAAATTTTCGACACTATGCGCGGGAAGCGCAGCCCCTGCGATCAGGGCACTTAAGAACAGCTTTTTCAACGTCATTCTGTGCAACTTAATTGTTTATTGTATATGTTGATCTCACTGAGCTAACCGCAATACATCATTGCTGATTGCAATTGCCATTAACGCAAATATCAGTAGTCCGCCAATCCGGTAGCTAAGTTCTTGTACGCGTTCAGAAACTGCTTTCTTACGCGCACCTTCAATAGCCAGAAACACCAAATGGCCGCCATCCAGAATTGGCAATGGTACCAGATTTATGATTCCCAGATTAACACTGATTAGCGCGAGAAACCCTAAAAAGTAAACTAACCCATAACTGGCTGAAGCGCCTGCGCCTTCAGCTATTGCGACCGGTCCGCTCAGGTTACTTAACGAGACTGTACCCGTAACCAGCTTACCGATCATTTGCACACTTAAAACCATTAAATCCCAAGTGCGTTCGGCGCCTTTTATTAAGCCGCCTACTATACCGTACTGCTGCACAAACCGATACTCATCAGGATAGGCAGTCTGTTGTGGCTCAACACCAAGAAAACCTATAGTTCCCTGTGCTGTTGAGCGCTCACCGATAGCAGCGGTTAACTCAATCTGAGTTTGCCCGCGTTCAACCGTGAAGCTCAGGCGCTCACCCGGGGCCGCCATGATTTGCTCTCTGATTTGAGACCATTCTTCTACGGGAGTTCCATCCACAGCAATTATTTTATCGCCAGGAGCGAAATCAGCCGCGGCCGCCGGTGAATTTTCTGCAATATAATTTATCGTCGTGGTCGCTTCCGGGCGCCATGGCAGCATCCCCAACTCAACGAAGGTCGGCTGCTGCTGATCGCCAATCCGCCAGCCATCGATATCCAACACATAGCTTTGTTCCCGGTCACGCGCATCGAGAACCCTGATTGTGGCCTCTTCGTTCCCCAGAGCGGCGGCAAAAGCTAAGTTAACCTGTTGCCAGTCTTCCGTTTCGTTACCGTTAACTGAAAGGATTTCCGCCGGAGTCTGAATATCAGCCTGGGCGGCAACCGAATCCGGTTGGATGGAGCCGATAACCGGCTTAACCGAAGGCACACCAATGACGAACATAACCCATAGCAGTACCACCGCGATAACAAAATTCGCCGCGGGCCCGGCAGCAATGATCGCCGCCCGGCGGCGCACTGATTGCGAATTAAAGCTTAAGTGGCGCTCGCTCTCAGGAACCTCGTCAACGCGTTCATCCAGCATCCGCACGTAACCGCCCAACGGAATAATGCCAACCTGGTAAACAGTGCCATCGGCCGCTGTGCGCTGCCAGATGGCTTTACCAAAGCCAACAGAAAAAACCAGTACTTTTACACCACACCGACGCGCCACCCAGAAGTGACCGAATTCGTGAAATGTAACAAGGATACCCAGCGTGACCGCGAAGGCCCCTATCGCCCAAAGAATCTCTAACATAGTGAGTAATGCTCTACCTGTTCCTGGCTATATGCCCTGACTTGCTCATCTAAAGACAAGACCTCGGCGACGGAGTTCAGTTGCTGCGGTGATATCTTTGCCAGCAGATCCGCTACGATACGACTGATATCCGTAAATCGGATACGCCCATCAAGAAAGGCCGCTACCGCCACTTCGTTCGCGGCATTCAGCGTAGTGGTGGCCCACTGCCCTTCCCAACAGGCATCAATAGCTAACTGTAAACAAGGATACCGGGCTGGATCTGCCTCAGCGAACGTCAGTTCGCCGAGTGACATAAAGTCGAGCGCATCAACGCCACTGCGAATACGTGCCGGATAACTCATGCCGTAAGCGATCGGCGTACGCATATCCGGTTGCCCGAGCTGCGCGATAACCGACCCGTCGGTATAGCTAACCATCGAGTGGATGACACTTTGCGGGTGCAGGACAACCTGTAGTTGCTCACGCTGGCAGTTAAACAACCAACGGGCTTCGATATACTCCAGCCCTTTATTAAGCATGGTCGCGGAATCCACCGAAATTTTCCGACCCATTGACCAGTTCGGGTGCGCACAGGCCGCAGCAGGCGTCTGTTCGGCCAGTTGGTCAAGCGGCAAATTGCGAAAGGGTCCGCCTGAGCCAGTCAGCATGATCTGACGAATTCCAGCCGCAGCCAGATCACTTCGTCCAAGCTGTTGCTGTACATCCGCCGGCAGGCACTGGAAGATCGCATTGTGCTCGCTGTCGATCGGCAGCAACTCAGCATTGTGCTTTACCACCGCGTCCATAAACAACTGCCCGGTCATCACCAGCGCTTCTTTGTTCGCCAACAGCACCCGTTTACCGGCCCTGACCGCGGCCATGGTCGGTAATAGCCCGGCGGCGCCAACAATTGCCGCCATCACGAAATCAACCTCAGGAGCACTGGCAACATCCGCCATGGCTTCGGTGCCAGCCAGAACTTCGGTGGGTAAGCCGGTTAAACGTGCGCGCAATTCAGTCGCCGCGCTGGCATCGGTCATCACCGCGAATTGCGGTTTAAAGGTTTGACAGATTTCCACCATATCCGCCACATTCTGCTGAGCGGTTACCGCATAAACCGAAAACAGCTCAGGGTTCTCTTTGACCACCGCCAGGGTGTTCTGACCGATCGAGCCCGTCGCGCCTAACACAGTAACTTGCTTGCTCATTAGGCCAGTAACCAGAGGTATGACAAAGTAAAGATGGGGAGCGCTGCGGTCAGGCTATCAATGCGATCAAGGATGCCGCCATGTCCCGGCAGTATTGAACCACTGTCTTTTACCCCGGCACAACGCTTAAACATGCTCTCGTTAAGATCACCAAATACCGACGCAATAACTGTTATCAGGCCGGCGAGGTAATAACCACCAAACTGCTCGACGGGGATCTTGGCCCAGTGGGCTACCACCATCATCACCACAAAAGCTAACGCGATACCACCACAGAGACCCTCAAGGGTTTTACCCGGGCTAACCGCAGGCATCAACTTATTGCGGCCGTATTTCACCCCCGCAAAATAAGCGCCAACATCCGCTGCCCATACCAACAGCAGCACGAACAACACAGCAAAACCGCCAAACAGCGGCTCGTCCGCGTAATCAATTGAGCGGATAGTCAGGAGTGCTACCCAGGCGGGCACAAAAATCAGATAGCCGAAAATACCTACTATTGATCGGGTCCGCGACCAGGCGCGACGACTGGCTGGATACTTGATTACCAGTACGGTCGCAACCAGCCACCAGATGCAGCCGATAATCGTAATATAATAAAATAACGGGTTCAGCGTACCCTGCTGCCAGACATCAGCGACCGGCACCAGCCACAGTAACAGGCTCAACAGGACGGCAACCGAAGCGGTATAGAGAATCCGGCTTACCTGGCGCTTCAGCCCCATCAGGGGGGACCATTCCCAGGCTGCAGCTGTCATCAGCGCCGTAATAGCAACCGCAAACCAATGTAACGGCAACCCAAATACACAATACAGTGCAAGGGGTACCAGGATTAATGCTGTTAATAATCGTTGTTTTAGCAAACTTATTCCCCGACTGTTACATCAGTATCCAGAATGGCGCGCTGCAACTGCTCGCTCGTTAATCCAAAGCGGCGCTCCCGGCAACTGAAATCTGCTATGGCCGCTGCAAATTCATTATCGTCAAAATCAGGCCATAGTACCTTACTAAAATATAATTCGGCATAAGCCAGCTGCCATAATAAAAAGTTACTGATGCGATGCTCGCCACCGGTGCGAATCAGTAAGTCAGGCTCAGGCTGATCAGCGAGTTGCAGCTCACTGGCGATCCGGGCCGGAGTTATCTGGTCTACGGTAATGCTTCCCTGTACCGCTTGTTCGGCAAGCTTGCGGACGGCCTGCGCCATATCCCAGCGACCACCATAATTGGCCGCGATATTTAGTTGCAAAGCTGTATTATCAGCGGTGAGTGCTTCCGCTTCTTCGATCCGGCGCTGAATGCGCGGCGAAAATGCCGAGAGATCGCCAATAATATTTAGTTTTACATTATGTTTGTGCAGCTTTTTAACTTCGCGTTTCAGTACCGTAAAAAATAACGACATCAGCACCGAAACTTCCTGTTCCGGACGGTTCCAGTTTTCGCTGCTGAAGGCAAACAGCGTCAGCGACTCAATACCCTTTTTGCGGGCGAAAGCAACCACCCGCCGCACCGCTTCCGCACCAGCTTTATGTCCAAAAGTCCGGTGCTGACCGCGCAACTGCGCCCACCGGCCATTGCCATCCATAATAATGGCAACGTGCCGGGGCATACGAATTTGATCAACATCCATTGTATTCATTTTCCGGGCCATACAAGAAAAAACGCCGTGCAAGTATAACTGACACGGCGCTGTCTACCAATGCAGGAAATAAGCAATCGCTTAAACTTCCATCAAGTCTTTTTCTTTTTCTTCCAGTAACTGATCAACCTTCGCGATATAGGCATCGGTCAGCTTCTGAATCTCTTCTGCCGCGCGGTGCTCATCATCTTCAGAGATTTCTTTCTCTTTCTGCAGTTCTTTTAAGTCGCTGTTGGCATCGCGGCGGATGTTGCGAATAGCCACACGTCCCTGCTCGGCTTCAGCACGGACAACCTTCACCAGGTCGCGACGACGTTCTTCCGTTAATACCGGTAGTGGAACCCGGATAACATTACCCGCCGAGTTTGGGTTCAGCCCCAGATCCGAAGTCATAATGGCTTTTTCAACAGCGCCCGATGCCGACTTATCAAATACGGTCAAAGCCAGCGTGCGGGAATCTTCCACCGTCACGTTAGCCAGTTGCTTCAATGGCGTGGCGGTTCCGTAATAAGGGACCACGATGCCGTCCAGCAGACTGGGGTGTGCACGTCCGGTGCGGATTTTTGATATCTGTGAACGCAGAGCTTCCAGGCTTTTCTCCATGCGTTCTTTCGCGTCTTGTTTAATCTCGTTTATCACGTTGCTTTCCCTTAATCTGTTATCGCTTTTTTACTAACTGGCTCAGTACCTATAAGTGTACCTATTTTTTCACCCATAATCACCGCTCGCAGCGCACCCGGAGTATTCATATTAAACACCCGGATAGGTAAGTTATGGTCCCGCGCTAAGGTAAAGGCTGCAAGATCCATGACTTTTAACTGCCGTTCCAGTACATCATTATAACTGATTTGTTTAAATAATTCGGCCTTGGGATCTTTGTTCGGATCGGCGGAGTACACGCCATCCACCTTGGTACCTTTCAGCACTAGTTCAGCGTCAATCTCAATGCCACGCAGACAGGCGGCGGAATCGGTCGTGAAGAACGGGTTGCCAGTACCGGCACAAAAAATAACCACCCGGCCCGATTTAAGCAGGCTAATTGCGTCGGCCCAATTGTAGCTGTCACAGACACCGTTGAGTTCAATGGCCGACATCAGCCGTGCGTTCACAAAAGCCCGATGCAGGGCATCCCGCATCGCCAGACCATTCATAACCGTCGCCAGCATGCCCATGTGATCGCCAACCACGCGATTCATGCCCGCTTTGGCAAGGCCTTCGCCGCGGAATAAATTGCCACCGCCGATCACCAGGCCAACCTGAACACCGAGCTCGACCAGTTCTTTAATTTCCTGCGCCATACGATCCAGTACTTTTGCATCAATGCCAAAGGGTTCGTCGCCCATCAGGGCTTCGCCGCTTAGCTTCAGCAAAATACGGCGGTAGGCTGGTTTAGGTGTTGCTGTCATCGATTTGCTCCATGTGCTGATTAGCTGATTAGTATACGCGAAAAAAAACCGCATCCTGCCAGGCAGGTTGCGGTTTTTGTTATTTGCTTCTGGTCGTCGGTTGCGACACTGGCATTACGCCTTTTTCGCAGCAGCCATTTGTGCCTGAACTTCAGCAGCGAAATCTTCTGATTTACGCTCGATACCTTCACCCACTTCGTAACGTACGAAAGTGACTACATCGGCACCTTTTTGCTTCAACAGTTCCCCAACAGTCATTGCTGGGTCTTTCACAAATGCCTGGCCAGTCAGGCTGATTTCACCGGTAAACTTACGCATCCGGCCTTCAACCATTTTCTCAGCGATATCCTGCGGCTTGCCGCTCTGGATTGCGATATCCAGTTGAATGCGACGCTCATTTTCTACAACTTCAGCGTCAACATCTTCCGGTTTCACGAATTGTGGTGCACTTGCCGCCACATGCATCGCGATATCTTTAGCCAGCTCAGCATCACCACCGGTAATAGCGACTAATACGCCGATCCGGCCGCCGTGAACGTAGCTCTCAACCAAATCACCAGCGGTAATAGTGGTCACGCGACGAACGTTCATGTTCTCACCGATTTTAGCAACCAGGGTTGAACGAGCTTCTTCTACGGTAGAGCCACCTTCGACTTCGGTTTCTTTCAGTTTTTCAACGTCAGTTTCTTTGTTTGCAAAAGCAACGTTGATAACTTTTTCACCAAAGTTCAGGAAGTTTTCATCCCGGGCAACAAAATCGGTTTCGCAGTTCAGTTCAACTAAAGTACCGACATTACCTTCGGTTTTAGTCAAAATGACGCCTTCGGCAGCAACGCGGCCAGCTTTCTTAGCTGCTTTCGCCTGACCGCTTTTACGCATCAGTTCGATTGCCGCTTCGATATCACCACCGGTTTCTTCCAGAGCTTTTTTACAATCCATCATGCCAGCGCCAGTGCGCTCGCGTAATTCTTTAACCATAGCTGCGGTAATAGCCATGTATCTTGTCCTCTAATCAGATGACTTTATTCAGTTTCTTCTGCTTCAACGAAATCGTCAGCAGCTTTCCCTTCAACAACTCCGCCACGCGCTTCGTTAATCGCGCTGGCTGCTGCATTCAGATACAGTTGCACTGCACGGATTGCATCGTCGTTGCCAGGAATTACATAATCAACGCCATCAGGGTTTGAATTGGTGTCAACCACGGAAATTACTGGGATACCCAGATTGTTCGCTTCTTTAATAGCGATATGTTCGTGGTCAGCATCGATAACAAAAAGTACGTCCGGCAGACCGGCCATATCTTTGATACCGCCAAGGCTCTTTTCCAGCTTTTCCATTTCGCGGGTGTTAACCAACGCTTCTTTTTTGGTCAGCTTTTCAAAAGTACCATCCTGGCTCATCGTTTCCAGTTCTTTCAGACGCTTGATTGACTGACGAACGGTTTTCCAGTTAGTCAGCATGCCGCCTAACCAGCGATGATTCACATAAAACTGTCGGCAATCGTTAGCTGATTGCTGAATCGCGTCGGCTGCTGCGCGCTTAGTACCAACAAACAGAATTTTGCCGCGATTTGAAGCAACGTGCTGCAGGAAATTCAACGAGTCGTTGAACATAGGCACAGTTTTTTCAAGGTTGATGATGTGAATTTTATTACGAGCACCGAAAATATAAGGCTTCATTTTCGGGTTCCAAAAACGGGTTTGGTGGCCGAAATGCACACCAGCTTTGAGCATGTCACGCATTGACACGTTTGCCATGATAATTTTCCTTTATAAGGGGTTATGCCTCCATACATCCCATAGTTCGACCCCGGCAGACCCGGAGCACCCCGACCTATGTGTCGATGTATGTGTGTGTTTAATTAACTTCTGCAATCGAAATTGCGGGCGCTTTATACCATGAAAAGCGGGTTTGTCGCAAGTTTTAATGCCAGGTTTTGTGCTTTGCCGGCGGCCTGCGAACTGCTAAACTAGCGCCTTACTCGCGCCCTTGTAGCGCCCTTACTCATTAGATTACGCGATTAACTATGGCTATTACGATAAAAACTCCGGAAGAAATCGAAAAAATGCGCGCCGCCGGACGGCTGGCCGCATCTGTACTGGAAATGATCGGACCCCACGTCAAAGCCGGTATCACCACTGCTGAACTGGATAAGATTTGTCACGATTATATCGTCGCCCACGATGCCTATCCGGCGCCGTTAAACTATCATGGCTTTCCAAAGTCGGTATGCACCTCGCTTAATCACGTGGTATGCCACGGCATCCCCAATGAGAAGCCGCTCAAAGACGGCGACATTATGAATCTGGACGTGACGGTCAAACTAGACGGCTATCACGGCGATACCTCAAAAATGTTTGTAGTCGGTCAGCCCAGCATCCTCGCTGAGCGTTTGATTCGCGTAACCCAGGAGTCGTTGTACCAGGCTATCCGTATGGTGCGCCCGGGTATTCGCACCGGCGACTTCGCGGCAGTCATTCAGAAATATGCTGAGGAACACGGCTATTCCATCGTCCGTGAATATTGCGGCCATGGGATTGGTGCGGTGTTTCATGAAGAACCGCAAATCCTGCACTACGGCACCGCTGGTACCGGTGATCTGCTGGAAGCCGGTATGTGCTTTACCATTGAACCTATGGTCAATGCCGGTAAGCGCCAGACCAAGCTGATGCGCGATGGCTGGACGGTATTAACTAAGGATCGCAGTCTGAGTGCCCAATGGGAACATACCTTGCTGGTCACCGAGGATGGTGTAGAGGTGCTTACCCTGCGCAGCGATGAAGATTTCCCGCGTACTATCAGCCATCGGGACGATTAAGCATGTCCGGCACCGCGGCGGGCATAAGCTGGCCTGAGCCTCTGACGCTTAGCGCCGGCCGTGAATGTGCTGAGCGCTACCAGGACTGGTCCGCTAATGCCTTTGTCACCGCTGATATCGAATCCCTGCTAACCGATCGCAGCACCTTCGTTGACCAATTATTACAACAGCTCTGGCAACAATTTGAACTTGCCAGCTCCGATCTGGCATTGCTGGCCATCGGCGGCTATGGTCGTGGCACCCTGCACCCCGGCTCTGATATTGATCTGCTGTTTTTACACCAGGCACCGCTTAACGCCGAAACCAGCGAGGCCATTACCCAATTTATTCAGTTGCTCTGGGATTTGCGCTTTGACGTTGGCCACAGTGTCCGCACCATTTCTGAGTGCATGGAAGAAGCCGAGGCTGAGGTCAGCGTCGCCACCAGTTTGCTGGAACACCGCTTGCTGTGTGGAAATGCAGATTTAGCCCAGCAACTACGGCAACAGGTGCATCACCAGCTACCCTGGAGCAGTCGCGCGTTTTATCAGGCCAAATTAGCCGAGCAACAAGAGCGCCACCAGCACTATCACGGCACCTCCTACAATCTTGAACCCAATGTAAAAAGTAGCCCCGGAGGCTTGCGCGACATTCAGACTATCGGCTGGATCGCCAAACGGCATTTCCGTACGCAAAATGATCGTAGCCTGGTGCAATACGGCTACATCACGGCATCTGAGCTGCTCGAGTTACGGGAATACCAGGAATTCTTATGGCGGATTCGTTTTGCGCTGCATCTGGAAGCCGGCAAAAAAGAAGACCGCCTGCTGTTTGATTATCAGCCCGGCGTAGCGGCGCGCATGGGTTATGGCGAACCCGGCAAGCGTGCCGTCGAAGCCATGATGAAAGACTATTTTAATGCCGTGGTGGGCGTCAGCGAACTGAACGCCATGCTGCTGCAGTTTTTTGAGCAGGCCATTCTCGGGCGTGAAGATCGCACCAGTTGTGAAAATCTGAACCAGAATTTTCAGCTGATCGGTCGTACCATAGCGGCGCGGTACGAAGGCGTGTTCGAACAACCCCATCAGATCCTTGAGTTCTTTTTAGTTATTGCCCAGCACCCGGACATTACGCATATTCAGGCGCACACCATTCGCCTGCTGCGAAACGCCCGACGCCAAATGGAACAGCCGCTAAGCGATCATCCCGTATGCCGCGAGCTCTTTATGCAAATTCTGCGGCATCCGAACGGCTGCGGTAGCGCTTTCACTTTTATGCATAAGCATAAGATCCTGGCGCATTACCTGCCCCAGTGGCAGCAGATTGTCGGGCAGATGCAGTTTGATTTGTTTCACGCCTACACCGTTGATGAACACACTTTCCGGCTGGTCCGTAACCTTTATCGCTATCAGGATCCTGAGTTTAATCAAGACTTCCCGCTATGCGCCGAACTGGTCAGCAAAATGGCAAAGCCTGAGCTGTTATACCTGGCGGGCATCTTTCATGACATCGCTAAAGGCCGGGGCGGCGATCACTCGGAACTCGGCGAGCAGGACGCCCGTAATTTCGGCTTTCTACACGGCCTGGATGAAGCCGATACCGATTTAATCGCGTGGCTGGTGCGTCAGCACCTGCTGATGTCCGTTACCGCCCAGAAACGAGATATTCATGACCCTGAAGTCGTGCGCGAATTCGCTGCGGTGGTGAATACCCAGCAGCGACTTGATTACCTGTACTGCCTGACGGTCGCTGATATCCGGGCAACCAACAGCAGCCTGTGGAATAACTGGAAAGCCACCCTGCTCGAAAATCTTTATCAGATCACCAGCCAGTTCCTGCAGCAGAGCAAGCCTTCCCCTGCCCGCGAAATGCGCCAGCGTATTCATGAGCACCAATCCCATGCCATGGGCCTGTTACTGAGTGCCGGCTATCAGGCGCGCGAAGTTCAGGAACTATGGGGCCGTTTTACTGCTGATTATTTTCTCCGCCACCAGCCGGAACAAATCGCCTGGCACTCCCAGCACATTCTCGGCGTGCGGGACGATGAACAGCTACCACTGATTCTGTTGGGCGATGAGAATAACCAGGGCACCACCGAGCTCTTTATCTATCATCTGGAGCACGAATACCTGTTTGCCGCAGTCGCGGCGGTACTGGACAGCCAGGGGCTCAGCATCCACGATGCGCAGATTCTGGCCACCCGCGACGGCTATGTTATGGATACCTTCGTGGTGCTGCTGGATAACGGTGAACCCCTGACCAATGCACGCCATATCGAATCACTGAAGCAACAGTTGCATGACGTGTTACGCCAGCGTGAGCGGGTTCCGGGCGGCCAGCGCCGCTTGCCCCGCCGGCTGCGTAACTTCAGCGTACCAACCCGGGTAGAATTTGTCGCCGAGCGCCATCATCGCCGCAGCGCCTTTGAACTGACCGCATTAGACCGCCCCGGCCTGGTCGCGCGGGTGGCTAAGGTGCTGCAGGAGTTGGATCTCAATATTTTAACCGCTAAGATCACCACGGTAGGTGAACAGGCAGAAGATTTGTTCATCGTTGCCACCCGGCGTAATGAAGCTCTTGATGAGCAGCAGCGCCAGCAGGTGAAAAGCCGGATTATCGAAGCACTGGACAGTACACAGGAAACCACATGAGCAATTTACAGCAACGCATCGAACAAGCATTTGAACAACGCGCGGACATCTCACCCAAAAATGTTTCCGCTCAGCTCCATGAGGATCTGGACGAAGTCATTCAGAAGATTGACCGCGGCGAATTTCGGGTCGCTGAGAAAATTGACGGCAACTGGATTGTTCATCAGTGGCTCAAAAAAGCTGTGCTGCTGTCATTCCGCACTCAGGACAACCACCTGATGAACGGCGGCGAAACCCGCTTCTTTGATAAAGTCGACAGCAAATTCATCGGCTACGATGACTCCCGTTTTCGTGCCGAGGGTATTCGGGTTGTGCCCCCCGCGATGGTCCGCAAAGGGTCTTTTATCGGCCGCAACGTAGTACTGATGCCTTCTTACGTAAATATTGGTGCCTACGTTGACGAAGGCACTATGGTTGATACCTGGGCCACGGTCGGCTCCTGTGCCCAGATCGGCAAGAACGTCCATTTGTCCGGTGGCGTTGGCATCGGCGGTGTACTCGAGCCGCTGCAGGCCAACCCGACCATTATCGAAGATAACTGCTTTATCGGCGCGCGCTCTGAAGTTGTCGAAGGCGTTATCGTTGGTGAAGGCGCAGTGCTTTCAATGGGCGTTTACATCAGTCAGAGCACCCGTATTTATGACCGCGAAACCGGCCAGATCCACTTTGGCCGCGTTCCCGCCGGCGCTGTGGTTGTACCCGGCACCCTGCCGTCAAAAGACGGCTCCCATGGGCTCTACGCTGCCATTATTGTAAAAAAGGTGGATGCGCAGACCCGCGCTAAGGTCAGTATCAACGAGCTCCTGCGTTCAGCAGAATAACGGCGGAGAATAAGGGCAGAGAATAACGGCTAATCAGCGGCGGTTTCGAACGGCCGCAGCAGTTCTTCAGGAATCGGCAGTTCAATCTGAACTGCCGTTTTTGTATGCGGATGCGTAAAAGCCAGGCCGGTTGCCGCCAACAATAAACGACGCAAATCAAAATGCTGCTGAAAGAAACGATTATGCCGGCCATCACCGTGGTTGGTATCACCGATAATGGGATGCCTCAGATGCGACATATGCCGGCGTAACTGATGTTTGCGCCCGGTATGAGGATGTAGCCGCATTAATGAGTAGCGTGAGGTTGCGTGTTTTTTGCTCACCGCAAATGGCAGTTCAATTTGCTGTAAACACACATAATCGGTCACTGCCGGCTGTGCCAGCTTATCCGGGTCGGCCTGCTTATCTGCGATCCGGTCTAGTTCTTCTTTAAGCGGATAGTCCAGCGTTCCTGAATCCAGATAGCCCCGTACCACGGCGTGGTAAGTTTTCCGGACTTCCCGCGCAGTAAACTGCCCGGTCATCAGACGTGCGGTGTCAGGGTCTTTTGCGAATAACAGGATGCCGGAGGTTGGCCGATCCAGGCGATGCACCGGATACACATGCTGACCAATCTGATCCCGCACCTGCTGCAAGGCGAATTCCGTTTCCTGCTTAGCAATCCAGCTACGATGCACCAACAAGCCTGAAGGCTTATCGATTGCGACCAGATAGTCATCCTGCAATAGTATTGGCAGCTCAGACATCGTCGGCTAAAGGATCCGTACCACTTAATAAAGCATCAAACTCGCGGAGAATACGAATCAGGCTTTCATGGTGTTCTAATTCGTCGTGAAACACATGGGTCGCCATCGGGCTGACGGCAATATTCTGTGGCAGCGGGTGTTCGCCATCAATGATTTCCCACATCCGTGGCAACATGATAAATTGCAGCCACTGATGAAAGTCCAGGGTATCCATGGCAAATGGTTCAGTACTGGCCAGTGCCTGTGCAGAAGGAAGCTGATTCTGCCACAATCCCAGACAGTTAAGTTCAGCCTCAATGCGCTCTAACAGCCTCGCGGCGCGCTGTCTTTGGTCCATTACTATCTCCAAGACGGGGAACTCGATATAATGGCCAACATCTTTCAGCAAAATGATGCGTGATGCAAGTTTAATGGCTATTTTAACCCTTTCAGATTTACTTAACGCAGGCCAGAGCGAATTTTATATCTATGACCTCGGCCGCCGGGTGCAAGCTATCGAAACCACCGAATTTACCGCCATCGAAGCGCAGCAGGCGCCCTATCCTTTTCCGCTGCAGGGTCATGCCTGGCTGGCAATCGTATTCTGGTCGCAATCAGCGGCCACCACTACCGAGCCATTTCTGTGGTTTCTTAAATTCCCACTTGATGAGCGTGGTCTGCTGGATTTACAGGCGCAGCAGGGATTTATTACCCAAGTGCTTACCTTACTGGGCAACAAAGTAACCGCAGCCCTGAACGACGAACAGCGCCAGCAACTACAGCAAAGCCCTTACCTGTTTACCCCGGCTGAAGAAAAACGCGCCGCACTGCATGCCCGGTTAACCGTCCGGCTGAGCCGGCCGCCTTCGGTGCATTACGAAACCGCGGAGAGTGTTCTGGCGCGGCCTGATGCACCACAGTGGCAGCAGATCGGTTTGCAGGGGCTACATGATGTCGCAGCCCGTCTGGTTGCCGGCCAACGGCTGGGCCAACAAATCGTTGATCATTTCGTCGGCTACCCGGAGCCGTTGCAGCGGGCGCTGGCCGTTGCGCTCGAGCACCAGTCGCCACCGCGGGTAGTAACTGACGCCCTGGCGCAACGTGTTCAGCGCGAAGTTCAGCCAGGGCACAGGCGCCTCAATCTGCTGCGCAGTTGTGCGGCTGCCGGTGAAACGGCTGCAGTGCGCAGCGCTATTGCCCATACCCTGAATAATAATCCGGATCCGGATGAACTGGTGCTCATCCCTGCACGCCTGTGGCCAGCATTGCAACCAGGCCCGGACGAAGTGAACTTGCTTGAGCTCTATATGTTGCGACTGGCTGAATCTTCGGCCAGCCAATCCGGCAGTGCGAACAATGAACTTTTTGCTGGGCTGACGGCTGATTTGCTGCGGCTGCCAGGTATTCGTCCGCATGTATTATCACTGCTACGCCGACACGATTTGCCGCTGATTCTGCAACAGGCCTGGCAGGCGTTTTCCGGAGCCGCCTTATGATGTTACTGGATGCGATTTTGCTGCTGGCGGTAGCGACTGGCTTCTGGCTGTTCTGGCAGGGCCGGCGCCAGGCTGAGCAGGCACGCCGTTACGCCTTACGTTACTGCCAGCAACATCAGCTACAGTTTCTGGATATTGCCTGGCGTAATGGCAAGCTGGCCAAAAAAGGCCGGCATTTTGGCTGGCTGAGCAATTATGACTTTGCCTTCAGCAGCGATCAACAGAGCCGCTATGAAGGCGAACTGCAACTGCTCAATTTGCGGTTAGTAAATATTACTACTCCGCCTTATCGGATCCCCGAGGCCTGATACCCAGTAGCTGCAGCCAGAAATCCCGATACATCACCCAGTCGCCCAACAGAGAATAAGCCGGATACTTAAATGTCGCCGGTTTATTATGTTCGAACAAAAAGTGACCTAACCAGGCAAAGCCGTAACCGACTAATGGCACCAGCCACAAATAAACCCATTGCTGCGTTATCAGCGCAAAAGCCAGCACCACCAGCACTAAGGTACTACCAATATAATGCGTTGCCCGGCATCGAAGATCCGAGTGTTCGGCCAGATAGTAGGGGTAGAACTCCTTAAACGAATTGAATTGCATCATCTGCTCCCGCTGTTTCAGTGTGGGGATAAAAAAGAAGTTCGCCCGCGACACCACCAACTTGCAGGTCGGTCACCTTGCGATAGTTATGCTGCCCGAATAGCGCCAGGTATTTAGCCTGAGTGATATAAACGGCAATACCCGCTGAATCACTGTCATCGTCCAGTACCTGCTCGGCAGCGCCGATCAACAGATGGCCCCAGCCATTTTGCTGATAACGCGGGTGCACAGCTATGAAGGCAAGCATATGATAATGCTGCTCACCGGCACCATTCGCCAGTTGTTGCGTCATTGCCTCCTGAATCAGGGCTTCCTTTTCGATAAGCTGACGGGTACTGACATAACCCGCTGTCAGTAACATCTTTAAGCGCCAGTGCCAGTATTTGCCCGGCCCGAAGCTTTTACCCGGGCGGGTCAGGCAGGCCACGCCAACCAGGCTGTCCTCATCAAAAATACCTATCATCGGCTGTTCCGCTTCCCAGAACGCGTTAAGCTCTTCCCGTATCGCGGCGCGCAGGCGCTTCTCATAATCAGCCTTGTCTGCCTGGAACAGATCCATCAACAGCGGATCATCGTGATAGGCCTGGTACAGCAGCGATGCCGCGAGCTTAAGTTCCTCTGCTACCAGATAGCGCAGCTGTCCGTCACGCAATCGCGCCTGTTTGCTTATTGTCATTATTGTTCTCGCTAGTCGCGTGTGTTTTGTTTCGTCTGGTTTATGTAACCTGGCCCACCAAATTATCCCATCCCGGCTTAATTATCCACCAGCCGCGGGCTTAAATTCTCAAGGAATTCGGCCAGGTTCGGGGCCAGCACTTCATGTTGTTCACGCCCGGCAAATTCCAGCCCTACGGCGCCCGTTTCGTTATCCATTGTCAGCAGTAAATCATCAGTTTCCTCAGCCAGACCAATAAACAAGGTAATCGGCTGTTTCAGTCGCCGCTTCATCAATACATGCCCGGCCTGATTACTCAATAAGCGATCACCGTCTTCCGGCCCGTGCACCTGCAACAGCCACAACGGATGTTGCTGCCAGGTAACCGCCAGATCCGCCGCGAACCAACGTGAATAGAAGGCCATTAAGTCAGGATGGAATGGCTGTTCAAGCGCATTGGTCAAATCGCCGAAATCCAGCGGTGTTGACTGCAGGATAGGTTGCCAGCGCACCCAGTCGTCACCGGCCGGTTCACCATAGATAGGCGCCTGCCATTCCGGGTTCGCTTCAACCAACAGCGGTCTGTCGTTATCGGCATAAAACTGCTGATAGGCTTCAAGCAGCTGGTCCATTTTTTCGAGTACAGTCATGTTAAGATCCTGAGTAGAAAACTGGTATCAAGCATAGGTCAGCGCTACAATGGCTGACTGCATGAGATTTATACGACAATTTGAGTTTAACAAGATAAGCGGTTTCGATGAAGCAACCCCTAGGACATTTATCCCTTGGTCGGCCTACCGACTACCCGACTGCCTTTGATGCTGGCCTGTTGCAGGCAGTGCCCCGCCAGCTGAATCGCAGTGCCATCGGGCTTAATGAAATGAGTGAACTGCCCTTTCAGGGGCAGGATTACTGGACCGGCTATGAACTCTCATGGCTAAACGCACGCGGTATGCCACAAGTCGCTGTCGGCGAATTCGTGATCCCGGCCACCAGCCCGAGTTTAGTTGAATCCAAATCATTTAAGCTTTATCTGAATAGCTTCAATAACTGTCAGTGGGCCGACTGGGATGCAGTCCGGGATCAGCTACAACAAGATCTCTCGGCCTGTGCCGGCGCAACCGTGCAGGTTAAGCTGCTGACGGTACAGCAGGCCCAGCAGCAGCCTTTCACTGAACTGCCCGGCGATTGCCTGGATAACCAGGACATTGCTATTACTGAATATGACTATAATGCCGGTTTGCTGGCCCATAGCGACGATAATGAAGTAACTGAAACCCTGCATAGCCATTTGCTGAAGTCGAACTGCCTGATTACTAATCAGCCCGACTGGGGTTCGGTGATGATCCGCTATCGCGGCAAAACCATTGACCGGGCGGCACTGCTACGGTATATCGTTTCTTTTCGTCACCACAATGAATTTCACGAACAGTGCGTAGAACGCCTGTTTGTCGATTTAAAAACGCAGCTGGATATTAAACAGCTTACGGTATACGCACGTTATACCAGGCGCGGCGGGCTGGACATTAATCCCTTCCGCTCCGACTTCGAAACGGCGCCAGCGCCGGGTCGGCTTAGCCGCCAATGACACTAATAATAAGGATATAGAATGAAAGTTACTATTTCCCCGCGTGGGAGCATGAGCTTACTGTCACAACTTGAAATAGAACGGCTGCAGCAAAGCAGCGACAAACAGCTCTACCGCCTGTTCCGCAACTGTTGCCTGGCGGTTCTCAATGCTGGCAGTAAAACCGACAGCAGTGAGGAAATCTTTAATAAATACGAAGATTTTGATGTGAATGTCGTCAAAAGTGAGCGCGGTATTCAGCTTGAACTGATCAATCCGCCAGCTGAAGCTTTTGTCGATGGCAAACTCATCATCGGTATGCAGGAACTGGTCGAAGCGGTACTGCGGGATATCCTGTTTACCGGCGAAACCTATAATTCGCAGACTCTGGATTCAGCAGATACCCATACCCTGACCCATGTGGTGTTCGATATTCTGCGCAACGCCCAGATTGTTCAGCCGAATTTGGATCCCAACGTGATCGTCTGTTGGGGCGGCCACTCAATCAACGAAGTTGAGTATAAGTACACCAAAGAAGTCGGTTACCAGATGGGTCTGCGTGATCTGAACATCTGTACCGGTTGTGGGCCAGGCGCCATGAAGGGGCCTATGAAAGGTGCCACCATAGGCCACGCCAAACAACGTAACCCAAACGGTCGCTACCTGGGCTTTACTGAGCCAGGCATTATTGCCGCCGAGCCACCAAATCCCATTGTGAATGAACTGGTTATTCTGCCGGATATTGAAAAACGCCTTGAGGCCTTCATCCGCTGTGGACACGGCATCGTGGTGTTCCCTGGCGGCGTAGGCACCGCTGAGGAGCTACTCTATTTGCTGGGCATTCTGATGCACCCTGAGAATGAACGCCAGGTGCTGCCAGTGGTTCTGACAGGCCCCGCCAGCAGTGCTGCTTATTTCGATGCCATCGATGATTTCATCGTCGCTACCCTCGGCGAAGCAGCGCGTGAACTTTATACCATCATTATTGATGATCCTATCGCGGTAGCTAAAGCCATGAAAAAAGGCGTGCAGGAAGTGAAGGAATACCGGCGTGAAACCGGTGATTCCTACTGCTTTAACTGGACTCTCCACATTGAAGAGCCGTTCCAGCGTCCCTTTATACCAACCCATGAGAATGTTCGCGGCCTGAGCTTACACCGTGATCAGGAACCTCAGTTACTGGCTTCTGCCCTGCGCCGGGCGTTCTCGTCAATTGTGGCCGGCAATGTTAAAGACGAAGGCATCCGGGCAATTCGCAAATACGGTCCATTTGAGATTCACGGTGAACGCGATATGATGCGTAAGCTCGACGTCTTATTGCGGGCATTCGTTGAACAAGGCCGCATGAAGTTACCCGGCACTGTATACCATCCATGCTACCGGGTTATTACTGACTGACGCCCGCTAAAAATAAAAACGTACAGGAGCACCGCAGCACCATGTCCAAAATGTTCAAAATCGTGATCATCGGGTTTGCCATTTATCTGGCAGCCGCTGCGGTCATTCTGCATTACTACCAAGCCGATCCTGAGAATATGAACTGGCAGGAACGCGAAACCTTCAATCTCAAACAGATTGGCCGGCTCGATCTCGGCATTCCCAAGGGCGATGTGATTCGCTTGCTAGGCTCGCCCGACATCAGTGAAGCGAAAGCCACCGGCGATGGCGAAGAGTTGCTGGTATTGTTTTACCGTACCCACCATGTGAAATCTGACGGCATCACCACCCGGGATGAATGTACCCCGCTGTTATTTAAAAACGATCAGTTAATCGCCTGGGGTGCTGACGCTTATAGTGACTATCAGTCGTTTTGATGGTCCCGGCCCGCCACCGCTAGTATTCCTTCTGCTATAATGGTTTGCACCTTATAAGAAGTAGGATACGCCTATGAGCACCACAATTACGGTCATCCCCGGCGACGGTATCGGGCCGGACATCATTGACGCAACCATTAAGATTCTCGATAAAGCTGGCTGCGACTTTACCTATGAGTTTGCCAAGGCAGGTCAGACTGCGTTAGACGCCACCGGCGAGTTATTACCGCAGGAAACCCTGGACGCTATCAGCCGTAATAAGGCCACTCTGAAAGGCCCGTTAACCACGCCCTCTGGCGAAGGTTTCACTTCCGTGAATGTCACCTTGCGCAAAAAATTCGACCTGTACGCGAACCTGCGGCCGGTTAAATCCTTCAAAGGCACCCAGTCACGCTATGAGAACATAGATATTATTACCATTCGTGAAAATACCGAGGGCATGTACTCAGGTATCGGCCAGACTACGTCGGAAGAAGGCGACCAGGCCCGGGCGATAAGTCAGATAACCCGCAAAGGTTGCGAACGTATCTTGCGCTTTGCCTTTGATCTGGCAGAACGCGAAGGCCGCAAAAAAATCACCGTGGTGCATAAAGCTAATATCCTGAAGACCACCTCCGGCCTGTTCCTGAAAATAGCCCGGGAAATCGCCGCGGACTACCCCAAAATCGAATGCAATGAAATGATCGTTGATGCGGTATGTATGCGGCTGGTTATGAACCCGGAAGATTTTGACATGATAGTCACCACCAATCTGTTCGGCGATATCATCTCTGATCTCTGTGCCGGACTGGTCGGCGGCCTGGGCATGGCGCCCGGCGCAAACATTGGTGATGATTCGGCGATTTTTGAAGCGGTGCATGGCTCAGCCCCAGACATTGCCGGCCAGAACCTGGCCAACCCCACTTCGGTTATTCTGGCCGCCATTCAGATGCTGGACTATCTCGATATGCCTAAACCTGCCCGTCGTATCCGCGCCGCTCTTGAAGATGCTATCGCCAGCGGCGATCGTACCACCCGGGATTTAGGTGGCACGCACGGCACCACTGACTTCACCCAGGCGGTTATCGACCGCTTATAGCCAGCGGATATGAACAGTGACTTCCTCGCGATCATGATAGAGCTGTTTGGCCTGCAGCTCATATTTACCGCGGCCCTCGTCAACCAGTCGCTGTTTCATGTTTTGCAGATACTCCGCAACGGCCGCGTAACGCTTTTTCATCGGCAACTTCAGGTTAAAAATCGTTTCCTGGCAATCGCCGTCAATTAACCAGTTGGTGATTAAATCAGCGACGCGGCTGGGCTTCTCAACCATATCGCACACCAGCCAGGTAATATTTTTCTTTTTCGGACGAAATTTAAAGCCATCAGTCTGAATATGCTTCACCTGGCCGGTGTCCAGCAACCGCTGATCCATAGGGCCGTTATCAACTGCCTGCACCATCATGCCGCGATGCACCAACTGATAGGTCCAGCCGCCGGGCGCAGCGCCCAGGTCGACCGCATTCATGCCAGAACTAATCCGTGCCTCACGTTCATGGGCCGGAACAAATACCTGAAAAGCCTCGTCCAGCTTCAGGGTTGAGCGACTTGGCGCGTCTGAGGGCGTGCGCAAACGGGGTATACCCATCAACCACGGCGACTGATTGTAGCTGTATGAATAGCCTAAGATAAGCTGCTGATTATTAATGAAAAAAGCATGCAGGGTTGGCCGCCGGTCACTTTCTTTATCGGTTAACCAGCCACACTGACGTAACCCCTGCCGCAGCGGCACAGTAAACTTGCGGCAGAACTTCGATAATTCTTTGCCGGTATTAGTATCCGGCGTTTCAACACGTAAATCGCCGGCAGGTTTTACCTGTGCGAATGCTTCCTGCACGCCCTCGTCCAGCAAAGCCAACTGCACCGAGCTCACCCGGTCTTGTTGCGACAATTCTTTTATTTCGGCAATAACCGATACAAACTGCCGGGTAAATATCAGTTCGCGCAGTTGCAGCTTACGGGCCAGATGGTCGGCTTCTTCAGGTAAGCAGCGATAGGTTACGTAACCATCGCCAGACTGCGTCTGACAGTAGCCGTAAACACCAAGCAAGCCACTTTTTTCCTGCAGTTCCGCAGCGCAGTCGCTCTCAAATCCAGGCCTGCAATAGGCCACTAATCCTGACATAGTTATTACCCGTTTATTTCTTCGGTTACGAAAGTACTGATTCGGTCAATGGCGTTCTGCCATAAACCCGTGCGTTGCAAACCACTGCGCTTGGTTGGCAGCAGGCTATGATCGCCGTTTTCCAGCCATTCCAGTTGCACGTTCTCAGGCAGTTGGTAGCCGGCAACTTCATCCGGCCGGCCCAGACTATCGCGGGTTCCCTGAATAACAAGGTTCTGCTGACAGCTGTTGTTCAGATCATCAAGCCGCAGCCGATCCGGCTTGCCCTGCGGATGAAACGGAAAACCCAGACCAATCGCGGCCCTGGCACCCACTTCATCGGCAATCCGGAAAGCAACGCGGGCACCCATAGATTTGCCCATCACAAATAGCGGTTTATCGTCGGCAAACTCGCGCACCACTGTTTTCATGCAGTGCTCAAGTTGCGGCATCGGGTTCGGTGGTCGCCGCACGCCCAGCTCCATAAACTGCTGCCAGTACGGAAAATTGAAACGCACCACCTCAATGCCCTGCAACGCAAGCCCCATCGATATGAACTGCATAAAGTCACTTTGCAGACCAGCGCCGGCACCATGGGCAAATACGATACGTATCGCGCCATCAGCCTGATCGCGCTGAATCGCTACCCGTTGCGCTTCACTCATAGCGGTCCTCTTCTTCTTCGACCACGCCAAGCAGCCAGTTGCGGAAGGTCGCGATTTTACCTACTTCTGCCTGGGAGTCACGACAAACCAGATAAAAAGATTTTGAGCGCGGCAGGGCTTCAGGAAAAATCTGAATTAAGTGCCCGGCATCAATTTCAGGCTTCACCAGTACATTGTTTGCCAGCGCGATACCCTGTCCATGCACCGCCGCTTTCAGGGCCAGATTCGAATGGCTGAAAATAGGTCCGTTATCGCCTTTATCTTTATCTATCCCAACCAGCTTAAACCAGTCTTTCCACGCATTGCGGGTTTCGTCGTGCAGCAGCGTGTGGTTGAGCAGGTCGCGCGGTTCGCGTAGCGGCTTGTTGCTGTTCAGCAGCAGCGGCGAGCATACCGGTAACAAAAATTCGTTATGTAGCTTATAAGCTTTCAGGCCGGGCCACTTGCCAGCGCCATAATAGATAGCGACGTCGACGTCATCAGTCAGCGAGCCGTCAACTTCATCGACGGCGCGGATGCGCACATCAATATCCGGGCAGGCTTCATGAAAACGGCTGAGCCGGGGTACAAACCAGAGGATGGCAAAGCTTGGCGGCAGTGAAATCGTCAGTGAACCGCGGGAACTGGCATTTTTAAGGCGCTCAGTGGCCTGTACGATGTCATCAAAAATATCTTTGAGTTCAAGAAAGTACGTCTGCCCTTCGGCGGTAAGCAACAGCGAGCGGTTGCGCCGCAGAAAGAGCTTTACCCCCAGAAATTCCTCGAGCGCCTTCACCTGATGACTGACCGCCGCCTGAGTGACAAACAACTCGGCGGCGGCGCGGGTGAAGCTTAAGTGCCGGGCCGCAGCCTCAAATGCCTTAAGCGCATTTAATGGGGGTAATTTTCGCATCAGTTAGTCGTTATAGCCGAACTCCACCGTCTATTTCTACCACACGACCGCTAAAAAAGTCATTCTCAATAATATAGCGGGCACTATGGGCGATCTCTTCCGGCTGGCCCCAACGGCGCAACGGTACCATACCCAGCGCACGATCGATGGCTTCAGGTTTCATCTGCGCAGTCATCGGCGTTTCAATAAATCCCGGTGCGATAGCACCACAACGGATCCCGAAACGACCCAGTTCGCGGGCCCAGGTAACCGTCATCGCGACCACGCCAGCTTTGGTTGCAGCATAATTGGTCTGCCCCATATTGCCAGCCCGCGCCACGCTGGAGATATTGATGATCACTCCACCGTTACCAGCTTTGGCCATATGTGCTGCCGCTTCACGACCACATAAAAAGCTGCCGGTAAGATTCACATCCAACACCGACTGGAACTGCTGCAGTGGCATTTTATGCGTAATTTCCCCGTCTTTGCATTTAATCAGCAGGCCATCGCGCAAAATACCGGCATTATTGATTAGCACATTAATACCGCCGAATTCCGTGTTGATCTGCTCAAACACTTCTTCGACCGCCGCTTCATCCGTTACATTCAGGGTGTAACCGCGCACCTGACTGGCGCCCTTTTCCTTGCAGCTACTCTCTGCCTCTTGCAGCGCTTCGGCATTCATGTCGATTAGCGCCAGGGCAGCGCCTTCGGCAGCGAAATGTTCCGCCATCGCCAGGCCCAGGCCTTGCGCGCCACCGGTAATTACAATCGTACTTTTGGCAATTTTCATGATGTTATCCGTTACTTCGATTTCGGTTGAACGTACTTAAAGATGCTGGAAAAGTCTTCCTGGCCATGGCCAAGCTGAGCCCAGCTACGATACAGGTTGTGCGTGAGTGAGCCCATCGGAGTCATAGCACCACTTGCCAGTGCAGCTTGTTGCGCCAGCCCCAGATCTTTGCTCATCAGGTCAACCAGAAATCCACCTTCGTAACCTTTACTTGAAGGCACATTAGCCATTACCCCGGGGCACGGATTATATACTTCTAAGGTCCAGTTACGTCCTGAGCTCTTCAGCATGATTTCCGACAGGGTTTTCGCATCAAGGCCGTGCGCTATACCTAGTTGCAGCGCCTCTGCGGTGCCGGCCATCAGTACCGACAACAGCATATTATTACAGATCTTGGCCACCTGGCCGGCGCCACTTTCGCCAGCGTGGAATACATTCTTACCCATGTCATTCAGTACCGCGCGGGCGTTTTCAACAGCGGCGGCTTCGCCACCACAGATAAAGGTAAGCGTACCAGCACGGGCCCCGGCAACGCCGCCCGATACTGGCGCGTCAATAAAGCGGATGCCTTCTTCAGCTAAGCCGGCAGCAACTTTTCGCGCTGTCTCCGCGCTTATGGTGCTGCAGTCAATGGCCAGGGTATCTTTACCCAGTACCTTATTCAGGCCGTCTTCACCCAGATAAACCGCCTGCACGTGTTTATCCGCGGGCAGCATGGTGATAACAAAATCAGCCTGCTCAGCCGCCTGGCGGGCTGATTCAGCTACCTGACAGCCGGCTTCCTGCGCCTGCTCAAGTGCCGCGTCGGATAAATCGAATACCTTAACGCTATGGCCGGCATTAACCAGATTGACAGCCATCGGGCCGCCCATATTACCTAAGCCGATGAAACCTATTTTAGCCATGTGTTGTCCTCACTGTTCTTAAATTGGCCTGGGTTATTTACCCAGGTCTTTTAGCGGGTGCTGATCAGCCGGCCACGGCGAAGTGAAAAACTCGTCCACGTCGGCGGCGTTAACCGCTGCCACTGAATCATGCTGCCAGTTGGGCTGTTTATCTTTATCAATTAACAGCGCCCGGATACCTTCAGCAAAATCGCCGCGAATGGCACATTTAACCGATAATGTCAGTTCCAGCCGGAAACAGTCCGCCAGGCTTAAATCAGCGCCATGCTGCAGCTGGTTCCAGACGATATGTGCCGTCATCGGGCAGCCCGCGGCAAGATTAGCACGCGCCCGGGCCAGCCATTTATCATCGGTATCATCGCTGACAATCGCCTCGACCACATCGACAATATCATTACCGGCAGTCAACTGCTCAATATGCGCCCGCTGCGCCTCAACCTGTCCCGCCGGCCGTAAACCACTGTCACGGCGGGCAATGTTGTCAATGGCATCGCTGACTTTCTGCTGATTCAGGGCAGCGGTATCACCCCACTCAATAGCTTTTAGCTTATCCAGTACTTCGTTTTTGCTGTCGCTGCTGACAAAGTAATCTGCCAGGTTCAGAAACAGTGCATCCGCACCGTTCATGTGGGCACCCGTGAGGCCTAAAAATAAACCGCAGCCTGCAGGCATCTGGTTCAGGAAATGGGTCGCGCCCACATCCGGATACAGCCCTATGGTAATCTCTGGCATCGCCAGCAGTGACCGTTCAGTCACAATGCGGTGGCTGGCACCATTCATCAGCCCCATACCACCACCCATAACAATGCCGTGGCCCCACAGCACCAGGGGTTTCGGAAAGCGATGAATGGTGTAATCAAGGCGATACTCCTGACTAAAAAAGTCCGCCACTTCATCCACCAGTTTCCCCGGCTTATCGACCATAGCTTTATACATGGCAACGATATCGCCACCGGCACAGAAAGCCTTCTCACCAGCCCCCTGCAGCCAGACGCAGGCAATATCGTCGTCCGCGGCCCACAAATCCAGTTGCGGCTGCAGCAAACCAATCATATCCAGGCTTAAAGCGTTCAGCGATTTTTCTGAATTCAGTGTGGCAATGCCGATGCGTTTCCCACCGGCCGCAGCAACTTCATCAAATAACACAACGTTTTCCATTGTCGCTCCCTGCATGCTTATCTGGTTAGAGAATGGCCCGGTCGATATCAGCCAATAGCCGGCGGCCGATGATTACCCGCATAATTTCATTGGTTCCTTCCAGGATCTGGTGAACCCGAACGTCACGCACGTGGCGTTCCAGCGGATATTCCTTGATATAGCCATAGCCGCCATGGATTTGCAGCGCTTCATTACAGACCTGGAACCCAACATCAGTAGCGAAACGTTTCGCCATCGCGCAATAGGTGGTTTTATCCGGATCATTGGAATCGACTTTAAATGCCGCTAAGCGAACCATCTGGCGCGCGGCGACCAGTTCAGTAGCCATATCAGCCAGCTTAAACTCCAGCGCCTGGAACTGGCCAATTTGCTTGCCAAACTGCTCACGCTCAAGCAGGTAGTCGCGGGCAGTGTTCAACGCTGCCTGGGCGGTACCAACAGAACACACGGCAATATTAATCCGGCCGCCGTCCAGCCCCATCATCGCGAATTTAAAGCCCTGTCCTTCTTCACCCAGCAGACTGGCAGCAGGAATGCGTACGTCTTCAAAGGTGACCAGCCGGGTTGGCTGCGCGTTCCAGCCCATTTTGGCTTCTTTCTTACCGTAACTGATCCCTTTGGCATCCGCTGGTACCGCAAAAGCTGAAATGCCTTTCGGGCCGGCTTCGCCGGTTCGTGCCATCACCACCAGTACATCGGTAGCACCGGCGCCTGAGATAAACATTTTTGAACCGTTGATAACGTAGTCATCGCCATCGCGCTTGGCCGTAGTACGCAAACTGGCCGCATCTGAGCCTGCACCGGGTTCGGTCAGGCAGTAAGAGCCCAGTTTTTCACCGGTTACCAGCTCGGGAACCCACTTTTCGATGGTTTCCTGAGTACCAAACGAGCCGATCATCCAGGTAACCATATTATGAATGGTCATCATTGCGGTGGTCGCGGTACAGCCCATCGCTAATTGTTCGAAGATCAGGGCCGCATCCAGCCGGCTCATGCCAAATCCACCGGCTTCCTCAGGGGTGTACATGCCCATAAAGCCCATTTCACCGGCTTTACGGAACACCTCCAGCGGAAAGTGGGATTCTTCATCCCACTGCGCGGCGTATGGAGCCAGTTCTTTATCCGAAAAGGCCCGCGCGGTATCAACAAATGCTTGCTGGTCGTCTGTCAGATCAAAATTCATCAGCTGGTCACCTTCTGTTACTGCAAGTGAATCGTCATATTCGGGCCACTGGCATCAGCGATATCGCTTTCAAACCAACGGGCGGTAATAGTTTTGGTTTCACTGTAAAAACGCACACCCTGCTTACCGTAGGCATGCAGATCACCGAAGAACGAGCCCTTCCAGCCAGTGAATGAGAAGAACGGCAGTGGTACCGGAATCGGAATATTAATACCAACCTGACCTACTTCCACTTCATGCTGGTATTTACGCGCGGCAGCGCCGCTGGCGGTAAAGATTGAAGTGCCGTTGCCATAAGGGTTGGCGTTAACCAGGGCAATTGCTTCTTCCAGTGAGTTCACTTCAGTAGTACACAGCACCGGACCGAAGATCTCATTTTTATAAATCTCCATGTCGGTGGTTACTTTACCGAACATCGTTGGTCCAACCCAGTTGCCATCTGGAAAGCCTTCGACTTCGCAGTTACGGCCGTCAACCAGCAGCTCAGCACCTTCTTTCTCGCCCTGACTGATAAACTGCTCAACCCGTTGCTTCGCCTGCGGGCTGATTAACGGGCCAAAAGCCGCGCCTTTGTCATTCCAGCCGCCTGGTTTCACTTTCGCCAGCTCGGCAGCAATCTCAGGGATCCACTCACGGGCCGCGCCAACAAATACGGCAACTGAAATCGCCATACAACGCTGCCCGGCCGCGCCTACTGAAGCACCGACCAGATTGCTGATAACCTGGCTCTTATTGGCATCAGGCATGATCACACAATGGTTTTTGGCGCCGGCAAACGCCTGCACCCGCTTCATATTCTCGGTACCGCGGCGATAGATGTACTGGCCAACAGGTACTGAACCGACGAAAGAAATAGCGCGTACTGCCGGCTCATCCAGCAGGAAATCAACTTGCTCTTTGCCACCGTGAATAACCTGCAGTACGCCTTTAGGCGCGCCGGCCTCAACAAAGAGTTCAGCTAAGCGGGTTGGCGTCAGCGGATCCTGCTCAGATGGTTTCAGAATAAAGGTATTACCACAGGCGATCGCCAGCGGGAACATCCATAACGGAATCATCGCCGGGAAGTTAAACGGCGTGATACCAGCGCATACGCCCAGTGGCTGCGTGTAGCTGTAACTGTCGATACCGCGGGCCACGTTTTCTACCGTCTCGCCCATCAGCAGTGACGGAATGTTCGCGGCGTGCTCAACCACTTCAATACCACGCCAGACATCGCCTTTGGCATCGTCAAAGGTCTTACCGGTTTCGCCGGCAAGAATCTCGGCGATTTCGTCATGATGTTCTTTTAGTAAGGCCTGGTAACGCAGCATCACCCGCGCCCGCTCAGAAACCGGGGTTTCTTTCCAGGTCAGAAAGGCCTTTTTTGCGCTCGCTACCGCTTCCTGCATTTCGGCAAGCGTTGTCACCGGGGCCTGGGCGATCACTTCCTGGGTCGCCGGATTGGTCACATCAATCCATTGCTCGGTGGCCGACTGTTTAAATTCGCCGTCGATAAATACTGGAACTTTCCTGGTCATCTGTCTGTACCTCAATGTTCTATAAATAGAGTTCGATAATAGTTACTTTCAATTATTGCGCATTAGAGCATTACTGCAGAGCCTTTAACATCGACGATTTTGCCTCTATAATGGACAAAATTGCGATCCAGGCTTCTGGAAATCCTTATATTATGAGTCAACCTTCATCCTGGCCGTTGCCGGCTGGCAGTTCCCGCGTCGTGTTTCCGCTGTCGCTGACCGAACAGCTGGCAGAGCATCCCCTGACGCGGCATCTCTATCCGCTGGCTTACGGTCACTATGTGGATGCCGCCGGGCATCAGGTGCAACGCGAGCAGCACACTGACTACCTGCTGATTTTCTGCCACCGTGGTCGTGGTGCGTTTCACACGCCCCACGCCAGCGGTCTCCTGCAGGCCGGCCAGTTGCTGCTGCTACCGGCACATACTGCACATCATTACCAGGCTCAGGCTGACGACCCCTGGAGTATTTACTGGGTGCACTTTCATGGCACCGCTGCCGCTCGCTGCCTGCAATTGCTAAATTTTACACCACAGCAACCGGTACTTACTTTAGCACGCTGGCGTCAGCTAATCCCGTCCGTGACCGAGTTGCTGAACCTGCAACATCAGCGTTACAGTTTATCGGCTGGCGTACTCGCTGCAACGCTATTGCAGCGAATAATCGCCGAAGTGCCACGTTTATCCGATACAGCACAACCCGCGGCGGGCTTCGATCTGGCCGCACTCGACCGTTTTATGCAGGACAACAGCCATCGCAATCTCGCGCTACAGGACTTTGCCGCGGTGGCCGGTTTATCCCGCTACCATTTCAGTAAAAAATTCAAAACGGCCACCGGCATCAGCCCGATGCGTTACTTTAATCAGCTGAAAGTGCGGCTGGCCTGCCAGATGCTGGATACCAGCACCGACTCGGTGCGCCATATTGCCCAACTGTTGGGGTTTGACGACCCCTATTACTTTTCCCGCTTATTTAAAAAAACCATGGGGGTTTCGCCGCAACTTTACCGCGACAGCCACCATCGTCAACAGGAACGCTAATCATGTGGATACTCTGGACTGTTACTGCCCTCTGGGCGGCTAGCTTCTCACTCATAGGAGAGTTTCTGGCCGGCCAGGTCGACGGTTATATCGCGGTATTTATCCGCATGCTGCTGGCTCTGGCGCTGTTTCTGCCGCTGTGGCGGCCGCGCCGGCTGCCTGCTATCCGGCAGCTACAACTTGCCGGTATTGGTGCCGTGCAAATCGGTATCATGTACTTACTGCTCTACCATGCTTTTTTGTATCTGCAGGTAGCAGAAGTGCTGCTGTTCACTATTTTCACGCCACTTTACATCACGCTGATTGACGATCTGATTTTCCATCGGCGTCATCTGCCGTTACGTTGGTGGCTGGCTGCTGTATTGGCCGTGTTGGGTGCAGCAGTTATTCGTTTTAACCAGCCCAGTGAAGACTTTATCACTGGTTTTCTACTCATTCAGGGCGCTAACTTATGCTTTGCCGCCGGTCAGGTTATGTATAAGCGCCTGCCATTGGGAACCGAGCGCCAGCAATTGCATGTATTCGCATTGTTCTTTATCGGCGCCGCACTGACTACCGGTATTGCCATGGCCTTGTTCGCTGACTTTTCCATGCAGCCCCACGGCACCCTGGAATGGGGCATTTTATTGTGGCTTGGGCTCGGCGCTTCCGGGCTTGGTTACCTCGCCTGGAACATCGCCACCAAAAGGGTTAATACCGGTCAGCTGGCTACCATGAATAACATGTTGATACCGGCCGGCCTGCTGGTCAATTTCGCCTTCTGGGGCCAGCAGGTCGACTGGCTGCGACTGGGCCTGGGCGCCGCCATACTAATGCTGGCAGTATGGCTGGCATCCCGGGACCGCCGATTAGACTAGCTCAACCGCCAGGGCAACAGCTTCACCGCCCCCGATACAAAGCGAGGTAATACCGCGCTTTTTATTATGGCGTTTCAGCGCGTGGATCAGGGTTACCAGTAGCCGTGCGCCACTTGCGCCAATCGGATGCCCTAACGCGCAGGCACCGCCGTGTACGTTCACTTTGCTGTGGTCCAGCCCCATTTCTTTCATCGCCAGCATAGTGACCATGGCAAAGGCTTCATTGATTTCCCATAGATCCACACTGTCCTGTTCCCAGCCGGTACGCTCCAGCAGCTTACGCATGGCACCGATTGGCGCGATCGTGAACTCGGCCGGAGCTTGCGAATGGGTGGCATGCCCCACTACCCGCGCCAGCGGCGTCAGGCCTTTGGCTTTGGCATCGCTTTCGCGCATCAGCACCAGCGCTGCAGCGCCATCGGAAATTGAGCTGGAGTTTGCTGCAGTAATAGTACCTTCTTTAGCGAATGCCGGACGCAGACTAGGGATTTTATCAGGCATCGCCTTACCCGGGTTTTCATCGGTATCTACGGTCACTTCGCCTTTGCGGGTGCTATAGGTAACCGGCGTGATTTCGTTATCAAATCCACCGTCTTTGATCGCCTGTTTGGCGCGGCTCAGCGATTCCATCGCAAACTCATCCATCGCCTCGCGGCCCAGCCCGTAGTCATCGGCGGTGCTTTGTGCATAACAGCCCATTGCCTTACCTTCGTAGGCATCTTCCAGGCCATCCAGCATCATATGGTCAAGAATTTGATCATGCCCCATGCGGATGCCGGTACGTGCCTTCTTGAGCAAATAAGGAGCATTCGACATACTTTCCATACCGCCGGCAATAACCGCATCAGCCGAGCCAGCGTGCAGCAGATCGTGCGCCAGCATCACCGTTTTCAGGCCTGAACCACACACCTTATTCAAAGTGGTGGCACCAACTTTACGGGGCAACCCGGCATATAGACTGGCCTGGCGCGCAGGCGCCTGGCCCAGCCCGGCAGGTAATACGTTACCCATAATGACTTCACTGATGTCGTCACCCTGTAGCCCGCTTTCCTGCAGCGCTGCTTTAATGGCTTCAGCGCCCAGTTCGGTTGCTTTAACAGCACTCAGATTACCCTGGAAACCACCCATAGGCGTACGTTTTGCGGCAACGATCACTACTGCGTCATTCGACTTCATTCATCCTCCTGCGAACGGCCGTTGGAACACGACCCTTCTTACCTTTACGTTAACGTCAACTTGATTTAAGCTTAACGCCCTCATAAGCCAAAATGCAAGTACAAATGAACGATCTCACAACCTACAGCATTGGCGAACTGGCGCGGGAATTTGACATTACCACCCGCAGTATTCGCTTTTACGAAGACCAGGGGTTGCTGACTCCCGGCAGACAAGGCCAGACACGGCTTTATACCAATAAAGATCGCGTCCGCTTAAAACTTATACTGCGTGGCAAACGGCTCGGCTTTTCGCTGGCCGAAACCAAGCGGCTATTTGACCTGTACGACATGGAAAATAGCAGCGCCCGTCAGCTACACACGGTTTTAGAACTTATCGACGACAAAAAGATGTCGTTACAACAGCAACTTGAAGATATCAAAGTATTGTTGGTCGAGCTGGCTAACCTGGAAGAACGCTGTCGCGATGAGCTCGCGGAGATGAATCAGGCATCAGCACAACCGGTCAGCAACGCCGTACCCATTCAGGAGAAGTTATGATTAGTCAGTACACCACCTTTAATTTTGGTCTGGGCGAAACCGCCGAAATGATCCGCGAAACCGTGAATGCGTTTGCCCGTGATGAGATTGCTCCGCGCGCTACTGAAATTGATGAAAGCAATAACTTCCCCGCTGATCTCTGGCAAAAATTTGGTGACCTCGGACTGCTGGGGATGACCGTTGCAGAAGAATATGGCGGCTCGGGCCTGGGTTATCTGGAGCATGTGGTGGCGATGGAAGAAATCAGCCGCGCGTCAGCTTCAGTCGGACTCAGCTACGGTGCCCACTCGAATTTATGCGTCAACCAGATCGCCCGTAACGGCACCCATGAGCAAAAGAGTAAGTATCTGCCCAAGCTGTGTTCCGGTGAGCACGTCGGCGCCCTCGCCATGAGCGAGCCCAATGCCGGCTCTGATGTCGTCAGCATGAAGCTGCGCGCGGATCGCGATGGCGACGACTACGTTCTCAATGGCAACAAAATGTGGATCACCAACGGCCCCGAGGCCGATGTGCTGGTGGTCTACGCAAAAACCAGCCCCGATAAGAAATCCCGCGGCATTACCGCTTTTATTATCGAACGGGATTTCGCTGGTTTCAGTACCGCGCAGAAACTCGATAAGCTGGGCATGCGTGGTTCCAATACCTGTGAACTGGTCTTTGAGGACTGCCGCGTTCCGGCTGAGAATATTCTCGGTGAACTTGATGGCGGCGTTGAAGTGCTGATGAGCGGTCTTGACTACGAGCGTGCGGTACTGGCTGCAGGTCCGCTAGGCATCATGCAGGCTTGCCTGGATGTTGCGGTTCCCTACGTTCATGATCGCAAGCAATTTGGTCAGGCGATCGGCAATTTCCAGCTGGTACAGGGCAAATTAGCCGATATGTATACCCGTACCAACGCTGCCCGGGCCTATGTCTACGCCGTAGCCCAGTCCTGTGACCGCGGTGAAACCACTCGTAAAGACGCCGCCGGTGCTATCCTGTTCTCAGCGGAACTGGCAACCCAGCTGGCACTGGACGCTATTCAATTACTGGGCGGTAACGGTTACATTAATGAGTATCCGACAGGCCGCTTATTGCGCGACGCCAAACTGTACGAAATTGGCGCCGGCACATCAGAAATTCGCCGCATGCTGATCGGCCGCGAGCTGTTCAGTGAATCTGTGTAATCAGGGAGTACGAGCGTGACGGTACTAACCAGTGCAATTAACCCGAAAGACGAAACCTTTATTGCGAATACAAAATCGATGCAAGAGGTGGTCGATGATTTGTATGCCAAGGTCGATCAGATTAAACAAGGCGGCGGCGCCAAATATCAGGAACGCCACCTGGCCCGCGGCAAGTTGCTGCCGCGCCAGCGCATCGAAAAGCTCCTCGACAGCGGCTCGCCATTTCTCGAAATAGGCCAGTTCGCTGCCTGGGACTGTTATGAAGACTATGTTCCGGCGGCCGGCGTGGTCGCTGGTATCGGCACCGTAGAAGGCATTCAGTGCATGATCGTGGCGAATGACGCCACAGTTAAAGGCGGCACTTACTACCCGCTAACCGTGAAAAAGCACCTGCGGGCCCAGGAAATTGCCGAACGGTGTCACCTGCCCTGTATTTACCTGGTCGACTCCGGCGGTGCCAACCTGCCACGGCAGGATGAAGTCTTCCCTGATCGCGATCATTTCGGCCGGATCTTTTTCAACCAGGCCAATATGTCTGCTAAAGGTATTCCGCAAATTGCCGTGGTTATGGGCCTGTGTACAGCTGGCGGTGCTTACGTACCGGCAATGGCCGATGAAAGCGTTATCGTCAAAGAGCAAGGCAGTATTTTTCTGGCCGGTCCGCCACTGGTTAAAGCAGCTACCGGCGAAGAAGTCAGTGCCGAAGAGCTCGGCGGTGCCGATGTCCATACCCGGATCTCCGGCGTAGCCGACCATTTTGCCCTGAATGACGAACACGCGTTGGCGCTGGCACGCCGCTCAGTGGCCCGCCTTAATTATCGTAGCGCCAATGCCGTCAAACAGCATGAGGTCAAACCTCCACGCTATGATGCCGGCGAGATTTACGGCATTGTCGGCACCGATCTGCGCAAACCTTACGATGTCCACGAAGTCATCGCCCGCGTGGTTGACGATTCCGACTTCGACGAATTTAAACAAAATTATGGCACCACCCTGGTCACCGGGTTTGCCCGGATCCATGGTTACCCTGTGGGTATCATCGCCAATAACGGCATTTTGTTCTCCGAGTCGGCGCAGAAAGGCGCCCACTTCATTGAGCTTTGTGCGCAGCGGAAGATCCCGCTGGTATTTCTGCAGAACATCACCGGCTTCATGGTTGGCAAGAAATACGAAGCTGAAGGTATCGCCAAGCATGGTGCCAAAATGGTAACCGCAGTCAGTTGCGCTAAGGTACCAAAATTTACGGTACTTATTGGCGGCAGCTACGGCGCCGGCAATTACGGTATGTGCGGACGCGCCTACGATCCCACCCTGATGTTTATGTGGCCGAATGCGCGCATCTCAGTCATGGGTGGTGAACAGGCCGCCGGTGTGATGGCGCAGGTGACTAAAGATAACCTGGCCCGCAAAGGCGAGACCATGAGCGCTGAAGATGAGCGCAAACTGAAACAGCCTATCGTTGAACAGTATGAGAAGCAGGGTCACCCCTACTACGCCTCGGGCCGCTTATGGGATGACGGCATCATCGATCCGGCCCAAACCCGTGACGTGCTGGGCCTGAGCCTGGCGGCAGCGAATAACGCCCCGATCGAGGACACGCGTTTTGGCGTGTTCCGGATGTAAGGAGAACTCATGAGTTACCGTTTTATTGAACTGAGCGTGACCGATCAGGTCGCCTGGCTAACCATGAACCGGCCTGATGTCCACAACGCCTTTGACGATCACATGATCGCTGAATTGCTTGATGCGCTGGCCGCGGTCGACCGCAACGACGATGTGCGGGTGCTGGTGCTGCGCTCCAACGGCAACAACTTTTCAGCCGGAGCCGATTTAAGCTGGATGCGCTCCATGGCCGATAAAAACTACGACGAAAACGTCGCCGATGCCACTGAGCTGTCACGCCTGATGCAACGTCTGGACGAACTGAGCAAGCCCAGCATTGCGCTGGTTCAGGGTGCCGCTTTCGGCGGTGCCGTAGGCCTTGCCGCATGCTGTGATGTGGCCCTTGCCGAAGCTGGTGCCAGCTTTTGTCTGAGTGAAGTGAAAATTGGCCTGATCCCGGCTGTGATCAGTCCTTATGTGATGCGCGCCATGGGTACCCGCCAGGCGCGCCGCTATATGTTGTCCGCTGAGCGTTTCGATGCCAGCGTGGCCCAACAATTCGGGCTGGTGCACGAGGTGGTCGATAACCTGGACCAGGCTGCTGAGCGTCTGATCAAGCAGTTCCTTGGCAACAGCCCGGCCGCGGTCAGCGCCGCCAAACAGTTGATTAAAGATCTGGATCAACAGCCGCTGGATGAACAAACCCGCCGCACCACCATTGAACGTATCGCTGAAATTCGGGTGTCAGACGAAGGTCAGGAAGGTCTGAGTGCCTTTTTAGAAAAACGAACGCCTAACTGGAAACAAGGATAAGCAATGTTACAGAAATTGCTGATAGCCAACCGCGGTGAAATCGCCTGCCGCATCATTCGTACTGCCAGAGCGCTGGGCATCCGTACTGTAGCCGTTTATTCCGATGCCGATCGCCAGTCGCAGCACGTGAAACTGGCAGATGAAAGTATTCATATCGGCCCGGCGCCGAGCGCCGAAAGCTATCTGGTCATCGACAAGATCATCGCCGCGGCCAAAACCACCGGCGCTGATGCTATCCATCCCGGCTATGGCTTTTTGTCAGAGAATGAAGATTTTGCTGATGCCTGCGCCAGCAATAACATTATTTTCGTTGGCCCGCCCACCAGCGCCATCGCCGCCATGGGTTCCAAGAGCGCCGCTAAGGCCATTATGAGCGACGCTGGTGTGCCGCTGGTACCGGGCTACCATGGCACCGAACAAAGCGAAGAAAAGTTACTGGAAGAATCGCGCAAGATTGGCTTTCCGGTACTACTCAAGGCCGCTTATGGCGGCGGCGGCAAAGGCATGCGCGTGGTCGAGTCTGAGCGGCACTTTCATGATGCCCTGCAGTCCGCTAAGCGCGAGGCCCAGGCTTCGTTTAGCAACGATAAAATGCTGGTCGAGAAATACCTGGGTAATCCGCGTCATGTTGAAATTCAGGTTTTCTGTGATGAACATGGCAACGGGGTGTATCTGGCCGAGCGCGACTGTTCGGTTCAGCGCCGTCATCAGAAAGTTGTGGAAGAAGCGCCCGCGCCCTCCCTCAGCACCAGCACCCGTACCGCAATGGGTGAAGCCGCTGTACGCGCCGCCCAGGCCATCGACTATGTCGGTGCCGGCACCGTCGAGTTCTTACTCGACACCGATAATAAATTCTACTTTATGGAAATGAACACGCGGTTGCAGGTCGAGCACCCGGTGACTGAGATGATTACCGGCCAGGACCTGGTCGCCTGGCAGTTAACCATTGCCAGTGGTGAACCCCTGCCACTGGCGCAGGATCAGATTGAGGTAAACGGTCACTCCTTTGAGGCCCGCATCTATGCTGAAGATCCGGCCAATGAGTTTCTGCCCAGCACCGGTACCTTGCATGTTCTGCGCACCCCGGAAACCAGTTCCGCGTTACGTATCGACAGCGGCGTCATCGAAGGCGACGAAGTCAGCGCCTATTATGACCCTATGGTGGCTAAACTGATCGTCTGGGGTGAGAACCGCACCGTCGCACTGCGGCGCCTGATACAGGCACTGAATGACTATCGCATTGCTGGTGTGCGCACCAATATCGACTTTTTACGGCGCATTGCCAGCCATCCGCAGTTTCAGCGCGCCGAGCTGACAACCCGCTTCATCGAGAAATATGAACAGGACCTGTTCCCCGATACCAGCGATCTGATCAACGATTATGCGGTTATCGCGGCACTCGCGGAACAACTGGCCGAGCAACAGGCAGCCACCAGCTCACCCTGGCAGCAACTACGCGGTCTGCGGCTCAACCAGCCAGCCCGGTTTGATATCGAACTGCAGCATCAGGATGACCTGCTGACCATCGCCCTGCAGGCCACTAAGGCTGGCTGGCAGCAACAGGGACAAGACACCCTGTGGCAGGCTGAAGCAGATCAGGACCGCCTGCGGGTAACCCGCGACGGCCATCAGTTCAATGTCTATGCACTGCGCACCGACACCGACATCACCGTATTCAGTGAATATGCCAGCATCCGCTTTACCCGGCACAAAATCGCCGACACCCTGCAGCAGGAAGCAGCTGCCGGCACCCTGACCGCACCGATGAACGGTACTGTGGTCGATGTACTGGTAAAAGCTGGCGATAACGTCATCGCCGATCAGCCGTTAGTGGTGATGGAAGCCATGAAAATGGAATATACCATTCGGGCTCCCCGCGACGGCGTGGTCGCGCAGGTCTATTATAAAGCAGGCGAACTGGTCAGTGACGGCGCAGAGCTGATCAGCCTGGAAGACGAATAGGAGCCAACCATGGCACTACCCAAACAGGTAAAAATTGTTGAAGTGGGTCCGCGCGATGGCCTGCAAAACGAACAGGCCGTGTCGTTGACCGCTAAAGTCGCGCTGGTCAATGCGCTGGCAGACGCTGGCGTGACCTATATTGAAACCGGTGCCTTTGTCAGCCCCAAATGGGTACCGCAAATGGCCGACAGCGGCGAGGTTTTTAAAACCATCGCGCGTAAACCCGGCGTCACGTACGCTGCCCTGACGCCGAACCTCAAAGGTTTTGAGGCTGCCCTCGACGCCGGCGCTGACGAAGTAGCGGTATTTGGTGCCGCGTCAGAAGCCTTCAGCCAGAAAAATATTAACTGCAGTATTGCGGAAAGCCTGGACCGTTTTGCGCCGCTGATCGCCGCTGCCCGGGAACAGAATATCCGCGTGCGCGGCTATGTCAGTTGTGTGCTCGGTTGCCCCTATCAGGGTGATGTGGCAATAAGCGATGTGGTGCGGGTTGCCTCGGAACTCTACCGCATGGGCTGCTACGAAATATCGCTTGGCGATACTATTGGGGTCGGCACCCCGCTGCATGCCCAGAGGATGCTCAAAGCAGTAGCCGAAGAGGTTCCCATTGAGCACCTGGCGCTGCATTTTCACAATACCTACGGCCAGGCCCTGGCAAATATTGCCGCCTGCCTGCCACTGGGTGTTGCCACCATAGACACCGCCGTTGCCGGCTTAGGTGGTTGCCCCTATGCCCGCGGCGCCAGCGGTAATCTGGCCACCGAAGATCTGGTCTACATGTTACAGGGGATGGGAATAGCTACCGGTATCGATCTCGCTAAGCTAATCCATGCCGGCACCCAGATCTGTACCCATCTGAATCATAGCCCGCGCTCACAGGTAGCCCTGGCTGAACTGGCAAAACAGGAAACCTAATTATGTCGAGCTCTATACTCTGGCGACCTGACGCAGATCAAATTGCCGCCGCCCGGATGACTGATTTTCTGCAGCAGGTCAATCGCGATTTTGATCTGGCCCTGGCCAATTACCACGAGTTACATCAGTGGTCCGTCGACCACGACGCTGACTTCTGGGCCTACCTCTGGAACTACTTTGACGTGATTGGTGAACAAGGCGATCGTATCGTTGAGGATGCCGATAAGTTGCCCGGCGCCACCTGGTTTCCTGATGCCAAACTGAACTTTGCGGAAAACCTGCTGCGCCATAAAGATAACCAGATTGCCCTGATATTCAGGGGTGAAGATGGTAAGCGCCAGCAACTGACTTACGCGGAACTCTATGCTGAAACTGCCGCGCTGGCAGCCTCCATGCGCGCACAGGGTATTACCGCCGGTGACCGTGTTGCTGCCATGATGCCAAACTGCATTGAAACTATTATCGCGATGCTGGCAACCACCAGCATAGGTGCCGTCTGGTCAAGTTGCTCACCGGATTTCGGTGTGCAAGGCGTGGTTGACCGGTTCGGCCAGATTGAACCCAAACTCTTTATTACGGTTGATGGCTATTTCTACAACGGCAAAAAGCTTGATATCAGCGACAAAGTGGCCGCTATCCGCACTGAACTGAGCTCGCTTGAGCATACCCTGGTGGTTGATTTTGCCGGACTTGGCCAACAGCCTGACGAGGGTGTGAGCCGCTGGGAAGATTATCTGGATCGTAACGCGACTTCCCTCACCTTCACGCCGATGGCGTTCAACGATCCCCTTTATATCATGTACAGCTCAGGCACCACCGGCGTACCTAAGTGCATTGTGCACGGCATCGGCGGTACCTTGCTGCAGCATCTTAAAGAGCACGGTCTGCATACCGATCTGGATCGCGATGATGTGATGTTTTACTTCACCACCTGCGGCTGGATGATGTGGAATTGGCTGGCTTCCGGCCTCGCTTCAGGAGCCGCCCTCGTGCTCTTTGATGGCTCGCCCTTCTACCCGGAACCCAAAGTACTCTGGGACATCGCCGACGAAGAGCAGATCAGTGTGTTTGGCACCAGCGCCAAATACCTTTCAGCACTGGAAAAGGCCGATTATAAACCAGCAGCCCATCATGAACTGGCGGCACTGCGGGCTATTCTGACCACCGGCTCAGTGTTGGCCCCCGAGAGTTTTGATTTCGTTTATCGCCATATCAAGCACAATGTCTGCCTGTCTTCTATTTCCGGCGGTACTGACATCGTTTCCTGTTTTGCCCTGGGCTGCCCTGTGCTGCCGGTCTATCGCGGCGAACTGCAGTGCCGTGGTCTCGGTCTTGATGTACAGATATTTAATGAAGATGGTGAGCCGGTAACCGGCGAAAAAGGCGAACTGGTTTGTCGTAACAGCTTTCCCTGCATGCCGATAGGCTTCTGGAATGATGACGATGGCCAGCGTTACTACAACGCCTATTTTGCCCGCTTTGACAATACCTGGGCCCACGGCGATTACGCCGAACTGACCGAGCATAACGGCGTGATTATTTATGGCCGGTCAGATGCAGTACTGAACCCGGGCGGCGTACGCATCGGCACCGCTGAAATTTACCGTCAGGTCGAGAAAATTGACGCTGTGCTTGAAAGTATTGCCGTAGGACAAAACTGGCAGGACGATGAACGCGTGGTGCTCTTTGTACGCCTGCGCGAAGGTTGCACCCTGGATGACGAACTCAGACAGCAAATCCGCAAAGTCATCCGCTCCAACACCAGCCCGCGTCATGTGCCCGCGGTGATCGCCCAGGTTGATGATATTCCGCGTACCATCAGTGGCAAAATTGTGGAACTCGCCGTACGCCAGGTTATTCACGGTGAGTCGGTTAAAAACACTGACGCTCTGGCTAATCCGGAAGCTCTCGAGCAGTTCCGTGATCGTGCCGAATTAAAGTCGTGACCCTACCGACATGGACAGCGTAATCCGGCGTAGCAAACTGTTAGCGGCCATCCTCGTGGTGGGGATGGCGCTGACTTTGGGCAGTACCCGGATACTGCTGTCCGTTGAGCAGGATCAAATTAAACAGCGCCTTAATCATGATGTAGGGCAGCTGGAAATTCAGTTGCGACAACTGTTGCTAACCTATCTGTTCGCCACTGAGTGGATTGTGCGGGAGCTGGAGCACAGCCCGGTACCGCTGCAGCAACGCTGGTCAACAGAGTCTCAGGCACTGCTTGAATTTTATCCGGCAATTCGCCATGTGCTCTGGCTCAATCAGGAGTTTCAGATTGAGTTTTCCAGCACTGCCGATAACGCCAGTAATTTCTTTCAGCCAGAATTTGATAACCAGCAATTACGCACCCAGCTTGAACAACAAGTTAACGACCGGGTGCTAACCGGCGATGCCGGGCGGCTGTCCCCGGCCGGGGATGACATTGTCATTATCGGCCAGGTACAGCGGGCCATCGACAACGGCTATTTCGCCGTAGTAGTGAATCTGGATTCATTTTTTGATCGTATCATTCGCACCCAGATCACTGAGGGCTATCAGCTTGAGATCCATGATCGCGAGCACCTGGTGTTTCAGTTTGCCGGCGATCCGACGCTGCGGGACAGCTGGTCGGTCACCCAGCCCCTGAATATTCTCGGTAATCAGTGGGAAATCATCCTGTGGCCGGCCGAATACCGCTTAGAGGCAATGTATTCGGCCACGATCCGGCTGGTATTCTGGGGGGGCGTCATCTTAACCTTATGTGCCATGCTGATTGGCTGGCGTCTACTCCTGCATCGCGAGGCCAACCACAGGTTGCGCCGACATGCTGATAGCTTAGAGCATAAGCTGGGGAATTTACGGGCAACCGAGCAGCAGCTTGCTTATTTATCTGAGCGTGACGAGTTAACCGGCATTGCCAACCGCAACGCGGTGCTGCGTTATCTTCACGAAAACCTGCCCCGGCTTGCACAGCAACAAGATCAACTGGCTGTCTTTCATCTAAATCTGGATGGATTTGGCGCGCTCAACCGTACCCTGGGCCATCAGATTGGTGACGAAGTGCTTAAGCGTATTGCCCACCGGCTGAAAAAGCTCTGTCCGGACCATGGCCTGGTTGCGCGTCTCAGCGGTGATAACTTTATTATGTTAGTACCGGATCTAAGTCAGCAGCAGGCTGAGGAGTTTGCCCGCGCTGGTATCGACAGTATTCAGCAGCAGATCTTCACCAGTAACCAGGAAGTTTATTGCTCGGTATCCGTTGGCATAGCCTTTGCCGGTAACGCCGCGTTTGATGCTGAAACCTTGTTGGCTCACGCCAGTACTGCGCTCACCCACGCCAAACAGCAGGGATTTTATGGCCTAAGCTTGTATAGCGGGGCTCAGCAGCAGGAATTAGAGCAGCGGCTGGAACTGATGACCAGCCTTCGGCAAGCGGTGGAAACTAATCAGGTTGAAGTGCACTATCAGCCAGTATTTGATTTACGGACCAATGCGGTGGTTTCCGTGGAAGCATTGCTCAGACTGCGTTTAGCCGATGAGTCACTGGTAGAACCCGAAACCTTTCTGCCGGTAATAGTAAACGCCGGCCTGATGGCAGCGCTTACCGAAACCATTATAAAAACGGCGCTCCAACAACTACGACAGTGGCATCAGCAGGGATACCAGGATCTGTCGGTGGCGCTTAGCTTCTCGGGCCGGCAGCTGGCACTTCCGAAGTTACCCGAGCTGCTTTCGGAGCATATCCGGCGTCAGCAACTTTCACCAGATCAGGTGCAGCTGGACATTTCGGGAACCGATTACCTGCAGCTTTGTCAGTTCCGCCAAAGCCGATTGCAAAAGCTCAATGATACCGGCATCCGTCTATGTGTTCATCAATCTGGCATTAGTCAGGATACCTTGCAGATGCTGACCGCCTGCCCGCCGCACAGGATGAAAATTGGCGGACAGCTTATTGCGTCCTTACCAACAGATCAAACCCGCAGTAAACTGGTGGAAATGCTCATCATTCTGGCTCAGCATTTGCAGCTACCCCTGATCGCGGTGGGCGTCGAAAATCAGCAGCAAGTCGACTTTTTGCTGCAGCGCGACTGTATTCTGGCACAAGGACATTATTTATCTCCGGCTGTTACGGCGCAGGAATTAAACACGAAATTATTCAAACCCGGGTCTGATAACGACGGACCTGACGGAAACTTTTTATAGTGCAGGAGAATGCTATGCAACGCGAAAGTATGGAATTTGATGTAGTCATCGTCGGCGCTGGCCCTGCAGGCCTGGCAACCGCCTGCAGATTAGCCCAGCTGGCTCAGGAAAATGAACAGGAACTAATGATTTGTGTGGTTGAAAAAGGCTCTGAAGTCGGCGCCCACATATTGTCTGGTGCAGTGTTCGAAACCCGCGCCTTAGACGAGCTGTTTCCGGATTGGAAAGAACGTGGCGCCCCGTTAAAAACAGAAGTAACAGACGATCATATCTTCTACTTTAAGAACGGCGAATCAGCAACCCGTATGCCCGGATTTATGGTGCCTAAGACCTTTCATAATGAGGGTAACTACATTACCAGTATGGGCAACCTGTGCCGCTGGCTGGCGGAACAGGCTGAAGCACTGGGCGTTGAAATTTTCCCGGGCTTTCCGGCAGCGGATATCATTACCGGCGACGACGGCCGCGTTGCAGGCATAGTGACGGGTGACATGGGCGTTGGTGCTGATGGCGAGAACAAAGGCAGCTTCGAACCGGGTATGGAACTGCGGGCGAAGTATACGGTGTTCGCCGAAGGCAGTCGCGGCCATCTGGGTAAGCGTCTGCAACAAGAGTTTAAGCTTAACCAAGACCGTTCACCGCAGCACTATGCTCTGGGCTTTAAAGAGATCTGGGACATTCCCGCGGAACAGCACCAGCCCGGCCTGGTTGTCCATAGCACCGGCTGGCCGCTGACCGGCGATACGACCGGTGGTGGTTACCTCTATCATGCCGAAGATGGCCAGGTTTACGTCGGCCTGATTGTCGATTTGAATTATAAAGACCCTTACCTGAACCCCTTTGGCGAGTTTCAGCGCTTTAAGACGCATCCGGAAATTGCCAAAACACTGAAAGATGGTAAGCGGGTCACCTATGGCGCGCGGGCCATTACCAAAGGTGGTTTCTATTCGTTGCCGAAAATGGTGTTCCCTGGCGGCGTGCTGGCAGGCTGTAATGCCGGCACCCTTAACTTTGCCAAGATCAAGGGCAACCATACTGCCATGAAATCAGGGATGCTTGTAGCCGAGTCGATCTGTGCTGCATTGCAGCAGGATAATCCGCCAGCGGAACTTCCGGACTTTGAACAGCGCCTCAAAGATTCATGGCTGTACGATGAACTTTACCGCTCGCGCAACTTCGGCCCGGCCATTCACAAATTCGGAACCTGGCTTGGCGGCGCATACAACACCGTCGATCAGAACCTGTTTGGCGGCCGGCTGCCTTTTACCTTTAAGGATGACGTTGCTGATTACGCCAATACCGGCAAAGCCAAAAATTATAGCCCCATCGATTATCCCAAGCCGGATAATAAATTGGTTTTTGATCGTCTGTCGTCGGTTTATTTGTCCAATACAAATCATGAAGAAGACCAGCCCTGCCATCTCGTTTTAAAAGACAAGGACATTCCCCTGGACGTCAATCTTCCGGAATACGCAGAGCCTGCTCAGCGTTATTGCCCGGCAGGCGTTTATGAAGTGGTTGAGGTAGATGGCAAAGCGGAATTTAAAATAAACGCGCAGAACTGCATTCATTGTAAAACCTGCGATATTAAAGATCCGTCCCAAAATATTACCTGGGTAACTCCCGAAGGTGGCGGTGGTCCGAATTACCCGAATATGTAATAGGTTTTAATTTGCTATACTTGTTTTGTAATATAGTTTTGTAGGATGTGGCTGACAAAAAAATAATATTGTCAGCTTTCCTTTTATACTATTTAATAGAGCCGCAAATTAACCTTGGGTGGATTTAAATTATGAGTGAATTTTTAAACATTTTAACTCACGGACGACGTCTTAAAGCTGCGACTAAGGAATTAAGCGTGGCACAACTCGAAGAAGTAAGTAATAAACTCGATAAAGTCATTGCGGTGCGTCGTGAAGAAGAAGCACAGCAGCGGCAGCAGGAAGCTGCCAAGCAGCGCAAGATTGACGAACTTCGCCAGGCCATGACAGAAGCCGGCATCGGCGTGGAAGACCTGGTTGGTGAGGCCACCTTGTCCGCAACGCCTAAGACGCGTCGGAAGCGCGCTCCGAAGCCACCGAAGTATGCAATTATTGATGCCAATGGCGAGCGCATCACCTGGACTGGCCAGGGCCGTATGCCCAATGCACTTAAAGCTGCAATTGTCCGCGGCGAAAGTATTGATAATTACTTAATTAAATAACAAAGAATAAACTTAGAAATAAAAAAAGCCCGCAATAATATGCGGGCTTTTTATGTTTAAATTAAAATCAACAATTAATCTTTAATTTCGATACGGATCTCTCCGATACCGGTTTCTATTTCCACCCGGGCACTGCCTGAACCTTGTCCCTGGCTATTCGAACTAATAAATGCGCGTTCGCTCTGACTATTATCAAGACCGGTTATTCGGGTTTCACCAATACCAACTTCTGCATCGACTGACTTAACATCACCAAATATCGTTAAATCAACTTCGCCAATTCCCAGTTGCATAGATAAATCGGCTGCATAAAGCTCGCCTTTTATTTCACCAACACCCAGCTCAGCTTTCACGGTTGCGAGCCGCGGTAAAGTAATATCCCAATCCAGCTCAATATCATCCTGCTCCGGAACTTCAAGCCGCAGTTTATCGCCCCGCTGCTCCGCAACTAACTCAACCTTATCGAGTGAACCATTTTTCCAGAAGTTATCGTCGTCCGCTGTGGCGCGCAGTTTAACAATCACTTCGTTACTGTCATGGCGGTGAAAATGAATGGTGCCTACCCCTGATTCAATGTACAGGTTGGTGTCACTGTTAACCTCATATGTCGCCTCTACACGCTTTTCTTTATCGGCGGCGCTGGCGGTGAAAGGTAAGCTCGCGAGAGTTACACTGCCGATTAATAGTAAAGCTGTGGTCCATACAAATTGTTGTCTGCTCATTTTTATTATCTCCAGATACAATAAAAGCAAAATCGTTTCTCTTCGTCGACGAATAACAAGCAATTTAGATGCCAACTATTTATAGTCATTATATTTCAATATCTTATGTACTTTAGCTTGCGACTGTCATGCGGCCTGGGTCCTTATGGTTCGCCAAACTGACTAAAATATGCTGAAATTTGACCACCCCCGGTTCAGGTTTCCCTTATATGCAGCATCAGTTAGATATCATCGGTTATGTAAAATCACCCTATCGTCAGAAATTTGCCGTGCCCCGCCAGCCCGGCCTGGTGAACGCCGCGACCAGTCAAATCATTCTGAATGAGGCCTACAGCCACCCTGACTGTGTGCGTGGCCTTACGGATTTCAGCCATATCTGGGTGCTGTTTCTGTTTCACGAAACCCTGGCAGGCGGCTGGAAGCCGTTGGTCCGGCCGCCACGACTTGGCGGCAACGAGCGTAAAGGCGTATTCGCTACCCGCTCCACCTTCCGGCCAAATGCTATTGGCATGTCGGCGGTGCAACTGACCGATGTAACCCATCAGGATGGCCGCAGCCGGATTGAGGTGGTCGGTGCCGACTGGGTCGACGGAACCCCAATCATCGATATCAAACCCTACCTGACTTATGCTGACAGCCATCCGCAGGCCATAAGTGGCTTTGCCGGGGATAAGCCAGCGGCTGGATTTACCACCTGTTTCAGCCCCGTAGCTGAGCAGCAACTGGCCGCTTTGCAAACAGAGTATCCGGGGCTTGCTGATTTTATAGCCCAAGTTCTGCAACAGGACCCCCGCCCTGCCTATAAACAAAATACGCAACAAGATAAGGTCTATGGCATGTCACTTTATGACCTCAACATCAAATGGCAGGTTATCAATTCCGAAAATCACGTGATTAGTATCAGTAAAGACTTTTGACCTCGGTCCGCTACTGATAGAATTCTGTTATCTTCGATAAGCCATCGATCCGTTACTTTGAATTGGGGAACACATGCGTACCAGTCAGTATTTATTAGGTACATTAAAGGAAACTCCTGCTGATGCTGAAGTTATCAGTCATCAGCTTATGCTGCGTGCCGGAATGGTGCGTAAAGTTGCTGCCGGCCTCTATACCTGGACGCCAAGCGGCCTGCGGGTGCTGCGCAAGGTTGAAGCTGTTGTGCGCGAAGAAATGGAACGCGCCGGCGCCTTAGAAGTGCTGATGCCGATGGTGCAGCCCGCTGATTTATGGCAGGAGTCCGGTCGCTGGGAAGATTACGGTCCTGAATTGCTGCGTCTGCATGATCGCAACAAGCGTGACTTCGTGCTGGGCCCGACCCACGAAGAAGTGATCTCAGAACTGGTGCGCAAAGAAATCACCAGCTACAAACAGCTGCCAATGAACCTGTTTCAGATCCAGACCAAATTCCGCGATGAAATACGCCCTCGTTTCGGTGTGATGCGCGCCCGTGAATTCATCATGAAAGATGCCTACTCTTTCCATCTGGAGCAGGACAGCCTGCAGCAGACTTATGATGTCATGCATGCCGCCTATTGCCGGATCTTTGAGCGTCTGGGTCTGAACTTCCGGCCGGTCATCGCTGACACCGGCTCTATCGGCGGTAATGTCTCCCATGAGTTCCACGTGCTGGCCGAGTCCGGTGAAGACGATATCGCCTTTTCTGACAGCTCAGACTATGCCGCCAACGTCGAGCTGGCTGAAGCCGTGCCTGACCGCTCTGAAGCACCGGCAGCCACCGCTGCTATGGAGAAAGTCGCCACCGCCAACGCTAAAACCATCAAGGCACTGACCGAACAGTTTCCGGTCTCCGTCACCCAGACCATCAAAACCCTGATTGTGAAGGGTAGCGACGGCGACCTGGTGGCCCTGTTAATTCGTGGCGATCATGAGTTGAATGAGATCAAAGCCGCCAAACATCCACGCGTGGCAAGCCCCCTGACCTTCGCCAGCGACGATGAAATTCGCGCGGCAGTGGGCGCAGGCCCTGGCTCACTCGGCCCGGTAGGCATGCCGCTCTTTACCATCGCTGATCGTAGTGTGGCGGTGCTGGCTGATTTCGCTGCTGGTGCAAACGAAGATGGCTACCATTATTTCAATATTAACTGGGGCCGCGATCTGGAAACCCCGGAAACTGCTGACCTGCGTAATGTCGTCGAAGGCGACCTCAGCCCTTGCGGTAAAGGCCATTTACAGATTAAACGCGGTATTGAAGTCGGCCATATTTTCCAGCTCGGCAAAAAATATTCCGACGCGATGAAAGTGGGCGTATTAACCGAATCGGGCAAGCATGAAACGCTGACGATGGGCTGTTATGGCATCGGCGTATCCCGTATCGTCGCCGCCGCCATCGAACAGAACCACGATGAGCATGGCATCACCTGGCCTCTGGCTCTGGCGCCGTTCCAGGTCGCAATTGTGCCGATGAATATGCACAAATCAGTGCGCGTGAAAGAAGTTGCTGAGCAGCTGTATAATGAATTCACTGCTGCCGGTATTGAGGTATTGTTCGACGATCGCAAAGAACGCCCCGGTGTGATGTTCGCCGATATGGAACTGATTGGTATCCCCCATCAAATCGTGGTCGGCGAGCGCAACCTGGATGAGAACGCGGTTGAATATAAAAGTCGCAGCACTGGTGAGAAAGAGAAAATTGCGATTGAAGACGCCTTGCGTCTGATCTTGCAGAAGTTTATCAGCTAAACCGCTGTGAAAACTAAATAGCCCCGCCCTGAACACCACGGCGGGGCTTTTTTTTGCCTGAGTCTAAATACTTTCGTGTCCGGCCAGCGGCTCAACATAGTGCAGGTACATATCCCAGGGAAAGTGAATCCAGGTTTCCTGATCCACATCAGCGACATGGTCATCGACCAAATCAACACCGGCAGGCTTAGCATAAACGGTAATAAACCGCGCTTTAGGGAAGCGTTTACGCAAAAATTTAAGGGTTTTACCGGTATCCACTAAATCGTCAACAACCAGAAAGCCCTCACCATCGTCCGTAGCCGATGCATCATTGAGCAGCGTCACCGTATCGCGCTGACTATCGTGATCATAGGAACTCACCGAAACACAGTCGACCATGCGGACGTTCAGCTCGCGCGCCAGAATAGCCGCAGGAACCAGGCCTCCGCGACTCACCGCAATGATGCCGCGCCACTGCTCAGCTGGCAGCTGCCGGCGGGCCAGCTCTTTCGTCGCCCGATGCAACTCTTCCCACGAAATATAAAACTCACGATTTGTATGCCAACCCATAGCGCAAAATTCCTACATCAGTGAATGAAATAACTAAGATGCCTGCCAGTATACCAAGATTTCCCGCTTTGTTGTGGCTCGGATTATGTCGCCCGTACTGTAGCCCGTACTGTAGCCCGTACTTCTAGTACGGGTTAAACCTGCCACCACCCACCGCTCTTTCCGCCAGCGCGTTGGCGACTGACCATCCTCGTCTATGTTAGAATATTGCCTTAATCACTTACTGAAATAATTACACGGAGCCATGAGTTTATGCCACAGGTTATTTTTATTGATCCACGTGGAGCTCAGTTTGAGGTCGATGTTGAGGTTGGCGAGAACGTGATGCAGGCCGCCGTCGATAACATGATTGACGGTATCCTTGGCGAATGCGGCGGGGTGTTATCCTGTGCGACCTGTCACTGCTATGTGGATCCTGACTGGCAGGACAAACTGCCGCCGGCCAGTGAGCAGGAAGAAGATATGCTGGATATGGTCGTGGACCCGAAAGAAAATAGCCGGCTTAGCTGTCAGCTTGAGATGACCGAGGAACTTGACGGCCTGGTTGTGCGTCTGCCGCGCTCACAGTTCTGATCGCCTGGCTGATACCTAAAAACCTAGGGTGAGTCGATGCGGACCAGCACTTCATCACGGTAGCCGGTGGTGACCCGGATCAGCCCGCTTAAGCTCTGATCCAGTTCAACATCACCGGTATCAACCAGCAGCGGCCGCTGTCCCAGTTCATTCAGCTTGGCTTTGGTTGCCACCACCCGGATATTGTCCTTACCAATGCGGCGGATCACCGCCGGGCTCAGCTGTTGGTTACCGCGGCCAAAAATATGCCCCTGCCCGCCAATTACCGTAACAACCAGTTCGGCGCCATGCTCAGCATGTTCATCCAGCAGTTGCTCCAGCTGGCTGGCCGTGACATCGGCAGCAAGCAGTTGCCCGTTACGAACCACGTCCACCCCCAGCAAGGTGTTATCAAGCCCCAGCTCGTCCATTACGGCCGCTACGGTGGAGCCTGAGCCCATCACATAGAGCCGGTTATCATCCATATTCTCGATGACATCGGCAGCGATGTCTGCCAGCACCAGTTCGTCACTTTCCCGGCCACCCATTTTAACGGCCTGTACGTAACGTAGTTCGGCAGGTACCAGCATCTCGCCATAACGACGGGCGCGTACGCGGCCAGCGCGGAATGCCTCTTCGTCAATATCCATAACATCGGCCTGCAGCACACTGGTGAGCTTACCACTGAGAAGCTGCTCCACGACCTTGCCGGCCGCAGTCGGGCTAATAGCATACACGCCGGAGTGGATTTTAACGCCAGCGGGAATACCAAGCACCGGTTGCTGTTCCGGGCAAACGCTGCAAACGTCGCGGGCGGTGCCATCGCCGCCGGCAAACAACAGTAAATCAACCTGATGCCGGTCAGTTAGCTGTTCGGCCAGGGCACGGGTATCGGCGGGAGTTGTAGTGGATTCAGAAGGGGTATACACCACCTCAGCAGCAAAACCTTCGCTGCGCAGTGCATCCTCACCTAAACCGCCGGCGCCGGTGAAAAACTGCACCTGATCACGATAAGGGTGGAGTACCTGAAGCGCCTGGCGCACCCGCTCAGTCGCCTTAGGTACAGCGCCTAATTTGAGCGCCTGCGCCGTCGTTTCGACACCGTCGCTGCCCTTTAAGGCTACCGAGCCACCCAGGCCAGCGACGGGATTAACGATAAGACCAATTCGAAACAACTGCGCGGTCACTTAATCGTCGGCTCCATCCTGAATGGCTTCACCGGCGGATTCGATGTCTTCGCCCATGCCTTCAACGGTGGCACAACTGGCCAGGCTCAGCATCGACAGCAGGAGTAATACATAGCGTAATTTCATCTTGTGGTGCTCCTTTCTTTCGTGGTGATCAATCCCCTGATCCGTTGCGCATCAGGCCAGGGCTGGACATAGTAAGCAGCCAGCGCCCTGGCAAACACCTGCGCGCGCTCAGGAAGCCCATTAAGTATATACGCTGTCAGCTGTTCGTGCACAGCACGGGTAAACGCAGGACGATCGACCTCGGCACCACCGAGATTATCCACGCTCACCTGAAACGGGCTGCCAGCGCACAGCGAGAACAGCCATTCCAGCGCCTGAGGCTTGCGTTCAGCCTGCTCAAATTGCTCTTGCTGGACAGCATCACGACCGTCTGGTTCATACCAGTAACCGTAATCAAACTGTTGCCGGCGCTTCTCACCAGCAATGCACCAGTGCGCGACTTCATGCAGCGCCGACGCAAAGAAACCATGGGCGAAAACCACCTGATGATAAGGCAACTCACCGGCTGGCTGATAAAAAGGCTCATCATCGCCGGCCACCAGACGGGTTTTATAATCCGTGTAAAAACACTTATCAAAAATCCGGATCAGGTCCGGATAATGATGGGGCACACTTGAACACAAACCTATAGCCATAGCGTTAGCCGGAGTTCTCAATATCCGGGTAACTATGGTTAACGCCACCATTCTGCGCCCGGTGCCGTAACAGATGATCCATCACCACCAGCGCCGCCATGGCCTCCGCCACCGGCACACCGCGGATGCCAACACAGGGGTCGTGGCGGCCACGGGTTACAATTTCAGCGGGCTCACCGCTGGTATTAATTGTTGTGCCGGGTTGGGTGATGCTAGAGGTGGGTTTGAATGCCAGTTCCGCTACCAGCGGTTGGCCAGTACTGATTCCGCCCAGCACGCCGCCAGCATGGTTGCTGCTAAAGCCATCAGGCGTCAGCGCATCGCGATGCTCACTGCCCAACTGGCCAGCCACGGCAAAACCGTCACCAACGGATACCGCTTTGACCGCATTAATGCTCATCAGGGCTTTTGCCAAATCCGCATCCAGCCGATCAAATACCGGCTCTCCCAAACCCACTGGCATGCCTTGAACTTCAAGCCGTACCCGGGCACCCACTGAATCACCGGCTTTCAGCAAGTCACGCAGGTACTGATCACAGCTTTCCGCCATGCGCGGATCCGGACAGAAAAATAAATTGTTCCCAACTTCGTCCCAGTTAAAGTCCGGGGCATCAGGCGCGGTAGAATGGGGGCCGATCTGAACCACCCCGGCACGAAAACGAATGCCGGCGGTAGCGGCTAAGTAGCGTTGGGCAATAGCGCCAGCGGCCACCCGCAAGGCCGTTTCGCGCGCTGAGGCACGGCCACCACCGCGGTAGTCGCGGATGCCATACTTGTGCGCGTAGGTATAATCGGCATGGCCGGGCCGGAACAACTCTTTGATGTCCGAATAGTCCTGACTGCGCTGGTCGGTGTTTTCAATCAGCAGACCAATTGGCGTGCCTGTGGTCACCCCTTCAAATACGCCGGACAAAATGCGCACCTGATCAGCCTCACGCCGCGCTGTGGTAAAGCGGCTCTGGCCCGGTCGCCGGCGCTCGAGGTAGGTCTGGATATCAGCTTCTGTCAGGGGCAATCCCGGCGGACAGCCGTCGACAATAGCACCCAGGGCCGGCCCGTGGCTTTCGCCAAAGCTGGTTACCCGGAACAATTCACCAAAACTATTACCGGCCATGCCCTACTCCTTAAAATTCGTGCTGGAAACGCACCAGATCGGCTTTGCTAAGCATAAACACCCCTTCGCCGCCATGTTCAAATTCAATCCAGGTAAACGGAACATGCGGGTATTCGGCGATCAATGCCAGCATTGAATTACCGACTTCACAAATCAGTATGCCCTGATCATTCAGATGTTCAGGGGCTTCGCGCATAATGGTACGCACCAAATCAAGGCCATCGTTACCCGCCGCTAAACCCAGTTCAGGTTCATGGGAAAACTCAGCTGGCAAATCAGCCATATCCTCAGCATCTACGTAGGGCGGGTTGGTCACGATCAGATCGTAGCGCTGACCCGGAATTGCCTGATATAAATCCGACTCAATGGGGATCACCCGTTCTTCCACCTCATGATAAGCAATGTTTTGCTCGGCCACACTCAGGGCATCTATGGAGATATCCAGCGCGTCCACTTCGGCTTCCGGAAAGGCATAAGCACAGGCAATAGCAATACAGCCGCTGCCGGTGCATAGATCCAGTATTCGCGTGGGGGCTTGTTGCAGCCAGGGAGTAAACCGGCGGGCAATCAGCTCCGCGATGGGTGAGCGAGGCACTAGTACCCGTTCGTCAACCAGAAACGGCAGCCCGGCAAACCAGGCCTGGCCAACCAGATAAGCGGCCGGAATGCGTTGCTCGATGCGCTGTTCCAGCAATTCTGCAAAAGCGGCACGCTCGTCCTGGGTTAACCGCGCATCGGCAAACTGGTCCAGCTGAGTGAAATCAAGATGCAGCACCGCCGCCAGCAATACCTGGGCTTCGCTGTAGCTATTATCGGTACCATGTCCGAAATAGATGTCGGCCGCCTGCATTTGGGTTACTGCCCAGCGCAGCATATCGCGAATACTGATGAGTTGTTCAGCAGCCGGAATTAAGGATGATGTCACTTACTATCTCCAGTCAGTTATTTCCAGTCAGGCTCGGTGCCTGCCATACGTTGAAAGCGTCCACGCCCCTTATCGCAGTCGAGGGTTAGCTCGGCGATACCAGCGGTCTGAAATAGCATCGGCTGGCTGGCCGGATCAAGTTCCGCCACCAGGTAACTGACAAAGGGCATATGCGAAACCACCGCCACCCGCTTAATCGGATCGCCCTGCTGCGGAAGCTGCGTGAACAGCCAGTCAGCAAAAACCGCCGGATCACCGTCGGGGGTTACGTCGTTATTCTGCAATTGTCGTTCGACACTGATTTTACTTTCGATAATGGCGGCGGTTTGCCGCGCCCGTACGTAAGGGCTGCAGATCAGTAAGTCCAGCCCGCCAGCATCCGCCGCTTTGAGCTCCGTTGCCAGCCATTCGGTGCTGCGCAGAACTTCCTCTTCGCCGTCATCACTGAGGGGCCGGATAGCATCAGCACTCAGGGCCTGTGCCGGCTCAGCATCACCATGGCGCATAATATAAAGAATAATTGTCACTCGTTTACTCGTCTTCCGGCTGTTCGGCATTTTTATCCGGTCGCCGGCGTCCGCCGGTGACCGGATCGGCCCGACCGTCATCCACTGCTCGTTCAGCACGGCGGCGACGGCTGGCTTTAGGGTCGGCAATTAAAGGCCGGTAAATTTCGATACGGTCACCTTCGCGTGGTTCATGCTCAAGTTTCACCGTTTTGCTCCAGATACCGACTTTCTGGCTGGCTAAATCGATTTCAGGAAAATAACGCGCTATTTCAGACAGCGCAATGCATTCAGACACCGGCGTTCCGGCCGCAACCCGCAACGGAATAATCAGCTGGCGGTGCGGCGTCGCATAAGCGACCTCAATCTGAATTTTATCATTGGCCATTATCAGGCAGTTCCATATACAATTTTGGCACGACTGACGAAAGCATCTACCATACGCCCCTGCATTTCATTAAAAATGCGGCCAAAGGCCATCCCCAGCAGGCGATTGGAAAATTCAAAATCTAAGCGCAGAATGATTTTACAGGAATCCCCGTCCAGCCGTTCAAAATGCCAGCCACCGCGCAAATAACGAAACGGGCCATCGACCAGTTCCATCCCTATGTGGTTAGGGGGTTGCAGGAAGTTGCGAGTGGTAAAAGACTTACCAATACCGGCTTTGCTGACTTCCAGCCGTGCGACCTTACTGGTCGGCGTCGCCTCCAGCACCTCAGCATGCCGGCAGCCCGGCACAAATTCAGGATATTTTTCGATATCATTAACCAGCGCATACATCTGCGCATCACTGTAGGGTACCAGAGCGCTTCGCTCAATTGTCGGCATGTCCGTCCTCGCCATCCGGTTGCATATAAAACCTACGAATGATAGCGCAATTTTGGCCATGAATCATCCTTCTGCAACGGTTTAACAGCCTGTTTAAACAAGTGCAGAAACAAATTTTAATTTAATGCGGCATCGGTATAATACGCGCCATGACAAATTCAAAATCCAAAGCAAATTCCGGCACCATAGCGCTGAATAAAAAAGCGCGTCACGAGTATTTCCTCGAAGATAAGTTTGAGGCCGGCATCGCCCTGCAAGGCTGGGAAGTAAAAAGCATCCGCGCTGGTAAAGTAAATATCAGTGATACCTATGTGATCATCCGCAATGGTGAAGCCTACCTGCTCGGCGCCCAGGTTCAGCCGTTACTGGCAGCCTCCTCGCATGTGGTATGCGATCCGGAGCGCAGCCGTAAACTGTTACTGAAACAACGCGAATTAGATAAACTGATTGGGGCTAGTGAGCGCGAAGGCTACTCCATAGTTGCTACCGCGATGTACTGGAAACGCCATCTGGTCAAGGTAGAGATTTACCTGGCTAAAGGTAAAAAATCCCATGACAAACGGGATACCGTGAAACAGCGTGACTGGGAACGTCAAAAATCGCGGATTTTAAAGCACGATGTCCGTTGACAGCCAAAAGAATTGGCGCTAACTTAGCGCTATTGAACTAGACAACTTTAACTGGAATCTATTGGTGATGACTATTTTAGCAGCGCACAAAGCCTTAAACTGGTGGTGGCATATCCCGACATAGCGGGTGATGCTTCTGTGCGTGCTTGTCACGTTTTGGATTCAAAAAACCCGCTTTCGAGCGGGTTTTTTTATTGCTGTTTTTTGGCTATCTGAATTTTATACAAGAGTGGGAACAACGTGGACATTATCGAACATCCTGGTTATATCACCAGCTTACAGATCACTTTGCCATACCAGCCCGATCCACTCGCGCTGTACCGCCGCTTATGCCAGCATCATGCCCATAACCTGCTGCTGGATTCGGCGGAAATTAACTCGCGCGAAAACCTTAAAAGTCTGCTGATGGTCGATGCGGCCTTGCAAATAGTTTGCAACGATCAGACGGTGGAAATTACCGCGCTGACCAACAACGGCCAGCAATTACTGCTCTGGTTGGCGGACCAGCTCAGTGCGCATGCTGAGCTGACGCATTCCGTCAATCAACTGACCTGCGTTTTTACCCGGCCGGACACTGATGCCGATGAAGACAGCCGGCTGCGCGCCAGTAGCAATATCGAGCCGCTGCGAATCATCCAGCAAAAACTGCAGCAAACCCAGCCGCACCCACTCGGAATTTTTCTTGGCGGCGTATTTGGCTATGACTACATCGCGTCCTTTGAGCAATTACCTGACGTACCTCAGGGAGTGAACTCCTGCCCTGATTATCATTTCTATCTGGCCGAGACCCTGATCATTATTGATCATCAGCAGCAGACCACGGAGCTGTTAGCGAATTTGTTCAGCGGGCCTCAAAGCGCCGATTTCTACCCCTATATTGCCGATCAGGTGGGCCGGATTGTCGCCCAGTGCCAGTTGCCGGCACGCCATGAGCCCGAGTCGACACCTGCCCCTGCCGCTGACCAGGACATTACCGCAACCCCGTCGGCCGCTGATTTCGCCACTATAGTGACCGACCTGCAGCAACATATACTCGCTGGTGATATCTTCCAGGTAGTGCCGTCGCGACGTTTTGAACTTAGTTGTAGCGATGCGCTGGCAGCCTACCAGCAGTTGAAGCTGGCGAACCCGTCGCCTTATATGTTTTTTATGCGCACCGATGCTTTTGAATTATTCGGCGCCTCACCTGAATCGGCCCTCAAATATACCGCCGCCACCAACCAGGTAGAGCTTTATCCAATTGCGGGCACCCGCCCGCGCGGCAAAGACGCGAACGGCAACTATCATGCCGATCTCGACAGCCGCCTTGAACTCGAGCTGCGGCTTGATCAGAAAGAGCTGGCAGAACACATGATGCTGGTTGATCTGGCGCGTAATGACCTCTCGCGCATTGCCCGGCCCGGTACCCGTTATGTTGCCGATTTACTGCAAGTCGATCGTTACTCCCATGTGATGCACCTGGTCTCCCGCGTGGTCGCGCAGCTGGCCGAAGATCTGGACGCCCTGCATGCCTACCGCGCCTGCATGAACATGGGCACCTTAGTCGGGGCGCCGAAAGTGAGTGCGGCCACCTTAATCCGCCAGGTTGAACAGCAGGGCCGCGGCAGCTACGGCGGCGCCGTTGGCTATCTGTCCGGCAATGGTGACATGGACACCTGTATCGTGATTCGTTCGGCTTTTGTCCGCAATGGCCGCGCTGTGGTGCAGGCCGGCGCCGGTGTGGTGCACGACTCAGTCCCCGCCGCTGAAGTTGCCGAAACCGAAAGCAAGGCACGGGCGGTGATTAAAGCTATACAAGATGCGCAGCAGCGCACGGAGGCGCTGTCATGAGCCATCCTGATCGCATTGTATTACTGGATAACTTCGATTCATTTACCTACAACCTGGTCGATGAGCTACGCCAGCTGGGCTACCCGTTAACCGTGTACCGTAACCATATTGCTGCCGAGAAAATTCTGCAGCTGATGGATAATTATCAGGGCCGCCAGCTGCTGTGCCTGTCACCCGGGCCGGGGCATCCGGCTACCTCCGGCAACCTGCTGCAAATTATTGAAGGTGCGCGGGGCCGCTATCCGATGCTGGGTATTTGCCTTGGCTTTCAGGCACTGATTCAGGCCAGTGGCGGCCGGGTTGATCGTTGCGGCGAAACCGTGCACGGCAAAAAGGCGGCGATCAATCAAAATGGTCATGCCATCTTTGCCGGTTTGCCTGACCCGCTGACGGTCGCCCGTTATCACTCGTTGTCAGGCTTCGATTTACCCGCTTCAGTCGAGGTGCTGGCCAGCTATGGTGATATTCCGATGGCGGCCCGCTTTACCGATTATCAGGCGCTCGGTTTCCAGTTTCATCCCGAATCTATTCTGACCAGCCACGGCAGTCAGTTGCTCGCACAGAGTGTCCGTTATTTATTTTCTCAGGAGCAGTATCATGCAAGTACTTAATGACCTACTCGACGGCAAAACATTAACTCTGGAGGCCAGCCACCGGCTGTTCGAACGCCTGGTTAAAGGCGAACTCAATGAGATCCAGATCACTGCCGCTTTGATCGCCATGAAAATGCGCGGCGAGCAGCCCGCTGAGATGGCCGGTGCAGCGCAAGCCTTGCGCCGCGCCGCTAAAACCTTTCAGCGCCCGGAGCGGCTCGTCGTTGATAGCTGCGGCACCGGTGGCGACAGCAGCAACACCATTAATATCTCCACCACGGCCGCGCTGGTCGCAGCAAGTATGGGCCTGACCGTGGCCAAGCACGGCAATCGCAGTGTATCATCGCGATCAGGATCAGCCGATGTCCTTGAAAGCCTCGGCTTGTCAGTGACGCAGGACCCGGAAGTGGCCGCTGAGCAACTGGATCTTTATAATTTCTGCTTCCTGTTTGCACCGCATTACCATCCTGGCATCCGCTATGCCATGCCGGTTCGCCAGACGTTAAAAACCCGGACCTTATTTAACTTACTGGGTCCACTGGTTAATCCGGCCCGGCCTGACGTGCAGCAACTTGGGGTGTATGACCCGGCCTGGTGCCGCCCGATGGCTGAAACCCTGCGGCTACTCGGTTGTAAGCGGGCAATGGTGGTACACGGCTCCGGCATCGATGAGATTGCCCTGCACGGCAGCACCACAGTGGTTGAACTGCGTGACGGTGAACTAAGCGAATATCAGCTTACTCCGGCTGATTTTGGGGTACCATCGGCACCGGTCAGCGCCCTTGCCGGCGGCGATGCGGATCGCAATGCCGCTCTGCTTCAGCAAGCCCTGGCTGGCACCGCCAGCGATGCGCATCATCATGCCATCGCGATGAGCGTAGCCGGATTACTTTATCTGGCCGGCGAATATCAGCAGCTTGATAAAGCCACCCATGCGGTACTGGAACATTTAAGTAGCGGCAAAGCATTGGATCATTTACGGCAGTTACAGGAGTTCAACCATGGCTGAGACCATACTTCAGCAAATCGTCGCCCATCGCCGCCAGGCAATAGCGCAGCTGGCTAGCCGCTACGATGCTGACGAACTGCAGTCACAGCTTACTCCCAGTCAGCGCAGCCTGGCTGAGGCGCTGGCGAAGCCACGCAGCAGCTTTATTCTCGAATGCAAAAAGGCCTCGCCGTCGAAGGGCCTCATCCGCGAAGATTTTCATCCGGTCACTATGGCCCGCACCTACGCCCGCTACGCCGACGCAATTTCGGTGCTAACCGAACCGGACTATTTTCAGGGCGATTTCCGTTATCTCGCCGCAGTCAGCGCCGCCGTCGACATCCCGGTACTCTGCAAAGATTTTATCGTTGAACCCTTACAAGTGCTGCTGGCCCGTCATTTCGGTGCTGACGCGATTCTGCTGATGCTGTCGGTGCTTGATGATGAGCAGTACCAGAGCCTGTCGGCCCTTGCCGCCGAGTTTAATCTGGATGTGCTCACCGAAGTGTCCACCCCCGAGGAAATGGCGCGTGCTAAGCGGCTGCAGGCAAAAATAATCGGCATTAATAATCGCAACCTGCATGATCTCAGCATCGATAATAACCGTAGTATTGAGTTAAGCGCACAGGCACCCGAAGGTGCCCTGCTGGTGGCCGAATCCGGCTATACCAGCCACCACCAGATCCGCGCCAGCGCACCTTATGTTGATGGCTTCCTCATTGGCAGCGCGTTATCCGCCCGGCCCAATATCGACCAGGCCTGTCGTGAACTGATTTACGGCCAGCACAAAGTATGTGGCCTGACTGACCCGGCCGATGCCATGGTGGCTCGGGCCGCCGGCGCGGCCTTTGGCGGCCTTATATTCGTAGAACGCTCACCACGCTTTGTCGACCTTGAAGCGGCCCGGCGTATATGCCAGGCCGAACCGGATCTCAGCTTTGTCGGAGTATTTGCCGATCAGCCGGTACAACAGGTTATCGACTATGCTCATCAGTTAGGTCTGGCCGCGGTGCAGTTGCATGGCCATGAAGATATTGATTACGTGAATGAGTTGCGTAAGTCATTGCCTGCGGGTTGCGTAACCTGGAAGGCTATTGGCGTAGACGAGCCGTTGCTGTTACCGCCACTAGAAGTCGAAGCCTTCTTACTCGACAACAGATACGGCGGCAGCGGCCAGACGTTTGACTGGACCTTGCTGGCCAGCTTAACCGGCCAGCAACGGGAGCAATGCATACTTGCCGGCGGTCTGAGCGCCGATAACGCGTCAGCTGCGCTGGCCACCGGCATTAATCGCCTGGACTTTAACTCAGGCGTCGAATATCAGCCAGGCGGCAAAGACGCCGGCTTAATCATCGAATTATTTCATCAGTTACGACAATACGGACGGAATACCCTATGACACAGTCACAGAATAAGCAGTACCCGGCCTATTTCGGCGAGTTTGGCGGTCAGTTTGTACCGGAAATCCTGCTACCGGCTCTGGATCAGCTTGAACAGGCATTTATCGACGCTCAGCAGGATCCGGAGTTTCAGAAAACCTTTGCTGACTTGCTGAAAAACTATCTGGGCCGGCCGACCCCCTTATCGCTATGCCAGAACCTGCCCGTGGACTCACCGAACGGCACAAAAATTTACCTGAAGCGCGAAGACCTCCTGCATGGCGGCGCGCACAAAACCAACCAGGTACTGGGTCAGGCGTTATTGGCAAAACGTATGGGCAAACGCCGCATTATCGCTGAAACCGGTGCCGGCCAGCACGGCACCGCCACCGCTCTGGCCTGCGCTTTGCTGGATCTGGACTGCACCATTTATATGGGCGCGAAGGATGTCGAGCGTCAGCAACCCAATGTGTTCCGGATGGAGCTGATGGGTGCCAAAGTGGTGCCCGTTGATACCGGTAGCGGCACCCTGAAAGATGCCGTCAACGAAGCGCTGCGCGACTGGACTGCAAGTTACAGCACCACGCACTATCTGCTCGGCACCGCTGCTGGCCCGCATCCCTTCCCGACCATAGTCCGTGAATTTCACCGGATGATTGGTGCTGAGGCTAAAGCCCAGATCAAAGAACGGGCCGGTCGCCTGCCTGACGAAGTCATTGCCTGCGTTGGTGGCGGTTCGAATGCCATCGGCATGTTTGCTGAGTTCATTGATGAAACCGATGTCGCCCTTGTCGGCGTCGAACCTGCTGGTCATGGCCTGCATACCCATGAACATGGCGCGACCCTGGCCGCTGGCAAACCCGGCATTCTGCACGGTTGTAAATCCTTTCTGATGCAAACCGACGAAGGCCAGATAGAAGAAAGCTATTCGGTATCAGCCGGGCTCGATTACCCCGGCGTCGGACCCCAGCACGCGCATCTGAAAAGCATCGGCCGCGCCCGCTATGAATCGGTAACCGACGACGAAGCGCTGGCTGCCTTTAAATTGCTGGCCGAGAAAGAAGGTATTATTCCGGCGCTGGAGTCCGCTCATGCCCTGGCCTACGCCCTGCGGCGGGCGGCTGAACCCGATGCTCCTGAAATTCTGCTGGTTAACTTGTCGGGCCGGGGTGACAAAGACATCGACCATGTACGGAGGATTTTTGCCGCACAACAGGCAGATGCCAATCAGGAGAACCCGTCATGAGCCGTTATCAACAGCTGTTTAACCGCTTAGATGAACGTCAGCAAGGCGCTTTCGTACCCTTTGTGACCCTGGGCGATCCTGATCCTGAAACCAGTCTGGCGATTTTGCGCGCGCTTATCGCCGGTGGCGCTGACGCCCTTGAACTGGGCCTGCCCTTCTCTGATCCGGTGGCCGACGGGCCGACCATCCAGAAAGCCAGTCTGCGCGCTCTTTCCGCCGGTGTCCGCACCGCCGACTGCCTGAAGCTGGTACGGACTATCCGCGACGAAAATCCGGATCTGCCGATCGGCCTGCTGGTGTACGCTAATCTGGTTTCCTGCCCCGATGTCGACACCTTTTATCAGCGCTGTGCCGCAGCTGGCGTCGATTCAGTACTTATTGCCGACGTGCCGGTGCGTGAAAGCCTTTCATACAGCGAAACGGCCCAACGCCACGGCATCGAGCCCATTTATATTGCCCCGCCGGATGCCAGCAATGAACGTCTGCAGCAAGTAGCGAAGCACAGTAAGGGTTATGTCTATTTGCTTAGTCGCGCGGGGGTGACTGGTGCCGAACAGCAGATGGTGGCGCCAGCGAGCGCACTCATTGATACCTTGCGCGAAGCCGGTAGCGCACCGCCGTTGCTTGGTTTTGGTATTGCCACCCCGGATCATGTGCAGGCAGCGTTGGCGGCCGGAGCCGCGGGCGCCATCAGCGGTTCCGCTGTGGTTCGCATTATTGAACAGAACCTCGGCGATGTCAGCACCATGACCGCCGAGCTGGAAACCTTCGTACGCGCTATGAAGAAGGCAACAAACAAGCCCTGAGTGCGGCTTCAACCTCGGGGTACTTATACTCATAGCCTGCTTGCAGGGTCCGCTCGGGCAACACCAGCTGACCTTCAAGCAGCATCATCGAGCGCTCGCCGAGCACCAGTTTTAGCACCCAGGCCGGTACCCGCATAAAATGCGACTTACGCAGCACTTTCGCCAGGCAGGCACTGAACTTTTTCTGTTTGACCGGATTCGGTGCCGTACCGTTGTAGATGCCGCGGCACTGCTCCTGTTCGAGTAAAAACTCAATAATGCCCGCGATGTCATCCAGATGAACCCAGGAAAACCCTTGCTCGCCGCTTCCTAACGGGCCACCGAGACCAAGCAGGTAAGGCGGCAGCATCTGCTGCAGTGCGCTATCTTCTTCCGCCACTACAATACCGGTACGTATCACACACACGCGGGTACGTTCCGATTGGGCCGCCAGTGCCAGACGTTCCCATTCGGCACACAGATGGTGGGCAAAATCATCCGCCTCGACCACGGTATGTTCGGTCACCGGTTCATCGCCTTGGGGGCCGTAATAACCTACCGCCGAGCCGCTGATAAATACCTGAGGCGGCTGGCTGGATTCTTTAATCCGCTCGGTCAACTGGCGGGTTATGGTCCAGCGGCTTTGTTCTATTTCCTGCTTTTGCTTCGTGGTCCAGCGTTTGGCGAAAATATCCTCGCCCTGCAAATTGATCACCGCATAGAATTCACTGATGTCCTGAATTTCTTCCAGGCCACGCACCGCATGAACCTTCTTACCAAAACGCCGAATCGCCTTTTTCGGATTACGGGTGGTAATAGTGATTTGATAACGCTCCCATAATGCTTCGATCAGGGCACTGCCGATGAGGCCGGTTCCACCTGTCAGTAGCAGTTTCATAGTTATCTCCTGAAGTAAGCTGTAGCTTTAAGTTAGTGTAGTCAGTGTCGCTGGTACAGGACAACTTTTTCTGGCACACTTTAATGACTTTTTGATCGCGGAATGAGCCATGCTTTTCATCCTTGAATATCTGCCAATAGCACTATTTTTTATATTCTATTTAATTGGCGACATTTTTATCGCTACCGGCGTTTTAATGATCGGTACCGTGCTGCAGATCCTCTGTTTAAAGTTTATGCGTGAAGTGATTACCCCACGGCACTGGATTATTCTTGGCGTGGTTCTGGTCTTTGGCGCTATTACTTTATTCTTACGTGATGAATGGTTCATTAAGATCAAAGTAACCATTATTTACGTGGCAATAGCCCTGCTCCTGCTGGTTGGCCTCTGGTGGCGTAAGCAGAGCCCTTTGCAAAGCCTGCTTGGCCATGAAATCAAGCTGCCGGCTTTTGCCTGGCGTCGGCTGACTTATGCCTGGGTTGTATTCACCCTCACGCTGGCAGCAGTGAATTTATATATTGCCCAATATATGAGCCTGGATGTCTGGGTTAACTTTAAAGTGTTCGGTACCCTCGCCGCGACTATCGTATTCACGGTGTTTACCGGCGCCTATATGTTCCGCCATCACACCGATATCGAAAAAGACAGTAAGGAACTAGAGTAATGTGGTTCGCAATCTGGGGCGAAGATGCCCCTGACTCGTTAGCTGCCCGCAAAACCACGCGCCCGGACCATCTTGCTCGCTTACAACAACTTAAAGAGGAAGGCCGGCTTTTAGTCGCCGGTCCCTGCCCTGCGATTGCCAGTTCTGATCCCGGCCCGGCTGGATTTACCGGCTCGCTGATTATCGCCGAGTTCGCCACCCTGAGCGACGCTCAACAGTGGGCTGATGCCGATCCCTACATCGCCGCCGGCGTCTATAAACAGGTAACCGTTAAGCCGTTCATTAAAGCCCTGCCATGAGCCAGCAGCCCTTACCTGAACAGACTTTCATGGTTGCTGCAACACCTGACCGCCAGTTAACACTGACCCGCTTTTCCCCGGAAAATGGCTCTGCAGCAGACCCCAATGAGGTAATCATCATGGCACCTGCCATGGCCGTGCCACAAACCTATTACTACAGGTTCTGCAGCTGGCTGGCCAGTCAGGGCTTTGAGGTTTACAGCTTTGATTATTTTGGAATTGGCGCATCACGTGAGCAGCCGCTACGGCAAGTAAAAACTACGCTTACCGACTGGGCCTACCACGATTGTCCGGCCGTCATCGATTATGTGTACCGTCAGCATCCGCAGGCCAGGCTAACCTGGCTTGCCCATAGCGTGGGCGGGCAGATATTTGGACTGATCCCCAATAACCACCATATTGACCGCATGATTACGGTCGCTTCGGGCACCGGCTTCTGGCGCGACAATACCCGCCAGCTCAAGCCGCGGGCCTGGGTGCTGTGGCATCTGATTGTACCCTGGCTGGTGCCGCTGTGTGGTTATTTCCCCGGTGGCCGGCTTGGCATAGTCGGCGATGTACCAGGCCCGGCGATGCAACAGTGGCGCCGCTGGTGCCTGCATCCCGATTATCTGGTTGGCGTCGAGGGCGAGGCAGCGCGCGCTAAGTTTGCCACGGTGAGCACGCCAATCACGTCATTATCCTTCAGTGATGATGAGCTGCTGACGCAGCGCAACATTCACCACCTTCACGATTTTTATACGAATGCGCCGCAACAGCGTGTGCTGTTGACGCCGGACGACTTCGGTCTGTCCCGGATCGGCCATTTCGGCGTCTTCAGCCGCGGCTGCGCCGGGATATGGCCCAAATTATTCGGGCCATATCTGCGCCCTGGCAACTAACCTAAAGTACGTATCAGTTGCGCGGTATTACGCCGTACCAGCCGCCCACAAGCCAGCCGGCCCATAATACCGACCACCAGCGCGCCGGCCAGCGGCCCTACCAGCCAGAAGCGCCAGTGTAACGACGCGTCCATCTCGAACACCTGCGTTTGCAGTATCCACAGCGCCAACTCCATCGCCAGCGTCGCAATCAGTCCGCTGATGGCCCCCAATATCAGGAACTCATAGGTCACACTGCGACTGAGCAGCTTCGCCGGCGCACCTAAGGTTCTTAATATAACCAATTCCTGCTGGCGTTCTTCCATCGAGGCCTGTACCTGCGCCAGTAACACCAGTACCCCGGCAATTAACACCAGTATCAGCACAAAGCCGATTGCCAGACTCACCTGGCTGATCACTTCCCGGAGCTGATCGGTCAGCGCATCCAGATCAATCAGACTAACCTGCGGGAACGGCTTAAAGAGGTCATAGAGCTCACTTTTGCGCTCCGGCTCCAGCGTAAAACTGGAGATATAAGTCGCCGGAAAATCCTGCAGGGTGGCGGTATTAAAGATCATAAAGAAATTGGGCTGAATACTGGCCCAGTTGACTTCGCGGATACTGGTTACCGGCACCTCAAATTCGTTACCGCCGATGTTGAACTGCAGTACATCGCCGATTTCCAGGCGCATGCGCTCAGCTACCCCCTGTTCGACCGAAACCTGAGGCGCAGGATTATCACCCCACCATTCGCCGGCAAGAATTTTATTGTTTGGTGGCAGCTCATCGCGCCAGGTCAGCGCCAGTTCGCGGCCAAAGCCTTCACGGACTTCATCCGACTTGGTATCGGTACCCTCGTCTTCTTTGCTTTCTTTGCTGACTTCGTCAACCACCTGTACGCCGTTGACTGCGGTCATACGGCCCGGTACCACCGGATACATATCGTTGGCTTTGATATCACGTTCCGCCAGCCGTTGCTCCAGCCGCTGGACATCGTCTTCGGCCACGTTGACTACAAAGTAATTAGGGGCATCGTCAGGTAGTTGCCGCTGCCAGTCTTCCAGCAGCTCGCTGCGTAATGCCAGCACCAGCAGTAACAGCATGATGGCTGTTGAAAAGCTCAACATTTGTACGCTGTTCGCCTGCGCGCGGCGCTGCAGTCCTGCCATAGCAAGCCGCCAGGCGCTGCCGGCCTGCATACCAGCGCGGCGGCTGGCACCAATAAACAACCGGCCAATAACCAGTAATAACGCCGCTGCCAGCGCACCACCGGCAAACAATGCAGTGGATAACAGCCATTGCTGGCTGTAAATCAATAACAGCACATAAATGGTACCGCCGCAGGCTACCCAGTGCAGCCAGCGCAGCCGGTTTGCTGCTGTCAGTTCACGGTTAAGCACCCGCAGTGGCGGAATGGCTACTAACCGCAACAGCGGATAAAGCGTAAACATCACAGCACTGATAAAGCCGGTGGCACTGGCCAGCAGATAAGGGGTTAACCCGGCTTGCGGTAATGTGGCGCCCAGCCGCTCGGCGACCAGGTTCACCACCTGCGCCTGAATGAACCATCCCAGCAGTAACCCTATCGCGATACTGATCACCGTGAGCAATAACAGATGCAGAATAAAAATGCGTTGGATCTGACGTTTGCCGGCTCCCAGCGTCTTAAAGATAGCGACCACATCATAATTACGCTGGCAATACCGCTGCGCGGCAACAGCCACCGCGGTCGCCGCCAGTACCACACCCAGCAGGCTGGCGAGCATCATAAAACGTTCAGCCCGGCGTAAGCTACGCGCCAGTGGTGCATCACCATCAGCAATACTGCGCCAGTTATGGGTATCCTCGTTAAGCTGCGGCTGCAACCAGCTCTCATACTCACTCAGTTGCTCTTCCGCACCCGCATACAACACATGGTAGCGAACCCGTGAACCCGGCTGAATCAGCCCCGTGTCATCGAGATCAGCATAGCGAATGAGAACATTCGGGCTGTCGGTAAATACCGAGAAACCCACATCGGGCTCATAGGTCAGTACGCGGGTCACCAGAAAATTACTGTTACCTATATCAATGGTGTCGCCAACTTTCAGGTTCAGTTCCTGAAACAGCGCCGAAGCCACCCAGGCCTCGCCGGATTCGGGCAGCCCTTCCGTAACCTGATCCTCAGCATAAGGCTGGTCAGCGGTTTTCAGATCACCGCGCAGGGGGTAGCCGCTGCTCACCGCTTTGATGTCGACCAGCGCCAGCTCATCGCCGGCAAAAGCCATTGAATTGAATACCACCCGCCGGGCCGTGTTCAGATTGAGTTCATGCGCCTTTTCCAGCCAGGCCTCATCAACAGTGCGACGCGAACTCAGCACCCGATCAGCGGCCAGAAACTCAGCGCTGCGTTCCATCAGCCCCGACTGTAGCCGTTCGGTAAAGATCGATAATGACAGTACCGCTGTCACCGACAAGACGATGGCGGCCGCCATGATAGTCAGTTCACCGCGTTTCAGTTCCTGCCGCAGTAAACGCCAGGAAATTTTATGCCACATCCTTTTGCACCTCTGTCAGCGAACCGGCGTCCATCTTAAATATTCGCTGGCAACGATCAGCCAGTTGTTCATTGTGCGTCACCATCACCAGCGTGGTACCCGATGACTCATTCATCTCAAACAACAGATCTTCGATCGTATGACCGGTAGTGGCATCGAGATTGCCGGTTGGCTCATCGGCAAACAGGATCTTCGGCGTACCGACAAAAGCCCGGGCAATAGCAACCCGCTGTTGCTCGCCACCGGACAGCTGATTGGGATAGTGAGTCAGGCGTTCGCCCAGGCCCACGTCCTGTAATAAGGTGCGCGCCTGCTGCTCGGCTTTGCGGTTACCGGCCAGTTCCGCCGGCAACATGACATTCTCCAGCGCGGTAAGGCTGGGAATCAACAGAAACGACTGAAAAATAAAGCCTATTTTGTCGGCCCGTAATTTTGCCCGCTGTTCCTCATCCAAATTGCTCAATTTTACGTTATCTATAAGAACATCTCCGGCACTGGCGAGGTCTAATCCCGCCAGCAGCGACAGCAAGGTGGACTTGCCAGAACCTGAAGCGCCAACAATGGCTACGGTTTCGCCGGCAGTAATCTGCAGGTCAATCCGCTGCAATATGTGTAGAATACCCGAGCTGGTCTGAACTTTTTTTTCTAACTGAGTGGTCTGAATAAGCATTTATGAAAAACTTCCTTATTAAATTTGGATTTATCGTCGCATTATTGGTCTGTATACGTCCAGTTTCGGCAAATGTCTCACTCGTGGTTCTGGGCGATAGCCTGAGCGCCGGTTACGGTATGGCGCAGAGCGAATCCTGGGTGGGTATTTTACAGGATCGCTGGCAGCAACAATATCCGGAAATAACCCTTATCAACGCCAGCATCAGCGGTGATACCACGCAGGGCGCGCTGAACCGGCTGAATGGCGTGATTGAACGGCATCAGCCCGACGCAGTTTTTGTTGAGCTCGGCGGTAATGATGGCTTGCGCGGCTTCACCCCTGCAAGTATTCAGGCTAACCTGCTAAAAATCATCGACCAGTTACAGCAGCATGGGGCTACGGTAGCATTAAGTCAGATCCGCATACCACCTAATTATGGTGCCCGCTACAGTGCATTATTCGCGAATATTTTTCCGACTGTGGCGGAAGCGAAAGACGTGCCACTGGTGCCGTTTTTTATGGAACAGATTATCGAAGACGAAGGTTTAATGCAGAATGACGGAATTCACCCGAACCGCCAGGCTCAGGATCAGATAGCAACTATTATGGAACCATTCCTGCTGGAACTGGCAGGTCAGTAAAGCGTGGCGTCCCCTAGGGGATTCGAACCCCTGTTACCGCCGTGAAAGGGCGATGTCCTAGGCCTCTAGACGAAGGGGACCCGGATGCTTGATAGTTTGGCTGGCTTTAAGTGTGGCGTCCCCTAGGGGATTCGAACCCCTGTTACCGCCGTGAAAGGGCGATGTCCTAGGCCTCTAGACGAAGGGGACGCATTATACATTCAAATCAATCAGCTGTTCTGTTTGGCGTCCCCTAGGGGATTCGAACCCCTGTTACCGCCGTGAAAGGGCGATGTCCTAGGCCTCTAGACGAAGGGGACGCTGCAGAACAAATTGTGTCACGGTACCTTACTAAGGAAGCAGTTTGGTGGAGCTAAGCGGGATCGAACCGCTGACCTCTTGCATGCCATGCAAGCGCTCTCCCAGCTGAGCTATAGCCCCACGTCCTGTGAGCTGCTTCAGTACCCTGACAGCGGGGCGAATTCTATGGTAATCCTCGCACCGCCGTCAACCTTTTTTTGGCTAAAGCCAACCGTTTGCGAGTTTTTTCACCAAACTGGCTATTTGCTACGCAGCCGCCGGCCGGCTCAGCCTAAAATCGGATGTTGCTAATCGCCAAAATGATAGATGGCTTCCAGCGCTTCACGACTGGAAACCGACACATTCATATTTCGCACAATGCCGTCTTCCAGGCTATAAACCCAGCCATGGATGGTCAGCTCCTGCCCCCGATCCCAGGCCGCCTGGACGATGGTGGTCTTGGCCAGGTTGCCGACCTGTTCAATCACATTCAGCTCACATAGCCGGTTCAGCGCTTGCTCGGAATCCAGCGCCTCCAGTTCAGCCCGGTGTTCACGGTAAATATCCTTTATCGGAAACAACCAGTGATCTACCAGGCCATGGCTACAGCTTTCGGTGGCAGCTCGTACACCACCACAGCCATAATGCCCGACCACCAGAATATGCTTCACCTTCAGGCTATCGACCGCGTACTGCACCACCGACAGACAGTTGAAATCAGTCTGGATAACCTGGTTAGCCACATTGCGGTGCACGAACAATTCGCCCGGCTCCATATCGACCACCTGATTGGCGGGGACCCGGCTATCAGAGCAGCCAATCCAGAGAAACTCAGGGCTCTGCTGCGCTACTAACTTCTTAAAGTACTCAGGATCCAGGTCGATCTGACGTTGCGCCCAGCCTTTATTACTCTCCAGTAGCTTGCGTATTTTTGGCAACAGCCTTACTCCTGCTCGCGCGCTTCAATAAAAGCGATACCACGGTCAATGCGTTGCAGCACGGTTAGTTGCGGGATAAGTTCCAGGGTGACATCCAGCGACGGCGAATTGCCACCACCGGTAACGGCTACCCGCAGCGGCATTCCGACTTTGCCCATACCCACCTCCAGATCATCAGCGGCCTGCTGAATCTCTTTATGGATAGTTTCAGCGTTCCAGGTGGACAGATCAGCCAGTCGTTGCCGTACTTTCTGCAATGGTGCTTTCGCTACCGGCCGTAAGTGCTTCTTGGCGGCCGCTTCATCAAAGTCGGCAAACTCTTCATAAAAATAGCGGCTGATTGCAGCCATTTCTTTTAGCGTTTTAACCCGGTCAGCCTGCAGGTTAATAACCTGTTCCAGTGACGGTCCATCGCCCAGCTCAATACCTTGCTGCTCAAAATGCCAGCGCAGGTACATCGCCACTTCCGTTGCCGGCAACGACTTCATGTAATGTTGGTTCAGCCAGTTCAGTTTTTCCGTATTAAACGCGGATGCTGCTTTATTGACGTCGTCCAGACTGAAGAATTTAATCATTTCATCCAGACTGAAAATTTCCTGATCGCCGTGGGACCAGCCTAACCGCACCAGGTAGTTCAGCACCGCCTGCGGCAGATAACCGTCGTCACGGTACTGCATCACGCCCACGGCGCCGTGGCGTTTAGACAGCTTTTTGCCGTCATCACCGAGGATCATCGACACATGCGCGTATTCGGGTACTGGCGCACCCAGCGCCTGCAGAATATTAATCTGACGCGGCGTATTATTAATATGGTCTTCGCCACGAATCACATGGGTAATGTTCATTTCCCAGTCATCAATAACCACGCAGAAGTTATAAGTTGGCGTGCCATCGGTACGCTTAATGATCAGATCGTCCAGCTGGTCGTTGGCGAATTCAATAGGCCCGCGAATGTGGTCGTTAAACTTCACGCTGCCGGTTTGTGGATTACGAAAACGCACTACAAATTTATCGCCGGACAGATTTTCTTTATCGCGGCAACAGCCGTCATAGCGCGGCTTCTCGCCCCGCTCCATCTGTGCTTCGCGCATTTTTTCCAGCCGTTCAACCGAGCAATAGCATTTATAGGCTTTGCCTTCGGCCAGCAACTGTTCAATGTATTCGTTATAACGGGAAAAACGCTGGGTCTGATAATAGGGACCTTCATCCCAGTTTAATCCCAGCCATTCCATCCCTTCCAGAATGGCGTCGATTGCCGCCTGAGTTGAACGCTCGACATCGGTGTCTTCAATACGCAGAACAAATTTTCCGCCCTGCGCTTTGGCAACCAGCCAGGAATATAAAGCAGTACGGGCTCCGCCTACATGAAGGTAGCCGGTCGGGCTGGGGGCAAATCGGGTCACCACTGTCATAATAATTGAACTCTCCGCATGATTCAGATTAGATTGCCAGCTAGTTTATCAATAACCGGCGGTTAGCGCATCAGGCAGAAATGGTGAAAAAGCCAGCAGTCAGGTCAAATCTCTGCTATTTTCTGTTGACAGCATCGCGGAGCACCCTATAATACCGCCCCGCAGCGCAGAGAAAACGGATGGTTAGCTCAGCTGGGAGAGCACCGCCCTTACAAGGCGGGGGTCACTGGTTCGAACCCAGTACCATCCACCATCTGCCGCTTCGAAAATGAATACAAGAACTCCCTGATGGATGGTTAGCTCAGCTGGGAGAGCACCGCCCTTACAAGGCGGGGGTCACTGGTTCGAGCCCAGTACCATCCACCACTATTCCTCACTACTATGCTTCGCTAAGTAGTTGCCAGAAGCGGCGCAGATGCCGTGAAAATAGCAGAATCCATAAAGCTATCAGCCAGCCAAATACCAATACCGCTTTAACCACCGAAAATTCCGGCCAGCGTGCACTGATCAGGCTCATCAGCAATACCCCATCGATAACCCAGCTCAGCCATAACGCCAGCGGCGCAATTCGCGCACCCGCTTGCACCCAGGGTGGAATCTCGGCCTTAATCTGTGTCAGCAGCACCAAGGTGAAAAGCGCAGGCAGTCCGACCAGCAACGTCAGGCCGAACTGTTCGGTACTGGTATAGAAAAACTGCAGCAATCGCGCCCGATCGTCACTGAAGGTCAGCGAAATCACCCAGGCCACATAGCCGCGTAAAAAAAACAGCAATAAAAATATCAGTGCCAGCGGCGTCCGTAATTGCCCGTCACCGGTAAGATAGCGCTCATCACCTGCTTTCAGCATAATTCAGACCCTGGTTAGCCAAGCCGCTTCAACTGTTCTCGCAGTTTACCAACCTCGTCACGTAGCTGCCCGGCGCGTTCAAATTCAAGATCTTTTGCCGCCTGATACATGGCTTTCTCGGTTTTGTCTAACTGTTGGATCAGTACTTTAGGATCAGTCACTGGTGGCACATACCCGGGCTGACGTTCAGCGATTTGCTGGATCGCTTTGTCCTTGCGGCTGCTACGGCGCCCGGAGCCCAGATCCATCACATCGGTAACGCGTTTATTCATGCCAACCGGAGTAATCCCCATCGCCTTGTTATGGGCAACTTGTTTTTCCCGGCGCCGGCTGGTTTCTTCCATGGCCCGTTGCATTGAACCGGTAATCCGATCCGCATACAGAATGGCCCGGCCATTGAGGTTTCGCGCGGCCCGTCCGATGGTCTGAATCAACGAACGATCAGAGCGCAGGAAGCCTTCCTTGTCGGCGTCAAGAATAGCCACCAGACTGACTTCCGGCATATCCAGACCTTCCCGCAGCAGGTTAATACCGATCAGAACGTCGAATTCGCCCAACCGCAGATCACGGATGATCTCCATTCGCTCCACCGTATCAATATCCGAGTGCAAATAGCGCACCCGTATGCCGTGCTCGTCAAGATAGTCACTTAAATCCTCGGCCATCTTCTTGGTCAGCGTAGTCGCCAACACCCGCTCATTGCGCTCAGCCCGCAGCCTCACTTCCGACATCAGGTCGTCCACCTGCGTGGCCACCGGCCGGATTTCAATCTCAGGATCAATGAGCCCGGTTGGCCGCACTACCTGCTCAACCACATCACCCGCGCATTTTTCCAGTTCGTACTTGCCCGGCGTAGCCGAAACATAAATCGTCTGCGGTGCGATAGCTTCAAATTCGTCAAACTTCAGCGGCCGGTTATCCAGCGCTGATGGCAACCGGAAGCCATAGTTAACCAGGTTTTCCTTACGCGAGCGGTCCCCTTTATACATAGCGCCGATCTGCGACACAGTAACGTGGGACTCATCAATGATGAGTAACGCATCGTCTGGCAGATAATCCAGCAGCGTTGGCGGCGGCTCTCCCGGCGCGCGGCCTGACAGATAGCGGGAGTAATTCTCAATCCCCGAGCAATAACCGAGCTCCAGCATCATTTCAATATCGAACTGAGTACGCTGGCTGATGCGCTGCTCTTCGATTAGTTTATTCGCCGCCAGCAACTGCTCTTTGCGATCCTTCAGTTCAACCTTAATGCGGTCAATCGCTTTGAGGATGGTCTCGCGCGGTGTCACGTAATGCGACTTCGGGTAAATCGTCGCCCGCGCCACGTCCGCCTCAGTAACCTGCCCGGTAAGCGGTTCAAATAAACTGATCCGGTCAATCTCCTGATCAAACAGCTCAACCCGTACCGCCAGTTCATCGGATTCAGCCGGAAAGATATCAATAACCTCGCCGCGCACCCGGTAGGTAGCACGCTCAAAAGCTGCATCGTTGCGCTTGTATTGCAGTTGCGCTAAGCGCCGCAGAATATCCCGCTGATCAATAATATCGCCGCGGCGCAGATGCAGCATCATGCTCATATAGGCATCGGGATCGCCCAAACCGTAAATACAGGACACCGAGGCAACCAGTACCACATCGCGCCGCTCCAGCAGCGCCTTGGTGGCTGACAGCCGCATCTGTTCAATATGTTCGTTGATGGAAGCGTCTTTCTCAATGAAAGTATCGGTAGTGGGAACGTAGGCTTCCGGCTGATAATAGTCATAATACGAAACAAAGTATTCCACCGCGTTATTCGGAAAGAATTCTTTCATCTCACCGTAGAGCTGCGCGGCAAGGGTCTTATTATGAGCCAGGATCAGCGTTGGCCGTTGCACTTTCTCGATCACATTGGCCATGGTAAAGGTCTTACCTGACCCCGTTACGCCCAGCAAGGTCTGATGCGCCAGCCCGGCTTCCAGATTATCAACCAGCTTCTCAATCGCCTGCGGCTGATCGCCGGCAGGCTGATAGTCAGATTTTATTTCAAATACGCGCATTAAAACTGCTCCCGCTGTGTTGCCAGAGCCCGGTGAAACCACCACCAGGCCAGGCCTCCGGTTAGGATGTTTGCCACCACACCGCCGATAAACAAGCCGGGGATATCAGCAATTATAGCGCCAAGCCAGCTGAGCGGAACAAACATCACAAATAGCCGGATAATACTTAAACCCAGGGCCGACATAGGCTGATGCAAGGCATTGAAACTCGAATTGGTCAAAATGATAATGCCCTGCATCCCGTAGCCTAGTGGCATAATGTAAATGAATAAGCGAATCAGTCCGGCCACTTCCGCATCATCAGTAAATACCGCAGCAATCCAGGGCGCTGACACCACCAGGATGGCGTAAATAACCAGCTGCGCCACAATGACACCGCGAATCGCTGTTTTGTACGCTTCCGCCACCCGTCTGAAATCGTTGGCCCCAAAATTCTGGCTAATCAGCGGCGGCAGCGACATCGACAGCGCCAGAATAATGACACTGGCCAGCGATTCCAGTCGCGTTCCCACCCCGAAAGCCGCCACTGCTTTTGCGCCGTATCCGGCAATAATAGCCGTTAGCACCGCCATCGCCAGCGGCGTAAGCATGTTCGCGCTGGCCGCCGGTAAGCCAATCTTCAGAATTTGCCGGGCTGAGCGCAGCCAACTGGCGCCAGCCGGAGCAATCAGCGTCAGTAACTTCTTGTAGTTCAGGTACCACAGCACCAGTATCACGCCAATCGTCCAGGACAGTACACTGGCCAGCGCCGCGCCTTGTATGCCAAGCGCTGGCACCGGGCCCAGACCAAAAATAAAGATGGGGTCGAAAATGGCATTAAGCAACCCGCCTGATGCCATGATCAGTGACGGGGTGCGGGTATCCCCCGCGGCTCGCAGTACCGCGTTACCGACCATAGGAATAACCAGCAACACCGCGCCCAGAAACCACAACGTCATATAGTCTTCGATGTAGGTCATCAACCGTGGCTGAGCCCGCAGCGCCATAAATATCGGCTCCATAAACAGATAACCGAGCAGCGATAAGGCGGCCACCAGCAAGGCCGATACTGTAAGTGCTGTCGTGCCGTCAAAGCGCGCATGATCCTCTTTGCCGCTGCCGCGTTTGCGGGCAATCACGGCAGAGGTGCCTATGCCGAGCCCGATGCTCAGGCTCACCACGGTAAAGGTAACCGGAAAAGTAAAACTCACTGCTGCCAGGGGATCTGTGCCCAGCAGCCCGATAAAGAAGGTATCCACAACATTGAAGCTAATCAGCGTGACGATGCCGATAATCATCGGCCAGGTCATCCGCCATAAGGTAGCGGGAATTGGATCATGCAATAATGTTTTTGCCCTGACGACTGAGGCCATTAATGGTTCCGGTTGCTTAACTGAAAATAGATGAAAATAGAATCCGAACTGCTTCATACGAAGCTGTGTAGTGTATCGGATTAACGCGGCTTCTGCCATGTCGCCGCAGATTGCAGCCGTGGACAAAAATCACCAGTAATTATATGATATGGCTTTCCTCTTTCACTCACAGGATAGAGCCGTGAAATATCAGTTATCCGACCGCGTTAATGCCATCCAACCCTCACCGACCCTGGCTGTATCACAAAAAGCTGCTGAGCTTTTACTAGCCGGGCACGATGTGATTGGTTTAGGCGTGGGTGAACCCGACTTTGACACCCCCGATTTTGTCAAAGAGGCTGCCAAAGCAGCTATAGATGCAGGCCAGACGAAATATACTGCCGTCGACGGTATTATTGAATTAAAGCAGGCCGTCATTAATAAATTTAAACGCGACAACAACCTCGACTATTCACTGCCCGAAATTCTGATTTCATCTGGTGGTAAGCACAGCATCTTTAATCTGCTCAGCGCCTGGCTAAATCCCGGTGACGAAGTGGTTATTCCGGCCCCGTACTGGGTTTCATACCCGGATATGGTGAAACTGGTGGGCGGTGAGCCGGTTATTATCGAAGCCGGTATCGATCAGCGTTATAAAATTACCGCGGCCCAGCTGGACGCAGCTATCACGCCCAAAACCCGCCTGCTGTTTCTGAACAGTCCGTCGAACCCCACAGGTACGGCTTATAGCAAAGCTGAACTCAGCGAGCTTGCTGACGTACTGCGTAAGCATCCGCAGGTGCTCATTGCCAGCGATGATATGTACGAGCATATTTTGTGGACCGAAGAATCCTTTTATAACCTGGCGATGGTCGCGCCGGATCTGCACGACCGTATCATGCTGTTATCCGGTGTATCCAAAGCTTATGCCATGACCGGTTGGCGTATCGGCTATGCGGCTGGTCCCAAGCCACTCATTGCTGCGATGAAAAAGATTCAGTCACAAAGTACCTCGAATGCGGCGAGTATCAGTCAGCATGCTGCGCTGGCGGCCCTTGAAGGCGATCAAAGCTGTATCCGCACCATGGTTAATGCGTTTAAAGAGCGTCATGATTACCTGGTTGATGCCCTGAATCAGATTCCCGGCATGAAATGTATCCCTGGCGACGGCACCTTCTATACCTTTGCCAACATCGAAGGGCTGATGGCGGCTAAAGACTGCAGTACCGATATAGCGCTCTGTGAACTGATGTTAAACAACGCCAAAGTCGCGCTGGTTCCGGGAACCGCTTTTGGTGCCCCCGGACACTGCCGGTTCTCCTTTGCTACCGATTTAGCGACCCTCAAAGAAGCGGTTCGCCGGATAACGGACTTCGCCTCATAGGCGTTGTTCGTTACCCCCCCTCGCCCTACCAGTCAGACCAGTTAAAAGTGCCTGAAATCGCGCTATTTTCAGGCAATCCTGATAAGAAATACACAAGCCGGAAAAATTTCATTTAGCTCTGTTCGGACAGAATAAACGGTTCGTCGCATTCACCACGAAAAATATGCAACCAATTGATAAATAATGAATTTTTATTTCCTAGTTATTTTTTAAGCAATCTCTTAAACAGCCGCTACCAAGCGGTTTTCATAGCAACACACATAGTTTCCCACAAGGTTATCCACAGATTTAGTGGATAAGATCGTCAACCCGTTGTAACGCCTGATGTCTGCCTTGTTGTGGATAACCAGGCACCGTCATTTGCTATTCCGAATGTTATAGCGAGGCAGTTGTGAGTTGCTTGACAAACAACTTTTCATCCAGGCTGCGCACAAAACGCGCAAACGCGCATTTTTACTATTGACAGCTTGCGCAAGCCCCTTTAACATTCGCTCCCGTTGTCGGATGTGTTCCCCAGTAGCTCAGTTGGTTAGAGCGGTGGACTGTTAATCCATGTGTCGTAGGTTCGAATCCTACCTGGGGAGCCAGACATCCTTTCAACAACCTCTCTTTGCAATTCCCCAGTAGCTCAGTTGGTTAGAGCGGTGGACTGTTAATCCATGTGTCGTAGGTTCGAATCCTACCTGGGGAGCCATCTTCATTACCGTTGTAGTTCGTTAACCTCGTTGTAATAATTCCCGATAATCTGCCGTATCCGTTTTACGCCACAGTGCCTTGCTCAGTTCGCTAACAGGCCGTTCCGCACCTTCTGCCAGCCATTGCGCTAATTCAGTTGCCACATCAGGCCACCAGCATTGCCGTGCCCGACCATGTTCCAGCCAGTTACTTAGTTCCGCCGTATCCAGATTTTGCATGACCGTTGCTAATTGCAGTTGTTCCAGGCAGCGCGCATTAGCGAGCTGCTCGAACTGACCGGCTAATGGCCTCACCAGGAGTTTTTTTCCGTGCCATAGGGCCTCGCAGCTGGTTTCAAAGCCCGCGTTACTGATAACTCCGCAGGCGCGGCTAAATACCTCAGCAAAACCATCCCGTGAAGGCGGGTAGTAACTAACAGGGCCAATCTGCTTTTGGGTAACGCCCGGGTGAAATACGCTAAAGCGATAATCACTCAAACCCTGCAACAAGCGATGAATGCGGGGTAATGGCTCAAATGGCAGGTAAACCAAATAGTGATTATCCTCGCGCGGCAACTGCGGGCCCCGCTGATGGATAACCGGCGGCAATATATGCGAACCGCCGCTGGTCCAGTGCATGCCCACAGCATCAGTGACTGGCGCGAACCAGCGCAGCAACTGACGTTGAGCAGCATGAATCTGTAATCCGTGACAAGGCTTATAGAATGCATACTGACGGCCAATCCCTATGACCGGTCGCTGTTGCTTGCGCGCGGCCCAGGCCGTCACTGGCTCATAGTCCGTAACGATGCGATCATAGGGACTTAAATCAAGTTCCTGGACATCCTGCCAGAACTGCCGCCAGTTATTGCGCCGTACCGTCTCGCGTACTGCCACCCGACCCTTCTGAACAGCGAAGGTCAAGCCCTGTCTCCAGTGCCAGTTACCGAAGGGTTCCATATCGAAGAATCCGGCATGGGGCCGACCTGACATAAGAAAGTCGACCTGAACCTGCTGTGCCGCCAGCGCTTCTGAGAGCGCTGCGCAGCGGCTCAAGTGACCATTACCAGTGCCTTGTACGCCGATCAGGATGCGCATACGAACTACTCCTTTTTAGCTTGCTGTCATCGTTAACGAAAACCAGGCGAGGACACTACCTAAAAGGGCTCCGGCCGCCACATCCCCGGGGTAGTGAACGCCCAGCAGAATCCGCGACAGCCCGATTAATGACGCCCATAGATAAGTCGTTTCGATCCAACCGGGATAGTAGCTACCGATAATGCCGGCAAACATGAGAGCGGCGGTGGTATGTCCGGACGGGAAACTAAATTGATCGTGGGCTTCGATGACAGCTTTGAAGTCGCGCATTGCCTGGTAGGGCCGGAGCGGGACAGCCATCGCACACTACGACTTTGCGACAGTCGGGGCAACCGGCCATTAAACCAGCAAAAACTGATCCGATCATAGCGACTCAAATGCTCAAGCCAACGTGCCATTCGTAATCCCCCGCCTGTGCGTGTTGAGCTTACCTTAGGCGGCTTAAATTTCGGGCGGGCGACAGATTTATGAAGTTTGCGTGACAAAGTCGAATAACACTACAGTTAGTCGGTTGTTTCATGTCGCTAAAAATCCGATAATAGCGGTAATTCTTAATGATCGGATGGAATCTGCTATGGGTGACTACCTGCTGCTGTTAGTGGCAACGGTACTAGTCAACAATTTCGTGCTGGTGAAGTTTCTTGGCTTATGCCCCTTTATGGGTGTGTCCAATAAGCTGGAGACCGCTATCGGCATGTCCGCCGCCACGACCTTTGTGCTTACCCTGGCATCCGTCTGCAGCTATCTGATCAACCAGTACATTCTGGTACCGCTGGATTTACTCGCCCTGCAGACCTTAAGTTTTATTCTGGTTATTGCGGTGGTGGTGCAGTTCACCGAAATGGTCGTGCACAAAACCAGCCCGACCTTATATCGTTTACTCGGGATTTTCCTGCCGTTAATTACCACCAACTGTGCGGTGCTGGGTGTGGCGCTGCTCAATATCAATGAACAGCATAACTTTGTTGAATCCATCATTTATGGTTTTGGCGCGGCGATTGGCTTCTCGCTGGTACTGATCTTATTCTCAGCGATGCGTGAACGGCTGGCGGCGGCCGATGTGCCACTGCCCTTTAAAGGCGCTGCCGTCGCTATGATTACCGCGGGCCTGATGTCCCTCGCCTTTATGGGCTTTACCGGGCTGGTGACTGTCACATGAGTATAGTTACCGCGCTGCTGGCACTGGGCGTGCTGGCGCTGATCTTTGGTCTGGTGCTGGGCTTCGCTGCGGTGCGCTTTAAAGTAGAAAGCGATCCTATCGTTGATCAGATTGACGCCCTGTTGCCCCAGACCCAGTGTGGTCAGTGTGGCTACCCCGGTTGCCGGCCCTATGCCGAAGCTATTGCTAACGGTGATGACATTAACAAATGCCCGCCGGGTGGTGAGTCGACCATACGTAACCTGGCTGACCTTATGGGCGTTGAAGCCAAACCGCTCGACGCGGCGCACGGCACCGAAGATACCAAAAAAGTGGCGGTTATCCGTGAAGATGAGTGCATCGGTTGTACCAAGTGTATTCAGGCGTGCCCGGTCGATGCCATTCTTGGCGCTGCGAAACACATGCATACCGTACTTGAGCATGAATGTACCGGCTGTGACCTCTGCGTAGAACCCTGCCCGGTCGATTGTATTGATATGGTGCCGGTACCCACCCGTCCGGAAAACTGGCAGTGGAATCTGCAAAAGATCCCCGTACATACTGTGGAGTCATCGGATTAATGTCTGCTGAATTAACCGATATTGAAGCGGATCGCCTGTGGAATTTCCCCGGTGGCATTCATCCACCGGAGCGAAAAGAACTTTCCAGTGGCACACCGCTCAGCAGCTTACCTGCGGCGGGCGACTATCGCGTTCCGGTAAAACAACACAACGGCGAGCCCGGTGAAGTCTGTGTCCAGATTGGTCAGCAGGTTCTCGCCGGCGAACCCCTGACTAAACCCGGTATGGCTAACGGCCTGCCCGTGCATGCACCAACTTCCGGCACCATTACCGCCATTGGCCCGGCCCGGATTGCCCATCCATCCGGGCTGGCTGATCTGGTTATTAGTATTCGCGCCGATGGCGAAGACAACTTTTGCGAACTCTATCCGGTGCCTGATTATCAGCAATTATCCCGAACGGAACTGCTCGATCGCCTGCGCGACGCCGGCATCGCAGGTCTGGGCGGCGCTGGCTTTCCCACCGACCGCAAACTGGCGCTGCAGCGGCCGCTGGATTATCTGATCATTAATGGGGTCGAATGTGAGCCTTATATCACCGCTGACGACCGCCTGATGCAGGAACATGCCGCGGAAATCGTCCGCGGCACCGAGATCCTGCTTTATATCGCTGGCTGCTCCAAAGCGCTGATCGCGATTGAAGCGAATAAGCCCGCGGCAATCGAGGCGTTCAAGCCGCTACTGGCCGATCACCCGACCATAAAGCTGCGGATCATTCCGGTTAAATACCCATCGGGCGGCGAAAAACAACTGATTCAAATTCTGACGGGCCGCGAAGTTCCAAGCCGCGGACTGCCGATCGACATTGGCCTGGTGATGCATAACGTCGGCACCGCATTTGCTGTGCAGGATGCCGTTGACCATGGTCGCCCGCTGATCCAGCGTGTGGTTACGGTAACCGGCGAAAATGTCCGCAAGCCTGGTAATTACTGGGTCCGTCTTGGCACCCCCGTAGAGAGACTATTAAAGCGTTGCGACTATGCGCCTGAACCGCAGCAGCCTGTGATCATGGGCGGTCCCATGATGGGCTTTACCCTGCCCGATTTAACCGTACCTGTGGTGAAAATCACCAATTGTATTTTATTACCCGCCTCAAGCGAGCTGGCTCCGGCACAACAGGAAATGCCCTGTATCCGCTGTGGTGCCTGTTCGGATGTGTGCCCGGCTGAGCTGTTACCACAGCAACTGCAATGGCTGGCCAAAGCAAAAGATTATGACGGCCTGGAAGAACAGAACCTGTTCGACTGCATCGAGTGCGGGGCTTGTGCTTATGTGTGCCCCAGCGAGATCCCGCTAGTGCATTATTATCGTAAAGCCAAGGCGGAGATCCGCAATATAGCGCGTGACAAAGCCAGTGCCGAAATTGCCCGCGAGCGTTTCGAGGCGCGCCAGCAGCGGCTGGAACGTGAGAAAGCAGAGCGTCTTGAACGGCACCGGCAAGCTGCCGAAGCCCGCGAGAAAGCCCAGGCGCAAGCCGTAAAAGCTGGCGGCGACAACCCTCAGGATGCAGTGCAGGCAGCTATTGCGCGGGCAAAAGCCCGAAAAGCGGCCCAGGCCGCAGCAGCCACTAAGGCCGGTGATAAGAATGATGGCAAGAATGATGGCAAGAGCACAGGGGACTCAGAATGACCTTTAAAATAGCGGCCTCTCCCCATACCCATCAGCGCCGCACTACCCGGCAAATTATGCGGCTGGTTTATCTGGCGCTGATCCCTGGCGTGATATTGCAAAGCGTATTTTTTGGCTGGGGGGTATGGTTCCAGCTGATACTTGCGCTGGCCACCGCCTGGCTGGCTGAAGGCCTTTGCATGCGCCTGCGGGGGCGTCCCATGTGGTCAGCCTGGCGTGATCATACCGCAATGGTGACTGCGGTACTGCTGGCCATCAGTATCCCCGCCCTGGCGCCCTGGTGGATTATTGTCATCGGCACCGCCTTTGCGGTCATTGTGGTAAAACACGTGTACGGCGGAGTCGGACAGAACCTCTTTAACCCGGCCATGGCGGGCTATGTTGTGCTGCTGGTGTCGTTCCCGGTACAGATGACCAGCTGGCCGGCCCCCACCATGCTGACGGAACACAGTATTTCAGTGGTTGATACCATCAACCTGATTGTCAGTGGCTACACCAGTGCCGGCTATAACCTCGAGCAACTGCGCACCGGCATCGACGGCCTGACAATGGCCACCCCGCTGGACAGTCTGCGTACTGACCTGGGAAGCCAGATGACCCTGGCTGAAGCCACTGACAAGCCTATCTTTACCGACTTTGCCGGCGTTGGCTGGCAGTGGATTAACCTGGCTTACCTGCTCGGCGGGCTGGTACTCATCAAATTGCGCGTGATTAGCTGGCATATCCCCGCAGGTGTTCTGCTGGGTCTTGGCCTGCCGGCGCTGCTTGGCGCGGCCTTTGCCCCCGATCAGCAAATTGGTCCGGTACTACACTTATTCAGCGGTGCGACCATGCTCGGCGCCTTTTTCATAGCGACGGATCCCGTTACCGCCGCCACCTCCAATCGCGGCCGGCTGTGGTTCGGTCTGCTCATTGGTGCACTGGTATATATCATTCGTACCTGGGGCGGTTATCCCGACGGGGTCGCGTTCGCGGTGCTGCTGGGCAACATGATGGTACCGGTAATTGATAAATACACCCGGCCGGTCGTTTATGGCCATCGAGGTCACCCATGATCGCCAGAAGTATGCAGCGTAACGGTCTGATCCTGGCAGCTTTTGCCTGCGCAGCCACTTTGTTGGTGGTGATCACCGCCCGCTTAACCGCTGAACCGATCGCCCGCCAGCAGCAACAGGAGTTGCTGCAGGTACTGAACCAGGTGATTGCACCAAACGAGCATGACAACGACTTATATCAGAGTTGTATCCGGGTGCGTTACGAACAGCTTGGCCCCCCACCCCAGGCCGTTTACCGGGCAACGATGAACGGCGAGCCCGTGGCTGCGGCCATGGAAGTGACGGCGCCAAATGGTTATAGTGGGGCTATTAAGCTACTGGTTGCGGTATATACCGATGGCAGTGTGGCCGGCGTACGAACGCTGCAGCATCAGGAAACCCCGGGCCTTGGCGACAAGATTGAAATCCGTAAAAATGACTGGATAACCAGTTTTGACGGGCGCGAAGTCCGTGCTGAGGATGACCCGCGCTGGGCGGTAAAGCGCGATGGCGGTCAGTTTGATCAGTTCACCGGCGCCACCATCACGCCGCGCGCTGTGGTGCAGGCGGTAGAACGCGCTGTCAGGGTATTTAAGCAGCATCAGCAAGACTGGTTCCGGCAGCCGGCCAACTGTAACGAGCCGGTGCCTTCAACTGTTCCGGAAAAGGCAGAACCATGAACGAATACAAAGAACTGACATGGCAAGGCCTGTGGGCGAACAACCCCGCTCTGGTGCAATTACTTGGCCTGTGTCCACTGCTGGCGGTGACCTCCACCGTCACCAACGCGCTTGGTCTGGGGCTGGCTACCTTACTGGTTTTAGTTGGCTCGAATATCACGGTGTCACTGGTTCGCGACTGGGTACCAAAAGAAATTCGTATTCCGGTTTTCGTCATGGTCATTGCGACCTTTGTCACCGTTATCCAGTTACTGATGAACGCCTATGTCTACGGTCTGTATCAGTCGCTGGGGATCTTTATCCCGCTAATCGTCACCAACTGCGCCATTATCGGCCGGGCTGAAGCCTACGCTTCAAAAAATCCCTGGCGTCGTTCGGCCTTTGATGGGCTGATGATGGGTATAGGTTTCAGTGCGGTCTTAGTCGTGCTTGGCGGCGTGCGCGAAATCATCGGCAACGGTAGCCTGTTCGATGGCGCCGAACTGCTGCTGGGCGACTGGGCCGCGGGCCTGCGGGTGGAACTCTTTGCAGTTGACTACCCGTTATTGCTGGCGATACTTCCGCCGGGCGCTTTTATCGCCATGGGCTTTATTATTGCCCTGAAAAACCTTATCGATCATTATCGCGAACAGCGTGCTAAACAGCCCGCCAAACAAGTAACCCGAGCCCGGGTGACTGCCCAATGAATAAACAGAAACGAATCGAAATTCTCACCCGCTTCCGTGACAGTAACCCCAACCCGGATACCGAACTCGAGTACAGCTCGACCTTCGAGCTGCTGATTGCGGTCATACTCTCTGCCCAGGCCACCGATAAAGGCGTCAACAAAGCAACCAGTAAGCTGTTTCCCGATGCCAATACGCCGGGTGCGATTCTGGCGCTGGGCGTAGACGGCCTGAAAGACTATATCAACAGCATCGGACTCTATAACAGCAAAGCCGAAAACATTATCAAAACCTGCGCTATCTTAGTGCGTGATTATCACGGCGAAGTACCGGAAGATCGCGAGGCGCTGGAATCCTTGCCGGGGGTTGGCCGCAAAACCGCTAATGTGGTGCTGAATACTGCTTTTGGCTGGCCGACTATTGCCGTTGATACCCATATTTTCCGGGTCGCTAACCGCACTAAATTTGCGCCCGGAAAAAATGTCCGCGCCGTTGAGGATAAGCTGGAAAAAGTAATCCCTAAAGAATTCAAAACCGACGCGCACCACTGGTTTATTCTGCATGGCCGCTATACTTGTATCGCGCGTAAACCGCGCTGCGGTAGTTGCCTGATCGAAGATCTTTGCGAATATCCGCACAAAACATCCGACGACTAAGGACTTCATATGCGTTTACTGCACACCATGTTACGGGTAGGTGATTTACAGCGCTCAATAACATTTTACACCGAGGTTATGGGCATGAAGCTGTTGCGCCAGGCCGACAATGAAGAGTATAAGTACTCGCTGGCTTTTGTCGGCTACGGTCCGGAAACCGATCATACGGTATTGGAACTGACCTATAACTGGGATGTCGATTCATACGAACATGGCAAAGCTTTTGGTCATATTGCGATTGGCGTTGAAGATATTCAGCATACCTGTAAGCAGATCAAAGCAGCCGGTGGGGATGTCTACCGCGAACCAGGCCCGGTTAAAGGTGGCAGCACAGTGATCGCCTTCGTCCGGGATCCCGATGGCTACGCTATTGAGCTGATTGAACGTACCTGAACCAACTCACTGAGAATTTATGTCTACTGATCCTTTGTCTACCGATCCACTCGTACAGATGAAACAGCGGTTCCGGGGCTACCTGCCGGTGGTTATTGATGTTGAGACCGGCGGTTTTAACCCCCGCACCGATGCCCTGCTGGAAATTGCCGCTGTGACGCTGAAATTTGACAAACAAGGGCAGCTGCATCCTGATCAGACCGTTCATTTTCATGTTGAGCCGTTCGAGGGTGCCAATATTGAGCAGGCGGCAATTGATTTTAACGGCATCAACCCGCACTCGGCTCTGCGTGGCGCGGTAGCGGAAGAATACGCCCTGAAAGAGCTTTTCAAACCTATCCGTAAGGCGCAGAAGGAAGCTGGCTGTCAGCGCTGCGTGCTGGTTGGACATAACGCCACTTTCGACCATAACTTTCTGATGGCGGCTGCCGAGCGGGTTAATTTAAAGCGCAATCCTTTTCACCCTTTCGTGACCTTCGATACCACCGCTCTGGCGGCGTTGACCCTTGGTCAAACCGTGCTTATCAAAGCTTGTCAGGCGGCCGGGATCCCTTTCGATACGCAGCAGGCCCACGGTGCGCTTTACGATACCGAGCGCACCGCCGAGCTATTTTGCTATATCGTTAATCATTATCAGCAACTCGGTGGCTGGCCGCGCTCCACGACCACTGATTAAGGTTTTTCTGCTTCAGCATTAAAAAAGCCACCACAGAAAAATCTGCGGTGGCTTTTGATTTATTCGTCCTGCGACAGTTAAATTACAGCTTACCTGAGTGCTTAGACAGATAGTCTGCAACACCCTTGCTGTCGGCTTTCATGCCTTCATCGCCTTCTTTCCAGCCAGCCGGACACACTTCGCCGTGTTCCTGGTGGAAGTTCAGGGCGTCAACCAGGCGCAGCATTTCATCAATGTTACGGCCTAATGGCAGATCGTTAACGATCTGGTGGCGCACAACGCCTTCTTCGTCAATCAGGAACGATGCGCGGAACGCAACGCCTGCTTCAGGATGCTCAACGTCATAGGCTTTACAGATGTTGTGCTTAACATCAGCTACCAGCGGGTATTTTACCTCGCCGATACCGCCGTTTTCAGTAGCGGTATTACGCCATGCGTTATGGCTGAACTGCGAGTCAATTGAAACGCCGATAACTTTTACGCCACGCTTTTTAAATTCTTCCAGGCGATGATCAAATGCAATCAACTCCGACGGACAAACAAAGGTAAAATCAAGCGGGTAAAAGAATACCACGGCTTTGCCACCTTTGATTTCGTTATGCAGATTGAAATCATCAACGATTTCCCCGCTTCCCAGTACGGCTGACGCTGTGAAGTTAGGCGCCTTACGGCCAACTAATACACCCATGATCGGTCTCCATTTTCTGTTGGTTCAATGAATAAAAAAATTACTCTGCTTCCGGTGCCGGATGGCGTGCTGCAGTTTCGCTAATCAGCTGTTGCAGTTCACCCTTCTGGAACATCTCAATAATAATGTCGCAGCCGCCAATTAACTCGCCCTCAATCCAAAGCTGAGGAAAGGTCGGCCAGTCGGCATAATTCGGTAATTCCGCCCGGATGTCAGGGTTCTGCAGAATATCAACGTAAGCAAACGGCTGCCCACAACTCATTAATGCCTGAGAGGCCTGCGAGGAAAAACCGCAGCTTGGCAGTTTCGGCGAGCCTTTCATATAAAGCAGGATCGGATTCTCTTCAATCTGCTGTTTAATTTTTTCCACAGTTTCCATGACCACCTCATGTTGATATTGCTAACGATCGACCCCTAGTTTACCACAGAGATCACGCCGTGGCAGCACGGCAGAAACGGACAAAATCGGTTATACTACCCTTGAATTAATTTTATATGCCTCAATTTAGGTATATAGGGACAGCACATTACGAATTCAACAGAAACCGAATTCGTATCCGTGACTTTTATCTGAATGACGTACTAAAAAAAGGAGAAAATCACATGGCATTCGAACTACCGGATCTACCCTATGCAAAAAATGCCCTTGAGCCGCATATTTCAGCAGAAACGCTCGAGTATCATTATGGCAAGCACCATCAGGCCTATGTGAATAAACTGAATGATGCCGTCAAAGGAACTGACCAGGAAAGCGATTCTCTGGAAGAAATCATCAAGAATTCAAAAGGTGGCGTTTTCAATAACGCTGCACAAGTGTGGAACCACACCTTTTTCTGGCACTGCATGAGCCCGAATGGCGGTGGCAAGCCTTCCGGTGCAGTAGCCGATGCGATTAATGCGAAGTTTGGTTCTTTTGATAAATTCAAAGAAGAATTCAGCAACAAAGCAGTCGCTAACTTTGGCTCTGGCTGGACCTGGCTGGTGAAAAAATCAGACGGTTCTGTCGATATCGTGAATACCAGCAACGCGGAAACTCCGCTGACTGACGATAACCTGACGCCGTTACTGACGGTTGATGTATGGGAACATGCTTATTACATTGACTACCGTAATGCCCGTCCAAAATATCTGGACGCATTCTGGAACCTTGTAAACTGGGATTTCGTTGCGAAAAACCTGGCTTAAAACACAACCGCGTTATGATCAAAAAAGGTCGGCTTACATGCCGACCTTTTTTATGGATTAATTTCCCGCCACTTCATTCAATCAGATTAGCCGGAATATCCGGTCGCATATCAGACCAGATCTTGCCTGAACGGTAACCGTACTCCCGTACCAGCAAAGCCGCATCATCCTTACGACCTTCAGCCGCCATATTACGCAAGTCAGCGTAGTATTTACGCGCCAGCGCGCGGGCCTCGGGATTGGAGAAATAGAAGTTACCAATTCTTGAATACAGCCCCTTAAAGCCGTTCAGCACCAGCACATAGATGGGGTTCTGTGAAGCAAACGCCAAATCATGGTTCAGGTGGTAATCATACTTGGTAAAGGCTTCGGCAGTATCTTCCAGTTGTTCGGCTTCGGTCAGTAGTTCCACCACCCGGTCGGCATTATAACGCACGGCCGATCTGATATAGATCGCGCTGATATTAGTGCGCGCAGACAACAGCTGATCGACCAGTTGCGGCATGCCTTCTTCATCTAACCGGGCGAGGGTTTCGAGAATATTGAGTCCGGAGGTTTCCCAGAAATTATTGACCCGCGTTGGCTTACCATGCTGAATAGTCAGCCAGCCATCACGGGCAAGGCGCTGCAATACCTCACGCAAAGTCGTACGCGTAACCCCGATAAGCTCAGACAATTCGCGCTCCGCCGGCAAAATAGTGCCAGGGGCGAAATGCCCGGTCCAGATTGACTTAACAATATATTCTTCGGCAAAGCCGGCCGGACTCTGGGCTTTGATGATCATAAAATGGTCTGTGTTTTGGATAATCTGTACCTGTTGAGGTTATATTCAGGGCTAATTACAACTGATTTTACCAGTGTTTATAATGGTCGGACAAGTTTTGTTAATCGCCGTTCCTCGCGGCTATCGACAAGCTTCCCGGGCTCAGGTAAGGTTTTGCGCATCCGTTAACAATAATAACTGAGATAAACCCGATGCTTTCCTCAATCGCCGCTCTTCCTCACCGCCGAAGCGCCTGGGCTGTGCTGGCTGCCAGCGCATTTATACTGGTCGCCGTTGCCCTTTATTTTCAGTACCAGATGGATCTGGAACCCTGCGTTAAGTGTATTTATCAGCGCGTGGCGGTACTGGCCATCGGGCTGGTCGCTCTGGTACCGCTGATTGCCCCGACGTCAGTCATAGCGCGGCTGATCGGTTTTGCCGGCTGGTTGGTTGCTGCTGGCTGGGGTTATCTGATTGCGGCCGAGCACAGCGCCATGCAACAAGCCGCTAATGCCTTTTTCTCAGTGTGCGACTCAGTACCTGCCTTTCCTGGTTTTATGCCGTTGCACGAGTGGTTTCCTGGATTATTCGCGGCCCGCGGTTTATGCGGAGACATTAACTGGGAGTTTATCGGCCTGAGTATGCCGGAGTGGATGCAGATTATCTTTGCGAGCTACTTTGTCGCTGCGATTCTGGTATTGCTCTGCCGGTTGCTTCGGGTGCGTAAACCCTAACAGTCGTGCAGCGGCCAGCTGACAATACAGTCTTCAAGCTCAGTGAGCAGCTGGTCTTCACTGGTTACCCGGCCCGCGGCACTGATACCGGCGGCGATCATAGCGCTTTGATCGCCGTTGTTCAGTAACGGGTGCCAGCTTGCCAGCCCCCGCCCGTCAGCCAGTCGGCGATAAGCGCAGGAAGGCGGCATATAATCGAGCACCTCGAGGTTTTCAGGCGTGATCACCACACAATCAGGAACATAGTTTTTACGATCAGCATAGTGCCGGCAACGCGCCGTTTGGGTATCCAGTAAATGGCAGGACACATGAGTAAAGTGAACCTCATCGGTACTGTCATCTTCATCAATTAGCTTATGCAGGCAACATTTACCGCAACCATCACAGAGCGATTCCCACTCTTCCGTGGTCATTTCTGTCAGCTTTTTACGCTCCCAGAACGGTGCTTCAGTCATCCAGCACAACCTTAGCGGTCCAGTGCCAGCTATTCGCACCCTGCGCCAGCCTCAGTTGCAACTGATCATCAACCTGCAATGGCCCGACCCCGGCCGGGGTACCGGTCAGCACCACATCACCAGGTAACAGGGTAAACTGCTGACTGATATCTGCCAGCAAGGCGCCAACACTATAAAGCATGTCGCCGCTGTTGCCCCGCTGCCGAACCTCACCGTTAATACTCAGCTGCAATTCCAGTGGTTGCTGTGGATCAATTCCAGCGGCTGGCAGCCAGTCGGACAACGCACAGGAACCATCAAAAGCTTTGGCCCGCTCCCACGGCTGACCGGCTGCCTTTAGCCGGTCCTGAACGTCGCGCAAAGTAAGATCCAACGCCAGCCCGTAGTGTGAAATACTTCGCATCGCGTCTTCCTGCGTAGCCCGGCGCAGCCGCGTACCTATACGAACCGCAAGCTCGAGTTCGTGATGACAAGCGCCATGCCCGTCCGGGATCCGTACTTCGGGCAACCAGGTTACCGCCGTGGCAGGCTTCATGAACAACAAGGGCTGCGCGGGCAGCGGGTTATTCAGCTCGGCGGCATGGGCAGCGTAATTCCGGCCCACACAGACGATTTTACCCGGTAGTACCGGCAGCCTTCCTGGCGATACCAGTGTCGACATCAGCGGGGAAACCGGATCCGATCAGACAAATAACCGACCGCAGCAACAAAGTAATGCGAGCGGTTCCAGCGCATCAGCGCGTCATAGTTCGAATAAGCCAGATAGACGCGGCCTTCGCGGTCATCAGGAATCACCACTGATGCAACCAAATCCGTGCGCTGTGGTAAAGCACTGCCATCCATCCGACGCACGCCCAGTTGCTGCCATTCAGATAATGGTTTTTTGATCTTCAGCGATGCCATCTCAGTGTCGAAATCATCCGGTAAAGTGACTTGTCGTCCCCAGGTGACGTCGTCCTGCCAACCGACCGACTTCAGGTAATTAGCCGCCGAGGCAAATACATCACCCATCGAATTCCAGATATCTTTGCGACCATCACCGTCATAATCGACCGCGTACTCCATAAATGAGCTAGGCATAAACTGAGTCTGCCCCATAGCGCCAGCCCATGATCCTTTCATTTGCTCTATATCGATATGCCCTTCCTGCACAATCGTCAGCGCATGCCATAATTCTTTTTTAAAGAATGCTTCGCGCCGACCTTCATACGACATGGTCGTGAGGGCTGAAATGACGTCAAAGCCGCCGGTGAATGAACCAAAATTGGTTTCTATTCCCCACAGCGCAACAATAAACCGCGGCTGCACACCATACTCGGCGCCGATTTTTTCCAGCAGCTCGCGATGCTTGGCATGCTGCTCGACGGCCTTGTCGGCTTTCCATTCAGGTACGGCGCGCGGCAGATAGGTATCCAGGGTCAGTTTAAATTCTGGCTGGTTTTTATCTGCGGTAACCGACTGCTTATAAAATTTCACGCCGGCAAAGGCTTTATCTAAGGTTTCATCGGTATAGCCCGCCGCACGCGCTTCCGCTTTGATTGCCTGCACATAGGCAGCGAAATCTTTGCCTTCTTCGGCCTGGGCCGGCGCAACAGCCAAGATCACAGCAGCAACGATAGCTCCACTCAATAACTTCTTCATAATGCGGACTCCCGGTTCAGTAGGCTTTCAATTTTAGGCGGTAATTGCAGGTAAAACCCCGATTCATCCAGGTGCTGCCTGAGTTCGTCGACGCTAAGCCGGGCTAGTTTGCGCTCGGCAGTCAGTGCGATAGTCATTACGTGCACCGGCTCGCCAAAACTTTTCCGCAATGCGTCCGGTACTAAAGAAAAATCTGCGGGATGAGATAAATACAGATAGGTGTCAGCTCGTTTCGGGCTGCGATAAATTGCACACAACATGATCAGGTTTCTCGCTTAATCAGTGCCTCAAGTTCTGTTCTAAGCTTATCCCCCCGCCAGCTCACAAACAAGTCAGGTGGCGGTAAATAGGCCTTTGCCGCAGCAGGAACTTGTACACACCAGTGGATCACGTCGTTAATTTGCCGGCGCGAGGCGATCAGACTGGCCGGCACCTCCAGTTCCACGGCTAGTTCCTGTACCCGCTGTTTGATGGCATTAAAGGTAAGCTTGTAGTCCGGCAGATCCGTCAGTCGGGTCAGGGGTTCAGGCAACTCTGTGGTTTGCTGGCCCCGTTTAATTGCTGCCAGCAATTCGTCGCCGGCGTAACGTACCGTCACTGGCGATAAATCAGTAATACCGCGCAGCTCCTGCGCACTGGCTGGCGTCCGGCGGGCAAGTTCGAGCATGGTATGGTCCTTGGCCACAAACCCCAGCGGGATATCCGCAGCCCGCGCCCGTTGCTGGCGCCAGATCAGTAGCTCGCGTAGTACCGCCAGTTGTGCCGCATTGCACTGCCAGGCATTACCAAAGTACAGATACAGATAGTCATCCGGAATAGTCACCGCGCGTTTACGTACCTGTTCAGCGCTTTCAGCCAGCACCAGGTGCGTCTTACCAGCAGCATCCAGCTCTGCCAGCAGCTTCGGATAAATGTCGTACAAATACTGCACATCGGCCGCCGCGTAATCGAGCTGCTCCGCTGCCAGTGGTCGCTGCATCCAGTCGGTTCGTGATTGCGATTTGTCTATAACCACACCGGTAAATTCATTCACCAGCGCCGCATAGCCAAGCGCATCACCGTAACCCGCAAAAGCAGCGCCGATTTGGGTATCAAAAATACCTTCCGGAATCTGCCCCATATGCTGAGTGAGAATTTCATAATCCTCCCCGCCGGCATGGATTACCACGGTAAGATCCGGATCCTTCAGCAGCTCCCACATGGGTTGCAAGGCATCAGGGAAATGCTCAGCACTAAGCGCTACCGGATCAACCAGTACCACATCTGCGCCCGCGCGCAGTTGCACCAGACCCAACCGGGCATAATAGGTCCGGGTACGGACAAACTCGGTATCCACAGCAAGATAAGAAGCCTGACGAGCGCGCTGGCAAAACGCCTGCAATTCAGCAGGCGTGGTAATTAAAGTGTAGGATGGCATGCGTTATTTCGACTTAGCCTCTTCTTCATCACGCAGGGTGCGGCGCAATATTTTGCCAACATTGGTTTTTGGTAACTCGTCGCGGAATTCAACAAACTTAGGCACTTTATAGCCAGTCAGACCTTCTTTGGCGAATTCAATAACTTCGCGCTCAGTCAGTGACTTATCTTTACGCACCACAAATACTTTAACCGCTTCGCCTGACGAATCATGGGGGACACCGATAGCTGCGATTTCAAGGACTTTCGGATGATCAGAAATCACATCTTCAATTTCGTTCGGATAAACGTTAAAGCCCGATACCAGAATCATATCTTTCTTACGATCAACGATTTTAAAGAAACCATTTTCGTTCATCAGACCGATATCGCCGGTCATAAACCAGCCATCTGTCATCACTTTTGCTGTTTCGTCCGGCCGGTTCAGGTAACCCACCATAACCTGCGGGCCACGCACCTGCAGCTCGCCTGACTCGCCCTGAGCGACCAGTTTGCCGGTATCCACATCGACCACCCGCACCTCAGTGGAGGGTAAAGGCACACCAATAGTCCCGTTATAGTGTTCAATATCCGTCGGGTTGACCGTCACCACCGGTGCGCATTCGGTAAGGCCATAGCCTTCCAGCAACCGGGATTTTGTTACCCGCTCCCACTGCTCTGCAACCGAACGCTGTACCGCCATACCGCCGCCAAGGGCGATTTTAAGGCTGGAAAAATCGAGATCCTTAAAGCCTTCGGTGTTCAGCAAGCCGTTAAACAAGGTATTCACACCGGAAATCATTGAGAACGGATACTTATCGAGTTCTTTAATAAAAGCTGGCATGTCGCGGGGGTTGGTAATAAGTACGTTGCGCCCACCGTGCTTCATGAACGTCAGGCAGTTCGAGGTCAGCGCAAAAATATGATAGAGCGGTAGCGCGGTAATGATGGTTTCTTCACCGTCATTAACCAGCGGTGCGATAAAGGCAGACACCTGCTCCAGGTTTGCCACCATATTCCGGTGCGACAGCATCGCGCCTTTGGCAAGACCGGTGGTGCCACCGGTGTACTGTAAAAACGCCAGATCATCGCCGGTTACCTTCGGGCGCTGATAGTCGGCTTTAGCGCCGGCACTTAACACCTGACGGAAGTTGACGGTATGCTTCAGTGAATAGGACGGCACCATACGTTTTACGTACTTCACCACCGCATTCACCAGCCAGCGCTTGGGCGTCGGCAGTAAATCACCGATACTAGTCAGTATCACTTTGTTCAGCGCCAGTTCGTCAATAACCTTTTCCAGGGTATGGGCAAAATTATCCAGAATCACGATCATCTTCGCGCCGGCATCACTCAACTGGTGCTTTAACTCCCGCGCCGTATACAGCGGATTGACGTTAACCACTGTCATGCCCGCCCGCAAGATACCAAACAGCGCGACCGGATATTGCAGCAGATTTGGCATCATGATGGCTACCGCATCACCTTTTTTGAGCCCGTTTTGTTGCAGGTACGCAGCAAAGTCGCGACTGGCTTTATCCAGTTCCCTGAACGACATTTCATGGTCCATATTGACGTAGGCAATACGGTCGCCATAGGCCTCGATACTTTGTTCAAAAATATCTACCAGTGAATCAAAATGATCCGGATCTATGGTTTCCGGAACCCCCGCCGGATAGCTTTTTAGCCAGATTTTTTCCACGCTCGTCGTGCTCCTGAACTGAAGTCTGTTTATAATTATCCGGCAATCATCGCATATCCGACCAGTTAATCCTAGCCGTTCTGACGGTCAATCATCTGACCGAATAAGTCGATAATCGCAGCAGGATTTTGCATGTGTACATGATGGCCACCGGTCAGGGTATGAACCTGCAGCTGCGGTACCAGCGGCGCCCACAAATCCAGCGCTTGTTGCACACGCTGGTGGCCTTCACTGCCAATCACCAGCTCAAAGGGACAGTTTATTTTGGCTAGTACATCGCCGATTTGCCCGGCCGTCATCCGAATCGCCGAGGCCACCCGTAGCTGACCGTCAGCGCGAAACCGGTAGTCATCTGACGCCAGCTGCTCAATTCCCCGGTCAACCAGTAAGGCTGCAATTTCCGCGGAAAAGTCTCCGGCCTGCTGCCGGGCAGTGACCGCCTGCGTGAGGCTGCGGTAATGAGGGCGCTCTTTTTGTTGTTGCACCCACCGGCTTTTAAAGCCTTTGCGAATATCGCTGGAGGTTTCAGACTCCGGCGTAGCCAGTAAACCAAAAGCCTCAATACTCAGCAGGCTGGCAACCCGATCAGGGTCAATACCGGCCAGCATATTGGCGGCAAAGGCTCCCATCGAATGCGCAATAATGTCGATCTGCTGCCAGCCCTGTAATTCACAGAGTTGCCAGATATCGTAAACATAATCGACAAAGGGATAATAATTACCCGGCGGCCGGTGATCTGACCAACCGTGTCCCGCCCAATCCAGTGCTATCAGGCGGTGAGACTGGCTTAAGGGCGATTGCAGAAACGCGTCGGCCACAGGGACAAAGCTATGTGCGTTATCCAGCCAGCCATGTAGTGCCAGTATAGGTTTGCCCGCCACCGGCCCCCAACTGAGACCCCGCACCGTGCCCCAGTTTAATTCAAAAGCAACAGGCCCGGCCAAATGCCGGGCCTGTTGCCAGTCAGAGGTTTCAGTCATGATGAATTAGTTCTCATTCCCTTGCTTGTCTGAAGCACCTGAGCGTGGCCGCGCTGGTCGCACCGGTACCGGATAGTAAATACGGTAAGGCGGGGCAAAATAGTGATGGCGGTACCACAGTGAGCTGTAATCAACCTGGGTATCCATCTCTTTGCGTTCCTTCCACAGGAATTTGCCGGTTACATCCAGTACCGGGAACAAATAGCGATACTCGTCAATTTTGCCTTCTTCCGGTTGCTGTATCGTACCGGTAAAGGTCACGCTGCGGCCTTCTTTGTAGACCATAGGATCAACGAAGCCGTCCAGCCTGGCGCGGAAGCGGCCATTGCTTTCGCCGCTGACAATCGGACGACCCCAGTTGGTCAGTTCAAAATTAACCACTTCGATAATGGTACCGTCGTCGGTATTGCGTACCGAGGCAATCAGGCCGCCCCAGCGAGCTGTTTTCCCTACTGCTTGCTCTGGTTGCTGCAGAGCACTCGCATAGCTCACTAAGGTTTTATTTTCAGCGACAGCCAGCTCATCGGGAACTGCCGAGCAGGCGCTTAACGCTAAAATAGCCAAACTCATAACCCAAAACTTCATGTTGTACTCCTGTCACTTAGGTTCGTTATCTTTGATACCCTACCATCCGGGAAAGTTCCTTCTGCGGCCTGAATCAGCGGCCCGGCAGTTTTTTCCACGCCACTTCGTTACGCACATACAAGGGTTCCAGTCCGGCCGCAGCCACTGGCTGCAGTCCTTGTTGTTCCATGGCCAGCGCTAAGGTCAACATATCCTCTGCCAGGGGTAATGTCACATCACTAAGAATCCCGACATTGCCCTGCGGGTCAAGCTCACTGCCATAGGCCTGCCAGCCGGTACCGGCCCCGGCTATTTGCCCCTGCGGCCACCAGCTGTTAGCGGCCAGCGGCGTCAGCGGTGCCATCTGTGGTGGTTGCACAGCAACGGCCAGCCCGTTGTCGTTACGAAAACTAGCCAGGTACACTTCATTCATTCTGGCATCTATAGCACTGACAATAGTCTCTGCCTGATGCTTGCGAATTGCCTGTTGCGCCAATGCCGCCAGCGTGTTCACCGGATAAACCGGCAGTTGCTGACTAAATGCCAGCCCCTGAGCCACAGACACGCCAATGCGAACGCCGGTAAAGCTCCCAGGCCCATGTCCGCACACTAAGGCAGTGACATCAGCAAGTCGCAGTTCTAACTCGTCAAGAACGTCGGTAATTAATCCCAGAATCCGCTGGGCATGCTCGCGTGGGGTAACCACCGCCCGGCTTGCCCGCCGCTCACCAGCGATAATGGCCACTGAACACTGTTCAGTTGAGGTATCCAGCGCCAGTACTACACTTTCTTTCATACCCTGCTCTCTTCTGTCACTAATTTTTCTGCCGCACTTTCTATTGAATTATGCTGATCCAGGTCACGTAAAAACTGCAATGCCAGTGGCACACTGCGGGTGCGCGGCATTGCCGGCAGGCTGCTCAGAAAGAGCCCGCCATAGCCCTTACTCACCAGACGCTGATCGCAGATAAAAAGTACGCCTTTATCCTGCGCGTCACGGATTAACCTGCCCGCCCCTTGTTTGAGGGTAATGACTGCCTGGGGCAATTGTACCTGAGCAAAAGCATCAACTCCACGCAGCTTACAGTCCTCCACCCGTGCCTGTAATAACGGATCGTCGGGCGAGGCGAAAGGCAATTTATCGATAATCACACAGCGCAACGCGTCGCCCCGCACATCAACGCCCTCCCAGAACGACGAGGTACCCAGCAATACCCCATTGCCGGCGGCGATAAATTCGTTGAGTAGCTCACGCTTACTGGTGGTGCCCTGCACAAACAATGGTCGGTCAATTACTGCCGACAGGGTAACCGCAATCGACTGCAGCATCCGATGGCTGGTGAAAAGCACGAAGGTGCCGCCGTTACGGTTCGCGTCAAGCACCTGAGTGATAAGGTCCAGTAAGGCATCCTGCATGGATCGTTCGTGCGGCTGCGGCAGATAACGCGGCATACATAAAAGTGCCTGGCCGGCAAAATCGAACGGGCTTGGCAATGATAGCGTAGCGGCCTGCTCCAGCCCCAACTGCCCGGTAAAATGGCTGAAGTCATCGCCCACGGCCAGCGTCGCCGATGTGAAGATCCAGCTCATATTGCTTTCGCGCAGATAGCCGCCAAATTTATCTGCTACCCGCAATGGTGTCTGATGCAGCGTGACCTGACGCACCGTGGTTTCAAACCAGAAACTGAAGCCGGTACGATCCGTCGCCTGTAGTTGCTGCCATTTTGACACCCCCTGCACACAGCGATCGTAGGCCTGATCCAGATCCTGGTGCCGGCCCAGGCTGCTCTTTATCACTTCCTGCAAAAATTCAAGTTGTTCTGTTACTTGCGCGGCCGCGTCCTGAACCTTTGGCTGCTGTGAATACTGCCGCCAGTTCCCCTTCTGGGCATCGGCGGGGAACACCAGACGCCAGTCGCGTAGCCCGGCCAGTAACTTGTCTGCCGCTTTATCAAGCTGCTTAAGATCTTTCAGCTCGGTGAGGTATAAAACCTTAAGTTCGTGCGCCAGCTCCTGCAACTGCCGGCTTGAGACAGACTCGCCGAAATACTGACTGGCAATATCCGGTAGCTGATGGGCCTCATCAAAGATCACTGCCGCGGCTTCGGGGATAAGTTCGCCGAAGCCGACATCCTTAAGCACCATATCGGCAAAAAATAAATGATGGTTAACAACCACCAGATCGGCTTCCAGAGCGCGTTTTCGCGCTTTGACCACATAGCAGTCTTCATAATCCGGGCAATCGCGACCCAGACAGTTATCCGCGGTACTGGTCACCTGTGGTAAAACTTCGGCGTCTTCCTGTAACAGGCTCAGACTACCAATATCACCATCGTCCGTACGTTGCGCCCAGCGACGGACATCAACCAGCTGTGACTGCACCGTCTTATTCAGTTCGCCGCTATGGGCAGTGGCTTGCTTCATCCGGTGCAGGCACAGGTAATTACTGCGTCCCTTCAGCAAGGCGACGACTTTTTTCGGCGCGATGGCATCGCGCAGCGCCGGCAGATCCCGGTGGAACAGCTGCTCCTGCAAGTTCTTCGTGCCGGTCGAGATAATGGCTTTACCGTCATTCATCAGTACCGGCACCAGGTAGGCATAGGTTTTGCCGGTACCTGTCTCAGCTTCCACCACCAGTTGTTGTTTGCCATCTAAGGCGCGCGCTACCGCAGCCGCCATTTCTGTCTGCGCCGCACGCGGGGCAAAACCGGGGAGCGTTTTCGCTAATTTGCTGTCAGGAAGAAATAATTCGCTTATTGCCTGCATCAGTGGAAATTCCTGGCGCCGGGAGCCTGGTTAAAGATATCCGCATCCTATCATTATTCGCCGGAAAGGCGGAGTCTGATCAACAGCGTCCTGTATTTGTGAATCGCCCGGCGACGTAAAAAGCACCTCTTCGAAATGTATACAACTTGCGTACAAGAAATAATAAAAGCCAGACAAATCGTGCAAAAACAGGCTTGAATCAATCCTGAAATTCTATACAATTAGCGCCAACAGAAACAGTAAACCTATTACTACGGAGCATACAATGCGCACTTTCAGCTGGCACCATCATCATATGACCCACAGTTAGCCCTCAGCTGCGCGCTTAAGGCTGACTCATATTGAGGTAGCCTTCGCTCATTAAGACCCCCGCAAGGCATACCTTCCGGGGGTTTTTTATTAGGAGATTTTCATGGTTGTCGATAAAAGTTCTTCCCGCCTGACGATAGCAATTCAGAAGTCAGGCCGGCTCAGTAAAGAATCCATCGGGCTGTTGCAGGCCTGCGGCTTTAAGTTCAGCCTGCACGAAGCCCGCCTGCTGGCGCACAGTAGCAACCAACCTGTTGATTTATTGCGGGTGCGCGATGACGATATCCCCGGGCTCATTATGGATGGCGTGGTGGATCTTGGTCTGGTGGGTGAGAATGTGCTTGAAGAAGCACGGCTGGAGCGGGTTGCAACCAACCTACCCAGTGAGTTTGAGCGCCTGCGCGCACTGGACTTTGGCCAATGCCGGCTATCCATCGCGGTACCCAAGGAAGACGATTACAACGGTATTGCTGATTTAAATAGTAAGCGCATCGCGACCACCTATCCCTACCTGCTGCAAAGCTACCTACAACGTCAGGGCGTGAAAGCCAGCAACGCTGTACTAACCGGCAGTGTCGAAGTGGCGCCGCGAGCGGGCCTGGCCGATGCCGTCTGCGATCTGGTATCGACCGGGGCCACCCTTGAAGCCAATGGCCTAGTTGAAAAAGATATCATTTTCCGCTCCCAGGCTCAGCTTATTCAGCGCCCGGAGCCATTGTCAGCCGTTAAGCAGGCCATCGTTGACCAGCTGTTGCCACGCATTGACGGCGTGCAGATGGCGCGGGAAAGTAAGTACATCATGCTGCACGCGCCAGTCAGCGCGCTCGACAAAGTTGCTGACCTGCTGCCCGGCGCCGAACGTCCGACTATTTTGCCACTCAGCCACACCGATAAACTGGTGGCAGTACACATGGTCAGCACCGAAACCTTATTCTGGGAAACCATGGAAGAACTGAAAGCTATTGGCTGCAGCTCGATTCTGGTACTGCCCATTGAAAAGATGATGGGATAAATCAGCATGCGTATCCTCAACTGGCAATCCCTGAATGCTGCTGAGCAGCAGCGTATTCTCGACCGTCCGGCGCAGGCACGCCCGGAAGTTCTGCAGCAGCAGGTCGCTGAGATTATTGCCGCTGTCCGCAGCGAAGGCGATGCAGCAGTACTGCGGTACACCCGTCGTTTTGACTGCGAAACACTGGATAGCCTCGCCTATCCGGTAGAGAAAATTGACCAGCAGGCGGCAAAACTTGCTGCTAAAACCCGGGCGGCCATTGACCTTGCCTTTAGTACGATTACCCGCTTTCACAAGCCGCAACGGCCACAGCAGCTGACGGTGGAGACAGCTCCGGGCGTGATCTGCAGTCAGCGCTTTCACCCGCTTGATGCAGTTGGCCTGTATGTTCCGGGTGGCTCCGCTGTGCTGCCGTCGACCGCCATGATGTTAGGCATTCCGGCGCAGCTGGCAGGCTGTGCCCGACGGGTACTGGTTAGTCCACCCGACGCCAATGGCGATCTGTCCCCGGCCTTGATGTATGTGGCGCAAAAGTGCGGTATCACTGAGGTGTATCGCTGCGGTGGCGCCCAGGCCATTGCCGCACTCGCCTATGGCACCGAAACCATCGCGCCTGTGGTAAAAATCTTTGGCCCCGGCAATAGCTACGTCACTGCCGCCAAACAACAGGTTTCACAGGATGCATCCGGCGCTGCCATTGATATGCCCGCCGGGCCTTCCGAACTACTGGTTATCGCTGACGACACCGCGAACCCCGCTTATGTTGCCGCGGATTTACTCTCGCAGGCAGAACATGGTGCCGATTCTCAGGTAATTTTACTGAGTCCCTCTGCGGATCTGCTTAAGGCAACCGCCCAGGCTATCGAGCAGCAACTCACCGATCTGCCACGCGCCGACGTGGCCCGTCAGGCATTGCAGACCAGTTCGCTGGTTCAGGTCAACTCCATTGCCGAAGCGGTGGTTATTAGTCAGCGCTACGCGCCGGAGCACTTATCATTACAGCTGGACGATACGGAACGCTGGCTGGATCAGCTGACTAACGCAGGCTCGGTGTTTGTCGGACATTACACGCCGGAAAGCGGCGGTGATTATGCCACCGGCACCAATCACGTATTGCCAACTTATGGCTTTGCCCGCAACTACTCCAGTCTGGGTTTGCTCGATTTCTACCGTCGCTACACGGTACAACAGGCTAGCCGCGAAGGCCTGGCAGGCCTGGCTGACGCTATTGTTGAGCTGGCGCAGACAGAGGGTCTTGATGCCCACGCCCGTGCGGTCAGCATTCGTCTGCAGCAACAGCAAGGAGAACCGTCATGAGTATCGCTGATCGTCTGCAGCGCCAGCACTTGCGCGATCTCACACCCTACGCCTCCGCCCGCCGCAGCATGAGTGGTGGCGCGGTATGGCTGAATGCCAACGAAGCGCCGCTGACGCCGTCACAACCACCGGATGGCGCTCAGGCTAACCGCTACCCGGCGTTTCAGAGCAGCACACTTAATCAGGCTTACGCCAGCTATGCCGGTGTTAGCGAAGAGCAATTACTCAGTTGCCGCGGCAGTGACGAAGCGATTGATCTCTTGATCCGCACCTTCTGCGAACCGGGCCAGGATCGGGTCATGATCTGCCCGCCGACTTATGGCATGTACGCCATCAGCGCCCAGACCCATGGCGCCGGGGTAACCGAAGTGCCATTAATAGCCCGGGGCCGCAATTTACAATTAGACTTAGCAGCCATCTATAGCCAGCTCGATCAGGTCAAACTGATTTTTATCTGTAGCCCGTCGAATCCGCTAGGCAACGAGTTGGCCACGGATGACTTAGAAAATTTACTTGAGCAGGTCGGCGAGCGGGCCCTGGTGGTGGTCGATCAGGCCTATATTGAGTTCGCCGCAACCGGCCAGCCAGACAAGTTAAATCAACTGACCGGCTGGCTGGCCCGCTATCCGCAACTGGTTATCCTGCGCACCCTGTCCAAGGCTTTTGGCCTGGCGGCGATTCGCTGCGGCTTCGCACTGGCTGGCCGCGATATTATTCAGTGCCTGCGTAAAGTTATTGCGCCCTATCCGTTACCGCAGTCGACCCTTGACTACGCAACCGGGGCGCTGCAACCGGAAGCCATTAGTGCTATGCATGCTATGCTGACAACTGTCACCGAGCAGCGGCAACGACTGCTGACAGCCCTGACCCACCGCCAGTGGGTTAAGCGCATCTGGCCCAGCACCACCAATTTCGTGCTGCTGAGTGTGACCGATGCTGCCGCACTGGTGGCCAGCTGCGCTGAGCAAGGCGTGCTTATCCGCAATCAGTCACAACAGCTAAATCTGAGTAACAGCGTTCGCATCAGCATTGGCAGCAGCCAGGAAATGGATCAATTATTGGAGGCCTTACCCGCATGAATGGCCAGCAAAACGCACAAAATATTCTGTTTATCGACCGCGACGGAACCCTGGTGGTTGAACCGCCGGTTGATAAACAACTCGACAGCATTTCCAAACTGCAGTTCGAGCCCGGTGTTATCCCTGCTTTACTGGCGTTTCAGGCGGCGGGCTATCAGCTGGTTATGGTTTCTAATCAGGACGGGTTGGGAACCGACAGTTTCCCCCAGGCCGACTTTGATGCACCCCATAACCTGATGATGGATATTTTCAGTTCACAGGGTATTCGCTTTGCTGAGGTGCTGATTTGTCCGCACTTCCCGCAGGATGCATGTAGCTGCCGCAAGCCTTCACTGGGGCTGGTGCGCGATTATCTGCAGCAAGGCCGGATTAACTTTGCCAATTCGTATGTGATTGGCGATCGTGATACCGATATCCAACTGGCGGAGAATTTGGGGATCCGCGGCATCAAGTATGACCCGCAGACCAATAACTGGAATAACATCCAGCATCAGCTCCTGAATCGGCCCCGACAGGCTAGCGTGACCCGCACCACCCGCGAAACCGATATCCGGGTTAACCTGGATCTGGACGCGACCCGGCCGGTAGCCATCAACACCGGGATCGGTTTCTTCGATCACATGCTCGAGCAGATCGCCACCCATGCCGGATTTTCACTGGATCTGCAGGTTCAGGGTGACCTCCACATTGACGAACACCACACCGTTGAAGATACCGCGCTGGCCCTTGGCCAGGCGCTGCGACAGGCGCTTGGCGACAAGCGCGGCATCGGCCGTTTTGGTTTTGCGCTGCCGATGGACGAATGCCGGGCCGAATGTCTGATCGATCTGTCCGGCCGGCCTTACCTGCAGTTTGATGCCAGCTTCAGCCGGGACAAAGTCGGTGAACTCTCTACCGAAATGGTCGGTCATTTTTTCCGCTCGATCAGTGATGCCATGGCGGTATCCCTGCACCTGAGCACCACTGCAGGCAACAGTCACCATCAGGTTGAGAGTCTGTTCAAGGTATTTGGCCGGGCGCTGCGTCAGGCCATCACGCGCACTACAGACGGCGCGCTGCCTTCAAGTAAGGGTATGCTGGCATGAACCTGGTGATCATCGACACGGCTTGTGCCAACCTCACTTCGGTCCGTTTTGCCATTGAACGACTGGGCGTAATACCCGAGGTGACGGCCGATGCCGCCCGTATTCAGCAAGCCGACCGCGTTATCCTGCCCGGCGTTGGCACCGCGCGGGCGGCCATGCGTAATTTGCAGCAACTGGAACTGGTGCCGGTCATCCGTGAACTGCAGCAGCCGGTATTGGGCATTTGCCTGGGCATGCAGCTGCTGACCGACTGGAGTGCCGAGGGCGACGTTGATTGCCTGGGGGTAATACCAGCCCGCACCGAGCGCCTGCAGGCCGCTGGGCTGCCGTTGCCCCATATGGGCTGGAACACCCTGCAGGACACTACGAACAACCCCCTGACGCGCGGGCTCGGGCTCGATCCCTGGTGTTACTTTGTGCATAGTTTTGCCGTGGCCCCTGATCGCTATACCATCGCCCGGACTAACTACGGCGCGACCTTTGCGGCCATGATCAGAAACCGTAATTTCTTCGGCGCTCAGTTTCACCCTGAACGGTCAGGCGCAACCGGCAGCCGGATTTTAAAGAATTTTCTGGAGATAACCGATGCTGATACCAGCACTTGATCTGATTGACGGCAACGTCATCCGCTTACAACAAGGCGATTTCGCCCGGCAGACGACCTATGCTGACAGCCCGCTACCACTGGTTGAAGCCTACCAGCAGGCCGGCGCAACCTGGTTACACCTGGTTGACCTTGATGGTGCCCGTGATCCGGCTAAACGCCAGTTGCAATTAATCGAACAGATTACCGCCAGTACGTCCATGGCGGTGCAAATTGGTGGCGGCATTCGCAGCCGCGATGATCTTGAGCAGCTGTTTGACCATGGTGTGCAGCGCGTGGTCATCGGCTCGCTGGCAGTGCGCGAACCGCAGTTGGTACAAGCCTGGCTGCAGGAGTTCGGTAGCGACGCCATCGTGTTGGCGCTGGATGTGAACATCGCTGACGATGGCCAGGCGTACGTTGCCACTCACGGCTGGCTGGAAACCTCAGATCAGACCCTGGAAGCCCTGATTGAGAACTACCTGGCTTTTGGCCTGCGCCACGTATTGTGCACCGATATCAGCCGGGATGGCATGCTCAGCGGTGCCAATATTGGCCTCTATAAGCAACTCAAAACCCGTTATCCACAACTGGTCCTGCAGGCATCCGGCGGCATCGCCACCCTTGATGACCTGCGGCAGTTGCAGGCAATTAACTGTGATGCGGCTATTCTTGGCAAGTCGCTGCTCACTGGCGCCTTTACCTTAGAGGAGGCACTGCAATGCTGGCCCGACGCATAATTCCTTGTCTGGACGTTCGTGACGGCGAAGTGGTTAAAGGCGTGCAGTTTCGTAATCATGAAATTATCGGCGCGATTGAGCCGCTGGCTGAACGCTATGCCGCTGCCGGCGCTGACGAACTGGTATTTTACGATATTACGGCTTCGGCGGACGCGCGGGTGGTTGATAAATCCTGGGTAGAACGGGTGGCCCGCCTGATTGATATCCCCTTCACCGTTGCCGGTGGGATCAGTTCGGTAGCACAGGCACAGGAGATTCTGGCTATGGGCGCCGATAAGATCTCCATTAACTCACCTGCCCTGAGGGATCCGGATCTCATCAATACCCTGGTTGATGAATTTGGCCAGCAATGCATCGTGATTGGTATCGACAGCTTTTTTGATACCGATACCGAAACCTATCAGGTTTATCAGTTTACCGGCGACGAGAGCCGGACCAGCAAGACCCGCTGGCAGACCCGCGAGTGGTTGCAGGAAGTGATCAGCCGCGGTGCTGGCGAGATCGTCTTAAACTGTATGAATCAGGACGGGGTACGGCAAGGCTATGATATTGCCCAGTTGCAGGCACTGCGGAAAATTTGTCCGGTGCCGCTGATCGCATCTGGCGGCGCCGGCGCTCTGAACCACTTCCGGGACGTATTTCAGCAGGCTGAGGTAGACGGTGCTTTAGCTGCATCGGTTTTTCATAAGCAGCTGATCAGCATTGCTGATCTGAAAAGCCATCTGACCCATGCCGGCATCCTGGTGCGCCCGGTATAATAAATCCCGTAAAGGAACGACTATGCAAATAACTGAAGCGACAACCGATGCACTTGATTTCGGAAAAATGGACGGCCTGCTGCCGGCCATTGTCCAGCATGTGCTGACTGGCGAGATTCTGATGCAGGGGTTTATGAACGCAGCCGCCATTAAAGCCACCCTGCAAACTGAAAAAGTGACGTTTTTTAGCCGTAGTAAAGACCGGTTATGGACCAAAGGCGAAGCGTCCGGTAATTATCTGGAGCTGGTAAGCGCCCATACCGATTGTGACAGAGACAGCATTCTGATCATGGCCCTGCCGGCCGGGCCAACCTGTCATCTGGGCAGTCGCAGCTGTTTCAGTGATGACGAGCATCTGGCTACCCCGGTACTACAAGGCCTTGCTGATACCATTCACAGCCGCCGGCAACAGGGTGACGAGGGCAGCAGCTACACCGCTCAGTTACTGCAGGCCGGCATCAAAAGGGCCGCGCAGAAAGTTGGTGAAGAAGGGGTGGAGGTTGCCCTGGCAGCGGCTGCTGGAGATGACCAGGAACTGCTGAATGAAAGCGCAGATCTGCTTTATCACTTGCTGGTGGTACTGGAGAGCCGGGATCTTAGCCTCGCTCAGGTACTCAAAGTGCTCCTTCAGCGGCGTCAGGCTTAGGCTTGTCCGGATGCTGCTGCCGGTAACGCCGGCTAACGACCACCAGCCGCCAGGTAAGCAGTACCGCAGCCACACTCAGGCCCAGGATAAAACCGACCCACATGCCGGCGGCACCCATCGCCGGCACTATCCAGTCCGTCAGCGACAGGATAATTCCCACGCTCAGGCCTAACGGCCAGTAGGATACGAAGGTGATTCCCATAACCACCTTGGTATCTTTATAGCCACGCAGGGTGCCTATTGCGATAGCCTGAAACGTATCTGAAATAGTAAAAACTGCTGCCAGCCCCATCAGGGTAGCCGCCAGCTGAATAACCGCCTGATCGTCGGTATAAAGACTGGCCAGCCAGGCGCCGGCCAGATACATGATCAGACCGTTTACCGCCGCAAAGGTCATGCCATAGAGCGTCGCCAGCTTATGACTGAGCATAGCGTTTTGTTGGTTCCCCGACCCTAAGGCGAATCCCACTCGCAGCGTCACCGCCATCGACAGGCTCAGCGGCACCATATACACCAGCGAGGAAATATTCAGCGCGATTTGGTGGCTGGCCACCATAGTAGCGCCCAGCGGCGCTATAACCAGAGCCGCCGCGGCAAACAAGCTCACTTCAAAAAACATCGCGGTGGCGATGGGGAAACCGAGCCGGATCACATACCAGGTGTCATCCCAGTTTGGCGGATGCCACTGGCTGAACAGCGCAATATGTTTAAAGCGCTTCGCCATCAGCACATAACCCATCAGACCAAAGGCCATCACCCAGAGTACCAGCGCTGTCGCGATCCCGCAGCCGGCGCCGCCAAAGGCCGGGATGTCGCCCATACCATAAATAAACACATAGTTTGCCGGTATATTAACCAGCAGGCCAATCACACCGATGACCAGCGACGGCATGGTATGCGACAACCCCTCACAGAAGTTACGCAACACCATATAAAGCACAAAAGCGGGAATACCAAAGGACAAATAGAACAGGTAATCGAGGGTAATGGTGCGCAAATCATCGGCGACGTCCATGGCGCCCAGCACATAGGGTGCGCACAGAATAACAGCCAGACACAGAAGCCCGCCTAAGATCGAAGCATAAAGCCCCTGCTGCACCATATTCGCCATGCGCGACTGTTTGCCGGCACCATCAAAGTGCGAAATGATCGGTGCCAGCGCCAGTGCTAAACCAAAAATCAGCAAAGTTGAAGGGATCCAGATACTAGCCCCCACCGATACCGCCGCCAGGTGCACCGCGCCGACCTGCCCGGCCATCACGGTGTCGGCTACACTCATTAACATATGCGTCAGTTGTGCGATAAGGATAGGGCCAGTCAGCTTGGCAAGCTTAATCGACTCCGGCCACCAGTTAGCCCAGGCATGCATCAGTGCTTACTCCACTGTCGGACCCAGCATCTGCCAGGCCTCATCAAGATGATGCAGTAATTGCTGCACCTGTTTCTCGGTTGTGTAAGCGGCCAGCGATATCCGCACCACCGCAGTCAGATCCCAGGATTGCAGCAGCAACTGCGCACAATGATGCCCGGCTCGCACCGCGATCTGGTGTTCATCCAGCCACACCGCTAAATCATAGGCATGAATGTCGGGGCAGTAAAAACTGACGACAGGGGTGTGTACATCGCCCGCCGGTAGCACCTGTAACCAACTCCGTTGTTGCAGGCCGCTGAGTAACTGTTGCCGCAATTGCTGCAGATAGACACTAACGCCGAGCTGCCGCTGCTCCTGCAACCACTCAAGGGCTGTAGCCGTTGCGCTGATAGCACCGGTATTTGGCGTACCCGCTTCAAAGCGCTGGATGCTATCGATCAGTTCGGCCTCATGCCGACTGACCTGGCTAACCACCCCACCACCTACCACAAAAGGCTCCATGCGGCGCCACAACCGGCTGTGCATATAAAGCACCGCACAGCCTGGCAGCCCGTAGGCTTTATGGCCACTGAAAACCAGCGCGTCACAGTCCAGTTTCGCAACGTTAAGCCGGGTATGCGCCACCGCCTGCGCGGCATCCACAATAACCGGGATCTCGCGCTGGCGGGCCGCGTCAGAGAGGTCCGCCACCGGGAACACAGCGCCGGTAATATTACTGGCCAGCGTTACACTGATAAGCCGGGTACGTTCATTAATCAGTTGCTGCCACTCACCAAGCTGGCCACTGACCGGATCCACCGGGATAAATCGTAACACCAGCCGGTGCTGCATCGCCAGGCGTTGCCACGGCAATATGTTGGCATGATGCTCAGCATCGGTCAGCAAAATTTCATCACCGGCGCACCAGTTCACGGGTAACTGCTGGGCCAGACCATTCAGCGCGGCCGTGGTTGACGGGGAGAAGGCTACATCGGCGGGCTGCGCACCGATAAAATCAGCAGCTATACCCCGGGCCCGTTCGAGCATGTCGGTGGCGGTGCGGCCAAGCCGGTGGCTGCCGCGGTGCACGTTCGCATGACTGGTGGTGAAATAATGCTGATAGCTATTCAGCACCGCAGCCGGAACCTGACAGGTGGCAGCACTGTCCAGATAGATCAACTGCGGGTTCTGCTGCAGTAGCGGAAACTCCGCAACGGGCGGCTGATAGCTGTCAGTCAAGGTTCGTCTCCGTATGCTGTTGCAGAAAACTGATAATGTGTGGATTAACCAGTTGCGGCGCGGTCACAGGTCCCATGTGGCCACAGGCCAGGGTTTCGGTTTCAACCTGCGGCAGCACCTGTTTGAGCCGTGCCGCGACTTCCTTCGCACTGTGCCGGCTGAAAGCGCCGCTCAGCAATAAGGCCGGGGCCTGTATCTGGCGGTAATCATCCGCGCTACAGGGCTCGCCCATCAAGGCGGCAAAATCCATGGTCACTTTGTCAGCCTGACGTAGCATACCTTGCCGGATGCGCTCTGGCAGCGCGTCAAAGTAACCGGGCTGGTTCCAGTAGTCGACGAAAGCACGCGTCGCCGCTTCAGCATCAGCCTGATGCATCTGCCCGGCGATTTTGTCGATTTCCTGCCGCGCTGGCTCATCAGCGTCCAGTACATGGAAGGCAACCGGTTCGAATAAAGCCAGGCTGCGCACTGGCAGATACCTCTCGCGGGCTATTTTTAACGCCAGAGCAGCCCCGTAAGAGTGGCCAATCAGGTGTAGCGGCTGATCGACCCCTGCCGCGCGCACGCTAGCCACAACCCTGGGTATTTCATCGGCAAGCCGAAAGGCATCGGGATTATCTACCTCAGGCGCGGGTGCTTTCCCGTAACCCAGCAAATCAACTGCCAGTACGTCAAAAGCACCACTGAGTTCCGCCTGCAGCGCCCGCCACTGACCGCTGGTACTTTGTGAGCTATGCAGCAGCAAAACCGGTGGTTTGCCCGGGGTTCCAGTGCGATAGCTCCCTGCAACCTCTGTCATAGCTGGCTTCCGATCGCATAGCCCAACATATAGCCGGCCTGAACCAGCAGCACGATAAAGGTGCCAAGCACACCAATCGTGCGGCCCCACGACGGGCCGATACTCATCCGCAGACCAATAACGTGACAAATGCGGGCAACAAAGAGTAAGCCGCCTAAAGCATGCAGCAGCCACATATCAGCGCCGGTCAGCTCCATCAGCACCAGTAATAACAGCGCCAGTGGCACGTACTCAGAAAAATTACCGTGGGCGCGTACAGCGACCTTCAGATCCTGAGATTCACCAGTCCCTAAACCTACCCGGTCACGCCAGCGCAGCCGGATAATCGCGGCAGACAGGCCAATATAGAGTAAGGTCAGTAAACCAGCATAGAGCAGACTTGTAGTTAACATGAGTTCCATGAACGCACCTCTGACTTATAGTTATAAAAAAACCCACACAAGGTGGGTTTTTGAAGAATATAGTACGGCCGGTGTCAGCTTAACAGCTCGCCAAGCTCGGCACTGATTGATTCTACATCACGGGTTCCATCAAGGCGATGAAAGACCGTTTTACCTTGCTCTGCTAGTTTACGATAATACGCGACTAATGGCTCGGTTTGTTCATGATAAATTGCCAACCGCTTACGTACGGTTTCTTCTTTATCATCTTCCCGGACAATCAGCTCTTCGCCGGTCAGATCATCTTTGCCTTGCTGCTTTGGCGGGTTGTGATCCACATGATAGACGCGACCAGAACCCGGGTGCACCCGGCGGCCCGCCATACGCTTTACAATCACATCATCAGGTACGGCGAATTCGAGTACATAATCGACTTCAATACCCGCTTCATGCATCGCATCAGCCTGCGGAATAGTACGGGGGAAACCGTCCAGCAAATAACCGTTCTGGCAGTCGGGTTCAGCGACCCGCTCTTTTACCAGACCAATCATAATATCGTCTGATACCAGCTTACCGGCGTCCATAACTGCCTTAGCTTTTTTGCCTAATTCAGTTCCGGCTTTAATCGCAGCCCGTAACATATCACCTGTTGAGATTTGTGGAATCCCAAAGGTTTTCATCAGGAACTGCGCCTGTGTACCTTTCCCTGCGCCCGGAGCGCCCAGCAGGATAATGCGCATGAACAACCTCTTTGTTTGCTTGTATAGTTTGATCGCTTGGAGTAAGCCCGAACTTTACCTTGCAGCGGCAGGGTTTACAAGTCCGGGCAGTGCTAAAACAGGCGCCAGGATCAGGCGTCAGTCAGCTCCAGCATCAACCGGTTAAGCCGGGTCACAAACTGCGCCGGGTCTTTCAGGTTGCCGCGTTCAGCAAGGGTCGCCTGATCCAGTAACAGTTGCGCCCATTCACTGAAACGCTGCTCATCATCAAGTGCCACTACACGTTGTACCAGTGTATGCTCCGGATTCACCTCAAAGATATACTTGGTTTCCGGAACCTTCTGGCCAGCAGCTTCCATCAGTTTTGCCATCTGTGTACTCATATCGTTTTCATCCGTTACGATACAAGCCGGGGAACTGGTCAGCCGGTGCGTTACCCGTACGCTTTTAACCTTGTCGCCAAGCGCTTTTTCGAAACGCTTCGCTGAGTCTTCAAAGGCTTTTTCAGCAGCTTCCTGTTGCTGTTTGCTGTCCTCATCTTCCAGCTCACCCAGATCCAGATCACCGCGGGTGACCGACTGGAATGCTTTCTCTTTGTATGTGCTCAGATGGCTCATCAACCATTCGTCTATACGCTCCGAGAGCAGCAATACTTCGATGCCTTTCTTGCGGAAAATTTCCAGCGCCGGGTTGTCGCGCGCGGCTTCATAGCTGTCAGCGACAATGTAATAGATGCTTTGCTGTTGTTCGGGCATACGCTCAAGGTATTCATCCAGGCTGGTTGATGCCTCGCTGGTATCCATGTGCGTTGAAGCAAAACGCAGCAGGCTGGCAATCTTTTCCTGATTTGCCTGATCTTCAGCTGGCCCTTCTTTGAGCACGGTGCCAAAGGTGTTCCAGAACTGCTGATAGGTTTCCGGCTCATCTTTCGCCAGTTTACTCAGCATGCTCAGCACTTTCTTGGTGCTGCCATTGCGCATAGAACGGGTGATCTTATTATCCTGCAGAATTTCACGCGACACGTTGAGCGGTAGGTCACTGGAGTCCATCAGGCCACGCACAAAGCGTAAATAAGTCGGCATCAGCTGCGTGGCGTCATCCATGATAAAGACGCGCTTCACATAAAGCTTGATACCATTTTGCTGTTCACGGTTCCATAAATCCCACGGCGCCCGCTTCGGGATATACAATAAGCTGGTATATTCCGACGTGCCTTCAACCTTGTTGTGGCTCCACAGCAGCGGATCCTCAAAGTCGTGGGCGATGGTCTTATAGAACTCTTTATATTCTTCATCAGAAATTTCTGACTTTTCCCGGGTCCACAGCGCCTGGCCGGAGTTCACTGCTTCCCAACCGTCAGCTTTACCGTCGTCATCGCGCTTCGGCATTTGTACCGGAATATTCAGATGGTCTGAATACTTGGTGACAATGCTCTTCAGGCGCCATTCATCAAGGTACTCTTCGGCGTCGTCGCGAACTTGCAGAATAACATCGGTACCGCGTTTTGCTTTATCGATCTGGCGTAGATCGAATTCACCTTCTCCGCGTGAGCTCCACTCGATAGCTTCATCGGCAGCAGCACCCGCAGCACGGGTACGAACCGTCACCGATTCAGCGACGATAAAGGCAGAATAAAAACCGACACCGAACTGACCAATCAGCCGGCTGTCTCTGGCCTGATCGCCGGATAACTTGCTAAAGAAATCTGCCGTACCCGATTTGGCGATGGTACCTAAGTTACTCATCACCTCGTCCCGGGTCATGCCAATGCCATTATCACTGATGGTAATGGTACCGGCTTCTTTATCCGCACTAACGCGCACATAAAGTTCGGCATCGTCAGCCAGCAGGCTGCCATCACTAAGCGCCTGAAAGCGCAATTTGTCAGCTGCATCCGATGCGTTGGAAACGAGTTCCCGAAGAAATATTTCTTTATTGGAATAAAGGGAATGAATCATCAGGTGAAGCAGTTGCTTCACTTCGGTCTGAAAACCGTGGGTTTCCGATTGACGGGCTTCCGCCATAGTGGTCTCTCCTGCACTATTGATGGTAAATACTGCTTAAAGAGATGGGGACGGCGCCTGAGAATTCAAGCACCTGACCGACTAATTCATATCAATAACTTTACGGCCGCTGAAAGCATGGCCTAAAGTGGCCTGATCCACGTATTCCAGTTCGCCCCCTACCGGCACCCCATGCGCTATCCGGGAGGTCGCAATCCGCTGACGGTGAGCTAGATCCGCAATAAAATGGGCGGTTGCTTCGCCTTCTACGGTCGGATTGGTGGCGAGAATAACTTCCTGCACGGGCTCCTCGCGGAGCCGTTTGGCCAGAATATCCAGGCCAATATCATCAGGACCAATCCCGTCCAGTGGTGACAAGTGTCCCATCAATACGAAATAACAGCCCTGATAGTATCCGGTTTGTTCAATCGCCAGCACATCTGCCGGCGTTTCAACGATGCATAGCAAGCCGCTGTCCCGCCGCTTGGGCTGGGCGCAGATACCACAGACGGCGTCTTCGGTCAGGGTGCGGCAAACCTCGCAGTGACCGACTTTTTCGACGGCCTCGGTTAAGGCTGCAGCCAGGCGTAAGCCGCCTTCGCGCTGCCTCTCCAGAATCTGAAAAGCCATACGCTGGGCAGACTTAGGGCCTACCCCCGGCAATAACCGCAACGCCTGGATAAGTTCTGTAATCGCCGGACTCAGTCGCATCGTTAAACCTTAATCAGAACGGCATTTTAAAGCCCGGTGGCAGGTTCATGCCGCCGGTAACTTCTGCCATCTTGTCTTTGCTGGTTTGCTCAACCCGCCGCACCGCGTCATTAACCGCGGCCGCAATCAGATCTTCAAGCATTTCCTGATCGTCATCAGCCATCAGGCTTGGATCAATCTGGACCCGACGCACATTATGGTTGCCCAGCATAGTTACTTTCACCATGCCGGCACCCGCTTCGCCGACCACTTCCATACCGGCGATTTCCTGCTGCACTTTCTGCATCCGGTCTTGCATTTGCTGGGCCTGTTTCATCATTGCGCCCATTCCACCACCTTTAAACATAACAACCTCTTATCTGTCTGACTTGTAGTTAATCTTTCACTTAATTTGGCTTTACGCTGTCTTCAATTAACACCGCGCCAAAAGTATCCGCCAGCGCCCGGGTTAACGGATCAGCCGCCAATTCGGCATGAGCCTGTTGTAGCCGCTGCGCATCAATCTGTAATTGTATTTCGGTTGGGGTCGGCTGATCAGCGTTCTCAACCACCACCCCGGTCAGCTTCATTGCCAGGTTATCCTGCAATACGCCGGTTATCACTTCAACCGCGCTGTCGTTCAGCAAGTGGGCCCAGTCGGAGCGCAGACAAAGCTGGTAATCGCCATCAACTTTACGCAATACGCTGTTACGTGCCAGTTGCCGCGCCAGACCGTGCAGTTCGCTATTATCAATAATTGCTGCCCAGGAATCCACTTCAGCTGCGGTGCGGACACCTTTTTCAACGCCAGGTGCCGGCGCAACATCAGGCTTTTCTTCGGCTACCGGTTCAGCCAGCTCGAAATGTGATTCGGGCTCAGGTTCAGGTTCCGTTTCAGGTGCTGGCTCCGGCTCTCGTTCTGGTTCTGGTGCTGCTGACAGTGCGGTTACCGGGGCTTCAGGATTTTTTTTTTGCTGCAGGGCATCCCGCGTTGCAATCAAGGCTTCAATATCAGCGTTGCTGCCCGCAGATTTGGTCGGTTGTGGCTGTTCTGCAGCCGGCTGTTCGGCGACAGGTTCGGGCTTGGATTCAGATTCAGGTTCAGGTTCAGATTCAGGTTCGGCTTCGGGCATGACCTCGGCTTCAACGTCAGGCACACCTTGCTGTTCGTCGCGAACCTGAGTAACCGTAGCCGCTTCAGTTTCAATCAGTTCCAGATATTCTGGCCGGAAAGTCATCATCCGTAACAGAGTAATCTCTACCCCGCTGCGGGTGTCCGACGCAAAATTCAAATCCCGGCGGCCTTGCACCAGGATATCGTAAAATACGTGAATCAGTTCCGCTGGCAGCTGCTGTGCCAGCCGTTGCTCGGCGTCACTTAAACCTAAGGTGTCGGCTACTGCCGGAACCGCCTGGTACAGAGCAATCTGGTGAAGTAAGTTTTGCAGCTCTGATAGCAGGCTGGCAAGGTCAGGGACCTGCCCCGCTACCTTATCCAGAGTCTGTAATAAGGCTTCACCCTCACCCGTCAGGATCTGCTGTAGCAGCGCAACCAGTTCGTAGCCCGGCACACTACCCAGCATTTGTTGTACGCCGGCCACAGTCACGGCGTGATCGCCTTGCGCAATTGCCTGGTCAGTCAGACTCAGCGCATCACGAAGGCTGCCCTGAGCCGCCCGGGCCAGCAGCTGTAAAGCCTGGTCGTCCGCAGCAATGTTTTCGCTCTGCAATACCTGTTGCAGATGGCCGGCAATTTCCGTGCGCGACAGCGCCTTCAGATTAAACTGTAAACAGCGGGATAAAACCGTGATGGGAAGTTTTTGCGGATCGGTTGTCGCCAGCAGAAATTTGACATGTTCAGGCGGCTCTTCAAGGGTCTTCAGCAAAGCATTAAAACTATGCCGCGACAACATATGGACTTCGTCAATCAGATAGACCTTAAAGCGGCCCTGGGTTGGCCGGTACTGAACGTTATCCAGCAGTTCGCGGGTGTCTTCCACCTTGGTGCGTGAGGCGGCGTCAATTTCCAGCAGATCGACAAAACGTCCCTGATCTATTGCGGTACAAGCGCCACATTCGCCACAGGGCGAAGCAGTAATGCCGGCTTCACAATTGAGGCTCTTTGCCAGAATACGGGCAATCGTTGTTTTGCCCACTCCCCGGGTACCTGTAAGTAACCAGGCATGGTGTAAACGACCGGAGTTAAGCGCATTAATCAGAGGCTTAAGCACATGCTGTTGCCCGACAACTTCGGTGAAGTTGCGCGGACGCCATTTACGTGCCAGAACCTGATAACTCATGCCAATATCCTTTGCTGTTAATGCTGCTACGTTACCCTAAAACAGCCAAAGCGTACAGTCCATAAACCGTCAGGCAGTGCGGCATTCAGGCGGTAGCATGGAACGACCGAGATCCTTCAGCAGCCCAAGCAGGCGCTTATTATCAATCGGCTTGGCCAGGCATAAATCAGCGCCAGCTTTCGCCGCGGCCGCTTCTACTTGCTGTAATTCCTGCGTCGTCATCAGTATCAGCGGGGTTTCACGGTAATCCGGAAGCTCACGCAGATTGCGCAACAACGCCAGGCCATCCATCAGCGGCATTTTATGATCCAGCAATACCACATCGTAGACATTGCTCTTGGCCTGACTTAAACCATCCAAACCGTCAGTCGCGCAAGTAACTGTAAAAGGGCTATCGGCTAACGCCTGCAACAGGGTGTTCCTTGTCGCTGGCTTATCTTCAACCAGCAATAGTGATAATGACATACTCAACCCTTTCGATAGATAATTCGTGGTTTAACTCGAGAAAAACTGAATCCACGCCAGCACCGCCGGCAGCAAAGGGATCGCAACGACCACCAGTACCGCTAATAAGCCTAAAGCTGCGTTCGAAGGGTCGCGGAAATTCTCATCATGTGCCATAGCAAACAACCTCAGTAGCTATAAAATTTTTGCGGTGCGGATCATACTTGATTAACGTCCCGCTAACAACACGCCTCGTTCGGCAAAATCAGGAAGAATTTGTGCTACCCCGGTACGCACTACTGAGTCATCGAGCTGCGGCAATAACTGGATCAGCTGCTCGGTCAATTCGTCTCGCGTCAAGCCAGATGGGCTTTGGCGTAAACAGTCCACCAGTACCGCGGTAACCGGGTTCAGTTGCAAAAAGCGGATACGGGCAGACGCCTTATCTTCACTGCTCTTCAGCGGTCTGAACACCAGCAGGAAATAGCCCTCAGCAGAGGAATCCGGATCGGCGTTCTGCGCACTAATCCAGGCGACCGGAAAGGTGAAGCTACCAAATTGCGCACTGGGGTTAAGATACCAGCGCGCATCGCCGCCCCTGGCCTCGGTGTCAGCTGCACTCAGTTGCTGTAATTCATCAGGGATGACAGCAAACATCGCTTCGACTTCCATCCGCTCGTAGGCAGCCAGCTCATAAGTGTACGCCGGCACCGACTCAGGCAGCACCTCCTGCCCGGCAAGAAACTCGACAAACTCTTTACCAATTTCCGAAAAATAGGGTGATGCGGCCGTGTGCTCCCGAATGAACCGGTCGGCCAGCTGCTGCCACGCCTCTTTGCTCAAAACCTCGCGCAAGACCGGGAAACCGCCCCGCAGAAAGGTATTCACATTGTTGGCGATCAGCCGGCGGTAAACCTGCAGCCGGCGCATCTCAATGGAACCAGGTATCGGTGCGTTATCCGGATCCCGCAACCAGTCGACAAAACCTTGTTGTGTTTGCTGGTAGTCAGCCATCGGCGGCGTCCTGTAAAGCGCTGATCTTGTTGGCCTGATTACGTAATTCCGCTAATGGGGGAATGTTAAAGTCGCGTTCCAGCAAAGTCGGGAATACACCGTGTTGCTGATAGGCATATTCCAGCAACTTCCAGACCTCCGGCTTCACATCAGAACCGTGGGTATCAATTAACAGATCCGGAGCCTCATCGAAGTGGCCGGCAATATGGCCATAAGCGATGCGCTCAGATGGCAACTGTCTGATAAATTCGTAAGGATCGTAGCTGTGGTTTACGCTGTTCACATACACATTGTTGACGTCAAGCAAGAGCTTACAATCCGCTTGTTCCAGTACCTGCCGGACAAAGTCCAGCTCGCGTATTTCCTGACCTGGCGCAGCATAATAGGAAACGTTTTCCAGAATCAGGGGGCGTTCCAGTAATTCCTGTACCCGCCGCACGCGTCCCGCCACATAGTCAGCAGCTTCGTCAGTGAAAGGTATAGGTAACAGATCGTAGAGGTGCCCCTGTGCGGAACAATAACTGAGATGTTCGCTATAAAGATCAATCTGATAGCGGTCTAAAAAGTCTTTGATCGCCAGGATGAAAGGTTCATCCAACGGATCCGGGCTGCCTATGGATAATGACAGTCCATGGGTGGTTAGCGGGTAACGTTCCCTGATCTCCGCTAATTCACGACTGGCTTCGTTTCCTCGTGGTATCCAGTTTTCAGGAGCGACCTCCCAAAAACCAACGGCGGGAGTTTCCTGCAATACATCCGCCAGAAACTCCCGCCGTAAGCCAATACCTACGCTGCGCCGCACTTGCCTTCGCCGCATTTACCTTCGCCGCACTTCCCTTCTTCGGCTTTGTCTTTCTTCTCTTCGGCTTTATCTTTCATATCGTCTTTACGATCTTCACCGCACTTGCCTTCACCGCACTTACCTTCCTTGTGCTTTTCCTTGTCTTTCATTTCTTCTTTGCGGTCTTCACCACATTTGCCTTCCTTGTGCTTATCAGGAGCCTGCTGATGGCTTTGTTGCTGGTAGCCACTTGCTAATTCTGAATAGGAAAACGGGCTAGCGGTTGCCGCGCTAACACCAGCGGCACTTGCCATCATGGCACCAACTGCAATAGATACAGATTTTTTAACGTTATTCATAATAACCTCCGGAGATGATGTATTAATACTTCGACTAACAAGCCTAAGCATAGTTCATTCGACTCAAAACTTAAAAAAAACCCCGCGATTTTAGCGGGGCTTTTCATTAACTTTGCAATGAACGCTGCAAATAATCTTACAGACTTACACCACGATTTTTCGCTTTTTGCCGGATATATTGCTCCCAGCTACGGGCGTTACGGCGTTGCTCTTCATACTTCTGCGCTTCCTGAATATACGTCAGTGCCTGACTGAAGTTATTCGCGTAGAAATACGATTCGGCCAGTGACATATACACCGGACCCGGGTCGTCATAACCCAGCTCGATCGCTTTCAGGTACGCCTGAGACGCCCGGCTGTAATTCTCCGCGCGCAGATAAGCTGTACCCTGGCGACGATACTGGCTGGCTTTACCCTCACGGTCTTCTTCCAGTTCAGCAGCTTTGCCATACATTTCCGCAGCAAGATCATATTCCCTCGCGGCTTCATAGTTATTGGCTGCACTCTGATAATTACGGGCCGTCTTCTTAATATCGCCACTCGCCAGATGCTTTTCCATCAGCGATGCAGATTTATACGGAATTTCGTTGTTGTTATACAACTGAACCAACGAACGGTATTGGCTTTCCTTATCGAAGTAACCCGCCAGATAAGCAATCTCAAGAGTCTGTAGCGCTTTTTCTACTTTCTCTTCGAGCATGTACATCATGCCCAGCTGATTCCACCAGACTTTTTCACCTGGGAGTACATTCAGGCCGTTTTCAAGAACATCAATTGCGTCTTCATACATCTTCCGTTCGTAGTACGATGCGATTTTCAGTATGTAAGGGTTTTTGTTGGGTTCCTGATAGTACTGGATCGCCATGTCTGCCGGTTTAATAACCTTATCAAACTGCTTCATTTCGTAATAAGCGTTAGCAATACGAAGGAAAACATCAGGGTTATATTCACCGGTAAACTGTAACCACTTCCCGTAGTACTGGATAGCCTGCGAGTACTTCTCGAGCTGCAGACTCAGGTCGGCAGTCAACTTAAGTGCTGCTTCATGGTCAGTAAAACCAAGGACATCTGCGTCAGCAGCGCCTTTAGTCAGCTCTAAAGCCTTCTCCAACTTATCGTTGGCTGCATAGAGGTTCCCCAAAAAGCGATTAACATAGGCAATATCAAAGGGATCCCGTGGGGATGCTTGTTCCAGTTCAGCGATAGCGCCCTGCACGTCTTCCTGTTCGCTATAGAGCTCGAAAGCACCCATAATCCGGCGACCGACACGGTCAGATACAGCCTTATTCTGGCGCGTATCTTTACGTTCCTGAATCGTCTCCGCCGAGGGCAAGTCATAATTGATGTTCTGTGCAATGGCAGGCGCGGAAGCGACTGCCAGCACAGCACACAATATACTCGCACTAAATAGGACGGTGAGTTGTTTGTGTATCATCGTTAATTAGCCCTCGTCCAGATTGAATTCGAGTCGAACCGTCTGGCCGGGTTGCCGTACTGGCTTCCCGTCAACGATCTTCGGCTTATACTTCCAACGGTACAGCGCCCGACGAGCTTCCTGATCGAATACCCGACGTGGTTCTGAGTTAATCACTTCGACGTCAGTCACACCACCGGTTTCGTCAATGGTAAAGCGGAGATCCACCCAACCATTGATACCATCCCGCTGTGCGGCTGGCGGATAACGCGGATTAATACGAACAATCGGCGTTGCTTCACCATCAGTTGCGACACCATCAGTCGAAAAGCCAGTGTCCGTTCCACCCACATCGACCTCAAAGCCCAGATCCAAATTCATACCAGCATCATCAGATGTATCTGGCTCATTTGGCGGCGTTTGCGGCGGCTGCTGCGGTGGTGGCGGCGGTGGTGGAGTACGACGACGTACGTCGGTATCCTCATCCGCCGGCTGGCTCACAATTTCGATGGCAGCTGTTGGTGGAGGCGGCTCGTTCCGTCCTTCGCCTCCACTAATCAGAAATGCCATAAAAGCGAACAACAGGAACGTGGCAGCCGCACCTAATAGTATTGATACTATAAAGCGCACCATATTAATCGTCCTCTGCGGCTATGGATATCGTGAGATTACCCGCTTCCTTGATTTGATCCATGACTTTAACGACAACACCATGTTTGGCTTCTTTGTCCGCCTGAATCACAACCATATCAGTTGGCTGCTCTGCCAGCAGACGCTCAATGTTAGCGCCAACACGCTCAACAGCGACCATACGCTTGTCCATCCATACTTCGCCATTCGCACGAATAGCGATAAAGATGTTGGCCGAAGGTTTCTTCTGCGCCTGACTCGCTTCTGGCTTGTTCACGTCAATACCAGCTTCTTTAACGAAAGAGGTCGTTACGATGAAGAAGATCAACATGATAAACACGATGTCGAGCATCGGCGTCATATCGATCGCTGCATCTTCCTCTTCACGAAAACGGTTACGTGCCATAATTCTTCTCTCTTAATGATGTGGCAAACTGTCGATTAACTTATGCTTCGCCCGTTTTACCCGCGCTTCCAGGCGCGTGGCAAAAAACATACCGGACAATGCTGCAACCATCCCTGCCATAGTCGGGATTGTTGCCATCGAGATACCTGACGCCATCAGACGTGGGTTACCCGTTCCTTGTACTGCCATCACTTCGAATACCGCAATCATACCGGTTACAGTACCCAGAAGGCCGATTAACGGACAAATGGCAACACAGGTTTTAATCAACAAAATACGCGCATTTAGCTTGTTATCAGCTTCGGAAATCCATGCATCACGGATCTTATGAGCATACCAGGAGGTGGTGTCCTGCCGTTTTTCCCAATTCTCAATGATGTTCTTCTTGAGTTTTGGAAACACACCGGTCAGGAACCAATAGCGCTCTACCATGAGTACCCACATGAGAAAGAGCGCTCCCATGACGACGTACAAGACGTCGCCACCGGTACTCAGAAAATCCCTGATAGATTCCCAGAGTTCTATCAGGTAAATCATAGGATTACTCCTTTGGCTCCGCGTGAGCGGCTACGATACCAGCGGCTTGCTGGTCAAGTACCTGAACGATGCCTTTAGCACGGCCAGCTACAATCGCGTGGATCAAAATCAGTGGCAGTGCTGCAATCAGACCTAATGCGGTCGTTACCAGCGCCATTGAGATGTCACCTGCCATGATTTTCGGATCACCTGTACCAAACAGTGTAATAGACTGGAAGGTACCAATCATACCGACAACCGTACCCAAGAGACCTAACAGAGGTGCAATTGCTGCCAGAATCTTGATGATGTTAACGCCACTGTCGATACGCGGTGTTTCGCGCAGAATGGCTTCATCAAGCTTCAGCTCAAGGTTTTCGACATCAGAGCCTTTATTCTCATGGTATACCTTCAGGATACGACCCAAGGCATTACCAGAAGAAGGCTTGTCGGTGTTCCTAAGCTGTGAGCGCATTTTCGCACTTTCCAGACCCAGAGTGATGAACTTGTATATCGCAATCAGTAAGCCAACCAACAGCACTACAGTAATAACATAACCAACTGTACCACCTTGGTGATAACGCTCTTCCAGAGTTGCTTTCTGGGTAGCCAGGCTCAGGATTTGGCCACGTGCCGGGTCAACATAAAGACCGGTGTAACCACTATCCAGTGCCAGGTAATCTTCAACCGAGCCAGTTATAAAACCTGCTGGCTGACGACCCAACGGCTGGATTTCATTCGCCTGGTCATTATAGGTAAAGTACATGCCACCAGAAATCAGGTTGAATACACCGATACGGGTTACATCACGGTTTTCCGTGCTACCGTCCAGTAATACTACGTCAGTATTGAAGGTGACGGTTCTGCCTGACTCTTTCATTTCAGTCAGCAGCGCAAACCATAGCTCTTCAAGTTCTGCGATAGTTGGCAGTTCCTGCGCTTCAGCCAGTGACTCAAGCACTTTTTCACGGCCAGGATACTGGGCGCTTACGATTGAAGTCGCGATACGACCGATAACGTCGCTTGCAGAGCCACGGACCACACCGAACATTTCACCCAGAGTACCTTTAGCGGTCTCAAGTTCCTGTTCTTTGTTAGCCAGGGCAATTTCATTTTCTGCAAACTGAGTCTGCAAACGCTGACCGCGGGCTTTTTCGTCACGCAGTTGCTGTTTAGCACGGTTTAGCAGAGCTTGTTTGTCAGCACGCTCAGCGGTGAACTCCTGAAGACGTTCTTGACTGATTTGTTGTGATGACACACGATTTTGTTTTACCAGCTCAAGTAACTCATCCAGTGACTTGGCTTCTTGGGCATTTACTGCGGTAACGCCAGCTGACAGAGTGACTGTTAAGGCGACCAGTAAGGATTTCACTAGTTGTTTCATTCTGCACGCTCCGCTGCAAAAATTGGCAGTTCAATCAGGTCAGGAGCCGTTTGCTTACGAGCCATCCGGATTGCTTTAGTCAGCGAACCCAGATACACGTCGCTCAACGCTTCCCAAGAGTCATTTTCTTTGTTGTAAATCCAGCCATTTTTGAGATCCAGTGACTGCGCAAGCAGCGCTACCCGGCCTAAATGGAAGAAGTCAACAGAGATTTCCTCGCCTTCAAGCTGAAGCTTTCCTTCATAGGCGATCAGACCTGAACCGTAGTCCATCTCTGCCTGATAGGCTTCGATGATCTGGCGGAACTGCTCAGAGGTAGTTACGTCAGAACGCTCCATCAGGTCACGCAGATGCTGAACACGAGTCATGCGGCGTTCTTTGTGAATTGGAATATCCAGCTTCACAAATTCTTCCAGCGAGTCGATCATTTTATACATCAGCGGAATAACGCCCTGCTTGGTTTCATCGATGCCGTCGATTTGGCGCTGTAATGAAGCCAGCGTCTGATTTTGGTCATCAACTAAACGTGCAACGTGATCGTTGTAAACTTTCAGGTTCTCATACTCGTCTACAACAGAACGGTATTCAAAAAGCAATTCCTGACTCTGCTCAAACAAAGAGTCGATCTTTGACTGAGAGCGCTTCATTGATTCATGAATTTTTGCTTCTTCGCTTTGCAGCGTGGAAACATCTTGTGCCGCAACTGTAGCGCTGCCGGCCATCGCAAACATGCCGACTAAGGCAATAGCGACTTTGCTTTTATTGATTACTTTGGTCATAGTTCCCAACCAATTTGACTTAACCTTCTGACTGACGACGCCATGCCGAAAGCTTCCAGTTATTTGAGTGACGAAAAGAGTTTAATCAACACTTGCAGCTATTACTTTCACAAGTAAGCCCACAAGTAGTAACTAAACTTGTAAAGTAATAATCGCTCAATACTCCCACGAGCGAGGCAAGACTGTCAACCCACAGATCTTAGTTAAATCGGCGCTTTCCTGCGGGTTCCATCTCGTTTACAGCATCTTAACAGGCGGTCTATAATACTCACCATTAGGTATTAGTATAGCTCACTAAATTCGACCGCTGCTGTACTTAAAAGTTCATCTTTTCAACCATCGCTATTTGCGCCGATCTAACTTAAAGTGAGCACTCTTTGATAGATGGATTTACCCCTAATGCTTGACGACCAGCTAAGACAGCGTCTGCTCGCGCAGTTGCAGCAGATGCAGCAACAAATTGAGCAGCTTAACATTCAGGAAGACGAATTCAGTGACTGGTTTGACAGCAAGTTATTTCGTGCCGATGCCGTCACCCCACTCTGTTATGTGCGTGAGATCCGGAGTAATCTCATGGCGCTGCAGCAGCCCTGCTCAGTTAGCCGGCAACAATGGCTGGCACAGCGTATCGGCGACCAGATGAACGCCCTGTATCAGGGCATTCGCTGGTTCAGCCGACCGCCAGTCAAAGGTGCCGCTCAGTCGCGAAAATAGAACCCAAGTGCCTGCCGCACCGATGCCGGTAAGTCAGGCAAGGTACTTTTCGGCAGCAGATAAGTCGACATTGCAAAAAAATCCTTAAATACACGGTTCTGCTCGGTGGTCCGTCGCAGGTAATCATGGCCCGACGAGCCACCGGTGCCGATTTTAGTTCCCAGCATTCGCTGTACCATCATCGAGTGCTTATAACGCCAGATGGTCAGCTTCTCATCCATTTCCGCCAGTGACGTGATCACCTGCCAGGCCAGGTTAAAAGCTGGTTCTTCCCGATACTGGGTAATAAATAGAGCGCTTAGCATAGCCCGCTGAGATAGCCGCACCCGATCATCTTTTTGTAACTCAATATAACGTTCGTTATCAAAAAGTGCGGCAAAATTATCCCGGTTTGCTTGCAGGCCCTGCAGTTCAGCCTGTAATTGTTCGTCGTCCGTCGCATTCTCCCGGATAATTTTTTCGTCCTGATCGAGGGATTTTTGCACGGCCTGCTGGTAGACCTCCCAGAAGCTGAAATCCTCAAACTGTAAAAATGGCATGCGCGCCAGCCAGTCATCGACCCGGTCAAACAGACTAGGCTGCTGTTCTAGCTCTTCCAGATAAGCCCGGTCTTCAGCATTCAGCCTATTAAAAAACGACTGCTGATCAAAAGCGATGCGTTTACCGCGGGTGAGCCCCAGAATGATTTCCATCTCTTTAAACTGAACACTCTGAAATCCGGAGGCTGGCACCAGAATATCGCGGAATTCAAGAAATTCCTGGGGTGTCATGGTTTCAATAACGCCCACCTGGTCATTCATCAGGTCCTGAATGGTCAGGATCCGTCGTAACCGGTGCGCGACCAGATAGAGCGCCTTGTCGTCGAGCTTAGGTTGGTTAAATTCGCGATAGATGGAGCGTAGTTCGTGCAGCACCTGCTTAAACCAGAGTTCATAAACCTGATGCACAATAATAAACAGCATCTCGTCATGGGCTTCATCGCCATAACGCGAACTGTGCGGTTGCTGGGCACCAAGTAATTTGTCCAGGCGCAGATAATCGCTGTAATAAACTGGAGTTTGATTCTTAGGCATTGAGTAATATCCGTATGGTCATTTACCGTTCAGGGTAAATGGGATACTACCACTTCATAACAGGAATAACGAAGGAGGAAAAAAATGGGTGGCGGCCTCACCAGCCACACCCCGGCACACGCATCCCTGACTGCGGCTGCTCCCTTCCGGGCCTGACCGGGTTCATCAGTTAACGTTGCGAGGGGACCAATGAGGCCACCATAACGCCGCGCATTATCCATGATCACCGGCACGCTGGCAAGGCAAGCCGGTACTGAATGAGGGGAAATTAACCAAGGCAGCGGATTTGGCTATTTTTTACGCTGCAACCGGCTTTTTATCGCTTCCCGCGCACTATCGGAACTCAATGCGCGGATAAAGATTTTTGCTTCGCGGTCAATCCGGTCAGCGACCGGTTCGGCGGGCAGTTTCATCAGCGCTTTAGTGGCGCGCAGACCTTTCGCCGGTTTACTCGCTAAGAGCGCGGCGCTGTCTTCCAGTTGCTGCTGTAATTGTTCAGGCTCAACAACCTTATTCAGCAATCCAAAACTCAGCGCAGTACCGGCATCAATGGTATTGCCCAGTAACAACAGTTCAGCCGCTCGCAAATGGCCGCAGGTAGCGGGCAGTAGCAGGCTGGAAGCAGCTTCCGGAACCAGGCCTAAATCAACAAATGGCAGGGCAAACTTCGCGTCAGAGCTGGCGTAAACTAAATCACAATGCAGCAAAATGGTGGTGCCGATACCAATTGCCAAGCCATTTACGCCGGCGATAAGCGGCACAGTCAGGCTGCTGAGGGTGTACAGAAACTCGAATGGTGCCGCGCTACTGTCCAGCTCTTTGATTTGCAGAAAGTCCTGCAAATCGTTACCTGCGGTGAAGCTGTCGCCGCTACCAGTCAGTACCACTGCGGCCACTGAACTATCGCGCTCTGCCTGCTTCAGCTCATGCGTCAGCGCACGGTACATATCCTGGGTCAGCGCGTTCTTTTTGTCAGTGCGCAGCAGGGTCAGCCATACCACGCCATTCTTAGTTTCTGCTTTTACATGTTCGCTACGGTACTCACTCATTGCCTCTGCTCTCCCACGCTTTTTTCGTCGCCAGGTGCATTGGCAGGATCAAATCCAGCGCCGACTTATCGGTGCCCGGTAACTGCATCTGGTTATCCTGTTTAGGCGTAACCCGCTGTCCCCATTTAATAATGCCGGCGCCGCAAGTCAGACCGCCACCAAATACCGCGGATACTATGGTATCGCCCGGCTTGATGATGCCCTGCTCCAGCGCCTCTGCATAGGCAATCGGCAAGGTCGCCGACGAGGTATTGCCGTACTTCTGGATATTAATAACGGTTTTTGATTCAGGCACATTGCAGCGTTTTGCCAGATAATCAATTAGTCGCTTGTTCGCCTGATGCGGTATCAGTGAATCAATGTCATCGGTGGTCAGGCCGGTTTCTGCAAACACTTTATCAATGGCAATATTCATACCCTTAACAGCGCGCTTAAAAATTTCCTGGCCGACAAAATTGAACGGCATGATGCCGTCAAAATTGAAACGGTCGAAACTCATACCAAATTCCAGCGCCAGCACATCCCGTGCGTCAGCATCACAAGTTACATGGGACGCCAGCAGGCCGGTTTCTTCGGTGCTGGCTTCCAGCACCATAGCGCCGGCACCGTCACCAAACAACACCGCGCTTTCGCGGCGGGTCCAGTCGAGGATTCGGGTCAGGCGTTCAGCACCAATCACCAGCACTTTCTTATGGGCGCCGGTGCGTATTGCCTGAGTGGCATAATGTAAGCCATATAAAAAACTACTGCAGGCCGCATTCAAGTCAAAAGCCGCGGCATACTTGGCGCCTAAATCACGCTGCACCGCCGATGCTACGTTCGGAATAATCTCGTCAGGCGTGCAGGTACCCACCAGAATTAAATCCAGTTCATTGGGATCCAGATCGGCAGCTGCCAGGGCATTACGGGCAGCAACTGTGGCTAAATGTGAGGTTCCCAGGTGACTGACGCGACGCTCTTCAATACCAGTACGGGTACGGATCCACTCATCTGAGGTGTCCAGAAAAGTTGCCAGATCGTCGTTGGTCATTATCGCTGGTGGCAGGCACTTTCCCCAACCTGTTATTTCTGCATGTATTTTCACGTTATAAAACCTATAGTCACAGTTACTTTTTCGCTATCATAGCACGAATGTTTCAGAGAGAAATGTCCGACCAATCGTAACTTAATGGTAATCCGATGGTAACCCAAAATCGCCCGGCAATTCCCCCCGAACAACGCTTTGACAGTGCTGCCGGCAGTTTTTACCTGCAGCGATTGCCAATCAGCAGTCCCCGCAACCTGCAAGCCTGGGATGCCGCCGATGAGCTGATCCATGATTATCTGGTGGCCAATCCCGATATCAGACGGCCGCTGCTCATCAATGATCAGTTTGGTGCCTTGCTGATGCCTTTAGCGGATCGCGAGGTATATAGCGTCAGTGACTCCTATGTTAGCCATTGCGCCTGGCATCATAACCTCAGCCTCAACCAGCTACCTGATCGTCTGCAAGCCCTGGGCCCGCTCGACCCACTGCCAGCCACCGCCGACCTGGTGCTGCTAAAAATACCAAAAAGCCTGAGTCTGCTTGAATTCCAGCTCGCTCAACTCGCGGCGACATTACCAGCGGGTACGCCAATCGTTGCCGCTGCCAAAAGCAAACTCTTCACGCCAGCGGTGCGTGAGTTGTTTCAGCGCTACTGCGATCAGGCTGAGGTATCGCTCGCCCAGAAGAAGTCACGATTATTACAGGCCCGTACGCGATCCGTTACTATCGACAGCGAACACTTTGTCAGCCGCTGGTCCGTGCCGGAGTTCGGATTCGAACTGCTGCATCACGCCGGCGTTTTTGCCCGTAACCAGCTTGATATCGGCGCTCGTTTTCTGCTTGAGCATTTACCGCCGGCAGGCGCTGCCGACGTCATAGATTTAGGCTGTGGGAACGGCGTGCTGGGTATCGGTTATGGCCGGGTCTCTCCGGCCAGTCCGATCACCTGGGTCGATGAGTCGTTTCTGGCGGTCGCCTCAACGCGCGCCAATATAGCGGCTAACCTGGACGCCGATAGCGGTCACTATCAGGCGCTGGTCGACGATTGCCTTAGCCAGCAACCAGATCAGAGCAGTGATTTAATTTTATGTAACCCGCCCTTTCACCAGGAACACGCGGTTACGTCTCACATTGCTATACAAATGTTCACCGATGCCCGGCGGGTATTGCGTCAGGGCGGCGAATTACGGGTAGTTGCAAACCGCCATCTGGCATATCATCAGCCACTGAAGCATTTGTTCGGCGCGGTCCGGCAGATTGCCGCGAATCCTAAATTCGTTATTTTAAGCGTGAAGAAGCGCTAATCCGTATTTGAAAAGGTTATCTATTATGAAAATTTTCTCAGGTCTGCTTTTTATCCTGGTCAGTACCCTGGTCAGCACAATGGCCTGCTACCTGCCACCGGCAGCCGCAGAAATACAACCCGACAATATGTTCCCGCGGGTAAAAATGGTGACCAGCCATGGTGACATCGTGGTGGAACTGCACCGCCACCGGGCGCCGCTGACGGTAAAGAACTTCTTAAAGTATGTCGAAGCCGGCAGCTACAACGGCACGATTTTTCACCGCATCGTACCGGGGTTTGTGGTGCAGGGTGGCGGCTATGACGCCGAGTTCACGCCGCTCACCACCTTCAATCCGATCCCTAATGAATCGGGCAATGGCCTGAAAAACAGCTATGGCACCATCGCCATGGCGCGCGAATCTGATCCGCACTCAGCCACCCGCCAGTTCTTTTTTAACAGCGGCGACAATGAGTCACTTGATCCATCCACTAAAGGCTGGGGTTATGCGGTATTCGGCTGGGTTGTCGAGGGCCAGAGCAATCTGGATGCCATAGCTGAGGTCGAATCAGCCCCCTGGCATGAAGCAACCGGCTGGCAGGATGTCCCGGTTGAACCGCCGGTATTGCTCAGAATTGAAGTGTTGCCGAAGCCGTGAGCGAGCGTCCCTGGTACCAGGATTTTAAAGTCTATCGCGAGCCCCGGGTCTGGCTGATCTTTGCTTTTGGGGTGATGAGCGGTTTCCCCTGGGTACTCATTGGCTCGATGTTATCGGCCTGGTTACAGGAAGAAGGCCTGTCGCGCACAGCCATCGGTCTGTTTGGTGCCGTCTTTGTGGCCTATTCAGTCAACTTCAGCTGGTCACCACTGGTGGATCGCTTCCGCATTCCACTGTTACACCGGTGCCTGGGACAACGGCGCAGCTGGATCGCTTTATGCCTGACCGGCATGCTGCTGGCCACCGCCGCCCTGAGCCGCATTGATGTGACCAGTCAGTTAACTCTGGTAGCCGTACTGGCGCTGATTATAGCGGTATTTTCAGCTACTCAGGATATCGCCATCGATGCCTTTCGAATCGAATGTTTTGGCCCCCATGAAGCGCGGTTACAGTCCGCCGGCGCGGCCATGGCGACCGCCGGCTGGTGGACGGGTTACTCCGGCCTCGGTGCCTTGCCATTTTTTCTGGTGGACGGCATCAGTTGGGACTGGCAGGACGGCTATTTACTGTTAACCGGTGTGATAGCCCTGCAATTACTTCTGGTGGTACTGGCGCGCGAGCCGCATCGCTATGCGCCGGAACTAAGAACCTTTCACAGCGTTAAAGACTGGTTGCACAACTCGGTTGTCGAGCCGGTCACTGAATTTTTCCGCCGCAACGGCTGGCAGCTTGCCGCCGGCATGCTGGCCTTTATCTTTCTGTTTAAAATTGGCGAAGCCTTTCTCGGGCGGATGTCGATCGTCTTCTACAAAGAAGTGGGCTTCACCAACGACGACATCGCGGTCTATTCAAAAATAATTACCTGGTGGGTGACGATCGTATTTGCCGTGCTCGGCAGCATGGTCAACCTGCGGCTGGGGATAGTTAAAGGCCTGATGATCGGTGGCATTGCCATGGCCAGCAGTAACCTGATGTTTGCCTGGATCGCCGGGGTTGGCCCGGATACCGACTTACTGCTGGCGGCGGTGCTCATTGATGGCTTTACCGGGGCCTGGTCGACGGTCGCTTTTGTCGCCTTCATCAGCCTGCTCTGCAACCGGGCCTTTACCGCCACCCAGTATGCCTTGCTGGCATCACTGGGCAATCTCGGCCGCACCTTATTATCGTCGTACAGCGGCATGGTCGTTGATTGGCTGGACGGTGACTGGCAGCTGTTCTTCGTGCTGACCGCACTCATGGTACTACCCAGCTTACTGATTTTATTTCTGTTGCGTCATCAGCTATTGCGCCTTGAAACCAGTTACCATCGGAGCCAGTTATGACACCCTGGTTGGTGGTAGGTAGCGGCGCCCTAGGTAGCCTGATGGCAGTGGGTCTGCAGCGAACCGGGCAGCAGGTTCAGCTGAAAGCCCGCGCTGACAGCGCTGCTGCACCACAATTGCAGATTCACGCCAACCAACACAACTATGAATTCCCTGTTTACACCAGCTGGCCAGCGCAACCCGTCCGGGTTTTCGCCGCCATTAAAGCCTATCAGGTTGCACCTTTGCTGAACGAACTCCGGGCCCGCCCGCTGGCCCCGGGCAGCGAACTGATCCTCAGCTATAACGGTATGCTTGATGATGAAGCATCACTTATCCCGTCCGCGGCGCTGCACTGGGTTACTACCCATGGCGCTTTCCGCCAGGTTGGCGATAACGGGCAGGAATTGGTGCATGCGGGTCAGGGCGAAAGCTGGCTCGGTTGGGCCAACCCCGCTGTCAGTGGCGCCGCTGGGCTGCCCGCGGATTTGTTACGCACACTGGCAACGGCGTTGCCGCCGTTAGTTGCTGAACCAGATATGGTCCTGCGCCGCTGGCACAAGCTTGCGGTTAATTGCCTGATCAATCCGTTAACCGTTATCCACCAGTGCCGCAACGGCGAACTACTGAATTTACCCCTGACCGATCTGATGCAGCAACTGGCCGCCGAAATCAGCCAGCTGGCAGCCCAGCGCGGGGTGGTGTTACCGGCCGCCGGGATTGTTGCTCAGGCGCGGCAGGTGGCACAAAAAACGGCAGCGAACTGGTCGTCTATGCTGAGTGACGTGCGCAATCAACGACCGACCGAAATTGACTATCTGAATGGTTTTATTGCCAGAGGTTGCCAGCAGGCGGGCTACGCTGCCCCAGCTAACGAACAGCTGTGGCAGCAGGTAAAGAAGCTGACTAAGGATTTTTCTCGTCTTCGATAAAGTCGACCACTTCCAGTCCAAAGCCCGATAACGCTGAATAGCGTTTCGGCGAGCTCATCAGATGCATTTTATGCACCCCCAGATCGGCCAGGATCTGCGAGCCGATACCTACATTGCGTGAAGCATTTGAGGCGGCAGCACTGGGCTTATGTACGCCCTGATCTTCTTTAGCAAAACTGGCGACCTGCTCCAGGATGTCGTCGGAATCCTGATGCCGGCCAATGACCACGATAACCCCGCCATGTTGGCCAATGTAATCCATCGCATGGCCCAGCGGCCAGCTGCGCTTCGCGGCCCGGTCCGTAGCGAAGAGATCGTTAAAGGTATCCTGCAGATGCACCCGCACATTAACCGGCTGCTGCGAATCGATATCACCTTTGACCAGTGCGTAATGCACTTGTTTATCTATGGTGTCCTGATAGGTAATGAGTTCAAACTCACCATGGGCGGTGGGTAAATGGCAGTGATTCTTGCGCTGCACGGTCTTTTCTTTCAGCGAGCGGTATTCAATCAAATCCGCGATGGTGCCAATTTTGAGATCGTGCTCTGCCGCAAATTTCTCCAGGTCCGGACGACGCGCCATGGTGCCATCTTCGTTCAGTATTTCAACAATCACCGCCGCCGGCTCAAAGCCAGCCAGGCGTGCCAGATCGCAACCCGCTTCGGTATGCCCCGCGCGGTTCAGTACCCCGCCCGGCTTCGCTTTGAGCGGGAAGATATGTCCCGGCATAACTAAATCTTTTGGTTTCGCGTTCGCAGCAACAGCGGCCTGCACCGTACGGGCCCGGTCAGCGGCGGAAATACCTGTGGTAACCCCTTCAGCAGCTTCAATCGATACCGTAAAGTTGGTGGCATAAGGCGCCTGGTTCTGATTAACCATTAGTGGCAGTTGCAGCTGCGCGCAACGCTCTTCGGTAAGGGTCAGGCAGATCAGGCCCCGTCCGTAACGAGCCATAAAGTTGACTGCTGCCGGCGTAACGCATTCCGCGGCCAGAATTAAGTCGCCCTCGTTTTCGCGATCCTCGTCATCCATCAGGATCACCATTTTGCCCTGACGGATATCTTCAATAATTTCGGCAGCGCTACAGAGTGTTGTCACGACTGAGTCTCTCCTATTACAACTTGCGGAATGGCAGTCACACGAATATCTTCGCCGACCAGACGTAGGTCTTTAATAATCAGTTCCGGCACCTGTTCAATCTGCTCGAAAGCAGGCAGCTGCAGCAAGCTGCGGCCGCTGCTGCCGAAGAGTTTGGGTGCCATATAAATAACAAGCTCATCTACCAGCCCAACCGCAAGTAACGCGCCGGCCAGCTCCGGGCCACATTCGGTCCAGACGTTGTTTATACCGCGTACGGCGAGTTCTTCTAGCAGGGCGTTCAGGTCAACCCGACCGTTCAGTGCCGGCAGCCAGCAGCGTTCGACATGGTCAGGCCACTGGTGCAAATCATCAGCATCTTCACGGGTGCCGGCGTAAACCAGCAATACCGGCGCGGTTTCCAGAAAAAATGGATGCGCCGGAGTGAGTTGCTGACGGCTGTCGATAATCACCCGCAACGGCTGCTGTTCTGCCATTTCATGGCGCGCCGTAAGTTTAGCGTTGTCAGCAAGCACGGTACGCGCCGTACTCAGAATAGCGCCACTTTGCGCCCGCCACCGATGCACATCACGACGGGCTGCCGGGCCGGTAATCCACTGGCTGACCCCATTAGCGAGGGCCGTTCTGCCATCCAGAGTCGCCGCCAGTTTTACCCGCAACCAGGGCCGGCGCCGGCGCATACGTGAAATAAAGCCGCGATTAAGTGATTCTGCCGGGGCGGCTAACACGCCCACTTCGACCGCAATGCCAGCTTCCAGCAACCGGCTGATTCCAGCACCAGCGACTAACGGATTCGGATCCTGCATAGCGATCACAACCCGGGCCACCTGAGCCTTAATCAGTGCATCGGCGCAGGGTGGCGTGCGACCAAAGTGGCTACAGGGTTCAAGCGTCACATAAACAGTCGCACCTGCGGCGGCAGCGCCGGCCTCCCGTAATGCATGGACCTCGGCGTGAGGCTCGCCGGGCCGCTCATGCCAGCCCCGCCCGACGATGTCGCCATCGCGCACAATAACGCAGCCGACCATAGGGTTCGTGCCCACACTGAATTGCCCCTGAGCGGCTAAATCCAGCGCTTGCTGCATGTAGACGTGATGCATATCAGTCATTGAGGCGGGCTATCTCCTCGCCAAACTCGCGGATGTCATCAAAAGCGCGGTAGACCGAGGCAAAGCGAATATAAGCGACTTTATCCAGGGCTTTCAGGTTATCCATCACCAGAGCGCCGATAACCTGGCTGGTAATTTCCCGCTCGCCGGTGGCGCGCAGTGACGACTTAACGTTATTAATTGCTTGTTCCGTGGCTTCCAGGCTCACTGGCCTTTTTTCCAGCGCCCGCAGTAATCCGGCGCGTAATTTGTCTTCGTTAAACGGCTCACGTGAGCCGTCTGATTTAATCACCCGTGGCATAATCAGTTCGGCGGTCTCAAAAGTAGTGAATCGCTCTTTACAATTGGTACATTCACGCCGGCGCCGCACCGATGATCCATCGGCAATAAGCCGTGAATCGATCACTTTGGTATCTTGCATCTCACAAAACGGACAATGCATACGGGTTATCCTTCTCTAGGCTTTCAGCTTCAGGCATTCATTATCAGGCATAAACCGGAAAACGCTTGCACAGCGCCTTAACTTGTTCACGCACTGACTCAATCACACTTTCATCGTTGATATTATCAAGCACATCACAGATCCAGTTAGCCACCTGCTCGGCTTCGGCCTGCTTAAAACCGCGACGGGTAATTGCCGGGGTTCCCAGACGCAGGCCCGAGGTAACAAAAGGCGAACGCGGATCATTCGGCACCGAGTTTTTGTTCACGGTAATATAAGCCCGTCCCAGCGCCGCATCAGCGTCTTTGCCGGTAATATCTTTATCGATTAAGTCCACCAGGAATAAATGATTTTTGGTGCCGCCGGACACAATCTTATAGCCGCGCGACTGCATCACCTGCACCATGGTATTGGCGTTATCCAGTACCTGCTGCTGATACGCTTTGAATTCTGGCTCCATGGCTTCTTTAAACGCCACCGCCTTAGCCGCGATCACATGACACAGCGGGCCACCCTGGCTGCCGGGAAACACGCCACTGTTGAGTTTCTTATGCAGGGCTTCATCGTCACTGCCGGACAAAATCAGACCGCTGCGCGGGCCGGCCAGGGTCTTATGCGTGGTGGTGGTGACCACATCGGCGTAAGGAACCGGATTCGGATACAGACCGGCGGCGACTAATCCCGCTACATGCGCCATATCCACCAGCAGGTAGGCACCCACTTCGTCGGCGATCTCGCGGAACTTCGCCCAGTCAACAATCCCTGAGTAGGCAGAGAACCCTGCCACGATCATTTTTGGCTTATGTTCGCGTGCCAGTGATGCAACTTCGGCATAATCGATTTCACCGGTGCTTTCATCCAGACCGTACTGAATCGCGTTATACAGTTTACCGGAGAAGTTTACCGACGAGCCGTGGGTTAAATGCCCGCCGTGGGCCAGGCTCATGCCCAGTACCGTATCGCCGGCACTCAATAATGCCAGGAACACCGCTGAATTCGCCTGTGAGCCGGCATGGGGCTGCACGTTGGCATATTTGGCGCCAAATAGTTTTTTCGCCCGCTCAATCGCCAGATCTTCTACCACATCAACGAATTCACAGCCGCCGTAATAGCGCTTGTGCGGATAACCTTCAGCATATTTGTTGGTCAGTTGTGAACCCTGCGCCTGCAGTACCCGTGGGCTGGTATAATTTTCGGAAGCGATCAGTTCAATATGTTCTTCCTGACGCTGAGCTTCGTCAGTCATTGCCTGCCACAGATCAGCATCATACTCAGCGATATTCATTTCACGTTTTAACATGAGGGCTCCTGCCTTCGTCGGCTGCCGGGGGTGACAGCAAGTAAAGGGAAATATATGCGGCGTAGTTTACCAATATACTTGGGTTCGCGCCAACTTCAGGGTTAAAATAGCAGCCTGAAATTATGCCTCACTAAGGAATGCTTGCAGTTATGGCTCAATATATCTATTCCATGTCACGGGTCTCCAAAGTGGTCCCGCCGAAAAAGACCATCCTTAAGGATATTTCCCTGTCGTTTTATCCCGGCGCCAAAATCGGTGTGCTGGGCCTGAACGGTTCGGGTAAATCGACTTTATTGCGGATCATGGCGGGCGTCGATAAAGAAATCGACGGCGAGGCCCGGCCGCTGGCAGGCATTCAGATCGGTTACCTGGAACAGGAACCGCAGCTTGATGAAAACAAATCCGTCCGCGAAGTGGTTGAAGAAGCCGTTGCCGACGTGAAAGATGCACTGGCAAAGCTTGATGCCATATATGCCGCCTATGCCGAAGAAGATGCCGACTTTGACGCTCTGGCCAAACAGCAGGGCGAACTCGAAGCCCTGTTGCAGGCACGCGATGGCCATAACCTGGATAATACCCTGGAGCGCGCCGCGGATGCCCTGCGCCTGCCGCCATGGGACGCCAAAATCAAATTACTGTCTGGTGGTGAACGCCGCCGGGTAGCCATCTGCCGACTGCTGTTAAGCCGCCCGGATATGCTGCTACTCGATGAGCCGACCAACCACCTTGATGCCGAATCCGTGGCCTGGCTTGAACAGTTCCTGCATGACTATGACGGTACCGTGGTAGCCATTACCCACGACCGCTACTTCCTGGACAATGTGGCTGGCTGGATTCTGGAACTGGACCGCGGCTATGGCATTCCGTGGCAGGGCAACTATTCATCCTGGCTGGAGCAGAAAGATAAGCGGCTGGAGCAGGAAGAGAAGCAGGAGCGTGGCCGCCAGCGCAGCATTAAGCAAGAGCTGGAATGGGTACGCACCAACCCGAAAGGGCGTCAGGCGAAAAGCAAGGCGCGGATGGCCCGCTTCGAAGAACTGCAGAACAGCGATTATCAGAAGCGTAACGAAACCAATGAGCTGTTTATTCCACCCGGCCCGCGCCTGGGTGAAAAAGTGGTCGAGGTCAACAACCTGGTCAAGGCGTACTCAGGCCGTATGCTGATTGATGATTTGACCTTTACCGTGCCGAAAGGCGCTATCGTCGGCATTATCGGACCCAACGGTGCTGGTAAATCGACCCTGTTCAGAATGCTTACCGGTGAAGAGCAACCTGATGCCGGTACCATTGAACTCGGTGATACCGTACAGCTTGCCAGTGTTGCCCAGTTCCGCGATGACATGGTGGATACGAATACTATCTGGCAGGAAGTTTCCGATGGCCAGGACGTTATCCGCATCGGCAATTTCGAAGTGAACAGCCGCGCTTATGTTGGCCGCTTTAACTTCCGTGGTAATGATCAGCAAAAACGGATCGGCGAATTATCCGGCGGTGAACGCAACCGGGTACACCTGGCCAAGCTGCTGAAGGCCGGCGGCAACCTGTTGCTGCTTGATGAACCAACCAACGACCTGGACGTTGAAACCCTGCGGGCCCTGGAAGAGGCTCTACTCGAATTTCCGGGTTCAGCTATGGTGATATCGCATGACCGTTGGTTCCTGGATCGTATTGCAACCCACATCCTCGATTACCGGGACGGTGGCAAAGTGAACTTCTATGAAGGGAATTACAGCGATTACGAAGAGTACATGAAGAAAACCCACGGCGAACAAGCCATGGAACCGCACCGCACACGCTACAAGCCTATTGGCGTGTAGCGCGTCGGCTGCGGCCGCTTCAGAAGAACTTGTTTTTTTCCAGAGCGCCGGGTTTGAAGCTATCCACACCGATAGCTGAGACCCGGAGCTTCTCAGCGGTTTTCAGCGCTTTCGCTTCCTCGGCACTAATCACCTCAGCTTTACGCGCCGCTTTAACCAGGTTATCGCCATTCAGATCCTCGGCAATATCGCCCCGTTTAATAGCTTTACGAATGCGTTTATAAAGTTCAGCGTGCTCATGCATGGCCTGGAAAGCCAGTTCCATATGGCCGGTCATATCGTCACTGTCATCTTTCCAGTAACAGAGAAAGGTATGCCGATCACGGTTCACGCCCGGCTCCATCATCAAATCAGCAATATCCTGATAGCTGCGATCCGCCGGCGGGCTGAAACGTATCCCCCAGGGGAAGGATATCAGGCGCAATGCGCAGGCCAGGATCCGGTTCGGGAAGTTGGCGTAAAAGCCGCGGAAAGCTTCGCCGATGGCATGCAGATGGTAATCCAGCGCATACTCGACAAAAGCGATATCGCCCTTCTGCCGCCCTTCATCCTCATAGCGTTTAAGTACCGCTGAGGCCATATACAAATGACTCAGCACATCACCTAAGCGCGCGGACAGCATTTCTTTGCGCTTCAGGTCACCGCCCAGCGACAACATGGCAAAATCTGAGACCAGCGCCAGGGTCCGGCTCATCCGCGTCAGTTGCTGATAGTAGCGCGCGGTGAAGCCGCTAACCGGGCTGCCATTAAAACGAGCACCGGTCAGACCCATCCACAGGCTGCTGAATACATTGGCCGTGGTAAAGCGCAGATGTTTCATCAACAAGCTGTCAAATTCGCGCAGTGCCGCTTCTTCATCCGGATTGTTAGCCGCTTCCATTTCTTTTAGCACATAGGGATGACAACGGATTGCGCCCTGCCCGAAGATAATCAGGCTGCGGGTAAGAATGTTTGCGCCCTCAACGGTAATTGAGATCGGCATGGCAATATAACCGTGACCCAGATAATTTTTCGGCCCCAGCTGAATACCCTTACCAGCATGCACATCCATGGCGCGATCCATCACCGTGCGACCCATTTCAGTCATATGGTATTTGGTCATAGCGGTGATCACCGACGGGCTTTTGCCTTCACAAAGAGCCGTCAGGGTCAGCCGCCGCATGGATTCAAGAATATAATTGGTTCCGCCAATAGTCCCCATGGCGGCCTGTACGCCTTCGAACTTACCGATTGGCAGGCCAAACTGCTGCCGCACGTAACCGTAGGCGCCGGTCATACGCTGCGCGACATGGCCGGTCGCGGTAGCCAGCGCCGGTAACGAAATACCCCGACCGGCAGATAACGACTCCATCAGCATACGCCAGCCTTTGCCCGCGTAGTCCTGACCACCAATTATCCAGTCCAGCGGAATAAACACATCCTTGCCAGTGGTGGTGCCGTTCATAAATGCCTGATCCAGCGGCAAGTGGCGATCGCCGGTTTTCACCCCTTTATGCTTCACCGGAATCAAGGCGCAGGTAATACCCAGGTCTTCTTTATCGCCGATTAAGCCATCGGGATCATAAAGCTTAAATGCCAGTCCGAGCACCGTTGCCACCGGCGCCAGGGTAATATAACGCTTGTCCCAGTTCAGCCGGATACCGGTGACTTCCTCACCCTCGTGCTCACCTTTACAGATAATACCGGTATCAGGAATGGCTCCGGCATCCGAGCCGGCTTCAGTACCGGTCAGCGCAAAACAGGGGATATCGGTGCCATTGGCCAGCCGTGGCAGCCAGTATTTCTTCTGTTCATCGGTACCATAGTGGGTTAACAACTCACCCGGACCCAGTGAATTTGGCACCATCACCGTAACCGCTACGCTAATTGAGCGTGAGGCAATACGTGACACAATATGTGAGTTCGCCGCCGGCGAGAAAGCCAGCCCGCCAAAATCTTCGCTGATGGTCATTGCGAAGAATTTTTCGGTACGCAGAAAGTCCCAGATTTCAGGCGGTAAATCGCGGTCTTGCTGGACAATTTTAAAGTCATTGATCATGCCCAGCAGGGTTTCCAGCTGGTTATCAATAAAGGCTTGTTCTTTATCGGTGAACGTCGGCGCCGCTATTTTGTGGAATTCATGCCAGTCAGGGCGGCCACTGAACAGATCCGCGTCCCACCAGGTATCACCCGATTGCATCGCCTCACGCTCAGTATCTGAGAGCGGTGGTAATACGCGCTTGAATAACGCCAGTACCGGCCGGCTTATCAGGCTGCGGCGGATTTCAGCGACCGCGAACAGCAGCACCAGAAGAACAATAATAAGAATCAGGATTTCCATAATTCACCTACTTTTTTTCGTGGAGCAGCGGCGTGCCATGTCACCCTAGTTTAGGATGCATTCATGCCGCCTGCCAAAAACGGAATCAATTTATCGATAATCTGGTCCGCACGCACCCGCTCGCCAAAATCCGCGGCTGCAATTTCCCGTAACGCCGGGCCCGATACTTGGGCGAAAACAGTCGCACCCAGCACAAAATGTAATCGCCAGAACATATCGACCGGACTGAGTTGCGGATTGGCGGTATGCAGCACGGCCATCAGCCGTTGCATGACAGCGCCAAAGTTATCCATAGTATAACGGCGCAAATGCCCCTGGATTTCCGCATAAGCGAAACCCAGCAAGCTCAGAAATAAGGTGGGGCCATGCTTGCGCACAGCTGACAGCTCGCGCAACGGCTCACGAAAACAATTAAAAACTGCCAGCGTAGTGATTTGGTGCTGTTGTTGCAGCGCTGCCAGTTCGCGGTCCAGGGCTGGCATGAATACTTCCAGATAACGGGCCATGACCGCCTGAATCAGCGCCTTTTTCGAGCCGAAATGATAGTTCACCGAAGCCAGGTTCACTTCGGCTTCGGCGGTGATTTGCCGCAATGACGTTTGCTCGAAGCCTTGTTCAGCGAACAAAGCTTCAGCAGCGTTGAGGATTTTTTCTTTGGTCGTTAAGCGCTTTGCCATAGATTCAGCCGTTTAGAACATCCATTTAAAACATCTGTTTTAATCTAATGCATGTGCCTGGCTTGCGCAAGTGATGTGTGGATTAACTGGCTTCCGTGTTAAGCGGTGAAAATGATTTAACCAGCTGATCCAGCGCCTGCATCTGCTGCAGATAAGGTTCCAGCTTGTCCAGCGGCAAGGCACAGGGACCATCACATTTCGCGTGATCCGGATCCGGATGGGCTTCAATGAATAAACCAGCCAGACCCAACGCCATACCCGAACGAGCCAGCACTGTGGCCTGGGCGCGACGGCCACCGGCCGAATCTTCGCGGCCGCCCGGCTTCTGTAACGCATGGGTGGCATCAAACATGACCGGCGCCATTTGCTTCATCTCATCCATACCCAGCATATCGACTACCAGGTTGTTATAACCAAAGCTGCTGCCCCGTTCACAGAGAATGACCTGACGGTTTCCTGCCTCGCCGAATTTTTTCAGAATGTGACGCATTTCGTGAGGCGCCAGAAACTGCGGCTTTTTCACATTGATAACGGCCCCGGTCTGGGCCATTGCAACCACCAGATCCGTCTGCCGGGCCAGAAACGCCGGCAACTGAATGATGTCCGCCACTTCCGCGACTGGCGCGGCCTGGTGCGGCTCATGCACATCGGTAATAACCGGGATGTTAAAGGTGGATTTAATTTCGGCAAATATCTCCAGCCCCTTATCCAGACCAGGACCACGGTACGAATGGATTGATGAGCGGTTAGCTTTATCAAAGGATGCTTTAAATACGTAAGGAATACCCAGTTTGTTGGTCACTTCCACATAGTGTTCGGCGATACGCATAGCGAGATCGCGCGATTCCAGCACATTCATGCCACCGAAAAGAACAAATGGCAGCTGGTTGCCCACCTGCACATCACCAACTTTAATAATCTGCGTATTAATCACATCAAATCCCTGTCTGTTCGCTATAAGCTAAGGGCCGGCATCTACTGACCAGCCACAACGCGGAGAATCTGCCCACAAATATAGGCCATATAGGTGCCAAGTGCATAACCGAATACCGCCAGCAACACCCCAACCGGCGCCAGCGACGGATGAAATGCCGAAGCCACCACTGGGGCCGAAGCGGCACCGCCAACGTTGGCCTGACTGCCCACCGCCATGTAAAACACCGGCGCTTTCAGTAACTTAGCGACCAACAGCATCAGGCTGGCGTGAATGATCATCCAGACAGCGCCAATTAAGAAGTATTTAGGCACTTCAACAATCTTACTGACATCCATATGCAGGCCGATGGTCGCCACCAGAATATAGACAAACAGCGAACCAAACTTGGACGCACCCACGCCTTCAAGCTTACGCACCGGAGTGAATGACAAGGCCACACCCAGCGTCGTGGCAATCACTATCAGCCAGAAGAATTTCTTATCCAGGCTGAAGTCCACCAGCGTTGGCATATTAGCGCCAATATATGGCGCCAGCACGTCTGAGCCAAAGTGGGCGATAGCGGTGACACCAAAGGCCACCGCCATAATAAATACCAGGTCAGGCAGTTTAGCCTCGCGCCGGTGCTCGCTTTCATAGTGCTCCATCAGCACTTTGATATCTTCTATAGCCTTGGTGTTGGCGCCGGTGCGTTTATCGATCCGCTCATTATTGGCCGCCATGTACAGCAGCACCGCCATCCACAGATTCGCCACGATAATATCGACGGTAACCATCGCCGAGAAAATATTGCCACCCACTTCATAAACTTCTTTCATCGCCGCCTGGTTGGCGCCGCCGCCGATCCAGCTACCCGCGATGGTGGTCATGCCCCGCCAGACGGCATCAGGTCCGGCGCCACCTAACATTTCAGGAAATACCACCGACACCAGCAACAGTGCAATCGGTCCGCCGATGACGATCCCCACGGTACCGGTAAGAAACAGAATCAGCAGTTTAGGGCCTAAACGGACAATTGATTTCAGGTCCAGGCTCAGGGTGAGCAACACCAGACAGGCCGGCAACAAATAGCTCATAACCAGCGGATAAATTGCTGTGGTGGTGCCGTCGACAATGTTGAAGGTATTGAGCAGTGAGGGTATGAAATAGCACAGCAGCAGCGCCGGCACCCATTTATAAAACTTTTGCCAGAATGTGGCCTCACTGCGCTGAGTATAAAAAATCGCGCCCAGAATAACAGTGAGAATACCGAAAATAATACCGTCGTTGGTTATCAGAGCTGTGGTTTCCACAAAGACCCCTTATTTTTTATTATTATGGTTACGACACCGCCGACTGCTAATGCAGGGTATGCTGCGGTGTTGCCCAGGTTTCTAATTGCAGGCGCAATAACTGCGCACTTGGATCATCCGGGCATTGTTCGACAAAATACTGGTAGTCGTCAACCGCTGCGCGCTGACAGTCGAGTTCTTCCAGTACATAACCCCGATCCCGGATCTCGTACGGGTCATCAGGCAGAATTGTCAGGATCATATGCACCACTGTCAGCGCATTGGCAAACTCAAGATCATTAATAAAGGCGTGCTTGAGCTCGGTCAGATAACGCACCAGCACTGACTTTTGGTCGGCAATCTCGATCATGTCCCAGGAAAAATCCAGAGCATCCTCAGTTACGTCGATAAAACGTTCTTCTACCTGCCGGTTCTCCAGCAGCTCGCCATTCAGCGGGTCGACAAAGTAGCTTTGCTGTTGCCAGTCAAAGCGTAATAACGGATACCCGGGAAAATCGACCACTTCAAGCGGCAAGCCGGCGTAAGCGCCAGCTTCTTGCAGCAGCAATGCGAGGCTAACCGGCAGCCCGGTACGCAAGCTGATCACCCGATCCAGCAAAATGCGCTTGCTACCCGCTACGGGTTCGGGCGCATCACTGAAGCCTAAGGTAAAGTAGAAACGATCGATCAGAGCCTGCAGCCGGTCTACTCCGGTATGCTCAGCCGTTGCCTCTGCCGTTTCACTGAGCAGCTGATAATAGTCCGCTACATAGCGATCACTATCGCTATGAAACGCCCGGCTCACTTCCCACAAAATTTCAATGGTAGGCAGCACTTCACGATCGACATGCTCTAAATAAGAAAAATGCATAAACCTCTGTCAGCCAATAAGGGCTTGTTTGCTGAACGCCACGTGGAATAAAAAGCCAATCCAGCCCAGCGCAATAATAAAGCCGGCGATTCGCAGCCGGAAGGTGGGCGCTTTCATTGCCATCAGACCAAAGCCAATATAACCCAGCAGCCCCAGTAATTTGTTTGCTAACCAGGCGGTTTCCCACGGCCATTGCGCCAGATGCAGCAGCAGCCCGATAATAGTTAACAGCAATAAGGTATCAATAATGTGAGGGACGACTTTGACCCACTTTTTGCTGGCGATAGCCGAGCCGCACGAAACCCAAAAGAAGCGCAGCACAAACAGGCTGACACTAAGCAGCACGAACATCACGTGCATATGTTTGAGAGCGGTATAAGAGAGCATTATTATTCCTTACTTAAGGTTGATTTGATCCGTTGGTAAATCTCCGGATGATTTTGTTCTAATTGTTCAAACACCTGCTGTAATTTTTGTTCCGCTGCTTTACGGGCAGCGTCGACCCGGATTATATCGCGGTATGAGCGCAAAGCCGACATCACACAAGTAAACAGCTTTTGTGAGGTCAATTCAGTTTTCGCTTTATAATCATTGATATCGTAGTTAATGACCACGTAGCGCTCAGGCGCCTGACCGGGCTGACCGGTGCGCAGAATAATGCGGGCGTGCTGGTTCTTAGCCTGTTCGCGGATAAATTTAGCCACCTTCAAACCGGCGTCATCGGTATCCATCACCACATCAAGCAGTACCAGGGCCAGGTCCTTATGTTCCATGACCAGCTGTTCGGCTTCCTGGCGCGAATAGGCGCTGAGAAAATCCAGCCCGCGTCCCTCAAAGGTCAGTTCCATCAATGCCAGCCGGGTTACCGCATGCACTTCTTTTTCATCGTCCACAATCAGTACTTTCCAGCGCTCGCCGCTGACCATAGCGGGTGCGGTTGGTTGTGCATCCTGCTCATCGGCAAACAGAAAATCATTATTCATGACCTGTGATTCCACCCTCTGCGGCTTCGGGTTGTCGATATAAACCCTGACTAATTCGATCCAGATTACCATAATCACGCCAGGTATGAACCTGCTGGTAGCCATTTTCCGCCAGCAGGCTGCGCACCGCCTCACCCTGCTGCCAGCCATGCTCAAGCAGCAAATAGCCGCCATCATGCAAATAGCCACGAGCCGCTTCAACGAGATACTGCAGATCAGCCAGCCCGTCAGCGTCGGCCACCAGTGCTGAACGTGGTTCAAACCGGACATCCCCTTGCTGCAGGTGAACATCGTCTGCCGCGATATAAGGCGGGTTGCTGACAATCAGGTGGTATTTATCGGTAGCTGGCACTGCGGCAAACCAGTTGCTCTGCCATACCCGGATTGCCAGTTCGAGTTGGCGGGCATTGGCCTGCGCCAGCGTGACCGCCGCGGCAGACTGATCTGTAGCATCAATGATCCAGTCCGGTCGTTCGCTCTTCAGCGCTAACGCAATAGCGCCAGTGCCGGTACCCAGATCCAACACCCGGGCGTTCGCCGGTAGCGGCAAAGCTAACGCCTGTTCGATAAAGATCTCAGTATCAGGCCGGGGTATCAGGGTGGTGTCGTTGACCATCAAAGGCAACGACCAGAATTCACGGCTACCGGTGAGATGAGCGACCGGCTCCCCGTCAGCACGGCGTTCAACCAGGGCTCTGAAGGCCGTGTATTGCTCAGCGCTCAGCGCCCGCTCGGGCCAGGTGTGCAGATAAGTCCGGCTTTTCTGCACACTGTGGGCCAGCAGCACTTCAGCATCAAGCCGCGGTGTGTCGCTGGCAGCGAGCTCGGCCTCTGCCATCACCACAGCCTCGGCGATGCTCATTACCGGCGCAGACATTGCTGATTTTCCATTATTGGTTTTCCGACAGCGCCGCCAGTTGGTCGGCCTGATGTTCCTGGATAATCGGCTCCAGAATCAGATCCAGCGATCCAGCCAGCACTTCGTCAAGACGGTACAGAGTCAGATTGATGCGATGATCACTGACCCGCCCCTGGGGATAGTTATAGGTTCGGATCCGCTCGGAGCGATCGCCACTGCCCACCAGGCTACGGCGAGTAGATTGCTCCTCCTGGGTACGCTTATCCTCAGCCGCTTGCTGCAGACGCGCCTGCAGCACCGACATGGCCTTCGCCCGGTTTTTATGCTGACTGCGCTCATCCTGACATTCCACCACAAAACCCGACGGAATATGGGTGATGCGGATCGCTGAATCAGTCCGGTTAACGTGCTGACCACCGGCGCCCGAGGCGCGGTAGGTGTCGACTCTGAGATCGGCCGGATTAATTTCAATCGCCTCAGCTTCCGGGACTTCCGGCAATACGGCCACCGTACAGGCGGAGGTATGAACCCGGCCCTGGGATTCAGTTTCCGGCACCCGCTGCACCCGGTGACCACCGGATTCAAACTTCAGCTTACCGTAAGCGCCATCGCCGGATATATGGGCTATCAGTTCTTTATAACCGCCGTGCTCGCCCTCGCTGGCACCCACAATACTGACCTTCCAGCCATACTGTTCGGCATAGCGGCCATACATGCGGAACAAATCGCCGGCAAAAATAGCGGCTTCATCGCCACCGGCACCGGCGCGGATCTCCAGATAACAAGGCCGGTCGTCATTCGGATCCCGGGGCAACAAGAGCACTTGTAACTCCTGCGCCAGTTGTTCCTGCTGTGCTTCGCTTTCCGCTAACTCTGCCGCCGCCATTTCGCGCATCTCAGGATCATCTTCCTGCATCATTTCACGCGCTGCCTCGGCATTACTCTGTACCTGCTGATAGGTCGTAAAGCATTTCACCACTTCTTCCAGCTGCGAATATTCCCGCGATAAGCTGCGAAATTTATTCTGATCAGCAATCACCTGCGGATCACTCAACAGGTGCTGAATTTCTTCATAACGCTCCAGTAAACCTTCCAGCTTACGGGTAATCGAGCTATTCATCATTAAGCGGAAACCTTATTCTTCATCAGCATTAAATTGTTTAAATACCGCCAGCGTGATGTAGTCACCATCAGCCCCAGCGGTACGTATAATACGGGTCGGTGTGTGCAAAAACTGCCGGGTCAGCCGTTGGGTTAATTCCTGCAATACATCCTCCGAAGCCTTCCCCGCAGCCAGCTGGCTCTGCGCCCGCAGCAACTGTTCGGTTGCCATGGCTTCGGTTCGGGCGCGAAAATCCCTGATCAAATCCACGTGATTCAGGCTACGGAGCCAGGCCACGAAGGCTTCCGTTTGCTCGGCGATAATATGCTGGGCCTCGGCGGCGGCGTCTTCACGGTTCTTAATATTTTCGGTAATAATGCCCTGCAGATCATCAACGGTATACAGATAGGCGTCGTTGAGATCATTAACCTCAGCTTCAATATCCCGCGGTACCGCCAGATCGATTAACAGCATAGGTTGTCGGCGGCGCTTACGTAAGGCACTTTCAACCAGCCCCTTGCCAATGATTGGCAGGGTGCTGGCAGTTGAACTGATAACAATATCTGCCTGCGGCAGTAATTCGGGGAGTTCGCCCAGCGTATGGGCCTGCCCACCAAACTGACTGGCAACCGCTTCGGCCCGCTCCAGCGTCCGGTTAGCCACCATCAGTTGTTGTACACCCTGTTCAGTAAGGTGCTGTGCCACCAGTTCGGCGGTATCACCCGCGCCCACCAGCAGCACCCGCGCATTATTCAGCTGCGCAAAAATATGACGGGCCAGATTAACCGCCGCAAAGGCCACGGATACAGCATTCTCGCCCACCCGGGTTTCGTTACGCACAGTTTTTGCTACCCGGAAGGTATTCTGAAATAAGCGTTCCAGTACGCCGCCGACGCTCGCCTGATTTTTGGCAAACTGATAGGCCTGCTTGACCTGGCCGAGGATTTGCGGCTCGCCCAGAATCAGCGAATCCAGGCCGCTGGCCACCCGCATCAGATGCGCTATAGCTTCACTGTCCTGATAGCTGTACGCGTGCGCCTGCAACTGCTCAACCGGTAACTGGTGGTAATCCGCCAGCCACGCCAGCAGCACATCGGCCGAAGCCTGGCCATGACAATATAATTCGGTGCGGTTACAGGTCGATAAAATGACCGCTTCCTGCACGCCGGTTTGCTCGCGCAACACAGGCAACGCCTGATGCAGCTGCTCAGCGGAGAAAGCCACCCGTTCCCGTAAGGCAACAGAAGCTGTTTTATGGTTAACACCGAGTGCGAAAATGGTCATAATAGCGGAATTGAATGAGCCCCTGGCTACTGCGAAACGCTGGCAATTGTACGTGAAAGCCCGCATGATGAAAAGCTTGGCGCAGTTTGGATGAAAGTATGAAAATCTTGGTTTTTCTGCTGGCTCTGGCGAGCTTAACCGCCTGTACCAGCATTCCGGTAACAGCCCCGGCTACAGCGGTTGATGCAGCCGCTGTCATGCGCCACCAGGCTAACCTGGCGCAGCTTGATGACTGGACCCTGCGCGGCCAGCTGGCTATTTTCGACTTAACCGCCGACGAGCGCCACGCCGTTTATATTGACTGGCAGCAAACGCCGGCATCCTTGTCGATGCGCTTATCGCACCCGCTTAAAGGCACGCTGGCCCGGCTCGAACAATCGCCCCTTGGCGCGACCCTTACTGATGAAGACGGCATGACCTGGCAGGCCCCCTCGGCGCAACAGCTGCTCAGCCAGTATTTTGGACTGGATTTACCCCTTGATCTGATGCGCGACCTGGTGCTCGGCCGCCAACTGCCGGGGATGTCTGCCCGTGAGTTTACTTTGCACGGCCAGCCCCCGGACGAACTCGCGCTACTGAGCAGCTATCAGCTACAGGCAGCCGGCCAGCAGTGGCAGGCCAGTCTCAGCCAGTACGCAGCGGTTGATGGCGTGCAGTTACCTCATAACTTTCACCTGTCGGCACCGGCCTGGCGCATTAAATTACGGATCACGCAATGGCAGATCTAATCTTGCCAGCCCCGGCCAAACTTAATTTGTTCCTGCATATAACCGGGCGCCGGGATGACGGTTACCACCTGCTGCAGACGCTATTTCAGTTTGTCGATCAGGCCGATGAGCTTACTTTCACCACCAGCCGCGCCGCTGGCATTGACTTTACCTGTAGCACTCAGGCTCTGGCTGGCACCGACAACCTGGTGGTAAGAGCCGCCAATCTGTTGCGTGAACGCTATGCACCGAACGCGGGCGCAAATATTCACCTTGAAAAACGCCTGCCCCACGGTGGCGGTCTTGGTGGTGGCTCGTCCGATGCGGCCACCACCTTGCTGGCATTACGCCAGCTCTGGCAACTGGACATCAGTGACCGGCAACTCCAGCAGCTGGGGCTCCAGCTGGGTGCCGATGTGCCGGTGTTCCTGGGCGGTCAGGCTGCGTTTGCCGAAGGGGTTGGTGAGCAGTTACGACCCACCCGCCCGCCGACTGCCTGGTACCTGATCGTACATCCTGGTATTGCCGTTGCCACCGCTGATATTTTCCGCCATCCTGACCTGCCCCGGCAGCATCAGCCGCTGAAACTTGACGACTGGAACTGGGAAAATACCCGCAACGACTGTGAATTGCTGGTCCGCCGACTCTATCCTGAAGTTGCCAATGCCCTTGACTGGTTGGTAGAATACGCGCCAGCGCGGCTGACTGGCACCGGCGCCTGTATTTTTGGCCGCTTCAGCAGTCAGCAGAAAGCGCATGCTGCATTGCAGCAAATGCCTGACCGTTGGACAGGTTTTGTTGCTCAAGGTATAAATGAATCCCCGGTCTGCCAGCTACTGCGGCAGGCTTCAACTGTGAACCTGACCAACCAAGATTGAGGTTTAGTGTGCCTGATATGAAGCTCTTCGCTGGCAATGCCGTGCCAGAACTCGCCCAGAAAATAGCCGACCGGCTTTACATCAAACTCGGTGATGCCGACGTAGGCCGTTTCAGCGATGGCGAAATCAGCGTCATGGTGAATGAAAACGTCCGCGGTTCGGATGTTTTTATTATCCAGTCAACCTGTGCCCCCACCAATGACAACCTGATGGAACTCATTGTCATGGTCGACGCGCTGCGCCGCGCTTCAGCCGGCCGCATTACCGCAGTTATCCCTTACTTCGGTTATGCCCGTCAGGATCGCCGGGTACGTTCTGCCCGGGTACCTATTACCGCGAAAGTGGTCGCTGACTTTTTATCCAGCGTTGGTGTCGATCGCGTATTAACTGTTGATTTGCACGCCGAACAGATTCAGGGTTTCTTCGATGTGCCGGTAGATAACGTATTTGGTAGCCCGGTGCTACTTGAGCATCTGCGGCAGCAGGATTTCCACAATCCGGTCGTGGTATCGCCGGATATCGGCGGGGTTGTCCGGGCCCGGGCCATAGCTAAACTGCTCAATGATATCGACCTGGCTATTATCGACAAGCGTCGTCCGCGCGCTAATGAATCTCAGGTAATGCATATTATCGGTGACATTCAGGGTCGTGACTGCATTATCGTCGACGATATGATTGATACCGGTGGCACCCTTTGCAAGGCCGCGGAAGCACTTAAATCCAACGGCGCGCGCCGCGTTTTCGCATATGCAACGCATCCGGTATTTTCCGGCAATGCGGTCGCCAATATCCGTGATTCAGAAATCGACCAGGTGGTTGTCACCGACAGTATTCCGCTGAGCAAAGATATGAAAGCGCTGGATAAAGTCCATCAGCTTACCCTCAGCGGTATGCTCTCTGAAGCACTGCGTCGGGTCAGCAACGAAGAATCTATCTCGGCAATGTTCGAGTATTGATTGAATTTTGTCGGTGCGGGTGCTACTATTCCGCGCCCTCGAAATCGAGGTACATGTCGGGTTTTTGGTCGCGAATTACCCGGCTTATTTTATTTAACGGAGACACTCCATCATGTCGACTATTGATTTTACAATCCAAGCAGAAGTGCGTACGGATACAGGGAAAGGTGCGAGCCGCCGCCTGCGTCGTGCGGATAAACTGCCTGCAATTTTATACGGTGCGAATAAAGAAGCCATTTCTCTGACCCTTGATCACAATAAAGTGAACAACATGGCAGATTACGAAGCCTTCTATTCACATATCCTGACTCTGGTTATTGATGGCAAAAAACATCAGGCGATTCTGAAAGATGTTCAGCGTCACCCGTTCAAGCCAAAACTGACTCACCTGGACTTCCAGCGCGTTGAGAAAGGTCAGAAACTGCATACGCACGTTCCTGTCCACTTCATCAATGAGAAATCAGCTGTTGGCGTTAAAGATGAAGGTGGCGTAGTTGTTCACCACATCAATGACGTTGAAGTAACCTGTCTGCCAAAAGACTTGCCAGAATTTGTCGAAGTTGACGTAGCTGGCATGGCGCTGGGCGACACCTTGCACCTGACTGACCTGCACATGCCTAAGGGTGTTGAGCTGGTTGAACTGACTAAAGGTGAAGATCACGACCAGGCAGTGGTTTCAATCGTTGCTCCACGTGTTGAGAAAGAGCCAGAACCAGAAGCAGAAGTTTCTGCTGAAGTTCCGACGACTAAAGAAAGTGACGAAGAAGAAGAGAAAGGCGACGAATAAGTCCCTATGTCTGAAATTCGCTTACTCGTGGGCCTGGGTAATCCAGGCCCCGAATATTCCCACACCCGCCACAACGCAGGTTTCTGGTTAGTCGAACAGTTTGCCCGCCAGCATGGTCAAACCCTGCAGCCTGAAGTAAAATTTTTTGGTCACACCGCTCGTATCCAGCAAGGCAATCTTGATTTACGCCTGCTACTCCCGATGAATTTCATGAACCGCAGTGGGCAAGCCGTTGCTACTATGGCGAATTTCTACAAAATCGCGCCTGAACAAATTCTCGTGGCTTACGACGAACTGGACTTACCTCCCGGCACAGCCAAGTTAAAAACCGGCGGTGGTACCGGTGGACATAATGGAATTAAGGATATTGTCGCTCAGTTAGGCAGTCCCGACTTCCACCGCTTACGTATTGGTATCGGTCATCCTGGCGATAAAAGCCGGGTAACGGGTTATGTGTTGGGCAAAGCGCCCGCCGCAGAACAACAGCTGATGGACGATACCATTACGCAAGCCTGTCACAGTATTAAGCTCCTGCTCGAGCAGGGAATGACTGCGGCACAACAGCACCTTCACAGTTTTAAAGCACAGAGAGAGTAATCAGTATGGGTTTCAAATGCGGGATTGTCGGCTTACCGAACGTCGGTAAATCAACTTTATTCAATGCGCTGACCAAAGCCGGCATTGAAGCTGCTAACTTTCCGTTCTGTACCATCGAACCGAACACCGGCGTGGTCGCCGTGCCGGATGAGCGCCTGCAGCAACTGGCTGCCGTGGTCAACCCGCAGCGCACCATTCCGACCACCATGGAGTTTGTCGATATTGCCGGGCTGGTAAAAGGCGCATCCAAAGGTGAAGGCCTGGGCAACCAGTTTCTTGCCAATATTCGTGAAACCGATGCTATCGGCCATGTGGTCCGTTGTTTTGAAAACGACAACATCGTGCATGTTGCTGGTAAGGTTGATCCCCAGTCCGATATCGAAGTCATTAATATGGAACTGGCGCTGGCGGATCTCGACAGCGTGGAGAAATCCATTCACCGGTTAGGCAAAAAGGCTAAAGGCGGAGAAAAACAGGCTGCCGCTGAAATGGCGGTACTGCAGAAATTACTGCCGGCACTGGAGCAAGGTGAAATGGCCCGCTCGATCGCGCTGACAGCGGATGAACGCGCCCTGATTCGCTCGTATAACCTGTTAACGCTGAAGCCAACCATGTACATTGCCAACGTCAATGATGACGGCTTCGAGAACAACCCTTTCCTTGATAAAGTGCGTGAAATCGCGGCGCAGGAAGACGCCATCGTGGTTCCGGTTTGTGCTGAAATTGAATCCGAAATCGCTGAGCTCGATGACGAAGAGAAAGCCGAGTTTATGGCTGACTTAGGCCTGACCGAGCCTGGCCTGAACCGCGTTATTCGCGGTGGTTACGAATTGCTGAACCTGCAGACCTACTTTACCGCCGGGCCCAAAGAAGTCCGCGCCTGGACAGTGCCGGTTGGTGCCACCGCCCCACAAGCCGCTGGCCGTATTCATACGGACTTTGAAAAAGGCTTTATCCGCGCAGTGGTCGTCGGCTTTGACGACTACATTCAGTTCAAGGGTGAGCAAGGCGCTAAAGAAGCCGGCAAACGCCGTGAAGAAGGCAAAGAATATATCGTTAAAGATGGCGATGTGATCTTGTTCCGCTTTAACGTCTGATTTTCCGTTGTAACCATGCTGAGAGCGGGCTCCCGCTCTCAGCAGTTTAGCCCATCACGAATACCCGATACTGACCGCAATTACCATCGCCACCGCGCAGGCAAACAACAGTTTGACCAGCAGCGGCGCAATGAACTTAAACCAGCGTTCATAGGGTACCCCGGCCAGGCCAAGAATCCCCATTAATACCGGATTAGTCGGCACAATCATATTCATCAGCCCGTCGCCCATCTGAAACGCCAGCACCGCAACCTGCCGGCCAATTCCAGCGGTATCGGCGATAGGCACCATAATCGGCATGGTCACAAACGCCTGGCCGCTGCCCGACGGGATAAACAAATTCAGTAAGCTCTGAATGATCAGCATGCTGACCGCACCAAAGTGCGCGCCAAATGCTTCTACCGGCATCGCCAGATAGTAAATGACCGTATCCAGTACCTGCCCCTGCTCCAGAATCATAGCTATGGAGCGGGCAAAACCAATCAGCAGCGCCGTGGCCGTAAGTTCACTGGCACCTTCAATAAAGCGGTTCGCCGCAGTACTGCTGCCCATGCCGGAAACCAGCGCGGCGAACAAGCCGAAGCCAAGAAACAGCGCACTTAGTTCGACCAGGTACCAGCCATGCACCACAATGCCATAAACCAGTAATGCCAATACTGCGACAAAGCCCAGCAAGATAATCTTATGGCGGCGGTTTAAGGCCGGGTAGTCGCCGGTATCAGTGAGCTCAGGCGCAGCAATATCAGCCACCAGTGATTGACTGGGATCCGCCGCTACCTTTTTGGCGTAGCGGTAAACATGATGAAAACCGATCGCAAAAATCGGCACCCAGAGCACCAACCGGTACCATAAGCCCGACGCAGGCGGCACTTCTGCTATCGACTGCGCAATCAGCAGCGTAAAAGGATTAAACAGGGATAACCCATAACCAATACCATAGCCGACAATGAGGATCCCCATCGCGGTAATGCCATCGAGTTTAAGGGCGCGACACAAAGCGACCAGCATCGCCACAAAAATCAGGTATTCTTCAGCGACTCCTATCAGCGCTGAAAATATGCCAAAAGTGAGCATCCCGCCAAATATCAGCCAGCCGGTCTTGTCGGCAAAGCGCTGCAGTAACAGGCCGATCACCGCATCCAGCATGCCGGTGGCACGCAGAATACCCATCACGCCACCTATCAGCAGTACAAAGAAGATAACACCAGAGGCGTCACCAAGCGCCTGGGGGATAACCGTAAATAAGGTGAGAGGGCTGAGCAGAGGCTGCTCATCAAGCTGGGTATAGGTACCCGCACTCACCACCGTCTGACCAATGGTATTAACGGTTCGCTCAAACTCGCCCGAGGGGATCAGCCAGGTAAGGATCAATGCCCCTACCATCATGTACATCATCAAAACCAAGGTATGGGGAATCTTTATTTTTATCATTGTGAGAAGACCCTGTAGCTTTTTTCTTGTTATAAACGACTTGTTATAGACGAATGACGTCGTCGCGCATGGCGGCCAGTATAGCAAGTAACTTATTTTGTGTACCTACCGGAATCTTTTCGGCTTCCATCGCCGCAATCAAGTCTTCGACCAGCGCATTAAACTCGCTGGCAGAAATCGCCATACCTCGGTGTACTTCCGGCATCGGCGCACCGGTATAGGTGCAGGGGCCGCCGGTCACTTCACAAATATGCAGGGTAAGCATCTCATGAAAGCGATCAATATCGGCATCAGCAAAATAATGGATAATACGATCATCCGTCGCAATCTCCAGAATCAGGCTTTCCACCAACTGGCTGATACCTTCACGGCCGCCAAGCTCCTGATAGAGCTGCTGGGCCTTAGCCGGCACCGGCGTCAGTACCATAAATACCAGCAGTAAAAATGCTATGGGTTTAATCACTTAAGTCGTCTCCTTACAACTAAAAGCTGGCCTGTAAAGACAGGTACCAGCCTTTTTGATCCGGCAGCCCGGCGATAGATTTCAGGTTAGTATAAGCGCCAACCACACCGATGGTCTTATTCGGGAACCAGGCCACAAACAGATCGTGCCAGTCATGCTCGCTGGCAAAGCTCAGGTTATCAGGCTTTTGCCGGTATTCGGCGCCTATTGCCCAGTGGCGATTGACAAACATGGCGACGGCCGCTTCGACCATCAATTCATGACTATCGCCCTGATCACCGCCAAAGCCCAGCAACCCGATCTGATTCGCCCGGGTCGCCCGTACCGTAGCATTGGCCAGCCAGGTGCGTGCGAAGGGCCCGTTAAGCCACAGCTTCGCTGCACTCAGATAATAGTCGGTGCCGCTATCAGAACGGGCGCCAACCGCCTGCGGCAGGGCAAAGCTCTGGTTCCGCTTATGCTGTAGCCCGATACTAATTTGTGGCATATCGCCGTATACCAGATCACCGGCAAGTCGTACCTTGGCGCCCCAGATATCCTGCTCTAACTCGCCGCCGATGGTATCTAAACCGAACTCCTGCCGGGCATAAGATACTTCAATGCGGTTGCTGTAAGTGAAACTGACACCCTGAACCTGCAGCCCGAAATCGTCAACGCCGGCTTCACTGTATGCAACAGTTGCTCCCCATTCACCGGCTTCAGCATAACTGGATAAGGTCGCCCACGGCGTGATTCCGCCACCGCCAGCCCCTTCCACAGTGGTTGCCCCGCCGGTGGCGAGCAGGCGCCCTTTGCCTGCCTGGGCGGGCACCGCGACCACCGCAATACTTGCTAATAAAACGCCGACAACACTGAAACGCGTCATCTTACCTCCTTGTTATTGTGGAGCTTTGTAGCTCTGCAGCCATTTATCAAATTCAGTTGCCGCCAGCGGTCGGCTGAAGTAGAAGCCCTGCATGGTCTGGCAGCCCAGCGAACGCAGAACTTGCCAGGCAGCGTCATCTTCGACCCCTTCGGCGACAGTCGCCAGTTTCATTTCCTGCGCTAACGCCAGGGTAGACCGTACTATCGTCTGATCGGCCATGTTGTCCGACAGCTCAGTAATAAAAGACCTGTCCAGCTTCAGCTCATCCACCGGCAGGCGTTTTAGCTGAGCCAGAGAAGAGTAACCGGTACCGTAGTCATCGATAGAGATACGCATACCGGCGGCGCGTAACTGCCCCAGTCGCTCAATGGCCTGCTCCGGATCAGCCATTACTGCGCTCTCGGTCACTTCCAGCGTCACTTTGTCCGGCGGTAACCCCCGCTCTCTCAGTAAGGTGGTCAGGTAGTCACCCAATTCATCCCATTGCAAATCCAGTGCTGACAAGTTGATTGCCATCATCAGCCCATGACCCTGCTCATGCCAGAGCTGCAACTGGTCCAGCGCCGCCGCACAAACCCAGCGGGTGATGCGGTTAATTTCACCGGTTTGCTCCGCTAACGGAATAAACTCATCCGGCCGCACCACGCCGAGCTCATCGTGGCGCCAGCGCACCAAAGCCTCGGCGCCGATAACGTTGCCCTGCTGACAGTCAAGCTTCGGCTGAAAGTGAAGTTGCAGTTTATTCTGGCTGACGGCTTCGGGCAGCGCTTTAAGAATTTGCAGCCGGCGCATGTAACTCTCATCCATACCCACATCATAAGCCCGGGCGAACTGCTTTTTCTGTTTTGCCAGAGTCGAGCAGATTTGCGCCCGGCGCACTAAAGTATCCACATCTTCACCGTGATCGGGGTATTCGAGGTAGCCAATCCGGAAATCCAGCAAATAGTGCGACGCGCCCAGTATCCACCGTTGTTCCAGTAGCGGTTTCAGACGTGCAAGCAATTGTTCAAAATCCTGCAGATCTTTGCTGTCACCCAATAACACAAATTCGTCGCCGGCCAGCCGCCCAAGCCACCAGCCATCGGCAATATTATTTTCCAGCCGCTTACCGACCAACTGCAGGATCTGATCGCCAATGCGTTGCCCCAGGCGGTCATTGATTTCCCGGAAACGAATAAGATTGAGTACGCCCAGTACCCCGCTGCTGCCGTTCTGCAGCGACTGATTAAGGCGGCGCTGAAACGAGGTACGGTTGGGCAGGCCGGTCAGCAGGTCATGCTCTACCTGATAGACAATATGCTGCTCGCGCTCACCAATAGCCTGGCGCATGCTGTCGAATGCCTTACCAAGCTGGCCGAATTCATCACTGCGATTTAATTCAACGGGCTCACTGTAATCACCACTGCGCAGGGTTTCCGCCGCCTCACTGAGCCGGGCCAGCGGCTGATTAATACGCCTGGCCGTTATCCCGGCCAGTAATAAAGCCACTAACAGAGTGCCCACTCCAATACCTATATATTGGCGGCGCAACTGTAAAAACTCAGCAGCGGCAGCAGCCCGGTCAGTCGTCAGCAGAATATAAAGGTCATCATCAGTACTAAAGGCCAGATTACTTTCCTGCAGGTTGACCAGATGGGCCGCCATGTCCTGCTCAGCCAGCCAGTTAGTCAGCGCATTCAGGGTCCCTGGCAATGCCCGTATCGCCGCTTGTTGCGCGGCCGGTAAACTCGAAGCGAATACCTGCGCATGTTGCAGGTCGATGAAGGAAATATTGGCGTTCGTCAGCTGCTGCATCAACACCGCCAGTTCATTATCCACGGCAAAACCAAGCGTCGCCCAGGCAATCAGATTAGGCGCGTTGACCGGCACTGTGACCAACTGGTAAATGACATCGTCAACCAGCACCAGGCCAGCGCTCTGGTCCATGGCAATCAGTTCACTTTGCGGCGGCAACAACAGCAACTCGTGGGTAGCGGCTATCTGCTCCCCCGCCGGACTCTGTAACACCATGAGATCGGTACCAATCCGTTCTCCGTGGTTAATCAGCGCCGAAATAATAGTTTGCTCATCGCCACTGGCAACGGCTTCGCGAAAACCAAAATCGTTGGTCAGCACTTCGGCGGCCTGCAGCAACTGTGCGCTGCGCGCAGCAAGCAGTTCGCCCAGCACCCGCTCACTGACTTCCAGTTCCCGCTCAATAGTACGTTCAGACTGGTTACTGGTGGCCAGCCACACCGCGATCAGCGAGATCAGCAATACCCCGCCAGCCAGGCTGGCAAACATCAGCAGAAGTCGGCTGCGGAAGCTTTTAACCATTATTTTTTAACCGGTTGAAGCGCTGCTGCAACGGCGACGGTGGTGGCGGTGACTGGCTGTCCGGGGTTACCGGCAAGGCAATAGTCAGGTTGCCGGCATCGGCTTCGACCGTAAATTCCTGCTCATCGGTAATCTGGTCACCAAGACCGGGGTACCATGCGTAGACGGTAACCGGGCCAGTTTCATCGTGTTCCAGTAGCGCTGCTCCGGCACTGTTCGTGGTGACCGACTGGCCATGCGGACTGACATAGATATAAGCGCGCATATGATCGTGAATATTACAGCCAAGCACCACAATACCGGGTTTATCAAATAGCAGCTCCGGCGCTTGCTGATTGCTGTACAGTGGCAGTTCAAACGGCTTGGTTTTAGAAAACGAATACACCTGATGACGCAGATTATCACTATTGGGAAACTGCACACGGGTGCCGGCAGTCACCGCCAGCACAAAAGGGTGAAACAGCTTATCCAGCTGATCCATTATCGCAATGTCAGCTGGGGCCGGTGCAGCAGCCATACTGACCACCGCATCAGGTAACGGATGGCCTTTGTTATCAACAACCTGCACTGTTAGTTGCTTAGCAACCAGCACAGTGGGTGCAGCGAAAGCACTGGCAGCGACAAGAACGGCGAAAATAATTTGAAAGTTACGCATCTACCACCCATGCTTATAGTTAGTAAAGGGTTATCTGAGATCTTACTTATACAGTAAAGCAAAATAGATAGATCACAAGAACGGGAGCCAGTAATGACTAAGGATACACGTACCGAAACCGACAGTATGGGAAAAATTGAAGTACCTGCTGACGCCTTATGGCGCGCCCAGACTGAACGAGCGCGACAGAACTTCCAGCTCAGTGAGTTACGGTTTCCGACCTCGTTTATCAGTGCGCTGGCCGCAGTCAAAGCCGCTGCCGCCCAGGCTAATCAGCAACTGGACATCCTCACCCGCGAGCAGGCCGAAGCCATCGTCAAGGCCGCTGAGGCGGTTATCGACGGCGATTACTTTCAGCAGTTTCCGCTGGATATTTTTCAGACCGGCTCCGGTACCAGTACCAACATGAATATGAATGAAGTACTGACCAGCCTGGCCAGGCAGCAATCAAATGTGGATATTAATCCCAATGACCATGTTAACGCCAGCCAGAGCAGTAATGATGTCATTCCCACCGCCATCCAGGTGGGGGTTGCGCTGGCAATTACCAAAAACCTGATCCCTGCTTTGAATCACCTGCAGCAAATTATTGAGAACAAAGCATCCACCCTTACCGGCACCGTGAAAACCGGGCGTACCCATCTGATGGATGCGATGCCAATCACCATGGCTCAGGAGCTGCAAGCCTGGAAGAGCCAGATTGCTAATTGCCAGCAAGCCCTTGAACACCAGCTACAGCAACTCAGCAAACTACCCCAGGGTGGCACCGCTGTGGGAACCGGCATCAACGCGCCCCGCCAGTTCAGTCAATTATTCTGTGACTCATTGAGCAAGCGCACTGCCCAAAGTTTCAAGCCGGCAGACAATCTGTTCACCGGTATTGCCGGACAAGAGGTTAACCTGTTGCTGTCCGGAGTCCTTAACAGCCTTGCCGCCGTACTGATGAAAATCAGCAATGACCTGCGTTGGATGAACAGCGGCCCGCTGGCTGGCTTAGCGGAGATTAGTCTCAAAGCGCTGCAACCCGGCAGCAGTATAATGCCGGGCAAAGTAAACCCGGTTATCCCTGAGGCGGTCGCCATGGTAGCCGCTCAGGTCGCCGGTAACCACCAGACCATCAGCATCGCTGCGCAGCAGGGTAATTTTCAGCTCAACGTGATGTTACCGGTAATTGCCTATAATCAGCTACAGAGTATTGAGCTGCTCAGTAATGCCTGTCGTACCCTGGCTAATGATGCCATTGCCGACTTTACGGTTAATCACGAGCGGTTGAATGATGCCCTGTCGCGTAACCCGATCCTGGTCACCGCGCTGAACCGCGAGATTGGTTACGACAAAGCCGCCAGCATCGCCAAACAGGCTTACAAGGAGCAACGGCCTATTATTGATGTGGCGGAAGATATGACCGACTTATCCCGCCAACGCCTCAAGCAACTGCTGGATCCCGAGCAGTTAACTAAGGGTGGCGTGCCGGGCGAAGACGATAAATCGTAGAACGAACAGATAAATAAAAAGGAGTACTTCATGAGTAAGCTACACGTTGTCATTACCGGGTCAAATCGCGGCATTGGTCTGGCCCTGACAAAAAAGTACGTTGAACGGGGTGATCGGGTCACCGCGCTATGCCGTTCACCTTCAGCTGAATTGAAAGAGCTCGATGTCAATATCATAGAAGATATTGATGTCACTGATCCTGAAGGCATTAAAAAAGCTGCTAAAGCGCTGTCTGATCGCACCGTTGATGTATTGATAAATAATGCCGGGCAGCTCAAGACTGAAGACCTCGGAGAGCTTGACCGCGACAGTATCGAATCACAGTTCCGCGTGAATGCTGTCGGCCCCCTGCTGCTCACCGAAGCGCTCCGCCCCGCCATGCGGGAAGGCAGCAAAGTAGCGATGATTACCAGCCGCATGGCCTCCATGGCGGATAATGGCTCGGGTGGTTATTACGGCTATCGCATGAGCAAAGCGGCATTAAACGCCGCCGGGGTGTCGCTGGCAAATGATTTACAGGGCGACGGTATCGCTGTGGGTATGTTGCATCCCGGTTTTGTAAAAACGGATATGGTCGACAAACAGGGTGACATATCCCCGGAAGAAGCGGCGCGTCGCTTAGTACAACGTATTGATGAACTAGGCCTATCTAACACCGGACACTTCCGGCATAGTAATGGCGAATCCCTACCCTGGTAACTGGAGCAACTCAAATGGAAACCGCCCGCGCAACGATCAAAGGACTTAGCCTTATTCTCAGTGCCGCATTAATTAGCTACGCACTGGTCGCCAGCGTTACTGAATTTCAGTCCTTTCATCGGGTGGTCGAAGTAAAAGGCCTCGCCGAGCGCGAAGTCAAAGCTGATACCGCCATCTGGCCACTGCAGGTGGCGCGGGCCGGGAACAGCCAGAGTGTGGTATTTGAAGAACTCGAAACCGACATCACGGCGGTTCGTACCTTTATGCTGGCAAAGGGTTTCAGTGCCGATGAGATCAGCATTTCTGCCCCCTCGGTACTGGATAAGCTGGCCGAGCGCTGGGCCGGTGGAGAGGACGTCGGTTTTCGCTATACCGGTACCCAAAGCCTGACGATTTATACTGATCAGGTTGATCGGGTGCGCAGCGTGCGCCAGCAATTATCGGAGCTCGGTAAGCAAGGCGTAAGCCTCAGCGGTACCAGCTACGAAAACGTCGTGGAGTATCACTTTAACGACCTGAACGCGATCAAACCCAGCATGATTGACGAATCTGCGCAAAATGCCCGCCAGGTAGCCCAGCGTTTTGCTGATCACTCCGGCAGCAAACTGGGCAAAATCCGTAACGCCAACCAGGGGCAGTTCAGTATCACTGACCGGGACTTTAATACCCCGCATCTGAAAATCGTGCGGGTGGTTTCCACGGTTGAGTACCAACTCGTCGATTAAATAACCAAACTATCGGTTTTTTAAACAATCGCACGTTTTCCCAAGGTATTTTGCGAAAAATAGGTTGACGCTATGGTCCCTGATTTGCATAATACGCGCCGCACTCACAGAGCGCAGTTTGATAATTCTGAAATGGCTACGTAGCTCAGCTGGTTAGAGCACAGCACTCATAATGCTGGGGTCGCAGGTTCGAATCCCGCCGTAGCCACCATCAGAACTTTTGGGCGGACGTGGTGGAATTGGTAGACACGCTGGATTTAGGTTCCAGTGCTTCACGGCGTGAGAGTTCAAGTCTCTCCGTCCGCACCAACTCATCAGACTAACAAGCGGATTTTTTTAAGCTAGTTGGGGTATAGCCAAGCGGTAAGGCAGCGGGTTTTGATCCCGCCATTCCCAGGTTCAAATCCTGGTACCCCAGCCACTTAAAAATATCGTAGAAAGTACGCTTGCTTTGTGAATGTTTTCAGGTAATATACGCCCACATTAGCTGTGGGGCCTGAGTTTGGGGTATAGCCAAGCGGTAAGGCAGCGGGTTTTGATCCCGCCATTCCCAGGTTCAAATCCTGGTACCCCAGCCATTTATCTCCTGTTTGTTGCGGGGGTGGCGGAATTGGTAGACGCGCTAGCTTCAGGTGCTAGTGAGCGAAAGCTCGTGGGGGTTCAAGTCCCCCCCTCCGCACCACTTTATTGTGGTGAGCAACAAGCAAGAACAAAAACAACCGCCGCTGGCGGTTTTTTTGTTTCTAGTCGCCCATAGCGGCCCGGATAATCCGTCGTTTCAGCGGGGCAATTCGTGTCGCCGCCGTCAGGCTCAGGCTAACCAATGCCCGTGGCAGTAAATGCCGCGAGCGGAAGCCCAGGTGAATCGCATCCATTGCCCGCATCATGCGTTGGTTCACCGCCAGCCGTTTTTGCTCATAGTCAGCCAGTGCAGCTGGCATCTCCAGTTCTCGCAACGACTCCAGCAACTGCCGGACATCGCCAAAACCCAGATTAACGCCCTGCCCGGCTAACGGATGAATACTATGCGCGGCATCCCCGACTAAGGCGACGCAATCGTGACTGTGGTAATGCAGGGCCCGTTGCCGGCGTAACGGAAAGCTGGCCGCGCTTTGCAGTCTGAATGAACCCAGGGCTGGCGCGAAAACGTCCTGTAATTCCCGCTCAACCTGATCCTGGCCACCAGTTTCCAGCGCCATCCAGCTCTGGTTATCACGATAATCAATCAGACAGGCCTGATGGTCATCAAGCGGCAGTAATGCGTAAGGCCCGCACGGCCGGAAAATTTCCCATGTAGCCGCCGCGACCGGCTGCTCAGTTGTGACTATCGCCAGCAAACAGCGCATATCGTAATCCCAGCCGCGCGCACTGATACCTGCCAGCTTCGCCACCGAAGACTGCGCGCCATCCGCGCCAAGCAAGAGATCAAAAGGCACTTGTTGTTGATCATCCAGAGTCGCCAGCCGCTGCGACCAGTCAACCGCCTGCAGCGTCGCGCCGGTAATACAGGTCACCCGCTTCTGCGTGGCCAGCCACTGCCATAGGGCGTATTGCAGGGCATTATTCTCAACCATGGCGCCGAGCGCCTCAGTACCAGCTTCACTGGCGGCAAAGGTTACCCGCTGCTGGTCCAGGCTTTGCACTGACAAACTGTGATAGGCGCGTTGCCGGTGATCCGGGATACGCTGCCAGATACCGAGTTCCCGCAGCCAGTCGACATTCTGCTGATGCACGGATGAGATCCGCAAATCCCATGCGTCCCCTGACGGGACCGGTTCACTGCGCTCGATCAGGGTTACCCGGTGGCCGTTTGCCGCGGCTTCGGCGGCCGCCGCCGCACCGACCAGGCCGCCACCAATAATCACAATATGCATCTGCTGTTGTCCTGTTTCAGACATCGGTTAACACCACATAATAAAAAATTCTGCGCTCAGAATACACCGCACAGTCATGATAAGATAATGCTTCTTCACTGTCCGGGCCCCCTATGGAAACACCACATCGCACTATTGTCATTGCTTCGGCACTGGTTCTCGGGGCCGAATTTTGTTTTGCCGGCGTCAGCGCTCTGGTCAAATACCTGAGTACCGACCTGCCCTCTGAGCAACTGGTTTTTTTCCGTAATCTGATGGCTTTTGTGGTGTTGTTACCCTGGCTTTGGCACAAAGGCCCCGCGGCCTTTAAAACAACCGTATGGCGGTTTCATCTGACCCGCGGCGTTGCCGGCCTGGCCGCTATGTACCTGTTCTTCTATGCGCTCGCTCATTTGCCACTGGCGCAAGCCACCCTGGTACTGTTGCTGTCACCGTTTCTGATCCCGATCATTAGCCGCTTCTGGCTCAAGGAACTGGTTCTGCCACAAACCTGGCTGGCGATTGCCATCGGCTTTGTCGGCGTTTTTATCTTTTTAAACCCGCTGAACGCCAACCTCTCGCCCGTGATTATGGTGGCCTTTATCGCGGCGGTGCTGGCCGCTTATACCAAGACCTTAATTCGCCGCATGTCCACTACTGAGTCCTCAACCAAGATCGTCTTCTATTTTGCCACTCTCGCAACAGTACTCTCAGCCATACCCCTGCTTTGGCGCGGTGATTCGATTGCCAGTGAACACGGCATCGCCATTCTGGTCATGAGCCTGCTGGCAGTGGCCGGACAGTTAGGAATGACCAAAGCATTTTCCCTGGCACCGGCCGCCCGGGTCGGAGTTTTTACTTATAGTTCAGTGGTTTTCGCTGCGCTGATGGGCTACTTCTTCTGGGACGAACCGGTGACCTGGTACATGCTCGCCGGCACCATCATTATTACCGCAGCGGGGTATCTCGCGCTGCGCACCCGCCGTAAAGCAGAAACTGGCGGCAAAGTTGGCAGTTAGCCGCAGATCACGCTAAAATAGCAGTCCGTTTTACCAGTGAGACCGCAAGACCTATGAGCAAGAAGTTATATATCAAAACTTGGGGTTGTCAGATGAATGAGTACGACTCAGCTAAAATGGCTGATTTACTCAAGGCAACTCATGGCTACGACGTCACGGCAGAGCCCGAAGACGCTGATTTGATCCTGCTCAACACCTGTTCGATCCGGGAAAAAGCTCAGGAAAAAGTATTTCATCAACTCGGCCGCTGGAAAAACCTGAAAGATAAGAAGCCCGATCTGCTGATCGGCGTTGGTGGCTGTGTTGCCTCGCAGGAAGGCGCTCATATCCGCGCCCGGGCGCCATACGTCGATATCGTTTTCGGCCCCCAAACCCTGCACCGGTTGCCGGAAATGGTGAATTCCGTTCAGGCAAATCATACCCCGATGATGGATATTTCATTTCCTGAAATCGAAAAATTTGATCGGCTGCCCGAGCCTCGCGCCGATGGCCCGACCGCCTTTGTATCTATTATGGAAGGCTGCAGCAAATACTGTACCTTCTGTGTGGTTCCGTACACCCGGGGCGAAGAAGTAAGCCGTCCGGTTGATGATGTATTATATGAAATCGCGCAGTTAGCCGAACAGGGCGTCCGTGAAGTCAATCTGCTGGGGCAGAACGTCAACGCCTTCCGTGGTGAACATTACGACGGCAGTATCTGCCGTTTTGCCGAATTACTGCATCTGATTGCGGCCATCGACGGCATTGACCGTATCCGCTATACCACCTCGCACCCGGTCGAGTTCACTGACGATATTATTGAAGCCTATGCGGCCATTCCGGAGTTAGTGAATCACCTGCACCTGCCGGTGCAAAGTGGCTCAGACCGTATTCTGACACTGATGAAGCGTGGCCATACCGCCATCGAATACAAATCCCAGATCCGCAAGCTGCGTAAAGTGCGTCCGGATATTGCCATGTCCTCTGATTTCATTATCGGCTTCCCGGGTGAAACCGACGCCGATTTTGAAGCGACCATGGATTTAATTCAGGCGGTCGATTTTGATATGAGTTTCAGCTTCATTTACAGCGCACGGCCAGGCACGCCGGCCGCGGATCTGCCTGATGATGTTACTGAAGATGCCAAAAAAGTACGGCTGCAGTTACTGCAACAACGGCTGAACCAACAGTCCCACGCTCATGCCCGGCGCATGCTGCATACTGAACAACGGATTCTGGTCACCGGCCCGTCGAAAAAAGATCCGATGGAACTGAGCGGCCGCACCGAGAACAACCGCGTGGTTAACTTCCTGGGTTCACCGGATCTTATCGGGCAGTTTGTTGATGTCTATATTAACGACGTGTTCGTTAACTCCTTACGTGGCGAACTGCTGCGCACCGAGACGGAAATGGGCCTGCGCGTGGATACCGCACCGCAGGCTATTCTGAGCAAGAAGGCGCGTAGCCAACCGGATCAGCTGGGTGTCACTACCGTGATTCCGACCGTGTCGCTATAACCAAAGTTAAAAGAGGTTTTTTTGAGTTCATCCCCGACTACCCTGGATATCGATTTAGAACCTGCAGACTCCCGCCGGCTGGCGGATCTGACGGGTCCATTTGATGAGAATCTGAAGCACATCGAGCGCCGCCTTGGTGTTGAAATAACCTATCGCAGCAATGCGTTTCGTATCATTGGTCCTACCCATACCGCTGAAGCGGCGGCCGACATACTGCGCGACTTATATGTCGAAACCGCGGTGGTTAAAGGCGAAGCCAGTGAAATCGATCCCCAGCAGGTGCATCTGGCCATCCAGGAAGCCAAGGTACTGGAACAGGCTCCGGCCGACGCCAAAAAAGACGATCCGGCGCTGGATAAAATGGTTCACATTAAGACCAAGCGCGGCCTCATTAAGCCCCGCAATCCAAACCAGGCTGGCTATGTTCGGGCGATTCTCAGTCACGATGTGAACTTTGGCGTTGGCCCGGCCGGCACCGGTAAAACCTATCTCGCTGTCGCGTGCGCCGTAGATGCGCTGGAGCGTCAGGAAGTACGCCGCATATTGCTGACCCGTCCGGCAGTGGAAGCCGGTGAAAAACTGGGGTTCTTGCCTGGCGATCTGGCACAGAAGGTCGATCCTTATCTGCGCCCGCTGTACGACGCCTTATTTGAAATGCTTGGCTTCGAAAAAGTTGAAAAGCTGATTGAGCGTAATGTGATAGAAGTGGCGCCGCTTGCCTATATGCGCGGTCGTACCCTGAATGACGCTTTTATCATCCTGGATGAAAGCCAGAATACCACCTGCGAACAGATGAAGATGTTCTTAACCCGGATCGGCTTTAACTCGCGCGCGGTGATTACCGGTGACATCACTCAGGTCGACTTGCCGCGTGGGCAAAAATCCGGCTTGCGCCATGTCATTGAAGTGCTCAAAGACATCGACGATATTAGCTTTACCTTCTTTCAGGCTACCGACGTGGTTCGCCATTCGGTGGTACAACGCATTGTCCAGGCCTATGACGCTTTTGAAGAGAAAAATTCGTGAGCCAGACCACTGTTGACCTCCAGCTTGCCTCAACTTGTGCTGAACTGCCCACCGAAGCCGATATTGAGCTTTGGGTAGGCACTTCGTTACGCATACTTGAGCAGGATGAATCTGCTGAGCTTACGGTGCGTATTGTTGACGAAACCGAAGCGCTGGAACTCAATAAGACCTACCGGCAACGTGACTATCCTACCAATGTATTATCATTCCCCTTCGAAGCGCCGGTTGAACTGCCGGTGCGGCTGCTGGGTGATCTGGTGGTCTGCGCCCCGGTCATTGAACGTGAAGCCGCCGCGCAGGGTAAAGCCCTCAGCGCGCACTGGACGCATATGATTGTACACGGCACCTTGCATTTGCTAGGTTATGACCATATTGACGACGATGAGGCAGTGGTCATGGAACGCCTCGAACAACGTATTCTCGAGGCTTTGGGTTATGCTGACCCCTATGCTGATGATTATGTCTAAACGGAGCACTACCAGTACATGAGCGACGATAACCCCCACTCTAGCAGCGGCTCTTCACGTAAATCGTGGGCAACCAAACTGTTGCAGGTATTTACCGGAGAGCCGAGCAGCCGTGAAGAACTGGTTGATATGATTCAGGACGCCGAAGAGCGTGACCTGATTGATAACGATACCAAAGAAATGATCGAAGGCGTGCTGGATGTCGCCGAACTTAAAGTTCGCGATATTATGGTGCCACGCTCGCAAATGGTGACCATTGATATCAACCAGTCGGTCGAATCCTTCTTACCTATAGTAATAGATTCCCAGCACAGCCGTTACCCGGTAGTCAGTGAAAATAAAGACCATATCGAAGGCATTTTACTGGCTAAAGATCTGCTCGCATATGGCTTTGGTATGACCGATGAAGAATTTTCACTGACCAAAGTAATTCGCCCGGCGGTTATTGTTCCGGAAGGCAAGCGGGTGGATGTGCTACTGAAAGAGTTTCGGGAGCAACGCTATCATATGGCGATAGTCGTCGATGAGTACGGCGGCGTTTCCGGCCTGGTGACTATTGAGGATATCCTGGAAGAAATCGTTGGCGAAATCGAAGATGAAACCGATTTTGACGAAGACATCAAGGCGGATATCCGGCGAATTAATAAATCCCGTTATTCGGTGAAAGCACTCACCACCATCGAAGACTTTAATGACTATTTTGATACCCGCTTTGCTGACGAGGAATATGACACCATTGGCGGGATGGTGGCTCACGGCTTTGGTCATTTGCCGCAACCCGGCGAAGAGATTACTCTGGCTGGTATTTTGTTTAAGGTTACCGGCGCTGATAAACGCCGCATCCAGCAGTTGCAAATTACTATCCCGGAGCAGACATCCGCCACTGATGCCGACTAACTGCTGATGTTTCCGTTCAACCGGCCTCGCTGGCAACCGCTTATCCACCGCCTGACCGCCCTGCTGCTGGGCGGCAGTCTGGTATTCAGTTACGCCCCCTTTGATCAGGCCTGGCTCACCATTCCGGTAATCCTGCTGTTACTGGCATTGACCCGTCGCAGTTCGCCACGACAAGCGGCACAAATGGGCTACTTTTTCGGTTTTGGCTGGTTCAGCGCTGGCCTCAGCTGGATTTATGTCAGCATTGACAGCTTTGGTGGCCTGCACCCGATATTATCGGTGGCCGTGCTGGTAGTGCTTTTCCTCTACCTCAGTTTGTTCCCGGCACTGGCACTCTGGCTCTGGCGTCGCAGTTCGCGCTGGTTCGGCGAGGCGGCGATCTGGCTGTTGCCTCTGATCTGGCTTGGCACCGAAAGTTTGCGCGGCTGGCTGCTGACCGGCTTTCCCTGGCTGGAACTTGGCTACTCGCAAACTGACAGCGCGCTTGGCAACTATGCGCCCTGGTTGGGTGGTGCCGGCATTACCCTGGTTATGCTGGTAATAAGCATAGCCGTGATCCGCTGGTTGCAGACCAGACAAGCCTACTTTCTTGCCCTCGCCGGCGCGCCTTTGATCATTGCGTTTATTTTACCGCTGTTATCGCCCCTTGAACGTACCGGCGAAGCTGCCCGGATCCTGCTGGTGCAGGGTAATATCAGCCAGTCAGTTAAATGGAATCCCGACCAGCACTGGCCTACGCTGATGCGTTACCTCAACCTCAGCCGTCCCTATTATGATCAGCATGATATTGTGGTCTGGCCGGAGTCAGCGGTAACCATGCCGGAACCTTTTACCGACGATGTGCTGGCAAATATCCATGCCAACGCGGTGGCTACTGACACCGCTTTAATTACTGGCATTATCGACTACCAGAGTGGCGACTATTACAACAGCCTGATCGTGCTGGGCCAGGACGGCGAGCATGAGGTTAAGCAGGAGTACTTCCATGGCCACTCGAACCGTTATCGTAAGCACCATCTGTTACCTATCGGTGAGTTTGTCCCTTTTGAAGACTTAGTCCGGCCGCTGGCACCTTTGTTTGACCTGCCTATGTCATCCTTCGCCCGTGGTGAATTCCGCCAACCTAACCTGCATGCGCGCGGCTTCCGGCTCAGCGCCGCTATCTGTTACGAGATCCTGTTTCCGGACCAGGTGCGGGCTAATTTACAGCAGGACACAGATTTTATTCTGACCGTAAGTAATGATACCTGGTTCGGCCGCTCGCACGGCCCGGCCCAACATATGCAAATCGCCCGCATGCGCGCCCTCGAACTGGGACGGCCACTGATCCGCGCCACCAACAGTGGTATCAGCGCGCTGGTGGATGAACACGGCCAGCAGGTGCAGACAGCACCCCAGTTTGTGGCAGCTACGCTGAGCGCCAATCTGCCGGTGGTAAACGGCGTGACGGGTTTCGCCCGCTGGGGAGCCCTGCTGAACTGGTTATTGGCTATTTTCCTTGCCTTCACCCCCATATTCAGCATGGTCAAGCGGCGTCAAAATAAGTAAACTGTTGGCAACTAACTCCTTATTCAATAACAAATGGAACTCACCATGGCTAATATTATCAGTGCGATTATTTTTGCCCTTCTAGTTGCTGCCGGCACCTTAGGTGTAACCTCCCTGGCAATGTATGTGCTGCACCGCAATCCGGACGATCGGGATGCGCAGCAACGGCAACGTATCGAATACGCATTTTTCGGTATCGCGGCTATCGTCGTCATGTTGCTGATGTGGTATGCCCTGTAAGATTTCCTTTTTTAATTATGTCGTTATACGGAATTTAAGATGTCTAAACTGATGCAGGACCACTATGATCCGGCTGCCATTGAAGCGGCCGCACAGCAACGCTGGGAAAATGACAACGTATTTGCCGTCAGCGAACGACCGGATCAGGAAAAGTTTTACTGTCTGTCGATGTTCCCTTACCCCAGTGGTAAATTGCATATGGGCCATGTCCGCAATTACACCCTGGGTGATGTGGTTGCCCGTTATCAGCGGATGCAGGGCAAGAATGTACTGCAGCCGATGGGCTGGGATGCCTTTGGTTTGCCAGCGGAAAATGCCGCTATCCAGCATAAAACGGCACCAGCCAAGTGGACTTATCAGAATATTGACTACATGCGTGATCAGCTCAAATCACTGGGTTTCAGCTATGACTGGTCGCGCGAAATTGCCACCTGCAAGCCAGACTACTATCGCTGGGAACAATGGTTTTTCACCAAGCTCTTTGATAAAGGCCTGGTTTATAAAAAGAACGCAACGGTCAACTGGGATCCCGTTGATCAGACGGTTCTGGCGAATGAGCAGGTCATCGACGGCCGCGGCTGGCGTTCCGGCGCCAAAGTTGAGCAAAAAGAAATCCCCCAGTGGTTTATTAAAATTACCGCTTATGCTGATGAACTGCTGGACGATCTCGAACAGCTCGAAGGCTGGCCGGAACAGGTCAAGACCATGCAGCGCAACTGGATTGGGCGCTCGGAAGGCGTTGAGATTGACTTTAGTGTCGCCGACCAGGCTGACCCGCTCACGGTTTATACCACCCGCCCTGACACCCTCTACGGGGTGACTTATATGGCGGTTGCCGCACAGCATCCGCTGGCCCGGCAGGCCGCACAAAGTAACCCGGAACTGGCTGCTTTTATCGAGTCAATTAAATCCGCCAAAATGGCTGAGGCCGACCTGGCTACGATCGAGAAAAAAGGCATGGACACCGGCGTCCGCGCCACTCATCCGCTGACGGGTGAACAGATCCCGGTATGGGTCGCCAATTTTGTGCTTATGGATTATGGTTCAGGTGCCGTTATGGCCGTGCCGGCCCATGACCAGCGCGACTGGGAGTTTGCCACTACGTACAAGCTGCCCATCGAACCCGTGATCGCGCCGCACTCAGGTGAAGGCGATATCAGCAGTTCAGCCATTACCGAAAAAGGCATCACTATTAACTCAGGCCCCTATACCGGACTAAGCAGCGAAGATGCCTTTAATGCCATTGCCGCAGCCCTGGAAAAACAAGGTATAGGGCGTCGCCAGGTTAATTACCGGCTGCGCGACTGGGGCGTATCGCGCCAGCGCTATTGGGGCACACCTATTCCTATGCTTAAGCTGGCTGATGGCAGTTCAGTCCCTGTGCCTGAAGATCAATTGCCGGTTATCCTGCCCGAAGATGTCGTCATGGATGGCACCACCTCGCCGATCAAAGCTGATCCTCAGTGGCGCCAGACCAGCTACCAGGGCCAGCCGGCGGAACATGAAACCGATACCTTCGACACCTTTATGGAGTCGTCCTGGTATTACGCGCGCTACTGCAGCGCCAATTATCACGATGGTATGCTCGATCCTGAGCAGGCCAACTACTGGCTGCCCGTTGATCAATACATCGGTGGTATTGAACATGCCATCCTGCATCTGTTGTACGCACGTTTCTTCCATAAACTGCTGCGCGATGCAGGTCTGGTTAATTTGGACGAGCCATTTAAACGCCTGTTAACCCAGGGCATGGTGCTGGCTGATACTTATTATCGCGAAGATGCCAAAGGCGTAACCACCTGGTACTCGCCGCTGGATGTTGACATCCAACGCGATGAAAAAGGCAAAATCGTGTCTGCTGTACTGCGTAGTGACGGTCAGCCCGTCAATTACGGCGGCATGACCAAAATGTCCAAGTCAAAAAATAACGGCATCGACCCCCAGCTCATGATCGACAAGTATGGGGCTGACACCGTGCGGCTGTTTATGATGTTTGCCGCGCCGCCAGAGGCCACGCTGGAATGGTCTGATTCCGGCGTTGAAGGCGCGCAGCGCTTCCTGCGACGGGTCTGGCGTCTGGTCGCCGACTTTGTCGAAGTCAGTGACCAACCGCGGGCAGATAACTGGCGCGAGCTGACAACGGAGCAGGAAGATCTGCGCCGTGATGTGCACCGTACCATCCAGAAGGTAACAGACGACATGGGCCGCCGGCAGCATTTCAATACGGCTATTGCTGCCATTATGGAGCTGTTAAATAAGCTGCAGAAAGCGCCCCTGGCTAGCGCCGCTGATCGGGCCCTGATGGCCGAAGCACTCGATGCCGTCGTATTGATGCTGGCACCGGTTACGCCACATCTTAGTGAAGCCCTGTGGCAGGCCCTTGGACACACCAGCGACTGCAACTTCGCTGACTGGCCGGGTTATGACGAACAGGCACTGGTCGAATCATCTGTGCTGATTGTGGTGCAGGTAAACGGCAAAGTAAGGGGCAAGCTCACGGTTCCCGCTGATGCCTCTGAAGAAACGGTTATCAAGGCCGCTTTAGAGGATGAAAATGTCACCCGGTTCACGGCTGATAAAACCATCCGTAAGCAGATTTATGTGCCCGGCAAATTAGTCAATATTGTGGCTAACTAAGCCTGAAAATACGGCTAACAAACGAGGATGAGCGATGCGTTATCTAGTGGTGCTGTTGTTGAGTTTGATGCTGACTGCCTGCGGCTTTCAGCTGCGTGACAGCTACCAGTTGCCGCCCCAACTTGAGCAGGTGCATATTGATGCACCGGCATTCAGTGAGCTGAAACAGGCGGTCCACCAGCGCTTTACCCTGGCCGGCGCCGAAGTGGTCGATACCGCGGACACACTGACCGTGCGTATTATCAGCGACGCTCTGGACCGGCGCGCCTTGTCGTTATCGCGCAGTGGTCAGGTCGCAGAATATGAACTCATCTATACGGTCTGGTACGAACTGATTAGCAGTAACGGCCAGACCACTCCGGCCCAGCGCATTGAAGTCTACCGGGATTATCAGGATGACCCGAATTTTGCCCTGGCGAAAACCCGGGAACGCGAAGTTCTGGTAGCGGAAATGCGCGAAGATGCAGCGCGTCAGCTGCTGCGCCAAGTTATTACCCAGTTGGCAGAATAATCATGCAACTGGCCCTGCCACAGCTTGCCAGTCATTTGCAGCAGCACGGCCTGCCGCCGCTACTTAGTATATTTGGCGATACGCCGCTACTGGTTGACGATGCCTTACAGATCATCCGCAAGTTCGCCCGCGACCAGGGTATTGATGAACGCGAGCGGTATATTCAGGACAGCCAGTTTGACTGGCGCCAGCTGACGGAACAAAGTGCCAGCCTGAGCTTATTTTCCCAGCACCGGCTGCTTGAACTCGAACTGCCCGAAGCCAAACCGGGTCGGGAAGGCGGCGATGCCTTACGCAATTATCTCAGTGCGCCCCCGCCTGATCAGACCCTGATCGTTATTGGCCCCAAACTCAAAAATGAACAGCTAAAAGCAAAGTGGTACCAGCAGCTGACCCAGGCGGGGCCGGTGATCCAGGCGAACAGCCCGGATCGTGCGGCATTGCCACGCTTTATTGATCAACGCGCCGGACGCTATGGCCTTGCTCTGGCGCCCGACGCAGTGCAGCTGATTGCGGACTGGTTTGAGGGCAATTTGCTGGCCCTTGATCAGGAGTTGCAGAAACTCGCGCTAATGGATTTGCCTCAGCCAGTGGCGGCGTCGGAAATCCAGCAGGCCGCCCAGGACCAGAGCCGGTTCAGCGTCTTTGCGCTGCAGGAAGCAATCCTGGCAGCGGACGTTGAAAACGCCCTGCACCGTTTGCAACGCCTGTTCGAAGAAGATATTGAAGTTGCCATTCTGAACTGGATGTTACAGCGCGAATGGTACAAGTTGCAGCGTCTGCAAGAAGGGCTGGCAACGGCGCAGGATCTCAGTACCCTGTTCCGCCGCGAAGGCATCTGGCGCAACCAGGAAGCCAGCTACCGGCAGTTCGTGCAGCGCATGCAAGGCGCTCCCCTCACCCAGGCTGCGGATCTGTTACGGCGTTTAGAGCTCGCATTTAAACGCGACAGCGGCGAGCGCGTGCAGACCCTGGTGACGCATCTGGTGGTGCTGTATTGCCGTCCGGATCTGGCAGTCAGGTTGGCTGCCTCATGATGCGCGTCATTCTTGGTGGCACTTTTGATCCCGTTCACTGGGGGCATCTGCGGCCCGCAGCGGCGGCGCGCGAATGGCTGAAAGCAGATGCGCTGCATTTGTTGCCAAGCGCGCAGCCCCCGCATCGTGATTATCCCGGCGCCACTGCCAAACAACGGCTGACCATGGCACAACTGGCGGCGCGTGAGTTGTCGTGTTGCCAGGCTGACGACTGGGAGTTATGCCAGCCACGGCCCTCCTATACCGAACAGACTCTCGCCGAACTAAAACGGCGCTGGCCCGATGATACCCTGGTCTTTCTGTTAGGCGACGACGCCTTTGCTAATCTGCACAGCTGGCATAACTGGCTGCAACTGACCGATAATGCCCACCTGGTGGTCATGCAGCGTCCCGACACCAGCGCTGGCTGGAGCCCTGAAGTGCTGAGCTTTTATCAGGATCGCTACGCCACCAACCCAACCGATCTGAAACGGCGCGACAGTGGATTAATCCTGTTGGCACCCACCCCTGAGGTAGCTATATCAGCCACGGCTATCCGTACCGCTATCGCCAGCGGCGAAGCCTGGGAGCACTGGCTGCCGCTGGCAGTCGCCGACTTTATTAAAAGCCAGCATCTCTATCGTTAACAGCTGCTTTTTACTGCCCTCCCGTGTTAAACTATTGCGTTCACAGATTCAATGAATCTCATGTTTTTTTTAACGGAGAAATGAACTCTTGCAAGCGGAACAATTACGCCATTTTGTAGTCGAAAAAATTGAAGAACTGAAAGGCCGGGATATTAACGTGCTGGATGTACAGGAACAGACCGATGTTGCTGTTTATATGATCGTCTGCTCCGGCAATTCTAAAACCCACGTGAAAAGTATCGCCAACCATGTCGCCACTGAAGCCAAACGCGAAGGTGTCGCACCGCTGGGTGTTGAAGGTCATGAACACTCTGAATGGGTGCTCGTCGATTTAGGTGATGTGGTTGTGCATGTTATGCAGGAACCAATCCGTGATTTTTATGAGCTTGAGAAGCTCTGGAGCCGCAAGTAATGCGGATTCAGCTGATTGCTGTCGGTCAGAAAATGCCCGCCTGGATCAGCACCGGTTATCAGTTATACGCCAAACGCTTTCCCATTGACTGCCAACTTCAGTTAACTGAAATTGCCGCCGGAAAGCGTGGCAAAAATGCCGATATCGCCCGTATCCGCCGCCAGGAAGGTGAAGCGATGCTGGCGGCGGTCGGCAAAGGTGATCGTATCATTACCCTTGAGGTTGAGGGCAAAAGCTGGACCACTGCCCAGCTGGCCCAGCGGCTACAAAGCTGGCAAATGGACGGACGTGACGTGAGTCTGTTAGTGGGTGGTCCTGAAGGCTTGGCACCTGCCTGCCTGGCGGCGGCCGACGAGCGTTGGTCACTGTCTGCGCTAACCTTGCCCCACCCGCTGGTACGGGTATTGATTGCTGAAAGCCTGTATCGTGCATGGAGCCTTACCACGAACCACCCTTATCACCGTGAATAAATAGCCAATTATGGTAAAGCAACGCGCCACAATTCGTGATCATCAGGCAGAATCAGCACTCTTTGCCCGACGGGCATGGTTCGCGCTATTTTTGGTTACCGCAGTATTTGGCATCTTGTTTTACAACATGTACAACCTGCAGGTTGTACAACATCAGAATTTTCAGACCCGCTCGAACGACAACCGCATCAAAATTGTGCCGCTGGCCCCCAACCGCGGACTTATTTACGATCGCAACGGCCAGTTGCTGGCTGAGAACCGGCCGGTATTAAGTCTTGAACTGGTCCCTGAACGGGTACCTGAACTCGACGATACCCTGGCCCGCCTGCAGAAATTACTGGCTCTCAGCGACCAGCAGATAGAAGAGTTTCAGCAGAGTCGCAAGCGTGAGCGCCGTTTCAATCAGGTTATCCTGCTCGACCGTTTAACCGAAGCCCAGGTAGCCCGCTTTGCGGTGCGCCAGCATGAGTTTCCCGGGGTCAGCATCGAAGCCCGGCTGGTTCGTTACTATCCGCACGGCGACGTACTCACCCACGCGCTCGGCTATGTCGCTAAAATTAACCGCAAGGATCTCGAAAAATTACGGGCTAAAGGCGTTCACGCCAATTATGTCGCCACCCGCACCATGGGTAAGCTGGGCATTGAGCGCTTCTACGAAGAGCAACTGCACGGTGTGATTGGTTTTCAGCAGGTTGAAGTGGATATCCATGGCCGTCCGCTACGCACGCTGTCAGTGCAGCCACCGGTACCAGGGCAAGACTTACAACTCGAATTGGATCTGGATTTACAGCGCTATGCACATGAACAGCTGGGCGACGGCCGCGGTTCAATTATTATCATGGATCCGCGCGATGGCGGCCTGCTGGCGATGGTCAGTAAGCCGGGTTACGACCCCAACTGGTTCGCTCAGGGCATTTCTTACAAGCAATATCAGAGCCTGCTCAGCTCACAGCATTCACCCTTGCTGAATCGCTCTACCCAGGGTGGCTATCCACCGGCTTCCACCATCAAACCCCAGTTGGCCATCCTTGGTCTGGAAGAAGGTATCATCACCCCGGATACCAAAATCTGGGATCCGGGTTGGTTTAAAATAAATAATATCGATCACCGTTATCGTGACTGGCTGGCCTGGGGGCACGGCTGGGTCAACGTTGCCTCAGCAATTATCGAAAGTTGTGACACCTTCTTCTACGACCTGGCACTAAAAATGGGGATAGACAAAATTTCTGAGCATATGAGCCAGTATGGTTTTGGCGATTACACCGGCATCGATATCGCCGAAGAATCTGCTGCGCTTATGCCATCACGGGGCTGGAAGCGGGCACGCTTCAACGAAGCCTGGTACGCCGGTGAAACCATTTCTATTGGCATTGGTCAGAGTTACTGGACCGCTACCCCGATCCAGCTTGCGGTCGCAACGTCGGTTCTGGTCAATCAGGGCATACGCCCGGTTCCTCGTTTTTTACAGAGCATCCGTGAGGGCGATATCGAACTGCCAGCCGTGGTTGAACAGCGTCCGCCGGTAGTGCTGAACAACCCGGCCAACTGGCAGTTAGCACTTGATGCTATGCAGAACGTGGTATCTGGCGCTAAAGGGACAGCCCGCGCCGCCTTCCGCGGAGCGAACTTTACCTCCGGCGGAAAAACCGGAACCGCCCAGGTACGCAGCATCGGTCAGGATGAAGAATATATTGCCGAAGATATCGCCGAAAAATACCGCGATAACGCCATGTACGTGGGCTATGCCCCGGCAGAAAATCCTGAAATTGTGGTCATAGTCACCATTGAAAACGCCGTTGGTGGTGGTGGCAGCGTGGCGGCGCCGATGGCCCGTAACATCATGGACTTTTACTTCAGCCAGGAGCAGAAACGTGCTAACAACTGACGAACGTGAGCGCAATCCCTGGTTGCAACGCCTGCATATCGACGGGCCACTGCTCGTTGCCCTGCTGGCCCTGGCGGCACTCAGCCTGGTAACTGTCTATTCCGCCAGCGGTCAGGACTGGCAAATGACAGAACGTCAGGGCATTCGCATTGGTATCGCCTTTTTAGTGATGCTGGGGATCGCGCAAATTCCGTTAAGCGCCATTCAGCGCTGGTCATTGCCGTTATTTGCAGTCGGCGTGGTGTTACTAGTTGGCGTACTCTTCTTTGGGATCTCCGTAAACGGTGCCCAGCGCTGGCTGGATATCGGCGTAACCCGCATTCAGCCTTCTGAACTCATGAAACTGGCCGTGCCGATGGCCATCGCCTGGTTTGTGGCTGAGCATGGCATACCACCCACTAAACGACGCCTGGCGGCAGCCTTCCTCCTGCTGCTGATCCCAACCCTGATGATTGCTAAGCAGCCGGATTTGGGAACTTCACTACTTATCGCATGCTCAGGAATATTTGTAGTTTTTCTGGCTGGCATGAGCTGGCGCCTGATCACCTTTTTTATCGTCGCGGTGGGCTCCTTTATTCCCATTTTATGGTTGTTCCTGATGCGGGAATATCAGCGCCAGCGGGTTTTGACCTTCCTGGATCCGGAACGGGATCCCCTGGGCAGCGGCTATCAGATTATTCAGTCCAAAATCGCCATTGGTTCTGGTGGTGTTGAGGGCAAAGGCTGGCTGCAGGGAACCCAGTCACAGCTTGAATTTTTGCCAGAGCGCCATACCGACTTTATATTTTCCGTATTCAGCGAAGAATTTGGCCTGGTCGGCGTAATCGTTCTTCTTCTTATCTACGGTTTTGTTATTTTTCGTGGCATGATTATCTCAGTGCGGGCACAGCGTACGTATCATAAATTACTCGCCGGCAGCCTCACACTGACTTTCTTCGTTTATGTGATGGTGAATATCGGCATGGTTTCCGGACTGCTACCTGTGGTTGGTGTGCCACTACCGCTCATCAGCTATGGTGGCACCTCGATGGTAACCCTGCTGGCTGGCTTTGGCTTACTGATGGGAATCGCCACCAATCGCAGACTCGTCATGCACAGTTAATTATAAGGAATAATGCCGATGCTTAATTTTATCCGGCCTGCTATTACAGTTTCATTGCTTTTTATGGGGTCTGCAACCTTCGCTGCTCCGCCAGTTGCCGACCAGACACAACACCAGGCCTTTATCGATGAACTGGTAGAACAGCATCAGTTTAGTCGTGCAGAGGTGACCGGATTGCTGGCTCAGGCACAGCTGAATAACGACGTGCTGGAAGCCATTCAGCGCCCCTGGGAAGCCAAACCCTGGCACCAGTATCACCCGATTTTCCTGACCGAAAAGCGGCTCGACGCCGGCTTGCGGTTCTGGAATGAACATGCTGAAACCCTGGCCCGCGCTGAACAGGAATATGGCGTACCGGCGGAAGTGATCGTGGCTATTATTGGTGTGGAAACCTTTTATGGTTCCTATTTGGGCAATTACCCGGTCCTGGACGCACTTTATACCCTTGGCTTTCACTATCCGCCCCGCGCCAGCTTTTTCCGCTCTGAACTGCGTGAGTTTTTTATCCTGAGCCGCGAAGAAGGCCTGAATCCGCGCGATCTTAAAGGCTCTTATGCCGGCGCGATGGGATTTGGCCAGTTCATATCCTCGTCGTACCGCCATTATGCAGTCGACTTTGACGGTGACGGTGTCCGCGATCTGCTGACCAATCCGGTCGACGCCATAGGTAGCGTAGCAAACTATTTCGCCCGCCACGGCTGGCAGCAGGATGCGCCGGTCGCACTGAAACTGCCACCATCAGACCGCCACGCCGCGCTTGTCGGTAAAGGGCTGAAACCAGAGCAATCCGTTGCCGAGCTGAGTGCGCTCGGGCTGCGGCTACCCGCCGACGCCGCGCTGGACAGTGCGCAACCCGCTAAGGTTTTTGCCTTCGCACAAGTTGACAGCGAAGAACACTGGCTTGGTTTGCAGAATTTTTACGTCATTACCCGTTACAACCACAGCCCGTTATATGCGATGGTTGTCCACCAGTTCAGTGAACAGTTAGCGCAGGGTCACTATTCTCGTGAAAACTAGTTTTACCTTTGTTTTAGCTGCGGTATTAGTGAGCTTGCTGCTGCAGGGCTGTAGTTCTGAACCGCCAAGCCGCTACTCGCAGAAGTACGATTCAGTGCCCACCAGACTGCCATCTGAGGCTGAACTGGCGGAACCTCAACCGCGCGTTGAACCACCGTCTCGTCAGGGTAACCGACCCTACGAATTATTTGGTCGCAACTGGCAGGTCATGACCGATGCCCGTGGTCATATCGAGGAAGGCACAGCGTCGTGGTATGGCGAAAAATTTCACGGCCACTTAACCTCTAATGGCGAAATCTACGATATGTATGCCATGAGCGCGGCCCATAAAACGCTGCCTCTGCCAACCTATGTAAGGGTCACCAATCTGGCGAATGACCGCAGCGTGGTGGTGCGGGTCAATGACCGCGGCCCTTTCCACGGTGATCGCATTATCGACTTATCCTATGTCGCCGCCTACAAGCTGGGGATGCTCAGTACCGGCACGGCACGCGTCCGGGTCGAGGCGCTGCACCCTGACAACGATAACGAAGAGCTGGCGGTGACCACGCCCCTGCAGCCGGAAGAACTGATTCAGTTTTATATTCAGGTTCACTCCGGCAGTAATAAGCAGTGGCTGGAAAATGCCGCGCAGCGATTGGCAAGAATCTACCATGTAGCTGCAACTACTCAGCTTAACAATGGTCTATACCGGGTAGTGCTGGGTCCCTTTGCCGAGGCTCAGGCCGACGAAATATTACAGCAGTTGCGACAGGACGGTTACCCTGATGCCTTTCGCGTCAGAGCACCTTAGCAACTGCCTTTGTTTTGCAAACATTGCTTAGCAGACAATGCTATCATTCGCGCTTATTTTTAATGCTTAAATAACTACAGAGAATCCCGATTATGCGAACCGCTTTTCATCGTTTTATCCGCACACTCGCCTGCACCACGGTTTTATTCGGCGCTGTCGCGCAAGCCGCGATTGTTCCTCCTGCGCCGGGCGTTAATGCGCGTGGTTATATACTGATTGACTATGTCACCGGTAATGTAATCACCGAGGGCAACGCTGATGAGCAACTGCCTCCGGCCAGTCTGACCAAAATGATGACAAGTTATATCATTGGTAAAGAAATGCAGAGCGGTCGTATCACCAACAACGACATGGTAACGATCAGCGAAAATGCGTGGGCCAAGAACTTTCCTGATTCATCCAAAATGTTTATTGAAGTGGGCAAACAAGTCAGCGTCGCTGACCTCAACCGGGGTATCGTTATCTCCTCAGGCAACGATGCCTGTGTTGCTATGGCTGAACATATCGCCGGTAGCGAAAGCGCCTTTGCCGACCTGATGAATACGTACGCTACAGAGCTTGGCCTTACCAATACCTATTTCACCAACAGCCACGGCTTGCCGGATCCAAACCAGTACACCTCACCACGCGACATGGCCAAACTTGGCCAGGCGCTGATCCGCAATGTCCCGGAAGAATATGCGCTGTACGCTGAAAAATCCTACACCTACAACAACATCAAACAGTACAACCGCAACTCCCTGTTATGGGATGCCAGCATGAACGTCGACGGCATCAAAACCGGGCATACTGAAGAAGCGGGCTATAGCCTGGTCACCTCAGCCACTGAAGGCGATACCCGGCTGGTTGCCGTGGTCATGGGCACCACCAGTGAGCAGGCACGGAAGATTGAAAGTAAAAAACTACTGAACTACGGCTTCCGTTATTTCGAAACCGTCAAAGCCTACAGTGCCGGTGACAGCTTTGTTGATCATCGTATCTGGGGTGCTGAGCAAGACACCATCGCCCTGGGCGTGGCAGAAGATGTCGTCATCACCCTGCCTAAAGGTCAGCGTGACAATCTTAAGGCCAATTTTGAACTGAGCCAGGAGCTCGAAGCTCCACTGGCGAAAGGCACCCAGGTGGGTACCGTCTATCTGCAGCTTGACGGTGAAGATCTCGCCAGCTTCCCGCTGGTCACCTTGAACAGCGCGGAAGAAGGCGGCATCTTTAAGCAGATGATGGACTGGGCCAAAAAGAAATTTAACGACGAGTAACAGCTGAATGTCATCGACAGTTTATCTGAACGGCGACTGGATCGCCGCTGAACACGCAAAAGTCTCGGTCTTCGATCGGGGCTTTTTATTTGCTGACGGTATTTACGAGGTGGTTCCGGTTTACAGCGGTAAGCCATTTCTGCTTGAGCGTCATCTGGCCCGCCTTTACCGCTCGCTGCGGGAAATCGGCATCAGCGTGGCTGATGACGCCTTCTGGCATGAATTAGTCCATGATCTGATCAAACGGAACAACTACGGCGATGCAAACGGCCTTATTTATATGCAGGTCACCCGCGGTGCTGAGGCCAGTCGTACCCATCTGCCAGGCCCTGATTTAAAGCCTACGGTATTTGCGACTATTAATCCCCTTGCCCTGCACTGGGATCAGCCAGCTCCGGTGCGGATTACCCTACTTGAAGATATCCGCTGGTTGCGCTGCGATATCAAAAGTATCAGCCTGCTGGGAAATATTTTGTTGAAACAACAAGCTGCAGCGGTTGGCGTGATAGAGCCAATACTCCACCGCGATGGGCTTATAACCGAAGGCCCTGCCAGTAACTTTTTTGCCGTTCGCAACGGCGCACTTTATACCGCTCCAAAAAATCATTTAATCCTGCCCGGCATCAGCCGCGACTGGGTTATCGAATTAGCCGCAGAAGCAGGGATCCCGGTGCACGAAGAGCCCTTTAAAGTAGCTGATCTGCCGCAACTTGATGAGCTCTTCCTCACCAGTTCCAGCCGCGAGGTGCAGCCGGTTGGCCAAATTGATGATATAATTATTGGTGATGGCCAATGCGGTCCTGTAACCGCTGCCTTAATTGAAGCTTTTCATGCCAGCAAACGCCGCCACCTCGGACGCGTTAGTTAGGCACCTGAGATTCCGGCAGGAGTGAACAATGCAAAAAACTCGCTTCGACGAACTGGTTGAATTCCCTACTGACTTTACCTTTAAAGTTATGGGCGTCGCCTCGCCAGAACTACCCGATTCCGTGGTTGCCGTTGCCCAGCAGCATGCGCCGGGAGACTACGCGCCGACAGTGAAACCGAGCAGCAAGGGCAACTACCATTCGGTAGCCATCCGGATCCGGGTCGAAAGCCAGCAACATATTGAAGTTCTGTACCGCGCCTTGTCTGATATCGAAGATGTCCGTTATGTCCTCTGATCTCATTATCCGGCAGCTTGGCCGACAGCCCTATGAGCCCGTCTGGGCAGCCATGCAGCAGTTCACTGATCAGCGTGACAGCGACACCCCGGATGAACTCTGGGTGCTCGAGCATGACCCGGTGTTTACGCAGGGTCAGGCGGGTAAAGAAGAACATATACTAGCGCCCGGCGATATCCCTATTGTGAAAGTGGACCGGGGCGGTCAGGTCACGTACCACGGGCCGGGGCAACTGGTGGTCTACTTTCTGCTGGATATCCGCCGGCGCAAAATGGGCGTTCGTCAGTTAGTGAATCAGATCGAAGCTACCATCGTTGACCTGATGGCGCGTTACCAGGTTACCGCCGCCGCCCGGCCCGATGCGCCCGGAGTTTATGTCGATGACACAAAACTTTGCTCGCTCGGCCTGCGTATTCGTAAAGGATGCTCATTCCACGGGCTGGCCCTGAACGTCAATATGGATCTTAGCCCGTTTTTACGTATTAACCCTTGTGGTTACGCTGGTATGCAGATGGTTCAGACCGCCAGCCTCAACGGCCCGCAGACAGTGGCCGAAGCCGCACCGCAAGTGACTGAAATTTTCGCCGAACGGCTCGGTTATCAACACATTCATGAACAAACAGGATTTGCCAAAGACTATGTCCAAGCCAGCTAGAGTAGAACCCGGAGTAAAACTACGTGACGCCGATAAAATGGCGCTCATTCCGGTTAAAGTGGTGCCAACTGAACGGGATGAAATGCTGCGTAAGCCATCCTGGCTGAAGGTAAAATTACCCAGTTCAACCACCCGTATCGATGAGATTAAGGCGGCGATGCGCAAACACGGCCTGCATTCAGTATGCGAAGAAGCATCCTGCCCTAACCTGCCTGAATGTTTTAACCATGGTACCGCCACCTTTATGATCCTCGGCGCTATCTGTACCCGCCGCTGCCCGTTTTGTGATGTCGCGCACGGCCGGCCATTGCCGCCGGATCCGCAGGAAGCCGTCAAACTCGGCGAAACGGTTCGCGACATGAAAGTGAAATACGTGGTGGTAACCTCAGTTGATCGGGACGACCTGCGCGATGGCGGTGCTCAGCACTTTGCTGACTGTATCCGCGAGATCCGTGCCCACAGCCCGGGCATTCAGGTCGAAGTACTGGTTCCGGATTTCCGTGGACGCATGGATGTTGCGCTGGATATCCTGACTGACGAAGCACCCGACGTTTTCAACCATAACCTGGAAACCGTCCCGCGGATGTATAAAGCCGCTCGTCCGGGTGCCAATTATCAGTGGTCACTGGACTTACTGCAGCGCTATAAAGAAGGCCGCTCAGACGTACGTACCAAATCTGGTCTGATGGTTGGCCTGGGCGAAACCAACGAAGAGATCCTGGACGTTATGCGTGACCTGCGCGCCCATGATGTCGATATGCTGACCATAGGGCAATATCTGCAGCCGAGCCGTCATCACCTGCCGGTTACCCGTTATGTGCATCCGGATGACTTTGAAATGTTCCGCCAGGAAGGCGTGAAGATGGGCTTCTCGCATATTGCCAGCGGGCCGCTGGTTCGCTCGTCGTATCACGCCGATCTGCAGGCTGCGGGCAAAGAAGTTAAATAAGAATAATACCTTGATGAGGCGGTGCTATGAGTATATTGATTTGGTGTTTATTAATTGCCGGACTATTACCAATCGCCGCTAAGGCGCCTGTGGTTTATTTCCAGAACGGGGAACAACCAAAAGGCTATGATAATCGTCACCCACGGGACCAGCAGCAGCGCTTAACCGGTGCGGGCGCACGCGCGGTGGCGGGCCACTATAATGCCTATGAAGCCTTTCCTTTGTTTGCCGCGGCGGTTTTGCTGGTCATTGCTACCCGCCAGGTTACTGACTTTATGGTCTTGCTGGCGATCGGTTTCGTCGTCTTCCGGGTAGCCTATCATGTGCTTTATCTGCTCAACTTTGCCAAGTTACGCAGTCTCGTCTGGTTTTTCGCCCTGCTCTGTCCGGTCATCATGATTGCCCAGACCGCCATAACTATTACTGGTGCCGCTTAATCAGCTCCAGATAGAGCTCAGGCCAGACGGCGGTATCGTGATAATGCATGGCGGTCAGTTGTGCCACTGGCCGCCAGGCGTATTTACCGGAAGCATCACAGGCCGGGATCCGAAACAAGCCGGCCCGCTCTTTATCTGCTGAGCCCAGCCGCCAATCACCGTCCGCCTGCCGCTCGCCCAATTGCTGCCAGTCCGATACCGCAAACCGCCAGGGCAACTGCTGCCAGAAGGCCTCTAATTCGGCCGCGCTCATCACCGCTGTATCAGAAACAACCACATTCAGTGACGCATGGGCGTATCCGCCGTTGCAGAAAGATTCCGCCAGCTCGCTACTCATCTGATACTCATCGGCCAGCCCCAGCCAATGGCCAATCTCGTGAGCAACCAGCGCCCTTGACGCATCCAGAGGCACGTTAATCTGATAATCATCGGCACTGGCCACACCCGGCTCATCCACAAACACCAGCTGGCGTACACTGGCCTCATACGGCAACAACGGCAGCTGACAGTGCAGCCGCTCCCTTTCGCCCCGGGTTTCACACGACAGATTTTCAGGATAATAAAAGCGGGTGGTGAAGCACGATTGCGACGCGGCCAGCGGATGACGGTGCCAGTCGGCGAAAAGTCGCATGGCCGGCACCGCCCCGGCTTTGGCTGGTAGCCAAACCTGCACGGCATCCGGACGCGGACATTGTAAATTCTTAACAACAGCCAGTTCAAGCTGCCAGGGGCTTATCTCAGCAAATGGCCAGCTGACTGCGGCGGCTGGCACCGATAACAATAAGACGCCACCAACAAACCCGCATAGCGCAGTTAGCCTACTCGTCATTGTGCTCCACAACAGCCATACTGCGCGCGAGTTCCAGCCCCGCATAGCGATGTTCAAGGAACATATAGACACCGGTCGTCAGCGCCAGTCGAAAATAGACAGTCGCCAGCTTGTGCTGGCCAGCCAGTTGTTGATATTTACCGAGATAGAAGTAGGCCTCGCACATACGTTCAGCAAGGGTTTCATTGTCTTTCAAATCGCGCGCGGCATGCAGGTCAATAAAATCGACCGGACTGATGGCGCCCAGCATCAGGTCACTCAGTACCCAGCCCCATTCATCACCACCATGGGCGATGCGCCGCTGCGCCAGATTGTTTCGTGCCTGTGCGACATCCTGTTCAACCTCAGCAAGATACAGCCACAGCACCCGATACGGATCGTCAGGGCTTTGCTCAAAGTAATGCCGGAGATCATCAACGGCCAGGTCAAAGCGGCTATCATAATACGCCGCTATGCCGCGGTTCAGGTAGGCATACGGATGTTCAGGATCTAACTCCAGGGTAGCCTCATAGGCTTCAAAGGCGTAATCAAACTGAGCCGCCTGGGTGTAATGTATGCCAAGATAATTATAGGCATCGGCGAGCCGCGGCTGATACTCAAGCGCGTGATTAAAATCGATCCGGGCCAGTGCTGTCATGCCCAACCCGTCATATAAAGCGCCGCGGCGATAGAGTAACTCAGCCATGGTGTCCGCCGGCAACGTTTCCTCAGTCAGCACTTCATTGAGCTTGGCGACTTCCAGCTGGTAGCGCAGCTCGGCTGGCTGTGGCGCTACCACTAACAAATTCTTCAGGGCGTCCTCAGGTTGTTCCTGGGGCGCGACCACGCATCCTTGCATCAATAAGAGCAAGGCTGCAGCCAGTCCTGCTCTAATAGGTTTTAGTTTCATTGGCTCCTGCCTTAATCATCATTCGTTGTTAGTACCATCATAACCCAGGGATACAAAAAAAAGAAAAGGAGCCAACGGCTCCTTTGCTTTTTTACTTCATGAACAAGCGAACTAAGGATTAGCTTAGCTGTTGCCAATCTCGTCATTTTCTTCGTTGCCTGAAGCTGCTTCTTCAGCTGGCTTTTCGGCCGGCGCTTCTGCAGACTTTTCAACAGCATCTTTCATGCTCAGACGAACGCGACCCTGACGATCAATTTCAAGCACTTTGACCGGAACCGTCTGACCGACTGTCAGGTATTCGTTCACATCATTCACCCGCTCTTCAGCGATTTGTGAGATGTGTACCAGACCATCTTTACCAGGCAGAATAGTAACGAAAGCACCAAAATCGACGATCCGGGCAACTTTACCTTCATAGATACGGCCTACTTCAACGTCAGCAGTCAGCTCTTCAATACGAGCGATAGCCTTATCCGCTGAAGCCTGATCCGTTGCCGCGATGCGCACCGTACCGTCATCGTTAATTTCGATATTGGTATTGGTGCTTTCCGTCAATTCACGGATTACCGCACCACCTTTACCGATAACGTCACGGATTTTATCCGGGTTAATCTTCATGGTGTGATAACGCGGAGCGTAATCAGACAATTCGGTGCGCGCACCAGCTAAGGCTTCGTCCATCACATTCAGAATGTGCAGACGCGCAGCTTTCGCCTGGGCTAATGCAATCTCCATGATCTCACGGGTAATACCGTCGATCTTGATATCCATTTGCAGAGCAGTGACACCCTCTTTGCTACCCGCGACTTTAAAGTCCATATCGCCGAGGTGATCTTCATCACCAAGAATGTCAGAAAGCACCACAAATTTGTCGCCTTCTTTCACCAGGCCCATAGCGATACCGGCAACCGAAGATTTAATCGGTACCCCGGCGTCCATCAGTGCCAGCGAGGCACCACAGACTGAAGCCATAGAGCTTGAACCGTTGGATTCGGTGATTTCTGATACCACCCGGATAGTGTACGGGAATTCTTCCTGCGACGGCATGACCGCCTGTACACCACGTTTTGCCAGTTTACCGTGACCGATTTCGCGGCGCTTCGGCGTACCGACCATACCGGTCTCGCCCACACAGTACGGAGGGAAGTTGTAATGCAGCATAAAGCGGTTGGCATTAAAGCCAGTCAGATCATCAATCATCTGCGCATCACGTTCAGTACCCAGAGTAGCTGTTACCAGGGCCTGCGTTTCGCCGCGGGTAAATACTGCTGAACCGTGGGTGCGTGGTAATACGCCGGTGGCCATATGTAAGGCACGGACCATGTCCGGGTCACGACCATCGATACGTTTTTCACCAGCCGTAATACGGCTACGAACAATGTTCTTCTCTACCGAGTGGAACAGATCGCTGATTTCTTTGGCGTCAAGTTCTTCATTTTCAGCAGTAAGCTGCTCAGTAACCTTGGTTTTCAGTTCACTGATTTTGGCATAGCGCTCAGCTTTCTCAGTGATGCGGTAAGCTTCACCAATACCTTCTTCAGCCAGCTCTTTAATTTTATTCAGCAGCTCTTCGTTGGTTGCCGGAGCAGTCCAGTCCCACTTAGGCTTACCAGCTTCGGCTGCCAGTTCGTTGATGTTTTTGATGACAGTCTGCATCTGCTCATGGCCATAAACCACAGCACCAAGCATCACATCTTCAGACAGCAACTGGGCTTCAGATTCAACCATCAGTACAGCGTTTGCAGTACCGGCAACAACCAGATCAAGCTTCGATTCCAGCAGTTCTTCTGCGCCCGGATTCAGTACATATTCATCGTTAACCACACCAACGCGCGCTGCACCAATAGGACCGTCAAATGGCAGGCCGGAAATAGCCAGCGCTGCTGAGGTACCGATCAAGGCGACGATATCAGGGGATACCTGTGGATTCACAGAGATAACGGTAGCGACCACCTGTACTTCGTTGTTGAAGCCTTCAGGGAATAATGGCCGGATAGGTCGGTCAATTAACCGACAGATCAGCGTTTCATTTTCGCTTGGACGCCCTTCACGCTTAAAGAAACCACCGGGAATTTTACCGGCTGCGTAAGTACGTTCCTGATAGTTTACTGTTAACGGGAAAAAATCCTGGCCTGCTTTGGCTTCTTTTCTACCAACAACAGTGACCAACACCGTAGTGTCGTCCATGCTGGCCAGAACCGCGCCAGTTGCCTGGCGCGCCATCGCACCAGTTTCTAAAGTTACGGTATGTTGACCGTATTCAAATGTTTTAGTAATCGGATTCACGTTTTATTTTCCTTTACTCTTCGCTTCTGCTTTGTGTTTTTGTGTTCAAATTTAACAAAAAAGGGGCCTGAAGGCCCCTTTCGATGAACAGTGCTTAGCGACGTATACCGAGTCGCTCAATCAGGCTGGCATAGCGCTGATTGTTTTTACGCTTCAGATAGTCCAGCAATTTACGACGCTGGCTTACCATGCGCAACAAACCACGACGTGAGTGGTGATCCTTTGCGTGTTCTTTAAAGTGGCTTTGCAATTCGTTAATGTTAGCAGTCAACAGTGCAACCTGCACTTCCGGAGAACCTGTATCATTCTCACCCTGACCAAAGTTTTTAACGATTTCAGCTTTTTGTGCTGCAGTTAGTGACATATCTTACTCCTGATAGATGGATAATGTCAGTGCCAATCACTAATTCAGCACCAACTGATTCGCCGAGCATTATACGGGCTATAGACCCTAAACGCAACGGACGAAGCAACAATAATAACAACAAACCCCACTACCTTGCCACATCATTCATGACCCGCTTAGGTAGTAGTTTTCCGGCCTCCGGGCGACCAATTCCCAGCAATGCGCTGTCGCTCTGCCGGCGTACCCGCACATGGTCAGCGCCCGCCGGAATTGCCGTGGCCGGAGCCGCGCCGTTACCGGCCAGAAACCTGCTGCTTTCCGGATCACTGAGCCAGACTTCGGGGATCTGCTGAATCACCGAATCATTAGGCAGCAGCAGCGCATCCATGGCGGCGTAATCACCGGCTTCCTGATCAGTACTGGCGGCGATGGCGATCAGTTCGTCCATGGTCATCATGGATCCAACCACGCCCTGAATCCAGGTCCGCCGCAACTGCGCAACATGCGCGCCACATCCCAGTTCCTGACCCATATCGTCAATCAGGGTGCGGATATAAGTACCCTTGCTGCAGGTCACTTCCAGCGTCAGCAGATCATCCGCAAAGGCAATCTGGCGGATACTACGAATGCTAATCGGACGGGTCTTGCGGGGTACTTCAATGCCCAGCCGGGCATAGTAGTATAGCGGCCGGCCCTCGTGCTTCAGCGCCGAGAACATCGATGGCGACTGTTGCTGATCACCGGTGAACTTTGCAATAACCTGCTCAACATCTGCCTGGCTGACCGCCACATCCTGACGGGAAACAATCTCTCCTTCAGCATCACTGGTGGCGGTACGCACGCCCAGCTGCGCTGTAACTTCGTAGGTTTTATCAGCTTCCAGCGCGAAGTGGGAGACTTTAGTAGCCTCACCAAAACACAAAGGCAACAGCCCACTCGCCAGCGGATCCAGGGCCCCGGTGTGGCCGGCGCGATTGGCATTAAAAAAACGCCGCACTTGCTGAAGTGCGGCGTTGGAGGTGATATGTAAAGGCTTGTCTATCAAAATCACGCCATGAATGTCGCGACCCGACTTGCGTCGTCCCATCAGTCGTCTCCGTTGTTTTCCTGATCTGTCTTGGTATTACCGCGCTGGTCGCGGCGAATCGCCTCATCCACCAGCTTTGACATGCGGATGCCTTCGTTCAGCGAGGGGTCATGCATAAAGCGCAATTCCGGCACAATACGTGCACGAATGCGCTTACCCAATAACGAACGAATAAAGCCAGAGGCATCATTCAGGACTTTGAGACTGGTTTTAACCTGTTCGTCATCGTCCTGAAAGAAGGTCACAAAGACTTTGGCATAAGCCAGGTCACGGGTTACTTCAACCGCAGACACTGTGGCCATGGCCACGCGCGGGTCTTTGATTTCGTGCTGCAGTATCATCGCTATTTCGCGCTGATACTGCTGCCCGACCCGATCAGTACGACTAAAATCTTTTCCCATAGTCGCTTATAAACTCCGCTCGACCTGAACCGTCTCGAATACTTCGATCTGGTCGCCGACTTTCACATCGTTGTAGTTTTTCACGCCGATACCACATTCCATACCCGCGCGAACCTCTTGCACGTCATCTTTGAAGCGACGCAGCGATTCCAGTTCACCTTCATAGACCACCACGTTATCACGTAGTACCCGGATTGGTGCGGAACGCTTAACCACCCCTTCAGTCACCATACAACCGGCAATCGCACCGATTTTCGGCGACTTAAAGACGTCACGGACTTCTGCCAGGCCAATGATCTGTTGTTTGAACTCAGGCGCCAGCATACCTGTCATGGCGAGCTTGATTTCATCCAGCAGGTCATAAATAACACTGTAGTAGCGTAAATCGACTGCATCCTGCTCAATCAGGCGCTTAGCCGAAGCATCCGCACGCACGTTAAAGCCGATGATAATGGCATCTGAGGCACTGGCAAGCGAGGCGTCGGTTTCCGTAATACCACCCACACCACTACCGATAATATTCACTTTCACTTCATCGGTAGACAGCTTCTGCAGTGCATCAGCGATGGCTTCAAGAGAACCCTGTACGTCAGACTTCAGTACCAGGTTAAGCTCCTGAACTTCGCCTTCAGCCATATTGGCAAACATGTTCTCAAGCTTAGCTTTCTGCTGCTTGGCCAGTTTCACTTCACGGTATTTACCCTGACGATAGTTGGCAACTTCACGGGCTTTACGCTCGTCCTTAACCACTGTTGCTTCGTCACCGGCTTGCGGTACACCCGACAAACCAAGGATTTCCACCGGAATCGACGGACCCGCTTCTTTAATGTCACGGCCCAGCTCATCACGCATGGCCCGGATACGACCGTACTCAAGACCACAGAGGACGATATCGCCCTGCCGTAATGTGCCTTCCTGTACCAGCACTGAAGCCACTGGTCCACGCCCGCGATCAAGCCGCGATTCAATCACGATACCGTGGGCCATGCCATCGGCAACCGCTTGCAAATCAAGTACTTCGGCCTGCAGCAAAATAGCTTCCAGCAGTCGCTCGATACCTTCACCGCTATGCGCGGACACCGGTACGAACTGCACCTCGCCACCCCATTCTTCAGGGATAACGTCTCGCTGGGCTAACTCATTTTTAACCCGGTCGGGATCAGCTTCTGGCTTATCCATCTTGTTGATGGCAACCACAATCGGAACCTGTGCCGCTTTGGCGTGCTGAATAGCTTCCAGCGTTTGTGGCATGACGCCATCATCGGCCGCCACCACCAGAATGACGATATCCGTCGCGCTGGCACCACGTGCCCGCATCTGAGTAAATGCCGCGTGACCCGGAGTATCCAGGAAGGTAATCATGCCCTGGTCAGTTTCCACATGGTACGCACCGATATGCTGAGTAATACCGCCAGCTTCACCCGATGCCACCTTGGCCTTACGAATATAATCAAGCAATGATGTCTTACCGTGGTCAACGTGACCCATTACCGTAACAACAGGTGCCCGTGGCACTCTACTACCCGCTTCGGTAGCGTCACGATCAGACAGAACTTCCTGCTCAAGCGCGTTGTCACTGACCAACACCACCCGGTGTCCCAGTTCTTCAACCACCAGACTAGCCGTTTCCTGATCAAGAACCTGGTTGATAGTGACCATCTCACCCATTTTCATCATGGTTTTGATCACTTCGCTGGCCTTGATCGCCATGCGGTTTGCCAGTTCACCAACAGTAATGGTTTCGCCAAGTTTTACTTCGCGTTCCACTGGTGATGCCGGCTTATTAAATGCTTGTTGCAGAGTCGAACGTTTCGACCCTTTACGACGTTTTTCACGCCGCGGGCTGTCATCGCGCTCATCATCAGCACGACGGCGCTTGCTCGCCTTGCGGCGGCTACGACGCTCTTCATCTACGTCCTGCTCATCTTCGGCAGCCTGGGCAGTGCTGGACGTGGTAAAGTGAACATCTTCCTGCTCAGCTTTCTTACGTTTAGCTTCTTCTTCCTGCCAGCGCGCAGAGTTTTCTTCCGCCAGTTTACGGGCTTCTTCGGCTTGCAGTGCTGCTTCAGCTTCAGCCTTCTTACGGGCTTCCTGCTCCTGAATTTTACGCAGCCGATCGGCTTCGGCTTTGGCTTCATCAGCCAGCTTCCGCTCTTCCGGCGTCATTGCCGCGCGTTTATCAGCTTCAGCTTTCGCCTTGGCTTTTTCTTTCTCTTTGCGCGCTTGCTCTTGTTTGGCTTTCTCTTCCGCAGCTTTCTTCTCGGCCGCCACTTTCGCTTCGGCCGCTGCTTGCGCTTCGGCTTCTTTACGTTTGGCTTCAGCTTCAGCACGTTCGGCTTCGGCACGCTCCTGATCGGCGCGCTGCTGCTCTTCAAGCGCAGAGCGTTTCACATAGGTGCGCTTCTTACGCACCTCAACTGATACCGATTTGCTGCGACCAGGGCCGCCGGCAATGCTCAGTGTGCTTTTTTCTTTGCGCTTCAATGTCATCTTACTTGGCTCAGACGGGCCAGACCCACCATGCGCTTTGTTCAGATGGGTAAGTAGTTTTTGTTTCTCAGTTTCGGTTACCTGATCGCCGGGCACTTTTTTCATGCCTGCTTCTGCGAACTGCTGTACCAAACGATCAACTGTCGTACCCACATCTTTGGCTAGCTTATCCAGCGTTACTTCTTCCATAGTTTGTTGTACCCCCCGTTGACCTTATTCTTCATCACCGAACCAGCAGATATTACGCGCCTGCATAATCAGCTCACCAGCTCGTTGTTCGGTTAATTCTTCGATATCCGCTAAATCATCAATGCCTTGCTCGGCCAGATGTTCGAGCGTAATCACGCCGTGACTTGCCAGCACGAATGCCAGGTGCCGATCCAGGCCTTCCAGGTTTAGCAAGGTTTCATCCGGCTCAGCACTTTCCAGCGATTCTTCATCCGCCAGCGCCTTCGTCGTCAGTATGCCTTTGGCCCGACTACGCAGCTCTTCGACGATATCCTCATCCATGCCTTCGATGGCCAGTAATTCATCCATCGGTACGTAGGCAATTTCTTCCAGCGATGAAAAGCCTTCATCAATAAGCACTGAAGCAAAATCTTCGTCAATTGCCAGGCTGCTGGTAAAGAGATCCAGTAAGCGTTGTGCTTCGGCTTCATTTTTCTCGTTAAAGTCGTCCACCGCCATAACATTAAGCTGCCAACCGGTAAGCTGGCTGGCCAGCCGTACGTTTTGTCCGGCTTTACCTATAGCTTGCGCCAGGTTGCCTTCTTCAACGGCGATATCCATGGTGTGGGCTTCTTCGTCAACCACGATAGAAGCAACCTCAGCCGGCGCCATCGCGTTAATCACAAACTGTGCCGGGTTATCATCCCATAACACGATATCGACGCGCTCGCCGCCCAGTTCACCAGAAACCGCCTGCACCCGGGCTCCGCGCATACCAACGCAGGCGCCAACCGGATCAATACGGCGGTCATTGCTTTTTACAGCTATTTTAGCCCGTGAACCTGGATCCCGCGCGGCGCCACGAATTTCAATCAGCTCTTCGCCAATCTCAGGAACTTCAATCCGGAACAGCTCAATCAGAAAGTTGGGGTTGGTGCGGCTGACAAACAGCTGCGCGCCCCGTGCTTCCGGACGCACGTCATACAGCAATCCACGTACCCGGTCGCCAGCACGAACCGACTCCCGCGGCAACATTTCTTCGCGGTAGATAATAGCTTCCGCATTATTGCCTAAATCAAGAATCACATGCTCACGGTTAGCCCGTTTGACAATACCGCTTACCAGGTCACCGATTTGGTCCTGATACTCTTCAACCACTTTAGCGCGCTCAGCTTCACGTACTTTCTGTACGATAACCTGCTTCGCTGTCTGCGTGGTGATACGGTCAAATTCAATGGACGCGATCTGCTCTTCAACATAATCACCGGCCTGAACACTCTCATCTTCATACTGAGCAGCCGCCAGACTAATTTCCCGGTAAGGGTGCTCCAGCGGGTTTTCGGTATCGTCAACCACTAACCAGCGGCGGTACGTATCAAAATCACCGGTGCTGCGGTTAATGCTTACGCGCACTTCGATGTCGCCGTCGTATTTCTTTTTGGTCGCATGTTCAAGCGCTGATTCAAGCGCCTCAAAAATCTTCTCTTTTGATACGTCTTTTTCGTTTGAAACTGCTTCTGCAACCAATAAAATTTCTTTTGCCATGGTTTTGCCTCGCCTGCGCAATCCGTTAGTTAAACTGAGGAACTAAATGAGCTTTCTTGATCGAAGAGTTGGCTACTTTGAGCGTTTCCCCATCAATATTAAACTCGATCTGATCGCCATCAACTGCGGCAATCGTGCCTTTAAACTTGCGTTTTCCCTGTTGCGCCATAGTCAGCTCAACAGCGGCCACTTCGCCAATATAGTCGGCAAACTGGGCGGCTTTAAAAAATGGCCGTTCCATGCCTGGCGATGAAACTTCCAGGTAGTATTCAGCATTGATCGGATCTTCGACATCCAGAATCGAACTGGCCTGATAACTAACCTGTGCGCAGTCATCTACACCAACGCCATCTTCATGGTCGATGTAAATACGTAACGTAGAATGTTTTCCGGCGCGCACAAATTCCACTCCCCAGAGCGAGAATCCCAGTGCTTCTACCGCGGGCTGCAACATCTCTGCCAGCCGTTCTTCAACTCGTGCCAAACGCTAAACTCCTGAAACAAAAAAAGGGCGTAAACGCCCAGTGTTTTTGACTGCCAAATCGCCTTACCTGAAAGCTAAGTCGCTGCAGCAGAGGTCACATAGTAAAAAGCCCCGAACTGCGGCGGGGCTTTTATAACACTGGACCCTTTGTCTTACTAAAATGGTTGCGGGGGCAGGATTTGAACCTACGACCTTCGGGTTATGAGCCCGACGAGCTACCAGACTGCTCCACCCCGCGTCCGAAAACGTGTACGTATTATAAGGTTTTCCGCTTGAAAAGCAACCGTCATCGGGTTGCAAATTTGGTGCCGAAGGCGGGACTTGAACCCGCACGCCCGTTAAAGCACTACCCCCTCAAGATAGCGTGTCTACCAATTCCACCACTTCGGCAAAAAGATGACTATTCTGTGCTTAGTTACCCGGAGGTACGTCGCTGTCGTTAGCTGGCTGCTGCTGAACTTCAGGAACCGGAGTTTCCAGGTTCTCAAACTCGCCTGCTTCGTCACCAACTCCGGAGGATAAATTTCCCAGAATCAGACAGAGAACAAAAAATACCACGGCCAGTACTGCTGTGGTGCGGGTCAGGAAGTTACCTGAACCACCTGAACCAAATACGGTATTTGAACCGCCGGCACCAAAGGAAGCGCCCATATCCGCGCCTTTACCTTGCTGGATCATGACAAAACCAATCAGAACCAGTGCGATTATCAGGTACGCGATCAATAAAATTTCATACATATATCATTTACTCCGGGTTTGTGCCGCTGAACAAATTGCCAGAAATTCTTCTGGATCTAAACTGGCGCCGCCGATCAAACCACCATCAATGTCAGCCTCGGCGAACAGCGCCTCGGCGTTATCAGCTTTCAGGCTACCACCATACAAAATATGCATGCGACTGCCTGAAACCCTAAATTTTTTCGTCAGCCACTGCCGGATAAATCCGTGCACTTGCTGCGCGAGTTCCGGACTTGCTGTTTGTCCGGTACCTATTGCCCAAACAGGTTCGTAGGCAATCACTATCTGTTTACTTTGCTGCTCGCTCACACCATCAAGGGCGCTTTGCAGCTGTTGCTCAACCACCGCGTAGGTTTGTTCCTGTTGCCGTTGCGAGGCTGTTTCGCCAACACAAAGCACTACGGTAACTGGTTTTTCATTGAAGCTTAACGCGGCCTGTACTTTAGCACGAATCCGCTCTTCATCTTCACCATAATACTGGCGCCGTTCAGAGTGCCCTATCAGCACATAATCGACACCCGCTTCGGTCAGTAAACTCAGGCTATGTTCACCGGTGTGCGCGCCACTGGCATGCTCACTGATATCCTGTGCGCCGAGATGAACATGATCGTAAAACACCGCATCCTGCCATGCCGGAAGCAATACCGCCGGCGGACAAATCACCACAGAGATACGGTCCAGCACCTCATCGTGCTCGCGCAATTCAACGGTCATTTTCTCGACCAGACTGCGGCTTCCGTTCATTTTCCAGTTTGCAATAACTAAAGGTTGACGTTGCATCTGGTCTCTCCTGCTTCCTGAGTTGAGAGCGGCGAGATATTACATAACCTGGCCGCAACTTACAAGTGGCTAATCACCAACTTAGCCAAAGAAATTTAGCTTAGCTGGCGGCTTCAACTTCACTGGCAATTTCGTCAGCAAAGGATTTCACAATTTTAGCATCCTGACCTTCAACCATCACCCGGATCAGGGGCTCGGTTCCGGATTTGCGTAGTAACACCCGGCCATTATTACCCAGCGCTTGCTCCACTTCGGTAACCACCGCCTGCACATTATCGGCCTGCAACGGATCAGTACCGGCAGTAAAGCGAACATTAACCAGTGCCTGCGGAAATTTAGTAAAACCGGTTAGCAGTTCATCCAGAGTTTTCTGTTCGCGCTGCATCGCCGTTAAGACCTGCAGTCCGGCAATAATGCCGTCACCCGTACTATGGTACTGACGATTAATAATATGCCCGGAATTTTCACCACCAATACGCCAGTCTCTTTTTACCAGCTCTTCCATGACATAACGGTCACCCACTTTGGCCCGTACAAACGGGATCCGGCGGTCAGTGAAAAACTTCTCCAGCGCAAAATTACTCATCAGGGTGCCGACGATACCGCCCTGCAACAAGCCATCCTGCTGCGCCGCCCGCGCCAGGATAAACAGAATATCGTCACCATCAACCACACGGCCCGAAGCCGTCACCATCATGATCCGGTCACCATCGCCATCCAGGGCAAAGCCTAAATCAGCTTTGGTTTTCCGTACTTGATCCCGCAGCGCATCGAGGTGGGTGGCACCGCATTTATCGTTAATGTTAATGCCGTTCGGCTCAGTGCCGATTTCCCAGATGTCCGCGCCGAGTTCGCGCAGCACATCAGGGGCAATGTGATAGGTCGCTCCATGGGCGCAATCGACGACAATATTAAGCCCACTTAGTGAAAGATCGCCCGGAAAAACACTCTTACAAAATTCAATGTAGCGCCCCGGCGCATCGTCGATGCGACTGGCGCGGCCCATATTTTCTGACGGCACACACTTTATCGGCTCATCCAGCAGCCGTTCAATTTCGGCCTCCACGCTATCAGGCAGTTTACTACCCGCATCGGAGAAAAACTTAATGCCGTTGTCGTAATAAGGATTATGCGAAGCACTGATGACAATACCCGCTGCGGCGCGGAAATTACGCGTCAGATAGGCCACCGCCGGCGTCGGCATCGGGCCCAGGAATTCAACGCTGACGCCCGCCGATAACAGCCCGGCTTCCAGCGCAGATTCAAGCATATAGCCGGACAGGCGCGTATCCTTGCCCATTAACACCCGATTGTTACCATTTGCTGACAGCACAGTTCCGGCTGCCCAGCCAAGTTTCACGGCAAAATCCGGGGTGATCGGGAAGTCGCCAACGCGGCCACGCACCCCATCGGTGCCGAAATACTTACGTTCACTCAATTGAATTCTCCTGCCAAGGTTGCCGCGACAATTTTCATCGCATCAACCGTTTCCCTGACATCATGCACACGAATAATGTGTGCGCCTTTCATTGCTGCAATAGTGGCGGCGGCAAGGCTTGCTGGCAGGCGTTCAGAAACATCCCGTCCAGTCACCTGCCCCAGCATGGATTTTCTTGAAACGCCGACCAGTAGCGGCAGTTGCAGTTCATGCAACGCCTGCAGCCGGTGCAATAGCTCGTAATTATGCCTGATGGATTTACCAAAACCAAAGCCTGGATCCAGATAAATACGTTCGCGCGCGATTCCGGCCTCGGTACAGGCCTTTATCCGCTCCTGCAGGAACGACTTAACATCACAGACTACGTCCTCATAAACCGGCGCCTGTTGCATGGTGCGCGGCTCGCCTTGCATATGCATCAGGCAAACCTCGACCTGGCTGGCCGCGGCCGCAGCCAGCGCACCGTCTTCACGCAGCGCCCGGACATCATTGATCATGGCCACACCGGCGGCGACAGCTTCCCGCATAACGGTCGCTTTTGAGGTATCAACCGACAAGGGCACCGCCAGCTCGCTACGTAGCCGTTCAATCACCGGGATAACCCGATCCAGTTCCTGCTGGGTACTGACTGCCGGCGCGCCGGGACGGGTCGACTCACCGCCAATATCCAGCCAGGCAGCGCCATCGGCCACGAGCTGCTCAGCATGGCGCAAAGCCTCATCGATCTGATTAAATTTGCCGCCGTCAGAAAATGAATCCGGCGTCACATTAACAATGCCCATGACCTTAATCGGTGCTGTCGCCATAGCTCGCCTCAAATCACTGGTTCGCAAAAAAAAGCCCCGGGACCGGGGCTTTTCGATACTTAACTGGCGGGTGCATCGCCGGTCTTGCCGTCTGATATCGGTCGCTCGGGGGCTTCCGTTTCAGCTGCTCCACCACCCGATGACGGGGTGTTGTCTGGTTTATTCCAGTCGCGCGGCTCACGCACGTCCCGGCGGTTCATCAAGTCGTCTATCTGATCCGCATCTATGGTTTCATACTTCATCAGACAGTCTTTCATGGCGTGCAGAATATCGACGTTTTCTTCAATAATCCGCTTCGCCCGGTCATAGTTACGATCAATGAACGACCTGATCTCCCGGTCAATCGCTTGCGCGGTATCATCAGCCATTTGCTTGTGATGCCCCATGGAACGGCCGAGGAATACTTCGTTCTCGTCGTCCGCATAGAGTAATGGCCCCATCTTGTCGGACAGACCCCATTGGGTCACCATCTTCCGTGCAATCTGGGTAGCCCGCTCGATATCATTCGAGGCGCCCGTAGTCACCCGATCATCACCGTAAATGACCTGCTCTGCGATACGCCCGCCAAACAGACTGGAAATCATACTCTCCAGATGCTGTTTACTGTGGCTGACACGATCCCGCTCGGGCAGATACATAGTCACACCTAAAGCGCGGCCACGGGGAATAATCGAAACCTTGTAAACCGGATCGTGCTCTGGCACCAGGCGACCGACGATGGCATGGCCCGCTTCATGATACGCGGTCATTTCTTTCTCTTCGTCTGTCATCACCATGCTGCGGCGCTCCGCACCCATCATGATCTTGTCTTTGGCTTTGTCGAATTCTTCCATCGACACCACCCGCTGATTGGTCCGCGCCGCAAACAAGGCGGCTTCATTGACCAGGTTAGCGAGGTCAGCTCCTGAAAAGCCTGGTGTGCCACGGGCAATAACTGCCGCATCGACATCGTCGCCAAGGGGGACTTTGCGCATATGCACTTTAAGAATCTGCTCACGGCCACGCACATCGGGTAAACCAACCATCACCTGACGGTCGAAACGACCCGGACGCAGCAAGGCAGGATCCAGTACATCAGGACGGTTGGTCGCCGCAATGACGATAATACCTTCATGTCCTTCAAAACCATCCATCTCAACCAGCATCTGGTTCAGGGTTTGCTCACGTTCATCGTGACCACCACCTAAGCCGGCGCCACGCTGACGACCTACAGCATCGATTTCATCGATAAAAATAATGCACGGAGCAGATTTCTTCGCCTGCTCAAACATATCACGCACCCGTGAAGCACCAACACCCACAAACATTTCAACGAAATCCGAACCTGAAATCGAGAAAAACGGTACCTGTGCTTCGCCGGCTATAGCTTTCGCCAGCAAGGTTTTACCGGTACCAGGGGGGCCTACCATCAGCACGCCGGTCGGGATCTTGCCGCCTAATTTCTGGAAGCGGGTCGGGTCTTTCAGATAGTCAACCAACTCGGAGACTTCTTCTTTGGCTTCATCACAGCCGGCTACGTCTGAAAATGTTGTTTTAATCTGATCTTCACTCATCAAACGGGCTTTGCTTTTCCCGAAGGACATCGCACCACCGCGACCGCCGCCACCCTGCATCTGACGCATGAAGAAAATCCACACGCCGATCAGTAATAGCATGGGGAACCATGAAATAAAGATCGAGGTAAGAATACTCGGCTCTTCTGGCGGCTTGCCGCTCACTTCCACATTGTTCGCCAGCAGGTCATCCAGCAGTTTAGGATCGTACTGGGTCGGAATCACCGTTTTAAAGGTCTCGCCGGTACGGTTTTGCGCAGTGATCACCCGATCGTCAATGTCAGCCTTGCGGACCCCGCCGTTATTCACCTGCGAGATAAACTCACTGTAGGGAACGTGGGTGCTGCCGCCATTACCGGGACTGAAGCTGTTGAATACTGTCATTAGTACTACAGCTATCACCAGCCATAAAATTAAGTTTTTTGCCATATCGCTCAAAGCCGACTACCTCTTTCGTTTCGCTTGTCGCACGCAGTACGCTATTTAACTACACCAGAGTACTACAATTTGTATCCTGTCGCCACCAAATAGACCTCGCGCGAGCGGGCCCGTGACGAATCCGGTTTACGGGTACGCACCGTGGTAAAGGCCGCACGCACGTCTTTCAGAAAGCCTTCAAAACCCTGTCCGTGAAACACTTTGACGACAAAACTGCCGTTCGGTTTCAGTACCTGATGACACATAGCTAAAGCCAGTTCCACCAGATAAATCCCCCGGGGCTGATCAACATTGTCATTGCCACTCATATTCGGAGCCATATCCGACAGCACCACATCTACGTTCTTGCCGCCGATTCGATCAAGTAAGGCCTGTAATACCGCTTCTTCGCGGAAATCGCCTTCCAGAAAATCCACTCCCGCAATAGGATCCATGGGTAATATATCGCAGGCGATGACCTGTCCCTGACCGTTGAGCGCTTCCACCACGAACTGAGACCAGCCGCCGGGCGCCGCGCCGAGATCAACGACAGTCATACCCGGGCGAATTATTTTGTCCCGTTTTTGTATCTCATCCAGCTTAAATACCGCTCGCGAACGCAACCCTTGCTTCTGCGCTTTCTGCACATAGTGATCACTGAAGTGTTCCTGTAGCCAGCGCGAGCTGCTTGCCGATCGTTTTTTTGCCATTGTGTCCTACCAAACTAGCGTCTACTACCCAGATGGCGGTAGAATAGTCAAAATTCAAGTTTCAATGGGATATTATTACATGGCAACTGCCTCAACATTAAGCAATAAGCAAAAACAGCAGCTAAAAAGCCTGGCTCATCCGTTAAAGCCAGTGGTATTACTAGGTGCCAACGGGCTGACTGAGGGCGTACTGGCCGAGATCGAATTAGCGCTGAATCATCACGAACTGATCAAGGTAAAAGTGCCGGAAGAAGATCGCGAACTACGTGAGCAAATCTATTCAACGATTGTGGCTCATACTGGCGGCCACCGGGTACAAGTCGTCGGCAAAGTACTGACCTTGTATAAGCCAGGCCCCGAACGCAAGATCGCGCTGGTCGGGCCCTGAGACCTCAGCTTCCGCGGTTAGGAACACCCCGCAGCGCCAGTGCTTTGGCAACCTGGCGCAACACCATATTAAGTGGCACCACTTCACGTCGCTGCAACCGGAAAGTTTCCACCATCAACTGCTTGTTCGGTTCCGTCAGCGGTGCCCCATAGTGGGTTAGCAACGGCTCTACCCGCACCAGTGCCCGGATGGTTTCTTCCATGGTGTCCTGTTCACGGTGAAAGGCCTGAATCTCCCCCAGATCAAGCACATCAACCGGTGCCGGATAACGTAAGTTCTGATAGGGGGCGAAAAACCAGTCCAGCGAAACACCCTGTGACAATAGTCCCCCCACCAGCTTGCCGTAATTAACCGAATTCCGGCGTTTCCAGTTTGAGTAGGTTCCTTCAGGCAGATCCAGCCAGCGCATAATGCGACCCTTACCCCGCAGCCCGGAAATGAGCTCGAGACGGGCCATGCATTCATCAATATCAGGCAGGGAATATTCAGGATCCAGCGACGAAGTTATAGCGCTAGTACGCTCGTCTGACATCTGCTCACGCTCATCATAAAAAACTAAACGGGCTTAAGTTTAACTAGTTAAGCTACAAAAAATCAACGCTTTGAAACAAGATAATAAAAAACGGCGCGACCAGGTCGCGCCGTTTTAGTCATTAAGACGATACGTCCGATTAACAGTATTCGACTTTCACCACTTCATATTCAACTTCGCCGCCGGGGGTATTCACCTTGGCTACGTCATCAACGACCTTACCAATCAAGGCACGGGAAATAGGTGAATTGACCGAAATCATATTTTCCTTAATATTCGCCTCGTCATCACCAACGATTCGATAGGTGACTTCTTTCTCTGAGGCGGTATTAAACAACGTTACGGTTGAACCGAAAATAACTTTGCCCTGATTTGGCACCTTGGTGACATCAATGATTTGGGCATTGGATAACTTTGCTTCAATCTCCTGAATACGGCCTTCGCAGAAGCTCTGCTGCTCACGCGCTGCATGGTACTCAGCGTTTTCTTTTAGATCGCCGTGTTCACGGGCATCAGCGATAGCCTGAATAATACGTGGCCGATCTTCAGATTTAAGGCGTCTGAGTTCCTCTCGTAGCATCTCAGCGCCGCGCGTTGTCATTGGAATTTGATTCATGCGTTTAAAACCCTTTTATGCAGCGATTGCAATGAATTTACCCGAGCGCGGTCATCTGCCGCGTTGGCTTTCACTGTAGCGAATGCTGCATTTAACGTAGTGGTGTAAATGACTTTATTCAAGAGTGCTTCGCGGCGAATATAGACGGAGTCTTCAATCGCGCGGCGCCCTTCAACAGTATTAATAATGTAACTGTACTCGCCGTTTTTGATTGCATCAACAATATTTGGCCGGCCTTCCTGCAGCTTATTCACCACAGTACAGCTGAAACCCTCATCCTTCAGCAACTTAGCGGTACCGCGCGTGGCCTCCAGGGTAAAGCCTAAACCGACCAGCCCACGGGCTAAATCAAACAACCGGTCTTTGTCGCCATCACGAACTGAAAGCAGCGCTTTACCGGCTTTTGCCAGGGCTTCGCCAGCACCCAGGTTCGCCTTGGCGTAAGCTTCTTCAAAGGTTTCACCAACGCCCATGACCTCACCGGTCGAGCGCATCTCAGGCCCGCGAATCGGATCCACACCCTGGAATTTGGCAAACGGGATAACCACTTCTTTGACTGAGTAATAGGGCGGAATGACTTCCTTGGTATAACCCTGTTCGGCCAGGCTTTGACCCACCATAACCCGGGCGGCAATTTTCGCCAGTGGCAAGCCGGTCGCTTTAGACACAAAAGGCACCGTACGAGCAGCCCGGGGATTCACCTCAATCAGGTAAACATCTTTTTCTTTTATGGCAAACTGCGCATTCATCAGGCCATTTACGCCCAGTTCAAATGCCAGCTTCTTCATCTGGTCACGCAATTCATCCTGAATCTCCGCGCTCAGCGAGTATGGTGGCAACGAACAAGCCGAATCGCCGGAATGGACGCCAGCCTGCTCAATATGCTGCATGATGCCGCCAATCAGCACATCGGTACCGTCACAGATAGCATCCACATCCACCTCAATGGCGTTATCCAGGAAGCGATCCAATAGCACCGGCGCTTTGTTGGAAACTTTCACCGCATCGGTCAGATAGCGCAGCAAGTCTTTCTCATCATAGACAATTTCCATCGCACGGCCGCCGAGGACATAAGACGGCCGGACCACCAGCGGATAACCGATGCGCTCGGCTTCACGCAGCGCATCGTCCACTTTGGTTACCGTGGCGTTTTCGGGCTGCATCAGCCCGAGACGGCGGACAGCACCCTGGAACCGCTCACGGTCTTCCGAACGGTCAATAGCGTCAGGCGAGGTGCCGATAATAGGAACACCGTTCGCTTCCAGTTCGCGGGCCAGTTTCAGTGGCGTCTGGCCACCGTACTGCACAATCACACCCAGTGGCTTTTCGATCCGCACTATTTCCAGTACGTCTTCAAGCGTGATCGGTTCGAAATAGAGCCGATCCGAGGTATCGTAATCCGTCGAAACCGTTTCCGGATTACAGTTCACCATGATGGTTTCATAGCCATCTTCACGCAGCGCCAGCGCCGCGTGTACGCAGCAATAGTCAAACTCAATACCCTGGCCAATACGGTTAGGGCCGCCACCGATTACCATGATTTTCTTGTTATCCGTGGGGTTTGCTTCACATTCCTCGTCATAGGTCGAGTACATGTAAGCAGTATCCGAACGGAATTCGCCAGCACAGGTATCAACCCGCTTATAGACCGGATGGATCTTCTGTTCATGGCGCAATTTGCGGATCTCAGACTCTTCAACTTCGAGCAGGTCGGCAATACGCTGGTCAGCGAAGCCTTTGCGTTTCAGCTGTCGCATGACCCGTTCGGTCAGCCCATCCAGACCAAGTTTCTGGATTTCTGCTTCCAGCAACACAATCTCTTCGATCTGGATCAGGTACCACTCATCAATCCGGGTCAGTTCGAACACTTCACGCACCGTCATATGCATACGGAACGCGTCAGCAATATAGAAAATCCGCTCCGCGCCTGGCTCTTTCAGTTCGCGAATAATTTTATCGCGCGCCGTCGGGTCGGCAAGATCAACCATAGGATCAAAGCCAGAAGCACCAATTTCAAGACCACGTAGCGCTTTTTGCATGGATTCCTGCTGATTACGACCAATCGCCATCACCTCGCCCACCGACTTCATCTGGGTGGTCAGGCGGTCATTACAGCCAGCAAACTTTTCAAAGTTAAAGCGTGGGATTTTCGTAACCACGTAATCCAGCGCCGGCTCAAACGACGCCGGCGTGACGCCCCCGGTGATCTCATTCTCAAGTTCATCCAGGGTATAACCGACGGCCAGTTTGGCGGCAACTTTAGCAATCGGGAAACCCGTTGCTTTCGAGGCCAATGCCGAGGAACGGGATACCCGCGGGTTCATCTCAATGATAACCATACGGCCGGTATCGGGATCGATACCAAACTGCACGTTCGAGCCCCCGGTTTCGACGCCTATCTCGCGCAACACGGCCATCGCCGCATCACGCATCAGCTGATATTCTTTATCGCTCAGCGTCTGCGCCGGCGCGACTGTAATTGAGTCGCCTGTATGAATACCCATGGCATCAAAGTTTTCAATGGCACACACGATAATGCAGTTATCGTTTTTATCGCGCACCACTTCCATTTCAAATTCTTTCCAGCCAATCAGCGACTCGTCAATGAGCAACTCTTTGGTAGGAGATAAATCCATACCCCGGCGGCAGATTTCTTCAAACTCGTCGCGGTTATAGGCAATACCGCCACCGCTACCGCCCATGGTGAACGAAGGCCGGATAATGCATGGGAAGCCAAGGCGTTCCTGAATCTCAAAAGCTTCAGTCAGGCTATGCGCCACTTCCGCATTTGGCGTTTCCAGGCCAATTCTTTTCATTGCTTTATCAAAGCGATCGCGATCTTCAGCCTTGTCGATGGCGTCGGCGTTAGCGCCGATCATTTCCACCCCGAACTTTTCCAGTACGCCGTGCTTATCCAGTTCCAGCGCACAGTTAAGCGCGGTCTGGCCACCCATAGTAGGCAACACCGCATCAGGGCGTTCAATTTCAATGATTTTAGCGACGACTTCCCAGTGGATAGGCTCAATGTAGGTCACATCTGCCATCTCGGGATCAGTCATGATGGTCGCTGGATTAGAGTTTACCAGAATAACCCGGTAGCCCTCTTCGCGCAGCGCTTTACATGCCTGGGCACCGGAATAGTCAAATTCACAGGCCTGGCCAATAACAATCGGACCAGCGCCAATAATAAGGATACTTTTTATATCTGTACGTTTTGGCATAGTGTTACTGGCTCATTAATTCAATAAAATGATCGAACAACGGCGCTGCATCATTCGGCCCCGGACTTGCTTCCGGATGGCCCTGAAAACTAAAGGCAGCAGCATCGGTGCGGTGAATACCCTGCAAGGTACCGTCAAACAGCGACTTGTGGGTAATGCGCAGGTTGCCTGGCAAACTGCTTTCGTCAACCGCGAAACCGTGGTTCTGCGAGGTGATCATAACGCGGCCACTATCCATATCCAGTACCGGATGGTTGGCACCATGATGGCCAAATTTCATTTTTTCGGTTTTCCCGCCGCTGGCTAAAGCGAGCAGCTGATGGCCCAGGCAAATTCCGAATACCGGAACCCTGGCCGCAATAATTTCCTGAGTCGCTTTAATAGCGTAGTCGCAGGGCTCGGGATCGCCAGGACCATTCGATAAGAAGACCCCATCGGGTTTCATCGCCAGCACTTCGCTGGCTGGCATTTGCGCCGGGACTATAGTGATCCGGCAGCCGCGGTCGGCCAGCATGCGCATGATATTGCGTTTAAAGCCGTAATCGTAAGCGACCACATGAAACTTCGGGTCTTTTACATCACTGAAGCCTTCGCCCAGCTTCCAGCTGGTGGCGGTCCACTCGCAAGGGTGGCGAATGCTGACTTCTTTGGCTAAATCCAGTCCTTTCAGACTAGGGCACTCACGTGCCAGTTGCAGCGCTTTATCTATATCCAGCTCGCCATCGACATTACCGGCCATGATACAGCCGTTCTGGGCGCCATGTTCACGCAGGTGACGGGTCAGCTTACGGGTATCAATGTCAGCAATCCCCACCACATTGCGCTGCCGCAGATAGTCGGTAAGCGACTGCTCACTCCGGAAATTACTGGCTTTCAGCGACATATCACGGATGATCAGGCCTTTTGCCCAAACCCGGTTGGATTCGTCGTCTTCGTGAGTGGTGCCGTAATTGCCAATGTGGGGGTATGTGAGAGTGACGATCTGTTCAGCGTAGGAGGGGTCGGTAAGAATTTCCTGATAACCGGTCATTGCGGTATTAAAAACAACTTCACCAACTGCTGCACCGCCGGCACCGATCGCTGTGCCGTGAAAAACAGTACCATCAGCAAGAACGAGTATCGCCCTACTTGCTGCATGGCTCGCTAGAATACTCAAGGTTAACCTCCGTACATAAAAAAACGGGTGAATCATTTAAATGACTTCCCCGTTGATTACCTTGCACCAGCGTAAGGCTTAAAGCCTCTGGAGTGCGCGTTTTCGCTTGCCCGAAAAATATCCCGGCAAATTGGTCCTAGTGTAGCCAAAACCAGCGCTTTCGTCCAGCCGAATTTAGCCCGGCTACAGGTTAGAGAATATCCTTCAGCGCCTGCTTCAGATCCAGCATATCGGCCATCCGGTAACGTCCCGGTGGCTGCTCCGACAACCAGCGGGCTGCCTGTAACGCGCCGGCGGCAAACACACTGCGGTCGCTGACCTTGTGGCTGAGTTCCAGCCGCTCACCGGTTTGCGCCAGCAACACGCTGTGCTCACCAACAATATCCGCCGCCCGGATACTGGCAAAACCTATACTTCCCGGGCGCCGCCGACCATTGCCGCGAAGGCCGGCGGTCACATCAGCCAGCTGTTGCTTACGCCCGGCCGCCGCACTCTCACCGAGCGCCAGCGCAGTGCCTGACGGCGCATCCCGTTTATGCTGATGGTGCGCCTCAATAATTTCAATGTCGGCGTCAGGCAACGCGAAACTGGCCAGTTGTACCAATTGCTGCAGCAGCGTGACTCCAACGCTGGTATTGGCCGCATAAAGCACCGGAATGGTAGCGGCCGCCTGTTCCAGCAACTGCTGTTGTGCCGACGTCAGGCCGGTGGTGCAGACCACAATCGGCACCTGCAAGCGCTGCGCCGCGGCAAGGTTGGCGACCAGGGCTTCAGGTAATGAAAAGTCAATCAGGACATCGACCTGATCCGGGATCAGGTCATCGGTATGCATAAAAGTTAAGCCGCCGCTGGTGGGCTGACCCAGTCGCACCGAGTCGATACCCACCAGCGCTGCTGCCGGTTCCATCTGCGGGTGCGCTTCTGCCGCCGTTAACAGGCTTTGCCCCATGCGCCCGGAAGCGCCAATCACTCCAATTTTGATCATAAGCTTACTCGCTGTTCATTATCGCTTAGGCTATTGTCGCTTAAGGTACTGTCGCTTACCGCATCATCCGCTGTCTCTGAATCGCGACCCAACACCACTGCCACAGCCATATCACCGGTAACATTGGTGGCAGTGCGGATCATATCGATAATTCGATCGATGGCCGCAATAAAAGCAATACCCTCTAACGGTAAGCCTACCACATTCAGCGTCACTGTCAGCATGACCATAGCAGTTCCGGGCACCCCGGCAGTACCCACTGACGCCAGCGTGGCTGTCAGCGTAATCAACAGATAGTCCATCCATTCCAGCGGAATGCCGTAAAGCTGGGCAATAAATATCGCCGCGATAGCCGGATAAATACCGCCGCAGCCGTCCATATTAATGGTCGCGCCCAGTGGTAACACAAAGCCGGCATATTTCTTTGACACGCCCAGCTTTTCGGTTACTGTCTGATGCGCCACGGGTAAGGTGCCGAAGCTGCTGCAGGTGGTAAATGCAACCAGCTGCGCGGCGAACACCGATTTAAAAAAGAACCAGGGCGATATCCCGGCACCCCAACGCACCAGGCTACCGTACACCACCAGAATATGAATCAGACAGGCCAGGTAAATGGCGCCAATAAACACCGCCAAAGGCCACAGGCTGGAAAGACCATAATAACCAACGACCCAGGCCATCAGGCCGAATACGCCGAAGGGGGTCAGTTCCAGCACCATCTTAGTGATGCGGTACATGACCTGCGCACCGGCCTTCAGGGTATCGCCAAGGGGTTTGGCCGTATCACCGACTTTATTAATGGCAATGCCAACCAGCGCCGCGAACACCACAATCTGCAGAATATTACCCTGGCTTAGCGCGGCAAAGGGGTTGGTCGGAATGAAATTCAGAAATACGTCGACCACGCCGGGTACTTGCTTAGGTACATAATCAGCGCTGGCGATGAGATTGCCGGTTGGCGTAATATCAAGCAAGCTGCCAACTGCCAACCCGATACCGCTGGCGATGACCGCGGTAAGTAAAAACAAACCGACGGTTTTAGCGCCAAGCGCCTCCACCCCGGAATTGCCCTGCAACTGCAGGATAGCACTGACGATGGCACAGAAAATAAGTGGTGCCACTAACATCTTCAGTGCATTGATAAACACTGTACCTAGCGGCCGCAACCCCTGCGCGACCTCGGGAGCCAGAACCCCGATCAATGCGCCCAGCACAAAACCACCAAGTACCCGTTGCCAGAACGGAATCGCAAACCAAGCCTGAAACATCCGTAGTCACCTTATCGTCGAAAAGAAAGCGGCCAAAAGAAAACGCCCACTTTAACCAAAGTGGGCGTTTTAATTTAGACTCTTTGCTTCTGACTTATAACCAATCAGGATGACGGGCGCTGACAGTCCGGCTGACCTTTTCTGGCAATAGTCTGCTTATACACAGGCATGGCCTGAGACTCGTAACGTTCAAGCGCCTGAATACGCGATTGAGGTGACGGGTGAGTAGACAAAAATTCTGGCGGTTGCGCGCCTTTAGATGCGGCCATATTGCGCCACAGTTTTGCTGCCGCAGCCGGATCGTAACCCGCTTTGGCCATATAATCGACGCCCAGCTGATCGGCTTCGCTTTCATGGCTGCGTGAATAAGGCAGTAGAATACCTATCTGCACACCGGCACCCAGCACAGCCATGGCCAGACCAACAGTTTCCTGGTCAAACTCACTGGCCGCCAGAATGCCACCCAGCTGCATGCCAATACCCGCCGCAGTCTGGCTCGACATGCGCTCATTGCCATGCTCAGCAATCACATGGCCGATCTCATGGCCGATAACAGCCGCCAGCTGATCACGGGTTTTGGCGACATCCAGCATACCTTCGTAGACCCCGATTTTCTCTCCCGGCAGGGCAAAGGCGTTGGCCTCATCGTTGGCGAATAAGGTGACTTCCCAGCGCTTGCCGCTGTACGGAGCCGGTAAGGCTGCAACCAGATCATCGGTCACGCACTGCACATACGCGATTTTACGGCGGTCGGTACTGATTTTTTCTTCTTTCTTAATTTCTGCATAGGTCCGTGCACCCAGTTGATCCATTTCGCTACCGGAAAATAAGCGTAGCGCACTGCGTCCCGTGGGTGACTGACTACAGGCCACTATCACCGCGGCCCCAATTAAGCTAACCGTAACCTTTTGCCAAACTCGCATATGCCTAACCCCTGCTGTAAGAGCATTCCGTGCCGTTAGCCGCGCAAATCGTCAAAAAACTTGCGTACCCCGTCGAAGAAACCTTTCTCTTTCGGGCGATACCGCGCTGCTTCATCACCTGTGCCCATGGACTTATCTAATTCACGTAACAGATCACGCTGACTTTCTGATAAGTTGACCGGTGTCTCTATAACCACCTTACAGATCAAATCACCGACTGCACCAGTGCGAACTGAACGCACACCTTTGTTCCGCAAACGGAACAGCTTACCTGTTTGAGTCTCGGCCGGCACTTTTAGTTTCACTTTCCCTTCAAGTGTCGGCACTTCAATGTCGCCACCCAACGCAGCATGCGTGAAACTCAGTGGTACTTCGCAGTATAGATTATTGCCGTCGCGAGCGAAAATCCGGTGCTCACGCACATGCACCTGCACATAGAGATCGCCTGATGGAGCGCCCATTTCGCCGGCCTCACCTTCGCCACTCAGGCGAATCCGATCACCGGTATCCACCCCTGCCGGAATTTTCACTGACAAGGTCTTGGTGCGCTCGACGCGCCCTTCACCGTGACAGGTGCGGCATGGGTCTTTAATAACTTTGCCACGGCCACGACAATGGGGACACGGCTGCTGCACGGCAAAGAAGCCCTGGCGCATCTGAATCTGACCAGAACCGTGGCAGTGCTTACAGGTCTCTGCCGTACTCCCTTTGCGCGACCCAGCCCCATCACAGTCTTCACAGGTGCTGAGCTTGGGTATTTTCAGCTCGACTTCTTTGCCCCTGACCGCATCTTCCAGCGATAACTCAAGGTTGTAGCGCAGGTCAGCCCCGCGCTGCGCTTGCTGGGGACCACGCCGGCCTCCGGCACCGCCAAAAATGTCACCGAACACATCACCAAAAATATCGGCGAAATCAGCACCACCGGCGCCACCGCCAAAACCGCCCTGAGCCTGATCAAAGGCCGCATGACCATACTGGTCATAAGCCGATCGTTTCTGCGGGTCCATCAGTACTTCATAAGCCTGCTTGACCTCACGAAATTTTTGTTCGAGGTCTTTATCGCCTTTGGTACGGTCCGGATGATATTTCATCGCCAGCCGTTTATAGGCCTTTTTGATGTCGCGTTCGCTGGCATCTTTGCTGATACCAAGCACTTCATATAGATCTGGTTTAGACATAATTATGAGTCTTCCGCTATCCCTTTAAACAAACACACGGAGGCCACCTGCTGGCAACCCCCGTGCGTTTTTACTATCGACACCCGGTGGGCGTGCGCTTATTTTTTGTCTTCGTCTTTTACTTCTTCAAACTCAGCATCCACAACATCATCGCCTTCCTGCTTACTGCCAGCGCTCTCGCCGCTGTCAGACTGCTGTTGGGCCTGTTGCTGGGCTGCTTCCATGAGTTTGCCGGAAGCTTCAATCAGCGCCTGCTGCTTGGCTTCGATCTCGTCCTTATCATTGGCTTTGATCGCGCCTTCCAGATCGCTTATCGCTGATTCGATGCTTTCTTTGTCGCTCGCCTCAAGGTTGTCGCCAACTTCAGCAAGCTGTTTACGGGTTGCGTGAATCAGGCCATCAGCCTGGTTGCGCACCTGCACCATCTCTTCGAACTTAAGATCTTCCTCAGCATGGGCTTCGGCATCACGAACCATTTTTTCAACTTCAGCTTCATCCAGACCAGAAGAGGCCTTGATGGTGATCTTCTGCTCTTTACCAGTATCTTTATCTTTCGCAGATACATGCAGAATACCGTCGGCATCAATATCGAAGGTCACTTCGATTTGCGGTACACCGCGTGGCGCCGGACGAATGCCTTCCAGGTTAAACTGACCCAGCGACTTATTCTCGCTGGCTTTTTTCCGCTCACCCTGCAGCGCGTGAATGGTTACCGCAGACTGATTATCATCGGCTGTTGAGAAGGTTTGTGACTGCTTGGTCGGGATAGTGGTGTTCTTGTCGATGAGCTTGGTCATCACCCCACCCATAGTCTCGATACCCAGCGACAGCGGGGTTACATCAAGCAGCAGGACGTCTTTCACATCACCCTGCAGTACGCCGGCCTGTACCGCTGCGCCGACCGCTACAGCTTCATCCGGGTTCACATCACGACGCGGCTCCTGGCCGAAGAAGTCAGTTACCGCGGCCTGTACTTTCGGCATACGGGTCTGGCCACCGACCATGATCACATCCTGGATATCACCAACTGACAGATCAGCATCTTTCAGCGCCTGCTTAACCGGTGCCAGAGTCTTCTCAATCAGGTCTTCAACCAGTGATTCCAGCTTGGCCCGGGTTACTTTAATCGCCAGGTGCTTAGGACCTGTGTTATCTGCAGTGATATACGGCAGGTTCACTTCGGTCTGCTGGGCAGAAGATAATTCGATTTTGGCTTTTTCAGCAGCTTCTTTCAGACGCTGCATCGCCAGTGGATCTTTACGCAGATCGATACCCTGATCTTTATTGAACTGCTCTACCAGATAATTAATCAGACGGTTATCAAAGTCTTCACCACCTAAGTGGGTATCACCGTTAGTCGCCAGCACTTCGAAAGTGTGCTCGCCTTCTACTTCATCAATTTCAATAATTGAAATATCGAAAGTACCGCCACCTAAGTCATAAACGGCAATAACGTTATCGCCTTTTTTCTTGTCCATGCCGTAGGCCAACGCTGCCGCTGTCGGCTCGTTGATGATACGTTTTACTTCCAGACCAGCGATACGACCGGCATCTTTGGTTGCCTGACGCTGCGCATCGCTAAAGTATGCAGGTACTGTGATAACGGCTTCGGTTACTTTCTCACCGAGGAAATCTTCCGCGGTTTTCTTCATTTTCTTCAGGATTTCCGCAGAAATCTGTGGTGGCGCCTTACGGTCACCGTTGATTTCTACCCAGGCATCACCGTTTTCAGCTTCCACGATTTTATACGGCATAATGCCCATATCGCGCTGAACTTCTTCATCTTTAAAGCGACGGCCAATGAGGCGCTTGATCGCGAATAAGGTTTTATTGGGGTTGGTTACCGCCTGCCGCTTGGCCGGCTGACCGACCAGAATTTCACCGTCATCGGTGAATGCTACGACTGATGGCGTGGTACGGTCGCCTTCAGCGTTTTCAATTACGCGGGCTTTACCGCCATCTAATACCGCAACACATGAGTTGGTGGTACCTAAGTCAATTCCTATAATTTTACCCATAATTTATCTCCAACTTGGTAAAACAAAACTAATTCGTTAATCCTGATGTGGGTATGAAAATGAATATTTCAACACCCCAGGCAGGGTTATTTCGTGAGTTGCCATCTTTATGGGGTTGGGAATTGAAAAAACAAGCGGGACCAGCGGAATTTTTTACCGGATGGCGATCACCATCCGGCGGGTTTAACCTTGCCCTGGTACTCTGGCATACCAAGCGCCCGTTGCAGCCACAGAGCATGGGGCGGTAATTTCTGGCGAGCCAGTTGCAGGCGCTGGATAATTGCCGGGTGTACCTGAGTAGGCGGTCGGTCAGTACCGAACCAGCGCGCCGACTCTTCCCGCAAAAAGTCCATACCGTATAAAATACATTCGTAACTTTCGTGATTCCACAAACCACCCGTGTCAACCGGTGGCCGGGGATCGCCGGCGTGCGGGCTCGTTGGCGCGCTGGCCATGCCCGGGAACCATTGATCCTGGAAATCATGGGAGGTGGGAGGTTTAATCTTCCAGAATTCGAGCTTAGCCTGCAGCCTGTCAGTAATGTGCTCCGGCTGTTGCACAGTGCGCCAGAACTCAGTATCCGTTCGCCGGGTCAGACAGTAGTGCATATTAATAAAATCCAGGATCTCATAGAAGCGGTTCGCCATCAGACGATTGTAGCGCGTTGCCAGGGCTTCCATACCCTCATCCTGCCAAGGGAAGTGCTCGGCCAGTAGTACCGCACCTAAATCGCTCAGATAAAGCCCTGTTGACTCCAGCGGCTCAATGAAACCACCCGCCAGGCCGATAGCGATACAGTTGCCCGACCAGGTTTGGCGCCGCCGCCCAACTTTGAACGGCACAAAGCGACAGGGTAAATCTTCACAACCCGGGCCCTGGTATGCGCGCATCTCGCGCTCTGCTGCTTCTTTATCAATAAAGGCGCTGGAGTGAACATAACCGACCGAACGCTGGTTTTGCATGGGGATATCCCAGATCCAACCGTTGGATAACGCGGTTGCCGTGGTGTAAGGACGCACCATGCCCGGATAAAAACGATCATAAGGGATATGCATGGTGACGGCCCGGTCACACAGCAGGTACTGCGAGCAATCTTCAAAATCCACGCCCATTTGCTCTTCAATCAGCTTGGCCCGGAAGCCAGTAGAATCAACGAAGAGATCCGCACTAATCTGCTCGCCTTTATCGGTGGTTACCGACTCGATAAAACCGTTGGCATGGGTTTTAACATCCACCATATTGGCCATAATGTGCTTCACGCCCCGAGCGACCGAGAAATCACGCAAATAATCGGCAAACTTCTGCGCGTTCATATGATAGGCATAGTTAAATCGCGCGCCCATATCCCAGCGGCCCAGCATCAGCGGCGACAGGGCCCACTCGCAGATAATTGGCTGGGCTGAACAGGTTTCCATAAAGGGAATGCTGCGGTCGCTTTCAAGCCAGTTGCGCCCCGCCCGATCGATTGGCTGCACCCGCATACTGGAAAACGGGTGGTGATAAAACGAGTCGTCTTTGTCCACCCAGTTAACGTATTTGATGGATTGCTTAAAAGTAGCGTCGGTTGCCCGCATAAATTCCATCTCATCAACGCCCACTACCGCCAGTAAATGCCGCATTGAAGGGATGGTCGCCTCGCCGACGGAGATCCGTGGCGTATCCGGTGATTCTAATAAAACGATCTCAACCCGTGGCTTATCACCACGCTCATTCAGCGCGCCATTGAGATAGGCGGCTGCCATCCAGCCGGCAGATCCACCGCCGACAATAAGGAGTTTCCGTTTTTTCATGAATCACCAGATAATGTTTTTATTATTATTAAAAATAACCCAGCAAGCGACGCAGCCCGGGGGCGGCATATTCCACTAACTCTTTCTGCGCGTCAGGCAGCTCGGCGGGTATCTCAAAAGCTGTGTTCTTCAGGTTATCGCGGTAAGTTCCGCTTTGCTCCCGATCCGAGCCAACCCGCACCCGCTCCCGCCAGTCGTCCGGCAAGCGGTCAAGACCAAGCGGCCGCAGTAAATCAGTAAAATAAACTTCTGCAGCCGGCTCGTCCAGCGCTTTCAGATGTTTAATCACCTCTTCGTAGCGCACCAGCTGGATCCCGGTTCCCAACCAGGCTACCGCATTATGGGTGTATATCTCATTCAGCGTCGGCGCCTTCTGGTAGATACCAAATATCATCATATTCAGCACTTCCTCAATGGTCACCCGACCGCTTTTGAGATTCTCCATGCTGCCCTGAAAATTATCCGACAGAAAGAATCGGGCGCGCGCCAATACCCAGTCATAAGGGTCACGCACGATGACCAGATGACGGGCCTGGTGTAAGGCCATTGCGGAGGTATCCGAAAACAACAGATGCCCCCAGCTAAGCCTGGGGTGCGCCGGATTAAAGGCAGATAAATGCTGTTGTAGTACCGGGATCTGAATAAAGGTTTCATGATACTGCTGCGCCACCGGAACAAACATCCGGAAAATATTACGCAGCAGATGCGTACCACATTTAGGTACAGAATTTAAAAATACCGGAGCCTTGAGCTCGGTTTGCTGATAGTTCTTATTTAACTCATTCAATGTATCTTGCTTGGCAATTACACGTGGCATGGGATTACAACTCTCCACATTGGAAAATAAAATGCCGACAAAACGTCGGCATTTTTCATCATACGAGCTAAAGGTATCAGAACGAGTAGGACACGTTCAGGAATACCCGCCGGCCCAGCCAGTCATATTGACTGTAGAAGGCTGCATTACCCATGCGGGTAACTCCGCCAATCGAGCTGACTTTAGGTGGCTCTTTATCAAACGCGTTGGCTACACCCAGAGTGACACTCAGACCTTCTGTTTCGAAGTCACGGGTTGCAGAGAATGCATGATAAATAACTGGATCGCTGTCCAACTTCACGATAACCGGATCACCAAACAGGGTCGCATCATCGCGATATTCACCAAGGCCAAAGCGCTCATGGTTTGAAACTTCGCCGATATAACGGGCGGTCCAGTTGAAAGTCCAGTCATCCCGCATCATCGCTAACGTGAAGTTACCGACGTGCTTCGGCCGTCCGAACTCACCTACACGATCAATGAGTTCACTGGTTGGCAACAGTTTACGCGCTGCTTCGAGCTGAATTGTATGCTCATAGTTCGCATTAAACTCAGCAAAATCGGTGCTGAACGGATAGTTTAACTGAACATCAATACCACGGTTTATCTGCTTGGCAACGTTCAGGTAATTACCCTGAATTTCCTCGACCCGAAGATCAACGTCGTTCCGGAAGAACTGGTCACAAAGCGGATCTGTAGCGAAGTTCTCAGAGGCGTAACATCCACCAACGATTTGGCCCGCGCTTAACAGCGTGACTTCGCCATCGATTTCAATATTGAAGTAATCGACACTCATACTGAAGTCAGTGAACTCAGGTAACCAGACTATACCGAAGGTTTCAGCCGTGGATGTTTCTGCTTCTAACTGACCCGCGCCGCCACCGGTAAATACCGTAGCTGAAATTGCTGCACCCGGGTAGTCGGCAGGAATGCCGTCAGCCTGACAGTTCTCTGCTACCTGCTCAGAGATACGGTTTTGCGACAGGGCAGTTCCCCAGTTAATACATGGATCCACTGCGCGCTGACTGGTAAAGCTGGACTGATCATTCAGGAACAGCTCATAAAGCGCTGGCGAACGGAATGAGGTACCGCGGGAAGCACGAACCCGGACACCATTATTAATCAGCCAGTTAAGGCTCGCTTTGTACGTTGTATCACTACCATAGGTCGATACGTCGGTATAACGTCCAGATACGCTGAACTCCAGTCGCTCGGCGAACGGAGCATCCCGTAACACGGGGATTTGCAACTCACCAAAAACGGCGCGGGTGTTCGACTTACCTTCGGTGATACCAGCAGAGGTACTGCCCCATGAGTTACCTGCGAGCGTTGTTTCGCCCGGGGTATCGACGATTTCATCCTGCTGGAATGAGGCGCCAAACGCCATGCTCAGCATACCTGCTGGCAGCTCCATTACTGGTCCGGAGATAATACCTTCGATGGTCATCTGATCGTAGACGGTATTCCCTTCTTCCTCACCAAACAGGAAGTCGCGTACGTCGCCGGTAATATTACCAGCCAGGAACTGCGGATCTAACCAGGGCACGTCAACACAATCAACACCGCGGACGGAACTTTGCGTACCTTCACACGAACCTGTAGAGAAGTTATTGTCGTAAATGGCATCAGCAAAAATAACTTTAGTCCGGTAATCGCCGTCGCTGCGGCTGTCCTGAATTGAGATATCCCAGTCGTAATCACCCAGCACACCTTCAACACCAGCGACAAAGCGACGGTAATCAACGGTAATTTCGCTACCGGAATGATCAGTAATCGGAGTCGGGCTCAGCCACTGCGCACCAGTCCATCCTTCACTCAAATCACTGCCAGCAAAGAAGTTTTCGTTGTAGATGTAGCTCCAGAACTGACGGTAACCATTGGTGGTCGTCTTCCGGCGGTTCAGCAGCACTTCACCATACATAGTGGCCGTGTCAGAAACCCAGAGCTCGCCCTGGCCAAATACCGTGCCGATTTCCTGCTCCGGAGACAAGCTTTCCAGATCCTGGAACGGATGATCCGCATTGGCGACACCATAAGACTCGCGGTCATAAGCGACCGGATGCCAGCCATTAGGTGTGCGCATATCAAAAGGATCGTCAGCAGTTTCATTGAAGGTTGGAACGTACTGGTCAAGGTTGCCGTCATAATCATACTGGGCCAGCGCACCCGGGGGTACGTTAGAATCTGGCGCATAGTCGTAAATCCAGACATGGCCCCACAGCAAATCATCACAGTGGAAATCACCCGTACGCGGATCCACTATATCGGCGCGCTCGCCGGAGTCCGGATCAAATACGTAGTTTTGTCCGCAATCGAAGAAATCACGATCGCCGTTAGCCAGTTCATTCTGCCGTTGGTAGTCACCGACTACCCGGAAAGAGCCTTTACTATAGCTACGGCCAAAGGTGCCGCTTAAGCGGACGGTTTCGCCACCAGAATCCATTGGCATACTGGTGTTCACGGTAAAGTTACTTTCATCGCCCTGTTTCGTGATGATGTTTACCACCCCGGCAACAGCGTCTGAACCGTAAAGTGATGACGCACCATCTTTAAGGATTTCAACGCGCTCAACTGCCGACAACGGCATAATGTTCAGATCGAAAGCGGAAACCTGACCGCGCGTACCCGCAGGACCAATCCGACGACCGTTCAACAATACCAGGGTACGGTTCGCACCCAGACCGCGTAATGAAAGTGTTTCAGTACCGGTACCGCCTTCGGTTACAAAGGCAGTAGAGGTGGCTGCAGTGACCTGGTTTGCACCAGCAGCAACAGTTGACGTCCGCAACAGATCGCCTAAAGTGACCAGGCCCTGGCCAACTGCTTCACTGGCACTGATAATTTCAACCGGAGAGGATTTATCCAAGCCGTCCGTACGGATCCGTGAACCCAGTACGGTAATTTTCTCTTGCGGTTTTTCTTCGGCTTGCTGGTTATCTGTACCTTCTTCCTGAGCATGGGCAGTAAAGATACTGCCCGCGAAGACGCAGCCAATAGCTATGGCCAGCGGACTACGCTTAGTGAGTAGTGAAGAATCAAACATGATTATAAGCCCTTTAGATTTATTATATTATTATGTCCAGAACTGGTCCGTTCAGGTTCGCTGAGGCCGTCCTTCCAATCTGATATTAATTAATCTTTCAGGGATTACAATCAAAAATTTACTTTATTTTTTCAATGTCAACAGCTACTTCAACTGTTTTTCACTACCATCACCATAGCCGGACGCAACAAGCGACCGCTCAGGGTATAGCCTTTTTGCATTACCGCCAGAATCGTATTGTTGTCCTGATCCGGTGCCTCCTGCATCGCCATCGCCTGATGCAGGTCCGGGTTAAAGGGTTCGCCTGGCTCACCCACAGCTTCGACGCCAAACTTACGTAAGGTGCTCAGTAAGCCTTTATAGGTTAACTCGATACCTTCGAGGAAGTTCTGATTAACGTCTTCACCCTGTTGCTTCGAAACTTCCAGCGCGCGCTCCAGGTTATCAACAGTCGTCAGCAGTTCGCCGGCAAATTTTTCCAGCGCGAACTTGTGCGCTTTCTCAACGTCAGCCGCCGCCCGGCGCCGGATATTCTCCATCTCTGCCACGGCTCGTACCGCCCGTTCGTTGGCTTCACCCGCGCGCTGCTCGGCCTGGCTTAATGTCAGCTCCAGTTCCGCTACCGCGTCGGCATCCTGCGCATCGGTTTCCGGATTCTCAGCAGCTGCATCGGTTGCTGCATCTTGCTGCGTCGTGTCTTCCGGCTGTTCCTGGGTATTATCTTTTGGCTGTTCTTTATCTGTAGCTGTTGAATCATGTTTAGTCATGTAGGCATACTCTTTATTAAGTTCACAAATCAGTCAGGATCTGTTCTGATATAAATTTGGATTAACGCTCTGTGCTTTGTTATGGGGACGACTGCGATCGATTCAAGGCAGTAAAGTTACAAAAATCAGGAAAAATTATGACCGATACCCTCCGACCACCGTTTCGCCGGGTTGCATTAGTTGGAAAAATAAATCACGAAGCAACCCGCAAGACACTGCAAAAACTTGAGCAGATGCTGCTGGAGCAGGACATTGAACTGACTATTGAATCCCGCACCGCGGAGCAGCTGAATTCTACTAAAGCCAAGCTCCAACCGCTAGATTGTCTCGGTGAGCACGCCGACCTCGCCGTGGTAGTAGGTGGTGACGGCAATATGCTGGGCGCCGCGCGGGCGCTTTGCGAAGCCCAGATCGCGGTGATTGGAGTCAATCGCGGCAACCTTGGTTTTCTCACTGATCTTGACCCGGACCACGTCTGCAGCCAGTTGCAGGCTGTACTCGCGGGCAACTACCAGGTTGAAAACCGCTTCCTGGTGCAGGCCGAAATCTATCGCGATGGTGAGCATGTCGATGTCGGCCGGGCTATCAACGAGGTGGTGCTGCACTCAGACAAAGTCGCTCACATGATCGAGTTTGAAGTTTTTGTCGATAACGAATTTGCCTTCAGCCAGCGCTCGGACGGCCTTATCGTCAGTACGCCGACGGGGTCGACCGCCTATTCGCTTTCTGGTGGCGGGCCTATTCTCACACCCGGTCTCAATGCTATCAGCCTGATTTCCATGTTCCCCCACGCCCTTAGTGCCCGCCCGCTGGTTATTGATGCGGATAGCACGGTACGGCTGCGTACCCCGTCCGAAAACGACAAGCTACAGATCAGTTGTGACGGCCACGTGCGTATGACCGTTGAGCCGGGTGATGAAGTGGTTATCAGTAAGCACCCGCATTTGCTGCGTATGGTGCATCCCCAGGACCACAGTTATTACCGCGTATTACGCAACAAACTGGGCTGGGGCAGCCGCCTGTTTTAATTTTTTACCTGCGCCTTGCATTACTGTGTAAATGCTGTTTAACTACTGTATGTAACTACAGTGGTTTTCATCACATTTTTTACAGGGGTGCTTTATGTTAGTGCATATGCAGATCCGCAATCTGGCCGTAGTACGCAGTCTTGATGTAGACTTCAGCGACGGCATGACCGCTATCACCGGTGAAACTGGCGCTGGTAAATCAATCGCCCTTGATGCACTCGGCCTTTGCCTTGGCGACCGGGCTGATGCTGATCTCATACGGGCCCAGGCCACGAAAGCGGAAGTCACCGCCTCATTCGGTTTAGCTGCCGACAGCCAGGCGCTGCTATGGCTGCGGCAACAGGAATACCTCCAGGATGAAGACGGCGATGATGGCCTCTGTGTATTACGTCGCCTGATTACCCGTGAGGGCCGCTCAAAGGCCTGGATTAACGGCTATCCGGTTACTGTTACCCAACTGCGGGAACTGGCTCCGTTACTGGTTAACATCCACGGCCAGCATGAACATCAGTTGCTCACCCGCAATGACCATCAGTTAGCCTTGCTTGATGCCTACGCCCGCCATCAGGATTTACTGCAGCAAACAGAAACCGCTTACCGCAGCTGGTATCAGCTGCGTAAAGAGCAGAAGCAACTACAGCAGCAGCAGGAAGAAACCGCGGCGCGCGCTCAGTTGCTGAACTATCAGGTGGCTGAACTCAATGAATTTGCGCTCGCCGAGGGCGAGTATCAGGAGCTCGAACTGCAACACCGGCGCCTGAGTAACAGCGCGGCGCTGTCTGAAGACTCCAGCTTTGCGCTGAATGCCCTTTACGATGGCGAACATAATAATGCCTATAGCTTATTGCAGAGCGCCCTGACCCGACTCGAGCAGCAACTGGATGTCGACCCTCAGCTTGAGCCGGCCGTACGCCTTATGCGCGAAGCCAGCGTCCAGCTCGAAGAGGCCGCACGTGAGCTGCGCCAATACCAGGATCAAATCGAACTGGATGACGAGCAGTTGCAGCTCACCGAGCAACGCGTCACCCAGGCAATTAAACTTGCCCGTAAACATCAGCTCGAGCCTGACCAGCTGGCCGGGCATCACCGTCAGTTGCAAGCCGAACTGGATTCATTAGCGGCGCATGAAGAGGCCTCACAGAACAGTGGCGAGCGGGTTGCAGCAGCCGCTGAAAGCTATCGCAAGGCCGCCGCAAAGCTGTCAGCGAGCAGGATCAAAGCTGCCAGTGAACTTAGCGACCGTATCGCTGATTCAATGCGCCAACTGAACATGCCTCATGGACGTTTCGTCATCGAAGTAACGCATCAAAGCCAAGCGCCGGCGACCCGACTCGGCACCGACGAAGTCAGCTTTAATGTTACCACCAACCCGGGCCAGCCCCTGCAACCGCTGGCCAAGATTGCGTCGGGTGGTGAATTGTCACGGATTAGTCTGGCGATTCAGGTCATAACCGCCAGTCAGCTGACTACACCCACGCTGATGTTTGACGAAGTGGATGTCGGCGTCAGTGGCGGCACAGCAGCCACTGTAGGTAAACTGTTGCGGCAGCTCGGGGTGACTAATCAGGTTATTTGCGTCACCCATTTACCCCAGGTTGCGGCCAAAGCAAATCATCAGTTACGGGTTGATAAAGTCACTGATGGCGAGAGCACTGAAACCCATATGATCTCCCTTGATCAGGGCGAACGGGTAATTGAATTGGCCCGGCTGCTTGGCGGTGACCAGATTACGGCGGCAACCAAAGCCAATGCCGAAGAATTGCTGGCGGTTGGTTAAATACGAACTTAATGACAAATTACCGGTCGATATCTCCGGCGAGGCTGGTCTTTGCTGACAGCTTTGTTTATCATCGTCAGAGTTTCTGATTCAGAATAAATCGTATTTAACAGCGGGTGCTATGAAAAAATTAATTATTGCCGGTAGTCTGATGCTCATCCTCAGCGGATGTTCTGTTTATAATAAGCTGGTCTACCAGATCGATGTACCGCAAGGGAATTATCTGGAACAGCGTGATATAGACCGGTTACGTGTGGGCATGACCAAAGAACAAGTTGATTTCGTGCTTGGCGCACCAGTTGCAGAAAATCCGTTTCGCGATGACATCTGGTACTACATTTTTGACATGAACGCGGGTTCCGGCGAAAGCTACAGCCGCTCAGTTGTGCTACGCTTTGAAGACGATCGTCTGATATCCTACGAGGGAGATTTTGATCGTCCGGAGAATTTTGATACCCCGCTGGATCAGTAACAGCAGACTGCTGTGCCAGCGCGCCTCTACATCATTTTGAATGAATATCGCTGAGGAGCGTTATGGAATCAGGCAGCAGCCAGGATTTTACCTCTCTGATAATTAAAAGCCCGACAGATCAGCGTGACTATCGCACTCTGACTCTGGACAACGGGCTTCGTTGCACTCTTATTCATGATAGCCAGGCCAGCCAGAGTACGGCTGCACTCGCCGTCGCCGCTGGTCACTTCCAGGATCCCGATGACGCTCATGGTTTAGCCCATTTTCTTGAACATATGCTATTCCTGGGCACCCGGACTTACCCCGAGGCGGCTGCCTATCAGACTTTTATGAGTCAGCACGGTGGCCACCATAATGCCTGGACCGGCACCGAGTTCAGTAGTTATTACTTCAGCATTGACCCCACTCATTTTGAAGCGGCCCTTGATCGCTTTATGCGATTTTTTTATGAACCATTGTTTACGCCGGAATGGATCGATAAGGAACTGCTCTCAGTTGAGTCGGAATTTCAGTTAAAGCGCCGGGACGAACTGCGCCGCCTGTACCAGGTCCACAAAGCCACATCCAACCCAGCGCATCCGTTCTCCAAGTTTTCAGTAGGTAACCTGTCGACCCTTAAAGTCGAGCGACAGCAATCACTGCAAAGTCTGCTGCAGGACTTTTTTACCCGATGGTATCACGCTGAACGCATGACCCTGGTGCTAGCTGGCCCCCAATCCCTGGCCGAACTGGCCGAGATGGCGCAGCGTCATGGCAACTCAATTGAAAATCGGGGTGGTCGCCGGCAGCCGGTTAGCGAACCCTTATATTTGCCAGAACAAGTCGGAGTTGAACTTCATGTCCGGCCGATTAAAGAGGCTCGGCGCCTGATTATGGCCTTTGCCCTACCCGGCATTGACGCTGATTACGCCTGTAAGACGACCAGCTTTATTGCCCATCTGCTTGGCTACGAAGGCCCGGGTAGCCTTTACAGCGTGCTGCACCGGCAACACCTGATTAATAGCCTCGCCGCGGGCGGCGGCATCAGCGGTAGTAACTTCAAAGATTTCAATATCAACATGCAGCTCACGGATACCGGGTTACAGCGCGTTGACGACGTAGTCCGTGAAGTTTTCGCCTATATTGACCTCATTCGCGAGCGGGGACTACAAGACTGGCGTTATCAGGAGCGGCAGGTCAGCGTGCGCAACGCCTTTAACTTTCAGGAGCCTTCACGCACCAGTGATATCGCCCCACAGTTGGCGATTAACATGCATCATTACCCGGTGTCAGACCTGATTTACGGCGACTACCGGATGGAAGGTCTGAATCACCAGCGTGCCCATGAATTACTTAGTCTGATGGTGCCGGCCAATATGCGACTGACCGTGATTCATCGTGATGTCGCCACCATTGAGCATGAGCCCATTTACGGCACCGATTACCAACTGCATGCCATTAGCAGCCAACGTCAGCAGCGCATGGCAGCCCGGGCGGAACACAGTCAGGCTCAGTTGCCTTCAGCAAATCCATACCTGCGTGAGGTACAGCAGCCACAGCCATTGGAATCTGACGCTAAGGGCGCAAACCCGCAGTATTCGTCATCGGCTGCCGGAATCCATCACTGGCATCTGCAGGACCCCGACTTTCGCGCGCCCAAAGCGCATGTTTACTGCCAGCTGAGCCTGCCCAACGCCACCGCCTCTGCCCGCGACTATGCGCAGGCCCGCCTGTGGTGTGAACTGATGATCGATAAGCTAAATGAAAGTTGCTATGACGCCGAGATCGCTGGCCTGCACTTCAATATCTATCCGCAGCAGCGCGGTATTACCATACATACCAGCGGCTACTCAGCGGGTATCCCCCGCCTTACGGAAAATATCTTTGCGGCCTGTAGCAAGGCGACCTTCGATCCGGAGCGCTGGGATGACTTACGGCAAAAACTGGCTTCGAACTGGCGCTCTGCGCTGGCCAACAAACCACTGAATCTGTTATTTGCGCGGCTGAATGTGCTATTGCAGCCCTACACCTATGACACACAGACTCTGGCCGACGCGATGGAAGCGGCCACTTTCAGTGATTTTGAACAATGGCGGCAGCAACTATTTAGCGAGGTTCAGGCCAACGTACTGACCCATGGTGACCTGATTAGCGCTCAGGCGCAGCAACTGACGCTTCAGTTACAACAGTGGCTACCCGCCCTGGCTGAGCGATCAGCGCCTGATCTCAAACCCTTACTGCTGCGTGAGGCGCGGCAGTCAAGCAACTGGCCCGTCGCTGCACAGATGACCACCCAACATAGTGACCATGCGGCGCTTTGGCTGTTTCAGACCACCGACAGTTCGGTCGCCAGCCAGGCAGCGATCATGCTACTGAATCATATCATCGGCCCCCGCATCTTTACCGAGCTGCGCACCGAGCGCCAGCTTGGCTACATGGTCGGCGCGACCTATTTGCCATTACAGCAGTACCCGCACCTGTTGTTGTACGTGCAATCGGGAACCCACGACAGCGACGCCCTTCAGCTTGAAATAAGGCAATTTATCGGACGTTTCTGCGAGCAATTGCCAGCAATTCTCCCGGCTGAACTACCCCAGGCCCAGCGCGCTTTGTCGCAACAGCTAACCGAGCCGGATGCCAATCTGCGTCTGCGCAGTCAGCGGCTCTGGAGCTCGATTATTCAGCAGGATGCTGAATTCCAAAGATTAAATCAACTTGCCACGGCCATCGACAGTTGGCCACAGAAGCAGTTGCTGCAATTTTTACTGGATTTCTTACAAACTACTAACGATCAACTAGTGCTTACAGCAAGCCCGAAGAGCTTTGACAGAACCCGCTGAATTGTTTAACTTTGTACACAACGATAACAAATATAAGAGCTGTACATAAACAAGCAGCCATAACGCGGGGATTTGCGTGCACTCAATACCAAAGTGCTCTGGAGGGCTGGATACCAATTGTCGTTTCCGGAACAGGTTGTTCAGACTATACGGTCTGGTTCTGGCGGCCTTTCTGTCCCTGAGTGTAAGCCCCCAAGCTATAGCGCAAAACGCTGACTGGCAGGTTGAACTCATTACCCTGCGACTTGCTAATCAACCAGTAAATGCCTCCCAGCTTGACACCCGTAACCGGCCCCAGCTGTATAATTCAGATACCCTCTATTTACCAAATCAACAAGTTCCCTTCACCATTGAATTCGGCGCTCCCTACGCTCCGCAAGCCCAGCGCCTTTATTATCGGTATAAGCTGGACGGTTTCGATAACGACTGGATTTATACCGATGCTGATTATCGCCGTGCTACCTATACCAACCTGGGGTTTGGCGACTTCAGGTTTATGGTCGAAGCTTCAACAGATGGCCAGAACTGGCTTGGCCGTCGCAGCCTGAATCTCAGCGTTGCCGCACCGGCCTGGCTGTCGCCATGGGCCGTTACGGCTTATATCTTACTGGCATTGGCGATTATTTTTGCTATTGGCCTGATGGTGCGCGCCAAGCAGAAAGCCATTGACCAGCTCACTGACAGTGAAGAACGTCTGAAGCTTAGCCTTTGGGGCAGTGGTGACCAGTTGTGGGACTGGGATGTCCGCGGTGAAATCCTGCATCGCCATAATAGCTGGCGACAGCTGGCCGAATTTCCCCAGGATCGTATTCGCGCCGGTGAAAAAGGCCAGGCGTCAAATATTCATCCGCTGGATCTGAAGAAAGTGCAAAAGGCACTGCGCAACTATCTTGCCGGTGAAACCGAGCATTATGAAATAACCTACCGGGTGGCCAGTGACGATGGCTGGATATGGGTGCTTGACCGCGGCAAGATTGTCGCCCGTGACGTTCAGCAACAACCGCTGCGCATGACCGGGACCCTCAAAGACATCACGCCGTTGGTGACCGCTGAAGAACGACTGAAGATGCTCGCCGCTTCAATAACTAATATCTCTGATGGCGTCTGTATCTACGACAGTCAGTATAATGTTATTGAAACCAACCAGTCGTTTTCACGTATAACCGGTTACTCCCGCGAAGACATGCTGGGGCGGCCGTTGCAGTTTACCCTGTATAGCCCCGAGTTTATTAACCAGGTTAAGCAGACCATTCAGCAGCACGGCAGCTGGCACGGTGAGATGGAAGATCTGCGCAAAGACGGAACGGGTTATCAGATTGAACTGACCATCGATGCCATACGCGATGACGCCGAACAGGTTCTGCACTATGTGGCCACCTTCTCAGACATCACCGAACGTAAGAACGCGGAGCGCGAACTACGGCGGTTATCCAACACCGATACCCTGACCGGTTTACCCAATCGCTCTTATTTCCAGGTCAGTCATTCCAACTTGGTACGCAAACGCATTCAGCATGCCATGCTGTTGTTCGATCTTGATGACTTTAAAAAGATTAACGACTCCCTGGGCCACGAAATTGGTGACCAGCTTCTACTTCATGTGGCCGAGCGCGCCGCCGAAGTGGGCCGCCCGCAGGATACTTTTTTCCGCCTTGGCGGGGATGAATTTATTCTGCTGCTTGAAGATACCAATGATGTCCGGGTTATCACCTCCGCTGCCAAACGCATTCTGGAGAACCTGAACGAGCCCTTCCACATCGCCGGCCATGATATTGTGGTCAGCAGTTCCATCGGTATCGTCGCCTACCCCAGTGATGGCCAGTCGTCCCAGGAACTGCTACAGAATGCCGATACGGCGATGTACCATGCCAAAAATCGCGGTGGCAACGGCTACCAGTTTTTCAACGAATCCATGAGCCGCAACGCAGTGCGCCGCCTGCAGCTGGAAAATCAGCTTCGTCATGCGCTGCGCAACAATCATCTGCAGGTACACTATCAGCCTAAAGTATCGCTGCGCACCCATAAGTTTGTCGGTCTGGAAGCCTTGGTGCGGCTGGATATCCCCGGCGTCGGTATTATCAGCCCGTCGGATTTTATTCCGCTGGCAGAAGAAACCGGTCTGATTATTGAAGTCGGCGAGCGCGTATTGCGGCAGACCTGCCGCGATATGCACGAATGGGTGAATGCCGGTCTGGTACAGGGCCGCGTAGCCGTCAATCTGTCGGCTAAGCAGTTTTTACAGCCCGATCTGACCCAGCGCATCATGGATATACTGAATGAGGCCAAACTGGCACCAGAGCGACTGGAACTTGAGATCACCGAAGGCGTGGTTATGGACGATCCCGAGCGCGCGATAGAAATCATGACTGAACTGCACAACTGCGGTATTCATCTGGCGCTGGATGACTTTGGTACCGGCTATTCTTCGCTGGCCTACCTGAAACGTTTCCCAATTCAGACACTGAAAATCGACAAAGCTTTTATCGACGATATCAATGGTGCCGATCGTGACCGCAATATGGTGGCTTCAATAGTTGCTATGGCCCATAACCTCGGGCTTGATGTGGTCGCGGAAGGGGTTGTTGATCGGGATCAGGCATCAACCCTGAGGTCTATGGAATGTGAATTTGCCCAGGGCTTCCTGTTTGCGCAACCCCTGGGCCGGGACCAGTTTCTGGCACATATTGCGACGCCTATTACGTCGCATCATGCGCCAGCCAATACCTTACTGAATTAGTAAAACGTACGGTTCTGTTCAGCCATTTCTACCAGCAAGGGTGCTGGCTCATAACGTTCACCATGCTCCCCGACGTAACGCTTCAGCTGTTCCACCACTTCGCTTATACCAAGGCTGTCCATATAGCTGAACGGACCGCCACGGAACGGTGGGAAGCCGATACCGTAAATAGCACCGATATCCCCATCCCGGGCGCTACGGATAATTCCTTCACCCAGGCAATACGCTGCTTCATTTAACATCAGCATGACCGTGCGCTGAGCGATCTCCGCTTTACCCAGTTTGGCGTCGGGCTTGATATCGAGCAGACTATAAACACTTTCATCGACAACTTTACCCGGATTTTTTCCGCTGTAATCGTAAAATCCTTTTTTATTCTTCTTACCCTTACGTTCATCATCCAGCAATTTGCTGAAGGCATCCGGCGCTTTGAACCGATCGCCCAGCTCATCGGCCATGATCGGCGCCACTTTCGCCGCAATATCAATGCCCACTTCGTCCATTAACTTCATCGGCCCGACCGGAAAGCCAAATTTAACCAGCGCTTTATCTATGGTATCAATTGGCTCGCCGCTTAACGCAAGGCGCGCGGCTTCATTCATGTATGGCGCCAGGATACGGTTGACGTAAAAACCAGCGCCATCTTTAACCACGATCGGCGTCTTGCCTTGTTTTTTCGCAAGCCCCACGGTGGTGGCGATAGTCTGATCTGAAGTCCCGTCATGGGTGATGATTTCCGCCAGCGGCATTTTGTCCACCGGTGAGAAATAGTGTAGTCCGATAACGTTTTCCGGGCGCTTAGCTTCAGCCGCGATTTTGGTGATCGGCAAGCTTGAGGTATTGGTTGCGAAAATAACCTGATCGCCAGCGGTGGCTTCAATATCCGACACCATTTGCTGTTTCAGTTTGAGATCCTCAAATACCGCCTCGATCACCACATCAGCACGATCAAAGCCTGAATAGTCGAGCGCGCCACTTAACCGCAACATGGTCTTTTCCAGTTCGCTGCGCTGCATATGACCGCGCTTCACCTTCTTGTTCAGGATGTCATAGCTGTACTTCATGGCATGCACAATGCCCTGCTCCTGAATATCCTTAATCCGCGCCGGAATACCAGCCTTAGCTGCGGTAACATAAGCAATGCCGCCGCCCATCAGGCCGCCGCCTAACACACCGACGCGTTCCACTGGTGCCGGCTTCACGTCATCACTTTGCGCACCGGTTTCTTTCTTAATTGCCGTGGTGGCAAAAAATATCCGACGCAGGTTTTCCGATTCTCTGGTCATTGCGAGTTCACCAAATTGTTTGGCTTCGTACTCAAGACCTGAAGAAAATCCCTCATCTGCACCATGCTCGATGGTATCAATGATCTTATCAATTGCCGGATAGTTACCCTGCGCTTTATCCTGGGCCTTTTCACGGGCTTTCTTAAAGATAATCGCGCGGGTCGGGCCGGTACCTTCCAGCACTGTATTAAAGAAGGATTTCTTCGCCCGTTTGATCCGTGCCTTCCCGGACAGCGCCTGTTTAACGGCGACATCCAGCAAGATACTGGCCGGCACCACATCATCGACTATGCCTTGTTTTTTCGCCTGTTTCGGCCGCAGTTCCTTGCCGGTCAGAATCAGTGGTAAGGCATTCTGAATGCCAATCAGTCGTGGCAACCGCTGGGTGCCACCGGAACCCGGTAACAAGCCCAGTTTAACTTCCGGCAAACCCAGCTTGGTTTTATCTGAATCGGTGCAAATCCGGTAGTGACACGCCAGCGCCAGTTCCAGACCGCCACCCAGGCAAGCACCGTCAATGGCTGCCACCACAGGGATCTGCATCTGCTCAATACGATCGAACATCGCCTGCCCCTGACGGGCCAGACTCTCTGCGTCCCCAGCGGTTTCACATTCGTTAATCATGCTGATATCAGCGCCGGCGACAAAAGAGCCTGGCTTATCGCTGATAATGACAATCCCTTTCAGATCGTCTTGCTGTTCAATCCGGTTCAGCACGCTGCTCACTTCATCAGCAAACGAAGCCTTCAGCGTATTCATTGACTCGCCGGGTACGTCAATGTGCACCACAGCGATCTGGTCTTCGCGAATTTCCAGCGTAAAGGCCTTCTTATCTTTTTTTGCTTCGCTCATCAGTTGCTCTCCAGAATCATTGCTGCACCTAAACCACCAGCTGCACAGGCAGTCGTTAATGCGGTACCACCGCCCCGGCGCTGCAGTTCGCGCAGCGTCTGGGTAATCATCCGCGCGCCAGTGGCGGCAAACGGATGGCCGTACGCGATAGAGCCGCCCAGCACATTAAATTTGTCCATATCAATTTCGCCAATAGCTTCGCTGCGGCCAAGTTTTTCTTGGGCGAACTTCTTGCTGGCGAACATCTTAATATTGGCCAGGGTTTGCGCCGCGAAGGCTTCATGCATATCAATCAAATCCAGATCGCTGAGCTTCATACCGGCCCGGTCCAGCGCTATCGGCGTGGCAAACGACGGCCCCATCAGCATATCCTTCTCAACGCCTATGGCGCTGAACGCATAACTGCGGATATAGCCCAGCACCTCGTAACCCAGGGCTTTCGCCTTACTCTCGGTCATCATCAGCAGCGCCGACGCCCCATCGGTGAGCGGCGTACTGTTAGCCGCGGTAACAGAGCCGTGTTTGCGGTCAAACGCCGGCCGCAACTTGGCATAGCCATCGATCTTGCTATCGCCGCGAATGGTGTTATCGCGCCGTAAAAAGTCTTTAAAAGGTTCAGCGTACGCAGTCATCACTTCGTCATTCAGCTTTTCGGCTTCCCAGGCTTCATGTGCCAGGGTGTGTGAACGATGTGCCAGCGCATCCTGATCGGCGCGACTGATATTGTGGGTTTTGGCCATTTGTTCGGCGGTATCGCCCATGGTCATACCCGTACTGTATTCGGCTATCGCCGGCGGCACCGGCTTTAAATCACCAGGGCGCAGCTTACGGATAATCGACCAGCGCTCACCAAGGCTGCGCGCCCTGTTTAAATCAACCAGGGCCCGGGCCAGTTTGCGGGTTACGGTAATGGGCAGTACGGAGGAAGAATCAGCGCCGCCAGCGATACCCACGGAGATGTTTCCCGCCAGCATGCTCTCAAGAATATTCACCGGAGTCTGAAAACTGGTCGCACAGGCCCGGGTTACGCTGTAGGCATCGGTACTCACTGGCAAGCTGGTACCCAGCACAATTTCGCGCGCAATATTCGGCGCCGAAGGCATCTGCACAACCTGGCCATATACCAGTAGTTCAACCTCAGCCGGATCCAGGCTGTAACGATTCAGTAACTCCTGTACCACCATCTTGCCCATATCCAGCGCCGGAACGCCGTGGAAATAACTGGCCTGCTTAGCAAACGGGGTGCGTAACCCTGCCACGATCGCGATGCGATCACCTTTTGCGGTTGTCAGCTGCTGTCTTGCTGCCATGAATAAACCCTCTGTCGATGAAGCGCGGTGAGCTCAGGATTGCTAATCTGGTCTGACCTCACAAATGATTACAAATTTTAACGGGTCTGTACCAAGAATAAAACCGTTGTTTTCGGTAAAGTGCACCCTTACAGTATAGCGGGCATATGAACAACATTGAGGAATTTCATGGCAGCCGAACAATTTCAAGCATTACGCACCTATCTGAACAGCCAGGTGCTCGGACAACCTGAATTTACCGAAGGCTTGCTGATTGCCATACTGGCCGATGGCCATTTGCTGGTGGAAGGTCCGCCGGGGCTTGCCAAGACCCGCGCCGTAAACGCGCTTGCTATGGGGCTGGAAGGCAGTTTTCATCGTATCCAGTTTACCCCCGATCTGCTGCCTGCCGATGTTACCGGTACCGACATCTACCGGCCTGAAACCGGTGAGTTCGTATTCCAGAAAGGGCCGCTGTTTCACAATATTATTCTCGCTGATGAGATTAACCGCGCCCCGGCGAAAGTGCAGTCGGCGTTATTAGAGGCAATGGCCGAGCGGCAGATTACTGTGGGCCAGACAACATATCCGCTACCGCCACTCTTTATGGTGCTGGCAACCCAGAACCCACTGGAGCAGGAAGGTACCTACCCGCTGCCCGAAGCCCAGTTAGACCGCTTTTTAATGCAACTGAACCTGGACTACCCGGCGGCTGACACCGAATTAGATATCCTGCGCCTGAACCGCGGCGAACAACTGCATGGGCAGTTACAAATGCCAAAGCCGCTCAGTCAGCAGGATATTTTCAGTGCCCGTACCCAAGTGCTGGAAATCTACATGGATGAGACGGTCGAAAATTACCTGGTGCAACTGGTCATAGCCACCCGCGAACCCGCACACTATGATGAAGCCCTGGCGCGCTGGATTAGCTACGGCGCCAGCCCCCGCGCCACCATTGCGCTGGATCGCTGCGCCCGTGCCCGCGCCTGGCTCGACGGCCGCGACTTTGTTACCCCGGACGATATTCAGCAGGTCTACGCCCATGTGCTGCGCCATCGCATTATTCTCAGCTACCAGGCCGAAGCGGATGGTGTCACACCCGATCATGTATTAAAGACGCTATTACAGGAAGTTCCGACACCCTGATGACCGACAGCAGCTCCTGGTTAGAGAACTGGCACAGTAACGGCGTTACCGTCGGTAGCGCTGAACTGCTTTATTACCGCAGTAAAGTAGCGGCATTCAGCCGCCATAACCGGCTGCATCCACCGAAAAGCCAGGCCGGCGTTTTGCTCAGTAAACACAAGGGTCGCGGGATGGAGTTTGACGAGGTTCGCCATTACCAGGCCGGCGACGATATCCGCGCGATCGACTGGCGGGTTACCGCCCGCACTGGCACGCCGCATACCAAGCTGTTTCGCGAAGAACGCGAACGCCCGATTATGTTTGTCGTTGATCTCGATCACTCTCAGCATTTTGGTTCTGGCTTGCTGCTGAAATCCGTGCAGGCCTGCCATCTGGTCGCAGCCCTGAGCTGGCAGGCGATCGCCAGAGGCGATCGGGTTGGCGCCATTATTGGTCGCCCTGGCCGGCACCTCGAGAGTCGGCCTCAGGCGCGCCAGCAAGGCGTGATGCGCATCATTCACAGCCTGGTTGAACTGCAACAGGAAAGCGTTACCGACTGGCAGCAGCAAGCGCCACCCCAGCCTGGCCTGCTGAATGATTTGCTCAGCCGCGCCCGCCAGGTCGCCCGGCCCGGTACTATTATCTATCTGATCAGCGACTGGCTGGCGGCAGATGATGATACCTTCAATCTGTGTCAGGCCTTGCAGCGCCATTGCCAGGTCTACCCACTGCAGCTGTTTGACCCGCTTGAGCGTGAACTCCCGGCAAATCTGCAGGCCTACAACCTCACCCTGACTGACGGCCACCAGCGCCTCGCCTTGCCTGCCTGGTCCAGCGCCGAACGCACCGCCTACCAGCATGCCGCCCAACAACGTCAGCTTGAACTGGCCGGGCGTTTTAAGCGCAGCAACCTGCAGCTACGTGAAGTGGATGCCGCACGCGCTCTCGAAGCGCAGTGGCCGGAGGTCATGGCATGATCGACAATCCATCCGCGCTGCCTGAGATGCACGATATCGTTACCCCGCCAGCAGCCAGCTGGTGGCCGTTAGCGCCGGGCTGGTACCTGCTGGCAGTGCTGGTAGTGACCTTGCTGGCGCTAACCCTTGTCCTTATCGTCCGCCGGCACCGGCGACGCCGAATCCGCAATGCCGCACTCAAACAGTTGCAGCAACAGCCACCCGCCAGTTTGCCGGCGGTCACGCTACTACTGAAGCAAGCCATGCTTGGTTATTTTCCGGCTACGCGTGTCGCCGCGCTGTCCGGATCCGACTGGTGGCAGTTTCTGGTGCAGCAACTGCCCCGCCGTCGGCGTGCCGAGGCCACCGCCTGGCTGACGCCGGTACAACAACAAAATTTCCAGGATCCGGCTAGCGGTAGCGACGCCTACCAGGATGCCGTCGACAGTTACCGTCGATTTGCCCGTTATTGGCTGCGCTCCGCGCTACCCCCACAAAAGGGAGCCGGCCATGATTGAGTTTGCCTGGCCCTGGCTGGCCCTGCTATGGCCCCTGCCGTTGCTGATCTGGTGGTTGCTGCCAGCACGGCGGCAGCGCTTTTCCAGCCTGCGGGTGCCCACATTGCCAAAGGCTACGGCCGCCCGGGAGCACCGCAGCCGGCGCTACTTGTCTTTACTCCTGCCATTACTTATCTGGAGCCTGTTGCTGCTCGCCCTGTGCCGCCCACAGTGGCTGGGCGAGCCCGTGGCGGTGCGCAGCGAAGCACGGGAGATGATGCTGGCAGTGGATTTATCCGGCAGTATGGAAATCGCCGACATGACCATCAATGGCCAGGCCGTTAACCGGCTGACTATGGTCAAAAGCGTGATGACTGATTTTATTGCCCGGCGCACCGGTGATCGGCTCGGGCTTATCCTGTTTGCGGATACCGCTTATGTGCAGGCACCAATGACCTACGACCGCCGTACTGTAGAGCAATTGCTGCAAGAGGCCTCATTGCGTTTAATCGGCGAACGTACCGCCATCGGTGACGCTATTGCCCTCAGCGTCAAACGCTTCCGCCAGCGGGATGATTCCAACAAGATTCTGATCCTACTCACCGACGGGCAGAATACCGCCGGTGATGTGTCCCCTGAACAGGCCCTGCAGTTAGCCGAGTACTATGATGTTAAAATTTACGCTATCGGCGTTGGCGCCGATGAAGTCGTGGTCGAGGGCTTTTTCGGTAAACGCCGGGTCAATCCGAGTCGCGATCTCGACGAGGATATGCTGCGCTCCCTGGCCGAACGCACCGGCGGAGAATATTTCCGCGCCCGCAGCACCGAAGAACTTGAGCAAATTTACGCCTTGCTGGATGCCTACGAGCCAGTTACCGGTGATGAGCAACTACGGCGGCCGCAATCAGCTTTATTTTACTGGCCGGCGAGCCTGGCCTGGTTGCTGGCTGTACTATGGTTAATCGCCCGGCTGCGTCCGTGGAGGCTCCGTCATGGCTGATTTCCACTTTATTCGTCCCTGGTGGCTGCTGGCGTTACTGCTGGTAGCGGTTCTGACCTGGCTGTTATGGCGCCAACAAGGCCGTCACGGTGGCTGGCGCGATATTCTGCCAGCCCATCTGGCCGAACTGCTGGTCGATAAGGGGCAGCAGCAAGGGCTTCGTATTTCCCGCTGGTTCGCGCCAACGGCGCTGACTTTGTCGGTGCTGGCTCTGGCCGGCCCCACCTGGGAGCGGCTGCCGCAACCGGTCTATCAGCTTGATAATGGCCAGGTCGTTATTCTTGATCTGTCGATGTCCATGCGCAGCACCGATATTGAGCCTGACCGTCTGACGCAAATGCGCTACAAAGCCATGGACCTGGTCACCCGCTACCTCGACGGTGAGACCGGTCTGATTGCCTATGCCGGTGATGCGTATATCATCAGCCCGCTCACCGGCGATGGCGCTAACCTGACCAACTTAATCCGCGCACTGAGCCCGGAGATTATGCCGGAACAAGGTAGCTACCCGCTGCGTGCGCTGACGCTGGCCAACCGGCTGCTGGTGGATTCGGGCTACCCGCAGGGCGATATATACTGGCTGACCGATGGCATCGATACCCGGGATCAGCAAGAACTGACCCGCTTTCTACGTCAGCATGACCACCGTCTTTCAATTCTCGGTATCGGTACGCAGGCCGGTGCGCCGATCAGGCTCACCGATGGTACTTTACTGCGCGATGCCAGTGGTCAGGTGGTGCTGCCACAGCTTTATCCACAGCGGCTCGAGAGCCTGGCGCAACTCACTGACGGCCGCTTTGCGATGATCCGTACCGATCAGCAGGATCTCACCTATCTGACCGATCTACCAACGCTTGAGCGCCGCGGTAAAGACGCTGAGCAACAGGCCGGTGATCAGTGGCTGGATCGCGGACCCTGGCTGCTCTTGTTAGTGGTACTGCTGATTCTGCCTGCGGCCCGCCGTGGCGTGGTGTCATTCATGTTAGTTGTGTTGCTCGCCGCTCCTGTTACCCCCGCCTACAGTCAGGATCAGCAAGGCCTCAGCTGGGACCAGCAACTCTGGCAAACGCCCTATCAGCAAGCCGACCAGGCCCTGCAAAAAGAAAACTATGAGCGCGCCGCGACTATCGCCGAAGATCCCTGGCAGCGCGGCACAGCCAACTACCGGGCCGGAAATTATGAAGCGGCACTGACTGATTTCTCCCAGATGACCAGTGCCGAAGGCTTTTATAATCAGGGTAATGCGCTCATGCAGCTGCAGCGCTATGATGAAGCTGCCCAGGCCTACGGTGAAGCACTGGAACGCCGTCCCGGCTGGTCACGCGCGGCTGAAAACCAGCAACTGGCTGAAAAACTGGCCGAGCAGCAACAACAGGAACAGCAAGAAGGCGACTCACAGTCCGGCGAGTCCGGGCAACAGGACGACAGCGGCGAGCAGCAGTCCGACAGCCAGCAGGAATCCGACTCCGGGCAGCAGTCAGAAACACCTGAAGGTGCCCAGCCACCGGCTGAAGGCGATCAGCAGGATGACGAGCAACAGAGTGAGCAGGATGGTCAGGAAGAAGACCAAAGTGCCGAGCAGCAAGAACAGCAAGCCGATGCTGCTGAACCCGCAGCCACCGGTGAGCAGCAGGCGACTGCTGAGGGACGTGATCTTACCGAGGAACAACGTCAGCAACTTAAGCAGTGGTTGAACCGTATTGAAGATGATCCGGCCGTTCTGCTTCGTAATAAAATGCAACTTGAAGCACAAAAACGCCGCCAGCAGCGGCCCCCTCGAGGAGTTGAGAAACAGTGGTAACCCTAATGCCAAAGCGCTTCATGCTAATCCTGATAACCGCATTGTTCCTGACCGGCATTGCCCAGTCGCAGGCGCAGCCCGCGAATGTGACCACCGAGGTCAATGCCAGTATCGACAAGAACCCCGTGATCGCCGGCGAAACCTTCGTGCTTTCGCTGACGGTCAACGATGCGCTATCCGGCAGCGCCTGGCAACCTGGTGCGAAACTGGATCCCTTCCGCGTATTAAATACCAGTACCAGTACCAGCACGCAGATTATTAACGGTGAAGTGAGCCGCACCACAGAGTTTCGGACCTTATTGCAGGCTCCTGAGCCGGGCAGCTACCAGATTCCGGCCATTACCCTGGATAATGCCAGCAGTCAGCCAATTGAGCTTAAAGTGGTGGCGGCCGGTGACAATACCAGCCAGGCCGAGCAACGTGATGTGTTTATGAAGGCCAGCATTGATGCCAGTGAGGTCTATTTACAGCAGCAGGTTAAACTTACTGCGCGGCTTTATCTGGCCGCCAATCTGCAAAGCGGGAATATCATCCCCCCGCAGCTTGAGAGCGCCGAGATCAGCCAGCTCGGCGCCGATAAAGAAACCTATGAAATTATTAACGGTCGCCGCTTCCAGGTCTTTCAGCGCACCTATCTGATCACCCCACAACGTTCCGGCGATCTGAGCATTCAGGGGCCGGTGTTCAATGGCCAGATCACGGTGTCCAGCCCAGGCTCGGTCTTCTCGTCCTTTAATTCAACCGAGCAGGTGACCACCGCCACCGAAGACATCCCGCTGCGGGTACTGCCGGTACCCGATAACTGGCCGGAAGATGCCCAGTGGCTGCCGGTGCAGCTAGCTACGCTGAGTCTGGAACTGGAATTAAACGATGAACAGGTGCCGAGTGAGATTCCCGTCGGTCAGCCACTGACGTTGAGTTATCGCCTGACCGTAGTCGGGGTAGGTCCGGATCAGATGCCCCGGCTCCAGGCCCCCGATATTGATAATGCCAGTGTCTACGCCGAAAGCCCGCAGTCAGCCAGCACCGAACGCAATAACAGTCTGATCGCGCAGCAGGTACTCACCGTCGCTGTTATTCCCCGGGCCGCAGGTTCATTGACTATTCCCGAACTACGTATTCCCTGGTTCAACACCCAGACTGGCCGTATTCAGTACGCTACCACCGAAGCTGTAACACTGCGGGTTAGCGCCCCTTCGGGTCTGCAGCCAGTGCCACCGGAAGCGCCTGGTGCTGATGACGTATCCGGTGAGCCCGATGTAAAAGAACAAGCAAAAGTCGTGGTAGAACCACGACCTACGTGGTGGCAGCTGATGGCGGCGGGGTTTGCGCTGCTATGGCTGGTTACTATGCTGGTGGCCTATCGGTTGTATTTATTGCAACGCAACGCACGGCAGCGCAAACAAAAGCGGGTAAGCGAAGAGACGACCAGCCTGCCGGCGCAGCTGAAGCAAATCAAGCAGGCCTGTGACAGCAATGATGCGGCGGCGGCGGAACAGGCACTGCGGCACTGGGCGCAACACCATCTGAAGTTAGCGGATACCAGCTTGGCGGCCATAGCCGACCATTTTGGTCATACCCCTTTCCGCAGCCAGCTTGCCCATCTCAGCAGCTGTCGCTATGCCAGTAAGCAAACCCCCTGGCAGGAAGGTAAAGCCCTGTGGCGGGCCTTACAGGCGGCTATACGTAGTAAACAAGCTAGTGCCGGTAGCCAGGATAAAACTAACTTGCCGCAGCTCTACCCTGGCGCTAGCGGCCACCAGGGCCGCTAAGACCGCTAAGGCCACCCTGACCGCTAAAGTCACGATCATTGTTAACCCGCACCAGTTCCTTTTTGATTTCAGCTTTTAAGCCGGTAACCTGCTCCCGCACATCGGCCGGCATATCCTGTAGGTCAATTCGTTCCAGTTCATTCAGGCCGTCATTTAAGTCTTTCTCATTCACCGGCCGGTTTGTTAAGGCCGACTGGGCACTTTGAATCGCAAAATCTACCTGAGCAATAACCATTTCGTCCTCCCTTGAAGAAACTAACTAACACTCTCTTAAGGGTAGTCAAAATAGTGGCGCACGCAATAAAAAAGCCGGACAGCAAGCTGTCCGGCTTTCAGTTTTCCCTGATCAGGTTCTATTGCTGAGCAGCCGCCTGATCCATAGTAACTTCGATTTCCGCATCAGCGCGCAGGGCTTCGATAAAGGCCGCATAGAGCTCCTGAGCAGTACTATTGTTCAGCTGTTCAGTTAACTGTTCTGCCATATCGCCGGCGACTTCACCCGCTTCAACTCCGGTCAGCTGCACTACTGCCAGATCACCGTTCGTCAGAGTGGTGCTGGTTACCGCAATGCCTTCACCCGGTGCCGCCTGACTAAACAGCGCTTGCACTACCGCCCGTGGATGCTCGGTGGTACGACGGGTTACGCCATCCAGCGCGACCATCTCAACCGCAACCGACTCGCCGGCACGCAACTGCGCTACCAGTTCATCAGCGGCTTGCTGGGCAAGTTCCTGCGCTTTTTCAATACGTACTTCTTCTGCAACGGTGTCACGAACTTCGTCAAGTGGACGGGTCGTCTGTGGACGATGCTCAAGCACCCGTACGATAACGGATTCAGTGTCACTGGTTTCAATCAGATCACTGTTGAGCCCTTCAGCGATGAAATCGCGATTAAAGACCTGCTCCAGTACCGCCGGATGGTTAAGTGCTGAAGGCGCGGTTTCACGGCTGAACCAGTCGCTGCTGCGTACCTGTAAATCCGTTTCTTCCGCAACGGGCTTCAGCGTATCCGGGATTTCAAAGGCCATCTCAGACACCCGCTGCTGCAGTTCGTAATAAGCCTGTTTCACACGGCTATCACGGATATCAGCGGCGATCTCATCACGCACTTCTTCCAGTGGGATGACACTACCCGGACGCTTGTCGGTCAGTTTAATAATATGAAAGCCAAACGAGGTTTCAACCACGCCGGTGACTTCGCCAACTTCTTCGAGGGCAAAGGCTGCTTCTTCGAAGTCCTGATCCATAGTGCCTTGCTCAAGCCAGTCCAGGTCGCCCCCCTGCTCTGCGGAGAACAGGTCGTCGGAGTATTTCGTGGCCAGCTCGGCAAAATCAGCACCAGCCTGAAGTTCAGCTAACACCTGCTCAGCCGTGGCGCGGGCTTCTTCGTTGCCATCTTCGGCCTCAATCAGAATATGCGAGAAACGATACTGACTACTGGTTTCATAGCGTGACCGGTTCCCTTCATACCATTCCTGGATGGTTTCTTCTTCAACCACCAGATCTTCGGCGATGCTGCCGGCATCAATGATGACAAATTCAGCCTTCACCTGCTCAGGTACCACAAACTGGTTAATATTCTGCTGATACCACTGCTCGATATCAGCTTCAACCAGTTCCACGTCATCAAGATACTCAGCCAGTTCTACCCGGGCGTAGCTACCGCTGCGCGACTGGTTTACCAGCTGCTGCACGGAGTTCACTTCTGAACCCAATACGAATTCTGAATTAACCAGCGTCTGCAATAACTGGCTGCGGGTCATATCGCGGCGCATCAGTTCAGCAAACATCTCCGGGGTATAACCCATATTGCGCAGGCTGTACTGATAGGTTTCATTATCAAACTGCCCGGCCACGCGGAAGCTTGGAATATCGCGGATCGCGTCTTTTACCTGTTCATCAGAAACCCGTAAGCCCTGCTCGAACGCATATTGCTCGGTCAGCTTCTGATTAACTAAATCATTTAATACCTGGCTACGAAGGCGCTGGTTGAATGCTGGATCTGCTGCCAGCTGATCATAAAAGTCGCCGAACTGTTGCTTCTGGCGCGCGCGTTCGTTTTCCAGAGCGCGATCAAATTCCGCCCGCGTGATGTTCTCGCCATTGACTATGGCCACTGATGGTTCCGGTGTATTACTGATATAGCCGCCGATACCTGCCAGCGCGAATGTAAGCGCAATCAGTACCAGAATGACTTTCACCGTAATGCTCTGGGACCCTTCTCGTATCCTCTCCAACATAATCCACCAAACCTCAAATTAATCCGTGATAACGCGCGCTATTATATATGGTTATATGCGAAAAAAATAACCCGAAGACGAGCTTCGGGTTATTTTTATTATTCGCTGGCGGAGCGGACGGGACTTGAACCCGCGACCCCCGGCGTGACAGGCCGGTATTCTAACCAACTGAACTACCGCTCCGCAGTGATTAGTTTACCGAATCTTTCAGTGCTTTACCGGCTTTGAATGAAGGTACTTTAGCAGCTGCAATCTGGATAGTCTGACCAGTTTGTGGGTTACGGCCAGTGCGAGCTGAGCGCTCACGTACACTAAACGTACCAAAACCAACCAGAGCGACCTGCTCACCTTTCTTCAAAGCGTCAGTTACTGCTTCGATGAAAGAGTCCAGAGCGCGGCCAGCAGCAGCTTTAGAAATCTCTGCTCCCTCTGCAATTTTGTCAACTAACTGAGACTTGTTCACAGTATCATCCCCTTAGATTGTTATTATGAGATTTTTTCTTGGTTCCACTTGCTTTTCGAAATGCAAATATGGTCCAACGAAGGTTATAACAAGCCTGAACAACCAGTTCAAGCGGTTCAACAGGTTAGCAGACTTCTTGGCATACTCCCTGTTGCTCAAGTGTCTTGCCAGAGCTCTTTATTTTGTTGCGTTCTGGCCAATCACTTTGACTCTAGGCTACCACAAGATTTTCGATTGAGAACCCTTTTTCACAATTTTTTTAACGAAAGAATGCGGGCTACAGCCGAATTAGGGCCCCAGAGCCCGCATTTTACCGTTTTCGCGGCCTATTTTCTTGGCTCAGGAGCCCGCTCAAGTGCCACTTTCAGCACTTCATCAATCCATTGTACCGGCTGAATTTTCAAATCACCCTTCACATTGGCACTGATTTCCTGCAGATCACGCTCGTTTTCTTTAGGTATCAATACATGTTTAATACCACCGCGGTGGGCCGCCAGCAGTTTCTCTTTCAGGCCACCAATGGGCAGTACTTCGCCACGCAACGTGATTTCGCCGGTCATGGCAACTTCAGCACGCACCGGAATACCCGTCAGCGACGAAGCCAGCGCCGTTACCATAGCAATACCGGCACTAGGGCCATCTTTTGGCGTTGCCCCTTCAGGAACGTGCACGTGAATATCACGCTTCTCGTGGAAATCATCGGGAATCCCAAGCTTGTCCGCGCGGCTACGTACTACCGTCAGGGCGGTCTGAATCGATTCCTGCATCACGCCACCTAACGACCCGGTCGAGGTAATCTTACCTTTACCCGTCACATTGGTGGCTTCAATCGTCAGCAAGTCACCGCCGACCTCAGTCCAGGCCAGGCCGGTAACCTGGCCAATCTGATTGGTTGCTTCCGCTTTACCGAAATCGTATTTCTGCACGCCGAGGAACTCGTTCAGATTCTTGCCATTAATTTCCACATGCTTAATGCTTTTATCCAGCACAATCCGCTTGACGGCTTTACGGCATAACCGCGACAGCTCCCGCTCCAGGTTCCGGACGCCGGCCTCACGGGTGTAATAACGGATAATACCGGTGATCGCATCATCCATGATGTTCAGCTCTTTATCCTTCAGGCCATTGCGCTCGATCTGCTTCGGCAGCAAATGGCTTTTGGCGATGTTGAGCTTCTCATCTTCGGTGTAGCCAGCCAGCCGGATCACTTCCATCCGATCCAACAGTGGCGCCGGAATATTCATGCTATTCGAGGTTGCTACGAACATCACATCCGACAAATCGTAATCCACTTCAAGATAGTGATCGTTAAAGTTGATGTTCTGTTCCGGATCCAGCACTTCCAGCAAGGCTGAAGCCGGATCACCGCGCATATCCTGCGCCATTTTGTCGATTTCATCGAGCAGAAACAGCGGGTTGCGGACCCCTACTTTTGCCATTTTCTGAATCAGCTTGCCCGGCATAGAGCCGATATAGGTACGGCGGTGACCACGGATCTCCGCTTCATCCCGTACCCCACCCAGCGCCATCCGAATGTATTTACGGCCGGTCGCCCTGGCAATGGACTGCCCCAGCGAGGTCTTACCCACGCCCGGCGGACCGACTAAGCACAGAATGGCGCCACGAACCTTAGAGGTACGCTGTTGCACGGCAAGATACTCAAGTATCCGTTCTTTAACTTTTTCCAGTCCGTAGTGATCGGCATCGAGAATTTTCTCGGCATGAGCCAGATCTTTCTTGATGCGCGAGCGTTTTTTCCAGGGTACCGAGACCATCCAGTCAATGTAGCCACGCACCACCGTTGCTTCAGCGGACATTGGCGACATCATCTTCAGCTTTTGCAATTCAGCGCGGGTTTTAGCCTCAGCTTCCTCAGGCATACCGGCTTCATCAATTTTTTGCTGTAAGGCCTCAAATTCATCGGGCCCTTCTTCCATTTCGCCCAGCTCTTTCTGAATCGCCTTCATCTGCTCATTCAGATAGTACTCACGCTGGCTCTTCTCCATCTGCTTCTTCACCCGGGTGCGAATTCGCTTTTCAACCTGCAGCAGGTCAATTTCGCCTTCCATCAGCGCCATCAGAAAATCTAGGCGCTCACGCACGTTGGTGATCTCAAGCACTTTTTGCTTGTCTTTAAGCTTCAGCGGCATGTGCGCGGCCATAGTATCAGCCAGCCGATCAGCCTCCTCAATGCCCGACAAGGAGGTTAAAACTTCCGGAGGAATCTTCTTATTCAGCTTCACATAGCCTTCGAACTGATTGATCGCCGACCGGATCATCACTTCTTCTTCTTTGTCTTCCATGCTTTCGGAAGCCAGAAAGTGAACCTGCGCCCGGAAAAAGTCCTCGGTTTCTTCAAATGAGTCGATGGTGGCGCGCTGTACGCCCTCTACCAGCACTTTAACCGTGCCGTCAGGTAGTTTCAGCAGTTGCAGAATGGTGGCCACAGTGCCGACTTCATGGATGTCCTTTTGCTCCGGCTCATCCACGGCAGCATCTTTCTGCGCCGCCAGAAAAATTTGTTTATCATTGTCCATCGCCGCTTCCAGGCAACGGATAGATTTTTCCCGCCCCACAAACAGCGGGATCACCATATGGGGATACACGACCACATCGCGTAACGGTAAAACTGGGGTACTCAGGCGTTCAACCCGTTCTTCACTCATAATACTTCTCCAGGTCGCTGGCTTGGTGTCTGCTACATATCATAGCTTCTAATATGTGGCAGTTCAGAGAAACTTCAATAGCTTTGCACAAAAAAAGGGCCAGAATGGCCCTTTTTGCACGATTTAAGCTCTAACCGGGGTATTTATTCACCAGACGCTTGCTTTCCTTTCTTCTCGTTGTGATAAATCAGGATTGGCTTCGACTCACCCTGAATCACGGATTCATCGATAACCACCTTGCTGACATTATCCACCGATGGCAGGTCATACATGGTATCCAGCAGCACCGCTTCAACGATAGAGCGCAGGCCACGGGCACCGGTTTTCCGGGTCATGGCTTTGCGGGCTATTGCCCGCAGCGCATCTTCACGAAACTCCAGCTCTACCCCTTCCATTTCAAACAGCGAGTTATACTGTTTCGTCAGGGCATTTTTCGGAGTCTGCAGAATCTGCACCAGCGCTTCTTCATCCAGCTCGCTTAAAGTAGCCAGAACCGGCAAACGGCCAATGAATTCCGGGATCAGGCCATATTTAACCAGATCTTCAGGCTCGACCTGAGCCAGGGTTTTACCTTCCTCGGTCAACTCTTTGCTTTTTACCTGAGCGCCGAAGCCGATGCCACTACCTACCTGGATGCGTTGCTCTATCACCTTGTTCAGACCAGCGAAAGCACCACCACAGATAAACAGAATCTTAGAGGTATCAACCTGCACAAATTCCTGCTGCGGATGCTTACGCCCGCCCTGCGGGGGTACTGCGGCAACGGTTCCTTCGATCAGTTTCAGCAGCGCCTGCTGTACACCTTCGCCCGACACATCACGGGTGATCGACGGATTATCCGACTTGCGCGAAATCTTATCAATTTCATCAATGTAGACAATGCCACGTTCGGCCTTCTCGACATCATAGTCACACTTCTGCAGCAGCTTCTGGATGATGTTTTCAACGTCTTCACCCACATAACCTGCTTCAGTCAGCGTTGTTGCGTCAGCCATAGTAAAAGGCACATCCAGAAAACGGGCCATGGTTTCCGCCAGGTAGGTTTTACCTGAACCGGTCGGTCCGATCAGCAGGATATTACTCTTGCCAAGTTCAATCTGATCTTTGCCTTTACCGGAATTCTGCAATCGCTTGTAGTGATTGTATACCGCAACCGCCAATACCTTTTTAGCCAGTTCCTGGCCAATAACGTATTCATCAAGGTGCTCGCGAATTTCCCGCGGCGTAGGTAATTTATCCGGCCCATCCTGTGGCGCAATATTCTGAATTTCTTCGCGCAGAATATCGTTACACAGATCGACACATTCATCACAGATAAACACCGAGGGACCGGCGATCAACTTGCGTACTTCGTGCTGACTTTTACCACAAAAGGTACAAAACAACGGCTTTTCGCCATTACCCTGGGTTTTATCAGTCATACTACTCTCCGTTTCGCTGCGTCAGAATGCCATCTACTACACCATAGTCGACAGATTCCTGAGCGCCCATAAAATAATCACGATCGGTATCTTTTGCTACCTGTTCAATCGACTTGCCGGTATTCTCTGCCAGCATCCGATTCAGCTTATCTTTAATATCAAGAATTTGCCGCGCGTGAATCTCGAAATCTGAAGCCTGACCCTGGAAGCCACCGAGTGGCTGATGAATCATCACCCGTGAGTTTGGCAGGCAAAAGCGCTTACCTTTGCTGCCGCCCGCTAACAGGAAGGCGCCCATACTGGCGGCCTGGCCCATACAGACGGTGCTGACATCAGGCTTAATAAAACGCATTGTATCATAAATGGCCATCCCGGCCGTCACCACGCCACCCGGCGAATTGATATACAGGTAGATATCTTTATCGGGATTATCCGATTCAAGAAACAATAACTGGGCAACAATCAGATTCGCCATATGGTCGTCAATCTGACCCACGCAAAAAATCACCCGCTCTTTTAGTAGCCGCGAATAGATGTCGTACGAGCGTTCTCCCTTAGCTGTTTGTTCAACAACCATAGGCACCAGCTGTGCCATAGGCGTGTTTGCCAACTCAGACATAATTACAACTCCTGAAATAAAAAAATGGCTCGTATAAGGTTATACGAGCCATTAAACCAAGTTGTTGTGGATGCCGTCAATCTTCGCGTGACGGTTCCCGCAACCTTATTTATCTTTTGGGTTCATCAGCTCATCAAAGCTGGCTTTCTTCGCCTTGACTTTCGCCTGGCTCAGAATGTAATCAATAGCCTGTTCTTCCAGCGCTACATTACGAACCTGCTGCATCAGCTGCTCATTACCTTTATAGTACTCAACCACTTCCTGCGGATCTTCATAGGCAGAAGCGTTGGTTGCAATAATCTCGTCTACTTTGGCTTCGTCAACCTTCATTTCATTGCTGCGGATGACTTCGCCCAGCAACAGGCCAACTTTAGCGCGTTCTTTTGCCTGCTCTTCGAACAGGTTAGCCGGCAGTTCAGGCATCTGTGCCTGGTTGCCGCCAAAACGCTGCATTGCCTGACGACGCAGATGGTCAACTTCCTGATCGATCATAGCGGAAGGAACGTCCACGTCGTTATTTTCTACCAGGCCTTTGAGTACCTGTTCTTTTACCTTGCTCTTAACAGTGTTCTTCAGTTCGCGTTCCATGTTCTTACGCACTTCAGCGCGTAAGGCATCAACACCACCTTCGGTGACGCCAAACTGAGCAACAAACTCATCATTAAGCTCAGGCAGTTCAGGTTCTTCGACTTTCTTGGCAACAATCGCGAACTGCGCTTCTTTACCTTTCAGATTCTCAGCGTGATAATCTTCCGGGAAGGTTACGTCGATGGTTTTCTCTTCACCAGCCTTCATGCCGATGATCTTGTCTTCAAAACCAGGAATCATACGGCTCTGACCCAGTTCCAGCGCGAAATCTTCGGCTTTGCCGCCTTCAAACTCTTCGCCGTCAACAGAACCGGTGAAGTCGATAGTGATACGATCACCTTTTTTCGACTTGCGCTTCACTTCTTTCCAGCCAGCATGTTGCTTGCGCAGCGTTTCCAGCATGGTGTCAACATCAACGTCAGTCACTTCAACTTCAGGTTTTTCAACAGTCAGCTTATCCAGCGCTTTCACTTCAACTTCCGGATACACTTCGAAGGTCGCTGTGAATTCTAAATCTTTGCCCGTTTCATTTACGGTTGGCTCAATAGCAGGTGGTCCGGCTGGGTTCAGCTTTTCCTGCATAATCGCTTCAAAGTATTTGCTCTGCATCAGGTTGGAGGCCGCTCGTGAGCGTGCTTCTTTACCATAAAGCTTCTGCAGCACATTCGGTGGCACCTTACCTTTCCGGAATCCTTTGATCTGGCGGTCACGGTACTCTTCTTTGAGCAGACGCTTTACTTCGTTTTCGATCGTTTCAGCCGGCACTGTGATGGTGGCGCGGCGTTCTAATCCTTGGGTTTTCTCTACAGAAACCTGCATTGCGTAATTACCTCGGCTTCGCTATTGGCCTTGAGCCCACTACCAGTCGGGACCCTTCAAAATGACGCAGCATTATAGCGAAGCAGGCCGACATAGTCGAGTAGTGGCGTGTTTTTTTGCGGGATTAACAATCAACGGACACTTATAAAAAATCAGTAGGCCTGAATAACCTCGCAGTTACGGCCCCGGTCTTTAGCCTGATAGACCGCTTTATCGACCATCTGCATGAGCATATCCACGTCGTAGCTGCGGTCCGGGATCAGGGTGGCAACGCCAATGCTGCTGGTAATAGGTTGCGATATCAGCTGCTTCTCGTTCAGTTGGCGAATCCGACGGAGTACCCGTTGGGCTTGCTCGGTAGCCTCTTTGGGATCGAGTTCGGGGCTAACGATAAGGAATTCATCACCGCCGTAGCGCGCGACAACTTCAGCACTGCGCTGAAAGGTACTCGCCAATACTGCAGCGACCGCGCGCAAGGCGGCATCACCGGCAACGTGGCCCCGGCGATCATTGAATGCCTTAAAATGATCCACATCGACCATAAACAGCGTTAATCGTGACTGATTCCGTACCGCGCGGCTGAGTTCCTGTTCCAGCGCGTGGTCCAGCCCACGCCGGTTGACTAAGCCGGTGAGACCGTCCTCGCGCGCCAGCTGTTCCAGTCGTTCATTGGCCTCGCGCAGATCCGCTTCGGCAGCACGTAACCTGGTTTCAGTATTGTGCCGGGCGATAGTATTGGTAATCATGTCGGCTACTAATCGCATCTGGTGAACATCACTATCCGTCCAGGCACACTGACGGTTTACCAGGTCACAACCGACAAAGCCGATCAGTTTTTTCTCAAGATACATGCCAACCGACATCATCGACTTGATACGTTCATGTTCCAGTTCAGCCCGGAAGCCCTTTGCCTCAGGCGGTAAATCACTAAGCTGACTCACCACCACCAGACCGGTACTGAGCATTTGCTCGAAAAACCACGGCATGGCCGCCGCCGGAATATCCTGCAGTTCGTCTTTGTGTGAGCTGATGCCTGAATTGGTCCATTCGTGGGTATTGCTCATGGCTGAATGGTCATCGTTGAACAAAAAGACATAACAGCGATCCTTACGGTCGCCATGTCCCAGCGCGGCAAGCGCTTGTTCAATATATAACTGGGTATCTTCAACGGAGCAATTGATAAGCTGGGCGCTAATCGCTGAAATAAGCATTCCGAATGACGCAGAGGCATCATTGGAAGCTACGGATTTTATTTTATTTTCAGCGGATTGCAGCATTTTTTAGTTATAATTTTTAGACGCGGTCAAATAGTAACCGCATTATATCCACGGCTTCATCACAATGTAAACCAACAATAACTCAACGCTTAGATGAAAAAGATTAAATATAGATGAATGGTCGGCGAGACTGGATTCGAACCAGCGACCCCTTGTACCCAAAACAAGTGCGCTACCAAGCTGCGCTACTCGCCGACACGATATTTTTAGCAGGGAGATACTACGAAGAAAAATGGGGTGGCTGATGGGACTTGAACCCACGACAACCGGAATCACAATCCGGGGCTCTACCGACTGAGCTACAGCCACCACTACATCTGTTATTACACCAGGGCTTGTATGGCGCACCCGGCAGGATTCGAACCTGCGACCCACGGCTTAGAAGGCCGTTGCTCTATCCAACTGAGCTACGGGCGCAATTCAAACTACAAAAATGGTCGGCGAGACTGGATTCGAACCAGCGACCCCTTGTACCCAAAACAAGTGCGCTACCAAGCTGCGCTACTCGCCGTCATTTTTTGTATAAACCCGTGCAGGACGCGGCCTGACAACGGGGGCGAATATTACCTGCTGCACCGAACAGCGTCAAACTTTTTTTTGCCCTCACAGGCTAACTGCTGCTTTTTGCGCCAATCCCCGCGGAATTTCATAACGGCTGGCTACAATCAAATGCTAAAACATGCCAAAATAGCGCGCAAACTCAGCTACAGGTAACTCACTTCATGACAGCGCAATATATTGATGGCAAACAGGTTGCTCAGCAAGTTCGGGATCAGGTCAGGGAACGCGTTGCTGAACGCCATCAACGCGATTTGCGGGCCCCGGGCCTGGCGGTTGTGCTGGTCGGTAGTGACCCGGCCTCGCAAGTATACGTTGGCAGTAAGCGCCGCGCCTGTGACGAAGTAGGTTTTACCTCCAAAGCATTTGACCTGCCAGCCACCGCCAGTCAGCAGGAGCTCGAAGCCCTGATTGACCAGCTCAATCAGGATAGCACCATTGACGGCATCCTGGTCCAGTTACCTTTACCTGCCGGCCTTAATGCTGAAGCCATTCTCGAACGTATTGACCCGCGCAAAGATGTCGACGGTTTTCACCCGTTCAACATGGGTCGGCTGGCGCAGCGCAATCCAGCCCTGCGCCCCTGCACCCCGCGCGGCGTTATCACCTTGCTGGAGTCAATCAACCTTGACCTCTATGGCAAAAACGCCGTGGTCGTCGGCGCGTCCAACATTGTCGGGCGGCCGATGAGCCTCGAGCTGCTGCTGGGTGGCGCCACTACCACAGTTTGTCACCGGTTTACTCATGACCTGCAGAGCCATGTAGAACGCGCTGACGTGCTGGTCGTCGCCGTGGGCAAGCCAAACTTTATTCCCGGCGCCTGGATCAAACCCGGTGCGACTGTTATTGATGTTGGCATCAACCGTTTACCTGACGGCAGCTTATGTGGCGATGTTGAGTTCGCCGCCGCGGCCAGCCGCGCCGCCTTTATCACGCCCGTCCCCGGTGGCGTAGGCCCGATGACAGTTGCGACGCTGATGCAAAATACCCTATATGCCTGTGATACCTGGCATGCCCCTGAGCACCCGGGTTAAAAACGCCGGTAGCCACTTAGCATCGGCCCTTCGATGCTGTGACGCAGCCCCCAGAGCGGTTTATCCAGTGCCGCGGCGCGGGCTGCGCAAAACACTTGTACCGGATTATTGATTAACGCGCTGAGCTCAGCCAACACTGCCGCCGCCAGGGGGACCTCCAGCGGCTGACACCACCATATTTCCAGTTTCAGCTGGCGCGCTGCCAGCCACTGTTCCGGGCTATCACTGGCCGCCAGACGCACCAGCGGGTGGTCGATAGCAATCTCGGTCACCTGCTGATTCAACACCAAGTCAAAACGCGTTTCACTGAAGCGCTCAAACTGCTCCGCGCTAGGTGAATCTATCCTGATCCTCGCGGCAAGTTTCGCATGCAGCAGTTGCTCAGCCGTAAGCCGGGCTGCCAGCGACCTGAAATCGGCCGCATCCACTGCAGCGCTATCGCTAACCAAAACCGGCCGGGCTGCGCTCATAGCAGCTGCCAGGGTTCGTTCCATAGCGACCTTGCTGCCGTATTGGAGGGCTCCCGTTCGCAACGTATAACTGGCGGCAAGCCACAAGTTGTATTGCACAAAAACCAACCAGATTAGTTGCAACAATAACAAAGTGGCCATCAGCACTAAGGGAAGCATCAGTGTTGTTTCAACCAACGCCTGCCCGCGCAAAGATCGCCCTACTTGCAATTTCCGTCCGTCCTGCATTGCTGCCACAGATCCCTTAGCTCGGCCAGATCGGCGGCTAACTGTGCAATCGAGGTCTGGCTGGTGGTTACATAGGTCGCGTTGATCCCGGTGCTGCTAAGTGACTGCACAGTCGCCGACTGTATCGTTGCAGTTTGCGACGCTAAGCTACTGGTCTTCATCTCGGCCGCCTGCACATAGCCACCGTTAAGCACATCATGGTTATTCATATCCAGCGCTGTTCCCATCTGGTTAAGTTCAGGCTCGCCGGCTACAGCTACCCGGTACAGCGCGCCGTCACTTTCTTCCGGCGAGAAAGGCCGCCATACCGCGAGCCGCAATTGAGTACCGCTGGTAAAGCTTTGCGGCAATTTACTGCTCAGCCAGGCGGTGCGGGTGGCATCTGGTCCCTGCAGCGTAACGTAACTGAGTCTGCTGCCCGGCTCTATCTGCCAACTCTGTTGCCACGGCATGCTGACCGGTTGCAGATAGCCCGTCGCGATTAACTCATCAATACCTGCTGGCGGTCGTTGCTCATCTATCCAGAACAGCTCCAGGCTCGCAGCAATCCGGCGGGCGTCTTCGATCCATTGCAGTCGCAACTTACGCTGGGCTTCTGCCTGCCACCATTGGCCGGCAATAAGCATTGCCCCGCCTAGCAGCGCAATGGCCGCAAGCAGTTCGAGCAGCACAAAGCCGTTGCTCTTTGTCCTCACGCTTTGTCTCCTTATCCATGCTCACTCAGTACTGCAACAACAGCAACTGAACCCGCCGCTGCTGCGCTAATCTGAGCTGTAGCTGCATTTCAGCCAACCGGTCGGGATCCGTTGCTGGTGCAGCCAAGGGTTCCAGATGCCTGAGATTAGGATAAACAGCGGCCACTAATCCGCCGATAACCAGCAGCGTAATAACAAGCTCCCATAACAGGTAGCCAGTCTGCGTACGGGGGCTGGAAGTTAGGTCGATCATGGCTAGCCCTGAAAGCGCACGGTCAGGGTACCGTTATTGAAACTGGTATCGACAGCATACTCAGTAAAATCCCGCGCCAGCCTGGCTCCCTCGCCAGGTTGATCAATACCGGTCAGGGTAACCAGGTAGCGAGTTGGATCGGCACTGTCGACACTGACGCTGATGTTGCCTCCCCAGGGGTTCAGTTCATCGCCAGTACCCCAGCTTTCAGGCACTGCAGCTATGCCCGACATGCTGGCCATACTGATGCCGGTATAATTGCCATTACGCGGACGCCATAACTGCGTACCCGACTGAATAGTAATGATCTGGCTTTTTGCCTCGCTCACCCGCGAGTTGCCAACCGCCCAGTCTCGCACCGCCAGCGAGCCTATGGTGGCCAGTGCAATAATAGAAAGTACTGTCAGCACTTCGATGAAGGTAAATCCTTGTTGCTTGTTCATAAATAACACTCCGTGTTGAGAAATTAAATCATCGTCTGTTGCGTGACAGCCATCAGCATGGCGCCCATGCCGCCAAGCAGTAGCGCCAGTAACATAAAGATTAATCCGTAACAGACTATTTGCAGCGTCACCCGTAACCGGCCCAGGGCTGCCACTGCATCGTCAGTGGCATACCCGGCAACCCGTTGCAAGGTTCCATGCTCAGTTGCATTGCGGCTCCCGTTGCTGAGCCGGAATAGCATTCTTGGTGATAACAACCCACAGTCAAAGATTTGTGCCAGTCGCCGCTCGCCGGCGGCCAGGCGCTGACGCATCAGGTGCACCGCGTAGCCAAAACCAGGCGAACCATAACGATTAATGGCAACTAATGCGCGATCCAGATTGATGCCGGCATTGAGCAGCACGGTGACCGTCTGCAGGATAATTACCGCATCAAAATAACGCCGGATCATAAAAGCTCCCCGCGCCGCAAGCACTCGCCACGCGCGGAAACGAAAATTAATTAAGCTGGCGGGTCCCCAGCTCCAGAACAGCATCAGCACAACCAGTAATAACAGGGCCAGCAACAGCGGGCCGTCACTGAGAGTGAGCAAGGTCTTACTGACCGCCGGCCAGTCGTCCTCGGGTAGCCGCCCGGCAAGTTTAGGCAGCACCTTCCGACCAATAACCAGACTCGCCAGTACCGCAATAACCGTCATAATTGCCGGATAAATTAATGGTCTCCAGAACGCGCGCTGCGCCTGTTGCCGCTGCTCCTCAAAGCGCCGTTGCTGTTGCAGCAGTTGCTCCAGTACACCACTGGACTCACCAACGCTCACCAGCATGCACAGATCACGATCGAACCACAGCTCCAACACGGATCCCAGCGCCTGTCCGGCATTCAGCGCCTGAATTAAATCCGCCGCCAGACGTTGTTCAGCAGTGAGCCCCTGTTCCCGCGCATGCTCGGCAAGCCCGTAGCAGGCCTGCAACGGGCTCAGCCCGTCGGCCAGTGCTAACGCCAGATCCTCGAGAAAAGCCAGCTGCCGGGGGCGGGTCAGGCGCATTGGTGGAGCCCTGCCAGCTGCTCATCCAGGCCCTGCCAGCCCTGCTCTACCAGCAGCTGACGGCAATCCGCCAGCCGGCCGTCGCGGATGCTCTGGCGAATCGTTTCATCCAGTTGCAAGAGTTCTCCTAGGTAGCGCCGCCCGCTAATACCTGTCCCCTGGCAGCTAACGCAGTCTGGGGTAATCGCAGCTTGATCGCAGTACTGGCAATGATCGACCACCAGGCGCTGCGCCAGGATGCCTCTTAATACGCCGGGTTGCGCCAGCGCCTGTGCCGACAGGCCTAAGTCGAGCAGTCGCTGAATAACGCCGAAGCTGTCGTGCGCATGAATTGTCGCAGTCACCAGATGTCCAGTCAGGGCCGCCGTATAAGCCGCCCGGGCGGTGCCCTGATCGCGGATCTCGCTTATCGAAATCACATCAGGATCCTCACGCAGCGCCACCTTTACCATATTGGCGAAATTAAGCTCGGGATGATCCGCCAGCACCGGCTTTTGTTCGATGTGCGGCTGGATGATTTCAATAGGATCCTCCAGCGATATCACTTTCGCGTCGGGCGGAATCAGCAGGTTAATTGCTGCCAGCGTCGTAGTCTTGCCCTGTCCCGTGGGTCCGGCTATGAGCAGCAATCCTGTGGGCTGTTCAACCAGCAGTCGTAAGCCAGCAGCAATGGCCGGGGGCAGCCCCAGTTCCTGTAGCCGTAAAACCTGTTGCTGCTCCCGCTGAATACGCATAGTGACGGCAAAGCCGCTGCGGGTTGGAGACTTCTGTACCCGCAGCCGAATGCGCTGAGGTATGCCTTCGCGGACCACAGTAACGTTGATACTGGCGCTGGACAGTCGCTGTTCGTCGAACAGCTCATGAAAATCGTCCGAGCGGGTATTCAGCGCTGCAGCTATGGCTGCCACCAGCGTTTCACGACTGCGTTCCACCCGCCCCGCCATGCGACCATGCACCCGGAATGACAACGATGCCTGCTGTTGATCGAACAACAGATGAATATCCGATGCGTTGAGCGTCAATGCCTGCTGGACTAAGTCTTCGAGTGCCTGTTGCGCACGGGTATGATCCAGTTGCAGTTGATGTCCCTGATGCCTTTGCTGGCGCCTTTTTGCGTCCGCATCATGTAATAAGGTTCTCAACTCCCTGGCATCACCGAGCAGAAAAAAACGGCTGCTTAAGCCTTGCTGAGCCATCAGCATGGCCAGATTGCCAATGGCTAGCTGAGCGCTTTGCCAGGCAGCGGCCGATGCAATAATCAGCCCTTCTTTACTGACAATCACCGCGACGTCTTCACTGACCTCGCCTTCCGTAATCGCCAGACATGCATCCAACAGTGATTCCGGAACCTGACACTGGCGCAGTTCCAAAGGATCCATAATCTTCATGTCACCATCCTCTTGGCAGCGGTAACAGGCGATGTTTGCCTGCCTTGCTCAGTCGTACTGCGGTACCCGTAACCTCAGCGTAAAGCCCGCTGGCATCAGGAATACCGGTGGTTAACCTGATCAGTTGCTGATGCAGGCGCAATAACACCAGCGAAGATCCTTCGCCCTGCACCACCCCGACGAGCTCATAGTCGGTCAATCCCGGGCCGCTTGGCGTTACTGTGGCACCAGGCTGCTGCCCCAGCGAGCGAATCGAATGCTCGGCTTCAGCCACCTGTAGTTCATGCTGCATCTGCCGCGCTCGCGATGCCGCCTGAAGCTCCGCCAGCTCCTGCGCCCGCAAACTTTTAATCCGTTCGTATTGTTGTTGCAGCGCCACCGCCGGTGGCGGGCTGCCAGCAGTATCAGCCGCTCCGAGCAGCAGACTAAACAGGGCCGTTATCATGGGCGATTTCCTCCGGGATAATGTTGTCGGGCGATGAATTGCAGTTGAATGGTGGAGCGGGCCGGTGAGCCGGGATCAATATGCGCCTGGTGCAGGCGCACAGGCGCATCCCGCAGCAATAGCGCCAGTAGCTCGAGTTCCGGCAGCTTGAAATCGGTAATATTGAGCGTCAGATTTTGCCAGCGCCAGTGCTTATCGCTATCCGCTTCAGCAAGCTGCACCCGGACCGATGGCAAATAATCAGGCAATGCCGCACTAAACGCCCGCTGCGCTGCTTCGTAATCCTGTGCTGGCTGCGCAACCCCGGATTGGTCCGCTGATTTGGCTAATGGTAGTTGCAGTTGCGCTTCCTGGTGGCTGAAACTAACCTGCCAGCGCGCATCCAACTGGGCTGTTAGTTCCTGATTTAAACCATAGGTGCGTCCGATCGTTGCTTGCAGCCCCTGTTCAGTAAGCATGATCTGCTGTAATCGCCATCCCGCCAGCGCTGTAAGCTGGTGCATAGCATATTGCAGCTGGGTGAGCTGGCTTACCCCCAACCCGGGCAGTTCAACCTGGACTACCTGTGGTGCTACCGGTATCGCTGCCGGAGCAGGCCACCACAGCCATGTCAGATAAGCGCCAACAGAGAAAGCTGCTACCGCTGCGGTCAGCCATAATCGCTGCCGTTGCCAGCGCGGTAATTTACTTATGACCCGGAACCGTGCAGCAGCAGGTATCTTTTCCTCAAGATAAACCCCGGAGGAAATGTTTTCCCATGGCTCCCCTATCGCGCTGATCAGCTCGGTCAGGAAAGCGGGTGCCTTACCGGCCAGAAGCAGCTTGCCGGGGGTCTGTCCCGTCGTCTCTGTTTGTTCAGCCAGACCCTGGCACAACAAACGAAAGCGCGCTTGCCCCTGCTCATCAGTGCTCAAGGCAATACAGTTGCGCAGTTCGAAATCTTGCCAGCTGACACAGACCATTTGCGCCGCATCAAATTGCAGATAAAGTAACTGCGACTCCGTTTTAAATCGTTGCTGCAGCATAATTGCTATATCAACTGCTCCACCGGGCCGCATGCCCCCTGTAATGCAGCATAGCCAGTAGTGCTGACGAACCCGGTGCAGCGTGTAGCCGTTGAATCCGAGCTGCCGGGCCTCCGCCAGCCAACGCTCGATCTGCCGGCGATCGGTGGTCTGCTGCCGCCAGCCATTAATCACCACGCTGGCGCTCACAGCGTCTTGCTCCGGTTGACGATGCGCGGTGTCAGTAATAACAGGGTTTCACTACGACGATGCTGATGCCCCTGGCCGCCGCCAAGCAACAGGCTCAGCCAGGATTTTTGCTCAAGATGTTGATTCCGTTCATTTCGCAATCCCGTAAGCAGCAAGGTCTGGCCGTCTTCAATCAGCGCTTTCATAAAGAATTTTTTACGGTTCGTATGCGGGGTCTGAATCAGCTGATCGCCGGAGCGGATTTCATCAATCCGCTCAAGATCAGACAACTCAGTAGATAATTGCAGAATCACTTCACCGGCCCGGATACTGGGCAGCACATAGAGCTCGAAGCCAGTGGTTACGACACCTGGTTGCAGGGTTTCCGTGGTGCCGACATTGGGTGTGCTGGTGGAACCCGCAGCGGCCAGATAAGTTGCGTTGTCTTCCAGCACAATCTTGGCGATTTGATTATTCAGACTGATCAACCGCGGATGGTTGCTCATCTGCACCAGTCCCTGCTGTTCAAGTGCTTCAAGAAATACTTTTGAGCCGCGCGCCGACCCCGATTGTTGTTCCCATGTCAGCCTGGTGCCGGCAGTCCCTCCGATCGCACTGAACGAGGCTGAATCGAGGCCGAGTACGCCCTCACCACCAGCGGTGCGCAATAATGCCTGCCAGTCGACCGCAAATTGTTCTTCGTCATTAAAAGTGACATCGATAATCTGTACTTCGATGGAGACCTGACGCATCAGCCGTTCATTTTGCTGTTCCAGATAGGATTCAACCTGAGCGACATGGTGCGGCAGGTCGCGTACCAGTACCGAGGTAGAGCTTTGATTGATGCTCAGTTGGCCCTCTGGTGACAGCAATAAACCCAACGCACGCTGGAGGTCGTCCCATACCGACAGCTCTTTGCTGCTGAAATTAAGATATTGTTCGCTGCCGGCACTGGAATTCATTTGCTGCAGCGGCTGCCCGCTGCCGGACTGCATGACGCCAGCCTGCCCACTTCCCTGGTTATCACTATTGCCCATAAAAAAGTTGGTATTACCCGCCAGAAAAGCTACGTCAAACTCAGCAATACGATAACGGCTCCAGCTCACTTGCTCGCGGCTGATATCGACATGCCAGCCAGTCTGCGCGGTAATCAAATTGAGCAAACCGCCAACGGAACCGCTATAGGCAAGGCTCAGTTCCTGTTGCGCCAGATCCGGCTCCAGAAACTGAGCAATCACCTGATGCGGGCCTAATGTTTGTGTCAGCAAGGCGCGGGCAGACATCCCGTCCACTGCAACCTCAACCGGTCGTGAGTACCATCGCGGTCGTGTCTTCACTTCCTCAGCCAATGGCGGAATATAAAAATCATCACTGTAAACAACTGAATTCGTCGTGCTGGTCTGCATTTGCCGTTGCGCTTCCAGCAGACTATCCAACGCCTGTTGCCGTTGGCTGGCGAAGTCGCCGCCCGCGCTCTGACAGCCGCCTACCAGCAGCATCAGCAGCAGCCCGCTGAACCTCTTCATAGGGTTTCTCCGCCCGGTGGCTGATAAGCTATACGCGCCATGCGGTTGGGGTATAAAGTAATGGCCAGCCGATAGGGCCGCAGCAGCCGCTCGAGCAGTTCCGGCCAGCTCGGTGCCTGCAACCGGAAATCCGCGGGCCAGCGATGATGGGGCGACGCCTGCCAGTCCACCACATCAATCTGAAAGTGGCGGGCTAGCATGGCTTCGAGTTGGGGCTGCAGTAAACCTTCAGTTAGCTGCAGTGAAACGTCTTCAGTAACCGTGGGCGATACCACGGCACTGAAATTAAAAGGGGGGCAGATTACCTGTGCGGTTACCGCCGCCGACCACAAACAGCCAAACATCAGACTGCCTGCAGTGGCGAACAGATGGACTCGCGCCCGGACTGGTTGATTAACCATGTGACCTCCTTGTCAGATTCCCATCACCCTCCGTGGTGATGTTTTATCACTCTAGCGAATGCCTGAGTGACCGACAAGGCGCGAACATCCTCTTATGTTGTAGGCTTAATCCTCTATTCCTTTTTCTTTGTTTTTGCTGGCTTTTTTGCCGGCTTCTTCGCCGGTTTCTTCGCCGTTTTCTTAGCTGCGGAAACCTGCCACTGGCCGTCACGATAAAACGCCTGCCAACCCGTTGGCTTGCCGTTTTCCTCGGTGATCACATACTGCTCTTTCTGCTTGCGGCTGTAGCGGACAATAGCTTCGTTGCCGGCATCATCCGTAGCCGGCGCTTCAGTAAGATAATGAAACTTATCCGGCAGGCGCTCTTTAAACCGCTGCAGTTCCGCCACCTTAACCGCCCGGGTTTCGCGCGAACGTGGAAAGGTATTGGCCGACAAGAAGATACCGGACGCACCATCACGTAGCACAAAATGCGCGTTTGACTGTTCGCATTCAAGCTCAGGGAAAGGCACAGGATCTTCTTTGGGCGGCGCTGGCTGACCGTTTTTCAGCAACTTGCGGGTATTGCTACACTCGCTGTTGGTACAGTCAAAATATTTACCGAAGCGGCCGGTTTTCAGCTGCATTTCGCTACCACAACGATCGCATTCCAGTACCGGGCCATCATACCCTTTAATGCGAAACTCGCCTTTTTCTACCAACTGCCCGGAGCAGGCTGGATTGTTACCACAGACGTGCAACTTGCGTTCTTTATCAATCAGATAGCTGTCCATCGCCGTACCGCATTCGGGACAGCGCTTTTTCGACCGCAATACTTCGGTTTCCAGCTCATCTTCGTCGGTTACCTTGACAGCTTCGTCACCTGGTAACAGGTTGATGGTCTGAGTGCAGCGTTCCTTAGCGGGCAGCTCATAGCCTGAGCAACCCAGAAACACCCCGGTGCTGGCGGTACGGATACCCATCTTGCGACCGCAAGTCGGGCAATCGATCTCGGTCAGTACCATTTCATTGCCGCGCATACCGCCCTCTTCCGGCGGCTGCTCAGCGAGTTCCAGCTTCTGCTTGAACTCTTCATAAAAGGCATCCAGGGTTTCTTTCCAGTTCTTCTTACCTTCGGCGATATCGTCCAGCGCCTGTTCCATCTCAGCGGTGAAGTTGTAGTTCAGCAACCTAGAGAAGTTTTCAATCAGCCGGTCATTCACAATCTCGCCCATTTTTTCGGCATAGAAACGCCGACTCTCGACCCGCACATAACCGCGTTCCTGAATGGTCGAAATAATGGATGCATAAGTGGAAGGCCGGCCAATACCGCGTTTTTCCAGCTCTTTAACCAGCGACGCTTCGCCGAACCGGGCCGGTGGTTTGGTAAAGTGCTGTTGTGGATCCAGTTTCAGTAATTCCAGCGGCTCGCCTTTGCGCACATCCGGCAGGGTCGCATCTTCGGCATTTTTTGCACCCGCCGGCGGCTGGACTTTGGTCCACCCGGCAAAGCGTAATACCCGACCACGGGCTTTCAGTTCGTAATCGCCCGCCTGCACCGTAATGGTGGTGGCGTCATACTGGGCCGGCGTCATCTGGCAGGCCACAAACTGGCGCCAGATCAGCTCATACAAACGCTGGGCGTCACGTTCCATATCCCGCAGCTGCTCTGATTTCACCTTCACTTCAGACGGACGGATAGCTTCATGAGCTTCCTGCGCGCCCTGCTTGGAGCCATACATCATAGGTTTCGGTGGCAGGTAATCCTTACCGAACTGCTTGCCGATGTAGTCGCGACAGGCCGCGACTGCATCCTGACTCAGGTTGGTTGAATCGGTACGCATGTAGGTAATGTGGCCGGCTTCATAAAGTCGCTGGGCCATCATCATGGTTTTTTTCACGCCAAAACCTAAGCGGGTACTGGCAGCCTGCTGCAGCGTCGAGGTAATAAATGGCGCCGACGGCCGGCTGCTGGTGGGCTTATCTTCACGCTCAATCACAGTGTAATCAGCGTTTTTCAGCGCACCAACGGCTTTATCTGCAGCTTCTTTGTCGGTTGCTTTAAAGGTCTTACCCTGGTGCTTCTGCACCTGCATGCGCAGGGCAGCTTTAGTAGCGGTATTTAAATCAGCATAGATATCCCAGAACTCTTCCGGAACAAAAGCCTTAATTTCACGTTCGCGCTCGACCACCAGTCGCACTGCTACGGATTGCACCCGGCCGGCCGAGAGGCCCCGGGCAATTTTCTTCCATAACAACGGCGATACCATAAAGCCAACCACCCGATCGAGGAAGCGGCGGGTCTGCTGAGCGTTCACCCGGTCGATATTCAGCGATGAGGGCCGGGAGAATGCATCCTGTATGGCGTTTTTCGTAATTTCGTTGAATACTACCCGGTGAAACCGGCTATCGTCACCGCCAATGAGTTCCCGCAAGTGCCAGGCAATCGCCTCTCCCTCGCGGTCCAAATCCGTTGCCAGATAAATAGCATCAGCTTTACTGGCCAGCTTCTTCAGTTCATTAACCACTTTCTCTTTGCCGGGCAGCACTTCATATTCAGCGCGCCAGTTATGCTCAGGGTCAATGCCCATGCGCGCGACCAGCTTCTTTAATTCGCGCTCCTGCCGGTAGGCCTCTTTTTTCTCCGGCGACATTTTGCGGACTTCCGCCGGGGGCTTGGCTTTTATCGTAGCCGTCGAGCGGGTCGGCAGGTCACGGACGTGGCCGATACTGGATTTGACGATATAATCATTTCCGAGATATTTATTAATTGTCTTCGCTTTTGCGGGCGACTCAACAATAACCAGAGCTTTTGCCATGCGACTCTCTATATCGTAGTTAAATTCAGGGTTTCTTTTTTTAGATATATCTGTTCTGTAGCTACTTCACAACCGTCCAATTCAAAAATCATAAAAATTCGTACTCCCGCGATATCCATGCAGAATCCCGGGTCATGTCGCTACAGGCCGCTCTGTATCTGAACTGATAGCCTTACACCTGAACCAACTTTGTGCGTATAATAGCCGCGAAATAAATACTTGCAACCGCAGTGGAGGAATCAGTGAGCATTAAGCACCTGGAAGCTAACTTCGACGGCCTGGTCGGCCCGACCCATAATTACGCCGGCTTATCTTTTGGTAACGTCGCTTCACTGAGTAATGCCCGCGCGGTGTCCAGTCCGCGTTCCGCCGCGCGCCAGGGCCTGGAAAAAATGAAAGCGCTGCATGACATGGGCATGGTACAGGGCGTATTAGCCCCACAAGAGCGCCCTGACGTGTTCGCGCTGCGTCGCTTAGGCTTTACCGGCACCGACGGTGAAGTACTGGCTGCGGCGGCTCGTACGGCCCCGGCAATCTTCCAGGCCGTCTGCTCAGCATCGAGCATGTGGACAGCCAACGCTGCTACCGTGTCACCGGGTGCGGATACGGCCGACGGGAAAGTTCATTTTACGCCGGCCAACCTGACCAATAAGTACCACCGCTCACTGGAGCCGGCCACCAGTGGTCGCATCCTGCAGGCGATGTTCGCGAACCCGCGCTATTTTGCCCATCACCTGCATTTACCTGACAATGAACACTTTGGTGACGAAGGCGCTGCCAACCATACCCGCCTGTGCAACGAATACGGCCATGCCGGCATTGAACTCTTTACCTTTGGCCGTTACGCCTTTGACAGCAGCAAGCCGGCACCGACCCGCTATCCGGCCCGCCAGACCTTTGAAGCGTCCGCGGCCATCGCCCGCCTGCACGGGCTGTCTGAAGAGAATACGATTTTCATCCAGCAGAACCCGGGCGTGATTGATCAGGGCGTATTTCACAACGATGTGATTGCCGTCGGTAATAGAAACGTGCTGTTTTACCACGAGCAGGCATTTCTGGATACCGAAGCGAAAAAGCGTGAGATTCAGCGGAAATTCGGTGACCAGCCCGTGCATTTCATTGAAGTCAAAGACAGCGAAGTGTCCGTCGCCGATGCGGTACAGACGTACTTGTTTAATACCCAGCTGATCAGCCTGCCAGACGGCACTATGGTGATTATCGCGCCTACCGAATGTCAGGAAAACGAACGCGTCAGTGCCTACCTCGCTGATCTGGTAACCCGCGACACGCCGATCCGGCAGGTGCATTATTTTGATGTGAAACAAAGCATGCGCAATGGCGGCGGCCCGGCTTGTCTGCGCCTGCGCGTCGCTCTGACCGATGAGGAGCTGGCAGCGGTCAACCCGGCAGTGATTCTTGATGAGGTGCTGTTTAGCCGCTTAAACCAGTGGGTCGACAGTAATTACCGGGATGAACTGAGTGTCGATGACTTACGTGACCCGCAGTTACTGGAGGAGTCACGCACAGCCCTTGATGAGTTAACGCAGATCCTGAAGCTGGGATCGGTTTATAAGTTCCAGCTGTAACTTACAGATCAAAACTGAGCAACACTGAAAAAGTCCGCAACGATCGCGATGACTAGTCGTCATCGCTTTCGTTGTGCATTTCCAGGTTCGCGTCTTCGCTACTGGCATCCCCTGAACGGGCGATGTCATTGCGCGCCGCATCCAGCCGATCCAGATAGCTCTGATCGATATCGCCGGTGATGTATTCACCGCTGAATACCGAGGTTTCAAAACGCTGGATTGAAGGATTCTCTTCCCGCACGGCGGCAATCAAGTCATCCAGTTCCTGATAAATCAGGCCATCAGCCTTGATTAACGCATTGATTTCGTCCGCTTCACGACCATGTCCAATCAACTCATTGGCGCTTGGCATATCAATACCGTACACATTCGGGAACCGGATTTCCGGGGCCGCTGAGGCAAAGTAAACTTTCTTGGCACCGGCTTCGCGGGCCATCTCAATAATTTGCTCTGAGGTGGTGCCGCGAACAATCGAATCATCGACCAGCAGCACGTTCTTACCCCGGAACTCAGCACCAATCGCGTTCAGCTTACGCCGCACGGATTTCCGGCGCTGGGTCTGGCCAGGCATAATAAAGGTACGGCCAATGTAGCGGTTTTTCACAAACCCCTGACGATACGGAAGATTCAGCACGTTCGCCATTTCCAGCGCGATGTCGCAACTGGTCTCAGGGATCGGGATCACCACGTCGATGTCCAGATGGGCGTAGTCACGCTTAATTTTTTCGCCCAGCTTGCGGCCCATATTCACGCGTGACGCATACACCGAAATCTTATCGATAAAGGAGTCTGGCCGGGCGAAATAGACGTATTCAAAAATGCAGGGGCAATGCTGGGGATTATCGGCGCACTGACGTGAAAACAGCTCACCGTCTTCAGAAATATAAATGGCTTCGCCCGGCTCGATATCGCGGATATATTTAAAGCCGGTACCGTCAATCGCCACGCTTTCCGAGGCCACAATATACTCATTACCTTTAGCGGTTTCGCGTTGCCCCAGCACCAGCGGCCGGATACCCCAGGGGTCCCGGAATGCCAGCATGCCGTGGCCGATAATCATCGCGACCACCGCATAGGCGCCGCGAATTTTACGATGCACCCGGCTTACTGTGGCAAATACGTCATCCGCCGACAGACTCAGACTATTTTGCTGGTAGAGTTCGTGCGCCAGAATGTTCAGCAGAATCTCTGAATCGGAAGTGGTATTGATGTGGCGCCGCGCTGAATCAAACAAGCGTTCGTGCAGTTCCGCTGCGTTGGTCAGATTGCCGTTGTGCGACAAGGCTATACCAAACGGCGAGTTGACGTAAAACGGCTGGGCTTCAGCTGAACTGGAGCTTCCGGCAGTCGGATAACGCACATGGCCGATGCCGACATGGCCAGCTAAACGATGCATATGCCGGGTATGAAATACATCACGCACCAAACCGTTGGCTTTACGCAAACGCAGCGTGTTGTTATGAACTGTCATGATGCCAGCGGCATCTTGTCCCCGATGCTGTAACATCGTCAGGCTATCGTACAACGCCTGATTAACTGGATCCTTACCGACTATACCTACAATGCCACACATGCCTGAACAACCTCGTTACACTTGTTTAGGAAGAAAACTTGACGTTTGCTCCAGATACTCAAAAAACCACTGAATAAAAATACCGAAATGCGGGATCAGCGTAGAGTTCACCCACCAGTCGCTGCTTGCCAGCGCGGTAAATGAATCCATAAAGAATAATAATGCGCTGACGATCAATACGCCGCGTAATGCGCCGAATACGCCACCGAGCACACGATCAGTGCCAGTCAGCCCGGTTTTATCAACCAGTTGCCCCAGCACATAGTTCACCACCGCACCCACAATCAGGGTGGCGATAAATAGTGCCAGAATAGCGGCCGCGTTACGGACCATGGGATCATCAAGACGGGTAAACCAGGCAGCCAGGTCTTCATAATAGAAACTGGCGATCAGAAAAGCCGCAATCCAGACTGCCAGCGACATGGCTTCACGCACAAAACCGCGCGTCAGACTGACCAGCGTAGAGAACGCGATCACAATCAAAATAGCATAATCAACCCAGACCATAATGGGATTCCTAAGGCAGATTCAGAACGCGCGAAGTGTAGCAGAAATGACGATGGAATACGCTACTTTTTAATCGTCGTTTTGATCGCCATCAGGGGGTAAAACGGATAATCCGGCCTTCGGCGCCGACCAGTTTATTCAGCTCCGGTAACTGGCGTTCCAGCTCTTCCTGAGTGAGGGCGGGGCCAACCATGAGTTTAGTGAGATCGTCGCCATTAATACTGACTTGTTCCCGATAGGCGCGATAGCCACGCTGCCGCAGTCTTTCAATTAAGGTATCTACCGACTGCTGATTGCGGAACACGCCCAGCTGTATAACCCAACCGGCATCTTTAAGTGAGGTACCGGCGGGCGCGGCGGGCTCGTTCGCATCACCACTAGCATCGGAATCCAGCGCCGGTGCGTCATCAGCGGTTACCTGGAGATCGCTGTCCGCGTCATCACTCTGCTGCGTCAGCTTGTTATCTTCAGCGATCGTTTTCACCGGGATTTCAGCGACCTCAACCTGTGGCTGCAAGGGTATGGTTTCAAACTCTTCCTGGTTCTGAACCTGCTTGCCGTCCAGGAGTTCCGGTAAAATGATCACCGCCAGCGCGATTAGAATGACGCTTCCCACCAGTCGGTTCTGTAATTGCGATGCCATCTTATTGCTCCGTGCCGATTTTACCGACAGTGTAAAACGAGCCGCACACCAATACCAGAGGCCCGTTCGTGGTGCCCTCAGAAGTTGCCGCCAGCGCTTGCTGGCAGGCCGCCTCATAGGCGTCTGTTACTGTACCAAATTCCTGACTGGCAGCCGTTGCGTCTGCGCTGAGCGCCTGCTTTAATTCGCCGGCACGGGCCCCGCGTGGCTCGTGTAAATCAGCAAAATACCAGCGGCTTACAACACCAGCCAGTTCCGCCAGCGTGCCGGCAATATCTTTATCATTCAGCATGCCAACTACGGCGTACACAGGCCGGTACGGAAAGCGTGCCAGCAGGTAACTGGCCAGGTATTTTGCTGCATGAGGATTATGCGCCACATCGAGCAGCGTAGCGGGTTCGCCCGGTAACAACTGCAGACGGCCAGGCTCCCGGGCGCGACTCAGCCCCTCATCAATAGCCTCGCGACTTACCGGCAGGGATAACTGTGTCAGGGCCGCCAGCGCCGTTGCAGCATTTGGCAGGGGCAGTTGTGGCAACGGTAACGCGTTCATCTGCTGATTCTGGTCGCGCCAGAACCAGTCGCCGGCTTCGTTCATCCCATAATCAAATTCAAACCCCACCCGCTGCAGTTCAATACCGCGCTGCTGCAGTTCAGTACGCACCGGTTCAGGGAAGTCCGGTTCGCCGCACACCGAGGGTCTGCCAGAGCGGAAAATGCCTGCTTTTTCGCGGGCAATACCGGTGCGATCCGGGCCAAGAAAACCAATATGATCGATACCCACGCTGGTGAGTACGCCAACATCGGCATCGAGGATATTGACCGCGTCCAGCCGTCCGCCCAGCCCTACTTCAAGTATCCAGACATCCAGCTGCTGCTGTTTCAGCAACCAGAAGGCAGCCAGGGTGCCAAATTCAAAGTAAGTCAGGGATACATCGCCCCGCGCCGCCTCAATTGCCGCAAACGCGGCGACATGACGTTCAGCTGAAAGCTCCTCGCCCCCAACCCGTACCCGTTCCTGGTAGCGCTGCAGGTGGGGTGAGATATACACCCCGGTGCGATAGCCATCAGCACGCAAAATGGTCTCCAGATAACGCACGGTCGAGCCTTTGCCATTGGTACCAGCCACGGTAATCACTTTGGCATCCGTTGCCGTCAGCTGCAGCCGTTCGGCCACCAGTCTGATGCGATCCAGGCCGAGTTCGATAGGTTTGTGGTGAAGGTGTTCAAGATAGTCCAGCCAGGCATCAAGCCCGGCTGACTGGTCAGGAGGAGTAACCGCTGCGCCCATTAAAATTCATCAGCAAGTGCATTGTGATGTTGAAACTTCGCCAGCAATGCTGCAATCCGGTTACGTAACTGGCGGCGGTCGATGATCATATCGATAGCACCATGATCGACCAGAAACTCGGCGCGCTGGAAGCCTTCCGGCAAGGTTTCCCGAACCGTCTGTTCGATAACCCGGGGGCCGGCAAAGCCAATCAGCGCTTCAGGCTCGGCAATATTTACGTCACCGAGCATTGCCAGGCTGGCAGAAACGCCACCCATAGTAGGATCTGTCATTACCGAAATATAAGGGATGCCTTCTTCGCTCATCCGTGCCAGCGCCGCTGAGGTTTTTGCCATCTGCATCAGTGACATCAGTGCTTCCTGCATCCGCGCACCGCCTGAGGCTGAAAAACAAACCAGCGGGCAGCGCTCGCGCAGGCATTCTTCCACAGCCTTCACAAAACGGGCACCGACAACTGACGCCATCGAGCCACCCATAAACTCAAATTCAAACGCGGCAACCACAATGGGCATGCCTTTGAGCTTGCCCTTTTGCACCACCAGCGCATCTTTCTCGCCAGTGGCTTTCTGTGCTGCGGCCAGCCGATCTTTATACTTTTTCGAATCCCGGAATTTCAGGATATCTTTCGGCTCAAGTTCGGCACCAAGTTCGGTCGCTGAACCTGTGTCGAGAAAACTATCAAGCCGGCGCCGGGCAGGCAGGCGCATATGATGATCACATTTAGGGCATACGCCTAAGCTGCGTTCCAGATCCGCACCATACAGAATGGCATCGCAACTGGTGCATTTTGACCAGACCCCTTCGGGAATATTGCGACGTTTACCGCTCTTGGGTTTTGCAAGAATTCGCTCAATCCAGCTCATAAAATCTCATTAAGTTGATAGTTGATTGCAGCTATTTCAGCCTGAACATACCTTATATTAAAGCATATTAGCCCAACTGAAGGGAGTAAAAAGTGGTCTTAACTGTCGTCAGCCAGGGCAGCGTCCGGTAACCAGAGGGGGCCCGGTGGCATTAGCGGGATACCAAATGGCTCCGGATAATACACCTGCACCAGGTATAGCCCCTGTGCTTTTGCCGTTGCCGCGGCCAGATTACGGTCACGGCCGGCGAGTAGTTCGGCGGGCCAGGCGACGGGTCGCTCGCCCTTACCAACTTCCAGCAAACTGCCGACGATGTTGCGTACCATATGATGTAAAAAGGCGTTGGCGGTAATATCCACCACCAGGTAATCGCCGTAGCGGCTCACTTTGAGTTCGGTTACGCAGCGGTTCGGTGAATGCGACTGGCATTGCGCCGCGCGAAACGCGCTGAAGTCATGCTCGCCCAGCAACGCCTGCGCCGCCTGGTGCATTTTATCCGCGGCGAGCGGCTGGTGATAATGGCTAACGCCCCGCGATAAAATGGCCGGTCGCAAGCGGGTATTGCAGATAATATAACGGTAACGGCGGGCTGTTGCGCTAAAGCGGGCACTGAAGTCATCACTGACCTGCCGGGCCCAGCGTACGCCGACGCTATCCGGCAGGTTACTGTTAACACCCATGGTCCAGGCCGGCGTATTGCGTTCTTCAGTGGTATCAAAATGCACCACCTGCCCGGTCGCATGCACACCAGCATCCGTGCGGCCGGCGCAGGTCACTTCAATAGGCTGATTAGCAACTTTGCTAAGAGCCCGTTCAAGCACTTCCTGCACACAGACAACTTCACGCTGTCGCTGCCACCCGTAAAAACTACTGCCATCATACTCAATGCCGAGCGCTATGCGCGTACTACTCATCGACCTGCCTGACCGTCCAGTTGCTGCAATAGTTGCTGGGCTTCACGCTGCGCTTCTTCATCGTCGGCGTCGACAATCTTAACCAGCAAGTCGCGCGCATCATCCAGCTCACCCATATCGATATACGCCTGGGCTAAATCCAGCATCGCCGCCGGCGATTTACTGTCATCACCGGTGCGATCGGCCTGACTTTCATCATCACCCTGTTCATCACTGTCGATGTCCCCCAGGGCATCGCTCACGCGTTGCGGATTATAAGGATCTTCGTCATCCTCTTCCGCTTCACTGGCTTGTGCTTCATCAATAAGCTCATCAATAGAGACATAGCGGCTGCCTGCTTCTGGCGCGTCCTCATCTTCGAGCTTCAGGCCGCCAAACGAATCCAGACCGGCCAGATCCTCATCCAGCGAGGTTTCCTTTTTAGGCTCAGGTTCTTCTTTCTCCGGGGCTTCGGTTTCAGGCTCTGGTTCTTCTTCAGGCTCTGGCTCTTCTTCAGGTTCTTCTTCAGGCTCTGGTTCAACTTCTGGTTCCGTTTCCAGTTCAACTTCCGCCGCGGCCTCAGTATCAATCTCCGGCTCAATCTGCGTTTCGGCCTCAGCATCAAGCTCGAAATCGCTTTCCAGGTCGGCCAGCAGTTGTTCATCAATATCGCTTGCCGGCACATTCTCATCATCCGCCTTAAGCTGATGCTCGCCCCGCGCTTCAATTTCCGCTACAGCTTCAGCTTCGTCTTCTTGTGGTAGTTCTTTAGCGTCCACTTCAGGCTCACGGCGTTCCTCAACTTCTGCCAGCGAGTCAGCGTCGGTCTCAGTTTCCTCAACTGCCAGCTCTGCCGCTGCGCCCGGGCTTTGCTCTTCTGATTTGCTGCCGGCACGGTCGCGGGCGGCCGCTTCAACAGCGCCATTGTATGGTCCCGGCGTCTCACGGTTAAGCCGCCGCACGTAGAGCAAGTACCAGATGATTACTGCCAGTAACAAAGGCACCATCACAGCGAGTAACAACTGGAAAGGCTGTAACAGCCAGTCGATGAAATCACCGCTGGCAGATTGCTTCTTAGCTGGCGTAACGACTTCTTCAGCGACCGGAGCCGACACCGGTTCAGTAATAGCTTCGGTGGTCACTTCTGCGACCGGTTCAGCCTGCCCGTCCGCCTGGTCAGCTATCCGCTCTTCAGTGGCTTCCACTTCCGGATAATCGTTCTGTATTTCATCGGCCAGCTCAGCGATTTCGCGATCCATGGCGCGATCTTCGTCAACCTGAGCTTTAAGCTGTGCCAGTTCAGTAGTCACCTGTTCCAGCCGGTCTTGCAGGCTGGCATTTTGCGTCTGCAGTGATTCAATCAGATTGATCGAATCGGCTAACTGATCCCGTAACGCCCGTAATTCACCAATATCAAACTGCACCACCTGTGGGTCAGCAGCAGGTTCCGGCGCCGGGTCCGCAACGGGGCTGACGGGTTCGTCTGGCAACGCGGTTGCCGGTTCTTCTGCCGTGGTATCGGCAGCAGCCACCGGGCTACCGGGAATGGTCAGGAAGTAGCCATTCATCATGCGATCAGGCTGGTTATTAATAAAGGCCCGCGGGTTCGCCGCTACGATAGCGTCCATCATCTGATAGACCGTCATATCGCGCTGTCGGCCATAATAGGAAGCGATACTCCACAGGGTATCCGATGACACTATGGGGCCAAAGCGGTCCAGCTGCCAGCGCGAGGCCACTTGCCCCTGCAGCGTAAAGAGCGCACCCGCGCCGGTGGCGCTGGCCTGAGAATATCCGGCCATGCCGCTGCTTGTTGCCAATACAACGCCGATCAATGCTGCTTTTATTATCCTTGTCATGATCCTGCTTCCATAGTGCATGGCCCTGAAATGTAAGTTTATATATAGTCTTTTATCAGATGTTCAGCAATTTGCACACTGTTGGTGGCAGCGCCTTTACGAACATTATCACTGACAACCCACAGGTTCAGCCCCTGGGCGTGAGAAATATCGTTGCGTACCCGGCCCACAAAAACTTCATCGCGACCGGCCGCATTACCAACCTGCGTCGGAAAATCATCGTTATTCTCCAGCAGCACCACACCCGGCGCATTACGCAGCAACTCTTTTGCCTGCTCGGCCGCAATCGGCTGCTGGGTTTCAATATGCAGTGCCTCGGCGTGACCAAAAAACACCGGCACCCGCACCGCCGTCGCATTCACCCGGATGTTGCTGTCACCGAAGATCTTCTGAGTCTCCCAGAACATCTTCATTTCTTCTTTGGTGTAATCGTTATCTAAAAACACATCAATCTGGGGAATACAGTTAAAGGCAATCTGCCGCGAGAAGGTTTCCACTTCTACCGGACGCCCGTTCAGTAATGATGCGGTCTGGTGCGCCAGCTCATCAATGGCTTCCTTACCGGCTCCTGATACCGACTGGTAAGTTGCCACGTTAATCCGGTCAATACCAACGGCATCGTAAATCGGTTTAAGCGCCACCAGCATCTGAATGGTAGAGCAGTTGGGATTGGCGATAATGTTACGGTTGCGGAAGTCGGCCAGCGCGTGCGCGTTTACTTCCGGCACCACCAGCGGGATATCGTCTTCATAACGAAATTCCGAGGTATTGTCGATGACCACGCAGCCAGCCTCAGCTGCTCGTGGCGCGTAAATCCGCGAGATCGATCCACCCGCCGAGAAAAAACCTAACTCCACCTGGCTCCAGTCGAACTTCTCAGCATCCTGCACAACCACATCTTCGCCGCGGAACTTCACCGTGCCGCCGGCTGACCGGCTGCTGGCCAGAGGAAACAGCTCGCCAACCGGAAACTCACGTTTTTCCAGCAGTTCGATCATATGCTGGCCCACCAGGCCGGTAGCGCCCAGAACCGCGACATTAAAAGCTCGTGACATCTTTACTCCTCAGATTCAATTGGTGCAGACGTTGCTGCCAGAAAGGCTCATTGACCCATTGCCCGCCACTGACCAGGCCGCTGCTTAATTCGGCGCGGGGCTGATAGTTACGCCGCAGTGCGTCAAACGCTGCTGGCGTCGGCGGTGCCGCCCGTAGTTGGCGATCATCCTCTCGTATATCATAAATGGCCAGTACCCAGGATGCCAGTGTTTGCCAGTCCGGCGCTGCCAGCGACTGCAATTCACGATCACCGCTGACCCGGGGCCAGCGGCTTAATAATTCGGTTAGCGACGGTAATTGATCAGGCCAGCCCAGATGCGCCGCCAGTTTCGCGCAAAGCTGCCGGGTCCCGCCCAGTTTTCCAGCCAGACTGTGACCGGCAATATGTGGCGTCGCAAGTTCAATACAGGGTAGCAGATCTACAGCTATCTGTGGCTCATCTTCCCACACATCCAAAACCCAACGCAGCGATTGCTGCCGCTGCAACGCGCGTGCCACTGCCTGTTGGGCCACCACGGGTCCGCGGCTGGCATTGATAATCAGGGTGTCAGCAGCGAGCGCCTGTACGGCGCTATCATCCAGCAGATGGCGGGTTGCGTAAGGCCCACTCGTGGTTAGCGGCACATGACAGGAAATCACCGCTGAATTCAGCACCCGCTGCCAGTTACCGTGAACCGGCACCTGATTCGCGCCGCTTTCCACCAGCGGCGGATCATAATAATGCACCTGCAAGCCTAAGCCTTGCAGACGTTGTCCGGCGGCACGACCAGTATGACCGGCACCGATAATGGCGGCTTCGCCGGCCAGGAATTGCCCCCGGCGCAATGATGCTGCCGCCACCGCGCTCGCCACATAATCACCAACGGCGTTCGCGTTCACCCCGGGGGTATGCGTAAAAACCACACCCGCAGCGTCCAGAGCCGCCTGATCCACATGTTCGGTGCCAATGGTACCGCTGCCAACCCAGCGCAACCGCGGGGCTTGCTGCAGTAAATCAGCATCAACCCGGGTAACCGAACGAATCAGCAGCGCCTCCGCCGTGGCCAGTTGCGCCGCGGATGGCTGACGCGTGCTGTACAGCTCAACCTCCGCCGGGTAACCGGCAGCACGGCATAATTGGTCACAGAGTTCAGCGACCAGCGGTAAGTTCGCGTCGGCGAGTATATGCATAGTGTCTGAAATAGCGTCCGCAATAATGTCAGAGAGTGGTAAACAGATGAATTGAGCATACAAAAAGGTGCGCAATTGCGCACCTTTTTTATTAACAAATTATCGTAAAATCAACGACTATTCGTATTTACGCATCACCAGCGTCGCGTTGGTGCCGCCAAAGCCGAAACTGTTCGACATGACGGTGGTCAGCTTGGCTTCCTTCGTCGACGTAACGATGTTCATACCTTTAGCTGCCGGATCCAGGTTATCCACGTTAATAGAAGGAGCAATAAAGTTGTGCTCCAGCATCAGCAGTGAATAAATGGCTTCATGAACACCCGCCGCGCCCAGGGCATGGCCGGTCATCGACTTGGTCGAGCTCATCATTGGCGGATTGTCGCCAAATACGATATTAACCGCTTCAAGCTCTTTGGCATCCCCTACCGGGGTGCTGGTTCCGTGGGTATTGAGATAATCAATCGGCCCATCAACGGTTTCCATCGCCATCTGCATACAACGCACCGCGCCTTCACCAGACGGCGCAACCATGTCGTAACCATCTGAAGTCGCGCCGTAACCGACGATTTCACCGTAGATTTTGGCACCACGCGCCAGTGCTGTTTCCAGTTCTTCAATAACCAGAATGCCACCGCCGCCAGCAGGTACAAAGCCATCGCGATCCACATCATAGGTGCGCGAAGCCCGCTCCGGGGTATCGTTATACTTGGTGCTTAGCGCACCCATGGCATCAAATTCCATGCCCAGCGTCCAGTGTAGCTCTTCACCACCACCGGCAAATACGCGATCCTGCTTACCAAACTGAATCAATTCCATCGCATGGCCAATACAATGCGCTGAGGTCGCGCAGGCCGAGCTGATCGAATAGTTAACGCCTTTAATCTGGAACGGCGTGGCCAGACAGGCCGAAGTAGTAGAAGCCATGCAGCGCGGCACCATGTAAGGACCTACCCGCTTCACGCCTTTTTCCCGCAGCAAGTCAGCGGCTGCTACCTGATGTTCGCCGGAAGCGCCACCAGAGCCAACCACCAGACCGGTGCGCGGGTTAGATACTTCCGCGTCATTCAGACCAGCGTCTTCGATGGCCTGTGCCATTGCCATATAAGCATAGGCCGCAGAGTCGCCCATAAAGCGCAGTGCTTTGCGGTCGATGTGATCTGCCGGGTTGGTGCGTACCGGTCCCCAGACCTGGCACCGCAGCCCCATATCGGCAAATTCCTGAGAAAACTCGATACCCGAGCGCCCGTTCTGGAGCGACTCCAATACCTCTTGTTTGTTCACGCCGATACTCGACACAATGCCAAGTCCGGTAATCACTACTCTTCTCATGCTGATTTCCTGTCTTGCTGAGCGCCCGACTATGGTAGCCCACTTCCGTTAAAAAGTGGTCTGCTTTCCGCATTTTTTAACAAAATATTGTTACACTAGCGTGTAATTAACCTTCTTGTTTCGCAAACCCAATAGTCAAAGCGAGTTAAATGACGTGGCTAACCCTACTCCTGCGCAAGTTACCTTCAATGAATTTGGTTTGCCGGTATCAACTGCTTTTGATGATATCTATTTTACCAATGAAGATGGGTTAGCCGAAAGCCAATACGTATTCCTTCAGCATAACGATCTCCCCGGGCGCTGGCAAACGCATCCACGGGCGCGCTTCGTGATTGCTGAAAGCGGTTTTGGCACCGGCCTGAATTTACTGGCCACCTGGAAGCTACTATTGCAGCAGGCACCAGCATCGCTCCAGCTGCATTTTATTTCGTTTGAAAAATATCCGCTGCAACCCGCTGATCTGGCCCGGGCGCTGCGCCATTTTGCTGAGCTGAAACCGCTGGCCGACGAGCTGCTGGCGGTGTATCCGCCCGCTGAAGCTGGCTGTCACCGGTGTCTGCTGGCCGATGGCCGCATCACCCTGGATCTCTGGTTTGGTGATATTCACGAGCAACTGCCACAGTGGCTGCCTGGCGCACAAAGTCAGGTCGATGCCTGGTTTCTGGACGGCTTCGCCCCGGATAAAAATCCACAGATGTGGCAACCCGGGCTGTATCAGGCCATGGCCAGCAGCGCCGCTCCCGGCAGCACCTTTGCTACCTTCACTGCCGCCGGTGCGGTGCGTCGTGGGCTGCAACAGGCTGGTTACCATGTCAGTAAGTTACCGGGCTTTGGCCGCAAACGCGAGATGCTTGCTGGCCACTGGCCTACGGATGAACAGCAATTAAGTCCCCCGCCCGCTGACGAATCTGTGCTGATCATCGGCGGCGGCATTGCCGCAGCCACTATGGCGCACGCCTTAAAGCGCCGCCACTGGAAGGTTAAAGTAATCACCACAGACGTTGCCGACGGTGCCTCGGGCAACCCCCAGGGCGCGGTTTATCCACTGCTGCACGCCGAACTCAGTCCGCTGAGTGAATTTTATCTGAGCGCCTTCAGCTATGCCGCTCAGTTTTATCAGCGTTATTGTCCGCAGTCCTGGCATCCGACGGGTGTCTTACAGTTAGCCTACACCGGGGAGCGCGCGCAACGGGCGGCTAAAATTGCCGGTACTGACGATGCGCTTTATAGCGGCGCTACCGTGCGTTGGCTCAGCCCTGAGCAAACCCAGGCCTACTGGCACCAACTACCGGCTTGTCCGGCGCTGTTCTACCCGGCGGCAGGCTGGTTATCACCGGCTGCCATCGTCCGCCAGCTATTTGACGGCATTGAAATTGAAACAGGACTGAGCTTAAAGGGAATTGAAAAGCTGCCCGATGCGCGCTGGCGACTGCGCTTTGCCGATGGCACTGAGCAAACCGCCCGGCACGTGATCCTGGCGCTGGGCGCGGGCCTGAGCGCGATACTTGAGCCCTTTGGTATCAGCCTGCAGAATGTCCGCGGCCAGGTGACCCGGGTCGCCGCTACGGCGGCCAGCGAATCCTGCCCGGCGGTGATTTGTTATAAGGGGTATTTCACTCCGGTCGCCGATGGTCAGCATTGTGTGGGTGCCACTTATGCCCGGCAGTTCAGCGCCAGCGAAGCCCACCAGAACCGCGAGCGCGATGAACATGAAAACCTTGCCACCCTGCAGGATAACCTGCAACAGGACTGGACCAGCGAACTGAGCGCGACCGCGAACCGCACGTCGCTGCGCAATACCACCCGCGACCATATGCCGTTGGCCGGCACCCTTGATACCGGTCTGATGGTATTCGGCGGGCTGGGATCCCGGGGCTTTACCAGCGCGCCATTGCTGGCCGAACTGCTGGCGGCCGAGCTGCTGGCGGCCGAACCACTGCCACTGGCGGCCGACCTGCGCCGGCGTCTGGCACCGGCGCGGTTACAGACTAAGCCCGCTTAGCTGACCGCTTCGAGCTGACGCATCATTGCCTGGATATGCGCCTGATCCGCTGGCGCCAGCTCATGGCGGGTCTGCTCTACAGCACTGTAGAGCGCTGGCATGACTGCAGCCGGCTGCCTGTTCTGCTGCAGTTCCAGCTGCGCCACCACTAAATCAAAATGCCCGCGCAAATAGCCGCTGGCAAATAACTCGTCGTCGGTACCCTCTACCACCGCCTGGTCAAAGACCTGCTCAAGGCGTGCGACAAACTGATCAAACTCAAGCTGTGCAGACATCACTAAAAGACCCTTTCCTGCTCCGGTAATTTGGCCGCGCAGCATACCATAAGCGTGCCGGTTTCTGGTACACTACAGCTAACATTCACTCTGGTTAGCGTTATGACAAAACCAATCGGATTATTTTACGGCTCAACCACCTGCTATACCGAAATTGCCGCCGAAAAAATTCAGGCGCAGTTCCCGCCAGGTGCTGTCGAACTCTTTAATATCAAAGACGTGCCGCTGGCCGACAGCGAGCAGTTTGACGTGGTGATTTTTGGCCTGTCGACCTGGGATTTCGGGGAAATTCAGGAAGACTGGGAAAGCCGCTGGGACGAAATCAGCCAACTGAACCTGCAGGGTAAGATAGTAGCGCTCTTTGGTATGGGTGATCAGGTCGGCTATACCGACTGGTTCCAGGATGCCCTCGGCATGCTGCATGACGAACTGGCCGCCGGCGCCAATACCGCAGGTTGCACCCGTATTGGATTCTGGCCAAATCAGGGCTACGATTTTATGGCCTCCAAGGCGCTGACCGCCGATGGCGAATTCTTCGTCGGCCTGGCGCTGGATGAAGACAGCCAGTATGAGTTAAGCGATGAACGCATCAGCCAGTGGTGCGCCCAGTTGCAGCAAGAGTTGAGCGAGCTCGGCTAAGCCTTCAGCTGTAGCCGTTGCACCCAGCGGCCGGCGATGTCGGCCTGTTCATAAGCAGCGTAGCGAACTGCCGGCGAATGCCCCCACACCGGCCCCGGCCAGGCCGGATCCTGATCATGGCGCAACAGCAGATGCACGTGCAGTTGCTTAACCACATTGCCAAGCGCCCCCACATTCAGTTTGTCACCCCGTCCGGTTTTTTTGAGTACCCCGGCAACCTGCTGCACTTCGCCAGCCAACTGCTGTTGCTGTGCTGGTGATAAATCCAGAAACTCCACCGTATCAGCCACCGCCGGCACCAGGATCAGCCAGTCGTAACGGGCATCATCAAACAACAGCACCTCACACAATTGCAGCCGGCCAAGATAAATGGTGTCATTTACCAGCCGGTGATCCAGGCGGAAGGCTTCGCGATTGCTATTGCCTGTGTTACTTTCTGCCTCAGATTTGCTATAACCGCTGTTTGTCATTTGAACTCCTGTTACCAAAATAACGATGGATAAAACCTACATGAGAGCATTCATTGCAATCCTGCTGGTGGCCACTCTGAGCTGGACTCAGAGCACAGCCGCCGCGACCACAAGCCCGGCTCCGCTGGCGGAATTTACCGCTGACATGACTACCCATCAGGGCTTTTTTACCTTTTACCATGCCCCGGCGCAGGGCAATTACTACCTGCAGATCCCGCGCCAGAGCACGCCCTTTATTTTTCAGACCAGCCTGCCCTGGGGCTTAGGCTCCAACGACATCGGTCTGGATCGCGGTCAGCTTGGCGCCACCCGGCTGGCCAGCTTCCACATTGAAGGTAATAAAGTCTTGTTGCAACAGCACAACACCTATTACCGCGCCACCAGCGACAACCCGGCCGAGCGTGCCAGTGTCAGTGAAGCTTTCGCGGGCTCGGTGATTGCAGGTTTTGCCGTTGTGGCTGCCGACGATCAGCATGTACTGGTGGATTATACGCCCTTTCTGCTCAGCGATACCCACGGCGTAATCGAGCGCCTGCAACAAACTGAGCAGGGCAGTTACCGCCTCGCCGCCGACCGCTCGGTGATCTACCCGGCGCGCAGCAAAGCCTTTCCGGACAATACCGAACTGGAAGCAAAAATCACCTTCAGCGGTGAAGCTAAAGGTCAGTATGTACGCAGTGTAGCCGCTGATCCAGATCATCTGACCATGCATCTGCACCATTCCTTTATCCGGCTGCCTGATGATGGCTATCAGCCCCGCACGTTTCACCCGAACAGCGGCTTCTGGGCCGAGAATCATATGGATTATGCCGCCCCGCTGGGCGAGCCCATGCTGGTGCAATATATCCCCCGGCACCGGCTGCAGAAACAAGATCCCGACGCGGCTGTCAGTAAACCGGTAAAACCTATCATTTATTACCTTGACCCGGGCGTACCTGAGCCTGTGCGCAGCGCGCTGCTCGACGGCGGCCGCTGGTGGGATCAGGCGTTTCAGGCAATCGGCTATGAAGATGCCTTTCAGGTGCGTGAACTGCCCGCTGATGCGGATCCTATGGACGTGCGTTATAACGTGATCCAGTGGGTACACCGCTCTACCCGCGGCTGGTCATACGGCGCTTCGATTACCGATCCCCGCACCGGCGAAATCATCAAAGGCCATGTTACCTTAGGTTCATTGCGGGTTCGTCAGGACATGCTCATCGCCCAGGGTTTGCTGGCCCCTTTTGCCCGGCAGCTGGATGCCAACACGCGGCAGCAGCTCATGCAACAGGTCGAGGATATGGCGCTGGCGCGGATCCGTCAGCTGTCCGCCCATGAAATCGGCCATACGCTTGGTATCGCCCATAACTTTGCGGCCAGCGCCCGTGACCGTGCGTCAGTGATGGATTATCCCCATCCCCTGGTCAGCCTGGCGACCGATCATGACGGCCTGACCCTGGCTGAAGCCTATACCAATGAACTGGGCCTATGGGACAAGCAAGTTATCGCCTACGGCTACGGTGAGGCATCACCGGCAACCATCATCGAGCGCAATAAGCAGCTTGGCCTGGGGTTTATCTCGGATCGCGACGCCCGGGCTGCCGGTGGCGCCCATCCGGATGCGCATTTATGGGACAGCGGCAGTGATGCGGTGACGGAACTGGAACGGGTGCTGGCAGTGCGGCGCACGGCCCTGCAGCGCTTTGGGCTGGATAACCTGCCGGCAGGCGTACCGCTAAGCCGCCTGCATCAGGTACTGGTGCCTATGTATCTGCTCCACCGCTATCAGGTTGAAGCGGCAGTGAAGATGCTGGCTGGCGTGCATTACGACTATTACGTTACCGGTGAGGACACGCCCGATTATCGCCCGGTAAATGCCCAGCAGCAGCGCCGCGCCTTACAGCAACTCAGCCAGACCCTTAGCGCTGAGCAGCTGGCCCTGCCGGACACCATTAAAGCACTACTGGTGCCCACCGCTTATGGCGAGCCAGCCAGCCGCGAAACCTTCAGCGGTCTGACCGGCTTAATCCCGGATCCGGATTCAATGGCGGCCAGTGCCGCGCGCTTTACCCTTGAACTCATGTTGCATCCTGAGCGCCTGGAGCGCTTGCAGCAGCAACAACAGCAGGATGAAACCATTCCGGATGTCCGCCAGCTGCTAAGCGCCGTTGAACAACAGGCGATCGCACCGGCCTATCAGCCAGCGGCCAGTAGTCTTGAACAACGGCTGGCGTTTGAAGCGCTGACAGCTATTGCCGGCAGCTACCTGAATGCGCAACTGAGCAGCACGGCTAAAGCGCCGCTTCACGCGTTTTTACAGCAACAGCAGCAGTTGTGGGAAGGCGCTGCCGCCAGTGACCACCGGCAATTTGCGCTGGCGGCGCTGACGCAGCTGTTCAGCGAGCAGAGCTGGCCGGTTAAACCCGCACCAGCCCTGCCGCCGGGATCACCCATTTGATCAGTCGTTCAGCTGACCAAAGAATGAATCAGGCAGCCAACGCGGACGCTCGTCCGTGTTGGCGATTTGCTGGCCTATGGCGAAGTTGATATTGGTAAATACCACCCCGGCATCGTAGTTAATTGGCAAGTCCGGGCTGTCACTGGGGCGGTGATAGTGTTTTTCAAAAAACTCGCCCCAGATCTCCGCGCCGTTTTTATCGTCATCTTTTGCGGTAAAACCCGTCATCAGAAACACCGCCGGCACGCCCTTTTTCACAAAGGCATAATGATCCGAGCGGGTGAATATGGCCTGCTCAGGCATAGGGTCAGCGCTTAATTTAATGTCAAACTTACCAGCCGCGTCGGCTACGGTATCGCCCAGCGTCGAGTGGGTTGAACCAAAAGCCACTACATCAGCAAAATCATACAACAACACCGGCATATCCAGGTTCACGTTCGCGACGATCTGATTAATCGGTACCGTTGGATGGTGGGCATAATAATCGGCGCCCAGCAGCCCGCGCTCTTCCGCAGTTACCGCCAGAAACAGAATCGACCGTTTCGGAGCCTGCGCTGATTCGGCAAACATCCGCGCGGTCTCCAGCATCACCGCGACGCCCGAAGCATTATCCATAGCGCCGTTATTAATGTGGTCATCCTGACTCATATCCTTAGTGATCCCGATATGGTCGGAATGCGCCGTATAGAGCACATATTCGTTTTTCAGCTCAGCGTCGGTACCCGGCAGAATCGCCGCCACATTCGGGCTGGAAATCGCTTCATGCACCGACTCTTTGGCCAGCGTCACACTGGCGTTCAGCGCAAAACCACGCGGGCTCTCGCCGTTTTCTGTTTGTAACAATAACGCCGTCAGGTCAACCGGCGCCTGGCGAAACAGGTTCTCGGCCGCTTTGGTATCCACCGACCCCAGATTGGTAAAGCCCTTATACTTCTGATTCGGCTCCCCTTCGGCGTTCAGCCACACCACATTCGGTGCCCGCTGATAGAGGGCCGAAACTTTAAAGGGCCGCACTTTTTCGCGCGCCGGGGTATGTATGCTGAGCATGCCGACCGCACCGCGCTCGGCCGCAAATTTCGCTTTATTCCGGTTCAGGTGCGCGCCTTCTTCGCTGGGCAAAGATTCCGGCCGGCCAGCCAGGGTCACCACAATTTTCCCGCTGACATCCAGACCATCATAATCGTTGATATCAAAGGCATCAGAAATCAGCCCGTAGCCCACAAATACCATCGGGGCGCTAATATTGACCTGCTCATGGTAAGCACTCGGCGCCGTCAGGAATTCCTTCGGATAATCCAGCTCGACCACTTCATCGCCGTAGCTGATGGCTAACCGGGCGGTATTTTCCTTGAGCGTGCTACTGCGAAAACTGATGCGCTGAAAGTAACTGCCATTATCACCAGCGGGCTCCAGGCCCAGCTGCTTAAATTCACTGGCGATATATTTTGAGGCGATTTCGTGCCCGCGGCTACCGGTATCCCGGCCACGTAACTCATCACTGGCAAGAAACTCAAGATGGCCACGCAGCGCATTGGCCTCTGCACTCAGCGGCGGATTTTCGTCGCTCTGGGCAGCACCACCACAGCCAGACAGCGCAGTAATGATAAGCGAAAAGCTAATAACTGAAGGTAAACGCATAGTATCTGATGTCCGTTCTTATCGTTTTGATTGCCCGCTAGTCTATCCAACCCGGTCGCGGCAAACCAGCTTTTCGTCGCAATCGGCACTTCAATCGGCCGGCGCAGGCTTGCCAGCTTTAATTGCTGGTGATATTGTTATATTATAACATTACATAAGCCGTACTTAACTGAAACTGGAGTTGTCAGATGTTTCGTAAGACCCCTATCGCCATCCTTATTGCCGGCATACTGCCGAGCGTTGCCATGAGTGCTCCCGATGAACAGGAGCAACAGCATGAACACCAGGATACCGAGGTGATCACCATCACCGCGACGCCACTTACCCGTACCCAACTTAACTCGGCCCAGCCAGTCAGCGTTGTGGCCGGCGATGAGTTGCGTGAGCAGCAGGCCCACACCCTGGGCGAGACCCTGCAGAATGAGCCTGGCATCAGCGCCACCAACTTTGCCGGCGTTGCCAGCAGCCCGATTATCCGTGGCCTCGATGGCCCACGGGTGAAGATCACCCAGAATGGTCTGGACACCGGTGACGTCTCGCGCGGCAGTCCGGATCATGCGGTAACCACTGAAACATCCGTTGCCCAGCAAATTGAAATCCTGCGCGGCCCGGCAACCCTGCTCTATGGTAGCGGCGCCATCGGCGGCGTAGTCAACGTCGTCGATCAGCGCGTTCCCAGTGAATTCGTGGGCGGCAGCCAGGGCTTTTACGGCGTTAATGCGGATACCGCAAGTGACTTGCGCGATGCCAGCGCTGGCTTCACCGCCGATCATGAGCAGACGGTCTGGCACGCTGACGGCTTTATCCGTCGCAGTGATGATTACAGTGTTCCCCGCTTCACCAACGATGAAGGCGAAACCGCGACCGCAGTTGAAAACAGCTTTATCGATGCCCAGGGCGCGAATGTCGGCGTCAGTTATATGTTCGACCAGGGTTACCTCGGTGCCTCCTACGGTCGTCTGGAGCAAGAATATGGCATTCCCGGGCATGGCCATGGTGAAGAAGAAGAGCATGACGAAGAGGAAGCCCACGAAGAAGAGGCTGGCCCTTTCGCCAATCTGACGCAAAACCGCATCCAGATGCACGGCGGCTGGATAGCGCCGTATCAGGGCATTGAAAAACTCGAGCTGCGCTACGGTTTTACCGACTATCAGCACCAGGAAATTGAAGACAATATTGCGGCTACGACCTTCACCAACGAACAACATGAACTCCGGCTCACCGCCACCCACGCCCCCCTGGCCGGCTGGAAAGGTGCTTTCGGTTACCACCTGTTCGACCAGCAGCAAAATGCTGTGGGCGAAGAGGCGTATACCCCGGGCTCTGACGCTATCCGTCATGGTCTGTTCTGGTTAGTCGAGCAGCAGTTCGGTGCCTTTAACTGGCAGGCCGGCGCCCGCTATGAGCGCGTTGATATCGAAGCCCCGACGCTGACCGATATCCGTTATGCCGAACTGGACTTCGAGCCGGTCTCGGGCTCAGTGGGCTTTACCTGGCAATTCGCCCGCGATCTTCAGTTTGCGGTCAACTTCAGCCACGCGCAGCGCGCGCCGGCGGCCAACGAACTGTTTTCCAATGGTGAGCATCTGGCTACCCAAACCTACGAACTGGGTCTGGTTTATGAAGCCCATGAAGAAGGTGACCATGAATACCATATCGAGTCAGCTCAACAGCTGCCGGCAGTAGAGAAGTCCAATAACCTGGATATCGGCTTCCATATCGAGCAGCCCGGTTATCACATGGACTTCACGGTATTCTACAACCGTATTAATGACTATGTGTTCAGTGAGTTTACCGGTATTAACAGCGAAGACTTGCACCAGGAAGGGGATGACGAGGCCGAAGGTGGTCATGATCACGCCGAAGGCCTGCCGGTTATCGCCTTTACCCAGCGCGACGTCGAATTGTTCGGCTATGAGCTGAGCGGCGCCTGGCAGTTCAAACCGAACTGGGAAGTGACCGGCTTCAGCGATTACATTCGCGGCCGCGCCACTGATGGCGCCGGCGATCTGCCACGCATCCCGTCGCAGCGGATCGGCACCTCATTACGCTACAACCTGGGTAACTGGGAAGCCAAAGCCGGCTATATCTGGCATGCCAAACAAACCGACGTCGCGATCAATGAAACGCCGACCGATGGGTATGGCCTGCTGAGTGCGCAGGTGAACTTCTTCCCGCAAGCCTTTGCGGCACAGAATCTCAGCATTTACCTGAAGGCCGATAATCTGACCGATGAACTGGCATTCCCGCATACCTCATTCCTGAAAGAGGACGCACCACTGCGCGGCCGTAACTTCGGTATTGGTATACGCGGCGAATTTTAGCGCATTAGTCGCGCGCTTGGTCGCAGCCTGAAACCCTTCGCAGCCTGCTTTGTTACACTGTCCCAGTGAGCTCACTGAATACAGGAACAAAGCAGGTATGCGATTTTTAGGTGCACTGATGGCAGGTTTGATCGGCATTGGGATTTCTTTGCCGATAATGGCTGCCCCCCAAACCGAGTCCGCTGCCGAGCCTGACACCCTCACTATTGAACGAATTTTCTCGGCGCCCGATTTAACCACCATAGCGCCACAACAGCTTCGTTTTGCTCCGCACAGTAAGCATATTTCTTATCTCAAAGGCTCCGCTGCGCAGCCCGACATTTACGACCTCTGGCTTTACAGTGTCCGTGACGACACGCACCGCCTGCTGGTCGCTGCCGATGAATTAACTCCCGACCCAACCCAGATCTCAGCCGCCGAACAGGCCCGCCGTGAGCGCCAGCGCATTCGTGCGGCCGGCATCGTCGAATACCACTGGTCGCCCGATGGCAGTACCCTGTTATTCCCACTGGCTGGCCAGCTCTACCTGTACGATATCGAAACCGCGGCCATCACCAACTTAACCAACAGCGGCATGAGCGCCACCGACGCGAGGTTCTCTCCCGCGGGTCGCTTCGTCAGCTTCATTCACGACCATAACCTGTGGTTAGTGGATCTGGCGACCACCCATTTACGCCAGCTTACCAACGGCGGCTCGGCCGACCTCATGTACGGCACCGCTGAATTTGTCGCCCAGGAAGAAATGAAGCGCATGACCGGCTACTGGTGGAGCCCGGACGAACAACAAATTGCCCTCACCCGGGTCGATAATAAACCGGTAATCAGGGTCGTGCGTGCTGATATGACGGACAGCGGCACCGAGCTGGTCGAACAGCGCTATCCGTTTGCCGGCAGTGCCAATGCCATAGTCGACCTGGGCATTCTTAAATTGCCAGTCACTGATGAGCAACCGGCAGTCACCTGGCTGAATTTATCTGAGCGCCACGGCGATGGTTATCTGGCCCGCGTCGATTGGGTTGCCGACAGCAAGCGACTGGGCTATCAGTGGCAGAATCGCAGTCAGAATCAGCTGAGCCTGTATTTGCTGGATACTGACAAGCCCGGTGTCGGCAACAGTCCTATCGTGCAGGAATCCGCCCCAACCTGGGTCAACTTGCACGATGACCTGATTTTTCTCGATGACGCACGCCATTTTATCTGGGCCTCGGAGCGCAGCGGCTTTAAGCACCTGTACTTATACCGGCTGGATGGCAGCCTGATCCGCCAGCTGACCAGTGGCGACTGGATGGTTGATAAGGTCAGCCGGGTGGATGAAACCACCGGCTATATCTATTTTACCGGCCGCAAGGATACCCCGCTGGAGCGCCATCTTTACCGCGCCAGCATGAACACCACCAATCCCAGCCAGCCAACCCGCCTCAGTGAGCGTGACGGCCTGCATCAGATCACCTTTGCCGCTGATGCCCGCAGCTACATTGATTACTTCTCAAGCAGCACCCAGCCTCCCCAGGTGAGCCTGCATGGCCCCACGGGCGAGCGCATCAGCTGGCTGCACCAGAACCAGCTGGATGAAACCCATCCGTTGGCGCCCTATCTGGCTGACTGGCAATTTCCTGAGTTTGGCAATATCAGCGCTGAAGACGGCCAACGGCTTTACTACCGTCTGACCCGCCCGGCTCAGTTCGTTGATAATCAGCGTTATCCGGTTATTGTGATGGTCTACGGCGGCCCGCGCGCCCAACGCGTAACCAATAGCTGGGGTGATTATTTTACCCAATATCTGGCACAACAGGGCTATGTGGTATTCCAGCTGGATAATCGCGGCAGCGGTAACCGTGGCCGGCAGTTTGAAACCGGAATCTACCGCAAGCTGGGCATGCTGGAAGTGGAAGACCAGCGGCGCGGTGCCGAATTTGTTCGCCAGTTACCTTTTGTCGATCCAAAGCGCGTCGGTGTATTCGGACACAGCTACGGCGGCTACCTGGCGCTGCACCTCATTCTGCGCGCCGATGACCTTTTTGCCGCCGCGGTCGCCGGCGCCCCGGTAACCGACTGGAGCCTTTATGATACTCACTATACCGAGCGCTATCTGAGTAGCCCGCAAAATAACGCTGAAGGCTACCGGCAGGCTTCGGTACTCAACTACAGCGCTCAGCTAAAGAAACCCCTGCTGATTTATCACGGTATGGCCGATGACAACGTGCTTTTTGAACATACCGGTAAACTTATCAAAGCGCTGCAGGATCAGGCCCTGCCGTTTGAAATGATGGCCTACCCCGGTAAGCAGCATGGCCTGAGCGGACGCAATACCAGCATCCATCGCTATCAGCTGGTGGCAGACTTTTTTGCCCGTCACCTGTGATCGGCTATACTGGCGGTAACTTCCTCATTTGCTGGAGATAACTGCTAATGCATTTTTTATCGCGTCGTCTGGTTATGCCTAATGACCTGAACTTTGCCGGCTCGCTGTTTGGCGGGCGCATTTTAGAATGGATCGATGAAGAAGCGTACATCTTTGCTGCCTGCCAGCTGGATGCCAAAAGCTTGGTAACCAAGCACATTGGTGCTATCAGCTTTGAAACCTCTGCCTATCAGGGCGATGTCGTCGAGTTTGGCCTGGGCGTGAAAGCGGCCGGCCGCAGCTCGCTGACCGTAACCTGCGTGGTACGCAACAAGCAGACCAAGCAAACCATCTGTATTGCTGATGATATCGTCTTCGTCCATATTGATGCCGACACCCGTAAGCCACTGCCGCACGGGCGAACCAAAGAAGAGCTCGATGCGATTAAATTAGAAACGCCGACTTAAGTCGGCGTTTTTTTATTACATATCCTGGTATAAGGTTTTTATCCAGCGTTCCTCGGTAATAAAGCCCCAGGACCAGTCCGCCCACCGATCGCTGAGACCGCGTGCGACAGCCTCATCAACGCTCAGGCCTTCAACCTGCATCAGGCGCACTTCTTCGCGGGTGATGGTAATCATTGAGATCAGCCGCTGCCAGTCATCCTTATCGGACAAGCCACCATGACCGGGAATGATTTTGGTATTCTCATCGAGCTGCGCAATGACGCTGCTCGCATTATCAATATAACCCTGCACACTACCACCGGCGTTTAAGTCGATGAACGGAAAGCGATCGACAAAAAACAAGTCGCCGGCATGGATAACATTGGCGTCAGCAAACCAGACCACCAGGTCGCCGTCGGTGTGCCCCTGCGGATAATGCTGCAATCTGAGCGTGCCGTCGCCGGCGTTGAGCGCCAGGGATTCACCGAAGGTCAAATCCGGAATACCCGCCTGATCAAAGTCGGCGTTCCGGGCCAGACGCTCAGCCACGTTGTGATGCGCAATCACAGTAACCCCCTGACGGGCGAAAGCCGCGTTACCATCAGTATGGTCACCATGAAAATGCGTATTGATCAGCGTGCTCAGCTGCCGATCCGTCAGGGTGGCAATTTCAGCGCGGATCTTATCAGCCAGCGCCGCGTATTGGGCATCGACCATGTACACCCCGTCGTCGCCGACATAGACGCCAATATTGCCACCGGCGCCGGTCAACATATACACCCGCTCACTCAGTTGCACCGATTCGATTTGCACATCGTCAAACCGTGACTGCGCCTGAACAACTGCACTCAGGCCGGTAGTCAGGCTAAGTACGGCCAGCGCCGCTAACCATATCCTGATTTTACGCATTTTCACCGTACTCCATTAGGGGGTTCACCCCCCGGCCCTTAGCGATGCAGGTAACATCCTGCAAAGCAAGTCACCGGGGTGGCGGTTGGCTTACCATGCTGCCAGTCACCGCCTTCAACGCCGCTACCGGCAATATCCACATGCACATAAGGGAGCGGTTGCTCACTGTCCGTGCCATGCTGATCAAGGCCAGCGGCAATACTTAAAAATGCCATCGGGAACTGATGCCCGCGCCGGGTTGTGGCCGACGGGCCATTGTTACTCGAAAGCACATCATCTGACTTGGTCCGGGGCCGTACAAACGAGAAGTCTTCGCGGCGCGACCAGGAAATTTCCGTGGGGTCGCCATAGACTTCACCGGCTTCCCACAGCCGGTCAGTTATCTTATCTACGCGCGCCGGCCCGTTGGGGATCAACGCGGTATAAGGGCCTTTCGCCAGCGCGGCATGGCCGGTCAGGGTGGCTACTGAGAACAACTGTGGCTGCGGGTAATCGGCCGCCTCAGCGCGTAAATGGCTCAGCAGATCAGCCAGCAACAGCCGGCCTTCGGCATCGGTATTACCAATGCGCACCCGCACACCACTGTGGCCGGCAATAATTTCATCAGCGACAAAAGCATCAGCGCCAACGCTGTTGCGGACAATACCCAGCTCAGCGACAACGTTGACGGTTTCCGGCCGCATTTCGGCTACGGTTTTCAGAAAACCGGCCACGCCAGCCGCGCCGCCTTTATCCCGGCTCATGCCGGCCATATGGCCGCCGACCTTGAGATCGACGCCACCGGTATCATAAACAATCCCTTTACCGGCCATCATCAGGGTCTGTTCCGCCGCCGGTGCTTTGTATTCCAGTCGCACCACACAAGGCCAGTGACGTTCTACCCCCAACGAGGCCCGTGCTACCGCCATCAGTAGCGGGTATTCGTGCTGTAATTGCTGGATATCATCGATAACAGTGACCCGTACCGGCGACTGCGCAAAGGCCTGCTGGCAGTATTCGGCAAAACGCGGGGCTGCCATACGTTCAGGTTCAGTACCACAGAGATCCCGGGCAACCCGCTTACCGGCCTCAACAGCCTGCAGCCAGTCTTCGTTGACCACGCCGACCAGACCGACTTCGGTTACGGTTTCAATTTTGTCTTCGCCGAGCGCTTCGCGCGCTTCCAGCGGCTGATATAGTGCCTGGCAAAAACCCCAGTAAGCCACGGCTTCAGCCTGACCATAACGGGGATCTTCTTCCGGTACCCCAAACACCACCAGCAAGGGCTTGCTGCAACCGGCATCAGCAGCGATCCGGGCGCCAGCGGCAGCGGCGTCAGCGATTTGCCGCACATCATCGTAATCGCGGGTCAACGGCCCGGTTGGCGCCGTGATCAGGCGACCACCGGCGACCTCACAGGTCAGCAGCAACGCCTGCTCTCCGACACGACGATCAAACTGCCGGGCGCGCTCAACGTGAGACGAAAAGTCGTCAGGAATATATTGCTGATAGTCGCCAATTAAAATGACAGCATCGTAGCCACCACCTGCAGCAGCACTGTAGTCATTTACCACGGTCAGTTTTGGATATGCCATATTTTTTTACTCCTAGACGCGCCGCCAGCGCGTACCTTGTGGGGTATCTTCAAGTTCGATACCTAATTCAGTCAGTTTATCCCGGGCCGCATCGGCGCGGCTCCAGTCTCTTGCTTTGCGGGCCTCGTTGCGCTCCGCGATCAGTTCTTCAATTTCAGCAACATCCTCGCTCACGCCGGCGCCGCCCTGTAAAAATGCTTCGGGCTGTTGTTGCAGCAGCCCCAGTATGTCACCGAGCTTGCGCAACTGGGCTGCATAAACCGCTGCCTTGGCCGGCTCAGTGGCCAGGGTCCGGTTAATATCCCGGGCCAGGTCAAACAGCACCGGCAAGGCTTCAGGCACATTAAAATCTTCCTGCATAGCGGCATGAAACCGCTGTACCTGCACCTGGGTCAGTTCTTCTTCCACACCGTCATGGCCAAATGGCTCAGGGGCGTCCCGCAACGCAGTGTACAAACGCTCCAGTCCGGCCCGCGCCTGATCCAGGTTCTCTTTAGAATAGTTCAACTGCGAGCGGTAATGGCTGGATAACAAAAAATAACGCACGGTTTCGGCGTCATATTCCTTCAGGACTTCACGAATAGTGAAAAAGTTGCCCAGTGATTTGGACATCTTCACTTCGTCCACCTGCACCATGCCACTGTGCATCCAGTAATTCACATAGTTAGTCTGGTTGGCACAGCAGCTTTGCGCCACCTCATTTTCATGGTGGGGGAAAATCAGATCCGAGCCACCACCGTGAATATCAAAATGTTCACCAAGGTGCCGTTTGTTCATTGCCGAGCACTCGATGTGCCAGCCGGGCCGGCCCGCGCCCCAGGGTGATGGCCAGCTCGGCTCACCCTCTTTGGCTTGCTTCCACAGCACAAAGTCGAGCGGATCCTGTTTATTATCGGCCACGTCAACCCGCGCACCAGACTGCAACTGCTCAAGGTTCTGGCGGCTTAACTTACCGTAGGGCTCAAACGTGCTGACATCAAACAGCACATCGCCATCGGCGGCTTCATAGGCATGGCCTTTAGCAATCAGGGTGTCGATCATGGCGATGATATCATCCATATGATCCGTCACCGTCGGTTCAATATCCGGGCGCAGCAGGTTAAGCGCGTCAAAATCTTCATGCATCGCACTGGTGTAACGATCCGTCACCGCCTCAATGCTTTCCTTGTTTTCCGCTGCCCGGCGAATAATCTTGTCGTCGACATCGGTAATGTTGCGCACATAAGTGACCCGATAGCCCCGCGAACGCAGGTAGCGCACGATCACATCAAAAGCCACATAAGTACGGGCATGCCCGATATGACAGTAATCGTAAATGGTTACGCCGCACACGTAGAGTTTCACCTCACCCGGGGTCACTGGTACAAATTCTTCCCTGGCGCGGGTCAGCGTATTAAAAATGGTTAGCATTGCAGGTTACAACTCCTGTCAGACAGCACGGTGATTCGTTCATAAGGGCTAATCATAACGCATGCTGTAGCCTGGTAACAAACGGTGGTAAACTGATTGGGTAAATTTCTTAATTAAACGAAAACGGAGTATTAGTAATGAAGGTGACTTTACATACCAATCATGGCGATATCACCATGAAGCTCTTTGCTGACGAAGCGCCCAAAACTGTTGAGAATTTCCTGCGCTACGCCCGTGAAGGCTTTTACGACAACACCTTATTTCACCGTGTAATTAAGGGTTTTATGGTCCAGGGCGGAGGCTTTAACCTCGAAATGGTTCAGAAAGAAACCCATGAGCCGATCGAGAACGAAGCGGACAACGGCCTGAAAAATAAAAAAGGCACCGTGGCCATGGCCCGTACTCAGGATCCACACTCAGCCACCTCACAGTTTTTCATCAACTGCGCTGACAATGACTTCCTGGACTTTAAAAACAAGAGCGTCGGCGGCTGGGGCTACTGTGTATTTGCCGAAGTAACTGAAGGCATGACCGTGGTAAACGACATTGAGCAGATGCGTACCGAAGGCGCCGGCTGGCACCAGGACGTACCGGTTGATGATGTAATTATCGAACGGGTCAGCATCGACGACTAAGTCATTATGACCAGCTGGTTTATTTCTGATCTTCATCTGAGCCCGGCGCGGCCTGATATAACCCGCCTGTTCTTCGCGTTTCTGCAGGAACAGGCGGTTCATGCCGACGCCCTGTATATCCTCGGCGATCTCTTTGACGCCTGGATTGGCGATGATGATACCAGCGACTTTGCCGCGGCGCTGCAGGGCGCCCTGCGGCAACTAACCCAAACCGGCGTACCGGTGTTTTTTATCGCCGGCAACCGGGACTTCCTGATTGGCGCCCGCTTTGCCCGCGCTACCGGCGTGCGCCTGCTGACAGAGCCCGCGGTAATTGACCTGTACGGCACCCGTACCCTGCTCTTGCATGGTGACAGCCTCTGTACCGCCGACCGCAGCTACCAGCGCTTCCGTCGCATTATCCGGCAGCCGTGGCTGACCAGACTGCTGCTGGCATTACCACTGCGGGCGCGGATGCGCATCGCCAATAAGCTAAGAGCCTCCAGCGCCACCCAACAACCTTTATCTGCCGAACAACTGGCGATTATGGATGTGACGGAACAAGCCGTTATCGATACCTTTGTGCAGTACGATGTGCGCCATATGATTCACGGCCATACCCACCGGCCGGCCATTCATGAACACCAGCTGCCAGATGGCAGCACCGCCGAGCGCATTGTACTGGGTGACTGGTATGAGCAAGGCAGCTTCTTGCGGGTAACCCGCAACGAGCGCGAATTAATCAGTCAGCCACTGACGCTTTAGCTGGCGGGCCGCTGTGAAAGCGAAACTCAGTATCTGCTGAGGTAATGAGCTCAGCCTCCACCGCACCGAAAAACGCGACCCGCTCACTGATATCCCCGCCGGCAATCTGCTCCGCCAATTGCAGGTAATCCTCAAAATGCCGGGCCTCAGAGCGCAGCAGGCTGACATAGAACTTAGCCAGTTCAGGCTCCACCTGCGGCGCCAGTGCCGCGAACCGCTCACACGAGCGCGCCTCAATATAGGCCCCGCAAATCAACTTATCGACCAGGGCTTCCGGCTCGTAGGTGCGCACATGGCGCAGCAGGCCACTGGCGTAGCGGCTCGAGGTAATATTCCGGTAGGCAACCTGGCGTTTATCCATGATCTCCAGTACCTGGTAAAAATGGTGTAACTCTTCTTTAATCAGCAGCACCATCTTATCGATCAGTTCCTGGCTATAAGGCGCTGGCTTACGCGGCAGCATGGTTTTGGCCAGCCGGTTATGCCGGGGCAACTCCCGCCAGTCACCCTGGCGGCGATAGGCGAAATCTTCATAAGGCTGCAGCCAGGCCAGCAAAGCCTTGCCGCTGACTTCGTCCACGGCATATTTACGGATCAGGTACATGGCCGACTGGGCTGCTTTCAGCTCGCAAATCAAATGATCAATCAGCACCAGCTCAAGGTGTTCCGGCTTGACCGCTTCGGCTACCCAGGCAGCAGGGGTCTGGCAATGCAGAAAACGATGGATGGGCGCAAGTAAGGTATTCAAATCAGGATCCCTCAGGTTTTATCCGGCGGCTGGCGATCATGCCATAAATGCGTACCACAGGGGCAGGAAAAAGCCTTGACTACAGTCAAAAACTGACCAATATAGAGAGTAAGCCGAAAAAATAAACGGCGCTAACTATAATAAAATAAAAATCACACAGAACAGAGGCCAGTCATGATCCTGAACCACATCTGGGGGTTATACGCCCACCCGCTAGAAGAATGGAAAACCATAGATTCACGCCATGAGAGCATGACGTTTGCATTGACCCATATTTTGCTGGTCGCCTTAATACCCTGTGCCGCAGCTTATTACGCCTCGGCCTACCTCGGCTGGAGCATCGGCGCCCGTGAAGCCACCTTTTTAACCAAAAATAGTGCCATGACCATGGCTGTTGCCATGTACGTCGGTATTATCGTGGCCGTATTCGCACTTGCCTATCTGATCCACTGGATGGCGAAAACTTTTGGCGCCAGCCCCACCTTCACCCAGTCGCTGGAACTGGCCGCCTATACCGCGACCCCGGCAATTATGTCCGGCATTGCCGCACTGTATCCGGAGCTATGGTTTGTCACTATGGCGTTTCTGGCTGGTATCGCCTATTCGGTTTACCTGCTGTATTCGGGGGTACCCATACTGATGCATATTCCTGAAGAGCGCGGCTTCATTTATGCCAGCTCAGTGGTGACTGCCGGCCTGATTATGCTGGTGGTGCTCATGGTCGTTTCGGCCATGCTCTGGACCAATGGTCTCGGCCCGGCGTACATTTAACGCCTCTGACTATGGCCTTGAGCTGGAATCTGGTAGGCTTAGCAGATTCCAGCTCAACTTGATTCAACAGGACTACCAATGAGTGACAATAATAAAAAGCTAAGCCTCACCGCCCGCATTGTTATCGGCATGATTGCAGGTATTGCGGTCGGAGCCTTGCTGCAAATTTTTTTTAAGGGCAGCACAATTGTTGAAGATTACCTGACCAACGGCCTGTTTTTTATCATCGGCCAGATCTTTATCGCTTCCCTGCAAATGCTTGTGGTTCCCCTGGTTTTCGTTTCCCTGGTACTTGGTACCTGCTCATTAAGCGATCCGGCAAAGCTGGGGCGGCTGGGTGGCAAAGCGGTGGGCCTCTATCTGGTCACCACGGCAATCGCTATCAGCCTGGCTATTGCGGCCGCGGTTATTGTTCAGCCAGGTTCAGGGCTGGAACTTGAAACCGAAGCGGTATTTGAAGCGAAAGAGGCGCCGAGCCTGGCTCAGGTCATTATTGATCTGTTCCCCACCAACCCCTTCGATGCTTTTGCCAGTGGCAACATGCTGCAAATTATCGTATTTGCCCTGCTGTTTGGTATTGCCACCGCACTGGTTGGCGGTAAGCCCGGTGAGCGGGTAAAAGCCCTGTTTGAAGACTTCAACGAAGTCATTATGAAGCTGGTTATCATCCTGATGAACCTGGCTCCCTACGGTGTTTTTGCCCTGATGGCAAAATTATTCAGCGAAACCGAGTTCGGCGCTATTACCAGCCTGGGCACCTACTTTGTGCTGGTCATTGGGGTACTGCTCGCCCACGCGCTCATCACCTATCCGATTATTCTTAAGCTGCTAAGCCGTATGAACCCGGTCATGTTCCTGCGCAAAATGCGCGAAGTGCAGATATTTGGTTTCAGTACGGCCAGCAGTAACGCCACCATGCCGATCACCCTCGAAACCGTCACCAAGCGGCTGGGCGTTCATAACAGTGTAGGCTCGTTCACCGTGCCACTGGGTGCCACCATTAACATGGACGGTACCGCTATCATGCAGGGTGTCGCCACGGTCTTTATTGCCCAGGTTTACCTGGTCGATCTGTCGATCGCCGATTACCTGATGGTGGTGCTTACCGCAACCCTGGCTTCTATTGGTACGGCTGGCGTGCCCGGCGTGGGCATGATCATGCTGGCAATGGTACTGGGTCAGGTCGGCTTGCCGGTAGAAGGCATTGGCCTGATTATCGGTGTTGACCGCTTACTGGATATGACCCGCACCGCGGTGAACGTAACCGGCGATGCCATGGTCAGTGTGATTGTTGCGAAAAGCGAAGGCGCTCTGGATGAAGAGGTCTTTAATGATGCTAACGCTGACGTTAAAGAGCGGGATGTAGGGGATAAACTCTGACCCGCTGCAACTGAAAGCCTTTAAAACCCTACAAAAGCCTCACGCCACATAAACCCCATCAGGCGTGAGGCATCTACCGCCGCATCAAGGTCACCGTTACGAATCTGCCGCTGAACCTGATTCAGCAAAGGCACCAGCACCCGCGCAATATAATCATCGGCGTTATCCGTTGATGCCATCGGGGGCAGGGTCAGGGTGTCGAGCTGTACACTCAGAATCGGCAAACCGCTATCAAACAGGTTCACCACCACGTTATTCAGCTGCACCTCACCGAGTTCCCAGATCAGCCGCTCGGACGCCTTATAGACCGGCTGCTGCGCCATATAGGCATCATAGAGTGCATGCAGGTTCGACTTGCCTTTGCCGTAATAAGCAATCGTCAGCTGCGCATCACTGGCAACGATGCCATCCAGCACCAGTTGATTGCGGGTAGGTGTCAGCCAGTCGCCCTGAATAACCACCTCTCGCGCGCGCAAGACCTGATTCAGGCCGGCATCAAGTTCAGTCACCCGCGAGGCGAGCAGCACATCCGCCGCCGCCAGCTCAGCCGTGAGCGTATTAAGTTCAAACGCCCCAAAGCTCAGATCGGCCGCGAGCCGCTGCTCAACCTGCTGCTGTATCATCTCCCCTACCCGCTCTGACAGGGTCTGTTCATCTGGCGCAGACACTGCTGCAGCGCTGAAAGCCGAGGCAAGTAACAACGCACCACTGCCCGTAATCTGTGCTAAATAGTTCATAGAACTCCTGTACTAGCGTTTTTGATGGCGTTCACGGTTAAAGTCTTTTTGTTCAGGGTTTTTACGCAGCATCACGTACATAGAACCAACTCCGCCATGCTGCCGCTGCGCGCTGTGAAAGGCCATCACCGGGTCCAGTTGGCGTAGCCATTTATTCACATAGCTTTTGAGCAAGGCCGGGTGCGGTTTGGAGAACTTGCCGATGCCATGCACCACGATAGCCGTGCGCACGCCGCGGCGATGGCACAGCTGGATAAATTCGAACAAGGCCTTGCGCGCCTGACGCAGGCTGTGGTGATGCAGATCCAGCGCCGCCTCAATCGTATATCGACCCAGGCGTAACTGCTTATAGACGCCGTGCTGCACACCGTCACGGCGAAACTCGAGCACGTCCTCTGGCTGTACCAGATCGACAAACTCCATCGACAGGTAATTGAGATCATCCTCAGCCTGCTGCTCAGCAGCCTTGCGGCGCTCCACCTGAGCCAGGGTTGGCGCGAACGCGGTGCGGATATCCGCTACATCATCGCCTTCCAACGGCGTCACTCCAGTCATTTCGCGGCGAAACAACTCGAATTCATCGCTCATAACCGTTCTCCTCCCACTACGACTTACTGATAAACTCCCGCAAACTGCTGAGCACCGCATTCATATTGCGGCCAATGCGCTCACCCAAAGGCTTTTTACTGGTATAGCGTACACCAAAGATGGCGTGGTCCTTAGTACGCTCCACTAACCAGGCATCACTGGTCGTGAGACTATCCACCAGACCCAGTTCCAGTGCTTGTTGCGCGGTCCAGTATTCACCAGTCGCCACTTTATCGATATCCATGTCTGGCCGGTACTTCTGCACATGAGCCTTGAACTGCTCGTGGATATTTTCAATTTCTTCTTTAAATTTTTGCCGGCCTTCATCGGTATTGCGGCCAAACAAGGTGAGCGTGCGCTTATATTCGCCAGCGGTAACCTGCTCAAAGTCCACGTCGTGCTTTTTCAGCCAGCGATGAAAGTTAGGCAGCTGGGCTAATACGCCGATGGAGCCGATGATGGCAAAGGGCGCGGCCTGAATACTATTGGCCACACAGGCCATCATATAACCGCCACTGGCCGCTATCTTATCGACACTCACAATCAGCTCAAGTTCCGCATCGCGTAGCCGTTGCAGCTGCGCCGCACCAAGGCCATAGCCGTGTACCACGCCGCCACCACTTTCCAGTCTGACCATAACCTTATCGCCCTTTTCAGCCACAGCCACCACCGCGTTCACTTCGCGCCGCAGTTGATCAACTTCCTTGGCATCCATGCTGCCGTTGAAATCAAGCACAAAGAGTCGTGGCTTAGCTTCTTCCTTTGCCATTCTTTTACGTTGTTTCTTCAACGCTTTCTCAGCTTTTTTACGTTCGCCGCGATCCAGCAACTCCAGTTTCAGGTCATTGGCGGTATCGCGCAAATCGTCGGACAACCGCTCGACATGCAGTTCGCCCTTTTGTTTGCGCTGGCGCTGCGCGGCATTGGCGATGGCGCCAACCACGACCACCACAGCCACCACAATAATGGCCGCCTTCAGGGTGAATTCGCCAACGTTCAGTAAAAACTCCATATGAACTCCTGTGCATTTTGTTCGCGATGAAAATGAAGCGATAAAAAAAGGCTGCGAGAGCGCAGCCTTTTTATTCTAACGTATTTCCGGTCAGGCGTTATTGCTGAATAACGGCCGGGTTAAAGACCGGGATAGCAGTAGCGCCGGTGCTGAACCAGCCAGCAGCCTGCATCTGCATCTCGATAGTTGCCGCGGTTGAAGCTGCCGGGCTGACAATAGAGCTGTGGTCGCCTTCAGTGAAGCGTACCGCACCCGATACTGTGGTGCCGTCAGCACTGGCTGTAGTCGTGGTGATAGACTGCAGTTCCAGTTGCGCAATCAGCGGCTCAGTACCTGCAAGCGGCTTGCCTTCCACGCGGTTTGGCACTACCTGGTCAGGCAGCGAGTCACCATTACCCACCACTTCGATCAGGTGAATCGGGCTCTCCGTTGCGATCACATTGCGGGCATAGTTAATCGGATCCGCAGAATCCACAACCGTTTGAGCCGCGAAAGCGAACTGCTCAAACAAGGCGTTGATAGATGCGCGCTGGCTGTCGTTCAGACTACCCCAGAACTGCGTATACACATTAACCAACAAGCCCTGGAAGGCTGGGTCAGTTGGCGCTATGCCAGCATTTGCTGCGGCTTCATTTACCGCTGCGGCGAAGTCATCATTGGCAGCATACAGCAGCTGCGCTTTAATAACCGGACCGAAGGTAGGTGAACCCATCAGTAAATTAGCAATACTACCGCCAGGGGCCATCAGGCTGCTTGCCTGAACACTGAACAGGCCTGAAGCCGGTTGCAGTGCGCCACTCATTTCAGTGTTAGCCATGGCAGTAAACACAGTACCCGTAATACCACCCAGTGAGTGGCCGACCAGGAATACCCGTGAACCATCAACATCAGCACCCTGAGCAGCGTTCAGACTCAAACGCAGACCCAGCATGTCAGAAATTGACTGACGCATGTTATCGCGTGCCGTCAGCAGGCTACCCAGATTCATATAAGCTGTCGCTGAGCCAGTCGTTGCGTTAATCGCACCAAAACCACGATCACCGTGCAGCGGATGGTCAATCGCAACGGTTGCGAAACCAGACACCGACAGCGTACCAGCGATACCAAGGGCGTTCGTTTTCGCGCCAGTGATACCGTGCTGGAAGATCACAACCGGCCAGCCATTGGCAGGCTTGCTAATCGGATCCAGGCCTTGTGCAGCCCGCACCTGATTAACTGCGGCTTCATCCGGTACCGCCATAATGGCTGGTACGTTGGCCTGAGTTACCGTAGCAGGGAACGGATTGTACTTAGTCAGATGACGCTCAGGGTCGATTCCCGGGAAGTCATAACAGTTATTCGGTGGCAGTAACAGTGCTGGGTTCTCTAGTGCTGCCGGGTCGATACCAGCCGCTGCCGGATCAAGTGCACCGGCCTGAATCGCACCCAGAATTGAAGCCGGGCTGTCACACATTGCCGTCCAGCGACCGGTTAACGGCGCCGTTGGATTTTCAGCGGTAGGTACCGGTGAAAAATAAGGCAGGGTAACCTGGCCCTGATACAAGCTGGCAGTACTTGCCGCAGCATAGGCCGGATTCATCGGATCGGCAGGCAATTGCCCTGCACCAACTAACGCATCAGCAACGGACATGCCAGTATCCTGCACACCTAAAGCAGGTGTGCCGGTACCCATAAATTGCTGGGTCATCAGGCCTTTGATAGCAACAAAGACATCCGCAGTAGACTGCGTGGTGTAGTTGGACGTGTAGATGATACTTTCTTTATCCACACCGAACGCCTGCAGTGCGTTTTCATAGCTATTGATCAGCCGCTGTAAACCAACAGCTGACTGATCACCGGATACCGGATGGGTATCCGCATCACGCTTCATCAAACCGTAAGTCTGCGATGGCTGAACATCACGCCCCAGTGAATCCTGGATATTATTTGTCAGTACGATCAGGTAGCCGGTTTTTGGCTTCAGTGGCTGCAAAGGCACTACAGCAACGCCCGCAGGGCCAGTTGCCGCAACCATAAAGTCAACACCATGGGTTAGTTCAGCAACCACAGCACAGGTTGCTGCAGGGCTGGCGGCCGCGCATTCCGCGCTGACTGTGCTACCACCCATAATGGCTTGAAACACCCGGATTGAACCGGCTGCTTCCAGGCTCGCGCTATTCACAGTGACCCGGTCACCGTCTTCTTCCAGTGGCAGCGAGAAGCTGAAGGTCGAGGTGGAGTGCGTACCCCAGCCGTCCAGACCATTTAATGCAACTTGTGGATTACCACCATCAGTGGGATCCGCTACCGGAATATTTAAGGTGCCGTCAACTGAGCCGCTCAACAGGATGTTGGAGGGCACTGGTACCGCGCCATTACTGGGGTCAAAGACCACCCGCGTGGCATTGACCTGATATTCTTTTTCGGTTACCGGCGCTTCATCACCGCCACCACAAGCGACTAGCAGTGCGCTGCTAATTGCGGTTACAAGCAAGAGTTTTTTCATGAGGCTTCCCCAATCCTTGTTCGTGTTGTTATCTGTTGAGCACCTGCAGATGCTTTTCTAAAGTGTCGCCCTATCATCGCCTTTTCTAACTGGTAGGACAAGACAATCAATTAACAAAATTTTATACACTGCCAGCAGACAACATGAAAGTATTTTTCGAGATTTTCTTTGTGTCGGCTGAGAAATGATAAAAAAACCAGTACACTTGCAGCTACCTGTTTTCACCTAGTGTAAGCTTAAAATGACTTCAATGCACAACTACCCTATTACTGACTCAACTCTGGCCGGCAAAATCATTCTGGTGACCGGTGCCGGCGACGGTATTGGCCGAGAAGCTGCACTGACTTACGCCGGTGCCGGCGCCACCGTGATCCTGCTGGGACGCACCGTGAGCAAGCTCGAAGCTGTCTATGATGAGATTATCGCAGCGGGCAATCCGGAGCCGGCAATAGTCCCGCTGGATCTGAAAGGCGCAACCAAAACCCACTACCAGGGGCTTAACGCGACTATCGTCGATCAGTTTGGCAAACTCGACGGCTTGTTACATAACGCTGGCCTGCTTGGCGTGCTGTCACCCTTCGAGCACATCGACCACGATAGTTGGAATGATGTAATACAGGTCAATGTGACTGCGCAGTTTATGATGACCCAGGCATTGCTGCCCGCCCTGAAAAAATCTGCCAGTGCCAGCATCGTCTTTACCTCTTCCGGCGTTGGCCGCAAAGGCCGCGCATTCTGGGGCCCTTATGCCGTCAGCAAGTTTGCCACCGAAGGGCTCGCCCAGGTTATGGCTGATGAATATGAAGGCAGCAGCATTCGCGTCAACGTGATAAACCCCGGCGCTACCCGCACCAGCATGCGTGGTCGGGCTTATCCCGGCGAAGATGCTCAGAAACTCAAAACCCCGGCCGACCATATGCCCCTGTATGTTTATCTGATGAGCGATGACAGCCGCGCGGTAAATGGCGAGTCGGTGGACGCACAATAAGCAGGCGTTTCTGTTACACTCGATGCTAATTAATCAGCCATAGCGAGAGTTTAATGACCCTGCGTGCCTTCGTCCTGTTAGCAGCCACGGGTTTAACCACCAGCATCCAGGCAGCGGTACCCCTTGAGGTACTGCCGGCCAAATCCGACGTCAACTGGATCGGCGTAAGCGCCCCCAGTGCCAACGTGATCTGGCTGAGCGGTTCAGCATCAACTATTGCCCGCAGCACCGATGGCGGAGCCAGCTGGAATTATTTCCAACCCGCCAGCGCCGACCTTGAGTTCCGGGATATTGAAGCGACCAGTGCTGAGGAAGCCTATGCGCTGAGTATAGGCACCGGCGGTGCTTCACGCATTTACTTTACCAGCGACGGCGGCCGCAACTGGCAGCTACGCTATCGCGGCGATTCGAACCAGTTCCTCAATTGCCTGGCAATGTCAGCCACCGGCGAAGCCTGGGTATATGGCGACAGCGTTGAAAAACACTGGAGTATGGTCCGCGGGGCCGATGCCCGCAACTGGCTGACCGCCCGTAACGCGGTCGACAGTCAGCCCCTGGCTGGCGAAGGCGGACTCGCAGCCAGTGGTAGCTGTATTCGCTATAAAAACAACATCTGGGCTATTGGCACTGCTAACGCAGCGACCGCCCGCCTGTTAATCAAACGTGACTTCGGTATCCGCTTCGAAGCCATTGATACGCCCATGCCTGCTGGCCCTTCTGCCGGTATCGCCAGCGTCTGGCCGTTCAGTCAGAAACATGTGCTGCTAGCGGGCGGCGATCTGAATAACAGCGAGGCAAGGCCACGCCTGGTGCGCTATGAAGACGGCGACTTTACGCCACTGAGTGAACCGCCGCTTGAGGGCGCTTTATATAGTCTGACGGTATTGCCTGACGGGGCTATTCTGGTGAGTAATCCGGATGGCGCGGCTTTGTTACCGGGGGCAGATGAAGCCTGGTTGCGCCTCAGTGAAGAAAATATCTGGAACAGTGCCTGCGTGGCAGGCCACTGTTATCTGGCAGGAAAAGACGGCTATGTAGCAAAATTCAACTGGCCGGCCGCCGCAACGGATTAGTGAATGCGGTTTTCCTGCCACTGTTTCTCTTTCGCCATGCGTGCTTTTTTATCATCGCAAGGGTCATCGCAGTCACAGGCTTTGTCCATTCCCAGGTTGGCGATACCGCCACAGCTACCGGAAATTTCCTTATTCTGAAAAATAACCCCGACCGACATGGCTAACACCACGATCAGAAAGGTGGCAAATACTGCTAAAAATAAACCCATGGGGTACCTCCGGCTTTCCTGCTTACAACTACTGCTCAAAACGTTTAAATGCAGTACTAGTATACTCTTTAAACGTGTCATTTTCACGGACAATCAACAGCACCGCCAGCTGCTTCTGCTCAGCAAAGGCCAGCGCCCGCTCAGGGCCCATTACCGTTAATGCGGTCGCGTAGGCATCGGCGTCCATACACGTTTCAGTCAGTACAGTAACCGAAACCAGATTATGCTGAATGGGCTCGCCGGTGGTTGGATCAATAATATGTGAATAGCGCTGTCCCTGCTCTTCGTAATAATTACGATAATCGCCGGACGTTGCCACCGCGTAATTACCCGGCTCAATAGTGCGCTGCACTGCGCGCTCAGTCGTCACTGGCTTCTCAACGGCGATGCGCCATGCCTGGTCGCCCGGTTTATCGCCTTTCATGCGCATCTCACCACCAATTTCCACCAGGTAGTTATGAATGCCCATCTGCTCAAGTAATAAAGCCACCCGGTCAACACCATAGCCTTTCGCGATGGTCGACAGGTCAACATAGAGATCGGGAATGGCTTTTCGCAACTGGTGGTTATCAACCTGCAGATGCTGATAGCCTACTTTTGAGCGCGCATCACGTAACTCAGCCTCAGTGGGAATCACATTAGGCCGGGCCTGCGGACCGAATCCCCACAGATTGACCAGCGGCCCAACAGTAATATCCAGCAGTCCGTCGGTTTCTTTGGCTATTTCCAGCGCGCGCTGCACCACCTGTTCCAGCGCCCGGGAGATCACGACCGGCTCGGTAGTGCGACGCTGGTTAAACTGCGACAGCTCAGACTCAGGATCATAGGTCGACATCTGGCTGTTAATCTGCGCCAGCAGGCCATCCACCCGTTCCTTGAGGTTCTCGGTATCGTGGCGGGGGTTACCCGACACATAGCGAATATTGTAAGTGGTTCCCATAGTCTGGCCACTGATCGCACGTAGCTCCGGCGCCTGACTACATGAAACGAAAAAGGCCAGCCCTACAAGGGCCAGCCAGATTCGAAGGATAGATGAAAATGTCAGTTGCATGGTTGGTTAACCACCAAAGTCATCCAGCATGATATTTTCTTCTTCCACACCTAAATCATGCAGCATGTTAATGACCGCAGCGTTCATCACAGGTGGTCCACACATATAGTATTCACAGTCTTCCGGCGCTTCGTGATCCTTCAGATAGTTCTTATACAGTACGTTGTGGATAAAGCCCGTGTCACCTTCCCAGTCGTCTTCCGGTTGCGGATCAGACAGAGCAATGTGCCACTCAAAGTTATCGTTTTCTTTCGCCAGCATGTCGAAATCTTCAACATAGAACATTTCTTTCTTCGACCGTGCACCATACCAGAAGCTGATCTTACGATCGGTATTGATGCGGCGCAGCTGATCAAAGATATGCGAGCGCATTGGCGCCATGCCGGCACCACCGCCGATAAAGACCATCTCAGCATCGGTTTCTTTGGCATAGAACTCACCAAATGGACCAGCAATCGTCACTTTATCACCCGGACGCAGACTCCAGATGTAAGACGACATCTTACCAGCAGGCAGGCTCAGATCATTTGGCGGCGGCGTTGCGATCCGCACGTTCAGCATGATGATGCCTTTTTCTTCCGGATAGTTTGCCATTGAGTAGGCGCGGGTTACTTCTTCATCAACCCGTGACTCAATATCAAAGAACCCGAACCGCTCCCAGTCGCCATGAAACTTGGCTGGGATATCAAAATCTTTGTAGCGAACATGATGAGGTGGTGCCTCGATCTGAATATAACCGCCAGCTTTGAAAGGAACTTCTTCACCTTCAGGCAACTGCACGATAAATTCTTTGATAAAGGTCGCGACGTTTTCGTTTGATTTGACCACGCACTCCCACTTGCTGACACCGAATACTTCTTCCGGTACCTCAATTTTCATGTCTTGCTTGACGTTAACCTGGCATGAAAGACGAACACCTTCACGGGCTTCTTTACGGTTAATATGATCTTTTTCAGTTGGCAGAATATCGCCGCCGCCTTCTTTAACCTTTACCGTACACTGACCACATGAACCGCCACCACCACAGGCTGAAGACACGTAAATGCCCGCATTTGCCAGCGCGCCCAGCAGCTTGGTTCCAGGCTGGGTGGTGATTTTGTTATCTTCGTCTTCATTAACCGTAATCTGAACATCGCCCTGAGGAACCAGTTTTGATTTGGCGAACATAATGATCGCCACCAAAACCAGCACTATAAAGGTGAATGTGCCTACGCCGAGAATAATCTCTTGCATCGACTGTACCTCTCGTTAACCCGTTACTACCGTTACCGGTGCTTAAAGCGATACGCCGGAGAACGACATAAAGCCCAATCCAATGAGACCCGTGGAAATAAACGTGATACCCAGACCACGTAATCCATCCGGAACGTCCGCATACTTCAGTTTTTCACGCACCGCTGCCAGCGCGACAATCGCCAGCGCCCAGCCCACACCGCTACCAATACCGAAGACCACACTTTCAGTGAAGTTATAATCACGCTCAACCATGAAGGCAACGCCACCAAAGATTGCACAGTTTACTGTGATCAGGGGAAGGAAAATCCCCAGCGCGTTATACAGCGTAGGAACGTATTTATCTAAGGTCATTTCCAGAATCTGAACCAGTGCTGCAATAACACCGATAAAGGTGACAAAGCGCAGAAAGCTCAGGTCCGCATCCGGGAAACCGGCCCATGCCAGCGCACCCGGCGCCAGCAGATTGTGATAAATGACGTTATTTACCGGTACCGATAAACCCAATACCACGATAACGGCAACACCCAAACCAAAAGCGGTAGATACTTTCTTGGACACCGCCAGGAAGGTACACATTCCGAGGAAGAATGACAGCGCCAGGTTTTCTACAAAGACCGCTTTTACAAATAAACTAATATAGGCTTCCATGGTCTGCTCCTTAATCCTTCGGCTCGACTTGTTCCGGACGGTAGGTACGCAGTACCCAGATAAAGCCGCCGATAATAAAGAACGCGCTTGGTGGTAACACTAACAGGCCGATTGGCTGATACCAGCCGCCTTCAGAGGCCAGTTGCAGAATCTGGTAACCAAACAGGCTACCTGAACCAAAGAGTTCACGAATAAAACCAACAACCAGCAGCACCACCGAGTAGCCCAGACCGTTACCAATACCGTCCAGGAATGACATCCCTGGTGGGCTCTTCATGGCGTAAGCTTCAGCGCGGCCCATAACGATACAGTTGGTGATAATCAGGCCAACGAATACCGACAGTTCCTTAGCGATGCTGTAGGCGTATGCACGAAGCACCTCATCAACCACGATAACCAGACTGGCGATAATGGTCATTTGCACGATAATCCGCACATTCGAGGGAATGTGATTGCGGATAAGCGAAATGAAAAAGTTCGAGAAGGCCGTTACCAGGGTCAGTGCAATACACATAACCACGGTGTTTTCCATCTTCGACGTTACCGCCAGCGCCGAGCAGATTCCGAGAATCTGCAGCGCAATCGGGTTGTTCGCGAAAATCGGTCCAAACAGGACTTCTTTTATCTCCTTTGCACTAACCATTGGTCAGCTCCCCCTTACGAATTTTTTCTAACAGCGGGCCGTAGCCGTTTTCACCGAACCAGAACTCAATCAGATACTCGACGCCGTTACTGGTCAAGGTTGCACCAGAGAGCGCGTCAATATCATGAGTTTCATCGGTAACATTCTTGGTCACGTCAATTTGTACGTTTTCCAGTTCGTCGCCGTAGATTTCCTTGCCTTGCCAGGTCTGAACCCAGCGCGGATTGGTGATTTCACCACCTAAACCAGGAGTTTCAGAGTGCTCGTAAAAGTTAATGCCGCGTACGGTATTCAGGTCAGGCTGCAAGGCGATCAGGCCAAACATGGTACCCCAGAGGCCGTAGCCACGGATATGCAGCACCAGAGTTTCCAGGTTACCTTCTTCATCGTTGATGAAGTAAACCTTGGTGATGTCCTCACGACGACCAATACCGGCTGGATCGTTTTCTTTGCTCAGATTAGTGCTGAGCTCAGGATCCCGCGCCGCGGCGATAGGATCAAAAGCCACCACGTCCCGGCCTTCGACAACTTCCAGCGTCTTCAGATTGATCAGCTTGGTTTCCACCCGCTCTTCAAATAGCGCCACCACATCAGTACCCGGCTCCAGCAGACCTGCTGAATCCAATACGTTGCGCTGCATATCCAGCGCCGCGTTTTGTTTCTGCAGTGGTTTCAAGCCCACTGCCGCCCCTGATACGATTACCGCACACACTAAGCAGAGTGAGATGATAACGATCAGCGTCTTTTTCAGAGAATCATTGTTACTAGCCATGACGTGCCAGCCTCCGCTTTATGTTCGCCTGTACTACAAAGTGGTCAAACAGAGGGGCGAATACGTTAGCAAACAGAATCGCCAACATAATGCCTTCCGGATATGCCGGGTTTACCACGCGAATCAGCACCGTCAGAGCACCGATCAAAAAGCCGTAAGCAAATTTCGCCTTCGAGGTGAAAGATGCTGAAACCGGATCTGTCGCCATAAACATCATCGCAAAGGCGAAACCACCGGTAACCAGATGCCAGTACCAGGGCATAGCAAAGAGTACATTGGTATCGCTGCCGACAAAGTTAAACAGATAGGCCAGTGCTACCATACCCACGAACACACCGCTGACGATTAGCCAGGACGCGATGCGGAAATAAATCAGTGCCAGACCGCCAGCCAGAATCAGCAGGGTAGATACTTCGCCGACAGAACCCTGAATGTTACCCAGGAAGGCATCCCACCACAGTTGCATATCGCCGTAGAAGTTTACGCCATTGGCTGCCTGCCCGAGCAACGTTGCGCCCGAGAAGCCATCGACCGCTGTCCATACCTGGTTACCCGAAATCTGTGCCGGGAACGCAAAGTACAGGAACGCCCTACCAGTCAGTGCCGGGTTAAGGAAGTTACGGCCAGTACCGCCAAATACTTCTTTACCGATGACCACACCGAACGAAATACCCAGTGCCACCTGCCATAACGGAATAGTCGCTGGCAGAATCAGGGCAAAAAGTACCGAGGTAACAAAGAAACCTTCGTTTACTTCGTGTTTACGGACACTGGCAAAGACCACTTCCCAGAAGCCGCCGACAATAAAGGTCACCGCATAGATTGGCAGGAACCAGCAGGCGCCGTACCACATCTTGGTGCCCCAGCCGGCATCAGCGAAATCACCACCTAACAGATGGAACAGGCCAACCTGCCAGGCACCGGATAATTCGTAGCCATTTGCCAGCGCCATCGCCGCCTGGTTACCAACGTTATACATACCCCAGAACATCGCCGGGAATGTCATCAGCCAGACCAGGATCATGATGCGTTTTAAATCAACGTTATCTTTTACGTGCGTAGGGCCTTTGGTGACTTTGCCCGGGGTATACAGAATAGTCGCCACCGCTTCATACAGTGGATACCACTTCTCGTATTTGCCCCCTTTCTCAAAGTCCGGCTCAATCCGCTCAATATAATTTTTTAAGCCCATGATCAGCCCTCTTTCTCAATCGTGGTCAACATATTACGCAGTTCCGGGCCGTACTCGTATTTGCCGGGGCAAACATAGGTGCAAAGCGCCAGGTCTTCTTCGTCCAGTTCCAGCACGCCCAATTTGCGGGCTTGCTCCATATCACCGGACAGAATGTCACGTAACAGAATAGTCGGCAGGATATCTAACGGCATAACCCGCTCATAGTTGCCGATTGGTACCATGGCCCGGGTTGATCCATTGGTGGAGGTAGTCATCTTAAACTCATTGCCGCCCACGATATGGCCGGCAAAGGTACGGGTAACTGAGTGTTGTTTCACGCCAGGTTTCAGCCAGCCAAGGAACTCTTTTTCGTTCCCTTCCGGCAACACGCTCACCTGATTATGGAAACGACCCAGCCATTGGTGGGCATCATCAACGGTATGACCGTTCAGTACCGAACCAGAAATAATACGCTGCTGATCGTTCACCAGCTCGTCTTTGGTCAGGTCGGTCAGACTGGCGCCCATCCGGGTGCGCAGTAAACGCGGATTCTTCACGCCAGGGCCACCCAGAGCGACTACCCGGTCAGTGAAGATTTCGCCGGTAGTAAATAATTTACCGTAGGTGATGACGTCCTGATAACCGATGTGCCACACCTGTTTTTCAAAGTTGACTGGCTGCAGGAAGTGGATATGAGTGCCGACCAGGCCAGCAGGGTGCGGACCAGAGAAGCTCTCAACCTGAACCCTGGCATCGCCGGTATCGATTTCGGCATCACCTGCCTTGGTCACAAATACCTTGCCTTCAGTCAGGTTGGTCAGCACCTTCAGACCATCAATGAAGGCCTGCTTATTTTCTTCGATAACAGGAAGCGGATTGCCAGCCAGCGGATTGGTATCCATCACGGTGACAAAAATCGCTTCCGGCTTATCTTCGAGCTGAGGCGAACGGCTGTATGGACGACGACGCAGAGCAACCCATTGTCCGGAATTGTTCAGCTGCTCAACCACTTTGTCGCGATCGAGATCGGCCAGCTTAGCGCTGTCGTAAGATTCAAAGGTTTCCTGCTCGTCACCATCAACTTCGATAACAACGGCCTGCAAAACCCGCTGCGCGCCACGCACTATGTCTTTGACAACACCAGCGGCAGGTGCAGTGAATTTAACCCCGGGGTTTTTCTTGTCTTCGAAAAGTACCTGGCCTTTTTTGACGCGATCGTCGGCCTTCACATGCATCGTCGGACGCATGCCAATATACTCTTCACCCAGGACAGCAACGGTGGTGATGGACGGGCCATCTTCGATAGTTTGCTGGGGAGCTCCTTTAATCGGAATATCCAGCCCTTTCTTGATCGTTATCATACGCGTTTGCACTACTCGTTAGGGAAGATTAATCTCTTTTCAGCAACAGTATCAATCAACTCAAATAACGTGCTGAAACCTGATAAATCAAAAAGAAATTCTGTTTGTGTACGACTAGGGCCGGCATTTTAGCATTTTTATACCGCGCGTTACCACCTCGCGCGGTACAAAATTTACCTGCCAAAATTGGGGTTACCAGCGAACATCAGGATCAACGTCGGCATCGTAGTCCACCTCGTCAAGGCCAAATCCGAACAGCTTCAGAAAGTCCGCGTGGTAGCCTTCATAGTCGGCCAGTTCGTGAAAGTTATCCTGGGTGATCTGATTCCACAGTGCGGTGACTTTAGCCTGGGTGGCTTCATTGGTTTCTTTGGCGTCCATCCGCAGCCGGCCTGCTTCGTCCAGTTCAGGATCTTCAGCATAAAGGCCTTCAGTAAAGAGGCGATAAATCTGTTCAATACAGCCTTCATGGGTGCCCTCTTCTTTCATCACACCGTAAATCAGTGAGATATACAGCGGCATCACCGGAATCGCTGAACTGGCCTGGGTTACCAGCGCTTTCAGTGAGGACACATAAGCTTCCAGATTGAGATCCGAATAGCGGGCGCGCAGCGCCGCGGCAGCCCGATCCAGGTCTTCTTTGGCACGGCCAATAGTGGCATGCCCGTAAATTGGCCAGGTCAGCTGCTTACCTATATAAGTATAGGCAGTGGTTTTACAGTTCTCGGCCAGCACGCCGGCATCATGAAGCGCTGCGATCCAAAGTTCCCAGTCTTCGCCGCCCATGACTTTTACGGTATTCTGAATTTCATCGTCAGTAGCAGGCTCCAGTGAGATCTCTTTCACCTCATCCCGGTCGGTATCATAGGTTTTCGTGGTATATGCCTGGCCAACCGGCTTTAAGGTTGAACTGTAGACTTCACCAGTTACCGGATCTTTACGCTTAGGCGAAGCCAGACTGTAAATCACCAGATCAACCTTGCCCAAATCCTCTTTGATACGCTCAATAGTGGCTTCTTTTATCTCATCAGAGAAAGCATCACCATTGATGGTGTGGGCATAAAGCCCCTCTTTTTCTGCGGCTTCATGAAAAGCCGCGGTGTTGTACCAGCCGGCGGTGCCGGTGCGCTTTTCCGTCGGTTCTTTTTCAAAACAGACACCGAGTGTCTTAGCGCCGCCGCCAAAGGCTGCAGTAATACGTGAAGCCAGGCCGTAACCGGTCGAGCTGCCAATCACCAGTACCCGCTTGGGGGCATCATCCAGCGCTGGTTGCTTACGGATATAATCAATTTGTTGCTGCACGTGGACTGCACAGCCTACCGGGTGTGCATTAGTACAAATAAAACCACGGATTTTCGGGTGAATTACCATAATAAAGAATCCTGTCTGTAGCCCTGAGGGAAATAGTAACTTAAGTGTAACTGAGGCCCCGACGAAAACACATCAGAGTAGTTTAGCTTGATTCCTGCTTACTGCCACCACGGCAGGCCGGCGATTCCGGCACTGCGGACTGCTCCCATTCGGAGGGAGTATACAGATGCAGCGACAGCGCATGCACCGGCCCAGCCAGTTCATCGGCCAGAATTTTGTTCACCAGCCGATGCCGTTGCAGCAGGCGTAGCGATTCAAACTGGGCACTTACCGCCACAACTTTGAAGTGTGAATCGTCGCTTTGGGTGCCATGCATATGGCTCTCATTCATTACTTCAAGATGCTCTGGTTTGAGCTCTTCACGGAGTTTGTTCAGGATGGAGGTTGTCAGATTTGTCGTCATTAGTTCTGTTCCAGTGCGCTGTAACATACGCGCCGATCGCGGCCGATCCGGGCCAGCGCGTTAAATACATTGCCGCCGTTCTGACCTGCAGGCACGGCGACCCGGTAAAACTGTGAACTGACATTGCCGGACTGTTGCCACAGCATCACGTCATAGTCCTGGTAGAAATCGGCCAGAATCTCCAGCCCCTCGACGCGTCTGGATGGCATGGCACTGATTTCACCAACCAGTCGCCAACGGCGCAGTTCTTCCCGCTCGGCGAGCAAGGCATCATTGATACGGTCGCGACAAAAGCTCAGTTGCAGTACGCCACTGGATAATTCCCACTGGTCATTTGGCAGCGTTGAGATATCAACCTGCCGCACGGCTTCCAGCGCCGGCTGTTCTGACTCAGATTCGGCAGCTGGCTGACAAGCCGCCAGGCCCAGCAGACTGAGCAGCACCAGTACAAGACGAATTTGCATTGGCTGTTAGTATCCGAAAGTTCAGTTCATGGAAGGTAAAGCATATCACAAGGGCGAAGATTCGTAAGCGGTTCGGTAAAAGAGAGGGAGAGGAACATCCGTGTTCAAGTGAAGCTGGTCAAGTCCCTGATTCAACTTCAGACTCCATGGCAACCAATCTATAACAATAAATTTAATAGTTCAATTACATTTTTAACACATAATCGCAACTGGTTAATTTCCTTCGCTATTTTTTGCTGACTCGGTATCTTCTGAGACATTTGTATCCTCCCCGGTTACCAGAGCAATCAGTTGCCAGCCAGGCTGAGGTTCAAATTTCTGATCCCCCGTAAACACCCGGCAAAAATCCTGGTTATCTATCGCAAACAGGGGCGTTGCGCGGTTTTCATGGCGCTCCTGATAATCCTGATAGGTAAAGGATTCGGTCAGCGCCGTGGTTTTAACCTGCGCCCCCTGAAACGTCAGACTGGCGAGTTTCGAAAATGAAATTCCTTTGCCGAACAGTTTCAGGCGGTTACGGTAGTTCTCCGGCAACTGATGGCGTTTTGGCGCGTCATGTTCAGTGGTTTCCAGGCCAAATACTTTATTGCGGCCGAACAGGTCGAGAAAATGCAGTGCCACTACCGGATTCAGCTGGCGATAAGGCGAAATAATCAACGCCCGCCCGATGCCGGTCAGATCCATATTCTCTTCCGCATGCTTGGATGTTGGATTGCCAAAATAAGCCGGCAGGTTTTCCATCCGCGCCTGCGCAATATGCTCCCAGTTGGTATCCGCCACCATTACCTTAATATCTTGCTCCTGCAAGGCTTTGGCGATGTTCCGCGCGGCCGGGTTGGCGCCGAAAATCAAAAAACCCAGTGCCGGCGGTTCACGCAATTTCAGCGCCTGTGCCAGCGGCTTGGCGGTCAGGCTCTGCACCACCACGGTGCTCAGTATCACCGCAAACACCAGCGGTACCAGAATCCCGGCTTCTTCCCAACCAGCCTGCTGCAGTTTTAATGCAAACAGAGCCGAAATAGCTGCCGCAACGATACCGCGCGGCGCAATCCAGGAGACAAGTAATTTTTCTTTGAAATTCAGTGTGGTGCCGATCGCAGACAACCAGACACTAACCGGTCGCACCACGAAAATGACGGTCGCCAGCAGGAATGCCGTAGGCCAGCCCAGCGCGAAAAACTGCTCGGCATCAATTCGCGATGCCAGAATAATAAAGAGTGCGGATATCAGCAGTACGCTCAGGGTTTCTTTAAATTCCAGGATCTCATCCAGTTCCAGTCCTTTGATGTTACCCATCACGATACCCATCACAGTAACCGTCAGCAGCCCCGACTCATGCTGGATGGCATTGGACAACGCAAAGATGCCAATCACTATGGTCAGTGTGGCAACGCTCTGCAGATAACGGGGAAACCAGCCTTTTTTAAAGGCACGCGCCAGCAATACCGCGGCGATATAGCCTAAGATAAAACCAATCAGCACCGTCAGACCGAATGCCTGCAGCGAAGTGAGCCAGCCTTCGGCCTGCGTCGATGCCAGAATGAATTCAAACACCAGTACCGCCAGCACCGCGCCAATGGGATCAATCAGAATCCCTTCCCAACGCAAAATATTCGACAGCTTCGTGGTCGGCCGCACCGAGCGCAACATAGGTTTCACCACCGTCGGGCCGGTCACCACGATCAGGGCGCCAAATAAAGCGGCCAGCTGGATACTAAAGCCGATGAAATAAAGCGCCGCGGCGGCCGATCCAACCCAGGTGATCAACACGCCGATACTGAGCAAGTGGGTCACCATCCGGCCATGTTCACGAATTTCACTGAAACGTAGTGTCAGCGACCCTTCAAACAGGATAATTGCCACCGATAACGAAATAAACGGAAACAGAATATCGCCAAATACCGCGTCAGGCTGCAATACGCCAAGCCCGGGCCCCAGTGCCAGACCAACCAGGATCAGCGGCAGAATCGCCGGGATCCGCAACCGCCAGGCAGCCCACTGACAAAGTATGGACATTACCCCGATGAGCGCCATTATCGACAGATTAGACATAGAGTTAGCACACTCCCGTTATTTTTGTAGGCCCTTAAACCTAGACCAGAATTACCCAAAAGGTCTAATTTTTCTAAGGAAATAGTGGTAGTCCTATTGATAACGATTCTCATTTGAGCCAAACTAGGTGCATCCAAACATCCGCCAACCAGAGGTTGTTTTATCATGCGTAAATTACTTGTATTAAGTACTCTTATTCTGGCTTCGTTCACTACAGCGGTAAGCGCCGCTCAGGTGAATGTCTATTCTGCGCGCAAAGAAGCGCTGATTAAGCCGCTGCTGGATCAGTTTACTGCCGACACCGGTATTCAGGTGCGCCTGCTGACCGGCAGTGGTGATGCCCTGCTGGCCCGACTGACCAGCGAAGGTGAAAATACCCCGGCTGATTTATTCTTAACCGTTGATGCCGGTAACCTGTACCGCGCCTCTGAAGCCGGTGCCTTCCAGCCGTTAGGTTCGGCTGATGCCCTGGCAGCAGTCCCTGAGCAATGGCAAGGCGCTGACGGTGAGTGGGTTGCCTTGAGCCTGCGGGCACGCCCCATTTTTTATGCACCGGATCGGGTCGACCCAAGCCAACTAAGCGGCTACGGCGATTTAGCTGATCCGCGCTGGGACAACGAAGTCTGTATCCGCTCGTCAGATAATATCTATAACCAGTCGCTGGTTGCGGCCCTGATCGAACACTGGGGCGTCGAAAAAACTGAAACCTGGGCCAATGGCCTGGTTGAAAACTTTGCCCGCTCCCCGGTCGGCGGTGACCGTGATCAAATCAAGGCTGTCGCAGCCGGCGTCTGTGATCTGGCGGTAGCGAATACTTACTACCTGGGCCTTATGGAAGGCAGCGACAACGTGCAGGAGCGCACCGCGGCAGAACAGGTTGCCATCTTCTGGCCAAATCAGGATAGCTTTGGCACCCACGTCAACGTGTCAGGTATTGGCCTCACCAAATATGCCAAAAATGTGGAACCGGCCCGGCAACTGGTTGAGTTCCTGCTGTCGGAAGAAGCCCAGCAATGGTACGCCAAAACTAACAACGAATATCCGGCCGTTCCTGGCGTCCAGTGGAGCGAGCGCCTGCAGAACTGGGGTGAATTCAAAATGGACAAACTGCCCATGAAACACCTTGGCGAAAACAACACAGAAGCCGTTAAACTGATGAACCGGGCCGGCTGGCGTTAATGCAATCCCCTTGGCGACAAGGTTCCTTAGTACTGACGGCAGCCCTGCTGGGGCTGCCGTTATTCGTTATTTGCTGGGTTGGCCTGCAACTACTCGGCACCGGCGATACCAGCACCCTCAGCCATCTCTGGCAAACCGTTGTTCCTGAATATATCCGCCATTCGCTGTGGCTGATGTTCGGGGTCGCTTTCGGCGTCATTCTCATCGGTGTCAGCACCGCCTGGCTGACCACCTGTTGCCGTTTTCCCGGCCAGCGTATTCTGAGCTGGGCACTGTTATTGCCGCTGGCCATGCCCGCCTATATTACTGCCTATACCTATACCGGCATGCTGGATTTCAGTGGCCCCGTACAACGCGCCCTGCGTGAGATGACCGGCTGGGGCTACGGCGACTACTGGTTCCCGGAAATTCGCAGCCTGGGTGGCGCCATTCTGGTACTCAGTCTGGTGCTGTTTCCTTATGTCTATCTGATCACCCGCGCGACCTTCCTGCAGCAGTCAGCCACCACCATTGAAGCCGGCCGCAGCCTTGGCCTGAGCCCCTGGGCCTGTTTTCTGCGCCTGGCACTGCCACTGGCGCGCCCGGCCATTGTTACCGGCACCACGCTGGCGCTGATGGAAACCCTGGCCGATTACGGCACCGTACAATACTTCGGCGTGACCACCTTCACCACCGGCATTTTCCGCACCTGGTATGGCCTAGGCGACCTCGCCGGCGCGCTGCAACTGGCTGGCATGCTGCTGGTGGCGGTGATTGCCTTAATTCTGATAGAACGCTGGTCACGCAGTCAGGCGCGCTATGATCAGCCCCGCAGCCGCTCGGCCCTGCCTTTTGCATTGCGTGGTTGGCGCGCCTGGGCCGCCAGTGCCATCTGCTGGCTGCCGCTGGTCGCCGGCTTTATTCTGCCCGCCCTGCAACTGGCCAGCTGGTCACTGGATCGCTGGCAGGTGTGGACCCAGCCGGAGTTCTGGCAGCTCGCCTTCAATAGCTTTGGCCTGGCGCTTACCGCGGCACTGATTGTTGTCATTCTGGCACTCTGGCTGGCCTACGGCCGGCGGCAAATCCCGACACCACTGGTCAGGCTCAGCGTCGGCTTTGCCGGGCTTGGTTATGCCATTCCCGGCCTGGTTATCGCCGTTGGCCTGATGCTGCCGCTAAGCCAGCTCGACAGCTGGATTATCAACCTCAGCAAAGCCTGGTTTGATTACAATCCCGGGCTGCTGCTATCCGGTACCCTTTTTGCCCTGCTGTTTGCCTACACGGTGCGTTTTTTAAGCGTCTCGCTGCAAACCATCAACGCCGGGCTAACCGAAATCCGGCCCAGCATGGACGAAGCGGCCCGCATCCACGGCTATTCGCCACTACAGGTGCTCGCCCGGATCCATTTACCTTTATTGCGGCCCAGTGTCATCACCGCGCTGCTGCTGGTTGGCGTCGACGTACTCAAAGAACTGCCGGCCACACTGGTACTGCGCCCATTCGACTTTAATACGCTGGCGGTACGCGCCTATGAAATGGCCGGCGACGAGCGCCTGGCCGATGCCGGCCCGCCCGCTTTGATGATGGTCATGGTTGGCTTAATTCCCGTTATTTTATTGTCCCGGGCCATGCTAAAATCCCAGAAATCGGCACTGAAGGAGCAAGACTTTGTCCCTGTTACAGCTTGAGAACATCCAGGTCAGCTTTGGCGTACAGCCTATAGTGCAGAGCGTCAGCCTGCGCCTCGCTGCGGGTGAAATCGGCTGTCTGCTGGGCCCCAGCGGTTGCGGTAAAACCACCTTGTTGCGCAGCATCGCCGGCTTTCAGGCCATCCAGGACGGTCGCATCAGCATTGATAACATTGAAATGTCAGCCGCCGGTAAACAAATCCCCGCCGAACAACGCGGCGTGGGTATGGTCTTTCAGGATATCGCCCTGTTCCCGCATCTTACGGTAGCTGAAAATATCAGTTTCGGGATGCGCAAAACCCGCGCCAGCGAAAAACAGCAGCGCGTAGCTGAGCTACTCGAGCGAATTGGCCTGCCTGGCTACCAGAAGCGCTATCCCCATGAACTATCTGGCGGTCAGCAACAACGGGTTGCACTGGCCCGCGCACTGGCCCCCAAACCACGCCTGCTATTGCTGGATGAGCCTTTCTCCAGCCTGGATGCCGAACTGCGCGAAAAACTGGCCATCGAAGTCCGCCAATTGCTCAAACAGGAGCAAATTACCGCCCTGCTGGTTACGCATGACCAGCAGGAAGCCTTTGCCATGGCCGATAAAGCCGGGGTGATGTATCAGGGTGAGTTATTGCAGTGGGAAACGCCTTACCAGCTCTATCACACGCCGCGCCATCAACTGGTCGCTGATTTTATCGGCCATGGCGTGTTGTTGCAGGGCACAATTAACGCGAAAGGATCGCTGGCATCACCGTTGGGAATGCTTCAACACCAGAGCCTGGAACATATCGCGCCAGGCACACCGGTGAGTTTTCTGGTCCGCCCGGACGACATCGTCCCCGACGCGCAGGCGACCTTAAAAGGCCGGATCAAGTCACGCGGTTTCCGTGGCGCCTTTAACCTCTATACCGTCGAACTACCCAGCGGTATTGAGGTATTAACCTTAAGCCCCTCCCATGAACAGCTGGAAGTAGGCGCCACCATCGGCCTGCGTCCTGAGTTCGACCACCTGGTGGTATTTGCCTCAGATCACTGCGAGCTGCCGGGGCTGGAACAACAGCCTCCGACTGACAAGCCGATGCTGTTACCAGAAGCGCAGTCGGCGTAACAGCAGAAACTCGCAAAACGCAATCACCACCATTACCCCGGAAAAAATCCAGAAGGCATTGTCATTATCAACCCCCGGCATGCCCCCGATATTGATCCCGAATACACCGGATAAAAAGGTGATCGGCAGAAAAATCCCCGCCACCATAGATAACCAGTAAGTATTGCGGTTCATTTTCTCAGCCACTTCCTGCTGCAGATGTTCGCGCAGCATCCAGACCTGCTCCAGCAGCATCTCCAGCGACTCAAGTACACGATGCGCCGTGTCCCGCTCGTTGGTCAGCCATTGCACCAACTCCGGATCCAGCCAGCGGTGGCTTTCCGCCGACAACCGCTCCAGCGCGGTAAGCTGAGGCCGCACGAAGCGGGTCAGGCGCAACAGACGCCGGTGCAGTACCGTCAGTTCCCGCTGACGATCAGCAGTAACACCTTTTTCATCGTCTTCCAGTGCTTCCATCTGATCTTCAATGGTTGCCATCAGTTCTTCCAGGCGATTGTTCATTTCCTCAATCAGCATCACCAGAAAATCGTGCAGGCTTTCGGGTCCGGTACCCTGCTTCAGCTTCTCGCGGATGATCTGGATCGAACGGATAGGACGCCGCCGGAAACTGTACAGATTTCCTTTGTAATAGAGGATCCGGATGCTGATCATATCTTCAGGCCGGGCGCCCTCCCCCAGGTTAACTCCCCGCAGGATCAGCAGAAAACCATCTTCCATCCGCTCAAACCGCGGCCGGGTGTCTTCTGCCAGCACAGCGTCAATTAAGGGTTCGGGAATGTGCGACTGCCGCAACCAGTCGTCAATACCGGGCAAATCCCGCTGGAAATGAAACCAGCTTTGCTGTGCTTCATGCTCGCCTTCGGTAATCTTACGGGCCGGATGCGCGCTGAAGTTCCATTTGTCGATAATAAAATCGTCGCTTAACTGACTGGCTGTCATACTAATTATCCTGTTTCCGGTTTGTCTCTAGTCTAGCCCCGAAAAGCCGCGGTTCACAAGTGAAAGCATTTAGCGCTAAAATAGCAGCCACAGTTTTTCACAACCGTATCAAGGGCTTTTATGTTGCTTCCAGTAGTGGCAATCGTGTTTGGTCTTATCCTGTTAGTCTGGAGCGCCGACCGTTTTATCGACGGCGCCGCTGCTACCGCGGGGCATCTGGGCATGCCGCCCCTGCTTATCGGCATGCTGATTATCGGCTTCGGTACCTCAGCGCCTGAGTTGGTAGTATCGGTATTGGCCTCGGTGCAGGGCAATCCGGCGCTGGCCCTAGGTAACGCCTATGGTTCCAATATTACCAATATCGCGTTGGTGCTGGGCTTAACCGCCGTGCTGGCACCTATTGCCGTCAGCAGCCAGGTGCTCAAACGTGAAATGCCGTTACTGCTCATGGTTACTTTTGTTGCCATGTTCCCGCTGCTGGATTTTCAAATCACGACGCTCGAGGCCTGGTTCCTGCTGGCTGTCTTTGCTACGTACTTCGGCTGGAGCATTTATCAGGGCATGCGTGGCCAGACCGATGTGATGACGGTGGAAGTAGACGTTGAGCTCAAAGCTCATGCCATGCCGCTCAAACGCGCCATTATCTGGCTGCTCATCGGCCTGATATTGCTGGTGATCAGTTCACGCATGCTGGTGTGGGGCGCGGTTGATATCGCGACCGCGCTTGGCGTCAGTGATTTGGTTATCGGCCTTACCGTGGTGGCAGTAGGGACCTCGTTACCGGAACTGGCTTCGGCTATCGCTGCAGTGCGTAAAAACGAACATGACCTGGCCATAGGTAACGTCATCGGCTCCAATATGTTCAATACCCTGGCGGTAGTCGGCCTGGCCGGCGTCATCAACCCCATCCCGCTGGAGCCGCTGGTGCTTTACCGCGACTGGATCGCGATCGCCATATTAACCGTACTGCTGGCCATATTCGGCTTCCGCCGCGGCCGGCCGAACCGCATCAACCGGGTCCACGGTGCCATCTTTATATTGTGCTATATTGGCTACACGATTTATCTGTTACGGACCGGATTTCTGCAATGAACCTGAATTCACAGCATAGCGCTCAACGCCTTGGCTACCTTGGCCTGTTACCTTTTCTGGCACTGGCCATGGGCGGCTTGCTGGATATTTACGGCGAGCAGGCTATCACCCTGTTTATTCAGTACAGCGCCATCATTCTCGGCTTTTTGGGCGGTGTACACTGGGGCATGGCCATGCGCACCGGCGAAGCCGAATCCCGCCGGCTCGGCTGGGGCGTGGTGCCGGCATTAATTGGCTTTACCGCGTTAGTGCTTAGCTACTGGCTGTCTGAACTGGTGATCCTGAGCATTCTCGCGCTCATGCATTTGTTCTGGCTGAATTATGAGAAACGTCACCTGGGCCACCTGCTGTGGTATCTCGAACTGCGTAGCCGGTTAACCTTCACTGCCGTGGCGCTGCATATCATCCTGATTATCATATCAATTTAAACCGGCTGCATGCTATTGCAAATCGTTCGCATTTGCGTTAGTATTTTTATACTAACTAATGGAGCCAGCCCATGTACGTTTGTTTATGCAAAAGCGTAACTGATCACACCATTCGACGCGCTGTCGATAATGGTCTCAGTTCGATGCGTGAACTCCGCCAGGAATATGGCGTAGCGTCCCAGTGTGGATGCTGTAAACAGTGCGCTAAAGAAGTCCTCAGCGAAGCTGTCCAGAAACGTAATGCCCGCTTTGCCGAGCAAAGTATGTTGCCAACCACGGTGTGCTACACTTAAGCTACGATTTTGACGTACCCGCTTAAGGAGTAGCTCTGATGAAAGGTAATGCTAAAGTTCTGCAGGAACTGAACCGCATCCTCACCCGCAAGCTCACCGCCATTAACCAGTATTTTCTGCATGCCCGCATGTATAAAAACTGGGCCTTTCATGTGCTTAATGCCAAAGTCTACAAGGCATCCATTGAAGAAATGAAACACGCCGATGTCATTATCGAGCGTATTTTATTCCTCGAAGGCCTGCCTAATCTGCAGGATCTGGGCAAACTCTACATTGGCGAAGACCCGCACGAAATGCTTCAACTGGACCACAAAGTTCAGCACGCCGATGTGGTCGCTATCCGCGAAGCTATTGAAGAGTGTGAAAAGGCGCAGGATTACGTAACCCGTAATCAGCTGGCGGCGATCCTGGACGCCCAGGAAGAACACCTCGACTGGCTGGAAACCCAGCTTGAACTCGTGAGTAAACTCGGCAACAACGTTTACCTGCAAACCAAACTCGAGACGGAGTAAATCCAGTTATGAGCTTAGATACCCAGGCAATAGTGAAACAACTGAACCGGTTACTGGCATTCGAGCTGACCTCTATTGACCAGTACACCTCGCATTCACGTCAATACGAAGACATGGGGCTGGATAAACTCTATACCCGTATTAACCAGGAAATCGACGACGAGCGTGGCCATGCTGATCTGCTGATCCGCCGGATGCTGTTTTTAGGCGGTCAACCCGACATGGATACCCGTGAGCCGCATCAGATTGCGCACGAAGTGCCACAAATGCTGCGCAACGATCTCGAGCTGGAACACAATAACGCCCGTACCCTGCGCGAAGTGATCGACTTCTGTGAGGAAGCCGGCGACTACGTAACCCGCACCATGTTGGTCGGCATCCTGCAGGATACCGAAGAAGACCACGCCTACTGGCTGCGTCAGCAACTGGGGTTAATCGACCGTTTAGGTCTGGAGCTATACCTGCAGGCACAAATGGGCTGAATACGTGGAAGAAACACTCAATAATTTACTGGCAAGTGCCAAGTCCGCGTTCAGTTGGTTAGAAACCGAGCTTTTTAGCGCGGGTGAAACCGCGGTAACTTACGGATCTATCGTCAAGTTTCTGATCATTGTTATCGTGACCTATATCGCGTCGCGCCTGATCCAGAACGCCCTTGGCCGCTTTGCCGATTACCGCGGCACCATGACGCAGTCGTCGGTGTATGCGCTCAAACGCATTACCCACTACCTGATCATGGTGATCGGTTTCTTAATCGCCGTCGCCTCCGTAGGTATTGATCTGACCAAATTCGCCATCTTCGCCAGTGCCCTGGGTATTGGTGTGGGTTTCGGCTTACAGAACCTGATCAGCAACTTCACCGCCGGCATCATGCTGCTGTTTGATAAAACCCTTAAAGTGGGTGATTTCGTTGAGCTCGAGTCCGGCGTCACCGGCGAAGTTCAGGCCATCAATATCCGTAGCACCGTGATTACCACCAACGATAATATCGATATCGTGGTGCCCAACTCCGAGTTCGTGAACGGCCGTGTCACCAACTGGACCATGCGCGACACCTACCGTCGCATCCACGTCGAATTTGGCGTGGCCTATGGCTCAGACAAAGAAAAAGTCCGCGAGGCCGTGCTTGAGGCTGCCGATCGCGTACCTTATACGCTGAGCGGAACCAGCCACCGGCCACCACAGGTCTGGCTCAACGAATTTGGCGACAGCGCCCTGAATTTCGAACTGGTGGTCTGGCTCAAACCAGAAGCGGTTAACCGGCCAGGTGCGGTACACGCCGCCTTTATGTGGGAAATTCACTCCTCGCTGATGGAATACGATATCCAGATTCCATTCCCGCAGCGCGATATTCATGTGCGCAGCTGGATTAAAGATGAGGAAATGCAGAAGGATATCGAAAAGCAGAAAGGGGCGGCGGGCATACCGAACAAACATCCCGAAAATGACGCTGCCGACGACATTTAAGTCCTTGAACAAGCCGCAAAAGCGGTTGACGCAATCGCCGTAATTCCCTATGATGGCGCGCGTTTTACGGAGAGGTGTCCGAGTGGCTGAAGGAGCACGCCTGGAAAGTGTGTATACGGCAACGTATCGAGGGTTCGAATCCCTCTCTCTCCGCCAGATACAAAAAAACCGCCCCAGTGGCGGTTTTTTTGTATCTGTTGGACAGGGAGGCTTTGGTGAGAACCCTAAGGTTCGACAAAACGGCAGGACAGCCGTTTTGCACAGCGCGCCAGCGCTGCCCGAAGGGTGAGGCCCATGGATGGGCCGAATGAATCCCTCACCCCCCACGCTTCACCGAAGCAGCCTGAATCGCCGCCATATCCGCAGCCATCAGCGATGACGCCCGGGCTCGCTCAAGCGCGTCCTGTGCCATTTTTCTGGCGGGCACCGTAAACACCTCGGGCACCACCTCAGCAAGCGCTGCCAGCGTCTTCTGCAATCTTATCTGCACTTCCACAAAAGCAGCACCGTCGCGGGCTATAGGCCTGAATGCATCCTCGAACACATCCTGTACCGTGATTGGCGGCACAATAAGCCGTGAAAAACGTACCTCTGCGTCAGGCCGGTCACGCCAGTCCGACAGGATCCGGGTCAGCCGTCCCAATACATCAATCGCAGTACCAGGATCATTTACTGCCGGCGACAACGCCTTTGAAGCAATTTCCGTCATCACAATAAGGCCAAAGCGCGGGTCGCCTTCAAATGTCCGATGCGAGCCGGTTGTGACAGCCCGGCGCATGGCGTCAGCGGCTTGGTCTTTCACCTCAGCCGCAGCAACCGAAAGTAAAACCCTACCACGGTGCACGAAAGTCCCCGGCAGACACCGCACATAAATCTTTGTATCCAGCTTATCGGCGCACTTCTGCAGTTCCTGCATATCAATATGCTGAACGTAGCCCGTTTCAGTACTAACCACCGCAACACAGTCGTCCGGAACGGGTTCGGTCAGCGGCCGCCCGCCCAGAAAAGGATTCTCCAGCCGCTCATTTAATGAAGCTGCAGCCGCCTTCTCCACCCGGTCCAGCGTATCCCCCATGCGCCCGAACTCCATCAGGTGCCCGATCCAGCGGATCAGCGCCACCACCACCAACCCGATCACCGCCGCCGTGAACAGGAACACCACCACCTTGCCGGCCTCATTATAAAGCTCAGCATGCAGCGCAATCAGCCCCACCAGGCCGAACAAGAAAGCGCCGAGGAATGTGGCCAGCACATTCTGGGTGGTTCTGTCCTCCTGCAGCAGAATCGTTGCCCGGGGCGTGGCTGATTCAGTGGCAGCAGCAAAGGCCGATACGGCAATCGCCAGCGAGAAGGTGGTGACCGCGAGCATGGAAGAGGTCAATATGCTGAGCATATCCTCGACGGTTTTCTCGCCGATCTGCAGCGCGACGGCCTCCGGCAGATAGGGGGCCAGAACACGGGCAAGCACCACCGATAGCAGGGCTAACAGAGTGAAACTGATCACCCGTACCCAGACTTTCTTAAAAAGCTCATGCAACTGCCAGATATAGCGCGAAGTCATTGCGTCCCCTGTTATGTTGAAAATTGAAGTCGCATTGCGATCCTTCTACCTTATATATCACTATACTTATAAAAGTCGGCAAGTTACAAAAAGGGAGCCAGATTTGTTCAGATTCGTCGCCAGTTCTGCTGTGGTGTTACTGCTTGCCGTACTCTGGCTGTGCGCCTGCAGCTCGGCGCCGCGCGAAGTCAGCGCCCCCCACCATACCGAAGACGGTTTTCAGAATATTTATTCTGAACCCCACGACGCCAACGTATTCAGTTTTCTTAAGATGCGCTGGTTCGGTGATGATCCCTGGGCCGATCAGGCGGAGGAAGCCTGGCTGGTGCCGGTTATGTCCGCACAGCTGCCAACCATCCGGCAGCCCGGCAGCCAGCCCCAGGTGACCTGGCTGGGCCACGCCACCTTCTTGCTGCAGTATCAGGGGCTGAATATACTCACCGACCCCATCCTCAGTGACCGTGCGTCTCCGGTGAGCTTCGCCGGGCCGCAGCGGCTGACGCCTAAACCGCTGGAGCTTAGCGATCTACCTCCTATCGATGTCGTCGTCATCAGCCATAACCACTACGACCACCTGGATGAAAAAACCATTGAACAGCTGGGGTCAGACCCTAAATACCTGGTTCCCCTTGGCTTACGCGAGTGGTTCGTCGATCATGGCATTGACGCCCGTCAGATCACCGAACTCGACTGGTGGCAACAGCTGAAACTGGGCCCGGCCAGCTATACCGCCACGCCCAGTCAGCACTGGTCGTCGCGGGGCCTGTTTGATCGTAACGAAACCCTTTGGGCCAGCTGGCTTATAGAGCTGGATGACTGGACGGTCTGGTTTGGCGGGGATACCGGCTACAACCCGGTGCAGTTCAGGGAAATTGGCGATTATGCGGACCGGATCGATGTGGCCCTGATCCCCATCGGCGCCTATCAGCCGCGCTGGTTCATGGCCAAGAATCATGTCAATCCGGCCGAAGCCGTTATGATTCACCGCGATCTGAATGCCCGCCTGAGCCTGGCCATGCACTGGGGAACTTTTCAGCTGTCCGCCGAGGGCATTCAGGAAACTCTCGACGATCTGTTCACCGCCCGTGCAGAGCAGCGGGTAGCAGAAACTGACTTCTTAATTATGGCAATTGGTGCCACAATGGTGACACCGCTGAGCCCTGACATGGGCCCTGACAATAATTAACAGAACAAGGAGGATCTGAGCAGTGGATTTAATTCTGACGGCCCTGATTGCCAGCACCCTGACCGGCGCCTTAACTGTTGTCGGTGCCTTTCCGATTCTGTTAGGTACTAAGCCCTCAGAGCGCTTTAACGATACCCTGCTTGGCTTCGCCGCCGGAGTGATGCTGGCCGCCTCGTTTTTCTCGCTGATTGTGCCCGCCCTGGCGATTGCCGGCGAAACCTATGGCGAGGGCCCTATCCCCGGCGCTATCGCCGTGATCGGGATCCTGCTTGGCGCTATCGCTATCTCAGCGCTTGACCGGCTTATCCCCCATAAGCATTTCGTTACCGGCCATGAAGGCCCGGACAGCGCCAAAATCGCCGGCGTCTGGTTGTTTGTATTCGCCATCGCCATTCATAACTTTCCTGAAGGCATGGCTGTGGGCGTTGCCTATGGCAGTGGCGAAACCGAAAGCGCATTCGCTCTGGCACTGGGTATCGGCCTGCAAAACCTGCCGGAAGGCTTGGCGGTGGCAGTTGGCCTGCTTAGCGTGGGTTACAGTAAATTAAAATCTTTTACCGTAGCGGCGTTAACCGGCCTATTTGAACCTGTCGGTGGCCTGTTTGGCGGTATCTTTGTCAATATATCGGCCTTACTGCTGCCATGGGGCCTGGTGTTTGCCGCCGGCGCCATGCTGTTTGTTATCAGTCACGAAATCATCCCCGAAACCCACCGCCGCGGCCACCATCAACGTGCCACCGCAGGCTTGATGATCGGGCTGGTATTAATGCTTTTCCTTGATGTGTGGTTAGTTGCATGAAACGAATTCTGTTATTAGGTTACGGCGATATCGCCCAGCGCGTAGCACGGCTTATGGTGCGCAGAAACTGGCAGGCGGTCGGAGCCTGTCGTCACCCTGACGATAAAGAAGTGGTAGAAGGTGTTGAACTGGTTACTGCCGATGCTACCAATGAGCAGGACCTGCGCGAATTACTCCGGGAACCCTTCGATGCGGTGCTGGTTACCATGACACCTGACGGCCGTGACAAAGAAGCCTACCATAAGGGCTACGTGATCCCCTGTCGCCATCTGCAGCAGGTATTAAAGGATGTGGCTGAGCCGCCGCGGGTGTTTTATGTGTCCAGCACCGGGGTGTATGGCCAGCGCGATGGCGAATGGGTGGACGAAAACAGCCCCACTGAGCCCGACCGCGATACCGGCAAGATGTTACTGCAGGCCGAGCAGGCGATTGCCGGTTGTAACGCGCCGACGACCATATTGCGTTGTACGGGCATTTACGGGCCGGGCCGGGATCGGCTGCGGGAGATGATCCGCAACCGTGACGCCACCATTACCCCAGCCTGGAGCAATCGCATCCACGCCGACGACGTCGCCGGTTTTATCGTTTATTTATTAACGCAGATGGATGAGCCGGATGCTCTGTATCTGGTGACCGATGACGAGCCAGCACAGATGGAAACTGTGTATAGCTATATTGCCCGTCAGGAAGGGATTGAACCGGCTGAATTGCCCCGCAGCGATGAAGTCGGGCCGCGCGGCAGCAAGCGTTGTAGTAACAAGCGGCTGCGCGCGACCGGTTATGAACTGATTTACCCGACCTTTCGATCAGGCTTTAAAGTCTAGCATCCGGTTCAGCGGCTTCAGGGCGCGCTTAGCCAGATCCGGATCCACGAATATTTCGTGTTTCGGGCCGCCGGTTTCCAGCGCCTCAGCAATCGCTGCCAGCCCGTTCATTGCCATCCAGGGGCAATGGGCGCAGCTACGACAGGTAGCGCCGCTACCGGCCGTTGGGGCCTCAATAAAGTGCTTGTGCGGTGACAGTTGCTGCATCTTGTAGAAAATACCGCGATCCGTTGCCACGATGAAGGTTTCATTGGGAAGTTCCTGGCTGGCTTTGATCAGCTGCGAGGTTGAACCCACCGCATCCGCCAGGTTCACTACCTGCTCCGGTGATTCCGGGTGCACCAGGATAGCCGCTTCGGGGTACACCGCTTTTAAATCTTCCAGCGCTTTAGTCTTGAATTCATCATGCACAATACAGGCACCCTGCCACATCACCATGTCGGCGCCGGTCTTCTTGGCAATATAATTACCCAGATGCTTATCTGGTCCCCAGACGATCTTCTCGCCTTTGGCATCCAGATAGTCCACCAGCTCCAGGGCAATACTCGAAGTGACCACCCAGTCAGCGCGCGCTTTAACAGCCGCTGAGGTGTTGGCATAAACCACCACAGTGCGATCCGGGTACTCGTCACAGAACGCCGAGAACTCTTCAATCGGGCAGCCGATATCCAGCGAGCAGGTGGCATCCAGGGTTGGCATCAGTACGCGCTTGTTGGGGGTCAGAATCTTCGCGGTCTCGCCCATGAATTTAACCCCGGCAACAATCAGCGTCTCGGCCGGATGTTCGGCGCCAAAGCGGGCCATTTCAAGCGAATCAGAAACTTTACCGCCGGTGGCTTCAGCCAGCGCCTGAATTTCCGGATCCGTATAGTAATGCGCCACCAGCACCGCGTTTTTCTCGCGCAACAAATCTTTGATGCGGGCAATATACTCAGCCTGTTGGGCTTCGGTCAGCGGCTTGGGTTTGGCTGGAAACGAATAATCGAGATTCTCAATCAGCCGGGTCTGGATTAATTCTGCTTGGTTCATGAATACCACGTCAATTCACGGAGATAGTCTGGGTATTATACAGGAAAATTCAGGAATGATAGAACTTAGCAGGGAAATCGTGGTGGGTCGTGCAGGATTCGAACCTGCGACCAATTGATTAAAAGTCAACTGCTCTACCAACTGAGCTAACGACCCACGAACAAAAAATGCGGTGACAGAAGATTGGTGGGTCGTGCAGGATTCGAACCTGCGACCAATTGATTAAAAGTCAACTGCTCTACCAACTGAGCTAACGACCCAATCTGTCTGCTGCAACAGTATCAGCTGCAACGGCGGCATAGTTTACTTAAATCACCACACGTTGCAACCGTAAATTACAGTAAACCGGTGCGTTTGCTCAATTAACGAACATATGCCCGGGCTTTTCTACAGCGATTCTACAACTCGTTCAGCCGCTTCTGGGCCAGAGTCGCTTCAGTGGAACCCGAGTACTCGTTAAGTACCTTCTGAAAATAGCTACGCGCTTGCTGCGGCTGGTCCTGTTGCTGAGCAATAATGCCCAGTTTCAGCAGACAGTCGCCACGCTTATTGCTGTCAGGAAAATTCTCGACCACGGTGTTGAATTCTTTCTTTGCCGCATCGTATTTGCCGTCAGCAAACAATAACTGACCTAACCAGTAGTGCGCATTGGCAGCATAGGTTGAGTCAGGAAAACGCTCCAGGAATTGCTGAAAAGCCGGAATAGCCGCATCATAACGCTTGTCTTCCAGCACCAGCTTAATAGCCCGGTCATAAGCATCGTTTTCACTGACATCCGTTGAATAACCCTGCGAGCCACTTGCCGACCCTTCAGTAGCCACAGTAGGCATTGTTGGTTGCGCAGCCAGACGGCGGTCTATTTCCTGATAGATTTCCCGCTGACGCAGCAGAATCTGCTCCAGCTGATGCGCGTGCTCTTCAGTACGCCCACGGAGTTCAGCGACTTCATTCTGTAGTGTGTTCATTTGATCCAGCAACGCCATCTGGGCACTGTTACGTGCATCCATCACGCGTTCAAGCTGACTCAAGCGCTCTTCCACAGAGCCACTGCCTAACTTGGAAACCGGCGCCTGTGCAAGCACGACGCCGGGAATCAGAAAGGCCAACACGACGATAAGTTTTTGCATTGGCTTTACCAGTTATTAAAAAAGCTTATTAGTAAACCAGCACCGCGCGACGGTTTTTCGCGTAAGCAGCTGGGGTAGATTGCTTCACCATTGGCTTCTCTTCACCGTAAGAAACGGTGTTAATCTGGCTGTTGGATACGCCCAGGTTCTGCAGGTACTGCGCAACCGCTTTAGCACGACGTTCGCCCAGGGCGATGTTGTACTCAGGCGTACCACGTTCATCAGCATGACCTTCGATGGTTACGTTAGTGCCCGGGTTTTTCACCAGAAAATCAGCGTGTGCTTCAAGTTGCTCAGCAAATTCAGGTAAAACCCGTGACTCATCAAAAGTAAAGTAGATAATATTTTGCTGACGCAGTTCAGCGAATTTCGCTTCACGAACTTCTTCAGGAGTTTTTGGGCGTTCAGCTGCACCAAGATCAACACCGCTATCTTGCTGTTGCTGTTGAGCCTGATCCTGAGTACGTTGCTGTTCTGCTGTACCATCGGCATCAGGGCTGGTCGTACAAGCCGCTAAGGTCAGCATCGGCACCGCAATGAACAGGCCTTTAAGTAGTTGAGTTGTATTCATGTTCACGTTCCTTAATTTTAAAAGTGAATGACTGATGGTGTTCTTTTTCTAACGTAAAAATGGTGACCAGGACGGTGACTTTACCTCGCCCTGCCGCGCCGGCAGACGTGCTTTAAACCGGCCGTCTATCGAGACCAGCGCCAGCACCTGCTGGTTATTATGAGTGGTACTGTAAATGACCATACTGCCATTTGGCGCCAGACTCGGCGACTCATCAAGTGCCGTCTGCGTCAGTACCTGCATAGCGCCGCTCGGATAATCCTGCTTCGCTATATGATAATTACCCTGGGTGCGATTTACCAATACAACCTGACGGCCATCGGGGGTATAGGTTCCACCCAGATTCTGTTCACCGTCAAAAGTCACCCGTCGCACCTGACCTGAACCTAAATTTACGCTATATAGCTGTGGTCTGCCACCCCTTTCTGAGGTAAAAATCAAGGTTTTACCGTCCGGTGACCAGCTTGGCTCAGTATCTATGGCGTGATGATCCGTAATGCGCCGCAGGCTCTTGCTGCCCACATCCATCACATACACCTCAGGGTTACCGTCTTTCGACAGCACCATCGCCATTTGTGTGCCGTCCGGTGACCACACCGGGCTGCTGTTAATCCCGCGAAACGACGTCAGCTTCTCGCGGCGGGTGGTATAGATATCCTGCGCGAAAATTTCCGGCGTCTTATTCTCAAAGCTCACATAAGCCAGCTTGTTGCCGTCCGGCGACCAGGATGGCGACATCAGCGGCTCAGGGCTGCGTAACAATACCTTCTCATTGTAGCCGTCATAATCGGCTACTACCAGCTGGTAGGGCTTGTCTTCGTCATAGTTCACCGTGACATAGGCGATGCGGGTCATAAAGGCACCCCGTTCGCCGGTCATCACTTCATAAAATACATCCGAAATACGATGCGCGTACTGGCGGAACTGGCTGCCTTCAATCACGCTGCTGCGGGCATCCAGAATATGATCCTGGGTCGTGACCAGTTCGCCGCCCCGCAGAATCTTGGTACCGCCGGTAATCTGGCCGCGCAATACATCAACGATCTCAAACGACACTGTGTAACGGTCCACGGCGTAAGGCTCGATGGTTCCCACGATAATCGCTTCGACCCCTAAACTGGCCCAGCGCGGAAAATCGATTTCGCTGGCAATCGCTGGCCGTTGTGGCATCGCGTTCACCGGAATCGGATTAAATTTGCCACTACGCATTAAGTCTGCGGCAATCACATCGGTCAAGCCTTCAGGAGCCGGCCCGGTACCCTTCCAGCGGAACGGCACCACGGCGATCGGCCGGGCACTGTCAATCCCTTCGGTAATGACAATTTCCAGGGCGGCGTGCGCCGGGCGTAGCAACAGAACACAAGCTACTGCTGCGGTAAGTGCTAGTGCGGTTAATTTTTTCATCATAGTCATCACAGTTCAGGTGCCACCGTTAATTTAATAGTACTCATTTCCTTATACACCTCAGGGTCCTGCGATACCGGCAAGGTTCCCGCTTTGAGAACCGCGGCCCGCGCTGACTGGCAAACGCGTTGGTCGCCAGTGCCGGTATCCACTGATTTTACAAAACCACTGGGTGATAAGCTGATAGTCAGTTCACACTGTTTACCGCGCATGGATTCATCGACAATCCAGTTGCGCTGGATGGTTTGTGAGATAAGGCTCTTATATTTCTGGATTTCGCCCATCATCTGCTGTTGTCGCGCGCGGCGACGTTCTGCCGCCTCGCGGGCCATTTCTTCCTGCATTTGCCGCTCACGCTCTGCCTTTCGTGCTGCTTCTTCCTGGCGCTGCTTGCGTTCGGCTTCCTGGCGCCGTGCTTCTTCTTCCGCTTTTTTGCGCTCAGCCTCGGCTTTACGGGCAGCTTCTTCTTCACGCTTGCGGCGTTCAGCGGCTGCCGCTGCTGCTTTTTCTTCCTGCTCACGCACTTTCTGGGCTTCAGCTTTTTCCTGAGCCAGTTGCTGGCGGTCGCGTTCCTGCTGGGCCGCTAGTTCACGCTGCCGCTGCTGCTCGGCTTCGCGCTGCTTACGTGCTTCTTCGGCCCGCCGCTCCAGTTCCGCAATGCGGCGCTGCTCGGCTTGCTCCCGCTCGCGCTGTTGTTGCTGAATACGATCAACCTGCTGTTGCACCTTGGCCTGGTCAACCGCAACGGCTTCAACGATTTCCTGCTCTTCCATGTCGACCGCGTCCAGATCCACCTGCATCACCGCATTGGGATCAGGGGCCGGCTTCTGAAAGTTCAGACCGCCCAGCAACAAGCCAACAATACCCAGGTGTAATACCACCGATAGTAACAGTGGTACGGTAAGTTCCTGTGGCCATGTCCAGTTCTTTATCTTCACCCGTTGCCTCTCTTACTGCGTTTCCATGCCGGAGGAGTCCGTCATTAAACCAACTGAGGGTACTCCGGCACGTTGCAACAGGACCATTAACTGCACAATCTGGTTGTACGAAACCGCCCCATCGCCGTTCACGACCACCTGGCGATCAGGATCCATTTCGCGGTGCGCGGCAACCAGCGTCGCCAGCTCCTCAGCGCTCATCGGCTCAGTCGGGTTGTCCGCTTCGTTCAGAAAATACTGGCCATCGCGGTTTACCGACGCCACCAGCGGCGGCTTGGTATCAGGATCCATCTGTTCAGCAGCCGCTTTCGGCAACTCAACTTTGACCCCCTGCGTAATCAAAGGTGCCGTGACCATAAAAATAATCAACAGCACCAGCATCACGTCGATATAAGGAACCACGTTAATGTCGGACACCGGCTTCCGCCGGCGACGCATTATCGTCATCATCATGCGGCGCCTTCCTTCGCCGGAGCACTGCTCTGGCGCTGCAGAATAGCTAACAATTCATCCATAAAGTTCTGATACTGGTTATCTATCTTCTCAACCCGGGTAATAAAGCGGTTGTAGGCCATCACCGCCGGAATTGCTGCAAACAGACCCATGGCAGTGGCAATCAGTGCCTCGGCGATACCCGGAGCCACCATAGCCAGCGTGGCCTGTTGCACCGAGCCCAGGCCGATAAAGGCATTCATGATACCCCACACGGTACCGAACAGGCCGATGTAGGGGCTGATCGAGCCGATGGTCGCCAGCAACGACAGGTTGTTTTCCAGCTTGTCGATTTGCCGTGAATGCACCACCCGCATGGCCCGGTAAGAGGCTTCCAGTACCTGTTGCTGATTCAGCGAGGTATTGCTGCGTAGCCGGGCAAATTCTTTAAAGCCGGCATAGAAGAGCTTCTCCATGCCTGAGGCGTTCTGCGCCCGCGCGCCAATTTCCTGGTACAACCGCGCCAGATCCACGCCCGACCAGAACCGATCTTCGAATTTCAGCGCCTGCACGCTGGCTTCCTGAATAATCTTCCGGCGCTGGAATATCATCATCCAGCCAAATACCGAAAACGCTAATAGCAGCAGCATCACCAGCTGGACCACCAGACTGGCTTCGAGAATTAACGCGGTAATCGACAGATCAGCTTGCACCTTTTAACACCTCAAAAATTTCCGCTGGCATAGCTACGGCGCGAACGCCACTGCCAGCTTGTCCTAAATTCACACAGGCCGCCTTGATCTGCGCCTGACATAACAACACACCCTGCTGATTGTGCACAGACTGCGTAAAAACTACCGAGGCTTTCCCCAGCCTTTCGACCACAACAGTCACAGCCAGTTCATCATTAAAACGGGCCGGACTGATTAAATCCATTTGTACCTGCCGCACCACGAACCCAATCCGGTGCGCCAGCCAGGTGTCCTGTTCAATCCCCAGCGAGCGTAACCATTCCGTACGGGCTCTTTCAAGGAATTTGAGATAATTCGCATAATAAACGATACCGCCGGCATCTGTATCTTCGTAATACACCCGTACCGGCCAGACAAATGTCTTATTGTCATCCATGTTCTGGTCCCTTTATTCGCTACTGGTTAAAATAACGCCAGATTTTTATTTATATATCAGATTTTACCAATTCTTTACTTAACGCTGTTTTTTAACGATTTTTTTGGTCTTACCATTTTGTCGCTGTATAATTTATAAACAGTGGTAACAACACGATATTAGTTAAACTAATGCGAAAAACAATTTTTCTCGGTTGAAAGCTGGTCCGACCGCCGTATAATACGCCCCATATCAGATACGAAGAGACCGGTTGTCACTTTTACTGTTATATGTAGTTCCCCTGGATTTAACTTCCTTGTTGTTCTGTTTGCCCGCACCTTGTGCGGGCTTTTTTTTGCCTGCTTGTCAGCCCGGCTGCAGACCAAAATGGGCATAGGCGTGCGGGGTGGCAATACGGCCACGCGGGGTACGTTGTAAAAAGCCCTGCTGAATTAAGTAGGGTTCCAGCACATCCTCAATGGTTTCTTTCTCTTCGCCAATCGCTGCCGCCAGATTATCCAGCCCCACCGGGCCACCAAGAAACTTCTCAATAATCGCCAGCAACAGTTTACGGTCCATATAATCAAAGCCAGCTTCGTCAACATCCACCATAGTCAGCGCCGCGGCCGCCACCGGCTGATCAATCTGGCCATTACCTTTTACTTCGGCAAAATCCCGCACCCGGCGCAATAACCGGTTGGCAATGCGTGGTGTGCCGCGCGAACGGCGGGCTATTTCGATAGCGCCCTGATGATCCAGTTGCAGGTTCAGATAGCTGGCGGAGCGGCGGATAATGGTGGTCAGCTCTTCGACATTATAAAATTCCAGCCGCTGCACAATACCGAAGCGGTCGCGCAGCGGTGAGGTTAAGGCGCCGGCACGGGTGGTCGCGCCAATTAAGGTAAAGGGCGGCAGATCCAGTTTAATCGAGCGTGCCGCGGGGCCTTCCCCAATCATGATATCCAGCTGATAATCTTCCATCGCCGGGTACAGGATCTCTTCGACTACCGGGCTCAGCCGGTGAATCTCATCAATGAAGAGCACATCATGTGCTTCAAGATTGGTTAAGAGTGCAGCAAGATCACCGGCTTTTTCCAGTACCGGACCTGAGGTTTGCCGGATATTTACATTCAGTTCATTGGCGACAATGTTGGCGAGGGTGGTTTTACCTAAACCGGGCGGGCCGAAAATCAGCAGATGGTCCAGAGCTTCCTTACGCTGCCGCGCGGCCTGGATAAAAATGCCCATCTGTTCGACCACGTGCTTCTGGCCGGTATAGTCGGCCAGCGTCTTCGGCCGGATCGCGCGATCAATGACTTCATCTTCGGGCTGTGCCTGGGGCTGATTAATGCGATCCGGTTCTATCATGGGCTCGGTTGCTCACCTTAAATACGTAGAGATTGATCTGCGCACTACATAGCGCGCAGCGCCAGCCTGATTAATTCTTCACTTGAAACGCTGTCCGGCTGGCCTTTACGGGCTGTATTCACAGCCTTTTCAGCTACAGCCGGCTTGTAGCCCAGCGCAATCAGCGCACTTAAGGCATCGTCGCGCGGCGAACTGCTGCGCACCGTCGGATCCAGATCACCGAAGTCAATTGGTGCGGCATCGGTAGCCGGGGTCGCAAAGCCCCAGTTACTCAGCCGGTCGCGCATTTCAACCACCAGGCGTTCTGCCGTTTTACGACCCACACCCGGTAATTTGACCAGACTGCTGACATCATCATGGGTAACGGCCTGCACAAACTGGTGGGCAGTCATGCCCGACATAATGGTCAGTGCCAGCTTCGGTCCCACACCCTGCGCCTTGATGAGCTGCCGGAACAGGCTGCGTTCCGCAAAGGTATTAAAACCATACAGCAGCTGGGCATCTTCACGTACCACAAAATGGGTGATCACCCGCACCGGCTCGCCAAGTTCAGGTAATTCATAGATACAGGTCATTGGCATCTGCACTTCATAGCCAACGCCGTGCACGTCAATGAGTATTTCCGGCGGCTGCTTAGCCACCAGGATGCCGCTTAGCTGTCCTATCACCCTCGTCCCCTTGGTTGTGCCTGCAAAGTCTGAGCCTGCAAAATCTTACTGGTTCTGGTGTGAGCATGACACAAGGCCACTGCCAGCGCATCGGCTGCATCCGCCTGAGGCCGGTGCTGCAACTTGAGCATGGACATCACCATGTGCTGCACCTGCACTTTATCCGCCCCGCCAGTACCCACCACCGCCTGTTTGACCAGCCGCGCGGCATATTCAGCCACCGGTAAGCCGGCGCGGGCGGCGGCTACGATAGCGGCGCCGCGGGCCTGACCCAGTTTCAGGGCTGAGTCCGGATTACGCGCCATAAAAACCTGTTCAATGGCAAATTCGTCAGGCTGAAACTGGGTAATAAGCTCACTGATACCATCATGAATCACCCGCAGCTTATCGGCAAGGCTCAGGGGCGCCTTCGCGGTGCCCTGGGCATTGATGCAGCCACTGCCCAGATAAATCAGCTGGTTGCCCTGCTGGCGGATAATACCGTAGCCGGTCAGCCTTGAGCCGGGATCCACTCCCAGTATTATCGCCATTCAGTAGGTTACCTTTAAGAGTCATCCTCAGCGGATTTAGCAATCACGGCCACGCCCAATTCTTCCAGCGCGCCGGCATTAGCAAAGCCCGGGGCGTCGGTGAGCATACAGGCAGCGGTAGTGGTTTTCGGAAACGCAATCACTTCACGGATCGAACTGGCGCCAACCATCAGCATGACCAGCCGGTCCAGGCCAAACGCCAGACCCGCATGCGGCGGCGTGCCATACTTCAGAGCTTCCAGCAAGAAGCCAAATTTCTCGTTCGCTTCGTCCGGGCCGATGCCAAGTATTTCAAATACCGTCTGCTGCATTTTGCTGTCGTGAATACGGACGGAACCGCCACCCACTTCGACACCATTCAGTACCATATCATAAGCGTTAGACAGGGTTTCAGTCGGATTCGCTTTCAGCTGCTCAGGAGTTACCCCAACTGGCGCGGTAAACGGATGATGCAGTGCCGCCAGCCCGTTGTCATCGCCCTCGAACATCGGGAAGTCGACGACCCATAGCGGCCGCCATGCATCTTCTACCAGGTCAAAATCCTGGCCAACTTTCAGCCGCAGCGCGCCTAAGGCTTCGGCAACCACCATGCCGTTATCGGCACCAAAGAAAATAATGTCGCCACTGGCCGCATCGGTGCGTTCCAGAATCCCCTGCAGCGCCGCATCAGGAATGAACTTCAGTACCGGTGACTGAATACCGTCACGGCCGGCCGCCAGGTCATTCACCTTCATCCAGGCCAGGCCTTTGGCACCGTAAATACCAACAAAGTTGGTGTATTCATCAATATTCTTGCGTGAAATCGCTTCGGCTTTGCCCGGTACCTTCAGCGCCGCGACCCGGCCCTTAGGATCATTCGCCGGTCCGGCGAATACTTTAAACTCAACGTCAGTGAGTAAGTCGGCAACATCGATCAGTTCCAGCGGGTTACGTAGATCCGGCTTATCGCTGCCAAAGCGGCGCATAGCTTCGTGCCAGCTCATCCGCGGAAATTCACCCAGGTTCACTTCCATCAGCTCAACAAATAGCTGTTGCACCATCTGTTCGGTGATGGCCATGACCTGATCAGCGGTCATAAAGGAGGTCTCGATATCGATCTGGGTAAATTCCGGCTGCCGGTCGGCCCGTAAGTCTTCGTCACGGAAACATTTAACGATCTGATAGTAACGGTCAAAGCCGGACATCATCAGCAACTGCTTAAACAGCTGCGGCGACTGGGGTAAGGCGAAGAACTTACCTTTGTAGGTACGGCTGGGCACCAGATAGTCACGCGCCCCTTCCGGCGTAGCGCGGGTCAGCATCGGCGTTTCGATATCCAGAAAACCGGCAGCGTCCATAAAACGGCGTACCGCGCTGGTCACTTTGGCGCGGAACTGCAGATTATGGTTCATGTTGGGGCGGCGCAGATCCAGATAGCGGAAGCGCAGCCGCTGCTCTTCACTTACATGCTGATTAAAATCGATCGGTAAGGCGGCGGAGCGGTTGAGGATCTCCAGCCCGTCGGCCATCACTTCGATGGCGCCGGTGGCCATGCCGGTATTCACCTGGCTGCCAGGGCGTGCCCGCACCACACCGGTCAGCTTGATACAGAACTCCTGGCGCAGCGAGTTGGCTTGCTCGAACAGTTCGCTCTGATCCGGATCAAAGACCACCTGCACCAGACCAGTGCGATCGCGCATATCAATAAAAATCAGGCCGCCCAGATCACGGCGTTTATTCACCCAACCACATAAGGTTACGGGCTGATCAACAAGACTGGTTTCGAGCTGTCCACAATAATGGCTACGCATGGGATTTTCCCTACCACAGAAATCGGTTTAACAAAGCCAAACATTATAACGGACTGGCCGCAATTGTCAGCTATTGCCGGGGGATACTTCCATGATTTCTCTCCAGCTGCCGGTACAGCCACCAGCCGCCGATGAATCCGATCACGCTGCCCAGGGTAATATCCACCAACCGCGCCATGATCAGTTCATCCGGCGGCAGCCGGGCGAAGGCCGCATCGGCCAGCAATACCGTCAGCGGCGTAATGAAAACCATGGCCAGGCCATAGTTGCGCATCACAATAGATTCGATAATAAACGTCAGGCCGGTAACCAGCAGCACCAGCATCCAGGGGTCGATATCCAGGTTCAGGATAAACCAGGCGAACACCATCCCCAGGGCCGTGCCCACAATGCGATGGATCTGGCGATGACGAACCTGGCGGATATTCACCCCCTGCATGATGGCCAGACAGGATATCGGCACCCAGTAAGGATTATTCAGGCCCATCAGCATGGCAATAAGGTACGAGCCGCCGACAAACACACCGATTATCGCGGATTCGGTACGCAGGTACTCGCGGTTACGCTTCGGTGGCGCCGGCTGTTTCGGCTTATTCAGCCCTTCAGTGCGCACCGGCACCAACAGACTATAGATAAACGCCAGTAAGCAGGAAATCATACCGCCCAGGGCCAGCCAGCCGATCTGGCTGGGTATCATCAGCAAATCAAACGGCAGGGTACTGGCCAGCGCCGCGATCATAATAAAAAAGAAGCGCCCCGGTGGCGGCACCTGATAGCGCCGGCACAGATTATTGGCAACCATAGCGATCACCCCCACCGCCAGCGCCGATGACCACATATAGAGACTGGCCAGGCTGGCCAGGGTAAAACTCACCAGAAAGCCGAACAGGCAGACAATCAGCGTCACCATGCGCCGGGCGGTGCGGGCCTGGGGTGGCAGGTACATAATTACCAACCCGCCAATACTGCTAAGCACCGCCAGCCGTAATTGTCCGCTCAGCGCGCCCAGCGCCACCGGAATACCCGCGGCGAAGCAGGTCACCAGCGGGAAATGCCAGGGCCGATCCGACGGCTGCAATGACAGCAGGGTTTTAATATCTTCGTAAACCCGGCGTATCAGACCCGGCGCTTCGGCTTCATCGGACATTATTATTCCTCTTCGAGTTCGGCTAAACTATACACCCACAACTTATAGACGACTTAAACCACTATGATCAAACGCGATTCTCTGTTTGCTGAGCCACTGACCCAGGTCAGCGACTTTGTCTTTGATGAAAAGGTAGTGGAAGTTTTTCCCGATATGATCAATCGCTCGGTACCAGGCTACCAGAGCATATTACATGGTATCGGCCAGCTTGCCGCCCGTTTTGCCCAGCCTCACAGCAATCTGTATGACCTGGGCTGTTCACTGGGCGCCGCGACTCTGGCCATGCGCCAGAACGTTGCGCACATCGATGACGTCAAACTCATTGGCATTGATAATTCACCGGCCATGGTCGAGCGTTGTAAGCTGCACCTGCAGGGCTATCGCAGCGCAGTGCCGGCAGACATCCGCTGCGAAGACATCCGCGATACCCGCATTGAAGAGGCATCGGTGGTGGTGATGAATTTCACCCTGCAGTTTGTGCCGCCAGCGCAGCGTGATGCGCTGCTGGCCGCGATTTTTGCCGGCCTCAGGCCCGGTGGCGTGCTGTTACTGTCGGAGAAATTCAAAAGCCCGGATCCGGCCATGGACGAGGTGTTAATCGATCTGCACCATCAGTTTAAACGTGCCAACGGCTACAGCGAGCTGGAGATCAGCCAGAAACGCGCCGCCATCGAGAATGTGATGCAGCCCGACACCCTGAGCACCCATCAGCAGCGCCTGCAACGCCTTGGCTTCCATCAGCCCCAGGTCTGGTTCCAGTGTTATAACTTCGCTGCTATGCTGGCGGTTAAACCCTAAGGAAATCATTTGCCATGGATTTATTCAAAGATGACCTGATTGCCCTCGCCCGCTCACCGGTTTCCCCCTGGCTGGGCAGCCTCGCCGGTCAGCTGGATCAGTGGCAGCGCGACCAGCAGCACGGCGAACTGCATAAATGGTTGCGCTCGGTGGCGCAGCTGCCGCAGCTCGCTGCCGATCAGGTCGGTCTTGGCGATACGATATCGGTACAGTCAGAACAACGCGTCAGCGACGGCCAGCTCAATCGTATTCGCGGCCTGCTGCAGCAGCTCACGCCCTGGCGCAAGGGCCCCTTTAACCTGCATGGCGTGCACATTGATACCGAGTGGCGTTCTGATTTTAAATGGCAGCGCGTGGCCCCGCATCTGGGTGATCTGAGCGGCCAGCAGGTGCTGGATATCGGCTGCGGCAGCGGTTACCACCTGTGGCGCATGCTGGAAGCTGGTGCCGACCAGGCCTGGGGCATTGATCCCGGCCAGCTGTTTATGGCGCAGTTTTTAGCGGTGCGGCATTTTATGCCTGACGAACTCAAGGCCCGGGCGCACCTGTTCCCGGTTGGTGTCGACGACCTGCCCGAACTCAAGGCCTTTGATACGGTGTTCAGCATGGGCGTGCTCTATCACCGCCGCTCCCCCATAGATTTTCTGACCCAGCTGCGCGCCCAGCTCAAGCCCGGTGGCCAGTTGGTGCTCGAAACCCTGGTTATCGAAGGCGATGCACAACAGGTGCTGGTACCCGGCCAGACCTATGCCAAAATGCGGAACGTCTGGTTTATTCCCAGCACCGCCGCCTTGCTGCACTGGCTGGACCGTTGTGGCTTCAGCAGCGCCGTGGTGGTGGATGAGTCAGTGACGGATCTCAGTGAGCAGCGCGCCACCGACTGGATGACCGGCCAGTCACTGGTGGATTTTCTCGACCCCGATGATCGCAGTAAAACCATCGAAGGGTACCCGGCGCCGCTACGCGCCGTTATCATTGCGAAAGGATGAGCCCGATGAGCGCGATTTACCGTCAGAAAACGACCCTCGAACAGTGGCGCATTCTGCAGGCCGTGGTCGACCATGGCGGCTACGCCCATGCTGCCGAAGCACTAAATAAAAGCCAGTCGTCACTGAACCACGCTGTCGCCAAGTTGCAGGATCAGCTCGGCGTTGAGATGCTGACGGTCATTGGCCGCAAAGCCCATTTAACACCCATCGGTGAAGTCATGCTGCGCCGCTCGCGGCAGCTGACCACCCTGGTCACCGAACTCGAACAACTGGCGGATAACCTCAACAAAGGCTGGGAGCCACAGATCCGGCTGGCTCTGGAGATGTCCTTTGACCGGCAGCAAATCGTGCCGGCGCTGACCGAATTTCAGCTGCATAGCCGTGGCAGCCGCCTGATTATCGAAGACACCGTACTCACAGGTTCGGTCGAGCATATCCTTGAGCAGACCGCGGATATAGTCATCACCCATCAGCTGCCGAAAGGCGTGGTCGGTGAGCCCATTGCCAATTACCGCTTTGACCTGGTGGTCAGCGCTGACCATCCACTGGCCCGTGAAGCCCAGCCCGTCAGCCCGGACATCCTCAGCCAGCACCTGCAAATAGTTATTCGCGATACCGCGCGCAAACCAGTGGAAGCAGAAGGCTGGCTGAAAGCCGAGCAGCGCTGGACAGTAACCAACTTCGCCGAAGCCCTGCGCCTGGTACAGGCCGGTATCGGTTTTTGCTGGTTACCCGCATTTGCCACCCAGTCAGCGCCCGGTATCCAGCGGGTCGAGGTCAGCGGCAGTTCGCATCGCGCCGGCGCCCTCTATTTAGTGCTGCCCAAAAACGAAACAACCGGGCCTTGTGCCCGGTTGTTATACGATTTACTGCGTCAGCATCTGACCATTACAGAAACTACTGCGACAGATCCTTCAACCACGCTTTAAGCGGCTCCGCCAGTTGCGGATGCCGTAACGCGTGCTCAATAAACGCCTGGGTGTAGCCCAGCTTATTGCCGCAGTCGTGGCTGCGCCCTTTCATATAGTAAGCATTCACCTGTTGTTCCTTGAGTAGCATCGCCATGGCGTCGGTCAGCTGAATTTCGTTGCCCGCCCCCACCGGCGTCTGCTCCAGCATCGCCCACAGGCTGGCCGGGAATACATAACGTCCTACTACCGCCAAATCCGAAGGCGCTGAATCAACGGACGGCTTTTCAACCAGCTGGCTGATCGCAGTCTGCTCACCGGGTTTGAGTTCCACCCCGTCAAGATCGGCAATACCATACTGATTCACCAGCTCATGGGGGACCTTCTCCACCATCACCTGAGCGGCACCGGTTTCATTAAAGTTGCGCACCATCTCGGCCAGGTTATCGCGGCGCAGGTCACAGCTGACCGAATCCACCAGCACATCCGGCAACACCACCGCAAACGGCTGATCACCAATCAGCGGCCGCGCACAGAGTACCGCATGGCCCAGACCTTTGGGCACGCCCTGGCGCACTGACATAATAGTCACGCCGGCCGGACACAAGCCCTGCACTTCCGTCAGCAGCTGTTGCTTACTGCGGTGTTCCAGGGTGGCTTCCAGCTCAAAGTTGGTATCAAAATGATCTTCGATAGCACCTTTACTGGAATGGTTAACCAGAATAATGTCTGTCAGGCCTGCCGCAGCGCACTCTTCCACAATAAACTGGATCAGCGGCCGGTCGACCAGTGGCAGCATTTCTTTCGGTATCGCTTTGGTACCAGGCAGCATGCGGGTCCCAAGACCCGCAACCGGTATCACAACTTTCGTAACCATCAACAACAATCCTTATTTTTTAGCTTTATCACCGATACCTTCATGTTCGGCAACGGCTTCGAGTTCCTGCTCAATACCTTCCACAGTGGTTTCAGGTTGGGTACGCTCAGCGCCGTGCATCCAGCGCACCAGCATGCCGGATATCAGCCACAGCACGATAGCAAAAACCAGCAGCCCAACGCCTACCCCACCAAATACCACCAGCAGGCCGGAGTATTCAGCCTCCAGCCCGATAGCGCCGGCAATATTCTGCGAGAAGGTAAAGGTTTCAGCGTTCTCTGAGAATGCACCCACCATACCAGCGAGCTTGCTGGCAATAGCCGGCATCAGGAACCACACACCCATCACCAGTGATGCCAGGCGCAGCGGTGCCAGCTTGGTCATCAGCGACAGACCAACCGGTGAGATACAGAGTTCGCCCAGCGTATGGAACAGATAGGCCAGTACCAGCCAGATCATATTGGCTTTACCCGTGGCCTGAATTTCATACAAACCGAAGATCAGGAACAGGAAACCAATCGCGGTCAGTACCAGACCGGCGAAGATCTTGATTGGCGCATCCGGGCTACTGTCGCGCTTATGCAGCGTCACCCAGAGTACCGAGAAAATCGGCGCGAAGATCAGGATAAACAGCGGATTCAGTGACTGAAAGTAACCCGCCGGAATAATCGAATCGCCAAACGTACGATCAGTGTACTGGTCAGCGAAGATATTCATCAGACCACCGGCCTGCTCAAAGGCCAGCCAGAATACGGTGACGAATACGAACAGGAACAGAATAACCCGCAGGCGATCAAATTCGATTTTGGTCAGTGGCTTTTTCACGCCACCTGAGGCCAGCCGGTCACGCTTGGCGCCCGGTACTTTGCCGATATCGCCCAGAAAGCGCTGGAAGAACAGGCCCTGGGTAATAACCGCAAGCGTCATACCAATACCAGCAGCGAAGTAACCCCAGCGCCAGCCGTAGTCAGGGCTCTCACCCAGGGTTGAGGTGATCAGCGGGGCAATGAAGGCACCCAGGTTGATACCCATGTAGAAAATTGAAAACGCACTATCGCGGCGGGCGTCGCCCTGTGGATAGAGATCGCCGACAATGGTGGAAATATTCGGCTTGAACATACCGTTACCGGCAATCAGCAAACCCAGACCAACATAGAACAGGTCGATGCTGTGTGGCGTGGCGGCAAACAGCACGAACTGGCCGGCTGCCATTAAGATACCACCAAGCAGAATAGATAACCGCTGACCGAGGAAGTTGTCAGCTAACCAGCCACCAATCAGCGGCGTGAAATAAACCAGTGCCGTGTAGGTACCGTAGAGTGAGAGGGCATCGCCCTGGCTCATACCAAAACCCGGGTTTGCTTCTTCAGTAGCGGCAACCAGAGTCAGAACCAACAGGGCTCGCATGCCGTAGTAGGAAAAACGCTCCCACATTTCCGACGTAAATAACACATACAGACCTTTCGGGTGGCCCCAAAGGGTCGAATTGGATGGCGCCTGGCTCATACAATTTCCTCGTTGAATACTAGTTATAGTTATTATCAGTAAAGATAGTGAAATGGATTTATAACGCATGAGCCGCTGCAGGCGCAAGGCTCATGCGTTATTTAGATTAAACTCTGCGTTAAAACTGGTCGTAAAAATCTTCGTCCAGCTCTTCTTCCGCTTCCGTTGGTGGCGGATTACCGTCAAATACCTTATCGCGCCAGCGCTGGTAATAGGCTTCCCGCACAAAGGCATATGGATCCAGTGAGTTTTCCAGCAGTTCTTCCTGCTCCTGCAACTGCAGGCGGGTATCCAGGGCTTTTATGACAAAGCGGGCCACCGACACCGGGGTGCTCAGATCATCGAGCGGAAAATACAGGCCGTCGACCACGTCGCCGCCCCGGTCAGTGGGCACTGTGGGCCCGAGGGCAGGCAGCATCAGATAAGGACCATCGCCGACCCCCCAGAATGCCAGAGTCTCGCCGAAGCCTTCATCGCGACGGCTCAGCCCCATTGGCGAGGCCACGTCGAACACGCCAAAAATCCCGATAGTGCTGTTAATGGCGAAGCGCCAGAAACTAACGCCAGCATCGGTTACCTTGCCCTGCAACACGTTGTTGACCAGTGACGATGGCTCACTGAGGTTCTCGGCAGCGTTGAGCAGCCCGGTACGCACCGGCTGTGGCAATTTGCCGTAGGTACGCGCAGCAGGCCATAAAATGGCATCGTCTAACTCCCGGTTCAGATCCCAGAAGTCACGGTTCGTATCCTCAAACGGGTCCCGCGGATCCGCATACATATCTTCATCAGGCGAGGCCGCGCAAGCAGTCAGCACCAGAGACACGAAAACAACACCTATCATTCGCAGTTGCACAATAACCTCCTGTTATAATTCTAGCTTCAGGTCTTTAATCACCAGTTTGACCTGCTCGGTACCGGGCTCGACCACAACCGGCTCTGCGTCCAGATCGCCGGGCGCCTGATCAATCCGCTCATCATCAGAAATCCGTGCCATCACCTGCCATTGCTGCAATCCGCTCAGCCGGTAATCATCTAGCATAGCATCGGCATCTGACAGGGTTACCAGTACCGGAAACTCGCCAACCGGCTGCCGCACCACGGCCGCTGGTATGGGCGCGCCATCCGGATCCCGCACATACACAAAGAGCGTGCCATCAGGCGGCACCTGAGTGATCACCGACGGATGCACATCCACCAGCACCTCAAGGGTCATCTGCGCCCCGGCCAGCTGCTGCTCCGCGTCAGCCAGTGCCTGCTGTATCGCCTGATAACGCGGATCGGCTTCAGGTAGCTGCTGCAGCAATAAATTCCAAGCGCTTACCGCCTGCTCAAAATCACCGCGCTGATATGCGACCACCCCTAACAGCGATAACGCGTCCGCATTTTGCGGATCATCTGACAGCACCTGCGACAACAGGCGTGCGGCTTTGCCGAGGTATTGCTCATCGCCGGTACTGACCAACAGCTGGGCATAACTTAACTGGGTACTGGTGCGCTCCGGATCCAGCTGATAGGATTTTTCAAAGGCGTCAATCGCCTGCTCCATCTGCCCCAGTGCCAGCATCACCCGGCCATAAACCAGCCAGGCCACCGCATCATCCGGCGCCCGTAATAACTTTTGCCGTAAGCCCAGCGCAAAGGTTTCCAGCTCTTCCGGCGTGGTCTGGGCGGTATCATCGGATATCACCTTGCGGCCCAGCTCGGGCAATGCCTGCAAAGCTTCGTCGGCCTGCCGCTGTAAGCCCCAGCTACCGAATGCCATGTAACCGGCTATACCCAACACCATCACGATAACCGCCGGCAACCAGATGTCACTGCGGATACGCTCGTCATGGACCTGTTCAAGCTCAGCATTTTCATGCACAAAGCGCTTATCCAGCTCGCGCCGGCTGCGCTGCGCTGCATCTTCGCTGAGCAGCCCTTCGGCCACTTCCTGATCCAATTCCTGGATACGTTGCTCGTATAGTTCCCGGTTCACATCCAGCCGGGTGCGTTGCCGTTCGTGCTGCCGCCGGCCAGTGACCATCAGGAACACCCCGCCGGCAAGTACCACAACAGCTATCATTAGCAGGTTCATCCACATAGGCGGTTAGTCCTGTTCCTTATCGGTGCGGCGCAACCGCGCCAGTTGCTGCTCTTCTTCAACAGTAAGCTCGTCGGGTTCCACCCGGGCCCGCGCCCGGATGAATACCACCAGCAGACCTATCAGAATAATGCCAACGGGGCCCCACCATAAAATACTGGTGCTGATCTGCCAGGGCGGCTGATAGTGGACGAAATCGCCATAGCGCGCCACCATATAATTAATCACTTCCTGCTTGCTGGCTCCGTTCTGCAACATAATATAGGTACGATCGCGCAGGTCTTTGGCCAGCGGTGCATCAGATTCAGCGATACTCTGATTCTGGCATTTGGGGCAGCGTAATTCGTCAATCAGTTCGTGGAACAAGGCCTCTTTGCGCGGATCGTCAAATGCATAGGTTTCCAGGCTGGCGGCCGTTGCCACCGACCAGCCGCTCGCCGCCAATGACAGGGTGAATACCAGTACCAGCAGATTCAGCGTAGTGGTTCTCATGGTCTGGCTCCTTCAGCTGTCTCAGCAGCTCCGTCATATTCTGCCATCAGCGCATCGTAAAGTGGCTTCAGGGTATTCGCCCATACCCGTTCATTCACATCACCCACATGGCGATACTGAATATAGCCATCGGCATCAATAACGAAGGTTTCCGGCGCCCCGTAAACACCTAAATCAAGAGCCACCAGCCCACGCTCGTCAAACAAGTTGAGCTGGTAAGGGTCACCCAGGGTATTCAGCCAGTTCACCGCCTTGGCCCGCGAATCATCTTTGTAATTGAGCCCGACAATATATACGCCTTCCGCCGACAGCTGATTAAGATAATCATGCTCAGCACGGCAGGTCGGGCACCAGGTGGCCCATACATTCAGCAGCATTGGCCGGCCCTGCAGCACCTCTTCAGTATAGACAGTCTCAGGGTTGTAGATATCGGGTAGCTCAAACTGCGGCACCGGCTTACCCACCAGCGCCGAACTCAGTTCCGTCGGATCCGAGAACAAACCGCGCAGCAAAAAACCGACCAGCAACAGGAACACCAGTAGTGGCAGTGCTAACACCACCCAGCGTAACGACTTAGTTCCGGCCATTACAATCCTCCTGCCAGCTTGGGCGCTTTGCGGCGTGATGCCCGGTAGCGTTTATCCGTCATCGCCAACGCGCCACCCAGGGCCATCAGCAAGGCACCCAGCCAGATCCAGCGCACAAAAGGCTTCACATAAATACGTACCGCCCAGGCTTCGCTGTTATCGTCCAGCGGCTCACCCAGGGCCACATAAAGGTCACGGGTAAAGCCGGCATCCAGCCCCACTTCGGTCATGCTGGTGCGCTGCACCGTATAAAAACGTTTTTCGGTAACCAGCTCAGTCACCAGTCGGCCGTCGCGGCTCACGGTAAACTCCGCGTGATCGGCAATATAATTCGGGCCTCTGACCTGGCTCAGCGAATCAAAATGAAAGTCGTATCCCTGCACCTGGGCGGTTTCACCCGGCGCCAGCCGCAAATCACGCTCAATTTCATACTGGCTGACGGCGGCGATACCAATCAGGGTCACGGCAAAGCCCAGATGGCCCAGCACCATGCCCCAGTGGCTGCGTCCCAGCTTCACCAGGCCGTTAATACCCTGCCCGCGCTGCTGCACCCGCAGCCGCAGTTCATTAACCAGTGACAGCACAATCCAGAAGCTCAGCACCAGCCCCAGCACCGTCATGGCGTGGATCTGATCCGCCAGGATGGCCGGCAGTGCCCATGCCAGTAACAGCGCCAGAACCAACGTCAGCAATAACGAGCCAGCCAGCGGTTTAAGTTCCTGCCGGCGCCAGCGGAACAGCGGCCCCAGCCCCATCAGCAGCACAAAGGGCACAATCAGCCAGGTAAACATCTGATTAAAGAAAGGCACACCAATTGAGATGGAACCCATGCCCAGTTCTTTGTGTACCAGCGGTAACAGCGTACCCAGCAGCACCACCAGCGTAGCCGCCATTAATAGAATATTATTGCCCAGCAACATGACTTCACGGGAGGCCGTCTGATAGCGGGTATAGCTGCTGACCGCGCCAGCGCGCAGCATAAATAGCAGCAGCGAGCCACCGATCACCACCGCCAACAGGCCAAGAATAAAGAGTCCGCGGGCCGGGTCTGTGGCAAAGGCATGCACCGATACAATGACCCCGGAGCGCACCAGGAAGGTACCCAGCAAGCTCAGGCTAAAGGCCAGAATCGCCAGAAATACCGTCCAGGCCTTAAAGGTGCCGCGCTTTTCCGTCACCGCCAGTGAGTGAATTAACGCGGTACCCACTAACCAGGGCATAAAGCTGGCATTCTCAACCGGATCCCAGAACCACCAGCCGCCCCAGCCAAGTTCATAATAGGCCCACCAACTGCCCAACGCGATACCCAGCGTCAGGAACGACCAGGCAGCCGTGGCCCAGGGGCGTGACCAGCGAGCCCAGGAGGCATCCAGCCGCCCTGCCATCAGCGCTGCGATCGCAAAAGCAAAAGCGACCGAGAAACCCACGTACCCCATATACAGCAGCGGCGGGTGAATAATCATGCCCGGATCCTGCAGTAACGGGTTGAGATCGCGGCCATCGACCGGAATCAGCGGCAGCGCCCGATCAAAGGGATTAGAAACCGACAGCATAAACAGATAGAAGCCGATGCTGATGAGTCCCAGGATGGCGAGTACCCGCGCCATCATAGTCACCGGCATGCGCCGCGAGAACAGCGCCACGGCGGCAATCCAGCCAGCCTGCATCAGCATCCACAGCAAGAAGGACCCTTCATGTGAGCCCCACACCGCGGTAATCCGGTAAATCAGCGGCAGCTGGGTATTGGAATTCGCCGCCACGTAGGCAAGGGTAAAGTCGTTCTGAATGAAGGCCCAGGTCAGGGCGATATAGGACAGCAGGGTAAAGAAGAACTGCCCGTAAGCCAGCGGCCGTGCCAGCATCATGGCACCAACGTGACCGCGCTGCGCGCCCCACAGCGGATACACCGCCAGCAGGGCGGAAAAGGCCAGCGCCAGCGCCAGCGTGATTTGTCCGAATTCAGCTGTCATTGTTTGTCACCATCGCCGGCGGGTTCAGAATAGGCATCCGGGGCATTCGGGTTCACGTGCTTGATGCCCTTCATCGCTTCCGCCAGTTCCGGCGGCATATATTCTTCGTCATGTTTCGCCAGCACTTCTGTTGCCTGCAGCACATCGGGTTCAATCAGTATGCCCTGGGCGACAATGCCCTGCCCCTCACGGAACAGATCAGGCAGAATGCCGGTGTACAGAACCGTCATTTCCGGCCCGGTGTCGGTTACCCGAAAGTGCACCTGCAAGGTTTGCGGATCGCGCCGCACGGAATCTTCCACCACCATGCCGCCAACCCGGATCCGCTGGCCAACCTGCGGCCGCGTCAGATCTTTGCCTTTGCCGGCCAACACTTCGCTGGGCGTATAAAAGAGGTCAATGTTCTGATTCAGGGCATAAAGAATCAAACTTACAGCCACCGCCACACCGGCGATGAGTGAAATCACCCAGGTCAGACGTTTTTTACGGCGAGGGATCATCAGCGACTACGCTCCTGCTGTTTACGACGGGCCAGCCGTTGCTGGCGTTGTTGTTGCTGCTTGCTCTGCTGCTGCAAACTGCGACGGGTCAGTATGCCATGTACCATAAGGGCCGCCAGCGCCGCCAGCGAAATGCCAAACGACAACCAGACATAAAAGCCATACCCGCCCATACTAATTACTTCAGTCCAGCTTGAAAAGGCCATTAGTTTAACTCCTGCTGCGCCCAGTCGCGGTGCAATTCCTGCCGCAGAATCTCATTGCGCAGCCGCTGGCAGATAAAGGCAGCGGTCATCAGCGCAAAACCCAGCAGACAAATCAGCAAAGGAATCAACATGCTGGTGGCCATCGACGGCTTTTCAAATTTGGTAATAGTGGCGCCCTGATGCAAGGTATTCCACCAGTACACCGAGTAATGAATAATAGGCACGTTCACCACCCCCACCAGCGCCAGAATGCCGGCGGCTTTCGCACCGGTGCGGCTATCGCTGAAAGCATGGTAAAGCGCAATCACACCCAGATATAAAAACAGCAGGATCAGTTGCGACGTCAGCCGCGCGTCCCACTCCCACCAGGTGCCCCACATGGGTTTGCCCCACACCGCCCCGGTAAATAAGGCGATGAAGGTCAGTACCGCACCCACCGGCGCGATGGCGGCGATGGCCCACTCGGCGGTGCGGATCTGCCATACCAGCGCTATCAGCGCGGCAATAGCCATGGCGGTATAAGTGCCCATGGAGAAAATCGCCGCCGGCACATGGATATAAATAATCCGGTAGCTGTCGCCCTGCTGGTAATCCGGCGGCGCATAAAACAGGCCCCAGATCAGGCCCACCATCATCGTCAGCACCGCGCTGCCGGTTAGCCACGGCAGCCAGCGGCCTAACAGCCGGTAGCTCGCTTCGCCTTTTGCATAAGGATGTAACCATCGCCACATATCAGTTCACACTCACTCGTATCGCACCCGCCACCGCCAGCGGCGCCAGCGTCAGGGTTAACACCATCAGTCCGGCTAATAATACCACCTGACCCACTACCGGCGCACCCACCAGTGCGCCCTCAACTGCCGCCGCCGCAAAGATCAGCAGCGGGATAAATAAGGGTAGCAATAACAGGCTCAGTAACGCGCCACCGCGCCCTAAACTTACTGTCAGCGCCGCACCGATAGCGGTCAGCGCACTCAGAATCGGCGTCCCCAGCAATAAGGTCAGCAGCAAGGTGCTCCAGCCTTCCACCGGTAATTTCAGTAGTAAGGCGGCCAGCGGCGCCAGGATCACGAGCGGCAGGCCGCTCAGCAGCCAGTGAATAGCAATTTTTGCCAGCGCCAGCACCGGCAGCGGTACCGGCAACAAAATCATCTGCTCCAGGCTACCGTCCAGATAATCATCACGGAATAGCCGCTCCGAGCCCAGCAGCGCCGCCAGCAAGGCAGTCACCCAGATCACCCCGGCCGCAATACGCCCCAGCACATCAGGGCCAGGCCCCACGGCCAGCGGGAATAACGACACCACCATCAGCACGAACAACAGCGGATTGATGATATCGCTACGCCGGCGCAGCGCCACTTTCAGGTCGCGCCGCATCAGGGTTTTCACCACCTGCCAGGTTGAAGCCTTAATCATGCGCTTCCGGGCTCCGGATAATGAGCTGCTGAAGCTGTGGCGGTTGCCAGCTGAGTGGCTGATGGGAAGTAAGAATCAGGGTGCCGCCATGCCCGGTATGTTCGGCAAAGCGTTGCTGCAGCAGTTCGATGCCAGGCTGATCCAGCGCCGTGAACGGCTCATCCAGAATCCACAAGGGTGCCGGGCTGAACCATAACCGTGCCAGCGCGATACGGCGCTGCTGGCCGGCGGATAACTGCTGCGCGGAAATATCTTCCAGCCCGAGCAGGCCAACGGTTTCGGCCAACTGCCAGGGGTCATCGATAACAACCCCGTCAAAGCCAGCCTGTAATTCAAGGTTTTCAAGCGCGGTAAGTTCACTTTTAACGCCCGGCTTATGGCCGATAAACAACAAGCGCCGCTGCCACTGTTCCCGATCGACATCAGCCGGCTCACCAAACAGTTCCACCTGCCCCTGCAGCGGCTGCAGCAGCCCCGCGATAATACGTAACAGGGTTGATTTGCCAGCACCATTGGGGCCTTGCACATGCAATACGCCGCCGGCCTCTACCTGCACGTCTAAATCGGCAAATAAAGTACGGCCAGCACGCACTGAAGTTAACTGCTGGGCGTTGACAACCATGGTCATGGACGGCTCTGGCTCTGCTCTGGCAACATCAAATTAAGGCTGATCCTACCACAGGTTCACCCTGTGGTAGAACAATCAACGCTTAGTTTTCAGTCATCAGCACACTGTGTGTTTCATTGCTGCTGAGGTTAGTCACCTGAATCACTGACGGATTAAAGGTAAAGCCCGGCTTGCTGAAGTAAATATCCAGGTTGGTACCGGCGGGAACCCCGTTACAGGCGAAGTTGCCGGTATCGGCGCTGCCCTGCTTCGAATAGCTACAGGTCACATTGAGGTTCGAGGTAGTCACCTGCACATCTTTATACTGGTTCTGCTTACAGGCCTGCTGATAGATATCCAGACAGTTGACCTCACCGGTAACCGAGTACAGCGTAGTGCCATTGGAGTTGCTGTCATCATCAACAGTTACCGTCAGGCTACTGGTGAGGTCCGCCATCTCATCCGGATGAATGCTGATACTACCCAGCACGCTGGCGTTGCCTTCGCGGGCGGTAATGGTCATTACCGACTCGCCACCACTGGTGGCATTCACCCGGCCCCGGGAATAGGTACCGTAAAAGTCATTGATCGGGTCGACCAGGGTCTGAATCGGTTCATTGGTTACCTCGGCGACCGCCGGCTGCGAGGCCGACCAGTCTGCCAGTAGCGTCAGGTTCACTTCGTAGAAAGGCACCTTGGCCAGCCAGTCGGGTTCATTGTTGATAATGGCGGTCTGCACCGCCTGCAGATGATCAGGTGTCATATCATCAAGGTAAATGCCCCGGCCTATCAGCTGATAAGCGCCCGGCAATACCGTCATATCTCTGTCCGCAAGTGGCGCCGGCATACTTCCGCCGGTTACCAACGCCCGTACTACATCGCGCACGTAATCGGTGTAAGCAGCGGCTCCGGCACTGTCAATCAGGTAATCAGCACTGGTTGCGGTCAGGGCACGGAACTGCCAGTCCGGATACATGGCATAATAACCGCCGATGCGGCGCATCCGACACGACTCCTGATAGACATCGGTAAGTGCGGCCTGTACCAGTTGCCCGTTATCATAGCGGAAATGCCGGTGATCGCCGCTCGGCAACCGGTCAGATAAAGCCTCCTGCCGGTAAACCAGTCCGGCGTTCACCATCTCGTTGTTATCGTGATGATCGCGACAGCATTGGGCACAAAGTACCGGTTGATCGCCGTCAGCCGGCTCGCCCTGCATTTTATTATCTAGCTGCTCCCCGGCCTGCGGATCCAGCGCCAGGCGGCCATCCTGCAGTATCAGCCGGTTGGGCTCAAATCCTTCATTACCGATACCGGTAAAGCGACAACTGCAGTTTACCGTGACAAAGTCCTCCACCCGCTGGGTTTGCGTGGCTTCATCATAAGTCACCGTATTAAAAGTCACCTGCAACTTATCACCGCGACGCTCAACCTGGGGCGTCGGCTTGGTGGTTTCTTTGATTTGATAAGCGACCGCGGAGTCATCGTCAGTCAGCTTCACGGCAATAACTTCAGGTGCAGCCCCGGGATTATAGACCACTTTAGGGCCAGGTCTGGGCGCTGGTGATGTCACCACCAGACCACCATCACGGGCGGTAATGCGGCTTAACCAGGCTTCAAGTAACAAGCTTTGCCCCTCACCACCGCGGGCAACCCAGTCAACGTCTATGGTGATGGCTTTCGAGTCTGGCTGCGCCGGCAACGGATCAGGCAGGCCGGTGTCGCCGGTAGTCAGCCAGGCATCCGCGTAATAATAAGGGTCTACCTGCCAGTTCAGGGTGTAATTTTTGTTATCCCGGGAGACCGTAGTACTACCCGAACTGATGTTCGCGTATTCAGTAAAACGTAACTGCTCCAGCTGTTGCTGGGCAATTTCCAGCGCCGCCGTGCGTTCGGCCGCCCGGGTCGAACTCTGAATAAAGGTGCGCTGTAAACTGACCAGCCCGGCAACGCCTACCGCAATAATGAGCAGGGCCACCAGCAGTTCAACAAAAGTAAAGCCTCGTGTGCGTCGATCAGAAATCATGCCAGCTACCTCCCACCCGGTGAACACGCCGGAACGCACCGTTGGTTACCACGTTAGTTAATACTTGCCCGTTGTAACGAACCGTCAGGTTACCATTAGATAAATCCGGATCCCGGTTTGACATCACTGCGCCCTCAACCATGGCGCCGCCGTTCATCTTGAAATCATAAGGCGTGGTATTGCCGGGCGTATTAAAGCCGAATACCATGCCATAAATAGTGGCACCGCCGTTCATGGTCAGATCAGCATTCTGCACGATTAAAGCTACCGGCTCATCGGCACTCCCGATAACATCACCGGAACCCAGTGAGCAAGCACCGGTTACCCAGATCAAGCCAGTTGAAGCTGGTCCCAGATTGTCACAGCTGGTGTATTCCACTTCGGCCATTGCCCGCAGATCTTCCCAATTGGCTTCAGGCACGCCGAACAGATAATCCAGAAGATCGTCCGGAAAATTAGGATCGTTATCCAGTATGTCCATACCGTGGTCGCCGCGTTCGCTGAACGGCTGCGACGAGCAATTGCCAGCATCAAACTCCTGCTGGCCGCAAGTGGTGCCGTTACCATTAATATCCACGTTATCGCTGGTCCAGATCGACAACGGCACGCCATCGCCGCCGCCATCGGGGTTAGCCACAATCTGGAAGCTACCGGATACATTCATACTACCGCGAATCGCAACCGGGACATCCGGCGAGCGGCGCACCAACGGAATCACCGCCAGTTTCATGCCCAGGGATCGCACCCCGCGGCCATCGGCTGAATTAGCCGTTAAGTCCACATTGACAATATCCACGGCGCCACGCGGGGTATCCTCAAAGCGCTGGCCGCTAAGCGTGGCTGAATAAGTGGCAGCACCAATAACACCGGTCAGAGTGCGATTCAGATTAGTACGATCATCATTGACCCGCATCACTACTTGTTCCAGGGCGGCTTCAGCCACCATCATCGCTTCCTGACTGGCGATATGGTTGCGCATGATGCGCTGCTCCTGCACCTTAAAACGCGCGGTGTATAAGGTAACCAGAATAATGATCGCCAGCAGCAGTACCGTCAGAGTCAGCGTCGCGAACCCCCGGTTGGAGCCGGATAAAACCGTGACATCAGAACGCATTGCGGATTACCACCTGTGTTGACAGCTCGCGGGTAAGCGTAGGGTCATCTGCCAGCGCCAGTTGCAGATTCACATCAATCACTTGTTCATTAACCAAGTCGAGCATACGTTCGGTCAGCGTAAACGTCAGCCCGGTAACCCGCACCATATCGGTACTGGTCAGGCTCTGCCAACCATTTGAAGTACAACTGGCCGAACTCTGCCGCCGCTGCACCAGAGCGCCCTGCAAGCGATAGCCAAAGTTTTCTGCTGCGCCATCATGCAGGCCGTTTTTATTTTCATCGTAGCTGAAGCTAATGCAGCTGTTCGCTGGTTCGCCACTATAGTTGGTGATAGTAATTGAGTTATCAAAGGCCGTAATGGCGGCAGCGGGATCAGTAATCAGCAGTTCAGCATCGGCACGGTAGCCGGCCCGGCGTAAGTCCCCTGTCATCAGAGCCATCAGCGCGTTCGCTTCTTCATTCAGCTGGCTTTGCTGCAGACTTCGTGAATTCACGCCAAGCGTATTGGAAAATACGGCGGTCAGTGCCGCCATCAACAGCAGCCCCAGCGAAATCGTGATCATCAGTTCCACCAGCGACAAACCGCGCTGGCGGGAATGGCCTGATATCATGTGCATGTCGGATAACCCCCAATGTCGCCTAACTGGCAGTAGCGCACGCGCCCCAGCACACTTACAATAACCCGCACTTCGGCGTCCATTACCCCATTTTCGAGTAGCTGATAACGCACACTGCCGGCATGCCCTTCGGCTAACCCGCGAACAGCATCAAAGCGGGTATAGCTGCCGCTGCTGAAGTTGGCTCCGGCCAGCGTAACGCCAGTAAAATTATCGCTCGACTGCGCCCGCAATACCCCGTCAATACTGCAATTTTCTGTCAGACAATTGCAGTTATTGCGATCGGTTACCGCGGCGCACCAGTTGGTACCATCCTGTTGCCATACAACAAAGCGCTCTTCACCGCTGCGCAAAGCGTCCGAGCGGGCATACTGCAACAACGCATAGGAATCCTGAGCCGCGCTCTGCAGCCGCATCGTGCGGGCGATATCGAGCATTGCCGGCACCCCGGCGCCCAGTACCAGACTCAGGATGACCAGGGTTACCATAGCTTCAATTAAAGTGAAGCCGGCAACCCGGCCTAAGCCGCTGTTAACTGTATGTATAGTGCGCATTGCGTTCCATCTGAAAATAGCGTATCAAATAACAGAGCCCTTAAATGCTAGTCAGTTACATCATAGTGCAAAAAATCATCTTTTACGACAGGGGGAATAAATGCAAGTTAAAAAAACGTTGAAAGGTATAACCCTGATTGAATTAATGGTGGTGATTGCCATCATCGGCATTCTCGGCGCCATCGCCTATCCGTCTTATGTTGGCTACGTGCAGGAAGCGCGCCGCGCTGATGCTATCGCCCAGCTGCTTGAACTGCAAATGGCGCAGGAAGAGTGGCGCTTACGCAACAGCAGCTACGCTGACCTGGCCTCGCTGAATGTCACTCCCAGCAGCCAGTACTACAGCTTCAGTACCAGCAATGTCGGCATGGAAACTTACACGCTGACCGCAACCGCCACCGGTAGTCAGACGGGAGATGTGAACTGTACCAGCATCAGTCTTAACCATAATGACGAGAAAACGCCGGCCGAATGTTGGTAAGGTTTACCCGACGTTAGTTACGCGCAGCTCAGGCGGAATTGAAAAAGTGATGTTTTCCAGGCGACCACTGCGCTCACGTGCCGTGGTACCGCCCCATTCCTGCAGCTGGCGGATCACGTCCTGTACCAGCACCTCGGGGGCCGAGGCTCCCGCAGTAACGCCAACGCGCGCTTTATCGCTCAGCCAGTCGCGGTCAATACAAGAAGCATCATCAATCAGATAAGCGGTTGTGCCCATTTTTTCAGCCAGCTCACGCAGCCGGTTCGAGTTTGAACTATTGCGGGCGCCAACCACCAGCAATACATCCACTTCGCCGGCCAGTTCGCGTACGGCGTCCTGACGGTTCTGAGTGGCATAACAGATATCGTCCTTGCGCGGCCCCTGCACATCGGGAAATTTAGCCCGCAACGCGTCGATCACATCCGCGGTATCATCCACCGACAAGGTGGTCTGGCTCATATAATGCAGTTCCTGCGGATTTTTTACCTGCAGCTTTTCAACATCAGCGACCGATTCCACCAGGTAAATTCCACCACTGGCGTTATTGTACTGGCCCATAGTGCCTTCCACTTCGGGGTGGCCGGCATGGCCGATAAGCACGCACTCGTGCCCCTTCCGGCTGGCGCGGGTCACTTCCATATGCACCTTAGTTACCAGCGGACAGGTAGCGTCAAACACCCGCAGGCCACGGTCTTTGGCGGCCTGACGCACGGCCTGGGAAACGCCATGGGCAGAAAAGATAACAATATTGTCATCGGGAATTTCGTCGAGTTCTTCAACAAAAACGGCGCCGCGCTGACGCAGCGAATCCACTACGTATTTGTTATGCACCACTTCATGACGCACATAAATCGGCGGTTCAAAAATTTCCAGCGCACGCTCGACAATGGTGATCGCACGATCAACGCCGGCGCAAAAGCCCCGCGGATTAGCTAGTACAATCTCCATAGTCCCCTCCTTACGGGTTTACCTTACGGATTTACTTCAATAATTTCGACGGCAAACCGCACCCGCTGGCCAGCCAGCGGATGGTTAAAATCTATGGTCACAAACCGCTCGTTCACCGCCCGCACAATACCCGGTAAATCCGTGCCATCAGGTTGGGTAAAGGCGATAATAGCACCCACTTCCGGCTTGGTCTGGTCGGTGAACTTGGTGCGGTCGACCTGATAAATATTATCACGGTTCGGCTCACCAAAGGCATCTTCGGGTGCCAGCTCGAACTCACGCTCATCGCCGGCCCGCAGGCCCACCAGACAAGCTTCAAAATTATCCGTCAGCGAGCCATCGCCCATCCGGCATTTCGCCGGCTTACCGCTCATTTTGGTGCTGTCGGCAACCGAGTCATCACTGAGCTTAATAGTAAAATGCAGGACCACTTCACGGCCATGTTCAATTGGCAGACGCTTGATCATTTTGCCGGCTCCTGACGCTGTTCAAAAAAGGCTTCCAGTAACATCAATACCGCGCCCACAGAAATCGCCATATCGGCGATATTAAACGCTGGCCAGTGCCAACCGTTGGCGTGAACATCGATAAAATCAATAACGTAACCATACATCATGCGGTCCAGCACGTTGCCAAGGGCCCCGGCCAGGATCAGCGCAAACGCCAGGTTCTGACGCCATAAGCTGGCAGCATTACGCCGCAGCCAGATGATCAGCACAATACTCACCGCAATCGCCAGGCCAGTGAACAGCCAGCGCTGCCAGCCGCTCTGATCCGCCAGAAAGCTAAAAGCCGCACCGTAGTTACGCACGTAGGTGAAATCCACAAAAGGCATCACGTTGATGCTTTCGTAGAGATCAAACACCCGGATCACCCACTGCTTGGTCAACTGATCCAGCACAATCAGCGCCAGCGTCAGCCACAAAAAGCGCAGACCCGAAGCCTGCTTAATAGCTTTCATATCAGGCAAAATGACGTTCCTCACCGGCGCCGGCGACATTACTGACGCAACGCTTACACAGGGTTGGGTGGGAATCAATGGTGCCCACTTCCGGACGATGGTGCCAGCAGCGCTCGCACTTCACGTAAGGCGATTTGGCAACCTGTACCCACAGCCCTTCAATTTCAGTTTCTTTTGCTGTGGCCGGTGGCTTGGTGCTGACTTCCACCTTCACCGCAGACGTCAGCAGCGCAAAGCGCAGTTCCTCGCCCAGACTTTTCAGTTTGTCGGCCAGTTCCTGCTGTGCGTACAAGGTTAATTCCGCCTGCAGCGAGCCGCCAATCACTTCATCGCGACGGGCCTGCTCCAGCGCCCGGTTCACCTCATCACGGATCTCCAGCAGCTGCTGCCAGAACGCGTTGTCTTCGTCACTGACTTCGATGTTGTCGGCACCGCGGTACCAGACCTGCGCAAATACGTACTTATCACGCTTGCTGCCGTCGGCCAGGGTGGCCGGCAGCGCCTGCCAGATTTCCTGAGCGGTAAAGTTACAGATCGGCATCAGCCAGCGTACCAGCGCCTCGGCGATATGGTACATCGCCGTCTGACATGAACGCCGTGCCACACTGTCACGCTTAGCGGTGTACTGACGATCTTTAATTACGTCCAGATAGAAGCTGCCCAGCTCAATCGAGCAGAAGTGCATGATTTTCTGTACCACCACATGGAACTGGTAGTCATCATAAGCATTCAGCAACTCGTCCTGCAGCGCCATGGCACGGGCCACAATCCAGCGATCGATGTCGACCATATCGTCAGGCTCAACGGCGTGCTGCGACGGTTCAAATTCATTGATGTTCGACAGCAGGAAGCGCGCGGTATTGCGGATACGCCGGTAGCTGTCCGCCGCCCGCTTCAGGATCTCATCAGAAACTGTCATCTCCGCCGAGTAATCCGTCGCCGCAACCCACAGCCGCAGGATATCGCCACCCAGCTTGTTCATGACTTCCTGGGGCGCGACCACGTTACCGATAGACTTGGACATCTTGCGGCCCTGACCGTCAACGGTAAAACCGTGAGTAAGTACTTGCTTGTACGGCGCCTTTTCATACATGGCAACGCCGGTCAGCAGCGATGACTGGAACCAGCCGCGATGCTGATCCGAACCTTCCAGGTACAAATCCGCCGGCCACTGCAGGCCGTCGACCTTATTCAGCACGGCTTCATGGGTCACACCCGAGTCAAACCAGACATCCAGGGTATCGGTTACCTTGCGGTATTTTTTCGCTTCCTCTTCGCCCAGCAACTCCGCCGGCTCCAGGTCAAACCAGGCCTGCACGCCATCTTTTTCGATGCGCTGAGCAACCTGCTCCAGCAACTCCAGGGTACGCGGGTGCAGTTCATCGGTATCGCGGTTCACAAACACCGCAATCGGGTTGCCCCAGGTGCGCTGGCGTGAAATACACCAGTCGGGCCGGCCGTCGATCATGCTTTCAATGCGGCTCTGGCCCCATTCCGGCACCCAGCGAACCTGTTTGATTTCGTTCAGCGCTTTGCTGCGCAGGCCTTCTTTGTCCATGCTGATAAACCACTGCGGCGTGGCACGGAAAATAATTGGCGTTTTATGGCGCCAGCAATGCGGATACGAATGGTTATAAGCTTCATGGTGAACCAGCCGTCCGGCTTCCTGCAGCGCATCAACAATATTGGGGTTAGCTTTCATCACGTGCTGACCGGCAAACATCGGGGTGTCGTCTTTGTACACGCCGTTATCACCCACCGGGTTATAGACTTCGATGTTATAGCGCTTACCGACGATAAAGTCGTCCACACCATGGCCCGGCGCGGTATGCACACAGCCGGTACCTGATTCCGTCGTCACGTGCTCGCCCAGGATCACCGGCAGTTGGTGGTCAAACAGCGGATGGTGCAACTGCATCAGTTCCAGCGCTTCACCCTTGGCATAGCCCAGATTGTGATAATGGCTGATGTTCCAGCGCTCCATCACCGAAGTCACCAGATCGGTGGCGACAATCAGTCGCTGGGCCGGACGCTCGTCGGTCGCTTCAACCTGCACTAATGCGTAATCCAGACCCGGATGCACAGACACCGCGCGGCTGGCCGGAATCGTCCACGGCGTGGTGGTCCAGATCACCATGGCCACTTCGCCTTCACCGGCATGCTCCGCCGGATGGTCAAATGCGCTCAGCACCCGCGCTTCATCAACAACGCGGTAGCTGACATCAATCGCCGGCGAACGCTTGTCCTGATATTCCACTTCAGCTTCAGCCAACGCCGAGCCACAGTCGGTACACCAGTGCACCGGCTTAAAGCCTTGCTCCATATGGCCGTTGGCAATGATCTTGCCCAGCGCCCGCAGGCTGTCAGCTTCCTGCTGCGGGTTCATGGTCAGGTAAGGATTATCCCAGTCGCCGAACACGCCCAGCCGTTTAAAATCCTCGCGCTGCGCTTCAACCTGCGTCATCGCGTAATCCCGGCAATGCTGACGGAACTCAGCCACGGTCAGTTTCTTACCCGGCTTGCCGTATTTCTTCTCAACCTGCAGCTCAATCGGCAGGCCATGGCAGTCCCAGCCCGGCACGTAAGGCGCGTCAAAGTCACTGAGGGTTTTGGCCTTCACGATAATGTCTTTTAAGATCTTATTGACCGCATGGCCAATGTGGATCTGCCCGTTCGCATACGGAGGTCCGTCGTGCACTATAAACACCGGCTGGCCTGCCTTGGCATTGCGCACCAGGCCGTACACATCGTCGGCATACCACTGTTCCAGCATCTGCGGTTCACGCTGCGCCAGGTTACCGCGCATCGGAAACTCAGTGTCCGGCAAGTTAAGCGTGTGTTTATAGTCAGTCATCAGGCTTCCTGTTTGATCATCATCGGGCTGTTTGCGCCAGCGTATTAACAATAGGGGTATTCTACCTGCGCAGCAGGGATCGGGCTACCTCTGCATCGGCTTTAATTTGTTCACGTAAATCAGCAAAATCGGCAAATTTTTGTTCCGGGCGTATCGCCGCCACCGGAATCACTTCCAGCTGCCGGCCGTAGAGCTCACCCTCATAGTCAAACAAGTGTACTTCCAGCTGTTCGACTGTGCCTTTCACCGTAGGCCGGCGACCGACATTCGCTACACCATCCAGCAGCTCATCACCACCGGCAAGTCGCACCCGTACCGCAAATACGCCCTGCAAGGGGCTACGCAGCCGGTGTAAGCGGATATTCGCCGTGGGGAAGCCAATGGTACGGCCTTTCTTCTCGCCGTGTACTACCCGGCCGCAGAACGCGTAAGGCCGGCCCAGCATGGCTTCGGCTTCAGCAAAATCGCCGGCTTTCAGGGCAGTGCGGATAGCGGTGCTGCTGACCCGCTGTTGCTGCTGCCGGTAACTACGGGTATCCACCACCTCAAACCCCAGGTCCTTGCCGGCACGCTGCAACAGCGCAAAGTCGCCTTCGCGGTCTTTGCCGAAACGAAAATCATCGCCCACTACCAGAAACTCAACGCCCAGCTGTTCCACCAGAACCTTTTCAATAAAAGTACTGGCCGGCAGGTTGGCAAACTTGCGATTAAATTCGATCACAATATGGCGATCAATACCGCGCTCGCGCAGCGCCAGATGTTTTTCGCGGAAATTCGTCAGACGGGCCGGGGCTTTGTCGGGCTGAAACAATTCCTGGGGCTGTGGTTCAAAGGTCATCACCGCTGCGGCGGAAGCGCGCTGCCGGGCCTGCTCAGTCACCTGCGCCAGCACCGCCTGGTGGCCCAGGTGTACGCCGTCAAAGTTGCCAATAGTCAGCACGCAGCCGCGATGTTCGCGGCGAATGTTATGGATCCCACGAATGAGTTGCATAGTCGGGAATATAATCTCGTTATGTCGCTTCAGCTAAGCTGCCGATTATAGCAGCCTGACAACCGATAATGAATGCTTAGGCCACCGCGGGTTATTTCTTAATGACCGTTTTGGGTACCTTGACGCGGATCCGCAGCAGCAGCAGGGTCAGGCCGTAAGCACCGGCACCCGCGCCAATCAGCATGCTTAACTGGCCGATACGCGGCCAGATCTCAGCCGTGAGCCACCAGTCGCGCGACGGACTCAGATACCAGACCGCAGCCACAATGGCCGCGCAGCCAACCACCACTTTAGCGATATAAGTTAACGTGCCGGGGTAGCGTTTCAGCACGCCATCACGCCACAGGTTATAACCCAGTAAGCCGGCGTTAATCGCCGCCGATATCGAGGTCGCGATGGCCAGGCCAACGTAACCAAAGGGAATCGCAAACACCAGGTTCAGCACCATATTCGACACCATGGCGATAATGCCGTAGCGCACCGGACGTTTGGTGTCCTGGCGTGAATAAAAGCCCGTCGCCAGCACCTTCACCAGCATAAAGCTCAGCAACCCGCTGCCGTAGGCGTACAGACTGTAGGATGCCAGCCGCGCGTCTTCCGGAGTAAACTCGCCGCGCATAAACAGCACCATCAGCATCGGTTCGGCCAGCACCAGCAAGCCGGTCATGGCCGGCAGCCCCAGCAGGATCACGGTGCGGAGCCCCCAGTCGAGGGTGCGGCTGAATTCGTCGGATGACTTATCCACATGGCGGCTCGACAGCGCCGGCAGAATCACTGTGGCGATGGCGATGCCAAATAAGCCCAGGGGGAACTCCAGCAACCGGTCGGAGTAATACAGCCAGCTGATCGAACCGCTCATCAGAAAGCTGGCAATAAAGGTATCCAGCAGCAGGTTGATCTGGCTTACCGACACCCCGAACAACGCCGGGATCATCAGCTTGCGGATTTTGGTCACGCCGGGATCACGCCAGCCCCACTGGGGCCGGGTCAGCATGCCGGCGCGGCGGATAAACGGCAACTGGAATAAAAACTGCAGCAAGCCACCAAAGAACACACCCCAGGCCAGGGCGTACTCGGGCTGCTCAAAATACGGCGCCAGCCAGATAGCGGCGGCGATAATAGCAACGTTGAGAAACACCGGGGTAAAAGCCGCCACCGCGAACTTGCCCAGGGTATTTAATATAGCCCCGGCCAGTGCCGCGAAAGTAACAAACCACAGATACGGAAAGGTAATGCGCAGCAGGTCTGACGCCAGCACATACTTATGGCCCTGGGGCCCGTCGTGATACCAGTCCAGAAACCAGCCCATGCCGAACAGGGCCGCCACCACCGGCGACAAAATCACGCCAAGCAGGGTCACTATGGTGACTATAGTGCCTAAGGTGCCCGACACCCGGGCAATCAGCAGCCGCTGCACATCCAGCGGATGGCCCTGTTTGTATTCGGTGAGTACCGGCACAAAAGCCTGGGCAAAAGCCCCCTCTGCAAACAGCCGGCGTAAAAAATTCGGGATTTTATTGGCAAAGAAAAATACATCGGCAGCCGCACCGGCACCCATCAGGTTGGCAATGACCACATCGCGGGCCAGTCCCAGCACCCGCGAAACAAAGGTCATGGCGCTGACGACAACGCCTGACCGTGCCAGTTTACGACTCAAAGCGACTTAACCTGCTTTCTTGTCAGCGATGTAATCATCAATTAACCGCTCCAGCACATCCAGCGGCATACCGCCGCTGGTCAGCACCACGTCATGGAAGTCACGCAGGTCAAACGCATCGCCCAGTTCGGTCCGCGCTTTTTCGCGCAGCTCGACAAATTTCAGCATGCCAATCTTGTACGAGGTCGCCTGACCAGGCCAGACGATATAACGCTCAATTTCAGAGGTCACATCGGAAATCGTCATGCCGCCCTGCGACGCCATATAGTCAATGGCCTCTTCGCGGGTCCAGCGCTTGGCGTGGATACCGGTATCGACCACCAGCCGGATAGCGCGGAACAGTTCCGCCTGCAGCCGGCCCAGATCACCGTGGGGGTCGTTCTCATAAAAGCCCAGATCCGCCATCAGCTGCTCGGTATACAGCGCCCAGCCTTCGGCGTGAACTGAAAACGGCATAAAAGAACGGAAAATCGGCAGCCCGGTCATTTCCTGCTGCAACGCCAGCTGATAATGATGCCCCGGCACCCCTTCATGCACGGTCAGGGTTTTCATGCCGTATTTCGGCGTGGCCTTGATATCGTACAGGTTGGCATAAAAACGGCCCGGCCGGGAGCCGTCCAGCGCCGGCCGCTGGTAATAAGCGCCCGGTGCGTTCTTCTCAGCATACTGGGGTACCCGCACCACTTCCAGCCCGGCTTCTGGCTTACTGCGGAAGGCCGGATCAATATAGGTATAAATGTCATCCACAATAGCCGTGTAGTCGGCCAGGATCTGCTCGCGGCCGGCGTCGGTATCCGGATACAGGAACTGCGGGTCTTCATTCATCCGCTGTAATAACGCGCCGATGCTGACGTCCGCCGGATGCCCCAGCTGATCAAAAATAGCCCGCATTTCCGCATGAATACGCGCCACTTCACTCAGACCAATCTGATGCACTTCATCAGGGTTCAGATCCGTGGTGGTATTCTGCTTCAGCATATAAGCGTAATAGGCTTCGCCATCCGGCAATTTCCAGACGCCGGCGTCATTGGTCGCCAGCGGCGCCAGTTGCACGAAGTATGTATGCAAGCGACGGTAAGCCGGATACACAGATACTTCCATCGCAACTTCAGCCTGCTTCAGAAAATCCTGTTGCTCGGCCGCGGTCAGCTCAGTTTGTTCAAGCTTCTTAGCGAACGAGGTCACCATCATATTATCAGCCGGTGCCGGCTCCATGATGGTTTCCATCTGGCTAATCACCGCATCGATCACAAAGCGCGGCGGAATAATGCCTTTTTCAGTGCGTATTTCGAGATCTTCCAGCAGCTGTGAAAACTGCAGATCAACAGCATTGAGCCGGCTCACATAATGCTCAGCGTCAGTGTCATCGCTAACCTGATGCATGTCTGACAAAAACGATGGCAGGTTGGTATGCACACCACTTAGCTGGGTAATCGGATAGCCGTGCCACTGCCAGCGCTCGCCCTCAATCATGGTGCTGAGGAAGTAGTCAAAAATATCGTAGGAGATCAGATCCTGGCCGGTACGCCCTTCGCGATCATAAGAGCGGAAGGTTTCATAATTCTCGCGCAGCTTATCCATGCGTTCAGCGCGCACCGCCGGCGACAGGTTATCCAGCTCAGCGTTGTGACCACGAAAACCAAAGCCTTCCAGAATCCGCAGCTGGGTCAGCAACTGCGGTGAATTCATCGCGGTATCTAACATAGTGCGGTCATAAAACACGCGAATTGAAAACGGCTTAAACCAAATCGCATTAATAATGAGTATGGCGCCCACAACGACCACAGTCGCTAAGCCCCGTTTAGTCCATTTCCACATAAGAAACCCCGATAGTGACTGGCCGCAGCCGGATTATTATTATTTGTAGCGCCTGACGTTCGATAATAACCTAATCGGCCAGTAACTTGCATCTGTGTTTTAACGCGTAGCTTACTAAAACAGTCCAAATATCCAATCTCACGCTTGACTTTAAAGCCAAAAACAGGCATATTCCCCGCCCTAATAAACACACGCGATCTGATAACGAATTTTAGGAGTTCACCTTGGCTAACATTAAGTCTGCGAAAAAGCGCGCGGTGCAAGCGGAAAAAAACCGTCGCCATAACGCGAGCCGTCGCTCAATGATGCGTACCTTGTTGAAGAAAGTAACTGCTGCCATCGAGGCAGGCGATAAAGCTACTGCTGAACAGTCATTTACTAGTCTTCAACCAGTTCTGGATCGTTATGCGACCAAAGGCCTTATCGACAAAAATAAGGCTGCCCGGCACAAGAGCCGTTTGACTGCGAAAATCAAATCGCTTTAAGACGCTTCGTGTATCGAAACTAACTTCACAGTTAGTTACAAAAAAACCGGCCTGTGGCCGGTTTTTTTATACCTTTCAGCCCCGCCTGCCTTCTATTTGCCTACCTTTGTTGTCATAATGTTGCTCTCTAACAATAACGATAATAAACCTGCACCAGTGGAGACTTCCCAGCTATGACGCGCCTGACTCATTTTTTAACCCTGCTGTTCGCTCTGATGCTGAGCAGTGCTTCCCTCTCGGCCAACGCCCAACCGAAAGAGTTCCCAGTCGAGGATTTTTTTAGTAACGCGGTGTACAACGGCGTTCATATTTCGCCCGACGGCCGCCACTTTGCTATTAAATCCAGCGAAGGCAGTCGCGATAAAATCATCATCTTCGACCGCGAACAGCGCAAGGTGACCACCAGCTTTGCCTTTGGCGACAATATCCGCTTTAGCAATATTAACTGGGTTAATAACGAGCGAATTATTTTTGAGGGCTCTAAGTTTGTCGGTTTCCTGGATGAAAAAGGCGGCGTTCCCAGTCTCTACGGCGCCAATGTTGATGGCAGTAACCGTCGCGAACTCTTTAAATGGGGTCGGACAGGTTACCGTCTCCTGCATTTATGGCCTGAGGATCCGGAGCATATCCTGATCGGTAAATTTCATTATGCAGACGATGGCGAAATGAAGGCTCATCGAATGAACGTTAACGATGGCCGGCTTTACTATCTCGCTGATCAGCCCCCCCGCGCCAATAGCCTGATCACGGATAATAGCGGTGAACTGCGGGCAGCCTACGCTTATGAAGAAGAGCGTGACGACGAGTATGGCGATGGTTCACTGTGGCTGTACTACAAACCACTCGGATCAGCAGAATGGAAAGAATTCGATATCAGCAACTTCGAGAAAGGCAAAAACCTTAGCTTTGGTGGTTTCACCGAAGATGAGCGCTACGCCTACCTGATTTCTGATCACGACAGCAAAACCACGGCGATCTATAAATTCGACACCCTCACGGGCGATATGACGGCGGTAGCCGATGATCCCGTTTCCAACGTGATGGGCCCGGTGTATGGAATGAACGGCGCTATCGTAGGTTTTGAATTTATGCCTGACTATTTCCGCCGCGTGTATGTTGATGATAGTAAGTCGGCACAGCTACTAAAACGGCTGGAAGCATCATTTCCCGGACAGCGCGTAACACTCACCAGTCTGACCGAAGACAAGACCCAGGCTGTAGTAGCGGTAAGCTCCGATCGAAATGCGGGCGAATATTATCTGTTTAACACCGATACCCTGGAAGCCAGCTATATCGCCTCACCAAACCCTAAGCTTAACCCGGCCGATATGGCGGAAGTAACACCTTTTAACATCGAGGCCCGCGATGGTCTCCGGCTCAACGGCTATCTGACGATTCCGCAAGCGCATGATGAGGCTCAAGTTAAGCGATTAATCGTTAATGTTCATGGTGGCCCGCATGGCCCCTTTGATCGTTGGGGATTCAGCGCAGAGAATCAGTTCTTCGCTAACCGCGGCTTTGCCGTTCTGCAGGTGAACTTTCGTGGTTCCGGCGGTTACGGCCAGCTATTCGAAGAAGCCGGCTACCGTAAATGGGGCCGCGAAATGCAGAATGACGTGACGGATGCGACCTTGTGGGCGATTGAGCAGGGTTATGCGGATAAAGACCACATCTGTATTTATGGTGGCAGTTACGGCGGCTATGCATCAATGATGGGCGTTATACGTGAACCAGACCTCTATCAGTGTGCCGTTGGTTACGTGGGCGTGTATTCACTGCCGGTAATGAAAACGACCGGCGATATTCCGGGCCGGGAAAGCGGCAGAAAATATTTATCTCATGTCCTTGGCGATGATCAAGCCGAACTCCAAGCCAACTCACCGGCATTTAACGTCGACAAAATCAAAGCCGCGCTCTATATCGTGCATGGCGAAGACGACGTTCGGGTACCTATGGCGCAATATGAAGCCCTGACCGATGCCCTCGATAAAGCGAAGATCCCCTACCAATCCATGCTCCGTGACGAAGGCCACGGCTTTCAGCTCGAACCCAACAAGTTTGATCTGTATAATAGCCTCGATGTGTTCTTCACTAAACACTTAGGCGACGGCACCCGCTAAGCCGATACGGCCCCGCCAACCGGGGCCGTTCGTCCCCGTAGCTCAGCAGGATAGAGCAGCCCCCTCCTAAGGGGCAGGTCGCAGGTTCGACTCCTGCCGGGGACGCCATTTCCGAATACCAATAAAGAATATCAATAATTAAGGACTAAACAATGGAACACTGGAGTAAATACTGGCACACCAAAGGTGTGCTCAACAGCTTCGCTGAAGGTGAGGCTAATAAAGGCTATACCGGCGTAGTAAAAAAATTCTGGGATACGACGTTTGCTGAAATCCCCACCGGCGGTACTGTTATCGATGCCGGTTCTGGTAATGGCGCTTTGGCATTGCTGGCCTTCGACTACAGCCGCGCCAATCAGAAAGACTTTGTTATCCATGGTGTAGATGCGGCCAGGATCGACCCCGCCGCGCAGCTCAGTAAATCGTCCCCGGCTATAGCGAAAAAACTAAAGCAGATTACGTTCCATAGTGAGACTCCGGTCGAGCAAATGCCCTTCGTTGCCGGCAGTGTTGATGCGGTCGTCAGTCAGTTCGCTTTTGAATACGCTGACCGTAACCAGGCACTAAAATCAATTCTTGAATCACTAAAGGAAGGCGGTACCTTTACCGCAATGGCCCATCACGCCAGCAGCTCGCTTCTGAAAGACTCGAAGCAAGGCGTGGTTATCCTTACTGATATTCTTGAAAACAGCCCGCTGTTCCAGCAAGCCGATCTGCTTATTGACCTCGCAGCACAGGCCATTCCACAACTCGGTGAGAAGGGCTGGTCTGAATTCTCCCATAATCGGATTATCAGCCGCAGTATCCAGTGGACCATGCAAGCCCTGCAAGAACGATACAATAAAGCCGAACAGCAGATGTGGGTAAATGATGTAGTACGCCGCGTAGCCCGGGTTATGCAGGTGATGAAAGGTGACAATCTGGCAGAATGCCGCAAGCAACTGGCCTTTGAATACCATTTACTAAGTGACCACAAGCTGCGGCTTCAGGACCAGCTAAATGCCGCACTGGCGAAAAAGGATATTACTGCGCTGAAAAAGGCTGCCGAAAAATCAGGGGCAAAATTTGAAGCGGACGTAATCGAACACGATGGCGATACCTTTGCCTGGACACTTAAGATCCGGAAAAAGTAAGCCCTCTTCTTAAAAAAAATAATAAGACAAACATAAAAAAACGGGGCGCTAGGCCCCGTTTTTATTTGTCTTTCTAAGTGTTTCGTAACGAATCTTCTAAATTAGAAGTTTTGTTGGAAACGTACGTAGAATACACGACCCCAACCGTTGTACAGGTTGTAGTTGTAGTCACGACCACCGTAAGGCACTAACTCAGGTAACTTCTCAAACGCGTTCTGTACGCCCAGAGTAAGCTGGCTATCCCACTGTGTGGCATAGTTCACCTGGAAGTCATGCGTTACCCAGCTACCTACGCTACCAAGTTGTACGCCAGCGATAGTTTCGCGAGCAGTATCACCGATGTAGTTCAGGTTATAAGCGAAGGTCCAGTCACCGAAGCTATAGTCGTTATTGAAGTTAGCACGTTGCTGAGGGAAACCTAAGTCACCCACTGTGTCACGGCCACCATCAATTTTATAGTCCAGTACATGGCTGACTTGCAGGTTCTGTGACAGTGCGCCCATAGAACCGAAGTCCCAGTTTGCACGAAGGTTAAAGTCAAGACCTGAAGTTTCCAGTGTACCTTCGTTACCGTAACCAGCATTGATGCGCGTGATAACGCCATCAGCGTTACGAATTACGCCAAGACCAGCAGGAACCGGGTCACCAGCAAGTTCACGGTTGATCAGTGCTTGTGAACCGAACTGACGGATACGGTTGGTGATCTCAATGTCGTAGTAATCGATGGCGAAGCTGATTTGCTCAGTTACGTTCATCGCTAAACCAGTAGAGATCTGATCTGACTCTTCAGCACCCAGGTCGGCGTTCGCCTGGTAGTAAGCGCTGATTTGGCATGGCTTAGCAGGATCACCGGCTAACAGAGTACAGGTAGTAGGATCGTTTACTGAATCAGCTGAGAATGAAGTCTTCTGAGTCAGGATATCCAGTGACGGAGCACGGAAGCCCTGGCCCCAAGAACCACGCCAGATGATGTCTTCAGTTACTGACCACTTGAAGCTCACTTTAGGTGCAAAGTTGCTACCAAAGTCAGAGTAGCTATCGTAACGACCCGCAAAGTTCAGTTCGAAGTCATAAGTTACAGGAACTAATACTTCGAAGAACGCAGCGTTAACCTGACGAGTGCCGCCCGCAGAGTTACCTGCAGAACCACCTACCAGACCAGCTTCTGACTGTGAGTCATATTGGTCGCTGTAACGCTCTTGACGGTGTTCAAAGCCCAGGAAGCCCTGGATCATACCAGCGTCGGTAGACATAACATCAAACGCTGTATTTGCGTAGTACTCATCGATATCAAAATCAGAGATACGTGAGATAGTTACGTTAGAACCAGCCAGTACTTGCTCTGGGTTCGAGCTTGGAGACTGAATGTTATAACCCGTACGGCAGCTAGCGGCATCGAACGTGCCATCTTCGCAATAGCCTGGGTTAAAGTTATTAATGCTATCCCAGGCAAAGTTCGCTGCCAGGTAGCCACGACCGATGTCTGCAGTGTTGTTGCGAACACGACGGTAGCCGAAATCAATAGCCTGATCGCCGATCATACCTTCAAAACCAACCAGTAAATCTTCGCTTTTGTTGGTTACGGTACTATCACGGTTACCTACAGCGGCAAAGCGGTGCCACAGGTACACTGGAGCATTGTCACCGATAGCAGGATCATACGCGACCGCATCCGGGTTGTTTGGATCGTAGAACCAAGCATCAGGGTTAGTCGGGTTGTTGAAGCTATCAGCTGGCGTAGTTAGCGCGTCGCCATAGTAGAAGTTTGAATCAGGTACTGGTGCATAACGGCCAAATGATACGGTCTCAGCAACACTTGCGTTGGCGTAGAACATCCAGTCGTTATTGATTTGATGCGTACCTTTCAGGAACAGTGATTCGTTCGCTGAAGAAGCTTCATTCGCGTTAGTCGCGTTGAAGTTATAACGGCACAGGCCACCATCGATGTAGAAGTTGTCTTCAGCACATGCACCAGGGATACCCTGGAACGCGTATGTATCTTCTACAGCGAAGAAGTTAGCACCGAAAATCGAAGCACCTGGTTGTACCCATGGGTATGCGTTTTCGTATACGATTTCACGCTTGTTCCATGATACGCCACCTAACAGTGAGGTTTTCGCATCAGATGAACCGAACAGGATGCTACCTTGCTCACGGTCACCGCCTTCGCTTGGTACAGAAACTTCACCTTCACCTAAGGTCAGCTGAGCGCCGTTGTAATCTTTACGCGTAATAACGTTGATTACACCGCCGATAGCGTCAGAACCGTAGATTGCTGATGCACCGTCAGAAAGGATTTCGATACGCTCTACAGCACCGATTGGAATCGAGTTCAAATCCTGGCTAGAACCCGTTGAAGGGGACATAGTCAGACGACGACCATCGACCAGTACCAGCGTACGTGAAGCACCAAGGCCACGTAAGCTTACCTGAGAAACACCTTGTGCAGATGAACCAGACTGAGGACGGAATGAACCGGCTGAGTTGAAAGTAGTGTTACGGATGATGTCAGAAACTGACATGTCACCAGACAGGTCGATCGCTTCACGGTCGATAACAGTTACTGGAACTGCGCCTTCCATGTCAGTACGGCGAATACGTGAACCGGTAACCTGGATACGCTCCTGCACTTCTTCTTCGAGTTCTTCTACTGGCTCTTCTTCCTGGTTCTGCGCTGCCGCAGTACCAGAGAATGCCATTGAAGCAGCTCCGAACATAAGTGCTAAGCGGATAGACTTAGCTAATTTATTGTTAGTATACATATCTTCTCCCTGGATCACTTTTTAAGTGATTTACTAGGTTATAAACCTGCAGCTAATTGCTTAGCTTGCTTGTTCCGATCGGGGTCTGTTAACAAAAAATTGGTAAAGACTCCAACCGATCAGTACCCGATACTAATCAAAAAGAATGCATTGAGCAACCTTGTATAGCGTTAAAAACCAATATTTTTTGCTCTTTTAGGGAACTTTTTTGCGATAACAGTGTAAAGGATGGTCACATTTGTTTGGTTTTTGTTGCGCCAGGGGGTGCAAGCCAGTCGGGTCAGGCGCTGCGGGTCTGCCGGATAATTTCCCCGACACTGACTCTGGCCCGACCACCAAAATGATAAGCCTGCGCCAGAAATAACTCGCCACAACCTACGGCGTCATCGAAGGCATGATGGGCCTGATAAATCGGCAGTTGATAGCGTTGCCGGCAACTGGCCAGCGTCAGGCTGCCGCGCTCAATATGGTGCTGCTGCTTGCGCAGCCGCCTGGCGTCGAACTGCAGAGTATCAAACAGCGCCAGCGGTCGCAGCCTGATATCGTAACGGCTGGCCGCCGCTTTCAGAAACTGCCAGTCAAGCTGCACATGATGGCACACCAATACGGCACCATTTAATACCCCGGCTAATTCTTTCAGTGCCTGCTGCGGGTCGACCGGATCGGCAAAATGCTGCTGCCGCAGACCGTGCACCACCGGACTTTGTTTTAAATCCGTATCCTGCTGGCCCAGCAGATAATAGCGTGCGCTGCGGTAATCCAGTAGCGGCGGCTTCAGCTCAATCCAGGCCATGGCGAGCAGGCTGTCGGTTTGCGGATGCAGCCCGCTGGTTTCCAGATCCAGCGCGATATAGCGCACGGCCTGCCAGGGTCGCGCTAGCTGCCGCCTGCGCTTGAACCAATTGGTAATGCTGGAAAATACCATCAGCTTAACCCGTGCGTCCGAATTTGAGCCCCACGCCCTGCTGGGCTTCCTTAATAATACGGAACGCCGACTTCAGTTGTCGCCGGGTAAGCGTACTGAGTTCATCGGGATCCAGCGCGTTCTTCGGCTTATCCGTACCCCACACCTCCAGTTGATGCTGCAGCCGCAGTCCACTTAAAAACAGCCAGGCCTCGCCCAGCGCCTGGTTATCGCCCCGGTTCAGCAGGCGGCTGCCCTTCAGCTCCTGCAGCCGCGCCAGGGTGCCGGGCTCGGTCAGGCCGGCGTGTAAAGAATAGGTACGGACGATGTCATTAATGAGCGCAATACCATAACGTTTGATATTAATGAGATCGCTGTCCTTGCCCGATTCCGTGCTGCGAAAGCGGTTAAACAGCCCCAGCGGCACCGGCACATTCGACTGCAGCCGCGCCAGATTTCCAAGAAAAAACTCGCTCTGGCCCAGCTTCGCCACTTCCGCCCGGTATTTGTTGTATAACCGCTTATTACCCACCACCATGCGGCTGTCAAAAAAGATCTGGCAATACATAAGCGCCTTGGGCGTGGGGCTGGTGGTCCAGTTACTGAAGCGATCAAGCCAGCCGGACAGACTGCGCCGGCAATCCTGGTTACTGGCCATAATATCCCCGGGGCATAACGGGATGCCGCAGCGGTACAAGCCGTCACAGACGAAGTCGCCCAGCCCCTTAAACCAGTCCTGCTGCTGCGCGTTGAGATCATCCGCCAGCAGCAGGCCGTTGTCCTGATCCGAACTCAAGGTCTGGTCCTGGCGCCCCTGCGAGCCAAACGCCAGCCAGGCATACGCGGCCGGCGCCACCCCATGCTCGCGCTCATACAGCTCAATCAGGCGCCGGGTCATAGTATCGGTCAATGACGCCAGCAAGCGGCCGACGATAGTCGAATCGTGCACCCGCGCCGCAAAGGTCTGAATATAAGCCGGCATATGCTGGGCTTCATCGATGAGCTCGTCCAGGCTGGCAGCCTTATTCAGCGCGCTGATCAGCATCACCGGCTCGCTGCGCTGCTGCCGCATCAGGTCGGTGTTGGTGATCATGCCGATCGGCTCATCCTTGTCATTGAGCACCGGCAAATGGTGGATATTGTGCTGGGTCATCAGTGCCAGCGCATCCATCAGGCTCTGCCGCCCGTACACCGTGGCTGGTGCCGGCGTCATCACCGCGTTCACCTGCAGCTCATAGTCCAGCCCCTGGGCCACCACCCGGTTGCGCAGATCCCGGTCGGTCAGAATGCCGGCCAGGGTATCCGGCGGGTCAATAATCAGGATCGAGCTGACCTGCTCCTGACTCATCCGCTCAGCGGCACTGCGGATAGTCGCGTTACTGGGCATCTGCACCAGCTTACGCCTGAGCACATCGCTGATGGGTAGCTGCAGATGATGGCCGGTAGCACGGCTGCGTGAGGCGCCCCGCTCGCTCTTTTGTTCTTCCAGCAGGCGCTGGCCATGGGCCCGGATAAAATAATGCTCAAAGGCTTTTGACGCACGCCGCAGCTGGTTAAAGACTGGCTCCGGGCAAATATAGACAATGCCGTCGGCTTCTACCGCCAGCCGGTTCACCACTGGGCGGCCGCTCAGCAGCGACGGAAAACCAAATAAATCGTGGGATTCCAGACGTTCAATCACGGTATCGTCCGGCGCGATTAAATCAAACACGCCCGAGCGTACAATATAAAGCGCCGGGCTATGCTCCTTAAACAGTGACTCAACGTTATGCTTATTCAGATACACCGCCTGCATCTGCTCAATCGCAGCCAGGCGCTGTTCGGCATCCAGCTCATCAAAGGGCGGGCAGTCCAGCAGAAAACGTTGTAACTCAGCAAAATCCGGTTGCATCTGACTTACCTCCAACGATCAAAACCGCTGACAAAAAACCCGCCAGGTGGCGGGTTTTTACAGCCTGTCAGCTAGTAATTGGCTTTTAGTGATGGGTTGCCACACCCGCTCCTTTCGGATACCGGATAGACTCGACTAAGTCTTGTGTAGCCTGCGGCGCATCCCCTGTCAACTTATGCACAGTGTAAGCGGCGATGAAGTTAAAGATCATCCCCAGCGTACCTATGCCTTCAGGCGAAATACCAAACCACCAGTTGTCCGGCGTGTTCGCTGCCGGGTTCACAAACTTGAAGTAAATAATATAGGCCAGGGTAAAGCTGATACCCACCACCATACCGGCGATAGCACCTAAATTATTCATCCGCTTATAGAAGATACCCATGATAATGGCCGGGAAGAAACTCGCCGCGGCTAAGCCGAAGGCAAAGGCCACCACCTGGGCTACAAAGCCGGGCGGATTAATACCGAAGTAAGTGGAAATGGCCACCGCCAGGGCCGCCGAAATACGCGCCCACATCAATTCCTGCCGGTCGGTAATATTCGGTGTCAGGGTGCGTTTGAGCAAGTCGTGCGACACCGAGGCCGATATGACCAGCAATAAGCCCGCAGAAGTCGACAGTGCAGCGGCAACGCCACCGGCAGCCACCAGCGCCACTACCCATGCAGGCAGGTCGGCAATTTCCGGGTTCGCCAGTACCATGATGTCACGGTCAACGGTCATTTCGTTGCGCTCATCACCTGAGTAGAACATACGACCGTCGTTGTTTTTGTCTTCCCACTCAATCAGGCCGGTTTTTTCCCAGTTAGTTACCCAAGAAGGGGCTTCCTCATAAGGCACACCCTGCAGATCCGGGCCATTCACCGTATTGATCAGGTTTACTTTGGCAAAGCCCGCGATTGAAGGCGCAGTCAGGTATACCACCGAGATGAACACCAGTGCCCAGCCAGCAGACAGCCGTGCGTCACTCACTTTAGGTACAGTGAAAAAGCGAACGATAACGTGGGGCAGACCCGCGGTACCCACCATCAGCGCAAAAGTAATGGCAAAGACATCAATCTTACTGCGCGCGCCTTCGGTATAAGCCGTTAACCCCAACTGTTCAGACAGTCCGTCCAGTCGCTCCAGCAGATACTGGCCGGCACCCGGCTGGCCCTCCGCGATCGTCGCCCCGAAACCGGTTTGCGGCAGAATATGCCCGGTCATATAGAACGAGATAAACACCGCCGGTACCAGATAAGCGAACGCCAGTACCACGTACTGCGCTACCTGGGTGTAGGTAATGCCTTTCATGCCGCCCAGTACCGTATAGAAGAATACAATCACCGCACCGATAAATACCCCGGTGGCAATGTCGACTTCCAGGAACCGTGAGAACACCACGCCGACGCCACGCATCTGTCCGGCTATGTAGGTAAAGCTGATCAGAATTGCACAGATAACCGCAATGGTGCGGGCCGTTTGTGAGTAGTAGCGGTCGCCGATAAAGTCCGGCACGGTAAACTTACCGAACTTACGCAGGTAAGGTGCCAGGCACAGCGCCAGCAATACATAACCGCCGGTCCAGCCCATCAGGTACACACTACCGTCGTAACCGGCGAAAGCGATGATACCGGCCATAGAAATGAACGACGCCGCCGACATCCAGTCCGCTGCAGTGGCCATCCCGTTCAGTACCGGATGCACGCCACCACTGGCAACATAGAAATCACTGGTGGTGCCAGCCCGCGCCCAGATCGCAATGGCGATATAGAGGGCAAAGGTCGCTCCCACGATAATAAATGTTAAAGCTTGAATATCCATGGTCGCGCCCCTTAGTGCTCGTGAACTTCGTATTTATTGTCGAGCGCCGACATTCTGTTCACATAAATGAAGATCAGAATCACAAAGGTAATAATCGACCCCTGCTGCGCGAACCAGAAACCCAGTTTAAAGCCGAAAAAAGTAATCTCATTCAGCCAGTCCACCAGAATGATGCCAAACCCATATGACACGAGAAACCAGACTGCTAACAGCTTAAGTACCAGACCGATGTTCTCACGCCAGTAGGCTTTTGCGAGTTCTTCGCTTTTAAAAGCCATATGCCCTCCAGATTGTTCTGTTTTATTCATTGTTGGTTGTCGTCATAGCGCAATCTAATGTGCTTAGTACAAAGGGGGAATTGGACTTTGGTCGTACAGCAGTTTGCGCAAGCTGTGATAAAGTCCTGCACATCGATACGGAAGAGTTCGCTGCCATGACATTACTGCTGATCCTCGCATCCCTGGCTTACATCGCATTACTGTTCGCGGTGGCGCACTGGGGCGACAAAACCAGTTCCTGGGCCAACCGGCTCAGCTATAAACCCATGATCTACAGCATGTCGCTGGCGATTTACTGCACCAGCTGGACCTATTACGGTGCGGTCGGCAATGCCGCCACCTCGGGCTGGGCCTACATTCCGATCCTGCTTGGCCCGATACTTTTGTTTATTTTCGGCCTGCCGCTACTCGAGAAACTGGTATCGGTGAGCAAGCAGCAGAACATTACCTCGATTGCTGACTTTATCGCCTCGCGTTATGGCAAACGCCAGCGCCTGGCATTATTCGTGACCTTAATCGCCACCCTGGCGACGATTCCTTATATTGCGCTGCAACTGAAAGCGGTGGGGCTGAGCTTTGTGGTGCTGACCGAAAACACCACCGCCTTCACCGAGTTCTCACTGAATGAACTTATGGCGGCGGCGATGATGGCGGTATTTGCCATGCTATTCGGCACCCGGCACATCGAAGTCACTGAATACCGCAACGGCATGATCCTGACCATTGCTTTTGAGTCGGCAGTGAAACTGGTGGCGCTGATTGCCGCAGCATTCTTTGCCTGGTGGTTGTTCACGGACAGCTCGCCGGTGAGTATGTGGCAGCAACTACGTCGGCCAACCACCGCTGCGTGGTCCTGGCAGGCCCTTACCAGCTTTGAGTTCATCATGCAGACGTTCATGGCTGCCGCTGTGATCTTATGCCTGCCACGGCAGTTTCACGTGACGGTGGTTGATAACGTCAACGTACGCCACCTGAAAACCGCCCGCTGGGGCTTTCCGCTTTATCTGATACTCACCGCCGCGGCCATAGTGCCTATTGCGCTCAGCGGGCAATTCTTCTTTGGTAACGGCACGGGCGCTGCGGTAGACGGTTCAACCTACGCCCTGCGCCTGCCACTGCTGCAGGATCAGACCTGGCTGGCAGTATTTATCTTTATCGGCGGCTTCTCGGCCGCCACGGCCATGGTCATCATCGCCTCGGTAACCCTGAGCACCATGATCACCAACGATGTCATCATGCCGGTGCTGCTGCAGCGTCGCAGTCAGTTTCCCCTGCCCAGCTTCAAAGGCCGGTTGCTGCTGATCCGCCGCATCGCCATCGCGGTGATCATGCTGCTGGCCTATCTGTGCTATTACTTCTGGGCCGCAAAAACCGGTCTGGTCAGCATCGGCTTACTCGCCTTTTCCATGGTGCTGCAGTTGTTGCCGGGTATCGTCGGTGGCCTTTACTGGCGCCGTGGCCATGCCCGCGGTGTCTATGTTGGCACCGGACTGGGCCTGCTGGCGTGGCTGTTCAGCGTGGCGGTACCTATGTACCTGCCCCATGAGGCCACCGACAGCAGCATTATCACCCAGGGCACCGCCATCAGCCTGGTGGTTAACCTGTTCGGCTATATCCTGTTCTCACTGCTGGCCCGGCCGCAACTGGTCGATCGCATCCAGGCCACCGCTTTTGTGAAGCCACGCGCCACCCTACAGGAGCACACCATTGGCCGCCATCATCAGGCCACCAACGGCGATATGCTGTTGCTGCTGCGCACTTTTCTGGGCGATGAGCGCAGTGAACAGCTATTACACTACTTCGCCCAGGCGCACGGTGGCAGCCTGATCACCAGCGCCAACAGAGACGATATCGCCTCGCGTACCCTAATCGATTTCGTTGAGCGCTCGCTGGCCGGCGTATTAGGTGCCGCCACCGCCCGCTCACTGGTTGAGGCGGCGCTGCGTGATCGCCGTCTGCACCTCGAAGAAGTGGTGCATTTCTTTGACGACACCACCCAGGCGCTACAAACCCAGCAGTCGATTTTGTTCAGCTCGCTCGAGAACCTGGCCCAGGGGATCAGCGTGATCGACGCCGAACTGCGCCTGGTGGCCTGGAATAAACGCTATCTTGACCTGTTCGATTATCCCGAAGGTATGGTTAAACCCGGGCAGCCCATTGCCGCGCTGATCCGCTACAACGCCGAACGGGGCGAATGTGGTCCCGGCGAGATTGACGAGCTGGTAGCCAAGCGGCTTAAGTATATGCAGGAAGGCTCGCCCCACCGCTTTATTCGCCGCCGCGGTGATGGCCGGGTGATTGAAATGGTCGGCAACCCGCTGCCCACCGGTGGTTTTGTTACCAGCTTCACCGATATCACCGAGTACATTGAAACCCAGCAGGCACTCGAAGAAGCCAATATTGACCTGGAACAGCGCATCAGCGGCCGCCAGCGCAAGATCCGCGAGATCAATAACGAGCTGACCGAAGAGATCGAGCGCCGCCGGCAGGTCGAAGTTGAACTCAAACAGGCCAAGCGCGAGGCCGACGAAGCCAACGCCTCAAAAACCCGCTTCCTGGCGCTGGCCAGCCATGACATTCTGCAGCCCCTGAACGCCGCTCGCCTGTATCTGTCGGCGGTGGATGAAACGGCGATCGGCGAACACAATCAGCAACTGCTCGGCAAGCTGGATACCGCCCTGGGTTCGACCGAGCACTTGTTATCGACGCTGCTGCAAATTGCCAAAATGGATCAGGGCGCACTGCAGCCCCGCTTCCGCCATGTCCGGCTCAGCACCATCTTGCAGCCGTTATTAAATGAGTACAGCATGCTGGCCGCCCAGCGCGGTATTACTGTCAAAGCGCGTCTGCTGGATGTGGTGGTCTATACCGACCCGACCTATCTGCGCCGTATCATCCAGAACTTCCTGTCGAACGCCGTGAAATACAACAAAGAACAGGGCAAAGTGCTGCTGGGGGTGCGCCGTCGTGGCAGCGAATTAGTCATCGCGGTGTGGGATACGGGTCACGGCATTACCGCGCAGCAACGGCCAAAGGTATTTGATGCGTTCTATCGCGGTCAGAATACCCGTGCCGAGGGCGTCGGCCTGGGGCTGAGCGTGGCCAAACGCATGAGCGAGCAGCTGCACTGCGCGTTGCAGCTCGTGAGCGAAGAAGGCCGCGGCAGCTGCTTCTCGGTCACTATCCCGGAAGGCAATCCGGCGCTGGTTGAAGAACATGCGCCACAGGCCGAGGTGGCTACCCCAACCGGCAGCATGACGCTGATTTGCGTGGATGATGACCCGGAGAACCTGACCGCCATGCGGGCGCTGCTGGAAAAATGGGGCTGTACTGTGATGACGTTTACCAGCAGTAGCAGTGCGCTGGATTACGCATCCACTCACCCCCGCCCTGATGGCATGCTGCTGGACTATCAGCTGGGCGATGATGAACATGATGGCCTGAGCCTGGCTGATGCCCTGCGTAACATCTGGGGAGATAATGGGGAGCATATGCTGGAGGGCGCGCTGGTAACGGCCATGCGCGATGATAACCTGCGCCAGCAGGCACGCGAAAAACAGTTACATTTTCTGGCCAAGCCGGTGAAGCCGGCGGCGTTAAAAGCGCTGCTGAAACATATCCAGCAGCGCGGCTAACCAACTTTAACTTACAATGATTTACATCATTTCATTGGGGGTGGCGATACAAATGCCATCATTGATCGTCAGATTGGGTTCCGGCACCACTTCGCAGGTACCCATTACCTGATGCTCTTCGTGAAACCAGCTTTGCAACTCGGTGTAGCTGTTAACCAGTGGCTCGATCACATCCGGATCAACGGATTTGGTTGAATACGGCAGATAGTACTCAGGCCCGCCACAAGGGCGGCTGCCCACCGCAATCAGACGGCATTGCGACAGGTCATCGGCATAAGGCACACCAACCAGATCGCGGATATCCATATCGAGTTCACGCAAAGCCGCGGTTTTTTCTTCTACCGTCGCCTCGGTGCTACGCAGCACCTCTTCAACTTTGTTTATCACTTCAGAACTAAGCTGCTTACCTTCCTGCTGCAGCTCAGTCAGCGTTTCCTCCAGTTCGGCGTCACTGCCGTTCTCGTTGCCGCTCTGGTTACCAGAATCGGGCTGACCACAGGCGCTCAGCAAAAAAATCAGAGCCAGAGCAGAAAATAATGGTTTTAACATAGTCGTTTCTCCTTCCGTAAAGTTGAACGAAGTACCAGCGGCAGCAGCAACAGCGCTATCCAGAAGCCAAACTTGCCGGACGATCTTGGCAGGGCCTGCACACTAATGCTGGTGGTATCCGTACTGGTTTTATCGCCGTCAGATACTGTCAGCTGATAAGTCAGTGTAGTACTTTGCGCCAGACTTGGCGCAGTCAGTGACGGCGAGGCCGCGGTCGTGCTGCTCAGGGCCGTGGTCGGACCCGCGGTTTGCTGCCAGCTGTAAGTTAAGCTGTCGCCGTCGGGATCACTACTGGCGCTGCCATCCAGCGATACTCGTTGCCCCGCCGCGACCGGACCTGCAGGTGACGAAGCCCGCGCCACCGGCACCTGGTTTTCAACCAGCACAGTAACCTCTGCCGCCGTAGTATGCTGACCCGCGGTATCGGTAACCCGGTAACTGAAGCTGTCATTACCAATAAAGCCGGCGGCCGGTGTGTAGGTCAGCGCCAGGCCGTTGGTGGTGACGGTACCATTAGCGGGCCCGGTCGCAATATCGAGGCTGAGTGCGCCCTGCCCTTCAAAGTGCAGCGGCAATACCGCATCAAAGGAGGCGATACCGTCGGTCACGTTCATTAAAATCGCCTCATCGCGGCTGGGGCTGCCGACCAGATCCGTCAGATCCGAACTGACTGCGGCATTCCGGGTGGTCGCCAGTTCCGTAGCGGGTACCGTACCAAAGGTGGCAGCCAGCAGCTCAAAGTCCATGTCCACACCGGCAGGATCACCCGCCGTTATCGACGGGGTCAGGCTATCCGCGTTGACCGGCAAGGTACCGGTGGCATTGCCGCTGGTTGAATCAAAATAAGCCATAGCGCCGGCATTCCCGGCAAGATTCTCAACCCCAACCACAACGGGCCCCTGCGGTTTGTTGGCACTGACATCCCGGTAATTATAAATGGCCTTATCGGTACCCAGCTGCAGCCACACATTAAAGCTGTAGCGGTCGCCGGTAACATTGTTGTAGTTACGGGCTTCATGCCATTCCACTACCAGCCAGCTGTCGCCGTTCGCGTCCGCCGGAATACTGAACAGCCGGATTTCGCCACCCAGCGCACCGCCAATCTCAAGGTCGGCCCACAGCGGAGCGTACAGGCCATTCGGCTGTGCCAGGTTTGGCAGTGACTGCGGCGAAAAATTCGCGACCTGGGTGGTTTCGCCCAGCTCAATCAGGCCGTTGCTCGATACCGTTAGGGTACCAAACTGCTGGCCATCAAATAAAATGCCATCGCCGGGAAGCGTGACGCTGACCGATACATCATCGCAATACTCGCTGGCACCACAGACGGTCTGATAGTCATATCCCAGATCCGCCGGCGAGGTGGCGGAATGCTCGAAGCCAGCATCGGCAATAGTGGCCAGCGGCGGACTGTCCTGCTGCATCCCCACCCAGTTAATGGTATTGGTGGCCTGGTCGTAGCCTTTGCTGGTGGCCGTCGACAAGGTTTCGGTAAATACCAGGCTGTCTGCAACCAGCTCAACCTCTGCTGCATCGGGCAGCGCGGCAGAGAAAGTCACCTCTTTGTCGGCAGCGCCTAAGGCTGAGCGGAGTTTCACGGCTACCGGCTGCCCGGCCAGCTGCTCAGTTGAAGTAATACCGCCGCTGATCACCCCTGAACTGTCAGTAGTACTGGTGTAAATAACAATCGGTAATCGCGCTGGCGCGTATTCGCCGCCGGTGTGTTCAACTACAATCTCACCAAAGTTCCAGCCCTCGCCGGCAAAGGCCGCGTTCACATCAAGCGAGAAGCTTGCCGTGCCGTTAGCAGCCAGAGTCACGCTCTCAGTGCTTAAGGTTCCGGTCAGGTTCGGGTCAGCGAAATTCACTGAGAGGGTCCAGTCGCTGCTGACGTTCTTCAGATTCGTCAGCGTACGCTCAAAGCTACAGCTCACCGCGCAGAGGTTATCCGCCAGTGACGGCGTATCCACAGTAATGGCGGTAGCCAGGGCGTTGGCAAGATTCAGACGGCCGCTGCCGACATCAAAAGGATCCGCCGGCGTAACGCCGTCATCCTTAGTCACGCCGCCAACGGCTGAAGTCATCAGCACCGATTTCAGCTGGGCCGGGGTCAGATCACCATGGTGGGCCAGCATCAGGGCCGCCGCGCCCGCAACATGCGGTGCCGCCATCGAGGTTCCTGATATCACCGCGTACTGGGAGGCTGCGCCCGCATAGGCAGAAAGAATCTCATGGCCTGGCGCGGCGAGCTCCGGCTTCAGGAAAGTAGAATCCGCGTTCGGCCCGCGCGAACTAAAACCGGACAACACATCCACCTGGTCATCAATGATTTTTGCCATGATCGGATTTATTGTGGCCACATCGCCGGGCTGCCAGGCGTTCAGAATGATGGTCGCATCGTTCTGGGAAATAAAAACCGACGGCAAAGTCGCGCCATCCATGATCATCTCAACCAGGCCGTCTTCGGTATTAAACACCACCATACCGACGCCACCGGCGTTCTGCACCATGCTGGCTTTATCGGCAAAGGTACAGGAGCCGCGCCGGATCAGGGCAATATCACCGTCAAAAAAGTTGGCGGCAAAGGCACTGCAGCCTTCGGCGTTGACATTATCCACTACGGCGCTGGCGTTCAGCGGCGCAACGATAGGTGTGGTAATGGTAAAAGCACCCTCACCAATCTCGGTTGTAATGGCGCTGGCCAGGCCCGACACCTCAAGATCGCTGCCAAAAACGCGACCCGTGCGGGTACTGGCCACGGCGATGCCTTCTTCAATACAGGCAGGGCAACCAATAGTCTGCGGCCCAGGCCCGGCATTACCGGCTGAGGTCACGGTTAATATGCCGGCGGCATCAAGATTTTCAAAAATCGTGCGGTAGTAGCTATTATTCGGATCCTGGACCGTGTCGCTGCCCCATGAGTTATTAATCACATCAGCACCATCGGCCATGGCATCTTCAAGGGCCGCGGCCAATGCCAGGGTAGTACCGGTCGAGCCGCCGACGCTATTGCCATACAAGGCTTTATAAACCATCAGCGAAGCACCCGGTGCCACGCCGGAAAAATTCACGGTGACCCCGTCATAGGTAGCGGAAACCTGATTCCCTACCGCAATGCCGGCGACATGGCTGCCGTGTCCGTCAAAATCACGCGGCGAGTCAGGATACTCACCCGCAGCCAGATCGCTCGGCGCATCGTAGAAACGCGCGGCAATCAGCTTGTCGTTACAAAAGGTCGTATCGACAGTGGCACAGTAATCGTCGGTGGGCGCATCAGCGGGACGGCTATGCTGGACATCCTGAAACATCGCGTGATCCGGCTCAATGCCGGTGTCGATTACGGCCACTTTCACGCCGTTGCCGGCGCCAGCCCGGCCACCCAGAGCCTGCCATGCCGCGCTGCTGTTAATAAGTGCGTTGGAAGCATCCAGATGCACCCGGACGATGCTGTCGGGGTAGACCGCTTTGATGCCATCCATGCCGGCCAGCAGCTGCTGCAAATCATCGGTGCCATGATATTCAACAATGGCACCATTTAACGTCAGTAACAGCGAACGCTGAAACTTAAGCCCCTGCAGGCGTTGCTGAATCGAGCTGATAGTCGCTTTCTGGCGCTCTTGCAGAAACCCTGAATAGCGCTGAACCGCCGGGGCCTGCAGGTTAATTTGTTCAACGCCACTGGCGCGTGCGGTCGCGGCCAAACCCGCGAAACCACCTTTATAAGCGGCCACAGCCGGCTCTTTAAACTCGATTAAGAAGCGGCGCGGCGCATCCTGCTGACTGGCGCTCACAGTAGCCGTCGTAACGGTTGCCACGGCCACTGCGACGGCCAGGATCAGACGCCGCTTCAAAGTACAGAAGTTCATGATTTCTTCCTTATTATTGTAGGGAACCTGTTAAATTTAAACAGTTTTTTAGCAAATCGCCAACAACAAAATGCGTTATTAACTTACTTGTTAACTTACGGGCACTTCCAGCTGCAGACGTTCCGCCAGCAGCACCGCCTGAGTGCGGCTATACACGCCCAGCTTCCGGAAAATCGCGGTAATGTGCGCCTTCACCGTCGCTTCGGTAATATTCAACTGGTAAGCAACTTGTTTGTTTAACAGGCCTTCGTGCAATAAAAACAGCACGCGGTATTGTTGGGGGGTCAGGTCCGCCACTTTGCGGGCGATTTCCTGATCTTCGGTAGAAATGGTATCCAGCCGGCCCTGCACTGCTGGCGGTACCCAGGTATCGCCTTGCAGGATAGCGTCTATGGCTTCGGCGATGTTCGCCGATGGCAGGGATTTCGGAATAAAGCCCAGGGCGCCAAAGCCGATGCACTTAGCAATGACAGTAGCGTCTTCTGAGCCTGAAATAATCGCCACCGGCAGCAGCGGAAAGTCGTTACGGATGCGGATCAGGCCGTACAGGTCGCCGCTGCCCGGCATATGCAAATCGAGCAGCAGCAAGTCCAGATCCTGATCGGCCTGCAGCGCGGCCAGGGTTTCTTCAAGGTCACCGGCCTCGCGCAGTTCCAAATCCGGATAATGGTTCGCCAGGGCACCTTGCAGTGCCTCGCGAAACAACGGATGGTCATCAGCAATCAGAAATTTTGCCATGGCCGGGGTAACTAACCTCTACTTATTCAACCGATTCTCTATCAGTGAATCTACCACACCAGGATCGGCAAGCGTAGAAGTATCGCCAAGATTATCGTGCTCATTTGCAGCAATTTTACGCAAAATGCGGCGCATGATTTTGCCCGAGCGGGTTTTGGGTAAATCCGCGGCCCACTGAATAAAATCAGGCGTGGCAATGGGGCTGAGCTCAGAGCGTACCCAGTTACGCACTTCTTTGGTCAAATCGTCGGTGACCTCAGTGCCCGACATCGCACTAACATACACATAAATGCCCTGGCCTTTCACATCGTGCGGGTAGCCCACCACAGCAGCTTCAGAAATCGCTGGATGCTCCACCAGTACGCTTTCGATTTCCGCCGTACCCAGCCGGTGGCCCGACACGTTCAGTACATCGTCCACCCGGCCGGTGATCCAGTAATAGCCGTCTTCATCACGGCGCGCGCCGTCACCGGTGAAATACATGTTCTTGTAGGCCGAGAAGTAAGTCTGCTCAAAGCGCTCATGGTCGCCCCAGAGCGTGCGCGCCTGGCCCGGCCACGACGCCTTGATAACCAGATTGCCTTCAGCCTTGCCTTCCAGCTCTTTGCCATCGGCATCAACCAGCGCCGGCTGCACCCCAAAGAATGGATGGGTGGCGGAGCCTGGCTTAAGATCCGTGGCACCGGGCAGTGGCGTGATCATGATGCCACCGGTTTCCGTCTGCCACCAGGTATCCACAATCGGGCAGCGGCAGTCGCCGATGGTTTTGTAATACCACTCCCAGGCTTCAGGGTTGATGGGCTCGCCCACACTACCCAGAATCCGCAGCGACTCGCGGCTGCTGCCTTCAGCGGCCTTAGTGCCTTTGGCCATCAGCGCGCGGATGGCGGTCGGCGCGGTATAGAGAATCGAAACCGCATGCTTGTCGACAATCTGGCCGATCCGGCGCACGTCCGGATAGGTCGGTACGCCTTCATAAACTAAGGTGGTGGCACCATTGGCCAGCGGCCCGTACACAATATAACTGTGCCCGGTGATCCAGCCGACATCGGCCGCACACCAGTAGATATCTTCATCGTGGTAATCAAACACATACTGGTGGGTCATGGATACCCATACCATGTAGCCGCCGGTAGTGTGCAGCACGCCCTTCGGCTTACCCGTTGAACCTGAGGTATAAAGGATAAACAGCGGATCTTCGGCTTTCATCACTTCCGGCTGACACTCGGCCGGTACGTCTTTCACCAGCTGATGCCACCAGATATCGCGGCTGTCGTCCCAGCTCACATCACCATGGGTGACCTGACAAACCACCACATTGGTGACGCTCGGGCAGCGATCATTTTTTAAGGCTTCATCCACGTTGGCTTTCAGCGGCGTGCACTTGCCACCGCGGCGACCTTCATCGGCAGTGATGATGACTTTCACGCCACAGTCATTGACCCGGTCGGCAATGGCATTGGGCGAAAAGCCCGCGAAAATAACCGTATGCACCGCACCGATGCGGGCGCAGGCCAGCATGGCATAGACCGCACCCGGCACCATCGGCATATAAATCGCCACCCGGTCGCCTTTGCCCACGCCAAGTTTTTTCAGGCCGTTAGCGAAGCGCGATACTTCGGTGTGCAGTTCTTTGTAGCTGATCTCGTTGCTGATGCTGGGGTCATCGCCTTCCCAGATAATCGCGGTTTTATCCGCGCGCTCTGCCAGATGCCGGTCAATACAGTTGTACGAGGCATTCAGGGTGCCTTCCTCAAACCACTTAATATGTACATCGCCGTCCTTAAAACTGGTATCGCTGATGGTCTTGTAGGGGCTGAACCAGCTGATCCGCTGACCCTGCTCACGCCAGAACCCCTCAGGATCCTTCAGGCTCTCGCTGTACATCGCCTCATAGGTGCCATCATCGATAAAAGCGAGCGCCCGCGAATCGGCCGGCACCGGGTACGTATTATTTGGATGACTTTCGTGCTCCATGAAACCTCCTGAACATCATCAATTAGTCGTATTGTTATATGCCCGTTACCTTCACGGATAACGCCTCAGGGTACTATTAGACCATAGTCTAGATTGATTCTTTCGCCCATCCAACCGATGCTTTTTTGCGCAGAACGAAAACATAAGCAAGAACAGACCCGAACAGGAGCATCTTAATGCTGCATAACAAACTACAACAATCGCTGATTGCCGGCGCCGTAATCAGCACCCTGGGTGGGCTTGCCTTGGCCCCGGCACAAGCGGCCGAACCCGAGTGGGATTTCGGCGGCTACGTGAAGCTGGACGCCTTTGCCTCAGATTACAGTAACGGTATGGTCGCTGGCAGCGGCAATATCGGCCGCCAGTTTTATATTCCCAGTCTGACCCCGGTCGGCGGCACTGCCGATGATGTGGCAACCGATGTCCATGCCCGCCAGTCACGCTTCTTCTTTAATGTGAAGCAAGAGTTGGATAACGGCGAAACCATTTCCGGTCGCATCGAGCTCGATTTTATGACCATCCCCACCGGTGATGAGCGGGTGACCAACTCGTATGCGCCACGGCTGCGTCAGGCTTACTTCACCTACGGCAACTGGTTGCTGGGGCAGTCCTGGTCGAACTTCCAGGAGCTCAGCATACTGCCCGAGTCCGTTGATTTTATCGGCGCCACCGACGGCATGGTGTTTATGCGCCAGCCGCAAATTCGCTACACCTCAGGTGACTTCAGCGTATCGCTGGAAAACCCTGAAACAACGGTCACCCCCTTTGGCGGCGGCGCCCGCATTACCTCCAGCGACGGCGTACTGCCAGATCTGACAGTTAAATACAAAGCGAAAAGCGGTGATTTCAGCTATGCCTTAGCCGGTATTGTGCGCCAGCTGGCCCACGACACCGACAACGACGGCGATGATGAAACCGCCGGTGCTTATGGTGTGTCGCTGTCGGGTAAGTGGCAGCTGGGTAGCGATGACATCCGTGCCTCGGTTACCGCCGGTAGCGGTCTGGGCCGTTATCTGGGCCTCAACACCTTCAACGGTGCGGTGATCCAGGCCGATGGCTCGCTCGAAGCCATTGATTCTATGGGCCTGACCTTTGCCTGGCGCCATGCCTGGAGCGAAAAAGCCCGTTCCAGCCTGGTCTACAGCCGCGGCTGGGCCGATAACGACACCAACCTGGTTGGCACCGGTGTGACCGAATCAACGCAGCGCATCGGCGTGAACTACATGTATTCGCCGGCCAATAACCTGACCTTTGGCGGCGAAATCTCCCGCGCCACCCGCGAAATCGAAAGCGGCGTGGACGGTGACATGACGCGGCTGCAGTTTATGGCCATGTACAGCTTCTGAAACGGCCCTCGTCGCGTATAAACTTAAACCCGCCGCCCGGCGGGTTTCTTTTTTGATCCCGCCCGCCCATACTTAGCGTACTCTTTTCTACAGATGTGTGTTTACACGAGGTACTTTATGAAAAAGCTATTTACACCTGCACTGCTATTACTGGCCACCTTAGGTATAAGCGCTTGCACCAGCACCCACGCGCCGGAACTGGTGGGCGAGCCCCGCGAGCCAATCAAACGGGCTCAGGTGCTACTTGAAAAAGAACCGCCGGAAGGCGCTGAACTTATCGCCAATCTGTCGACGACCTATGCCATGGCGATTCGCAGTGACGAAGATCAGAAACTCGAGGACGCCATTGAACGGCTACGCGCACAGGCCGCCCAGTTTGGCGCCAATGTACTGGTGATTACTAAAGTTGAGAACGTACGTATGAGCGGCCAGTCAATCGGCGGCCTGTACGAAGGCCAGACCGCCACGGCTGTTGAAGCGTCCCCTTATAAAGAAGTGAACGCCGCTGCCTATTACAGATCGTCCAGAGGTACCGGCCGGCCGAAGTAATAGCCCTGCATATAGTTGGTGCCCAGTTCCGTCACGAACTGGGCCTGATGCGGCGTTTCCACCCCTTCTGCCACAACCGCGAAGTTCAGGCTCTGGGCAATCTTAATCACACTGCTGATCAGCACCCGGTCACTCTTATGCGAGCGGATACCGGCAATGAACGAGCGGTCAATCTTCACTTTATCAATCGGCAAGCGCTTGAGGTAACTCAGGCTTGAGAAGCCGGTACCAAAGTCATCCAGCGCAATGCTGATCCCGTGACTACGCAAGGTCTGCAACTGGCTGATCGCGTAATTGGTATTTTCCAGCAGAATCGACTCGGTCATCTCCAGCTCAATCCACTCCGGCTTGCAGTTGTATTCCTTAATGGTCTGCAGCACAAAGTCGATAAAGTTGGCGCGGTTAAAGTGCACCGCCGAAACATTCACCGCCACCCGGTAATCGCCGCGCTCGCGTAGCTTAATGGCATCGGCACAAGCCTGGCGTAATACCCATTCACTCAGCGGCACAATCTGGCCGGTCATCTCCGCCAGCGGGATAAACTCCGCCGGGCTGATGAACTCGCCGGGGGCGGTTTCCCAGCGCAGCAAGGCCTCAACGCCCACGGTATGTTCGTCGTTACAGCGCACAATCGGCTGGTAGTGCAGCTGCAGCTTGTCGTTCTCTATCGCTTCCTGCAAACCACTACGCATGCCGGCGCTGGCCTGTAGCCGCAGTGCCATACTCTTATCAAAGTACTGCACATGGTTATAGCCCAGCTTTTTGGCCTGATGCATGGCCATATCAGCACGCTGAATAAGCTCCAGCGGCATACGCTGGTCGGCCGTCTGATGCGCCACCCCGATACTGGCGGTGAGATAAATCTTCTGCGAGCCAATACGGTACGGCTGCGCCACAATGGCCATCATTTCGTTAGCCAGCTGCTCGATCCGCTCCGGCGAATCCGTCAGACCATGCAGCACCAGCAGGAACTCATCACTGGCAAAGCGCGCCAGCTCACTGCGTAACGGCTGATTGGCCTGCAGTCGCTGAGCCAGGGTGCGCAGCAGCTCATCGCCGACCTGCAGCCCCAGGCTGTCGTTAATTAGGGTAAAGCCATCAAGGTCAATAAAGAGCACCGTCAGCCCGGTCGGATCACCGAAATGGTCCGCCAGATGCTTCTCAATGCTGTTGCGGTTCAGCAACCCGGTAAGGGCGTCGTGTTCAGCCTGGTACTGCAGCTGATCGCCCTGTTCTTCCAGCGTGGTATTACGCTCTACCGCCAGCACCACCAGCAGCACCAGCCCCAGACCAGCGACCACGATCAGGATCTGCAGGTTGGCAATTGACTGCAGTTCGCTCAGATCATACAAATAGCTGTAAATCGGTGTACCACTGCTAAACCGGGTGGTCAGCTCGCTGCTGGTTAAAAACAGCGCGTGGTGCTCCAGGTACTCCTGGGTTTCATCGGTCACCCAGTGACCAAAATGATCCAGCAGCCGGCCATCGCGCATTTCAGTAAAAGTATAAATGTCTGACTCGTACAGCGTGGCAGAAGAGGCCAGCATAGTCTGCACGTCCAGCACGGCAACCAGTGAGTGCTCACTTTCTACCGGGGTATCATAAAAATGCACAGGCAGCCGCAGCAATAATTTGGCGCGCTGCTGCGTACTGTGGTGCTCAGGCACAATAAGTTGCACGGGGCCAGGGTCTTCGGTCAGCCGCGCCCGCACCTGCGGATCACTGGCGAGCAGATACAGATAATTTTCGCTTTCGTTTTTACGACGTTCCCACACCGGCGTACGCAACTCATCAAGCAAAATCAGCGCATCGAGAAAACGCACCTGCTCAAGATAGGTGCGCACGTCCAGCTCCATCAGCCGGTCGTGTTCATCGTGAGGATAATTCTCCCAGCGCTCAGCCAGGCGACGGAACAGGTTTATTGTGTCCTCGCCCTTGACGCGGCGACTGCTATTTAAGTTTTCGACGGCCTGTTCACCGCGCAACCGGATGTCATCCATCTCAGCATCGAACATGGTGAGACCGCCCGCCACCACTACCGTCACAATAAGGCCGGTAAATACCCCGGACGAACGCGCCAGAGCCGGAATTTCACGACGTCCGCTGTAATGGGTGGCGTACAGGGCAAAACCGGTCAGTGCCATGGTTACCGCAACCACCAGGCTTCCCATCGGGTGCCGCGCCAGTATCGGCTGTTCCAGCACAATATGCGGAATAAGCAGCAACAGGCCACTCGCCGCCAGCAGCAATCCAAAGCTGGCCGACGCGCGAATTACCCGGGTTTGAATATCAGAACGTTGTGCCGGAGCACATGAAGGCATTAACAATGTCAGCGCCGCTACCGCGAACAGCACAAAAGGTACCGGATGCAGGTCGCTTTCAAAGGGGTCAAAATAATGGAAGAAAATACCGTCAACGCAGGCCGCAAGAGCGACTACTGCCAGCACCCGCGCACCCCAGATACTCACCCGCGCCTTGACGCCATCGGCCATATGACCGGGACCAAAGCAGCGCAGCAGCATCGCCCCGCCCAGGCACACCATCACCATAGTATGGGACGAACTGACCGTATGATAAAGCAGCAGCTGAGTTGGCTCTACCAGACGATAAAGCAGTATAATCAGGCCAGCCAGCACCAGGGCCATGGCTGACACCAGATGCAGTACCGCACGCGCCTGAAGATCTGTTTTTATTATTCTCATGGGCTGACTCGCGATCCCGGTTTTTTGAATCTACCGGCAGTATAACCATAAAATAAGCCATCTGAACAGTAGCCCGTGGTTCCACCACGGGGATAACCTTGATCACACCCCACACCCATGATAATTGATCACAACCCACACCCGTGGTAGAACCACGGGCTACGTACCGATTCATGCCGGGGAACTACCTTGAACGAACTCGAACACCTCATCCGCGCCGCCGGCGCAGCAATTATGCGCATCTATACGAATGTAGCCCGTGGTTCCACCACGGGTAAAACCCAAACACTATCACCCAAACCCGACGGCTCCCCCATAACCCAAGCCGATCTCGCCGCGCACCAAATCATTGTCGCAGGTCTGGCTAAATTAAATGACCCGGAACTAGCCGCCCTGCCCGTGCTCTCAGAGGAATCCGCCGCCATCGACTGGAGCGAACGCCGCAACTGGCAGCGATACTGGCTGGTGGATCCGCTCGATGGCACCAAAGAGTTCATCAAGCGCAACGGCGAGTTCACCGTCAATATCGCCCTCATTGATAACGGCAAGCCGGTTCTGGGCATGGTCTATGCGCCGGTGCTGGATACACTCTATATAGGTGTGAACGGTTTCGCGGGGGTGGACAAAGCCTACAAGGTGTCAAATGACATATTTGAGATTCTGGACGTAACGAAACAGCCGCCCCTGATCGCGGGCGAAACCGTCCGTATTGTGGTGTCCCGTTCGCACCGCGGCGACGAATCGCTGAGCCCGTTTTTCCAGCAACCCCACGTAACCGTGCCCATGGGCAGCTCTCTGAAACTCTGTGCCATCGCGAACGGCAGCGCCGATATCTATCCGCGGCTGGGCCCGACCTCGGAATGGGACATCGCCGCCGGCCACGCCGTGGTGGAAGCGGCGGGCGGCACCGTGAAGACCATCGAAGGCGAAGCGCTGCGGTATAACCAGAAGGAATCGCTGCTTAATCCGCATTTTGTCGTCACGCGGTAAAACCCGCCACCCGTCCCCGTAGCCCGTGGTTCTACCACGGGTAAAACCCGCCATCACGCACATCGTTCATACCATCCGGCATGCCCCGTGGTAGAACCACGGGCTACACGGTGGGGGGCATCACCCGTGGTAGAACCACGGGCTACAAGTTTACAGCGCAGCGCGCAGCAGAATGTCCAGCTGGTCGAGAGCTTCGTCGAGAATAGCCGTTTCGATAGTCAGCGCCGGCAGCAGCCGGATCACGTTGCCGTAATAGCCGCAGGCCAGCAGAATCAGGCCATGCTCAGCGGCGCGTGAAATCACCTTCTGGGTGGTTTCAGCGTCGGGCTTCTCCGGGTCGCCATCGCGCACCAGCTCCAGCGCAATCATGGCGCCCACCTGCCGCACTTCCAGAATGCGATCATCAAAATCCTGCTGCAACGCCCGCAGCCGCGCCGCTACCTGCTCACCAATTTCATTGGCGCGTGCCACCAGCCCCTCTTCTTCGATAATATCCAGCACCGCCAGTGCCGCCGCGCAGGCTACCGGCGAGCCGCCGTAGGTACCACCCAGCCCGCCCGGCAGGCAGCCGTCCATGATATCGGCCTTGCCGACCACCGCCGCTATCGGCAAACCGCCGGCAATGCCCTTGGCCATGGTCATCAGATCCGGCTCCACCCCGCTGTATTCACAGCAGAACATGCGCCCGGTGCGGCCAAAACCAGTCTGGATTTCATCGGCTATCAGCAAAATGCCGTGTTCATCACAGAGCTTGCGCAGCGCCTGTAAAAACGCTGGTGAGGCCGCATAAAAGCCCCCCTCGCCCTGCACCGGCTCGACAATAATGGCTGCCACATCGCTGGCGGCAATACTGGCTTTAAAAATGGTCTTCACGCCCTGCAGCGCATCCTGCTCAGATACCCCATGGGACGCGATCGGAAACGGCGCATGATAAATATCCGCCGGAAAGGGCCCGAACAAATGCTTGTAGGGCGCCACTTTGCCGGTCAGCGCCATGGCTAAATTGGTGCGCCCATGAAAGCCGCCACTAAAGGCAATCACACCGCGCCGACCGGTATGGGCCCGCGCTATCTTGATACAGTTCTCCACCGCTTCGGCGCCGGTGGTCACAAACAGCGCTTTTTTCGCCGATGGCCCGGGCGCCAGACGCGTCAGGCGCTCCGCCAGTTCCACCGCCACTTTATAGGGGTTAATCATCACACAGGTATGTGAGAACAAACCCAGCTGCTCCTGCGCAGCAGCCACCACTCGCGGATGCGCATGGCCGGTATTACACACCGCAATGCCGGTACCCAGATCGATATAGCGGTTGCCCTCGACATCCCAGACCTCGGCGTTACGGGCCCGCTCCACATAAACCGGATACAGGTTGCCCTGGCCGCGCGCAAAAACCGCCTGCTTACGTTGCTGTAATTCACTGTTTAACATAGTCTTCTCCCGCTGCGAGCCGGCTTAAAGCCCGCCCATGCTCAGATATTTGATTTCCAGATAATCATCCAGGCCATAGCGCGAACCCTCGCGCCCGTAGCCACTTTGCTTCATGCCGCCAAAGGGCGCCGCGGCGTTTGAAATCGCCGCGTCATTCATTCCTACCATGCCAAACTGCAGGGCATCAGCAACCCGCCACAACCGTGCTGAGTCGCGGGTATAGAGATAACTTGCCAACCCGTATTCGGTGTCATTCGCCAGCCGTATGGCTTCTGCTTCACCGGTGAACGAAATCAGCGGCACCACGGGCCCAAAGATTTCCGACTGCGCAACTGCCATCGAGTTAGTCACATCTGCCAACAAAGTCGGTGTCACCCGGTTACCGCGACCCAGCCCATCAGCATGATCCGCCGGTGGCCACAACTGCCGGGCGCCAACAAAAAGCGCATCCGCCACCAGTTGCCGCACGGCGACCGCGGCGCGCTCATGAATTAACGGGCCAACCTGTAAGTCCATCATGCGCTGGCGCAGTCGTTCAGCAAATTCGTCATAGATTTCAGCCTGCACCAGCACCCGGTTGGCGCACACGCAGGTTTGTCCGGCGTTACGGAACTTGGCCAGCATCAGGCCATCCAGCGCCGCTTCTATATCTGCATCGGCAAACACAATAAAAGGTGCGTTACCACCCAGCTCCAGCGATACCCGCTTCACCGTGCTGCTGCACTGCGCCGCCAGCAAACGGCCGACCCGGGTCGAACCGGTAAAGCTGAACTTGGCAATCAGCGGATGCTGCGTCAGCACCTCACCAATTGCCGCGGAATCCGAACCTGTCACCAGCTCAAACACGCCCGCCGGAATGCCCGCCTGCAGGGCCAGCCGCTGCAGCGCCAGCGCCGATAATGGCGTTTCATGAGCGGGTTTACCAACAAAGGTACAACCCGCCGCCAGCGCCGCGCCGGCTTTACGTGCCAGCATGGCCATGGGGAAGTTCCAGGGCGTGATCGCCGCCACCACACCCACCGGCTGCTTAGTCACCATAATGCGCTTGCTGCGATCCGGCGCCGGAATGGTATCGCCGTATATCCGCGGCGCTTCCTCGGCAAACCACTGCAGGTACGAGGCGCTATATTCAATCTCGCCCAGGGCTTCAGCCAACGGCTTGCCCTGCTCGGCACTTAACTGTTCAGCCAGTGGCTGCTGCTCAGCACGCAGCAACGCCGCCCAGCGATACAGACAAGCGGAGCGCTCGCGCGCTGATAGCCCCGACCAGTCAGCAAAAGCGGCAGCAGCGCGCTCGACTGCCAGCCGCGCGTCTTCTGCATCGGCTTCGGGGAGCCAGTCGATGATTTCACCGTCGGCCGGGTTCAGCACCGTAAAAGATGGCGGGGGGGGACCCGTGGTAGAACCACGGGCTACGTTTGGGGGGCGGGCGACGAGGTCTGGGTTATGCATCGCGGGTGTGCTCCTGTTCGGTTAACTTCGATGCGCCTATTGCACCAGCCAGGCAAACAGCGTTAAATACCAAACTATCAACGCTTACGTTAGAGGCTATCAAACTTATGACCAAACCACATGTAGCCCGTGGTTCTACCACGGGTCCAACTCCCCCTTTCGCCCAACGCGAACTAACGGATTACGATCTGAAACTACTTCAGGTCTTCCGCACCGTGGTTGAGTGCGGCGGCTTCACCGCAGCCGAAACCGAACTCAGCCTCAGCCGCTCAACCATCAGTATTCATATGAGCAGCTTAGAGACGCGCCTTGGCATGCGCTTGTGCCAGCGCGGCCGGCAGGGCTTCTCGCTCACCCGCGAAGGCCAGGCGGTGTACAACGCCATCCTCAGCCTCACCGAAGCCCATGATGAGTTTCGCCACGCCGTCGCCCAGGTTAACCAGAGCCTCAGCGGCGAGCTGATTATCCTCGCCGCCGACCAGCTGGATCCGCCGCGCCAGCGCTCCCTGGCGCAAGCAATGGCCACTATCTACCGGCAGGCACCTGAGCTGCAAATCACCTTAGATTTACTGCCACTGCAACAAATCGAACTGGCGCTGCTGAAAAATCAGGCGCACGTGGCACTGATGCCCGGCTACCGCCGTATCGATGGCCTGCATTACGAACCGGCGTTCAGTACCCCGGTATATCTGTGCTGCAGCAATACCCATCCGCTATTCGGCCTTGCCGATAACAGAATAACCGAGGAGCTGCTGGCAGAGCACCCGGCGGTGCACCCCGGCGTCAATATCAATCCCGAGGGCCGCAAGCTGCTGCAAAAACTCAATACCCGGGCCCGCGCTTATCAGTTCGACACCCGTGTCAGCCTGATCCTGTCCGGCGCCTGGCTCGGCTTTTTGCCCGCAGCCATCGCCGAGCCCTACATACAAACCGGCGAACTGCGCTATCTGCAACCCGATACCTGGCAGTATCCCTTTCAGCAGTTTTTCGTAAGCCGCAAGCAGCCACGCGAGCCCGATAAAGTGAAGCTGGCACTTAAAGAGCTGATAAAAAGCAGCCAACTGGCTCCATGAAAACCGGCAAACTGGCGCTACCTGCAAACCAGTGTCAGGTTAAGCTGAATACCACAGGCTCAATCAAAACTATAAGAGAGCAGAATTTATGACCTACACAGTCGCCGCTAATGGCCACGCCGCCCGCGTTATGCTGGCCTTTCTGGCCACCGCCGGATTGTTTTACGTCAATATCATGCCCGCGCTGGTATCCGGCATGATTGAAGGCCTCGGTTTTTCCAACCGTGATGCCGGTCTGATTGGCTCCTTCAATATCTACGGCGCCGCCTTCGGTGCCTTTGTCGCTATTTTCCTAATCAAACGGATTCAGTGGAAGCCGGTGTGCGCCGGGCTGCTGGTGCTGCTGATGGCGCTGGATGCCCTTTCGATGCTGATCAGCCTTGAGCTGGTGATGATGGTAATGCGCGCCTTACATGGCTTTGTCGGCGGGCTGCTGGTTGGCGTGAGTTTTGCGGTCATTGCCCGCACCGCCGAAGTGCATAAAACCTTTGGCATGCTGCTACTGGTGCAGTTCGGCCTGGGCGGCCTCGGTGTAATGACGCTGCCACCACTAGTCCCCATACTTGGCAGCTGGATCCTCTTTATGGCGCTGATTGCCTTTAGCTTCACCGCGCTGGTAATGCTGAAATTTCTGCCGGGCTATCCGGTGGTCATCCCCGACCCCAGCGAACTGGTCGAGCCGGTCAAAAAGAAACCCCTGTTTGCCTCAGTATTTGCGGTGTTTCTGTTCCAGGCCGCCAACATGGCACTGTACGCCTACATTATTGATCTGGGCCAGCAGGCCGGGCTCACCATGTCGACGATTTCACCGGCCCTTGGCATCTCAGCCTGGATGGGCATTCTCGGCTCGGTCGCGGTTATTACCTTATCCACCCGCCTGGGCCGCACTTTGCCGATTCTGATCGGCATTCTGATCACCGCCGCCGCGACTTATGCCCTGCACTATGCCTTTAACCCGCTGGTGTTCTGGCTGGCCAATATTGCCGTGGGCATCACCTGGGCCTTCTCGATTGCCTATCTGCTGGGTGTGTGCAGCGAATTTGATAAAGCCGGGCAGATGGCTGCCCTTGGCGGTTTCGCCTCTAAAATGGGGCTGGCGTCGGGGCCGATGTTCGCCGCCTTCGTGGTCAGCAACAGCGATTACGGTGCGCTGATTAATACCGCCGTGGTGCTGCTGGTCATCGGCGCCCTGGTTACCCTGTATCCGTCACGGCTGCTGGACAAGGCAGCCTGAACCGCCATACACTGCTGCCATGATGCAACCCTTATTCGTCCTTGATACGGCTGGCAGTGCCAACTTACAGCAGCAACTGATGCAGAAGCTGGTGCAGGCCATCTGCAACGGCCACTTTGCCTGCGGCAGCAAAATGCCCTCATCGCGCAAGCTGGCCGAGCAGCTCAGCATCGGCCGCAACACCGTGGTGCATGCTTACGAGCAGCTCATCGACGAAGGCTATCTGGTCAGTCGCGAGCGCAGCGGCATTTACGTACGCGATGATATCTACGAACACCATGCCGAAGCCCGGACCGCAGAGCCCCAGAGCAGCACCACCAGCGCCAGCGAACAGGACTGGCAGCGCCGGCTGAATAAACTGCGGCTGGATTCGTTAGCGCCGCCCTATCCGCACAACTGGCAGCAATACCCCTACCCTTTTATCGACGGCCAGTTCGACCCCAGTTTATTTCCGGTCAATCAGTGGCGCGAATGCTCCAAGATCAGCCTCAACGTAAACGAAATCAAAAACTGGGCCTCGGACAGCGGCCAGGACGACGATTTACTGCTAATAGAAGAGATCCGCACCAAGGTACTGCCACGACGCGGGATTTTTGCCAGCGCCGATGAAATTCTCATTACCCTGGGCTCGCAGCACGGCCTGTACCTGCTGACCCGGCTGCTGTTTAATAACCAGACGCTGGTGACCGTTGAAGAGCCCGGCTATCCGGGGATCCGCCAGCTCGCGCAGCAGGCTTTCAGTCCGCTTAATTTTGCGGAGGTCAACGAGGACGGCATCATCCTGGAGCAGATCCCGGCCCAGACCGATGTGCTTTATATTACTCCCAGCCACCAGATGCCCACCGCCGTGACCATGCCGCTTAGCAACCGTCAGGCGATCATTGACCAGGCCAAAAAAGACGACTTCATCGTTATCGAAGATGACTACGAAAGCGAAAGTAACTTTATGAGCCAGCCCCACCCGGCGCTCAAGAGCATGGACACCGATGGCCGGGTGATTTATGTCAGCAGTTTTTCCAAAGTGGTCGCGCCCGGTCTGCGGCTTGGCTTTATGGTGGCGCCGGCACCACTGATAAGACAAGCGCGGCAGCTGCGCACCCTGATCTCACGCCACCCCCCGGCCAACAACCAGCGCGTGATGGGCCTGTTCTTATCCCTGGGCTATTACGATCAGACCCTGCGCCGCCTGAATCAGGAGATGGCCGCACGCTGGCAGGAAATGCGCGAGGCGCTGAACCATTACCTGTCGACCCGCATCGTCACCTCGCGCACCGTGGGTGGCAGCACCTGCTGGATTGAAGGCCCGCGCCATCTCGACAGCCAGCAGTTCGCCGCCGAAGCCGCCAAGCATGGCATCCTGATTGAGCCGGTGAACCGTTTCTATGGCAGCGGCGGCGACCGCCCGCGGCATTATTTCCGCCTCGGCGTCAGCAGTATTCCCTGCGACAAGATCCGCGAAGGCATCGAGCAACTGGCGGATCTGATGCGCCAGTGGGAGCCGGGCCAGAACAACAGCGATGCCAACCAGCAGCCCACCCACGCCTCCGTAAAACAGTGGGGCAAACGCCTTACCGGCAAAGCGCTGCAGGATTTCGCCAGTCGCTGTGAATTTATCGGCCAGACGGTATTCGGTGACCCGTATCGCATCCGGCTCTATGCCGATGGCAGCATGACCGGCTTTGAAGGCTATCAGGACGAACGCCAGGACGAGGGCCAGTGGTGGCTGGAAGGCGATCGCTGGTTCCGTCAGTGGCGCGCCTGGTCGTACGGCGAAACCCTGGGCTTTGAAATCTACACCAACACCAACCGCATCAACTGGGTGCGCGACGGCAAATTAGTCGACTCCGCTTTTTATATCCTGCACCCGGCCGGAACCCCAATCCCCGAATAACTGGACCCTGATCCCGACCTGAACTGGCTCTGTCCGCAAGCCAGTTGCGCTTCTAACCTTGATGACAACTCAGGTAATGGAGCATCTCATGAGTGTATTCACCATCGCCGGCCTGCAACTCAGCTTATCGGCCAGCGAAGACAACTTCAGTACAATCAAAAACCAGGTACTGGCGACCAAGCGCCGTTATCCGAATGTGGCGATGATCCTGCTACCGGAACTGGCTACCTTTGGCCCGGCGCCGCGCTTTGCCGCCGACTTCCCTAATCAGACCGACGACAATTTTCAGCAACTGGCCCGCGAAGCCGGTGTGTGGTTGTGTAACGGTTCGCTGTTTGAACGCGACGGCGACCACATCTACAACACCAGCTCGGTATATACCCCCGAAGGCGAGGTCGCCTGCCGCTACCGCAAAATCTATCCGTTTCTGCCCTACGAAGAAGGCATCTCTGCCGGCCATGAGCCGCAAACCTTCACCGTACCGGGTGTAGGCGTATTCGGCATCTCGATTTGTTACGACATGTGGTTTCCGGAAACTACCCGGGCGCTGGCCTGGCAGGGCGCTGAAGTGATCCTGCATCCAACGCTCACCAACACCATCGACCGCGACACCGAACTGGCCATCGCCCGCGCCAGCGCTGCCACCAATCAGTGCTACATGCTGGATATCAACTCCGCCAGCCCGCTGGGTGTAGGCCGCTCGATTATTGCCGGCCCCGGTGGCGAAGTCATTCACCAGGCCGGTGGCAACCAGGAAGCGATCGTCATCGACATCGACCTGGACTACCTGCGCCGGGTGCGCGAGCAGGGTTGGCACAGCCTGGGGCAGCCACTGAAAAGTTTTCGCGATACCCGGGTCACATTTTCGCAGTATCAAGGCCAGCGCTCAGCGGCCCTTGACGCATTAGGTCCACTGAGCAAACCCAAATCGAATTAAACCTGACATAATGAATAACAACAGGGGAATCCTGATGAGCCATATAAACAGAACCAAAATGACATTTAAAAAAGCACCTTTAGCGCTGGCCGTGAGCTCAGCGCTACTGATGAACGCCCAGCTGTATGCTCAGGAAGCCGCCGCTGAAACGCAGGCGACTGATGAAACGGTAGAGCGCATCACGGTTACCGCCACGCGCCGCAACCAGACCGTCAATGAGATCCCTTATAATATCTCGGTGGTGTCGGGTGAAGAGCTGGAAAACCGCCAGATCATCGACAGCATTGATGTAATGCGCGCCACGCCGGGCATTACCGTAGTCGATCGCGGCTACCGTAACTCCGGCGTTATTAACAACATCGTGATTCGCGGCATGAACGTGGATTCCGCCGGTAACGGCGATTTCGCCTTAAACGCCGTACCCACGGTCAGCACCTATGTGAATGACACGCCGCTGTTTGCCAACTTTATCCTCAAAGATATCGACGCGGTGGAGATCCTGCGCGGCCCGCAAGGCACCTTATATGGCTCCGGCTCGCTGGCAGGTACCGTACGCTACCGCCTGAACCGCCCGGATTTTTACGCCGGTTATGCCAAGGTCTCGGCTAGCTTAAGCCAGAGCGAAGGCTCGGACGGCTTTAACCAGAACTACGACGTGCTGGTGAACCAGCCGTTAAGCAGCACAGTGGCGGCGCGGGCCTTCTTTGGCCGCATCGATAATGCCGGCATCGTCGATTACCCCAACGTGTACGAACTCAACGCCCAGGGCGCACCTGTGGCTGAAGGCGGCGATATTGCCAACGGTGATCCGGTATTTCGCTCAGTCGAAGATGCCGACACCGTCAACATCAATTACGGCCGGGTCAGCGTACTGTGGGAACCCTCACAGGATTTCAGCGCCCTGCTGTCCCATCATTTCCAGGATGACGATATCGGCGGCCGCCGCCAGGTCACCACCGGCACCCATTGGGTCGACGGTACCGAGCAGCCATACGGCGAATACGAAAACGGTGCAGTGCACCGCGAGCCCAGCGAGCGCAACGTGCAAACCACCGCACTGGAGCTGGAATGGGATCTGGGCTTTGCGACTTTATCGTCCAGCAGTTCTGATTATGACCACGATGGTACTTCTACCAGCGACAACACCGGCTTTTACGCCCAGAACAACTGGTTCGCCTGGTACTACGGCGGCAGCCCGCGGCCTCTGGCCATCGCCAACCGCTTCTATGAAGAGTCAGGCTTCAGCCAGGAACTGCGCTTAGTGTCTAACGGCAGCCAGACATTTGACTGGATTGTCGGCGCCTTCTATCTGGACCAGGAAACCGCTGCCGGTCAGGACAGCCTGATGCCGGGCTTTGTTGATTGGGCCCAGGCCAGCGGCTTTGACGACACCCTGGAGAGCTGGGGCGGCACCCTGACCAATCAGGATTTCCGCTACCGCGACAACGGCTCGGTCACCGACAAATCCGTATACGGTGAAGTGACCTGGAATATCTCACCGGAATTTCGCACTACCTTAGGTATGCGGTATTTCCAGAACGAGGTGAGCAACAACACTTCGATTGAACTGCCAATTTATCCCGGCGCGTCGCTGGTCACCTCGGATTTTGACGACGACGGCACCCTGTTCAAACTCAACATGTCGTACGATCTGTCAAATGACATGATGTGGTACGCCACTATCTCGGAAGGTTATCGCCGCGGTGGTACCAGCGCCGTGCCTATTACCGGCGGCTTTGCCGAGAACCCGGCTTACCTGCGCTACGATGCCGACAGCGTAGTGAACTACGAAACCGGCCTCAAAGGCTCAGTCAATCGGCACAACTACTCAGTTACCGTATTTCGCATGGACTGGGATGATCCGCAGCTGAATATTGCCACACCCAACTGGGGCTTTTATGCCGCGGTTAACGGCGAAGCAGCCCGCAGTCAGGGCCTGGAAGCTGAATTCGGCGGCTTTTTAACCGACAGTGTGCGTTACTCACTGGGGTATTCCTGGGTCGATGCCGAGCTTACCAAAGATTTAGTGGTGCCATCAGGTAACGCCGCGAGCCCGTCGAGCTATGTGTACGCAGAAGCCGGCGAGCAACTACCCAGCATGGCCGAGCATACCTTCACCGGTAGCCTCAGCCACACCATGGACGTCGCCGGTGGCATGTATTTGTCGAGCAACGCCAACCTGTACTATCAGTCCGACTCGCGCAACGCGCTGGGCGATAATCCGAAGTTCGATATGGATTTACCGAGCTTCTGGATCGCCAATGCCAGCACCACGCTGAACGCCGACGACTGGAAAGTAACCCTGTTTGTGAAGAATATATTTAACGAAGAGGGGGTGACCGGGGTACTATCGGAGGCCTATATGGGAACCGATCCGGCCGAGAACTTCTATGGCAACAGCTCGAAACAATACATCAGCCAGCCACGCACCATCGGCCTGCAATTCACCTATGAATTCGGCTGGTAACCTGACCGTTGCCGACCTGGCGGCCGCAGCCCTGCGCTGCAGCCGCCAACAAGACTATCAACAAGCTGCGGCCCTGTACCAACAGGCGCTGCAGCTTGCGCCGTCTGACCCTACCCTGTTATTTAACTACGGCGCCATGCTGCGCATTGTCGGTGAGCTTGGTCTTGCTGAGGAGATGCTGGATCGCGCCATTGCGTTGCGGCCTGATGATTTTGAGGCGTTGCAGTTGCGTAGTGGCTTGCGCAGGTGGAGTGCTGAAGATAACCATGTTGCCGCGTTGCAGAAGCAGCTAGCGCAGCTGGAGGCTTTGGATAAACCTTCGCCGAAGGCTGTAGTGCATCTTTGTTATGCGCTGGCTAAAGAGCTTGAGGATTTGGGCCGCTATGATGAATCCTTTGCTGCCTTAAAGCGTGGTGCTTCGCTGCGCCGGCAGCATCTCAACTATAAGATCGATGACGATCTTGCCACTTTTGAGGCGCTGCTCAAGGTTCAGAAGCCATCGAAACCAGCCACGGCTGAACAGGGGCTCACTGAAAGAAGCCCTACCCCTGTGTTTGTGGTGAGCTTGCCGCGGGCCGGCTCAACCCTGCTCGAGCGTATGCTCGGCTGTGCCCCGGGCGTGCATCTGGCCGGTGAGCTGAATCAGTTCCCCCAGGCCATCGGCCGCAGCCTGAAAGCGAAGCTGAATACCCCTCCGGCATCCCGTGCTGAGATGGTTGAGGCAACTTCCATGCTGGATATGGCCGAAGTAGGTCATCACTATCTGGGCCAGCTACCGGCATTACCGGCCGGCACCACGCACGTGGTGGATAAGCTGCCACTGAACCTGCTGAACGTCGGTTTTATTGCCGCCGCCCTGCCCCGGGCCAGAATTATCTATGTGCGCCGCAACAAGCTCGACCACGGCTATGCCATGTACAAGCATCTGTTCGCCCAGGCTTACCCCTGGTCGTACGACTTAGCTGAAATCAGCCAGTATTACGATGCCAGCGCAAGGCTAATGGACCATTGGAGCGAACAATGGCCGGAGCGGATCTGCACCATCGACTACGAAGAACTCGTGGCGAACCCAGAGCAGGAATCCCGGCGCGCCTTTGCGCACTGTGGCCTGAACTGGTCGCCTGAGGTGCTCGATTTCCACAAAGCCAACAAAGCCGCCAGCACCACCGGCAGCGCCAGCCAGATCCGCCAGCCGCTGCACAGCCGCTCCGTCGGCCTCGCCGAACATTACCTAGAGCATTTGAAGGAATTGACGTATTGACGTAGCCCGTGGTTCTACCACGGGTAAAACCCGCCATCACGCACATCGCTCATATCATCATGAACATCGCTCATATCACCACGCACATCACTTATATCGTCAGGCACACCCCGTGGTAGAACCACGGGCTACCAAACGCGCCCTGCTCGGGATACAATCACCTAACAACAATAACATCGGACGCGCTAAGCCATGCTGACCCACCTGCAGCGCCTGGAAGCCGAGGCGATACATATTTTTCGTGAAGTGATGGCGGAGTTTCAGAAGCCGGTATTGCTCTATTCTGTCGGCAAAGATTCATCCGTGCTGCTGCACCTTGCGCGCAAAGCCTTTGCGCCCGGCCCCGTGCCCTTTCCGCTGCTGCATATTGATACCGGCTGGAAATTCCGCGAGATGATCGCCTTTCGCGACCGTATGGCCGCCGAACACCAGCTGCAACTTATCGTGCACACCAACGAAACCGGCCGCCAGAACAAGGTCAGCCCCTTTTCAATGGACCAGGCCACTTACACCGATATCATGAAAACCCAGGCACTACGGCAGGCGCTCAGCCAGCATCAGTTCGACGCCGCTTTCGGTGGCGCCCGGCGTGATGAAGAAATGTCCCGCGCCAAAGAACGCATCTACTCATTCCGCGACAAGAACCAGCGCTGGGACCCGCGTAATCAGCGACCTGAGCTCTGGAACCTGTACAACGGCCACATCCATAAAGGCGAAAGTATCCGCGTATTTCCGCTCAGTAACTGGACCGAACTGGATATCTGGCAGTACATCGCACAGGAGCAAATCGCCATCCCTGAGCTGTATTTCGTCAAACCGCGACCAATCGTTAAAAGAGGGCAGACCCTGATCATGCAGGACGATGATCGTATGGTGCTGGAGGAAGGCGAAAAAGTGACGGAGATGAAGGTACGCTTCCGTACGCTGGGCTGTTATCCGCTCACCGGCGCGATTGAGTCGGACGCCGATAGCCTGGATAAAATCATTGAAGAACTCAAGGCAACCCGCCGCAGCGAGCGCAGTGACCGCCTGATCGACAAAGACGCCCAGGCCAGCATGGAAAAGAAAAAAACCGAGGGGTACTTCTGATGGCAGAACACGCGACTCAGGACCTACTCCGCTTTATCACCTGTGGCAGCGTCGATGACGGCAAATCCACCCTTATCGGGCGTCTGCTGCATGACGCCGACGGCTTATTTGATGACGTCAGAAAAGACATAAACGCCACCAACCTCGCCCACATCACCGATGGCCTGCAGGCCGAGCGCGAGCAAGGCATTACCATTGATGTGGCCTACCGCTATTTCGCCAGCAGCAAGCGCAAGTTCATCATCGCCGATGTGCCCGGCCACGAGCAGTACACCCGCAATATGGCCACCGGCGCCAGCACCAGCGATCTGGCGGTGATACTGATCGACGCCCAGCACGGCGTACAGGCACAAACGCGCCGGCACAGCTTCATCGTCAGCCTGCTGGGTATCCGCAATGTGATCGTCGCCATCAATAAGCTGGATTTATTCGGCTTTGACCAGGCCCGCTACAAAGCCATTCAGCAGGACTACCTGCAGGTTGCAGCGCAGCTGGAGATCCCGGACATCCACTTTGTGCCGGTCTCGGCCCTGCACGGCGACAATATCGTCAATAAAAGCCCGAATACGCCCTGGTTCCGCGGCCGCACCCTGCTGGACTACCTTGAGCGGGCGCACATCGATCGCAGCCGCAACGATAAAGACTTCCGCTTTCCGGTGCAGTGGGTCAACCGTCCTCATGCAGACTTCCGTGGTTACGCCGGTACCATCGCATCAGGCCGCATCCGCAAGGGCGATGCCATCCGGGTCATGCCATCAGGCGTTATCAGCAGCATCGACAGCATCACCACCTTCGACGGCGAGCTGCCCCAAGCCGAAGCTGGCCAGGCCGTTACCCTTACCCTGAATGACAAAGTGGACGTCAGCCGCGGCGATATGCTGGTCAATACCAGCAGCCTCGCCCAGATGAGTGACCGGTTGCGCGCCCGGATAGTATGGCTAAGCCCGACACCGATGAACCGCGATAGTGACTACTTACTTAAATCCACCAGCCAGGAACTGCGCGCCTGGCCGGAGAAGATCCATCATCGCATCGACGTGCACACCTTCGCCGAACAAGCCACCGATGAGCTGCAGCTTAATGAAATCGGCCTGGTGGATTTTGGCCTGCATCAGCCGCTGGTGTTTGATCGCTACAAGAAGAACCGCCGGACCGGCGCCTTTATCCTGATTGACCGCATGACCAATGCCACTGTGGGCGCCGGCCTAATTGAACAGCCGCTGGCCACCAGTCCTGCGCTCGCGCAACGACAAGCGCCGGAGCAAGCTGCGAATAACCTGCACCCGCAGCCACCGCGGATCAGCGCCGCTAAACGCGCCGAGCAAAAACAGCAGCAGCCGGCAGTAATCTGGTTCACGGGGCTTTCCGGTTCAGGCAAGTCCAGCATCGCCAGCGCCCTCGATGAGCTGCTGACCGCGCACAACAAGCACAGCTATCTGCTGGATGGCGATACCATGCGGCAGGGATTAAACAGGGATTTGAGTTTTAGGGAAAGTGACCGGCGCGAGAACATCCGGCGCATTGGCGAAGTCGCGAAGCTGTTCAGCGATGCCGGACTCATTACCCTGGCGGCCTTTATCTCGCCGTTCCGGGAAGACCGTCAGCTGGTGCGCGAGCTATTGCCAGAGGGGCAGTTTATTGAGGTGTTTGTAGATACGCCGCTGGAGGTGTGTGAGCAGCGTGATGTGAAAGGCCTCTACGCCAAGGCGCGCAAAGGCGAAATCCGCCAGTTCACCGGCATCTCATCGCCCTACGAGGCGCCTGAGAAGCCAGACATTCATATTCGTACTGAGGAGATGAGTGTGGAGGATGCGGCGCGGGTGGTTTTTGAGTATTTGCTTAATCAAGTGCCGTTTAAGAAGCAGTAATGTCAGTGCATTATTGATGCTCTACAATGAGAGAGCAGTCAGACGCAACGCGCGACGGATATAATTTTGATCTCATCGCGACTTATTCTCGCGAGATTTAGCCCTACAGCGAACCACAAGTTACTACCTGGGAAATAATATTCAGTCAATTATAAAAAAAAGTCCCGTCAAACGAACATGAAGGATTTTTCTATGCGCAAATGAAGATATCCGGCGCAGGCTCCTTACGCTTCCTCTCGGCATGGCGCCGGTCGGGCATGCTAACAAATTGAAGCGAAGTTATGGCAGAGACTTGCGCATGAGCGCCGATATGCAGCTCCCAAATATCAAAAGCGATTGAACCTTCCGATCAGAAAATTACTTAACTTTATCCAGTCAGCATAAATTTTAACTAGTAAATACAGCAAGCTTCGAGCAAGTGCTTTTAGTTAATGGATTTTTTCAATCTACTTTTCTCAGCAACGACAATATTTCATCTGTTTTAGCACGCATCAGCGCCTCATTTGCGCGGGTCTCAATATTTAATCGCACCACAGGCTCAGTATTAGAGCAACGTAAGTTAAAACGCCAGTTTTCAAACTCAAGACTTATGCCGTCTGTTATATCTACGCTAAGTGCGTGCGGTTCATAAGCTTCTCGAACTCGTTTGATCGCAGCTTTAGCATCATTAAGTTTACTGTTGATCTCGCCGGGCGAAGGGTAAGCAGCCATGCGTTGTTCAACAAGTTGCTTAAGCGTCATCCCTTTTTTAGAAACAAGTTCTATCAAAAGCAACCAAGGAATCATACCACTATCGCAATAAGCGAAGTCGCGGAAGTAATGATGAGCACTCATCTCGCCACCATAAACCGCATCTTCTTTACGCATACGTTCTTTGATAAAAGCATGACCGGTTTTCGACATAATCGGCTCTCCGCCAGCTTTTTTGACCAAGTCTATGGTGTTCCAGGTTAAGCGCGGGTCGTGAATGATTTTAGCGCCTCGCTCTTTTTCCAAAAAAGCTTCGGCAAGCAAGCCGACAATGTAATACCCTTCAATAAAACCACCTTCGTGATCAAACAAAAAACAGCGGTCGAAGTCGCCATCAAAGGCTATGCCCATATCGGCGTTATGCTTTAAAACCGCCGCAACCGTATCTTGGCGATTTTCCGGCAGTAATGGGTTTGGAATGCCATTAGGAAAGGTACCATCAGGCTCGTGGTGTACTTTTATCAGCTCTACAGGCAACAAAAGTTGATCGAATTTGGCTTCCAGGGCGTCTACGACGTGGCCTGCAGCGCCGTTACCAGAGTTAATAACCAATTTAATTGGATTAAGCTTCTTAACGTCAATATATGTCATTAAATGCGCTATATAAGCATCCAAAACATTTACTTTCTCATAAGACCCACGCCTAATTTCATCAACAGGCGAAAACACATTTTCTTCAGCTAGCCGTTTTATTTCTGTTAAACCGGTATCGCTGCTAATGGGTCGCGAACCTTTACCCACTAACTTCATGCCATTATAATCCATAGGGTTATGACTGGCTGTAACTTCCACGCCGCCATCAACACCTAAGTGTGACGTAGCAAAGTAAACCTCTTCCGTTCCTGAGAGACCAATATCTAACACATCAACGCCGCTATCGCGCAGACCACAGGATAACGCCATCTTTAGTTCTTCAGAAGTTAAGCGTACATCGCCGCCCACAACAACAGTTTGGGGCTTCAAAAATTCTCCATAAGCACGGCCAATGCGGTAAGCGATATCTTCATTAAGTTCCGCACCCAACTGACCACGAATATCGTATGCTTTAAAGCAGGTTAATTCACTCATTCTCTTATTTTTACCTAAGATCGCCCGTACCAATCATCAAACCGCACAATGTCATCTTCGCCTAAATAAGCACCACTCTGCACCTCGATTAAATCAAGCGGAATTTTACCCGGATTCTCTAAACTATGAACACTCCCTATTGGGATATAAACCGATTCGTTTTCAGTGACCATTGTGGTTTCATCGTCAAGAGTGACATTGGCGGTACCAGAAACCACGACCCAGTGTTCAGCACGGTGGTGGTGCATCTGTATTGAGAGTTTTTCACCCGGCTTAACCGTAATGCGTTTGACCTGGTAGCGTGCTCCGTTGTCGATACAATCGTATTTGCCCCATGGGCGATACACTTCACGATGTAGCTGAAATTCGGTACGATTATCACGTTTTAGTGCTTCAACGATTTTTTTTACATCCTGAACTTGGTCTTTTTTGACGACAAGTACAGCATCTTTTGTTTGTACTACGACTACATCATCGATGCCGACGGTGGCGACCATACCTGTTTCCGCAAAAACATAATTATTGTACGAATTGTGCGACATTACATCCCCGTGGTGCACATTGCCGCTATCATCTTTGTCACTAACCTCCCACAGAGAGGACCACGAACCAACGTCGTTCCAGCCCGCATCCATAGGAACGACAATGGCATCCTTTGTCTTCTCCATTACTGCGTAGTCTACCGAATCTTCCGGACAATTTAAAAAAGCCTCTTTGTTCACCCGAACAAAATCTAAATCGCTGTTCAAGTCCATCATCGCCTCTTCGCAAGCCTTGTAAATATCCGGACGATGAGACTTCAGCTCTTTTAAATAACGGCTGGCTTTAAACATAAACATACCGCTATTCCAATAAAATTCACCGCTGTCGATATATTCTAGCGCGGTGTCTTCATCCGGTTTCTCGACGAAACGTGCGACATCAAAACCGCCTGCGCCCTGATCAACACCGCGTTCAATATATCCATATCCGGTTTCGGGACCCGTGGGCACTATGCCAAAGGTAACCAATTTATCCTGTTCGGCGAACCGCAACGCTTTTCTTACCGATTCCCGGAAAACTTCTGCATGTTGGATAATATGATCAGCAGCCAGTACCAACATCACCGGGTCATTTCCTTGCCCAATAGCGGCAAATGCCGCCAATGCAATCGCAGGGGCGGTATTACGGCCTGCTGGTTCCAGAATGATATTGTGATTCAGCTCGCCTAATTCTCGCAACTGCTCGGCAGCAATAAATCGATGTTCTTCATTACAAATAAGCATCGGGTCAGCACATTCAAGGCCCTGCAAACGTGTAATCGTATTCTGCAACATAGAGCCTGAACCATTTAGCCTTAAAAATTGCTTCGGGTACAATGCACGAGACAACGGCCATAAACGGCTACCGCTGCCGCCCGCCATAATTACCGGTAAAATCACTTTGTTTTCCTTCTCGCTAAAGTAAGGTAAGAATCGAGAATGTTTTAATAATAGTCGCTTACCAGGAAAATACTTATCGAATCTCTATACATATCTAAATAGTATATTTAGTAACAGTTTCATAGATTCAACCACGCATATTGCAATCGCTTTTATCAGCATATAGAGCTTTCTATCCAATTACTTTAGCTAGTGTGCGAAAAGCTATATTGCAGATAATTATTATTTAGTACGGATAAAAACGACCGCTCGCCGAGCATCGCGTGGTTAGAAAGTTAATATTTCTGACCAGCTACTAGCTACTTTTGAATCGCCAAAATGCAACGCTGCTTCGTCATACAACTGATTATGATCTATTTTTGCCTCGGACCGCTCAATCCTTACGATTTCATTACTTATCTCGATTATTGAAGAAGCTAATACCAAACCCTGATAGCTGTTTTTATCGACCAGAAACCTGAAAAAGTCTGTTTCAAGGGCAAATATACGCACTCCACAACTGGCACCAAAAAAGAAGCTTCCACTTACTATAGTGTTAGGGTGAGAGTGAGAAATTATTAGCCCTGAAGAATATTTTACGAGTTGCGCTGCCTCTAAATCCGATAAATTATTAGATATTACCCTAATATTCTTCCCATCAGTCAACGCTTTTATTTCAGAAAGATAAGCGCCATCGTCCGATGAGCCTGCAATAATCAGTCGATTCGGCGAGGCCCATTCCTTTATAACTCTATCTATATTTTTATAGCGTTCAATGCGTCCAAATATAACATAATAATCAAGCTCATTTTCTCCATACTCCGATGGAGCGCAGTTATTGTACAGCGGATGGGGCAAATAAAAATAGCCCGAGCTTTTTAAGTGCGGCGAAAGCGAGACCTTCCTATCAGCAAACCACTGTCCAAAATTAGTCAGGCGCTGCGCTAATTTAGAAGACCGATGCCGCATACCATGCGGATAAAAATTATGGCGGACGTAGACCAGCCTGGCACCATGAATTTTTATTACAAATATAGCCAAAAAGTATTTGAAAACACCAAGCATCGATAGTTTGCCACTTCTTGACTTTATCAAATTTTCGAGCCAGTTCACAATAACTACAGTCTTATTAAATCGCCGCTTCAAAAGCAAAGTAACGTTAAAAAAGTCCCGAAGTCCGACATCGTCGTCCATATAAAAACGCTCTAAACTAGATATTATCGATTTATTAATGGCGACATATTTATTAGCACCACTATCTTTCGGGAAATAGACAACTTCCACATTATCACCCATAGCACCCACAAATTATTGAAGAAAAAGGTAAACATCCTCGCGCTTCCAAAAATAAAACTAATAAATATCGATTGGAAAAGATTTTAAAAGCACTTTTGAATCAAATATAGCCTTGGACTCCCCTCCCATCTCTATAGCTGACATGAGATTCTTAGCTGGCTTATAGCTAGATCTTCCAGTGCCAAGATAATAGTCTTCGTACTTAAACGGCGACTCGGAAAATCCTTGGATCAATCTAGCAGGTATCCCAAAACTCTCAGCGACAACAATTGCGTGTAGGGAAGAACCGACAACAAACTTACTTTGAGCTATACGTGCAATAATAGAAAAAAATTCCCCACAGGGGTCGACTAAGTTGTCGCTATACTTCTCGAACAGCGATAAATCATTTAGGTTGGGTATAATAGTCAGATCATATTTTTTACTATAAGGCTTATGTCTAAACTCATCGAGCAGCTGCGGCAACAATAAAGCGGGGTCACCGTATATTTCTGGACATTCAATTCCTTTTTTAATTAGAAATTCACGCGTTAACGGACCCCTCACCGCCCTGACATCAAGATTTTTAAACCTATGTAAGCGCTCTGCTATCTTTCCGTTCTTTCCGGTTCCCCAAATCGTGTCTCGATCCTTTGCAAAGTGAAGAATTGAACCTACCGTTAGTAGCCGCTTACTGAATAAATAGTTTCCAGTATTAGTCATTCCCTTTTCTCGTAAAATATTTTTTACGAGCAATGGACCAATCAAATCACCGAAGTTATTCACTCGTTTAAGTGTTTTTACGCTAAATCTCGCGTTCCTTTTAAACAAGGTTTTCCTGGGGTTCCAATTAATTACTCTAACCATAAACGTCAAACCATCTTTTCGTCATCACGAATTCCTAGTTATACATTTTTAAATGAAGCCAATATAGCTCTAACATAACTGTTTTGCATCCACATTGACATTGCATCAGGAGAGGTGGGGGGCTCACCAAACTGATAGCTTACGGACTCAAAGGCCTCAACAAACGAATCTACTTCCGCAAAGCGCTCTTGGTTAAAACGTAACAGCTCATCCAGATCAATATTTTCTGGAAGATCTTCAAATTTAAACACACCGGGCGCATTCTCATAAGCTGCCGCCCCAAATATTATCACCGGTTTGCCTCTAAGCATTGACTCCAATCCGGCGCTGCCTGTTATACAAGCTGTTGCGTTAGTATCAATTTGGAGTCGCAACGATGAAACTGAAAGGTCAACCAATTTAACCTTTGGGATCCTTGCCAACCATTCATAGTAGTTATAGGGCCTGAAAGCTTTATTTACCTTGCTGCTTTCTGAGAATACGCTAGGATGCTCTTTCACATATATCGTTGCATTATCTGGTAGCTTATCGGAAAGTAGTTTAATCGCCTTTATTTGATTTACATATTCATATCCGAGAGGCATGGTCGTTAGTTCAGGCTGATAATGAAGAGGAAAATATATTGAGGGCGAACTAATATCTGAAACTGCGGATATCCTACGCAGATAACTCTTATACAAAGCGCGTTTAAAAATTGGGCCGGAGTTTCGATTAATAACGTAACTAGCAAATTTCCTCGGAGACTGAATCGATTTAATCAATGTCGAAGTGGCTTTTAATATCGTAACGCCGTTTACCTTATTTTTTTCATATGGAGGGATATAATTCTGGTCCAGCTTAGTTATCTCGTTAATATACTTCTTGGTGAGCGGTGAAACTTCGCTTATAGTTGAAGAAAGCTTATAAATATTATGGCTTATTTCACCATTAGCTGCCACCACGGGAGCTTCAATATCACTTGTAACTACCCTAGAATGAGTGAATAGCCCAAATCGCGTTAATCGGACCTCAATTGAATATTCTTTAGCAAGTAAATAGAGGAAATATTCTAAACCACTCTCTGGCTGCTTAGAAAAAATTATAATATCTGGTTGGTGTTTTTTTATTATTAACTCGGCAACCGAAAAGTCATATAACATTCTGAGCTCGACATCCATAGTCCCAGTGTTGAAAGGGCCGTACCTTTCGAACATAGGAAGTATCGTGGAATATTTATTATTTATTAACTTCTGGAATAACGAATAATTTACGTTGGCCGTCCAGTCAAGGCCTTGATTATAAGAATTCCAACTATACCAAGTTATTTTTGATCCCGTATTTTTTTCGATTTCAGGATCGTAATCGTGTGATGCTATTGCAACAACCTCATATCCAACCTCATGCAGCCCACGGTTCATTTTTACGAATAAATCTATTGGTAACTTAGAAAAACTAAACACTACTTTTTTCATAAAAGGAACCTTTCTGGCCTTCCAAAATAATAATTAATTCACCCAGCGCATGTCGCTTTGCACACGCCAGCTTTTATTTAATAACATACTTTTAATGAGTATAAGTTATGATTGGAATCAATAATTGACACAACACTCGGTCACTACGAGTTGTGACTGGTTTTTCCAAATTATCTTTGACTGATTAAAAGGCAACTAGTTGTCCGGTCCTTAGATTAAGGAGCTTCAGATACGTGGATAATTGTGCGTACCTGTGGTCCGTAAATAAGTGCGTTGGTCGCGCCTGCCACAGCAAGAAGCATAATTTTTCCCGGGGAGGGCCGACCGATATAATCTGGAATGTATCGATCTCCGAACTAAGGTCATCTTCAAACTCTTTAGGGCCATCTCGAGGCCTGCAGACGCATGTCTGCCATGAACTTATAAAATTAAGTCTTAACAAATATTGTATCGCTGCCTGAGCACCTGATTGAGTATGTTTACTCGTTAGTTTTTTCGTAATCTTAAGACGGCGAAATACGTTACAATTTGGCAGCACGGCTAGTTCGGCGCTTGCCGAGGACGGTATCAATTTAGCAGTCACTATAGCGAACTCACTGCTCAAGTACCTCATGTTGATAAGATCTATTATGTCCACCCTACTTACGCAGACGCTTTTTCTAACACTTTAAAAACACGCCCAGGACCTAATGGGCTGCAGCCAGCGTTAGAATCAGCCAGTGCTTCATTATAAACCCGCTCTTTACTTTTGACGGGTAACCCCGGTCTTGACGTGCCCGGTTAGATTTTGTTCCGAGCGTCACACCCATCAGGACCATAAGTCCTAGGTTCTGCCACTTTTTCGGTTGCTCTCGTAAATCCACGGCCTATCCGACTCCGTATGAGCGATAATACATTTTGGTGTACCATTCGAGGAGGTGTCCATTAGATCCACCTCAGTCTTTTAGTTATGTTTCCAATTCAGAAATGTACTAATAGCTTTCAACATCCTCTCAAACAGCGAACTACCATAAATGCTTCTGCCGCGCAAAAACCAACAGAATTCCCTCTATGTTTAGCTATAGCCTCTAGATGCTCTTTGCTTCTCGAGTGTGGAGTATTCCTCATTTCTAAAGAATAGGCTTCGATTCCATTCATTTTAATTTCTATATAAGGGGTAATATCAACAAAGTGATTTGGAGTAAAAGGTTGAAAAGAAGGAGTATTCCACTCTGTCGCAGAGAGAACCTCAAACGCATAGATTTCTCTCACACAAAAGTCAGGTTGCGGACGGCAAGCAGTCATAACAGCTTCATGAGTACGTCTATGATCTATGTTCAAATCACCGTTATGATGAGTATAAACCACTTGCGGCTGCAATTTAGATATCACTTTTTCGATCGATTGAATTATATCAAGCAAAGCAACATTATCTAATTGATTATCCGGAAAATCGTTATAGAAATATTCTTTGACGCCTAACGCATCTTTCGCCGCTTCCGCTGCTTCATTCCTAATTTCAGCATCCCTGCTAAAGGTACGCTGACGAGCGTCGACACCATTTGTCATAAATAGCGCGTAGACGGCATCCCCTTCGTTTATATGACGCGCGATTGTTCCGCCGCAACCAATCGCCTCATCATCGGGATGAGCCGCTATGACTAAAACAATCTTACTCATCCAATATATTCCCACTTCATAGCTGTACCAGCTCTAATATCTCGATTCACTTTCATCCCTAACAGAATATCGATATTTTTTGGAAGTAATCCATACCCCGGCCTGACAATTCTTAGATTTTCTGCCGTTAAAACCTCACCTTTAGTTATGTCTTTCGCGACGTAAAGGGAGCGTCTAAACTTTAGTGACTTTTTTTCTACCTCAGCACCACCATAGATAACATGGCCGACGCTTTCCCAAGATTGCTTACTTTCTCTTACTAACAACGCAAATTCATCAGGCTCCAATGAAAAAGAGGAATCAACTCCTCCTTCATCTCGATTAAGCGTAAAGTGTTTTTCTATTACTGTTGCCCCTATAGCGGCGGCAGCGCATGGTACACCTATACCTAACGTATGATCTGACAGGCCAACTTGAAGTCCGAACATGTCTCTCATATGGGGGATGGTCGAGATATTCGCGTCTAATGCTGTCGCTGGATAGCTTGAAGTACACTTCAATAAAATAATGTTTTCATTACCCACTTTTTTGGCTGCATCAACGGCATTATGGATATCTGCCACAGTAGCCATTCCTGTAGACATAATAATTGGCTTACCGGTTGCAGCTACTTTTCGTATTAGTGGTATATCGACTAGCTCGAAAGAAGCAATTTTATAACAGGGAACATTTAATTCTTCCAAGAAGTCGACTGCTCCCAACTCAAACGGTGAACTAAACACCGTAAGGCCCAGCTCATTACATCGTTCGAAAATTGGCTTATGAAATTCCCGAGGAGTCACCGCCTGTTGATATAATTCATAGAGGTTCCGCCCAAACCAAGGGCTATCGGGATCATCTATAAGAAAGTCTGGCGACTTAATATTTAATGTGAGCCCATCGGGAGTTGCTGTTTGTAATTTAAGAGCGTGAACTCCAGTTTTTGCGGCGGCTTCAACCAGCTCCATAGCTCTATCTAGTGATTGATTATGATTCCCAGACATTTCTGCAATGATAAATGGTGGGTATTGATCGCCAACTAAATGATTGCCTATACGTATTTCTTTCATGCTTTTAAAGCCTTATAAATAAAAGTGTCTGAATCTCCCATCTGAATGTACCAGTTGTCAGGATCCATTAGGTCGGCACCTCGCCATCTTTTGTCATAAATTTTTATCGAAAACGGTTGCGCAAACTCCTCACCCGTCTCTTCCAAATAACCGTCGGGACTCCAACATTCAACTTCCGGAAGCCCGTAATTAGCAGCTTTAAAATCGTCCGTAGTGAAAAGAAGTTGATAGACTGTGGAGTCGTTCTGTTTTTGATATTTACTCACTACTGGAGCAGTATCTTCGCCAAAACGCCATTTTAACCACGCAGCAGAATAATTAAAACGAAGGGGCCGATCCACAAAGTCTGAAAGAGAGAGTTCCGATTTTCTCACAAAGGAAGCAAAAAAAGGCGTGGTCCATTTAAATAGCTTAGTTTTAACAATAGTAAAATTGGGGTTCGCAAACCCCACTATAAAAGGAATGTTATTATCTATACAAAATTTATCAAGTGCCGACATTAAAGCTGAGATAACCGCCAAGCCGCGATGAGAAGAAGATACATGCGCATGTGCGCCCATGTATACCGCATGCTTACCTATTCTGACCGGGAACAGCCCGTAATGACCTATAATTTTACTTTCAGATTCAACTATAAAGGCGACAACATTGCCTTCCGTGTAATCTATATAGTAACGTTCCCATTTACCGATATCCCAGTTATGAGGGTTACCGTCTTCTGAAAATAGTGCTACAACACCTTCAGCGTCAGCTCTGCTGGCTTGTCTAACTGTAAAGCTCATGCTGTACTACCCGCATCAACAGTAACAATTGTCCCAGTAATCATCTTAGCTTCTTCCGACATCAGGTAATTGACTATACTAGCGACATCATCAACATTAACTAGTTCCCCTAAAGGGCTTCGGCGTTTTATAGACGCTAACTTATCTCCTTCAAGACCTTCGGTCATACTAGTAGCCATATATCCCGGCGCAACGCTATTAACTGTTATACCGGCTTTCCCAACTTCCCGGGAAAGAGACTTTGTAAATCCGTTTAAAGCGGCTTTTGTAGCACCATAAACGGCTAGTCCATTAAAACCTGTACTGCCAATAATTGATGAGATATTAATAACTCGCCCCCGACGATTAATCAGCATCGGCCTCAACAAATATTTCGTCAATAAGATAGGAGCTTCGACGTTAACCTTTATAACTTTTGATATTTCAGATTCATGCATGGTTGCTAAAACGCCATCTAAGCCAAGGGCTGCATTATTGACGACTCCATACAAGCGACCATACTTCTTAGTAATTAACTGACAGAACTCATGTATTTTTGACGTTTCTTGGAAATCAAACGGTTCAAAAGCGGCGCCTTCCTCCGACTTCAGCCAATTTTGACATTCTTCAGAACTTTTCCGACCAACAACAATCACTCGGTAACCTTGGCTAACGAGCTTTTTGGAGATTGAAAAACCTAAACCTTTTGTTCCGCCCGTTACTAATACTGTATCCATAATTATTATTAATTCCTTAGAACTTTACCCGCAGAATTAGATGCGATTTCTTCGACAAACCGGATCATTACTGGCACCTTATACGAATCTAACTCAGCCTTGCATCGTATTATAATTTCTGTTTTTAGGGTCGTCGTGTCCGCAATATATGAACACGCCCTCACGTCAGCCACTACAAGGCTTCCCATCATGCCACTGCGCTTCGCTTTTACTAACGCTTCTTCTACTCCAGGAACTGATCTTATAACTGATTCGACTTCTTCTGGTATAACTTTGTTGCCACCAACATTAATTGCGCCTGAGTCTCGGCCCAAGAAAAAAACTCTATCTGCGGTCTGTTCAACGAGGTCTCCAGTATCTATATACCCATCATCGTCTTGTAGGCAAGCTCCATTAACCATTTCTGGCACAAAGCCATTAGGTTTAATAAGTAACGTCCCATTAAGACCTATTTTTATTCTATTACCATTTACCCCATCAGTTATATAATCTAATGGGAAGCCTGCCAGTCCGTCGGTTACGGAAAAACCAACTCCAGCTTCAGTTGATGCGTAGATATGAGCGATACGTGACGATGGGAAGTTCGATTTTAAAGCAGTAAGCACGGCTTGATCGGTTGGCTCACCGCCTAATGTAATCTGTTTAAACTCATGTTTTTTTAATTCAGCTGACATAAGAAGCTTTCGCCAGTAACTTGGCGTCGCAGAAAGTGCGTTCACTCTATGTTCAACCATTTCAATAGCTTGATGCTTAATCGCTGCGTTAACATTCAAAAAAACTAGGCAGGAGCCGCTGGCAAGCGATTGCAAAACAACCTGAAGCCCAGCAAACCTTAAAGGATCATAGACCAGGCCCCAGATAAAGTCTTTGCCCCGGTCAGTATCATGCTTACTTGTTTTTGTAAGAGTTTCAGTTGTATGAGATATAAGTTTAGGTATCCCAGTGGTACCTGAGGTTGCTATAACCCACCGAGTACTGATAAATGCATTCTCTCCGGTTAATTCTTTTTCGACATTTTGTTCGATTTCATCTTGAATTATATGCGTATATTGGAACTCATTTATCAATCGTTGATAGTCATCAGCATTACTTTTTAAGCTTGCAGGAACAAGAAAGGCAGAATCCACACGGTTATCTAATGCTATCATCCATAGTATGCATTCAACTGGATCCTCACAAGCAACTACGACCCTTGCATTTCTAGATATAAACTTATTTTTGCGTAGTTCAGTTACCTTTTCATAGATATCATCGGCACTGAATCGTCTCTCGCTAGTCGCCCAGAGAGTTCGCTTGTCTTTAATCCTCGTTACGAAATCCTCCAACGCCACTACTTACTCCTGCGCTTCTCTGCGCTCGTAAATCGCAATAAAGTCACCAAAGGTAACCGGGTAAACTGCATCTTCCATTTCGACAAACGGATCAAATTCTAACTCTTCCTCTAATCGAGCGACTAAAATTGCAAAACCTAAAGAGTCTAAGCCACTATCTAAAAGAACCGTGTCATCTTTTAACTCATCAACTAACAGTTTTGAGTCTGTCGCATCCAGTGTTTCATGGAACTGTACAGTTATTTTTTGTCTAAGATCATTCATATACTCACCTACATCAAAATTAATTCAAACTACTATTTTTATCATACACGGAGAAAAATATCGTCCTTCGAAGTTACAAAGCAGTTTGCTTAGTGGAACTTCAATCAGTCATCTTCGATATCAGCCTGCTCTATTTTTAAAACATATTTTTTGCCATCATGATAAAAAAAAGCAGGATAATGTTGATTATCAACAACGCGCAACAAGTTAAACTGTGAAGACAAGGAGTCATGCACGTTTAGCTCGCTATCTATGGGAGTTCTCCTTGGATAAAATGTTTCTTCACCTTGCTGTTTAACGGGCTTAATATTTTGATAATCATCAACCGCTTTTAAACACAAGCAGATTGAACATTCGCCCTGTAACCTCCTCCATTCAGAGCAAAGCTCTGTTCCCTTAAGATATATCGAGTCCTGCAACCAGATGTTGCCAGCATCCGCTTTGTTGGGCAGAGCTTCAATTAAACTTACCGGAATTTCATGAGCGCCTTCAAGAATCTGCCAGGCAACCGGAGCAAATCCTTTACCTTTCGGTAGTGCACTTTCATGCACCACAAGATTATGTTGAGATTTCTTCAAATCCTTTTCTGATATAAGCTTTGTGCAACCAAGTAAGAAAGTAATCCACCCCTCACTTAGTGAAGCAGCGCTTCTACAAAGAAGTGCGTCAATCTTCCGTTCTTTAAGATCCCTAACCAATATCTCCGCATAAGGAAGTATCCAGGATTCATTGTCGACAAGCACGTTAACGCGCTTCATAATATTCCCTTTCATACATCGCTTTTACTGTCTCGGCGACCCGTTGTGATCCCAATCCGTCACACAATTTAGAACTGTTAACTGATAACCTAACCAACATATCAGGTCGCGCCTCCAAGTTATTCAGCGCTTGCGCTAACGACGAGGAAAAATGAAATTTATCCAGTACGATAACCGCATCTTCTTTTGCCAACTGCTCGGTGATAAACGCTTGGTTTTGAGCCTGCACTGCCATCAAGGTAGGTAGCCCCAACACACATCGTTCCCATGAAGTAGAGCCTGCAGCACCAATACATAAATCGGCCCTTACCATCCGTTGAGCCATATCTGTAATACCCATTTCACAGCTGCTTTTCTGCTCTAAGCGAGCAAGAGCACTCTTAATCGATTCAATATGAGGATTGCTTGCTCCAACAATTACTTCAACTTTCGCAGTTAAAAAGCTTCCACTATGCATTAGCCCTTCGATGGCCAGCTCAGTCAGGTTATTGATATCAGCCCCACCAAATGTAATTAAAATATGATCCACTTCTTTTCTTGGAATACGCTCTGGAAACTTCTCTCGCATCTGAAAAAACTCATCTCTCAACAATGCATATTCAACGCCACATAGCAGGCGAGTTTTTTTAGGCACCAAAGAGTGATAATGCGACGGTTTTCTCCCCAGAGTCTGATCGAGCAAAATATCAGCATGGTGAGGCCGATTTGCCAAGTCATCAATCACTGCGAGACAGTTCACTAATGGCTTTATTTCGCTTTCCCAATTCGAATCAATAGAATAATGATCCACTAGGACTGCATCGTAACCATGTTGCTGGATCAGCATTCTGGTTTGGCTCGCATCCTCCGCTTGAGATCCCCCCAACCAGCAACTTTCATCAGGCTCGTTCTCATGATTAGCTCCTGGCGAAAGTCTATAGACAGGAAATTCAGAGGCGATTAAATCAATTAAGTTTCCGGGGAAGGGTCTACAACAAAACGCAATCTCAGCACCTTTTGAAGTAAGTTTGCGAGCCAACGTTAAACAACGCATGACATGTCCGGATCCGATACGGGCAGAGGAGTCCACTCGCACCAATAACTTCATCCTATTATCCCTTTTCATTAATCGCAGATAATCGCTCTGCCATAACCCAATCTTCTTCGGTATCAATATCTTGAGCCCGGTAACGAGGTATCGGAATACCAATACTGGCAGCAGTGAAGAATGGTTTCTCTTCTCTCCAAGCTGATCTCTTTCCCCAATAAAATTGCCCTACATCATGCCATGCCTCTTCTAAATCTTGGGAACGGGTAAGCGCATGTTCTGGTTGAAACATATTTAAGCGGTTCGAATCACTAACCGTCAATGCTCTCTGGATAGGAAACGGGAAACTTGTTATTGATATTGCATAGTCGGCGTCTTCCTGGATAAGGAGTTCTAAACCGGCCGAAATGTCCTTAGCGTCGACAAAGGGAGCCGTTGCGTAGATACAACATAGCTGATCTACTTTGTTCCCTGTACTCTCGTACCATTCAAGAGCGTGCTTTACAACTTGAACGGTCGAAGCATAATCATCAGCTAATTCTTTAGGTCGCATAAATGGAACTACTGCTCCGTATTTTCGAGCAGTTTCAGCTATTTCATCATCATCGGTAGAGACAATGATCTCATCAAAACACTGGCTTTCAATAGCCGCCTTAATGGACCAGGCGATCATCGGTTTGCCGCTAAACATTCTTATGTTTTTTCGCGGAATTCTCTTGCTGCCCCCTCTGGCAGGAATCACGGCTATCCTCATACTCTTAAAGCCTTTTCCAGTGCTGTCACAACGTGCTCTTGTTCTACTGTAGTCAAACTGGGATACATAGGAAGAGTAATAGCCTCACGATAATACGCCATAGCTTCGGGAAAATCTTCGGTTTCAAACCCGAACTGTTGATAATAGGGTTGTACATGCACTGGAATATAGTGCAAGTTAACGCCAATATCCTGCGCTCTGAGTGATTCAAAAACTTCTCGATGACTAACAGAAATTTGACTCAGGTTTAAACGAATCACGTACAGATGCAAACCTGAATAGCTGTCTGGATGCTGCGAAGGCAGAGTTAAAGGAAGCGCACTAAGCAGCGAATCATAATGCGTAGCTATTGTGTGCCTTAGAGCAACGTATTCATCAAGACGATCTAGCTGACTTAAACCCAGTGCGGCCTGGAGTTCAGTCATCCGGTAGTTAAATCCCAGATCAATTTGTTGGTAGTACCATGGACCATCCGGAGCAATTGTCATCAAATGCGGGTCGCGCGTAATGCCGTGGCTTCTAAGCAAGTTCATTTTGTCAGCCAGTTCATCACTGTTGGTCAGAACCATGCCGCCTTCGGCAGTGGTAATAATTTTGACGGGATGAAAACTGAAAATAGTGATGTCACTGTACTTACAGTTACCGATGTAATCATTTTGGTATTTGCCTCCGATGGCATGTGAGGCATCCTCAATGACTTTAACACCGTATTTATCCGCCAGTAACTTTATTTCCTGCATTTCACACGGCTGCCCGCACAAATGTACAACCACTAATACTTTTGGCAATCGATTTTCAGAAGCTGATCTTTTAAGCTTATTTTCAAGCGCGCTGACACTGATATTATAAGTTTTCGCATCAATGTCGACAAAGTCGACCTGCGAGCCGCAATATAATCCACAGTTGGCTGATGCAACAAAAGTAACTGGCGTTGTCCAGAGCCAGTCGCCTTTACCGAGGCCAAGCGCTAAGCAAGCAATATGAAGTGCTGAGGTCGCACTATTTACCGCCAAGGCATACTTAGCGCCAACTTTTTGAGCAACCGCCATCTCAAATGCTGGGACTTTAGGGCCTTGCGTCAAAAAATCGGATCTTAAAACCTCGATAACGGCGTCAATATCGCTTTGCTGAATATCTTGTTTTCCGTAAGGTATCATCAGATCTTTCCAATCTGCTCATAGTTAGTATTTAGCCACTGTTGTAGTTGCTCGCCCGTCATCCATTCGTGGTTGCTATCGCTTGAATAGATAAAGCCTTCCGGAACTCTTTTACCATCTTTAATACGGTCAGAATCCTTATCCCAGTTATTTATCGCTGGTAGGATTTTAAAGTGTTCAGGGTATTCATAAGTATAAGGTGCATCCTCAAAACCAATCATCTGCTCGTGCAGCTTCTCGCCTGGGCGAATACCAACAACTTCCTGCTCTGCTTCTGGCGCAACGACCATGGCAACGTCAGTTACTTTCATCGATGGAATTTTCTTGACGTAAATTTCACCACCCACCATATCTTCAAACGCGTGCCAGACAAGTTCTACGCCCTGCTCTAAAGAGATCATAAAACGCGTCATACGAGCATCTGTGATAGGTAAGACGCCTTTATCACGAATAGACATAAAGAATGGAATAACGGAACCGCGGGAACCCATAACGTTCCCATAACGCACAACAGAAAATTTCGTTTTATGTCCACCAGCGTATGAATTTCCGGCAACAAATAATTTATCTGAGGCTAGCTTTGTTGCGCCATATAAATTTATTGGGCTGCTAGCCTTGTCCGTAGATAGAGCAACTACACCTCTTACACCTTTATCTATCGCCGCATCAATCACGTTCATTGCGCCGTGAATGTTAGTTTTCACACACTCAAACGGATTATATTCGGCAGTCGGAACAATTTTAGTAGCCGCCGCATGAACGACATAATCGACGCCATCTAACGCGCGGTACAATCTGTCTTTATCTCGGACATCACCAATAAAAAAGCGAAGACGATCATCATTCGGGAACATTTTCGCCATTTCCCATTGTTTCATCTCGTCCCGCGAGAAGATGATAATTTTCTTAGGGTTATACTTTGCAAGCGTCATGGGAATAAATTTGTGTCCAAAAGAACCCGTCCCGCCTGTAACTAAAATCGTTGAATTACTTAACATTACGTACCCTTACCTATAAATTATGCATGCTTGACCATTTTCTGGAAAATATCGCTTTTCTCAACCAAATCTTCATACCTGCCGTAATCTATAACCTTACCGTTATCTAATAAATAAATGCAGTCGCACTTTTTAACGGTTGCTAACCGATGGGCAATCATAATTATTGTTTTCTTACCCGAAAAGTCATGAATAGCGTCCATCACTAGCTTCTCGGTAATACCATCAAGAGCACTGGTAGCCTCGTCTAATACTAAAACTTCCGCATCATCGTATAAGGCGCGGGCTATACCAATTCTTTGACGCTGGCCTCCAGAAAGTTGAATTCCTCTTTCACCCACTCGCGTATTTAAACCGTCAGATAAACGGGCAAGTAATTCATCTAAGTGCGCCATTTCAGCGGCGCGGATTACTCGTTTTTCATCGATTTGCTCTGAAGGTACTCCAAAGGCGATATTTTCCCTAATACTAGAATCCGCTAAAAATATAGTCTGCGGAACAAACCCTACGTTGTTTTGCCAAGCTCTTTTTTTCTGATTTTTAATTTCTTCGCCATCGACTATCAAAGAACCCGTTTGAGGCTCTATTAGTCCAAGCAGAATATCGATAGCTGTTGACTTGCCAGATCCTGATGCGCCGACCAAGCCAATAACTTGGTTTACTGGTATATTCAATGTCAATTCGCGTAGTGCTTGTTCTTCTTTGCCTGGATAACTAAAACTGACGTTATCAAGCTTTATTAAGCTTTGCGGAGACATTTTACCAGCCTTAGTGGCAGGTCCTATATCTTCAACATTTTGGCTAGCCGCCAAGTCCTCTTCGATACTGTCGAAAGACGATATATTTCCTTTCACTTGCGCCAAGCTGGTATACATTTGCTGAAAGGCGGGGAGTAACTTAAAGCCCGCTAATGCATATACCGATAGGACCGGTAAAATATTTCCTAAGTTGCCATCATAGGCAGATAATAAATAAAGGACTAAGAATATTACGGCCGCAAACGCAACTAATTCCATCGCGTAGCGGGGCGCTTGAGATAAGGCTCTTGTCACTCCCTGTGCACACCCTAGAGTATCGCTCGATTTAGCAAAACGCTCGTTAAACTCGGCCTGACGGCCCAGCAGAAGTGTATCTTTTATACCACCAAATCCTTCGTTCATTAATTTAAACCGCTGTTGGTTAGATTTAGATATGTCTCGCCCATTACTTGCTAAGCGTTTACGAACGGTTTTATATAAAGCCACATAAGCCACTCCGAACAGCAGCAAGCCTATTAGAGCAACCAATGGATTGAAAATAAATATCGCCGTGGCCATTACTACAGCTAAAACACCTTTTGCGTTCATCTGCATTAATGGTTGAATCACAAGGTTTGTAATTCTGTTCGACTCTTGCGAGATTCTATTTGTCAACTGGCTGCTGCTACCACTGGCATGAAAAAGCCATGGTTGTGACATGTAATGCTTGTATAAGCGGGTTGAAATTTCGGCACCTACCTGCGCGGCATATAAAGACAATCGCCAAGTCGTAAACATTGCTATACCAGCGGCACAAGATAAAGCTAATAATACGGCGAGCCCTAACCAAAGCAGGAAGTCACGGGGACTTTCTAACCCGCTATGGGCGTAAACTTGTGCTAGAGCACCTTCCCCTTCCAATAAACTTATATCTCCAACTAAAGCCATGAACGGACCTATAGTGGCAACGCCAGCGACTTCAGCAAATGCCATCAAGACAACGAGAACCTGAAGCTTGACTAACCTTTTGCGTTGCTCAGCCGTTAATAAGCCAAAGAGTTTTTTTAACCGTTTAAACATACTTTTACTGTACTCATTATGTTAAGTGGGCTTTAAACTGGCCATCGATAACAAATATTTTTTTGATATGAGCAAGCTACTGCGGACAACTTGCCATTTGTATAAAATTAAAATAAGCCGGTTTTTGGGGGCTATTATTCCTTTTTTGTCGGCGACCAATGACACAATAGAAGAAACCATCACCAGAAAAAATATTTTACCAGAGTCCCGCATAGTCAAGCGCATTGCTTATATTACGGAGGGTACGCCCCACAATAAAGGGAATATCGACGATCGACTGTTCACCTTGTCATAGAATATATAACTGTTCTCCCAAATCGCTTTTGTCGTCAATGCGCTCTGGTTGGTAGCTTAGCGACGCATATTTTGTTTCATTATAATCTTCGTTCATCGTTTTTCCTTTTGGGTACGCTACCGCCCTTGGGTTACGGTTCCCACAGCCCAGTTTGATTGCGCTTTAACATTTTTTTATCAAGCATGTATTCTATCGCAGTGATGATCCTTGCTGCAATCACTGTTATGCCATATTTGAGCAAATTATATGCGATCAGTTTATACGGCGATGATGCCCAATAGTAACGATGTTGAGGGCGCTCGCCGCTCAGCAGAAAGTAGTCAGACTTTGCGTAATTGTGCGTATACGAAGCTGGCACGCACTTCTTTTTGCAACAAGTCAAGCAGAACTATGCAGCGCGAGTCTCCATCAAGTTGCACAACTTTTGCTATAAACCCAGCGAAGGGGCCATCACTAATTTCGACTTGATCGCCAGGCTGCACCGCCCCCTCACTGAGGGGCTGCTTCAAGAGTTCGTTGGTTTTGCTGATTTGTTTTAGTTCGTCAACCATGGCGTCCGGGACCGTCGCGGGTTGTCCACCGAACAGAATCATCTTAGTAACGCCATAAGTACTACGGATTTTGTGAAACTTACCTTCATAATCATCCAACTGCACAAATAAATACCCTGGGAACAGTGGTTCGGTAACTGGCGTGCGCTTCCCACGGCGCAGCTTAGTCAGGGTGATTTCCGGAAAGAAGGTGGTAATATCCTGATTTTTCAGATTTGCCAGTGCCCGACGCTCCTGTCTCGGCTTAGAACGGACGAGATACCATTTTACTGTCGTTTCGGCCTTAGTCATACTGACCTACATTCTTTTGATAATGGCGTCGGTGGAAGGGTCGAAACTTTGTTCAGCTTCACCATCAATCACTTTTAATACTTCGATAGCAACTTTTTTGCCAAGTTCCACACCAGGCTGATCAAAACTGTTGAGCTGCCAGATAACCCCCTGCGTGAATACTTTATGCTCATAGGCGGCAATCAGCGCACCAAAACTTTGCGGGGTGAGCTCATCCACGTAAAGCAGGTTGGATGGATGCTCGCCACTATAACAATCCCGCGGGCTGCGATTATTCTCACCACCGAACCACATCAGACGGCGGTGTGCCAGACAGTTAGAAACGGCTAGACATTGTTGTTCTATTAGTTCTTTTTGTACGGCCGGGTGGAAGCCCGGAGCTTTGCGGTGCAACACTGCAACAAAGTCCGCAGCGAACTTATCAAAGCCCTGATGCAAATGTTGAAAAAATGCGTGCTGCGCGTTCGGTCCAAAACCACCCCAAATGATGGGCCCGGTCGGATGCTCGATCTCTTCATTACGATAGGTTGCCTGCTTGCCGTTGGATTCCATATCCAGCTGCTGCAGATAATTAGGCAGATAACGGAGACGACCATCGTATGGCAATATCGCAAGATTATTGATGTTGCGCTCTTCGCGATTGTAAACACCGATGAGCGCCATTACGACCGGGATGTTTTCCATTAGTTCCGAACCGGCGAAGTGCTCGTCCATGGCTTTGGCACCGTCGAGCATTTTGCCGAACTGGTGACTGCCAATGGTGAGCGCTATGGGCAAGCCGATAGCGGACCACATCGAGAAACGACCGCCAACCGAATCCGCGAAGCTGAGCTGCTGGCTGGCAGGGATGCCGAAATCGTTCATAGCCTGGCTATTGGCCGACACGCCGATTACGTGTCGGCTGAGCCACTCTTTCTGACTGACGGCAGGTTCGACCCAAGTGCGTACAGTTCGCACGTTGGCCATGGTATCTGTGGTGCCAAAGCTTTTTGAGGCAATAATAAACAAAGTGGTTTCGGGGTCGATAATGGGCAACACGGCATAAAGCTGTCCACCATCCATGGAGCTTACAAAATGCACACTTAAATTATGCAGGCTATTATCGTCCGCAAATTCCTTTAATGCGAAGCTGCCCATCATGGGACCTAAATCAGAGCCACCCACTCCAATATTGACCACATCAGTGATCGGCTTACCCGTTGCGCCGAACCATTTGCCCGCTCGAAGCTCGCGTACAATCGTGCAAAATCGGTTTTTACCGTTACCTGCAGTAACCACGTTATGGATAGATCGATTAAGGCAGTGACTGACATACCTGTTTTCTGTGGCATTATAAAACTCACCACGCAACAACTGGCTACGTAGCTTATCAAAGTTTGACGGTAGCCGTTTGCCAGCAAAATCGCTCAGGGCGTCGATATCGACGCCCTGATAGGTTGTATCTAAATTCAGAAACTCACTTTCGATAATCATAACTTGTCCATGTTAATTACTAAACTTAGATTGCAGTCAGCGCTGCTAGGGCTACGCCAATTTGATATAGAATCTGCGTTGCGTCACGCCACAGCTCTATGTTGTTGGTGTACTCGGTATCTAGAGGCACAACCACCGTATCCCCCGGCTCTATACGGTTCTTAGTACCCAGACTAAACCAACCTCCGACTTCAACCATTTCAACCGCGCCATTTGCCTTCACAATAAAGATACGGTCTTCATCCGCTTTCTTGCGTGTGCCACCGGCTCGGCGCAAATAATCATCTACACTCAAGCTTCCATCGTACAAGAACGAGCTTGCAAGCTGGACTTCGCCAATGACATTTACCGTACTCCGCTGAGTCGGGATGACCAGTTTGTCACCATCTTTAAGCTGTATATCGGCGTTTAAGTTGCCGCTCAGTATATAAGGCAAATCGATGATTAAACGCCCGACCGGGTCAACAGCCATCAGGTCTTGTAAGAGCTGACGGATTTGCTGATAGCTCATGTCACTTTGATTATTACCAGTAATAATATTTGTTGCTATTTCATGCTGCAGTTCTCGCGCAAGCGAACGCATCCGTTGGCTTTCCAGCTTTTTGAGCTCCTCACGGGTAAATACCGCGCCACGAGGGAAGGCATATTCTGTTAAACCACCCGCCCTTTCAATCAGAGCCGCCAGCGTTTCACCGCGGCGAATAGTATATTTGCCTGGAAAGCGCACCTCGCCTTCAAGTGTCACTTCTAATGTGTTTTGCCAATCCGGAATGACAAATACATTTAAGCTGTCACGACTTTTAATAGGCACATTTGTTTCGCCCATTAAGACATCAAATAGATTAAAACTTACGTAATCTGTGACTGTTTCGCCGCTCTTAAGCTGAGTGCGCGTAATTTCTGCGCGCGCTAAATATGCAGAAGCTTTCAAGCCACCGGCTGCTGCGATGAGGTTCGATGCTGTAGCCCCTTCAACCAGAGGATAAACACCGGGATAATTCACTTCACCTTCTACATGTACTATCGGTAAACTACCGCTTTCGGTAAACTGGTGACGTAATTTAGCTAAAATCGGTTCAAGCATATTGTGGCGTGAGTACTCGGCATATTCCTGAATCTTCGATTCACCAAGCTCATCGTACACGCCTCGCTGAGTAAATAAACCTCGAAGCTCTTGCTGCGTCTCTGACGATTGCTGCTCTTGTGCTTCTTGATCCAGACGCTCTTGTTGAGCTGCCACCAAACCGCGCAGGTAATTCTGACGGTACTCTTTAAGTAGTTGAGTACGTTCACGACGCTCTTGTTCTGTCTCGCTAACGATCCAGTCCGTAAGCTGCAGCTCCTGTAACTTCGCATCTTCATAGCGCGAAAAAATTACCAGCTGGTCTTGGGCCTTTAGCCGTTTGTCGTGTTTGCTCTCCCCAGTAATAGCTGCTTCTACATCAAATTGATGCACTTCAATCTCGCGGCGTTGATCGCGCTCGCGAACAATCAGTCCATAGCCAAGATCAGCATAGCTTAAAAGACTCGTTTTTATATCTGTCAATACATCGCTGACGCGCATGCCTTCAGTGAATTCATAATAACCAGGACGGGTTACCGCACCTACCAGCATGACTGAATCAACGATTTCATTTGAGACGGCCGGAACCTCTATATTGTCACCGCCGTCTACTGTCAGTGATTTAGCGTTTGCCAGATCAACCGTATTTATTACACGACCACCTTTGCGTATACGTTCAATTCTTGTTGCTTTTGTATATGCAGTCGGCAATACACCGCCTGCCAACTCAAGTACTTCAGCAAGATTTTTCTCGTTTTTAAGTTCATAAATAGCCGGGCGAACAACTTCACCGTCTACGGTTACCATTTCACTGCGGGAAGGAATAAAAACCATATCGCCTGATTGCAACAAACGATCATTGGCCATATTGCCGTGAATAAGAAAGTCGTATAAATCGAGCGTGGCAATCGTTTCACCGCCGCGCTTTAATTGGATATTACGCAAAGAAGCAATATCCGATACGCCACCGCTAACAAAAAGGGCTTGCATGATCGTGGTAAGCGAACTTACCGTGTAGGCACCAGGTTTATAGGCTTCGCCCATTACGAAAATCTGGATGGAACGCAGTTCGCCCATACTCACAGCCGCCTGCATACCAATTAGGCGCTGGGAGACCTCTTGTTGTACCAGTTCACGCATTTTTTCAAATGTTAAACCTACAACCTGAAGTGGGCCTAGGTCTGGGATGGTGATCTGCCCCTGTCTACTGACTACGACTTGATGAGATCTGGATTCCTTACCATAAAGCTGAACCTGTATGGTATCACCAACACCAATAATGTAATTCGTAGGTACAGGCGCATCGGTAACCTGAGCGAATGTACTTGGTTCACCCGCAAATAACTTATAGCCAAATGGCTGTAGATCACCGTCCTCTTCCTGGAACTGTGCTGCGATGTCATCAGGAATCACAGGCTCGCCACTTTCATCAAAGGTAGTGCCGCGCGGAAAAACTGTTTGGGGATTTCTTGCACCTTTTCCTGCCGCCTCCCCCGAGCCGTCTAGCAATGACAAGTCAAATCCATACTGACGGGCAAGCATCTCTTGTTGCGCCCGTGGAAGCTTTTTAAACTGCTCTAGCTGCTGTGGTGTGATGCCTGCTACTTGAGCTTGAGCTGATTCCGAAAATATTAATAAACTAGTCATTATTATCGCTATAACTAGCCAAGTAGCTGAGATATTACGGGGCACTGCCGTCTCCTTCCTGTTATATTCGTGCGGCTATGTACATTCATTTGAGACATGAAGCCAACATGCTTCAGAGGCTTCGCTGAAGCCAATATACCGCATATACACTCAAGAACAAAAACAATGAAGCACGCTCAAGGTGTCCGACTGAACTAAAGCTATCCCGCTATTACTGGCAATTTTTGCGGTATTCAGATAGCGATTTTATACCATTATTACTCAGCTTTCTATCGGTTAAGCATACTGATATATAGGCTTACCCAGTCATGATGTCAGATCTGCATATAACTTTCCCCAGCTAAAGTTGCGCGCAACATGTGCACGAGCAACCGCCCCCAAATCCCCTCTTTCCTGCTCAGTCATATTCATGACCTTTTCCATTGCGCCGCTTAACTCGTATTCGGTAACGCTATTGCAATATATCGGAATATCAAGCAGAACCTCTTCCGTTGCAGTTCTAAAGTCAGGGAAGCTAACTTTACAGTTGTCGCTAAACGCAATTATCGGTAACTGAGATGCGGCCGCTTCCAATAGAGTTTGCCCCAGAGGTTCATATGTCGAACTCATAACAAAGCAATCCGCAATAGCGTAGTAAGTCTCTGGATCAGACACTTTCCCTACAAAGAGCACCAACTTCTCTAAATTATTGCTAGCGACATAATCTTTATAGGAACTAAGCTCAGGGCCATCACCTACAATTAATAATTTGAACTTGAATTTATTCTTGTTCTTGTTCTGCAGGGCATTGGCCGCTTCGAGAATATAACGGAAGCCCTTTGCGGAAACACAACGACCTAAAGCAAGGAATATAAATGCATCTGGTTCGAATCCGAATTTATTAGCTCTTAAATCAAACTTTTCCCCAGAAAATCGTTCAAAACGCATAACGTCAATGCCGGGTTTAACGATCAAAATTTCTCGACCACGGTTAAAACGCCCTAATACGTCCCTCGCTTGGACTTCCATATTATCCGAGAAAACATAAATTTTTTTGGTTGTCACCAACGCAAGCCAATCGACGCAACGACTAATAAACGATTTAATTTGGAAAACTTTTTTTTCTAACACCGGAAGCTTCTGTGCGTTAATATTCTTGAGCGTGTGCTGATTTTTGGCAAATCCAGGCGCTAAATAAACCGTTTGACCTTTAAATAAAATATTTACTACAAGCGCCACAAAATGGTTCCTTTGTACGATCTTTTCAAAGCTAATCTTAGAATTAATAGTCGAAACTAAACGAAGTAATCGAGTAAATGCAAATATGGTAGCCATCAACCCACCGCTGCCTCGCCCAAATGTAATATGTACAATGCCATTTCGCCGAAATACATCATTAGTACAGCTACCTTTTATACCGTATAGCAAATAAGGATAATCACCGTTCTTCTTACTAGCTTCGGACAGATGGTAAAGCGAATTCTCAACGCCGCCAACTTCCGGCAAATACGATATATTTGTAAACAATATTTTTTTTGGCGCCACCGAATATTCCTATAAATTATTAACTACCAAGATCCGGCAAAGTTTTCACGAATCTTCATTAATACTTGAAGCGATTAATCATAATCGCCGATTATCTCACTGATAACATGTACATTATAAAAATACCATATTATCAACGCGAAAAATGGTATTTAACGATTCCTTTCCAAGCCCATATAGATATATAGAAGCAGGATCGAACAATGCCCAAATTAGCTGCCCCGCGAATGGTTTGCCACTGCTCATGCATGATTTTCAGTTTATTTCGTGAAACCGATCCCGGCCTAATTCGATATGCGGCTAAGATCTGTCGATTGCAATACGCTTTTTCAGTTTTTTTTAAAATATTTAACCAACAGCCAAGGTCTTCTCGGCCATAATTTGGCATCGGCATTTTGCCAATAATTTTTGAATCGTAAATAGCTGTTAAGCACGAAATTTGACACTGCTTTAAGATACCATCGAAGGTAGCGTCGGCTGTGGGCATGAAATAGGATTTATTTCTATCAATTCCATCGTAAAATATTTCATAGCCCGAAAAAACAAAGTTAGCGCTAGTCGCGGCAAGAAACTCAAGCTGCGCTTCAAGAAAATTATCAAACCATAAATCATCCGAATCCAAGAATGCAATAAATCTACCTCTAGCCATTCTTAAAGCATTGTTACGCGCAACAGCGGGGCCGGAGTTAACATCATTTGATATTATTACTATTCGCTCCTCTGATTCTGCAATTTTTAAAGCCAGACTTACCGTTTCATCCTGAGAACAGTCATCACATATGATCAGTTCCCAATTCGAAAAAGACTGATCAATAACTGACTGAACCGATTCAGCAATGCTTCGAGCTGAGTTAAAGGATGGCATAATAATAGAAACTAACGGCTGCATTTGTAATTTCTTTCCTTTCCTTGGTGCATAATAATGCCAACCAACATAAAATAAATAAGCGTTATACGCATCTGATCGATGTTATTGTTAGCGATGCCACTAATAATAACGTTGCAAATGAATATCACGGCAGTCAACTTCGCTTCGGTATGTTCCTTTATCCAAAGCTTAAATGCCATTGCTAAGGGTACAAACAGCGAAAATATTAAAATTATTACACCTAATAGACCGTAGCGCACAATATATAGAACGTATAGATTTTCAAAATACATCCCAGCGCTTTTCATAGCACCAGCACCAAAGAGTATATGGGGGATACTAGACAGCCAAATTGAAAATCCATCTGCTATTTGCTGGGCGCGAATTTGGGTTGATTTATCCCCGCCTTCCAGTAATTTAGTTATACCGTGCGCTAGATACCTAATCTCATCGTAAAAGTAAAAAAAGCCTGCCGACGATAAAGCAATGAAGGTAAGCGGAACAAACGATAGGCGTATCTTTCGACGAAGGCAAGAAGAGCCGTCATGCCTCCCGCCAAAATACAAAAGCGTGCTTGTCAGAAATAAAGATGAAACAAGCAGAATAAAACCAATCTTGCTTTGAGATAGCGCGATCGTTAAAGCGACTAGTAAGCAGGTAACCGCATATACTTTGCGGCCTGAGTTTACAAAGCGAATATAGCTATACGTAAATAGTAAGCTGGCTATTAAAGCATAATCGTAAGGATTAACAAAAGTGCCGGCGGAGCGATTCATTATGATAAGCGTTGGTTTATTATAAAACGACGCAACGACTTCTCTTATTGCTTTTGGAGAAAAATAAAGGATGAGGCTAATTATGACGATTGCGAGTACGAACTGGCATAGAATTTTTAAAAACAACGTGTCTGCATCGTTGATTAGGCGGGAAAACTCATATCCAAACCAGAGCGATAAAAAAAATAGAGTTGGTCTCATGATTTCAAACAAATCTCTAACGGCTAAATCATTAGAGATATATGAGGTGTATAAAATATTAATAGTCATTAACATATATACGGCTAAATAGATCGAAACGGTTGCGGTTATTTTTCGACGAGAAACCAATAGGTAAGAAGTTAGCAACAGAAGAAGTAATGCACTATGAATAGCAAAACCCATACGCCCCGTAGGATCAAATAAATTGTTAAAGCTTGGAAAAAATAGGTTAAAAAAAAGGATCGCCACCGCCGAATGCAATGTAAATGACCGCAACCTTTTTTTCCGAAATTCTTCTTTAAGCATTAGCGAATCACTTGTCTTCCAAACAGATGTAAAAATAACGGATCGTCAAGATGAAAATTGAAATAGTTAAGCCCAGTATTATCCCTATCAGAACAATCAATGATCGTTTTGGGTGTACACGCTGGTCGGGGTAAATGGGCGGATCAATTATCTCAATAATATAGTCCTTACGCGCTTCGGTAAGCATAAGCCTTTTTGTTTGCTCTTCCATCAACGAGTAAAGTACGCCCTTGATTTCGGCGCTCGTTACAACAGATAATTTTTTTTCCAGAAAACGAATACTCTGGATTGCTTCCTCTTGATCTTTAAGGCGCAGTTCTTCATTAAGCGACAAAATTAAGGAATCAAGCCACTCTTTTGCCGTCACAGGCGATCGGCTACGCATAGATATATTGTACAAACCGGCATAACGAGCTTCTTCTATTTCAATTTTTTCTAAAAGAACCTTTACGGCTTTTTGATTGGTAGGTTCGGTACGCTCACCGGCGTTACCAACCCAAAGACCCGAATCCGATAGGTATAGCTCGGAGTCGAAAATAAAGTCGTTACGCACTGGATCCCAGCGATCCACCGCAAAAAGGATAGGCTTTAAATTGTTTTCGTTGATAAATTTAGATAGAAATTTATTAGATTGTAAGATAGCAAAAGCTAAATCTATATCATTAAGCGCACTTCCGGTGCCAATATTGATACCGGCCAAGCCCGCAAGACTTCCGATCTGTGAGTCAGCCAAGTTACTGAAGTGGTTACCACCTTTGTCTGCCGGGGCAACTAATACTGTAGACTCATAAAGCTCAGCTTCACTTAACGCATATAAGATGGATAGAGCTGTGAGACAAAGTGTAAATAAAATCACCTTCCACTTATGATTCCAGTAATAGCTTAGCATGCTCGGAAGAGAAAACTCTGTTTCAGCGGACATTAAACATCTCCAAATTTTTATTTAATCATTACCGAAGAGATCACGGGTATATACTTTATCAATAACATCACTAAGGTCATCATGGTGACGATTACTAATAATAATATCGCAGTTCCGCTTAAACTCATCTAAATCACGGACCACGGGGGATTGAAAAAATTGGTTTTCTTTAAGTACTGGTTCATAAACCACAACTTCAATTCCCTTGGCCTTCAAACGCTTCATAATGCCTTGTACAGCAGATGCGCGAAAGTTGTCGGAGCCTTGCTTCATCACCAAGCGGAATACACCTACCATTCCAGGTTTACGCTTTAATATGTCTTCTGCAATAAAGTCTTTGCGAGTGCGATTAGCATCTACTACGGCCCGAATCATGTTTTGTGGAATTTCTTCATAATTAGCAAGTAATTGCTTAGTATCTTTCGGTAGACAGTAGCCGCCGTATCCAAAACTTGGATTATTATAATGAGCGCCAATCCTGGGATCGAGACACACTCCTTCAATCACTTGTCTGCTATCCAAACCGTGCACAACTGAGTATGTATCGAGCTCATTAAAATACGCTACCCGCATGGCCAAATAGGTATTGGCAAAGAGCTTAATGGCTTCGGCTTCGGTGGAGCCAGTAAATAATAGAGGTACATCCTTTTTTATTGCACCGTTGAGCAATAAACCGCCGAAGATTTCAGCCCTCTCTGAACGTTCGCCAATAATAATCCGGGAAGGGTACAGGTTATCGTACAGTGCCTTGCCTTCGCGCAAAAATTCTGGCGAAAAAATGATATTTTCGGTGCTAAACTGATCCCGTAGTTGCTGCGTGTAGCCAACCGGTATGGTTGATTTGATAATCATCACTGCGTTGGGATTGCTTGCCAGGACATCGCTAATGACCGATTCGACGGACGAGGTATTAAAGCAATTGGTTACCGGGTCGTAGTCTGTCGGGGTAGCGATGATTACATAATCCGCATCGGCATAAGCTGACTTATCAAGCGTCGCGGTGAGGTTAAGGGCCTGATTAGCTAGGAATAAACTGATTTCCTTATCTTCGATCGGACTCTGTTTTGCGTTAATTTTTGCCACACGGTCTTCAACAATATCGACGGCCACCACTTCATTGTGCTGGGCCAGCAATACCGCGTTAGACAAGCCAACATACCCCGTTCCTGCTACCGCTATTTTCATAGTTTCCCTATCCGTTCTTATTCTGTGTAATAAGGACTGCGCTTGTCCGTAAAGCCAAACAGTGAGAACTCTCTGCGTAGCATTTGCCCACCGTCACGGGTGAGCGGCGACCAACTTATTGTGCCCCTTTTAGGGCTGTGCTGCAGCTGCAACAAGTCAAAAGGAATACTGATGTAAAACCCTTTTGTGAAGCTGCCTTCGCCGTAGTCTTCGGCTGATACGTTGGTCTTAGCAGCATAAGCGCCGGCGATAATACCGCTATCAAACTTATGCTCAAAGCTGACCTGAGCCCCTCGATCGCCAGCCAGGAACTGTCCTATCGCCAGCCGTATTTGACTATCCGGTAAAAATTCCGGCATCCAGTAACTGGTTGCATGGCCGGTGATCACGTCATAATCGCGGAAACCAGTGTGATTCTCAAAGCTACGCTGCCGGGCATAATTGATATCCATGCCAAAGGCCCAGTTGCTGTCCAGTTCGCGGTAGAGCACTTCGCCGCCAACGCCGCCGAACATAAGTTCGTAGTAGCCACCGTAGGCCATCGCGTACCAGTTATCCGTCAGCTGCTTCTGATAGACCAACTGCAGATTACGCAGCCAGACGTCCGACATAGTCACATATTCGCGCACATAAGTACGCACCCGCGGCAAAGGCCCATCTTCACGGCCAGCGATAAAATTGAATTTATCGTAATTATTGGCAACTTTTGTGCTCAGAGTGCCATAAACGAATAAATTCTCGGTCAGGCTCCAGCTTGAACGGACATCCAAGCTGATCTGATACATATAAAAGCCTTCCGGGCCACCAAAGCTCTGCTCCAGAAAAGGTTTGACGGTAAATCCCGGCCAGCTTATTTGGTGATCCGCCACAAATAGTTTCTGCTCACCTTCGCTGACTTCAGGTTTAGAACGGCTGTAACTCTGTGCGGTAGTGCTTTGTATGTCAGTACGAGAAATCGCTGCTTTAAACTGGCTGGCATCAATATTGGTCTGCGCCAGTAGCATGCCGTTTACTTCTTCTAAGAAGCTGTAGGTTTCAACTGTTGGCGGTAATTCACTGGCAAGCACACGGCCGGCTTTCTCGATGGCCAGCTCCTGTTCACGGTAGCGGTACTGGCCACCATAGAACCTGAGAGTTTTCTCATCGGCGCTGAGTGTCAACTTACCGGTCCAGATCCCCGCTTCTGCGTATAACGCATTGCGAATTTCCTGTACTGCTTCTTCATTCTTGAGTTGCTCTGTCGTTGGCCGTTTTGGTGCTTGCGGCGGACGGCTGCCAGGTGCGGCTTTCGGCTGCACCAGGTCATTAAAGTTGGTTCGTAACGTGAAACCAAACATCATGGTATTGCCGCGCTCAAAACTCAGCTTCACGTTAAACATATCGTTTACCTGATACTCAAAGCCTAGATTCCATGGTGAGTCCTGCTCTATAGCGACTATTGCTGGCTCGTTGCGGTAGTCGTTACCATCGTATTCCAGCTTGAGAGTAAGAGGATCCCACGGCGTATGGTATTCAATGCCGCCGAACAAAGACGTTGGCCCCCGAAACCACCTATCTGGCTCAAAATCGCCGCCGGATCCTACAAACCCCCGCGGACGCCGACAAAAATCATCGGTAATTTCACAAAACGGGTTGCTGATGTTGTCGTTTTTGCCCAGATAACCCCAGCCCATACCTAACGTCAGGTCGAGATCACCGAAACGTTTGTTTGCCGCAATAAACTCACCGGAAAAGAAGCCGGTGCCCGCAAGATCGCGGATGCCGACGCTCAGTTCAGGTACCCAGCGGCTTTCTTCCAGCAGACGGAATTTGAAGTCTACGCCACGGTCTTTGTAGGTCTGATCGCCACTGAACTCCGGGAACGGGCTGTAGCGCCGGGTACGAATATCGTTATAGCGGATGGTAGTTTCCAACCACGGAAAAACTTGAAGGCTCATTGCCCATCGCCGGTATTCTTCATTGTCGTAATAAGTGAAGCTGAATTCACCATGCTCGGCCATACGACCAGACGGCATTTGCAGTAAGCCGGTACCGCCGAAGTCGCTGGTAGTGGTGCGCGGCTTATCGTCCGCCTCACCAAGCCATAGCGTGGGTTCTTCCGGCAGTTGTTCTTGCACCAGTGGGCCCAACGTAGCGCTTCTGACCCGTGATGTGGTCGTCGTGCTCAGGTGTGGCTTTAACGGGTTCCAGTAGCGTGCCAGCTCAATAAGCTTCTCGTTGATATCGGCAAATTCGTTCGGTAGTTCGCTGGTTTCGAATTTCACAAATACTTTAGCGCCAGACGAGAATTTCTGGCTGTAGGCGTTATGCGGGTCAATGTAGATAGTTTCGGTAATACCATCAACGGTAATCTGCGTAACTTCGTAGGGCCGTGAGAGATCTTCCAGACGTTGTTTGAGTTTTTCCTGCTGAGCGGTTTCGCGGGCAGTCAGCTTTGGATTGTAATCCATCACAAAAGGCACCCAGACCGCACCGATAACTTGCAGGTTGTCATCCTGGTGCTGATCGATAGTGGGAACGACAAGCTGGTAGCGGTTTTTTTGTTCTTCGCTGGCCGGGAGCAAAGGGTTTGCGTCAATGCTGATACGAGCTTCATCCCAGATCGCACTGAGGCTACTTTTTTTGACCACGTTTTGGTTCATAGTATTGGCTTCAGGCGTCTGTACATGCCCGGGCCCAATAGGTTCGGCACCGATAACCGGCCAGCTTGCAACTTGCTCGGCAACGCGGCGGACGAACTGTTCGTTGGAATCATCGCCCTGTTCACGGTAATGCTTGCTCAACTGGTACAGTTGCTGAACCAGTTCGCGTTGTTCGTTAAGGCGCTGTTCCTGAGCATCCGCGCTAACCAGCCGGACGGCCGGCCAGTGCACGTTCTGCATATTGACGCCGCGCACCTGCAGCTCATTGTAGACCTGGCTCAGACGCGGGCTCCCGGCGAAGGTGATCACATCGTTCTGAATTTCCGGGCCATTTACTTTGATGGCGACTTGCTGTGCCTGATCTTGCTGCGCATGAGCCTGGTGGCTGCTAATCGTGAACGCGAGCGCCAGCGTTAGGGCTGTAATTCGTTGTTTCATTCTTTGCTGCCTCGCACATCGCCGGCGTAAGCCTTCACTTCGGTGATGTCAACGTAACCTATCGTTGGGGATACAAACTGACGGGATTTGAGCGTGCGACCGGTACCAGGATCGATCCAGAAGGTGTTCTCGAACGGAATCGGTTCCTGCCCTTGCACGGTAGGCATAACTTCACCCGATTCCGTGATCACCTGTGCGGCTATCTGCTCATCGTTCGGCATCAGGAGGGTTTCCTCGCCGCTGTGGCTGAATTCGCTTACCAGCGTGCAGGTAGTGTCGCGGCTGGTTGTCTCGGTGCGGTTGTTGATCCACAGGGTACGTTGCCATACCGATTCGCAGTTGCTTGTGACTGGCTCTTTGCGTTGCATGTTTTTGCTCATGCACAGCAGCGGATCCGGATTGTGTTCCTGTATTTGTATGGGAGCATTGGCAATGTTGACGCTGCCAATAAAACGACCGCGGCGAGTCATAACAACTTCCTCACCACCAGTGCGCCATTTAAGTACGCCCTGGTCATCGAAGTTCAGCGCCATTAATACTTGCGGTTGATCATCAAACTCAATGTACTGTGCGGCATGGGGATAGTCTTTTATCTCAGCAGCCGTCAGGACCACATCATCCGGCTCGTCCACGGCGAATTTCGCAATTTCGGCAAGATTTTTCACGCGCGTGCTGCAACCGGCGACGCTTAGTATTGCGCCGATCAGCATTACCACACCCATCCGGTGCAGTAGCGGCTTAAAATTGATCGTCATTAGTTTCCCGACAGTTCATTATTTTAATATGTTTGAAAGATGTGGAATCTTACCACAGGGAAGCCGGGCGCATAAACAGAAAAAAGCCGCGAACAGCAACCTGCTCGCGGCTTTTTGATACTTTTGACTAACCTAGCGGTTAATCACTGGCAATTAATTACCGGTTACAGTAGTAGTGCCAGTTTGAGTGCCGGTACCAGGACCAGGGCCAGGACCAGGACCAGGGCCGGGGCCAGGACCAGGAGGTAGTGGCTCGTCATCGCTGTCATCAGCAACTACAACAACTGCTGCTATAGCAACACCAGCGGCAACCATTGCACCGGTAGTCATTGCAAAGCCTGAACCTGATGCTGAGCCTTCGGCTGCAGTACCAGTTTCTTGCGCCATAGTTAATGGCGAAGCCGCCAATAATACAGCCGCAAGTAAAGCGGTTAATTTATTCATAATAAACACCTCTATTCCATTTTTTTCTTGATTGGCCAATCAGCTCGCGTCACTGCGAGTGATTACCTGTAAAGTTAGCACCTTGTTGCGCCTTTGTGAAGTGAAACTTCAATAAAGACCAGAACGAAACGGGCTAAATTATTCCTATCAGAGCTATTTTAACGCTCTGTTTTGAAATGCGTCTTTAAAATTCTGAACTGCTGAAAATACAGTGTATAAGCCGCTAAAAACAAGGCTAAACTGATAACCGCCGGGGCGTCAGCCCATTCGAGCAAAATGCCGATTGCTGCTAATATCATTGCGATGCCCACCAGGATAGCGAGTGTCCGCCGGGGGCTGAAGCCTGCACGCAAATAGAGATGATGGATATGATCACGATCCGGCGACGTCGGGTTACGCCCTGAAATTGCGCGGCGAATCATAACCGAGACCATGTCCATAATCGGCAGCGCCACCAGCCATAATGAGGTCACTGCCATAATTGATGCACCATCAGCATGTTGTGGTTGGGTGCTCTGCGATAATAACCAGACAACGGTAAGGCCCACGAACATAGAGCCTGCATCTCCCATAAATACTTTTCGGTAGCGGCTGGTGATTGTCATGTTGCAGATAATAAAAGGAATCAGCGCAAAAGCGGCCATTAGTGCGTACTGATAAACTTGCGCCTGATTGTTCAGCGCTGCCACGCTTGCTATACCTGTAAAAGCGATAAGCCCCATGGCGCCAAGGAGTCCGTCGATACCATCGATCATATTATAAGCATTCATCGCGGCCAGAATCGCAAGGTAGGTGAATGGAATACCCCATACCCCGAGATCAACAATACCAAAGCCAAACAGGTTACCCAGATTTGAGATATAGAGATGACCACCGAATATAATGACACTGGCGGCGAGGAACTGACCCAGTAGGCGCAGGCGCACACTTAAATCGAATTTATCATCAAGCATGCCAATGAAAACCATCATGGCTGAACTCACCAGAAATAATCGCGCCTGTAATTGCAGCTCGGCGCTAAATACCATAGATATAGCAACGCCTGAAAATACCGCGATGCCGCCAATAAGCGGCACAGCTCCCTGATGGCGCTTACGATTACAGGGTTTATCCAATAAGTCGACTAACTCTGCAACGGGATGCATCAGGCGCAGCATTAATGCTGTGGCACCTAACGCGATAAACAGAGGAATCATGGACATAAAGGGCTGCGCTCCGGGGCGATTAGTAATATTTCGTTGTTAATGTTTTGTTTTTTGAGCTGTGAAGCCCTTTTACTACGGGGGATTGTAATCGATCTGATGATTTACTGCAAAGGGGCTCGTAACATAATTTACACTTTAGCCTTATTTGCTTACAAAAACGTGAGAGCCGCAGACATAAAATGACTGCGGCTCTGACAAAAAACATTTGTGTTTTTTCGGGAAAAACCCGTGGTGGAACCACGGGCTACTGTTTGTAAACGTGTACGTCGCGCTGGGGGAACGGGATGCTAATGCCGTTTTTATCAAGGGCTAGCTTGATTTCGCGCAACAGGTCCCAGCGGGTTGGCCAGTAATCGTTGACGGCAACCCAGGGGCGGACGATGAAGTTGACTGACGAATCGGCCAGTTCATTTACCTGAATATTGATGCCTGGCTCGGGCAGCACGCGCGAGTCGGCCTGCACCACTTCCATCAGCACTTCTTTGGTTTTCAGCAGATCGGCACTGTACGACACGCCGATAACCAGGTCGATGCGGCGGGTGTCTTCACGGCTGTAGTTGATTGTCGGCTTGCTGGTGATCTGGGCGTTCGGCACGAACACAACCTTGTTGTCGGGGGTCTTCATGATGGTCTGGAAGATGTTCACTTCCTGGATGGTGCCCGACACGCCGCCTGCATCCACGTACTCACCAGCACGAAACGGACGGAAGATGATGATGAGCACACCCGATGCCATGTTCGCCAGCGAGCTTTGCAGCGATAATGCGATCGCCAGACCGGCGGCACCTAAGATGGCAATAAAGGAGGTGGTCTGCACGCCGACCTGCGACAACGCCATCAGCAGCGCTGCGATAAAAATCACGGCTTTGACGATAGCACTCAGGAAGGAAATCACCGCGCCATCCATTTCTTTGCGATGCATGGCGCGGCTCATCAGCCTGACCACGTTGTTGGCGACGATCAAGCCAACAATGATGATGACGATGGCGACTATGAAGCTCACCGTATAGCTGATGATGAGGTCGCGGTTCTCAGTAACCCATTGGGTAATCTGGTCCATGTTCTCGGTGTCCTATTTTATGACTTACAGATTAAAGCTGAATGTATAGCGGCCGGTGGCATCAGCCTGACCGATGAATACCAGCAGTTCGCTCACTTCGGCGGGCGTTTGCAGGGTCGGCTTGATGCTGCCCTGCAGGCGTACGCGCGGCACATTGCGGGTGCCGTGTAAGGCGGCGTTCACCTGCAGTCCCAGCCGGTTCTCTGGTGGAATACTAACATTTATCGTCTGCGGATCACCACATTCGAGGTCGGCGCGGAAATCACCCAGCGGCAGCCAGGCGTTATCCAGGCGTACGCGCACCTGCTCGGTGTTGATGTTCGCGTTCAGGGTATCGCACCAGCCGGGGGTGCTGAAATCACTGAGGCTGTATTCATTCAGATCAAGCTGCCAGGCGCCGTCGATGTTCAGCGGCAGCGGCAGATTAAGCGCCACTGATGACTGGGCTATTCCGCCGCTGAGGTTTGCCTCAAATACCGGCAGGCCCTGGCGGTTGACCTGGATCAGGCCGCTGCCACTAATCACGTTGCCCGCTTGCGGGATCTCAAAACTCAGGCCTAATTCGCCTTTTAGCAGCGACACGGGGTCGATTCCCCATTCAATATTTTCAAGTTTGACCGCGGTGCCGGTTGGCACGATCACCCGGGTCAGCCCCGCCTTGCCGTTCCAGATGGTGCCCGACAGGTTCTGCAACTGCGGGTTATTGCCAGCGAACTGTTGCAGGCCCCAGCCAATCAGTTGCGCCGGCGCCAGCACGATGAGCGCCGCCAGATAAACGGGGATTAACCAGAATACGTAACGCCAGCTCATGCGCCGCTCACCTGCAGTCGGCGCACCCGCACGATGCCCGGCTCAGCGCCTTCGGTTACATCCAGGCTTTCGATCGCCAGGCCGCCCTGTTGCTGCAATACCTCAAGCAGGGTCAGCAGCTGACTGAAGGTCACGCTGTCGATGACCACCAGCAGGCCGTCGCTTTGCGGCTGCATGCGGGTGATTTCAACGCCATTGGCCGCCGCCAGCTCGGTTACCCGCTGACTGATGCTGCCGGTGGCCTGCTGGCTTTTCGGGTCTGACCCTTTCTCTTTCGCGGCAAGGTAGATGCCGGTATTTTCGCGTGTCCATTGCAGCGTTTCCTGCTGGGCAGCGATAGCTTGCTTGCGTTGCTCAATGCCGCTGGCGAGCGGGTTCCACAACAACCAGTAAACGGCGGCTATCACCAGTAATACGCCGGCGACGCTTACAATAGCGCGCTCGCGCTGATTCAGGCGCTGCCAGTGCGGCCCGACGATGTGCTGGCCGCGGGTTTTGAATTCCTGAAATTTCGTTTTTAATGACTGGGTTGCTTTCATCAGTTCGCCCTCACCAGCAAAGTACCGGTTACGCCATTGGGTTGATTGCTCACCGGCCCCTGCTCTACTGTCACCAGCCCGCCGCTGTTGGCGACCGAGCGGAAGGTTTCCAGGCTGGCAAAATTATTTGCGCGCGTTTGTAGTCTGAGCTGACCTTTTTCGAAGCGCAGCAGCTCCAGCTGCACATCGCTGGCTGCCTTGAAGGCCGGCTCGAGCTGACTCAGCATCATCAGCGGCGAATTGATAAAGGGGCTGACCCCTTCAACTTCGTTCATTTGCGCGCGCAGCTGGGCACGTACGTTAACGATGCGCTGGGTATCAGGAAATGCGGTGCGGTAGGTTTGCTCAATGGCCTGTTCAAGCGCGGCTGATTGCTGGCCAAGCTTAATGTATTCAATAATCTGGCTGCTATAGCCGATGACCAGCAGCAGCGCGGCGGCCACAGCTGCGGGCTTCCACGGCAGGTTGGTGATGCTGGCTTTGCGTCGCTTGCGGGCGGAGCGGTACTGTTGCTGACGCAGGTTAATCGCCTGGCTACGGCCAGGGGTCAGCCCCATTTGCTGAGCCTGCTCTTTGGCGACTATGCTGAGCGGCACTTCGATATCGGCCTGCTCACAGGTCACTTCCGTAAAAAGGTCTGACCCTTTTGGGATTTGGCCGAAGCAGGTGAGCACGGGGGTTGTAGCAGACGGCAGCTCGGTAAAGCCGCTCAGGCCCATTTCGTGCAGGGTGCTGACATCGGTGGCGAAGCCATCCCAGGCGCCGGTGCGGACGATGATGTCATCGCCGAGTTGCAGCGCGAATAACTGGTTTTCCGCAGGCACGGGCAGCATAAATACATCGGGGTAAAACTCGTCGGCATCAATCCCGGTATCATCCAGCCACTTCAGCCAGGTCTGCATGGCGCTGTGGGCGACCACGGCGACCGGCAGCGGCTTCTCGACGCCGCCCGGTTTAGCACCAGCAGGCCAGGCAAAATGCAGGTCGTTGATGTCGCTGGCCAGTTCGTCTTCCAGCGCATTGGGCACCAGTTGCGGCAACAGCCGTTGCGAGCCGACCGGCAGTACAGCCTTGGTCAGCAGCACATCCTGGCCCGGTACGAACACGATGACATCGCGATGGCGCGCGCGCTCTTCGAGCTGGCTGAGCTCGTCCACGCCGGCCAGTTCACCGCTGGCGATAAGCTCGCGCTGCTGCGGATTCCAGATCAACCAGTAGCCCGTGGTTCTACCACGGGGATCGGCGTCCGTATCGACGTTGTAGCCCGTGGTTCTACCACGGGTGGAGGCATTGCCGTCGGGGGAGGTTTTACCCGTGGTAGAACCACGGGCTACATCGTCACCCGACGGCAACCGTATAAACAACTGTTCCATATTAATCTCCAAACCCGCGATAAACGGTGGTTACGCCCTCAGGCGTGACCAAAAACTGTGACCGGGCATGCAGGCGTAGCTCGCCAAACCGGATCTCTGCCTGTAAGCCAAAGTATTCACTGGTGACGTTCAGATCGTCAAGGGCGCCGCCAAGTTCGATGGTATCCGGGCGTACCCCGCCACCAAGATTCGGGTCAAGCTTTGCCGCCGCGGCACTGGTGAGCGCAGGTGCGGCGCGGGCGGCATCCAGCGAGTCATAGCCCGACTCAGGCCGGTTCTGCAAAAATCCCGCCGCATCACTCAGGCTCATGGCCCCCAGGGTGACCGCATACAGCAGCGCGCTCTGATCATCTTCTACTGTATTGACGTTAATCTGCAACTTGCTGTCGCGCGGCAGCACACAAATATAAGGTTTCAGCTCCAGAAACAATGCCTGGGACACGCCGCGCACAAGCCTGAACTCACTGATATGGGTCATCATGCCATTAGCCGCGCGATACGGGAACCGCAGCGACTCATAATCGGCATCTTCGGCGCCATAACTGCCGCCCAGCTCGCTGTCTTCATCCAGCCAGTCGGCGAGGCTGTCGACCACCACATCAATGGTGTAGCTGTCGGGCTCTTCCATAGCCTCGGTCATCAGCATGCGCAGCTGCGCTTTGCGCCGGGTTAGTAAATTCTGGTCTTCGGGCGCTGTTTTGAGCGCGTTAAGGTTAAAGCAGGCCTGCAGATCGCGGATGACCCCGCCGATGGCGCCGCCTTCAACCGGATACAACTGCGCGTTCTGGCTTTGCAGATACCATTGCTGCTGGCGATGCACCACGCCGTCGGCGTCTTTAAGCTCGGTAAGCAGCAGATCTTTGACGATTTCCTCGGCGCTTAAGGCATACCAGTAGGCTTGCTCGGCTTCCTGAAAGTTCGCCGTGCGCACCACGCTGGTCTGCATGCGGCCGCTCATGTTCACCGCGATCACCGACACCAGTGCCACCACCAGCATCACAATGATGAGCGCGACGCCGCGCTGCTGTTTCATGCTGCGCTGCTGCCTCATGAGCCGTCTCCGGCGTCGTCGCCTTCAGCCGGTGGCGGCGCTGCAACGCGCGCGACAAATTCCCCGCCATTCAGCAGAAACACCCGGCGCATCGCGCCCCAGCGCTCCGCATCCAGCGTAATCTCAATTGCCGCCGGCAGCGATTGCGGTTGATCCCACGTATCACTGTAGCCCGTGGTTCTACCACGGGTATCACCCGCCCCTTGCACCTGGCTCTGCCCTTGCGCACCCGCATAAAACCTTACGCTCAACGACCGAACCCCATCCATCACCACCTGACTAACCGGCTCTTCGCTGCCACTCACATCCACGTACAAAAAATGCTCGCGCACCAGTTTCTCGTCACGCACCGTATAAAACACCGGCTGCAGTTCGCTGCGTGGCAACAACATCGCCGGGTTAAACCAGCCGCCGCGCACAAAGGCCAGCCGCTCATCGTCATAAAACAAAAATTGGCCGGTGGCATTCTGGCGCGGCACGATCTGGCGGATATCCTGCTCGATGGTGAGCATGGCGTACTGCAACTGCTGCAGCCGCTCAATGGCTTCTTCGCTCTGCTCGCTGCTGCGCACCATGGTGTTGAGCACGTTCGATGATGCCAGCCCGATAATCGCCAGGATAGCGATGGTGACCATCACCTCAATCAGGGTAAAGCCGCGCTGAGTGTTTTTGCGTGTCATGGCGTTGCCCCTGGCGTCGGCGTCGGCGGCGGCCCAACATAACGCCCCACCTGATGCAAAATCTGCCCGCCCGGCTCCAGCCGCACCAGCACCGTCATCATCAGTACATCCTCGGTGGCGGTTTCGGTTACATCCAGGTGCCAGTGCCATTGCAGATCAGCGAACAGCTCGCTGCCGGTGGTGTTGTCTTTGGGCGGGTACTGCAGCGACTGCTCCGCCAGTACGTTGGACGCCACATAGCGCGCCAGGGTTTTATCCTGCATGTAGTTGAGGTTGGCCAGGTGGTTGCTGCTGGCATAGACCGCGGCGAGCGCGGCCAGCGCAAAAATCGCCAGCGCCGCCATCACCTCCACCAGCGTGAAACCCTTGTACCCGCCGCACCCGTAGCCCGTGGTTCTACCACGGGTCAAACCCTCAATCCACATCCGATCTCACCTGCAACTGATAACCATCAGTAGACTCCACCACCCAGCTCGCCGCAGTAGCATCCTGCATATTGATGAATTTCAGGCTGAACACCGGCAGCCCGCCACTACCAAAAATGTAGAGCATTTCGCCGGGCTGGCGTTGCTGTTTGTCTGCTTCATCTTCGTCATTTACTGGCTGGAACAGACCATCGCGGTCGGCGTCCTGAGCCAGCAGATCCACGCTGTCGACGTCCAGCTCAAAGCGCAGGTGTTCAGGTAATTCGTGCGCGGTCAGGCCCTTGGTGTTGATGGGCTGCCAGCGGCTGTCCTGCCATTGTACGAAGCGATAGTCCTGCTCCCACACTTCAAGCGCCAGCACCGCGTGGCGAACCATGGCATATTCACGCGCATATTGCAGTTGGGTGTGCAGGTCGCGCGCGCTTTTTGCCGCCTGGTCGTCGCGGTCGTCGGGAATAACAAAAGTCACTGCCATAGCCATCATGGCGATGATGACCATGACGACCATCATCTCAATCAGGCTGAAGCCCCGGGTTTGGCGGGGCTGGCGTTTAGTTCTCGTCACGTCCGTCCAGGTTCCAGTTGGCGATGTCATCTTCGGTGCCGGCCTGTGCATCCGGGCCAACTGAGAATATGTCCACGTCGCCATGCTCGCCCGGGCTCAGCAGCAGGTACTCGGCGCCCCACGGATCCGTTGGCAGACGCTTGATGTAGCCGCCGCGGCGGTAGTTGCGTGGCAGCGGGTCGACGGTTGGCTCACGCACCAGGGCTTCGAGGCCCTGCTCGGTGGTCGGGTAGCGGCTGTTATCCAGCCGGTACTGGTCCAGCGCGTTTTCCAGCTGGCCGATGTCGGTGATGGCTTTCTGCCGGTCAGCCTGTTCGCCCGCGCCAATCACGTTGGGCAGGATCAGCGACGCCAGCAACCCGATGATGGCGACTACGACCATGATTTCGAGTAGTGAAAAGCCTTGTTGTTTCTGTTTCATATTTGTACCTCGTTAAATATGTAGCCCGTGGTTCTACCACGGGGAAAATCATCAATATTCACCATTGTGCGTAATGGCGGATCATACCCGTGGTAGAACCACGGGCTACGGCGGTCGGGCTACAGCCCGACCGCCTGGTTCAACTGCAGGATCGGCTGGATGATGGCCATCACGATGAGCAGCACGATGGCGGCCATGACCACGATGAGCGCGGGCTCGAAGATTTTGAGCGACACGTTCATGGTGGTTTCAAAGTCGCGATCCTGGTTGTCGGCGGCGCGCTCGAGCATTTGCTCGAGTTCACCGCTTTTCTCGCCGGCGGCAATCATGTGCAGCATCATCGGCGGAAATAGTTTGGTCTCGGCCAGTGCTGCCCGTAGCGACGAGCCTTCACGAACCCGGGCCGCTGCATCTTCGACAGCAATTTGCATGGCTCGGTTCGTTAAAACCCGCCCGGTAATGCGTAAACCATCCAGCAGCGGCACGCCGGACGCCGACAAAATGCTTAACGTGCGGGCAAACCGCGCGGTATTTACGCCTTTGATCACGCTGCCAACTAGCGGCAGCTTCAGTATCAGGGCGTCGAACTTATCGCGCCGGCCGGGATCGCGCAGCAGCTGCTTGCCAATCACCAGCGCCAGCATAATAGCGATAAGCGCATAAATGCCGTAGGTCTGTAAAAAGTCGCTGACCACCAGCAGGAAGGTGGTGGTTGGCGGCAGCGTCTGATCCAGGGTCGAAAACTGCTCGACAATGTTCGGCACTACCGACACCAGCAGGAAAATAATGACGCTCAATGCTACGAAGGTAAGCACCATCGGGTACACCAGCGCCTGGATCAGCTGGCCTTTAAGCCGGTTGCGCTGCTCGGTGTAATCCGCCAGCCGCTCCAGCACTTTTTCCAGATGTCCCGAGCGCTCGCCGGCCGCCACCATTGAGGTGAACAGCTTATCAAAAACGTGGGGGTATTCGGCCATGGCCTCGGCCAGTGAGTAGCCTTCGACTACTTTGGAGCGAACCGCCATCAGCAGGTTCTGCAGGCGCGGCTTATCGGTTTGTTCGGCAACCGCCAGCAGGCATTGTTCAATGGGCATGGATGAGGCAATCAGGGTCGCCAGTTGGCGGGTGATGAGCGCCAGGTCGGACGCTTTGATGCGTCGCACCCGGCCCTGCTGCCACCATTTCTGGCCTTTGCTTGCGTCTGAGGCTTTGCGGGTTTCTTCGGCGATTTCGACCTGAAACGGGGTCAGACCCTGTTCGCGTAGTTGCTGGCGGATCTGGCGCTCGTTGTCGCCTTCCAGTACCCCGGATTTTTTGCGGCCGTTGGCGTCCAGCGCCTGATATGCATATGCGGCCACTGCTTACTCCTCGCGCGTTACGCGCAATACTTCTTCGAGCGTGGTGAGGCCGGCGGCGACTTTGGCCAGGCCGTCATCGCGAATGCTGGGCGTATGCTTGCGGATGTATTTTTCGATGGCCTGTTCGCCATGCCCGGTGTGCACCAGGTCGCGCACCTTCTCGTCCACCACCAGCACCTCGTGGATGCCGGTCCGGCCGCGATAGCCGGTCTGGTTGCATTTGTCGCAACCGCGCGCGCGATACAACGTACCCACGCCGCCATCCGCATCGTCGCCCGCACCGGCCTTGTAGCCCGTGGTTCTACCACGGGGGGAGGCATTGCCGTCGGGGGTGGTTTTACCCGTGGTAGAACCACGGGCTACATTTTGCAGCAGCGCCAGTTCTTCCGCGGTGGGCTCGTAGGCTTCGCGGCAGTGGGTGCAGAGGGTGCGGACGAGGCGCTGGGAGAGCACGGCGAGCAGCGACGAGCTGAGCAGGAAGGGCTCGATGCCCATGTCTTCGAGGCGGGTGATGGCGCCCGAGGCTGTGTTGGTGTGCAGGGTCGACATCACCAGATGGCCGGTTAAGCTGGCCTGCACGCCGATTTGCGCGGTCTCGACGTCGCGGATCTCACCGACCATCACCACATCCGGATCCTGACGCAAGATGGCGCGCAGCCCGCGGGCGAAGGTCATATTCACTTTCGGGTTGACCTGCATCTGGCCGATGCCGTCAATCGCATACTCGATCGGGTCTTCAACCGTCAGTATGTTGCGGTCACGCGAGTTGATCTCAGCGAGGCCGGCGTACAAGGTCGTACTTTTACCCGAGCCCGTGGGCCCGGTAACCAGAATAATACCGTGGGGCTTTTTAATCAGCTCGGCGAAGACTTTACGATTAGCCTCGGTCATGCCCAGCTGCGCCAGATTCAGGCGCGCGTTATTTTTATCAAGCAAGCGCAGCACCACCCGCTCGCCGTGGTTCGACGGCATGGTCGATACCCGCACATCAACGGCGCGACCGGCAATCAGCAGGCTGATGCGACCATCCTGGGGTACGCGTTTTTCCGCGATATCCAGCTGCGCCATGACCTTGATCCGCGACACCAGCAGCGAGCTCAGCTTACGGTTAGGGCGAATCACTTCGCGCAGCACGCCGTCGATACGAAAACGCACTAATAATTCTTTTTCGAAGGTCTCAATGTGGATATCCGAGGCACCCTCTTTGATGGCCTCGCTCAGCATCGCGTTAATCAGCTTGATGATGGGCGCGTCGTCTTCGCTTTCCAGCAAATCTTCGGTCTGCGGCATTTCATCGGCCAGCGAGAACAGGTTCGGCTCGTTGCCGATATCTTCCATCAGCTGCTTGGCTTCGGACGAGCCGCGCTGATAAGCCTGGGTCAGGATGGCTTCGAAATTTTCATTACTGTGGCGCTGCACCGTAAATGGCTGACCGAGCACGCGCCGCACTTCCCGCAACGCCTGCGGCGTCACGCTCTCGCGGCAATGCACCACGTACCGTTCTTCCTCGATCGCCACCACCACCCCAAACCGCTTGGCAAAAGCAAACGGCAGGCGCCGGGGCGCGACACTGGCAGCGACTTCAGCGATCTCAGTCATTACCTGAACCTTCGTTCATTTCTTGCTTGCTGTTATCGTCCATGTACTTTTCAAATTCTGGCGGCAGCGTCAGCGGGCCATCCCACTCCGGCAGTACCGGCGTTGAGGTGCGCGGCATCAGTTCAACACCCTCTTCCTGGCGCAGCAGCTGCTCGGCGCGGATGTAGTTGTACTTGCGACTGCTCATACCCAGCGCGGTAGCGCGGTCGCGCACAATCGTCGGTTTCAGGAACACCATCAGGTTGCGTTTCTGCCGCGAGGTCGAGGTGGAGCGGAACAAATGGCCCAGCACCGGGATATCCCCCAGCAGTGGCACCTTGGACACACTCTCCTGCACATCTTCATCAATCAGGCCGCCCAGCACTATGGTTTCGCCGTCATCCGCCATCACCACAGTTTTCAGCTGGCGTTTGTTGATCGTGATATCCACCGAGGTGGCGCCGCTTAAGCTCGACACTTCCTGCTCGATAATCAATTGCACCGCGTTGCCTTCGTTGATCTGCGGCGTGACTTTGAGCTTGATACCTATGTCTTCGCGCTGCACCGTCTGGAACGGATTGGAATTGTTATCGCCGGCGGTCGATCCCGTGATAGTGGGTACTGACTGACCGACCAGGAACTCGGCCGATTCATTATCCAGCGTCATGATGCTGGGCGTGGCCAGGATGTTTGAATTGGTGTTGGTCGAGACCGCCTGCAAAATCGCGCCCCAGTCGTTTTTGACCACGCCGATCATCATGCCGTTCACGTTGCCCAGCAGTTGTGCCAGCAAATCCACATTGCCACGCTCGGGCGGCTGTTCGGTGGTCACCACGTTGCCATCGACGATAGTGGTGGTAGTGCCGCGCTCGCGTTCCTGCGCCATATAAGCACCTGCGGCCAGCTGGCCGATGGGTACCTGGCGGCCGTTGTTATACTGCACCATGCCGCCGTCTTCGGAAATCCACTGCAGGCCTAAATCAATACCATCGCCCTCCATCAGCTCAACGATAATGGCTTCCACGTGCACCTGGGCGCGGCGGATATCCAGCTGCCGGATCACGTTCTCCAGATTGGCGAGCATATCCGGCTGCGCGGTGATGACCAGAGAATTGCTGGATTCGTGTGCGGTAATGCTGATTTCCTTACCGCTACGACGCTGCCCTGCGCCGGCCGCACCGGTTGCGACGCCGCTTTCTGCGGCAACGGTGTCGCTGACGCCGGTTAATACGCCAACAAGGTTTTCAGCCTTGGCGTACTTGAGGTAATACACCCGGGTGTTGCCCTGGGTTTTGAGATCTTTATCCAGCTGCTTGATCAGTTTGACCACCCGCTCACGGGCGCGTGGATCGCCGCTGATAATCACCCGGTTGGTGCGCTCATCGGCGACCACTTTGGGAATGAGCAGCGCTGGCGTGCCATCGGTGCTTTTTTCATACAGGGTCATGGCGATGCGCACCACTTCCGAAGCGGACGCGTATTCGAGGTTGACGATGTCGACATCCTGGTTACCGGCCCGGTCGACCCGTTCAATGATTTCCACCAGCCGCTGGATGGTTTCGCTGCGGCCGGTCAGCATGATGACGTTGGACGGGTCATAGCTGACCACGTTGCCGCCACCGGCCTGATCGTTCAGCAGACGCAGCAACGGCGCCAGTTCGCGCACGCTGACGTTCGCAACCGGTACCACGCGGGTGACCAGGGTGTCGCCGGCCAGGCTGTTATCGTCCACCACCGGCAGCGCGCCGTTGCGGGCGTCTTTGTCGCGCATGACCTTCACCACGCCCGACTCCATGGTCACTGTGGCGAAGCCGTACACGTCCAGCACGTTCAGGAAAAACTGCCAGTACTGGCTTTCGGTCATCACATCGTAGCTGCGCACATCAATGCGCCCGCGCACATCCGGGTCGATAATCATGGTCTTGCCAAGGTTGCGCCCCACCACCTGGATGAACTCGCTGATGTCGGTGTTCTTGAAGCTGGCGGTATATTCAACCGGGCCCGTGCCTTGCGGAGGGCTTTGCTGCTGCGGAGCCGCTTCGGCAATGCCGACGGTGCCGGCTGTGCCAAGGATCAGCGCCAGGCTCATCGCCACTGTGGTTGTCAGAAAAATTGTGCGCATGCTTGTTCCTTTTATTCTAATTGCCCCGGGCTTCAGCTGGAACGGTGAGCTCGAGGTCGATATACTGGCCGTCACGAGTTACGGTCACTGTGATGCTGTCCATGGTGGCCAGATCGCGGGTCATGCTCATAGCGGTGCGGATATCCGTGAGATCCTGGCCATTGATGGCTACCGCTAAATCGCCGGCAAGAAAACCGGCTTCGTTAAAGAGTTCAGGTTGCGGCCCGGGCCGTAGCCGGTAACCGATAATTTTCGCGCCATCGCGCGCCGGCGCAATCGCCACATATTCGAGAATATTGGCCGGATCCGCGCTCACCGCTTCAGCCACCTCTTCCGCCACCTCAACCGCCGCATCGTCGCCCGCCGCCGCACTGTAGCCCGTGGTTCTACCACGGGGAATCTCACCCACCGTCAACGACAACCCCGGCCCAAGCTCCCCAATCCCCTCCATTTCGAGGGTTTCCAGGCGCCCCTGGTTATTCAGAATAACCCGGTCGGCGTAAATTTCTTCGACGGTAACCTGCGAGCCACTCAGCTGTTCGCCGACTACATAGACTTCCTGCTGGCCGCTGCGTTCAATGATGGCGGCGGAATGCTGCGGATAATTACTGGCGGACACGCCCAGCAGGCGCACGTTCAGGCTGGTTTTTGGCGCACTGGCCACCCGCTGCTGGTCCGGCGCGGCGGCGTTGCCGAATAAATTCAGGCCCGCTATAGCATTTACATTAATCTGCGCTTTGCCGGCCTGCCGGGCAGGCGGTATCGGCCCGCTGACGGGCTCAGCCACAGGTGTCAGCAACTGCCAGGTCAGGCGTGCCAGCAACAGGGTCGCCAGCACCGCCGCCAGGGCGGTCAGCGTCCACAGCCCATAGCGCCAGAGGGTTGGCTGTCGCATGCGGTTAATCAATTGATTCATTGTTTGTCTGATGATCAGTTTTCGCTTTCGTTATAATTTTGTGAAGTAGCAATCCGATCCCCATTCTAGCCCTTTCGCCCCTACCTGAACAGATCAAATTGGTCGAAATCTGATATAATCATGGCACCTTTATACCCGCTCCATTTGACCAAAAGATGACAGCCTATGAATTATCCCACAGACCAACTTCTTCGCTACACTTTCATTGACCGCGATGTGCGCGGCGAGCTGGTGCAACTGAGCAGCAGCTACCAGCGGATGTTGCTGGGCCATTCCTATCCGGCGCCGGTACAGCGGCTGTTGGGCGAGCTGATGGCGGCGACTTCGTTGCTGGTCGCTACCCTTAAGTTTGAAGGGCATATCGCGATTCAGTTGCAGGGCGATGGTCCGGTTAATTTTATCGCGGTTAACGGCGAGCATGATCAGCAACTGCGTGGCATTGCCCGGATGCGCGGCGAACTGGAGCCGCAGCAGGAAGATTTGCGCAGCCTGATGGGCAAGGCGCAACTGGTGATTACCTTAACGCCAACCCGTGGCGAGCGCTATCAGGGCGTGGTCAGCGGCGAAGGCGACAGCATCGCTGAGATTATTGAAGGCTATTTTACCCAGTCTGAACAGTTGCACACGCGGCTGTGGCTTTATGCTGACGGTGAGCATGCCGCTGGTATGTTTCTGCAGGTGATGCCGTCGGCCGGGCTTGATCTTGAGGGCTTTCAGCATCTGGAGACGCTGACCGACACCATCACCCCGGCGGAGCTCTTCACCCTGCCCGGCGAAGAGGTGCTGGTGCGTTTGTATCATGAGGAGCAGGTGGAGCTCTATCCCGCGCAAGCCGTCAGCTTCCGCTGCGGCTGCTCGCGCGAGCGCACCCTCGAGGCCCTCGCCAGCGTGCCCGCCGCCGAGCTGCAGGAAATCCTCGCCGCCGAAGGCGTCATCACCATGACCTGCGAATACTGCCGCACCGAATACCGCTTCACCCCCGACGATTTGTAAACGGTGCCGTACGCCACCATGTAGCCCGTGGTTCTACCACGGGTAAAACCTGCCATCACGCACACCGCAAATACCATCGGGCATTGCCCCGTGGTAGAACCACGGGCTACATCATTACGGCGATTTCGTACAACGATATAAGGTGGCGGGATGATTGGCCTTGCGGCATGATTTTCCGATGCGCAGGGTTCGTCGATACTACGAAGGCGGCTATTATTTTTTCACGGTAGTCACCTACAAACGCCAGAAATTTCTCACGGAGCCTGATGTTATCCAGGCGCTGCGCCACGCCATTGCCGAAACCATGAAAACCCACCCGTTCGAGATCGAAGCCTGGGTGGTCATGCCCGACCACATGCACTGCGTGTGGATTGTCGACGACGACAAAATCCCGCTACGCTGGTCGAAAATCAAAGCCCTCACGACCAAAGCCTTATCGCGCTTCAGCCACGAGTCCGGCTCTGATCTCATCAACTGCAGCTCACGCAAACGCCGCAAATACGGCAAGCTCTGGCAGCACAGCTATTGGGAACATACCATCCGCAACGAAACCGAGCATGAGCTGTATATGCTGTATTGCTGCTATAATCCGGTTAAACACGGCTATGTTGAAAATGCCCTCGACTGGCCTTATTCAACATTGAAGCGGTATCTGGCCAGCGGCAAATACCCGGAAGAATGGGCGCATATTGATGTAAGCTGGCTGGATGATGTTTTCGGATCTCATGAGCGGTAATTATGGATAATGTCAGATTAGATAAATGGCTGTGGGCGGCGCGTTTTTTCAAAACGCGGAGTCTGGCGCGGCAAGTTGTGCAGGCCGGTAAAGTTCAGGTTGATGCACAGAAAGCCAAACCTGCCAAAACCATCACCGTGGGTCAGCAGATAAAGCTGCCGCGCGGCTATGATGTGATGGATGTTGAGGTGCTGGAATTGAGCGAGCAGCGCCGCGGTGCGCCCGAGGCGGAGAAGTTGTACCGCGAAACCGAAGAATCGGCCGAGCGCCGCGCAAAAGCCGCCGAGCTGCGCAAAATGAACGCCCTGCTAAGCCCCCATCCAGACCACAAACCCGACAAGCGCGAACGCCGCCAATTGATGAAGTTTAAAGACCAGGATTAACGTGTAGTGTAGCCCGTGGTTCTACCACGGGAAAAACCCGCCATTACACACATCGTTTATATCATCAGGCGTGCCCCGTGGTAGAACCACGGGCTACATGGGGATCGCGTATACCGTCCGGTATGCCCCGTGGTAGAACCACGGGCTACATCGGTGCGCGCGGGTTACTTTTTCTTGATGTAGCGCATGAGGCGTTTGCGCTTGCGGACCTGGGAGTCGCTGAGCTTGTTTTTGCGGCCGGCGAAGGGGTTTTCGGCGTCGCGGAATTCGACTTTGATGGGCGTGCCCATGATGCCGAGTGCTTTGCGGAAGAAGTTGATCAGGTAGCGCTGGTACGAGCCGGGCAGGCGCGTGACCTGGTTGCCGTGGATGATGATGCGCGGCGGGTTATAACCACCGGCGTGGGCGTATTTCAGCTTCACGCGACGGCCACTGACCAGCGGCGGCTGATGCTCATCGGCTGCCATTTCCAGAATCTGGGTCAGCTTCGAGGTATTGATCCGCTGTGTAGCGCTCTCGTAAGCTTCCCGCACTGAATCAAACAGATTGCCGACGCCGGTACCATGCAGTGCCGAGATAAAGTGCAACCGGGCAAAATCCACAAAGCCCAGGCGGCGATCCAGCTCGCGCTTGATTTCATCGCGATGATCAGGCGACAAGCCATCCCACTTATTCACCGCGATCACAATCGAGCGGCCGGCGTTTAGCGCAAAGCCAATCAGGTTCAGATCCTGGTCGGAAATCGTCTCGCGCGCATCGACGATACACAACACCACGTTGGCATCTTCAATCGCCTGCAGGGTTTTGATCACCGAGAACTTCTCAACGGTTTCATCAATCTTGCCGCGGCGACGAACGCCGGCGGTGTCGATCAGAATATACTGGTGGCCATCGCGTTCCATCGGAATATAGATTGAATCGCGCGTGGTGCCTGGCATGTCAAACACCACCACCCGCTCCTCGCCGAGGATACGGTTAGTCAGTGTTGACTTACCTACGTTGGGGCGACCGACAATAGCCAGTTTCAGCGGCAGGGATTCGTAGTCGATCTCATCGTGGGCGAGATCTTCAGAAACGGCTTGCTCCGCGTCTGCAACAAGCAATTCGGGGTAGTCATCCAGCAGCGGCCGAAAGCATTTATCCAGCAGTTGCTCAACACCGCGGCCATGGGCAGCGGCAATACCGTACACATCGCCCAGGCCCATTTCAAAGAAATCGGACTGCGCCACTTCGGCATCGATGCCGTCGATTTTATTGGCGACCACGTAGGTTTTCTTATCGACCTTACGCAGGTATTCAGCCAGCGCGCTGTCGGCTACAGTGATGCCGTCGCGGGCATCGACCATAAACAGCACCACATCGGCTTCGTCGATGGCGCGCAAAGACTGCCCGGCCATCGCCGCGTCCACGCCTTCTTCGTCGCCGTGAATACCAGCGGTGTCGATAACAATAAACTGATAGCCGTCGTAGTTGGCCTGACCGTATTTACGATCCCGGGTTAAGCCGGGAAAGTCAGCGACCAGAGCATCCCGGGTACGGGTAAGCCGGTTGAACAGGGTTGATTTGCCCACATTGGGGCGGCCGACCAGGGCCACAACGGGTAACATAACTGATTAAATCCTTACCGCGAGTAAACTGCCGTCGCGTAGTTGTACATAGAGTGTATCGCCCGCCACAATTGGCGCCACGTACACAGAATTGCCGACTTCAAGCCGGCCGGCCATTTCGCCGGTATTCGCGTTCAGAAAATGCAGGTAACCAAAGGCATCACCAACCACCACGTAGTTACCAAAGCGCACCGGCCCGGTAACCTGACGGCCGGTCAGATCGTTATTGCTCCAGATCTCGACGCCATTGTCGCTGTCCAGTGAATACACGCTGTCATAGGTGTCGGTCAGAAATAACCGGTTGACGCTCAGATCAAAGTTATTAAACGAAGCGTACTCGCGCTGCCACATAATGCGGCCACTGGTGAGCTCAACCGCTGCCACCTGACCATTGTAAGCAATACTGTATACCGCGTTGCCACGCACCAGCGGCTGCACGTCGGCATCCACCAGACGCTGCAGTTCGGTCGCGCCCTGGGGTATGGCCAATGGCGCTACCCAGGCTTGCTGGCCATTGTTCAGTACCGCCACGGTTAATTTACCGGTCGCTGTACCAAAAATAGCGCCACCTGAAGCGATAGTCGGTGCTGAGGTGCCACGCAGGCTGAGTGCCGGTACTTCGGTCGACATCTCCCATTGCTGCTCGCCGCTGTCTTCCAGCAGGCCAATCAGCTTACCAGCGCTGGTATTCACCACCACGTAGCCTTCGCCAACAGCCGGGTCAGCCAATACTTCGCCACCAATTTCGGTGCGCCAGATAAGGCTGCCATCAGCCATGCTCAGCGCCACGACTTCGCCGTTTTCGGTACCGAAAAACAGGCGGCCATCGTTGGCAACCAGACCGCCGGAAATACGCGCGGTATCGCCCGGCATCAGCCAGCCGCCGGCATCGCCGCCAGTCAGATCACGCACGTCAACGCGCCACAAGTTGGCGCCATCAGCACGGTTAAAGGCCTTTACCACGCCACGACGGTCAGCCGCGACAATCACGTCGCCAACCACAACCGGGTTCAGCCGCGAGAAATATTCGCCCACGCCCTTGCCCACTGAGCCTTCCCAGACCACAGACGGCGACACTGTCGCATCAAATGGCTGCAGCTCGTTATAGGTGATTTCGTCATCACCGAAAATCGAGCAGCCGCTTGCGAGCAGGGCTGCCAGCGCCAGGGCGCTATATTTTACGCCGGTAGTGAAGAAAATATTACTAAAGCTCATGATTCCGCCGGAATGCTGTTGAGTTTGATTTCAGCCAGTGGCGCGTTGTTGTCGCTGGCATCCAGTGCTGCCTGATAGGCAGTACGGGCACCGGCGTGATCGCCCTGGGCTAAGAGAATATCGCCACGCAGCTCGGCTACCATAGCCGCAAAACCTTCTTCGGTGATGTTGGCAATGGCACTCAGCGCCGCGTCGTGCTGATCCTGCGCCAGTAATACCCGCGCCTGACGCACATCGGCTATAGCTTTAAGCTCAGCGCTGCCATTATCACGCACTATTTGTAAGGCGGTGACGGCAGTGGCCGGCTCACCGGCTACCACCGCCTGCTTTGCCAGTTCAAAGGCGAGCAGATGCGCGTACACATCACCGCTGTTGTTCTGGATGAAGTTTTGCGCGTCCACCTGAGCCTGTTCGCCGCCGGCTTCCAGTTGCGCAACAATCACTTCAAATTGCTCTGAGGCCGCTTCTTTCTGCGCCATGGTATGGGCATCGTAATAGCGCCAGCCGTAGAACAGGCCAAAACCGATCACCAGACCGGCGATAATGCCTTTGCCGTGCTCGTGCCAGAAATCCTTGATCCGCTGAATTTGTTGGTCTTCAGTATCCACGCGCTTAATCCTCTGTTAAAAATCGTTAGTCAAGCAACCCGGCCAGTTCAGCCAGGTCGGTAAAATTCTTGTCTTCGTCCCGCTTACGCAGATGCTTATACTGATATTCCAGCCGGCCGTTTACATCACAGTCAACAATCAGGGCATAAGTGGCGCCCGATTTATCCGCTTTCATCAGTTTTTTCTTCAGATTCTGTGTGCCTGAGTGCAGCATCACCTTCAACCCGGGATGCTTATCACGAACTTTTTCGGCAACAGCCGGCAGTTTTAGTTCCGCCCGCTCATCGCCTGCCATCAGATACAGATCCACCGCCGTTACCGACGGAATGCGATCCTGGCTTTCCAGTAGCAATACCAGCCGCTCAATGCCCATAGCAAAACCAACCGCCGGGGTGGCTTTACCGCCAAGCTGCTCCACCAGACCATCGTAACGGCCGCCGGCACAAACCGTGCCCTGGGCGCCGAGTTCTGTGGTCACCCACTCAAACACAGTGCGGTTGTAATAGTCCAGCCCGCGCACCAGCTTCTCGTTCAGCACGCACTTCACGCCAGCTGCTGCCAGGCGTTCGGTCAAGCCTTCAAAGTGGGCCCGAGATTCTTCATCCCAGTAATCCGACAGCCGCGGTGCATCCACCAGCAGCGCCTGGGTTTCCGGCGACTTGCTGTCAAGAATACGCAACACGTTGCTGTCTAACCGGCGTTTGGAGTCTTCATCCAGTGCCTCTTCGTGCTGCCGCAGGTAATCCCGCAGCGCATCACGATAGCGGCCGCGTGCTTCGTTGGACGCCAGCGAGTTGATCTGCAATTCGAGCTGCTCGGCAATGCCAAATTCCTGCCACAGGCGGGCCGACAGCAGAATCACTTCAGCGTCGATTTCCGGGCCGTCCATGCCAAAGGCTTCAATACCGAACTGATGGAACTGACGATAGCGGCCTTTCTGCGGACGCTCGTGGCGGAACATGGGACCCATGTACCACAACCGCGGCGTCTGATTATACAGCAGGCCGTGTTCATTGCCGGCGCGCACACAGCTGGCGGTGCCTTCGGGACGCAGCGTCAGACTGTCGCCGTTGCGGTCATCAAAGGTGTACATTTCTTTTTCGACGATATCCGTGACTTCGCCAATCGAACGCTTGAACAGCTCAGTGCTTTCCAGCACCGGCATCCGGATTTCCTGGTAGCTGTACTGCGCCGCGACCTTACGGATCACGCCTTCAACATACTGCCACGCGGGGCTTTGCCCGGGCAGGATGTCGTTCATTCCACGAATTGCCTGAATCGTTTTTGCCACAGTAATTACATCTACTATTTTTGGTTTGTCACAACCGGGTTAAAAATCGGGACTAGTATAGCGCAGCTTTAGCTTTGCTTCACCGGAATCTGCTCGGCTTCAAGCCGTTTGACCTTGGCGCGGATATGCCGCTCAAGCTGATCAACTAAGTTGGTATTATCAAGGCGCTCTTTCTGGCGCTCGCCATCAAGATAGAAGCCACTTTTGCCTTTGGCGCCGGCCAGACCGATTTGCGATATCAATGCCTCGCCCGGGCCGTTGACCACGCAACCAATAATGGACACATCCATTGGCACTACTACGTCTTCAAGACGCTGCTCGAGGGCATTAACGGTAGCAATCACATCGAACTCCTGGCGCGAGCAGCTGGGGCAGGCAATAAAGTTAATGCCGCGGCTGCGAATGCGAAGGGACTTTAAGATATCAAAACCGACCTTCACTTCTTCAACGGGATCCGCGGCCAGCGACACCCTCAGGGTATCGCCGATGCCGTCCGCCAGCAGCATGCCCAGGCCGATGGCTGACTTCACCGAGCCACTGCGCAGGCCACCGGCTTCGGTGATGCCAAGGTGCAGCGGCTGGTCAATCTGTTTGGCCAGCAAGCGGTAGGATTCCACCGCCAGAAACACGTCCGAAGCTTTCACACTGACTTTGAAGTCATGGAAGTTCAGGCGATCCAGAATATCCACATGCCGCATAGCGGATTCCACCAGCGCCGCTGGCGTAGGTTCGCCGTATTTTTCCTGCAGGTCTTTTTCCAGCGAGCCGCCGTTCACACCGATGCGGATCGGAATGCCGCGATCACGGGCTGCGTCCACCACCTGGCGGATGCGTTGTTCGTTGCCGATGTTGCCCGGATTAATGCGCAGGCAATCGACGCCGTATTCGGCCACTTTCAGGGCGATACGGTAGTCAAAGTGAATATCCGCAACCAGCGGCACCGGGCTTTGTTGTTTGATTAATTTAAAGGCTTCAGCAGCATCCATGGTGGGCACGGATACGCGCACGATATCGGCACCAGCGTCGGCAATGGCTCTGATTTGCTTAACGGTCGCATCCACATCGCAGGTTTCGGTGTTCGTCATCGACTGCACGGCAATAGGCGCGCCATCGCCAATGGGCACGTTACCGACATAGATACGGCGTGACGGACGGCGTTTTATTGGTGATTCATGCATGGGGTACGACTCACTTTATTGCTGCTTTAATGCTTTAATTCAGGGTAAGGGTGACCGAGCGATTACGACGGTAGGCGCTAAGATCAATTTCTTCGCCCTGATAGGTTAGTTCAACTGCTTCTGGTTTACACAGAATGATATCAAATGGTGGCTGTCCCGTCAGCGGCATGTGGTAGCCAGCCTGCTTTACGCCGATGGCAATGTCTTCGCCGGTGGCGTCAGTGACCTTGATCCAGCAGGAGTCGCTGAAGGTCAGCGCCAGGCTGGCTTCGTCCACATCGGTTAAGCCGGCTTCGACTGCCGGATCATCGGTGGCGCTGACATCGGCCGGAGTCGAACCCGGAATATCGGCTGAGGGGACCGGCGTGGGTGAAATGATCACCGGCTCGGGCACCACTTCGGCGGTGGATACATCAGCGGCCGACACCTCAGATTCGGGTATCCGCTCAACACCGACGGGCGTGTAGCCCGTGGTTCCACCACGGGTTTCCGGTAACGTTACCGAATCATCGCTTCTGTCGGTGATTTCGATACGGTTTCGGGTTTCCCCCGTGGTAGAACCACGGGCTACGTCACTTTGCGGGCTGCCCGAGCCAAAGATTGAATCCATGCTGAAATCACTATCCTGCCACCACCAGATCACGGCCAGTGCCAGTACGATGGCGATAATCAGGTAGCTGAACCATTTCAGCCGGCTATCCTCGCGGTCTAAGACCTGGCGCTTGGAAAAGCTCTGCATGCTCAGGTTAGGCTTAGTACTGGCCCCGTAACCCATTTGTTCGTACGCATGCAGTACTTCGGCCAGGTCCGCTTCAACGGCTTTCGCGAACGAGCGCAGATACCCCCGGACAAAAGCCGGCGCGGCCAGCTTCTCGTATTCGTCGGCCTCGATCATATCGATGATCGTAAACCGCAGGCGCAGGCTATCGGCCACCTGCTGTGTCGTCAGACCTTTTTCCTCACGCGCCGCACGCAGCAATTGACCCGGGGTCGTCCCGGTATATTTTGGTTTTGCGTCCTGCTCTTGTTCCGCGTCCTGCGGTGTAAAAAGGTCTTTATCTGCTGTCATCGGCTTACCGTAAGGTTAAAACTCATGAATTTTTCAGGAATCGCTGCGCTTGCTCTGACTGGGGGAAACGCGACATCAACAGTTCACCATAAGTCAGCGCTTTTGCTTGATTTCCAAGCGCCCGGGCCAGTTGTATTTCCAGCCACAGGTACTGCGGTGTGAACTGCGGCAATTGGGCTCGCTGTGCTAACACCCGCTGCGCATCAATATAGCGTTGCTGGCGTAACAATAACCCAGCGTAGCTCTCAAGAATAGTGCTATTTTGCGGGTCATGATTGATTGCCAGCTGGTAATATCTGTTGGCTGCGTCAAAGTCGCCCTGCCGCATCGCACAGGTCGCGGCATTCTGCCAGGTACTTGCCACTTTCACATATTCTGGCTGCTCAACGGCTTTGTGAAAGTATTCCAGCGCGTCTTTAAACTTGCCCTGCGAACACAGCAACACCGCCAGATTGTTCAGGGTATCGCCATCGTTCGGATTTAGTTTGATAGCGCTGCGGTAATATTGTTCCGCCCGCTCGTAATCTTTTACATTCTGATAGTAATACGCCAGGCCGGTATGCACCGCCGGATCATTGGGCGCATAGTCGCGGGCGCGCTCCAAGTTGGCCTTAGCCAGCCGGTAGTTTTGACTGCGAAGATACTGAAGCCCCAGCGCTAAGCGTGACTTGGCAGCTTCCTGCGGATTGAATTTCGGAGCTGGTTCCGACTCGCCGTCGACGGTGCGCTGATTCACACAACCGGTCAATAATACGCTGGTTGCTAGTAGGGTCAGTAATAATGAACGCATGCCCGGCTCCTGTAAAACATCATGTAGCTATCTGATCGTACTTACTGATAGTACCGCAGCCTGACGAATTAAACAGCCTTTACGTCAATACCGCTGCCGCCGCGGCTGGCCTGCTGCTTTTTAAGGATACGCTTAGTACGATCCACTACATCGCCAACCAGCTGACCACAGGCGGCATCAATATCATCGCCACGGGTTTTGCGTACCATCACTATAAAGCCCTTTTCTATCAGAACTTTAGCAAAGCGGTCAATACGCGAGTTGCTGGAACGGCCGTAATCTGAACCAGGAAAGGGATTAAATGGGATCAGGTTGATCTTGCACGGAGTATCTTTCAGGGTCTCAGCCAGCGCATGGGCCTGATCGGTGGAATCATTCACGTGATCCAACATCACGTACTCGATCGTCACCTTGTTCTGCGCATGGGAGACTTCAACATAGCGGCGGCTGGCCGCCAGCAGTTCACTGATCGGATACTTCTTGTTAATAGGGACGATTTCGTTACGCAGTTCGTCATCTGGTGCGTGCAGTGAAATCGCCAGGGCAACATCAATCTGGTCACGCAGTTTTTCTAAAGCCGGTACCACGCCAGAAGTACTCAGGGTAACGCGACGCTTGGACAAGCCAAAGGCGTTATCGTCCATCATGAGTTCCATCGCCGGTACCACGTTGGCAACGTTCAGCAAAGGTTCACCCATGCCCATCATCACCACGTTGGTTACTGCTTTAACACCGGTATCACCGACTGCGCCCAGCAGTTTATTCACCCGCCATACCTGGCCGATGATTTCCGCCACCCGCAGGTTGCGGTTAAAGCCCTGCTGACCGGTCGAACAAAACGTACATTCAAGGGCGCAACCCACCTGCGAAGACACGCAGAGGGTGGCGCGATCTTTTTCCGGGATCCAGACGGCTTCGACGTCCTGGGCATCAAATAAGGTCAGCGAAAATTTGATGGTGCCATCGGCAGACTGCTGCTGTTCGCGCACTTCTGGTGCGCGAATCTCAGCGATCTGCTTCAGCTTTTCCCGTAAGCCTTTATTCAGGTTGGTCATCTGATCGAAATCGTCGACACAATAGTGATACACCCACTTCATCACCTGGTCGGCACGAAAGGGTTTTTCCCCAAGCTCGTTAAAGAAATCGCGCATACCCTGGCGATTCAGGTCGAGCAGGTTCACTTTTTTGTCAATTGAATTCATTCAGTTCCACCTAAAAAGACGTTTATTAGCGGGTGCGCGAGCAGATTTCTTCGTCAGCGAAGAAGTAAGCAATTTCGCGGGCCGCAGATTCTACAGAATCAGAGCCGTGTACCGCATTTTCGTCGATAGTTTCAGCATAGTCTGCACGCAGCGTTCCTGCCAGCGCATCAGCCGGGTTGGTCGCGCCCATGATGTCACGGTGCTTACGTACTGCGTTTTCTGCTTCCAGAGCCTGAACCATAACAGGGCCTGAAGTCATGAAATCAACCAGGGCACGGAAGAACGGACGCTCTGAGTGTTCAGCGTAGAAACCTTCAGCCTGTTCAGTGCTCAGGTGCATCATTTTCGCTGCGACAATACGGAAGCCCGCAGTTTCAAAGCGGTTGTAGATAGCGCCGATCAGGTTTTTGCCAACCGCGTCAGGTTTGATAATTGATAAAGTACGTTCTAAGGCCATTTTTGGTCTCCGTTGTATAGATTCGGCATAGGTTTGAGTCGCGCGGATTATACGCAAAACAGGCTCTGATGTACACTGGTCTACACTGATGGACAGGCGTTAGCTCCCATGTCATCATATGGATGTTTAGACGTCTATTCACTCAGACGGATCACTCAAACGGAGTAACATCGAATGACCCAAAAAATTACCCTTGCCGGCGGCTGCTTCTGGTGCATTGAAGGCGCCTTTAAGCAGGTGCGCGGTGTGCTGAAAGCCGAGTCCGGCTATGCCGGCGGCCATAAAGAAAACCCGACCTATGAAGATGTCTGCAAAGGCGAAACCGGCCATGCCGAAGTAGTGCAGCTGACTTATGACCCGCAGGCCATCAGCATCCGTGAGATTTACGAGATCTTCTTCGCCCTGCATGACCCGACCCAGCTTAACCGCCAGGGCAATGACGTCGGCACCCAGTACCGCTCAGCGATTTTCTACCATACCGACGAGCAACGTCAGCAGGCCTACGACATCATCGCTGATATGCAGGCAGACAAAACCTGGGCCAATGAAATTGTGACTGAAGTCGAGCCCCTGGAAAAATTCTGGCCGGCCGAGGACTACCACGAAAACTACATCGAGCGGAATCCGGAAAACGCCTACTGCCAGGCCGTAGTGTCACCCAAACTGGCAAAATTCCGGCGAACTTTCGCTGATCGTCTAGAATAAATAGGGACACTCAGCAAAAAACGGAGGAATTAATGTCTTTGAAGCTTGTCCGACTTTCTGGTTTGATCGCTTCAGCAGTGATAGGCACCGCCCTCACAACAGGTTCAGCTGTAGCTAATGAATGGCATCTGGCTTACGCCCATTCTGAAGATGATGTGCGCGGCTTGCGCGCTGGCTACCGCTGGACTGATTTACCTTACCGTATGCCCGACTGGCTGGGCCGACCTGAGTTGCAGGTCGAAACCAGCCTCAACTACTGGCAGTACAATGCGGATCACAGTGAAAATCTGGCGGCAGTGACGCTAAGTCCGCTATTGCAATGGCAGTTTACTGAAGGTTCGGAACCGATATTTTTTGAGTTTGGTGTGGGGGCTGCGCTCATGGATGATACAGCCATAGCGGATCGGGATTTATCCACCCATTTTCAGTTTGAAGACCGCCTGGCGGTAAGCTGGCAGTACAACCAGGAAACTGATGCCCGGGTAAGCCTCACCCTGTCACACTATTCCAATCTGGATTTTGAGCACCCCAACGATGGCCTGGATTTTATCAGCCTGCGCTGGGAGCGCCCGTTCTGATTAGTGGTTTTCACTTACCATATTGATGGTGTATTTGGGTATTTCGACTACCAGGTCTTCATCTTTGATGTGAGCCTGACAGCCAAGACGTGAGTCAGGCTCAAGTCCCCAGGCTTTATCTAACATGTCGTCTTCACATTCACTGCTTTCATCCAGCGACTCGAAGCCTTCGCGGATCACCACGTGGCAGGTGGTACAGGCACAGGACTTCTCACAGGCATGCTCGATGCCGATACCGTTTTTCAGCGCCACATCCAGTACGGTTTCGCCGGTTTTAGCTTCAATTGCGGCGCCTTCCGGGCACAGCTCTGGATGGGGCAGAAATATAATCTTGGGCATTCGTTATCTCCGTCTGTTTATAGCTGATCGACGCGTTGACCCGACAAGGCCTTGCGAATCGATTTGTCCATGCGCCGGGCGGCAAATTCATCGCTGGCCGCATCGACCTTTTTGATGGCCGCTTCAATGGCGTCCGTATCAGTGCCTGCCCGCGCTTTGCGCAGTTCGGCCATGGCCGCATCCAGTCGCGCGCGCTCGTCTTTATCGAGCAGTTCGCCGTCGACCGCCAGGGCGCTGCTTAGGGCTTCAATCACCCGATCCGCTTCTACCTGCTGCTCGCGTAACATGCGCGCCGCCATATCGCCCTTGGCGTGGCTCATCGAGGCGCTAATCATTTTGGTAATATCTTCATCGGCCAGGCCATAAGATGGCTTGACCTGAATAGAGGCGCTGACGCCACTGGATTTTTCCATAGCGGTCACGCTCAGCAGGCCATCGGCATCAACCTGGAAGGTTACGCGGATATGCGCGGCACCAGCTGCCATCGGCGGAATATCCGTCAGCACAAAGCGCGCCAGTGAGCGACAATCGTCAACCAGCTCGCGTTCGCCCTGCACCACGTGGATCATCATCGCGCTCTGGCCGTCTTTAAAGGTGGTAAATTCCTGCGCTTTGGCTACCGGTATGGTGGTGTTGCGCTCAATAACTTTCTCCACCAGGCCGCCCATGGTCTCCAGCCCCAGCGACAGCGGGATCACGTCCAGCAGCAGCATGTCGGAATCCGGCTTATTGCCGGCCAGCACATCGGCCTGAATGGCGGCGCCAACGGCAACCACCTGATCCGGGTCAATCGAGGTTAACGGCTCACGGCCAAAAAATTCGCCTACTGTCGCGCGCACTTTCGGCACCCGGGTAGAGCCACCGACCATGACCACTTGCTGCACTTCATCAGCCGTTACGCCGGCGTCTTTTAACGCGCGCCGACAGTTGCTCAGGGTTTTGCGGATAAGCGGCTCAATCAGGCCATTAAACTCATCAAGAGTAAGTGCATACTTACGCTCAGTGCCTTCTAGATCAATGGTAATGGTATAAGTGGAAGCAGTACTCAGGGCTTCTTTGGCCTGCTTCGCGGCATTAATCAAATCGCGCTCAAGCCGCGCTGCTACCTGCTCCGGCAACTGCCATTCCTGCTTCAGCCGGTTGACAATCAGCTGGTCAAAATCATCGCCGCCCAAGGCACTGTCGCCGCCGGTGGCCAGCACTTCGAATACGCCGCCCTGCAGTCGCAGTAATGAAATATCAAAGGTGCCGCCGCCCAGATCGTACACCGCGATCAGGCCTTCCTGGCCGGAATCCAGGCCATAGGCAACCGCCGCTGCGGTCGGCTCGTTCAGCAGCCGCAATACATTGAGCCCGGCCAGCTGCGCCGCATCTTTGGTGCTCTGGCGCTGGGCGTCATCAAAATAGGCCGGCACGGTAATCACCACGCCGGTCAGCTCGCCACCTAAGGCCGCTTCAGCGCGCACCGCCAGGGTGCGCAGGATATCAGCTGATACTTCCACCGCGTTTTTATCGCCGGCAGCCGTTTCAAATACCGGCACGCCGTTTTCGGTTTCGCTCAGTTTATAAGGCAGGTTATGAAAGTTGCGCTGTACATCGGCGATGGTGCGGCCGATAAAGCGTTTGACTGAGACGATGGTGTTTTCGGTTTCCACCGAGGCATCGCTATGTTTGGCCAGGGCTTCGTGGCCGGTCAGGATCTCGTCTGCGCCGTAATAGACTACCGACGGCAGTATAGCGCGGCCATCTTCATCGGGCAGCACCTGCGGCTCGCCGCTGCGTACGGTGGCAACCAGCGAGTTAGTAGTGCCCAGATCAATACCCGCCGCCAGGCGATGTTCATGGGGGGCAGTGCTTTGCCCGGGTTCAGCTATTTGCAATAACGCCATAATATTAAATCCGTTGTTAGTTAGTCGGCGCTGTCTTCGACGCGCTCGATTTCGCTCCGCAGCTTGTGCATAAATTTGAGTTTACGCACCGCAATGGCTGCCGCTTCGTTCTCGTCAGCGGCGATATGCCGTTCAAGTTCGTGCTGCAGTTCGCGGGTCTGGGCTTCCAGATCGCGGTAGGCGCTGTCGATGGCGGCGAAGTTATCCGCTGCCTGCTTTAGTTCTTCAATACGCTCACGCCACTCCATCTGCGCCATCAGAAAGTCCGGATCGCGGATGGTCTGCTGCTCGTGCTGCAGATCAATACCGCGCAGCTGCAATATATACTCAGCGCGGTAGAGAGGCGTCTTCAGGGTCTGATAGGCGTCGTTCAGCTGCGCCGAGTGCTGTACCGCGAGTAATTTGTCGCGTTCGCTGCCACGGGCAAAACGATCAGGATGCAGCTGCTGCTGCAGTTTGCGGTAGCGCTGTTGCAAATCCGCCGCATCGATTTCGAATGCGGCGGGCAGGTCAAACAGTTCAAAATGATTCATAGAACCCTTTTATACGTTGAAGCTTTCGCCACAACCACACTCGCCTTTGGCGTTCGGGTTTTTAAACTCAAAGCCTTCGTTCAGGCCTTCTTTGACGAAATCCAGCTCAGTACCGTCAAGGTAGCTGAGGCTCTTGCCGTCGATGATGATTTTGATGCCTTTCTCTTCAAACACGGTGTCCGTGCTATCCATGTCGTCAACAAATTCCATCACGTAGGCAAGGCCCGAGCAGCCCGTGGTGCGCACACCTAAACGGATGCCGAGACCTTTACCGCGTTTCTCCAGAAATGACTGCGCTCGTTTGGCAGCCGCGTCTGTCATGGTAATTGCCATTTGTTACCCTGCGTGTCTGCTTTTGTAATCTTCAATTGCTGCTTTGATGGCGTCTTCGGCCAGAATCGAGCAGTGAATCTTCACCGGTGGCAGTGCCAGCTCTTCAGCGATCTGGGTGTTTTTCAGCTGCCCCGCTTCTTCCAGCGATTTGCCTTTAACCCACTCGGTGACCAGTGAACTGGATGCGATTGCTGAACCACAACCATAGGTTTTGAACTTGGCATCTTCGATGATGCCCTGCGCGTTCACCTTGAGTTGCAGTTTCATCACGTCACCACAAGCTGGTGCGCCGACCATACCGGTGGCGATGCTCGGGTCGTTCTTGTCGAAGCCACCTACGTTGCGTGGATTCTCATAATGGTCGATTACTTTTTCGCTATATGCCATAACACTTTACCTCTCATGATTTTGCTCGTCTGTTTGTGCGCTGCCTGTAACTGTTGCCAGTACTAATGAGCAGCCCACTCCACTGTATCGAGATCGACACCATCTTTGTACATTTCCCAAAGTGGCGACATATCCCGCAGACGACCAATAGATTTCTGAATTTGTTCAACCGCGTGGTCAACTTCTTCTTCGGTTGTAAAGCGGCCAAAGCTGAAACGAATTGAGCTATGCGCTAATTCGTCATTGCGACCCAGCGCACGCAGTACGTACGATGGCTCAAGGCTGGCTGAGGTACAGGCCGAGCCTGATGATACCGCTAAATCTTTCAACGCCATGATCAGTGACTCGCCTTCAACAAAGTTAAAGCTGATGTTGAAGATATGCGGTACGCCCTGTTCCTGGTTGCCGTTGATATAAACTTCTTCGATGTCTTTTACGCCATTCCACAGCCGCTCGGCCAGCGCGTGAAAACGCTCGCGCTCGGCAGCCATTTCCTGTTTCGCGATGGCAGCAGCTTCGCCAAAGCCCACGATCTGGTGGGTTGGCAGGGTACCGGAGCGCATGCCGCGCTCATGGCCGCCACCGTGGATTTGCGCGTTCAGGCGAATCCGTGGCTTACGCTGCACATACAGCGCACCAATACCTTTGGGGCCGTACATTTTATGCGCTGAGAAGGACATCAGATCGACCGGCAGGTTCGCCAGGTCGATGTCGACTTTTCCGGCGCTTTGCGCGGCATCGACATGGAAAATCGTTTTGTTGGCACGGCACAGGTTACCTATGGTTTCGATATCCTGAATCACGCCGATTTCGTTGTTCACGTGCATGATGCTCACCAGTACGGTGTCTTCACGCAGCGCCGCTTTGAATGCTTCGATATCGATCAGGCCGTCTTCCTGCACATCAAGGTAAGTTACCTCAAAGCCCTGACGTTCCATCTGGCGACAGGTATCCAATACCGCTTTGTGCTCGGTTTTGGCGGTGATGATGTGCTTGCCTTTTTTCTGGTAGAACTCAGCCGCACCACGGATAGCCAGGTTGTCTGACTCGGTTGCGCCTGAGGTGAATACGATTTCACGGGGATCAGCATTGACCAGATCAGCGATCTGATTACGGGCGATATCAATGGCTTCTTCAGCCTGCCAGCCAAACCGGTGTGACCGCGACGCGGCATTACCAAACTGACCGTCTGGGGTCAGAAACTGCATCATTTTTTCCGCCACACGAGGGTCAACAGGGGTGGTCGCGGCGTAATCAAAATAAATCGGTAATTTCATCTGCTCTATTTCCTCCGGTTCGCGTCAAATGTCACAGTTGAGAGCGATACGTTGAGCGCGCTTCTTCTGTTCCGCGATTTGTGCATTCTGGCGTAGCGCAACGCTCGCCACATCTCGCTGGCTGACTAATTCGGCCAGACTGATATTTGCTAAAAAGTCTTCAATTCGGTCGCTCAGGTTTTCCCACAGCGAATGGGTCAGACAGCGACTGCCACCCTGGCAACCGCCCTTACCCTGACAGCGGGTGGCGTCTATCGACTCATCCACCGCCTGAATTACAGCACTGACAGAAATCGCATCGGGCGTATGCCCAAGCCGGTAACCGCCACCGGGACCACGGACACTGTTCACCAACCCGTGTTTACGCAGCCGGGCGAACAATTGTTCAAGATAGCTTAGCGAAATACCCTGACGTTCAGATATATCGGCTAAAGATACCGGTCCCTGTTCTGTATGTAGCGCAACGTCGAGCATGGCAGTAACGGCGTAGCGCCCTTTCGAGGTTAACCTCATAGCTGCTGAATCTCCTTAGTTATTACCAGAGATTCTTCCATACCTGACTAAAACAGTCAAGTATTATGCGTCGTCCTGCTTCTTGTCCGCGGCCTTAACAACGGCCTTATCAAACGAGGTTAAAATACCCCGTAGTATATTCAGTTCCATGGTTTCTGGCCGGGCTCTGGTGTACAGCCGGCGTAACTTGGCCATCACCTGACCGGGGTGCTGTTTTACAATAAAACCGGTCTGCGTCAGGGTTTGTTCCAGATGGGTATAAAAGCGTTCAAGGTCGCCAGCCAGAGGGTATTGGGTATCATCGGTGGCAGGCACCGCATCGGCTTCCAGAAACTGCATCCGTACTTCATAGGCCAGGGTCTGCACCGCCATCGCCAGATTCAGCGAACTGTATTCAGGATTAGCCGGAATATGCACATGGAAGCTGCACTGCTGCAACTCGTCGTTGGTGAGGCCGCTGCTTTCACGGCCAAACACCAGCGCTACCGGGTACGAGGGGCTTTCCGACAGCAATTTAGCAGCGCATTCACGCGGATTCAGCAGGGGCCAGTCAAGGGTACGGCTGCGGGCGCTGGTACCAATGACCAGGCCGCAGTCGGCAATGGCTTCGGCCAGCGTCGGCACGATTTTAGCACCGTGCAGTACATCGGTGGCACCGGCCGCCAGTGCTGAGGCATGGCTGTCGGGTGCCTGCACCGGGTCCACCAGCGTCAGCTGGCTCAAGCCCATGGTTTTCATTGCCCGCGCCACCGAGCCGATATTGCCGGTGTGCGAGGTATTCACCAGTACTATCCGGATGTTTCCTAACATGGTCGCTCCTGCAGTACTTATTTCTTCATGCTGGCCGGCAGGTGCGGACGCGCCTTAGCTAAGATGCCCTGCACCACTTTCGGGTTACCGGCCACCACATGCCCGCTGTCCATAAAGCCATGGCCACCGGCGAAGTCCGTTACCAGGCCGCCTGCTTCCCGCACCATGAGCGCGCCCGCGGCAATATCCCACGGCTGCAGACTAAATTCCCAGAAACCATCCATCCGGCCGGCCGCGACATAGGCCAGATCCAGTGCCGCCGAACCAGCGCGACGCATGTCGGACACCTGCGCGAACAGATCGCTGAACACAGCCTGGTATTGCGGAGCCAAATCTTTACGTTTGAACGGGAAGCCGGTGCCCAACAGGGCGCCGTTGAGGTCACGCTGGTTTTTTACGCGCAGACGTTTGCCGTTTAACTGCACGCCGGCACCTCTGGTGGCGGTGAACAGCTCTTCGCGCAACGGATCATAGATGACCGCTGCCTGCACTGAACCTTTGTACTGATACGCGATGGAGATCGCAAAATGAGGGATACCGCGCAGGTAATTGGTGGTGCCATCCAGCGGGTCAATAATCCACTGGTGGTCCGCATCTTTGCCGATGATCTCGCCGCCTTCCTCAGCCAGGATGCTGTGGTCGGGGTAGACTTTAAGAATGTTACGAACAATCGCGTTCTCTGCCGCTTTATCAAGCTCGGTCACGAAATCGTGCTGGCTTTTCACCTGCACATTGAGGTCCACTTCGACCCCGAAATCTTTGACCAAAATTTTACCGGCCACACGCGCTGCGCGCACCGCGATGTTTAACATGGGATGCATACCAATTACCTGTACTGTGAAAGAACATTTGTGGGCGCGGATTATAGGCTAAATTTTACCAGCAGGCAATTATCTGTTCTGATCCGGCATTGCCCGATCGATCATTGCTTGACCGGATGTTTGCTCTGTGTTATCTAGATGTTGCGCTAAAAACTTAATCTAATAAGAAACATAAGAGCCAGGAGGGTCCCGTGGATCATTCAGACGAGCTATCTCAAAATGAATCTAAAGCGGATAAAGCAAGTGCAGGTAAGCGCAAATGGCGGGAAATTGAAGCGATAAAAGAAAAATATCGTTTGCGCCAGGAGCTACAGGAAATGGATTTCGGACTGGATCTCGAACTCGACCAACTGGAATACTAGCTTACCAACGAATCGGCTCATCCAGCAGCCGGTTGGTTTCAGCAAAGTGACCACAGGTCAGAAAACCCCGATGCGCCGATAGCGGTGACGGGTGCACTGTCGTCAGTACATGGTGACGGTTGCCGTCAACAAAGTCGGCCTTCTTCTGCGCATAATTGCCCCAGAGTAAAAACACGACGCCTTCACAGTGGCGATCGATTTGCTCAATGACCTTGTCAGTAAAACGCTCCCAGCCCCAACCGACATGGGAATGCGCTTTGCCTTGTTCAACCGTCAGCACCGCGTTGAGCAATAGTACGCCCTGCTCCGCCCAGTGCTCGAGATTGCCATGGGTGGGTTCTTCATAATCGGGGAAATCATGCTTCAGGGCTTTGAATATATTGCGCAGCGAGGGCGGCTTTTTGACGCCTTTGGGCACCGAAAAGCACAGGCCGTGGGCCTGGCCAGGGCCGTGATACGGATCCTGACCAATTATTACCACGTTCACTTTGTGCAAAGGCGTGAGCTTAAAGGCATTAAAGACTTTATCGGGCGGCGGATAGATGGTTTTGCCTGCCGCCCGTTCGGCGCCGACACGGTCCAGCAGATCTTTAAAATACTGTTTCTGCTTTTCCGCGCCGATTAAATCCGACCAGTCTTTCATGTGTGCCCTTACTTATCTTCTGCTTTCGGATATTTTTCAAACCAGTGCAGAATGTAGGCCACTTTACCCATCAGGTTACTCGGCCGGGTGTAGATGCCATGCGGAGCATCCGGAACACGGACCATGGCGGTTTCCACGCCCGCTAGTTTCAGCGCCTGGTAATACTGTTCAGACTCAGAAATCGGGGTGCGGTAATCCGACTCACCGGTCAGTAGCATGGTGGGCGTAGTCACATTACCCACGTAGCTGATCGGTGAATGCTTCATGTAGTGCTCGGTATGCTCCCATGGCACGCCAGGGAACCAGTACTTGGTGAAGTAGTTATAGGCATCAGCGGTCAGCACAAAGCTGTACCAGTTGATGGCCGGCTTGGCGACCACGGCTGCCGCGAAGCGATCCGTATGACCGACAATCCAGGCCGTCAGAACGCCACCGCCGCTGCCGCCGGTTACATAGAGTTTGTCTTCATCAATAAAGCCTTTTTCGATCACCGCGTCGACGCCGTCCATCAGATCCGTGTAATCGTGGCTCGGATAGTTGTGATGGATTTCCTGGGCGAAGGCTTCACCGTAGCTGGTACTGCCTCGTGGGTTGGTGTAGAGCACCACATTGCCTTTGGCCGCCATCAGCTGAATCTCAGCCGCAAACGAGCCGGCATAAGCGGTGTGCGGACCACCGTGAATTTCCAGGATCAGCGGATATTTTTTGGTTGGATCAAAGCCCGGCGGATAAGCGATCCAGCCCTGGATTTGCTTGCCATCGTGGCTGGATTCGTACCAGATCTCCTCGATCCGGGCCAGTTCCTTGAAGTTAAGCAGATCATCGTTAAGGCTGGTCAGCTTGCGCTTGAGCTTGCTGGTTTGCAGCATCAGGTCAGCCGGCCGCTGCGGATGCGCCAGGGTGTACACCAGGCTGCCGTCATCGGCGACATCATAGCTGCCACCACTGTACGGACGTGAGTAGCTCAGGCCACCCATGTTGTCGGTCAGCACGCTGTGCTTACCGCTCAGGTTCTGATAAGCAATATGCCCTTTGCCGTGCTTGTCATACGCAAAGTACAGGCCGCGGCTGTCCGCTGCCCACTGGATATCGCCGACGCTGTAATCCAGCTCGCCGGTCAGCAGGCGCGGTTTGTCGCCGCCCAGATCCATTACGTACAACTGGGTCAGCTGATAGCTCATTTTCTCATCGTCAAAGCCCAGCCAGGCGATACGCTTGCCATCAGGGCTCACCTGCGGCGAGTGATCCGGCCCGAAGCGGGTGGTCAGCTGGCTGACCGTGCGATCATCAATGGTCACCGCGTAAAGTTCTGAGTTCAGCGGCTGGTCAAAGGCATCCTCGCGGCGGTTGGCCGAGAAGATGATCTGGCTGGAATCGCCGTTCCAAGCCAGAGTGCCACCATGATTGTAATCAGCAAAGGTCAGTTGGCGGGGTGAGCCGCCGCTGGCCGGCATCACATAGATCTGGGTGTAGCCTTCAGGCGCATAGCCGGCGCCGTCATAGCGATAATTGGCTTTATCAATATAACGCGGTGGCTCTGCCCATTCGGCGCCTTTGGGCTTGCCTGGCAGGCTCACCGGTGTTTTCGCCGGGCGTGGCGTAAACATGCTGAAGGCGATCCATTTACCATCCGGTGACCAGCTTAAATTGGAAGGCGAGCTGGTCAGCCGGGTGACGGGTGCGTGCTCACCGCTATCAGCCCAGTACAGGTGAACCTGCATGCTACCGCTGCGGTTCGACACAAAGGCCAGCTGCTTGCCATCGGGCGACCAGACCGGCGAGTGATCGATAAACTGACCGCCGGTCAGCGGCCGCAGTTCGCCTTTATTATCCACCCGCCACAGGTTCCCCACGCGACGATCGTCCATAATGTCCATGTAGTTGCGGACAAACACCGTGTAGCCGCCGGCCGGGTGAACCGCCGGGCTGCTGGCATATTCCAGTTGGAAAACATCATCAAGCTGTAATTTGTTCGACTGCTGTTTGGCGCTCTCAGCCGCGTTTGCTGGCAGCGCGTAACTTGCGGTGGCAGTTGCAGCAGCAAGCAACGCCGTAATAAGGATACGTTTCATGGTTGAATTCCCTTGTTATCGTTCGCTAAAACGTTTTTATCTGAGCCGAGGATTGCGCAGCCTGACCCATTTCGCAAGATCAAATCGATAAGCTGCTGGTTGTTGCTGTTAAACAGAACGAAAAATGGCTAGATTGTAGACAAGGGCTATATAGTCTACAATTTATTACTAATAACGTAATTAAATGTTGGTCACATGACGAAAACAGAAAAATTATTATCTGCGTTTGCGAGCTCTGTAAAAGCCGGTGGCGGAATTCATACCGCGCCGGAACTGGCTTTTATGATGGGCGAGCCATTCACGCCAGCATTCACTAAGTTTCTCACTGATTGTGTAAAAAAGGGCGTTGTTCGCAGATTAGCGCAGGGAATATTTGAAAGTACTCTAACCCCGCCCGATCCTTCCACCGCCATCTACAAGATTGTTAAGAAACTACGAGGCGGCGTGCTGAACTATATCAGTCTGGAAAGCCAGCTCAGTTATACCGGCGACATATCCCAGGTAGTTATAGACAGGCTCACCGTGGTTACCAAGGGGCGGAGTGGGGTATTTTCAACACCTTACGGAGTCATTGAACTCACGCATACCGAGAAGCCGATCGCCAGAATCGAGCCAAACCTTTATTTCGATGCAAATATCAACATGTACCGCGCCAGGACGCAGCAAGCCATTGCGGATCTCAAGGACTGTAAACGAAATCTGTCCATGCTGGAGAGCTAAATGCTTAATGAATATATAAAACAAATCGTCGATTCGGATCAAGATTACGCCGCCGTCGCGCCGGTGATCGAAAAAGAAATTCTCCATCACGACATCATGGCGGTGATGGTAAAGCAAGGGCTCATGCACTCGCTCACTTTCATTGGTGGTACCTCGCTTCGTTTGTGTTACAACAGCTCCCGGCTATCCGAAGATTTGGATTTCAACGCTGGGCATGCCTTCCGCCCCCCTGACTTCGATGGGCTGGAAACTGAACTTCAAAAATACATACAAGAAAAATACGAGACTGAGGTATGGGTAAATAAACCAAACGCAGGCAAGCAGGGAGACACCTCTTCCTGGAAAATCAGCATTGAGAAAGCGGCGAACCGACCTGATTTACCCCGTCAGAAGATGCATGTCGACGTGTGCGCTATTCCGTCTTTCGATATTCAGAAGAGGCCGTTGATAAACCATTACAATATAGTGGTCCCAACTGAAGGCTTGCTCATTCCCGTCCAGTCGCTGGAAGAAATTCTGGCCGATAAATTTATCGCGCTGGCTTATCGGGGGCGGCGCATCAAGCCGCGTGATGTGTGGGATATTGCCTGGATCAACCAAAGAGGCGTGAGCGTTTCAAATGAACTAATCGATAAAAAGCTCGAAGCAAGAAATAAAACCAGGGAAAACTTTACTCAGGCTCTTACTATTCAGGTTGATAAATTATTGCGGGATGACGAGGTCCGCAAAGACTTTCATAGCGAGATGAGCCGTTTCGTGCCTGGCAAAATCAGACAAAGAACTCTCGATAATCCAGAGTACTGGGCTTATGTGCGGTCCGAAATTAAGGCTATGTCAGCTTTGGTACTGGCCGCAGATAACTCTAAAACCAGATTTGATATGGGGTTTTGACCTGCTATACAGATAATTACCTAAAATGTAATAATGTGTAGACCGATGCGCTACTCTTTTATCTCAATAAAAAAAAGTGCCAGTCAGTTTAACTGACTGGCACTCGTTAGCTATCTCCGCGCTGAGCTTAGAAGCTGTAGCTGAAGCTTATTGCGGCGAAGTCACGATCCGAAGCCGGCTCGTAATCGCTGCCGCTATTGATGTTGTAACCAACGCCGATTTTGTAGGTGCTCAGATAGTCAAAGTCGACACTCAGGCCAACTGTTTTACGGCCTTCAAGGAAGTTCGCGTTTGACGAATAACCGTTCACGTCATGACCAAAAGCTATGGTCGGGACCATGTTCCAGCCCTGGAATACGTTTGAGTACTGACCTACCACGCGCGCCCGGTAACCCCATGAGCTTGACGTCACAAAGCCTTCACAGTTGATGTCGGCAGTTGGCGACGGATTACCCAGTTGCATCTGATCAGCCATCGTCAGGCACTTACCATAAACCGGGTTACGGCCATAGCGTTGCTCATCAAGACCTGGTAATGAATGGACCTTGCTCACGCCAGCTTCAGCAATGAAGGTGATCCGCTCAGCGGCCAGGACATTTTCAAAGAACCGAATGGTCGTGACCTGGAACTGGCTGACATCCTGCTCATCGTAACCGCTTTGCAGTTCGCCTAAGTTAGTAATAGCACCAGTGCTGTCGCGCTCAATCCGGTTACTGAAGGTGCTGGGTACGCCTGCGCGTAAACCAGCAGTCAGGATTTCAGTGGTATTGATCTGAATCGGATGATCAGGACGGAAGCTATATTCACCGGCTAAGGCCCACAGACCAACGTTGGTACTGAAGCTGGCACCCATGATTTCATTGTCTTCCGGGTATTCAAGCAGATAGTTTGGACCGGCAATCGGATAACCATCCGGATGCGTCATACCAGCAGACGGCTGCTCAACCCAGTTAACCGCCGATACGATAGGCGTCTGGTTATGGATGTTCATATAGTAAGCGCCGAACTCAACATCGAGGTCCATTGAATAATGACGCAGCGCGAAACCATACTGGCCGCCGTCATCAGGCTCGATGTTCGGTGAACGGTCAAGATAGGCACCGAACTGCACCGATTCACGGTCGCTCAGTGACGAACCCGGATTGCCCGGAACCAGAGTTGGGTTCAGGGTGACTTTGTTACAGCCCGGTCCACCTAAAATATCAACGGTTGAGAAGAAGGTACCACAACCATCAAGCTTGGTGTTGTCCCACTCATATTGATAGAAGAGCTCTAAGCTGGTGCCACCGGTCAGGCCGATGTTCGCACTCAGCATGCCAACCGGCAGCAGCGCTTCTTTAATTTCTACGCCAGGACGGCGAATCGCATTCACATCGACCGGGTTAATGGCGTTAATACCACTGAACAGGAAGGTGCTTTCGCCCCAGCTCAGTACCTGACGGCCCAAACGGACGTTAACCGGCAGCTTACCTAAATCAAAGTAGCTATAAACAAAGGCATCAAGTAACTCAAAGCCAGAGCCGGTGGAATAATCATCCAGGCCGTCGTTGTCTAAGGTTACATCAGGGAAATAGTTGGTGGCCGTATGGCCGTGCGGCACTTCCTGGTTTTTAATGACATCGTCATACCAGTATTTAAAACGAACAAAGGCGCCGTAATCGCCGCCGTCAATGCTTAAATCATGCACACCTTTGATAACGGACGAAACCAAATCGCCGTTGTCATAGTTCAGGTTGCCGTCATCAGCCACACCCGACTGACCCATGCCACCGTCCATATTACCCGGATGGATCAGGCGCATATCCCGATCTTCCATCCGCCAGGCGGCACCATAGGAGATAATAGAGTCGAACTTAATACGGAAATCGCCGGCAGTGAATTCAGCGGCCTGTACGGCTGCGGTTCCTGAAAATGCCAGCGCTATTGCTGTCGCGAGTGGTAATTTTTTTAGCATAGTTGTTCTTCTTTTCATGTTAGCCACCTAATCCCGGGAGCTTGCTTGGCTCGTTCTTTAAACGTTATAAAACACGTGATGCGTTCAATCATGTCCGATGAGTTACAAATATGCAAGTAGTCGATCAAGAAAAGTTAACCAAAAAAAAGGGCGCCGACTACTGTCAGGCGCCCTTTTCAAACAGGTCATGCAGCCGCGCTTACAGCTGCTTCTCGAGTTCCGGCAATACATCAAACAAATCAGCGACTAAACCGTAGTCGGCAACCTGGAAGATGGGGGCTTCTTCATCTTTGTTGATAGCAACAATGATTTTGGAATCTTTCATACCCGCCAGATGCTGAATAGCACCGCTGATACCTACGGCGATATAAAGGTCCGGCGCGACGATTTTACCGGTCTGGCCAACCTGCATGTCGTTTGGCACAAAACCCGCATCAACTGCAGCCCGCGACGCGCCAACGGCAGCGCCCAGTTTGTCGGCGACTTTTTCCAGCAAGTGGAAGTTTTCGCCGTTCTGCATACCGCGGCCGCCGGAAATAACGACCCGTGCCGAAGTCAGGTCAGGCCGCTCAGATTCAGCCACCTGCTCGCCAACAAATTCCGCTTTGTCGTTATCAATGACGATATCAACCGCTTCAGTGGTCGCGTCGCCGCCTTCTGCTGCCACCGCATCAAAGGCCGTGGCGCGCACGGTGATTACTTTAATGGCGTCTTCTGACTGCACAGTGGCGATAGCGTTACCGGCATAAATCGGCCGCTTAAAGGTATCGCCGCTTTCCACGCCGATGATGTCCGAGATCTGCGCGACATCCAGCAGCGCTGCGGTACGGGGCATAAAGTTTTTACCGGTAGTGGTCGCCGGCGCCAGGATGTGGCTGTAGTCTTTGCCCAGCTGCGCCACCAGCTCACCCAGGTTTTCCGCCATAAAATGCCCGTAAGCGGCGTTGTCAGCCACCAGCACTTTCTTCACCCCGGCAACTTTAGCGACAGCGTCGGCAACGCCCTGACAGTCTGCGCCAGCTACCAGTACATTAATATCATCACCAATCTGCTGGGCGGCGGTCAGGGTTTTCAGCGTGGCGGTGCTCAGTTCTTTATTGTCGTGTTCTGCGATAACGAGGATGCTCATATTACTTTCGCCTCATTTTTCAGTTTATCCAGCAGTTCAGCCACGTCTGCTACTTTCACGCCGGCACTGCGTTCTGCCGGTGGCTCAACATTCAGTAATTTCACGCTGCGGGTTACGCTCACACCCAACTCGTCGGTGGTCAGCACATCCAGCTGCTTGCGCTTGGCTTTCATGATGTTTGGCAGCGACGCATAACGGGGTTCGTTTAGACGCAGGTCGGTGGTAACAATAGCCGGAAGCTTCAGCTTCACGGTCTGCAGGCCGCCGTCAACTTCACGGGTAACCTGCACGCTACCATCGGCAACTTCAACCTTAGAAGCAAAAGTGCCCTGCGGCATGCCGGTCAGCGCGCCCAGCATCTGGCCGGTCTGATTGTTATCCGAATCGATTGCCTGTTTGCCCAGGATCACCAGTTGCGGCTGCTCTTTTTCAACGACTGCTTTTAGCAGCTTGGCTACGGCCAGTGAATCTGGCATCTCGTCGGTTTCAACCTGAATAGCGCGGTCGGCGCCCAGTGCCAGCGCGGTGCGTAACTGTTCCTGCACGGCTTTGGGGCCAATAGATACCACCACCACTTCATCGGCGATGTTGTTTTCTTTCAGTCGCACCGCTTCTTCTACGGCGATTTCACAGAACGGATTCAGTGCCATTTTTACATTGGCCAGATCAACGTCTGAACGGTCCGCTTTTACGCGAACTTTCACGTTGTAATCAATGACCCGTTTGACTGCCACTAATACTTTCATCGTTGTGGTTCCTGTACTTTTTAAAATCGGGAGTGCACGCAGATTAACATTTTTTTCGGTAAAAATGGTACTCTTGCCGCATGATTTTGGCTGTTTTCAGCGTAAATTTTGAGGAGCATCATGTGTACGGTGTACTGACGGAATCCGATCTTGAGCAACTCAGAACGGCCATGGGTGGCCGTGAGCAGCGAATGCGCTTTCTGGTGCAACAAGCCGCCACCCTGCCCACCTTCAGCGCGGTTGAGCGCGATATGGCGCAGGAAGTATTTGGCTGCGAAGCGCGGGTGTGGCTGCTGCTGAACCTGCGCCCTGACGATACCGCTGAAGATAGCATTGAAGTGCGCTTTGACAGCGAATCACGGGTGGTTAAAGGCTTGCTGGCATTAATTCAGCAAGCGGTTGATGGCGCTTCAGCGCAACAGGTAGCGGATTACGATCTCGATGCCCATCTGGCGGCACTGGGGCTGACGGATTTTGTCAGCAGCTCGCGCCGCAACGGCCTGCGTGCTGCTGTCACGCTGCTAAAGGAGTCAGCCGCGCGCCCTGGCTGAAGCGATTTTTTTCAGCAGTAAGGCAGTCGCGTGCATGGCGAAGGTAGCAGTTACCGGCATAGTGGCACCAAACCCCGAACTGCAATCCAGCCGCACGTCGCCGGTGCTGGTTTTCTCAAAGGTGCATTCGCCGGCGGCGGTGGGGTAGCGCAGTTGCTCCGTCGAGTAGACTGCGGTAACTCCGAAGCTGCGCTTGAGATTGCGCGAAAAATTATAGTCCCGGCGTAAGTTAGCCCTTACTTTTGCCAGTAACGGGTCCTGCGTGGCCTTGGCCAGATCGCCGGACACCACCTGCCCCGGGTCAAGCTGACCGCCGGCACCACCACAGGTGATCAGCGGCAGTTTGCGACGCTTGCACCAGGCGATCAGTGCCGCTTTGACCTTCACACTGTCAATCGCATCAAGCACCGCCGTAACGGGGTCGCCAAGGTAGCTTTCCAGGTTCTCTTCACCGAGAAAATCATCAATCACCCGCACTTCACAGGCCGGGTTAATGTCCCTGACGCGCTGCGCCAGCACTTCGGTTTTCAGCTGACCCACGGTGCTGCTTAAGGCAGGCAGCTGGCGGTTGATATTGCTCTGACAAACATCATCCAGATCGATAAGCGTAATACCGCCGATGCCGCTGCGCGCCAGCGCTTCTACCGCCCAGGAGCCGACGCCGCCAAGGCCAACGACCGCCACGTGGCTGTGCTGAAAACCGTCGAAGGCGGTGTTGCCGTAGACCCGCTGGATACCACTGAAACGCTGATCACTCATACCCGGCTACACCGAAAACGGATACTGAATGGCTGGATGGTGCTGATAGCCGTGCACCTTAAAGTCATCCATGGTCACCCAGGTTTCCAGATCTTCGAGAGTGCGGATATCCGGATTGATCTCCAGCTGCGGCGACGGGAAGGGCTCGCGCTGCAGTTGCTCGTTAACCATTAAATCCAGCTGGTCTTCGTAGATGTGAGCGTTCACTATCTTGTGATAGGCGATGCCCGGCTTATGGCCGGTTATCTGCGCCATCAGTGCCAGAAACACGAACACCTGGATTTGATTGAAGTTAAGCCCCAGCGGCACATCACAGGAGCGCTGGAAGCTGGTCAGATACAGGGTATCGCCCAGCAAGGAGAAGTTGTGGGTATGCATACAGGGGCGCAGACAGCCCATATGAAACTCACCGGGGTTATAAAAACTGATAATCTCGCCGCGATCATCGATGCCCTGCTTCAGGTTATCGACCACCTTGCGTAGCTGATCCACGCTGCCGCCCTCGGGTTTAGCCCAGGCCCGGCCCTGCACTCCGTACACCCGGCCCATATCGTCCTCGCCCTTGCGGTAAGGGTTATTCAGCCAGGCTTCATTCAGGTTGGCATTGGCATTCCAGGTTGGCGTGCCAATGGCGCGAAAATCCGCGGCATTGTCATAGCCACGGATATAACCGATAAGCTCAGCAATGGCGGCTTTCCAGTAGCTTTTGCGGGTGGTGATCAGCGGAAACTCATTATTATCGACGCGGTATTCCAGATCCGCATTGATCACGGTCAGGCAGCGTTTGCCGGTGCGTTCGTTCTCAACCCATACGCCTTCATCGACGATGCGCTGACATAAGGCCAGATACTGGTTCATGCTTTGCGCCCCCTGGCTGGCTTCGGCTTCGCCGGTGGCTTAGCGCGGTAAGCCATGATAATCAACGCGGCGCCAATCATCACCATCGGCAGCGACAGCCACTGGCCCATGGACCAGCCCATCGACAGCAGGCCGAGATGGCGGTCCGGCTCGCGGAAGTATTCAACGATAAAGCGCGCCAGCCCGTAGCCCGCCAGGAACAGGCCACTGATCGCACCGGTTGGCCGCGGCTTGCGGCTGTACACCGCCAGAATAATAAACAGCAGCAGGCCTTCAAGGCCGGCCTGATATAGTTGCGACGGATGCCGGGGCTCGGCCCCGGCGGCTGGGAAGATAATGGCCCAGGGTACATCGGTAACCCGTCCCCAGAGTTCGCCATTGATAAAGTTACCGATACGGCCCAGCCCCAACCCGATGGGTACCAGTGGCGCGACGAAGTCACCCACCTGCAGCAAGCTCATCTGCATTTTGCGGGCAAAGATTAGCAGCACGGTGATCACACCCAGCAGGCCGCCGTGGAACGACATGCCACCACTGGTGATATCAAACAGGTACAGCGGGTTTTGCAGCAGGTAGTCAAACTGGTAAAACACCACATAGCCGATGCGACCACCGATAATTACGCCGATAAAGCCCCAGAACAATAAGTCGCTGAAGCGCTGGCGGGTCCAGCCGACCTGCTTGTAGTGCGTCATATCGCACTGGCGGTTGCCCCACCACCAGGCAAACAGAAAGCCCAGCAGATACATCAGCCCGTACCAGCGCAAATCCAGCGGCCCGATGCTGACAATGATGGGATCAATATTGGGGTGAACCATGTAGTTGCTAAACGCCGACTCGGATTGCATGGGTTATCCTATAACCAGATTAACTGAGATAAATACCAGAAATAAGGCGAAGCCCAGTTGCAGGCGCTTCACCGGAATTTTTTGCGTCAGGGTGGCACCAAATGGCGCGCAGACCACCGAGGCGATTGAAATCGCCAGCCAGGCTTCAAAGTGCACATAGCCGAGCAACCCGGCGCTGCCTTCCAGCCGCTGCCCCAGCACAATAAAGGCCAGCGCCGCGGTCAGGCCGATACTTAAACTGCCCACCGATGACACGGCGATGGCCTGCCGGATTGGTACCCGCAACCGCTGCAGCAAGGGCACCGTGAGCGAACCACCGCCGATGCCCACCAGCGCCGCCAGCGTTCCCATGCAGGCGCTGATTAACGCCATCAGCCGCTTGGACACATCGGTCAGCGGCTCGCCGGTGCGTTGCGGGATCAGCATACGCACCGCCAGAATCATTAATACCCCGGCGAAAATCCGCTGCAGCCATTCAGGTTTCAGCAAGGTGGCCAGCCAGGCACCGAGCACCGCGCCTACCATCAGGCCGGGGATCAGACGTCGTACCCAGAACCAGCTGATCTGACCGTGCTTGAGGTGCGAACGGGCCGAACTTAAGGTGGTCATCACTATGGTTGCCAGGCTGGTCGCGATCGCCATCTGCATCACCAGTTCCTGCTCTACGCCCAGTATCGGCAGCAGATAAATCAGCAGCGGTACGATGACCAGTCCGCCGCCAATCCCAAGCATGCCCGCCAGCAATCCGGCAACCATACCCCCGGCCAAACACCATAACCAGCCTGTGATGAGCACTCGTTCTCCTTTTGCTGTTTTTTGCTATCAGCCGCCGGCGCGGACAAAGCCGCCCAGCCCGGTTTGTTCCAGTAACATAGTGACCGCCTGGCGCACTTGCTGCGGCGAGCGGGCTACCAGCGCTTTCTGTAGCAGTCCGTCAAGATCCGCGGCCTTGCTGTGGCGAATGATCCAGCGGATGCGATCGATATTGTAACTGTTCATGCTCAGGGTGCGATAGCCCATCGCGATGAGCAAGAGCGCGCCGCCGGGTTCACCGGCCAGTTCGCCACAAATCGAAACCGGCTTATTGAGTTCACGGCAGCGATCAGCTATTTGCTGCAGCGCATGCAACACTGCCGGATGATAGGCATCATATAACCCGGCAACCCGCTGATTGTTGCGATCCACCGCCAGCATATACTGAGTTAAATCATTGGTGCCAACCGAGAAAAAATCAACCTTGTCGGCCACCGAGTGCAGCTGGTAAATCATCGCCGGCACTTCAATCATGACGCCGATCTTCGGCTCCTGCAGGCGTTGCTCGCCATCGGAGTTAAACTCTTCGGCCACCTCGTGGTAGGCCTGGCGCACCATGCGCGCTGATTCATCAACTTCTTCGGCGGTGGTGATCATCGGCAGCAGGATCTGCAGGTTGTTACGCCCCACCGAGGCACGCAGCATGGCGCGGATCTGTACCAGAAAGATCTCCGGATGATCCAGCGTCATACGGATGCCGCGCCAGCCCAGAAACGGGTTATCTTCCACAATCGGCAGATACGGCAGCGGTTTGTCGCCGCCCACATCCAGGGTGCGCATCACCACCGGACCAGCCGCGAACTGCTCGAGGATCTGACCGTAAAGTTCGACCTGCTCATCTTCGGTCGGCAGCCGGTCGCGGGCCATAAAGGTGAATTCGGTGCGGTACAGGCCCACCCCTTTTACGTCCAGTTCTTTCAGCCAGTCGCGCTCGGTATTCAGGCCCACATTCAGCTGCAGGTCGACTTTCACGCCATCGGTGGTTTCAACCGGCAGCCCGCGGGCACCCATCACTTTTTCGCGTAGTTCGAGTTCTTCTTCGGCCAGTTGCCGGTATTCGTTTTCGACCTGCAGCGGCGGATTGACAAACACATCGCCGTTGTAGCCGTCAACGATAAGGGTCTGACCGGCAATGTCGTTCAGATCAATGTCAGTGGCACCCAGTACCGCGGGAATACCCATGCTGCGCGCCATAATGGCGGCGTGGGAGTTGCCTGAGCCGCGCAGCGAAACCATGCCGATAATATCGGCGTGGGGCAGCTCGGCCAGCATGGTCGCGGTGACTTCCTCAGCGACCAGAATGCACTGCTCCGGGGTGCTGTGATGGCGCCGGTCACGTTCCTGCAGATAGGATAAAATGCGCTGGCCGAGATCGCGCACATCACTGGCGCGTTCGCGGATATATTCGTCATCAAGGTTCTCAAACTGATTAACCAGGTTCTCAACCACCTGCTTCAGCGCGGTCTGGGCACGCCAGCCCTGGTTAATGCTCTGTTCGACTTCCTGCCCCAGGTTGGTGGAATCGAGCATGGCGTGATAGACATCAAAAATCGCCAGGGTTTCCTGTGCCACCTGCCCCTGCATGCGCTCGCTCAGTTCGTTCAGTTCCTGCCGGGTGTGGGCGACGGCACTGCGAAAACGGCGGATTTCAAATTCGGGTTTATCGGTACGCTTGGGGGTGACGCTGCTGAGCCGCGCCGGTGGCTTGACCACATAGGCCTCACCGATACTGACCCCGGGCGCTGCCGGCAGGCCTTTTACGGTATGCAGCCAGGCGGATTGATTGGCAGTACGTAATAAGCCCTTGGCTTCAGCATGGGCAATGACCACCGCCAGCTGCGCCGCCAGGGTGACCACAAAGGCTTCTTCATCGCGGGTAAAGGCGCGGGCGCTCTCTTGCTGCACCGCCAGTACCCCCAGCACCCGCCGCTGGTGGATCACCGGCGCGGCCAGCATGGCGCAGTAGCGCTCTTCGTCTACCTGGGGCAGTTTCAGAAAACTGGGGTGTTCATAAGCATTGGCTAAATTCAGGGGTTCTTCACGGCGCGCAGCCAGGCTGATCACGCCTTCGCCGAACGGCACGTGAATGGGTTGGTCGGAAGTCACTTCCAGACCGTCAGTGGCTGCCAGCGCAAACTGCTTCTGGTCATGATCTGCGAGATAAACGGTACAGGAATCGGTATGCAGCGCTTCTTTTACCTGACGCACCATGGTTTTCAGCGCCAGCTCAAAGTCCGGCGCCTGATTCACAGCTTCGACAATGCGTTGCAGTACTCGCAGCATATTAGCGTTTCCGACGTGGGGGTCGCTGCCGCTTCGGATGCTTAGGCGGCTGCTGGCTCAAAGCCGGCATCACCACAGGCGCGAATTCTTTCATCACGCGCCGGTACACATCCCGTTTAAACGACACGACTTGTCGCACCGGATACCAGTAACTGACCCAACGCCAGTCATCAAATTCCGGGTGGCCTGAACACAGCACGTTAACGTCCTGTTCGTTGCAGGCAAGTCGCAGCAAAAACCACTTTTGTTTCTGACCAATACAGGTCGGTCGTTGTTCGCGTCGAACTAACCGTTTTGGCAAGCGATAGCGAAACCAGTTGCGACTGGTATAGACTATCTCAACTTGCTCGGGCTTCAGCCCGACTTCTTCATAGAGTTCCCGGTACATGGCTTGTTCGGCGGTTTCGCCATCATCAATGCCACCTTGGGGAAACTGCCAGCTATGTTGCCCAAATCGACGCGCCCAAAACACTTGTCCCTGATCGTTACAGATGATGATCCCGACATTGGCCCGGAATCCTTCTGCGTCTATCACGCGGGCATCCTCTTAAATTCGACTTCTGTCTGGGATTTTTCCATAATCAGGCTACTAATGAAAGGAGTTATTCATTTATATGACAAAGTTGCAAACCTTGTTCCACCGGGCCAGTGCGCTGGCAGGCCGGAGCTTTGCTGAGCTGGCGGCAGACCAGGGAATTAAGGTACCGGCGGATCTGCGCCGGCATAAAGGCTGGGTGGGCCAGTTGCTGGAAGGGGCGCTGGGCGCGGCGGCGGGCTCGCAGGCGCTGCAGGATTTCCCTGATCTGGGCGTCGAGCTCAAAACTATCCCGCTGGATGCGCGCGGCCGGCCGCTGGAAACCACCTTTGTCTGCACCGCACCGCTGACCCATGTGGATGATCTGAGCTGGGAAACCAGTAACGTACGTAACAAACTGCAATGCGTGCTGTGGATCCCCATTGACGGCCGCCGTGAGATCCCGCTGGCCGAACGCACCGTGGGCACCGCCTTTTTCTGGCAACCCAGTGAGCAACAGGAGTCGCAGCTGCAGCGCGACTGGCAGGAACATATGGATCGCATTGCCCTGGGCCAGGTGGAACAGATCACCGCCCATCAGGGTGACGTACTGCAACTGCGCCCCAAAGCCGCCAACGGCCGGGTCACTACCGACGCGATTGGCGAACAGGGGCAACTGATCAAAACCCTGCCACGGGGCTTCTACCTGAAGACAGGTTTTACCTGGCAGATTATCTGTGAGACCTTTCAGATGGAGCCGCAAGCCACTAGCCCCAAGGCAACTACCAAGGAGGCCGGATGACAGCACCCTTGCCTAAAGTCATGCATGCGATCAGCCCCGCCGCCCGCAAACACGGCGTCGGTTTTGCCCTGCTGGGCTTGTTTATTTTTGCGATCAGCATGTTCTTATGGCTGATTGACGCGCCCCTGCCAACCCCCGCCTGGGCGTTGCTGTGGATAATCAGCGCCGCACTGATTTTTCTCGGCTGGGCCAAGGTATTTGAACCTGAGATCAGCCTTAATATCACCCCCGGGCAAATCGAATACCTGCATCATCGTGGCACCTGGCAGCTGGACTGGGATAATGTGGTGCGGGTGGACTGTCCGCGCACCCACAAAGGTCTGGATGCCATCGAACTGCCCTATGTGGGATTTTGTCTGCGTGATATCGAACCCATACTCAAGAGCATCTCGCCGCGGCTGTCGACGCACCTCATCAGCGAGCAGCGCCATCTGCTGACCACAGCGCTGCGTCATGAGCGACCCGACATTCAAGACTACAGCCCCTACTTTGATATTCCTGATGCTTTTATCGCCCCCAGCGGTACCCGTTACACCGGTGTGCAGGCTTTGTTTGCCATTCGCTGTCGGCAGTTGCGCGAGCTGCTGGGGTACGAGCTGTATGTGCCTGAGAGCGCCCTTGACCGCCCGCTGGACGAGTTTATTCAGTGGCTGCGTCAACTACAGGCCAGTCGTAACGAACATTTGTAAACGTGCTACTATTGATTGATCGACAGTCGGACAGCAAAAGGATTAAAATCAGCGCATGCAAACACTAGGTTGGCGCGAATGGGGAGCTCTCCCCGATCTGGGCATTCCTGCCCTTAAAATGAAAGTTGATACTGGCGCACGCACCTCCTGCCTGCACGCATTCCGGCTGGAACCATTTGATAAAGATGGTGAAGACTGGCTGCGCATCTGGTTACACCCGGAGCAGGACAGCGATCGCGAACAGATTTGTGAGGCCCGCATTCATGATCAGCGGCCGGTCACGGATTCCGGCGGCCATACCGAACTGCGCTACGTGATTAAAAGTACCTTGCGGCTCGGTACCTTCAGCCAGCCGATAGAACTGACTCTGACCAACAGAGATACCATGAAATTTCGCATGTTATTAGGACGCCAGGCCATGCGTGGCCACTTTTTGGTTGATCCTGATGCATCCTATTTAATCGGCAAACCCGGAGCACCTTCATGAAAATTGCAATTTTGTCGCGTAATGCCAGGCTTTATTCGACCCGCCGTCTCATTGAAGCGGCCGAAGACCGGGGCCATGAAGTGGACGTGCTGGATCCGCTGCGCTGTTACATGAACATCAACGCCCGCGAATCCTCGATCCATATGAAAGGTAAGGGCCTGCCACAGTACGATGCGATTATTCCGCGCATCGGTGCTTCAATTACCTTCTTCGGTACCGCGGTACTGCGCCAGTTTGAGATGATTGGCACCTACCCGCTCAATGAGTCGGTCGCGATTTCGCGTAGCCGTGACAAATTGCGCTCACTGCAGTTGCTCAGCCGTAAAGGTATTGGCCTGCCCACCACTGGCTTTGCCAGCCAGCCGCAGGACATTCCGGATCTGATGGACATGGTTGGCGGTGCTCCGTTAGTGATTAAACTGCTGGAAGGCACCCAGGGCATCGGCGTGGTACTGGCAGAAACCCGTCAGGCCGCCGAAAGCGTTATCGAAGCCTTTATGGGGCTGAAATCGCACATCATGGTGCAGGAATATATTAAAGAAGCCGGTGGTGCTGATATCCGCTGCTTCGTGATTGGCGATAAAGTCATTGCCGCCATGAAGCGCCAGGCCAAAGCCGGCGAGTTTCGCTCCAACCTGCACCGTGGCGGCTCAGCCAGCCTGGTCAAACTGACCCCGGCCGAACGCGCCACTGCGGTAAAGGCCGCTAAAACCATGGGCCTGAACGTAGCGGGTGTGGATTTACTGCGCTCTAACCACGGCCCGCTGGTGATGGAAGTGAACTCCTCGCCGGGCCTGGAAGGTATTGAAAATGCCACGGACCGTGATGTTGCCTCACAGATCATTTCTTTTATCGAAAAAAACGCGAAACTGCATCGTACGCGCACTAAAGGTGGCAAAGGTTAACAGTGACGAATAAACCAACTAAACCCACTAAAAAACGTCCTTCGTTTAATCTTGCCGGGCAGAAAATCGCGCCCGGTTCGCGCCATAGCATTAAGGTGCCGGCAGCCCGTTTGTATAACGACACGCCGATGGATCTGCATGCTGAGGTGTTTCACGGGGTCAAGCCCGGGCCGACCCTGCTGGTGTGTGCTGCCATCCACGGCGATGAGCTGAACGGTATCGAAATCTGTCGCCGGCTGATGGGCCTGATTGACCCGCTGGAACTCAGTGGCACGGTGATTATTGTACCGGTGGTGAACGTGTTCGGCTTCATTCAGCAGTCGCGCTACCTGCCTGACCGGCGCGATCTGAACCGCTCATTCCCCGGCTCGGAGCGCGGCACCTTAGGTGGCCGGCTAGCGTTTTTGTTCAACGAGACGCTGGTGCAAAGCGCAACCCACATTATTGATTTGCATACCGGTGCGATTCACCGCGAGAATCTGCCACAGATCCGCGTCGACACCGACAGCCCCGAAGCGCTGGATATGGCCCATGCCTTTGGTTCGCCGGTGATTCTGCATTCCAAAGAGCGCGATGGCTCGCTGCGGGCGCTGGCAACGGATTTAGGCATTCCGCTGATTCTTTATGAAGCCGGCGAAGCACTGCGGTTTAATTATGCGGCCATTAAGTCGGGTGTTATTGGCGTGCAGAATGTGATGAAATCACTGAAAATGCTCAAAGGTCGCCGCACCCGGCGCAATCTGAAATCCGTGGTTGCCCTGCGCAGTGGCTGGATCCGTAATGAGTATGACGGACTGGTTATTCCGAAAGTAGAATTAGGCCAGAGTATCAATAAAGGCCAGGTTATTGCCCAGACGGTCAATCCGCAGGGCGAAGAGCTGCATCCGATCAAAAGCCCGTATCATGGTATTATTATCGGCATCAGCAAAATTCCCGTCGCCAACGAAGGTGAAGCCCTGTTTAATGTGGCTCAGTTTGATGGCGAAGGCATTGAGGAGGCGTCTGAAAACGTCGACTTATTCAGCGAATATTACGAGCGTAAACCCATTTAAATGAAACATTTACAGTCCCCCTCGCAGTTGATTCTGCGCCATAGTGAACGTTTCCAGCAACCGCTGTTGCTGGTCAATGCGCCCGATCCTGAGGTGGCCGCGGAGCTCCAGGTGGCCGGCACCTGGAACCTGCATGCCGGCTACCATCAGCGCTGGCAGCAGCAGTCAGAACAGCCCAGCCATTTTGGCGAAACCCCGCCGGCTACTGACGCTGAAGGCGCGCTGCTGTGGTTGCCAAAAGAAAAGCAACTGACGGATTATCTGCTGCGGGCGCTGGCCAGTATTTTACCGGCCAACGCGCCGGTCTGGCTGGTTGGCGATAACCGCAGCGGTATTAAGAGCATCCATAAGATCATGCCGGAGGCCTACGCGCCGGTGCAACGGGTTACCAGCGGTAATCACTCACTGTTGCTGTGCAGTGAACTGCGCGAGCCCAGCGACCAGTTCAGTGCCGACAGTTACCTGCATCAGTGCGAGCTTGAACAACCCGGCCATCCGCCGCTGCAGTTATTTAGTTTGCCCGGCGTGTTCGCCTTTCCCAGTATTGATAAAGGCAGCGAGATGCTGCTCAAGCATCTGCCGCGCTGGTCCCATGGCAATGTCCTGGATTTTGCCTGTGGCCACGGCGTGCTGGGGGCCTGGATCAACCGCGCGGCACCGGCGCTGGAAGTGACCTATCTGGACGTGAGCGCGATGGCACTGGCAGCCTGCCGCAAGACCCTGGCCGCCAACGACCTGACCGGCACCTTACTGGCCCATGACGGCCTGAGTCCGACTCTGAAAAAATATAAGTATATGGTCAGCCACCCGCCGTTTCATACCGGCCTGGCAACGGACTATAAAATCGGTCAGCAGTTTTTACGCGAAGCCCGTCAGCACCTGCAGCAAACCGGGGAACTCTGGCTGGTGGCGAACCGCTTTCTGCCGTGGCCCGAGCTTATTGTTGAGTCATTCGGGCATTGCGATAAGGTCGCCGAAGACAATCGTTTTGCGGTGTACCGCGCAGTGAATAAACCACCGGTAAAAATACGGGAGCGTAAACGTCGCTGATGGCCGGGTTCAGTTCTGTAAAACGTAATTTTTCGTGGCTACTGGTGCTGGTCAGCAGCGCTATGGTGCTGCTGGGCTGCATTGTGCACGGCGCCATGCAGATCCACGAAGTACGTGACCGCCTGCATAGTCAGGCGCAGAACATGACGCAACTGCTGATTGGCACCGCCAGCCGGCATCTGGTATTTAACAGCCCCGACGATTTGACCATTGCCCTGAGCCACCTCAACGCGGTGCCTTTTGTGCAGCATGTACATGTGTACCGCAAACAGTCCGAAACCAGTATCGGCCATTTCTTTGCCAGCTATAACCGCGAAGGCCTCGCGCCGATTCCCAGCCGTATTGACCGGATCCAGGGTATGCCCGATGGCGAGGTTGCAGTTACTGACCGCTACCTGGAAATTGCCCGGCCTATTTATATCGGCGAGCGGATTCGCGGCTATATCTATCTGCGCGGCTCGCGCGATGAACTCAACGCCGCCTGGACCGGTGTCATGCTGACCAGCTTTTTTATCGTGCTGGTGGCTGCCTTGCTGACCTGGCTGGTGTCGCTGCGGCTACGGTTGTTGTTTACCCGGCCCCTGGATGAGGCGGTGGACAGGATCCAGCAAATTGCGCGCGACAAAGATTACTCAATTCGACTGCCGGATACCCATCTGGAAGAACTTGACCGGCTGAGCACCGCATTTAATATGCTGCTGGGCCGGGTGCAACAGCATATCAACCGCCAGCAGCAGGCCGAGCAGCAAGCCAGTGAACTAAACACTGAGCTGGAGCGCCAGGTGAGCCAGCGCACCATGGCCCTCAAAGAATCGAATGAAGAATTACTGAAAACGCTGGAAACCGTCCACCAGTATCAAAGCCAGCTGGTTGAGGCCGAAAAAATGTCGTCGCTGGGTGACATGGTCGCCGGTATTGCCCATGAGATGAACACCCCGGTCGGACTGGTTATTACTTCAGCCTCGCTGCTGCAGGATAAATTACAGGTGATGCAGCAGAAATTCGAAGACCGCAAGGTCAGCAGTCAGGACTTCGAACGATTTCTGACTGCCTGCCGTGAAAACCTGCGGCTGATTAGTCGCAATACCGAACGTACCGCGGATCTTATCACCCGCTTCCGGCAGCTGGCGATGGACCAGTTTGCTGAAGATATCCGCAGTTTCAACGTCAATACCTTCTGCGAAGATGTCGTCAGCTCGCTCTACAGTCGCTTCCCGGAACTGAAAAATCATAAGCTGACGATGGACTGCGCACCGGATCTGACTGTCAGCAGCCACCCCGGCCCCATTCACCAGATCATTAATCAGCTGGTGCAGAACTCGTTGCAACACGCCTTCGAGGGACATGACAAAGGTCATATTGCGATCGCTATTGATTGTGCCGGGGAAAATACGTTACAACTAACCTACCAGGATGATGGTGTGGGTATTCCCGAAGATCTCGGGCGCCGTGCTTTTGACCCCTTTATTACCACCAAACGGGGTACTGGCGCCGCCGGGCTGGGTTTGCATCTGGTTTATAATCTGGTCACCCAGGTTCTGGACGGCCGGATCGACATGCGCAGTTCGCGCGAGGGTGGCACCACGTTCGTTATCCGGTTCCCGGCCCAGGGATGCGATAAACGGAACTAAATTCAGGTTAATTCGTCATAAAATACTGCACGAAATTCACCCATTAATTTTAAACCCATGCTACACTACCATTTATCACTATATTGCAACATATGTTAAGAGATACCGGAACACCCTATATGAGCGCCAGATTACTAATTGTCGAAGATGAAGTCGTAACCCGCAACACCCTGACGCGTCTGTTCCAGCAGGAAGGCTATGACGTGTTTGATGCCGCCGATGGGATGCAGATGCAACGCATCATGGCCCGTCAGCAGGTCGACCTGGTTATTATGGATGTCAACCTGCCGGGTAAAAGCGGTATAGAGCTGGCAGAAAGCTTGCGTGAAAACGAGAATATCGGTCTGATCTTTCTGACCGGCCGCGATGCTGAAGAAGATCGTTTACTGGCACTGGAACTGGGCGCCGACGATTATCTGATCAAACCTTATAATCCGAAAGAGCTGCTGATCCGGGTCCGTAACCTGTATCGCCGGATTGAAGCCATCAAAAGCCAGCAAAAAACCGTTGGCCATGACAGTGTGGTTTACGAATTCAATAACTGGCGTCTGGAAAGCGACAGCCGCTGCCTGTTTTCTCCTGAAGGGAAAATGTTCCGGTTACCGAAAAGTGAATACCGGGCCATGGAGCTGTTCCTGACCAATCCCGGCAAGATCCTGGACCGCGAAACCCTGGTGAAGAAAATGCTGGATCGTGAACTGCGTCCGGCTGATCGTACGGTAGACGTCGCGATTCGTCGTATTCGCCGTCACTTCGAGGCTTATTCTGATTCGCCGAATCTGATCACCACAATCCACGGTGAAGGCTATCGTTTTGTTGGTGATGTGACTATCCGCCACCTTGAACAGCCCTCGTTAAATACTCCGGGCGTTTAACCACCGTTTTAAATGAAGCTGGTGCAGGGGCAACTCAGTTGCCCACTGCTCCAGAATTTCACTTGCGTCATCCCAGTCCCAGCTTTCCCGCTCTAAGTATTCCATCCGTCTGGCCAGCTCTTTAAGGCCAATCGATCGGCAGGCACCTTTTATTTTATGAGCCTGACGTTTCGTTTCCGTATAGTCACGCTCGCCGATAACCCGCCGCATCAGATCTAAATAACCATCGATATTGTCAGCGAAGGTGTCGTACATTTCAGTCACCCCCTGGGCGCCCATCAGCTCGGCATATTGCTCCAGCAGTTTTTCATCCAGCATGTCGTCTGGCGGGGTATCTGAGATTGTATTTGTCATAAAAAGCTTCCTGAATAATGCGTTCCCTGTACTTTTTCGAACGGTACAATCGAAATTCTTTTGCCTACATATTGAACCCGATATGGCAAACTACCGTAATCGAGTTAATTCTTGTATACTAATGCCCCATTTTTGGGTAGTCGTCCTAATTTTTTAGTAACGCTTTGGAGCCGTATTTGATGCCAATAGCCACACCGACGTTAATGCCAGATATCGCCAATCAGACCCTTGCCCAAACTGAGGGCGCGCTGGACTGGGTTGGCATGAGTAACATTGAAATGCCGCTGGTTGTCGGAGCTGCCAACGAACCTGAACGCCCGGTCAGTGCGCGCATTGATGCTTTTGTGAATCTTACCGATCCCAAAGCCAAGGGCATTCATATGTCCCGGCTGTACCTGTTACTGGAAGATTTATCCAACAACGACGTACTCAATCACGACTCATTGCGCAAATTACTGCATGACTTTATTGATAGTCATGACGGTCTCGCCGACCAGGCCTATGTAAAATTCAGCTTTGATTACCATCTGCGCCGCAAAGCGCTGGTAAGCAAGAAGCCCGGCTGGAAAGCCTACCCTATAACTTTAGTCGGCCGCTATGATAACGGCAAGCTGGCATTGCAGCTAGGTGTCGATGTGCCTTATTCATCCACCTGTCCCTGCTCAGCGGCGCTGGCGCGGCAGCTGATTCAGGATGCCTTCGCCGGCCAGTTTGGTACCGATGCTGAAGTGGACGCCGAAACCGTGCACCGCTGGTTAGGCACTACTCAGGGCATCATAGCGACGCCCCACAGCCAGCGCTCGGTCGCTGAAGTCAAGGTTCTGCTTAGCGATGATCTCAACGAGCTGCCGATCATTCATCTGGTTGACGCCATTGAAGAAGCATTGCAAACCCCGGTTCAGGCTGCGGTCAAACGTGAAGATGAACAGGAATTCGCACGACTCAACGGCCAGAACCTGATGTTCTGTGAAGATGCGGCCCGCCGCCTGAAGTTCATGCTGAGCCACCAGTCGCAGTTTTTTGATTTCTGGATTCGGGTAAATCATTACGAATCGCTGCACGCCCACGATGCCGTGAGCATCGCTACCAAAGGCGTTCCCGGCGGCTTTCAGCCCTGATTAGTCGACCTATAATTGCGGCTGCTGTATACTGTGCGGCCGGATTTTCTTTGCGTTAGGTACTTATGGAATCAATAGATATAGTTGGCATCGGCAACGCGCTGGTCGACCAGGAATTTGAAGTTACTGACGACTTTCTGCTGCAGCATCAGATCGAAAAAGGCATGATGACGCTGATTGAAGATGCCGAGCAGGAAAAGCTGATTGCCGAACTGAGCCGCCGTGGCGAACTGAAGAAGCAATCCGGTGGCGGTTCCGCTGCCAATTCACTGGTTGGTTTCAGCCAGTTCGGGGGCAAAGCCTTCTACTGCTGCAAAGTTGCTGATGATGATGCCGGCGACTTTTACTGCAACGATCTGGAGCGGGTTGGCATCACCACCAATACCGGCAGCTGTAAGCATGAAGGCAAAACCGGCCGCTGTCTGGTGATGGTTACGCCGGACGCTGAACGGACCATGCGTACCTATCTGGGTATCACCGCTGATCTGTCGACCGATGAGCTCGATGAAGACGCCATTGCCCGTGCCGAGTATCTGTATATTGAAGGCTACCTGGTCACCTCGCCGATTGCCCTGCAGGCAATAGCCCGCGCCAAAGAAGTGGCGCGCGCAAATGGCACCAAAATCGCTATGACCTGCTCAGATCCTGCTATGGTTAAATACTTCCGGGACGGCATTGAAGCGATTCTGGAAGGCGGCGTCGACGTGATGTTCTGTAATCAGGAAGAAGCCCGTATTCTGACCGGCACCGACGATGTGCAGGAAGCCTTGCAGCAACTGCAGCAGCGCGCCGGGCTGGTTGCTATTACTTTGGGTAAAGATGGCGCCCTGCTGGGCGACGGCACCCGCCAGGTGGCGGTACCCGGTATCAAAGTGAAAGCGGTGGATACCAACGGCGCTGGTGATATGTTTGCCGGAGCCATGATGTTTGGTCTCACCCGTAATTATCCGCTGGCGGCCTGTGGCCTGCTAGCCAGCCATGCCGCGGCACAGATCGTCACTGAGTTCGGTCCGCGCTTAAGCGCCGATCAGCAGCAACAGTTGCTGATCCGTATGCAGCATGAGCCGGAATTTCAATTTTAAAAACGACACGCGAGGCGTATAGATGAACAAATCACAAGATTACAAAGTAGCCGATATCGGCCTGGCTGACTGGGGTCGCAAAGAAATTTATATTGCCGAATCTGAGATGCCGGCACTGATGACTATTCGCCGTAAATACGCTGACAGCAAGCCGCTGTCAGGCGCTAAAATCATCGGCTGTATTCACATGACCATCCAGACTGCGGTACTGATTGAAACCCTGCTGGAGTTGGGCGCGGAAGTGCGCTGGTCTTCGTGTAATATTTTCTCGACTCAGGATCACGCTGCCGCGGCGATGGCGGCTGCCGGGGTGCCGGTATTCGCCTGGAAAGGCGAAACCGAAGAAGAGTATGAATGGTGTCTGGAGCAGACTTGCCACAAAGACGGCGAGCTGTGGGATGCCAATATGATCCTCGACGACGGTGGCGATCTGACCCTGCTGATCCACGACAAATATCCACGAATGCTGGATAACGTGCATGGCATCACTGAAGAAACCACCACCGGTGTGCACCGCCTGCTGAAGATGCTGGAAAACGGCACCCTGCGCGTCCCTGCCATCAACGTCAACGACTCAGTCACTAAATCGAAGAACGACAACAAATACGGTTGCCGCCATTCCCTGAACGATGCCATCAAGCGTGGCACCGATCACCTGCTGTCGGGCAAAAAAGCCCTGGTTGTGGGTTACGGTGATGTGGGTAAAGGTTCCGCCGCAAGTTTGCGCCAGGAAGGCATGATCGTGAAGATCAGCGAGATTGACCCAATCTGTGCCATGCAGGCCTGTATGGACGGCTACGAAGTGGTGTCTCCTTATCGTAACGGTGTGAACACCAAGAGCGAAGAAGGCATCAACAAAGAGCTGCTGGGCACCATCGATCTGATCGTGACCACCACAGGTAACGTCAACGTCTGTGACCGTTACATGCTGGCAGCACTGAAGAAAACCGCCGTGGTTTGTAACATCGGCCACTTTGATAACGAAATCGACACCGCCTTTATGCGCAAGAACTGGCGCTGGGATGAAGTGAAGCCACAGGTACACAAAATTCACCGCAGCGACGATGAACACGATTACCTGCTGTTGCTGTCCGAAGGCCGCCTGGTGAACCTGGGTAACGCTACTGGTCACCCCAGCCGGATCATGGATGGCTCGTTTGCCAACCAGGTACTGGCGCAGATGCATCTGTTCCAGCAAGGTTACGCCAAGCTTGATAAAGCCGAGCAGATCGAACTGCTGCGGGTGGATGTATTACCTAAGCACCTGGATGAAGAAGTCGCCAAATATATGGTACAAGGGTTCGGCGGCGTCATTACCAAGCTGACCGAAGAACAGGCCGACTACATTGATGTCGCTGTTGAAGGACCATTTAAAACGGATGAATACCGCTACTGATTCGATTCACTACCGGGAACTTACGGCCGCTGACGAAGCGGCCGTAATTGTATTGGCAAACGAGGTACATGGTGCCAATTACCTTACCGGGACGAATTTTGCTGATTATCTGGAACGCGGCCAGCTCAATGGCGTGAACCTCAATTGGCTGGCCTTTGCCGGTGAGCAACTGGTGGGCGTACGCCTGACTTTCGCGCCCGGTAAATGGGATATCGATAGGTACTGCACACCGTCGGCCTGGCCGGTACCTGCTGAAGCCATGTGTTATTTTAAATGTGCTGCTGTTGATGCCAACATCCGCGGTGCCGGTATTGGCCGCAACCTGCTGGAACGATCCATAGGTGCTGCTAAGCAACTGGGTTGTCGTGCCGGTCTGGCCCATATCTGGATGGAAAGCCCCAACAACAGTGCCTTTTCGTATTTCAGCCGCTGCGGCGGTCAGCTGATCACAGAGCACCCCGGGCGCTGGTACGAGATTTCGGTAAACGACGGCTATCATTGTCTGGTCTGCGATGGCATCTGCCACTGTACCGCCGGCGAGATGATTCTTCCTTTCGATAACTATTAACCTCTCAGGTATCCCCATGTACGATCCGCTGCACGATGCTTGCCCTGGTCCCGGTCAACCGGCCGCGGCGAGTTATTGGCAGCAGCATAGCCAACCCGAGTGGCCGGTAACCCATACTGAATTACCTGAGCGCGCTGATGTGGTGGTGATTGGTGCCGGTTATACCGGCCTGAACGCGGCGCTGGAGCTGTCCGAGCGCTATCAGCAACAGGTGGTGGTGCTGGAGGCTAATCAGCCCGGCTGGGGCTGCTCTACGCGTAATGCCGGCTTTGCGATGCCGGGTACCGGCCGGCTGGGTTATGCCGGCTGGGCCGAACGCTTCAGTACCGACGTGGCGATGGGGATCCGGGCTGAATACCAGCAAGCCTTTGGCCGCCTTGAGCGCCATCTGCAGGCCTGCCCCGAACAGGCTCAGGTGCAACGCGGCGGCTATCTGAAAATCGCTCATAAAGCGGGTGCCGTAGCCGGCCTTTATCAGCAGTACCAGCAACTGCGGACCTTCGAGCCCGACACCCGCTGGCTTGAGCGCGACGAACTGCAGCAGCGGGTGCGCAGCCCGCAAGCTTTTGCGGCTATTCACTTTCCGCAAAGCTTTGGCATCAATCCGCTGCTGGTCGCTGCCAGCGTCGCCCGTCAGGCGGTGGCGGCCGGTAGCCGTTTGCTGGCGGATACGCCGGTGACCAGCTGGCAGCAGCAGGGTACTGAACAGGTATTGCAGACGCCGCGTGGCAGCATTCGCGCCGGTAAAGTGATTCTGGCAACCAACGGCTATACACCGAATCACCTGCACACCGCCGTACACGGCCGCAGCCTGCCGGTGCTCTCGAGTGTACTGGTAACCCGCCCGCTTACTGCCAGCGAGCTTGCTGCCACCGGCCTGAGCCCGGCGGAGCTGGTGATGGATACCCGCTTGCTGAAGTATTATTTCCGGCTGTTACCTGATGGCCGGCTGTTATTTGGCGGGCGCGGCGCTATTCATGGCAAGGATGCAAATAAACCACGTTATGCCCGGCATTTATTACAGGGCCTGGCGGCGACCTTTCCGCAACTGAGCGCGCTGGCCGCTGAGCAACCGGCCTATTTCTGGAGTGGCTGGATCAGTGTAGCGCTGGATGATTATCCGCGGATCTATTCGCCGGCGGCGGGCGTTTTTACCAGTATGGGTTACTGCGGTGCGGGCGTGACGTTCAGCCAGCTGGCGGGGGTGCGGGTGGCACAACTGGCGATGGGCGAGCAATTACCTGCCCTGCCGTTTTACCAGTCGCCGTTACCACGCTTTCCGTTGCCCGGGTTACGGCGGCTGGGCCAACAGGCTTACTATCAGTATGCCCGCTGGCGCACCGGCCTGTAAGCCAGGCTTATAAACCGAATACCACTTTCTCGCTGTTCAGCATGCGGCCAATCAGTCGCAGCAGCAACATCGAGACCGCGATGGTAAAGAGCCCGCTAATCAGCATCGGCAGCCACTGCAGGGTTTCGCCTTTGATAATATCGAGCAGCGCCTGATGCTGGCCGGTCAGCGGCAGGTAATAGAGGATTTGATTCTTCAGCCGCGAGAATTCCACTCCGAAAACTGCCAGCATGGGCACCATCAGCAAAAACGAGATGTAGGTCTGGGCTTCTTTGAAGCTTTTTGCCCGGAACGACACAAACAGCTGCAGCGCCGTGGCGAACAGCGCCAGTGGCGCCAGCAACACCATGATCAGCAGCAACATCGGCCACTCCAGCACCACGCTGATGCCAATATTATGCAGCGGCAGGAAGCGGAAGATAATGGGGATCAGGATCACGCTCAGAATGCCGCCAAAAATAGCGAAACAGCTGGCTGCCAGCGCCTTACCCCACACCAGTTGATGACTACTGAGCGGCTGCGATAACAGTAACTCCAGCGAGTTGCGTTCGCGTTCACCGGCGCTGATATCAATCGCCACGTTCATGCCCGAGAAGAACACCGACAGCAGCATAAAAATCAGCACACTGCCCATCAGAATGGCCGCTCTCGAACCTTTAGTCGCGGTGTCCTGCTTGACCAGATCAATGGCCGTGATCAGTTGTGGAGCCAGCCCGCGCATCTGCAGGCGGATGTAGCCCAGTTGACGACTATAACTGCTGACGGCCTGCTCTACGCGCCGGATTTCAGTACGCTGTTTCTGCGCCGAGAAGTCAGCCCGCAAAATCACTTCAGCTGGCTGCGCCGAGGCAATATGCTCATCCCAGTGACCGGCAATTTCCAGAATAATTGGCTGCTGGCCAGCGGGCCAGGGCTTGGTGCGCTCAACGATGCCTTGATCCTGCAGATGCTGGATTAGTGCCGGCGCATGTTCAGCGCCCTTGATGTCAATTTCAACATCGCTTTCGTCAGTCAGCTGGCTTATCAACACATAAAAAGCGACCGCCATCAGCAGCGGTCCGAAGAAGGCGTACGACATAGCCGCCATCACCGATCGTTTATCACGCAGCGCGTCTTTCAGTTCTTTGCGCCAGACTATGGAAATCGGATTACTCATGCGGCAATGCCCTCGTCGGTGCCAATTATTTTCACAAAGGCTTCTTCTAACGCCGTTTCGCCTGTGAGTTCACAGAGCTCTTCCGTGGTACCTTGTGCGGCAACCTTGCCTTTAGCAATAACAACCACCTGATCACATAAGGCAGCGACCTCCTGCATCACGTGGCTGGAAAACAAAATACTGGTGCCCTGCTGGCGTAGTTCGCGCAAGAGATCGCGCAATACCCGGGTGCTCATCACATCGAGCCCGCGGCTGGGTTCATCCAGTATCAGATGTTTGGGCTGATGGACAATGGCCTGGGCCAGTGCCACTTTCATCCGCTGGCCCTGGGAAAAGCCCTGGGCACGGCGGTCAGCGATGGCATCCATATCCAGGCGCTTGAGCACTTCGGCGACGGCTTGGTCCCGGTGTTCACCTTTCATGCCATGCAAGGTGGCAAAGTAGGCCACCTGCTCGCGCGCGGTCAGGCGCTCGTACAGCCCGAACTTATCAGGAAAGATCCCAATATGCCGCCGCGCCTGCAGCGGGTTCAGGTTAGCATCCACGCCATCAATCAGGGCCTGACCGCTGTCAGCGCGCAGCAGACCGTAAATGGTACGCAGGCAGGTGGTTTTGCCGGCGCCGTTGGGGCCGAGTAAGCCGGTGATCTGCCCTTCAGGAGCAGAAAAACTCAGACCGTCAAGGGCGATAACCTTGCTAAAGGTCTTATGCAGGGATTTGACTTCAATCATAGTGCGTTCCTCATAGCCCTTTGCCGTTACTGTTCAGGATAAAGGGGGCAGGTTGTTCGCGCTGCAGACAGGTCGCGTCCAGCGTACTGAAGTTCAGCGTATCGATAAAAGTCGCCGCCAGCTTATTGGCGCAGGTATGGCCGGCGATGGTGTGCGCACCATGGTTGGCGATCAGGTGGCGGCTATTGCTTAAGGTTGCGGCTGCCAGCTCGCCCCAGGCAGGCGGCGTGACAGGATCGGAGGCACCGGACAGTAATAGTGCCGGTATCTCGCTGACCACAGGGTCAAACCAACTGTCCGGGCGCTCAGCCTGAGGCCAGACCGAACACATTTCGACAAAAGCTTCGCCGGTGCGGCCACCGATAAAGTTATTCGCGGCATCGGCTTCAAGCAGTTCCGGGGTGGCCCGCGGCAGATCTTCACTGCACAGCACCGACAGGGTCAGCCCCATATACATCTGCGACTGCGCCAGGGTACTACCCAGCAGGCCAATCAGGGGGGTGTAATTTTCCGCGGCGGTCTGCTGGATGACAAAAGGCAGCATTTTTCGCGTCGAGGGATGGTACAGGCCCACCCGCATCACCGAGGTAAAACGTCCGGCGGTGATCAGAATCTCGATGGGCTGATTGCTCAGCGGATCCGGCACAGTCAGCGCTACCGGCTCCTGTTCAAGCCGGGCCACGGTCTCCAGATAAGTCTGCTCGAGCGCCGGAAAGGTTTGATCACAGCTTTGCTGCGCAGCGCAGTTAGCGAGCAGAATTTCAAATGAATCCGCGCCATGCTGGCCAAAGGGCCCCACCACCACCTGTGGCGGCGCGACCGCATCGAGTATCGCGCTGCGCACCGACGCCGGCGCTTCACGCATATAGACCAGACCGGCGCGGCTGCCGTAAGAACCGCCATACAGATTAACCTGAGGATAGCCCAGGGCCGCGCGAACCGCTTCAAAGTCACGGATGGCATTTACGGTATGATACTGGGTGAGATCCACCTGCGTATATTTGCTGGCGCAGTCGGATGCCATCTGTGCCAGTTCCACATCATCATCGGCCTTAACCAGCTCTTCGACATGATTCAGTTCACAACTCAGCGGATTGGATTTGCCGGTACCACGCTGGTCGATTAACAGGATATCGCGCTGCCGGCGGACATCTTTAAAGATGCGGTCGATCATGGGCGCCAGTTCGGTCGCCGCCTGACCCGGGCCGCCAGCCAGAATCAGTAATGGATCCGCGGCCTTACTTTCACTGATTGCCGGCAATACCGCAAAGTTAATGGCGATAGTACGGCCTTCGGGCTGGTCATAATTCTCTGGCACCTGCAACGAGCCACACTGAACGCGTTCTTCGATACCATCAAGGTAGCAACCTTCAAGTTGCGTCAGCCGGGCGTTTTGCGGCTCCGCCACCGCGGACGAGGCAAGTAACAGCAACAGACTGCCAGTAAACAGGCGGGTAAGGGGCATAGCTATCGGCTTCATAGGTTGTTATCCAAGTCTAACAATGGGCCATAGTGTACCGCGTAGAAAAGAGATTAAAAAGATGTAAACTGTAACGAAAAATTAAGTTACTTATTGCGTGAGTCTGGCCCGGAGCACCTGGCCGATAGGGTTATCGAGTAGCTGGTGCTGCCGCGCCCATTCGTAATCCCCCGAGGCCTGAATATCTTCTGGTTCAACGCTGGAGGCAATGTAGCGTCCGATATCGTAGGATTTATGGCGAAGCGCAAACTGAATCAAGGAACTATCGTTACAACGGACGCTGGAATAGATGTCGCGCATACGCAAGCGCTCAGCCCGTAGCTTGCTGCGCAGGCGATTGCTGTCGTTATCCCGCACATAGGTGCAGAATACCAGCGCAAGTTCATCCGTACCCGACAGCGCCTGGGCACTGACCGGTGTTATTGGTAGTAAGGTTCCAATAGCTGCAAGCAAAAGCATGCAACGGGCAACGAAGGGGGACATTAACCATCAACCTCGTTTGTTTAAATTAACGAAAGCAATGGTACAACTGCGGTTCCCTGCCCGCAACGGAATAAAATGTTACAAATGCCGGGCTGGTTACTTTTTCTTTACCTTTGTGCTAATCAATGCTGACGCTGATAGATTAATGCTTTGAATTTGTGCGGGTTTTTATCGTCAGCCGGGTACTCGGATGAGTCCAGCAACTGCCAGGCACCCTGCTTATGGTAGTCGGGGAAGTAGGTATCGCCGGGGGTGTCCAGGTCGATTTCGCTAACATACAACTTATCGGCCAGCGGCAAAAACTCAGCATAAATGTGACCACCACCGATAATCATCAGTTCATCAACGTCACCTGCTACTTTCATTGCCTGCTCAGGGCTGCTCACCCAGATCACGCCCTGATCGTCTTTGTAGGGTTGTTGGTACGAACGACTGAGAACAATATTGGTGCGGCCGGGCAGCGGCCGGCCGACGGATTCATAGGTCGTGCGACCCATGACCACCGGCTTACCCATAGTAATACGTTTGAAGTACTGCAGCTCGGCCGGCAGATGCCAGGGCATCTTGCCGTCCTTACCGATAACGCGATTTTTGGCCATAGCGGCAACCAGAGAAATAATCATATCTGCCTGTTTTCCTTTGCCGGACTATTTCTTGTAGACAACCTCGACATCATAATCATCTTCGTCGAAATCGTCATCATCGTCGTCATCTTCATCTTCAGACGCGGCCTCGCCCATCTGCTGGGTATGGTAATCATCCCATTTGAATTCAGCGCCGGCTTTGGCTTCTTCTTCCATCTCTTCCGGCGTCTGCTGGGGCTGCTGTTCGATGTAGGTCATGATCTCTTTACACAGCAGATCAGTGCCCTGCTTGCTGATCGCAGCAATCTGATACACCGGACCATCCCAGTTGAGGGCGGCTTTCACTTCCTCAATACGGGTGGCGATTTCTTCTTCGCTCAGCAAGTCGACTTTGTTAACCACCAGCCAGCGCGGCTTGGCCGCCAGTGCCGGATTGTATTTTTCCAGTTCCTGCACTATGGTCACCGCCTGCACCGCAGGGTCGCTATTATCATAAGGCGCCAGGTCAACCAGGTGCAATAACAAACGGCAACGCTCCAGGTGCTTCAGGAAGCGAATACCCAGACCAGCGCCTTCAGCGGCACCTTCAATCAGGCCGGGAATATCGGCAATGACGAAGCTGGCGTGCGGCACCGGTTGCACCACGCCCAGGTTTGGCACCAGGGTGGTAAACGGGTAGTCAGCAACTTTTGGCTTGGCCGCGGATACCGAACGGATAAAGGTTGATTTGCCGGCATTTGGCATACCCAGCAAGCCCACATCGGCCAACAGCATCAGTTCCATCTTCAGGTTACGGATTTCACCCGGTGTGCCGTCAGTTTTTTGCCGTGGCGCGCGGTTGGTACTGCTTTTAAAGCGGGTGTTGCCTAAACCGTGGAAGCCCCCTTTGGCCACCATGCGACGCATGCCATGACGGGTCAGATCGCCGATGACTTCGCCGGTTTCCACATCAGTGGCACGGGTGCCGACCGGCACTCTCAGTACGATATCGTCGCCGCGACGACCGGTACAGTTTTTACCCATACCGTTCTGCCCACGCTGGGCGCGGTGAATACGATCAAAACGATAGGTAATCAGGGTGTTTATGTTTTCGTCTGCTTCCAGATAAACGTCGCCACCATCACCACCATCGCCGCCATCGGGACCGCCTTTGGGGATATATTTTTCACGCCGGAAACCAACGCAGCCATTACCGCCGTCGCCTGCTTCAACGCGAATTTCGACTTCATCTACAAACTTCATGATTACCTACCTGCTTACATGAAAAAACCCCGTCACACCGGACGGGGTTTCTTATTCTTCGTTAGTGCGAAAACTGAGTTTTATTCAGTAACGATACTAACGTATTTGCGGCTTTTAGGACCTTTTTCCGCAAAAGAAACTTTACCATCGGTGAGGGCAAATAATGTGTGGTCACGGCCCAGGCCAACGTTGTCACCAGCGTGGAAACGAGTTCCGCGTTGACGAACGATGATGCTGCCTGCTAATACAGACTCACCACCAAAGCGTTTTACACCCAGACGTTTACTCTCTGAGTCACGACCGTTACGAGTTGAACCACCAGCTTTTTTGTGTGCCATGTGTCGTTACTCCTTCAATTAACCGTTAATGCCAGTGATTTTCACTTCGGTGAACCACTGACGATGACCTTGTTGCTTCATCGAGTGCTTACGACGACGGAACTTAATAATGTTCACTTTGTCGGCACGACCATGATTAACAATTTCCGCTTTAACAGAGCCACCAGAAACAAAAGGTGCGCCGATTTTCACGTCGTCACCGTTCGACACCATTAATACCTGGTCGAACTCAACCACTTCACCAGTGGCTTGCTCCAGCTTTTCCAGGCGGACGATTTGGCCTTCAGACACACGGTGCTGCTTACCGCCACTTTGGAATACTGCGTACATAGGTTTTCTCCGATTTGCCCGCTAGGGCAGCTTAATATTTAAATCAGGGCGCGAATTATAGGCGAATCGACAGCCCGAGTAAAGGGGTAGATCGCGATTGTAGCCCGTGGTTCTACCACGGGTAAAGGTTTGGTGCGAAGGTTCGGGTTTTACCCGTGGTAGAACCACGGGCTACCCAATTCGGTCCACGGCGATATCGGCGAGGGCGTGCAGGGCATCGCGGTATTGGCTGGCCGGCAGGGCCTGCAGCTGCTGCTGCGCCAGGCGGGCTTCGGCCAGCGCGCGCTCGCGGGTGTAATCGAGGGCGCCGGTGCGACGCATGGCGGTGAGAATGGTCTGCAGTTTATCGCGGCCATCACCCTCTTCGATGGCCTGGCGAATCAGCTGCTGCTCGGTGTCATCACCGTTCCACATCGCGTAGAGCAGCGGCAGCGTCGGCTTGCCTTCGGCCAGGTCATCACCAGCCTGCTTACCCATGGTTTCGCTGTCGGCAGTGTAGTCGAGCAAGTCATCAACCAGCTGAAAGGCCGTGCCCAGATGGCGACCATAAGCCGCCAGCGCTGCTTCCATCTGTTCCGGCTGGCCCGCCAGTACCGCACCCAGCTGGGTAGCGGCTTCAAATAACTTACCGGTTTTACCGTAAATCACATTAAAGTAGCTGCTTTCACTGGTATCAGGGTCATTGCAATTCATTAACTGCAATACTTCGCCTTCGGAAATCACATTGGTGGCATCTGCCAGAATGCGCATGACCTTGATCGAATCCAGGGTCACCATCAGCTGAAACGCGCGGGTATAGAGGAAATCCCCCACCAGCACGCTGGCTTCATTACCAAACACGGCATTGGCAGTTTCCTGCCCGCGCCTCATTTCTGACGCGTCCACCACATCATCGTGCAATAAGGTAGCAGTATGAATAAATTCAATGATGGTGGCTAAGGTGCGATGATCTTTACCATCATAGCCCGCCGCCCGCGCAGCAGTAACTGCCAGCAAGGGGCGCAGACGCTTACCGCCACTGTTGACGATATAAAGTCCAAGTTGATTGATCAGCGCGACATCAGACTGCAGTTGGGCAGCGATTAACTGGTTCACACCGGTCATATCGTCTGCCATCAGCGTATTGATTTCAGGTAACTTCATAACTACTTGCTGGCTGTGGACAGGAGCCTGAGATTGTACAGGAAAACGCACGCGAAAGGGTAGCGGATCGCTGCGGCTTTAATCATCCAGCGTATTTCCCCGGTGTAACAGCATGGCAATGACCGCACCGGCGGCGATCCCGGCCAGGTGCGCGGGCACCGCGATCTCGCTGCTGACCGGCACATAAAACAGGTCGTAGATGTTTTTACCGAGAATCGCCACCAGGATCAGCCAGCCCGAATACCTGCCAGCTAAAATGTCCCGGGTACTACCGTAAGCAAATAAACCATAGAGGGTGCCGGAGAAACCGGCGTAGTAAGTGATTTCAGGCTCACCGAGCAGATGCCCGAGACTGCTTATCAGCATCACCGGCAGCAGCCAGAGCCAGGTGCGCCAGTGTGGCAGGTATTCGATAAACAATAGCCACCAGAGCCAGAGCCCCAGCACATTGAGCCACAGATGAGGCTGATCAAAGTGAACCAGCTGCGCGCTCAATAGCCGCCACCATTGCCCCTGCTCCACCTGGTTGCGCTCAAACACCAGCACTTCAAACCAACCGGAAGCAATATAGAAGAGGCCGATCATCAGCAAGCTGAGAACGACTACGGGGACTAATTTAGCTCTGTTCAGCGGCAGCCTGGACTTGCCGGTGAACGTACTGACCAGAGACATCTGAATTTATGGCTCCACCAAAGAAAAACGCCGGGATGATGCTTATCATCACTCCCGGCGCTTAGCAGGTCAACCTTTAATTAACGGATAGGTTCCTGTTATTTAACAAAGTCCACGCCAGTCTGAATATCTTTCTTCAGGCCGTCGAGCATATCCGCTTTGGCTTTTTCTTCTTTGCCGCTCAGTTTGCCATACGACAGGATTTCTTCCACGCCGTTTGGACCAAGGCGTACGGGCTGGGCAAAGAATTTCGCATCGCTGCCATCGCCTTCAACATAAGTACATTCAACGACGCTGGTGTCGCCCTGCAGGCCACGCACCAGTGACAGACAGAAACGCGCTGCGGCCTGCCCCATAGATAAGGTCGCAGAGCCGCCACCGGCTTTGGCTTCAACCACTTCAGTACCGGCATTCTGGATACGATGGGTCAGGTTTTCGATTTCTTCGTCAGATAAGGTCACGCCTTCAACCTGCGACAGTAATGGCAGAATGGTGGTGCCGCTGTGGCCGCCAATTACTTTCACATCAACATTGGCCGGGTCCATCGAGCGCAGTTCTGCGATAAAGGTTTCTGAGCGGATCACATCCAGCGTGGTTACGCCGAATAATTTACGCTTGTTGTAAACGCCTTTTTTCTTCAGCACTTCAGCAGCGATTGGCACCGTGGTGTTGACCGGGTTGGTGATCACACCGATACAGGCATCCGGGCAATTATCAGCAATGGCTTCAATCAGGTCGGCGATGATACCGGCATTGATATTGAACAGATCTGAACGGTCCATACCGGGCTTACGCGGCACACCGGCAGGAATCAGGACGACATCAGCGCCAACCAGTGCCGGTGCCAGGTCTTCTTTACCATAGCCTTTCACACTGACTGCAGTCGGGATGTGGCTGAGATCAACAGCAACACCTGGTACTACCGGCGCGACATCATACAGCGCCAGGTCAGAGCCAGCAGGTAATTGGGTTTTTAAAAGCAGTGACAGTGCTTGGCCGATACCGCCAGCGGCACCTAATACAGTAACTTTCATCTCAGACTCCATCCAGTTTATATGAGGAAATTGCAGGTCGAAAACTTTACTCCAATCAGGCCCGAATTACAACCGAGACCCCCGTGGCTAGGCGCTGGAAAACAAATCATGTACACTGGCGCAATGCCTCCGGTGTGACCATTTTTGTACAGGAACAGTTATGTCTGACAATAAGAACGGCACCTTAATTGAAGCCTTTAAAGAACTGCTCAATGAAGAAGCTTATGGGTCTCAGGCCGACATCGTCGATGCCCTGAAAGCCAGAGGTTTTACCAACATCAGCCAGTCAAAAGTGTCGCGGCTGCTGAGTAAATATGGCGCTGTGCGCACCCGTAACGCGCGTCAGGAAATGGTCTACTGCCTGCCGGCCGAACTGGGCATTCCCTCTACCCGGGCACCATTAACCCAATTGGTACTGGATATTCAGCATAATGATGTGATGGTGATTATCCGCACGACGCCAGGTGCGGCGCAGTTAATTGCCCGCTTGCTCGATTCAGTGGGTAAAAAAGAAGGGGTCCTGGGCACTATTGCCGGCGACGACACCATTTTTATTGCGCCGCTGAAAGTCTCTGAAATTGATTACACCCTGCAGAAAGTCAAAGAGCTGTTCGAGAACGTCTAGCCGTTGGCTTCGAGAAAATCGATCGAGGGTACAAAATAGGCCGCATTGCTGACCGCTTCGGTGTAGTCCAGCAGCGGGTCGTAGTCGCCCTGCTGATCGGCGATATAACGTTGTTTCAGCCAGTAAATCATCTGCGTCGGGTCGGCCGCGAAGTACATTCCCAGCAGCCCCTGCTCGCGCAAGTTCCCCCACGGCATATTCTGCCGCAAGATAGCCAGCGGTTCACCTTCACTACCAACCAGTCGCGCTTTCTGGGTATGAGTGACCATGCTCAGTACCGCTTCACTGATGCGCTCACCGCTAATCTTCTGGCGCCCGAACACATGTTCCTGAATTTCAGTATTTAACTGCTCCCAGCGGCGCAGGTCGTGGCGGAATTTCTGCACAAACAGGTAGCTGCCGCCCTGAAAATAAGGGTCATCATCGCTTTTTATCAGTGCCGTCTGCCGCCGGCGCAGGCCCCGCGGGTTATCCGGCGCGTCAATAAAACCCATCAGGTCACGGCCATCCATAAAGCGGAAGGTCTGCAATTGTTCCAGTAGTTCGACATCGTGGCCGAGCCACTCAAGCAACGTGCGGGCGCTCTGAAAGTTCACATCAAAGCGATCCGAGCGGATGCTCAGCAGCAGATCTACCGGCTGTCGGGGTGCCTGGCGGTCGCCGTCACGTAATTCCGGGAAGCCGGCAAGTTGCAGCGGCCGGCGGTCGGGATACAGGATATCCCAGTAGTCACTGCCGACGGCCACATAGCCGTTGAGCATGGATTCGGAGAAGCGATCATCAAGATTGGCGATAATCGCCGGAATACGGGCAATTTTACGCCGCACGCTGCCGACATCATCGGTCATCACGTTTAATAGCAAGGTCAGACCATGTAGATTCGGCTCTGCGTAGATTCCACCTTGTGCTCGTGCCATACTTCGTCCTCAATCAAGCTGCTTGCGTTGCCGCCCGGGTTGCATACAATGCGAATCCAGTGTAACAAAAATTACCCGGAATAATTCGACAAAAATACGGAGTTTTTATGGGCTTACCATTATCCTTTAAAACCACCCTCAGTGCTGCGGCACTGGTGGCATTGCTGGGCGGCTGTACCGCCAGTCCCGGCGACCAGACGGCGGCGCAATCGACAACAGTTGCAGCCCAGAGCGCCGACGAACGGTTCACCGAAGTGGCTGACCGCATCTGGAAAAACCTGCAGGAGCAGCGCACCAGTCAGGGTAATGAATTACCGGATATGTCGCCCGAAGCCCTGCAGGCGCGCGTGGACGAACAGCGCGACTGGCTGGCGCAGTTACAGGCGATATCCGCAGAACAACTGAATGAGCAGAACCGCATCAACCTGCGGATGCTGACCTATCGCATTAAGAATAACGTCGACAGCTACGATTATAAAGAACACCTGATGCCGCTCAATGCCGAAGGCGGCTTTCATAGTAATCTGGCATTTATGGTGCGTAACACCGTATTTGCCAAGCCGGAAGACTTTGACGACTACCTGCAACGGCTGGCGACCATACCGCGCTACATGCAGCAACAGACCGACTGGCTGCGCCGGGGTATGGAACAGGGTTATACTCAGCCCAAGGCCGCCATGCAGGGCTTTGAAGACAGCATTGCCGCCTTTATCGTGCAGGACCCGGCCGAGAGTACCTTCTACCAGCCGTTTCTGGTCAAGCCCCACTTTATGGACGACGAGCGCTGGCAGGCATTACAGTTGCAGGCTTATAAACTGATTGATGAAACCGTTGTCAGTGCCTATCAGGACTACTTTGAATTTATGGTAACTGATTATCTGCCCAACTGTCGTGATGACGTCGGCGCCAGTGCCCTGCCCAACGGCCGCGAGTACTACCAGAACCGGATCCGGCATTTCACGACTCTGGATTTAACGCCTGAACAAATCCATGAAATTGGCATGGCCGAAGTCGCCCGCATCCGCCATGAAATGCTGACCGTGATTGAAATGACCGGCTTTGACGGTGACTTCGATGAATTCGTTGCGTTCCTGCGTACCGACCCGCAGTTCTATCCGGAAACCGCCGAAGAGCTGCTCAAAGAAGCTGCCTATATCGCTAAACAGATGGACGGCGAGTTGCCTAAGTTATTTAAGCTGCTGCCGCGCCAGCCGTTTGGTATCGCTCCGGTACCAGCTGAAATTGCGCCGAAATACACCACCGGCCGCTATGCCGGAACCGGACGGGATGACCGCGCCAGCTTCTACTGGGTGAATACCTATGCGCTGGATCGTCGTCCACTGTATGAAATGGAAGCCCTGACACTGCATGAAGCCATGCCCGGTCACCATCTGCAAAACGCCCTGGCGCGTGAGATGGAAGGCGTTCCGGATTACCGCCGTCAGACCTATATTTCGGCCTTTGGTGAAGGCTGGGGGCTGTATGCTGAGTGGCTGGGCCTGGAAGCCGGTCTGTATCAGGACCCATACAGCAATTTTGGTCGGCTGAGCTTTGAAATGTGGCGCGCCGCTCGCCTGGTTGTAGATACCGGTATGCATGCGATGGGCTGGAGCCGGGAACAGGCCATGGAGTTTATGGCCGACAATACGGCACTCAGCCTGCACAATGTCAGAACCGAGATTGACCGTTATATTACCTGGCCTGGTCAGGCACTGTCTTACAAACTGGGTGAGATTCTGATCAAGCGTCTGCGCACTGAAGCGGAAGATGCGCTGGGAGCAGATTTTGACGTACGGGAGTTCCACCATGTGGTGCTGCGCAATGGCAGTATTCCGCTGGATGTGCTTGAGGTACAGGTACGCAACTGGATTGACAGCCAGCTGACGGAAGCGAAGGACTAAGGCTCGCCGATTGTCGCTGCCGGAAATAATACGTCGAGCGGCAGCGGCACCTCAGGTGTCAGCCCCTTCTTCTCGGGGAGGGGGTTGTTGGCGCCATCGCGCACCTGATCAGCACTGTACATCGACAAACCGATAATCCAGCCATTGGGTAAGGTTCGCACCGTGATTGGCGAAAAGGCGCCACGGGTGGTCTGCCCGCTCAGGGTCAGCCCGCGCAACCGTAAAGCCTGCGCCAGATGTTCTGCAGCGCTGGCGGTCACTTCGGTAACCAGCACGGTGCCATCCTGATACAAGCCACTGAGATCGGCCGCCCGCGGCGATGCTTTGATCGCATGTTCACCAATAATCGCCAGCGGCTGTTCTTTATAGGCAATGCTATCAGCCAGCTGACTGGCCAGCAGCATGCTGCCCCCCTCGTTATAACGCAAATCAATCAGCAGCTCAGGTGGCTGCCCCAGTAGTTGTCCGGCCTTACGCATATCTGCCGCGATAGCATCGAGCGCCTGAGCCAGGCAGCGCTGATCCGCCGCATCGTAGTTCGGTTGGTCGGATAATTCCTGTAAACTCAGCACACCCAGGTAATAACGATTATCTTGTAACAGCCCCCACCAGATCTTCCGCTCACAGGATGATGCCAGACGGCTGCTGCTAAGCTGTTGCAGCAGGTCAAAGCGGGCCCGGGCGCGCTGTGCCTCACCCACGGCAAAGGTGCTGACGCTATGGTAATTCTGCAGCTCGCGGGATAGCAGAAAGGCATGTTCGTCGCCGCCCTGGTCCAGCACCGCTGTCAGTAGTTGAAACAACGCCAGGCTTTCAGCCAGCGGCGAATCATGCAGCTCGGTGTCCAGCCGCCCGGCTTCGTAACGCCAGCGTAATAGCTGACTATAGGGTACCGGATGGCCGAACTGGGCCAGACTGAAGGTTAAGGCGTCGAGATTAGTTTGCGCGGTTTCGACCGCGCTTACCTGGCAGTTGCCGGGCAAAAACGGCGAGCGGATGAACACCACCGGCAGACCGTCGGAACGGCGCTGCAGACGAATGCTCTGGTAATCAGCGTAGACCCAGTCGTGCTGACCGGCAGCTGTGGCCGGCGTCATCACTTTTGGCAGCAGCCCTGCCGCCGCTTTATTGCAACTAGCGGGAGTCCACTGATAACGGGTAGCGATTTGATCCTGAACGTCAAGATAGGCCTGATAACGATGGGACCAGTATACCCCGTCAACCAGGGTAACTGCTGACGGGGTGCTCAGGGTTGAGCAGCCCATCAGCAGCATACTAATAAAGCCCGCTGTGATCCCTGCGCTGGCCGGTTTACGCACCGCTTACAGGTATCTGTCGTACAGCAGCTGCAGGGTGGCTTCAGCCGCCAGCTTGCCTTGTTCGGCCCAGATCTCAATAGGGTTTTCAATGATATCGTAGCCGCTGGCACCGGCTTCAACCCCGGCGAAATTCTGCGGCCGTTGCTCACTGTAACCGGAGGCGCCAGCCCGATACTCTTTATAAGCTTCCGGAATCGCAACCCGATCATCAGCCAGCAGGGTGGCATCTTCCAGCGAGGTCATGGTCAGCTGATAACCGATTGGCTCGTACTGGTATTTCTGCTCACGATACGGCAACACTTCAATCAGGAGCTTGGAATGCTTGCGTAGCATGTCCATCTCCAGCCGCTGACTGTCATCCTGCGGGTTGCGGTTACTGGTTTCCCGAATCTCGGAATCAAGCAGCCGCAAGGCCACCGCCCGGTTGACCAGGCGCACACCATATTTCAGCAACGTACTCTGGTAGCCGCGCTGGTACTCATCCCACTGGGCCGGTGTCAGCAACGGCGAGCGCCGCGGAATATCGTAGCTACGGTTCTCCACCCCCACCTGCACACTCTGCGACTCAGGCACGAAGGTGCCGTCGGTGCCGGTGGCAGTAGCGTTAATATTCAACCGTCGGTGCATGTGCCAGTCGGATACCATATCAGTGAAGGGCTCGCCGACCAGCATGATCAGCTTGGGCTTACCCGCCGCATCGTAGGCCTTGCGGAAGGTCGCCTCATCGATGCGCAGCATCGTAATATGTTCTACTTCAGCGGCCCGCTCTTTATCGAAATAGGGATCGGACAGCATCTTGCCCGCCGGTGAATCCTGCGCCAGCGCGGCGATACTGACAGCCGCAGCGGCCACACCCGCGATTAAGCGGTTAACCCGTAGTTGCCGTTTCATAATTAACGACCCTCTCTAAGCTCCACCAGAAAATACTGGGCGCGGTTATTCAGTGACATTTCGCGATAAACCGCGGTACCGTTCGCAGGAACATACACCCGCCGCCACATGCTTTCGTCCATCAGCGGCGCCTGATCCGCGTCAAAAAACATGGCTTTACCTTCTACCTGTAAATCATAGTCGGTTCGGTTGCGAATGGTAGTCCAGACTTCCAGCTGCCCGGTTTCAGTATTACGCATGCCGCTGCGATCCAGCGTCACTTTCACGGTATCGCGAACGCGGTCGCCGAACGGCGTACGGGTAATATCGGTGCGGTTCAGCGCGTGGTCGATAAACACTATGGTGTTCATTTCATTAGTCTGTGTACGCTGTACCGGATGTGCTCCGGCATAGCCGTCCTGGGTGCTATTACAGCCGGCCAGGAAGGCGCTCAGTGCCACTGCCGCCAGTACCTTGGTTTTTATATTTTTTGTCATAAACAGAACCTCATCAAATGCCCGGCTAACGCGGGCGAGAGCTATGCCAGATAATATGATTGCCACGCGGATCCTGATAGTGACGGAATACGCCTGACGGTTGATTCACTGGTTTACCTGCCAGATCCATATACACCGCCTGCCAGCTTTCCGGATTACCCGGTGTGCCGCGCAAACTGGCAACGTGCACCGCATCGGGCAGGCGCGACCAGTAACGGGTATCGGCCCGCGGCTTCACTTGCTGTGACAGGGCCATGCTGGCCACACCGATCAGCGCCAGGGTATTACCCACCTGCCCGGTACTGCCACCCGCCAGCGGCGCATACACATTAGCCGCAACACCCAGCTCGGCCAGCACTTTACCGGCTTCGGCAGTATTCTGGGCAAAGGCCGCTTTGCCTTCGACGATGGCATCTACCGGCCGGCCACCACGCGAGGTGGCCTGCCAGTAGATATTTTCTACCGGCGGCACCGGCATCAGCTCCGCACCGGTGTGGATCGCCAGTTGTTTTTCCTCAAACTGCTTACCCGGACGGAACACCAACTGATAATGGCCCATGCCATCGGCCAGCTTTCGCGGTGCCTTGCCGGTCTCGCCTATGATCAGCACGTTATCGTCCGGCCCCGGGATCGGATAATCCGGGCGCAGGGCACGCAGTTCGTCGTAGGCTTCCTGCGCCAGCCCGGTACTGCCCATTTTCTGCGCCGACCAGCCCGCCAGTAACATCATCAGGGCAAAGTCCGAGCGGTTTTGTTCTTCTTCAGCAAAGGCATCCTGCATCAGGCCGCTGATAAAACTGGCCCGGGCATTGTCATACTCGCCGTCGATCAGATAAATCAGGCCGCGGTAGTAATACACCATAGTGCGCTCATAGGGTTCGCCTTTAAAATCCTTGCGGCCCTCTTCGTGCCACAGGCTGCGGGCCTGGGTGGCAGAGTCATTATTGGCGTACACGGTTTCGATACGGGCAAGGGCTACATCAAAGCTTTCGCGGGCTTCGTTCAGGTCACCGTGATAAAACGCCGCAGTACCTATTTCCATCCGGTTCAGTACTTCGTTGCGCTGGCCTTCCTGAAACAACTTCTGGTAGAGCGGACGCAGATACGCCGGCTTGCTGGCCAGCGTATTCTGTTCCTGGGTATTTAACGCTAACGGCTGGTATTGCGCCGGGCCGGTGGCACCACAACCAGCCAGCCCCACTGCCAGCACCGCACTAGCGATAAACGACGTCGTCCTGGGCAGTTTTCTGGAATTCATAAATGCCACTCCATACATAAGTGCCAAGCTCAAGATCGATCAGTTCAAAGGTGATCTGATGATAACGCGAGCGTTCCTGACTGCCGGTGTCCATCTTGTCCAGCGACATGATCCGGCCAACCAGCCGGAAGTCAGCGCCAGCGGTCGCCGCGGTAGTACGAATGGTACCGCCGTCAACCACGCCCCGGCGTTTCAGTTCACGTTCTTTCTCAACCATGTTGGCGTATTCACGACCGACAAACACCAGCCGGCCATTGGCCGCACGGTTCAGATTAATCCGCAGCCGGTCCGTCAGCATGTTCTTGTTGATCCGCGACGAGCTTTCATTGGTAAAGTACTCGCTGTCGATGATCACCCGCGGCGACACTTCGCGGCTTACCAGCATCGAGTTGCTGAGCATATCGCGCATCATCTGATCAGTAACGGCCATGATGTCCTGTGATTCAACACCAACACCCTGAATTTTCCCGGGCTGGCGGGCATCTTCATAAACCGTTGCGCGCCCGGCAGTATTGTCGATGCGGGTACCGGCACAGCCCACCAAAGTAGTGGCAGTTACCGCTGCCACCAGGATCATTAACTTGTTCATGATTGGTTCCTTAGTAACTTACACCCACTGAAGCTTGCTGCAGGGCAACGTGATAGACCTGCTTCAGCTCAGGGTAGATACTCATCGCCGATTCCAGCGCGTCAGCATAGTGCGGGTGCGCCGAGTGCGTTACATACATCCATACTGACAGTTCTTCCAGGGTATTAAAGGAGATGTCTGAGGTACCGCGCAGGGCTTCTTCACCACCGGCCATTTCCAGCGCGACTTCACGGCCTACAGCATTACCGACTTCCTGACCAATCCAGCCACCGATGAAAGGAATATTTTCGGCCAGCTTCTGGCCAGCGTAGGCACCGGCCATACCGCCGATTGCGCCACCCATTTCAGCATTTACAGCATTGTTAACCCATTCAGCTAACACACCGTCCGTCGTATAAGGACTCATAAACTGTCCGGTATTACCCTGGATGGGGGCGGGAGCAGTTAGTTGGTGAGGCTGGGCGATTTGCGGTCCCATCGCGGCACAAGCGGTCAGCAATACGGCAACGGAAGCAACAAGCAGGAGTTTGATTTTGTTCATAGCGGTGCTCTCCAATGAGCAATAGATAAGGCCTGTTAGGCTATTTGTATTATAACGAATGCAGCTTAATTGATCAGATACTGATCAGTTGAGTTAGGATTATGCAAGTTAAAATGATTTGCAAGTGAATTTTCAAGAAATCTTTACATATTAAAAAAGCCCGCTGTATCTTGCTGATACAGCGGGCTTTTTAGTTTTTCCCGGAAGCGGATTAGCGCTTATCAGGCAACATTTAAGGTGGGTATAATGTTTTTCTTCGCTGCGGATTCAGCGGCGCGGAAGGCATCCATCTGGTCAAAATTCAGGTACTTGTAAACCTCACCAGCCATAGCGTTAATGTCTGCTGCGTACTCCAGATATTCGGCCGGTGTCGGCAGCTTACCCAGAATCGCACCCACAGCTGCCAGTTCCGCAGAAGTCAGGTACACGTTAGCGCCATCACCCAGCCGGTTCGGGAAGTTCCGGGTGGAGGTGGACAGCACGGTTGCGCCTGGCTCAACCCGGGCCTGGTTACCCATGCACAGTGAACAACCCGGCATTTCCGTACGCACGCCATTGTTGGCGTAGATGCTGTAGTAGCCTTCTTCACGCAACTGGGCTTCGTCCATCTTAGTGGGTGGCGCAATCCACAGCCGGGTTTTCAGCTCTTCGGTGTTCTTCTCGAGCAGCTTACCGGCGGCACGGAAATGGCCGATGTTGGTCATGCACGAACCGATAAAGACTTCATCTACCTTATCGCCGGCCACTTCGCTCAGGAATTTGGCATCATCCGGGTCGTTCGGACAACAGACGATCGGCTCTTTGATGTCGCTAAGGTCGATCTCGATGACTTCAGCGTATTCCGCATCCGCATCGGCGCGCATCAGTGACGGGTTCGCCAGCCACTCTTCCATCTTACGGGCACGACGCTCAAGGGTACGCACATCGCCATAGCCTTCGTTGATCATCCAGCGCAGCATAGTGATGTTCGAACGCAGGTACTCAGCGACTGATTCTTCCGACAGGTTAATCGTACAACCAGCGGCAGAGCGCTCGGCTGAGGCATCAGATAATTCAAATGCCTGTTCTACAGTCAGGTGATCCAGACCTTCGATTTCCAGGATGCGGCCTGAGAACGCGTTTTTCTTGCCACGCTTCTCAACCGTCAGCAGCCCTTCTTTAATGGCGAACGCAGGAATCGCATGCACCAGATCGCGCAGGGTAATACCTGGCTGCATGTCACCTTTAAAACGCACCAGTACCGATTCCGGCATATCCAGTGGCATCACGCCGGTAGCCGCTGCAAAAGCAACCAGACCTGAACCGGCCGGGAAGGAAATACCCAGCGGGAAACGGGTATGCGAATCGCCGCCGGTACCTACAGTATCAGGCAGTAACATGCGGTTCAGCCAGCTGTGAATAATGCCATCGCCAGGACGCAGACTAACGCCGCCACGGTTCATGATGAAATCTGGCAGGGTATGCTGAGTTTCCACATCCACCGGCTTCGGATAAGCGGCGGTATGACAGAAAGACTGCATGGTCAAATCGGCAGTAAAGCCAAGACAGGCCAGATCTTTCAGTTCATCACGGGTCATCGGCCCGGTGGTGTCCTGCGAGCCCACGGTGGTCATCTTAGGTTCACAGTAGGTACCTGGCCGCACGCCCGTTACGCCACAGGCCTTGCCAACCATTTTCTGCGCCAGGGTGTAACCCTTGCCGGTGTCCGCTGGTTGCTCTGGCTTCAGGAACAGCTCGGACGGCCCCAGGCCTAAGGTTTCCCGCGCTTTTTCAGTCAGCGCCCGGCCAATGATCAGGTTGATCCGGCCGCCGGCACGGACTTCATCCAGAATCACCCGTGAGGCATAGTCGTACTCAGCAAGTACATCGCCCTGCTGGTTTTCAATTTTGCCCTGATACGGATAAATGGTGATCACATCACCCATGTTCATCTTGTCGACATCGGCCTCAAATACCAGCGCGCCTGCATCTTTCATAGTGTTAAAGAAAATCGGCGCTACTTTGCTGCCGATACAGATGCCGCCGGCACGTTTGTTAGGGGTGCCCGGCATATCTTCACCGATAAACCACAGCACCGAGTTGGTCGCTGATTTACGTGATGAGCCGGTGCCTACTACGTCACCAACAAAAGCAACCGGGTGGCCTTTTTGCTTGAGCTCTTCGATTTGCTTCGCTGCGTCAGTAATGCCTTCGCGTGGCATTTTGTACATGGCTTTGGCATGCAGGGGGATATCAGGACGTGACCAGGCGTCAGGCGCTGGTGACAGGTCGTCGGTGTTGGTTTCGCCGGTCACCTTAAATACGGTGGCAGTGATCTGATCAGGCAGTTTGTCACGACCGGTAAACCATTCGGCGTTAGCCCAGGATTCAACCACTTCTTTGGCCAAGGCGTTGCCGGCCCGCATTTTCTCTTCAACGTCATGATAGGCATCAAACATCAGCAGGGTATGCTTAAGCTCGTGCGCCGCTAATTCGGCCAGTTCCGGGTGATCCAGCAGATCAACCAAAGTCACGATGTTGTAACCGCCGTGCATATTACCCAGTAATTTGACGGCATCCTGCTTAGAAATCAGTGGCGAACTGCTTTCGCCTTTAACGATGGCGTCCAGGAAACCGGCTTTTACATACGCCGCTTCATCTACACCTGGTGGCACGCGCTCGGCCAGCAGTTCCACCAGAGTGGCTTCTTCGCCTGCTGGTGGGTTCTTTAATAATTCAACTAAATCAGCAACTTGTTCTGCTGTGAGTGGCTTAGGTGGGATGCCTTCGGCGGCCCGCTCTTCGACATGCTTACGATATTCTTGCAGCACTGATTACCCCTTTTGCTGTTGCGGTTTAAAAAAGTCGCGCAATTATAGGGGTTTTGCCGGCGGAATAGAATTCATCCTGACCAATAACCGCTTAATCTTTATGATAAATCCGGTGAATGGGCAAAAGCACCCCAAATCAGCTGGCCAGCGGGCCCGGCAATACGTTCGGCTGAGCGCACCAGATGCACTTCAAGGTGCACTTCATTGATAAAGCCCGGGATCTCAATCTGCAGTAAGGCACCGCGGGCGACGGCTTCATTGACCAGATCGCCGGGGCAGATGCCCCACCCCATGCCCGCCAGCAGCAGTTCGCGCTGGGCAATGGAATCATTGACCCGGATCCGCTGCTGGCCAGGCATGCGAATCATCCGGTCCAGGTTGATGCCGATATCCTGATCCTGGGGGATCAGCATGGGCAGATCCAAGAGTTCATGGCGCTGCCTTGGCATGCCGCCGTAGCGCTCAACCAGCTCGGGTGCAATTACCACCAGCAGTTCAAAGGGGCGCACCAGCCGGGTCTCGAAGTCGCCGTGCTGACGGAAAATCGGCAGCCAGGGGCATAGCGCCAGGTCGGCATCACCACTGCTGACGCTGCGCAATGACTTTAGCTGGGATTCACCGCTGAGCAGTAGTTCAGTGGCCGGATAATTTTGCTGTACCTGTCGCATCGCGGCGAACAGCAGCGACGGCGAACAGGTGTGGTCATAGGAAATCCGCAACTGGGGCTCAGCGCCGCTCTGCAGTTGCAGGGTCAGGGACTGTAACCGCTGTTGCTGCCGCAGCACTTCGCGCGCCTGGCGCAGAAACTGCTCTCCGCGGGTGGTCAGCCCAAGCCGGTAGGTATCGCGATCAAACAAAGGGAAACCGGCGTCCTGCTCCAGTTTCTTCAGCGCCATACTGACTGCCGCCTGCGTACGGTGCAGCTTATCTGCCGCGCCTTGCAGCGAGCCGGTGTCAGCGAGCGCATCAAGCATTTGCAACTGTTGAATCTTCATAAGCGTTTCTTAATATCTGGATAATATAAATTAAATATTACTTTACATCTTTCTGGCTTAGAATAGCCAGCATAATTGCTAAACCCGCACCTGAATCCGGAGTATTTAATGAGAACCCTGGTTAGCTATCTGACCCTTATTGCCGCACTGGTACTTATCAGCGCCTGCAGCGACGCTATCTCTGACGATGCGCAGCAAGCGGCGGTGCAACCAGTCAAGATTTATCAGATCCAGGATACCGACAGCCAGCGGCTGCGTAGCTTCCCCGCTGTGGTTGAAGCCGCTGAGGTGGCGCAACTGGCATTCCGGGTGGGCGGCGAAATCACTGAGTTTCCGGTGCGGCCCGGTACCCATGTTGACGAAGGCCAGTTGATCGCCCGGCTCGATCCCACCGATTACCAGCTGATCGTGAATCAGGCCCAGGCCCAGTACAACCTCGCCGAAGCGCAATTTAATCGCACCGAAAACCTGGTCGCCAAAGGTGTTGTCTCCGCGCAGCAGTTCGATGAGGTACGCGCCAACCGCGATATCAGCAAAGCAAATCTGGACACCGCCCGCGCTAACCTGGGCTATACCGAACTGCGCGCGCCTTTTGCCGGCACCATCGCCCATGTGTTTGTCGAAAAGCATGAAACCGTGCAGCCGCAACGTCCGATAGCTACATTGCAACTGGATAACGCCATTGATGTCAGTATCCGGGTGCCGGAGAATCTGTTTTCACAGGTACAACGCCAGACTGACTATCAGCCTGATGTGATCTTCCCCGCCGCCCCCGGCGAGCGCTTCAAAGCCAGCCTGAAAGAGTGGGACGCCATGGCGGATCCGGCCTCAAATACCTTCAAGGTGGTTTTCACTTTACCGACGCCGCCGGCGGTTAATTTATTACCGGGCATGTCTGCCACTGTGCTGGTGGATACCCATGCGGTTACGGCTGCACCCACTGCTACCCTGCTGGTGCCGGCCAGTGCGGTATTTGTGCCCACCACGCAACCCGTCGACGGTGGCTTCCAGGTCTGGATCTACCAACCGGACAGCGGTACCGTCACCCGGCGCGGTGTCATTATCGGCGATATAAGCAGCGCTGGTATTGAGATCATCCAGGGTCTGGCCATCGGCGATCAGATCGTCATCGCTGGCGTGCATCAGCTTAGCGAAGGTCAGCAGGTAAGGCCCTGGGTGAAGGAGCGCGGCCTGTAATGAATATTGCCCGTTACAGCATCAAGCGCAGCACCACCAGTTGGTTGTTCTTACTGATCCTGCTCATCGGCGGCATTGTCGCCCTGCTCTCGATCGGCCGGCTGGAGGATCCTGAGTTCACCCTGAAGCAGGCGATGGTGGTTACCCCCTATCCCGGCGCCACCGCCCAGCAGGTTGAAGAGGAAGTTACTTATCGGCTTGAGAATGCCATGCAGGAACTGAGTTATGTTGATCACATTACTTCAGTATCTAAGCCCGGCTTAAGCCAGATCATGATTGAAATGCGCAGCACCTTTCGTAAAGACGATATGCCGCAGATCTGGGATGAGCTGCGCCGCAAGATCAACGATACCAAAGTCCAGCTACCACCCGGCACTGGTGAGCCTGTGGTGCATGACGATTTTGCTGATGTCTATGGCGTGTTGCTGGCCATTACCGGCGCGGACTACAGCTATCAGGATATTTCCGATTACACCGATTACCTGCGCCGTGAGCTGGTGCTGGTGAAAGGCGTGGGTAAGGTCATGGTCAGCGGCAAACAGCAGGAGCAGGTGACCGTTGAAGTATCCCGCGTCAAGCTGGCGAATTTTGGCATTCCGCCGCAGCAAGTCATCAATCTGCTGCAAACCCAGAACCTGGTCAGCGATGCCGGCCGGGTGATGCTGGGCGATGAGCGCCTGCGCATTCACACCACCGGCGAATTTGCCAGCGTTGACGAACTGGCCGACCTGCTTATCAGCAATCCCGGTGCCGAAGAGCGCATTATGCTGCGCGATGTAGCCACTATCAGCCGTGACTATCAGCTGATTCCTGATCACCTGCTGCGCTTTAACGGCGAAGCCGCGCTCTGGCTGGGTATTTCTTTTGCCGAAGACGTGAACGTGGTTGAGGTCGGCGGCCGCCTGATGGAGCGGCTGGAAGAGCTGAAGTTCGCCCAGCCGGTAGGGATGCAGGTCAGCAAGATCTACGACCAGCCGGCGGAAGTCGAAAAATCGGTTACCAGTTTTCTGATTAATCTGGCCGAAGCCGTAGCCATTGTGGTGATGGCTCTGCTGCTGACCATGGGCCTGCGCAGCGGCGTGCTGATTGGCGGGGTACTGCTGCTCACGGTACTGGGCAGCTTTATGCTGATGTACCTGGCCGATATCCAGTTGCAGCGGGTCTCATTGGGCGCGCTGATTATTGCGCTGGGGATGCTGGTTGATAACGCCATTGTTATCGCCGAGGGCATGCTGGTTGGCATTCGCCGCGGGTTAACGCGAATTCAGGCGGCTTCGCAGGTGGTCCAGCAGAATATGTGGCCCCTGCTGGGGGCGACCTTTATTGCCATTATCGCCTTCGCGCCTATAGGTTTATCCGAGGATGCCAGTGGTGAATTTGCCAACTCGCTGTTCTGGGTGCTCTTTATTTCACTGCTGCTGAGCTGGTTTACCGCCATCACGCTGGTGCCCTTTCTCGGCAATATCCTGTACCGCCGCGATGCCCGGGCCCGCTCGGCCACCCAGCAGCCGGAAGATGAACAACATATTTATGACCATTGGGTGTTTCACGGCTACCGGCGCGCGCTGCAGCATTTTCTAAACTGGCGCAAAACCACCGTGGTGGCAATGACGCTGTTGCTGGTGGTGGCGGTGATTGGCTTTAGCCAGATCAAGCAGTCGTTTTTCCCGCCCTCCAATACGCCAATCGCCTACGTTGACCTCTGGTATCCCCAGGGTACTGATATCCGCGCTACCGCTGATCAGGTGGAGCAAATTGAAGCGCATCTGACCGCTAATTATCTGGGCCAGCAGCAACTCGACTTTGTGGCGACCACCATCGGCCGCGGCGGTCCGCGCTTTACCCTCACCTATGTGGTGGAAAAAGCCTACGAAGGCTATGCCCAGCTGATTGTGCGCGGCCCCGACAATGAGACTCTGGACCAGGTATTGCTGGAGCTTGGCGAGTATCTTCGCGTGCAGCAACCGGGGGTTGAATTCAAGTTTAAACGGGTGGAAATGGGGCCCGCCCAGAGCGCCAAAATTGAAGCGCGTTTCAGCGGCCCGGATCCCCTGGTGCTGCGCCGGCTCAGCGCACGGACGCAGGATATTCTGGCGGCTGATGCGGGTACCCGCAATATCCGCGACGACTGGCGCCAGCGCACTAAGGTGCTGCGCCCGGAATTCAATGAAGCAGCCGCCCGGCGCCTTGGCATCACCAAAGCCGATGTGAATGAAGTACTGAAGCGCAACTTTACCGGCCAGACCGTTGGCGTTTACCGCGATGGCACCGACCTGCTGCCGATCGTGGTGCGGGCGCCAGCCACCGAGCGCGCCGATCTGGATAACTGGCAGGAACTGCAGGTATACAGCTCGGCGCTGCAACAGTCGCTGCCGCTGGGCCAGGTGGTGCATGACATTCAACTGACTGCAGCGGATGATTTGATCCTGCGCCGTGATCGTAAACGCACCTTAACCGTGATGGCCGACCATGACATTTTCGGTGAGGAAACACCGGCTATGGTACTGGCCCGGGTGCGTCCGGCGATTGAAGCCATCCCGCTGCCGGTTGGCTATCAGCTGCAATGGGGCGGTGAGTACGAAGCCTCAGCCAAAGCCACGGGCGCGGTATTTGAAGCCCTGCCACTGGCCTTTATAGTGATGTTTGTGCTGACGGTGCTGCTGTTCAGTTCCATTCGCCAGGCCGGCGTGCTCTGGGCTACGGTGCCGCTGAGTATTATCGGCGTTACCCTGGGGCTGTGGCTGACCGGCCAGCCGTTTGGTTTTATGGCCCTGCTCGGCTTTCTCAGCTTGTCGGGCATGCTGATCAAAAATGGTGTGGTATTGCTGGAGCAGGTGCGTACCGAGCGCGCCACCGGTAAAGATCAACTGGTGGCCTTAATCGATGCGTCGGTAAGCCGCGTGCGGCCCGTCGCTATGGCAGCCGCTACCACTATCGTGGGCATGACACCCTTGTTATTCGATGACTTTTTCGCCAGTATGGCGGTAGTCATTATGTTCGGCCTTGGGTTTGCGACCCTGCTAACCCTGGTCATTGTTCCGGTCATGTATGCGATGGTGATGCGAGTGAAATGAGCCGTGCCCGCTGGTTGCAGATAACAGGTAGTGCCTTACTCGTGCTATGGCTGCTGGGCGAGCAGGCCGGGTTCTGGCCCAGCCCCCTGCTGCAACGACTGGAATGGATCAGTTATGACCAGCGGGTGAATGCCACCCTCCCGGACGCCGCCCCCGAACAAATCGTGGTGGTCGACATTGACGAAGCCAGCCTGCAACAACTCGGCCAGTGGCCCTGGCCGCGGACTCAGGTTGCCGAACTGATTCAGACGCTGTTTGATGATTATCAGATCCAGCTGCTGGGGCTGGACCTGGTATTCGCCGAGCAGGAACAAAACCTGCTGCGACAGCAGTGGCAGCAATTGCGTCGGGAATATTCGGCGCTGGCCGACAGCGACCCGCCCGCAGGGGGCGATCAGTTGCTGGCCCGCACCATCAGCAATTACCCGGTGGTAATGGGCTACTACTTTGAGCGCACCAATCCCACGGACGCCGCGAATCCGACTGCCAGTACCGGCATCCTGCCACCGCCTTTAGTTCTTCAGCGCCCGGAGCAGAATCCGCCCCCCCCACTGACTGAACTACCGCTCATCCGACCCGATCGTTATTCCGCAAATTTGCCGGTACTGCAGCAGGCTGCACTTGGCGCCGGTTTCTTTGATAACCCGACAGTGGATGCCGATGGTATTTTCCGCCGCGTCCCGCTGGTGCAGGATTACCAGAATCAGCTTTATCCGTCGCTGCCACTGGCGATGTTTCAGTTGCTGCTGGGGCAGCCACCGGTTGCGCTCGATGCCCATTTTGCCGGTGACATCTGGCACCTTGAAGGGCTGGATTTTGGTGGCTATTATTTCCCGACAGATGCCCGCGCTGCGGTACTGGTGCCCTGGTATGGTCCGAGCGGAACTTTTACCCGGGTCAGTGCCGCTGATGTGCTCAGTGGTAGCGTCAACCCGGGACAACTCAGCGGCCGCATTGCACTACTGGGTACTTCGGCGCCGGGGCTGATGGACCTGCGCTCAACGCCGGTCAACGCGGTATTTCCAGGCGTTGAGATCCACGCCTCCTTGCTCGCTGGTATGCTGCAGATGAATTTCAAGCACCAGCCAGGCTACGCCACCGGCATGACGGTGGTTGGGCTGTTGTTATTGGGCCTGCTGATGACTTGGCTCTATCCGCGCCTGCCGGCAATCGCCCTGCTGAGTATTAGTGCCGCGTTACTGGTGGCGCACGCAGCAGCCAACTTGTATGCCTGGCATCAGGGCCTGGTACTGCCGTTAGCTTCAGGTCTGCTGCTGGTGGTGCTGCTGACAGGCTGGCATCTGGCGTGCAATTTCTGGCGCGAGTCGGCCGCCAAACGCCAGGTTGCGGCGCAATTCGGACTGTATGTGCCGCCGGAGCTGGTCAATGACATCGTCGCCCATCCCGAAGCGCAGGATCTGACCGGTCAGGTCAAAGAGCTTACCGTACTCTTTTCAGATGTGCGGGGCTTTACTTCCTTTGCCGAGCAGGTGCCGCCGGCCCAGCTCACCACCGTGATGAACCAGTTGCTATCGCCGGTTACCCGTGCCATACATGAGCATCGCGGTACCATCGACAAGTATATGGGTGATGCGGTGATGGCCTTCTGGGGAGCGCCGCTACCAGATAATGACCATGCCTGGCATGCGGTACAGGGCGCCGTTGCCATGCAGCGCGCACTAGTCGATACCAATCAGCAGTTCCGCCAGCAGGGCCTGCCGGCGCTGCAGATGGGCATTGGCGTGCATACTGGTGCGATGAACGTCGGCAACATGGGTTCAGACTTCCGCATGGCGTATACCGTGCTTGGCGATAATGTGAATCTCGGTTCACGAATTGAAGGCCTGACGAAAGTTTACGGCACTCCCATATTAATTAGTGAGGATACCTGTCAGGCGCTTACCGCTGAACAGCGCCAGCAACTGCCACTGCGCCCCGTCGACAAGGTGCGCGTAAAAGGCCGGCAGGCGCCGGTGATGCTGTTCCAGGTGCTTAGTGAAACGCCCGATGAGAAGAGCCGCTATGCGCTCACCAGCGGCTGGCAGGCCTATCAACAAGGCGACTTCAATGCCGCCCTTGATTACTATAAAGCGGCGCTGGCAGCTGAGCCCGATGACGCATTGGCCTTGCTGTTCCGGGACCGTTGCCACTATTATCTACAAGAGCCCCCGCCGGCTGACTGGGACGGGGTTTTTACACACGAACAAAAATAATGAGGCCCGGCTTTATGGCCACTGCAGACTTGCTGGAGCGTATTCGCTATCTGAATAAAATTGGCATTGCGCTATCGGCTGAACGCGATCATATCAAGCTGCTCGAGCTTATCCTAAGCAGCGCGCGGACCCTAACCGGTGCCGATGCAGGCTCTTTATATCTGGTTGAGGGCGAGCAACTGGCCTTCGCCCTGGTGCAGAACGACAGTCTGAACATTCATTTTGGCGGCAGCGGTACGCCACTTACCGACAGTTTTAAGCCACTGCCGCTTTATCTTGCCGGCGGCCAGTCCAACGACAGGCTAATCGTCGCCCACAGCGTGTTGCACGAAAAGACCGTCGTGGTGGACGATGCCTATGATGCCGATGGTTTTGATTTCTCCGGCACCCGCGCCTTCGATGAGAAGACCGGCTACCGGACCAGGTCGGTGTTAGTGGTTCCGCTTAAGAATCACGAGAACGAGGTTATTGCCGCCCTGCAGCTGATCAACAAGCAGGCCGATGGTAACACTGTGCCCTTTCCTGACGACGATATTGATCTGACCCAGTCGCTGGCATCGCAGGCCGCGGTGGCACTGACCAACCAACGGTTGGTGGAGGAGCTGCACCACCTGTTTGAGAGTTTCACCCGGGTTATCGCCAATGCCATTGATGCCAAGTCGCCGCAGACCGGTGCCCATTGCCGGCGGGTGCCGGAGCTGACGCTGATGATTGCCGATGCCGCCAGTGGCGCCGATTATCCCGGCCTGCGGGATTTTGAACTGAGCCGTGAGGGCCGCTATGAGCTGGAAACCGCGGCCTGGATGCACGATTGCGGTAAAATTGTCACGCCGCCCCATGTGGTTGAAAAAAGTCGCAAACTAGAAACCATCTATGATCGTATCGAAACGATAGCGGCTCGTTTCGCCGCCCTGGCCCAGACCAGTGAATGGCAGGATAAAACGGACCAGCTGCGCGACGACCTGGCATTTCTGGAACAAACCAACCTGGGTGGCGAATTCATGAATGACGACGCGATCGATCGGGTAAAAGCCATAGGCCGGCGTCGCTACCCGGATCTTAACGGCGAACTACAGCCGCTGCTGACCGACGACGAAATAAACTATCTATGTATCCGCAAGGGCACCCTGACCACTGATGAACGTCAGATTATGAAAGACCACATGGTGCACACCATCAATATGCTCGAGCAACTGCCCTTTCCCAAACATTTACGGCGGGTGCCGGAATATGCCGGCGGCCATCACGAACGTATGGACGGCAAAGGCTACCCCCGTGGATTAACCCGCGAGCAGATGTCGGTGCCGGCCCGGATGATGGGCATCGCCGATGTGTTCGAAGCCTTAACCGCGCCGGAACGCAGCTATAAAAAGCCGATGTCGCTGTCGCAGAGCCTGACTATTATGGGCCGAATGGTGGAAGACAACCATCTGGATCCGGATTTGTTCCGACTGTTTATAGATAAGCGGGTTTATCTGACCTACGCCAGCGAATATCTGACGGACGCCCAGATTGATGAGATTGATCTGGACCAGCTACCAGGATACCGACCCGCATGAATATCAAGGTACTTGGATTCAGCGGCGGTATAGGCGGCACCAGCGGCACCACCTGCCTGCAACTCAATGAGCGGGTGCTGATTGACGCCGGCTCGGGTCTTGCTGAGCTGTCGCTGCCAGAGATGAAGGCCATCCGCCATGTGCTGCTGACCCATGCTCATATGGACCACATTTGTTTTCTGCCGATGTTACTGGCCAACATCATCGGTCAGCAATCTGAGCCTGTCACTGTCTACGCTTCGGCCGCTACCCTGGATGTGCTTAAAAGGCATTTGTTTAACTGGGAGATCTGGCCGGATTTCACCCGGCTTCCTGATGTGGACAACCCGTGCCTGAAAATGCAGGCCATTACTGATAGCGATTTGCTGGCACTGGACGGCATGCTGATCCGTCCTTTTGTGGTTGATCATTCAGTGAGCACCTTTGGCTATGCCGTGCGGAAAGATAACCGCCAGACCGTATTTACCGCCGATACCGGTTATGACGAACGGCTGGTTGGACAACTTGATGCCCTTGGTTATATTGACGATCTGATCCTGGAGTGCTCCTTCCCCGATCACCTGGCCGAACTTGCCAGGAGCTCCGGACACCTGACCCCCCAGCTGGCGGCACGGTTAGTTGAAAGTCTGGATCAGTCGCCGGGCCAGATCTGGGTAACCCACTTAAAGCCCTCTTATGAAAGTGAGCTGCGCCAGACACTCAGTGCCCATGTCGCGACCAGCCACTGGCATATCCTGGCCGATCGGGGCAAACTGCCGAAAATTTAGTTCTAACATAAGTTGCACTATGGGCGCGGCAGGCCTAACATTATGGCAACAAGAATAAGGACTCATTCTGACTATGACTATCCGCAACCTGGTTCTACTGGGGTGCCTGCTTTGTGCTAATCCTGTCAGCGCTCAGATCACCTCTTCTACAAGCGCCTCGGGTAAAGCCGAGCTATCAGAACTGCTGCGTACTACCAAACAGCAGCTACAGGAAGGTAACACTGACGCCGCTTTGAGTGCCTTACAACAGGCGGAAGATAGCTACGCTGGCATGGCGCGCTATGATTATTGGTACGGCGTAGTCGCTTTGCGCGCTGGTCAGCCTACGCTGGCTTCGCTGGCACTGGAAAGGGCGATTTTATCCGATCCCAATCATGCCGGCGCGCGCCTTGAACTGGCGGCAAGTTACCTGGCGCTGAACCGACTGAATAAATCGGAAGCCGAACTGGACTACCTGGCGCGCTTTAATCCACCTCCTTCAGCGCAGGAAGCCATCGCCCGCTATCGCACCGAAATTGCTGAACGCCGGCGCCGGGCAGCAGAAGGCTCTCAACTGGTGATGCTTAGCGTGGATTATGGGTACGACAGTAATTACCTCAACTACCCCAGCAGCTTTGATCTGTTTGATAATACCTTTCTTGAGGGGCTGGCTATTCTCGAGGCCGATGATACCCAGTTTGCCACCGGTCGCGGGGTCTGGTTTCATCAACGCGACATCGATGCCCGGCAGTTTGTTGAATTCTCGGTGGCGGGCCAGGCGCGGGTGAATGAGGATTCTGAGGCCCGCGCTTTTGATACCACAATTTTACAGGGTAGTGCCGCGTACGGACTGCGCCTGGATGCCAAAAATAGCATCCGCTATGGCGTGGATCTGGGCCAGGTCTGGCTTGATGACGGGGATTTCCGCTCGCACATCGGCCTGCTGGTTGGCTGGCAGCACAATTATGATCTCCAGCATACCTTTATCGCTAATCTGCGGGCCCGGGATTTCAGTTTCGATGCACGCCGCAATGATTATCGTGGCGCGCAGCTTGAATTTGAATGGCAATATCAGTTGCGCCCTGATCTTTTACTGCGCTCGCGCTACGCTCTGGAAACCGAGCGGGTCAGTAACAGCCCAGCCCGACCGGGCGGCGATGCTATGCGCAATTATCTGTCGGTACAGGCTGATTATCAGGCCTCCGGCAGACACCACTGGCTTGGCAGCCTCAACTACCATAGCCTGAGATATATGCAGGAAGATTTTGCGATATTTAATCGTGGCGTTGATGACCATCGCGACGATGATACCCTCACCACACGTCTGGAGTGGACTTATCTGATCACGCCGCAATGGCGTACTGGCCTCTCCGGGCTTTACCGCGACCAAAGTTCCACGATCGACTTCTTTAATCTCGATCAGACTTTGCTGCAATGGACGGTGACTTATGTTTACTAATCGTATGTCCCATGCCTTATGGGTGACTCTGCTGAGCCTCAGCCTGACGCTGATGAGCTTCACCGCGCAAGCGAATGAACTGGCGGCCCGGGTACTTTTTGTATTTGGCGAGGTCCGGATTGATCGCGACGACGACAGCTTAACCGCCGCCCGTAATACCCAGGTGCTGGTTGGCGACCGGATTATTACTGCCGAAGGCGCCAGTGTGCAGCTACGCTTTACCGACGACAGCCTGATCGCGCTGCGGCCTTCTTCAGAGTTTATTGTCCGCACCCATACCTATAATCCTGATGACCCGGCCAGCGGCGAGCAAAGCTCCGAACTCATCCGCGGTGGTTTTCGCGCTATTACCGGTGCTATGGGTACGGCCACGCCGTCCTCCGTTGAGTTTAAGACGCCTGTGGCCACTATGGGCATCCGCGGCACTGAGTTACGCGTGGTACATGTGCCACCGGGCAGTGAGAACCAGTTTAATTCTATCCCGACTGGCAGCTATCTGCAGGTAGCAACCGGCCAGGTGGCCATGTCTAACAGCGGTGGTGAACAATTGGTTGATGCCGGTCAGAGCTTCTACGTACCCGACTCAGAAACCCCGCCCCAGGCGCTGCCGGTTGACCCTGATGAGGTATTTGATGAAGAAACACCGACTGGAGAAAGCACGGACGAAGATGAAGGTGAAGGTAATGAGCCAGCTGCAGAGCCGGTGACTCCGGCGGATACCGGCAGCAATGGTACGCCCCCGGCGACCAACATGCCGGTGACACCACCTGAGCAGGCGCAGGAGGATGCCGGCCAGCAGGAAGCGGTGGAGGAAGTGGAAGAGCATCAGCCGGAGCCTGAACCACAGCCACAACCTCAACCTGAGCCCGAGCCTGAGCCTGAGCCTGAACCCGAACCCGAACCTGAGCCCGAGCCCGAGCCTGAACCCGAACCTGAACCTGAGCCCGAGCCCGAGCCTGAACCCGAACCTGAACCTGAACCTGAACCTGATCCAGCTCTACCATCCTTTGGCTTTGATGGCACTGCCGTCGGCTATCTGCAGCGCACCGCGCCGGGCAGCACCAACTTCAACGACGACGGCGTATTGATCGGGCTGGATTCTGAGGTCTTTACTTTTACTGCCGCGGAAGGCGCAAAGCCTGGTTTTGCCCAGCAGTTGGATGCCAGTAGCTGGCATACGGGCTCAGCCAACCAGATATACCAAGGCTTCTGGCAGGCAGGCGATTATGAGCTTGCCCTGAATGAGGTTACCGCGCCAGATGACGGAACCTTCCATTATCTGCTGGCAAACTACACGCTGGCCGATATTAACGCGCTGAACGAGCTCGCTGAGCAGTACTACCAGCAACAAAGCTTGCTGCTCAGTCTGCAATCGAACTACGGCGTGTTGTTTAGCGATGGTAGTGTGGCCGAATTTACCGCCGACAGCACCCTGCAAATTGACTTTACCAGCAATACCGTCACCGTTAGTCTGCCGTTCACTTATCTGGATGACAATATCCATGAATTACAGGGCAGTGCCAGCTTCGCCGATATATTTGCCGGCGCGGTGACACTCAGTGAACTTGGCGATAACCCTATTGTTAGTGAAGCATCGCTATACGGTACCTTCAGCGGTGATGCCGACTGGGGTCTTGATGGCTTCCTGGCAGGGCTTCATTTGCTGATCAATTCCGATGGCAGCGAGCTGGCGGGCTGGGGCACACTGTTTTTCAGTAATGACTGCTGGTTTAACTTTCCCTGTCAGCTTCTGGATACCGACTATGTCAGCATGCAACAACTGGGCTGGGGCGACGGCGGCAGCATCAGTGGCCTGCCGGGCATAAGCTTGTCCGCTGGTGCTGTGGGCAGCTGGTTACAGGCCGCTGATGATGACGTCACTGGCGCTTTGCTAGCCCAGCAGGCTAGCAGCGACAGTGGCTCGTATCATTTTCTCGGGCTTGATCTGGACGGCCTGGTCGGTGGTAACGCCGACCACCGGCTGCTAATCGAAACCGCAGACGGGCCACTGGAAATCTACTGGGGCTACTGGAAAGCAGGGAGCTATCAGATCCTCGCGCCGGAGGATGCTGCGGCAGAGAATGCCGGGCAGAGCGTCACAGAAAACAGTACCGCAGATCTATCCGGTGACGCCAACTTCTATTTTCTTTCGGCCAACGAACTGGCACCGGCCACGCTGCCGGATAGCGGGGTATTTAATTTCAGTCCGGCCGGTGGTACTGGCCTGACAGGTGATGACAGTCAAACCCAGGCAACAACGACCGGCGGCCAGGTTATCGTTGATTTCACCAGCGCCCAGGTGCTGGTCATGCTGCTGTTTGACGTCGACGGCCAAGAGGGCCGTTTATCAGCCCTTGCTGACATCACTGCTCTGCTCAATCAGTCTGAAGGCGGTTTGGAACTTGTCGGCGAAGGCTATTTCAGCGGCGGTAGTATCTTCGGTCAGTTTGTCGGCGGGGATTTCGACGCTTTGATGACTCTGCTTACCGCCTCCTCGGCAACCGAAAACTATCGCGGCAGCCTGGTCTTTACTCAGGATCCTCAGCTTGGCCCAGCCATTGCCGAATTCGGCTGGGAAAACGGTGGTATGTTGGGCATGAACCAGGCTATGAGTATTTTAAGTGATGCTGAAAATACCTATGGACTGACGTCGCTGTTTGAGGAAGGCGCCTTCCTTCTGTCGGGTCAGACTGGCGAGACCGGCTCCATGACGCTAAGTTCGCTGTTTAATCTCGATGATGATGATTTCTGGTTTGGTGAATTCAATGTCGAAACCGATGGTGATCCGCTTCGTGTCCGGTTCGGTACTTTCGCTGCCGGCAGCTATCAGTTAACCGACAGTACCGGCGCAGAAATAGACAGCAGCAGCCCCTATCAGTTTGCCCTCACCGACTCGCTGACGCCGGAGACCGCGACCTTACCCACGGGCGCCTTAGTTTATGATCTCCTTGATTCCAGTCTTGCAGACTTACAGGATCCGACAAATATCTTCGCCGTTGCGGGGCAGATCCTGGTCAATTTTGACACCGGCAATGTCAATGTCGGGTTGCAACTGTCCAGCTCCACTCAATTTGAAGAGCCGCTCTTCAGCGGCGGACTCTATGGCTCTGCCAGTGTTGCGGACTTGTTCAGCGCCGAGGTCATTAGTCTGCTGGGCGATGGCTATTTTGAAGGCGGTGGCGGTAGCCTTTCAGCACGTTTCGCCGGTGATAGCTTTGATGCAATTATCACGCTGCTGGACGCTTATACTGCAGATAACCAAGACTATTTTCGCGGCACCAGCATATTTGTGCCCGGTGAGCAGTTAATAAGTCTCTCAGAGCTAGGCTGGACCGAGACTGGCGGCTTATTATCAGGTAACGATGAGTTGATGATCAGCTCCGCTCCAACGGATGTGCTGCTAGCACTGACCGAATACGATAGTGGTGAATCCGTCGAGGATTATGTCACGGTCTTTTCTGGCAACGTCCGCCAGATCACAACCAGCGAATTTACTGTTGGTACCACCGATCGTTATTCCGGCCTCTTTGCACCCGTGCTGATTCCCGGCACCGATGTTAAGGTAAGGTGGGGCTACTGGAGTGCAGAAACCTATAACTTTGATGAAACCGGCTATAGCAATGACAGCACTTTCTGGCATATAGGCACGGATCAACTGACACCGGCGACCACACCGCTGCCTGCCGGCAGCATCGACTTTACCTTTTATACTTCCGACATGATGCAGGACGGTGGCAACTATCAGGGCAATACCTATATAGATAGCGGTAATCTGGCGGTTGATTTTGATGCAGGTAGTTTCGATCTGAACTTAAGCTTTCTCCGCCTTCTGGATGATGCAACAGGAACCCCCGAGGTCGGCGACCTCAGTGGTAGCGGTCTGGTTTCTGATCTCTTTACCAGCGATACCATCAGTCTTTCCGGCAGTGGTCTGTTCAACAATGGCGGGGGGGAGTTCAGTGGTCGCTTTATCGGCGCCGACTTTGACGGCGTAATGGGCTTGTTCCGCGGCTGGACCTCTAACGATGTGCGGTATTCAGGGGCTGTTATATTCGGTCCACCTGATCTCGGTTTGTATACTACCACTGAAGCAGACTGGGGCTACTGGCAGGTTACTGAAGGCAGTGATATCAGTACGGCTGATTATCCGCAGGGAATTGATCCGGCGACACAACTGCCACCCGAGATTCTGTTGCAACAGAGCCTGCTGCACGGTGAGTTGATTCAGCAGCAGGCGCTACAGCAATCGCTGCAACGCCTGGCTGAAGATGCGGCTCTCCCGCGGCCGGGACAACCGCGTATTATTTTAGAACCTTAGCGCAGTCTAACGGGCCTGCTGGCGTAAGCGGAACTGCCAGTAGGCGTAATAGACTGCTGGCAGCACCAGCAAGGAGAGCAAAGGTGCCAGTATCATGCCGCCAATCATAGGCGCGGCAATCCGTTGCATCACCTCGCTACCGGTGCCGTGCGTCAGCATGATGGGCAACAGGCCGGCGATAATGGTAATCACCGTCATCGCTTTTGGCCGCACCCGTAGTACCGCGCCTTCCATCACCGCTTCGTGCAACGTCTGTTCATTACGTACAGTGCGATCCTGCCAGGCGTTATTCAGATACAGTAGCATTACCACGCCAAACTCAGCGGCCACACCGGCCAGCGCAATCATCCCCACCATGACCGCAATCGACAGGTTAAAGCCCAGGTACCAGATAAACCAGAGGCTGCCTGCCAGCGCCAGTGGTAGCGTCCCCATGATGAGTACCGCCTGTTTCACTGAGCGGAAGGTCAGGTACAGCAATACCAGAATGATCGCCAGGGTGAGTGGAATGACTTCCTTAAGCTTGGCACTGACCCGTTCCATTGATTCGTACTGCCCTGACCAGCTCAGGCTGTAACGCGGCGGTAGTTCATAGTCCGCCAGCAAGGGCTCGGCGGTGGTCAGGAACTCACCAACGGACATCTCCGGCAACACATCGATGAACACCCAGCCGGTGGGCCGGGCATTTTCGCTGCGGATCATGCCGGGGCCTTCCACCACTTCGATGGTGGCCACCTGCTCCAGCGTAACCCAGGCGCCGGAACTACTGATAACCGGCAACTGTCGGATACTTTCGACGTGATCGCGGTGTGCCCGCGGATAACGCAGGGTGATCGGATAGCGCTCGGTACCCTCAACGGTTTCATCAATCATTGCACCGCCAATGGCGTACTGAATAATGCGCTGGATGTCAGCTTGCTCAATACCATAGCGTGCTGCCTTGGCTAAATCCGGGCGAATTTCAATGTAGCGCCCGGACGCCGGCCGCTCAGCGAACACCGATGCCACGCCCGGCGCGTTGGCCAGCCGCTGTTCAAGTTCCGCACCAATACGCTGAATCTCGGCCAGATCCGGCCCGGCGATCTTCAGCCCAAGCGGGGTTTTAAGGCCAGTAGACAGCATATCAATGCGGGTTTTGATGGGCTGCACCCAGGCATTGGTAATGCCCGGAACCCGCACGGTAGCGTCGAGATCGGCAATAATGTCCTGGATGGTGAAGCCTTCGCGCCACTCGCTTTCAGGCTTAAGCTGAATCGTGGTTTCCAGCATGGTCAGCGGTGCCGGATCCGTGGCGGTATCAGCGCGGCCAGTTTTACCAAATACCTGTTTCACTTCCGGCACCTGCATGATCAGCCGATCCGTGCGCTGCAGCAGCTCACCCACGGCCGCCGGGCTGATGCCCGGCATGGTGGTGGGCATATAAAGCAGATCGCCCTCCTGCATCGCCGGCATAAATTCAGTGCCCAGCTTGGAGTAAGGATACAAGCTACTGGCGGCAATCAGTATCGCCACCACTACCGTGGATTTCGGGAATTTCAGCACCAGGCTCAGCACTGGACGGTAAAGCCATATCAAAAAGCGGGTCAGAGGATTGCGCTGCTCGCTGATGATTTTGCCGCGCACGAAAAAGCCCATCAGCACCGGTACCAGCGTAATCGACAACAGCGCCGCGGCTGCCATGGCAAAGGTCTTGGTATAGGCCAGCGGACTGAATAAACGCCCTTCCTGGTCTTCCAGCGCAAATACCGGAATAAAGCTTAAGGTAATAATCAGCAGCGATAAGAACAGCGCCGGGCCAACTTCACTGGTGGCTTTGCCGATCAACTGCCAGTGCACCGCGCCTTTGGGCTCGGTACCATGCTGTTCCCGGTAATGCTCCAGATGTTTATGGGCGTTCTCGACCATAACAATAGCGGCATCCACCAGCGCACCGATGGCAATGGCGATACCGCCCAGACTCATGATGTTAGCGTTAATGCCGAGATAGCGCATCACCATAAAGCTCATTAACACCGCCAATGGCAGGGTAATAATGGCCACCAGCGCTGAGCGCACATGCAGCAGGAACAAGATGGTGACCAACGCCACCAGCCCCATTTCCTCAATCAGCTTTTCGGTGAGGTTATCCACCGCGCGATTAATCAAATCCGAGCGATCATAGGTCGGCACAATTTCTACGCCGGCTGGCAATCCCTGCTGCAAGCCTTTGAGTTTTTCCTTTACCCGCTCGATGGTGGCCAGGGCGTTTTCACCATGGCGCATCACCACGATACCACCAACCACTTCGCCCTCACCGTTCAGCTCAGCAATACCACGCCGGCTTTGGGGGCCACGCCGCACATCGGCGACATCGTCCAGGGTAATGACGGCGCCCGCTTCACTGCGCACCGGCAGCGGCAGGGTTCGTAAATCCTCCAGCGACTGGATGTAACCGGTTCCCCGTACCATATATTCGGCTTCAGCCATTTCCACGATACCACCGCCCACTTCACGGTTAGCAGCGGTAATGCTTTGCTGAAGCTGCTCCAGGGTCAGGCCATAAGCCTGCATGCGATCGGGATCGACCACCACCTGATAAGCCTGCACCATGCCGCCAACAGTGGCGACTTCGGATACGCCGGCAACACTTTGTAGTTCCTGTTTCAGGAACCAGTTCTGCAGGCTGGTGAGCTCGCCGAGGTTATGTTCGCCGCTGCGATCCACCAGCGCGTACTGAAACACCCAGCCGACACCGCTGGCATCAGGACCGAGTGAGGGGGTAACGCCGGCCGGCAAGCGATCGCTGGCCTGATTCAGATACTCCAGTACCCGGCTGCGGGCCCAGTAAATATCCGTGCCGTCTTCAAACAGGATATACAGATAAGAGTCACCAAAAAATGAATAGCCACGCACCTGGGTTGAACCCGGCACCGACAGCATCAGGTTGGCCAGCGGCCAGGTAACCTGTTCTTCGACTAACTGCGGAGCCTGCCCCGGATAAGGGGTTTTGACGATGACCTGTACGTCGGACAGATCCGGTATGGCATCCAGCGGGGTGTTCATCATCGCCCGCCAGCCCATCCAGGCCGCCAGAATAGCGGCGATGATCACCAGCATCCGGTTCGCCAGCGACCAGTTAATGATCTTAGTGAGCATGGGCATCTCCCGCAGGCTGCGGCTGACGCAGACGGCTGCCACGCAGGCTGGCTTCGGAATCCAGCAGGAACTGGCCTGAAGTGACTACTCTCTCTCCGGCGCTGAGACCATGCAAAATTTCAGCCTGGTTACCGACGACAAGGCCGACATGCACATCCCGTTGTTCAAAACTCTGATCCGGACGCTGCACAATCACGCGGTTCTTCTCACCGATGATGATCAGGCTTTCCAGTGGCACAGTCAGCACTTCGCGTTTCGGGCCGCCATAAAGTTCCACATTCGCCTGCATGCCAACCAGCAGATTGGACTGATCACTTTCTTTCGGCAGCATAATTCGGACCCGCTGAGTCCGCGCTACAGGATCCAGTTCCGGATAGATGTAATCCACTTCGGTTTCGTATTCATGGAGACCGGCTTGCGCCAGCGTGACATCAACCGGTGCCTGCACGTTCAGCCAACTGCTGTAGCGCTCTGGTACATCGGCAATCAGCCACATGCTGTTGTCAGCAGTGATAGTCATCACTTCGGTGCCGGGCTCAACGTACATGCCTTCAGCCACGCCAAGCGCGGTGACGGTACCGCTCTGGGGCGCGTACACGGCAACCTCGTACATGAGTTCTTTGCTTTTCTGGAGGGTTTCGATCTGCGCTTCGTTCATGCCCAGTAGCTTAAGCCGCAGCTTGCCATCGCGGATCAGCCGTTCACGCTGGATATTGTTAAAGGCACTAATAGCATCAAGGGTCTGCAGAAAATCCTGCTGGGCCACCACTAAATCCCGGCTATAGATTTCATACAGCTTATCGCCCTTATTTACCCGCTCGCCAACGCTGCGTACGTTCAGGGCTTCGAGCCACCCCGAGGCGCGCGGATGCACATGCATGCGGGCATTATCATTCCACTGGACAGTGGCTATGGTGGCGTAATAGCGCCAGAGCGTATCGTAGTCGACCACCGCAGTGGTGATGCCCAGATTCTGTTGCATCTGCCCGCTGACTTCGACGCGGATCTCTTCCACCATCACCTGCGGCTCCAGATCCATACCACAGATCGGACAATTACCCGGCTGGTCGCGCACAATATGGCTGTGCATGGGGCATACATACTGGATTTCTTCTTCGGCTTCTACCACGATGTCTTCGTGGTCGTGAATATCCGTCATGTCTTGCGCGACGGCCGGAAAAACGGCCAGCTGCAAGGCCAACAGAGCGACTAATAAATAGCGGTGTATCATACAAAACTCCTGCAAAAATAAACTACGGCTATCAGGCGATAGCGGAACCAGTTAGCTTATTACAGGAAGTGGGGGGCGATCCTGACGTTCGATTCGGTTTAACGGGGAAGTAATTTCAGCCGGCCACTGTGCCTGCCCAGCCAGATTGGAATCCAGTAACCGCACTGTCATCAGCCCTGAGGCGAATGAACTGCAGTGGTGCTGGCAATCGGTACAGTTGGGTTCACAGTCCTGATGTTGCATTTGCGCAACAGTCATCGTGCCCTGCTCATCGCAACAGTCATGTTCATCAGCAGCGACAGTCTGATGATGGGCCTGATCAGCAGCAACAGCCTGTGCCGGAGCCGCAAGCGGCCCCAGCATCAGACTTACTATGATCAGCATCAGAAATGTTTTCATAGCTCCAGTATACGCAATTTATTACCAGATAGTCACGCGTTCTTCTGGCGGCAGATACAATTCATCACCAGGTTTAACGTCAAAGGCTTCATAAAACGCCGGAATATTCACCACGGTACCGTTCACCCGGTAATCCGCTGGTGCGTGCGGATCGCTTAACACCTGATTACGGACATATTCATCACGCGCTTTGTTCTTCCAAACCTGAGCCCAGCCAAGGAACACCCGCTGTTCGCCGGTGAAGCCATCCATTACCGGTGCTGACTCATCACCGAGTGACTTCTGATAAGCACGGTAAGCGATAGTCAGGCCAGCCAGATCGCCGATGTTCTCACCTAAGGTCAGCTTGCCGTTAATGAACACATCGTCGATGACTTCATAGCCATCATACTGTGCCGCCAGCTTGCCACCGCGCTCATCAAAGGCGTTGCGATCGTCGTCGGTCCACCAGCTGCGCAGGTTGCCTTCGCCGTCATATTTCGAGCCCTGGTCATCAAAGCCATGACCCAGTTCGTGCCCTATAACCGCGCCGATGCCGCCGTAGTTCACCGCATCTTCAGCGTTCATGTTGAAGAATGGCGGCTGCAGAATACCAGCCGGGAATACGATTTCGTTACGCACCGGGCTGTAGTACGCATTAACCGTCTGTGGCGTCATGCCCCAGTCTTCTTCATCCACCGGCTTGCCGATCTTGCTGATATTTTCTTCATAATCAAAGGCTCTGGAACGCTTGTAGTTACCGACCAGATCGTCAGTCGCCACCACCAGCCCAGAGTAGTCCCGCCACTCGCTCGGGTAACCGATATAAGGGGTAAACTTGTTTAGCTTTTCCAGGGCTTTTTGCTTGGTCTCATCCGTCATCCACTCCAGATCCTGGATGGAATCTCCGTAAGCGACAATCAGGTTGTCAACCAGTTCTTCCATGCGGGCTTTGGCTTCCGGCGGGAAGTATTCAGCCACATAAACCTGCCCCAGCACTTCGCCTAAGGCATTATCGGTAGCTGAAACGCCACGCTTCCAGCGCTCTTCCTGTTCCGGGGTGCCTTGCAGCACCGCACCGTAAAAGGCGAAGCGGCGGTCATTGATTTCTTCGGTCAGCGCGCTTGAGAAGCGATCCACTAACTTCAGCGTCATGTAGTGCTTCCAGGTTTCCAGCGGCACATTGTCAAACAGCTCGCCAAAGGCGTTAAAGTACGACGGCTGGCGTACAATAGCGGCATCAGCGACAGTAATTCCGGCAGGCTCCGCGAAGGCGGCGAAATCAAAGCTGCCAAACAGTTCCTGCAGCTCTGCAGTGGTGTGCTTATTGTAGGTTTTATCCGCATTGCGGCTTTCCACCCGGCTCCACTGAATTTCTGCCAGTTTGGTTTCCAGCTCAAGGATAGCTTCAGCAGCGGCTTCAGTCTCGCTATAGCCAACCAGTTCCAGCATATCGGCGATATAGTCCTGATACTGGGCACGGATCTCGTTAAACTTCTCTTCGTCTTTCAGGTAGTAATCGCGATCCGGCAGACCCAAACCTGACTGTGACATGTACATGGCATTGGTTTCAGGATCTTTGGCGTCGGGGTAGACGTAAAAACCGAACGGATTGCTGACCCCCATGCGCGCATGGGTGGCCATATGCGTCGCTGCGTCAGTATGGTTATCCAGTAACGCGATCGCTTCCAGGTCGCCGGCAATCGGCGTGATGCCCAGGCTGTTCAGGCGCTCAACGTCCATAAAGCTGTTGTAGAAGTTACCGAGTTTTGCTTCGTTGCTACGTGGCTCAGGATTACTGGCGGCTGCGGTTTCGATGATTTTACGCAGACGTTCCTGGTTTTCATCACGCAGCTCATGGAAAGAGCCAATCCGTGATTTATCCGCGGGAAGCTCAGTACGCTCGTACCAGCCGCCGTTAACGTAAGTAAAGAGATCGTCCTGCGGACGCACTTCCGTATTAAAATCTGCCAGTTTCAGGCCTGACGTCAGCTCTTTTTGTTCTTGTTGTTGTGCTGTTTTCGTCTGTTCGCCCTGCTGGGGTGAGCAAGCTGCGACACCAAGTGCCAGCGCCACGCTCAGTGCTAAAGTTGATACTTTATTCATGTATGGGTTTCCACTGTAGAGAATAAATTTGTTCGCGTTACGACCATACTTGATCAGTACAGCGCAGACAATAAAAAACCGGTCATTGCGCCGCAATGACCGGTTGATTCGTCGACTTTAGCAAGACCGCTGCAGGCTTATTTCTTTTTAACAGCTTTCTTGTTTGGTAAGTCGGTAATTGAGCCTTCATAGACTTCCGCGGCCAGACCAACTGATTCATGCAGCGTTGGATGCGCGTGGATAGTCAGGGCGATGTCTTCTGCATCACAACCCATTTCGATAGCCAGGCAGATTTCGCCCATCAGTTCGCCACCGTTAGAACCTACTACAGCACCACCGATAATGCGGTTATTTTTGTCAAATAACAGCTTGGTCATACCGTCGGTAGAGCCCTGGGCAATCGCCCGGCCTGAAGCCGACCATGGGAACACCGCGGTGTGGTACTCGATACCCTGCTCTTTGGCTTCTTTCTCGGTGACACCAGCCCATGCGACTTCCGGATCCGTATAGGCAATCGAAGGAATCACCTTAGGATCGAAATAGTGTTTCTTACCGGCAATCACTTCAGCAGCAACATGGCCTTCATGGGTGCCTTTGTGTGCCAGCATTGGCTGACCTACTACGTCACCAATGGCGAAGATGTGCTTGGCGCTGGTGCGCATCTGCTTATCAACTTCAATAAAGCCGCGATCGCTAACCTGAACACCGGCATTTTCAGCGCCGATTTTCTTACCATTGGGTGAACGGCCTACTGCCACCAGCACCGCATCGTAACGCACTGGTTTTTCCGGAGCGTCTTTGCCTTCAAAAGTTACGTGTACGCCGTCTTTCTTTGCTTCAACTTTAGTGGCCTTGGTGTTCAGCCAGATATTGTCAAAGCGCTTGGTGGCACTTTTCATAAAGGCTTTCATGATGTCTTTATCAGCCGGTGGGATCAGCTGATCGGTCATTTCCACCACATCAACTTTAGAGCCCAGTGAGCTGTATACGTTACCCATTTCCAGGCCGATGATGCCGCCGCCCAGCAGTAACATGCGATCCGGTACAAAACGCAGTTCCAGCGCCGCGGTTGAGTCCCAGATACGTTCGTCTTCATGCGGCACGAAAGGCAGCTTGATCGACTCAGAACCTACCGCGATGATAGCGTTCTTAAAGTTAACCTTGGTATCGCCTTCATCGCCTTTTACGGTGATGCAGGTATCACTGGTGAACTCGCCATAGCCATTAACAACTTTGACTTTGCGCAGCTTCGCCATCTGATCCAGGCCGCCAGTTAACTGACCGACGACTTTGTCTTTGTGCTTGCGCATCTGGTCGAGGTCGATTTTCGGATCACCGAAATCCACGCCTTCGCTTTTCATATGCTTGGCATCGTCAATGTGCTTGGCAATGTGCAACAGGGCTTTGGACGGGATACAACCCACGTTCAGACAGACACCTCCTAAGGTGCTGTAGCGCTCAATCAGGACAGTGTCCAGGCCTAAGTCGGCAGCGCGGAACGCCGCAGAGTATCCACCAGGACCAGAACCAAGTACCACTACCTCGGCGTTAATTTCTTTGCTCATGACGACCTCTTTTATTCGTTCAAATCGGGGCTAAAATGCGATGGGGCGCATTATAACAGCCCCATCGGCAATTGTTTACTTTACAGCACAAGTTTCCGTATATCGGACAGCACATTGCTCAGGTACACACTGAAGCGCGCTGCCAGTGCACCGTCGATAACCCGGTGATCATAGGACAAGCTCAGCGGCAGTATCAGCCGTGGCTCAAACTCATCACCATTCCACTTCGGCTTCATCTCGCTTTTCGAAACACCGAGAATAGCCACATCAGGCGCATTTACGATCGGCGTGAATGCCGTTCCGCCAATGCCGCCAAGGCTGGAAATTGAGAAGCAGCCACCCTGCATATCCTGGGTTTTCAGCTTGCCATCGCGCGCCCGTGAACTGATATCCGCCAGCTCATCGGATAACGCGTAAATGCCTTTTTTATCGACATCACGAACCACCGGAACCATCAGGCCATTTGGCGTATCCACCGCAATGCCCAGGTGGATGTATTTCTTCATGATCAGGTGCTCGCCGTCTTCGGCCAGTGACGAGTTGAACTGCGGGTATTCCTGCAGTGCTTTGGCCACCGCCTTCATGATAAACACCAGCGGCGTGATCTTGATGCCGTCTTTTTTCTTCGCCTGCGCTTGGTTCTCGCTCTTACGGAACGCTTCCAGCTCAGTGATATCGGCTTCATCAAACTGCGTCACATGCGGGATAGTCACCCAGTTGCGGTGCAGGTTGGGGCCGGAGATCTTCTGAATACGCGTCAGCGGCACCTCTTCGATTTCACCGAACTTGCTGAAATCAACTTTCGGTTGTGCGATAACCTGCAGACCACCGGCGCCTTTGGCTGAACTACCGCCAGTTGCTTTGGGCCGTGACAGTTCGTATTTGACGTGATCCTGGACGTCTTCTTTGAGGATACGGTCTTTACGCCCCGAGCCTTCGACCTGATTCAGATCCACACCGAACTCGCGCGCCAGACGCCGCACTGCAGGCGAAGCGTAGGCCAGGCCTTCCGCCTTGCCCTTGCGGTCCATCGGATGATCAGGAACCGGCGGCTTGCGGATACCCATGGCTTCGTCCGGCGAGAACTCCGGCTCATTCTGATCATAAGCCTTGCCGCGCTGCTGGGATTTATCCCGGCGATCCGACTTGTCGTATTCTTTGTCTTCGCCCTCGTCAGATTCCTTTTGCTTCGGCTCTTCTTTCTTCTCTTCTTTTTTCGCTTCTGACTTCTCTGACTTTTTGCCGGCGCTCTTGATTTTCAGTTTGAGGATCAGCGAGCCTTCTTTAACCTTGTCACCGACACTGACTTCCACCGATTCCACCACGCCCGCTTCAGGGCTGGGGACATCCATGGTTGCCTTGTCGGTTTCCAGCGTAATCAGGCCGTCTTCTTTGCTGATTTCGTCGCCTTCACTGACCAGCACTTCGATGATCTCGACTTCGTCAGCTTCGCCAATATCAGGGACTTTGACTTCGATGACTTTGCTTTCACCTTCCTCTTCATCTTCATCTTCGTCAGAGGTTTCGGTTTCTGCAGCACGCTCTTTGTGCTCTTTTTCGTCTTCTTCGTCCTGATCTTCTTCAGGCTCTTCGCCCTTTTCTTCTTTCTGTTCTTTTTTATCCTCAGTGTCTTCGTCAGCTTCATCATCGCCGGCTGCTTCAAACATGGCGATCAGATCGCCTTCACTGATTTTGTCGCCGGTTTTGACTTTGAGTTCGGCCACTTTGCCAGCGAAAGGTGCCGGAATATCCATCGATGCCTTATCACTTTCAACAGTGATCATGGCGTCTTCCTGTTCCAGCTGGTCGCCTTCGCTGACCAGAACCTCAATCACTTCAACTTCTTCGCCGCCCAAATCGGGGGCCAGCACTTCTTTTTTATCTGCCATGGTTGCCTCCGCTCCCGTCGCTTATGCGTACAGTGGGTTGAGTTTATCGGTGTCGATATCGAAGTCTTTGATTGCTTTGGCAACCACTTTCTTGTCGATATCCCCGGCTTTAGCCAGCTCGCTCAATGCGGCCACAACAATATACTGCGGGTTCACTTCAAAGTGACGGCGCAGGTTCTCGCGGCTGTCCGAGCGGCCGAAGCCATCTGTACCCAACACGCGATATGGCGTCGGTACCCAGGCGCGGATTTGATCCGCATACAGCTTCATGTAATCCGTCGCAGCAATGGTTGGCCCTTTGGCCTTCTTCAACAGGTCCGTTACGTAAGCAGTTTTGGCTTTCTTATCCGGATGCAGCATGTTGTAGCGATCCACATCCATACCGTCACGCGCCAGTTCATTGAACGAGGTTGCGCTGTATACGGTGGCTGAGATACCAAAGTCATCCGCCAGCATTTTCGCTGCTTCGCGCACCTGCTGCAGAATAGTACCCGAGCCTAACAGCTGCACTTCGCCTTTGGCTTTTTTGGCTTTATGCTGCTCAAGTTCATACATGCCTTTGAGGATGCCTTCCTCAATACCTTCCGGCATTTCTGGCTGCAGGTAGTTTTCGTTCATTACGGTCAGGTAGTAGAAGACATTTTCCTGATCTTCATACATCCGGCGCATACCGTCCTGCACAATCACCGCCACTTCGTAACCGAAGGTCGGATCATAAGTAATACAGTTAGGTACTGTATTAAACAGGATATGGCTGCTGCCGTCCTGATGCTGCAGACCCTCACCGTTGAGGGTCGTTCGCCCGGCGGTACCACCGACCAGGAAGCCGCGCGCCTGCATGTCGCCGGCCGCCCACACCAGGTCACCGACGCGCTGGAAACCGAACATCGAATAATAGATGTAGAACGGAATCATCGGCTCGTCGTTGTTGGCATAGCTGGTTGCTGCGGCAACCCAGGATGCCATGGCACCCAGTTCGTTAATGCCTTCCTGCAGTACCTGGCCTTGCTTGTCTTCACGGTAATAAGCTACCTGGTCGGCATCCTGGGGCTCGTATTTCTGGCCCTGGCTGGAGTAAATGCCAACCTGACGGAACAGGCCTTCCATACCAAAGGTGCGGGCCTCATCCGGGATAATCGGCACAATGCGCTCACCGATTTTCTTATCTTTCAGTAAGGCGTTCAGTACCCGTACAAAGGCCATGGTAGTGGAGATTTGACGCTCACCCGAACCCTTGGTAACTACCTCAAAGGCTTTCAGTGAAGGAACTTCGAGTTCAACTTTGGTTTTTGGCTTGCGCACCGGCATGTAACCGCCTAACGCCTCGCGGCGCTCGCGCAGGTATTTCATCTCTTCGCTGTCATCAGGGAATTTGTACAGCGGAATGTCTTCCAGTTCACTGTCTTTAATCGGAATGTTAAAGCGGTCACGGAAATGCTTGAGCGCATCCATGTCCATCTTTTTCACCTGGTGGGCAATGTTCTTGCCTTCACCAGCCGCGCCCATGCCATAACCTTTAACAGTTTTCGCCAGGATAACCTGCGGCCGGCCTTTGGTATTTACCGCTTTATTGTACGCCGCGTACACTTTCACCGGATCATGGCCGCCACGATTCAGACGCCAGATATCTTCGTCTGACAGATTCGCAACCATAGCTTCAGTTTCTTTGGTTTTGCCAAAGAAGTTTTCGCGGGTGTAGGCGCCGCCCTTGGCTTTGTAATTCTGGTATTCGCCGTCAACGCTGTCTTGCATGATCTGCGCCAGCTTGCCTTCGGTATCCCGGTACAACAACGGATCCCAGTAGCGGCCCCAGATCACTTTAATGACTTCCCAGCCGGCACCGCGGAAGGTGCCTTCCAGTTCCTGGATGATTTTACCGTTACCACGCACCGGGCCATCGAGGCGCTGCAGGTTACAGTTGACGATAAAGGTCAGGTTATCCAGCCCTTCACGGGTCGCCAGGCCGATAGCGCCCAGGCTTTCCGGCTCGTCTACCTCGCCGTCACCCAGGAAGCAGTAAACGCGCTGGTTAGAGCAATCTTTAATGCCACGGTCGGTAAGGTATTTCAGGTAACGCGCCTGATAAATCGCCTGAATCGGGCCCAGACCCATAGAAACCGTAGGGAACTGCCAGAATTCCGGCATCAGCTTGGGGTGCGGGTAAGACGACAACCCTTTGCCGTCCACTTCCTGACGGAAATTATTCATCTGCTCTTCAGTAATGCGGCCTTCAAGGAAAGCGCGGGCATAGATACCCGGCGAAGCATGACCCTGGATAAACAGAAAATCGCCGCCGTCTTCATCAGTCGGAGCGCGGAAAAAATGGTTAAAACCAACGTCATACAACATTGCCGATGAGGCAAAGCTGGAAATATGACCACCTAGCTCGAGCTCTTTCTTGGAAGCACGTAATACCATCGCCAGCGCGTTCCAGCGAATTGCCGCGCGGATCCGTGATTCCATGCTCTGATTACCCGGAACTGTTGGCTCCTGGCTGGCCGGGATGGTGTTCAGGTACGCTGTGGTGGCTGCATAAGGTAAGAAAGCACCGCTACGGCGGGCTTTCTCAATCAGCGATTCCAGCAGAAAATGACCGCGCTCAGGGCCGTCTGCTTCCAGTACGACCTCAAGCGCGTCAATCCACTCGCGCGTTTCCTGTGGGTCGATGTCATCTTTCAAATGATCAGTCATACTTAATCCTTACCCTGTCTGAGTTCGGCGTAGCGACCGCTGAATCCGTGACTGTTCACGATTCGAGGTAAGCAACGCATGTTCAATATAGGCCAGCAGCTGGTGACAGGCTTCACGCGCCTGTTCCGGCTCGCCGGCAGTAATCGCAGCGACAATTTGCCGCCGGTGTTCATGAAGCTGCTGCATGATGCCCGGCTTATGGGCCAGGTCCTGCAGGTTTTGCTCAATATTCTTAACCAGTAACGGTTGCATACTGCGAACCAGATGCAGCAGGATCACATTGTGTGAGGCCTCGCAGATCCGCAGATTAAAATCGACTAAGGCCTGAGCCTGTGCTTTGAGCTCAGCGCCCGGGTCTTCCGCGATATTCCGGAAACTCTGTTCAATTTGCTCCAGATCCTGAGCGGTGCCGCGTAAGGCAGCATAGTAGGATGAAATGCCCTCCAGCGCATGGCGGAATTCCAGCAAATCAAATTGTGACTCAGGATGCTTAGCCAGTAGTTCTAATAACGGCTCGGCGACCCGCTGCTGCATGTTATCGCAGACATAAGTACCGCCACCTTGACGCCGCTCAAGCAAACCACGGGCTTCGAGCTTTTGAATTGCTTCCCGCAAACTGGGGCGGGAAACTGAAAATTTATGGGCAAGATCACGCTCAGACGGCAGCCGGGCACCGGCTGCCAGAGTGCCGTCAACGATCATGGCTTCAATGCGCTCCATGATCACATCCGACAATTTTGTCTGTTGTATACGTTCAAAAGCCATATGTTGTGACCGTGTTGGTAAGACCAATTACCCACACATTGTAGATCAAGTTCCGGCAAAGCCCAAACTTTTCTCGATCAGAACCAGCCGCCTATGGTTAGCACCGCCAGTAATACGATAAATAACAGCATGTTGCGTTTCACCAGCGCGACGGTGGTCAGAGCAGTACTGGTAATGTCATCCTCATGCTTTGGTGTCAGATCCTCTGCCGCTGCCGCAATTTTGGTTGCCGCCGCATAGTTGCCCTGTGGCACATTTCCAATTGAGCTCAGCCACACCGGTGCGGCTCTGGAGAAATTACCAACCAGCAGAAAGCCTAAGGTCATGATCCGGGTTGGCAACCAGTCGATGACCTGTTGTGCGGTCGACCAGCGCTCGTTGTGCGGATGACGCATATCACGCAAGGTGGCGTACACCAGCGCACCGACGATGCCAAATAGCAGGAAATACAGAAATACCGCAAAGTAATGACGCAGGTGGATCCACAGCAGCACATTTTCGATCGGTGCTTCTTCGTGGCGGTCCGCCATTTTCTGTAACTTCCGCAGGCAGTCGCTGGCAGTTTCGTCATCGCCGCTGGTAGCCGCATCAAGGTAGCCGCGATATGCCGCGCGTGCTGCCGGCACCCGGATGGCCAGAAACAGCGCACCTACACTGACCAGAAACGTCAGCAGCGTGTTATGAAATAAGGCGAGTACAAACCAGATGATCAGCGCCGGAATAATCGCCCACAGCACCTTACCCAGACTATGCTGACGCCATTCTTCAATCTTGCCCTGGGCAATCTGCAAATGCTGCCAGCGCAGCACCAGCCGGCGCCACTCCCAGTTACGGCCGAGCTGCACCGTCCGTTCTAACGAATAAGCCAGTAAAATCGCCAGCAAGTACATAGTTTTATCCTGTCAGTTGCTCAGCAGTGCTAATTGCTGCTTAAAGTAGGCCCAGTCAAAGGCCGGACCCGGATCCGTTTTGCGTACCGGGGCAATGTGCTGATGGCCTACAATACGCTGTCTGCTCAGTTGTGGATAGGTCGCAATAAGCTCAGCAGCAACCTGTGCAAGTTGTTGATACTGCTCTTTAGTGTAGGGTGCCGTGTCGGTTCCCTCAAGTTCAATACCAATTGAGAAGTCATTACAACGCCGCCGGCCGGCGTAGCTTGAGCGGCCGGCATGCCAGGCACGCTGATGAAAAGGCACATACTGCACCAGTTCGCCATCGCGGCGGATCAGACAATGCGCTGACACCCGCAGACCTTGTAACGGGGCAAACTCCGGGTGCGCCTGATGATCCAGCTGGCCCATAAAGAGATCATCAATATAAGCCCCGCCAAACTCCCCCGCCGGCAGACTGATACCGTGCACCACCAGCAAACTGATATCGTCCGGATCGGGCCGGGCATCTTGATGCGGCGACTGCCGTTGGGTTGCGCCGGGCAGCCAACCTTCTGCTATCATGGTTTTTGTTATCACGTTTTCGGTTACCAAAGTAAGTTGTCACACCTGCTCAGCCTGAACAGGCTACATCCTAGCGCGGCGTGGCAGTCGCGGTAAAGTAGCAGCGCTTGCCGGTTGAAACCTGGCACACTTAGCACCGATAATAGTTCACTCATTCTTTATAGCGCCTGACGGATCTGGAGCCCAATTATGGATACCCGAGTAGAAACTGAATTGCTTACCATTGACCGCCAGCAAATGGTGCAGCGGGCGCTGACCGAAGATTTAAACGGTGTACAGCCGGACAACGACATTACCGCGCAGCTCATTCCTGCGGATCAGCAGGCCCGTGCCACCATTATTACCCGCGAAGACGCTGTGCTATGTGGCCGGCCCTGGGTTGAGCAGGTCTTCCTGCAGCTTGGCGGTGAGGTGCATATTAACTGGCATGCTGACGACGGCGATGTGGTTACCGCCGGCAGTGTCCTCTGTGAATTGCAGGGGCCAGCCCGTGCTATTCTTACCGGCGAACGCACCGCGCTGAATTTTCTGCAGACTTTATCCGGCGTTGCTACCACCACCGCAGGCTATGTGGCTGAATTAACAGGTACGACCACCCGGCTGCTGGATACCCGTAAAACCATTCCCGGCCTGCGCACAGCGCTCAAATATGCCGTGGTTTGCGGCGGCGGTCATAACCACCGCGTTGGCCTGTACGATGCGTACCTGATTAAAGAAAACCACATCATGGCTTGCGGCAGTATTGACGCCGCTGTAACTAAAGCCCGTGAACTCAATCCCGGCAAGCCCGTTGAAGTTGAAGTGGAAAACCTTACAGAGTACCAGCTGGCGCTGGATGCCGGCGCTGACATTATCATGCTGGACAACTTCTCCATCGACGATATCCGTACCGCTGTGGGCGCCCGTACTGAAGGTACCCAGCTGGAAGTGTCCGGTAATATCACCCATGAGCGCTTGCGGGAGCTTGCCTCTACCGGGGTGGACTTCATTTCATCAGGAGCTTTGACCAAACATCTGCAGGCGATTGATCTTTCCCTGCGATTTGATGTTGCATAACTGATGTCACATCACTGATGTTGCAAAACTATTGACGGCGCCTTGCAATCTGCTATGTTTGAAGGGCAGTGCGCAACCACGGAACGGATTCGTGGTTTGCCAGGCGTGCTTTAAAAGGCAAAGTTGTCGAGAGACAATGACGCAAAACCTCCGGTCCAAACTCACCCGGGATAAAACCTGATGTGAACGGATAGCGGGGCTGCAGGCTAAAGTCTGGTGGATGGAGTGGCTTCTCGGCAGTTTGTAGTCGTAAAGCAAAACCACTTGTCTTTCGGCTAGTGCAGATAAGTTTGTTGTGTAATAAGGCAGGCTTACAGCAATGAACGCCACCTCTATACAACAATAAAAACAATTAGGATTTTCGGGAGATATTTCATGAACGCGAATAAACAACGTGGTTTTACTTTAATCGAGCTGATGATTGTAGTAGCCATCATCGGCATCCTGGCCGCCGTGGCCATTCCTATGTACAGCGATTATACCCAGCGGGCAAAAGCCAGCACTGGGTTAGCCGCACTTGCTTCATATAAAACGCATGTAGCTCTGTGCTATCAGACTATCGGTGCTTTGGACACCTGTAGCGCGGGCGCACATCGCATTCCTGCTGATACAACTGATTCGCCTGCTGCCGGACTAAATTCAGTTTCGGTTGCAGCGGGTGTCATTACTGCAGAACTAGATGCAATTAGTGCAGCTGGTGGGCAGATCAGCGTGCAGTTGACGCCGGACACCACTGACGACGCCAGTCTGTCCTGGACCATTTCCTGCAGCGACTTTGGCGATGACAGCCGGGTTGATGGCTGTACGGAACTATACACTGCTGTTTAAAAGCTTTAGAGTGAACGTACGATGATTGAGGAAAGCATTCTTTTGCTTACCCTTTAGTCAAACCGTGCAGCAGGCGCTATCAGGCCTGCTGCATTCTTTATTTAAAGGTCTATCATGCTGCACCACTCCCTCGCGGCGCTGTTGCTGCGTGATAAAAAAGTCCCGGAAGCGCAGCTCACTGCCACCAGTGAATATGCATGGGAAGCTAAACTGCCTTTCACCAGTGTATTGCTGGATCGTAAATTATTAAATCCCGAAGAACTTGCCGAATTTTGTTATAACGAATCCAACTGTCCCTGGCTGGATCTCAACGCTTTTAATCCTGATCTTGTTCCCACTGAATTTATCAACGAACGCCTGATTCGCAAAAATCATGCGGTACCGCTGTATCAGCGCGGCAATATTCTTTATATCGCGGTATCAGACCCGACCCGTATTGAAACCCTGGATGAGTTCCAGTTCCGCACCCGCATGCAGACCGAAGCGGTGCTGGTTGAAGAGCATAAGCTCCAGAAGCTGATCGATAAACTGCTGGAGAGCGAAAGCTCGATGCTGGGTGTGACTGCCGAAGATGAGCAGGAACTGCGCGACATTGACGCCCTGGATCAGGGTGCTGATGAGGCCGGTTCGGTGGCGGCGGAAGTCAAAAATGACGCCCCTATTGTTATTTATATCAACAAGCTGCTGCTGGATGCCATTAAGCGGGGCGCCTCAGACTTACACTTTGAGCCCTATGAGACCGAATACCGGGTACGTTTTCGTATCGATGGCGTGCTACATGAAATCGCCCGGCCGCCGGTTGCCCTCACCGGCCGTATCGCCGCCCGCCTGAAGGTGATGGCGCAGCTGGATATTGCCGAGCGCCGCCTGCCCCAGGATGGCCGGATTAAACTGAAATTATCCAAGCATAAAGCCATCGATTTCCGGGTCAGTTCACTGCCCACCCTGTACGGCGAAAAACTAGTGCTGCGGATCCTCGATTCCGCCGCCGCCATGATGGGCATTGAATCGCTGGGTTATGAACCCGAACAGCAGCAGCGCTTTGAAGAGGCGCTGACCAAACCCCAGGGCATGATTCTGGTCACCGGGCCTACGGGCTCAGGTAAAACAGTATCGCTTTATACCGGCCTGAATATCCTGAATACCCCGGAGCGCAACATTTCCACCGCCGAAGATCCGGTGGAGATCAACCTGCAGGGTATTAACCAGGTGCAGATTAATGTGAAGGCAGGGCTTGGCTTTGCCGATGCATTGCGGTCGTTTTTGCGGCAGGATCCTGATGTGGTTATGGTCGGTGAGATCCGCGATCTGGAAACTGCCGAAATTGCTATTAAGGCGGCGCAAACCGGTCACCTTGTGCTATCAACCCTGCACACCAACTCGGCATCAGAAACCCTGACCCGGCTGATGAATATGGGCGTACCGGCTTATAATATTGCCGGCTCAGTGACCCTGATCATTGCCCAGCGCCTCGCCCGGCGCCTGTGCAATATCTGTAAAGAGCCAGAGCAACTGCCCGAGGAAGAACTACTACGTCAGGGCTTTACCAAAGAACAGATTCCGGAACTGAATATCCATAAAGCAGTGGGTTGCGATCAATGCACCGGCGGCTATAAAGGTCGTACGGGTATTTACGAAGTTATGCCTATTACCGCTGCCATCCAGGAGCTTATAATGACCAGCGCCGGCGCCCAGAAAATAGCTAAACAAGCGCGAAGCGAAGGAATTCACTCGTTGCGGCAGTCCGCACTGCGGAAAGTGGCCTCTGGTTTGATAAGTTTAATTGAGGCCAACCGGGTTACCAGCTCCTAAGGGCGATACATGGCAAAGAAACCAGATAAAAAGATAGCAGAAATCACCGAATATACCTGGTCGGGGATTAATCGTCGCGGCGCTAAAGTAAAAGGCATGATGCGGGGCAATAATGAAAAACAAATCCGCACTAAGTTGCGCGACCAGGGAGTAACCCCCAAAAAGGTCAAGAAAAAGGCTAAGCCGCTATTTGGCGGTAAAAAGATTGGCGGTGGCGATATCGCCCTGTTCACCCGGCAAGTCGCCACCATGCTCGAAGCAGGCGTCCCCCTGCTACAAGGCCTGGAAATGGTCGCCAAGGGTACGGATAACCCTAAAATACGGGATTTGATGCTGAATGTCGCCAATGACGTGGCCGCCGGTTCACCGCTGGCCGATGCGCTGCGCAAGCATCCGCGGATTTTTGATGATCTTTATTGTGACTTGGTCGAATCGGGCGAGCAGTCCGGTTCACTGGAGTCCATTTTTGACCGCATCGCCACCTACCGGGAAAAATCGGAACAGCTTAAAGCAAAAATTAAAAAAGCACTGGTGTACCCGGCGTCGGTTATCGTCGTGGCTCTGGCCGTTACCGTGATTCTGTTGATTTACGTAGTGCCCCAGTTCGAGGCGGTATTTGCTGACTTTGGCGCCGAGCTACCCGCCCTTACCCAATTTGTGGTGACGCTTTCGGAAGTCGTGCAACAATACTTTATCTATGCGTTGGGGGCGCTCGTTATTGCCGGCTGGCTGTTTAAGCGCGCCCATCAGAAAAGCCTTAAGCTGCGGGACCGGGTCGATAAAATCATGCTCAAGATTCCGGTTATCGGTAATATCTTGCATAAGGCTGCAGTGGCCCGCTTCACCCGTACCCTGTCGACCACCTTTGCCGCGGGTGTACCGCTCATCAATGCACTGGAGTCCGCGTCCGGCGCAGCCGGCAACGCACTGTATCGCGACGCTATTTTACAGATCCGCGAAGAGGTGACCTCTGGCATGCAGATGAATACCGCTATGCAGAACACCGATATCTTTCCGACTATGGCCACGCAGATGGTTTATATAGGTGAAGAATCCGGCTCGCTCGATGATATGCTGGCCAGAGTCGCCACCATTTATGAGCGTGAAGTCGACGACCTGGTAGACAACCTGACCGCACTGCTGGAGCCGATGATCATGGTAGTGATTGGTGTGCTGGTGGGTGGCCTGATTGTGGCCATGTATCTGCCGATATTCAGCCTTGGTCAGGTGGTGGGCTAACACTTATGGAATTAGCTAATTTATATCCGGCGCTCAATCCCTGGGTAACCCTGTTCGGCGTGCTGCTGGGCCTGGTCGTCGGCAGTTTTCTCAACGTGGTTATTGGCCGTTATCCGCTCATGTTGCAACGCCAGTGGCAACGGGAATGCGCCGAACTGTCCGGCCAACCGTCCACCGAAGCCGACACTGCCCTGTTTAACCTGGCAACGCCCGGCTCACATTGCCCGAAATGCCGCCATGCCATTGCCTGGTACGATAATATTCCGCTGGTCAGCTGGGCCTGGCTGCGCGCCCGCTGCCGTCACTGCAAAACCCGTATTTCAGCCCGCTATCCGTTTATTGAACTCATCACCGGTCTGAGCTTTGGTGCCCTGACCTGGTATTTCGGCGCTTCCGCCGAGCTGCTCTGGTATCTGATCCTTGCCAGCATTTTGATTAGTTTGTTCTTTATCGATCTCGACCATATGCTGCTGCCTGATCAGTTAACCCTCGCGATGCTCTGGCTGGGCCTGCTGGTGGCGGTTATCGGCGGTCCCGTACCCCTGGCAGATGCGGTGATTGGCGCTATGGGGGGCTATCTGTTTTTATGGTCGGTTTACTGGCTGTTTAAACTGGTAACCGGCAAAGAAGGCATGGGCTATGGCGACTTTAAGCTGCTGGCGGCCTTTGGCGCCTGGGCCGGCTATCAGATGCTGCCGGTTATCATCATTGCGGCCGCCGGTAGCGGTGCGATTCTGGGCTTACTGATTCAGGCCGTCAATCGCCAGCAACGGGGCCAGCCAATTCCCTTTGGGCCGTTTCTGATCAGTGGCGGTGTCATCGCGCTGATCTGGGGCGAACAGCTGCTGTACGGCTACTGGGCCTGGTTGCAGCGCTGATGTGGGTGCTTGGCGTAACCGGCGGCATTGGCAGCGGCAAAACCACTGTCACGAACTTATTTGCTGAGTACGGCATCGAGGTGATTGATGCCGACCTTATCGCCCGCGCCGTAATGGCACCTGGCTCAGCGGCGCTGACCGCGGTCAATGAGCGCTACGGGCCACAAGCCTTGTTAGCGGACGGCAACCTGAACCGCGGCTGGTTGCGCGAGCGGGTTTTCAGCGACCCGTCAGAAAAAACCTGGCTCAATCAACTGACCCATCCGCTAATCCGTCAGAAACTGCTGGAGCAACTGGAACAAGCGCGCTCGCCTTATGTGATTTTGTCTGCGCCACTACTAATTGAAAACAAGTTAACGGCGTTATGTGACCGGGTTCTGCTCGTGGATGTGAGCCCGGCGGTACAGCGCGAGCGCACTGTGGCCCGCGATCAGGTCAGCAGCGCCCAGGTGGATGCCATTATGCAGGTCCAGGCCAGCCGGCAGGAACGTCTGGCGGTGGCCGATGATATTATCCATAACGACGGCCCGCTGGCTGATCTCAGCCCCCAGGTACAACACTTACATGAGCTTTACCTGACGCTGGCGTCGAAGGCATTGCAACCTGACGGTAAGCCGCTATGATAGAGCCTATGACCGGTCAAATTACTTCAACAATTACCTATGAGTACCCGCTGCATGAGCGGGTGCGCACCTATCTGCGCCTGGAACACCTGCTCGCCTCGCTGCAACCCGAGGTGGCCGTAGACAGCTGCAACTATACCCGCTATTTCAGCGCTCTTTTTTCTATTCTCGATTTATGTGAGCGCAGCGACGTACGTACCGACGTGCAGAAAGACCTGGATAAGCGCCGTGCTCAGCTGCAGATCTGGTCGCAGCATCCCGATGTAAACCAGCAGCAGCTGGCATTGACCAGTGAGCGGGTTATACATGCGCTACAAGCGATTCAGCCCATTAGCCGGGTTGGCAGCGCACTCAAGCAGGATCGCCTGCTGGGCCCAATCCGCCAGCGCTTCGCTATGCCTGGCGGCACCTGTAATTTTGATTTGCCACAGCTGCATTTCTGGCTGCATCAGGCGCAGGAGATACGCGATGCTGACTGTCAGCGCTGGTGGCAGGAACTCTCTGTTTTGCTGTCTGGGTTAACGCTGGAGTTAGAATTGTTGCGCGGTCAGTCGCGTTTTCGCACCGTCACCGCCGAAGCCGGTATGCTGCAGGAAAGCACTGAGCCGTTGTCGCTATTGCGACTGCAGGTAAACAAAGATATTCCGGCGTATCCGGTCATGAGTGGCCATAAGCAGCGCTTCAGTATCCGCTTTCTGCGCTACGAACCAGTGGCAGGACGGGCTTCCTATGAGCAGAATATTGAGGTGGCACTGGCGCTCTGTCCGTAAGAAATCTGCTTAAAACCCGGGAAAGTTCAGATCCTGTATTTTATCGATGATGTCCTGATTGGCTTCGGGAAACCGGTACGCACCCAGCTCCGGTACTGATACCCAGCGCCATTCCTGCCCCTCGCGCTGCTGAACCTGACCGCTGAAACGGGTCACCCGCCAGACATCCAGCAATACCCGCTTATCGGCGTAATCATGATGAATCACCGTCAGCGGCGTGGCATCCTGCACCTCAATATTGCATTCTTCAAGAAGCTCCCGGCATAACGCCCGGTAAACTTCTTCGCCCTGTTCGACCTTACCGCCTGGGAATTCCCATTTATCGCCCTGATGCAGGTGCTGATGGCGACGGCTGATAAAGATGTGGCCGTCGGCGTTTTCGATAACGCCGACAGCCACATGGATTCGATCAGAGCTTGCCATGACACTGCTTGAATTTTTTCCCGGAACCACAAGGGCATGGGTCGTTGCGGCCAACCTTGCCAAAGTCATCGGTCTGCTGCGGGCTGTCGGTACCGCTGGTGCTGCTGCCTTCGTGCTTAAACTCTTTCGGCATTGCAGCAGCTTTCTGGCGGCGTTGCTCTTCTACCTTTTCCACATCGTCTTCAGCGCGCACCCGGACTTTACTCAGCACGGTGATCACATCCAGCTTCAGGGCTTCCAGCATCTCCGCGAATAGCTCAAAGGCTTCGCGCTTGTATTCCTGCTTGGGGTTTTTCTGGGCATAGCCGCGCAGATGAATACCCTGACGCAGATGATCCATTGCTGCCAGGTGTTCTTTCCAGTGTGAGTCCAGGCTCTGCAGCATAATAGCTTTTTCAAACTGACGGATAACCTCAGGGCCTACCTGTTGTTCTTTGCGGTTAAAGGCCTCTTCCAGCTCTTTCAGAATGCGCTCGCGCAGGGTTTCTTCGTGCAGCTTGTCGTCTTCATCCAGCCACTGCTGAACGGGTAACGGCGCGTCGAAATCCAGCCGCAGGCGTTCTTCCAGACCTTCAACATTCCACATTTCTTCCAGTGACTGGGGTGGAATGTATTCGCTGATCACCTGGTCAACCACATCGGCGCGGATCACTTTTATCGTCTCTGAAATATCGCCTTCATCGAGCAGTTCATTGCGTTGCTCGTAAACCACCTTACGCTGGTCGTTGGCGACATCATCATATTCGAGCAACTGCTTACGCACGTCGAAGTTACGGCCTTCAACTTTACGTTGGGCGTTTTCGATGGCGCGGGTTACCCACGGGTGTTCAATCGCTTCGCCCGGCTTCATACCCAGCCGTTTCATCATGCTGGCCATACGCTCAGAAGCGAAGATACGCATCAGGCTGTCTTCAAGTGACAGGTAGAAACGTGATGAACCGGGGTCACCCTGACGGCCGGACCGACCACGCAGCTGGTTATCGATACGACGTGATTCATGGCGCTCAGTACCAATTATATGCAAGCCACCAGCGGCGACCACAGCATCATGGCGTTGCTGCCAGTCAGCTTTCAGCGCTTCGATCTTCTCCGGGCTCGGATCCTCAAGGTTTTCAATTTCAACCTGCAGGTTACCGCCCAACACGATGTCGGTACCACGACCAGCCATGTTGGTGGCTATGGTCACAGCGCCTGGCATACCGGCGTTAGCGACAATTTCTGCCTCTCTGGCATGGAACTTGGCGTTTAGTACGTTATGCGGAATCTTCCGCTTTTTCAGCAGATTGGAGAGCAGTTCCGAGGTTTCAATGGAAATAGTACCCACCAGCACCGGACGCTTCTGCTCGCGGCAGGTTTCGATATCTTCCACAATGGCATCGAATTTTTCTTCGGTGGTGATGAAAATCAGATCAGCACGATCATCACGGATCATCGGCCGGTTGGTTGGAACCACTACGGTTTCCAGACCATAAATCGATTTGAACTCGAAGGCTTCGGTGTCAGCAGTACCTGTCATACCGGCCAGCTTGGTGTACAAGCGGAAGTAGTTCTGGAAGGTAATCGAGGCCAGCGTCTGGTTTTCGTTCTGAATCTTCACGCCTTCTTTGGCTTCAATCGCCTGGTGCAGGCCTTCAGACCAACGCCGCCCTTCCATGGTACGACCGGTATGTTCATCAACGATAACAATCTGATCGTCTTTAACGATGTAATCGACATCGCGCTGGAACAGATGATTCGCCCGCAAGGCAGCATTTACATGGTGCAGCAGGGTAATATTACCGGCGGAGTAGAGTGAGTCGTCTTCACTCAGCATGCCGCGCTCTTTGAGGATCTGTTCCACGTGCTCCTGACCGTGCTCGGTCAGATGCAGCTGCTTAGCTTTTTCATCAATAGTGAAATCGCCTTCACCGCGCTCTTCTTCCGTGTCTTCTTTTTCCTGCTGTTGCAGCAACGGCACTATGGCGTTCATTTTCTCATAGAGTTCAGAGCTGTCTTCAGCAGCGCCGGAGATAACCAGCGGGGTGCGCGCTTCATCAATCAGGATGGAGTCGACTTCATCGACGATAGCGTAGTAGAGCGAACTCTGGACGCGATCTTTGGGACTGAACGCCATGTTATCGCGCAGATAATCAAAACCAAATTCGTTATTGGTGCCATAGGTAATATCAGCCTGGTACGCGGCTTTTTTGTCCTGGCCCGACATGCCGGGAATATTAAAGGCAACGGTCATGCCAAGGAACTCAAACAGCGGCCGGTTGGTTTCCGCATCGCGGCGGGCCAGGTAATCATTCACCGTGACGATATGCACGCCTTCACCGGTCAGCGCATTGAGATATGCCGGCAGGGTTGCGGTCAGGGTTTTACCTTCACCGGTACGCATTTCAGCGATGCGGTTATCGTTCAGAATCATGGCACCGAGCAACTGCACATCGAAGGGCCGCATATCAAACACCCGGCGGCTGGCTTCGCGCACTGTGGCGAAGGCTTCCGGCAGCAAATCATCAAGGGTTTCGTCTTGCTCAAGCCGCTGTTTAAACTCAACGGTTTTTTGTTTGAGTTCGCTGTCGCTGAGTGCTTCAAACTCGGGCTCGAGGGCGTTGATACGTTGAACGGCTTTTTGCATCCCTTTGAGGATACGATCGTTCCGACTTCCAAATGCCTTGCGGAATAAACTACCTAACATGTGAATTATAAGTCCTGTAGTGACAACCGGAACGCCTTAATTGGCATCCCGATAAACATATTTATAAGGGTCAATCTGCTTATTATTGCGCAGTACTTCGTAATGTACATGTGGCCCCGTTGAGCGGCCGGTATTACCTAGCACCGCAATCTGCTGGCCGCGGGTGACCACATCACCCTCTTCCACCAGCAGTTCATCACAGTGCCCATAGCGGGTCTTCAGACCGGCACCATGGTCAATCTCAATTAATTTACCATAACCGTAACGCTCGCCAGACCAGGTCACGACACCGGCACCGGTGGCATAAACGCCAGCGTTGGCTTCGAGGCTGGCGAAATCAAGCCCCTTGTGCATCGCCGGATTACCGTTGAACGGGTCTTTACGCACACCATATTGCGAAGACAACCAACCCGACTCGATCGGCCGACCAGCAACAAAGCTCTCAGCTGATATATGGTGACTCATCATCACAGACTCAAGGATCGCCAGCTGTTTTTGTTTCTCCGACAGTTTGCCGAGCATGCCATCAATGTTCTGCAGCAGATCCTCAACCCGCACTTCCGGCGCATCGGTGATAGCGGCTTCCGGACCGCCTACCGCCATTGGTCCTTCGCTGAAATCAAACTCACCGTTGTCGAGCTCGGCAACCTGGGCAAGGCGCTGCCCTAAGGCATCAAGCCGCCGCATTTGCGACTGCATTTCGCCCAGATAAATGGTCATCGCGGTGAGTTTCTTTTCGGTCTGATCTTTGAGTTCCAGCACCGCCGCTTCCTGCGCCGCCAGTGCGATCTGCTCTTTGGATATAGTCTGCCGCGCCAGCTCTGGGTCCACGCCACTGTATTCCCAGGGTTTGACCACAGCCAGGGTGACGAACACGCCTAAACCTGCCAACGACAGCAAGCGCCGTTGACTCAGGCGGAATCCGAATTTAACTTTGGTGCCTCGATAGAAGACTGATAGACTCATGCAATCTCTCGTTGCTTTGTTTCTTTTCCAGAAAACCAATATGGCACGTAACCGACCTCGCACAACCAAACAATTAATAGCTGGCCAACAGTTACAGCGTTTTGCTGACTTTACCGACCAACATCGTCGCTGGCAACAGCTATTACAGTCCTGCTTTCAGAAGCTGCAGCTGTCGCCGTTGCTGGAACACTGCGAAGTGCTCAACATTCGTGCCAATCATCTCATTTTGCAGGTTTCATCCGGGGCTATTGCCCAACGGATAAAATCTTATCAAGCGCGCATTATAACGCATTTTCAACCTGAAGCTACGGTAGAACTCGAACGCCTGGAAATCCGTATCCGCCCGGCCCACAAACCGGCCACACCAAAGCCGGCGAAGGTCAGCCCTGCGCCAGCTACGGAAACGTTAGAAAAAGAACTGGATGCGGTAGGCAGACTGCGCCAGCAAGCGGCCTTGTGTGACGAGCCGCTGCGTTCGCAGTTGCTCGCCCTGGCGCAAAAATATGAGGATAGTTAACGGCTGATCAGGCGAGAACCGGCGCCGCAAAAGCGATGGGCGCTGGTGCCTTAGGTGCTTCGAAGGTTACGAATTCCCAGGCTTCCTGATTCTGCAGTACTGCACGCAGCAACTGATTATTCAGTGCATGACCTGATTTGAACGCCCGCAGATGACCAAGAATGGCGTGACCGCACATATAAAGATCACCGACGGCATCCAGCATTTTATGCTTCACGAATTCGTCATCGTAACGCAGGCCATCGCTGTTCAGGATACGGAATTCATCCAGTACCACTGCGTTATCGAAACTACCACCCAGTGCCAGGTTATTGGCACGCAGCGATTCGATATCCTTCATAAAACCGAAGGTACGGGCCCGGCTAATCTGCTTGATAAAATTACGGCTGCTGAAATCCATGCTGGTCACCTGCTTGGTGTCAGCAATCGCCGGGTGGTCGAAATCGATGGCAAAATCGATGCGGAAGCCATGGTGGGGTAGTAGCTCCGCCCATTTGTCATCTTCTTCGACCCGAACCGGCTGCTTAATCCGGATAAACTTTTTCGCTGCCTGTTGCTCCCGAATTCCCGCGCTCTGTAGCAGGTAAATAAACGGATGCGAGCTACCATCCATGATCGGGATTTCGTGGCTGTCGACTTCAATGATCAGATTATCAATGCCCATCGCCGCCAGCGCCGCCAGCAAGTGTTCGACGGTGGAAATGCGGACATTGTCTTCGTTGATCAAACAGGTACACATGCGGGTATCCTTGACCAGTTCAGCACTGGCTGGAATATCCACAGCAGGACTCAAATCGACGCGGCGAAATACCAGCCCGGAATTTACCGGAGCCGGACGCAGGGTCAACTGAACCTTATTGCCTTTATGCAGGCCCACACCAGTGGTTGCAATCGGCTGTTTAATCGTACGCTGTTTAATCATGGTTACGCTTCTTCTAACCTTCTTAATCTGATCTGACCAGTAAAACGCGCAATAGTTTACCGAAATTGAGCAAAAATCGCAATTTTATCCATGGGTTTACCTGATTTTTACCCTGGCAGGCCTGTTAATCGACCTGCCGGCGCAAAAATGCTGGTATATCAAGGTAGTCCATGTCTTTACCGCTGCTCGCTTTCGGTTTGGCCGCTGGTTTGGTCACTTCCGGCTCGGCTTCAGCGTTGACATCGACATCTTCTTCTTCGAAGATTTGACGTGCCGTCGCGGCGGTTTCATAACCACCAGCTGAGCGTGAGTAACCACTACCGCTGCGCATACCAGCGCTCTGGGTTGCATTGTTCACCAGTGAGATGTCGGGCTTACGCTCAGCACCAATACCGGTGGCCACTACAGTTACCCGCAGTTCTTCTGACATTTCGGTATCGATAACGGTACCCACGATGACAGTGGCATTTTCAGAAGCGAAGGCCTTGACGGTGTTACCGACGATTTCGAACTCTTCGATGCTCAGATCCATACCGGCAGTAATATTGACCAGTACGCCACGGGCGCCGGACAGGTCGATATCTTCCAGTAGCGGGCTGTTAATAGCCATTTCTGCAGCTTCCTGGGCCCGATCTTCACCGCGCGCCACACCAGTACCCATCATCGCCGTGCCCATTTCACGCATCACCGCGCGCACGTCAGCAAAGTCGACGTTGATAAGACCAGTTTTGGTGATCAGTTCGGCAATACCCTGCACCGCACCCAGCAGTACGTCGTTGGCAGCGCCGAACGCATCCAGCAGACTGGTGCCTTTACCCAGAACTTTGAGCAACTTCTCGTTCGGGATGGTGATCAGTGAATCGACGAAACGACTCAGCTGCGCGATACCTTCATCGGCAACGGCCATCCGCTTACGTCCTTCAAACGGGAACGGCTTAGTGACTACCGCTACGGTCAGGATACCCAGCTCGCGGGCAATCTCAGCAACGACAGGTGCAGCGCCGGTACCGGTGCCACCGCCCATACCTGCGGCGATAAAGATCATATCGGCACCGGTCAGATGCTTTTTAATTTCTTCGCGGCTTTCTTCCGCTGCCTGGCGACCGACTTCCGGATTGGCACCGGCACCCAGGCCTTTGGTGACATCGCTTCCCAGCTGCACGGTAATGTGTGCGCCATGATCGCGTAATGATTGCGCATCGGTGTTAGCGACAATAAATTGCACGCCTTCAATCGACTGGCTAATCATATGTTTGACGGCGTTACCGCCGCCACCACCAACACCGACGACCTTGATTACGGCGTCGTTGTCGAAATTGTCGAGTACTTCAAATACGTCTGACATTATAATTCTCCTTTTACCTGCTTATTGTACTACTTGTTGTACTACCCCAAAACACTGTTTTCTAATTTATATAGTTATTAAAATTCGCCTTTAAACCAGCCGTGAACACGCTTCCATAACCCGATCACGTTGGCGGCGCCCGCTTCTTTCTGGCGGTTTTGCACATCCTGCTGGCCGTAACGTAACAAACCAACAGCTGTTGCATAAGTCGGATCCTGCACATAATCGCTCAGACCCTTCATGCCTAAAGGTTCGCCAAGGCGAACCGGCATCTGAAAAATTTCTTCGGCAAACTCAATTGCCCCTTCCATGCGGCCACAGCCTCCGGTCATCACAATACCGGCGGCAATCTGCTCATCCAGCCCGCTCTGTTTAATCTCATCGCGGATCAATTCGAACAGTTCCTGGTAGCGGGGCTCAACCACTTCGGCCAGGATATGGCGCTGCATAATACGGGATGGCCGGCCGCCCACTGAAGGCACTTCGATATTGTCGTCTTTGCTGACCAGCTCGCGCAGCGCGCAGGCATATTTGGTCTTAATCTCTTCAGCGTGATTCAGCGGCGTACGGAAAATCTTGGCAATATCGCTGGTCACCTGATTACCCGCCGCCGGAATCACCGCGGTATGGCGCAACACGCCCTGGGTATAAATGCAGATATCTATAGTCCCGGCGCCCATATCCACCAGCGCCACACCTAAGTCTTTTTCATCGTCAGTCAGTACCGAGTAGCTTGACGCCAGCGCCGAGAAGATCAGGCGATCGACGCTCAGGCCACAGCGCTCAACGGCTTTAACAATATTCTTGGCCATGTCGTTGGCACAGGTGATGATATGCACCTTGGATTCCATGCGCACCCCGGACATACCGATCGGGCTCTTTATGCTTTCCTGAGAATCAATCACGAATTCCTGCGGCAGCACGTGCAGAATGCGGCGTTCCTGCGCAATAGGAACGGATTTGGCGGCATGGATGACGCTGTCGACATCGTCCTGGGTCACTTCGGCTTCATTAATCGGTACCATGCCACTCTCGTTCTGACATGAGATATGCCGCCCGGAGATGTTCAGGTAAACCGAGGCAATGCGGCAATCGGCCATCAGTTCGGCTTCTTCGACGGCGCGCTGAATCGACTGCACCACCAGGTTCAGGTCGTTGACCCCGCCTTTATCCATGCCCCGCGCCGCGGCAGCACCAACGCCAATCACGCTGATTTCATTGTCGGCCATGACTTCACCGATCAGGGTCACCACTTTACTGGTGCCGATATCAAGGCCTACAACCATGTTCCGTTCCGCTGCTTTTGACATCTTGTGTTAACTCTCTTTTGGTTGTTTTGCCGCAGTGCGCCAACTGACGGCAACTCCGGTGTCATAACGTAAATCGACATATTCGATCAGGCTGTCGCGATGCGCTGCAATCTGCGGGTATAAATCAATAAAACGCTGAACCCGCTCCAGCAAACCCTCGCGTCCCAACCTCAATTCAATGCCCGACTGCAGTACCACATCCACCGCAAACCGCTCGGACAACTGCAAACTACTAATCCAGTGGCCATTCAGCTCCAACAGTTGCTGGACCTTATGAAACTGCGCGACAGTTTCATCCACTGCGTGCTCCGGTCCGCTCAGGTAAGGTAGCGGTTTGGTCAGCACATCTTTATCCGCTTCAAATACCTCGCCCTGCTCATTCAGCAGCGCCCGCGGTCGCTGTTGTACATTCCAGTGCGCCAGTGGCTGTTGCTCAACCAGAAACACCTTTAATATATCCGGCCATTCCTTACGTACCGACGCGCGATCCACCCAGGGTAACGCTTCAATACTGCTGCGGATGCCATCGACATCAGCTGAGAAAAAGCTGCCCAGCTCGGTATCAGTCAGTGCACTCCGCACCTCGTCACTACTGACATATTGCAATTCGCCCTGCACGACCAATTTCCGCAGCGGCACTTCATTGGCATCCATTGCCAGGTAATATAGCCAGATGCCCCCGCCTATGGTGCCCACCAGCACACTGAGAAAAAAACTCAGTCCCAGCCAGAACTGCCAGCGCACCGCGGCCATATCAGAGCTCGCTGAGCTCTAGAATTCGCAGCACCAGTTGCTCAAAGCTCATGCCGCGGGCCCGCGCCGCCATAGGTACCAGGCTTTTAGCCGTCATCCCCGGCACCATATTGGCTTCCAGCAGGCGAAAGTTACCGTCGCTGTCGCACATCACATCAATTCGTCCCCAGCCCCGGCCATCGAGGGCGCGAAACGCGCTCAGGGCCAGATGCTGCAGCGCCTGCTCCGCAAACGGGGTTAATCCGGCCGGACAGTGATACTGGGTATCAACCGCCTGGTACTTGGCATCGTAATCATAAAATTCGTGGGTGGTCTGCAGCCGGATGGACGGTAAGGCTTCGTCCCCCAATATCGCCACCGTGTATTCAGCACCGCTTAACCAGCTCTCGACCAGGGCTTCGGCGTCGTACTGATGCGCCAGCTCCAGCGCTGCCTGCAACTGTACGGCGGTGCTGGCTGAACTCATGCCGATGCTTGAGCCTTCCTGAGCTGGCTTGACCATGACTTTGCCGCCCAGCTCCGCCAACAACGACTCTGCGTCAACTGCCATTGCGCCGCGCCGCACCACTACACTGGGCGCGACCGGCAGACCAGCGGCCTGCCATACCTGCTTGGTCCGTACTTTGTCCATCGCCAGCGCGCAGCCCAGTACGCCGCTACCGGTGTAAGGAATATTGAGGTACTGCAGCGCGCCCTGCATGGCGCCGTCTTCCCCGCCACGACCATGCAGCACAATAAAGGCGCGGTCAAAGCGTTCAGCCACCAGCTCAGTCAGGCTCTGGCGTGCGGGATCGAAGCCATGGGCATTAATGCCCTGGGCCTGCAGCGCATGTAACACAGCCGCGCCGGAGCGCAGCGATACTTCGCGTTCCGCCGAATCGCCGCCCAGTAATACCGCTACCTTGCCTGGTTCTCTCATTGATCCTTCCCCGGTACTGATCCTGACACCGATAATTCGCGCAACACTTCCGGCTGCAGCGCCGATTGTTGCAGTTCCTGCGCCAGGGTACCTATATTGCCGGCGCCCTGTGCCAGCACTAAATCCCCCGGCCGTACGATATCCGCCAGCGCCGCCATAAGTTCACTGCGGCTGCCGGCATAAATAGGCTCAACCTGCCCGCGCATCCGTAAAGAGCGTGCCAGCGAACGGCTGTCAGCACCGCTGACCGGTGCTTCACCGGCACTGTAAACGTCCAGCAGTAACAGCACATCCACCTGCGCCAGCACCTGCACAAAATCATCATAGAGGTCGCGGGTGCGCGAATACCGGTGTGGCTGAAATGCCATGACCAGCCGCCGTTGCGGCCAGCCAGCGCGGGCCGCGGCTATGGTTGCCGCCACTTCTGACGGGTGATGGCCATAATCATCCACCAGCATCACATCGCCGCGGGCCTCATCGCGCTCCAGCGGGTAGCTCCCCAGATGCTGGAAGCGCCGGCCAATACCGCCAAACTTGCTCAGGGCCCGGGTGATTGCCGCATCATTGAGACCTTCATCCGTTGCCACGGCAATGGCTGCCAGCGCGTTCAGCACGTTATGGCGCCCCGGCAGATTCACCGTGACGGACAACGGCTGACGATCACGGCGGTGCACCACAAAGTGGCTCTGGCCACCGGTTTGCCGGTAATCACTGCCACGCACATCCGCATCATCGCTAAAGCCATAAGTCACCAGCTGGCGGCCGACCCGTGGCAACAGTTCACGCACTACCGGGTCGTCAACGCACATGACCGCCAGACCGTAAAACGGCAGGTTATGCAAAAATTCAATGTAGGTATCGAGCAACTTGTTAAAGTCACCGCCATAGGTGTCCATATGATCGGCTTCAATGTTGGTCACCACGGAGACCATTGGCTGCAGATGCAAAAACGAGGCATCGGATTCATCTGCTTCGGCAATCAGGTATTTACTGGTACCCAGCCGCGCGTTGGTGCCCGCGCTGTTCAACAAGCCACCGATAACAAAGGTCGGATCCAGCTCACCTTCGGCAAAAATACTGGCGATAAGCGAGGTGGTAGTGGTTTTGCCGTGGGTACCGGCAACTGCTACGCCGTGACGGAAGCGCATCAGCTCAGCCAGCATCTCGGCCCGCCGTACCTGCGGGATGAAGGCTTCCTGTGCCGCGATAAGCTCAGGGTTACTGGCGGCGATTGCTGAGGAAACCACAATCACATCGGCGCCTTTCACGTTACTGGCGGCGTGGCCGATAAAGATGTGCGCGCCAAAATTGCGTAAGCGCCGGGTATTGGCATTTTCGGCAATATCAGAGCCCGCAATTTCATAGCCTTGATTCAGCAGCACTTCAGCGATACCGCCCATGCCTGCGCCGCCGATACCGACAAAGTGGATACGCCGCACCCGGCGCATCTCAGGTACGCTGACTACAGTAAATGGCGCTGAGTTACTTCTTATCATAATCGCCTGCCTTTGATTGTTCTGCGTTTGCCCAGCGTTCACACTGACTGACCACGGCTTCGGTGGCATCAGGACGCGCGGCTTTCGCGGCATTTTGTCGTAATTGCAGCCGTAACTCTGGCTGTGAGCGTAACTCACCGAGCAGCCGGGTCAGGGGCTTAACTGATTTCAGTTCAGATTGCGGCAGCAGGTAGGCTGCGCCGGCATTAACCAGTTCCCTGGCGTTGGCGGTCTGGTGATCATCAACCGCATGGGGCAAGGGCACAAAAATCGCCGGCGTGCCAACCACCGCCAGTTCACTGACAGTTAGCGCGCCTGCACGGCAAATCACCACATCAGCCTGCTGGTAGGCGTAGTGCATGGCTTCGATAAACTCAACCACCTGCACCTGCTCAATGCACGCCCGCTGATAGGCCTGTTCAACGTCGGCAATGCGGCCGGTGCCGCACTGATGAATTATTTTTAGCTGCGCTTTATTATTGAGCTGACCGACTGCTTCGGGAACCGCTTCATTAAGCGCCTGCGCGCCTAAGCTGCCGCCTACGACCAGTACCGTGAATGGCTGCTCAGTGGTCGGCTCATCGATGATCTCGCTAAGCCAGTCCTCGCGCAGCGGATTACCCGTAACTTCGGCATTATGGAGCTGCTGCCGGGCAGCGGCAAAACCAACCATAGTGTGGCTGGCAACCCGCGCCAGCAGTTTATTGGTCAGGCCCGCGACCGCGTTCTGTTCATGCACCAGCAATGGAATACCACACCAGCGCGCAGCCAGGCCGGCCGGACCGCAAACGTAACCGCCGAATGTCAGCACCAGCTGACTACGGTGCTGACGCAGCAGCTTACGGCATTGCAGAAAGGCCCGGAATAGCTGCCAGGGCGCCAGCAGTTTGCGCACCACGCCGTGGCCACGCATACCGCGCATATCAATTTGTTCCAGGGTAAAACCGGCAGCCGGCACAATACGCGCTTCTAAACGCTGCTCGGTGGTGCCCAGCCAGACCACCTGCCAGCCATAGCGGCGCAGGCGCTCTGCCACTGCCAGTGCAGGAAATACATGTCCGCCAGTGCCGGCTGCTGCAATGAGTATCCGGTTCATCGGCTCCCCCCGCGCCGTGGCGCAACTTTTAACTGAGCCAGCCGCACTTCATAATCGATGCGCAGCAGTATTCCTACGGCAACGCAGCTGGTCAGCAGACTGGTACCGCCGTAGCTGATCAGCGGCAGGGTTAAGCCTTTGGTGGGCAACAAGCCCGCCGCCGCACCAATATTGACCATGGCCTGAAAGGCAAACCAGATACCAATGCCGTAGGCAACAAAGCCGCCAAACTGCAGCTTGCTCTGCTGATCACTTTGCAGGGCCCGGTGACCAAGTTGCATGGCGCGCAGTACCAGGCCAAAGACCAGTATCAGGATCAGCAGGATGCCGATGAAGCCAAGCTCTTCGCCTACCACTGCCATAATAAAATCGGTATGGGCTTCAGGCAGATATTGCAGTTTCTGAATGCTGTTACCCAGGCCTTGTCCTAACCAGTCTCCGCGGCCGAACGCCATCAGTGACTGGGTCAGCTGATAACCGCTGCCGAAGGGGTCCTGCCAGGGATCAAGGAAAGAAACGATACGACGCATACGATAGGGCTCGTAGACAATCAGCAGGGTCAGCACCAGCGCGAATACAATAATAACCCCGAAGAACTGCCACAACCGGGCACCGGCCAGAAATAACATACCGACCACGATGCATGACATGACCACCAGCGAACCAAAGTCGGGCTGTAGCAGCAATAACATGGCAAAGCAGAAGAGTACGGCCAGTGGTTTGATAAATCCGCGCAGGTTTTCCTGTACCTGGTCAAAACGACGGTGCAGATAACTGGCCATATAAATCAGGAAGAACAGCTTGGCAAGTTCAGCGGTCTGCAAGGTCACAGGGCCGACCCGGATCCAGCGTTTGGCACCATTCACTTCGTGACCGATAATCAGCACCATGATCAGCATACCCAGCGCAATCATCAGTAGCGCAGCGCTGCCATTAAACCAGTAGCGCACCGGTATCTGCACAACCAGTGCCAGCAGACCAAGGCCAAGTACCAGGTACATGCTATGGCGCATAACAAAATGAAACGGATTATTGGTCAGCCGTTCACCGACCGGAAACGATGCTGAAGTCACCATCACCAGGCCGATTGCGAGCAACGACAAGGCCAGCCATAACAGCACGCGATCGTAGAGCGCATTTTCCTGTGGCCACCACCATTCGCGCAGGCGCAGCCAGGGTGACTGCTGCAAGGCAGTCTGCTGAATACCGAGCTCGAGTTGCTGTTCGTTACGCATGGCAGGCCTCCACAGCTTGCCGGAACTGCTCGCCCCGATCTTCGTAATTGCGGAACATATCCAGGCTGGCACAAGCCGGCGACAACAACACCATACTGCCTTCACCGGCAACGCCTTTGGCGGTCGCAACGGCTTCGCGCAAACAGCTCACTTTTTTAGCCCCCGGATAATAGGCGGCAATGCGGTCACCGTCTTTTCCCAGGGTAATCAGCGCGTCAACGTGGCGTAGCGCATCACGGAACTGGCTGAAGTCAGCACCCTTGCCGTCGCCGCCGGCAATCAGAATCAGCTTGCCGGGTACTAGTTCGCGTACGCCTTTGATAGCGGCTTCTGCAGCACCAATGTTAGTCGCTTTGGAGTCATTGACCCATTGCACACCCTGATATTCACCAACCAGTTCGCAACGATGGGGTAAACCGCGGAACTGGCGCACCGCCTCAATCACTTCAGGAGGGTTTATACCAAGCGCTGAAACCAGCGCCAGTGCCGCCTGTACATTCAACAGGTTATGTACGCCGGTTAACTGTAATTCCGATGCTTTCAGTAACACCTTGCCGTTCCAGCCAATGGCTGGCTGACCGTCGTCCTGATGCAGCCCGAATAACCCGGGCAATTGCTCATCACTTTCATCAGCGCCAAAACTAAGCTGTTGATCCAGTGGCAGATACCGTGGCGCGGTTAACCGCTGCTCACGGTTCCAAACCGCCGTACTGGTAAAGTTATAAATCCGCTGTTTGGATGCCGCGTATTCCTGCGCGCTCGCATACCGGTCGAGATGGTCGTCACTGATATTGAGTATGGTCGCCGCGGTAAGTTTCAGGTTGTGAATAAGATCAAGCTGAAAGCTGGATAACTCAAGCACATAGACGTCTACCTGATCCTGGTCATCCGCCATAATCAGATCCAGCACCGGTACGCCAATATTTCCGCCCACAGCCACTTTACGGCCGGTCGCCTGTACCAGCTCACCCGCCAGTCGTGTGACCGTAGACTTGCCGTTCGAGCCGGTGATACCAATAATGGGCTTGTCCACCAGAGTGCCAAAGATTTCAATATCCCCGGTTAACGGGATGTCAGCGTCTTTGGCCAGTTGAATCGCTTCCAGCCGGGTATCAATACCGGGACTGAGGATCAGCAAGTCCATTTCCATCAATAGCGCCGGATCAAGGGGCCCGGTATGCACTTCAACTGTCGGATCCAGGTCTTGCAATGCGGTAATACCAGCCGGCGCTGAGCGGGTATCAAACACCACCGGCTTCAGGCCCTGGCTCAGCAAGTAGCGCACACACGACAGACCGGTCTGGCCGAGGCCGACCACTCCGATAGTGTCATATGTGTCCAGTGCTGCCAGTTGCTGCATTTTCTTACCTTAATTACCTTAGTTTCAGTGAAGCCAGCGCGATCAGTACGAACACCAGCGATAAGATCCAGAAGCGCACAATGACGCGCGGCTCTGGCCAGCCTTTAAGTTCGTAATGATGATGAATCGGTGCCATGCGGAAAACCCGTTTGCCGCGTAGTTTGTACGAGCCTACCTGCAACATGACGGAGACGGTTTCCATCACGAACACGCCGCCCATAATAAAGAGAATTAGTTCCTGCCGGACCATGACCGCGATAACGCCCAATGCCGCGCCTAAGGCGAGCGAGCCGACATCGCCCATAAATACCAGCGCCGGGTAGGTGTTAAACCACAGGAAGCCAAGGCCAGCCCCGCAAATCGCGGTACAAACCACAATCAGTTCACCGGCCAGCGGCAGATGCGGAATGTTCAGGTAGCCGGCAAAATTAATATTGCCCGAGGCATAAGCGAAAATACCGAGCGCGGCGGCAACCATAATCGTTGGCACTATGGCCAGGCCGTCGAGTCCGTCAGTAAGGTTCACCGCATTACTGGTACCGACAATCACAAAATAGGCCAGCAGGATGTACAGCAAGCCTAACTGGGGCATGACATCTTTGAAAAAGGGCACCAGCAACTGCGTTTCCGCGCCGATAGTGGCGTTGGCATATAAAAATACCGCGGCCAGGGTGGCAATCGCCGATTGCCAGAAGTATTTCCAGCGCGCCGGCAGCCCGCGTGAGTTTTTCTGTACCACCTTGCGGTAGTCATCAATAAAGCCCACCAGCCCGAAGCCAATTACCACACCGAGCACCACCTGAACGTAACGGTTACTGAGGTCAGCCCAGAGCAGTGTCGAAAGGACAATAGAGGCGATAATCAGCACACCACCCATAGTGGGCGTACCCGCCTTGCTCAGATGCGATTGTGGTCCGTCATCCCGCACCGACTGGCCAATCTGCAGCCGCTGCAGATAACGGATCAAGTGCGGCCCCATCCACAGCGATACCAGCAACGCCGTCAGTACGCTCAGGATCGCGCGCATCGTCAGATACGAGAAGACGTTAAACGCCGTCGCAAATTGGGTCAGGTATTCCGCAAGCCACACTAACATGCGTGGGTTCCTTTTCTGGTTGTGCCGGGTTGTAAGTCAGCGGCGCGTTGCTGTAAAGCCTCGATGACCCGTTCCATATGGGCACTGCGTGATCCTTTCACCAGAATAGTGACCGGTGCTGCCGTGGCAGAAACGGTCTCAATTATGGCTTCAACCAGGCGCTCCAGGTAGGAGAAGTGACGACCGCCACGGCCGTTAAATACTTCACTGGCGCTCTGACTCAACACCCCCAGGGTATATAAATTATCAATGCCGGCACCAATGGCGTAGGCGCCGACTTCTTCGTGATATTGCCGGGCCTGACTGCCCAGTTCACCCATATCTCCAAGCACCATCATCCGGTAGCCGGGATAAACCGCCAGCATATCCAGTGCCGCTTTAACCGAGCCGACATTGGCGTTATAACTGTCATCAATGAGCTTCACACCGGGGTTGATTTGGATAACCTGCAGGCGGCCGGTAACCGGTGTTAAGTTCGCCAGCGCGACCCGGGCGTCAGACAGCGGACAACCTACCGCAACTGCCGCACTGATCGCTACCAGAGCATTGTCAACATTGTGTAAACCTGGCAGATTCAGCTGGATCTGTTCCTGCTGAGCGGCGCCGGTCAGGGTTGCCGGTAAGTGTACGGTAAAAGCGGCACAGCCCTGTTCGTTTAGCTCAACGTTACTGGCGGTGATTGCCGGCTCACTCTGTTCGTCGGCGCGGCGCCCGAATGTCAGGTGGCGACGATCCGCAAGCTGTTGCTGCCAGCAACTGGCAAACTGAGAATTGGCCGGGGTCAGTGCCAGACCACCGTCGCCTAAGCCCCGGAAAATCTCGGATTTAGCCCTGAATACGCCATGCAGGTCACCGAAGCCCTCAACATGAGCCGGCGCGACATTGTTAATGATCGCCACATCGGGATTAGTCAGACGCGTGGTATAGGCAATTTCGCCAATGTGATTGGCGCCGAGTTCAATCACCGCAAAGTCATGCTGGGGTTCAAGCCGCAACAGCGTCAGGGGCACACCGATATCATTGTTGAAGTTACCGGCGGTCGCCAGTACCTGACCCTGGGTGCGCAAAATAGCGGCCAGCATCTCTTTTACCGTGGTCTTGCCGCTGCTGCCGGTAATGGCGATGGTCTTCGGCTGCACTTTGGCTTTTACCGCAGCGCCTAATTCACCTAACGCATGATGGGTATCGGCAACCACAATCTGCGGCACCGATACCGCTAGCTTGCGGCTCACCACTAATGCCGCGGCGCCTTTTTCAATCGCTTGCTCAGCAAAGTCATGAGCATCAAAGTTCGGCCCTTTCAGGGCAATGAACAGGCAGCCCCGCGGTAACTGTCGGGTATCGGTACTGACCGTGGATACCGGCTCATTAGCACCAATAAGCTCGCCGTTGACGGCGCTACAAATCCACTGCAGATCGGTATTAATCATGACCGCACCCCGCGATTCTGATGTTGCGCAAACCAGTCCGCAACAACCTGACGTTCGTCGTATGGCAAGCGCTTTTGCCCAACGACCTGATAATCCTCATGGCCTTTGCCGGCCAGCAAGACGATGTCATCGGCGCCGGCTTTACCTATGGTTGCCAGCACGGCTTCGTGGCGGCCTTCAACCACTCTGACATGGTCACGTACCGGCATGCCGGCAAGAATATCCTGAACGATTTGCTGCGGCTCTTCGGTACGTGGATTATCATCTGTGACCACAACCTGATCGGCGAGTTTCGCCGCAACGCCGCCCATTTGCGGACGCTTGCCGCGATCGCGATCGCCACCGCAGCCAAACAGACACCAGAGCTTGCCCCGACAGTGCGGACGCAGGGCTTCAAGCACCTGCTGCAACGCATCAGGAGTATGCGCGTAGTCCACGATCACCAGCGGTTGCCCGGCGCTGCCGCCAAAGGCTTCCATCCGCCCCGGAACGGCATGAAGGCGCTCGGCAGCGGCAGCGACTGCCGGCAGTTCATAGCCCAGCGCCACCACGCTGGCGATAGCAACCAGCAGGTTATAGACATTGAAGCGGCCCAGTAAGGCCGAGCGCACCTGCACCTGCTTGCCGCCATAATTAATGGTGAAGGCAGTGCCCTGGTCATTAAATTCAAGATCGCTGGCCCACAGCGCCTTCTCGTGCTGTTGCGGGCTGAGACTGACGCGCCAGCTGTCGGAGCGGTCCGGCAGCCAGGCCGACAGCGCGGCATCGTCCACGTTCAGAACGCTGTGGCGGGTATCGAGTTCAGTAAATAATCGCCGCTTGGCGCCGGCATAATTTGCCATGGTGCCATGATAGTCCAGGTGGTCGCGGCTGATATTGGTCGCGGCACCGACGGCAAACTGGATAGCTTCTACCCGGCGCTGCACCAGCGCGTGGGAAGATACTTCCATAGCCACCACGCCGGCGCCCTCGGCCACCAGGGTTGCCAGCCGCTGTTGTACGGTAATTGCATCAGGGGTGGTGTGCTGTTCAGGCAACAACATGCCGGGGAAGCCACTGCCGGTGGTGCCGATCACACCAGCCCGTACGCCCAGCGTTTCCAGCAGCTGTGCAATCAGATAGGTTACTGAGGTCTTACCGTTGGTACCGGTTACACCAATGATTTTCGCGCGCCGGGCAGGTTCACCGTAAAAACGCGCAGCCAGCTGCGACAAATCGTCTTTCAGCTGCGGAACTTCAATCACCCAGGCGGTGCCGCGCTCGGCCACACCGTAGCTATCGGAGGCGCTGAATATCACTTTGGCGCCAGCCAGAATGGCGGCGTCTATATAATCTCTGCCGTCGGTCTGGTAGCCCGGCACCGCAACGAAAGCATCGCCCGGAGCTACTTGCCGGCTGTCGGATTTCAGGCCGCTAATTTCAAGCTGGGGTAGTTGCAGCGGATAGTCGGGCAACAGTTGCCTGATACTAATCATGGACACCTCCGAAGCCAGCTACTTTCAGTTGGGTATCTTCGAGATTATCCGGTGGCACGTTCAGCAGCCGCAAAGCATCACCGACAATTTCGGCAAATACCGGCGCCGACACGTCACTACCATAATATTCATCACCGCGGGGCTCATTAATGGTCACAACCACCGCGAGCCGCGGGTCGCTGACCGGCGCCACCCCGGCAAATAAGGTCACATATTCATCACCATAGCCACCGGCTACTGCTTTACGGGAGGTTCCGGTTTTACCGGCAACCCGGTAACCGCGAACCCGCGCCCGCTTGCCGGAGCCATCAACGACCACCTGCTCGAGCATGCCCAGCACCGCTTTGGCATTGGCCTCGCTGACCACCCGCTGGCCAGCCGGCGCGCCTTCACGGCGTTGCACGGTCAGTGGCCGCTGAATACCGCCGTTGCCAATAATGGCGTACATCTGCGCCAACTGCAGGGTAGTGACGGATACGCCATACCCGTAGGACAAGGTCGCGGTTTCGAAATCTGAGGAGCGCCGCCGGTTCTGCAGAATACCGTAGCTTTCGCCGAGCAAGGCGACACCGGTATCGTTGCCGAATCCAACTGCCGCATAAGTGGCCAGCATTTTATCAATGCCCGTGGCCAGCGCAATCTTGGCTGAGCCCACATTACTGGATTCTTTCAGTACCTCGGTTACCGTCAACTTACCGCGGTTAACCGGGTCGCTGACCCGCCGGCCACCTAAGCGCAACCAGCCTGGTGAGGTATCAATCACCTGATCGGCAGTAATGGCGCCGGCTTCAAGGCCAGCCAGCACCGTCAGCGGCTTCACCGTCGAACCGGGCTCATAAGCATCGGTTACCGCGCGATTGCGCATGCGGTGGGCTTGCAGGTCGGTACGATTATTCGGGTTGTAGGACGGGCTGTTGACCATCGCGAGGACCTCGCCGGTCTGCACGTCGACAATCACTGCTGAGCCGGATGTTGCCTGGTGATAGCGCACGGCTTTTTTCAGCTCAGCGTAAGCGAGTGATTGCAGACGTTGATCAATGCTCAGCGTCAGTTGTTTTGGTTGTTCTGCTGCAGTTACCCGCACTTCCTCAACAACCCGCCCTTGTGCGTCCTTGCGGTAAACCCGCTCCCCCGGGGTGCCGGTTAAAACACTGTCGTAAATCGCTTCCAGGCCTTCAATGCCGCGGCCGTCGATGTCGGTAAAGCCCACCACATGGGCAGTAATTTCGCCGACCGGGTAAAAACGCCGTGATTCGGTTTTCAGATAGATGCCCGGAATACCCAACTGCCGCACAAACTCCGCAACTGCCGGGGTGACTTTACGCTCCAGGTAAACAAAGCGCCGGTCTGGATCCGCCACTTTCGCAATCAGCTCATCGACATCAGTACGAAATACTTCTGCCAGCGCCAGCCAGCGCTCGCGGTTATCCAGGCCAAGTCCTTCATGTATGCGTTGTGGATCTGCCCAGACGGTCTGAACCGGCACACTAACAGCCAGCTCGCGGCCATTACGATCAACTATGGTACCGCGCTGGACTTCGGTGGTATCTGCCCGTAATGAACGGCGATCACCTTCAAAGATCAGTCGTTCGGGCTCAATTACCTGAATATAGGCCGCGCGCGCAACCAGCGAGCCAAACACCAGCGCCAGCACCAGCATGGAGAAATAGAAACGCCCGCTGCCCTGCTTCGGAGTCATTTTTTTATTACGACGGTTCGGAGTTACTGCCATGGTACCAGCACCTCCTGTTTGCCTTCCGGACGGATCATGTCCAGCCGCTGTTCAGCGATGCGCTCTACCCGGCTATGCTCGGTCAGGGCGTTCTGTTCAATCTGCAGATGGCGCCATTCGATATCCAGGTTATCCCGGTCGGAGAGCAGGTTGTCACGCTCGGTAGTGATCAGACGATGTGCATGAGCGACATAAACCACCGTCAGCGAACTCAACACCACCGCCAGAAACAACACCACCAGCAGCAGTTGCTGGCGAATGTCATCGAACATGACGGTAAACAAAGCGGGTACGCGGCTAGTCGTCATAAGCTAACCTCGCTGCAATCCGCAGAACCGAACTACGGGCCCGCGGATTTTCCTGAATTTCACCGGTAGAAGGCTTAATCGCTTTACCCACCAGCCGCAGCGTTTCGCCGCGATCAATCTGATCGTCACGCAAGGGCAATCCGGGCGGGATCTTCCGCCCCTGGCTCTGGGCCCGCATGAAACGTTTTACAATCCGGTCTTCCAGACTGTGGAAGCTGATCACCACCAGCCGGCCTTCTGGCTTCAGACCGTAAACTGCTGCCGCCAGCGCTTCTTCAATTTCTTCCAGCTCCCGGTTAATGTGGATGCGGATAGCCTGGAAGCTGCGGGTTGCTGGATGCTTATGCTTATCTTTAAAAGGTACGGCGGCATCAATCAGCGCAGCCAGCTCATGCGTAGTTCGCAGCGGCTGGTCCACGCGGCGCGCCAGGATCGCCTGAGCAATCCGCCAGGCAAACCGCTCTTCGCCGTAATCTCTGAGTACGCGGGCAATTTCATCAGCGCTGGCGGTATTAACAAAGTCAGCTGCGGTGGGGCCGCTGCTGGTATCCATACGCATATCAAGGGGGCCTTCGCGCATAAAACTGAAGCCCCGTCCGGCTTCGTCCAGTTGTGGGGAGGACACGCCGAGGTCAAACAAAATACCATCAAGCCGGCCACGCAATTGCTGCGTTTCCAGCACCTCATCAAGGCGGGAAAACGGGGTGTGGATTATGGTAAAGCGAGGATCTTCCGCCAGTGACTGAGCGGCCTCGATCGCGGTGGGGTCGCGATCCAGAGCTATAAGTTGTCCCTGACTATTTAATTGTGACAGGATAGCGCGCGAATGCCCCCCCCGGCCGAAGGTAGCATCAAGATAAATTCCGTCTGGTCTGATGGCAAGAGCCTCAATGGACTCCTGTAGCAGCACCGAGACATGTTGCGGCGCTTTTATTGTCATTATAATGAGAAGTCTTGTAATCGATCACTGAGTGCCAAGTCATCTTCCTGTTCTGCTGCCATATCGGCGGCAACCTGCGCTTGCCACGCGTCTTCTGACCAGAGTTCAAATTTATTGAGCTGACCGATGATCATGATCTTTTTGCTCAGATCGGCATGCTGGCGCAGGGTTGGTGCGATCAGAATGCGACCATTCTTATCCATCTGGCAGTCTTCGGCGTGGCCTAGTAACAGGCGTTGGAGACGACGCTCCGCGGGGTTCATACTGGATAACGTGGTGAGTTTCTGTTCGATTAGCTGCCATTGCGGCAGCGGGTACAGCAGTAAACAAGGTTGTTTGATATCAATGGTACAAACCATTTGCCCTTCGCAATCCAGCAGCAGGCTCTTCCGATACTTTGACGGTATCGCAAGTCGACCTTTGTCATCAAGACTGAGTGCTGCTGCGCCACGAAACATGGTTGTCCCCACTGAATCCCTGCGATCCTTTCCTTTTGATCCAGAGCGATCCACAATTATCCACAAATCCCCACAATTAGACAGTCTAGGTGCGAGTCTTGACCCCTGTCAAGGAAAAACACAATCTTTGCGCTATCTGATCGCACGAGCTCCCGGGCGTGACAAGAGGTCTTGACGGAATAAGCCTTCTGCATGATGATGTCTGTTACAACAACCAATAAAAATAATAATAAAACCATTGCGCAAACTTTCAGAGCTTAGCCTGCACAACAAGAACACAGAACTTCCCCAGGCGGCCTCCGACCAGCACGGTGGGAGCCGTCCGCGCTGGCATTTATTGCGTGATATTGCCGGTTTGTTTTTTATTGCCTCAGCGCTGCTATACGCGGTTTACCTGATTGTCGACAGCGAACGCCAACAGCAGCTGGAATATGAAAAGCGCCGCGCCACCGAACAAATCAGCTCGATGCGAGCCCAACTGGAGCAACGAATCCAGGCCAATGTCATGGTGCTGCGCGCGTTGCGACCTGAAATTCTCTGGCAGGACACCCCCGATCGACTGCGCCTGCAGCGCATCATGGACGAATTTATTACCTCAGATTTAGACATCTCGCATCTGGCCCTGGCACCTGACCTCATTATCAGTTTTGTCTACCCGCCAGCGGGCAACCAGCAGATGCTTGGTTTTAACTACCGTACGTCACCGACTCAGTACGGCGATATCCTGCGCACCGTTGGCGCCCAGGACATGGTGCTCACCGGCCCGATTAAATTAGTGCAAGGCAATCAAGCGCTGGTTGCCCGCATGCCGATTTTCCATGATGACCGTAGCTTCTGGGGTATTGCCTCGCTGGTTATTGATCATCAGCACCTGTTGGACCGCATCGAGTTTTTTCAGCACCCGGAATACGTATTTGCCGTGCGCCCGGTGGCTGATGAAGCAACCAACGACAACGAACGTGCACCGGCCTTCGCCGGGCCTGACAGCCTGTTTAGCCAGGATGCCGTAACCACCAGCGTACGCCTGCCCCGCGCCGAGTGGGAGCTGGCTGCCTTCCCTCGCAGCGGCGTATGGGTGCAACAGCATTACAGCTATCTGTTGCACTGGTCGATCGGGCTGGCATTGACGGGCCTTATTGTTATCGCTTTTCTGATCCTGATCCTTACGCAGAACCGGTTGCGCCGGGCGCTGCATACTATTGGTTATCAGGCGCGCTTTGATCCGCTGACGGACCTGCCAAACCGGAACTATTTTCAGCAACAACTGGACAGCACCATCCGCAGCAGTATCCGCCATGAGCAACAATTCGCGGTACTCATCCTTGATCTTGACCAGCTGCGCGACATTAATGACGCACTGGGTCACGCCGTCGGTGATGAACTGCTCCAGCATGTGGCGCAGCGAATTCGCAGCAGCATTCGCGAAGACGATTTACTGGCGCGGATTGGCGGCGATGAATTCGCCGTGGTGCTGCGCGATATCGATGAGCCGGCCCAGGCCGAAATGCGCGCTAAAGCGATTATGAGTGACCTGCTCAATACCCTGGATATTGAACACAACCATATTAATATGACCGCCAGTATCGGCATCACTGTGTTCCCGCAGGATGCCACTGAGGTGCAGGAACTGATCAAGCTGGCGGAACTGGCCATGTACGCGGCGAAATCGACGGGCTCGCTCAGCGTGCACTTTTTCGACGAAGGCCTGCGTCAGAGTACCGAGCAATATATTGCGCTGCATCATCAGATGATCACCGGCCTTGAGCAGAACGAGTTCCGGGTTTACTACCAGCCGGTAATAGATACCAATAGTGGTTTACTGACCCGCTGCGAAGCGCTGATCCGCTGGCACCACCCCACCCGCGGCATGGTCTCGCCGGCCGAGTTTATTCCGATTGCTGAAAAAACCGGTGCCATCATCTGGCTGGGTGAGTTTGTGCTGTCACAAGTGGTGAAAGACTGGCAGCTCATGCGCAGTGATGATCTTGATGTGACCATTGCAGTGAACCGGTCACCACGCGAATTTAATGACCGGGAAGCCGCGGCCAAGTGGTTACAGGTACTGAAAACAGCGGATATGCCGGCGGATCGGTTGATGCTGGAAATTACGGAATCGATGCTGATGCGCAATAAAGAACGCCAGTTGGCCAATCTGCGTGAACTGCGGGCGGCCGGCGTGCATCTGGCCATTGATGATTTTGGTACCGGTTACTCAAGCCTGAATTATTTACGTTCTTACCCTATTGATATCATCAAGATTGATCGGGGCTTCCTGCAGAACGTACCTTTTAACAGCCAGCAGACGGCGCTGGTTGAAGTGTTGATCCGAATTGCCCATACCCTGGACATGAAAGTGGTCGCCGAAGGGGTGGAAACAGAAACTCAGGTCGACTTTCTGCGTTCGCAGAATTGCCATTACCAGCAGGGATTCTTTTATGGTCCGGGCATGCCGCTTGATGAGTTCATGCACTTCGCGCAGGATTTCAATCGCAAAGTGCTTGAGAAAAGAGGGGAGTCAGCCGCTAAGCCGGGTTTTGTCGTGGACAATCATTCGTCTAGTCGTTAGGTCACCCTAACGATCAAGCGGTCTACCCGGGTTCAACGCGGGCCGCGCCAATGAACCCCTATTTGACCTTGCTCCGGGTGGAGTTTACCGTGCCGCGAACTGTTGCCAGCCGCGCGGTGCGCTCTTACCGCACCCTTTCACCCTTACCTGATCCTGCTTGCGCAGGCCATCGGCGGTTTGCTCTCTGTTGCACTAGTCGTCGGCTCACGCCGCCCAGGAATTACCTGGCACCCTGCCCTATGGAGCCCGGACTTTCCTCCCCTGTGCGGTTTCCCACACAGCAGCGATTGTCTTGGCTGACTCCGGCGTGCATTCTACTCGTTTTCAGCTTCCAGAGCCAGCTGATAAAGCGTGTTTTTGCGCTGGCCGTGAATTTCTGCCGCCAGCGCTGCCGCTTTCTTCAGTGGCAATTCGCGCCGAAGCAACTGCAATGTCGCCAAAGCCGGACCGGTATCATCGCTATTGGTTGACTGTGGCGCGCCGGCAAGCATTAACACCATCTCGCCACGCTGCTGATTAGAGTCGGCCAGCACCGCAGCTTCCACTTCGGCAATAGTACCGCTTAAGTAGGTTTCAAACTGTTTTGTCAGTTCGCGCGCTAACACCAGGCTGCGCTCAGCACCGAAGGTGGCATGAAGATCTGCCAGCGCATCAACAATGCGGTGGGGTGATTCATAAAACACCATAGTACGCGGTTCAGCTAGCAGTGCATTAAGCGTTTTGCGCCGCTGCTGCCCTTTGGCGGGTAAAAACCCTTCGAAGGTGAAGCGGTCGGTGGCCAGTCCGGCTCCTGACAACGCGGTGGTAATAGCACAGGGCCCCGGCAAGGCCACCACCGGTACGCCGGCGGCGCGACACTGTTGCACCAGCACATAGCCCGGGTCACTGATAAGCGGCGTACCCGCATCGCTGATGAGCGCCAGTGACTGCCCCTGTTGCAGGCGCTCAATGACATGAGCGGTGCGCTGTCGTTCGTTATGCTCATGCAGTGCAAAAAGTTCATTACGAATGCCGTAATGCTGCAATAACTGTCCGCTATGGCGGGTATCTTCGGCAGCAATGGCGTTCACTTCGCGCAGTACCGCCAGTGCCCGTTCGCTGATATCGGCAAGATTACCGATAGGGGTAGGCACTATGTATAAGGTTCCGACCGCTGGCTGCGCCATGTTAATTCCTCGTAAGAATAGTTCCCCGCGCGTTGTGTCGTATCGGCGCTGGGTTTATAGTAGGCCTATCAGGATAGACTAAATATGGATGCCATTGTGCCAAAGAAGTTGCTGCTCTGCATCGTGATTCTCGGACTTGCCGGTTGTGCCGCAGGTCCGCGCGATTCCGACGACCGGGTTCAGGACGATCGCGTTGCTGATCACGAGGCCCCGCGCGCCGAAGATCGCGCCCGGGCTGATGCCAACGAACTGCTGCGCAAAGCCCGCCAGGCTGAGGGCAATCGCCGTACTGATTTGCTGCTGGAAGCTGTTGACGCATTGCAATATGAACAACGCTGGCAGGCCAGCGCGGCGGTACTCAGCCAGCTCGAACCGCTGGTGACCGCAAATCAACTGACGCGCACCCAACTCCATGGTTATACGTTATTCCGGGCGCAGTTTGCTGCCCACCAGCAGCAATGGCAACAGGTCGATGCCCTGCTGGCACCCTTGTTAGCGCCCGGCCTGACCGAAACCTATGCGGTAGCAACGCTGGAGTTGGCGCGACAGAGCCACATTGCCCGCCGTAACTGGACCCAGGCTGCCAACTATCAGTTACGCTTAATTGCCAATGATCAGGCAGTCGAAGACGTTGAAGCTATCTGGCAATTGCTGAGCCGGGTTACCGACCCGGCTGAACTTCAGGTGCCCAGCGATAAAACCGCCGTTGGCTGGCAACGGCTGCTACGCGCCGTACATATGGGGCTAAGGGAGCCGACTGAAGTCACCACCCGGCTGCAACGCTGGCAGGCCGAATTTAGCGACCATCCGGCCCAGATCATCGCACGACGTTTTACCGACGTGTCAATACCAGCGGTTGATCGCCGTGCTGTCATATTACTGCCTCTTACCGGCCAGTACCGGGAACAGGGACAAGCAGTGCTCGATGGTATGGTTATGCGACTGAGCCAGCAACAGCGGTTGCGGATTGAAGCCATTGATACCAACCAACTCAACTTTGCTGACCTGCCTGAATTGCTGCGGGCGGAAACCACGCATTTGCTGATTGGTCCGCTTCTGAAAGAGAACATAGCCAAAGTTGACCCTACCTATCTGCCTGACAAGCTGCTGTGGCTGACCCTTAATGAACCACCGCCATCGCTGCTTGGCAGCGACCCGATGCGGCTCTATTTTGCGCTCGACGGCGAGACCGAGCTGCGCCAGGCTGTGAACTTTATGGTGGCCCAGGGCTATAAAAAGCCTCTGATTCTGGCTCCCGACAATAGCCGCGGGCAGCAGCAAATTTCCTTATTTACCAATACCTGGCAAAACCACTACCCGTCGATTTCGGTTGCCCACGGGCGCTATAAGACACCCGAAGATATGAAAGCCGTGGTGCAGGAGCAGCTTGGCGTGGCCTCCAGCGAAGCACGCATCCAGGAAGTTAAAATTGCCGCCGGTAAGATCATTGTCGATGCGACCCCGCGCAGCCGCGGTGATATTGACGCGATTTACCTGGTTGGTGGCATCGAACACACAAGACTGCTCAAACCTTTTATTGACGTCAATATCGCGCCCTTTATGCAGACCATTCCGGTCTATGCCAATTCCGCCAGCCATACGCTCGCGAACCAGGTCAGCGAGAATGATCTGGACAATGTGCGCTTCACTGACGCACCCTGGTTACTACCGGATCACCCCCAGCATGAAACCCTGGAGCGCATCCTGACGCTGCGTCGCAACTGGAGCTATGATCTGGCGCGGCTAGCAGCCTTTGGCCACGATAGTATGTTGTTTGCCGAGCGCGCGCCCTGGATAGAGATGGTACCGGGCTTTACTATGGACGGTTTAACCGGGACACTCTCGGTGCGTGACCAGCGCATTCACCGGCGCTTGTCCTGGGCACGGTTTGACGGTCACCGGGTGGTGCCGTTCAGCGACTAACGCCATTGCGGCATGATCGACGCGGAGGTGACAAGGAATGTCACGAAAGTCAGATGGTAACCTGGGTGAACAACAGGCTTGCGAGTATCTTGAGCAGCAGGGCCTGCAGCTCATTGAAAAGAATTTCAGTTGCGATATTGGTGAAATTGATCTCGTTATGCAGCACCAGGACATCCTGGTGTTTGTGGAAGTGAAATACCGCGCCAATGAAAATTTAGCCACAGTAGTGGAACAAATCACTGAGAAACAGTGTCGACGGATCAGACAGGTTGCACAATTTTATCTGATTAAAGCAAAATATAACGAGCATCGCACCAACCTGCGTTTCGACGTGGTCGCAATTAGTGGCTTCCCGTACGAGTTGCAGTGGTTACCGGATGCATTTTAAAACAGAGGTTTTATGCACGAACCCGTTAAAGCCATTTTTACGGAATGTATTCAGACGCAGATAGCAGCTGCCGATTTACTGCAGGAGCCGGTCATGAATGCCGCCGGCTTGCTGGTTGATTCCTTGCTCAGCGGCCGTACGGTATTTTGCTGTGGCGAACGCATGGCCCATGCTAGTGCCCGCCACCTGGCGCATATTATGCTCACCGGATTGCACTTTGACCGGCCACCGTTTCCGGTGCAGGCGCTGCATGCTGATTTTGGTTCTAAAGAACACGAATATACCTTTGCTCAGCAAATTCTCGCGGCCGGTCAGGCTGGTGATGTGCTAGTGGCACTTAATGCCGGTACCACTGCCCCGCGGGTGAGTAAAGCCATGGAAGCCGCGTTATCCCGCGGCATGCTGATTATTGCCCTGACCAGCGATGCCGATGTCGATGTGGCCGGCTTGCTGGGTCCGGAAGACGTTGAAATTCGTATCCCATCGCGTAATAGCGCGCGGGTGAGTGAACACTTACTCCAGTTGGTGAATATGCTTTGCAGTCTGGCGGAACAGCAAATTTTTCCACAGGAATCTGAATGATGAAAACTCTCATTAAGCTGGTACTGGCATTAGCCGTTGTCGTTAGCCTGTCGGGTTGTACCGCAGCAGTAATTGGCGCTACGGCGGTTGGAATTTACTCGGCAGCTGACACCCGTACCGTCGGCACACAGATTGATGACCAGACGGTTGAGGTGCGGGTCATCGCCGCGCTGCAGGGCGAGGAGCGGCTCGAGGAGTCACGCATCAAGGTGGTGTCTTATAATCGCCGGGTATTGCTCATGGGCCAGACCCCCAATGAGTCACTAAAGCGACTGGCTCAGCAAATCGCTCGTGACACCAAAGGCGTTGATCAGGTGCATAACGAAGTCAGAGTCACCGAAGTGATTGGGATGGCGACCATTTCCAAAGACACCTGGATTACCAGCAAGATCAAAACCAAACTACTGGCTGATGACGAGGTTAGCGGAGCAAAGATCAAGGTGGTTACCGAAAACGGCGAAGTTTTTCTGATGGGTTTGGTTGAAAAAGCTCAGGCCGAACGCGCGATTGAACTGGCGCGTAATACCAATGACGTAAAGCGCGTCATTGATGCCTTTGAGATTATCTGAGGGCTAGCAGGGAGATTACTTAACCAGAGTCAGGTGTGAGCCCGGCTTGCGGCTTTGCTGATTTTCTTCAGCTTCAGCGGGTTCAGCAGGCTGGGTGGGATTACTCTCAAATACTTCATCTTCAAAGATGGTACCGGCGCCATTTTCACGCGCATAAAGTGCCATTACCGCTGCCATAGGTACCCATACCCGATGGGGTTTACCGGAAAAGCGTGCACTGAACTCAATACGATCATTGCCCAGTTGCAGCTGACCCACTGCGGTTGGTGCAATATTCAGAACGATCTGACCGTCCTGCACAAACTCCCAGGGTAATTCACAACCAGGTTGCTCGGCATCGACGACCAGATGGGGCGTCAGTTGATTGTCCACCAGCCAGTCGTACACCGCCCGTACCATATACGGGCGGCGCGGGGTCATACCGGTCACATCACTCACCGTGCCAGGTCCCGCTCACTTTCTGTCAGCGACTCCTGGAATGAATCGCGCTCAAACACGCGAACCATATAAGCTTTCACAGCTTTTGAACCGGCACCGTCGATTTGAATGCCATAGGCTGGCAAGCGCCACAATAGTGGTGCCAGGTAACAGTCGACGAGGCTGAACTCTTCGCTCATAAAATAAGGAGAATCAGCAAAAATCGGTGCCAGCGAGAGGATACCCTCACGCAGTTCCTGCCGTGCCGCATCAGCGCCCTTACCACCTTTGGCGATCTGCGCCGCCAGTGCATACCAGTCACGATCGATGCGATACATCATCAGACGACTGGTACCACGGGCGACCGGATAAACAGGCATTAACGGCGGATGCGGGAAGCGCTCATCAAGATATTCCATGATGATATGAGCGTTATATAACACCAGCTCACGATCGACCAGCGTCGGTAACGCATCCGGATACGGATTGAGTTGAAGTAAATCTTCCGGACGGTTATCCGGATCGACAAAAGTGATTTCAACTCCGACGCCTTTCTCCGCCAGCACGATACGCACCTGATGGCTACGTAAATCATCTTTGCTCGCGTACAAGGTCATCACTGACCTCTTGTTGGCCGCAACCGACATGTTACTCTCCATAAAACTAGCTTACTTAATGTCTCTAAAAAACTCGCGCTTCAACAGCCACGCGAACACCGTAAAGACGAATAAGAACCCGAATACATACCAGCCTAAACGGCGCTGCTGTAGCAGCATAGGCTCGCCGGTGTAGACCAGAAAATTGGTCAGATCCAGCATTGCCTGGTCGTATTCATCCGGACTCATGGTCCCGCTACCGTCTGTTTTGATGCCGACATAAACGTCCTGCATCTCGCCGTCAATCATACGGCTCTCATAGGTTTTGCGGGGAACTCCTTGTAACTCTTGCAGCACATGCGGCATACCCACATTCGGGAAGACCGCATTGTTCACGCCAAATGGCCGTGAATCATCAGCATAGAACGCGCGGAAATAGGTGTATAACCAATCAGCGCCACGCACCCGTGATACCAATGTCAGATCCGGGGCAGCAGTGCCAAACCAGTTGCCGGCCATGTCCGCGGACATATTATTCGTGATCCGGTCACCGACTTTTTCACCGGTAAACTGCAAATTTTCAACACCCAGCTCCAACGGGATCTCAAGATCATTAAAGGTCCGGTTGTAACGCTGATACTGCATCTGGTGGCAACCCAGACAGTAATTCATAAATAATTGCGCACCACGCTGCAGTGAAGCTTTGTCGTGCAGATCAACCTTGGCTTCATCCAGCGGGATATTTGGGCCAGCCGCTAAAACAGCGACTGACCAGAGTGATGCTGCGGCAAGGATGCAGGTTCTGAATAATGTTTTCATCACTTAGTAATCCTCTCTGGAACTGGCTTCGTTTTTTCGTTCTTACTGTAGAACCACAGCAGAATAAAGAAAGCGAAGTACAAGAACGTGAACAGCCGCGCAAGGAAGGTATACACTTCTGTTACCGGTTTCACACCCAGATAGCCCAGCACAATGAAGCTGATCACAAACACCGTCAGGTTCACTTTATGGAAGGTGCTGCGGTAGCGGATTGACCGCACCTTGCTACGATCCAGCCATGGCAGCAGGAACAGGAATACAATAGCGCCAAACATCAGTAACACGCCCATCAACTTATCGGGCACCGCCCGCAAAATTGCGTAGAAGGGGGTGAAGTACCAGACCGGAGCAATATGCTCAGGTGTTTTCAGCGGGTTCGCCGCTTCAAAGTTTGGTGGCTCAAGGAAGAATCCGCCCATTGCCGGGTTAAAGAAAATGACGTAACTGAAGAAGAACAGGAAGATTCCCACCCAGAAAATATCTTTCACCACATAGTACGGATAGAACGGGATCGCATCGACGATATCGTATTTACTGGTAAAACGGTGGTGGAATTTAAACTTCGGTTTCTCTTCGTCAGGTACCGAGTTTTTCTTCTTCTTAATCGAGATGCCTTCCGGGTTATTGGAACCGACTTCGTGCAAGGCAACAATGTGCAGGAATACCAGAATAACCAGTACCAGCGGCAGCGCAATAACATGCAGCGCAAAGAAACGGTTCAGGGTGGCGCCGGAAATAACATAATCACCACGGATCCACAGGGTCAGATCATCGCCAATCCACGGAATGGCACCGAACAGCGAGATAATGACCTGGGCGCCCCAGTAGGACATCTGTCCCCATGGCAGCAGATAACCCATGAAGGCTTCAGCCATCAGCACCAGGAAAATCAGCATGCCGAAAATCCAGATCAGTTCGCGCGGTTTCTGATAGGAACCGTACATCATGCCGCGGAACATATGCAGATAAACCACCACGAAGAATGCCGAGGCACCGGTGGAGTGCATATAACGCAACAGCCAGCCGAACTCGACATCACGCATGATGTATTCGACTGAGCGGAAAGCCCCGTCAGCAGTCGGGACGTAATTCATGGTCAGCCAGATACCCGTGAGGATCTGATTAACCAGTACCAGCATGGCCAGTGAGCCGAAAATATACCAGACGTTGAAATTCTTCGGTGCCGGATATTCCGTCACGTGAATTTTCATCGTCTTGGACATCGGAATACGTTCGTCAATCCAGTCAACTAATTTACCCATCAGGCTTGCTCCCCGTCTTCACCAATCCGAATGTTTTCATCATCAAGATAGTAATGTGGCGGGACTACCAGGTTATAAGGGGCTGGAACGCCTGCAAAAACCCGGCCGGCAATATCAAAGCGTGAGCCATGACACGGACAGAAGAAGCCAGCATTGACGCCTTCAACCTGCTCCGCAAATTCATTTTCAAGATATTGCGGCGAACAACCCAGGTGGGTACAGATCCCTACGGCAACAAAATATTCCTTACGACGAGAGCGGTATTGGTTCTCGGCGTACTCGGGTTGCTGCGGTTCTTCGGAGTTCGGATCGCGCAGACGATCCTCAACCAGGCTCAGGCTTTCCAGCATTTCTGGTGTACGACGTACAATCCAGACCGGCTGACCACGCCATTCAACCCGGATCAACTGTCCAGGTTCGGCTTTTCCGATGTTCACTTCCACTGGGGCACCCGCGTTTTTAGCTCGTTCGCTCGGGTTCCACGATGCAATGAAAGGAACGGCAACACCAACCGCACCCGCGGCTCCCACGACGGAAGTCGCGACAGTCAGGAAACGACGGCGGCCTTTATCTACAGGCGCATTGCTCATCCACTTACTCTCCAGTTTGGACGCTTCATGAGACATTGTCATGAAGTCAGTAATTAGCTGCTGCGTAAGATCCGCTACACGCAAGCGTATCAGCGAATCGCAAAAAAATCGCTTTCAGATGATAAAGAAATACCCTGATTTTTACAAGGATTAACACAAAAAACCCGGCACCAGGGCCGGGTTTTTTCAATGTAGGACGTATCCAGTACGTAGCGAAATTAACGCTTCGAGAACTGAGGACGCTTACGTGCTTTGTGCAAGCCGACTTTCTTACGCTCGACTTCACGTGCATCACGGGTAACGTAACCGGCACGGCGTAAATCGCCACGCAGAGTTTCGTCATATTGCATCAGGGCACGAGTGATACCGTGACGGATTGCGCCCGCCTGACCACTTGAACCACCGCCTGCAACAGTGATGTATAAATCAAATTTTTCAATCATATCGACCAGCTCTAACGGTTGACGAACAACCATACGAGCGGTATCACGACCGAAATATTCTTCTAAGGTACGCTGGTTAACAGTAATGGTGCCTTTGCCCGGACGCAGAAATACGCGTGCAGTAGAGCTTTTGCGACGACCAGTACCGTAGTATTGATTCTCTGCCATTTTCTTAATGCTCCGTCTTAAATTTCAAGTTGTTTAGGCTGCTGAGCAATATGGTTGTGCTCTGCGCCTGCATATACTTTCAGTTTACGGAACATGGCACGACCAAGTGGACCACGAGGCAACATACCCTTCACCGCTTTCTGAATGACCATTTCCGGTGCCTTGGCAATCAACTTTTCAAAAGTGATGTCCTTGATACCACCTGGATACCCAGAGTGTGAATAATAAATCTTATTCTGTGCCTTGCGACCTGTAACAGTCACTTTCTCAGCGTTAATGACGACGATGTAATCGCCGGTATCAACGTGCGGAGTATATTCAGGCTTATGCTTTCCGCGCAGACGGGTGGCAATTTCAGTGGCCAGACGACCTAAAGTTTTGCCTTCAGCGTCAACGACGTACCAGTCACGTTGGACGGTTTCTGGTTTTGCTACAAATGTTTTCATTGAAACGTACTCTGTATTAAAGGTTCACGACAGTAGTTCCGGGCTTCCCCGCGAACCACAACAAAACCGCACACGCGGTTAGTTGTACCTGTAACGTGGGCTGGCGCGGATTATACGGAAAAGCACCTACATGATCAACTGCTCTTGCAGGTTATTCGCAGGGCTTCAGGGTTTGTGTGGCAAAGCCAGGTAATCATGGCTTTGCATCTCCTGTAAGCGGCTGATACAGCGCTGGAATTCGAAGTTCAGCCGGCCGTCGGTGTAGAGTTCCTCAAGGGGAGCCGCCGCCGAAAGTATCAGTTTCACCCGGCGCTCGTAAAACTCATCCACCAGCGCAATAAAGCGGCGCGCGGCATCGTCCATGTGTCCGCCGAGCTGCGGCACATCACTGATCAGCACCGCATGATAGAGCCGGGCCAGCTCAATATAGTCATTTTGCGAGCGGGGTCCGCCGCAAATTGCCGCAAAGGCAAACAGAACCACATCATCACACTCCAGCCTGACGTTAATATCACGCCCCTGTACCCGGATGGTGCTGTTGGTATTCCGGCTGCAGTGGTCCGGAGCCAGATCCGCGAAATAGCGCTGCAGATTGGCATCGGCTTCCTCATCCAGTGGCGAATGATAGATTTCCGCCCGGCTCAGGGTGCGCAGGCGATAGTCCACGCCATTGTCCACATTCAGCACCTCACAGTTGGCTTTAATCAGTTCAATGGCTGGCAGAAAGCGCTGCCGCTGCAGGCCATTGCGATAAAGTTCATCAGGGACAATATTGGAGGTGGCCACCAGTACCACATGGCGCTTAAACAGTTCCTGCATCAGGGTGCCGAGCAACATGGCATCGGTAATATCCTGCACAAAGAATTCATCAAAACAAACGACCTGCGCTTCAAGGGCCAGCTTATCCGCGATGATGGGTAAAGGATCGCTGCGCCCTTTCAGTTGCTCCAGCTCTTCGTGTACCCGCTGCATAAACCGGTGAAAGTGCACCCGCAGCTTCTGTTCAAACGGCAACGTGTCGAAAAACGTATCCACCAGATAGGTTTTACCACGGCCCACTCCGCCCCAGAGATACAGGCCTTTGGGTGGTTCAGCAGGTTTTCCGATCAGTTTCCCGAGCCAGGCGCTGATACCTGATTTCTGCTGCTGCCGCCGATAATCAATTAACTCGTCATAAAGACGCTGCAATGCTTCTACCGCCCGCCGCTGCGCCTTGTCTTCGACAAAGCCGCCGCTGGCCAGATCGGTTTCATACTTGCTCATTGGGGTTATGTTTGTCGTTGTCACTACCACTCACACCCTGTAATAGATTATGCTATAGGCATAGAGTTTATCATGTGACATGCGTTTTTAAGGAGTTTTTATGAGCTGGATCATTGGCATTTTACTGGTTGCGGTCGGTGCGGTGATCGGAGTTTTCGTCGCCCGGTACTGGTTACATGAGCACTCCGATGAAGCCCGTTTAACTGAGGAAGTCACCCAGAGCCGCGAGCAGCTGGCGGCTTATCAGCGTGAAGTGGTGGAGCATTTCGCTACCGCTTCGGCGCTGGTAGAGCAACTGGAACAAACCCAGGACAAGCTGAAGGCCTACCTGCACAACAGCCAGGACATTCTGGAACGCGAACAGAGTCAGCCCAGCCTGCCATTTTTTGCTGAAGACACTATGCGCCAGCTGCGGATGGCAAATAAAATCAATGATGATCGCAAACGCCCCGGTCAGGACACCACGGATGCCCCTATTCGTGACTATTCCGATACCAAAAGCGGTCTGTTCAAAAAAGGCAGCAAAAAAACATCTTGAAACATCTCCGGGGTGAACCTATTACTTAGGGGTCGGTCTATACAGCACATGTGACCTAAAGGAGAAAGCCCCTATGAGAATGAAGTTCATTGCGGTACTCGCACTTTGCAGCCTGGTCTCAACAGCCCCGGTCGGTGCCAGTATTCCGTTCTTTTCCGACAAAGATGAAACCCCGACTCTGGCGCCGATGCTGGAAGAGGTAACCCCCGCAGTAGTCAATATATCCGTGAAAGGTAAACGCGAAGTTCGTCAGCGTGTGCCCGACATGTTCCGCTACTTCTTTGGCCAGAATGGCCCCCGTGAGCAAGTTCAGGAACGACCTTTTCAGGGCCTTGGTTCCGGCGTCATCATTGATGCTGACAACGGCTATGTCGTGACCAATAACCACGTTATTGATGATGCCACAGAAATTGTCGTGACCCTTAAAGACGGCCGTCAGTTCGACGCCAAAGTACTGGGCACTGATGACCGCTCCGATATCGCCCTGCTAAAAATTGAAAACGGCAGCAACCTGACGGAAATCGAAATTGGCAGCTCTGATGCGTTGCGAGTTGGTGATTTTGTCGTTGCTATCGGCAACCCCTTCGGCCTCGGCCAGACGGTGACCTCAGGTATCGTCAGTGCGCTTGACCGCAGTGGGCTGGGTATCGAAGAGGTTGAGAACTTCATTCAGACCGACGCCGCCATTAACAGCGGCAACTCAGGGGGCGCGCTGGTGACCCTGAAAGGCGAGTTAATTGGTATTAACACCGCTATTCTGGGGCCGACCGGCGGCAACATTGGTATCGGCTTTGCGATTCCGTCCGACATGATGAAAGCGCTGGTTCAGCAACTGGTTGAGTTCGGCGAGGTTCGCCGGGGCGTGCTGGGCGTACGTGGTAACGATCTGACCCACGAAATCGCCCAGGCACTGGATCTGGATGTAAATCAGGGTGCCTTTATTGCTGAAGTTATTCCTGAAGGCGCCGCCGCTGAAGCCGGCCTTAAATCCGGCGATGTGATTATTGCTGTTGATGGCCGCCCCATCCGCACCTTTGCTGACCTTGGCGCGCGCGTCGGCTCCATTGGTGCCGGCAAGGAAATTGAGCTGACGGTGCTACGCGATGGCAAAGAACGGGACTTTGAAGTCACCCTGTCAGAAATGGAAACTGCTGTGACCGCGGAAGAGCTGCACCCGGCCCTCAGCGGCGCAACACTGGCCGTTGATGAAGGTGGTGGTGTCGTTATCGCGGAATTGGAAGAAAACTCCATAGCAGCCCGTTACGGCCTGCGGCAGGAGGATGTCATCCTTGCGGTTAACCGCCAGCCGGTAAATAATTTGACCGAGCTGCGCCAGGCACTGGATAACGCCGGCAATGTTATTGCACTGAATATCCGCCGCGGTAATTCATCCCTGTATCTGGTATTGCGGGGCAATTAATTTAGCCCGGCCGACGATACCGTACAAAGGCAGCCCAAGGGCTGCCTTCTTTTTTTAATCGGTGATATGCTTTAACCTATTCTTAAATCAACTCATTAACGGAATACTCATGACAATGCGCAGCTGGTTCTGGTTTATCGTCCGCTCAGCGCTGCTGGGGCTGATTGTTGCTGCTATCGTTATCTGGGTATTGCCACGTATTAACTTTCTTAACTTTCCCGCCATGAGCCCGGATGAACCTGTCAGTTTCGCGACAGCAGTTAACCGGGCGGCACCTGCAGTAGTCAACATCTACAGTATCGGCGAAGCACGCGGTTCCTATTACTCACGGCGCCCGAGTTCGGTATTCCGGCTCGGCTCCGGCGTTATCATGGACAACAACGGGCATATTCTTACGGCCTATCATGTGGTTTCAGATGTCAGCCAGATTCAGGTAGCCCTGCAGGATGGCCGTCAGTACAGCGGACAAGTGATCGGCCATGACCGGGTTACTGACCTCGCCGTGGTGCGTATTGAAGCGACAAACCTGCCGGTTATCCCACAAAATAACGACATGCGGACCCGCGCCGGGGACGTAGTATTAGCTATTGGCAATCCACTGAACCTCGGTCAGACCATCACTCAGGGTATTGTCAGTGCGACCGGCGGACGCATGGGCGTTATTCACTCCCATGCCGATTTAATCCAAATGGATGCGGTCATTAATGAAGGGGCCTCAGGCGGTGCGCTGGTCAACAGCGAGGGTTTTCTCATTGGCATCAATAATGCCCAGTTCCGCGGTCCGTCGGGCCAGGGTGTGGAAGGCATTTATTTTGCCGTGCCCTACCCACTGGCCAAACGCATCATGGACACCCTGATTCGTGAAGGCGAAGTAGTACGGGGTTATCTGGGGATTAATGTCAGCGACGGCCCGAATGCCAATCCCTATCAGCAACCTGGCATATTTATTTCGGCCGTGGATAACAATAGCCCGGCAGAAGAAGCCGGGCTGCAGGCAGATGATTATATTATTGAAATTGGCGGTCAGCCGGTATCGTCGGCGGCGGAAGGTTTGTCGCTGGTGGCTGAAACCCGGCCGGGTACTGAGCTGGAAATCCGGTTTTTCCGGGACTCGCAGGAACTCACTACCACAGTGACTATTGACAAGCTGCCATGAACAGCCAGCCTGGCTAGCCGACGCGGGTAATATCAGCGCCTAAGTCGCGAAGCTTCTGCTCAATCCGTTCGTAACCACGATCGATATGATAAATCCGCTCAATGGTTGTTTCACCAGCAGCAACCAGCCCCGCGATCACCAGCGACGCGGACGCACGCAAGTCGGTACACATCACCTGTGCACCCGTCAGTTGCTTCACACCTTTGCAAATTGCCGTATTGCCTTCCAGTTCGATCAAAGCGCCCATGCGATGCAATTCGGGCACATGCATAAAGCGATTTTCAAAGATGGTTTCACGGATCCAGCCAGTACCATCAGCGATGGCATTCAAGGCGCAGAACTGTGCCTGCATATCCGTGGGAAAAGCCGGGTGCGGTGCAGTAATCACGTTAACCGGGCGAGGCCGGCCATTGGCCTGCAGACGGATCCAGTCATCGCCGCGGGTGATGCTGGCCCCGGCTTCCGTAAGTTTTTTCAGCACCGCATCAAGCATTGCCGGATCAGTTTCGCGGCACGTCACATCACCGCCGGTAGCCAGGGCCGCGACCAGAAAGGTACCGGTTTCAATGCGGTCGGGCTGCACCCGGTAACGCCCACCTTGTAAGGTCTCAACGCCATGGATTTCAATTTTGTCACTGCCAGCGCCGCGTACATCTGCGCCCATGGCATTCAGAAATCTCGCCAGGTCAACCACTTCGGGTTCACGGGCAGCATTTTCAATAACGGTTATGCCATCAGCCAGGGTCGCCGCCGCCATCAGATTCTCGGTACCGGTAACGCTCACCATATCCATCAGGATATGCGTGCCTTTCAGGCGGCCGTTCACCTCGGCATTAATATAGCCGTTTTCCACAGTGATCTGGGCGCCCATCTGGCGCAGCCCTTCAATGTGCAGATTTACCGGGCGGGCGCCAATGGCGCAACCTCCGGGCAGGGAAACCTGCGCTTTTCCGTAACGCGCCAGCAACGGACCCAGCACCAGAATCGAAGCGCGCATGGTTTTAACCAGCTCGTAGCTGGCAATATGATGATGCAGTCCCTGCGGCTGAATACGGTAGCTGTTGCTATCCAGTTGTTCGGAGGTGACGCCAAGTTCAGCGAGCAATTTGAGGGTAGTACGAACATCCTGTAACGCAGGCACGTTATCAACAATGACATCATTTTGCGGCAGAATAGCGCCCATCAAAATAGGCAGGGCGGCGTTTTTTGCGCCGGATATTGTGACTTCACCCCGAAGCTTATTACCGCCTTTGATGACCAGTTTTTGCATGCGTAACTCGTTGTTATTTATTGAAGGAGATAGTACTACTTATCGGCTTGATGGTTAGCTTAACATACCCAGCTTTTTCTGCCGCTGCCACTCGACCGGCGTGTAGGTCTTAATCGATACGGCATGAAGTTCACCGCTGGTAATCATGGGCTTTAACGGCCCGTAGACAAGTTGTTGCTTCTTGACTCTGCTCATATCGGCAAAGCGCTCACTGACTGCGATAACAGACGCATGGCCGCCTTCCAGGCTGACGCGAACCTCAGCTAAATCAAGGGAATCTTGCACTAGTTGTTCGATCTCTTCAGAAGTCATATCCCAACCATTTTATTCAGAAAAATTCAGCAGCTCGGTCGCGCCACTGACATCGGCAATAGCCCGGAGTTGCTCGCTTGGGCTTTTAAGCTCAAGTTTCCGGTCCTTTTGCATCAGTTGCCGCTTGGTCTGCAAGAGCATGGCCACACCAGCCGAGTCAACATGGTCGAGACCAGACAGGTCGACCACCAATGCGTCGTCTGCCGATAACCAGTCCGCTCGTGACGCCCATAAACCCGGCACGGTATCACGGTTTAGTACGCCGGACAGAACTAAGGCATCGTCGCTGGTCTGCCAGTTAATCTCCGGCTTACTCATGACGAACTACTATCCGTTTTCAGATCCCCTGCACCTTCTTCGTATGGCTGCATAGGTTCGTTAGCTTTCTCACGTAACAGTTCAATGGTGCCGTCAATACCACGACTTCGGATCACGGACGAAATCTCTGCTTGCTTGCTGCTCAGCAGGCTGACGCCTTCTACCACCATGTCGTAGGCCTTCCAGAGGTTCTCATCGTCGTCATAACGCATTTTAAATTCAATGCGGATGGGCTCCCGGCCTTGCTCGATCAGACGGGTTTTAACTTCCACCATCTTGCTGTCGCCCTCAAAGCGACGCGCATCACCAAACTCAACGGTATGTTTGTCTTCATCATAGCGCGTAAAGGCGCGACCATAAGTAGCGATCAGATAATCGCGAAACACATTGTAAAACTCCTGCCGCTGCTCTTCGGTGGTATCTTTGAGATTGCGACCAAGCACACGTTTAGCGGCGTAGACATTGTCCACATAAGGCAGTAACTCTTCCCGGATGATTACCCGCAGGTAATCAAGATCTTTGTCAATCTTCTCGCGGTCAGCTTCGATCCGCTCAAAAGTATTCTTGGCGACTTTTTCCAGCAGAAAATAAGGGTTTTCTTCCCGGACAATTTCGGCCCGGGCTGTCGCCATCGTAGTCATCGCAAGCACTGCAACTACCAGCAGGCTGATCCAATTTTTCATAATGGCTCCTTAATCATTACCCTGACTAAACAGGAACTGACCGATTAAATCTTCCAGCACCAGTGCTGATTTCGTATCCTGGATATGATCGCCTTCATCGAGCATTTCGACGGTATCGTCAACAAATCCGGGGTTCAGCCCCAGATATTGCTCACCGAGTAATCCGGATGTCAGTACTGAGACCGACGATGTGTTAGGAAATTCATCATATTTTTTGCTAATTTGCATTTCTACCAGCGGTTCGTAGTATTCGCCGGACAAAGTGATTTTACTCACCCGGCCAACGACCACCCCACCAACTTTAACCGGCGAGCGTTCTTTTAAGCCGCCAATATTGTCAAATTTGGCATAGAGCTTATAGGTTTCACCAGCGGTAGCCCCGCCCATATTGGCGGCCTGCAGCGCGAGAAATACCAGAGCAATGAAGCCAATAATGACAAAGGCGCCTACTGCAAGTTGTACGTTTCTTGATTCCATAGTGAGTTACCCAAACATTAATGCTGTAAGAACAAAATCCAGACCCAGCACAGCCAGTGATGCGGTCACCACTGTCGATGTGGTGGCGCGGCTGATACCGACCGAGGTTGGTGTGCAACTGTAACCTTTATGCAAGGCAATCCAGGTGACGACAAAAGCAAAGACGACGCTCTTGATAATCCCGTTCAGAATATCTTCAGACCAGTCAACGCTGGACTGCATAACCGACCAGAAGGCACCTTCGTCGACGCCAAGCCAGCGCACACCGACCAGATAGCCGCCGTAAATACCCACGGCTGAAAAAATCAGCGCCAGCAATGGCATGCTGTAGAAGCCCGCCCAGAACCGCGGCGAAATAACCCGGCGCATCGGGTCGACAGCCATCATTTCCAGGCTCGACAACTGTTCAGTCGCCTTCATCAGACCAATTTCCGCGGTCAGCGACGAGCCGGCACGGCCGGCAAACAGCAGCGCCGTAACCACCGGACCCAATTCGCGCAGCAGTGACAAAGCGACCATAGGCCCCAGGCTCTGCTCGGCGCCGAAATCCACCAGAATGGTATAGCCCTGCAGGCCCAGTACCATGCCGATAAACAGACCACTGATAATAATAATAAGTAACGACAGTACCCCGACCGAGTACATTTGCTGCATCAGCAGCGGCCATGACTTACGGATATTCGGTTTACCAAATAAGGCGCGCACCAGCATCATCAGCGAGGCACCGGTGCCGGCAACGCTGTTCAGAACATAGCGGCCTAAAGCGGCTATATGATCAAGCATGATTTGCTCCTGCTGTCTGACCCAGAATGTCTTCTTCCATGCTGACACCCTTATAGTGGAAGGCGACTGGACCGTCAGCCTCACCTTTTAAGAACTGTTGCACCAGATCATCGTCTGAGTCTCTCAGTTCATCCGGCGAGCCCTGCCCGACGACCTTGCCGTCGGCAATAATATAAGCATAGTCCGCGATGCTCAGTACTTCCGAAATGTCATGGGTAACGACCACGCTGGTCAGCCCCAGTGATTCATTCAGCGACTTAATGAGCTTGACGATAATGCCCATTGAGATCGGATCCTGTCCGGCAAAAGGCTCATCATACATAATGAGCTCCGGATCCAGCGCGATCGACCGTGCCAGTGCCGCGCGCCGTGACATGCCGCCGGACAACTCTGCCGGCATCAGGTGCCGGGCGCCGCGCAAGCCGACCGCCTCAAGCTTCATCAGTACGATGGTCTCAATGATTTCTTCCGGCAACTGACTATGTTCCCGTATCGGAAAGGCAATATTGTCGTACAGGTTCATGTCGGTAAACAGCGCGCCGCTCTGAAATAACATACTCATGCGCTTGCGCAAGCGGTAAAGCTCGCTGCGCGATAACTCGGGTATATTATAGCCATCGAAACGAATGGTGCCCTGCTGTGGCTTCAGTTGGCCACCGATCAGTCGCAGCAAGGTGGTCTTACCCACGCCGCTAGGCCCCATAACAGCAGTGATTTTGCCGCGGGGAATCTTCAGTGATAGGCCGCTATAGATCTGATTGGCTCCATGCCCATGGGCAAAGTGGATATCATCAATCTCTACCAAATAGTCAGCATTGTCAGTTGTCATGGCTGGCTAGTTCCTTAATCTTAAGACCCGCTAGTTTACCTGAAAGCCGCCGTAATCCATAGGCTGGCCCGGTAAAATTTGTGACAAATCATGTGCTACAGACATTTTACGTCTGCAAATCGAAAATCGATCGGGTATTATCTGACTTTATACCGACTTATTCACAACGGCAGCGGAGCAGCATAGCTATGAGCAATCAGCAAACCGGTTCATTTCGCAGTCTGGGGCAGCAGGTGATCGAGGTTGAGGCCGCTGCCATTATCGGTCTGCAACGCTATCTCGACGAACATTTTGAACGGGCCTGTGAGATCTTACTGGCCTGTACCGGCCGGGTCATTGTGATCGGCATGGGCAAGTCCGGCCATATCGGCGGTAAAATTGCCGCCACCTTTGCCTCAACCGGCACGCCGGCTTTTTTCGTGCACCCGGGTGAAGCCAGTCACGGCGATCTGGGCATGATCACCGGCCAGGATGTGGTGGTCGCTATTTCCAATTCCGGCGAAACCAATGAAGTGTTGAGCATAGCTCCACTCATTAAACGCCGCGGCGTACCGCTGATTAGCATGACAGGTAACCCGAAGTCGACGCTGGCTGAATTATCTGATGTTCATGTTTGTATTGCCGTCGAGCAGGAAGCCTGCCCGCTGGGGCTGGCACCAACGTCGTCCACTACAGCTACTCTGGTGATGGGGGATGCCCTGGCAGTCGCTTTGCTGCACGCGCGAGGTTTTACCGCCGACGATTTTGCCTTGTCCCATCCGGGCGGCAGCCTTGGCCGGCGCTTGTTGCTGCATATCCATGACATCATGCACAGTGGTGAGCGCGTTCCTAAAGTACCAAGCACCGCCACCCTCAGCGAAGCCTTGCTGGAAATGTCCCGCAAAGGCCTGGGCATGACCGCGGTGGTAGATGACGACGATGACCTGCAGGGTATTTTCACTGACGGCGATTTACGGCGTATTCTCGATCAGCGGATTGACGTACATGCCACCGCGATTGCGCAGGTGATGACCAAAAAGCCGGTTACCATCGAGGCCGATGTGCTCGCGGCCCAGGGCCTGAAAGTTATGGAAGACCGTAAAATCAACGGCTTGTTCGTGGTCGATGACCGCAATAAGTTGATTGGCGCACTGAATATGCACGACTTGCTGAAAGCAGGAGTAATGTAAGCATGACCACAGCATCCACTGTAAGCACCTGGTACGGTGAAATCCCGGCACAGCTGCTGGACAGACTACAAAACATTAAGCTGGTTATTTTTGACGTCGACGGGGTATTTTCCGACGGCCGTATTTACCTTGGCAATCAGGGCGAAGAATTCAAAGCTTTCAATACCCGTGATGGTTTTGGCGTAAAAGGATTATTGAACAATCGTATTGAGGTTGCTGTCATAACAGGCAGACGTTCTGAGATTGTTGAGCAGCGCATGCAGGCGCTTGGAGTTAATCATATTTATCAGGGCATCGAAGATAAAATAAGCTGCTATGAAGAACTGAACCGTAACCTGCAGCTCACCGATGAACAGATCGCCTGCATGGGCGATGATGTCCCCGATGTGCAGATGATTCAGCGCGCCGGGGTTGGTGTCGCAGTCAATGATGCCCATCCCTGGGTGCAGCAGCAGGCTGATTATGTGACCAGTTTACGAGGCGGCTATGGTGCCGTCCGCGAACTGACTGACCTGATATTGCTTAGCCAGGGGCATCTGCAACTGCATGGTGGCGTCAGCTTATGAACCGCTATATCGGCTGGTTTCTTGCTATTCTGTTTGTGCTGGGCACGGTACTGATTTGGCGCCCGTTTGCCGATCCGGAGCAGATCGAAGCGACCGATCCATTTCGCGAAATTGAACCTGATTTTACCGCCACCGGCATGGTATTGAGCATCTACTCCGAAGACGGCGCGTTGGCGCACCGGATCGCAGCTGATACCATGACACATTATAGCCCCATCAGCCTGACTGAATTGGCTAATCCGGTTTATACTGTACGTAGCCGCGATCAACAAAGCATCTGGCAGGTTATTGCTGAGCAGGGCTCGTTTTATGACGACCAGACCCTGGTACTGGAGCGCGGGATCGAGATCACGAATCTGACCACCACAGATTTTCTGGAGCGCGTGGAAACCAGCTATCTGATCATTGATACCACAGAGGAAACTGTGGAAACTGATATGCCCGTGGTTATTTTCGGGCAACATTTCACTGTTCGTGGAGTAGGGTTACAGGGAAACCTCCGCGCACAAACACTGGAAATAAAAGAAAATGCACAAGCGATTTATACTGGTATCAATCAGCTTAACGATTAGTGCCCTGCTGGCTTCTTTCGATGCGTCGGCCCAGGGTAAAGAAGACTTTTCCAAGCCGATTGAGATCAATGCAGAAAATGACTTTTTTGACATCGCCAATAAAATAGCGGTGTTCGACACCAATGTGCAGATCCGTCAGGGGACGCTCGAGATTAACGCCGATCATCTGGAAGTCAGCCGGGATGGTGAGGGCATGAATGATCTCTTTATCGCCTCAGGCTCACCCGCAACCTATCAGCAGCGACTCGATGACGGCTCGCTGATCACCGCGGAAGCGGAACGGATTCGCTATGATCAGGAACAACAGACGATGACCCTCTCAGGGAATGTAGAGGTCTCGCAGAATAACAGTGTGATACAGGGTAACGAGATTGTTTATAACTTTGCTTCACAACAACTTAGTGCCCGTCGCGGCGACGATGAAAGCGACCGGGTAACGACGATTTTTCTACCCAAAAAGAGTGACAATGAGCCGACTAACCGCTGAACATCTGGCAAAATCCTACAAAAAGCGACAGGTTGTCAAAGATGTCAGCCTGACGGTCGAATCAGGCCAGGTGATCGGTTTGCTGGGCCCCAATGGTGCCGGCAAAACCACAACCTTTTATATGATCGTGGGTCTGGTAAATAACGACAAAGGCCGGATACTGCTTGATGACACCGACATTAGCTTGCTGCCGATGCATGAGCGGGCACGGCGTGGTATCGGCTACCTGCCGCAGGAGTCATCCATATTTCGCAAACTCACGGTGCGCGACAATATCATGGCCATTCTGGAAACCCGCAAAGAACTCGACGAAACCAGCCGCGAAGATAAACTCGATCAGTTGCTCGAAGAGTTTCATATCGGCCACATTGCCAACAGTCTGGGAATGAGCCTTTCCGGCGGTGAGCGGCGGCGGGTAGAAATTGCCAGAGCGCTGGCGGCGGAGCCAGCTTTTATTCTGCTGGATGAACCTTTTGCCGGGGTCGACCCGATCTCGGTCATTGATATCAAGAAAATTATCGAACATTTACGTAAACGCGGCATCGGTGTTCTGATTACCGACCATAACGTGCGCGAAACCCTGTCAGTCTGTGAGCAGGCTTATATTGTCAGCCATGGTGAACTCATTGCTTACGGAGATGCGCAAAGTATTCTGTCCAACCAGCAGGTCAAAGACGTCTATCTCGGTGAACAGTTCACCCTGTAGCTGTATGCGGGTCATTCAGGCCAGGTGATTTGATGAAACAAGGTTTGCAGCTTAAATTCGGTCAGCAGTTGTCGATGACTCCACAGCTGCAGCAGGCTATCCGGTTGTTGCAGCTTTCTTCGCTGGAGTTACAACAGGAGATTCAGCAGGCGCTGGATGAAAACCCGCTGCTGGAAGTGGCCGACGAGGATGCCGCCGGCGAAGTCAGCGAACACACAGATGACTGGGATGACACGCCCTGCTCCGCCGCCCTGAGCAGCGCCAGCGCCAGCAGTTTTGACGACGATAACACTATCTATCAGGGAGCCACCGAACAAAGCCTGCAGGACTACCTGTTCTGGCAGATGCGCCTGTCTCATTTCAGCCCTACCGATGAACTCATTGCCACCACCATTATCGACAGCATCAGTGACAGTGGCTACCTGACCTGTGATCTCGACGACATTCTCGAGGCGGTACAACTGCAGGGTGAAGATGACATTCAGGCCGACGAAGTCGCTGTGGTGCTAAAACGCATCCAGCAATTTGAACCCTTAGGCGTCGGTGCCCGCAATGTTCGTGAGTGCTTACTTATTCAGTTAGAACGGGGCGCCATCGACCCCTTCTGGCGCGACAAAGCCATCAGCGCCGTAAGCGATCATCTGGAATTATTGGGCAGCCGGGACTACCGTACCCTGGCCCGTAAGCTCAGACTGAATGAAGATCAGTTGACCAGTGTGGTGGGCCTGATCCAGCAGCTCAATCCACGCCCCGGTGATAGCTTCCGGCCTGAAACCGATGACTATGTGATCCCCGATGTGCTGGTACGGAAAAAAAATGGTCGGTGGATTGTTGAACTAAATCCGCAAAATTTGCCTAAACTTAAAGTGAACCAAACTTATGCCGCGTTATGTAGCGGCGCAGCCCAAAGTGAGGATATGCAGTATATTCGACAGCAAACGCAGGAAGCGAAATGGTTTATTCGCAGTCTCGAAAGCCGCAGCGATACCTTGTTGCGGGTAGCCAGCGCCATTGTTCAGCGCCAGCAGGGATTCTTCGAATATGGCGCCGAAGCCATGAAGCCTATGGTGCTTGCCGATATCGCCGACACTGTCGATATGCATGAATCAACAATTTCCCGGGTAACCACACAAAAGTATATGCACACGCCCCGTGGTATGTTTGAATTGAAGTACTTCTTCTCCAGTCAGCTTGCGACTGATAATGGTGGAGAGTGTTCGTCAACAGCCATTCGGGCGTTGCTGAAGAAGCTGGTCACGGCGGAAAGCCCGAAAAAGCCTCTGAGCGATAGTAAGCTCGCTCAGCTGATGGCTGACCAGGGCATCCAAGTGGCACGACGGACGATAGCGAAGTATCGGGAGGCTCTCAATATACCGCCCTCGAGTCAGCGCAAACGTCTTATCTGATTCTCGCACAACAGAAGGAAGATGCTATGCAGATTAATTTGACTGGCCATCATGTAGAAATTACCCCCCCCCTGCGCGACTATGTAGATGAAAAATTCGCTAAGCTGGAGCGGCACTTCGATAACATTACCAATGTGCATGTGATTTTAAAGGTTGAAAAGTTAGTGCAAAAAGCCGAAGCTACGGTGCATCTTAGCGGTGGCGAGATTTACGCTGACTCTGCGGAGGAAGATATGTATGCGGCCATCGACGCGCTGATTAATAAACTTGATCGGCAGGTTATTAAACATAAAGAAAAGATAAATCGTCACTAATCATGGACCTATCCACGCTCTTAAGCCCCGACTGCACGCGTCGTGCAGTCGACGGCTCAAGCAAGAAGAAAGTTTTAGAATTGATCGGCCAGCTGGCCGCGCCCCGCCTGTCGGGAACCACTAGCTTTGATGTTTTTGAAAGCCTGCTGAACCGGGAACGTCTGGGCAGTACCGGTATCGGGCTTGGCGTTGCCATTCCGCACGGCCGGCTGGGCAGCGCCAATAAACCGGTCGCGGTATTGCTTACCCTTGCCGATCCCGTGGATTTTGACGCTATTGATAATCAGCCGGTCGATATCATTTTTGCTCTGCTGGTACCTGAAGATGAGCACGAAGAGCATCTGCAAACGCTGGCGGCGGTTGCCCAACGCCTGAATGATAAGAGCTGTACCCGGGCATTGCGCGATGCGGACAGCGACAAAGAATTGTTTAAACTATTTACTCAGGGCGATAATGCTTAAGGAGTAGCTGTGCAGCTTATCATCGTCAGCGGTCGTTCCGGTTCAGGCAAAACCATCGCCCTGCGGGTACTTGAAGATCTAGGCTTTTACTGCGTCGACAACCTTCCGATTACCCTGCTACCAACCCTGGTTCATGCGGTTATTGACCAATACGATAAAGTTGCTGTAAGTATTGATGTCCGTAATTTACCTGAGCGTCAGGATGACCTGACCGATGCTCTGGATTTTCTTCCAGACAAGATTAAACCCGAAATTCTTTATATTGATTCCTCAGAAGCAATTTTATTGCGGCGGTTTGGCGAAACCCGCCGGCTGCACCCGCTTTCTAAAAACGAATTGCCCTTATCGGATGCGCTGCTGGCCGAGAGCCGCTTACTGGAGCCGCTAGCTGAACGCGCGACCTGGCGCATCGACAGCAGTGATCTAAGCGTACATCAGCTCAGCGAGTATGTCAGTGAGCGGGTACTTGGCAAAGCCGCCTCACGGTTGATTGTGGTATTTCAGTCGTTTGGCTATAAATATGGCCTGCCGCCCGATCTCGACTATGCCTTTGATGCGCGTATTTTGCCGAACCCGCACTGGGAGCCCGAGCTGAAAGCACTGATTGGCTCTGATCCGGCGGTACAGCACTTTTTCTCTCAGCAGCCGCTGGTAACTAAGTTTGTTTATCAGCTGGAAGTATTTCTGGAAACCTGGCTGCCCTATTTTCAGCGTAGCAATCGCAGTTACCTTACCATCGGAATTGGCTGCACAGGTGGCCAGCACCGCTCGGTCTATATTGCTGAACAACTTGCCCAACGTTTTTCGGGCCAGCAGTTTAAAGTGCAGGTACGCCATCGTGAAGCAGGCCGACACAAATGACTGATACCGCCCGTCGTAGCGTAACTATCCGTAATAAGTTGGGGCTTCATGCCCGGGCTGCCACGAAACTGGCAAAGCTAACTCAGCAGTTCGACGCCCGGGTGCAGGTGGTTCAGGACGGCCGCGAAGTCGATGCCTCCAGTGTCATGTGTTTACTGCTCCTTGCCAGCGGCCAGGGCAAGCAGATCGATGTGATTGCCACCGGTAGCGATGCCGAAGAAGCTGTCGCTGCAGTCGCCGCACTGATAGAAGCCCGCTTTGACGAAGACCAATAGCCCACGCTCGCCTGTTATTGCTAGCTGACGCCTTCTTTCAAATAAGATAAACTCCTCATATCAATAGGAGTTTTTAGCATGCTCGCAGAAGTCGCCGACAAAGAATTCGCTGAACAGCGCTTACAGGAAGTCACCGAGGCACTGGTGGGCGGCATGTATGTGCAGGCGCGCCGGTATCTGCATAATTTGCCTGCCTGGGACGTCGCCCTGCTATTGGAATCGTCGCCGCCCAAGGCGCGTGCCATTATGTGGCAACTGGTTGACGCCGAAGAGCACGGCGACATCCTCGAAGAACTCTCCGAAGAAGTACAAAAATCCATTATCCGCCAGATGGCGCCGGAAAAGCTTGCCGCCGCCACCGAAGGCATGGACACCGACGACCTGGCCTACGTATTACGTGGTCTGCCAGAGCCTGTTTATCAGGAAGTGCTCAAGTCGATGGACGAGCAAGACCGCCATCGCGCCGAGCAAGCCTTATCCTACGAGGACGAAACCGCCGGTAGTATCATGAACACCGATACCATCACGCTGCGGCCTGATGTCACTATCGATGTGGTACTGCGGTATCTGCGCCTCAAGGGCGAGCTCCCTGAGGCCACGGACAAACTCTATGTGGTTAACCGGGATGACAAATTCATCGGCGAGATCGGCATCTCCCGGCTATTGACCGTGGACCCTGCCCGGCTGGTCAGTGAGGTCATGGCTTCGGACGTACAGGGTATTCCGATTGATATGGATGAAACGGAAGTCGCCAAGCTGTTCGAACGCCAGGACTGGATCTCGGCCCCGGTAGTCGACAGCGAGAACCGGCTGCTGGGCCGGATCACCATCGATGACGTGGTGGATATTATCCGCGAAGAGGCCCAGCACTCGATGTTGAGTATGGCCGGTCTTGACGATGACGAGGATACTTTTGCGCCGGTATTAAAAAGTACCCGCCGGCGAACCATCTGGCTTGCGGTCAATCTGGTCACCGCGCTACTGGCGGCCATGGTGAGCTCCCTGTTTGAACCTATTTTAGCGCAGATGGCGGTACTAGCGATCCTCAATACCATAGTGCCGAGTATGGGCGGCATCGCTGGCTCGCAGACGCTGACGCTGGTTATCCGCGGTATGGCGCTTGGCCATATAGGCGCCAGCAACCAACGCTGGCTGATCGGTAAGGAACTGGCGATCGGCGCATTAAACGGCGTGATCTGGGCGGTTCTGATTGCTGCTGTGGTGGCCTTGTGGAAGCAGGATTTACTGATTGGTTTTATTATCGCCTTCGCGATGATGGCCAACCTGCTGGCTGCAGGTCTGGCCGGCGTAACCATTCCGCTGATTCTGAAACGTTACAATATTGACCCGGCCCTCGCGGGCGGGGTCATTCTGACCACAGTCACTGATGTGGTCGGTATCTTTGCCTTCTTAGGCACCGCAACACTGCTGATACTTTAGCGCCAGCCCGGGCGGCCGGGAACTCAGGTTCCGGCAATCCGCAGGCTTTCAACCAGCACTGAACCGGTTCGTACGCCATGGCGCAAATCCACGTCATTGCCAATGGCGACGATATTACAAAGCATCTCTTTCAGGTTACCGGCAATGGTGATTTCTTCTACCGGATACTGAATTTCACCCTGCTCCACCCAGAAGCCGGCAGCGCCGCGTGAATAGTCTCCGTTAACCATATTCACGCCTTGTCCCATAAGTTCGGTTACCAGCAGGCCGGTGCCCATTTCTTTGCACAACTGCTGCAGGCTCTTATCCTGGTGGGTGACTTCCCAGTTATGAATGCCGCCGGCGTGACCCGTTGGTTGCATGTCCATTTTGCGCGCCGAGTAGCTGGTCAGCAGATAGGTCTGCAGTACGCCATCGGCAACGATATCCCGCGCCTGAGTGGCAACACCTTCCTGATCAAACGGGCTACTGGCAAGACCGCCGCGCAGATGAGGCCGTTCACTGATAGTCAGCCATTCTGGTAGCACTTGTTTACCCAGGTGATCCAGCAGGAAGCTGGATTTACGGTAGAGGTTGCCGCCGCTGATAGCACTAACTAAGTGACCGAACAATGAATTGGCAACATCAGCGCGAAATAGCACCGGCACTTTGGCGGTGGCAATTTTCCGTGAGTCCAGCCGGGCCAGGGTTGATTGTGCCGCGTCTTCCGCAACCTGTTCCGGCGTCCATAGTTCTTCCCGGCGCCGGCCAACGGTATAGCTGTAATCGCGTTGCATGGCTTCGCCACTGCGGGCAATAAGTGCACAGCTCAGACTATGCCGTGACTGCAGATAACCAGCCAGAAAGCCGTGGCTGTTACCGTAGACCCGGTAGCCCACATGACTGCTATAGCCGGCACCGTCTGAGTTGACAATGCGCTCATCCTGTTTCAGCGCGTGGCGCTCGCACTGAAGCGCCTGTTCCAGCGCGAATTCAGCACTTTGATCGGCCGGATGACACAAATCCAGATCGGGGATATCCGTTGCCATCAATTCAGCCGGAGCCAGCCCCGCATGGGGATCAGCCGAGGTATAGCGGGCGATATCATTTGCTTTTTCGACCGCGGCGCGAATTGCCGCCGGCGTCAGATCGGTAGTGGATGACGAGCCTTTATGCTGGCCCCGGTACAGGGTAATTCCCAGCGCACCGTCCTGGTTAAATTCAACCGTTTCGACTTCACCTAAACGGGTACCGACGTTGATACCACGGCTACGGCTAATGGCACATTCGACCGCCGAACTGCCCAGTTTACCGGCATAGTCGAGGGCTTCGGCTACCGCCTGCTCTACATCTTTCATCTCGCGGTTTAATTCATTTATATCAGGGGTCACCATTGGCTCCGTATTCGAAAACTGAAGCTGAAGTTTAACATGAATAGCAGTGTTGATTCATCGCCTTCACTGCTAAACTATCGTCATATGAAGCCCGGTAGCGCTAAGCAGAACATTTTAAGGAACCCGCTGCATGAACGATTTTGATAACAATGACGACCAGCCGCCTAGTAAATCGCAGCTTAAACGGGATGCTGATGCGCAACAGGCGCTGGGAGAACAACTGGTTGACCTGTCTGACGGCAAGTTAGCTAAAATTCCGGTTGATGAGGCGTTGCTCGACGCGATCCGCCTGGCACAACGTATCCGCAATACCCGTGAAGGGTTTCGCCGGCAACTGCAGTTAATCGGCAAGATGATGCGCGACCGGGATACCACGGAAATTGAGCAGGCGCTGTCTGAGATAGAACACAGCCACCATGAGCAAAATGCACTATTTCACCAGCTCGAGAAACATCGCGATTTAATACTCGCCGAAGGGGATCCGGCCATTCAGGGCTTTATCGATGCCTATCCGGATGCGGATCGGCAGAAACTACGTCAGTTGTACCGTCAGGCGCTCAAGCAGCAGCAACAGAACAAGCCTCCTGCTGCTGCCCGCGAACTCTTTAAATACCTGCGCCAGGTGGCGAGCGCTTAAGCGGTCCCACCCACCGTCAGGGCGTCGAGTTTCAGAGTCGGCTGGCCAACACCAACCGGCAGACTCTGACCATCTTTGCCACAAACGCCGATACCCGAATCCAGTTCAAGGTCGTTGCCGACCATGGATACCTGCGCCATAGCGTCCGGGCCATTGCCGATGAGGGTGGCACCTTTCACTGGGGCGGTGATGCGACCATCTTCAATCAGATAAGCTTCAGACGCGGAGAACACAAATTTGCCGGAGGTAATATCAACCTGCCCACCGGAAAAGTGTGGCGCGTAAATGCCTTTTTTAACGCTGCTGATGATATCGGCCGGATCATGTTCACCTGCCAGCATATAGGTATTGGTCATCCGCGGCATCGGCAAATGGGCGTAGGACTCGCGGCGGCCGTTACCGGTAGGTTCAACACCCATCAGCCGGGCATTTAATTTATCCTGCATATAGCCAACCAGACGGCCTTTTTCAATCAGCACGTTATAGCCGGCGGGGGTGCCTTCATCGTCTACGCTCAGTGAGCCGCGCAAATTCGATAAGGTGCCGTCATCAACAATCGTGCAGTGCTCTGAGGCGACCATTTCACCAATCTTGCCAGCATACGCCGAGGCGCCTTTGCGATTAAAGTCGCCTTCCAGACCATGCCCTACTGCTTCATGCAGCAGCACTCCCGGCCAGCCAGCGCCCAGAATAACCGGCATAGTACCGGCCGGTGCTTCACGGGCATCAAGGTTGACCAAGGCCTGCCGAACCGCTTCTTTGGCGTAGGTTTGCCAGCGCGGCAGCTCATTAATGGGGTCACTGAAATAGCTGTAGCCAACGCGCGCACCGCCGCCCGAGCTACCGCGCTCGCGACGACCGTTCTGTTCAACCAGTACCGTACAATTAACCCGAACTAATGGTCGGATATCACTGGCCAGAGTACCGTCGGTGGCGGCCACCAGAATTTCATCATAGCTACCGCTGATACTGGCGATGACTTCAACTACCCGCGGGTCCAGGCTACGGGCAAAGGCGTCGATTTCGCGCAGCAAGTCAATTTTGGCCGCCTCATCAAGGCTCGGCAGTGGGTTCAGCGGTTGATAGCGCTCGCTCTGGCTGCGCACCTGCAGCGCCTGCATGGTGGCCTGGGCGCCGTCATTGGCGATACCTCGCGCAGCAGCTGAAGCCTGACGCAGCGCCGCCGGGGTTATCGCGTCGGCATAGGCAAAACCGGTTTTTTCACCGTGGATAGCCCGTACACCCAGCCCGCTTTCAATATGGAAGCTACCGTCTTTAACGATGCCATCTTCCAGTACCCAGGACTCATTCACGCTACTTTGCAGGTAAATATCAGCAAAATCGATAGCACCGCTGTAGATACTCTGCAGTGACTGCTGCAGCGCATCGATATCGAGTTCATGTTGGTGCAACAGGTTTGCTTCGACCTGTTGGTTTAGCTGTTGATTTGACTGTAATTTACTGCTCATGAAAAACCTTTTTACTACTTGAGAAATGGGTTAGCACCGGGATGTCGCGGCGAATTTGCTGAAGTGCTGAGATATCGATAGCCGCTGTGGCCAGTCCGGGTGACGCGGTCTCAACACAGGCTTTAACTTCGCCCCAGCCGTCAATTATCAGGCCGTGACCATAGGTTTGCCGGCCATTGGCATGTTCGCCTACCTGTGTGCCGGCTACCAGTATGCACTGCTGCTCAATGGCACGGGCCCGGGTCAATACCTGCCAGTGCGCCTTGCCGGTTACCTGGGTAAATGCCGAGGGCAGTACCAGGATATCAGCGCCCTGCAGCCGCAGCGCACGAAACAGTTCAGGAAAGCGCACATCATAACATACCGCTAAACCCAGCGTGCCAAATTCAGTTTCAACGGTAACAACCTGCGAGCCTGGCGAGGTCGCGGCCGACTCCCGGTAGCTCCGGGTATTATCGGCCACATCAACGTCGAACATTGATACCTTATTGTAGCGGGCCACGCGCTCACCGGCAGGATTAAATACCAGGCAAGCAGCGCTGAACTTATCACTGTCGGGTTGCTCGATCAGGGGGATGGTGCCGGCCACCAGCCAGACACCAAAATCACGCGCCAGCGCTGCCAGCCCATCCTGCATCGGCCCTTCACCGGCCACTTCCGCAAGTTCGCGCTGCCGTTTATCCCCGGCACCAAAGCACAAGCAGGCTTCGGGCAGCACGACCAGTTGCGGTCGGGCGTCGGGTAAATCAGCGAACAGCTGACGCAGGGTCGCCAGATTTTCCTGTGGATCCGGACTGCTGGTCAGCTGAACTGCCGTCATCTGCACTTGAGGGTGACTGGTTTTCTGTTGGTTCTGACTCATCAGGGATCTCCTGTTCAGGTGCCGGAATAGTCACTTCGCGGCTGGACCGGCTCACTTCCTCGACCACGGGGTTATCAAGGGTACCCGAAATGCGGTACTCGAGGCGGCTGATTACTTGCGCATCATGCAACATACGGTCGATCAGCAGCGCCGCCAGCCCTGAGGGTGGATTAACCATCCACGCCAGAATAACCGGCAGGCTTGAGGTGACCTTGGGAATATAATACAACTGGTAGTTGATCTCTTCATCGACCAGGTTGGTCACACCGCTGATTTCCATATCACCGGCAGAACCGCTTAACGTGGTGTTATCGGTGCGTACGCGACCATCTTCTATATTAAATTCACCGCCAAACTGCGTGAAAAACAAGCCGTTGGCAAATACGTCACGAAAATCAAAACGTAGCTTGCGCACGATGCTCTCCAGGCTCAGCAGCGAAAATATCCGTGCCGCGCCGTCGCTGACTTCGCTCAGATAACCCTGCCCAAGCGCCCATTCCACGGTGCCATTCAGGCTTTCATGATTGTACTGAAATGGCGCGCCCTGCCAACTGAGCTCAAATTTAAAATCAGCCGGGCTATCCTGCACCATGGTACTGATATCGTAGTCGCGCAGAAAGGCACCTAAATCGGCGCTGGAAAAGTTACCGGTAAAGGTTGTACGCTGCTGCTCAGCGGTTTCACCTACTCGCCAGGTACCGCTGGCATCCAACTGATGCTGCCCCTGCTGGATGCGCAGGCTACTGACTTCAATACCTTCTTCAACGGGCGCCAGGTCGAGCTCGAGCGCCCCCAGATCGTAGCCCGCATAGCTACAGCGCTTACAACGCAGGATCAGTGCTGGCACCTGACTCAAATCCGGTTGTTCAATCAGTGCATCGTCAACCGCCAGCGGTTGCGCCAATTCGATATAGTCCGCGTCTACGGTCAGTTGCAGAGTACCGGTATCTGGCTGATCAGCAGTAGCCCCATCAGCGTAACCGATCGATGCCACCAACGAGGTCTGATCCGCCTGTAACCGCATGCGCCAGTCGCTATCTTCCGGCCAGCCCACCGCCGACACTTCCGTTAGCTGATGGCCCAGCAATAGCAGTTCATCGGCTGTCAGCTGGACCAGATCCGGTCGCACCACCTGAAAAACCGAAGCCGATGCATTTGTCTCTGGCTCGCTTCTGAAGCCATCTACCAGTAACTGGACAGAATCCAACCATTGTTGGAAATCAAAACGCTCTACATGGACTTCGACCGGAAACCGGGCATTCACCCGCGTTACGTTTGGATTTGGCACCGCCGGTTGCTGCTCACCGATACGCATAAAACCTTGTTGCAAGGCGCTGCCATTGCCATTGAGTTGCAGTTCGGCCATGGCAACATCACCTAAACGCCCATTAATTAAAATGCTGTCTTCACTGCCGGAAACCTGCAACTGCGACGGCCAGCTTTGTCCTGTGGGCTTTTGTAGCGGAGCTGGTAAGTTCAGCGCGAGCTGATCGAGATCAGACTCCTGGCGCCAGTGGAATGAGTAGCCGCCCTCTGCAGCCAGTACCAGTTCCAGTTCGGCGTTCCAGTCAAAGGTGCCGCCAATTAACCCGGCTTCGGATAGCTGCGCTGCATTATCGAGATCCCAGTCTCCGGACATAGTAACGCTGACCTTATAGCCTTCGCCTTCGGCATCACTAATCAGGGTGGCCGCTACCGGCAAATCGTACCAGCGCAGCGTCAGGTCGTTACTCTCAATATACTGATTACGGAAACTAATCCGCCCGTCGACCGCAGAAAACTGCTGCGACAACATGTTGATCGCCAGCTGATTATTATCAAGCTCGGCGTACCCTTCGGCCACCACTTCAGCGCCTTGCTGAAGTGGAATAGTTAGTTCGAGCTGGCCCTGCATAGGACCGCTCAGTTGCAGTTCAGTGAGAGTCTGGCCAAGGCTTTCCGCCAGTGGGCTTGCGTTAAATACAGGTTGCAGCGCAGCGGAGTCGCTGATAATTTCGCTGTCGATTTTAAGCATCACATCAGCGGCTGATAAATCAGGAATGACGGTATTAATCACGGGCAATCTGACGTCACCCAACCTGCCATCGCGGGCCTGAATATGCATCCGCTCGTTGCTGAAGTTTACCCGGGCAGCCGTGTCGTAAAGCGGTTGCCAGTCGGGCCGGAACTTAAAACGCAGATCGTTGATGTTCGCCTGCGCCGCAAACTGTCCCTGATAATTCTTATAAGGAAATTCATCAAACCAGCCCCGCCAGACCAGCGCCAGTGATTCTGCGGCGCCGTCATGTAAAGCCGTTACCAGATAGTCCTGCAAATTGGCGCCCAAAACAGCAGGTAGGTACTGCCGCAATACACCCGCCGGCACTGGCTGCTCATTCAGGCCGATAATCCGGCCGCTAAGCGCTAGTCGGCCCGCCTCATTGTTCAACCGGACAGCCACCGACAATGGTAAATCCTGCAGGCGTACCTGACTGCCTTCGGCAATAGTCAGCTGCCAGTTACTATCCCGCCACTGCCAGTCGCCCTTAAGGCTCAGTTCATCAAGCTGCCAGGCTCTTTCGGTATCGAGTTGCTCGCTGCGCAGAGCGACGTCACGACCTTGAAGCTGCCAGTTCGCGTCGACTCCCTCGCCATAAATCTCAATATTTACGGCATCGACCCCCGGCGCTGATGCTGAATGCTGCCAGCGTAACTGCTGGCCATTTACCAACCAACGCAGCCCCTGCTCCAAATCCTGTGCCATGCGCAGTGACACTTGTCCTGCGGTTTCACGGCCGGCTAACTCAGTATATATAGCCGCGCCGGAACTGCCCGTAACAGTAAGCACCTCCAGCAGCGGACTCAGCGGAGCGGCATCGATGCTAAAACTAAAGCCGCTAGCTTGCTGGCGCCAGCTAAAGCCAGGCAACTGCCAGGTGTTACCGTCCTGTTCAACAGTAAGTGGTGCGCTGTTTACCAGCCAACCTTCGTCCCGCGGGCGTAGCTTGAGAACGCCTTCAGGGATCCTGATCTGGTGCTGTTGATCATCGATCTGCCAGCCAAGAGAATTCTCACCGAGCTGCAATACGCCATTATTAAACGTACTGTCGGCAAAGTTCAGCCACAAGGTAAAGTTCAGCTCGGCGTGCTCAACTTCTGAATCCACTACCTGCTGCTGTAACCACGGCGCCACATCCAAATTGGCGGCATTGACGTAGATCTGTCCGTCGAGGGCACCAGGATCCTGACCGTTAATATCAATAACCATATCGAGTGCGTTGGTATTCAGGTCGGCAATGCGAAACTTACCAATGCCCTGATGGCGGGAGCCACGGTTCATCCAGCTCAACCGCTCGATATCAATACGACGCTTCACCCCGAGCAAATTAATCAGCTCAACAGCACTGTTCTCGATCACCACATAGTCGAGCTGGTTGAGGAAAAAGCGTGGTATCGCGTCAGGAAAATCCGTGCCGGCCACTTCCCTGGCCTCGCGCAGATCATACTCAATCCGCGCCTGCTCTAAAGTGACCCGTTCAAACTGCAGTGACCAGCTCTGTACACTTTGCCAGAGATCAAAATGAATACGGGCTTCGGCTATATCAACCTGGGTGGTTTCACCGCCCTCGGGTTGGACACTGACATCATGTAATATTAGTTGAGGTCCGGCGGTACTCCAGTCAGCACTCAGCTCGCTAATGTTGGTTTCCAGCTGATACTGATTGGCGACAAATTGTTCAACCTGCGCGGTAACGTCCGGCAACATGGGCAACAGATAACGCAGGATCGACAACACCACCGCGAGCAGTACCAGCAGGCTGGCCACAGTGTAGAGAATGCCCCGATAAGCTACTTTCAGCGATATCCGCCACATATTACATCATCACCACGTCGAACTGTTCCTGGTGGTACAGGGGCTCAGTTAATACCTTAACCTGCTTACCGATGAAAACCTCAAGTTCCGCCAGGGCATGTGACTCTTCATTCAATAAGGTCTCTGCAACCGCCGCCGAGGCGTAGATAACAAAATGATCCGCAGCATAGGCCCGGTTAACGCGAACAATCTCCCGCATCACTTCATAACAGACGGTATCAACGGTTTTCATGGTGCCACGGCCACTACATACCGGGCATTCCGAACAAAGCACATGCTCAAGACTTTCGCGTGTGCGCTTGCGCGTCATTTCCACCAGCCCGAGGGTGGTAAAGCCGTTGATGGAATTTTTCGCGCGATCTTTTGCCAGTGCCTGTTCCAGACTATGCAAAACACGGCGCCGGTGGTCGTTGCTCTGCATATCGATAAAATCAATTATAATAATCCCCCCAAGGTTACGCAGGCGCAGTTGCCGGGCGATAGCCTGGGTCGCTTCAATATTGGTATTGAAGATGGTTTCTTCGAGATTGCGGTGCCCGACAAAACCACCGGTATTAATATCTATGGTTGTCATTGCCTCGGTCTGATCAATGATAATCGAGCCGCCGGATTTCAGATCCACCTTGCGGTCCAGGGCCCGCTGCACTTCATTCTCAACATCAAAAAGATCAAATATCGGGCGCTCGCCCACATAATATTCCAGCGCTGACGATAGCTCCGGAATAAATTCACCCACAAATTCACTTAGTAAATCATAGGTCAGTTTGGAATCAACGCGAATCCGCTCAATCTGGTCGCCGACAAAATCACGGAGGATCCGGCACGACAGGTTCAGATCTTCATAAACCAGGCCGATCTTGCGCATGCCTTTACGGCGTTTCTGAATGGTGTCCCACAACCGCCGCAAAAAGGCCGCGTCGTGCTGCAGTTCGTCATCGCTTGCACCTTCAGCCGCCGTGCGCACGATAAAACCGCCATCAGCGTCACAGTATGGCTCCGCAGCTCGCTTAAGCCGCTCCCGCTCAGCCTCACCTTCGATGCGCTGAGAAATACCCACATGGGGTGATTGCGGCATCAGCACCATATAACGCGACGGAATGGTAATGTCTGTGGTCAGCCGGGCGCCTTTTGTGCCCAGCGGATCTTTGACCACCTGCACCAGGATTTGCTGACCGGGCCGCACCAGCCTGGCAATATCGGTCGCCGGTACCGAGCGCGCAGTAATTTCTTCCACTTGCTCAATGTGAGTGACAATGTCCGAAGCATGCAAAAATGCGGCTTTATCCAGGCCGATGTCAATAAAAGCTGCCTGCATCCCCGGCAGCACCCGCGATACCTTGCCCACATAAATATTGCCCACCAGGCCACGCTTGGCCTGGCGCTCAATGTGGATCTCCTGCAGAATGCCATTTTCAATCAGCGCGACCCGGGTTTCCGTCGGCGTCACGTTCATCAGTATTTCAGCGCTCATTCGCGTCGCCTTCTGCCTGCCGGATTAATTGCTCGGTTTCATATAAAGGTAAACCCACCACCGCCAGATAGCTGCCTTCAACCTTAGTCACGAACTTTGCTGCGCGCCCCTGTATACCATAACCGCCGGCTTTGTCAGCCGGCTCGCCGCTGGCCCAGTAGGCACGAATTTCTTCGGCGGTTAATGATTTAAAGGTCACAGTGGCCAGCGCTGTTGTCACCCGGGTGCGCTGCTGGTAATGCAAGGCAATGGCAGTAATGGCTTGATGAGAGCGACCGGAAAGTAGTTCCATCATAGTGACAAAGTGATTTTCATCAGCGGGCTTCTCGAGTACCTGATGGTCACATACCACTATGGTATCGGCGCCCAACACCATGGCGTCATCGCCGGCAAGCCTGGCACCCGCTTCGGCCTTCTGGGCAGCCAGACGCTGCACGTAGCCCATGGGAGTTTCTCTGGCCGAACGTTGTTCGGGGATATTGGGCCGCACCACAGTGAAGGGGCGATCCAGAAGCTGTAATAATTCATATCGCCGGGGCGAACCCGACGCAAGGACTAATGCTGTCATGTCATAAAACCTAACGTATCAGGTGGCGGCGCCGGTACTTGCGCATAACCAGATAGATCCACGGCCAGATAATCGCCGAGGAGATTACCGGGTATAAGTATGGCAAAAGAAACACGGCATCGTTCAATACATGTTCGAGTTCATACACCACCGCCCGCTTCACCAGCACCAGAAGACCAACAATCAAGGCCTGCTGGGTCAGTGAGTAATTACGTATGCGTTGGTAATGCCGAACCGTCGGATAGGCGATAAGCAGTAGCGCAATTGCGTAAATACCAAATACTGACCCCATCAGGATATCGGCCAGTAAACCCAGGATCAGCACCGTACCAAAACCAACCCTATGCGGTATTGCCAGCAGCCAGTAAATGATAACCAACGACAACCAGTCGGGCCGCCAGGGCTCCAGAAATGCCGGTAGCGGCATCACCATCAGCACCATCGCCAGCACGTAACTCAGCAGTAAGGGGAATAAACCAGCTTTAATCCACATCCGGCACCTCATCATCATAGACTGGCTCTTCGCTGGCATTCGCCGGCCATAGCAGCAGCAGTGTGCGGACGCGATCGAGCTCAGCAAAAGGCCGCACCAGCACCTTGGCATAAGGGCGGTCTTCATCGCGGTCAATGGAGTCGATCATAGCGACCGGATAACCTTCTGGGAACACGCCGCCAAGACCGGACGACAGCAGGATATCGCCTTCGATAAGTTCGGTACTGTGGGGAATGTAGAGTAATTCAAGCAACGCCAGATCGCCGGTGCCTTTTGCCAGTACGCGAATATCATTACGCTCGGCCCGCAATAAAACGGCGTGACTTTGATCGGATATGAGCAGGACGCGGGCAGTGTTGTGGCCAACACTGGTGATCTGGCCGACAATGCCGCGATTGTCCAGCACCGGCTGGCCATCGTAAACACCGTTGGCTGAGCCTTTATTAATCACCAGTTGGTGCGAAAACGGATCCGTAGCGACGGCGACGACTTCAGCGACCATGCGGCGGCTGGCCTGGCGCACTTCAGATCCCAGTAACTGGCGTAACCGATCATTCTCGTTTTCGAGAAAATTCAGCCGCTGCACCGCCATTTCCAGCTCCAGCAGTTCCTCCTGTAACCGGTAGTTCTCTTCCCTGAGGGCTGTACGGGTGGTCGACAGATAAACCAGCCGATCTAACAGCTCTTCAGGCAATATGGCCAGGTACTGGATAGGCGCGACCAGGGAGGTCATAAAGGAACGCACCGGCTGCATGGTATTGAGCCGGTGGTCTAAAAATAACAGCGAGCCAGCAATGGCTAGTGACAGCACCAGCCGGGTACGTAATGAAGGCCCGCGTTCAAATAGCGACTGCATAGCGTCGCTTACTCATAACTAAAGAGGTCACCGCCGTGAACGTCGATCATCTCCAGAGCTTTACCACCACCACGAGCAACGCAGGTTAGCGGGTCATCGGCAATAATAACCGGGATGCCGGTCTCTTCCATCAGCAGCCGGTCGATATCCCGTAACAAGGCACCACCGCCGGTCAATACCATACCGCGCTCAGAGATATCTGACGCCAGCTCAGGCGGGGATTGCTCAAGGGCTACCATAACCGCGCTGACGATACCCATCAGGGGCTCCTGCAAAGCTTCCAGAATTTCGTTGCTGTTCAGGATGAACGAACGTGGCACCCCTTCGGCAAGATTACGGCCGCGTACTTCGATTTCGCGCACTTCATCGCCAGGGAAAGCAGAGCCGATTTCATGTTTAATTCGCTCAGCGGTCGCTTCACCAATCAGTGACCCGAAATTACGGCGAATGTAATTAACGATGGCTTCATCGAACTTATCGCCACCGATTCGTACTGATGATGAATAAACCACGCCGTTTAACGAGATAATGGCAACTTCAGTGGTACCGCCACCGATATCAACCACCATGGAGCCCGTCGCTTCGGATACCGGCAGGCCAGCGCCGATAGCCGCTGCCATCGGTTCATCAATCAGGTAAACTTCGCGCGCGCCGGCACCAAGGGCCGACTCGCGGATAGCCCGGCGTTCGACCTGAGTTGAACCACAAGGCACACAGACCAGTACCCGCGGACTCGGCCGGAAATAATGGCTGTCGTGTACTTGCTTAATAAAGTGCTGCAGCATTTTCTCGGTGACATAAAAGTCGGCGATAACGCCATCTTTCATCGGCCGGATGGCCTTGATGTTACCCGGTGTACGACCGAGCATCTGTTTGGCGGCATGGCCTACGGCAGCGACACTCTTAGGTCCACCAGAGCGCTCCTGGCGAATCGCTACCACGGATGGTTCGTTAAGAACTATGCCTTCGTCTTTTACATAAATCAGCGTATTCGCTGTCCCCAAATCGATAGACAGATCGTTTGAGAAGATACCCCGGAGTTTTTTAAACATGGACTGGCCAATCCCTACAAAAATTAGTCTCGCGTTCAACGCGTATGAAGATCATCACACTTTAGCAACGCGCTCCTGCCACGGCAAGGCGCTTCGCCGATATCTTACCATGTATTTACTTTTTGATTACCACGCATATTACCAACCTGTTTCGCGCTGGTAAATTATTCGATCATTACCCCGAAACAAGCCAAAAACTAATGGCGCACAGGGGTTAAACTGTGGATCCGTGGCCGGACTGCACTCATCATCCCACTGATACTGCAGCCATGGCAGGCCAATGTCATTCAGATTCAGGTCCCAGTTAAAGCTACCGCTTAGCCCCGGTGTTACTGATTGCCCCAGCAATAATGGCTGGCTAACCTGCCGTTGGCCAGCAAGCACCGGCGTTGGCATCAGGGGCTCGGCTGCCAGTTCGGCCGCAGTCAGGCCTTCATTTGATACGAAATCAGCAAAGCGGGTGCCCTCGGGTGTAGTCCAGTTATCACTGTATTGGGTACTGTTGTCCCGGCCATTGGTGATAAACAAAGTACCGTCGAAGTATTCGACCAGAAATTCGAGATCCAGCACGTCGTTGCTTGCCCCGTAGGCCGGCAGTAACAGGATACGGCCGTCAAGCAGCTCGGTACCTTCGATTGGGGCAAAGCTATAGTCAAGGCAGGAGCCTCCGGGGGTATTCTGTACGCAAACACCATCGCTGTCGGTAAGGGCTGCGGCGGGAACGGTGAGTTCAGCGCAGCTGGCAAAAGGCGCCGTTGCTGTGGCGGGATCCTGAACGTAACGCAAGCCATCCTCTGCAGGCAGTGACACCGTGAAATCAGGTGCGGTATCGGTATCATTGCCGGTATTTAATGACGCATTGCTGGTGCCGTCAAAGGCCAGCGGGAAAGGTCCCTGACCGTCACAGCTGGTGACATGAGTGTAGCTGCGATTACTCCAGTCCGAAGCATACTTGAAAAAAGCATCGCGGTAATTCACCACTGTCATGCCCTGCAGGTTTTTAGGCGCAAAATTCAGCTGTGGATAGTCGCCGGAGAAAACGAGCGGCTGCCCAAGGTAGCTGAAGTCGTCCTGGGCATGCTGGAATAGCGGCGCAACCGGCTCCCCTGCGGTAAAGTAAGCGGGATAAAAGCGTCCGAGGCTGTCACTTTGCCCGGTCACATCACTGGTTCCCAGATATGCATTGCCAAACTGGTTCGCCAGCAGGCTAATCACGCCGACATCGGTGTAGGACACATCTGTTGAAGAATAGGCACCGCTACCGCTGCCGTCGAACGCCAGCGGGCTATTTAAAACGATCGTACCGCCCGAGCCTGTTGGTGCCACATAATCGGGCGTGGTCACCAGTACCGGGCGCTGCTGGGTGCTTTCATTACCATAATTCCCGGTCACATTGCCCTGCTGATTGACCGCAGTAACCGTTACGCCAAAGCTCTCTCCCGCCTGGCGGAACAGCGGTGCCTGCCCATAATCACTGCTGTAAGAAGCAGCCGTAGAAGTTGGATTGGTACTGATAACAAAGGCATAAGGCCGCACCACCACGTCACTGCCTAGCGCGCCGGCGAGGTTGGCGCCGGTGGCTACGGTCTTCTGCGCGTTAAAACTGATGGCACCTGCGTCGGGATAAGTAACAGACAGATTCGCAGTGCCGTTGGTGCCGAAATCAGCACTCACTGACGCAAACGTCGGCGACTCGGTAATACTTACCCCGCCGAAAGTGGCTGTTTGTAAGCAGGCGGCCGGGTCGGTACAACTCATTGCCAGATCAATATCCTGTTGCCCGTTTAACGCGGCTTCACAGGCGCCGGTGTTATTATCCGTACGTACCGCCTGCACAGTCAGAGTAAAGGCCACGCCGGCCTGGGCTTCGCCCGGCGCGCTGAGCAAAAATCCGGTATCGGCGAAACTGATATTGCAGTCGTCGACGCCGTTCAGATCGCACTGGGCAGGATTGAGCGCTACATCCGAGGTTGAGAGGCTCAGGGTATAGGTATCCGCAACAGGCACCGACAGATTTGTGCTGAACGCACCGGTACCATCGAAATTGCCGCTGGTGGAAAATGAGTTTGAGCCTGAAGCCGCGGTCAGGGTAAAAGAGCCGGTAAGCGACACTAAGCTTGAACAGGTTGAATCGGCACAGGGCCGCAGCGTGATGGTTTCAGCCTGGCAGGTGAGGCCCTGCCCATCATGTACGATCTCAAAAAAATCTAAATCCGCGTCATCGCCTAAACAAGGATCTTCTTCGTTTACGCCGTAATCGCAGCTTTCTCCGGCGTCACCGTAATCACTGCCTTCGGGGGCATTCACATAACCATCCACGGTGCCGTTGTTGTCAACTAAACAGCCGGAGTTCAGGTTTCCCGTTATTTCGCCATTATTGGTGGTGGTTTCACCGCTCTCACATAGCACCTGGACATCACCGTCCACAGTACCCTCATTGACGAAGGTGCCGGTACCCGTTATGTCTCCAGTTACGGTGGAGTTATTGCCCGAAATTGTAATATCGTTACCGGTTATATCCCCTGTGACGGTATTATTCTGGCCGAGGTAAATATTGTTGGCGTCAATATTACCAGTGATATTGACGTTCTCGCCGGTATCTAAATTACCATCGACATTCACATTACCCTGAATATCGCTGTTATTCCCCAGCGATACGTCACCGGTGATATTGAGATCGCCTGAGAAACTAGTGTTATTCTCGGCAAGTATCGAACCGGTTACCTCTACGTTGGCAATCACTGTATTACCGCTATTGCCGGTGATTAAGTCAGCACCTACGTTAATGTACATGTCGTCAGCAACACCACCGACGTTAACATCAGTGCCCGCCAGGTCCAGATCACCCGCTATGTTCAGAATTACCGGTGTTGTGATATCAACAAAGTTGTTATTCCCGTTGTACAGCGTGATATCTCCCGGGCAGTCAATTACCTGATAGCTGGTGGAGTTGATTATTTGCGTACCGTTTAGCGAGCAGCTCTGAAAGGGGTCGCCGTTAGCTCCTACATCTGCCGGCAGGGTCGAGGTTTTCGCCTGGATAACCTGAGAGGACAGCAGCAGAATTATCAAAAACAGCCATTTAATTATTGGCATCGGTGGCCTCCGTCAGTAACTGGCGGGAGTAGGCTTCGGTACCGATTTCGCAACTACCGCTGGCCTGCAGCCGGTAATGGGTTGCATCCAGTTCATCCAGGTTAAAACTGGTACAGGTCACTTCGCCACTACAATTAGCCAGCCCGGGCTGGCTGAACGATACCGTGGTCGTTGAGCAATCGGCTGCACCGCCGTCCACCGGGAAGAGTTTGAGCAAGGCCTCCTCCACTGAACTTTTCGCAGCAAAATTGGCACGCGCACCACCCACATTGGCAACCGTAGCGCTGCTGGAACTGCTGAACAGGCCAAACAGCGCCGTAGCCAGCAGGCTTAGCACCACAATAATAAACACGGCCACTACCAGCGCGCTGCCGCGCTGGCGGTGAGCACTATGATGCTTGCTGTCAGGGTAAGTTAACAATGGTCACCCCATGATGCATGGTTAAGGTTTCATCGGTGCGGGCACTGCCCAATAACATTACCAGTTCTACTGTCGTGCGTCGCACATCTGAATCCGCAATAGCAAAGGGCCGTTCCGCCGCGACATTAATATCATTGCTGATGTTAGTAGCCATTAAATTCTGCACGCCTGACCCCGGTAGTGTATTCAGATCGGGCTGGTTAGTAAGCCAGCCATAGTCGCTGAAACGCAAAAGTTGCTGCCCCGCAGTCAGACACCAGCTGACCGGCAGGCCAAGCACATAATAGCGCCGGGCCGGACTCTCGCGCTGGTAACGATCACCATCGGCCGGATTCAGGTTAAATTCGCTATAACCTGGTTCAGGAGTGTCAAAGTCGACGCTATCCAGACGCTTGACCCGGCGGGTCGAGCCGTAGACCTGGCTTTCGGTAATGGCATAGACCGCAACCCGCTGGTCGGGCCCGAAGCTATAGTCGGCCGGCGTAATGCCACGCAAGGGGCCGGTGTAGTTGGCACGCGGCAGCCGGGTGTACAGGCTGCCGGCAATGATCGGTACGTATTCAATGCAGCGATAATCACCGCTGATACGCACACTGGCCGGTAGTGCGCCGGCAATTTCACGGGTCATCCGCTCAAGAATAAACCTGCCATTGCTGACCTGCACATCACGGGCCAGCGCGTCAGTGTATATACGGGTACCGAAGCCCAGAAAGTTGAAGGTCGAAATACCGATCACACCCAGCAGCACGATCACAATAATGAGTTCAACTAAGGTGAAGCCACGCTGCCGGTTCATTAAATATTCCCCCGGTAAGCGCTGAATGTGATGATCAGATCGTTTGGCGTTATCACCTGCGTTTCGACTTTTTTATAGTTGGTAATATTATTGGTACAGGTGCCGCTAACCGAAGTTGTATAACAGACACTGACGCTGACCGTAAAATTTCTATATAACTCGCTGATAGTGGCACCGGTAAGCAGGTCACCGCTGGTGCTGAAGCCATTAAAATCATCAACGTCGTTATAATCCTCACGGCTTTCGCCGCCTTCCGGCCCCAGATTCGCGGGATCTGTGCAAACCCGCGGCGGCGAGTCACTACAGCGATTATCACCGCCTGCCTGGTTATTCCTTTGATCAAAACTCAGCGAAACAATTTCAGTCAGCAAGGATTGTCCCAGTTCGGTAGCACGCACCTGATAAATCGGATCAACAGAGCGCTGAGCCTGCGGAAACAGCGTTGCGGAAAGCCCGACCAGGGCAATCGCCAGCACCACGATGCCAATAACAATTTCAATCAGCGTAAACCCGCGGGTGGGCATCATGGGCAGCTCCCGGTCGTCACGTAGCCCTGATTGGTGACGCAGACCTGCAGCGCACTCTGGCCGCTTAAGGTGATCTGATGATTCACGCCGGCTTCGCAGTCGGCGGGCGCCGCAACCGGACAACCCAGGGCGTTAAAAGGAATGTTGTAGGGAACTGACGCGGCACTGCTGGACAAGGTCACACCGGCATCCTGTGCTTCGTCGGCCGCGATACCGCTGCCGGGATCAGTTAAGGGATCGCTGATACTGCTGGCGTTACAATCGTCAACCGCGGCAAAACGATTGCTTTCGATCCGCACCGCGTAGCAGTTTATTGTGTCCTGCATGGCGCGTTGCTGCTGCAGCCGCAACACACTTTGCAGCCGCGCCTGGAACAAATATTCATCTACGCCGTCGCGCCCCAAAAAAACCGGCGCGGCAGATACTGCCAGGATGCCGATAATCACCATCACCACGACCAGTTCAATAATCGTGAAGCCTTTGGCTTTTGGTGATTTTTGTGGGGACATCAGAGCTTTCCATCTGTTTTTGTACGCTTATCTGACTATACTGTGTCGCCTGATTGGCAGCAAATAAAAAAGGCGCAACCTGCGTTGCGCCTTTTATTACACCAAGTTCGCTATCCTTTTAACAGCCAGTAGTAACCACGGAGATGGCCGGGAAGTTCCCGGCAGTCGTCACATCAATGTACTCCACATAACACTCTGTGATAGTCGTATGATCTGTAGTCGTAATACTATCGTTAATTCCTGCGGGCGAAAATCTGGCCGTATTTGCGGTAGAGCCCGGATCGCTGTTATCGGTATAGGCAATATCCCAGTCGGCTGTTTCAATCTGCAAGGCAGCGGTAATACCCGCCGCCAGCGCAGTAGGATAACCGTATACTGTCTCCACACCACTGACTGTCACGTAGCTACTTGAGTCTTCCTCACCCTGGATTGCGGCTTTTGCATATACCGAACGGGCAGCGCCATTCATAGCGCCTTTAAGACCATCAAGCGTTGCTTCGCGTGCATCGCCGGAGAAGTTGATAAATTGTGGTGCCGCACTCACGGCCAGAATACCCAGTACGACAATCACAATAATTAACTCGATTAAAGTAAAGCCTTTGTGCGCTTTCATTTCGCATTATCCTTCTAAGTTACATCAAGGCCAGCAGGCTGACCCAACATTAAAATGTACGTTGCTAGTGAGTGCCCAAAAAAATGGCGCGCGCAGCGACAACGCCGCCCAGAGGCGGCTGCTCTTTCAAATTAGCAGTTCGTATTGTCAACCGTAATAGTCGGTGGAGCAGTCGCTGTTGCCTCTGCATAGGAAACAAAACAATCAGTAATGTCGGCAAAATTGGTATTAGGGCTATTAAGACCCGCCGGCGAGAACTTCACTGTACCAGGAGTAGTTACATCCGTTTCATTTTCATAGCGGATATCCCAGTCACCTGTAGTGATCTCCAATACCTCGACGATGCCGTCCACGGTTGCCGCAGGGTAGCCATAAACGATTTCGACCGCGGTACTGTCAACGGTAACCGTCTGATAGTCAGGAGTGCCGGCACCATCGTCGGCGTCGTCTTCCTTACCAGCTATAGAGGCTTTCGCATAGACTGCTGTGCCGGCACCATTCATCGCCCCTTTCAAACCATCCAGAGTTGATTCTCGGGCATCACCTGAAAAGTTAACAAACTGAGGTGCCGCAGTAACTGCCAGGATCCCGAGCACCACGATAACGATGATGAGTTCGATTAGAGTAAAACCTTTTTGTGTTTTCATAACGCACTTCCTCTATAAGGCGGGGCTATCCCCGTTAAGTTCAAAATTAGCTGTAACTGTTATTATTAATTGTTGCTAAAAATGCTTATGCCACCGGTCCGGGGGTTATAAACAAATACATTTCCTACGCTGAGATAATCGGTACCCGAGGGAGCCGAAGTTAAGTTTTTAATCGTATTCGCCAGGTAATAAACACAGATATCATTGGTGCCGTTGCTTTCCCGCGACACGTAATAACGGTTTTCACCCAGTAACGCAAAATTGGTCGTCGCCGTCGGTGACCCTTGCAGTATGGCTTGCATCAGGGTGCGACAATCTTCGGCGGTCATATTCTGATCATGGGCATCGGGATTGTTGTTGCCGCTGACCGGATAGCCCGTGCTGCCATCCACGTTGACTGTAACTCCGTCCATGACGACGATAGCGCCGGCGCCGTCTGAATTACCCTGAGGCCGGCCCCGTAACTCCCACTCACCACGCACCAGCCCAACTGCGCTGGCAAAACCTCCGGCTACACCTTCTAAAGCGGCGTCTTCAGCTTCTGCGGTGACGCTGGTAAAACGAGGCAACGCCGACGCGGCCAACAATCCGAGAATGACGATTACAATAATCAGTTCAATCAGCGTAAAACCCCGCTGGCTGTTATTTCGCACTACTGTCACCTCACTCATATCCTGCTTTCCCGATTATGTTGGTTGCTTTATTAATATGCAAATAATATAGGTCTAACTAACTTGTTAGGCATTTGTTAGACCTAACCACCCTGATAGGCACTCATCATGTCCCACATCGGCATAAATATACCCAGTGCCATCACCGCAATCATTGCCGCGACAATGACCAACATGATGGGTTCGATACGGGCGGTCAGGCTCTTGAGATCATACTCAACTTCGCGCTCATAGTAATCCGCGACCTCATGCAGTAACTCATCAACCCGGCCTGTTTCTTCCCCTACCGCGATCATCTGCAGCACCAGCGGTGTAAACAGCTGGCTGTGACGGGTGGCGCGGGTGAGGCTCTCTCCCCGCTCAACACTGCGGCGCATGTCGTTAATACGTTTCCCCATCCAGCTATTGTCAACCGCTTCGGCAACCAGGCTCAAAGCCTGCGTTAGTGGCACCCCTGCACGCAACATCACCGCGAAGCTACGGGAAAACCGCGACAGCAAAGAACGTAGTACAATGTCGCCGAACAGTGGCAGCCGAATCTTCAGGTAATCCCAGCGCAGTCGCCCGGCCTCGGAGCGAACGTAGCGCCTGATAAACACAAAACCGAGAACCCCGCCAAGCAGCATCACCGGCCACCAGGCCACAAAGAAATCCGAGGTGCCGATCAAGACGCGCGTTGCCAGAGGCAGCTCCACATCAAAACGCTTAAACATACTGGCAAAAGTCGGAATAACAAAAATATTCAGCACAAACATCGCAACGACCAGCGCGATCGATATAAACATCGGATAGCGCAGCGCAGTTTTTACTTGCTTGCGGGTTTCCTGCTCCCTTGCCAGATATTCTGATAATTGCTCAAAAGCTTGCTCCAGCTGGCCCGTATTTTCGCCAACGTGGACAATAGAAACCAATAAGCGAGGAAATACGTCAGGGTGAGCTGCCATGGCTGTGGATAACTCGCGGCCCCGTTCCAGGCTATCAACCACATCATGCAGTACCGCCGACAGCCGCTTATTGCTGGTATTGTCGGCAAGCCCTTCAATGGCGCGCAGCAAAGGTATTCCGGCTTTGGTCAGTGCATACATCTGCCGCGTAAAAACGATCAGATCATCGCTACCCACTTTCGGCTTAAAGAGTTGCAGCTGAATACCAGCCGGAGCTTTCGCTGGTGCCAGATTAATGTCCAACGGTGTAACGCCGCGACGCAACAGAGTATCGGCGGCAGCGCCTTCGTTCGCCGCCTCGATGCTGCCAGAGGTCAGTTGCCCCTCAGCATCCCGACCGCGATAGCGAAAGTCAGCCACGGTCTTCTTCCTCGTTACCGCTGTCACCCTCCGCCGGGGCTTTAATGCGCAGCTCTTCTTCCTCGACGGTCTCCGCCAGGTACAGCACTTCTTCGATCGAGGTTATGCCCTGCTTAGCATAATCAAGAGCAACTGCGGCTAGCGGTCGGAATCCTGGCGATGAACGGGCGGCGTGGGCAAACTCGCGCATGTTGGCATCGCGCAACGCATCGATCATTTTTTCGTTCATTTCGAGCAGCTCAAATACACCGACCCGGCCCTTATACCCTGTGTGGTTACAGTTACGACAACCACTACCCTGCACGAAGCCGGCGCCCTCAGCCGGAATATCGGGGTCCATCTGCCGCAGCACCTGAAGTTCAGCAGCTTCAGGATCCTGTGGCTTTTTACAGTTATCGCATACGCGCCGGATCAGACGCTGGGCCAGCACCCCGCGCAACGCCGCACCCACCAGATAAGGCGCAGCACCCATATCAATCAGCCGCAAGGCGCTGGTAATGGAATCGTTGGTATGCAGCGTGGTTAATACAAGGTGACCGGTAATAGCACCGCGCAGGCCGATTTCGACGGTTTCCTGATCGCGCATCTCACCGACCATGATAATGTCCGGATCCTGCCGCAAGCTGGTCCGTAGTACGCTGGAGAAGGTTAAGCCTATGCGCGCGTTCACCTGCACCTGCGAAATCCTTGGTAGCCGGTATTCCACCGGGTCTTCCACGGTAATGATTTTCTTCTCGGCCTGATTAAGTTCAGTCAGCGCACCATAGAGTGTGGTGGTTTTACCCGAGCCCGTGGGCCCCGTGACAATCAGCATGCCGTAAGGTTTATGAATCAGACGCCGCACGCGCTTCAGAATGTCATCAGGCATACCGGTCTGTTCAAGATTCAGTAAGCCAGCGGACTGATCGAGTAAGCGCATCACGCAGGATTCACCATATTGCACCGGCATAGTGGAAACCCGCACATCAATACTGTGGTCGCGCACTTTGATATGAAAACGCCCATCCTGTGGCATCCGCTTTTCAGAGATATCCAGCCCGGCCATTAGCTTGAGGCGTAATAATAAGGCGCTGGCGATGGTGGTTTCGTTCAGGATATTTTCCTGCAACACGCCGTCAACCCGCATGCGGATCCGTAGCGCCCGTTCATCGGGCTCAATATGAATATCCGAGGCCCGCACCTGCACAGCGTCAGCAAAAATCGACTGCAGCAGCTTGGCAACGGTGGCGTCATCGTCATCTTCATCAAGGGTCAGCGCACCGAGATCAAACTCCTCACCTTCGTCGTACTCCGTTTGCAACTGGCTGGCAAAATCAGCGATATCTTTGGTACGCCGGTAGAGATTATCAAAAGCTTCCAGCAGCTGCTGATCCGGCACCACGGCAAGCTTGAGTTCGCGTGGCTGCAAGTACTTGCTGATGGCATCGACTGCCTCCAGATCCGCCGGATCGCTCATCGCAATTAGCGCTTCATCTTTGGTCGCTTCGACCACCAGCGCGCGATGGCGGCGGGCCTGAACCTCAGGAACGAGGTTCACCACATCCTGCGGAATCTTGCGTTCACTCAGGTCAATCAACGGGATATTCAACTGGCGGGACAAAAAGTCCAGTAGGTCATGTTCGCTGATAAATCCTAAATCCGTAAGGGTGGCACCCAGCTTACGGCCCGTTTCGCGTTGTTCTTCAAGCGCTTTCTCGAGTTGCTTTTCGGTGATCATGCCTTCCTGAACCAGCAGGTCACCCAGGCGCATTTTCAAACGAGGTCGCATGTTATTGTCCCCCCAGAGCCTGCAGGCGTTGCTGCGCATAGCTACGCCCTTCGCGTGCCAAATCCGCAGACTCGACGGCTTGCTGATAGGAGCGTATCGCTGCGGGAATATTGCCGGCATCCTCAAAAGCCGCCGCCGCCGCCAGCCACCAGCGGCCGCGTGGCTGCTCTACCGCCAGCGCGGCATAATCAGCCGCAGCCTGATCAAAATACCCCAGCTGGTTAGCAGCCATAGCGCGTAACTGTAGCAATTCAGGAAACTCTTCAGCGTCCGGGTCGATACTACGTAAACTGCCGTAAACATCTTCGATATTTCCGGTCTGCTCAAGAATGCGGGCATGCAGTAACTGCCACTGACTTTGCATCGGCTGGCGTTCCAGCCCGTTTCGCAGCAGGGCAATAGCACGGGTTACCTGGCCGCGACCAAACCAATAGGCCGCTAGCTCACTGCGTACTGCCACATGATCCGGCATAACGATCAGTGCTTTTTCGAGTAGACCCTGGGCTTTCTCGCGCTCGCCTTTGCGCAGTGCGACGCGGGCTTTCTCCAGATTGTTTTCGGCTAGCTCCCGCGGTGTTAACTGCACCGACTTTTTCTCAAAGCTGGACAGGCTCGCGTCAGTTTGTTCTGGTTCCGGTTTTGACTCTGATTCGGGCTTTGGTTTTGATTCTGATTTTATTTCGGCTGATGCTGGTTCGGTTTCTGTTTCGCTGTCATCAGCTGATTGTTCTGATAATTCAGCTACAACCGGTGCTTCGGGTTCGGGGGTTGCACGACTTACTTCCGCTGCAGACAGGTCGCCTGCCGACCGGTTTTCTGCCGCCGGTTGCTCGGTGTTCTGTTGTTGGCCGTCCTGGTCCTCTCGCACCGTTATAGTCTGTTCAGCCAGCTGTTGCACCGGCTCAACCGCCGGCATGGTGCGCGCTGTGTCCGCTGACACTGCGGTAGTATTGATCCACCACCAGATCAGCAGTGCCACGATAATCAGCGTCGCGGTGCCCAATGCGACTGCCAGTAGCCATGCCCAGTGCAGCGGCTGCGGCGCGCTGGCCGCTGGTGTATAGCTCGAGCCACCCGGATTATGCTGACGCTGATCCAGGTCCCGCAACATGCGGTTAATGACGCTCATCGCAGGTACCCTGTCAGCCAGCCCTGGTAATAGCTAAGGCCGACGACCGCGGCAATAACAATGATACAGGCGGCAGCCACCCAGCCCCAGCGGCTGCGGGCCAGTTCGACATCTTCGGTATCAGCTACCGCCGCGCGAACCTGCTTTGGGGTGACGGCATAAACGCCTTCGCCATAACATAGCAGCAGGACCTTATGGCAAAGTACGTTTGCCAGGCGTGGAATGCCCCGGCTCGCTTCATGAAGTTGCTGCACCACCCGTCCGGAAAAAATTGGCGGCCCTTTATAACCAGCCACATACAGCCGGTGAGAAATGTAATGAGCCAGTTCATGCATCGTCATCGCTTTGAGGTTGTAACTAAATGCAATACGTTGCCGCAGCTGCCGGTGCTCGCGCTGAGCCAGGCGCTCGTTAAGTTCGGGTTGGCCGAACAGCACAATGTGCAGCAGCTTCCTGGTTTCCGTTTCCAGGTTGGATATAAGCCGCAGCGCTTCCAGGCTATCAGATGGCAGGGCCTGTGCTTCATCCAACACGATGACCACTGTCTTGCCGTCTTTGTTTATGTCCATCAACCGCTGCTGAATGGCTTGAGTAAGCAACTGCTGGTTATCAAGTTCTGCGGTATCAATCTGCAGCTCGCGGCCAATCTGACTGCGCAGTTCATCAGGGGTTAAGTGAGGATTAGGGATGTAAGCAGAAACAAACTGGTCAGGAAGCTCATTCAGTAGTTTACGGCATAGCAGGGTTTTGCCGGTGCCGACCTCTCCGACGACTTTAATGAAGCCCTCGCCAGTTTCCAGCGCGGTCAGCAACACTTCCAGTGCGGAACGGTGACCTTCGAGGTCGCAGTAAAAACTCGTGTTCGGCGTTAACGTAAAAGGCAGTTCGCGCAGACCATAATGTTTCTGATACATCGGCGTACCTTAGTTCCCATACCAACGCTTCAGCAGGTCACTGGAGCGTTCGAGTTCGTCTTGCCAGGTGTCGGCACCCACCACTACCGGTCGGATCAGGATAACCAGCTCCTTTTTCTGCTCGGTGCGCCGGGTGTTCTTAAACAGGTTACCGAGCAGCGGGATATCACCAAGTAGCGGCGCTTTTGACTCCCGTTCGGTGAAGCTGCTTTGCATTAATCCACCGAGTACTACAATTTCGCCATTGCGCGCGCTGACTATGGTGTCGCTCTCGCGAATGTTGCTCTGTGCCAGCGGCAGCACAAAAGATTCATCGTTGAGCTGAATGACTTTTTCCTGCTCGCTGGTTTCGACCACCGACGGATGCACATGCAGGATCACATCACCATTGGCGCTGATTTGCGGTGTGATATCCAGCGAGATTCCGGAAAAAAATGGTGTCAGCTGAATATTGGGCGTGGTCGTGGTAGCGGTACCGGTGACCGTTGTTGTCGATACATCGGTTACAAAATACTGATCTTCACCAATTTTAATAACGGCTTTCTGGTTGTTCGAGGCGCTAACGCGGGGGTTAGATAACACCTGCACGTTACCCTGGGTCTGCAACAGGTTCAGCACCCCGGTAAAATCACCCACGTTGAGGGTCATACCAAAGACACCTGCATTTCCCGATACCCCTGAACCACTAAAGCTAATCTCGCCGGTACTTTTACCCAGGCTGAACAGATCGCTCCAGTTGATGCCCTGCTGGTAGTCATCATTCAGGGCCACTTCAACAATCCGCGCTTCCAGAATCACCTGGCGCTGTAGTCGCTTTTCCGCTGTCTTGAGAAACTCGCGCGCCGCGCGCAGTTCATCAGGAAACGCGGTAATAGTTACCAGTCCGGCCTGGGGCGAAACCGCCACCCGGCGGCCATCACCGGTGCCGATAACGCCTTCAATCATTTCCTGCAGATCGCGCCACAAATCAGTTTCTGACTGGCTGCTGATTGAAGAACCATTACTATTCATCGCGCCCTGCATGGCACCGGCGCGCCTTGAAGCACCACCTTCGCCGCCAAGAATGCGATCATTGGTAGCCGGGTTAACACCAGCGGCGTTATTCATATTATTATTATTACGGTCATTATCTTTTACGCCACCCGAACTAACGCTGGTCTGGGACATCCCCATGCGCCGCAGGGCCAGATAATCAAGGGTGATGGTCTCACTGCGCAGTCCGGACGGGTAAACCCTGATCATGCGATCTTCACGGCGGACGTCAAAGCCGTAGATTTCACTGACTACATCCAGTGTTTCGGTCAGCGTCACGTCTTTTAAACTGACGGTTATGTCACCACTGACATCGGGATGGATCACAATGTTATAAGGTGAATCCGTCGCCAGGCCGGCAAAAAATTCGCTGGCCGGAACCTGGTTGGCAGACAGGGAAAAGCGTGGCTCGGCCAGTAACTGAGAGCTGGCGGCCCGTAAATCTTTATCTTCGCTGCGCAGGCTTTCGCGAACCGAATCCGGCAGCGGCGGACGCACGGTGGTGACCAGCGGTTGCTGGTGCCGGAGCGCTTCGCGCGCATCATCGGGCTGGCGGTCTGGCTGATATGCACATCCTGCCATTAAGAGACCGGTCAGAATGATACTAATGATTCTCATGACCTATTCCCTTTTGGCTCAGACAGCTGCTTCACTTTGGCAAACATTGCCAGCGTCAGCTGCTCGTTCGTCCTGATATTTAACAACGTCACTTGATCCATTCCAATCGACTGAATTTTATAGTTATTATAGGTATCGCCTTCTCTGAGACGTTCGCCGTTAATTCGCGCTACCCGAAGATTCTCGGTCCACTGAATAGACTCTAACCTTAAACTGGTCTGCGGGGCTACCTTTGTCCCCTGTTCTAATACGCGGGGCGGCTCAGTCGGATCACTAAGCTGCTGGGCAGAAGCAGAAGCTGCCACTAACATGCCCATGATCAGCGCCTTAGCTTGCCACATAGCCGCGCTCCAGACTCAGAGTATAAATTTCCAGCATTACTTCAGCCTGTGGGTGGCTGGTTACCCGATAATCTAAACGCTGCCAGTAAAAGCTCCAGGGCAGCTCCTCAAGTGCTGCAAAATAGCGTTGCACATCAAAGTAACTACCAACAACAACCAGTTGCAGCCGGTGTTTGTAAATGCCAGTTTTTTCATCTTCCGGATCCTGATAGACCTGCTCTGCCGGGAGTGCCTGTGCTGATTTTACTTTAATGCCAGCCGCGGTCGTGAGCAATGCTTTGAGTAAGGCTTTATTCTCTGAGGCGCTGATATATTGCGTTTCGTTGGACAGCTGCTCGTTGACTTGTTCCAGCCGCTTGGTCAGTTGCTCTCGCTGGCGCTTGAGCGGTGCTTTAGGGTCACCCTGCAAACGTTGCTCTATAGCTGCCAGCTCTTGCTGCAACGCATTTTTCTGAACCTGTTGCGCGCGCTCTTGTTCACTTAGCTGCTGATAACGCTCTGTCAGTGGCGTCAGCGCCAGCCACACTCCGACATAAAGTATCATCGCCGCAGTCAGGATTAGCCAGAAGCGCCGCCTGCCAGCAGGTAGCTGCAGAAACTTCTGTTGCCACTGGTGCCAGCGCTGTTGCAATATCATTACTGGCCTCCTGTCGCGGGCGCGCTGCGATAACCGGCGCTGCCAACAGTAAAGTCGAGTGCGCCCGCTGCTTCATCGCGTAACTCGAATACCGCAAACTGGCGACCCTGCAAGGTACCGTGGGCGGTAAAGCTGGCCAGCCAGGTTGGCAGGGCGCTGGCTTCAATGGTCCGTCCCTGGAGGGTAAGCTGGCCGCTCTCAATAATAATGCGTTGCAGCCAGATCTGATCATTATCCACCTGCGCAATATCGCGCAGCAGGCGCGCAAAGCTGGATTCCGTCATCGCGATTAATTGCAGCATCTGTTGCAGCAAGCGTTGCTGGCGTGCAATTTTTTGTTCCAGCTGACTGATTTCGTTTTGCAGGCTGGTATCTTTCAATGCTTCATTTAATTGCTGCCGGCGGCTTTTAACTTGTTCTTCTAAGTCACTGACCTGCCGGCTGACTTGCTGTACTTCTTCCTGCTGTTGCGCGTTCAGATAACTGCCGACCGCCAAGGTAATGAAAATCAAAACAACAAGCCCGGCGCTTACGCTGGCGAGCAAATTCAGGGTGAGCCGCTCACGATTCGGCTGCAGTTCGGCAAGATACAGGTTGGCCAGCTGCTTCATTGGTCACCTGCCTTTAGCTCATGGCCAATCAGAGCCCCGCCAAAAGCCGGGAAGTCGATATAATCGCCGGTCGCCAGTTCGTGCGTCCAGTCAGGATATTTTGCCCAGCGAATATCAACGCCTAAATCTTCAGTTAACTGATCGGTCACCAATTTTTTGGGCTGGGTGCTTAACGCCAGAACAACTTCCTTCACCGGGCGCTGCCGCAACTGCCGCTCGAAGTAATCAATAGAGCGCTGAATTTCGACGCTTAACGGCTGCAATGCGCCCATATTCATCTCTTCAGAGCTAAGCGCACTCAGCTTCTCAAGAGCGGCGACGGAGCGGTTAACCTGTAACTTACCGTCGCGGTAGACCTGTAATAAGGCTGGTTCCTGTTGCGACTGGTAGACCACCACCGCCGGGCTCAGTTGATCCTCAAACAGTCGCGCCACGGCCTGTTCTTCCGCGATTACCGCCAGTATATTATCGCTGGTACTCTGTAGCGCTTCGATGATCGGCGTCAGCAGTTTGCGATCGGCAACCACCGCGTTGATCTTGTTCTGCCCGGGAAGCTGCACCGGTAACTCATAATAATCAGCAATAATATTGGCTGGCGGTAACGAAACTAAATCGCGCAAGCTATAACGCAAGCCTGCAGCAATCTCCTCATCGGGTAGCTTGGGGCGCTCCAGCGCAACGCTTTGATAGAGTGATGGCGCCAGCACCAATATGATGCCGGGATCGCCGCGGCTGTAGCGAGAATATTTCGTCAGGAGTTCATTAATGACATCAGCAAATTGACGGTCATCTTTGCCAGATGAATCAGAAACAATGAGCTCAGGCGTATCGCGGTTATTTTGGGTGATTACCACGCCCACCGACTCGTTGCTAAGCGCAAACGTCAGTACGATATCGCTGGTTTTTTTTGCCCATAACCACTTTAACAAAGCGCCATTCCCTGCTGGTCGTTATCATTTTTATTATATTTACAGTATGCCGAGTAAAAGCGTCTGTAGCCAGCCTTCAGACGCTTTTTTACACAACTATAATTCAGAACCAAACGTTTTATTTTTGTTGCGCTATCTGCCAGTTCAAGAGCTCCCCGGCCCAGTACGGAACGACCGGCCCCACAGCGGTTTGAATAATGGCTGGTACCTGCCAGGGCTTGCGCTCAAGCGTCATGGTTTCGGCCGCGCGGGGGAAGCCATAAAAGTCAGCGCCAAAGCCGCTGGCAAAGTCTGCTAGCTTATCCAGCGCATCCATTTGCTCGAAAAACTCGGCATAGAGCTGGATCGCAGCTGGCGCGGAATAACAGCCCGCACAACCGCAAGCGGCTTCTTTACGCGACTGCGCGTGGGGCGCTGAATCGGTGCCGAGGAAAAATTTCGGATTACCGGACACGGCAATTTCGCGCAACGCCTGCTGATGCTCGCGACGCTTAAGGATAGGCAAACAGTAATTATGGGGCCGGATGCCACCAACCAGCATATCGTTACGGTTCATCAGCAAATGCTGGGGAGTGATAGTGGCCGCCACATTATCGCTGGCTGAACACACAAATTCGACGGCATCTTTAGTGGTGATATGCTCAAGAACCAGTTTCAAATCGGGATGGCGCTTCAGTAAAGGCCGTAGATGCCTGTCGATAAAAACCTTTTCGCGATCAAATATATCAATATCCGCGGTGGTCACTTCGCCGTGAACTAACAGGGGCACCCGCTCGGCGGCCATAGCAGCGAAGACATCATCCAGCGCGTCAATATCGGTAACGCCAGCGGCTGAATTGGTCGTTGCACCGGAGGGATACAGCTTGAAACCGATTATTTCATCGTTAGCCGCGGCTGCTTTTACCGTCTCCGGCGTGGTTTTCTGCGTCAGATAGAGCGCCATCAACGGACGAAAAGACGAGCCTTCCGGCCGTTGGGCAAGAATACGGTCGCGATAGTCCATCGCCTGCTCAACAGTGGTCACCGGCGGCACCAGGTTTGGCATAATGACAGCCCGGCCAAACACCTCAGCCGAAGCAGGCACTGTAGTAGGCAGCAGCTCAGCATCGCGAAGATGAAGGTGCCAGTCGTCAGGGGTGGGTAAAGTAAGCTGTGTCGGTGTCATTGCATCCCTCTGCTTGTTACTATCTGTTTGCTACTACATGAGTGGTTGCCGTTAATTATACCTACTTTGCGACGACAGAGCGATTACGGCCGGAATCTTTTGCCTCATATAAGGCTGCATCGGCGCGCGCAATCCAGCGATCCACATCAGTGTCGCCTGCCCGTAATTGTGCAACGCCAGCACTTATGGTTAAGTTAATATCTTCACCATCCAAACTCAACGGGTGCTCAGCAATCGCCTGGCGGATCCGCTCTGTAGCCTGGAAGGCATCGGCCTCGCTGGTATAGGGAAACAATATAGCAAACTCCTCACCACCCATGCGACCCAGCAGATCAGGTTCCCTGAGCTTACTCTCGGCGATATCGGTAAATTGCCTCAACACCTCATCCCCAGCGGCATGCCCGTAGGTATCATTGATGCGTTTGAAAAAATCCAGGTCGATAACGGCCAGACTAACGGGAACATCATAACGTTGCTGTTCGTCAAAGCGCTGACTACAAACCTCAAGGAAAACCCGACGATTAACCACCCCGGTGAGTTCATCGATCGTTGCCATCCGGCGCAATTCTTCTACCGCAGACTGGCGTTCTTCGTCTACGCGGCGCATATGCATGAGGGTGCCCAGGGTGTTCAGGATCGGTTCCAGTAACGTCAGCAGACTTTGCTCATAACCATTTGGCCGGTTGCCGAGCACCATACAGCCAACCACTTCACCGCGAAAATATATAGGTAACAAGAAGGCATTGTGGAGGCTTGGCATAATAGCAGGGGTAAACTGCGCTTGTTCATTGCAGACTTCACCGTAACAAATTTCCGGCTTACCCTCTCGCAGCACACGTTCTATAGCCGAGCCCTGCAGCTCAATTTCAAGCCCCTGTTCCACCAGCCGTTGGCGGTCTGCCTGACTTTCTTTATCTGTGTTATTGCGCAGCCCTTGTACCAATAGCATATTGGATTCACGGGCGCTGGCACGTAACTCACCGATGAACCCGGTTTCACTTTCGGTCAGGCTCATCAGCTCCGGCAGGGCAATATCACAGACCTCACTAAAGTTTTTCACCAGTAAAAATTCATGTTGTACTGTACTAACCAGTTCCAGCACTTTATTTTGCTGGCGCCGCTGCCGCTCGTTGCGGACTTCAGTGCTGATATCCCGATGGATACCCACTACCCGCACAGCCCGGCCATCCTGGTCGCGCTCAATTACGCGCCCGACACTATGCAGCCAGATATATTCACCGTCGGCACGGCGCAGCCTGAAGTTCGTCTCAAATCGCTCCTTGAGACCTTTCAGATGTTCCTTAAGTTTTTCTCTGGCGACAGCTTGATCGTCCGGGTGAACAAGTTCCCGCCAGTCCGCATCCTGATCAAAATGACGCTCGAAGCCAAGCAGTTCAATCCAGGTATGACTTACCTTGATACGGTTGGTTTCCAGGTTCCAGTCCCAGGTCGAAAGCTCGCCTGCGGTAAGGGCCAGATCGAAGCTCTGATTGGCTTCGCGCAACTCAAGTTCCAGTGCCTTACGTTTCGTATCGTCAAGCAGATAGCCGCGGACACGCAATAATACCCCGGACGCGTCAATATCCGCCCTGGCAAAATGGTGGACCCAGCGCAGATCGCCGGCAGGAGTCAGTACCCGGTAATCCATTTCCAGATAATCTTCTTTGCCGTCAATCAGCTTGTGCATGCGCTCTAATAACTCATCCCGGTCATCCGGATGCACGATAGATTCATACCTGACATCGGGATCAAGCAAATGCTCTGAGGGGTAACCGAGGATCCGCTGTGAGTTTTCAGCGACATAAATCAAATGGACTTCAGGTTCAACCTGCCAGACCACAGTCGCCACCGGGCCGCGGGCAAGTATGTCGCGCTCGGCCTGCCAGTTCTTGCGTTCATGCCGGGCGGTAATTTCACTGGTAATCCACTTCGCCAACATTTCCAGTAAGCGTTGCTGGTCATTACTAAACGTGCGGGGAGCGCTGTCAATCAGGCACAAGGTGCCCAGGTGGAACTCATTCTGAACGGTCAGCGGCGCGCCAGCATAAAAGCGGACGCCACCGTCGGCAGTAACATAGGGATTGTCGGTAAAACGTTGGTCCAGCGCCGCATTTTCGATAACAGTGGTTTCGCCACTGGCGACCACATGGCCGCAAAATGATACGTCGCGCGGTGTTTCTGCCTCGCCGAAACCAATTTTGGCTTTAAACCATTGCCGCTTCTCATCAACAAGCGTGATCAGCGCCGCATCAACACCAAAGAGCTCACGGGCGAATGCCGTGATCTCATCAAGAATTTCATCTGTCTCGGTGTCAAGAATTTCCAGCTCATGTAAAACGGCAAGCCGTTCTTGCTCGTTAGCCGGAATCGGTGCTGGCTTCATTACGACCCCATGGTTACATTAACTAATGTAATAGTAGCAGATATCTGAAAAAACCGATTAACTCAATTAGTTAATTGAACTATCTGCCGCTGTGAAGTCATCTAAAAACGGCCCAGCTGTTCCTTCCAGTGCTTACGGCAACAGGACACATAGTGTTCATTGCCGCCAATCGCGATCTGCGTACCTTCGGTGATGGCTTTTCCTTCCGCGTCGATACGCAGGTTCATCGTGGCTTTGCGGCCACAGTGGCAGATGGTTTTCATCTCAGCGATCTTATCGGCCACGCCCAGCAGGATGGCGCTGCCGGGAAATGCCTTACCAAATGCGTCGGTGCGGATGCCGTAACACATCACCGGAATATCGACCCGATCCACGATATCCGTCAGCTGCCAAACCTGAGCTTCCGAAAGAAACTGGGCTTCGTCGATAAGCACACAATCTATTTTGCGCTGCTGATGCCGGGCTTCGATAAGGGCCGCAAGATCCGTAGTGTTGGAAAACGCCAGTGCCTGCCGGTCAATACCCAGGCGGGAGGCGATTTTGCCATGCCCGGCGCGATCGTCGATAGCTGGTGTTAACAACAACACCTGCTGTTCGCGTTCCTCATAGTTGTGCGCGACCTGCAGCAACGAGGTACTTTTTCCGGCGTTCATCGCCGAATAGGTGAAATAAAGTGAAGCCATAATGAATGATCGTCTGGTGGTTATTATTCGTTATTGTTCTGAGGTTTATACTGAGTTTGCGCGGTGAATGCAAAGCTGAATTTTGTTATAGTCAGTTCAACAAAAAAGGAGAAGCCATGACTGCCCCCAACTATTCCCGTGAATTTCTGCAAGCAATGCCCAAAGCTGATTTGCACCTGCATCTTGATGGCAGTCTGCGCCCCACCGGCCTGATTGAGATGGCAAAACGCAGCAAAATTGAACTGCCATCCTATACCGTTGATGGCCTGTATGACCAGGTATTTAAAGAATCCTACCAGAATCTGGGCGAGTACCTGAATGGTTTCCAGTATACCTGTGCGGTACTGCGGGATATGGAAAACCTGGAACAGGCAGCCTACGAACTGGCAGTGGATAATCAGGCGGAAGGCGTTAACTATATTGAGGTGCGATTTGCCCCGCAGTTGCTGATGGATCTGGCCCGCGGCATCGACTTTGACCGGGTGATGCACACCACCAATCAGGGTCTGAAACGCGCTAAAGATGAATATAACAATAGTGACGCAGTGAGCAGTGGGGATAAGCCGCCGTTCGACTACGGCATTATCAACTGTGCCATGCGCATGTTCGGCAAGAAGGGCTTTTCTCCCTACTACAGCGACCTGTTCCGCATGCTCAGTCATTTTGAGCCCAAGCAGGTTATTAAAACCGCGGCCATGGAACTAGTGCGGGCCAGCGTACGCCTGCGCGATGAAGAAGGCCTGCCAATCGTCGGTCTTGATATCGCCGGTCAGGAGATGGGCTACCCTGCCCATGAATTCAAAGAAGTCTATGAATACGCGCATCAGAATTTTCTGCTGAAGACCGTGCATGCCGGCGAAGCCTACGGGGCCGAGAGCATATTTGAAGCACTTACGCAGTGCTACGCCGACCGGTTAGGTCACGGTTACTCACTGTTTTCACCGGATATGATTCAGGATGACAAGATTACCGACCGCGAGGCCTATGTGCGCCAACTGGCCTCCTTTATCGGTGACCGCCGCATCGCTATTGAAGTTTGTATCACCAGTAATCTGCAGACTAACCCGGCTATCGGCTCAGTAGACAATCATAATTTCAGACATATGTATGACAATCGCCTGGCGACTGTGATCTGTACCGACAACCGGCTGGTATCCCGCACCACAGTCACCGATGAGTACGCACTGGCCCTGAGTGCTGTTGATGTCCCGCTAAAACGACTGAAAGATATGGTAGCTTACGGCTTTAAGAAGAATTTCTTTCCCGGCGATTACGTATCTAAACGGGCCTATGCCAAGCAGGTACTGGAATATTTCGACAAGGTGGCGGCACAACACAAGCTGGTATAGCTTATTTTTTGACTTGAGGTAAACTCTTTGTGGATTGCATTAGCAATTCTACTTTGAAGGGTGAACTCATGAAAAAAATAACAACATGGCTGGTCGTCAGTGCGCTGGCACTGACGATCACTGCCTGCAATAAGGCTCCTGAAGTCGCAGAGCAAACCACTCCGGATATTCCAAAATACAGCGCCACCACCTTTTTTGACACAACCTCTATTGGTGGTTCGTCAATCAGCCACGACGGTCAGGCCGTGCTGGTTACCAGCGATGCCACCGGGGTATTTAATGTGTACCGCTATCCGGTAGATGGCAGCCCGCAGACCCAACTGACAAATTCAACCACCAACGCTATTCGCGGCGTCAGCTGGTTCCCGGCGGATGATCGCTTCCTGTACACCTCCGATCAGGGCGGTAATGAACTGGATCACCTCTATGTCATGGAGATTGACGGCAGGGTTCGTGATCTGACGCCCGGCGAAAACCTGAAAGCTTATTTTTCCGGCTGGCACGATGACGATACGCATTTCTTCGTCGCCACCAATGAGCGTGACCCACAGGCCTTTGATTTGTATCTGTACAGCACTGAGGATTACAGCCGCGAACTGATGTTTGAAAATAACGCAGGCTGGAGCCTGAGCAGCATCAGTGGCGATGGTCGCTGGCTGGCGATGACCAAGGTTCACAGTAACGCCGATAACGATATCTGGCTGGCCGATCTGAGCGCTGCTGAGGCTGAGCTTATCCACGTGACCCCGCATACGGGTAACGTCAGCCATAACGTTTATACCTTTTCACCGGATAACACCCGGCTGATATACGGTACCGACGCTCACAGCGAGTTTGTGCAGGCATGGTCGTACGAAATCAGCAGCGGCGAAGCCAGTGAAGAGTATATCTCGGACTGGGATGTCGCTTTTCTCTACTACTCACCGGACGGCCGCTATCAGGTTACCGGTATTAATGCCGATGCCCAGACCGAGCTTCATATTATCGATCGGACCAATGATGAAATCGTTCAGCTGCCGTCCCTGCCGCCGGCAACTGTCAGTGGCGTGAGTTTTTCTGACGATGAAAACCTGATGGTGTTTTACCTGAGTTCCGACACCGCCCCCGCTAACCTGTATTCATGGGCTATTGGCAGCGACGAAGCACTTAAGCTATCGGATACCCTGAGCGATGACATCGATCCGGCACACCTGGTATCCAGCACCGTTGAACGGTATCCGAGCTTCGATGAACTGATGATCCCCGGCCTGCTGTTTCAGCCGCATACTGCCAGCGCGACCAATAAAGTGCCGGCGGTGATCTATATCCACGGCGGACCAGGTGGCCAGACCCGCAAAGGCTACAGCCCTATGGTGCAGCATCTGGTGAACCACGGGTATGCCATGTTCGGCGTTAATAACCGCGGCTCATCAGGCTATGGCAAAACCTTCTTCCATCTGGATGATAAGCGCCATGGTGAAGATGACCTGCAGGATATTGTCTATGCGAAGAAATACCTGCAATCGCTGGACTGGGTTGATGGCGATCGTATTGCGGTGATGGGTGGCAGCTACGGCGGCTATCTGACCATGGCAGCGATGGCCTTTACTGACGAGTTTGATGCCGGTATTAATATTTTCGGTGTTACCAACTGGGTACGTACGCTGGAAAGTATCCCACCCTGGTGGGAGGCGCAGCGCCAGGCGCTTTATGATGAACTGGGTGACCCGGCCACCGAGCGCGAGCGGTTAGAGCGTATTTCGCCGCTGTTCTATGCGCATCAGATCCAGCAACCCGTGCTAGTGGTGCAAGGCGCTAACGACCCGCGCGTACTGCAAGTTGAGAGCGATGAAATGGTCGAGGCCATCGAAGCGAACGGCGTACCGGTCGAATACGTTTTATTTGAAGATGAAGGCCACGGCTTCCGCAAGAAAGCCAACCGCATCGTGGCTCAGGAAGCTTACCTGGAGTTCCTGAACACCCAACTTAAATAAGCATTACCGGAAAGAAGCAGGCCCGGCTTTCATGTGAAGGCCGGGCTTTTTTTATCAGTCGCGCCAGTAATTATTGGCGGCGGCAACCGTCTGGAAATGGACTGCGATCACTTGGGAAACATGAATAAGGCTATCAGGATCCCGGGCATAGTCGGGACGCAAATCCTTGCGGACTTCAGCATCCGGCTGGGTCTTTGCAACCCCTTTCTGAGAGAGTGTTATCGCCAGTGCAAAACCTTCCTGGGGCGTTTCAGTAATCAGGCTCGGCAGCCAGGGTTCAGCGCCATCACCACCTTTGTGCTCATCCGCAAGCACAGTGTTACTCGTCATGATGGAAACACTCATCAGAACGGCTACTAGCAGTTTGTATGAAACGAGAATTTGGAAAATCTTTGCCATGACGGTCTCCTAATTTTAAAGATATAAAAAATATGCATCTTTAAGATTAGTCGACCGTCATGGGCCGTCAACTATTTATACTTTGACCGCACGGGCGTGCATCAAAACGGGATATCGTCGTCAAAGTCCTGATCCGGTACGAACGGCTCAGGTTGCTGGGCCGGAGGCGCCTGACGCTGACCGCCGGTTTGCGGAGCGCGCGCTGGCTGTTGGCCGCCGCTCTGGCCACTGCCCTGACTGCTCTGCGAGCCCTGTGACGCGCCGCTCTGATAGCCACCACCCTGACCAGAGCCCGGACGACCGTCCAGCATCTGCAGGTCGTTGATGACGATCTCGGTAGTGTAACGCTCTACACCATCCTGCCCCGCCCATTTACGGGTTTGCAGACGGCCTTCAACATACACCTTAGAGCCTTTTTTCAGATACTCACCGGCAATTTCTGCCAGGCGGCGATAAGCGACACAACGGTGCCACTCGGTCTGCTCGCGCGGTTCACCGGTTTGCTTATCTTTCCAGGTTTCGCTGGTGGCAATCGATAAATTGGCTATCGCCGTGCTGTTCTGGGTATAGCGTACTTCAGGGTCGGCGCCCAGGTTGCCGATAAGAATAACTTTGTTAATACCGCGACTGGCCATGCCGGTCTCCTTTAATGGTTGTTCTGATAGGGCGCCAGCTGCGCCTTTATAGCTTGTTCATTGTAATCCGTTTTATGCACTTTTAAATAGGCAGTTTGCTCTGCCGGCACAATCCGGACTTCCTCCACACCGTTGACTTCAGCGAGGGCCGCAGCCAGCTGCTCAACCTGTTGATGATCTAAAGTGCGCAGAGTAAAACTAATATTTTTCCATTGCGGCGGCGGCTGCATACCGGCCGTTATCAGGAACCAGCATAGTAGCAGTACCACGCAGAAAATCCCAATGCCCATTAGCCCGAAATACTGCAGCATCAGCCCGCCGGAAATGCCGCCCACAAAAGCACCCATAAACTGCGCCGTGGCATAGATACCACTGGCGCTGCCCTTGCGGCCAGCGGGGGCAAAGCGAGTCAGCGACGACGGCAGGTTGGCTTCAAGAAAATTAAATCCGGTAAAGAATACGACAATGGCTGCCACCAGGTACAGCCAGTGCGACGGACCAAATCCGATAACGACGACAGCGGCAATAAGCAGCGCGATCGCCACGCGAAAATAGAACGGCTGCTGGCGTTTTTTCTCGGCCCGGATCAGCATAGGTATCATCAGCGCGAACGAAGCCAGCAGCGCTGGCAGATACAACCAGGCATGTTGCTCAGCGGCTAGTCCACCAGCCACCAGTTGTACCGGGACCACCACAAAAAACGCCGTAAGTATGCAGTGCAGCACAAAGACTCCGGCATTCAGCCGGGCCAGCTGACCATGCCGCAGCAGGCTCTTCAGTTCACCGCGCAGCGGCAGCACATCGCCTTTGGCGGTGCGGGCTTTGACGTCGGGCACCGCAACCAGCAATACCAGAATCCCGGCCACCGCACTGACCGCAGTAAAAACAAACAGCCCCGATAAACCGATGTACTGTCCCAATAAGGGCCCAAGCACCAGCGCAATGGCAAAGGACAGACCAATGCACATGCCAATCAGGGCCATTACTTTGGGGCGTTGGGAATCGCGGGTCACATCAGCGGCTAGCGCCAGAATAGCGGCGGCAATTGCCCCGGTACCCTGCAATGCGCGGCCAATCACCACGCCGGTCAGGGTATCAGCCGCGGCCGCCACCAGACTCCCCACAGCAAACACCAGCAAACCGCCGATAATCACCGGACGCCGGCCAATCCGGTCCGATAGCATCCCCAGCGGGATCTGCAGCAGCGCCTGGGTCAGGCCGTAAGCACCTATTGCCAGACCCACTAAGACTGGCGTGTAGTCCGGGTAGCTTCTACCATAAATAGCTATAACCGGCATGATCAAAAACAGCCCTAACATCCGTAATCCGAAGACCGCCGCTAAGGCACCTGAGGCGCGGCGTTCAATTGGGGTCAGGCGATGTTCGCTGGGTGGTGATGACATGTTCATTCCATGGCCAATAGTGAAAATCGCCGCTGATTGTACCAGAAGGTACCGCCTGTGCGATAATGCTCGTTTGGTTTGATGTTGATTTAGCAACCGGAGTCGAAAGTTTACTATGGATAAAATTGAAGTACGCGGAGCCCGCACCCATAATCTTAAAAACCTGCAACTGACGATTCCCCGCGACAAGCTCATCGTGATCACCGGCCTGTCTGGTTCCGGTAAGTCTTCCCTGGCGTTTGATACGCTTTACGCTGAGGGACAGCGTCGTTATGTTGAGTCCCTCTCGGCCTATGCGCGTCAGTTTTTGTCACTGATGGAAAAGCCTGATGTCGACAGCATCGAAGGCCTGTCGCCGGCAATCTCCATTGAGCAGAAATCAACATCCCATAACCCACGCTCAACCGTGGGCACCATTACCGAGATCTACGATTACCTGCGGCTAATGTTCGCCCGGGTTGGCGAGCCGCGCTGCCCTACGCATAACGTTACGCTGGCGGCACAGACGGTATCACAGATGGTCGACCATGTGCTGGAACTGCCCGAAGGCGAAAAACTGATGTTGCTGGCGCCTATCATCCAGGAGCGTAAGGGTGAGCATAATAAGGTGCTTGAAAACCTCGCGGCGCAGGGCTTTATCCGGGCGCGGATTGATGGGCAGCTATGCGATTTGAGCGATCCTCCTACGCTCGAACTGCAGAAAAAACATACTATCGAAGTGGTTGTCGATCGTATTAAAGTGCGCGAGGGCCTTGAGCTGCGCCTGGCAGAATCCTTCGAGACCGCGCTGGAACTCAGCGGCGGCACGGCGTTGATCGCGCCAATGGATCATGACTCGAATCTCGAAACCATGATTTTCTCCGCCAACTTTGCCTGTCCGCATTGTGGCTACAGCGTACAGGAGCTTGAGCCAAGGCTGTTCTCCTTTAATAATCCCGCCGGTGCCTGTCCCTCGTGTGACGGCCTGGGCATTGAGCAGTTCTTTGATCCCGACCGGGTAGTGGCCAACCCCGATCTTAGTCTGACCGGTGGGGCTATCCGCGGCTGGGATAAACGCAATTTCTACTATTATCAGATGCTGCAGTCGCTGGCTAAACATTATGGTTTTGAGCTGAACAAGCCCTTTATTTCACTCAGCCAGGATCACCGGGATAAGCTGCTGTACGGCAGCGGCGACGAGAAAATTGAGTTCGTCTACCTCAATGACCGCGGCGACCGGGTTGTGCGCAAACATCCGTTCGAAGGCATTATTCCGAACATGCAGCGGCGTTATCGCGAAACCGACTCACAGGCGGTGCGCGATGAGCTGGCTAAATATCTGGCCGCGCAACCCTGTAAAAGCTGTGGCGGTGCCCGCTTGCGGCAGGAAGCGCGCTATGTATTCGTTAGCGGTACAACCCTGCCGCAGATCGTCGAGCAATCCATTGGTGATGCGCTGGAGTTTTTCCAGCAACTGGAACTGGAAGGCCAGCGCGCCCAGATCGCCGAAAAAATTCTTAAAGAGATAAACGACCGGCTGGGCTTTCTGGTGAACGTTGGCCTGAATTACCTGAGCTTGTCGCGCAGCGCCGAAACCCTGTCCGGTGGTGAGGCCCAGCGTATCCGGCTGGCCAGCCAGATCGGTGCAGGCCTGGTGGGTGTTATGTACGTGCTCGACGAGCCTTCCATTGGCTTGCATCAGCGTGATAATGAGCGGCTGCTGGGTACCCTCACCCATCTGCGCGATCTTGGTAACACGGTGATTGTGGTTGAGCATGATGAAGAGGCTATCCGCGCTGCGGATCATGTCATCGATATCGGCCCCGGCGCTGGTATTCATGGCGGCGAAGTCGTGGCTCAGGGTACTTACGAAGAGATCCTCGACTGTGAGCGCTCACTTACCGCGGATTATCTGTCCGGTCGCAAGAGAATCGAAGTACCGGCGAAACGCAATAAGCCAGGTAAACACTGGTTAAAACTGACTGGTGCCAGCGGCAATAACCTGAAAGACGTCGACCTTGAGTTGCCGGTAGGCCTGATGAGCTGTGTCACGGGCGTGTCCGGCTCAGGTAAGTCGACGCTGATCAACGATACCCTGTTCCGCATCGCCCACCGCGATCTCAATAAAGCGACGGTAGTGGAGCCTGCTCCGCACCGGGAAATCGATGGCATGCAGTATCTGGATAAAGTGGTGGATATCGACCAAAGCCCGATCGGCCGTACGCCGCGCTCGAATCCGGCTACCTACACCGGTATCTTTACGCCTATCCGGGAATTATTCGCCGGCACAGAAGAAGCTCGGTCGCGTGGCTATAAAGTCGGTCGCTTCAGCTTTAATGTGCGGGGCGGCCGCTGCGAAGCCTGTCAGGGCGACGGCATGATAAAGGTTGAGATGCACTTCCTGCCTGATGTGTATGTACCTTGCGATATCTGTAAAGGCAAACGCTATAACCGCGAAACCCTGGAGATTAAGTACAAAGGCAAGAGCATTCATGAAGTGCTGGATATGACGGTCGAAGATGCCCACGTTTTTTTCGCACCGGTGCCGGCTATTGCCCGCAAGTTACAGACGCTGATGGACGTTGGTCTGAGCTATATCCGGCTGGGACAATCCGCCACCACCCTCTCAGGCGGGGAAGCGCAACGGGTTAAATTGTCCCGTGAGCTGTCCAAACGGGACACTGGTAAGACTTTATACATATTGGACGAGCCTACTACTGGTTTGCACTTTCACGACATCCAGCAGCTGCTGACGGTACTCCACCGCTTGCGCGATCATGGGAATACCATAGTGATTATTGAACACAACCTGGATGTCATTAAGACCGTTGACTGGATTGTCGACCTGGGTCCTGAAGGCGGATCGGGCGGTGGCGAAATTCTGGCCTCAGGCACCCCGGAAGAAATCGTTAAGTGTGAGCGTTCACACACGGCACGTTTCCTGGCACCTATGCTGAAGAAGCAGAAGAGCTGAACCAGCGGAGCAATCATATGACCCAGGATGTCATCAGCGGTGGCCAGTCGATTCAGGCTCCCGAGGATCTTAAACCCCTACTGGAAGAAATCCTGCAGGACGCGTTGACGATCACTGACGGTAAAGTCGCAGACTATATCCCGGCACTTGCTGAAGTGGACCGCGAGCACTGTGCGCTTACCGTCGCCACCCTCGACGGTAAGATCACCTCAGTTGGTGACTCAACCACGGTGTACTCCATTCAGTCAATTTCCAAAATTTTTGGTCTGATGATGGCGATGGAACGGATTGGTGATGAATTATGGCAACGGGTGCAGATGGAGCCGTCGGGACAGCCCTTTAACTCCATCGTGCAGTTGGAGTGGGAAAAGGGAATACCACGCAATCCCATGATCAATGCCGGCGCTATCCTGGTCAGCGACGTGTTGGTCAGTCATTACTCCACCAGCAAGTCGGCTTTGCTCAATATGGTACGCTCGCTATGCAACAATGAGGGTATTCTGGCTGATTCGCGGGTACATGAATCCGAGAAATCCCACGGCAGCCGTAATTCTGCCCTCGCCTACCTGATGAAAAGCTTCGGTAATATCAACAGCGACGTGACCGAAGTCCTGGATCATTACTTCTGGCAATGTTCGCTGACGCTGTCCACGGAAGATTTAGCGCGCGGCCTGGCGTTTCTGGCCAACCGCGGCGTGTGTCCGCGCAGCGGTGAGAAAATCACCTCTCATCGCGATGCGCAGCGCATCAATGCCTTGCTGAGCACCAGTGGTATGTATGATCAGTCGGGAGAGTTCGCCTTCACCGTTGGCCTGCCGGCGAAAAGCGGTGTTGGTGGTGGTATGGTGGCAATTGTTCCTGATTACGGCGTAATTAGTGCCTGGAGTCCGCCGCTGAATAGCTATGGGAATCCCGCCCGGGCGATGGCCATGATCCGCAATTTTGCTAACCGGCTGGGATTGTCAGTCTACTAGTAGCCCGTGGTTCTACCACGGGTA